>NZ_SZVO01000022.1 GCF_005280585.1 Dyadobacter frigoris
TTTTGGGAATAGAGGGGGTTGGAAAGCAAAACAGGCACGGAATGCGTCGTAAAGCGGGCGTTGGTTCCTCATAGAGGTACCCCAAAAAGAACTTCAATAGTGGATTGGCGTCAAGAAATAACCCAAGCGGCATGAATAGGTCATTTGACCCTTCGTTTTATACCTAGATATAAGGAGAGAGAAATGTGGTGTTCCGGGTTATAGGCTCCGGGTTATTCGTGAATTTTACCCTCCGCTACTTTTAAACCTATATATAACGAAAGAGAAAGTATCGTTCAGCTCCTTTGTTCAAGGATTGTTCACAGGAGGCTCACAAGGAGCCCGGGAAATCACGAGATCTGTTTCATGCTAGAAACAGGGAGCTCACAAGGAGCTCGATAATTCGGAATTGTTTCGAAGGGTAATAATACAATGCTTTCATAATAATAGAAATTTGAAATGAAAGCCGGGAATAGATTATACATCACTATACAATTTATTCCCGGCTCATTATATATTGTATCACTTCACTATAACCTATTCAATCCTTCAATATCAGATACCGCCTTAATAAGGGGTTCTCCTAACAACTGATATCCACTCTCTGTAATTAAAAAATTCTCCTCAACCCTTGCTCCGCCAAAATTGCGGAATGCGGCAAGTTTATCATAGTTAATAAAATCTTTCAACTTACCTTGTGCCTGCCACATATCCATTAACTCCGGAATAAAATACAATCCCGGTTCAACGGTAAGTACAAAACCAGCTTCTAATTCTCTCCCTAGCCTAAGCGATTTCAATCCAAATTCCTTGCTTTTGACCATCCCTTCCGAATAACCTACAAATTGCTCTCCCAAATCTTCCATATCATGAACGTCAAGCCCCATCATATGGCCAAGTCCACATTGGAAAAATAATGTATGTGCTCCCTCACTCACCGCATCCTTAACATCACCCTTCATCAACCCCAACTGCTTCAAACCGTCAACCAAATGCTCGCAAGCCAGCTTGTGGATATCCAGAAATCTGATTCCAGGTCTTAACGAATTCGCCGCAGCCTGTTCCGCTTTCAGCACAATCTCATAAACCTCCTTTTGTAATGAAGTAAATTTTTGATCAACAGGAAAAGTTCTGGTCAGGTCACCTGCATAATGCATTGCCGTTTCAGCTCCGCAATCACATAAAATCAATTGCCCCTTTTTCAGCGTGTCGTTAGTTGGATGATTATGCAACGTTTGTCCATTAACAGTATAGATGACAGGATAAGCAATAGTTCCCCCGGCACTTAAAGCAAGGCCTTCAACGATCCCGGCAACATATTTTTCCGTAACATTCTCTTTCGAATAACGGATTGCGGCCAAATGCATTTCGTTACTGATATTTACAGCTTTATCAATTTCGGTAACTTCCAAAGCAGACTTGTATGCACGCTGAGCAATTACCGCTTTTATTAATATTACCGAAGCTCCTTCTTTTACCTTTGTATTAGGAATTTCTAAAATGTCGCTTAGTTTGATAACCGCATCTGATCGGTATGGCGGTAAATAGTGGACGGCCTGTCCAGACGATAAAGATTTTTTAATTAAAATCCCAAGCGAATTTGATTCTGCAACTTTATTAATCCCCGTTTGAGCAGCGATTTCAGTCAACGAAGGCTGCGTGCCCATCCACACTATATCATCAATAGTCGGCTCATTGCCTATTATGATTTCAATATCCTCATCAATATTAATTAACGCAGCCAAACCCGGTTTATCCAATCCAAAGAAATATAGAAACGAGCTGTCCTGACGGAAATGATAGGTGTTATCTCTATAATTCATTCCAACTTCTTCATTCCCTAAAAACAAAATGAGTCCGTGCCCAACTGCCTTTTTTAACTTGTCTCTTCTTTCCTTATATACATCAATACTAAACATCCCCTTTTCCTATTTTAATTGATACGCATTTTAAGTTTTCCAAGGCCGCCAATTTTACTTTTCCAACATCAATGCCTTAATGTATTTAACCGGAGTACTTCCGTAACTCAGGAATTTTTCATGGAAAGATTTTAGATCAAACTTATTGCCCATCTTGGTTTTATAATCCCGGCGTAAATCGATTATTTCTTTATAACCTGTATAATAACTTGTCAACTGTACATTACTGACACTTACTCTTTTCCATTTACCTTCCGCTTCTGCCTGCTGTTGAAACGCTTCCTTAATCAAAAGATGTAAAGCTTCTTCCTTTGTCATATTTCCGGCGTGCACGCTATAATCCAGAATTGTGTTACAAACTGTTCTCAAATGCCACTTATACCACATCAGCCACATTTCAGGTTGATTATTTCCAAAACCATTTTCCAGCATCATTTGCTCGGTATAAACTGCCCAGCCCTCGATCATGGCGCCATTTCCCAAAAGTGATTTTATCAAACTTGGTGATTGATTGGCATAAACAAGCTGAGTATAATGACCCGGGATTGCTTCATGGATATCCAGGATCTGCATGATGTAATGATTGTACTCCCTCAGATAACTTTCCGCTTTCTCTTTTGGCCAGTTGGCAATGCTGCCTACATTATAATAGGTATTTCCCCCTTTATCATACGGTCCCGGTGCACTGATGGAGGCTCCTGCAACGCCAGCCATGTATGCAGGCTCCTTTCTTACAATAAGTGGCTTTGTTGGATCCAGCGTGATCAGTTTTTTTTCATTGATAAATTTAATAAGGCCGGGAATGATGTCGGAAATTGCTGTTTGGAAATCTTGTTGTTTGACGTGATTTACAGAAAGTGTGTCAATCATCCATCCAATCAATTCAAGCGAATCTTTTGGCATTGGCTTATTTCCGAAATACTTTGGCCACAATTGTCTGCTTATTACCGCCATTTTCGACTGAACGTTTTCTTTTCTGGCTACTGCCGAATCGTAAATCTGGTCAGCAGTATAAGCTGACTGAATATTGTGTGCAAATTTTCTTCCATACAAATCTTTCCCTAATCTGAAACTTCTCGGTTTGTCGCTTTTTAATTCTTTCAGCCACTTCGTATAATCTTTTATAGCCGCAACAGCCTTTCCGGATCTTTCTATAATCTGTTTCTTTTCGGAAGCATCAAGCGTCGATACTTTCAACGAATCCAGAAGATCGTTTTCAAATACAGACAATCCTCCCAAATTCTGATCGACTGCCAGACCAAGCAATTCAGGTACCGGATTTATAATTACACTTTTTGCAGCTTTGTAATATTCAGGAACATTAACCAGTCTTCCTTTTATACTTCTCAACCGTTCATTTAGCGGCGCATAATTTTCAGTTAAGATAAATGCAAAAGTTCCGCTTACATTATAAGACGAAGGATCCCACTGATATGATTTTAAAGTATCAGTATTCCACTGACTTTCTTTTAGTAGATTTTGAATCAAATAAAAGTCAGTTTGGCTGGCGGCAGATAACTGTTTGGGATTAATCGTAGCCAGGGAATCCAGCTGACTTTTTGCAAAATAACCGAAGACTCAATCCACTTCTGATCAGGAATAACCAACACGCTATCATATTTATGATAACCCGCCGTTATGGCCCAATCCGGATTTTGTTTCCATAACGCTTCAATAAAGAATGCTGAATAATTTTCAAAAGCTTTGTCCGACTTTATCTCTTTTTCCTCAGAAGTCGAGCTTTTGCATCCTATATATAGCAACGATGATAAAAATAAGGCAGGCAACACGAGTTTGGTAATTCTAACTCTTTGCTCCAATGATTGCAGGTATAATTTCATAAAGCGCTTTTACAGAAAGTTCAGGTTTTTCTTTACTAAAATATAGAATGGTGAACCTGAAAAATAATCAGGTTCAGATTGCCAAATTTAGACTTTAACCTCAGGATTTTCTCCTTTGTATTTAATAAGTTTTTAACCGATTTTACCCCGACCTGAATAATCGAAATTTGTTTGATATTTTAAACGCCGGTTTTAGATCTTACGGAGCTTTGGAGGATGTACCAATGAGTGACGCAAAAATATCAGATGGAAGTAAATTCCGGCAATATTATGACCGGTATAACTTAAAGAACCACTATTTGCCTGGTTACATCAATACCTGAACCTTTTATGCGGACAATGTATTTTCCGGACGACAGATTTCTGACAGGAATTTTCACCCGACTTTTCATATCCTGCCTTTGAAAGGTCATGATTCTGCCCAAAAGATCGTAAACGGTTATTTCTGCATTGGCAATATCGTCTCTGGATTCAACATAAATATTATCTCTTGAACCCGGATTTGGGAATACGACAATATCAGATTCACCTTCGGTAATTACTTCCAATTCATTTGAAAAAGGAGAATAACAGGTCAGCAAATTGGTACCAATCGCAAACGTATCTTTGGTACGTGCTGAATATGTGCCTGTTACATTTGTCCTGATACTGCTGGTAGTGGACGTCGTCAGAATTTGCTCGTCACGCTTCCAGTCATAAGATTCGTTCAGGCCAGTTTCATTGATCGTTGCCGTCGCTGTAAAAGGTCCGGATTTTGCGATAACGGGAGTCGGGATTACAGGACGTACAATGAGTGCCGAAACGTTGGAATTATCCGACAGGCAACCAAAAACGCTCTGGCTTCGTACAAAATAATTTCCCGTTTCTGATACTGTAATTGACGGTCCGCTAAGCAACGCATCGTTAGTGCCCTGTTTGTACCAGGTGTATTGATCATTCCCTGAATTGATCGAAAAAGTAAATGAAGAATCCGCACAGACCTGTTGTGAGCCGGACTGGGCTATGGTTGGTGTAACAGGTTTGATGGATGTATTGATAACTATTTTCTGACTACGAAGTGTATTGCCATTAGCATCCTTAACACGTGCTATGTATGTTCCCGGACTTGAAATGTTGATCGTTCTGCCGCCACCCAAATCCCTGAGACTTCCATTCACGTCGGTATACCAGAAATAATTAAGGTAACCATCCGGTAAAGTCAGGTTAACAGAAGTATTATTCGGTGCGCAGGTGCTGGTAATTTTTGGCTCATCAGAAACGGAAACAGGACTGACAGTTGAGAAAAAATCACTGTTTAAAACGTCATTCCACGCATTGGCAAGAATTGTGGTACCCTCAACTCCTTGAAAATGAGTACCATCTCCGCCCCGGCTTGTAAAAAGATTATCTGTTTCCGGACCAGCATAGGCAATTCCCTGAAGATCCTGGATTACAGCATTTTGCGCGGCAATTACGGACGGGCTTGTGACAGAAACCTGATTTTGGTTCGCAATTCTTGAAGTTCGTGCAATGACCCACGGTACTCTAAAATTAATATCACTGCTCAACTTGGTGATCAAATCCTGAAGTCCGTTTTTGTAGTCGTTAAAATTTGTATTGAGTGGATAGGTATCAGATTCTCCCTGCATCCATAATATCGCACGCGCGCCATATTGTTTTACATAATGCTGCATGGAAAGCCGCACATTCGCATAAGGCATCTGAGGAGCAAACTGAATTAAACCACTGGCTACATCCCATGTAGCTTCATTCCTGCTGCTTTTATTCCAGTTTGATATGGCAGTACCCTCCCAGGCTGTATTTACAAAAAGCACCGGAACGTTTAATTTTACAGCTAAAAGATCCCCCAGAATTCCCCAACACCAGGTGCCATGTCCCCTAAGCCCCATAGTAATATTACTATTGTTGAGCTGCGTAAACAATGGCGGCGGAAGATTGTCCAGCGAATTACTGATCTCATTATTATGATCAATATAATTGACCCGCTCGTCATTTGCTACCGGACTTGAATAGTTAATTCCCTGGGCATTTGATTGGCCGGAAATAATGAAAACCTCTCCTACGCCAACTCTTGAAACCGTGGAGGTGTTTCCAATAATAATCCCATTTTTTGAACCCCTGACTTCAATCGTATACCAGCCGCCGCTAATGCGTATTACACCGCTGAAAACGCCGCCAGCAGGATTAGTCTGCAAGGTTCTCCATGGAATTTCTGTCCCTTGTTCGGCACTGACGGGTAATACGTGCACTTCGATTTTGTCGACGGCAATCGAATAACTTCCACTCACCGTGACGTTTGCCGATTTATCTAAATCCCGTTGATAGATCGCACGTTCAAGAGGTGCGGTCACTGTAACTTGCGCCTGCAGGCAAAAAGGTAAGAAAATAAGTAGGATAACACCCCGATAAGAAGCTAAATACCTACGTTTTTCAAAAAAATAATGTAAAGATTTTAAGATATAGTTCATGAAGTGTGCAAAATCAATAGAATCACAGTGTAACTAATACGACACAAAGTATATAAAAAACGTTGTAGCGTGCAATAAAAAACTATTAAGCGGATGAGGAGGCTTACTGCTTTTTATACAATTACTGATAACTCTGATGATTTGTTGCACAGGCTGATTATAACCTGATTGCAAAAAATAAATCCTGTCCCGGAGGTGTGAGACAGGATTTAATTATGCATATTAAATCTTCCCGGGACTTTCGATATCCTTTACTTTACTCTTCATCTGAGCATCAATAACGGCTACCAGTGCCATGTTGTAAATACTGCGAACGGAACTTCCCAGCTGAAGAACATGAACAGGTTTTTTTAGCCCTAATAAAATCGGGCCAATAGCATCGGCATTACCAACTTCCTTCATTAAGTTATATGCAATATTGCCAGCAGCCAAATTTGGGAATATCAGCGTATTCACATCCTGATTTACCAGCTCGCTAAAAGGATAGCTATCCTGTAAATTTTTTGGATTGAGGGCTACACTAGCTTGCATTTCACCATCTACAATGAGAGAAGGCATACGCTTTTTGATAAGCTTTCTCGCCTCTGACATAATTTTTGCTTCGGGCGAATCACTGCTTCCAAAGTTGGAATAACTAAGCAATGCAATACGTGGAGTAAGGTTAAAGTTTTGAACCTCTCTTGCTGCCAAGGCTGTAATATCTGCCACTTCTTCCGCAGTCGGGTTGAAATTAACAGTTGTATCTGCCAGGAATAACGGTCCTTTTTTAGTTATTAAAAGGTACATCCCTGCAATCTTTTTCACACCATCTTCTTTTCCGATAATCTGAAGAGCAGGTCGGATCGTGTCAGGATAATTTTTGGTAAGACCTGAAATCATCGCATCTGCATCGCCGGTTTCTACCATCATACAACCGAAATAATTCCGGTCCGTCATGGCTTTTTCTGCCTCGTATTCATTGATTCCCTTACGCTGACGTTTATCAAAGTAAAGTTTTGAATATCTTTTTCTGTTTTCTGTCTGCGCATCACTTCTCGGATCAATGATTACCATACCTTCCAGATCTATCCCATTCGCTACTGCCAGGGATTTGATCTTGCTTTCTTCGCCTAAAAGAATCGGGAATGCAGCTTTTTCATCATAAACAAGTTGCGCAGCTTTCAATACTTTCCAGTTGTCCGCATCTGCAAATACCAGTCTGCGTGGATCCAGGCGCGCTTTATTTCCAATTACACGCAGTAATTGATTATCCAGACCAAGCCGGTGGTTCAGTTCTTCCTTATATCCTTCCCAATCCAGAATATGCTTTTTCGCAACACCACTTTCCATAGCTGCAAGTGCTACGGCCGGCGCGACCGTTGATAATAATCTTGGGTCCAGAGGTTTTGGAATAATATAATCCTTTCCGAAAGAAATCGTCTTTTCATTGTAAGCAAGATTCACGATATCCGGCACAGCACTTTTCGCCAGATCAGCCAAAGCTTTTACTGCCGCCAGTTTCATTGCTTCGTTTATTTGTGTCGCTCTCACGTCAAGTGCTCCACGGAAAATAAACGGGAATCCAAGTACATTATTAACCTGATTTGGATAATCGCTTCTGCCCGTGGCCATAATTACATCACTTCTTGCACCGGTTGCAGCTTCGTAAGAAATTTCAGGATCAGGATTCGCCATTGCAAAAACAATTGGATTATCCGCCATGCTTTTGATCATATCCGGCGTTACGACATTTCCTACACTTAATCCTAAAAACACATCTGCATTTTTCATCGCAGAAACCAGCGTCATTTCAGAAGTAGCAGAAACGGTGTAAGGAATTCTGTCTTCGCCCAAGTCCGTACGTGAAGGGTGAAGCACTCCATCTTTATCGAATAAGATGAAATTTTCAGGTTTTGCTCCCAATGAAGTATACAAAAGCACGCATGACATTGCTGCTGCTCCTGCCCCACTGATAACGAACTTTGCTGTATCAATCGTCTTTTTTTGTAATTCCAGTGCATTAAGCAAAGCCGCACTGCTGATAATTGCGGTACCGTGCTGGTCATCATGCATGACCGGAATTTTCATTTTTTGCCTTAATTGTTTTTCAATGTAAAAACACTCAGGGGCTTTTATATCTTCCAGGTTTATTCCTCCAAAGGTCGGCTCCAAAGCCAAGACGATCTGGATAAATTTGTCGGGATCTGTTTCATTTATTTCAATATCAAAAACATCGATATCAGAAAATATTTTGAACAAAACCGCCTTGCCTTCCATAACCGGCTTGCTGGCGTCAGGTCCAATATTTCCCAGACCAAGTACCGCAGTTCCGTTTGTAATTACCCCAACCAGATTTCCCTTAGCTGTGTATTTATATACCTCTTCAACATCTCGGAAAATTTCCTTGCAAGGTTCTGCCACGCCAGGAGAATACGCAAGAGACAAATCCCGTTGGGTTTTCGCATCTTTTGTAGGAATAACTTCAATTTTCCCCGGTCTTCCTTTGGCATGATAATCCAGTGCCTGTTCTTTTCTTAATTGCTCCTTCATAATTAAATTTCAATTCACATCTCAATAAGCCATTTACATTGGCCGCCTATGATCAGAAAATCTTTTGCAAAAATTGTTTACTCTTTTTCTTTGCGCAAAAGTATCACACTTTATAATCATTACCTGTTTGCTGATTCATTGTTTTACTAATAATCGGCCAAATACTAAATTAAATCATCGTTCAGGGGAGATTTTTTATAGCAGCTGCCAGCATTTCTATATATTGTTCACGATCAATATCATAAACTACTTCCACGTTTGGCTCTTTTTGCAGCACATTGAAATAATCAACAACGGTAGCACCGGTAGTAAGTTTTCCAGTTGTTTCTACCGCAACGTAACAAGGTTTCGACTTGAAAATCTCCGGGTTCATAAGCCACGCAATTGCACAAGGATCATGCAAGGCAGCACCACCTTCCAGTTCAACACGATTTTCTCTGTAAAAAATGGAAAAGAATTCCAGCAAACCGGCTGCGGCTAAACCTGTTTTGTTTCCAATGGCTCTGAAAGTTTCGATATCATGTTGAAAAATAACGGCCTTGTGCGTCACATCTAATCCACACATCGTGATAGGCACGCCTGAATCAAAAACGATTGCTGCTGCTTCCGGGTCAGCATATATATTAAATTCGGCAAGCGGTGTCATATTACCACGGAAAATACCACCACCCATCAGCGAAATTCTTTCTATCTTGTTTTTCAAATTGGGAAATGCCAACAGAAAAGCTGCGATATTAGTCAACGGACCGGTAGGAACAATGGTGATTTTCTCCTGACTTTCTCTCAGGATATTGGCAATACCTTCAACGGCCAAAATACTTTCAGCTTCCGAAACAGGTGCCGGAAAAACGGCTCCATCTAAACCACTTTCGCCATGCACATGATCTGAAACCAGTAATTCCCTGAGTAACGGTTTTTCACATCCGCGATAAACCGGCACGTTCACTTCCATCAAAGAAATTAATCGCAATGCGTTGAAAAGTGTTTTGTCCTGCGTCTGGTTTCCCGCCGAAGTTGTTATTGCTTTTACATCAAATCTGCCGCTTCCGAATGCCAGCATTAACATCAGGGCATCATCAAGGCCGGGATCACAATCTATAATTACAGGTATTTTTTTCATTTTTAATTTAATTCATGTTGATAAGGAGCAGAACTCTGAGCACCCATCCGGGTGACAGAAATTGCGGAAGCTTTACATGCGAATTTACAGGCGTCAATCCAGTTTTTACCCTCTGCAAGGGCAGTAACAACGGCTCCGTTGAAAATATCGCCTGCTGCGGTTGTGTCCACGGGAACTACGGTCACGGCAGGAATGATTTCTGAATACTGGTCATTGAAAAGATATACACCGTTTTTGCCCAATGTAATAATGACGTTTTCTATTCCCTTATTTCGAAAAAAAAGTGCCGCTTCTCTCATAGATTCAGGAGAATCTGGCAAAATTCCTGTTAAAAGCTGCGTTTCTGTCTCATTTGGGGTTATAAGATAAATTCCGCTTAGCAGATCGTCATCCAGTTTTACTGCCGGAGCCGGGTTTAGTATTACTTTAATTTTCAAATCATTACATTTTGAAACAATATATTGAATGGTAGCAAGCGGAATTTCCAGTTGCAGTAAAACGAGATCGATATTATCAAAAATACGATCTGTTAAATCAGAGGATTTTAAATCCATATTCGCGCCGGATGCTACTACAATCTGATTTTCACCGTTCTCATTTACTATGATTGAGGCAACACCGGATGGAAAATCAGCAGTTTGTAAAATATAGTCGGTATTTAAACCTTCCCTTTTAAATCCGTCCAGCGCTTCGTTGCCAAAAATATCCTTCCCGACTTTTGCTACAAAACTCACCTCAGCGCCAAGACGAGCTGCGGCTACCGCCTGATTAGCACCTTTTCCACCCGGATTCATTAAAAAAGTCTGCCCTAAAACGGTTTGACCGGGCTGAGGAAACTCTTTCGTTTTAATCACCATATCGGTATTGGAACTTCCGATAACAAGTATTCTGGCGGACATATTCAATTATTTTTCTGATAAATTCCTTTTTGAAATATTCTTGATTCAAAAACCAAAAAGCTAAGTTATTGAATACGTTAAATAATCAACTCTGGTATCCTGTCTTTTGGAAATTAAAAAAATCTAACCATTTCCAGATTCTGCATAAACCTTTAATCTGCAATACTATACCCCTATTTGAGGATTATAGCACAAAATGATAAAGAACGAATCCCGGTCAATCTCAAAATCAGGTTTCAAAGCTTACTATCTAAAAATTACTATAAGGTTAAAAATCGTCTTTTGCCTGCAAAACCCTGAATACGTTGAATAGAAACAATTTCTTTTCTAATTTCGGCCAGAAATTACTGTTTGCAAAAAAATGTGTTTAAAGGACACAACTTTGTCGTTCTGGCAAGTAATAAAAGCGGGTTTCTGCTTTTTAAGTTAGCATTTATTTTTCTTTTCATACTATTCCCGGATACCCTGTTACATTATGTTAAAAATTACTTTGAGTCTGTTTTCCGCCTTTCTTATGTTTGCCTGGTACAATCCGCTGCATGAGAATTCTGAAACACGGAAAACTCCGCAAACCCATGCCGATTCACTACCCAATGCGTCAAGCTGGCCCAGTGAACTGGTTCTTACCAATTTCACAGGACCTGATCTAACGCCAAGTCCCGCCTGCCTTGCCGTTGCTTCCACAGGTGAAGTTTTTGTAGGTGTTGATATGATCGGATCACTTGGAAAAGATCCTGGAAAAGGGAGCATAGTCAAACTTGTTGATAGTAATAATGATGGTAAAGTGGATAAACATACCATTTTCGCTATGGCTGATGACCCGCGCGGAATTATCGCCATGGGAGACAAAGTTTATGTGCTTCACACTGTTTTTTCAAAAGAAAATGGCTTGGCAACAGGAATGGATCTTGTTGTTTTTGAAGATAAAAATAAAGACGGCGTTGCTGACGGTCCGTCAAAACCTTTGATCGAACATATCAGCAATCCAAAGTTTTTGCAAAGCCGTGGTACTGACCATGCTACCAACGGTATTCGTATGGGAATTGATGGATGGATTTATATCGCTGTTGGAGATTTCGGTTTCCATGATGCCATTGACCGTTCTGGTAAAAAAATGACAATGCTTGGAGGTGGAATTGTCCGTGTACGTCCTGATGGTACTGAAATGGAAATTTACACGCACGGTATGCGTAACATTTATGACGTTGCCATTGATCCGTACATGAATATTTTCACTCGCGACAATACGAACGACGGCGGTGGCTGGAATATCCGTTTCAGTAATCAGATCCAGTCTGGCGAATATGGTTATCCTGTTCTTTTCCAACATCATACTGACGAAATCATTCCGGCACTAATTGACCTTGGCGGTGGTTCTGGAACGGGTTCTTTGTATATGGATGAAGATACATGGCCGGCAAAATATAACCATGTTCCGATGATGGCCGACTGGGGAAGAAGCCAGGCGTATATTCACCGTGTTACCCCCGACGGAGCAACTTACACACAGAAGGAAGAGGATTTTATAAAATTATCACAAATTACTGATCTGGACGTAGATGCTTCCGGCCGTCTTTATCTTGCTGCCTGGGACGGCGCGGGTTATTCTGGTAGTGCCTCCAAAGGGTTTGTCGTACGTGCTGTACCTAAAAACTGGAAATACAAAGCTTTTCCGGAGGTTAAAAAAATATCAATAAAAGACCTCGTAACAATTCTTAAATCAGGAAGCGCAACTGCACGCCTGGATGCTCAGCAGGAATTGATCACCCGTCCGGCCAAACAAGCAACAGAAGCGGCATGGAAACTTGCTTCTGATAAAACGTTGCCGCTTTATGTACGCGTAGCAGGAATTTATGCTTACGAGCAAATCACAGGTGAAAGCGGGATTGCAAATCTTGTAAAACTTTCATCTGAAAATGACGTAAAAGAATACGTTTTACGTGCTTTAACGGATCGGAAAGGAAATCTTAAAAATGTTCCGACCGAACTATTTCTTGCCGGAATGAAAGATGCTAACCCGCGTGTTCAGCTTGCTGCTACCATCGGACTTGGCCGTTTGGACCGTATTGAAGCTGCTCAGGCTTTGCTTCAGGTGAAGGTTCCGGCTTCGTTTGTTGCGCCGGCAAAAGATGTTGAAGGTCCTCATGCGACGCCAAACTCTCCTATAATTTTGCCGCATATTGCCGTCCGCTCGCTTGTAAAATTGAACGCTGTTGACGCATCAGTAAAAGCAATTGGAACAGAGAATTCAACGATTGCACTTTGGGCGCTGCGTTATATGCATGATCCAAAAGCAGTTGACGGACTTATTGCTGCTTATAAAAAATCAAGCGATCCGGAATTGAAAAAACAGATTCTTGTGACTTTGGCAAGATTATACAAAAAAGAAGCTGACTATGACGGTTCATGGTGGTGGAGCACGCGCCCGGATTCACACGGCCCTTATTACAAGGCCGTTACCTGGGAATCTTCACCTGAAATCAAAAATATATTGACGGAAGAATGGAATAGATCAGATGCCAATGGAAAGCAGTTTTTTGCAGATTTGAACGCAAGAAATCGTATGGAAATTACTGAATTTGGTGGTGAAGAAGTAGCGGCTGCCAAAGAAGAAGTAAAAATTGATCTTGATAAAATAAGAAATAAAAAGGGTCAGGTTGGCGAATCTTCCATTGAAGATGTAATGTTGGCAATGGCTAAAATAAACGGAGATCCCGCGTTAGGAAAAACTTTGTTTACAAGACAAGGCTGCGTTGCCTGCCATAGTCTCACAAAAGGTGAAACAATGAAAGGACCGTTTATGGGACAGATCGGATCGATTATGAACCGTGAACAGATTGCTGAATCGATCCTGAAACCGAATGCATCGATCTCGCAGGGGTTTGCCTCTGTGGTCATTACCGCCAAAGGCGATAAGACGTACATGGGTTTCATCACGCAGGAATCTGCGACAAAAGTTGTGATGCGTGATATCACCGGACAACTTTATACGATAAAAACTTCCGACATCGTTTCCCGCAAGGAACTGGAAGATTCAATGATGCCGACCGGACTTGCCAGCGCATTATCCTATGAAGAATTTGCTTCGCTGATCACTTTCCTTTCTCAGCAGAAGAAATAATAGATTCAATATTTAGTTTGACAAAAAAGCAGATTTTCGCGAATCTGCTTTTTTGTTTTTAGGCCGATGTAAAAATCTATCAAACCAGAATTTAGTTTTTCATAAAAACTTGCTAGCTTGAAGATCACTTCCCATTACTTAACTGTCTTCTTATGAAAAATACGATTACTTCGTTATTAAGTTTTGTTTTAACATTTTTCATTTCTTCAACTTCACTTTTCGCTCAGGACGATGTTCTGAAAAAGTTACAGGAAATCGCCATCATAGAGCAGAAAATCATGATGCCGATGCGCGATGGTGTAAGGCTTGCAACGGATGTTTACCGACCAAAAACAGACAAAAAAGTACCCATAATTTTTTCAAAAACACCTTATAATTTCAACTCCTGGGGAGATGGTGAATTGAAGCCCCGCACCTATCAGGACGCGCTGGATGCCGTAAAACGCGGTTATGCTTATGTTGTACAAAATGAAAGAGGCAAATTTTTTTCGGAAGGAAACTGGGAAATATTAGGTCCGCCTACGACTGACGGCTATGATGCATTTTCATGGATGACTGCTCAACCATGGTCAAATGGAAAAATCGGGACGCTTGGTTGTTCCTCTACCGCGGAATGGCAAATGGCAGTAGCCGCACTGGATCATCCTTCACATGCTGCTATGGTTCCGATGGGATTCGGCGCAGGTGTAGGAAAAGTGGGGCCTTTTGTTGAGCAGGGAAACTGGTACCGTGGCGGTGCGCAGCAAATGCTTTTTACAACCTGGCTTTATGGAACGGAAACCGATAATATGGCCCGTCCTTTATTTCCTAAAACAGCAACAAGTGAAGATCTTACAAGGATTTCCCGTTTTTATGATCTTGCCCCTGAAATGCCAAAAGTGGATTGGGCACAAGGACTGAAACATTTGCCGGTTCAGGATATTATCCAAAATGTGAACGGACCGAAAGGTACTTACGAAAAAATGATCGTCAGAAAACCGAATGATCCGGAATGGTACAAGGGCGGATTATATCATGACAATATGCCTTTCGGCGTACCAAGTTACTGGTTCGTTTCCTGGTATGACGTTTCAACCGGGCCAAACCTTGCCCTTTTTAATCATGTAAGAAAAAACGGAGTTGATCAACAGGTTCGTGACGGGCAATTTCTGGTGATTTCACCAACCTTACATTGTGCATACAAACGCACTACGGAAAACACGATTGTCGGCGAGCGCAGCGTAGGTGATGCGCGACTGGATTATGACGGATTGATCTACGGCTGGTTTGATTATTGGCTAAAAGGTGAAGATAATAATATGCTCAAAAAGACACCACGAGTACAGTATTTCACCATGGGCTCTAACAAATGGCAATATTCTGAAACCTGGCCGCCGGCAAATGTTGAACCAACAGCCTATTATTTTTCAAGTAAAGGAAATGCTAACAGTTTGTACGGCGACGGAAAATTAACGGTAAAACCGATTGGAAAAGAAGAAAAACCGGACGCATTTGCTTATGACCCGGCCTTCCCAGTCCCTTCTTATGGCGGCAATGTTTGCTGTACCGGAACTGCCATTCAGGGAGGTTCGTGGGATCAGCACCAGATGGAAACACGTCAGGATATTCTGGTTTACACAACTGAGCCTTTTAAAGATGGTGTTGAACTGACCGGATCCATCGAAACAACACTTTTTGTTTCTTCCGATGCAAAGGATACTGATTTCACTGTTAAGCTAATTGATGTTTATCCGGATGGCCGCGCTTTCAACCTGGACGAAACAATTCTGCGTGCCCGCTACCGTGAAGGTTTTGATAAAGAAGTTATGATGGAAAACGGAAAAGTTTACGAGCTGACTTTAAGTCCAATGTCAACAAGCAATTTCTTTGAACCGGGACATAGTGTGAGAGTAGAAATATCAAGCAGCAACTTCCCTCGCTTCGACAGAAATATGAATACAGGCGGCAATAACTTTGATGAATCCAAAGGCATTATAGCCCACAACAAAATCCTGCACAATGCCCAATACCCATCCAAGTTAATACTGCCAATCGTCAAAAAATAAAATTAAACGCGGAGTTAAGTGAGTTTTACGCGGAGTTACGTAGAAAAAATAAACTCTTTTAACTCTGCGTTGAACTCCCAAAACTCTGCGTTTAATCATTAGAATTTTTTCATATAGTCGATGGGTGGGCCAACTCTTTCGAAACCGTGCGCTTTTCGGAAATTGTCTTGTTCCTCATCAGACATTTTTGCTAATTTACCTTCACTGACTGCCTGAAAAAATGCTTCCATTTTGCCTGCTGGCTGAAATGATATCAACATTTTCGCTTCGCCCTCTCCTCTTTTGGTGAATGCGTGAGGAATTCCTCTTGGACCAAAAACACTGTCACCTGCCTTGGCTTCAAAAGTTTCGTCTCCAATTTTTATTAAAAACTCACCAGATAATATATACCACCACTCATCCTGATCATAGTGACGATGAAACGACGGTCCGCCTTTTTTCAAACGTGTTGATTCAAAAATATACAGATCACCATTGGTATCTTCTGACGATACTTTGGTAAAGAACGTATCACCTTCGAGCAAACTTAAACTTTTGTCCTGCCTATCTTTTCCAGTACCAACCTTTATTCCCTTCTTCGGTCTATAAGCCGCAACCGATTTTGGACCAACTATAACACCCGGAATCGCTCCAATAGATAATTTGAGAAATGTTTTCCTTTTCATAACAGAGATTTCATGATCACTATTCAACATAAAAGGAAATTATCAACTAATTATTTATCAAGCAATTAATAGGCTTGTCTGTTATCAAACGGTGAAAATTAAACGCAGACTTTAGAGAGTTTTGCGCGGAGTTACGCAGAAAAAATAAACTTTTTTAACGCTGCGAAAAACTTCCATCATTCTGCGTTTAACCCTTCATTTTTTTTCTGTTGGGACAATGATGAAGTTTAGTAATTCTGTATGCCGTATTACGGAAATATCTACCATTGAAAGCACTTCACGATGTGTCAGTTCTTTAAAAAGTTCGTTGCTGCTGCTTACAGGCTTGTTGTTGAAGGAAATAATGATATCACCTTCTAATAATTGTGAGCGGGATGCGGGAGAATTGGCTTCGATGTGTGTAACAAAAATTCCCTTATGATTTGAAAGTTTGTAATGCTGGCGGATTTTTTCATTGATCTGAACATCCTGCAACTGCAATCCCAAATAAGCTTTAAACACTTTTCCGTCCTTGATAAGTTGTCTGGCGATTTCCTTGGCGGTATTTATATCAACAGAAAAACTTAATCCCTGCGCTCCTTGAATCACTGCGGTATTAACTCCGACGACTTCTCCATCCGTATTGATCATCGGCCCGCCGGAATTTCCAGGATTTAACGCCGCATCCGACTGAATTACATTATCAACATATCTTCCGGATTGCGTTTGTAATGATCTTCCCAAGGCGCTCACCACACCAGTTGTTACCGTATGCTGGTAACCATAAGGATTTCCAATTGCAATCACAAACTGCCCGATCTGTAATTGACTGGCATCGCCAAGTTTGGCAACAGAATATCCCTGCGTATAAATTTTAAGAATGGCAATATCAGTATCCGGATCTTTCCCTATCAGTTCAGCTTCTATCTCATTATTATTCAGCAAGCTTACCATTATTTTCTCCGCACCATCCACGACGTGGCAATTGGTGAAGATCAAACCGTCTGAGGAAAATATAAATCCTGAGCCCGAGCCGGCAGGACGGAGTTTTCCTTTTTCAGTTTTAAAAACGTCTATTTTTACGACTGCGTTTTTTGTCTTATCCACAGCCTCAATGATCATACTCGAAAATGTATCCATGTCTGTAAATTTTTGTACAAACCTGAACATCAAAAATTTATCCAGAACTTTTTTTGTGCCAATGTGTCCATCTTAACGTTTTCAGTATGCCAAAACGCCAGATCGAAATTTTTCGAATAATAGATTTAAACGAAAAGTAAGCTGAAAATTTCACACAAATGGTTTGCTTACAAATGAATAAGTCCTTCAAGAGTCTTAGCTCATGAAGGACTTATTTTGGTTCAGTCGATGAAATGAATTTGTTTTTTAATGAGGTTTTAGGCCGTCATTAAAAGTCTTCTATTGATATCAGTAAGCCTTATTCCCTTCAAAGTTTTTAATCTTTCTTCAATTTTGATACCGTTACTGAATACATAACCCGGACCGAAAAACTGTTTAAATTCTTTGATCGCCATATCAAGCTGTTTCTTTGAAACCCCACTGTAAACCAACTGCATTAGCTGCGCTTTTTCCAGCGTAAGGCTTTGTAGTTTCCAGTATTTTGGATGTTCCAAACCAATCGGCGATCTGAAATACTTATCATGTTTTTCTTTAATTAAAAATTCAAAGTCAATATTGATCTGTTTGCTGTTATTAGCTACATTTCCTTTGACAATAATTTTGGCTTCTCTGTCTACGGCCAGGATAAATATTTTTTCGTGTATCATGATTGCTAATATTTTTTTATAGTTGATGCTAACATAATTGATTAATAACCAGTTACCTTTTGGTGAATAAATTCGGTTACATTAGTTAGACTAAGATTGTGCCAGAAAGATACGCTTCGGAAAGAAAATTTATTTTATGCTATGAATAAGAATATAAATACAATTAATATTCGTTAATCCTTGAAAATGATTTGAAATTATCGGTGTATTTACTATTTCAGAAAATTTAACAAAACTGGTATTGAAGATAGCTCGAAAAAAATCGGCCTGTTTTTGGCTAACCGCATTGCGAATGAATATTCAACCGGGTGCAATTCGTGAAGTACACTGCCCCCCAAACACAGATGAATGGCTTAGTTCAAATCCCGGACAATTACCCGCCGGTCATTTCGGTCTTACGCTTGACCAGGCCTCGTCTCTGACAAAACATCAGGAAGGTTTTTTTGATTGAAAAAGCCCTCAAAAAAATCTCCCCTTCAAATTCTTTTGAAGGGGAGATTTTTGTTTTAAATAAATAACAATTTTATAATTTGACTGCACCTTCAATACCTATTTTCAATGACTGTTTAAAATTCCCTTCATTATACACTCCGCTAGCATTTAAAACAACATTCCGGCATTTGAAATACAAAAATCCATTTATTTTTGAAACCGTTACTGAGCCGGAACCATCTGAACCAGACCAGTCCTTTATTTTTTTATTAGCCACATCAGAAAACGAAACGGCTACTTTCTTTTGAGCCGTATTTCCTTCTTTGCTGATTTGGTAGGTACCGGCTGCCGGTTCGGCCGTTCCGAAATCAAGCGTGAAAGTTTGCAGTTTTCCCTGATCCACAAGGACAAACATTCCCATCGTTTCGTTAAAACCACCTTTGTAAGCAAATTTCAATGTCGTATTTGTACTTCCCTCTGCACGCACTTCGCCAAAGTTATACCAGCCATTCGGCCCGGCATATAGTGGTTTTTTAGGATTTGTATACCGGTCATCCGATGCTTGTGTCACATTGGACCAGGTATCAGACGCGGCTTGCTGGGCAAAGGAAATAATTGAAATTAATAATCCAGCTATTAAAAGTACAGTTGATTTCATAATATGATTTTTGATATAAAAAAATAGAAAGTTTTAAGGTAGAAATAATTCTAATCTTCACCAATTTCCATGTGCATATTAATCAGCTGCTGAGTAAATCCAACTTTTTCATAGGCTTTAATCGCCGGTAAATTGCCGTCGTAAACATCCAGCCGCAATTCTGAAATTCCTTGGGAAACAGCCCATTTTTTTAAACCTTCAATAATTTTACTATTAATTCCCTTGCCCCGATACGCCGGATCGACATACATAAATCCCAGATATGCGTGCAGAGGATGTTTCAAAAAATGCCGTGCTGGTTCGATACGGGCGTAACCCGAACCCACAACTTCTTCATCTATTTCAGCAACCAGAATTTCAATATGCGAAGCCCTGATCATTTCCTCAATGTCGTAATAATACACCGGATCCGGTTTTATTAAGTTATCAAAAGCGCGCTCTGCGTTTATGACGCCTTGCTCGAAGCGCAGTAATGTTGGGAGGTCGGAGGTTGTGGCGGGGCGGATGTTGATTTCAGTCATAAAATTTTAATATTCCAAATCAATTTTGGTATCCGGCAATTCAATTTGAAATTTCACTTTGGCTTTAAGTGCAGAAAATACCCTGATTAAAGTATCAACCGTTGCATTTCCCGCACTGTTTTCAAGTTTTGAAATTTGGGACTTTTGTACACCAATAAGTGCACCAAGTTCTTCCTGAGTCAAATGACGTTCGTGTCTTGTTTGCTTTATAGCCTTACCTATCAAGTCCATTTGTAATTCGAATTCGAATTTATCCCTGTCAGAGGTACCAACCTTTCCAAGAATTTCATCCTGAACTTCGTTTAATGTATATGTTTTCATTTGTTTTTTGAATTATCGTCAAAGTAATCCAATCTTAATTGCTTGGCTTTCTCTAATTCTTTATCAGGAACCTTGCTTTGCTTTTTTATAAAACCATGGGTAGAAATTACCAAGGTATTATCAGAATCAGTCTTATCCCAAAATGCAAGAAGTCTATATTGTATTCCTCCGTAAAGTGTCCTCAATTCCCAAATATCCCCTTTCAATTTTTTAAGAAGCCCGGAATCCTGTTGGTTTTGAACCTTACGAATGTTGTAAATTATTTTTTCTGAGTGCCTTTTATCAAGACTAAGAAGGAACTGGCGAGCATCCTCCATAAATTTGATTTCAAAATTATGCATTAACGTTTTGTAGGTGTGTGTAAACAAAAATAGCAAAAGTTTCCTTACAATGAAACCTCTAATACACTTTAAATTACTTTGATCCTACAAAACAACATACATGAAACTCTCAATTAAACGACTGCCAAAATTACAAAGGTGAAACCCCTGCCTTGTTTTTGAACAACTTATTAAAAGACTGCGGATACTCAAAATCAAGCTGATAAGCAATTTCATCGACAGACAAAGAAGTGGTTGTCAATATTTCCTTTGCTTTTTCAATCAGTTTGTTGTGGATATGCTGCTGCGTACTTTGTCCCGTGAGGGACCGCAACATATCGCTCAAATAATTGGGGGAGACATGCAATTGTTCAGAAATAAAAGGAGATTTCATCTTTTCTGATCATTTAATTTTACATTACAAAAATGCATGAAATCTCCAATGAACAAGTATCCAAATCCCGGGTCATTGGATCCAAAATGAAGCCGGAAAAATCAAATCAATAACGGCAAGAAATGTTCCTATTTCTCAAAAATCAAAATATCCTGAAAGAATACCCCAGGAATTTCTTTCCAGTTTCCAGGATAATAATTCACCAGTTTCAAACCGGATGTTTCCTGAAGAATACGAAGACCTTCTTTTGTTACAGCAATAGCATCCTCCGGATGTTTAGCTGTTTTTAAGGTAAACCAGTTTTCCGAGCCGTAAGCCGACAAATCGAAAATCCAGCCGTTTTGGGTTGTAAAGTGAAATCTTCCGGGTTCGTCACTGCGTTTTCCCAGAGAGTTTTCATATTCTTCATCCAGCAGAAAAAAAGTAATTATTGCTTTTCCACCTTTTTTCAAAACTCTATGAATTTCTGAGAAATAGAAAATAGCATCCTTTTCACTCATGTGCGTCCAAACGGAAAGTGCCGTTACCAGATCCTGCGACTCATCCTGAATCGGCCACGACTTTAATATTACAGACTGATCGCTGGCGTAAGTTGGATTGGCAACATCCAAATGGATAAATTTGTAATTATCTGATTTATAATGCTCTTTACAAAAATTAATATCATCGGTCATGATATCAATTCCCGTATATTCACCATTTTCGGACACAAAAGGCTCCGAAGATATTCCTAACAAACCGGTTCCGCAGCCAATATCAAGAATTTTATTTCCTGATTTTTGTTCGAGGTTTTGATAAATAATCGTTTGAAAAATACCGATAACGTGTGCCCATTCTGCATAAGACAATTTACCGCCTCTCCTATTTTTAAAATCGGGAATTAACCTGATATTCCTGGTCCTTCTTATATGTTCTCTATCTGTATCGCGAAAAAGTTTGTCTATCCAGGGAAAAAGTTTTGTGATCATATTTTGATGGTTTATGTTTTGGCGAAAAAATGGCTGGTTTTCAGCAATACCGTTACAAAACGGTTGCAAGTTATAATAAAGTAACTTGTGGACATATTACAAATTAATACTTACTGATGCCGGTTTTTGTTGCGCTGTCAGATAAATCATCATCATTAGGAATGAATAAAGCTTGTACCTTCCTTATTTTGAATAAAATTCATTTCTTTTTCTTTTTGGCAATCCAATTGACATAAGAATAACTATTGACTTCCACCAGTGCTTTCTCAGACGAATACCCATGGTTGTAAACTGCAATGGAACTCGCATTGGCGACTAGGGCTCCGGCAACGGCAGCACCTATACAAACAAGCGGAACCACAACCAAACCCAAAACAAATGCACCTTCGATATCCGTAGATACGTTTTTTGTTGCCAAAAGAGAAATTACAAGGCCTGTTCCAAAACCTGCAAAACCTCCGACAGATCCCGCAGAACGATTACGGACACATATCTGGATTAATTGGTTACTAATTGGAAATTTATACAGCACATCAGGAAGACTATCAGCGGCCAGAAGCTTTTTGTAGGTTTTGGCGATGAAAATGATAGAATCGGAAATTGAATATAAATATCCTTTTTCCAGTGTTTTGCTCCCCCGGATTTTAATAAAACATTTATAAGGATAAATCGGAGGCGGTGCAGCATTTAATTGCATGGCAGCCAATAGCAAAGTCAGGCACAAAAGGCAGCGCTTGGTGGAGATAGACATCATTTTTAGAAGAGAAAGAGAGTTTTTACTAATCTACGTAAATATTGTAAATGACAAATCGATCGTGTGAAATCTTTGTAGAAATTATAGGTCCGACTTGTAGACATTCTAAATCCATGCACATTTATGATTAAATTGGATAAGTTAAACCAGACTTCACCATTACAAATCCCTCCGGATATCTTGAAAAGTCTTTTAAAGTATTTGGTCTTTACCGCACTAACCGCATTTTCATTTTCTTGTACAAAAGAAAATGAGGGATTGAATGTTGAAAGAGAAGTATTTGCAACGCTCCTGCCTAATCTGGTAGATTCGGTTTACAAAGATCCTGAATTATACCTGAATCCGCCTCTATTACAAGGTTATCAGCAAATGCATAGCACGTCTCGCGAAAATGGAATCTCCGCAAAATCCTCCCAGGAAATTGTTAAAACAGAAAAAGTCATTAAAAAAATTGATGTTTCAGTATCGACTGCCATTAAACCCATTAGCGATCAGGATACTAAGACTGTGAATATGCTCATTAAAAGGAACGGCCTAAAAATCAGATTAAATAAAAATCTGACTTCTCACAAATTAGACTTAACGACCATTCAGGATAAACGATATCATTTTAAATCTCTTGCAGAATCTGCACTTGAAAAAAATCTAACTACGGAGAATGGCAAAACGATTTATCATGTTGGCCTGGCATTTTCCCGGATCCAGTTTGACGAAAATATGGAAAATGGGATTTTAAACGGAACATATCTCTGTTACCCGAAGTGTGGTATTGGCTACGTCATTCTTGTTCACAAAACAGCGAATGGTTGGAAAATCCAGAAGGTATTTCTGGACTGGCTTTCCTAGAAAAAATATGCCGGATATCAATTAAAATCTCAGACCAGTTTTAAATAATTTATTCATAAATCCTTGGTCTGTATTTCCACAGATGTGAATTATCAAAAGACTTTTTCAAAGCGTCCTAAAAATAGCCTTAAATATCAGCCCCAAACCCGCACTTTACAGAATCAACTGAAAATCAAAATGATGTATATCGGGCTTTAAAAATTTTCTTCTTGCTTCTACCGAAAATATTAGCTCCCGACTGTAAAATTTCAGGAAATTGGATGGATCTCCGTAAGGGCTATTTGTCAAATCGTTGACTGCATGCAACAAAGTTTTTTCTTCTTTAACCTGTTTCCAATACCTATCCAAAAGCCAGATCCAGAATTGCGTAATCGTTTCGTGGTAACCACTGAAATCTGTATTTTCCTTTCCTAATGACTCATTATAGTCTGCAATGTAAGCCGGCATCAGTACTGAGGTTTCCTGCAAACCATAGTTTGAGATAAACCAAAGACCGACCGTAAGATGAGCAAAATGTGTCCATTTTTCTTCCGGAAGAGTTTTTGATACAAATTT
This sequence comes from Dyadobacter frigoris, assembly GCF_005280585.1. GTDB lineage: Bacteria > Bacteroidota > Bacteroidia > Cytophagales > Spirosomataceae > Dyadobacter > Dyadobacter frigoris. The sequence continues at coordinate 24,122 of NZ_SZVO01000022.1, forward strand.
ATCGACCAGACTTTTAATATCTGAGATATCGGGATATTGTACAATCATATTTCAAAATAATATTCGGGACTACAAGACAATCCGAAACAAGAAAATGTAAACTATTTTTCAGGAGCGTTTTTCATCCGGCACCAAATATTTCGCCATTATTTCTTCCGTAAGCTGCCTTTCATTAACCAAAGCCCAGTCCCCGGTATTTTCCGGAAAACCATCTCTGCAATATCCGGCTCTCAGGCCAAAATCAAAAATGGCGTGATAGTGTTTGTTAATGATCAAAAAAGCAATCCAGCCATCCTCACTCCAACCGATTTGCAGTTCCGTAGGCAATGTTTTTTCAGTGATATCGGCAACATTGTAAATATGCAGCCCATCCAAAACTTCCGGCTGTTCTGATTTATTGATTGCGTAGAAAAAGCCGGTTGTCATATCATCCTCAAAAGCTACACCGAAATTTTGGGTTGGTGAAAAGCTGTGGATGAAGGTGTCGTGGCCGATTTTGTAGTTGTGGGTGAGTTGTGGGGTCAATTTTTACTTTTAATTTAAATTTTTACTCTATTCATTAAAGTTTAACACCCCAATTTATGTCACGGGGAAATCTACTTCCTCAACCTTGGATTTAAAATTTGTTGACTAATATAGTCAGGATTGTAGTTCCAGATATATATAGTACATTACAAATATCTAAAACTCGCCTTAAACCTATGCATAATTTTGAAGCTTTTCAGAATCAATATGCTACCAAGTATTCTGATTCAATCATTAAAGATGGTATTATCAACAGAGATCTTTACGACTCGGAGAATCCCAAAATTCTTTTCATTTGCAAGGAACATAATCAAATGGCCGATACAGTGCTGAATGGCGATTACAAAATTTGGTGGAATGAAGGATTAAAATACAGATTTGCACATCGTATTTCCGAATGGGCTTACGGAATAGCAAATGACTTTCCTCCTATTGAAACCATCGATGACAAAAAGAAAAAACTTTCCTTAAAAAGTATTGCATTTCTTAATGTAAAAAAGATAGCAGGTACTAGTCAATCCGATTACAAAGATTTAAAAGAAATAATTGAATGGAGCAAATCCTTAATTATAGATCAAGTAACTGAAATTAACCCAGATATTATCATCTGTTCGTTAGGTTATTCCGACTTAGTAAAAGATTTATTTTCAGCTCCGACCTATATTAACTCTGGGCATGATATCAATTATTTTATATGGAATAATAAAATTGTTATTGACTTTTACCATCCTTCTATCAGATGGAGTCGATCCGCCACGTATTATATTTTGAAAAATGTAATACAAAGTGTTTACCAAAGGAATGTGACGTGATCAAAATATATTTCACTAATAATACTAATTGAAGGAACAAGGAATAGGCAGGACGGCATAACCGTCACCTGTTTATAGAAAAGTAGTATCCACATGATGATATCCCGACTCCATAGGAGTCCCCGCTCCCCTCCAGGAAATATAATTTCATCGCCATACAGAAGGCTCCTACGGAGCCAAGCTACACCGTGACTTTCGAATATTTTCTATAAACAGGAAGCTCTATCGAGCTATTTCCCCTCCAACATCATTATCAGAAAGCTACGAAATCCTCAACGAAGACTCCCGAATAATCAACTCCGTAGGCAACACAATATTCTCATGCACAAAATCCCCTGAACCATTCAACTGATTCAAAAACAAACGGGAAGCTTCCATTCCAATCTTTCTTCCCGGGCGGCTGATTGTTGTAAGTGACGGATAGGTATAAGCAGAGATCGGCGAATTATCAAAACCAACAATACCGATATCTCCCGGAATTTTCAGTCCACGGTCCAGAATAACCCGCATGGCTCCTATCGCTACCTGGTCATTTACACCAAAAATCGCATCGGGCGGCGAGTCCAAATCCAGCAATCTTTTTGTGGGTACAATCGCGCTTTCAACCTGGAAATTTGTGTTGATAATCAATTCTTCACGAATTGACACACCGTACTTTTTCAGACAATCGCGATATCCTTTGAAACGCTGTTCGGAAACCGTAAGTCCGTTAGGACCTTTCAGATGTGCTATATTTTTATACCCAATCGTAATCAGATGTTCTACGGCTGCGAATGCACCGTGGTAATCGTCAACCGTGGCGCGGCTCGTTTCAAAATCTTCATATTCACGGTCGATAAAAATGAGCGGGGTTTTTCGCTGGATTACGTTTTCAAGATGCTCATAATAGCCTGAATCATATGTTTCCTGAGAAACGGAAAGGAAAATTCCTTCGGTACGGTTGGACAGCAGTTTTGACAAATATTCTTTTTCAAGCAGGTAATTTTCGTTCGTCACGCAAATATTAAGCGTATAACCCAATGGCTGCAAAACCGTGTGAAGTCCCTCTATTACAGCTGTTTCGTAGTAATTTCCGATGGTTGGTACCACAACACCCAACGTGGCTGTTTTCTTATTCAACAAGCTCAAAGACACTTCGTTGCGCTGATAACCAACCTCTTTGGCGTACTCCTGGATATTTTTTCGGGTGTCTTCATTAATTGCCGGATGATCATTGAGTGCCCTGGACACCGTGGAAGGAGAACAACGGAAGCGGCGGGCAATGTCTTTGATAGTAACCGGACGGGACGAATTCATGAGTAGGATAATTACAATTAAATATTTAAAATTTTTTCAAACGTTTGCATTCGTTATAAACATATTTACACTTTGTATTTAATTTATACCACGCTATCATTGTGCAAATGTAATAGAAAAGCAACAATGAGCGACCTACTGGTAAAACCAAAAACCGATCAAAAAACCTATCATTCCCTTACAAGCGAACAAGCCGGCTGGACTTATCTAAACTTTGAAGCGAAAGTTCTTGACCTGAACGAACAATATACACTGAACACGGGAGATTACGAATATTGCATCGCGTTATTGGGTGGAAATTTCAAAGTAGAAACCGATCAGGGAGTTTGGGAAACGGGAAACGGACGCAAAGATGTTTTCAGCGGAATAGGTCACGCGATGTATTTGTCGAGAAATACGAAATTTACATTAACAGCTCAAACGGATAAAACGGACATAGCGATTTGCTGGGTTGCAACCGACGAAGATCACCCGCCTTATATGAAACGTCCGGAAGAAGCCGCCATCGAATTTCGCGGCGGAGACAATGCGAACCGCCAGATTAACAGCTTATTGCTACCGGGGTTCGACTGTCATAAAATTGTTTGCGTAGAAGTATATACGCCGTCTGGAAACTGGTCTTCTTTTCCTGCTCACAAACATGACGAGCGAAAAGTAGCTGCGGACGGAACGCTGATCGAGGCAAATCTGGAAGAGATTTATTTTTACAAAATTGACAAGCCACAGGGATATGCCATTCAGCAGGTTTACACGGATGACCGATCGCTGGATGAAATTGTGCGCGTACATGACAATGAGGCGGTTTTGGTACCAAAAGGATATCATCCCGTAGCGGCGGCGCATGGCTATAATGTTTATTATCTGAACTTTCTGGCTGGCAGCGATCAGTCACTCGCCAATACTTCTGACCCGGATCATGACTGGATCTATGGTTCCTGGAAAGGTCAGGATCCACGACTTCCGATTGTCACGCTGGATATGAATAACGCAAAATAAATATCTTCTGAAAACGAATTAATCTGGTATCAAGTAACCTGGCTAACATTTTTTTCCATGCCTAAACACGATCTTTTAACCATCGGGCGCTCTTCCATTGACCTCTATTCTGCGAATATTGGAAGTCCGTTCGAAAAAATCAGTGCCTTCAATGCGTTTGTAGGCGGCTGTCCGCTAAACATTGCAACGGGCGCACAGCGACTTGGTTTAAACACGGCAATACTTACCGGAATCGGAAACGATCAGGTCGGGAATTTTATCAAACATTTTCTGGATGAAGAAGGAATCGCCACCGAATACATCCCGACGATAGAAGGAACACGCAGCTCAGCTGTAATTCTCGGTATTGAACCACCAGATAAATTCCCGCTGGTTTATTACCGTGAAAACTGCGCGGACATCAACCTGACCATCGACCACGTTAACGCAATTCCGTTCGAAGAATTCAAAGCAGTTGCTTTTTCAGGAACCGCATTCAGCAAAGATCCAAGCCGCACGTCCATGTTTTACGCTTTGGAAGTAGCAAAAAAGAATAATCTGAAAACACTTCTGGACATCGATTTCCGCGCCGATCAATGGGACGATCCCCGCGCGTTCGGTGTGACACTTCGTGCCGCGTTAAGCAGTTTTACGATGGTAGTCGGAACGGAAGAAGAAATACTGGCGACATACCTGACAGACAAAGAGCAGCTTTTAATCAAACACCAGCAGATTTCAGCACCTGAGATCAGAGGTAATATCAATACTGCCATCCAGGAAATCCTGAAATCAGGCGTCGAAACCTTGGTAGTAAAACGTGGAAAAGATGGAGCTTCCATTTTCCAACCAGGAAAAGAAGAAGTGAAAGTTCCCGGATTCCCGGTGGAAGTATTAAACGTACTAGGCGCCGGAGACGCATTCTGCGCCGGTTTTTCTTACGGGATTCTGAATGGATGGGATTTATACAAAAGCGTAAGAATGGGAAACGCCTGCGGAGCGATCATCGTAACAAGAGAAGGCTGCGCGAACTTCATGCCAACTTATGCCGAAGTAACTGAGTTTGTTGAAAGCCGAGGCGGGTTTTAGGGTTACACAGAGAACCACGGAGGTGTAAAGAGGGACACAGAGATTTATTTAGTAAATCCCTATGTCAAAAAGAACTCTGTGCCCCTCCTTTTAACTCCGTGGTTCTCTGTGTAACCTACCAAACATAACTAGATTTTAATTAAAATATCATAATGGAGAAATTACAGAATTATATTAATGGACGCTGGGTGGCTAGTCATTCCAGTGAATTCACCAACGTATTGAACCCGGCTTCGCAGGAAATATTGATGCAGGTCCCGACTGGAAATGCGCAGGATGTGGCGGATGCGGCGCAGGCGGCGCATGAAGGATTTCAGGAATGGAGAAGTACACCGGTTTCGAAACGTGTGCAGTATCTTTTCAAATTGAAAACATTGCTGGAAGATAATCTGGACGACATTGCCAAAACGATCACGCTTGAATCAGGAAAAACGTTTCTGGAAGCAAAAGCGGAAATGGTCCGGGCGATTGAAAACGTGGAAAATGCTTGCGGAATGCCGGCTTTAATGCAAGGGGAATTTTCGGAAGATATTGCCAAAGGAATTGATGAGTATATGATCCGTCAGCCGCTTGGACCATGTGCGTGTATCGCGCCGTTCAACTTTCCGGGTATGATCACGTTCTGGTTTTTGCCTTATGCCCTTGCTTGCGGAAACAGCTATATCATCAAACCTTCGGAAAAAGTACCGTTGACGATGACGAAAATCGTCGCTTTGATGGAAAAACTGGATTTGCCAAAAGGGGTACTTAACCTTGTTCAGGGCGGACGTGAAGTTGTAGATGCACTTTTGGAACATCCTGTGATTAAAGGAATCAGTTTTGTTGGTTCTTCCAATGTTGCCAAATATGTTTATTCCAAAGGTGCCGCGCATGGAAAACGTGTTCAGGCACAAGGTGGTGCAAAAAATCCTGTAATCGTTTTGCCGGATGCAGATATTGATATGACCACGCAGATTGTCATCGACAGCGTTTACGGATGTGCGGGCCAGCGTTGCCTTGCTGCTTCAACGATCATCACAGTTGGCGAACATAAGGATATTACGGAAAGTCTGGTTGAATCTGCGAAAAACCGTAAAACTGGTTTTGGACTTGAAAATGATGTGCAAATGGGTCCGGTGATTACGGCTGAAAGTAAAAACCGTGTCAACCATTTAATCGAACAAGGAATAAGTGAGGGCGGAAGATTACTAGTCGACGGCCGGAATCCAAATGTTCCCGGTTTTGAACAAGGCAACTTTATTGCACCTACAATTATTGAAGATATTCCACTGGATGGCGAATTAGCTGCGACTGAAATTTTCGGTCCGGTGCTTAGCCTTGTTCATATCAATACGATCGAAGAAGCGATTCGCTTTATCAATTCCGGTCGCTACGGAAACATGGCTTGTATCTTCACAAGCAGTGGATTAAATGCCAGAAAATTCCGTCACGAAGCAGAAGCAGGAAATATCGGTATCAACATCGGTGTTGCCGCACCGGTTGCGCAATTTCCCTTTTCAGGCTGGAAAGACAGTTTCTACGGCGATTTGCACGGACAAGGAAACCACGCAGTAGAATTTTTCACTCAAACAAAAGTGGTAATTGAGAGGTGGTTGAAAGAGTGGAACAGGAAATTCTAAGTTGGCTTCCGGCGATCGGCATTCGGCTTTTCCTGGATAATTGAAATTGACACCATAACTATTGAAATAAGAAACTAACTAAGCTCGGATTGGCGAAAGCTAACAGCTAATAGCCAACCGCTAAAACCTAAAAAACATGTCCAAGAAATTAAAAATCGGAGTGATTGGATTGGGGCGTATCGGGCAGATACACCTAAGTAATCTGCTGCATCATATTCCTGGTGCGGAGGTAGTTATTGCGTCGGACCTTTCGCCGGAATCGCACGCTTTCGCTAAAAATCTGGGCGTTGAAGAAGTCACGACGGATGCGTATGATGTTATCAATCATCCGGATGTGGAAGCGGTTATCATCTGCTCTCCTACTCCCTTTCACGTTCCGTACACCGTTGCCGCAGCCAATCAGAAAAAACACGTATTCTGTGAAAAACCGCTTGACGTGACTTTGGATGCGATTTATGCTGCGCAAAAAGCAGTAAGTGAAAATGGTGTTAAATTGATGCTCGGTTTCAACCGCCGTTTTGATGCAAACTTTGCCAACGTCCGTCAAATTGTGACCGACGATAAAATCGGAGATCCGCAGATTCTACGAATTACAAGCCGTGACCCGGGACCACCGCCTATCGAATATTTAAAAACTTCAGGTGGGATTTTCCTTGATATGTCGATCCATGATTTTGACATGGCGCGTTATATCGTGGGTTCCGAAGTGACAGAAGTTTTTGTAAAAGGCGACGCTTTGATCAATCCGGAAATTAAAGAATTCGGTGATATTGATACAGCCGTTATCGTGCTGACTTTCGAAAACGGAGCGATTGGTGTCATTGATAATAGCAGAAAAGCGGTCTACGGCTACGATCAGCGCCTTGAAATTTTCGGTTCAAAAGGAATGGCCAAAGCGGAGAATAATACTGCTGATAATCTGGTACATTTCGACAGTGATGGCGGCCATATCTCGCTTCCGCTGCATTTTTTCCTTGAAAGATATGAAACCGCGTATCGTGTTTGTCTGAAATCATTTGTTAATTGTGTGCTCAATGACACACCTTCTCCCGTTGACGCGCATGATGGATTGATGGCTACGGCAATTGGTATTGCTGCCATGAAATCCCTTCAAGAAGGAAGGCCGGTGAAATTGGAAGAAGTTATTAGTCATACATTGGTGTAAGCAGATTATACCCTAAACTAACCCCATGAAACAAGGCCTGCATTTGCTTGATTACGTCGTATTTTTCATTTATTTTATTGCTGTTTCCTCGTACGGTTTTTGGATTTACAAAAAGAAATCAAGCAAGGAAACAAGTTCCACAGATTACTTTTTAGCAGAAGGTTCATTAACATTCTGGGCGATTGGAGCTTCTTTGATCGCCTCCAATATTTCGGCAGAGCACTTTATTGGTATGTCGGGATCCGGATTTGCAATCGGCTTGGCGATAGCATCTTACGAATGGATGGCAGCCGCTACGCTGGTTGTCGTAGCCATTTTCTTTGTTCCGATCTATCTAAAAAACAAGATTTATACCATGCCGCAGTTTTTACGGCAACGCTATAATCCGGTGGTGGCTACAACGATGGCGATATTCTGGCTTCTTTTGTATGTGTTTGTTAACCTGACTTCAATCTTGTATCTCGGAGCATTAGCACTGGAAGTTACCGCAGGAATTGATTTTAACTGGGCTATCGGAGCGTTGGCGATTTTTGCTATCATTATTACCGTCGGAGGAATGAAAGTAATTGGTTATACAGACGTAATTCAGGTAGTTGTACTTATTGCCGGTGGATTGGTAACAACTTACCTGGCAATGGATCTTGTGGCTAAACAATTCGGTAATCCAAATGTTTTCAGCGCATTTGGTACCCTGAGAACACAAGCTGAACCGCATTTTCACATGATCCTGAAACAGGATAATCCTTATTATAAAGATCTGCCTGGTTTGTCTGTGATCATTGGTGCAATGTGGATCAATAACCTGAATTATTTTGGTTGTAATCAATACATTATCCAACGCACGCTGGGGGCCAGTCTTCCTACTGCGCGAAAAGGACTTTTATTTGCTGCGGGTTTGAAACTGATCATTCCAATTATCGTAGTTATTCCGGGAATTGCGGCGTATGTACTTTTCCAAAATGGCATGTTCCAGACAGAAATGCTTGATGCCAATGGTATTGTAAAGCCGGATCATGCTTATCCTGTTTTGCTTGATTTGCTACCATCCGGATTAAAAGGAATGGCATTTGCGGCTTTAACGGCTGCAATTGTGGCTTCACTTGCCGGAAAGGCGAATAGTATTTCTACGATTTTTACGCTGGATATTTACAGAGAATATATCAAGCCGGACGCCACAGAAAAGCATTTGATCCGCGTTGGACGTTATGCTATCTGGACATCCATGGCCATCGCCGCGTTAATCGCGCCACAGCTTCGGGTTTTGGAACAGGCGTATCAGTTTATTCAGGAATATTCGAGTTTCATCACGCCGGGTGTTTTTGCGATTTTTTTGCTTGGATTTTTCTGGAAAAGAACGACGGGGACAGCAGCTTTAGTTGCTGCATTATTAACAATCCCTCTTTCGACAGCTTTTAAATTCTGGTACGAAGAAATACCGTTTTTGAACCGTATGGGAATTATCTTTTTAATTCTCGTGGCAGTCATTGTTGTGGTAACACTGGTTGATCCGAAGAGTAAGAATAATCCAAAGGGGATTGAAATTGACCGTTCAATGTTTAAGGTAAGCAACGGATTTATGATCACCTCGATCCTGATTTTTGGTATTCTTGGTGCGTTGTATTGCGTATTCTGGTAAGACAGGATTAGCAGATAATCTCGCCGATTCTATAACTCACATTTTATGTTTTTAACAACCAAACAACTTTTTGATAAATGTTACGGCCGTTATGCAATTCCTGCGGTTAATGTATTTTTCATGGAAGAAATACACGGTTTATTTGCTGCGGCTCAGGAAGCGGATGCACCGTTTATTGTACAAACAACACCTTTTGCAAGAGATTATGCGAAAGCGGATATGCTGCTTTCCATGATCCAGTCGGCGGCAAGATTATACCCGCAAACGGTTTTTGCTGTCCATGTGGATCATGGCATTGAAGAACACATCTGGGACGCGATTGGAAGTGGTGGATATAGTTCTGTTATGATCGATGCTTCTCATGATAATTTTGAAAAAAATGTTGCCAGAACCAGGGAAGTTGTGGAAAGAGCACACGCTAACGGAATTAGTGTTGAAGCTGAATTAGGCGTTTTGGCAGGTGTGGAAGATGATTTGACTGTTGACGCAGAGCATTCATCTTATACCAATCCGCAGCAGGTCGTAGATTTCGTTAATGCTACTGGTTGCGACAGTTTGGCAATTGCCGTTGGAACCAGTCACGGTGCTTATAAATTTTCAGGCGGACAAGGTTTACAGTTTCATATTCTGGAAGAAATACAAAAGCGTTTACCTGGATTTCCATTGGTTTTGCACGGTGGTTCCAATGTCAGTTCAGAAGTTGTTGCGCGAATTAACGCAGCAGGAGGAAATCTTAAAACGGATGCAAAAGGTGTTCAGGAAGAGGAAATCCTGAAAGCGATTCCGCTTGGTATTTGTAAAATTAATATAGCAACAGATACCCGTTTATTATGGACAATGGTGAACCGTGAGTTTTTCCGTGATCATCCTGACGAGTTCGCACCGACAACGCCCGGAAAGATTTTCATGGAAGAATATAAGCGTTTCATGTTACAGAAATTTGAATTGTTCGGGTGTGTCGGGAAGGCGGATGAGTTTTTATATTAGTGCGATATAGAAGATAATCAATGGGATTTATTACGGTGCGTTGCACCTTCGATAATTGCGGTGGTGCTGGTGTTTCTACAAATATTTGGGTGCTCTGCACCATTTATTACCTGGTGCAGAGCACCCAAATATTTGTAGGTGAGATATCGTATTCTACCGTGGTCCCAAGGTGCAGCGCACCGTAATATTTGCCGATTCCAATAACAAAAACCCAATATTCCCTGATCCAACACTTCTTAAAAATCATCAAAAATATTCTCTTAAACCATGACCAGAAGATTAACCGTAGCCCAGGCTACCATAACATTTCTAAAAAATCAATACATCGAACGCGATGGTATTGAAGAAACTTATTTTGGCGGCTGTTTCGGAATATTCGGTCATGGAAACGTGGCTGGATTAGGTCAGGCTTTACAGCAAAATCCTGACTTCCGTTATTATCAATCCCGAAACGAACAATCCATGGTTCACGCTGCCGTGGCTTATGCTAAATTAAAAAATCGCCTTGGCGCTTTTGTCTGTACAACTTCCATTGGTCCGGGCGCTACGAATATGATCACAGGTGCAGCCTTGGCGACGATTAACCGATTACCGGTTTTGTTATTACCCGGAGATATTTTTTCAACACGTGAGCCAAATCCCGTTTTGCAGCAATTGGAAAGCGCATCCACACAGGATATTTCTGTCAACGATTGTTTCAAACCGGTATCAAAATACTGGGACAGAATCAACCGTCCGGAGCAACTGATTTATTCTTTGCCCGAAGTGATGCGCGTGCTTACTTCACAAGCTGAAATGGGTGCGGTTACGCTTTCCATGCCGCAAGATGTGCAAACACATGCGTACGATTTCCCTGAAGATTTATTTAAGAAAAGAGTTTGGCATGTAGGCCGTCCACGTCCTGATTTGTCAACTTTACAAAAAGCTGCCGAATGGATTCGCGCTTCTAAAAATCCGGTAATTGTTGCTGGCGGAGGTGCTATTTACAGTGGTGCGGATGAAGTTCTTCACGACTTTGCTACCAAAACGGGAATTCCTGTGGGTGAAACGTTTGCCGGAAAAGGTGCGGTGAAATTTGATGAACCGTATAGCATCGGCGGCCTGGGTGCAACCGGAACAAAATACGCCATTGAAATTTCCAATGAAGCGGATGTCGTAATTGGTATCGGAACCCGTTACAGTGATTTCACAACGGCTTCAAAATCAATATTCAAAAACCCGGATGTTAAATTTATCAATATAAACATCAGTGAATTTGACGCTTTCAAACATGCTGCTTTACCCGTGATCGGTGACGCAAAAGTAATTCTGGAAGAACTTTCCGGCTTGCTAGGCGATTTTGAAGTTGATCCGGATTACCGTAAAAAAATAGCGGATTACAACCACGCCTGGGATGAAGAAGTTACCCAGATTTATATTGAAGGAAACAGCACCGTCCCTCCTATCGATCAGGCGATTGTCATCGGTACGTTAAATAATTTCATGGGCCGTCGTGATGTGATGATCAACGCTTCCGGAAGTGCACCTGGCGATTTGCATAAACTTTGGCGCGCAACAGATCCAAAAAATTTCCATTTGGAATATGGTTTCTCCTGCATGGGGTATGAAATTGCCGCGGGTTTGGGGGCAAAAATGGCAGATCCTACACGGGATGTTTATGTGATTTGTGGTGACGGTGGTTATCTGATGAATAATCATGAAATCGTAACCTCCATTCAGGAAGGTGTAAAATTCACGATTTTGCTTTTGAACAATAATGGTTACGCCAGTATAGGCGGACTTTCTGAAAGCATTGGAAGTGAACGTTTTGGAACAATGTATAATTATCGCGACGAAAATTCAGGACAATTGTCAGGTGATTTCCTACCAGTTGATTTGGCAAAAAATGCGGAAAGTCTGGGTGCTATTGTCATTAAAGCTACGGACAGAACTTCGCTTGAAGAAGCTTTGGAGCAATCTAAAATCAATACCAGAACAACGGTAATTTATATTGAAACCAGTTTGTATCGTACCGTTAAAGGCTACAATGCCTGGTGGGAAGTTCCGATTGCAGAAGTTTCTGAATCTGCGTCTGTTCAGAAAGCTTACGATACCTATGTCAAGAACAAAAAAACACAGCGGATTTTTCTATAATATGACTTACCGCTGGTTGTTTTTCCAGCCACGAATGCACAAATCTTCACTAATATTTCGGAATGAACTAACTTCGATAATCTGACTAAAATGAATTTTGAAAATATAAAATTAGGCGTTGCCCCGATCAACTGGACCAACGACGATATGCCGGAACTTGGCGGTGAAAATACATTCGAGCAATGTATCAGCGAAATGGCTTTGGCCGGATTTACAGGCTGTGAAGTAGGAAACAAATTTCCTCGGGATATTAATGTATTGAGAAAAGCACTTGAACTACGCGGATTACAAATTTGCAATCAATGGAACAGTTATGAGCTGACGACAAAGTCGTTGGGAGAAAATATTAAAAATTTCACAGAACTTTTGGATTTCCTGGAAACCATGGGTTCCAAAGTGATCGGTGGCGGAGAAATTGGAAATAGTTGCCAAGGACAAATGACTGTACCCGTTTTCGAAGGAAAAGGGATGCTGAATACGGATGAAGAATGGAAAACTTTCACTACCGGTTTAAACGAATTGGGTAAGATTGCCCGAGCCCGAGGAATGAAACTGGCCTTCCACCATCATATGGGAACCTGTATTCAAACGATCGCAGAAACGGACCGGCTAATGGCTGAGACTGATCCTGAAAATGTTTACCTGAATTATGACTGTGGGCATTTCTATTTCGCAGGAGAGGATCCTGTCGAAGCTTTGAAAAAATACGTTGGAAGAACGGCTCATATTCACTTAAAAGATATTCGTCCAAATGTTTTGCAGCGTGTCCATGATGAAAAACTCAGCTTTTTAACGGCTGTAAAACAAGGTGTTTTCACGGTTCCGGGTGATAAGGAAGGCTGTATTGATTTTCCAGCTTTGTTCGAAGTAATCAAAGAAAGTGACTATCAGGGTTGGATTGTACTGGAAGCTGAACAGGATCCGGCCGTGGCTAATCCTTTGGAATATGCGATCATTGCCCGTAAATTTTTCAAAGGACTTACTAATATCTGAAATTTTTCTTATAAGCCCATTTGCAAAAGGAGTCAACTATTAAAAAGTTGACTCCTTTCTTTCTTATCAGCACTACTCTTCCCCAATTCATTTTTTATCTTTTGATTGTTCCTCAAATACCAGCAATTGCAATTCCTTCTTATTGTTTTTCGATTTTAATTCTTTATTAATCTTCTGCTAATCAATATTTTGTGATTTTTACGTTTTTTACATTGTTTGTTAAAAACAATTAAGGAATACAGTTTATATCGATCACCCAGGAAACTGGTCATGCAACAGAAAACTTTGACTTAAATCATCAGAGGACAAAAAATAAACACTTGACGACGCCACACTTATTTTCAATCCTACGTAATATCAATTGTGCACATTCATTTATTTCAAAATCAATTTCACAACCTATGTACAAAGAAATTACTCAATTTTAATCTGACTAAACATGCTAAATTTTAAAAGGATCAGCCAAATTGGGTTTATTGCAATTGCCGCTTTTGTGGCAAGCTGCAAGGATAAGGATGTAACTCCTACAACGACAACAACAGATACAACAAGTTATAGCGCGGTAAATAACTGGGTTTATGGCATCATGAACGACGCCTATTTTTGGTATAAAAGCATGCCGGTAGAAAGCAGTCTGGATGCGACAATCAACCCGACAAACTACTTTGAAAAACTGATTTACAACCGTACCACAGTAGATAGATTTTCAACGATCACAGACGATATCGATGCCTTAACTGACGAATTTAATGGTGTTGGTAAAATTTTCGGGATTAGCTATACTTTGTCTTATACAGACGATACCAAAACAAATCTTGGTGCATTTCTAAGTTATGTTGTGAAGGGAAGTCCTGCTGAAACGGCTGGTTTGAAACGCGGTGACATTATCATGAAAATAAATGGTACCCAACTTACAGCTACCAATTATGTTTCATTATTTTCAAGCAATGACACCGAAACTTTCACGCTGGGCAAAGTGGTGGGAACTACTATCACAGCGGACGATACCAAAACAATTTCGGTGACTAAGGCTACAATCAGTGAAGATCCGGTCCTGTTTTCTACTGTAATTTCAAAACCAGCCTACAACAAAACCATCGGTTATCTGGTTTATACGCAATTTGTACCAGGAACTACGGCAAGCGCAAGTGTTTATGACAACGAACTTCGCCAGGTTTTTGCAAATTTTAAAAGCAAGGGTGTTAACGAACTTGTTTTAGATCTGAGATTTAATCCGGGCGGCTATATCAGCTCTGCCGAAACTTTGGCCTCACTGATTGGTACCGGCGCTTCAAGTTCCAGGATTTTTTACAAAGAACAATGGAACGACAAATACATTGCCTACTGGCAAAGCAAATACGGCGCAAATGCATTGAATTATAACTTTCTTGATGAAGGAAATAACATTGGAGCAAATCTGAGCCGCGTTTTTGTACTTACTTCCAACGGAACAGCTTCTGCCAGTGAGCTCGTAATAAATGGCCTGAAACCGTATATGAGTGTTATTACGATCGGGGAGCATACTTATGGAAAAAATCTTTTTGGCTCTCTGTTTAGCGATGACCAGAAACGCTGGAATTGGGGATTGTATGTAATGCTTGGACAAACCGCTAATGCCAACGATCAATCGGATTATGGAACGGTTAACGGGATGACACCTACTTACATTGTTGAAGATACCACAGTTCCGTACCAACCTTTCGGTAATGAAAACGAAACATTGCTCCGGAAGGCACTTGATGTGATAGGCATTCCTGCACCTACCAACACGAGAATAACCGCAACAACCCAGGTAAAATCATTTATCAGCGAAAATCTGAGAGACAATCTGATAGTTCCGGATAAGAGGATGATTAAAAATACACCGACATTAAGGACTAATAAGTAACCCTTCTCTTCTCGCTTTGTGTGTCAGCCAACGCTGCAGTCGGCTTTCAGGTCCGGATATCAGATTTCATTGAAAATCAACTGAGGTCTCTGTACAAAACCGATCGCTAACGCTGATCACCAAATCAAGAAAAGATCCGCCGCAAAGACATTGAGCTGTAAATATTAATCATATTGAAAGCTCGATGTCTTGGATCTAAATTTGGCGGTCGGCTTTCAAATCCTGGCATTTTTAACTTAATTGAATGTAGAAATACCAGGATCTGACTAAAAGCTAATCGCTACCAGCTACTTCCCAATCACCACATCGCCATGTCCACGGAATTCACATCCACCATTTATAAATTTATAATAAACCCGTACGGTATCTGTTATCCCAAATGCAGAGAAATCGATCATATTAATCTTTGTATATAAAGAATCCTTTGCGAAGAGCGTCTTGAAATTTTTATCAACAATCCGAATTGCTAACCGCACGGAATCAGGTTTGTAAACATGAATGGCTGCCTTGTCTTTTACAGGATTGGGATAGGCTATAATTTCATAATCGGTTGCAGGACAGTTCGTTTTAAGATTACTCCCAAAAAGACTTATCTCCTGCTCTACCCAGGTATCTTTGATATTCCAGTCGTCCGGATCTACTTCACTTAATGGAAGTCCTCTTTCATCCCGGAGCAAAATTCCGGAAAAGGTAATTTTTTCGGGAGTTTTGACCAGATCTTCAGGATCATTTTGGTTACAGGAAAAAAAAGCAAAACCTAGAATAACGCTGAGTATAACTTTTTTCATTTTTCAATTTTAAGGTTACGACGAATGTAATTATTCTTTTCTCATTTTCAAATATTCTTCAATTTCGGTCAAAGAAAACGCATTGAAAGTCATTTCTTTCGTCAATCCGCCTTTTCTCGCCACGGCTACTCCATAGTGCATGTCATAATATCCTTCCTTTTTATGCGCGTCAGGATTGATACTAAGCAAAACACCTTTTTCCATACAATAAGCAATCCACCGCCAGTCAAGATCAAGCCGCCAGGGCGAAGCATTGATTTCTATCACTACTTTACGCTCTGCACAAGCATCTATAATTGCCTTATGATCAATCGGGTACCCTTCTCTTGACAATAAAAGCCTTCCGGTTGGATGGCCTAAAATCGTTGTATAAGGATTTTGTACTGCTTTTAACAAACGTGCAGTAGCTTTTTCCAAAGTCATCGTAAGATTGCTATGCACAGAAGCCACAACATAATCAAAACTTGATAAAATCTCGTCAGAATAATCCAGCGAGCCATCACCAAGAATATCAGATTCAATTCCCTTTAAAATTTTGAATGGTTTTTCGCTTCCCGACAAAGCGAAACGTTCGTTCAATTTGGCAATCTCTTCATGCTGACGAAAAACATCATCCGGTTTCAAACCGCTTGCATAAGATGCTGTCTGTGAATGATCTGCAATTCCCAGGTATTCAAAACCAAGCTCCTGACAAAATAAAGCCATTTGTTCAAGCGTGTGTTGTCCATCCGAATACGTACTGTGATTATGCAAAATCCCTTTTAAATCATCCCAGGTTATCAGTTGGTCCGCAGTATGCGTTTCAGCCCAGATAAATTCATCCGCTCCTTCCCGCATTTCAGGAACAATAAAAGGCAAACCTGCTTTTTCATAAATGGCCTCTTCGCTGTCAAAAAGTTCATATTTTGTTTGTCTCCAAAGTGAAGTTCCCGAAACCGTTACTTTGTTTAAATGTTCAGCAGAAGCAGTTTCAAGAAATAATTCATTGACAACATTTTCAGGCTTAACGGCTAGCACTTCTATATCAACAGCAATATCCTGCATTTTCCCTCTCCATATAAAAGGAGAAGAAATTTTTTCATCTTGACTTAAAAATTCAATAGAATTTAATGCTTGCTGCAATAGCAAAGGAGATTCTGTTCCTACAAGCAAACGAATGGTTTCAACAATTTCAGCTTTCCGCCGAACATCGCCTGCAATTTCAACCTGATCAAAACTTTTTCTCAATTCCTCAGCAAGCAATTGTGCAATTGATTCTGCTTTATCCATGCGCAGCTTTCCTGCCTGATCTTTCAGGAATGCCAGTGATTCAAGTATTTTTTGTTCTGTACTTCCTCCAAACCCTTTTACCTTAGCAATTTTGCCACTTTGGCAGGCCAGTTCAAGTTCATGTAAATTATCGATTCCAAGTTCTCGCCAGAGAATAGCAATCTTTTTAGCACCAATTCCTTTGATACTAAACATTTCAAGCACACCAAGCGGTGTGTTTTCAAGCAACTCTTCCAATTCTTTGAAAGTACCGCGCTGCACGATTTCAATAATTTTGGCCGCTGTACTTTTTCCGATCCCCTGAAGTTTTGTCAATTCTTCAAGTGTCAGCGCTGCTATTTCACCATCCTTATATTTATCAAGATAAAAACCGGCCACACCGTAACTTTTCACCTTGAAAGGATCAGCTCCGTGCAGTTCAAGTAATTTGGCAGTCAGTTCAAGTATCTCGACAATTTCGGCGTTGCTCATAGGGTATGCTTAATTAATATTAATCTGCGAATTACGAAGTAACAACGAGCAAATGCAAATAAGATGACGACTGATTTTGAATTTACACGCTACTTATGGCCTTTCAACGCAAATATTTCTCTAAGGAATATAAAGGAAACTGAGGTGGTCACTTACTGTCAAAATTAAAGTAGTTATTACCAAACGTTGCCTTAGATAGAAAAAAACTCACATATGGCTACGAATATCGTCATTCCCTTTTCACGCCGCAACTTTCTTGCTGCCGGCGCAGGTATCATCACCGCGTCCATTTTTTCGCCATTCAGCATTGCTTTGGGAAAACCGAAGGAACGTTTGGGAATCGCATTGGTTGGTTTGGGATATTACAGCACTGATTTGCTTGCTCCGGCCCTTCAAAAAACTAAAAATTGTTATCTGGCAGGCATTGTAACCGGCACTCCAGAAAAAGCTGAAACATGGAAAAAAAAGCACAATATTCCTGATAAAAATATTTATAATTATAAAAATTTCGATTCGATAGCCAATAACCCGGATATTGACGTAGTATATATAGTGCTTCCGCCTTCGATGCATAAGGAGTTTGTGATTCGAGCAGCCAAAGCGGGGAAACACGTTTTTTGTGAAAAACCCATGGCCCTGAACGTGCAGGAATGTGAGGAAATGATCAAGGTTTGTACGGAAAACAAACGGAGTTTGTCTATCGGTTATCGTTGCCAGCATGATCCGAATACGCAGGAATATATGCGCATTGCAAGAGAAAAATCGCTGGGAAATGTGCAATTGATTTCCTGCGCAGCCGGATATAAGGAAAGCCGTGCCGACAACTGGAAAGTAAAAAAATCAATGGGCGGCGGCGCGATGTATGATATGGGGGTTTATGCGTTACAAGGAGCACGTTTGGCAGCAGGTGCAGAGCCGATTTCTGTGACTGCTGAAATTGTAATCAACCGTCCGGAAATATTTAAGGATGCTGATGAAATTACACATTTCCAGTTACAGTTTCCCGGCGGAACCGTTGCCAATTGCACCGGAAGCCACGGCCTGAATACAAATTTTTTGAAAGTGAACTACGACAAAGGAACGTTGTACATGGATTCATTTTCAGGATATACCGGCAATAAAGGTTACAGCACACTGGGAGAAATCAATTTCCCTGTTGATAATCAGCAGGCCAAGCAGATGGATGAAGATGCACTAGCCATTATGCAAAGCAAACCCGTGTTGGTTCCGGGAGAAGAAGGCATGCGCGATATCCGTATCGTTCAGGCAATATATCAGGCAGCCCAAACGGGAAAACGGTAAAAATCGGATAACATTATTTTATATAAAACCTGAAAATCATTTAACCGCACATGAATGTAGAACAGCTTAAACAGTACCGCGACGAAGCGACTCAACATCTTACCAATGAACTACTTCCGTTTTGGGAAACACGGTGTGTTGATAAAGAAAACGGTGGATTCATCACACATTTTGACCATGCAGGAAACGACTCGGGTGAAGACGAAAAATCGTTAATTGCCCAGACAAGAACAGTATTTACATTTTCATCGGCACATCGGGCCGGTTACGGTGAAGGAAGGTATGCAGCCATTGCAAAACACGGTGTCGATTTTTTAATCGACAAAATGTGGGACAAAGAATTCGGTGGTTTTTATTGGCTTATGGACCGGAAAGGCAATGTCAAAATCGATGAAAAAATAATCTACGGACTTAGCTTCGCGATTTATAGTTTAAGTGAATATACATTGGCAACCGGCGATGCCAGAGGTTTGGAATATGCTGAAAAGGTTTTTGAACTGCTTCAAATCCATGGTGCGGATACTTTTTATGGTGGATATTTTGAAATGTTCAATCGTCAATGGGAATTAAAAGGTCCGGGTGCTGCCGGTGGCGACAGGAAAACGTTGGATGCACATATGCACCTGATGGAAGCTTTTACCACCTTATATGAAGCCAGCGGAAAAGAAGTGCACCGGAGAAAACTTGTTGAAATTATTCAGCTGCTGATCACTAAAATAATGCATCCGGTTTATGGCACGGGTATTCCGCAGTTCTGGGCAGACTGGAGTGTGGCGCCACAAATCAAATTTGATATTATCTGGGGCTGGGACCGATTTTCAGAAGACGGCCTGAAAAGCTCTGCTGAGGATAACACAAGTTATGGCCACAATGTGGAATTTGCCTGGTTGCTGATGCATGCGCTTGATATTTCCGGCATTCCTTATGACGATTATCAAACGCAATTATTGAAATCTTTCGATCATGCGATTGCCTATGGTATTGACTGGGAGTTCGGTGGTGTATATGTTGAAGGTTCTCACGCCGGAGAAGTATATGATCGTGAAAAAGAATTCTGGCAGCAGGCTGAAGTATTAATTGGTATGCTGGATGCATACCGGATTTACGGTGACGAAAAGTACTTAAAAGCTTATGATGCAACCCATCGTTTTGTTTTTGATAAAATGATTAATCACGAAGTTGGTGAATGGCTTCCGCTTCTTACCCGCCAGGGCGAGCCAATCTGGAAACACATGAGCCATTCCTGGAAAGTGAATTATCATTCGGTGCGTTCGATGGTTCAAAGTATCGTCAGGTTGGATAAATTGTTAAAAAAAGCTTCTCAGGGATAATGGGTAAAATGGACAGCATTGTGAAAAGATAATGCTCAAATTTGGGAAAACAATTCTCAGAAATTTCCTCAGTATTTAAGATTATAATAGAAGTAAAATGCTTAATTAGGATGATAGAAACTCATCCTAATTAAGCATTTTTAATGTTATTGGTTTGATAATCAATAATGTCCAAATACCTGGATCGTTGAACTATACTTTCTTTTAATATAACAATGTGGAGTGAATTCTTTTTTTGGCACAATTTATTTATGATTTCAGGAAATTGCATGAAGCAATTATAATCAATCCAAAACTTAAAACATTAAAGATATGAGTGCCTTCACACAACAAGTTAAAGGAAACTGGACAGAGTTAAAAGGTAAATTCAAACAGCAATACGCTGACCTTACAGACGACGATTTACTATACGAAGAAGGAAAAGAAGATGAGCTTCTTGGTAAACTTCAAAAGAAGCTTGGCAAAACCCGTGAAGAAGTTGAAACAGAAGTAAGTGGCTGGTCCAAATAGATTTTTTAATTAGGGTTCAAAAGAATGCCTGGGAGATATTTTCTTTCAGGCTTTTTTTGTTCTGTTGTATCTCAATTATTCTATTTCCAAATCGGCCATGCCTACGGCATTTTGGATAATGTGTTTCAAATTCGTTTCCCACGGAATAAATTCCGCGGCTACCATGTCGGCCATGCCTACGGCATTTTAATTTCCAAGAATGAGGTTTTGGAAATATTGACGCAGAGCCATTTTTATATCCCAAAATAATATTAGAAGGAAAGTATTATTATATTGATAATCAGAAATACTGTCGACATGGTAGCCTCGGAATTTATTCCGTGGAAAAGAAATCCAAAACACCCAATCATAAATGCCATAGGCATGGCCGACTTTGTAACCGCGGAATTCATTCCCTGGAAAATAAATCCAAAACACCCAATCATAAATGCAGTAGGCATGGCCAACATGGTAGCCGCAGAATTTATTTCGTGGAAATTTAAAACATACGACCACAAAATGCCATAGGCATGGCAGACATGGTAGCCCCGGAATTCATTCCGGGGAAATTCAAAACGTACGATTACAAAATGCCGTAGGCATGACCGACATGGTAGCCGCGGAATTCATTCCCTGGAAAATAAATCCAAAACACCCAATCATAAATGCCGTAGGCATGGCCGACTTTGTAACCGCGGAATTCATTCCGTGGAAATTCAAAACGTACGATTATAAAATGCCGTAGGCATGGCCAACATGGTAGCCGCGGAATTCATTCCGTGGAAAAGGAAATTCAAAACATACGATTACAAATGCCGTAGGCATGGCAGACATGGTAGCCGCGGAATTCATTCCGTGGAAAAGGAAATTCAAAACATACGATTACAAATGCCGTAGGCATGGCCAACATGGTAGCCGCGGAATTCATTCCGTGGAAAAGGAAATTCAAAACATACGATTACAAATGCCGTAGGCATGGCCAACATGGTAGCCGCAGAATTTATTTCGTGGAAATTTAAAACATACGACCACAAAATGCCATAGGCATGGCCGACATGGTAGCCCCGGAATTCATTCCGTGGAAATTCAAAACGTACGATTATAAAATGCCGTAGGCATGGCCAACATGGTAGCCGCGGAATTCATTCCCTGGAAAATAAATCCAAAACACCCAATCATAAATGCCATAGGCATGGCCGACTTTGTAACCGCGGAATTCATTCCGTGGAAAAGGAAATTCAAATCATACGATTACAAAATGCCATAGGCATGGCCAACATGGTAACCGCGGAATTCATTCCGTGGAAAAGGAAATTCAAAACATACGATTACAAATGCCGTAGGCATGGCCAACATGGTAACCGCGGAATTCATTCCGTGGAAAAGGAAATTCAAAACATACGATTACAAATGCCGTAGGCATGGCAGACATGAAAACAAACAAAAACTTAGCTATACGAAAAAAAATCCCTCTTTGTCGTAAAACAAATTTGTAATGAATAACTTTAAGAGCCACTCCTGTCACGGATTGCGCATCTAAACTTTATCCTAAACCTTATATGAATACCAATGAAATTCCGGTCGCAGTTGTCGGCCTTGGCCTGATGGGTTCCAGCATTGCAACTTGCCTGCTTATTGCCGGTCATCCCGTTGTGGCGCTGGCTCCGCTCAACAGTGACCTTTTATTTGCTAAAAAACGAATTATTGACCATTTAGAAAAGGCCGTAAAAAATGGAATCATTCCTCATTCTCCCGATTACTATTTAGCAAATCTGCTGATCACAGAAGATTATTCAGAATTATATGCATCCAAATTGGTAATCGAATGCACTATAGAAGACATTGATATAAAAGAATCAGTCTACAAAAAAGTAGAAGCCGTTATAGCTTCTGACGCACTTTTGGTAAGCAATACTTCCGCTATTCCGATCAGTAAACTGCAAAAACTGACCTTACATCCTGAACGTTTTCTGGGACTTCACTGGACTGAACCTGCCCATACGACCCGGTTTTTGGAAATAATTTGTGGTGACGACAGTAATATCTCCTATGGAGAATATTTGTATGAACTTTCACATCAATGGGGAAAAGAGCCAATATTGGTCCGCAAAGATATTGCAGGTTTTATAACCAACCGCCTGATGTACGCGATGTACCGGGAAGCGATAAGCCTGGTGGAAAATGGTTACGCGACGGTTGAAGACGTGGACAGATCCTGCCGAAATAATGCCGGTTATTTTATGACTTTCGTAGGTATTTTTCGCTGGATGGATTTGACCGGCGTTGCTGCTTATCATACCGTGATGAAGAATTTATTACCAACCCTGAACAACAGTCCGGAAGTACCTGAATTAATTTCAAAAATTGTTGAGGAAGGCGGTAGAGGTATCTCTAATTCCAAAGGATTTTATGACTATGAACCCGGTGAAGCTGCTATGTGGGAAAAGACTTTTTCGGAATTCAATTATGAAATCCGGGAAATTGCGTTGCGGTATCCTGCTGACATTGTTAAAAAAAAGTTGAAGGAGCAGCAACAGCAGCAACAAAATCAGTGATTTTGTAATAATATCGGGCGAAATTCTTTCTATAATAATGTCATCCTTTCAGGATTTAAAATGACGGTGAGACGGCTGGTCGTTATCTAATTTTCCATTTTGAGATAACATTATTATAGAAAAAAGCTTATTTCAATTAATAATAAATTCACTGGACGCAGAAACATTTCTGTGATCTTTTAAATAGAAAAATCCATACTTAAATCTTTCCTTCGGAACAGGGCAATACAGCGTTTTTGTCTTGGAATCAATCTGTACTTTCTTACTACTCCAAACACGGTTTTCATTTAGAGAAGTGGTGTCGTTTGAGTAATAAAAATCGGCCGTCCTAAGTGAAACTGGTGAAGAATAAGAAGCCGTCAATGAAGAATCTTTCATTACAATCTGTTTAACTTTTGATAACGGAGCAGTCTGATTTATAACATTTTCGAAAAAGTAGCGGATTTCATGTGGTTCCCAACCCACTTCATGGCCATGTTTCATATCAGGAATCAGACACATGGACCGTTGGGCCTCCGGAATCAGTTTGTATGTCTTATCATAGGGAATTACATTGTAAAATCTGTCCTTATTTCCATTAACAAATAAGAACTGAGGTTTGGCGTACGGCATATAAGAAGACGGATCGAAATACTTCATCCATTTTTTTCTAACGGCAGGAGAAAGCTTTGCGAGGGGAACTTTAAATATATCCGATTCGTCATAAAATGCACAACCATAAACTGGAACCGCTGCTTTAAAACGATTGTCCAGACTTCCTACCAAACAAGTAAGATAACCTCCCCAACTGATACCAGTCAAACATGTTTTTGTTGTTTCAACTTCCGGAAAACTCAAAAGCAGTGAATGGGCAAGTATCGCATTGGCTACGGCCTGGTATGTCCACATATTTTTCAGATCGCTGCCGGTTTCAAGTTTTAGAAATTTATCAAGATCACCCTGTTCCGGGCCGGGCATTGTATAGGTTTTTACATCATTCTGTTTTCCTGAAAAATCCATTGCAATGGCTGCATAGCCTTCCGCCGCCCACTTTTCCACCCATTCTTTGAAAGCTTTTCCGCCTCCACCATGCAGCAGTACTACACCAGGAAACTTCGTTTTGCTCTGGGTTTTTCCCAAAATCAAATCGGGATTTGAATAATAAGCAAAAACCTGGGTCGGTTTTCCGTTGTAATCCACGCCTTTATAAAACAGCGAATAAACATTACCCGTCTTGTTAAGCCATTCTATTTCAGGTGCCTTACTCAAAGCTTTCATATCCCATAGCAAAGTATCTACCTTGATAACTTTGTCATTTATAACAGGTACCGATTTCTTTTGAGCGTGTAGCAGCTGAATGCTTACCAGCAGGAGAAAAATTAGTTTTTTCATAAAGTCACTGATGATTAATTTCCCTGAATTCACCGAAAATAGTATTGTTTGAGCTCATAACTTCATCCTGAGATACATTATCAAATTTTATAGCACTTCCTGGAACATGATAGATTTTATTATTCTTAATTACTATTTGTTTCGCTTTGGAAAGATGAATCCCGCTTCCTTGTTTTTCAATTTCTCCTGTGTGATGAAAGGTATTATTAATAATTGCAATTTGGCTTGAATTATCATTTTTGATCTTATCATTTCCTAGCAAAGAAAACGCACTTGTACCCACATGATCGACCAGGCAATTGACAATTGTATCATTTTTGTTGTAACCAGATAACATAATCGCATTTCCTCCTAAATCACCAAAACTGCAACTTTCAATCCTGCAATTTTCAGTACCATTTAAAAGTAAAGCCCCCCCTCTGAACACGGCCCGGTCACTGCCGGAAACTGCTTCTTTGCTTTCCATAAAGGATCGTTCATTATGCCTGAAATACAGATTTCTGAAAACTACATTTCGTATTGGATTTTGGGCTGAACCCTGCAATTCTATACTGTTTTTCAAATTTGAAACTTCAATAATTGCCTTGGACAAATCTGTTTTATTTTCTGGATAGAAGTATAAAAAATGAAGTGTTTTATCAAAATACCATTCACCAGGAGCGTCCAGTTCTCCAAAAATATTTTCTACAAAACGTACGTATTTATCAGGATGAACAGGTCTATTATATTGCCATCCGCCATCAAGTTCCACATTATCAGTATCATCGACGCCAGTGATTTTGTAATGAAGACTTCCTTTTCTGTCCTCATCCAGCGCATGCAGATACCCACCAAAAGGATTTCCCCAGCTTAACACCCGGACGTAATAAGTGGCATCCTCAGCCGTACCATTAAAAATCCCTGCCGTTGAATCTGCATTCGGATATCTTGCCATAGGTTGTGAAACGCCGTCAACGTATAATCTTTCAAAAGAAATTTCAGGTGGGACAACAGTCCGGTATATCCCATTTTTGAATAATTGCCAGTCTGGACTAATCCTTCTCCCCGCACTTATAATCACTTTTTCTTTTGCAAATGCCTTAATTTCCAACGCTTCCGGCAACTTTGCATTGCTCTTGATAACAACTGTTTCAGGTAAATAATATGTACCACTCCTCAGTTGAATGCTGACCTGCTTTCCTGAAAAGCTTTCCCTGGCCGACAAAGCTTTTTTCAAAGTTTGGAAAGGTTTTTCAAAAGTCCCTGCATTATTATCCTTCCCTTTTACCGAAACATATATTTTATGAACCTGACCATTGGCAGGAAAAATCAAAACAAAAAAATATAAAAGAAGACAAAAACGCTGCATTAATCAGTCAATTTCAATTCAGGGTTTATCTATTTTTTTCAAATCAGCAAATCCGTATAAATGCTTTATTTTAAAAGAAGTTATCCATTTTTCTTACTCCAAAAGCTGTATTATTTATTTGTTTTTTTAAGTAATAAAGTGGTTCTTCTGGTCAGAGTTGAGTAGCTTTGGGGCGTTTCCGGGAAGTACTATTTCGTCATATTCCAGGTAAGATAAAATATAAAATTACAAAGATTTACTTTCTGACTTTTTCAGAAACACTTTTCAGTTTTACTTACATAATTGCAACTCACCTATGGATAATTTCCTGGCTGCAAGATCTCAAATGGCCCTTTCTCTGGGTTTTCACATCATATTTTCATGTATTGGTATGGTGATGCCGTTTTTCATGGCCGTGGCACATTACTACTACCTGAAAACCGATAAAATTGTTTACAAAAATATAACAAAAGCATGGAGTAAGGGCGTTGCCATTTTCTTTGCAACAGGCGCCGTTTCGGGTACTGTATTATCTTTCGAACTCGGACTGCTTTGGCCTAAATTCATGGAACATGCCGGGCCTATTTTCGGGATGCCTTTTTCTTTGGAAGGAACTGCTTTTTTTATCGAGGCGATTGCACTTGGCTTCTTTTTGTATGGCTGGGACCGGTTCAACAAATGGTTTCACTGGTTTACCGGCGTTATTGTCGGAATAAGCGGACTGGCTTCCGGAATTCTTGTTGTAGCAGCAAATGCCTGGATGAACAGTCCGGCCGGTTTTGACTTTGTGGACGGACAATACATTAATGTTGATCCCATAAAAGCAATGTTCAACAAAGCCTGGTTTTCCCAATCCCTGCATATGTCCATCGCCGCTTTTGCAGCCACAGGTTTTGCGGTTGCAGGTGTTCATGCGCTGATGATTATCAGGAGACAAAATGTTTATTTTCATACTAAATCATTTACCATAGCGGCGATTTTCGGTTGCGTGGCTGCGGTGCTTCAGCCATTAAGCGGGGACATTTCGGCAAAAGATGTCGCAAAAAGACAACCTGCAAAACTGGCTGCGATGGAAGCTCATTTTTTTACCGAAAAATCTGCCGGACTTGTCGTTGGCGGAATCCCGGATACGGAAAACAAAAAAGTAGGTTACGGAATTAAGATCCCGGGCCTGCTTAGTTTTATGGCGCACGGAGATTTTAGTTCCGAAGTTAAAGGACTTGATCAGTTTCCGGAAAAAGATCAGCCATCGGTTCCCATTACGCATTATGCTTTCCAGATTATGGTAGGTTTGGGAATGGCGATGATGGGTATTTCATTTTTGTATTTTCTCGCCCTTTGGAAAAAGAAGAAATGGCTTCAGAGTGACTGGCTGCTTAAACTTTTTGTAGCTGCTACCCCGCTTGGATTTCTGGCTGTTGAAGCTGGCTGGACAGTTACCGAAGTGGGACGGCAGCCCTGGATTATTTACAATGTTATGCGCACAGCTGATGCGGTCACACCTATGCCCGGGATCGGTTATTCCTTTTACATGTTCACGATCATGTATTTTTCACTCGCTGCAATCGTAATTTTTATGTTATACCGACAAATAAAAATGGTGCCCAAACTCTACGATTTACCCGAAGGAGCACAAGATTAATAGATAGATAACCCAACATTCCGAAATTCTATCATTCCATCATTCACCCATTCACAAAATGTTATACGTCGTCATCATATATCTCTGGACTTCTATCCTGCTTTACTTATTGCTGGGTGGAGCAGATTTCGGGGCCGGAATTATTGAGTTATTCACTTCGAAGGCCAATAAGAAACAGACCAGAAAGACACTTTACGAAGCAATTGGTCCAATTTGGGAAGCCAATCACATGTGGCTGATCATTGCCATTGTGATATTGTTTGTAGGTTTTCCGGTTATTTACAGCACCATGTCTGTTTATCTGCATATTCCGTTAACGATTATGCTTTTAGGAATTATTGCCCGGGGAACCGCATTTACTTTCAGGCATTATGATGCAGTGAAAGACGATATGCAGGATCTTTACAATCCGATTTTCGCCTATTCCAGTTTCGTTACGCCGTTTTTTCTGGGAATCATTGCAGGAAGTTCAGTATCCGGACATATTGATTTGAAAGCTGATAATTTTTTAGACGCCTATATTTTCAGCTGGCTGCATTGGTTTTCGGTTTCAGTCGGATTATTTACGGTTGCGATTTGCGGATTTCTTGCCGCTGTTTTTCTGATTGGAGAAACGGATAATGAGCATGATCGGTTACGTTTCATCCGAAAAGCAAAGGCTTTCAATATTGCCGCGGTGATATGTGGTTCGCTCGTATTTGTATCTTCATTGATCGAAGGAATTCCGCTGATTGATTGGGTTTTTGGTAACATTGTCGGCATTATTGCGATTTCCGCCGCCACATTATCCCTTGCTCTTCTCTGGTATTTAATGTATAAAGGAAAAGCAAATATTCTACGGATTCTGGCTGGATTTCAGGTTACTATGATTCTTTTGACAACCACTTATCGCCATTATCCAAATATTGTTATTCTAAAAAACGGTGGATATCTTTCTCTGATCGAACACAGCGGTCATGAAAAAACGATGCAGGCTCTGGCTATGGCATTGCTGATTGGAAGTATTTTTATTTTGCCAGCATTATTTTATCTGATTTACAGCTTTCAGAAAAAGAAGGTGGATTACGCGACAGATTAATGATTAAAATAGAGCATTGTTTTCGAAAGCTCTGAAAACAATGCTCTTACAGGTTTGATTCCAGTCTTTTTAACAGCCTGAGCTTTATCCTGCTTAATCATTTTAAACCATTTACTGTCCGAATTCACCATCCGCTGTAATCGTAACTTCTTCACTAAGCATCGGTGGAGCAAATTTTGGGCCAATACCAAAATCGGCGCGTTTGATACTACCCGTTGCACGGAAACCCGCAACAGCTTTTTTATTCATAGGATTTGTAATAGTTCCACGGTACCATAATTCCAAAGTTACTGGCTTGGTAACTCCATGCATGGTCAGGTCTCCTGTAAGCTGGTATTTATCTGTCCCGGTTTTCTTAACCCCGGTACTTTTAAAAGTTAATTCAGGATTCGCGGTTGCATCAAAGAAATCAGGTGATTTAAGATGCTCGTTGCGTCTGTCAACTCCTGTATTAATAGAACCCGTTTTTGCAGTCAGCTCAAAGGACGCGTCACTAAAATCCGGTTTTGAAGCTTTGATTGTCGCATCAAAATCAGTAAAAGCTCCTGAAACAGTAGACACGCCATTATGTGTAATGTCGAATTTCAGCTGGGAGTGAGCCTTATCAGATTTCCAGGCGGTTTGTGCAAAACCAGCAAACGAAAAAACGGACAACAAGAGAACAAGAGAAATTTTCTTCATGATTACAGCAAGTTTAATTGATACGATTAGGTGATAAATTTAAAATAAGACCTGACAGGAATTGGAACGATTAATTTATGAAGATTAAACGAGTAAACTCAACGTTACCAGCACTTTTATTTTGTAATAATTTAAAGGAAATATTTTGACAAAGTAAGATGTAAGGTTTTCAAATTTATTCTATTAAAGTGATGGAAAAGGATACGTTGCTCTGGCAGAGATTTAAGGATGGAGACCGCACAGCCTTTGAATCAATGATTAGAATATATTATCGGCCATTATTTGAGTATGGCAGGAAAATCATGCAGGATCCTGATATGCTGAAAGATTGTATACATGATCTTTTTACCTCGCTTTGGGAAAGAAGAACTTCCATAGGAAATACAGATCACATCAAACCTTATCTTTTAACAAGCCTGCGGAACAGGATCTTCAAAGAAAAGCAAAGATCCGATTTGCTGGTCACTATTGAAGACTGGCAGGAAGAATCCATTATGACAGAAGATACCGTTGAAATGAAAATTATTTCAACCGATTCTACACTTGAAAACGAGCATAGGATCCATCACATTATGCACACGCTTACCCGTCGTCAGCAGGAAATCATACATCTCAAATTTTACGAAAATCTGTCAAACGACGAAATAGCCGTCGTCATGGCCATATCCCGTCCCGCCGTTTCCAATCTGCTGCATCAGGCCCTTAAATTGTTTCGTGAGAAATGGTTCTCATTACTTTGTATGATTATCATCTTATTTATATCATTCTGATAATCAGATAGATATATTTAATTGAAATTTATTTTCAAATTTTATAAAATTTTTTCAAGATTTTTTGATGATATCCGTGTACAATTGAGATTATACCTATGTAAGCTCGATATTTTTTGTGCTATGATATGAAAGAATATAAAAATTATAATCTTGAAGATTTTCTACTCGACGATTCTTTTAGAAATTGGGTACTCGGTGAAGATGTCCAACTGGATGAACTCTGGATTGATATCGGTCAGCGGTATCCAGAAAAACAAACTATTATTTCCCAGGCCAAAGATCTTATTCTGACCTGGCGCAAACAAAATTCCGCACTTACCAATGACGAAATCGAATTCCAGATTTCACGCATATTAAGAAATACTGAACCGGAAGAAATACCAGAACGCAGTTCTTGGTCTCTAAACTGGAAATGGTGGTCAGCGGCTGCGGCTGTAATTGTAGCCATGGGAATTGGCTGGCAAACATGGCGGGGAATAAAACCAACTCAGCAGCCTTTTACTTACAGCGCATACGTAACGGCTACTCCCGTTCCATTACAGGAAATTATAAATACAACCGATAAATCGTTGAAAGTAACTTTGCCGGATAGCAGCGTCATTGAATTGACACCGAAAAGTAAAATCAGCTATGCTCAGCCGTTTGTCATGAATAAGAAAAGGGAAGTATTTCTCTCCGGAGAGGCTTTTTTCCGTGTTACCAAAGATGTCCAGAATCCTTTTTTCGTTTATGCCAACGGACTTCTCACACGTGTTGTCGGGACTTGTTTTTTAATAAAAGAATCAGGTGAAAACGTTGAAGTTCTGGTAAGAAGCGGCCGTGTTTCGGTTGTTCCAATGAAAGATGTAAATAATCAGAAAAAACGAAACACCGAATTACTGCTCACACCAAATCAGCAGGCTACTTTCTCGGCAAAAGATAATTTGATATCAAAATCCATCATTGAAATCCCCCTTGCATTAGTCAAGGTTGATACAAAACCGGATTTCAATTTTGAAAACAAACCAATTTCAACGGTTTTTTCCACGCTTGAAAAGGTATACGGAATCCCTTTTATCTATGACAGCACCATTATGAATAAATGTTTCCTCAGAGTAAAACTGAATGACGAGCCTTTCTTTACAAAGCTGGATATTATCTGCCAGACGATCGGTGCAAGTTACCGAATCAGCGACGGACAGGTAATTATTACCAGTGAAGGTTGTCAGTAATCCATTCGTACTTAACCCTTTAAACGCCTAAATCTATGCAGAAAGAATAATTTCGTTAAAGAAAACCCGGTAATGGGTTCAGCATTACCGGATTTGTAACCCCCTGATTTCCAAGCAAGGCATGATGCTCCAGAACATGGAGCCAGAGAGAGCTTTGTGATTTGTCGTACCCAAAACCATCGAAATTTATGAAAAAAAATAGTATTCCGCTAAATTATTTAGTGACAGCGATGAAAGTTACCCTGGTACCCTTTTTAGTCTCGCTTCTATTTACCGGCCTTTCCTTTGCCAAGGATGGGTTGGCACAGGAACTTTTGAAGCGTCCCATCTCGATTCAGGCGGATCAGGAAGAGCTCAAAACGGTTCTTAGCTCCATTGAAAAAACAACAAAGGTCAGGTTTTCATACATACCCTCGCTCATCCAAAAGCAAAAGGTCAGTATATCGGCTACGAACCAACGGCTGGATGCAGTGCTTGAAAAATTACTTATCCCATTACAAATTAAATATACCGTATCAGGAAACTACATTATACTAAACAAAAAAACGGCCGCAGCACCGTTAAAGGAGGATAACCTGGAAACCCTGACTCCTCTGCCTTATCTGCACTCCCGGGAGGTTACTTTAAAAGGAACCATAGCTTCGGCTGATACAAAGGAACCACTTCCGGGTGTCAGTATAGTGCTGAAAGGAACGTCCCAGGGAACAACGGCAGATGGCTCAGGAAATTTTGAAATTACTGTTCCTACCGCCGCATCCATTCTGGTTTTCAGTTTTGTAGGTTATGAATCCCAGGAAATTATTGTAGGAAACCGTTCCGGTTTACAGGTTTTGCTAAAATCGGATGTTAAAGCATTATCCGAAGTTATCGTGGTAGGTTATGGTACTCAAAAGCGTTCAGATCTGACAGGTTCAGTGTCATCTGTGAAAGCTGAGGATGTAAAAAACCTTCCAGTACGAAGCGTCACCGAAGCGCTCCAAGGCCGGGCTGCCGGTGTGCAGGTAACCCGGAATGACGGTTCGCCGGGTGCCAGTTCGGATATTGTTATACGTGGTGTTGGTTCTATCGGAGGCATGTCGCCATTGTACATTGTGGATGGAATCCGGATGTCGGCGGGAAGTAACTTCAATATGCAGGATGTTGAATCCATAGAAATCCTGAAAGATGCCAGTGCGGCAGCCATTTACGGAGCGCAGGCGGCTGGTGGTGTTGTATTGGTGACAACAAAACGAGGAAAAACACTGGATAAAATGACCATTAATTTCAATGCTTATTATGGTGTCCGCAAGCCTCTGAATCTATATAGCTTGTTAAATACTGCTGATTATATTAAAGCAAAAACAGCATTCGGTGTGGCAACCACCAGCTGGGGCGATCCAAATACGTTACCTGATAACGACTGGGTTAAAGATTTGTATACCAATGGAAAAGAACAAAGTTATTCCTTGTCCATGTCGGGTGCTACTGCCAAAACCAATTATTATTTATCAGCAAATTACCAGCGTGAAGGGGGTACAATGATTGATAATTATTTCGAACGTTACGGTCTGCGTTCCAATACAGATTTTAAAATCAGTAAAAAACTGAAAGTAGGTGAAACGCTTTATGCATGGGTAACAAAAACGAACCCGATGATCACCAATACTTTTCCTTTCCGCTCGGCACCTGTCGTACCTGTTTACGATCCTACCAACACGTATGGCGGCTGGGCCAAAACAGGTACGTTTTTTACCGGCCCTAATCTTGTGGCACAGGAATATCAAAATCACATGCAGAACGCAACGTATGCATTGGAAGGAAATTTGTATGCAGATCTGGAAATTATTAAAGGTTTAAATCTTCGTTCAACCGTAGGACTTTCCTATTACAACTATAACAATTACCGTTTTAATGAGGCTTACGATTACGGAACAGTTGCAAACCGTACGGCATTTTTAAGCAAAGACAACAATAGCCAGCGCAACCTTACTGCCAACTTCGTTTTAACTTATGCCAAAACTTTCGGCCGTCATGAACTTAAAGCAATGGCAGGTTATGAAGCCTATCAATCAGATCTTAGCTCGCTTCATGCTGAAGCCAGAGGATTTCCTTATGTAACTTACAACCTTGGTCTGACAAATAATCCGAGCAGTTATGTAGCCAGTGGTGGTGACTTGCCTCAAACACGCCTGCTTTCTCAATTCGGACGTCTTAACTATACCTTCTCTGACAAATACCTGTTTACTGCCACAGTTCGCAGGGATGGTTCGGACCGTTTCGGACCAGCCAATAAGTTCGGTGTTTTCCCATCTGCTTCCGTGGGCTGGAAAATGAACGAAGAAGCGTTTATCCGCGACAATCTTACTTATGTTTCCAACCTGAAAGTAAGAGCAAGTTATGGTAAACTGGGAAGTACAAGTAACATTCCGCAATATACATACCAGGCCTCATACGGAGGTTCGGGTGGTACAAATGCACAGGGATTACCCGATGGAACGCGTTCAAAAGGTTATGCTTTGACAGCGCAGCTGGCCAACCAGAACATCAAATGGGAATCCGTACTCCAGACCGACATTGGTTTGGATGTAGGCTTTTTGAAAAACGCTTTGAACATTACCGTTGACTGGTATAGCCGCCAGACGCAGGATATGATCTATCAGGTTCCGGTACCTAGTTCAGCAGGTTTCAGCACAACGTCTGTTTTTACCAACATTGGTAAAATGAGTAACAAAGGACTTGAAATTGCAGCCGATTATCGTGGCAAAAAGGGTTCGTTTACTTATGGAATTACTGCCAATGCCTCCTTTAACAAAAACCTTGTAAAAAAACTTGACGGTACAAATAATAACCCGATCAATGACGGTTCAGCCGGCGATTATCTGGAAAGTGTTGTAGCACGTACGCAGGCAGGACAACCTATGAGCCAGTTTTACGGGTACAAAGTAGAAGGAATTTTCAAAACGGATGCAGAAGTTGCCGCACTAAATGAAAAAGCACAACAAGCAGCCGGTACCACAACCGGAATTTTCTACCAGAATGCAGCGACAGGAGCTGGTGATCTTCGTTTTAAAGATGTAAACGGTGATGGAAAAATCACGACAGCCGACAAAACTTTTATTGGAAACCCTTGGCCTAAAATGACCTATGGTTTTACATTAAACGCAGGATGGAAAGGATTTGAAATTACTGCTTTATTTCAGGGTGTCCAGGGCGTGGATGTTTTCAATGGTAATAAATATTACACTCAGTTTTTTGTGGGTGATTATAATACAACCAAGGATATTTTCAATACATCCTTTTTCAATGGAAACGGCTTAACCAGCCAACCCCGAATCGGATACAAAGCTGCGGATGGAACCTATGTTCGTGACCCGAATTCCAATTATACCCGCATTTCTTCTTTTGCAATTGAAAACGGTTCTTTCTTAAAATTAAGAAATTTACAGATCGGTTATAACATTCCAAAAAGCGTACTCCAATCTCTGAAAATCTCAGATCTTAAGGTTTATGTGCAGGGACAAAATCTGCTGACGTTCACGAAATATTCAGGACTTGATCCCGAAGTATTAGGCCGGAATGGTACTACCGGACGAGGTATTGATGCGATTTATTCTTATCCCCGGACATCACTTCTTTCTCTGGGTATCAATTTGACTTTTTAAGAGGCCAGTATTATAAGTAACCGAAAACGATATTTCTAAAATGAAAATAATACAAAAGTTTTCCCTCTTTGCCTTACTTCTTTGTTTGGCATCCTGCTCTGATGATTTTGTAAATGTTGACAATGCCGGAGCAATTTCAGTGGCAAGCTATCCTAACTCAGTATCTGACCTTGAACAGCTACTTACCGGTGTTTACGGAACCACGCACGCATCCGGTTTATACGGTCACCACATGCTGGTGAAACATACCTGGATGTGGGACCATACCGCTGATTTAAGCTGGCAGGGATCTCCTGACTGGATCGGACTTTCCACGAACAATGCCGTTTCCAGTTATCCGTTTTTACAAAATACCTGGAACGATACCTGGCGTGGTGTTCAGCGGTGCAATACTTTACTGACTGCTCTTGAAATTTATCGGGCCAAAGCAGCTTCAACCGATATTGCAAACATTGACCTGATAAAAGGACAAACACTTTTCCTGCGCGCATTTTTCTATTTCCATTTGACAACAGCCTGGGGAGAAACTTTTATCGTGAATGGTGTTGGTGGTGATAAAATGGGCGTTCCGATTTTAACAACCACATCAACTAGTTTAGCTGAAACCCAGGTTTCCAGAAATACGGTCAAAGAATGCTGGGACTTTATCATCAGCGATTTGAAGGCCTCAGAAACACTTCTTGCCGGAAAAACCTGGACAGGCGCTGCTGAAAAACACAAAGTAAGCATATGGGCCGTTAAGGCATTTCTTTCCAAAGTGTATGTTTTCACACAGGATTGGACGGATGCTAAAACGTATCTGACTGATGTGATTACCAATAGCGGAAAATCGCTTGTCCCTTTTGACACCTATAAAACGATGTTTAACGGACAAAACGAGTTCAACGCCGAGTCTTTGTATGAACTTAATTTCAATGTCGATCTGACTTATTCGGGTACAAATGACTTGTCAATGGGTTGCAGTATCGGGATGGTAATTGCGCCTACTTATGTTGGGCCAACCGGAGCAGCCGCAGCTTCTGCCTGGTCAAATGTATTTCCACACGCAAAAAACCTGACACGTTTCGGGTTTAATCTGGGACATTATTTTCCTGCGGGTGTAACTACTGCCAACATTGCCAATGTGGATCAATCGTACATTGCAAGATCGGTCGCTGCCCGCAATGCCAAAACAGTTGACCCAAGATTATGGGTTGCCTGCCAGCAGCCTTATGTGGATTCCATGGTTGTGAATGGCGTTAAAAAACCCATTTCTCACTACCTGGATATTACAGAAACTGACATGGAAGCATGGAGTTTCCGCAAATACACAAACATTACCGGAACAGAAGCTGAGGTCAATATGGCCAATGGAAATAATATTCTCTGGCTGCGTATGGCTGACATGTACTTACTTTATGCTGAAACACTTACGCATACGGGGGATAACGCCACGGCGCTCGAATACATCAACAAAGTACACCGGCGAGCCTATAATTTACCAGTCAATACACCATCGGCTGTTGACTATGCCAGCCTAACGGCCGCTACGAAAGCGACCGATGATATTTTGAAAAATGATCCGTTAAAATACGAGCGTTGGGCAGAATTATTTGGAGAAGCCGGCTGGTGGTACGACGTATGTCGCTGGAAAATCGGGCCGCAGGAAGCTGCTTACTACCAAAAAATCCGCGGCGGGACAATTCAGTGGAATGACGCCAGCGACTACGCACAACCGATCCCTATCAATGAGCTAAATGCGAATGTTAACATGAAACAAAATCCTGGTTATTAAGCAGATAAAGAAACCAGATCAGCATTAAACTGATCTGGTTTCAAAATGAAAATCAAAATTATAACTGTCATTTCCAGTTAGTAACAAACCGAACAAAAGTCTGTTAGCCCTGCTTTTTTTTGTTCTTAATATAAATGAAAAATGCCGGTTCAGGGCATTTGATTTTATTAAAAAGAATAGTACTAAACCTGGAAATGAATAAATGATTATTGTTTTATGACCAATCCTTTTGTCAGAATTCAAGAATGGAATTATCGTAAGTTTTTAATATTATTGACAGTACTTCTTTGTCTGTCAGCTATTTGTATTGCATTTATAAGTCAGGACAAAATTACAGCAGAAGAAGAAACCGGTACAAACTGGCCAAGTTACGGAGGGAATAAAGCAGGAAACCGCTACTCTCCTCTTGACCAGATAAATACTGGAAATGTAGCTTCACTAAAAATAGCATGGCAATACGATGCGGTAAAAAGACCGGAAGGAAGTCCAGTCCCAAAACGCCAGATGGAAATTCAGTGCCAACCTATTGTCATTGACGGCATTTTGTACGGAACTACGCCTAATTTAAATCTTTTCGCCATAAAAGCTGACACAGGTGGGGAACTCTGGAAATTTGATCCTTTTAAAGACAAAACACCTAGGTTTCATGTTAGCCGCGGTGTAATGTATTGGGCAAACGGAAGCGACAAACGCATTTTATACACAGCCGGTCCTCAGCTTTTTGCATTAGACGCTGCTACTGGAAAACCAGTTGAAAGTTTCGGAGAAAATGGTACCGTTGATCTGCGCGAGGGGACTTCTGATAATCTCGACAGAGATAAAAGTAAAATGTCCGTTGATGCTACCAGTCCGGGCGTGATTTATAAAGATGTGCTAGTGATCGGTTCCAGGGTATCTGAATATGGTGATGCAGCACCCGGAAGTATCCGAGGTTTCGATATCAAAACAGGAAAATTGAAATGGGTATTTCATACCATTCCGCAGCCAGGCGAAAAAGGTTATGAAACCTGGCCAAAAGATGCGTGGAAAAAAATGGGCGGTGCCAACAATTGGGCCGGTATGGTATTGGATGAAAAACGAGGCGCTGTTTATTTTGGAACCGGCTCACCATCCGTTGATTTCTATGGGGTTGACCGGGAAGGAAAAAACCTGTATGCCAATTGCGTAATTTCCTTAAATGCGGAAACCGGTAAATTGAATTGGTACTACCAAACTGTTCATCACGATTTATGGGACCGCGACATTTCCTGTCAGCCGAACCTGGTTCGGGTAAAAAATAAGGGCCGTTTGGTTGACGCTGTGGCCCAGGCAACAAAGGACGGTTTGCTGTTTCTGCTTAACCGGGATACCGGACTACCTTTATTTCCTGTTGAAGAACGTTCAGCTGCTGCCAATTTCAAATTACCGGGCGAACATCCCTGGCCAACGCAGCCATATCCCACAAAACCCGCTCCCTTTTCCAGGCAGGTTTTTACAGAAAATGAAATCACCAATATTTCTCCCGAAGCAACTGCTTTTGTAAAAGCAAAATTTGATCAGAGCCGTTCCGGGAATAAATATATGCCTCCAAGTAAAGAAGGTACTCTTTATCTGGGAATAGGCGGTGGGGCCGAATGGGGTGGAAATGCGGCTGATCCTGAGGGAATTTTATACCAAAATGGAAACGAAATGGTATGGGATTTGAAAATGCTCGACTATAAAGTTCCAAACTCAGACGAAGGTATTACAGCAAAATCGCTTTACATGCGCAATTGCGCTGCCTGTCACCGTGCAGACCGCATGGGAAGCGGACAGGAATATCCTAATCTGGTCAGTATCGGAAGCCGTCTTTCGAAAGAAGATATCAATACAATTATCAAAAGCGGACGAGGCAGAATGCCCTCATTTCAACATATCCCCGACAAAGAGCGCGAGGCAATTGTTAATTTTTTGCTTGATGTAGAAAACAAAACCATAGCCTCAACAGATAATCACAGCGCGACGGCTGCACCTGAAATAGCCGCAAAAAAAACTGATTTCCCCTATATTTCTCCTTATATCAACAATGGCTGGACAAGATTTTTTGACCAGAATGGTTACCCGGCGATAAAACCGCCATGGGGAACATTAAATGCCATCGACCTTAATACCGGAGAATATTTATGGCGTGTTCCACTCGGAGAATTTCCTGAACTGACTAAAAAAGGTGTTCCGATAACCGGTACAGAAAATTACGGAGGTCCTATTGTTACAGCCGGCGGCCTGGTATTTATCGCCGCTACTAAAGATGAAAGAATCCGCGCTTTTAATAAAAAAACAGGAAAGATTGTCTGGGAATATCAGCTTCCTGCCGGTGGGTTTGCCACCCCTGTTACTTATCAGGTTAACGGCAAACAATATGTGGTTATCGCAGCCGGAGGCTCTAAAAACGGACATAAACCGGGTGGCTCTTACATTGCTTTTGCTTTACCCTAAATTTAATTAATAAACCTTTGAATTATTTCTAACACAAACCTTTTCTGAACCAACCTGTTGCCAAACCAATAAACCCATTATCCATGTTTAAAAACAAAAAAGATAATTCCGATTTTAACCGCCGTGATACCCTTCGCATGATTGCCGCAGGGTCCACAGCCGGATTGTTAAGTCTCTTTGGAGAAAATTCACAGGCCCATGCCCGGGAGCATTATAGCACTCCCGCCTATGCGAAAGGCTTGGCTCCGATAAAAATAAAAAGCGTAAAAGCCATTGCCACAGCTCCACAAGGCTCCAATCTGATTGTGGTCAAGGTTGAAACGACCGAACCTGGTTTATATGGATTGGGCTGCGCCACTTTTACGCAGCGCGCCGTTTCTGTGGTTACTGCAATCAATACCTATCTGAACGAGTTTTGCACAGGTAAGGATGTTGACAACATTGAAGATATGTGGCAATCAACCTATGTAAGTTCTTACTGGCGAAACGGACCGGTTTTGAACAATGCACTAAGCGGACTGGATGAAGCGCTTTGGGACATCAAAGGTAAACGTGCCAATATGCCTGTTTATCAATTACTTGGTGGAAAGGCACGTTTTGCGATTCCATGTTACACACATGCCAATGGAAATTCACCGGAAGCAACTGCGGATAACGCCCAGGAAATCATGGACAGAGGTTTCAAATATGTACGGATTCAACAAGGCGGATATGGAGCAGTTGGCAGTACTGAGCAAAAGCCGGATTTTAAAGCGGCAGGTTTTGGAGGAGAATCAGATAGCTACATGAATGAGCGCGCTTACTTAAAATCGGTTCCAAAACTTTTTGAAGTGGTTCGTAAAAAATGTGGCGACGAGGTTGAGCTGCTTCATGATGTTCACGAGAGGGTGCAGCCGATGGATGCAATTAATATGATTAAGGCCGTAGAACAATATCGTCCGTTTTTCATCGAAGATCCGTTTTCACCCGAAAATATGGGCTGGTTTAAACAGCTTCGACAAAGCACAACGGTACCGATTGCAATGGGTGAATTGTTCAATAACGTCAATGAATTCAGAGATCCGATGGCCAATCAGATGTTTGACTACATCCGCTGTCATGTTTCACAGATTGGTGGTATCACTCCCGCCATGAAAGTGGCTCGTTTGGGAGAATGGTATAATGTAAAAACGGCCTGGCACGGCCCGGGTGACGTTTCTCCGGTAGGTCACGCGGCTCATGCACATATTGACCTCGCAATCTGGAACTTCGGTATTCAGGAAGCGGTAAGTTTTAATGACAAAACACAAGCGATTTTCTCGGGTTGCCCTACAATGAAAAACGGCTATATGTCAGTGAATGAAGCTCCCGGACTTGGCGTTGATATCAACGAAAAAGAAGCAGCCAAATATCCGATAACGACCAAATCAAACTGGCAAGTGCGTAAATTCGATGGCACAATCATCCGGCCCTAATTTGTTGTTTAGGTTACACGGAGAACCACAGAGTTAAAAAGAGGGACACAGAGTTTTTTTATAGTTAAAACTCTGTGTCCCTCTCCTTTACTCTGTGGTCCTCTGTGTAACCAATAATTATTCATTCAAAATAATATATCTGTGAGCAGAAAGCGGCTTTTGCTTTTTAAAGTACTTACGATATTTTTTCCAATTATCGTTTTAGTTTTGTTGGAGTGTGGATTGAGATTATTTGGTTACGGCCTTGATCTTGGGCTTTTTGTTGATGATCCAAATCATCCGGGTTATCTTGTGATGAATCAGCATACTTCAAAAAAATATTTTTCACAGCAGCAAAATGCAACCGTTGGTAATTACGAACCGTTCAGAAAACAAAAAACTCCTGGCACTTTCCGGATTTTTGTTTTGGGTGAATCTACTACGATCGGTTACCCATATATGCACAATGGCTCCTTTCACCGCTGGCTACAATACCGACTAACTCATACTTTTCCTGAAAAAGAATTTGAGATCATAAATCTTTCCCTGACTGCCGTTAATTCCTACACCGTTCTGGATTTTGCAAATCAGGCTGTTGATTACGAGCCTGATGCAGTTCTGGTTTACACCGGGCATAATGAATATTACGGTGCTATGGGCGTTGGTTCTACAAGTTTTGCGGGTTGGAATCCCTCGCTGATCCGTTTCATTATCAAAACAAGAAATCTGAGAATTATTCAACTTGTCACTAATATTCTTGCCAAAATAAAATCCTCTGCTTCCAGTGAAAAAATTGACCTGCGCGAAAATCTGATGAAACGTATGGTTTCAGATCAGAAAATTGACCTTAATTCTGAAAAGTTCAAACAGGGAATTAATCAGTTTGAAGCGAATATGACGGATCTTTGTAAAGTATTTTCAAACAAAAACATTCCGGTTTTCATCAGTACGCTCGTTAGTAATGAGAAGGATTTGAAACCATTTATTAGCGAGTCCGGAAGAAATTCAACATCCGCTTCGAAACAATATCAACTTGGTATTGAATCTTTTAAACACAATAAATTTTCAGAAGCAGAGAAATATTTTGTTGAAGCAAAGGAACTTGATCTTTTAAGATTCCGTGCTCCGGCAGCGATGAATAAAATACTGCGTGGATTACCTTCCAAATTTCCTGCGGTAAAATTAGTTGATGCCGAAAAAGTATTCAGAGAAAATTCTGCGCATGGTATTCTTGGTCATGAAACGCTGCTTGAACATGTTCATCCAAATCTGTTTGGTTATGCATTATTATCTGATGTTTTTTATCAGTCTCTAAAAAAAGAAAAATTGATTAGCAGCGATTGGAAAAATGAAATTTCTTTTGCTGAATTGAGAAATCAGATGCCGATTACGCCAATCGATTCGCTCAAAGCTGTTTATGAAATGATGATGTTAAAAGAAGGATGGCCGTTCAACGAGCCGATGCCTGCCGAAATTCCGCATAAAAAAACAATTGAAGAGCAGCTGGCTGGCGGACTTTCTGTAAAACAAATTTCCTGGGAAGACGCTTTGTCTGAATTGTTAAAAGTGTATTTGAAAGCAAATAATCTGAAAGGCGCGTTGCAGATTAATGAAGCTTTTACTCTTGAATTCCCGCTCGATCTCACATTTTTTATGCAGGCAGGGATGCTTTCTGCGGGTTTAAATCAAAATGAAAAATCAATTTTCTACCTAAAAAAAGTGTTTGATATTCAGAATAATTTCAAAACTGCCCAAACACTTTTTATCACACTTTTGAAAGAAGACAGACCGGAAGAAGCTGTCGTTTATCTCAATTATGCAGCCGCGCATAACGAATCTAATTTCAACATGACAGAATTGCAAAACCTTGTTGGTGACATTATTAATCTTAAACAAAAATATCAGCTTGATTCTGGCAACATAAATATCAGCAACCAGATTGCGCTAAATTATCTGAAATTTGCCAATACCAAAGCTGCTGAGAAATACATTAATAGAACGTTGCAAAAGGATCCGAAAAATGCAAACGCGCTACTTTTGAAAGAAAAAATAAAATCCGTTTCAGGAAAATAATTATGTTAATGTCGTTTCAATTGTGATCGTATGCGTAAGCGTATTATGAATCGGACATTTATTTGCGATGGCTAATAATCTTGTTTTTTGCTCTTCATTCAAATCCCCGATCAGTTCGATTTCCCTGTTCATTTGAGAAACATTTGCCTGAATATCTCTCGAAAATTCAACGTGTACATTGATTTTTATTAATTCCGACCAACCTTTCCGGTTTGCATACATGCGAAGCGTTCCGCAGGTGCAGGCCGCCAAAGCGGATGCCAGTAATTCTTCCGGAGAAAATCCCAGATCAAGACCACCAGCAGAAACCGGTTCATCGGCCACGAGACTATTGGTGGCCGTTTTGATTTCTGTTTTATAAAGTGCGGTTCCGATACTTGCGAATACTTTGGCCATTATTTACGTTTTAAATTATTATTTTCTTCTGGTAACGGTACAAAACCTGTTTCGCCGGGTACTGGTTTAAAGGATTGTGTCAGCCAGTTTTCCTTAGCTTTATCAATTAATTCCTGACTTGTGGCGACAAAATTCCAATAAATAAACCGGTCTTCGGCAAATGGCTCACCACCGAAAATATAAACTGTCGTGTTTTCTGCCATCGTGAATTCGCACAAATTCGTATCCATCGCAACCAGAAGCTGTTTGGGAAGATAGGTATTTCCTTCTGCTTCGATACTTCCTTCCAAAATATAAATCCCGGCTTCACCATAAAGCTCGTTACCGATTTTAACCGATTTAGCCTCTTTACTTTTAATTTCCAAATAGTAAAGCGGACTAAAAACAGGAACAGGCGATTGTTTGCCCATGAGCGAACCTGCAATCAGTTTGAAAGCAACGGAATCAACTTCCCAATGCGGCAAATCTGCTTCCGAAGCATGGAAAAACTCCGGCTCCATTTGTTCCATTTCTTTTGGCAAAGCGACCCAGATCTGCAAACCATGCAGTATTTTATCAGAATGACGAAGATATTCGGGCGTTCTTTCCGAATGTACGATTCCGGCACCGGCCGTCATCCAGTTCACCTGTCCGGGTGTAATTTCAATTTCGGTACCCAGACTGTCCTTGTGCATGACAATGCCTTCGAACAAATAAGTCAGGGTCGACAAACCGATGTGCGGATGAGGCGGAACGTCCATATTCTGATGGTCGTTCATATTGGCCGGTCCCATATGATCAATAAAAATAAATGGCCCAACCATCTTTTTCCCTCTGAACGGAAGCAGTCGCCCTACCATAAAATTTCCGATATTACGGGGACGTTCTTCAATGATAAGATTTATATTAGACATATTTTTGACCTGAAATCAGATTTACGTTTAGGAGCAAAAGTTAAATATTTATATTGGATTTGAAGCAAAGTTCTTATCCGATTTGAGAAACACATTTTTACAGTCCTATGCAAGCCAACATTCCCAGAATTGATATTAACTCGCTTTCAGAACATAAAGAAGACGATATTCTGATAAGCCGGTTTGCGGAATATCTGGCGATACATCCCAATCTGACATCTCCGCACCGGCACAGCTTTTATCACCTGCTATTTTTCACG
The DNA here is from genome assembly GCF_005280585.1 of Dyadobacter frigoris. Taxonomy (GTDB): domain Bacteria; phylum Bacteroidota; class Bacteroidia; order Cytophagales; family Spirosomataceae; genus Dyadobacter; species Dyadobacter frigoris. The sequence goes on from NZ_SZVO01000022.1 coordinate 68,449, forward strand.
GAAGGTGGTGGAATGCATACGATTGATTTTAACCATTTTGAAGTAAAACCATATCAGATTTATTTCATGATTCCCGGACAAGTGCATTCCTGGGATTTCCAAGGTCATGTGGAAGGTTTTGTGGTTAATTTTTCGGGCGATTTCTTTCAGTCATTCCTGCTTCGTCCCGAATATCTGGCTTCATTTTCTTTTTTTAGCGGGATTTCAGAAGAGAGTGTGATCAATCTTCCGGAGCATATCCATCCGTCCGTGAGTCAACTTTTTGAAGATTTAATGAAGCAATCTGCTCAGAAAAATGTTTTTCGGGAGGATATGATCCGTATACTTTTGCTGCAAATATTTATCACAATAGAGCAAAACACTTCTCAAAACCGTCAGCAAAACATTCCTTTCAAAACCAATATTTTATTAAGCAATTTTCATAAACTGATTGAGAAAAATTTCATTGAAATCCGTCTACCCGGTGAGTATGCCGAACTGCTGAATATTACACCAAATCACCTGAATGCATTATGCAAGGAACATTTGGGTATGCAGGCGGGTGAAGTAATCAGAAACCGTGTCGTTTTGGAAGCAAAAAGACTGCTCGTCAATCTGGGACTTAGTGTATCTGAAATCGCTTACAAACTTAACTTTAACGACAATTCGTATTTTACCAAATTTTTTAAAAAAGAAGTTGGAGTGAATCCCGAGGTTTTCAGAAAAAAGTCTACCTTGGAAAGCGGAAAACATTAATTTACACACATAAAAGCAATGAAAACAAAAATCATTAAAATGGGGGAAGATTATGGAGTTATAATTCCATCCCATATTCTTAATCAGTTAAAGCTCTCGGCAGATTCCGAAGTTAAGCTTTCGGTAAAAAACGGAGTAATATTTATCAATCGCGATGTTCGTGGAGGTTGGGCAAATGAAGCAAAAAAAATGGCAGAAGCAGGTGACGATCAGTTGTTACTTGGCGATTTCACGAGTGCGTTTGATAACAATGAATGGACATGGGAAGGCATAAAATAAGTATGTCAATATGGCGCAGGCTGCCGTGATTTTACATTCAAAACCGTTTGACTTAAATAAGGATAAAGCGAAATAAGCAGCATCACACCAACAATTACCCAGCAAATGATCGAATAATAATCCATTGCATAACGCAGCATCATTTGTTTGTCGACCGCTTTACTCAGCAAACTATTTGCAATTTTCACAGCCTGATCCTTTGCAATTCCATGACTTTCCATCGCCAGCTCATACCCTTTAAGTCTTTCAAGAGCGACTGGACTGAGTGAAGTAATCTGATTTCGAAAGTCTTCCTGGTGCGTGCTTTTAGAAAATAACCGGAACGAGGTAATCATCGCCATACTCATTGTAAAACCAATAAACCTGAACAAAATTCCAGCCATGGAAGCCGAAGCTCCAATGGCGGCAGGAACAGAAGAAACTGTAAAAAGAATGATGGGTGTCATGAGCGTTCCAGCGCCAAGTCCCTGAACAATTAATGGCAAAATGAAGGTTGAAGCATCTGCTTGTGTGGCAAAAAGAAAATACATCCATCCGTGAAAAAGCAGTAAAAACGCAAATCCGCTAAGCCAGATCATCCGCATTGGTTTTTTCATCAGAATAAGCCGCGATGAAATAAAAACGCTAATGATCACGCCTACCATGTTAGCCAGCATCAATTCAGACACATGAATCGGATCCATGCCCAAAACAACATCGAAATAATTTGATGTAATATTTAAAGATCCACGGCAAATATAAAACGGTATCAACAAAGCAGCTCCGATGCGAAAATTGGAATATTTAAAAACAGCCAGATTAATAAAAGGTCGTTTCAAACTTAACTGACGGAAAATAAAAAGAGGTAAAAGCAATAAAATTGCTCCGAGACATGCCCAGATATACATACTTTCAAGCCAGTAGTTTCTCTGCCCATAAATTAATATGTAGCCAAACAAACATAAAATAAGTATGTAGTAAACAAAACTACTCCAATCAAGTTGGTATAAAGGAAATTTCTTAGCCAACCGCACATCCTTCATCATACACATCAGCAGAACGGATCCCGGTAAAATCATAAAGATCAAAGCCTGATAAAGTGACTGATAATCGGAATATTCAATAATCAGCGAAGCCAGAAGCATTACAAGCGGCGAGGAACAAACTAGCATTCCGTAAAAAATGGAATAACCGATTTCCCTTGAACGTTCAGTGGAAAGTTTCCTGAAAATCAATGTCAGACAAATACTGTTGATACCTCCTGTAAATATTCCCTGTAAAAACCGGGTCAGAAAAAACACAAAGGAACTGTGGGTAAAATAAGAGACATAACAGGTTATCATCAGCAAAATTACGTTGATAATGAAATACTGCTTTGCTGGTAAATTATTAAAAAAACGTTGTTCCAGTGAATACCAACTGGCCAGAGCCGCATAATAAACGATGGTCGAATATTGCACATCAATTGGTTCTATGCCGTAATAACCAGCCGTAGCGCTGACATTGCTCGTAAACAAACCGAATAAAGCCAGAAGCGGAAGAAGTACCATACCGATTCCAACTTTAACCAGCCATTCAGGAACCCACGATTTAAATAATGAAGCGTGATTACTCATAAATTCAGACTCCTTTTTTAACAAGAACCATAGCATTCATTCCGGCCCGAAGACTCTCAGTTTTACTTTTAGCATCCGTCAGCAAAATTCTGACAGGTATCCGCTGTGTTATTTTTACAAAATTTCCAGTGGAATTATCCGGTGGCAGCAATGAAAATCTGGAGCCCGTTGCGGGAGAAAGAGAGACAATTTTACCGTTAAAATGTTCGCCCGGCAGCGCGTCCGTTTCAATATCAACCATCTGTCCGGTGTGCATATGGCGGATCTGGGTTTCTTTGAAATTTGCAATAACCCATTTTCCTTCCTGCTGATCAACAATGTATGCCAAAGTCTGTCCGGCCTGGATCATTTGTCCGTTTTGAATCGTTTTTCTTCCCATTTTGCCGTCGTAAGGCGCAGTCACAACCGTGTAGGAAACGTCAAGTTTGTTACGGTCCAGAATGGCTTCTCTTCTTTGTATTTCAGCCAATGCAACTTCCTGCTGTACTTTTATATCATTTACCTTTGATAAAGAAGCCTGATACGTATCCAGAAACGATTGATAATCAGCTTTGGCAACTTCCAGTGCGGTTTTAGCATTTTCAAATTGCTGCTGTGTCACTGCTTCAACCTGTAATAACTTTTCGTAACGTGCAAACTCCTGTTCCTGGTGCCATAGTTTTGCTTTGGCAGCCGCAATTTGACCTTCGTTTACCGTCGCATTTTTGGAAGAAGTTTCCACGGTACTTTTCAAAACCGAGATCTGCGCCTTTGCATTTAACAGCGCGGCCTCAGCTTCTTCCTGTCCCAGCTGATATTCCCGGTTATCAATGATCAGCAGCGTATCGCCTTTTTTTACCGGTTGATTTTCCTCATACCGGATATCACGAATAAACCCTCCTACCCTGGACGTTACCGGATTGATATATTCTTCAATTTGCGCATCTTCGGTTTCTTCATATTTCCACAAATCCCACAAAGTAAGGCCTCCCCAAACGGAAAGTCCCAGCAAAATAAAACCGGCAATCCAGGCCGTTATTCTGGTAATTAATTTATCCGAATTATTAAATTGATTTTGTTCTGTGCCCATTTTCTTAAAGATTGCCGATCGTTTTCATAAGGTAATAATATTCGAGCTTAGCCCTTATCTGAGCCGAAGTAAGGTCAAATTTTGATTGTAATAATTGTGTATCTGCATCCAGTAAATCTGTCAGCAGCGCCAGCTGGTTAAAATAAGTGTTGTAAACAATCCTGTAAGTTTCGCTGGCCTGATGAATATTTTCTTCTGAAACCTTAACTCTTTTCAACGATTCATTATAACGAACATAAGCTTCATTGACCTGTACACGCAACGCATCTTCCTCCTCTTCATGAACCAAATGTTGCTTTTCTGCCTGTATTTCTGCCGATTTTACTTTATGTTTATTTTGATAGAGAGAAGATAAAGTATAAGAAATTTTCACGCCCGCCTGACCAAGCCCATATAGCGCTCCGGCATACGGATAGAGAAAAATCTGAGGATATGTGTAGCCGTATTCCGCATAGGCAGTCACTTTTGGCAAATTATTGGCTTTTACAATTTTCAGAGCCAGTTGTTTCAGCTCAGTTTCCTTCTCAGAAATACGAATACCGTAAGCGTTTGCAAGTGCGTCCGAAAGATATTCATCATAAATTCTGGTGGAATCAACCTGATTATTAAAATCCTCAGAAGGATTCAGAAACGTACTTTCCGGCAGGCCTATCAGTACATCCAGTTTCTGGTTATTGATGGCAATCGTATTTTCGATTTCAATCAAAAGCATTTTTTGTTTTGATAAGGAAAGTTCAGCCCGAAATACGTCACTGCGCAAGATTACGCCGTGTTTAAACAATTCCCGGATCTGGTCAAGCCGCTTTTGCTGCTCATTAATATTGGCGTTAACCAGATTTTTAAAAAGCAGATTTCTTTCCAGTTCAAGGTAATAAGCCGTTGCTTTGAATTTTACATCTGATACGGTCATATCCTTTTCGAGGGATGAAATCTGGTTTTCAACTAATTCTTCCTTAATCTGGTTTTTAATTTTTTGCCCGTTATAAACCACAACGGATGCTTCTGCATTTAGCTGAAAATAATTATGAAGTACAGGATAGTATTCCGGTTTGTTTAAAATTCCGTTTTCATAAATCGGCAAATTAGAAATCCGTGCATATTTTGTTCCCGTGTTGATTTCCGGAAAACGCTCAGCACGGGCATCTTTAAGGTTTTCAATACCGGAATTTATTTTTAACTGACTGATTTTAATACTTTTATTCCGAGCCTCGGCTTGTTGCCAAATTTGCTGCAAGGATAATTTCAGGGTATCTTTTGAAGTGAAAATTGTTTTTGCAAATGCTTCGTGAAATGCAACTGAACAAAGGAAAAGAGAAGACAGAATTAATTTTTGACGGTAATACATATATTGGTTTGATGACATCACAAAGGTAATTTGTTACCAAAAGAAGTCTTTTCTATATATTGCCAAATATTTGTCAATTCCGGCCATTATGAATATCTCTGAGCAGTTAGTTAATATAGATCTAAATCCTGAGTCGAATTACGTCCTGCACGATCGTATGGAAAATCAATTTCCATTTCATTTTCATCAAAAAGGACAACTGACTTATGTTGAGGGCGGAATTGCTTATTTAAATACAAAAGATAAAGCCTATTTTCTTCCTGCCAGACATTTTATATGGATTCCGCCGGGGCTTGAACATTTTGTGCGGCAAAAAAACAGATCTTCAATTGTTAGAAATCTGTATTTCAATATGGCTGATAATATAACGGATCCTTTTTATGACAGAATGGGGATTTATCCGGCTAATAATTTACTGCTTGAAATGTTACTTTTCACAGAGGAATGGAGCGGGGAAATAATGGTCGATACTTTTGAAAATCAATTTTTGACAACCATTAAAAACCTGTTACCAAAAATCAGCAAACATCCGCTGCCAATTGTTTTGCCCACTACAAACCACGAAAAGATGCAGCCAATCATCAATTATATTCAGGAAAATCTGGAAGCTCCTTTGCATCTTGAAGTAATTTCAAAATATTTCGGGATGAGTCCACGTACATTTTCCAGATTGTTTCAGTCCACTTTGGAAACATCATTTTTGCAATATTTGAAGTTATCCCGTATGATCCGGGCTATGGAGCAGCTATTACAAACCAACAAAACCATCAGCGAAATTGCCTATGAAACCGGCTATAACAGCATCGCTACATTCAGCAATACGTTCTACGGATTAGTAAATGTGCGCCCCTCAGAATTCCAGAAATTCTAAATTAATAATTGATAGTGCCAGAGGATGACCGATGTGGTAACCGCAGAATTTATTCCGTGGGAAATCTATCTTTTACCAGCAACCTCCTCTGAAGCAGGAGAAATAAATATAGCAAGCCAGGCTCTTCTGGCCATACGGTAAAATAACGGCGTCAAAAAAATCAAAACCGGAATAATACTATACAGAAAGTAATCCAGATACGGTTCAAAGAAATGGATGAACACGAAAAAGTAGATCAACATAAAAACAACGTAAAAAGCATAGCTCATGTATAATGCCCCCTGATAAAAGCCCGGTTCCGGCACCAGGTTTTCACCGCAGTGAGGGCAACTTTTATTCATTTGGTCAAATTTGAAACTATATGCACTTTTGGTAACAAAAAAATCACCCTGACCGCAACGTGGGCATTTATTAAACAAAACGCTATAAACTCTGTTATTTTTCATGATTTCTAAAAATTAGAAGCTCCTATCCTTTTATTTCTAACTCCCTACCGTAAGTATTTGAACTGTAAATTTTCAAAGTCCGATGAGATTTAACAGCCTCATTTAACTTCCTACAAATATCGTCAAGAAGCCGTGAATGCGAAAGTACAGATAGTATAATCTGTGGTATAAATCAACGATTTTAAAATATTAGTTTCTGCAATTCTAAACTCTGATTTTAATCGATAAAATGAACGACTCAAAAATGAATCTGTTCATTTATACATTTTTTTAAGCTATCTACCTTTGAGATAACACGTTACATAAGTATAGAATCAGAACGAAACAGTCTGTTCAAACAAAAATAAAATCAACTAATTTCCGGATCTTTTCTGGTGTTTTTTGAAGATATATCTTTTTTATAAAAAATACTTTACGATTAATTAGGAATGATCATTCCATTATTATTACCTTTACGGAATAATCGTTCCGAAATAAATTTTAATACATAGATCAAATGAGCAATCTTCAAAACAAAGTCGCAGTGATAACCGGTGGTAACAGTGGAATTGGCTACGCCACAGCAAAAGAATTTTCAGCACAAGGTGCGCAGGTAATCATTACCGGTAGAAATAAAGCATTACTGGATCAGGCTTCCAAAGAGCTGAATGTGACAGGAATTATTGCCGACCAGGCGGATTTATCTTCTCTTGACAAACTGGTGGAAACGGTGAAAGACAAATTTGGTAAAATTGACATTTTGTTTCTTAATGCCGGCCTCGCCACTTTTTCTCCATTAGAGTCCGCCACAGAAAAACACTATGATGACATTATGAACATCAATGTAAAAGGTACATTTTTCACCGTCCAAAAATTCCTGCCAATACTGAATGACGGTGGTTCTGTCATTTTCAATACTTCTATTAATGCCAATATAGGCATGCCCAATTCTGCGGTATATGCCGGAAGTAAAGGAGCCATTTTATCCTTCAACAGAGTATTTGCTACCGAACTTGCTCCAAGAAAAATTCGTGTCAACGCAGTTTCTCCTGGTCCCGTTGAAACACCTCTTTATGGAAAATTAGGTTTGAGCAATGAAGAAGTGTCGGGTTTTGGTGAGATATTAGGCAAAAAAATTCTATTAAATCGTTTTGCCCAGTCAGAGGAAATTGCAAAAACTGTTTTATTTCTTGCTTCATCAGACTCCTCATTTATTACCGGAACAGAGATCGTAGTTGATGGTGGATTGACTGTAAATGCAGTTTTGAATTAATTTTAGCCCAAAATACGGAACGAATGTTCCGAAATGAACTAACTTTGCTGAGTAATTCAGCAAAGTTTTTTCCATTATGGCACGTACAAAAGAATTCGATCAGGAAGCGATTTTAGATAAAGCCGTTGATCTTTTTTGGTATAAGGGATATCATGCTTCTTCCATGCAGGATGTAGTGGATGCGCTCGGACTTAGCAGATCAAGTATTTATGATACGTTTGGCGATAAACGTAAGTTGTACATCGCCGCTTTGGAAAGGTACCGGGCACAGGCGGCAGGCGGGTTAATTGATATGGTTAATCAGTCAAAAAATACAATGGTTTCCCTGGAAGAAATTTTCAAGATGCTTGTCCACGACAGTTTTACAGACAAACTTCCAAAAGGCTGTTTCATGGTCAACAGTACCGTCGAACTGGCTCCGCACGATGAAGAAATTGATAAAATTGTACGTGAAAATATGCAGGATATTGAAAATGCATTCTTTCAGCTTATCCTAAAAGGCCAGGACTCCGGAGAAATTTCAAAAGATAAAAATCCGAGAGCCATTGCGCGGTTTCTGTTTAATACAATTTCAGGCTTGCGCATTGCCGCAAAATCCGGTGTGAAACAGGATATTTACAATGACATCGTCAGTGTTGCGCTTGGAGGAATTAAATAGAATATCCGGACTATCCCAGTCATTTTCAATAGTCCGGATACTTTTATTTCTTCCTAAGTAAATTACCTTCTCTTAAAATTTCAAGCATTTGTGAATGATACGAAAACGCCTTTTGCAAATCGTTTTGGTCATAGACTACATTGTCAAGGACAATAATGCTTGTTTTTGTTTTAGGAAAATAAAAATCCATTGAAATAAAACCGGGTGTGAAACCTGTTTGCCCGAGCTGTAAAATGCCGTCTTTGGTGTCGTGGGTAATGCCGTAGCCATATTCAACCCTTCCAAAAATGGGATGATTTCTTATCGCTTCCGGCTTTTTGGAAATCATTAAACGGTACGTTTTCTGAGATAAAAGTTTTCCTTCATGCAGACAGTTATTCCATAGAAGCAAATCGTGCGCCGTTGATATGAACGAGCCGGCGGCCACATAGTTTTCAAATGTCCTGTTTTCAACCGTAAGTTTTTTATTCTTCTCTTCTGTATAACCGCTGACAAGATTGTGATACCGTTTCACATCCGGATGAAACGTATTGTACATTTTACATTCTTTAAAAAGTGCGGCTGACAAAGAAGCGAAAGATTTACCCGATGTCTTTTCAATAATTCTTGCCAGCAGATCATAGCCAATCTGAGAATAAGAGTATTTTGTACCTGGTTTAAAATCAAGCGGTTTGTCTAATGAGGAGATTCCGTTCATATGTGTTAAAAGCTGATCCACAGTAACGGAATCGGCCCACGACTGCGTTAATTCAGGCAGATAATTGTGAATCGGAACATTCAGTTGAACACGGCATTTTTCATATTCTTTCAGCAGTAAAACGGCTGTAAATTGTTTACTGACTGAACCGATCACAAACTGGTCATCAAATTTCAGAGGCTTCTTTTTTCCAATATCTGAGAAGCCCTTAACCTTGGCATATTTGGTAAAACCATTTTTAGAAATTAGGACAATTCCGTTGAAAGGCTTTTTGGAAGAAGAAGAAATCAAAGAGTCAATTCTTTCGACCGTGCCGGTTTTTGTGCCCTTAACAGATTTTCCTATCGTCGCATTTTCCCGAACAGGTTTAATTCCGTAACCCTGTTTAGCCCATTTAGCGGATGGTTCAAGCCATTCCGGTAAAGCTTTAAACAGAAAACCATGTTTCAATCCTGTATTTAATTCAATCTCTTCAAACCGGCTAACGGTATTCCCCGATTTCAATTTTACGTTTTCGCACGACTGACCGATACTATCACTTTTTTCATAGATCGATAAAATGTTTCCGCTAAAATTATTCTCCGGAATTTTGATAATATCTTCCTCCGCGCAGCTTCCTATGAAAACATAATTTATATCCTTGTTCTTTATTGTACATGAAACAAACTGAGCGATATACCCACCTTTTGAAGTTCCAATAACTGTAATCAGGCCTGCTTTTACTCCTTTCGTCAACAAGCTGTCAATTTGCATTGTTACTTTCAGAGCATATGTTTTGGCATCGGTATTTGGGGGACGTTTCTCACTGATTACCACAAAATTTTCCTTTGTATAATAGTCCAGAATTTCATGATATTCTGCTATTCCATAGTCAGGATGTTTAGCGCTCAAATCATTTTCTTCAACGAATTTATTATGAAGAAAAAAAATATAATGTTGAGCGAAAACAAAATTTGAACAAAGTGAAAAACAAGAAACAAGAATAAATTTTTTAAGGTGTGAAGTTATTTTCATTGGCCAATTAAAGATTGTTAAGTGGCGATAAAGTTAAACTCAGTTGCAACAACTTTCCTAAGAAGCCTTCTGATTATTTGAGAATTATTAAATTAAAATCTATGGTTTCAATCCTGAATTTCAGCGCGCCTCGTGCGAATAATGTTTACTACCAAAACAATCTGGCCGAATACCCAAAGGCCTGCTGCAATGATTGCCATCAAAGTTACAGTTTGTATATCCTCGCTGGGTTTAAGTACAAATATCAAAAGAGGAATCACGGTCAATACGTAATGAACATAACCTAACGGATTTTGCAAAGACCATGCAAACCTGGCGCAGGCAAAATATATTGCGAAACATGCAATACAAATCAGAGACAATAACTGGGCGAAAAATTTTTGAGAAAAGACGTAATAAGTATCGTACAGATGAATAGAAATATCCGATTTAAAAAATAAAAAATTGGCCAGTGAAATAAGAAAAGCCGTTGCAACGAAAAGTGTCTGGGGTTTGATAAATTTTTGTTCCTTCATTTCGGAATATCAACAGAGGTGAAATTTTATAAACTTATTGTAAAATTTTTCAATCAAATTAAAACCAGAATCCTACCTGAAATGCAATTCTGGGCTTCTCTTCCTGTTTTTCTTTTGGAATGAATGCGCCGACTGACAAGGTAAGAATATCGACCGGAGCCACCCAAATTCCTCCGCCATAGCTATAATGCCAGTCTTTATTCGGGTCATTGTCAAGCCAGACACGGCCATAATCAAAACTACCAAAAATACCATAAGTCAATGGTAATGTTGGATTTACGCTATTCCCCAATCTCACCCGTAAATCGTTGGAATGCCATACACTGCTTTTGCCGTAAAACCGCTGCGTACGATATCCACGTAGCCCCTGATTTCCGCCAATGGTTGGCATCTGGAAAAACTCATATCCTTTCCCAAAATTCAAACCCGTTCCGATCTGTGAAGCAAAGATGATATTTTCCTTTGTATCCAGACTGAAATAAAACGCAATCTGCGCTTTCAGACCTGAAAAGCTCTTATCTTCTTTCAGGTTTTTGGTATAATTCAATCCGGCGTTGAAACGTAATCCGGAATGTGGAGAAAAGATATTGTCAACGCTGCTGAAATTAAACAAAAGCTGGCCGCCACTGTAATATTTCGTTTTGAAAACGTCATCACTCAGCTGGTTCGCGTCACTGGTAATAAATCTTCCGGCTGTGGACTGCACATCTGAAACTTCAAAAACAGGCCCTAATGTGACAAAACCGCTATTTCCTGCAAAATGTTTTTTGATAGCCGGATACACATGAAAAGCACTTTGGCGCACCCGGTAAAAATTGGGATTATCAACCGGTCGTTCTGATGTATTTCCTAAACCTGCATAATTGAACGCATAAGCCGGACCGTGATAATAAGTATCCAGATAAAAGTCAAAACTCTTGAAAGCATTCAGATAATCACCTGTATAATAAAGCTTAACCGCTTTTGTAGCAAAAGAATAACTTCCGCCAAACCGTTGCTGAGATGCGTAAGGCTCTTTTTTGAAACCGTATTTAATCATATTAAAATTAGCACCCACCAAAATACCATCATCCGGATTATAGCCGACAATTGGAAGCGGAACCGTAATGTCATAATCACTTTCCGCGCTCCTGCGGTCATACACATTGTACCTGTAAAGAGAAGTCCGTTTGTCTTTCGTTTCCGGCCCGGCATTTATTTTATTCTTACCCAGATCATCATAAACAATCGTTTTTTTACCGCCGCCACGCACAATGGAGCCGTCCGTAAAAATGTCTTTCCCGGTTCCGCCAATTAATCTTACCTTAATTCCTTTGCTGACATCACCCGTTACGATAAATTCGTCATCGTCCCCATTGCCATAAACGTTGATTGTTTTGGTGATTTGATTATCAAAAACACGTCTGTAATTCTGTTGTTTAATTTCGCCTTTTTTATTGAGTTCCGAAACCGTTACCCGCGTGTGCTGGTCGTCAATGCGCTCTACTTCAAATCTTTCATTTTCTTCGGTTCCAATCACATTTACCGATTCACTTACAAATTCGTAATGTTTTCGGGCCAGTTCCAGTAAATTATCACGTCTTGTTTTTATACTTTTAATCACAAGTGGCGCTGCCATTTCACGGGCTTTATCCGGCCAATCGGTGAAAGCATTTTCAATAACTTCATCCGTCATATTTTTCTGAACGTACCGAACCTGCTCTTCCCAATCTTCCCAGCTGAGCGAATTCAGGAAAGTGCGGTCATACAAACGCGCACTCCAGGTTGTCCATTTCATACTTGGTACTTCCGGACCGTAAACCTGCAACTGACGCAGAAATGGCATGGTTAGTCTCGCTGCATTTGTAAAAAGTCCGTCATATTTTGAAAGCGCCTGATCTCGGTCACGTGGAATCGGGCGGTACAAGTTTGTTCCATCCGGCTGTTTTATGTCCGCCCACGTCCATTGATCATCATGACGATCCCAATCTCCGATAATAATATCCAGAAAACGGGTTTTCAACGCCCACTTTTCGTCAACCTTGTATTTATTACTTTCAAGAATATTTTCAAGCAAATCAGGCGTACTGATAATCTTATCCGCGTTACCAAAAAATGCTGCATCTTTCCATTTTTTACCATCCGGACGCTCTTCTACCAAACTCAAACTGCCCCCAAAAACCTGGTTAAAGTCCCCTAATGCAGGCTGTGAAGGAACATAATAGATCTTTGGATTGGTATGATAAACCTGAATCGCATCGGCCAGTTTTGGTATGGCCAGTGGCGCAAATGGAAGTGTGGAAAGGAAATTTTCCTGAGCCAGAAACTGCGCCGCAAGCATTTTATTAAAAGGATATGGCAAAAAGCGGCTGACATCTTTTGTCATATCCCGCAGCACATATTCCTTCCCGTCGCCTCCGCGAACCCGCAGCGAATTTGTCTGATTTCCCCCACCTTGTTTGACAGGAATAACACCACCCTGATATTTGTCAAAATCAAGCACCGGGAAAGGATATTTGTTCAGATACAGATTCCTGTGATGCGCTCCAAAAAAAAAATTGTGAAAACTTTTAACCGGTTTTATTTCGTTTTTCAGTACAAAACGGGTCGTACTGTCCTGATGTTCTTCGTATTCTTTATAAGCAATTGTCGGCTCTTCTTTAATTACCGGAAGCTTGTCTTTTATCTTTTTCTGATAAACCATTTTGGCACTTTTCCCGTGCTCATCCACTTCCCAATATTGCACCCAGGTTTCACCGCCTTCATAAAAAGAAAGCGTGCTGTAACCCAAAGCCGTGGAAGCAAATTGTGAGCCTTTGCCCATACCAATCGGACTGTTTTTAGAGCCACTTCCGCTTACTATAAATTCCTGCCCGTCGTTTTCGATAAATTGTAACGCATGTTCATGACCGCTGGCAAAAATGAAATTCCCGTTTTTCCTCGCCGCGGCCAGTATCCCGTCACGCATATCCTTGTAAAGTTTGTTATGCGTATCCTGGCGCGAGCCAATTGTTCCTCTGAAAAGTGCGCTCAAACTTCCTATTCCCGGAAGTGGAATGTACAAATTCGGATTCATTTCTGTAAGCGGAAAAATGTGCTGCTTGATTGTAAATTTCCCACCATGCGGACCATACGTAAATGGCGGATGGTGCATCGCGATCACCACATTCTTATTCCGGTATTTACGGATCACATTTTCAAAAATGAATTTGAAAGTGGCCCTGTTTTTAATTTCGCAGCCATCATTAATTTTGGTATCCTTGTCCCAATCGCTAAGCCACCATTGAGAATCCACAACGATAACGACCACATTATCATTAAGTTCTATCACTTCCGGGCCAGAACAGCCGTCCTGCGGAAGAAAATAATGTTCATAATCATCTTTATCTGTTTTCCCTCTTCTTGTATTCAGATAAGATTCAATAAAATTCTCCTGACGTTTTAGCCCTTTTCTCCCCCATCCCCGCCAGTCGTGGTTTCCGGGAATAAAAAATGGCCTTCCCTTAAAATCATCCAGCGTTTCGAGCTGAGAAGTTATCCGGTATTCGGCCACTTTTCTTTTGGCCGAATCATCCGAAGGCGGCATACCATACTCGTAAATATTATCTCCCAAAAATAAAGCTGAGCTATTTTTGGACTCTTTGGCAAGTTTTTCTTTCAGATAGAGAAGTACAGGCGCTTTATTTTCAGGTTTGTCGTTTCCCGCATCTCCTACGAGGTACATTGTATGTTTCAAAACAAGATCAGGAGCCGGGGCACTTTGTTCCCAGCTTTTCCCTTCTTTCGAATATTGCAGTTTTTTGTAACTGGAACAGGAAGAAATAATGACCAGCGCAACTATATAGAATATTGAGGAGATTTTTAATTTCATACCAAGTTAAGGTAAGTTCACCTAAATTATTTACTTAACTTATTAAATTTCAAAATGTTACCTTCTGCAAAATCGTCTCCTTCATTGGAAATATAAAGATTACCGTCTTTGTCAAAAGCAATACCCTCGGGCTGAGTGAATATATTCCCATTGAGTGTCAGAGCTTGTTGAACCTTCCAGTTTTTGTCTGTTATTACCAATAATTTGTTAACAGCAGAGATAATATACCAGTCTTTTGAAAACGGATTTTGTGCCATTCCGGAAGGTCTGAAACCTCTTTCCACTTTTCCAGTCAATGCTTTTATTTCCTTTACGCTGATCTGAAATGGTCGGGGAACGGCAACACTGTCGCCGGTATGAAAAACATATCCTGTAATGCTTTTTTTTGAATCATCCTGCACACAGTTTTTACAAAGAACATACAGACTATCTGTATCTTCATTGCCATAAATGCTTTCATATTCACCTTTTGGCAATACCTTTTTCCATTCCCGGGTACTGTCAACTTCCTCATATGCAGATTCCCAAAACGGAAATGTATAAAGTGTTCCGTTACTTTTAAGCACCACAACCCGGTCATTGATAATGGCCAGATCTTCATAATCCCCTTTTTTACCAAATTTGGCGTGATACTGCTTTTTTACACCCCAGGCGAGACGAAAAACTTTGCCTTCTTCATCCTGAATGGCATAAACCGTGTCAGGATTTCCTTTTTGAAAAGCAATTCCTGAAATTTCAAAAAGGCTTTCCGGCATGAAAAACTTTTCAGGACTTTCAAGATTGTAATCTTTCAAGGTTTGTTCATTTTCATGTGAATTTGAACAACCTGTAAAAAAAGTAGCTAGTAAAATGGCCGAAGCCAGTATTTTGTAAAAGTTATAGCTCATATAAATTTAATTTCTGTCTGTGTTAATTTAACACCTGAAATCTTCATTCTTAATTAGTCCAGCCTCAAATTTATTTCCCGAAAAACATCGAGGCAATCACAAATGAAACCACCGATGCGACAATCCCAAACATGAAAACGTTATAACCAACGCGCAACAATCTGTATTTTCTACCTAAAACAACACCTTGGGAATACACATCTTTTGTCAAACTTCCGTATAAAAAATCGCGGTCGTTCATCATGGCCTGCATTCCGGCTGCGTAATCCGAGTAAGCCATTCTGTAAAAATTACCGAAGAAAAGCAGATTGACTTTTTTGTCGGTTATATCCTGTTCTGTAAACGTTCCGTGTGGAATAGTGGGACGAGTTGCCAGTATTGAAAATACCATTGTAATCACACAAATCGTAAGCAGTAAAATCGTCGGAAATATCAGATACGCGTTATCTTCCAGTTTTCTAAGCAAAATACTCAGCAAAACTGAAATAATAATCGAGGTCGTTGTGATCATAATATGTGCCTTATTATCAGCCATATCACTCAGTCTCTGGTGGTTATTTGAACTGATACGGAACATGGTTTCAATTCCCTTGTCCGGCCTGTCCGACTTTGCCTTTTTATCTTTATCCTCTTCTGTTTCTGATGCCATTTTTGTATCATCTATGTATTTAAGAAGATTAATCGGCGGTTCCGGTTCTTTCACTTTTTCTGTTTCTTTATCTTTTAACTTCTGAATATTTCTCTTTTTCACCTCATCCAGCAAAGCCCGGCAATAATCAGTCTGGTACGTATGTGCTTCAAGAAACTCGATCGTATGTTTCCGCCAGTCCTTTTTATCAATTTTTTTGCCGGCCCCTATTTCCTTTTCTTTCCGCATCAACTTGTTTTTTTCAACAAATCCATCCGTACCCAAATGGTACAAGTCAGCATCACAAACAATTTGCTGAAGAAATACCAATGGTTTTTGTGGAATGGTTGTCGCCAGAATACAGCCCTGAATCGCCAGAATTATCTCCTCCTTAACTTCCTGTTCTTCCAGATAAACCTTTGCAAGTTCAGCGCCACGCTGTTCATGTCCTTCCGCCCCGCCCGTGCAATAGCCAATATCATGAAACCAGGCAGCCGTTACCACCACAAAATTATCCTTATCATGCAGCTCGTAATGTTTCGAAATATCTATTGCATGTTCAACAACTTCCTCCGTGTGCGTCAGATTGTGATAAATTAATTGTTCAATCTGCTGCGTTTTGAAAAAGTGTTTTACATGATGCTGAACATGTTCAAGGACCTTATCGTAATTCATATAATTATTTTAGATTTTCTGACATAGTAAGGAATTCAAAACTTTCAGCTCCATTCGCCATCCAGATTCACACCGATGCGCAAGGCTCTCAATCCGGTAACACCTTGTAATTCTTCAAGTTCCAGATATTCAAGATCGTTTTTCAAGGTATTTTTCTCCTGAAGATATTTGATGTAATTAACATATTCTTCCGCGGATTTACTATTGAAATATACCAGCGCAATTTTCCCGGGCTGCGTCAAACGTTCTCCGGTTTCCTTCACATGCACTTTATCAATTCGTTTTTTGATCACATGATAACGGATATTATAAGAACCTTCCACATCAAAACGCCTCTCGTCATCACGGAAACTAATATCGATACTGTTGGAATTTATAAAAATAAGCTGCGTAGTTTCCAACGGATTTTTCATCTGCGGCATCAGCTCGTGCGTAATTTTCGCTATGGCCGCCATGGAAGTCAGCTGCCATAGACGGATATTATTCAAATAGAGAATGTTAAAGTTTTTCTCCGGCGCAATTTCCTGACCGATATAAATATCATACTCCACGCCATCCGTCCTGAATTTTTCAAAATAACATGGATAGGATTGCTGGATTTCATTTTTAAAAAGTTCAAGATAAAGATTCACAGCCGAGTTTATCGTCTGCATGGAAGATTCAAGGGCATTTCTGTTGGCATAAGCTATGCCATTCTCCTTATCAACTATTTTGTAATAAGCATCAATACTTTCCGCCAGCTTTTCCTCACTATGTCTGAAATGTTGTAAAAACGGATAAACCTCATACTCAAAGAAATCCAGAACCTTTACTTCGTCATTTTCTGTCGACTGATCCGAAATCCGGTCCATCCACTTTTTACATTTGAAGATAATTTCGTCCGCCAAACCCAGTCCTACATTTTCTTTAATGATTGTAAGTACCTTAATCAGAGCTCCAAATTGAACCTGCAAATCCGTATGCAGAGCTGTATTTCTCTCAACGGTAGAATTCCGGATATCAACCGCTCCGTATAATGGGTAAACATTTTTGAAATGAATACTTTCAATCGGAGTTTTTGGAAGCTGAATGGTATTGTCTCGCAGATAATGCCAGGCAACTTCTTTGAATTTCCATTGGACGGCAGGTTGCAACGACGTGAATTTTTCCTTGATCACATTTTCAATTCGTGAGTCGAATTCGTTGATATTGTTCTGCAAAAGCTGGCCGATAAGCGGAAGTGCAGGTTCCAATCGTGAAAGAGAATGCTCACTCAGCAAATCTTTTTGTTTACTGTAAAGTTCAAGAACACCTACCAGCCGGGAAGCATTATAAACCGGCAGCAAGGCATATGAATGAACTCCGTGGGTTTTCAAAACCTTCAAAAAATCACCATGATCTTCTCCGTCATTCAAATCTTTATAAAAATGAACAGACGGATTTTTGAAAAATTTATCAGCCAGATACAGAAAATCATTTTCTTCCAATCCTTGTTCAAGGGAAGTCTGCACCAGAATGCTATGGGTGCACAAATCATCACTGAAAACCAGTTTTTCATTGACACGCAGTTCCGGTAACAAGCCAAACCTCACTTCATGACTACCGATCAGCAGGTTAAGTGAGGCAATAATTTTTTCGTAGTACGACTGCGCAGTTTCCCGTACAGGATTCAGAATTATATTTTTAATATTTTCAACTGCCTGATCTGCCGTCACATCTGTTAAAGTAATAACAGAAAATCCCTCGAATTTGAACATCGAAAGCGGCAATATCCCCGCAAGCGTATTCCAGTCAAAATCCCGCTGGGCTTGTTTTTGAATAATTTCAATGCTGAGTTCAGGCAAAGGCTGCTTCGCCGTCACTTCAATGAAATCCTTGCCAAGATTTAACTTGTAATATTTGGACAAACAAGTTTTATCATCTCTGATCGAGAGGATCATCTCGTTGTTGTGATAGGACGGAATGCCGTAAAAACGTTCGAGAATGAAAGCATAAAGCATTTGCACTTTTTGCTTTTTCTCAATGCTTATGTCAATATCCCGAAGCAAATCACATTTCGCGTGTCCTGTGTCCTTATCCGCCAACAGATCGTGAAACGCAGAAGTTTCGTAAAAAATCGTTGGTTTTAACGGAACGCTCAACGCCCATAAAGTTTCCTTTTCATCAGCAATTACCGGCACCAGCATGTTATAAACCAAACTTAGCTGCTCCTGAAAATCACCGATTTCAGATAATTCTACCTTTCCCGCAAACCTTGGATTTTCAGTAAACCGATCCAGCACGAACTCAAAAAATCTCTTCTTTACCGTCGTCTCTCCTGCAATTCTTTCTTTTATATAATCTATGAATTTTTTAAAGGAGAGTGATACATCAATCTGCTCGATTTCCGGAGGAATATTTTGCGATATATCTAATATGGTTTCCTTCATTATTTAATCTTTTCAGTGGATTCAATTTCGTTTTTTCCTTGTTCGGACATGAAAGAAGACGAGCGATAGGGCCAATTACTTTTTAATTTTCCTGTTTTATTTATTAGAGAGAAACGCCAGACGCCAAAGAAATAATTCTCATCGACATCAGCGCCTTATCTATACTAAATTGAAACAACAAACCAGACTATTGAATTCCTTATTGGCTTTTATTTTGCCGCGAAGGTTTTATAATCATCCGCAAAGACTGGTCTTTTGTGAAATAGGCTATCGTCCAGTTGTAAAAAGTCCTGAAACGGTTTCGGTAAGTAATCAAAGAAAGAAGGTGAATAAACAGCCAGATCAGCCAGGCAAAAAATCCGTTTAAATGCAATTTTGGCCTGGGCAGATCTACCACTGCTTTGTTTTTACCAATAATCGCCATGGAACCCTTATCAAAATACTCAAACGGTTCAGGCGTTTTTCCGTCGGCTATCAGTTTGAAATTTTTTGCAAGTTTTCTCCCCTGCTGAATCGCAACCTGAGCTACCTGCGGATGCCCGCCAGTGAAGTTCGGATCCGTAATTTGGATGCAGGTATCACCTATTGCGTAAATATTTTCGGTGCTCTGGACCTTGTTAAACTGATCGACCATGATGCGTCTTCCACGACCATAACTTTCTGTTGGAATGCCTTCAAAAACCTTGGCAGTTACACCAGCAGCCCATATCAGGTTTTTTGTTTCAATCGGTTCGCTGTTGTCGAATATAACGATATCGTTAACGTAGTCCTTAACATGCGTATTCAATTTTATTTTGACCCCAAGCCTGCGAAGGTCGTCGTAGGTATTTTGCTGGGATTTTACGCTCATAGGCGATAGCAATGCATCTCCCCCATCCACGAGATAAATTTCGCTGCCTTTTCCGGCCAGCTCGGGATATTCTTTGCGAAGAATTCCATTCCTCATCTCCGCGAACATGCCCGAAACTTCCACACCCGTCGGGCCGCCACCGGCGATCACAATCGTAAGAAGCTTTTTGGTTTCTTCCGGGTCAGTGGAAATTGATGCCATTTCCATCTGTTGAAGCAATTTATTACGCATTTCGATGGCATCATCAAGCGTTTTCATCGGAATTGCGTTTTTCTTCACATTTTCCATACCGAAATAATTCGTTTCGGCACCGGTTGCAAACACCAGGTAATCATAGGTTAGATCGCCGTTGTCAAGAACAATTTTGTTTTCGGCAGGAATCACTTTTTGCAGCTCGCCAAGCCTGAAATGCACATTATCTTTCCCTGAAAATAATTTCCTGAAAGGATAACTGATACTAGACGGCTCCAAAAATGCGGTGGCCACCTGATAAATTAGCGGCGGAAAAAAATTGTAATTATTTTTATCTACCAGTATAACTTCAAACTCATTATGGTTGGCAAGGGAAAGTGCAAAATTCACTCCTGCAAAACCGCCGCCTATAATCACTACTTTCATTATCAATGCTATTTTAATTAAAAAATAATCTGACTGAATTTTTCATTTGGAACAGATTTTCCAATTATCATTCCAAAGAAATTTTCATACCGATGCTTGGCCAAAATCCTATTTTTGCCCTGTGTGGCAAGGACATTTCGGCGACAGACGAAGATAATAAAAGAAAGGAGTATTCCAGAAAGTTTTCAGTTAATCCATTCGACAAACTGTGTAAATCAGCTTATAAAAAAGGATTAAAATCATACTTTCTTAAATACTCCGGAAATAGTACAAAACCCGACTTGTTCCTACATACGAAACGTAGCACGAACGATTTAGTTTTCCTGGATTTTTACATTTCCAGGGGTGAACAACATAGAAGTGCAAAAGCAGTTTTTACAATCTTTACTTTTCAAAGTCTGATAATTCACTCAACTTTTACTGCCTTCCCAAAACTTCTTTTCTTTGGTAATTTCATTAAAAGTCACGGTTTCAAAACCCAGTTTTGCATTCATCTTCATAACCGCTAGTCCGGTTGTAATGCTAAAAACCTTGGCATTTGGAAAACGTTGACGGGATAAGTCAAAGATCTTCTCCTTAATTGCTTTTGCGATTCCGCATTTACGGAAAGCCGGCGAAACGATCAGTCCGGAATTGGAAACGAATTCTCTGTTTTGCCAAACTTCAATATAGGAAAATCCAACCCACTCATTTTTTGACATCAATGTGAAAGAAAAAAAGACTTTGGCAAAAGAAAATTCTTTTGCCAAAGTCTTTTTACAACAACAATTTTATTCAGCTTTTAACGATTTGATTGGATCTGTCAACGCCGCTTTGATTGCCTGATATCCTACCGTTACCAATGTTAACATCATCACTGAGCCTCCTGCGATAACAAAAACGCTGATTCCCAGATCGATACTATAAGCAAATTCATGCAGCCATTGACTCATAGCCCAACCGATTAAAGGAAATGCGATAATCATCGCAATCACGATAAGTTTGAGAAAATCCATAGAAAGCATCATGGCAACATTTCCGACAGTAGCTCCTACTACTTTTCTGATTCCAATTTCCTTTTGTCGTCGCTGCGCAGTAAAAGCGGCCAGACCAAATAAACCCAGACAGGAAATCAATATAGCCAGGCCTGCAAAGTATTGTGACAACATACCGATTCTTTGCTCAGAAACATACAATGCGCGGTAATTTTCGTCAAGAAACTGATAATCGAAAACCAGTCCGTGATTATACTGCTGGAAAACTTTTTGAATCCTGGCTATGGTTTGTTTTTCAGAACCGCCATTTATCTTGACCATAATATTGGGCATAATTGGATAAACCTGGAAAAAGCACGGTTTTACAGTTTCATACAAAGATTCGAAATTGAAGTTTTTAACCACACCAACGATCTGCCTTTCTTTCCCCCAAAATTTGATCGTTTTACCAATCGGATCTTTGAGACCCATACTTTTAATAGCAGCTTCGTTAAAAACAATTTCGTTATAAGCATTTTGATTCTGGGAAAAACTACGGCCTTCTTTGAGTTGTATCCCAACAGTTTCCATAAAGTTGTAACCAACTTCCAGATTAGAAAATTCTATGTTTTTACCCGGCGTTTTTCCCGGCCAGTCAAAGTCAGAAATAGAGCCGTGATCACCCGTAAGATTGTGGGAATAACTGGATGCATTGATAACGCCAGGAATATTTTTGATTTCACCCAGAAAACTTTCGGCTGCTTTCAGCTTCACAGAATCCATTTCCAGCGGGATCTCGAAATGAATAATATTGTCCCGGTTATAACCAAGGTTCCGGGTCTGAATATATTTAATCTGTTTGTAAACCACCAAAACTGAAACTATAAAGATCACAGAAACAGCAAATTGGAACACGACCAAACCCTTTCTTACCCAAAGCTCACCGACTGAAGTTTTAAGCTTTCCTTTCAGAACGGTTGCGGGATTAAAACCGGAAACGTATAAGGCCGGATAGCTTCCTGAGATAAGTCCTGTCAAAAAAGTTATCCCTAAAACGGTTAGGATCAGTAGGACGTTAAGTTGTATTTCAATATGTTTCCCGGTTATGTCATTGAACTGCGGCAGCAACAAAATAACCAGCAGAACAGCAAAAATCAATGACAAAAATGACATCAGTAATGATTCTCCCAGGTATTGAAAAACCAGTGAACTCCGCAATGCGCCAACCACTTTTTTGATGCCCACTTCTTTAATTCTTCCCGAAGCTTTCGCCGTCGACAAATTCATAAAATTGATGCAGGCAATGATTAGAATAAAAAGACCAATGATGGAAAAAAGTTTGACATATGTAATTCTTCCACCGGATTGAACGCCATTAACGAACTGTCCGTGAAGATATTTATCCGAATATTTAATTGCAAATAATTGCGTCGTCGACTTATTATCTTTTGATGTCAGGTAACTTTTAATCTTTGCATTGAAGCGGTTGAGATCCGTTTCTTTTTTCAAAATAACAAAAGTACTGGGATCACTGTTTCCCCAAAACTTCATTCCTTGCCGTTTTTCTGCAAAAAGGTCAAAATTGAAAAGTACATCAAACTGGTTTGTGGCATTAACAGGATTATTTTTAAAAACACCACCGATGGCATAAACTCCGCTGAATTCACCATTGTCCCATTTTATAGTTTTGCCAATAATCTGATCCGTTGAGTGAAATATTTTCGATGCAAGTTCCTCTGAAATAGCAACCGTTTGAAGATCAGTAAATAATGAATTTTTATCGCCAGATACAAACGGACAGGTAAAAACGTCAAAATAATTTTTGCTGATAAACTGGCCGCCAGCTTTCAAATGTGTTTCTTCAAAAGTAATGACACCCTTATTTGAAAACCAGGAAGCCGGTACTACGGTCGCCGACTTTTCAACTTCCGGCATTTCCGACGCAAGCGCATTTGCCAAAAGGCCGGGCGTGTTGCTGCTCGTTTTGATACCGTCGTCATTTGAATAATTGGCCATAACCTGAAACAACTGGGCATCTTTTTCATTGACCTTGTCAACCTGCAATTCATCATTCACCCACAGGTAAATCAGCAGCGTACAGGCAAGCCCCGTCGACAAACCTACAAGATTTAATATGGTAAACTGACGCTCTTTCAAGAGATTTCGCCAGGCGATTTTTAGATAGCTTTTTAGCATTTGGCGGTTAGCGATTAGCCCGCGGCTGCTCGCATCGTTAAGGTGGCTCTTGTTCAATTTTTTTTTCTACTCGCTTCTCAAACTTTTCACAGGATCCAGCAAGGCTGCTCTTATTGATTGATAACTCACTGTCATCAATGTAATGATTAAAGCACCAAGGCTGGCGAAGATGAATATCCACGGAGAAATTTCTGTTCTGTACTCATATTTTTGCAGCCATCCGTTCAGGAAATATAAGGCAATCGGTGTGGAAATGATACAGGAAATAATTACCAGCACCACAAAATCCGTTGAAAGCATCCGCCACAAATTTGTCACGGAAGCGCCAAGCACTTTGCGTACACCAATTTCTTTGGTACGCTGCTCAGCTGTAAAAGATGCCAGACCAAAAATCCCTAAACAGCTGATAATGATTGCTAAAATTGAAAAGAAAGTCGTCAGTTTACCGATACGTTCTTCGTTAAAAAATTTGGTTGCATATTGTTCGTCTACAAAATTGTATTCGAAAGGAGAACCGGTATCGTATTTTTTAAATACATCTTCAATCTGAGCCAAAGCTGTGGAAGAATTGGTCTGAGGGTTTAGTTTGAGGGTTACAATACTACCGTCTCCTGATGACAAACTATAAAATATTGGCACAATTGGTGCATAGGGAGATTGAATAAGCATATCTTTTGTTACGCCGATAATTTTCATAGGTTTTCCATTCCAGGTAAGCATTTCACCAACCGGATCTTTTAAACCCATAAACTTTACAGCCGCTTCGTTGACAATCAAAGCCGAAGAATCTGTTGAAAATTCTTTTGAAAAATCCCGGCCGTCTTTAAATCGCCAGCCTATGGTTTTGCCATAATCATGAGAAACTTCATTAAAATTAAAATCAGCTGATAAGGACGGATCCTTTCCTTTCCATACAAAACCGCTAGTAGACGACCATGTTTCGGTTGTCGGGCTACCCGATTCTGCTATTTCGGCAATAGCTCCCGATTTTTTCAATTCATCTTTCACCGCATCAAAATGATTGTGAATATCCGGCGTTGATAAACTAATGACGATCAAACCATTCCGGTCATAACCAACAGGTCTGTTTTTTGCGAATTGAATTTGTTGAAACACAACAGTTGTTCCGATAATCAAGATAATTGAAACTGTAAATTGAACAACCACCAGCGCTTTTCTTGGTATCGCCGCAAAACGGCCTGCTTTAAATGTTCCTTTTAACACTTTTACAGGCTGGAAAGAAGATAAATACAACGCCGGATAGCTGCCTGCAATCATGGCAGTTAACAAACTAAAACCGATTCCGGCCAGCCAGAAAAGTGGGTTGGCCCATAATATCTCAAGCTTTTTGTCAGCCACGTCATTAAATTGAGGAAGGATCAGCAATACCAGCACCATCGCCAAAACAAATGCCAGCGCTACAACAATTAACGATTCGCTGAAAAACTGGACAATCAATTGTTTTCGGACTGAGCCGATTGCCTTGCGGATTCCCACTTCTTTCGCTCTTTTTTCAGAGCGGGCGGTGCTCAGATTCATAAAATTGATACAGGCCAGCAGCAGTACAAATGAACCGATTATTCCAAAAAGCCAGACAAATTCGATTAAGCCGCCAACACGTTTTCCGTCCTTAAATTCGGAGTACAAATGCCACTCGCTCATGGGATTAAGAAAAACTTCCGGCTTGTATTTCAGTTGTTCAGGACGAATATTTTTTACTTTGATGTCCTTTATTTTTGCAGAAACTTTTTCAATATCAGAGTTATCGTTTAACTGAACGAATGTCTGATAACTATTTGACCGCCAAGGATCATCATTTGTTTTCATCCAGGGCGAATCGATTTCATACAGACTCCATGGTGCCATAAACTGCATTCCTCTAAAAGTAGAATTATGCGGCATATCTTCATAAACACCGGTAACTTTTACATCCAGTCGGTTATCGATTTTCATAAGCTGATCCACGGGATCTTTGTCTCCAAAAAAAGCTTTTGCCACCGATTCTGAAAGCATAATCGAATGCGGATCGTTTAATCCTTCCACGGTTCCGCTCAGCATTTTTACGGTTAACATCTCAGGTGCATCCGGTTCAATATAAGGTCCGCTTTTCGCCAGTTTCTTTTCACCAAATGCAAGAACATGTCTGTTGCTCCAGGTGGATCTGACAACATATTTAAAATCGCTTCCATAACTTTTTTTAAGCTCGGGGCCTAATGGAAATGGCACGGCAGATTGTGTTCCGATTTGTCCATTATAAGTCTGATGTTGCATGATTTGCGCAACCCGGCCATAATTTTTGTGAAAACGATCGTAAGAAATTTCATCATAAATCCACAGGCCAATCAGTATAGCTACCGCCATTCCCATTGCTAAACCGGTGATATTAATGAACCCGTACCCCTTATTTTTGGCCAGGTTTCTGAAAGCGATTTTTAAATAATTACGTAGCATGGCTTTTGATGTTTGGTATTAACTTGATATATTTTATTTGATCCCGGTATGTTATTCGCTTTTCAAGCTTTTTACGGGATCCATCAGCGCTGCTTTTATACTTTGAAAGCTGATGGTAAGCAATGCCGTGCAGACAGTCAGCAAACCAGCCAGTGCGAAAACCCACCATTCAATGTCAGTTTTATAGGCAAAATCTTTTAGCCACTGATTCATGCCATACCAGGCAAGAGGCGTTGCGATGAAAATGGCAACGATTATAAGATTCAGAAAGTCTTTGGAAAGCAAAGTAACAATGCTGACCACTGAGGCTCCCAATACTTTACGCACACCAATTTCTTTGGTACGCTGCAAGGTTGTGAAAGCAGCCAGACCGAATAATCCCAGACAGGCGATAACCACAGCAAGTCCGGCAAAAATGCCAAAGAGAGCTCCGATTCGCTGTTCTGACTGATACATTTTGTTGAACCGTTCATTAAGAAATGTATACGAAAAAGGACTGTCCGTTTGTGCTTTCCAGTTTTGTTCCAGTGTTTTTAACAAACCCGGCATATTATCGGTACGAATCCGTAAGGCCATTTGATACCGGTCGCCACCATACATCATGATCAAGGGCGCTATGCTTTGGTGCATGGATTCAAAATGAAAGTTTTTCGTTACACCAACGACAGTATAAACACGTTTACTATTTTCACTTCCGTTACCGACCGTGGATATCCTCTGACCGATCGGCTTTGTCCATCCAAATTGTTTTACGGCAGCTTCATTGACCAAAACTGCTGCGCTGTCGGATGAAAACGATCTGGAAAAATTACGTCCCCCTGCCAAACCAATGCCGAGTGTCGACAAATAATCTTCGTCAATCTGATAGGTTCTTAAACGAAACGGAGAAACATTGCCTGCTGCACTTTCCGGTAAAAAACCATCGGTACCGTTATTGGAATCGCCGGCTGGCAGGTATCCGGCTAAGGTGACATCCTGTATCTGCGACAACTTTTTAAGTTCTTCCTTAAATACTTTTGACTTGTCACCCAGAACATAAGTATCCTGCAAAATCAGGACCTGATCTTTATCAAATCCAACCTTTTTGTTTTGGATAAAACGAAGCTGCTGATAAACGACAATAGTCCCGATAATCATACCGATAGAAACGACAAACTGGACAGTAACCAGCGCGTTTCTCAGCCAGCCACT
The DNA here is from genome assembly GCF_005280585.1 of Dyadobacter frigoris. Taxonomy (GTDB): domain Bacteria; phylum Bacteroidota; class Bacteroidia; order Cytophagales; family Spirosomataceae; genus Dyadobacter; species Dyadobacter frigoris. The sequence continues at coordinate 95,632 of NZ_SZVO01000022.1, forward strand.
TCTTACGCCCATTTGAAGTTTCCCTTTCAAAACACTGATCGGCCTGAAAGCAGACAGAAAAAAAGCAGGATAACTGCCTGCCAACAATCCAACAAATAAACAGCCTGCCAAAGCATAGGCAATCATCCGGACGTTAAGAATTGTCTGTATATCAAATTGTTTACCAGCCAGCTGATTGAAACTTGGCAGAACGGATATTACAATAACAAATGCCACCAAAAGTGCCAGAAACGTAAGCAGGATTGATTCCGTCAGAAATTGAAAAATAAGCTGCTGCTGAATAGAACCCAACACTTTTCTGATACCAACTTCCTTGGCACGGTTGGCTGAACCGGCAGTTGATAAATTCATGAAATTGATACAGGCAAGGAGCAGAATAAATGCTGCGATGGCAGAAAAAATGTAGACGTATTTAATGTCTCCGTTTGGTTCCAGTTCGTTTTCAAGATCTGAGTTTAGGTGAATGTCAGTTAGCGGCTGAAAAGTAAATCCAAAGCGATCACCCTTACGAAGATATTCCTCATAACTCATGCCTAAAAATTCCTGAATTTCAGGAGCAATATATTTTTTTACAATCTGCGGGCCTTGTGCGGCAAGTTTTTCTACCGGATAGTTTTTTCGTAATAAAAGATACGTATGTGCTCCGCTAGACAACCACTTTTCACCCAATTGCACCGATGCCAATGATCCAAAAAAGTCGAAATGAAAATGCGAGGTTTCCGGAACATTCCTGCAAACACCCGTTATCCTGAACAAGCCTCTGGTACCTAACGTTAGACTTTTCCCAATTGGATCAATTTTACCAAAATACTTATCAGCCACCGCTTCTGTTATAACCATTGTATTCGGCTCTTTCAAAGCGCTTTTCGTATCGCCTTTCATCAGCGGTATTGAAAAAACAGAGAAGAAATTGCTATCTGCAAAAACCACTCTTTCTTCTTTAAATTTTTCGTTGCCATATTTAACCAAAAATGACCCTTCTCTTGTCAGCCGGGTGTAAGATTCTATTCCCGGATAATCGCTGGATATTGCCGGGCCAACAGGTGCCGGTGCTCCGGCAATATTTATTTCCCTTCCTCCAATTTTACCATTCAGCGTAACGCGATAAATCCGGTCCGCGTTTAAATTGAATTTATCATAGCTCAATTCGCTTTGGACAAAAAGCAAAATCAGTATACAGGTGGCCAGCCCGATAGCCAATCCGAAAATATTGATAGCAGAAAACGCCTTTTTATTCCAAAGGCTTCGCCAGGCGATTTTGAAGTAATTACTGATCATGGTATCGGAATATTTATAGGTTGGAGTAAAGAATTTCTGGATTGGACGGGTTTGCTTTTGCAAAGGATTGGGCGGCCATGAGGGCCGTCCCTACTCGCTTTTTAAACTTGTTACCGGATTCATGAGCGCTGCTTTTATGCTTTGAAAACTTATCGTAACAATAGCAGTTATGAGTGTCAGAAGACCAGCTGCTAGAAATAATTTCCAATCAATATCCACTTTAAACGCGAAATTATTCAGCCATTTTTCCATGAAATACCAGGCAACCGGTATAGCAATGACGATCGCAATACAAATCAGTTTTAAAAAATCTTTTGATAGTAATGTGATAATACTGGTTATTGAAGCGCCAAGAACTTTCCTGACACCGATCTCTTTTGTCCGCTGTTCGGCAGCAAACGAAACAAGACCTAATAACCCAAGGCAAGAAATGACGATGGCAATTCCTGCAAAAAAATTGAATAATCGTTCCGTCTGCTGTTCCGATTTATACTGGTCATTGTAATGTGCTTCAAGGAATTTGTAATCAAAAGGATATTCCGGAGCATATTCCCCCCATAACTTACGTGCTGCAGCCAATGCTGTCGTGGCGGATTCGCCAGTGGTTTTGACGAGTACAATATTATTAATTTGGGGTCGGGAGGATAGAATTAGGGGCCTTATTGTTTCGTGAATTGAGGCAATGTTAAAATCTTTGACAATACTAATGATCTCGCCTTCTCTCCCTTCAACTTTTATACGTTTTCCAAGAGGGTTTTTCAATCCCATCTGCCTGACTGCCGTCTCGTTCAACATAAAATGAAGCGAATCCGAAGGACTTCCATCAAAATTTCGCCCGTCCAGAATTTTAATCCCAAAACTTGGAATGAATGCCGGATCGATACTGGTATAAGCAAAAATGGGCATGGATTTAGGATCTTTCCCCTCCCACTCAACCGTACCCGTTCCTCTTAAAACATTGACCGGAGAATCACTGGCAGTACTCACACTTTTAACGAATGGCTGCTCAGACAAGGCTTGCTGCAATGGCAAAGCAAACTTTTTTCCATCGAAAGAAAATACGTGCTCCCGGTTAAATCCCGGATTTCGCTCACGAATAAAACGCAACTGGCTTCCAATAATTAAGGTACTGGTAATCAAAATCGTAGCCAATGCGAATTGTGTCACGACAAGCCCTTTCCGTAAACCCAAAGTATTGCGCTGGTTCGAGCGTCCCCGTAATACCTGGATGGGATTGAAACCAGCAATCATCAATGCCGGATAAATTCCTGCCAGTAAAAAAGTCAGAAGCAAGGCTCCGACTAGGATAAGTATTGAATCAAAATCAATCAATGAAAATTGGCCCGTTTTTCCTGTTATCTCCTGGTAAAATGGTAGAATAATTTCTATTAACAACACAGCAAAAACCAGTGAAAGACTTAAAGTCAAAATTGATTCTACCATCAATTGTCCGGCCAATTGACCTGATCTTGCACCAACCACTTTACGGATTCCAACTTCGCGGTTGCGACGCGACGCACGGGCAGTTGTCAAATTTACATAGTTGATACAACCGATACTCAAAAGCAAGAATGCGATAAGGCCCAATAGGTTAACCTGCTGCATTCCGGAACTCTTTCCATCTGGCGAGTATAGATGCAGTTGGCTGAATGGTTGTAAAAAATACAGCACTGCATCATTATCTTTATTCCTGGCTGCTTTTTTTATTGAAGTTATTTTCTGACCTACAATTTCAGGATTTGTAGTTTTATCCAGTTTTACAAATGTTTCAAAGTCGTAAGCAATCCAGCTTTCATCCAGATTATCGCCATTGTTTTCTTCTCTAAACGGTAATACTTTAGCCTGCATAGGCAAAAACATTTTTTGCTTAAAGTTTGTGTTATCAGGACTATCCTCAATCACAGCACCTACTGTGAGTATCTGGTTGTTCTCTACGTTTTTAAAAAATTTGCCAACTGCATTGGCCGTACCAAAATACTTTATGGCAAGATCTCTGGTTAAAATTGCAGAAGCAGGCGTCGGAAACAAATTGTTTTTATCGCCATAAAGCAGGGTAAAGCCGTCGAAAAAATTTATAAAATCCCCGTCTATATAAGCCAGATCTCCCTTTTCTGTGATGGTATTATTGCCAACACGAAAAATCCTCGCCCAATAGGGAGAAAGCCGGACAGCTCCGCGAACGCCTGGAATTGATTTTAAAGCAGCAGTTGAAACGGCACCCGGCGTATCTGGAAATGTGTTTTCCGCGGTTTCCGATCCAAAGCGTGTATTGACACGATAAATTTGTTCAATGTCCGAATGAAAATTGTCGTAACTCAATTCATCCCTTACCCACCAAAAAAGCAGAATACTCACAGCAAGTACAATACCCATACCGCCGATATTCAATAACGAATACCACTTTTCATTAACCAGATTTCTGAAAGCGATTTTGAAATAATTGCGTATCATGGGCATTTTCTGATTTGTTCCATTAAACTAAGAATTTTGGATTGGACGGGTTTGCTTTTGCGCCGGATTGGACGGCCACGAGGGCCGCCCCTACTCGCTTTTTAAACTTTTTACGGGATCCAAAAGTGCGGCTCTTATCGCCTGGTAACTTACCGTAAGCAAAGTTATCAGCATTGCACCCAAGCCTGACGCAGCAAAAACCCACCAGGAAATTTCAGTTCTATATTCATATTTCTGCAACCAGCCGTTTAGAAAATAGTAAGCGATTGGCACAGATACAACGCAGGAAATAATAACGAGAATTACAAAATCAGTTGATAATAAAGCCCAAAGATTGGCCACAGAAGCACCTAACACTTTTCTGATCCCGATTTCTTTGGTGCGTTGTTCGGCAGTAAAAGATGCTAATGCAAAAAGACCGAGACAACTGATTAGGATAGCAAGCCCCGCAAACGCAGAGGCTAATTTTGCGATACGCTCTTCGGCAGAGAATTTAGCAGCATACTGATCATCAGTAAACTTATAGTCAAAAGGACTGCCGGGGTTAAATTTTCGGAAAACGTCTTCAACCTTCCCAAGGGAATTTGCGGCCGGCAATTGCGGGTTCAGTTTAATATTGATAACATTAGCCCAGCTGTAATTCAACATAAAAACAGTAGGACGCACCGGCTCGAAAGGTGAATCCATCACCATATCGCTAATAACGCCAACCACCGTAAATGCTTTTTCATTCCATCTGACCTGCTTGCCAATTACATCTTCCGGCGTCTTGAATCCCATATATTTTACAGTTGTTTCGGTCATAATCATACCGGAAGAATCTGTGGCAAACTGCCTTGAAAAATCACGTCCGCCTTTGAACTGCCAACCTACTGTTTTCCCAAAATCATGCGTCACTGCAACTGTACCAAAATTTTCTTTAAAGTTTGGATCCTTACCTTCCCAATTAAACCCGCCATTATTAGAAGTTAATTTCGTAACCCGGGACGAAGAAGTGGACATCTCTACCACAGCTCCCGTTTCCAGCAAATTACTTCTCAAAGTATTATAGTGACTGTATAATTCGGGGGTATTCATGTCAATAGTTATCAGTCCGCTTCGGTCGTAACCTATCGGCCGGTTTTTAGCAAACTGAATTTGCCTGAAAACAATAACGGTACCTATAATCAGTGTTACCGAAACAGTAAATTGCAAAACAACAAGTACTTTTCTGGGGATGGCTGCAAAACGCCCGATATTAAAAGTGCCTTTTAGTACTTTTATTGGCTGGAAAGACGACAAATAAAGAGCCGGATAACTACCCGAAACAATTCCGGTAATCAGACAAAAACCGATTCCTAAAAGCCAAAAGACCGGACTCGCCCACAATACATTCATTTTTTTATCGGCAACCTCATTGAAAAATGGCAATGCGGCAACAAGCAGAATAATGGAAATTACAAAAGCCAGCGAAACGATCATCAACGATTCGCTCAAAAACTGATATATAAGTTGTCCCCGTTTCGAGCCAATTGCCTTGCGAATTCCTACTTCTTTTGCTCGTTTTTCCGATCTGGCAGTGCTTAAATTCATGAAATTGATGGAGGCCAGCAACAGCACAAAAAGCCCGATAATACCCAAAAGCCAAATATATTGGATGCGGCTATCCAGCTTCCCTTTTTTATCCCATCCCGTATATAAATGCCATTTGGCCATGGGATGGATATAAAGCCTTGGTTTTAAAAATGCCGTTTGCGGCGCATGTTTTAATTTTAAATCAGCGATTTTCCTGGATACAGCTTCATAATCTGAGTGAGGATTAATCTGAACCAAAACCTGCCAGGAATTATTATCCCACTCCTTATTATCCAAAGCCCTTTTTACCCAGTCCTGCGTCGCCACATACAAATTCCAGGGAGCAATAAAAGTTATATCATTAAATTCTGAATTATAAGGCAGATCTTCATAAACACCAGTCACTTTTACATTCAGCTTATTATCTATTTTTATAATCTTATCGAGTGGATTTTCATTTCCAAAAAGTGCATTCGCAACAGATTGGGATAACATTACAGAAGACTGATCCTTTAAACCGGAACGTGTTCCCCTCAGCATCTTTAACGAAAACATATCCGGGGCCTGTTCACTGAGATAATTTCCGGTTTTTGTGAATTTTTTATCGCCATAGGCCACGATATGCTCTTCTGTCCAGGAAGAATTTACAACGTATTTAAAGTCGTCGGGAAAATTGTTTCGAAGCTCATCGCCCATAGGCGCAGGCATATGCTCCTGATGGAAAATATTCCCTCCAAAAGTTCCCGATTCCATAATCTTGCCGATCCTGTCATAATTCCCATAATTTTTATTAAATGACAGTTCATCATAAATCCACAAACCGATCAGCATGGTTACAGCCATACCAACAGCCAAACCACCGATATTGATAACAGAATATCCTTTGTTCTTCAAAAGATTTCTGAAAGCGATTTTAAAATAATTACGTATCATATGCCTTTTCTGATTTATCCGATTAAACTAAGAATTTTGGATTGGGCTTCATTTTTGCAATGGATTGGGCGGGTTTGCTTTTGCAATGGAATGGGCGGCCACAAGGGCCGCTCCTACTCGTTTTTCAAACTTTTCACAGGATCCATCAATGCTGTTTTTATGCTTTGGAAGCTTACTGTGAATAAAGCAATCGCGATTGCCAGCAGTCCTGTCAATGCGAAAACCCACCACTCAATATTCACTTTATAGGCAAAATCCTGCAACCATCGGTTCATGCCTAACCAGGCCAATGGTGTGGCGATCAGGATGGCGAAGAAAATCAGTACTAGAAATTCTTTGGAAAGCAACCCAATGATATTTGTCACCGAAGCGCCCAATACTTTTCTGATACCTATTTCTTTGGTACGTTGTTCTGCGGAGAAAATGGTAAGGCCAAATAAACCCAAACAGGCAATAACAATGGCTATGAAAGTGAAGTAGATGACGATGTGCGAAGTGCGCTGCTCCTTCTCATAATTCTTTTGAAAATCCTGATCAAGAAATGAATAAGCAAATGGAGTATCCGGATTCAGCCTTTTCCAGGATTCCTGAAAGGTCGCCAACAGTTTGGTATAATCTTCCGATTTTAAATTTGTGATAAAGTATTGATGTTTATTAGCAATGGTTGTAGTAAATCCATAAGGCTTAATTTCATTATGCAGACTTTCAAAATTGAAATTCTTAACCACGCCCACAACAACCATGCTTTTCCGAACATTTTGAAGCTCATAATATACTTTCTTTCCCAAAGCATTTTGCGGATCAAAACCCAGTTCTTTCACCGCAGCTTCGTTTAAAATAATACTGTTTGAATCGGCTGTAAATTGTTTTGAAAACGTTCTTCCGGAAATCATTTTAAACCCCAGCGTTTCAGTGTAATCATTTTCAACGGCGGCGAAACGGATATCAACTGCTTCATTAACCGACTTAGATTCCGGATAAAAAAGTAAATCCTCAACATTTGCCATTCCGGGATAAGCCGATCCGCCGGAAGCAGAAACGACACCGGAATTTCTTTCAACTTCTTCTTTCAGCGCAGCAAAATTATTTTGTGACTGCGGTGTTTTAAGAGGAATAATAATTTTCTGGTTTTTATTGAATCCCAGATTTTGAGTTTGCAGAAAAGACAATTGTTTCCAGATCACAACGGCTCCTAAAATCAGTATGATCGATATTGTAAATTGAAAAACAACCAGTCCTTTTCTCAAAAGTGAAGCCGAAATATTATTGACAAATCTTCCTTTAAGTACACTGACAGGACGAAAAGAAGACAAATAAAAGGCAGGATAAATGCCTGAAAGTAATCCCGTAAGCAATGTAATCCCGACAATCCAGCCGATGAAATTCAGATTATTGCTAATAGTCAGATTCTTGCCCGTAAGATCATTAAAAAACGGAAGGGAAAGCTGGATAAAAAGTAAGGAAAGGAAAAGCGCAAGTACCGACATAGCCATTGATTCACCTAAAAACTGATAAACGAGCGACATTTTAAATGCTCCCATCGCTTTACGAACACCCACTTCCTTCGCTCTTTTCTCAGATCTGGCTGTTGACAAATTCATAAAATTAATGCAGGCGATCAGAAGTAACAGAGCAGCGATCATCCCGAAAATGTACAGATATATCATGCTGCCGTTCGGAGAAATCTCGCCGTCAAGATCAGAAGTCAGATAAATATCCGGTACGGATTGAATAAAAAGTTGTTTGGTAACACCCATTGCTTTAAGATCCGCACCACCATTGCGACTAAGAAATTGAGGCAGCTTGCTTTCAAATGTTTTGGCATCCGAGCCGTCACGCAATTTGATATAAGTATGAAAAATGTTATTTCCAGACCAGTTTTTTTGGTTACTAACCCACGGCCCCAAATCCGTATTTTGCATCGAAAGGAAAAAATGTGCGTCGATATGAGATTTGTGGCCATTCTTAAAAACACCTGAAACGGTATAATTAAAGTCGCCAAAATAAAGACCAATCCTAACCGTTTTGCCCAGCGGATTTTCGTTTCCAAACATTTTTGAAGCCAGCGTTTCTGACAAAACTATTGTATTGGGCTGATTCAGTGCATTTTCAGCTTTCCCATATTTAAAATCATATGAAAAAATTTCAAAAACGGTCGAGTCCGCATAAAACCCGTTTGGCTCATAAAATTGATTAACAGACCGATTCCCCTCGGTTTTTAAAAGCATATCTTCAAAGCCGGGAAACTTTAGTATGCGCGTAGCCGCTTCCACTTCCGGGAAATCATTTTTCAAGCCTTGAGCATAGGGACCCGCGGTTCCCGCCCAGGTTTCACCATTTGATTCACTCGCAATCCGGAAAATTCGGTTGCCGTATTGATGATGTTTATCTACGCTGTATTCGTCGGAAATGTAAAGTATTATTAAAAGACAAGTCGCCAGACCAAGTGCCAAGCCGAAAATATTAATTCCGGTATAAACCTTATTTTTCACAAGGTTTCTTAAAGCGATTTTGAAATAGTTACGTATCATGATGCGCGTTAACGTTTAGCTTTTCGTATTTAATTTCTATTGGTCTTTTTTACTATCCAGAACGCTAACAGCTAATCGCCAAAAGCTCCATTACTCACTTTTCAAACTTTTAACAGGATCCATAAGCGCGGCTCTTATCGCCTGGTAGCTTACAGTAAGCAACGTTATCAACATGGCACCAAGACCTGATGCTGCAAAAATCCACCACGAAATTTCCGTCCTGTATTCATATTTCTGCAACCATCCGTTCAGAAAATAGTAAGCGATTGGCACAGATACGACACAGGAAATAATAACCAGAACTACAAAATCTGCTGACAACAAAGCCCAAAGATTGGCCACTGATGCACCAAGAACTTTCCTGATTCCTATTTCTTTGGTACGTTGCTCGGCAGTAAAAGAAGCGAGAGCAAAAAGACCGAGGCAACTGATTAGTATTGCCAGAGAAGCAAAGGCAGAGGCCAGTTTGGCAATTCTCTCTTCGGAAGCAAATTTGGCAGCATATTGATCGTCCGAAAACCTGTAATCAAATGGACTTCCGGGATTGAATTTCCTGAAAACCCCTTCTATTTTTGCCAGTGAATTTGCTGCGGACTTTTCCGGATTCAGTTTTATGTTGATGTAATTGGCCCAACCGTAGTTCAGCATAAAAATAGTAGGATCGACAGGTTTGAAAGGCGAATCCATCACCATGTCACGGATAACACCAATCACGGTAAAAGGTTTGTTATCCCACTTGATAATCTTTCCAAGAATATCTTCCGGCCTTTTGAAACCAATATATTTTACCGCAGTCTCATTTAGAACCAGACCCGTAGAATCCGTTGAAAATTGTCTTGAAAAATCATGTCCGGCCTTAAATTGCCAGCCAACCGTTTTCCCAAAATCATGTGAAACTGCAATCGTACCAAAATTTGGCTTAAAATTGGGATCTTTATCTGCCCAGTCAAATCCACTATTATTAGAGTTTACTTCTGTAACTGCGGAAGATGAAGTTGACATTTCTGTCACCGCTCCTGTTTCCAGTAAACTGGCTCTTAAATCATTATAATGATTAAATAATTCCGGTGTATTCATACTAACGGTAATCAGCCCGCTCCTGTCGTAGCCGATCGGTCGGTTTTTAGCATACTGAATTTGTCTGAAAACGATTATTGTGCCAATGATAAGCGTCACTGAAACGGTGAATTGTAAAACCACCAGCACTTTTCTGGGGATAGCTGCAAACCGTCCAATATTAAAAGTTCCTTTTAAAACTTTTATCGGCTGAAAGGACGATAAATAAAGTGCGGGATAACTTCCGGAGATAATTCCGGTGATCAAACAGAAACCTATTCCAAGAAGCCAAAATACCGGACTATTCCACAAAACACTCATTTTCTTGTCGGCAATCTGATTGAAAAATGGAAGCGAGACAATTAGTAAACAAATAGAAAGCATAAAAGCCAGCGAAACAATCAGTAATGATTCGCTTAGAAACTGTGAAATAAGTTGTCCGCGTTTCGAACCGATTGCCTTCCGAATACCAACTTCTTTTGCACGTTTTTCTGATCGGGCGGTGCTTAAATTCATAAAATTGATAGAAGCCAGCAACAGCACAAAAAAACCGATTATGCCAAAGAGCCAGACATATTGAATACGGCCATCGAGATTTCCGCTTTTGTCCCAACCCGTGTATAAATGCCAGTTAGACATGGGTTCCACATAAAGCCTGGGCTTCAAAAATGCCGTATGCGGTGTATGTTTTAATTTTAAATTGGCAATTTTTTTGGATACCGCCGCGTAATCTGAATTTGGATTGATCTGTACTAAAACCTGCCATGAATTATTGTCCCATTCCTTATTATCCAGAGCTCTTTTGACCCAATCCTGCGTTGCAACATATAAATTCCAGGGTGCAATAAAAGTCAGATTTCTGAATTCCGAATTGTAGGGAAGATCTTCATAAACACCGGTCACTTTGACATTCAGCTTGTTATCTATTTTTACGATTTTATCAAGCGGATTTTCTTTTCCAAAAAGTGCACTGGCAACAGATTCCGATAACATAATGGAAGACTGCTCTTTCAAGCCGGAACGTGTTCCTTTTAACATTTTTAAAGAGAACATATCAGGAGCCTGTTCACTCAGATAATTCCCGGTTTTTGTAAATTTCTTGTCACCGAAAGCCAAAATATGTTCCCCATTCCAGGAAGAATTTATTACATATTTAAAATCGTCGGGAAAATTATTGCGAAGTTCTTCTCCCATGGGTGCAGGCATATATTCCTGATGGAAAACTTCGCCATCAAACACACCCAAAAGCACAATTTTTCCAATTCTGTCATAATTCTGATGGTACTTATCATATGAAAGTTCATCATAAATCCACAAACCGATTAGCATGGTTACAGCCATACCAACAGCCAAACCACCAATATTGATAGCAGAATATCCTTTGTTCTTCAAAAGATTTCTGAAAGCGATTTTGAAATAATTACGTATCATAAGCCTTTTTTCTAGTTTGTTCGATTTGAACTTTGGATTTTTGGATTGGGCTTTGCTTCTGCTCTGGATTGGGCGGACACAAGGCCCGTCCCTACTCGCTTTTTAAACTTTTCACCGGATTCATCAATGCTGCTTTTATGCTTTGGAAAGAAACGGTGAGTAATGCGACTGTAAGAGCGAGAAGGCCCGACAGCGCAAAAACAGGCCATTGAATATCGATCTTATAGGCAAAATCCTGCAACCATTTATCCATGGCGTACCAGGCTATCGGAACGGCGATAATAATACCGATCAGCACCATTTTTATAAAATCTTTGGCTAAAAGTCCGATAATGCCGGTAACGCTTGATCCTAAAACCTTACGAACGCCTATTTCCCTTGTCCGTATCTGAGCTGTGTAAGCTGCAAGCCCAAATAATCCCAGACATGAAATCAGTATGGCAATGGAGGCGAAAATATTAAAAAGAAGCCCGGTTTGCTTTTCAGATTTATACATGTCGTTGAAGGTATCGTCAAGAAAAGCGTAACTAAACGGAAACTGTCCGTTGTATTGTTTCCAGGAAGTTTCCGCGGCGCCAATGGCCTTTGCAGCATCTTCTCCCGTGGTTTTGATATAAATACGGTTCATGTAATCCGGGTAATAGGAAAAAATGGCGGGTTCTATTTTTTGTTTCATCGATTCAAAATGAAAATCCTTTACCACACCAATAATGGTTCCGCTGAAGTTCCATAATCTGAATTTTTTACCGATCGGATCCTTGATGCGGGCCGCTTTGACTGCGGTTTCATTGAGAATAAAATGAAGCGAATCCGCTACTGATCCGGTAAAATTAGCTCCCTGTAAAAGCTGCATTTTGAAAAAAGGCATAAAGTCTTTATCTATTGCCATGGGGCGCAGCATCAGCGTTTCACCTGCTTCTTTTCCCTCCCATTCATTGTCACCGGTTTGGGATCCGAGTTGGACAATATTTGAACTTCCTCTAGTAATAGCATTAATTCCTGGCTTGTTCATCAAATCTGCCTTAACAGCATCGTAATGTTTACCAATTCCGTACATGGGAAAGGATAAAACGTGCGTTTTGTCGTAACCCAACTCCTTGGAACGAATGTATTTAAGCTGATTACTGATAATAAAAGTACCGGCGATCAACATGACGGAAATAGAAAACTGCACCACAACCAGCCCTTTTCGAAACAATGCTTCATTTATCTTACCTGAAACTTTACCTTTTAATGCCTTCATCGGATCAAAAGAAGAAAGTAATAGTGCGGGATATATGCTGGACGCAATTAGTGTACCTCCAATGGTAAGTCCTATCACTTCCCAAATGCGATAACTGGTAAAATCGATCACCAGTTCTTTGCCCGCAATCTGATTGTAAACAGGTATCAGTAAATACAATAGAACCAGGGCAAACAGGGTTGCCAATAAAAAGAGCAGTGTCGTTTCGATCAGAAATTGCAAGAAAAGCTGAATTTTCGCTGCTCCGACTATTTTTCTCATACTCACCTCTTTGGAACGCAATATGGATCTTGCCGTGGAAAGATTGACATAATTGATACACGCTATACCAAGAATAAGGAGCGCAATAATGATGAACATTCTGACCGTTTCTATACCTTTTTCAGATCCATCAGATCTGTAAAGATGCATCTTAGCCAAAGGTTGCAAAAGATAAGCAACGTCAGTATCGTCGGCTTTGTTACGCAAATGTATATTTCTCAGCTTATCGGGCAAATTGCCCACGGGCTGTCCAGGTTGCAAAAGCAGGTACGTGGAATAATCAAACTGATGGAAATCGTTATCCGAATTTCTGCCATCCTGCCGCCTGCTGTACATGTTTTTAAACAACCGGGAAATAGGTAAAAACAGATCTGCCTGAATACTTGAATTCTTTGGTAAATCCTGGATTATACCCGTAACCATAAAACTTACTTTATCGTTGGCTGAGATAATTTTTCCAATCGGATCTTCATCCCCAAAATACTTTTTCGCGGTTGTCTCGGTAAGAATTATAGAATTTTCATCAAAAAAGGGTTTTCTGCTGTCTCCCTTAATGAGTTTAAAGTCGAAAACCGAGAATAAGTTGGGGTCAGTAAAAGAGGAATTGTTCTCGTTGAAAACTTTATCCTTATACGTAAACAAGATGTATTGATTGTTGCGGAAAAGCCTGACAGCATCCTTGATTTCCGGTAGTTCTTTTTTACCTAAAATTCCGATTGGTGCCGCAGTACTGGTCCATATCTGTTGGCTTGAACCGGTTCCTACCCTGTTTTCCAGTTTGAAGATATTATCTGACTGCCTGTGAAACCGATCAAAACTCAATTCGTCCTGTACCCACAACAAAATCAGAATACCTACACCAAGCCCAATCGTCAAACCGGTACAGTTAATGAGCGAGTAAAATCTGTTTTTCAATAAATTTCGCCAGGCAATTTTAAAATAGTTCGTGATCATAGCTATTTTTGGTAATGTTGTAAATTTCAATCCGCGGATGTTTATACGAATCTTTTTCTTCAATTTTATTCACTTCTCAGACTTTTCACCGGATTCATCAATGCTGCTTTTATACTTTGAAAACTCACTGTGAGTAAAGCAATGGCGAGCGACGACAAACCGGCGCAGGCAAAAACCCACCACTGAATTTCAATTTTATAAGCAAAATCCCGCAACCAGATTTGCATGGCATACCAGCCGATTGGTGTGGCAATGAGAATTGCCAGTAACACAGGTTTCAAAAAGTCTTTGGAAAGTAGTGAAACGATACTACCTATGGAAGCGCCCAGAACTTTTCGAACGCCAATTTCCTTCGTTCTTTGTTCCGCGGAAAATGCGCTGAGACCTAATAATCCCAGGCAAGCTATGAGTATGGCAATTCCTGAAAAAGCGGTAAACAATTGCTCAATGCGCTGTTCTGAACGATACATGGCATCGAAATCTTCATTTAAAAACGAATATTCAAAGGGTTGTCCGGGTGCAATTTCTTTCCATTTTTTTTCAATTCCGGCAAGTGAGGACGTTACATCACCAGTATTCAGGCGAAAAGAAACGGCTTCTAAAAATGATTTTTCAAGTGGTCTGTCAATCGCATTTCCGTTAATTACCAACCCGACAGGTGCAATTTTTGACCGTAAGGATTCGTAGTGAAAATCTTTAACAACACCAATAACGGTAAGTTGCTCGCCTCCCGTCTTATGAATTATTTTTCCAATCGGATCCTGCAAACCAAATTGTTTCGCAGCACTTTCATTAACAATTACTGCAGAACTATCGGTTGTTCTTCCTTCAATAAAATCCCTCCCCGATACAAGTTCCATGCGAAGTGTTGAAATATAATCAGGATCAACCATCCATTCCTGCATATTGACAGAATATTTTGGATCCGTTTCCTGCTGCGGATACCACATATCATTCCAGCGTTTGGATGTAACCGGCAAAAAACCACTTACCGTTCCACTTTTTACGGATGGATTTCGCAAAGCTTCATTTTTAAATGTTAAAACCTGCGATTTCGTGGATTGAGCCGTATTGATAATGACAACCTGGTCTTTATCAAAACCTATTCTTTTAGTCTGAATATATTGAAGCTGCTGATTGATAAGCAGCGTACCAATGATTAACAAAACAGATAAAGCAAACTGGAAAGCAACAAGGGAATTCCGGAAGCCCTGAGATCGGGATTGTACCATAATACCTTTTAAAGCCTTAACAGGCTGAAATGAAGACAGATAAAAGGCGGGATATATTCCTGCTATTATACTAACCAGGGTTGTTCCGGCCAATAAATAAAGTATCGAAGAAAGATTGATTTCTGTATTTATGGCAAGATGTTTTGCCGCAAGATCGTTAAACGTGGGAAGCAATAAATACAACAAAATCAATCCGGTAGCTAATGCCAAAAAGGTGGTAAGTAAAGATTCCGACAAAAATTGAAATACAAGAACGGATCTGTCGGAACCCATCACTTTTCTTACCCCGACTTCTCTGGCTCTTTTGGCCGAGCGTGCGGTCGTTAGATTGATAAAATTGAAAACGGCAATTAAAAGAATAAATAAGCCGGTCAAGAGAAAGATATAGACATACTGAATACTGCCATTCGGTGAAAGTTCACCCTGGCGGTCGGAGTACAAATGAATATCTGTGAGCGGCATCAGTGAATAACTGAAATTATTACCAGCCTTTCTGGTATCGGCAAGTGTGGTTTGAAAATATTGCTTTAAAGCCGGATCAAGATAGGTTTGTAGTATTTTTTCAAATTTGGCTTCTACTGATTTTGGGCTCGTTCCGGGTTTGAGAAGTACATAGGTGTTGAAAATATGATTTCCCCATTTATTCACTTTCGCATCTTTTGTTTCATACAAAGGCAAAAGAAAATCAGCTTGAAAGTGTGATTGCTCGGGCATATCTTCCATGACGCCGGTTACGCGGCGGACCTCATCATTATTAAATGTTAAGATTTTGTTTAATGCATTGGTCGTACCAAAATATTTCCTGGCTATTCTTCTTGAAATAACAACTGAATTGGGTCCGGTTAATGCTTTTTGAGGATTTCCGGCAAGCATTGGAAGCGTGAAAACATTGAAAACGGTCGAATCTGCGTACAAAATATTTTCTTCACGGATCGCTGTTCGATCACTTTTTACAATCTGGCTGTCGTATTTTCCTAGTCTGGTAAATTCTTCTATTTCCGGGAAATCTTGTTTTAGGGTTTCTCCCATGGGCGTTGGTGCAAGGGCGCCTTTTGAGTCTTTTCCTGAATAGGTTATGTCGCTGTTGATGCGGTAAATACGGTCAGATTTGGTATTGAAATGATCGTAGGCCAACTCGTCTTTTACATATAAAATGCTCAGCAAACTAACTGCCAAACCCAGGGCAAGGCCGAAAATTGTCAGGGCAGAATAACCTTTATTCTGTGACAAATTTCTGTATGCGATTTTTAAGTGGTTGAGGAGCATGGGAGTTGGTTGTATTTAATTGGTTTTGGTTTGCTTTATTTTATTTATGTTAATCAGTTATTGCTATGGATCTTCTGGAATACTTACAACTGATTGGCTTGCTTTTGCTTCTTTCATGCGTTTTGTTTTTGCGTTCCGGCGGCGTGGCTTTTTCGCTAGGGGCGCTGCCGTTGCGCTGGATTGGGCGGACACAAGGCCCGCCCCTACTCGCTTCGTAAACTTTTTATTGGGTTCATCAATGCGGCTTTTATGCTTTGATGGCTTATTGTGACGCCTGCTATAATTAATGTGGTTACTATGGAAATCAGGAAAATGTCTGGGCCAATATTAATGTGATAGGCGAATTCTTGTAACCATTTGTCCATTGCAAACCAGGCAATTGGTGCGGCTACTACAAATGCGATCAGGATCAGCCAGATGAATTGATTGACAAACAACACAACCAACCCTGGAACGGAAGCGCCCATTACTTTACGAATGCCTATTTCTTTGGTACGCTGAACGGCCATAAGCGAAACCAGACCATACAGACCCAGACAACCAATCAGGATCGCAATGGCTGAAAACAGTCGGAAGGCTGTGTACATTTTGTATTCCTGATTGTATAATCCGGCAATGCGGTCATCCATAAACTCATATGAAAATAATGATTTTGGATTCAATTCAGACCAGTCTTTCTCAATGGAAGCCAGGGTTTCCCGCATCTTTTCCGGACGAAGTTTTACGCTGGCCTGCCAGAAGGAATTTGGGTTATACATTATCACACAAGCCCTGATCTTCTTGTGTTTTGATTCACTCTGAAAATCCTGAACGACACCTTTAATCCGGATCGGACGGTCGCCAATAAAGAATCGCTGACCTATTGCCTTTCCCGGATCCCTGATACCTAATCTTGTTATTAATGTCTGGTTCACAACCAGGTTGGCGACAGTATCTTTTGAAATTATTTTGGTAATCGTCTCGCCCGCAAGAAGTTTGATATGATACATGGACAGATAATTTTCATCCACCTGTTTGATTTCTGTCACATCATTTTCGGTCATTCCTAATTCCGGAGAGGTAAAAGGAGCAAAATTGGTATTGTAAGCCGGACCGCCCGACGCAAAACTTACCTGTTGCACACCCGGATTATCAATCAATTTTTGACGTAATACATCTACTTTTTCTCCTGTTGAAAATGTAACGATAGCATCTTTATCAAAACCAATATCCTTGTTCAAAAAGAAATCCATCTGGCTTCCAACAATCAAAGTTCCGACAAGCAGAATTTGGGTTATAGAAAACTGCACAACCACAAGTCCTTTTCGTAAATAGGATTTGCCATTTGAATTGTCAGAAACTCCGGATTTCAATGCTTTCAAGGGTTGAAATCCGGATTGAATAAAGGCAGGATAAAGTCCAGCCAAAAGAATAGTTACAACAACAATTAGAAGAACCGCACCGATCATTTCGGGTTTAAAAAGATTTGCAGTTTCAATTCTAATATCCAGCAATGTCTCTGTATAAGGTAAAAATAACGTAACGGCCACAAGCGATAAGCCTACAGATACTAAAACAAGCAGCGTTGTTTCACCCATAACCTGCATGATAAGTTGTTTTCTAAAAGCACCAAGAGTCTTCCGGATACCAACTTCTTTTCCACGTTTTAAAGACTGGGCAGTAGCAAGATTTACGAAATTTATACATGCCGTCAGAATAATGAAAAGTGCCACGCCTGCAAGTCCGTAAATCGTTTCCTTTGATCTTGGCATCGAGATTTGGTTGAGATATCGCCTGTCAAAATGAATTTCTTTTAACGGCTGTAAAAGCAAAAGTCCCTTTTCCTTTGCAATGTCAGCTTCCCAGTTTTTTTGGATAAAAGCTGGAAACCTTGCCTGAACCGACTTGGCAGATTCAGTTTTCGGCAACGTTATATAAACCATTCCGCCCTGGATCGACCAGAAATGTGACGTGTCTACATCTTTTCTGATTGTTTCCCAGGATACCAAAAAAGAAAAAACCAGATGTGTATTGGAAGGCAAATCTTTGATGACGCCCGTTACCCGCAAATCCTTTTCATTGTTAAGTTTGATGATTTTACCCATCGCATCCCTATCATGAAAATATTTCCGGGCTGCACTTTCAGTAAGAATAACCGTATTAGGTTCTTTCAAAGCGGTTTCTGCATTTCCGGACAACCAGGTAAAATCAAATATCTTGGTAAAATTTTCGTCTGCAAAAGCGTATACTTTTTGATTGTATTTCTGCTCACCAACACTGACAAGACCGCCTTGCTGCGCAAAGTATTGTGACACTTCTGCTTCGGGAAAATCATTTTTAAAAGCCGGAGCTATTGCAAAAGCAACGCTTGGATTATAGTCCCGGCCACCAAGTGTCACACGATATGTACGATCTGCTTTTCTATGATATTGATCATAGCTCAATTCATTTTGAACGACTAGAAAAATTACGATACAGGCAGCCAATCCCAGCGCCAAACCCGTAATGTTTATCAGTGCATAACTTTTATTATGCATCAATGTCCTGAAAGCGATTTTAAAATAATTTCGTATCATGGGTGTCGGGATTTAGGCGTTAACGTTTAGCTTGTCAAATTCAATTTTATTTACTTAAATTACTTTCTGGAAATTCCATAGACCAGGCGCCAAAAGCTAATGGCTAAAAGCTAATCGTCTATTCACTTTTCAGGCTTTTCACAGGATCCATTAATGCTGCTTTTATACTTTGAAAACTAACCGTTACCAATGCGATAGTCACGGCAAAAATCCCTGACAGAACAAAAATCCATCCGTTAATGTCGGTTTTATAAGCAAAGCCTTGCAGCCATTGATTCATAAACCACCAGGAAATTGGCAAAGCAAGTACGATTGCGTAAATCACCAGTTTCACAAAATCGCCCGTTAACATACCAACCACGCTGGCCACAGATGCTCCAAGCACTTTTCGAACTCCGATTTCCTTTGTTCTTTGTGCGGCAGTAAGTGTGATCAATCCAAAAAGACCCAGGCAGGAAATGAAAATGGATATGGCTGCAAATGTTTTGAATGCGTCAAAGACCAGTTGTTCTACAAAATAATTTTTGGCCAGGGATTCATTCAGGAATGTAAATTGATACACATCATCGGGAAAAGTCTGTTTCCAGGTTTGCGCCAGATGTGCGAGTGTCTGTGATAAATTTGAAAGACGGCCATTGGTTCCAAGCAATTGTATGTGAATTTGCTCGGGTGTATTAGGGTACATAAATACGCATGGCTGAATGGCCTGCTGCAAAGATGCATTATGAAAATCCTTCACAACGCCTATAATCGGTGCTTCGCCTTCATTAATAACCAGTTTTTCTCCAATGGCTTTTTCCGGTGTCAGATTCAGCATTTTCACCATAGTTTCATTGATTACAAATCCATTAAAACCAACGCTGTCGGGAACCATATTAGAAGTTGAAAGCCATTGTCCTGCAACCAGTTGCAGACCAAAAAGTTTTTGATAATTCTCATCTGTATTTTTCATTTCTGCCTGACGAGACATGGTAATCGGTTCTGATTTTAGGTGAAAATCGGTGCCATACCAGTTTTTGGTCAAGGGAGCTCCCGATGCAAAACTCACTTCCTTTATATCATGATATTGAAGCAATTCCTGCCGAAAAGCATCTAGTTCTCCAAACTTTTTATTTCGTGGAGCATTGATCGTTAAAACAGCATCCTTTGTAAATCCAAGTCCTTTTTTTTGAAAAAACGACATTTGATCAGAAGAAATCCAGGTGGCTACAAGCAGACAATACGTTATTCCAAATTGAAAAACAATAAGCCCCTGACGCAGTGAAATTCCATTTGATTTGCGTTGAACGTTATTTTTAATAGCCATAGCCGGTTTAAATCCAGACAAAACAAAGGCAGGATAACTGCCGGCAAGCAGTGTAATTACTCCAATAAGTCCTGCACCGAAAAGCCAGGTTTGGATAGTCGGTGTGAGGTTTAAATCAATAAAAGACAATTTCTGATCAACGATCCAAAGCAAAGCATAAAGCCCATTGACCGATAAAAAACCGGCAACAAGAGCTAACAAAAATGTTTCGCTCATAAATTGAAAAAACAACTGGCCTTCGCTACTACCAATGGCTTTACGAACGCCAATTTCTTTTTGACGCTGCATAGCCTGAGCCGTACTCAGATTTATAAAATTAACAGAAGCGATCAATATCAAAAACACAGCCAGACTGCTCAATCCCCACAAAACTTCCTTCCCGATCACATAGGTACCCGGCTCGCTGGCATACAAAGAGTTAGTATGAATGTAGGAAAGTGGTTGCAGAAAATAACTGATCCGTCGATTATCCTCAGCGTTCAGATATTTACTTTTTAGTTTATCAACGGCCTTTTCAAATTTGGCGGGATCCATACCGGGAGCCAATTCAACATACGTAGTTCCCAGATAATTGCCCGACCAGTTGTTGGCCTGGTAGGTATTATTTACCTTGAAAAAGTCGTAGTTTATCAGGATATCAAAAGGCAGATTCGTATTCGCAGGCGGGTTCCGGATTATACCTGATACCGTAAGAATATCTGTATTATTTAATGTCAGAACTTTGCCAATCAGTTGATCATAATTATCCGAAACTACTCCAAAATAACGTTCTGCCATTTGCTCAGTTAACACAACCGAATTAGGCTGACTGAAAGCCGTAGTGGCGTTTCCTGACAACCAAAGTCCTTTTTCAAAAGCATTTTTAAAATCAAAAAGACGCAAATAATTCTTGTCAGCGAACATGACACGCTTTTCTTCAAATCTGCGGATCTCACCTTTTTCATCTTTTGCACTGATAATTCGCTTATCAGGTCCGGCGGTTTGGGTAACGCTGATATTCGGAAATTCACGGCGTAAAGCTTCGGCCAAGGGATAAGCCGTTGTTGGCCAGTGCTGAATGCCATTGGCTTTTTGACTATGCTCCACGATCCGGTAGGTCCGGTCTGCGTTGGTGTGAAAATTATCGAAGCTCAATTCGTAATTCACAAATACATAAATACCTAAACAGCAAGTAATTCCAAGTGCCAGCCCGAACACATTGATTAATGTATTGGTTTTATTTTTCCAAAGATTTCTTCGGGCAGTTTTAAGATAGTTTAATATCATGAGCGATTATCTAACCGATTTTGTTCGATTTGAAATAAGGTTATTTGGGTTGGACTGGTACTTTGGTTTTGGTTGCTTTGGATTGGGCGGCCACGAGGGCCGCCCCTACTCGCTTTTTAAACTTTTTACCGGATTCATCAAGGCTGCTTTGATGGCTTGAAAACTTACCGTTAACAAAGTAATAATCAAAGCGCCAACACCTGAAACGGCAAATATCCACCACGACATTTCTGTCCGGTAATCATATTTATTCAACCAGCTTTCCATAAAATACCAGGCAATCGGAGCGGCAATGATGCAGGACAAAACGACCAGCAATATAAATTCCCTGGAAAGCATACTCCACAAACTAGCTAATGAGGCACCGAGTACTTTTCGTATTCCAATTTCCTTTGTACGCTGTTCTGCTATGAAAGTCGCCATTCCAAATAAACCCAGACAACTAATGAAGATTGCCAGAATTGCAAAAAATGAGGTCAGTTTACCTATTCTTACTTCTTCTCCGAATTTTTTTGCGTACTGCTCGTCCGTAAATTTATAGTCAAAAGGAGCGGCAGGATTAAATTTTTTGAAGACTTCCTCAATTTCCCTCAAAGCTTCTGTCGATCCTGATTCAGGATTTATTTTGATATTGAATACGTTTGCCCAACCATATTCCAGAAAGAAACACGTACGAAAAGAAGCCTTGTATGGCGATTCCATGATCATATCTTTGATCACACCAATAACCTGATACGGTTTTCCGTCCGCTTTAATAATTGAGCCAACCGGGTTTTTCAATCCCATAAATTTGGCAGCAGTTTCATTGATCACAACACCGGAAGAATCCGTCGAGAAAGACCTTGAAAAATCTCTTCCTTCTGTAAACTGCCAGCCAACTGTTTTTCCAAAATCATGAGAAACGGCCATGGTAGCAAAATTCCCCTGCGTTGCAGGATCCTTGCCCTCCCATTCGTAACCATTATTGATCGCGGCAATGTATGTCGTGGGATTCGAGGACTGCGACATTTCTTTGACAACACCCGTTTTCAATAATTCACTTCTTATGGCTTCATAATGTCCGCGTATTTCAGGCGTGTTCATGGCAACCATCAGCAAATTATTTCTATCATATCCGACCGGCCGGTCTCTGGCAAATTCGATTTGACGGAACACGGTAATGGTGCCAATAATTAAAATAATAGAGATTGTAAACTGAACCACAACCAAAACCTTTCGGGGGACAGCCGCGAAACTTCCCAGCTTAATTCTGGCAAAACCGCTTCCTTTCAAAACCTTAATTGGTTGGAATGAGGACAAATAAAGTGCTGGATAACTTCCTGCAATAAGTCCGGTAATGATGCTGAAACCAATACTTGAAATCCAGAACAATGGCTCTTTCCACGGAAATATCATCTTTTTATCCGCCACTTCATTGAAAAATGGCAGGACAGAAAGCACCAAAACAACGGAGAAAATAAAAGCAAACGCCACTACAAGTAAAGATTCACTAAAGAACTGCGTAACAAGCTGACTTCTCAAAGAACCAATCGCCTTGCGAATCCCGACTTCCTTGGCTCTTTTTTCACTTCTGGCAGTACTCAAATTCATAAAATTGATACAGGCTAAAAGCAAAACAAAAATGCCAATGATACCAAAAAGCCAAACAAATTCTATACTTCCACCAGAAACTTTGCCATTTTTAAACTCAGAATATAAGTGCCATTTGCTTAGCGGGTGAAGAAAAATTTCCGGCTTGAATGCTGCATCTTCCGGCCTTACTTTATTAAGTTTTACATCCTTGATCTTGGCCGAAACTTTATCCATATCCGTATGATCAGCAATCTGGGCAAAGGTGATAAACATGTTGGCACGCCAGGGATTTGTCTTTTTCTCTGACCAGTTTTCGTTATTGATATAAAGCTCCCATGGCGCGATGAACGATAAATCTTTGAAATCAGAATTATATGGAATATCCTCGTATACCCCTGTAACTTTCAAATTCTGTTTGTTATTTATTTTGATAACCTTATCAATTGGATCATTATCACCAAAAAGTGCTTTCGAAGTTTCCTCCGAAAGCATAATAGAGTTAATTTCTTTCAAACCAGCCCTTGTTCCTTTAATCATTTTCAGAGATAACATTTCTGTAATCCCGGGCTCTATATAACTTCCTTGTTTGGAAATTTTTTTATCCCCAAAAGCCAGAATCTCCGTAGAAGACCCGGAGGACATTACAACATATTTGAAATCGCTTCCATACTTGTTACGAATTTCTTCTCCCATTAAATAGGGTACCGAATTTTGCGTTCCGACTTCGTTATTGAATGTCTGATTTTGCTTTATAATCGCAAGATGATTATAATTTTCAAAGGATTTATTGAAGGAAAGTTCGTCAAAAATCCATAGCCCGATTAGCATGGCAACAGCAAGCCCGGTAGCGAGACCAGCAATATTTATAAATGAATAAACCTTATTTTTAACAAGATTCCTTCGGGCGATTTTAAAATAGTTGCTAATCATATTTACTGTATATGGATTTGTCCAGCTTTGCTGTTCAAATAGTTTGCCAATGATTTTTTCATAAATTAAATATTTAAATATCAATTACTTAACAAAAATAAAGCGAACGAGCAATGTCCGATAATGAACACTGTTCGTTCGCTTTGGAACGGAGGTTTTGAAAGAAAGCTGTGAAAATTTTATTTAGGAAAAGTCCTTTCTCTTAGCTGTTCGATTATAATAGTAGCTAACTCGCTGAGGGCATACAGTGGTAGATTAACTAACCATTCTTCCCTTCTAAAATCGGACATCGAAGTTCTTATTGTTAAAGCCGGATTATATTTTTGATGAAATACTTTTAAATTTTCTTCCGCCTTAACTTCGACCGGAATAATCTTTCCTGAAAATTGAATCAGGAAATCTATTTCGGCAGTTGCATTTTCTGCTGACCAGTAATAGGTAAATTTTTCTTTAAAAGTAATTAATTGCTGCATTACAAATTGCTCAGTTAAAGCACCCTTAAATTCTTCAAATAAAATATTACCATCCAAAAGCGTTTTTACATCAATATCTACAACAGCACCCAAAAGACCAATATCTACCAGGAATAACTTAAAAGCCCCAAAGTCTTCATATGCTTTTAATGGTATTACTGGTTTTGATATGCGATTAACTTTGTGAATTAATCCTCAATCAATTAGCCATGACATAGCCAATTCGTACTCTCTCGTCCTGGCTCCCTCTTTAATTATTCCGTAGATAAATTTTTTATTTTCTTTGGCAAGTTGAGCTGGAATTGATTGCCACTTTATCAATATTTTAATTTGTATTCAAATTGAAATAAAAAGTACTCCCCATTCCAATTTCTGAATCAAGTCCAATCTTTCCGCCCTGTGCTTCAATAAATTCTTTGCTGATTGCAAGCCCAAGACCCGTGCCCGTTTTCGCACTCCCTGGCACCTGGAAATAACGATCAAAAATCTTTTCCCTGTAGCGGCTTTCAATCCCTTTCCCCTGATCTTTAACCGAAAACAAAACACCATTTATTTCTTTCTTCACACCTATTTCGATTTTGCTTTCCTCCGACGAGTAACGGATTGCATTTGTTAGAAAGTTGATCAAAACCCAGGCCGTTTTTTCAGTATCTGCTTTTACTTCCGGCAGATTTTCTTCTACTTCATAAGTTAGCTTGATCTGCTTCTGTTCAGCCTGTACTTTTACAGCCTCCATGGCATATTTCAAAATTTTATATGGATCGCTCTGCTGTATATTTAATTGAATATTTCCGGTTTCAACCTGCGAAAGATTCAACAATTCTCCTGTAATTTTGAGCAATCGGTTACTATCATCTTTTATACTTTCAATCAGCTGTTTTTGCTCGTCATTTACATCGCCGGTCTGTTTGTTCTCCAACAACTGAATACTCATTTTTATCGATGAAATCGGAGTTTTTAATTCATGCGAAACCGTTGCAATAAAATTGGTTTTTGCAAAATCCAGCTCTTTAAAAGGTGTGATATTTTTGAGAACTATTACCTGACCAATAAAGATCTTTTCTTTTTCTCCAGTTGGCGTAATCGTAATATTTACAATTTCTTTCTCGAAATAACTTTCCTTATTATCAGCATAAATTTTGAGCGGCTTTTCCTTTTCTGTCTGCGGTTTTGGCATTACTAAACCTTGTACCAAAGAACGGATCAAATCATTATGAAGCGCAACTTCAATAGCTGGTTTACCAATGACATCTTCGGCCAAAAGTCCTGAAATTTTCAGCACTTCGTCGTTTGCAAACAATACTTTTTTATTTTCATCCAAACCTAAAACAGGCTCATGCATATTGTTGATCAAGGTCTCTATTCTCTTTTTTTCAAATAGTATTTTAGAAAGATTACTGTTGTCATACTCTTCCAGTTTTTCAGCCATGGTATTGAAAGAGCCAGCCAATTCTCCAAACTCATTTTTACTGCCAAAATTTACCCTTTGCGAATAATTTTTAGCAGCGATTTCCTTAATACTTTCTGTTAATTCTTTGATCGGATTGGCTATATTACTTGGTAAATTGACCAGCAACGTAAAAGCAAAAAGGAAACAAAGCGTTCCGGTCATCACGATCCATAAATTAGCAGAGCGCGCAGTTTCCTGGGCAATTTCACTTTTACGCTGAATCGCTTCCATGTTCAGGCGCATCAGTTCTGTGATATCTTTTCTGATCAGCTGATGAAGTAAAAGATTGGCCGGCGTTTGTTTTAATTGTATCAAATGGTCTGAAATTGCATCCGTTGCCTCCCGTTCACCAATTTCAGTAACATTTTTCCGTTGCTTATTAAGATTATCTTCAAAAGTGAAAAATGCTTTTGTGCTTTGCTGTGTCTGATCCAGCGACATCAACATATTACGTGAATATTCCAGGGTATTGTAATTATCAGCCAGAATATTTTCTGTATCATTTTTCAATACATTGATATACCGGGCCGCCACCAATGAAAGGATAATGATCATCAGAAAAAGCAGCCCTACACCGAGGGTTAATTTTGTTTTTATTTTCATCAGGACAGAATAACAAGGTCAATTTCAGAGACAGACAACTTTTTCAACAGCTGGTTAAAGAGATTGGTAGCCAAAATTACTTTAAACAAACTCATATGCGGCTTTCCGATACAAATTGTTGTGATTTGTCTTTGCTCGGCAACTTCCATAATGGTTCTGGAAACATGTGCGCTTTCGACCCGGATTATTTCGCCTCCCAATTCAGTGGCCAGTTTGAAATTATTGATCAGATGGCGTTGTTTGTCCAGCGCAATTTTATCCATACTTTCCTTCGGCGTTTGCACATAAAGCAACACCCACGGACTGTTATAATAACTGGCAAGCCTCGCTGTTTTTCTAATGACATTTTTCGAAGTTTGTGCATT
>NZ_SZVO01000023.1 GCF_005280585.1 Dyadobacter frigoris
TGAGTGAATTTTGAATGAGTGAATAAATGAATGACTGCATCGGCAGCCACCATTCAAAACTCTATCATTCAATCATTCAAACATTGTACACTCACAAAGAGCTTGTTGGTGGCTATTGGAACGGTCTGGGGCGACACTCGCTTCAACTCTTCTCATACCACAAATCAACAGAAAATCTTGTTGGTGGCTATTGGCCCGGTGTTCACCTCTTCCCATCCCGAACAGAGAAGTTAAGCCCGGAACCGCCGATGATACTTGGGTCAAACCTGGTAAAGTAGGTAGCCGCCACAATACTATTAAAATCAAAAGACCATCTCGAAAGGATGGTCTTTTTTTGTTGTTCACCTCTTTCCATCCCGGACAAAACCGCCGATGATACTTGGGTCTGCGCGACTCGGTCAACGTGTCCCGGTCAAACCTGCGCGATCCGACCTGGTAAAGTACGGGCCACGCCTAGTGCGGGACACGCAGGCTAGCCGCCACAATACTATTACAAAGACAAAAAAGACCATCTCAAAAGGATGGTCTTTTTTGTGGTATACTTACGTACCTCTTCCGCGACGCGTAAGTCCTACTCGCCCGCGAGCCCGGCCCGGCTACGCTCGGCGGGACAGAGAAGTTAAGGAATCAGTCCGAAAATTTGGGGGAATGTAAAATAATTTGTTTTAAATTCAGAACGGATTGTTATTGTATTAGAGTCTTATGAAACCTTTGTCCACCTTCTTCCGGATTAATTCCAAAACCTAAGAGCTAACCTAATCTACACAATTATTAGAAATCCGTAGTCTTATGCTTTTAAAAGAAGACATTCCTTCTAAAACCTTTTCAATGACTACGCAATCGGAATTTATTAGCCGAAGACTTGCATCCATAGATGCGTTACGGGGATTTGACATGTTGATGATATCAGGTGGCGGAACGTTTATCTTTTTGTTAAACGGAAAAACCGGTATCGCATTTATAGATTCTGTTTCAGCCCAATTTACTCATCCTGAATGGAACGGATTTACATTTTACGATTTCATTTTTCCTCTGTTCCTTTTCCTGGCCGGCACTTCTTTGGTATTCAGTTTGGCCGCTGGATTATCAAAAAACGTCACTAAAGCAAAATTACTTAGAAAGGTATTTGTCAGAATGCTGATCTTGATTGCTTTGGGAATTCTGGATAAAAATGCACCTGTTAATTTCTTTGATCCTGCACACATACGATATGGAAGTGTATTAGGAAGGATTGGGGTGGCTACTTTTGTCGGTGCTCTTCTTTATTTAAACTTTTCTCGGACACAACGCCTGTATTTGGCTGCATCAACCCTAATTCTATACTATCTGGCTTTGCTGTTAATTCCGGTTCCTGGATTTGGTGCAGGTGATTTTTCGTTTGAAGGCAATTTGGCAGGCTGGTTTGACCGGAATTTTATGCCTGGAAAACTGAAACAAGTCAAGTATGATGAGCTTGCAATTTTAACGACATTTCCGGCTATATGTATTACGATTTTCGGAATGCTTGCAGGGGATATTTTACTTGATATGAAATCATCCTTTTTAAAAGTAAAAGTGCTGTCAATTATGGGTTTTATTGGAATAGTAATAGGAATATGCTGGAATTTTATATTTCCTATCAACAAACATTTGTGGTCAAGTTCTTTTATCATGCTGACTTCCGGTATGGCGTTTCTTCTTTTAGCATTGTTTTATTGGGTTATTGATGTCAAGGGCTATCAAAAATGGGCTTTCTTCTTTCGGGTAATTGGGATGAATTCGTTGGTTATTTATCTTGCCATGCGTTTTATTGACTTTAATGCTTCGTCCCGTTTATTGTTTGAAGGATTCTACATGCATAGCTCTGAGAAATGGCATGAAGTATTTAACGCCTTAGGTGGGTTGGTTATCGTTTGGCTATTGCTTTACTTTTTGTATAAAAAGAAAATCTTCATAAAAATATAAGAAAGAATGAAACCTTAACTTATCATACGGCTCTACGTCAACGGGAGCAATTAAATCCCCAAAATAAATTTCTTTCTATGCCGGGTTCAAAAAGTATAATTGGCGATTACGGGCAATGGATTTCTTCCTTGAAAAAAGAAATACCGGCTCTTTCATTCCGAAATTCTAAATGGCAAGCATTGGATCAATGGAAAAACGAGGCGTTGATCAAAGTAAATGAACTTCTTGCAAAACCCTGTATTCAGGAAGTACCAGTAGTAACCGTGGAAAAAAAGTATACTTTCGATGGACTTGAAATAGAAGAGCTGTCATGGCAACTTCCCTATGGAAGAGTTACGAGAGCTGTTTTACTTAAACCTTCTGGTGTGACTAAATCACTTCCGGGCATTCTGGCGTTACATGATCACGCTGGTAAAAAATACTTTGGCTACCGGAAAATTGTTCGTACTTCCGATGATCCACACCCATTAATCCGGGATCATCAATCCACAGATTATAGTGGAAAAGCCTGGGCTAATGAAATTGCCAGGAAGGGTTACGTAGTTTTAGTACATGACACTTTCGCCTTTGGAAGTAGACGTGTACGTTATGAAGACGTTGAGGGTTTGGGCTATGGACCATTGAACGTAAATAACAGAACAGACTCAGATTCTGAAAAACCAGAGAACATTGAGCTTTATAACCAGTGGGCCGGCGAGCACGAGCATGTTATGTCTAAATCACTTTTTTCTGCTGGTACAACGTGGCCTGGTGTTGTGCTGGCGGAAGATCAAATTGCTCTTTCCATTTTGAGTGATCGTGCTGATGTTGATCCGGATAGAATTGGCTGCGGCGGTTTATCAGGTGGTGGATTACGCACTGTATATCTTGGTGGACTTGATCCAAGGATTAAATGTGCCGTTTGTGTTGGCTTTATGACAACATGGAATGATCTGATTCTGCATAAGTCATTTACGCACACCTGGATGACTTACGCACCGCTACTTCCCAATTACCTTGACTTTCCGGAAATTTTGGGACTTCGAGTTCCACTTCCCACTTTGGTGCAAAATAATATTCACGACGACTTATACACACTTTCAGAAATGAAAAAAGCGGATATAATCTTAGTAGAAGTGTATAAAAAGGCAAATGCAGCTCAACATTACAAAGCTGTTTTTTATGACGGACCACATAAATTTGATGCGAAAATGCAGTCTGATGCATTTCAATGGTTCGATAAATATTTGAAATAATCAAAGGCTCTATATTATTCTCCCCAAGCGGTGACAACAAAACTTCTTGATCCGCCCCGATCCCGATGTTCACATAAATAAATGCCCTGCCAGGTCCCCAATGCTAACTTTCCATTTCGGATTGGGATCATAACTGAGCTTCCAAGAATGGAAGCTTTAAGATGTGCAGGCATATCGTCAGAGCCTTCATAATCATGTTGATAGTCCGGATCGTTTTCGCGTACAGTTTTATTGAAAAACATTTCAAAATCTTTTCTGACCGTAGGATCTGCGTTTTCATTGATTGTTAAAGAGGCCGAAGTATGCTGAATGAAAACCTGGGACATACCGATTTTTATCTCGGCAATTTGAGGCATAGCATAGAGAACCTCCGTAGTAATTAAATGAAATCCTCTTCGTTTTTCTTTTAGCTGAAATCCTTGCTGGTACATTTTCATGGTTTATCCTTTTCAATAGAAATCTGTTACAATATGAATTTTACCAAAAATAAAGGTTGACCGGAAATCGATCAACCTTTACAATATAGTACTAAATAAATATCTCCAATTATAATCCCTTAATCACTTTTCTGAAAGCCCGGTTGTTACCTTGTTTAATTTCGATGATATAAACTCCTGCCGGCAAGGCTGAAATATCAATTCCTTTTAATTCTGACTGATTTTCTTTATTAACATGTAATTGTTTGTGAAGTCTTCCTATACCGGCGTCAAACACATTTATTTCAACCGGCGAATCATTTTTGTTCATCACATCAATTGAAATATAACGAGCCGTTGGATTAGGATAAACCTGAACAGACTCGTGTAAAGTCAAAGCGGTTTCGGTAGTTGATAAGGCAGTGACAAGCGAAGCTGTTGCCATGATAGAATCCGTTGAGGCTATTCTTGCATTCGATGCTGATCCTACAATAAACATTGGAGTTTCAGTGGCAGTAACCGTAATGTTTCCGGCTACAACTTCAACTTCTTCCATGTCCATATTATCACTTCCAGCTTTGGGACGATATACTTTTGCGTGAGAGAAGTCGCCTACATGCAATGTATAATTAGCAGTTCTGCCTTTTTCGTCAGGAACAGTTAAAATGTAGAGAGATTTTCCGTCCAAATCATATCTGTCAACCAGAGGATCCTGATAAGTTGTTTCCTTGTAGCTATATTCTCCAAAAAGTTTATTAACCTGATACAAGTAATCAGCAGATGGTCTGCGCGACTGATCTTCGTTTATTAAACCCGCACTACCGAATATTCCTCCTCCATCATTGTCATCATACATTTGGTAGAAGAACATTTTTGATATACCATGACGGGCAGAAAATAAGGAGGTTCTTAAAATCCAGTCACCCTGCGTTTCCAAAGCAGATTTATTCCCAATTGGAATTACTTTTAACGGACTTGTCTGAGCGATATCGTAACCTGCCTCTGTAATCCAGACCGGCATGTCATGTGAAATATCGTGTGATACCTGTACAAAATTTTCCAAAAGCTGATTAGCGGTTGTTACTTCCGGAGCTGCTGCACGCGTTGATGTTCCGCTTTGAGATGATGAAGCGTTGTCCGTGTATAAATGGAAATTAACAATATCCCAACACAAATTGACTGAGCCATCCGCATTGTAGCCACGGAATTCCCTGCACCAGTCAACCATACCTTTGATATAATCGGGGCCGGTTACCAAACCTGCGTTTACAACTTTAATATTTGGATCAGCGTTTTTTACACCAATTCCTGGTCCCATTGTATTTTTATGTCCGTCATAAAAAGCGGATAAATTGGCAGCATATTCACGGGCAGTCTGGTAGCCTTTTCTTCCCTTCCACCATTTGTCCCTTTCATTATCGCACTCAATATATTTAATAAGATTAAGACCTATTTTTAATGTATTTGGAGTATCGCCCGTCCATCTTGGCAAGGTATAAACGCTCAATAATGAAGGGTCAACATTGGTGTTACTTCCATAACGTGCAATGTATTGAAAAGCCACTCTAGCCTGATCTTTGTAAGATAATGGATCAGCAAAATCCTTTCCATACCGAACCGGAACATTTTCAGCATCACGTTCGCTTTCAGGATATGTTGCTAACATCCAGCCAGGAACTGTTTTCAAACAAGCTAATACTTCAATGTTTGCCTCTTTGCAACGTTGGTAAATTGCATCATAATTCCAGCCGCCGCTAAGCGTTGGGTTATATGAAAACTGTCCTTCGTTGGCTTCCAGTTTTTCCCAATCCATATAGTGACGGATTCCGGTAAAACTTTTTGCTGCGTTCATTTTGGTTTCACTTATTTCCCATGGACTTTGACCGTCTTCAAAATTCCATTCGTAAGCATTAACCCCAAACAAATCTCTTAATTTGATATCTTTTTTAGGGATTGGGGTAACTGCTTTTGTGGTTGGTTTATAAGTACCATACAATTCCATTTCCGTTGGAAAACCGTGTTTGATGCTTAAAACCAGATAACGGATGTTGGTTACTTTATTATCAAGTTTGAATAACGCGTCACCCGCCAATTGTCTGCCTGGATAAGGACCAACCCAGCCATTGTATACTTCGCCTGTGAATGTTGCAACAGGAATACGTTCCCATTGATCTGTAATCACGGATAAAATCATCGGATTATCTTTAAAAGTGCCTGTGAAGTCAAAAAACCTGATGCTTTCCAATGAGATTTCTTCTCCTTCAAGCAAAGGATAATACGCGTCATAGCGATCCAATGCAAGTCCATATCCCGTATTTACTTCCGTCTGCGTGTCACCATCAAATAAAGCATCAAGTCCGTTACTTGTATTATTTAATTGATACCAACGTTTTGGATCCAAGGGAATTTTGATAGCTGTGGAAGGATTTTCCGGGTCAACCGGCGTTGATACGGATTGAATAATTTGAGTTCTGGCTACATTTTCTGCTGCACTAAAACCAGTACTCTCTGCCTGAGAAGCGGTAATTACAGCTGAATCAGCTGCTAAAATTGTCGCTTTCCAGCTTCCTGTTTGATTTGAAACTGAAACAACAGAAGGGTTTGAAGAAACAAACGTAATCGGCGTTTCAGTATTTGTACTGGATACAGTCAGCTCAAAAGGAGCAGATCCCATCAGTTTTGCAGGAAGTTCACCAAATGTAATAACCGAAGGGGATTTAACTGGTGCGGTTCCTCCGCTGATCACTTCAAACCAGTTAAAGTAAAAGTCACCTTTATCAGCATAAAGTCGTAAAACCTGACTTCCGGCTGGAAGCGTTGCTGTGGTACTTATGGTCACATAGTTCTGCCAGCCAGAAATTGGAACTTCTACCTGACCAAGGATGTCCCCGGAAGCATTTTTTATTTGAATAAGTCCGTCGCCATAGCTTTTAAATACACGGAAGTTGAAAGTATACGTTCCCGCTGATGCTACATTAACATTATAATCAAAGTAATCTCCGGCATCGATATTATTTACGTTTTTTACACCATCTGCATCCTGAGTATCTTCTGTTCTTACATCGCTTGCTATATCAAAACTCTCAGCTTCAATTTTTCCTGGTACCGGGCGTGAAACAGTTCCTTCAAACCAGTTAAGGCTCCATACTCCTTTTTTTGAAAAAACACGTAAAACCTGATCGCCCGCTGGTAACTTTGCTATCAGATTGGCAGATCCCCATCCCTGCATTCCGCCTGTGCGAGGCAGATTATTAATTTGTCCTAAAACGGTTCCGTCCGCAGCGCGAAGCTCCAATGAAGCGTCGTCACTGAATCCATTAGCAACTCTGAATTTGAAAGTGTAAAAACCTGCTGACGCTGCCTTCACACTATAATCCATCCAGTTGTTGTCGCCGATCCAGCCAATATCCTGCCCGCCATCCACGTCCTCTGTGTTTTCAGAAGCAACGCCATTTACGGCACTGAAATTTTCAGCCTGTACTTTTCCAGGGATAAGGTTTGTTTTGGCCAACTCAAACCAGTTGAAATTGAAAGCTCCCCGGTTTGCATATATTCTGATGATCTGATTTCCGGCTGGTAAAGTTGCTATTGTACTGATGGTTTTCCAAACCTGCCATCCGCCGGTCAAAGGCACATCAACTTCTCCCAAAACATTTCCACCGGCGGTTTTTACCTGAATATTACCATTTCCATATTGATTGGCTACTCTGAAGTTGAAATTATAAGTTCCGGCTGTTGCTAAATTGACATTATAGTCCATGAAATCGCCATCATCAATATAACCTAAATTTTTCACCCCATCTGAATCTGCTGTATCTTCCGGGCGAACGTCACTGGCAACATCATAATTCTCAGCCTCGATTCTGCCTGGTAATGTTTTTGAACCTGAAACTTCAAACCAGTTAAGGCTGAAAATTCCTTTTTTTGCAAAAATTCGTAGTGTTTGTTTTCCGGCAGGTAAATTCACTAACATACTGGTTGTTGCCCAGCCCTGCATACCGCCAGTGCGTGGAAGATTGTTGATTTCTCCCAAAACAGTTCCATCAGCAGCTTTTAATGCGAGTGAAGCATCGTCACTAAAACCATTCGCTATGCGAAATTTGAAAGTGTATATTCCGGCAGAAAGTACGTTGACGCTGTAATCCATCCAGCTGTTATCACCGATCCAGCTTACGTCCAAACCTCCGCCAATATCTTCCGCAGTATCAGTTCCGGATCCGTTGATTGCTGTAAAGTTTTCAGCCTCAATTTTGCCCGGAATTAAATTTCCCTGATAAGCTTCAAACCAGTTAAAGTTGAATTCCCCTGCTCTGGCAAAAATCCTGATTGTCTGATTCCCTGCCGGTAATGTAGCCTCTGTGCTGATTGTAGTCCAATTTTGCCAGCCACCAGTTTGTGGGACGCTAACTTGTCCGAGTACAGATCCATTAGTATCCTGAATCTCGATAATTCCGTTTCCATAACTATTGGCTACCCGAAAATTGAAAGTATAAGTTCCTGCTGACGAAGCCTGAATCTGGTAATCCATCCAATCGTTGGCATCAATATAACCTACATTGAGTCCACCGCCCGTGTCGCTTGTGTTTTCTGTTGAAACACCGCTCATTTGGGTGTAATTTTCTGCCTCAGTCCTTCCCGGCGAAGGCTGATTATCCTGTGCATTAGCAGTGAAAATATTGCAAAAGAAAATTAAGCTAAGGAAAAGTCTCTTCATTGAATGCGCTGGTTATTAATTTTTTATCTAATATACAGGTTGTTCGCAATCTGTGTAGATAATTTTCCTGAAATTTATAGAATTACTTCGCGGTTTAGCCTTCGAAGTAATTATAAAACATAGAAAAGCTCCATGTTATCTGAATAACATGGAGCTTTTCTATGTTTGTTGAAGTTAGAACGTAAGATCGTTTTATTTATTTAACTTCCAACTGTACCATTTCTTCACAAGCTTTGGCACAATTTCTACATGCTTCGGCGCACATTTCACAATGTTTCATTCCCATTTTCGCATGTTTTTCACATTCAGCTGCGCAAGCGTTACAAACATCGGCACATACTTTACACAGATTGTCTGCAAATTCGCTGTCTAAAATCAGTAATTGTGCCGTCGCATAACATAAAGCAGAACACTGTAAATCCAGATTAATGCATTTTGCCTGCATATTTACATCTTTTTCTTTCAAACAAGCACTTGCGCAGTAGTTGCAGGCAGCAGCACATGCATTACAAAGGTCGATACAGTTTTGTAGTATTGGGTCAGTCATTGTTGAGCTCGTTAAGGAAGTGATGGTTTGGTATTTGGAAATAATAAATAATCCTGCCAGAAATGTTTTAGAATTGTTGTGATGTCCGGATCAAATATTCAAGTCAGACTTTTTGGGTTAGAAAGGTTATCTTTATGAAAATTTTGAAATTGATTTAACTATGCTCATTAAACAAAAACATCTCGAAGGAATAAAGGCAGGAAGCATTTCACTGGCATTCCGTAAATGGAAAAAACTTCAGGTGAATGCTGGCAGCCTTGTAAAAACCAGCGTAGGTGTGATCCGGATTGTTTCAACGGGAAAAACGGATCTTGATAAAATTACAGACGCAGACGCACAAAAGGCTGGATTTGCAGCCGCCCAACCATTGGTTCAGCTTCTGGAAAGCCAGAAAGATGGCGAAATTTATAAAATCGAGGTCGTTTTTGATTCCGAAAGTCCCAGGATTGAATTAAGAGAAGAAGTTGCTATCGATGAAGAGGAACTGGAAGCACTGAAAATTGCTCTGGAAAATCTGGATAAATTCAGCAAGGTGGGCAAGTGGACTACAAAAACTTTAATCGCAATTCAGGAAAACCCGAAACTACGGGCTGCTGATTTGGCGATTAAAGCAAAAAAAGAAAAAGAATGGCTAAAACTGAATATAAGAAAACTGAAAGCACTTGGCCTGACAATCAGCCATGAGCCGGGATATACCTTATCACCTCTCGGGGAGGAATATTTGAAATTAATAAGCAAGTAACATTTTCTCTATCAGCCCGGAATTTCCGGGCTTTTTTATTGTCTTAAAAAGCCTGATTATTAATTGGGAAATCGTTAAGTCTGTCAATGGGAATGGTTCTTTTAATAAATTCTTGATCAATGTAACTTCTCAACTAAACTTAGCAAATGATGAATATTGACGGACCTATAATTGTCATTGAAGATGATTTGGAAGATCAGTTTTTGATAGGAGAGACTTTT
This sequence comes from Dyadobacter frigoris, assembly GCF_005280585.1. Classification (GTDB taxonomy): domain Bacteria; phylum Bacteroidota; class Bacteroidia; order Cytophagales; family Spirosomataceae; genus Dyadobacter; species Dyadobacter frigoris. Next base: position 9,820 of record NZ_SZVO01000023.1, read on the forward strand.
AAAAATCTTGCTTACGGCAACCAGATCTTGTTTTTTGAGGACGGTATAAAAGCGATGGAATATCTTGATACAACAAATTCCAAACCATTGTTGATTTTGTCTGATATTAATATGCCGAAAATGAATGGCCTGGAAATCAGGGATGTTGTGCATAATCATGAGCAGGAAAGCATCAAATGCATTCCCTATTTATTTTTCACGACAGGTGCTAACCAGCAATTGGTAATTGATGCCTATTCTACTTCTGTTCAGGGTTTTTTCAAAAAACCTGCGTCATTTGATGACTTTGAAAGAACAATCCGGACCATTGTTGACTATTTGAAAGAATGTATTTCGCCAGCCGAATTTTTATAATTATAACTTTTGCTGAGAGCAAAACTTCCGCAACCGGATATAATTTTTTTGACAAATCGATATGAGTTATTCTACATCCAAAATTGAACTTATCAAAGGCGACATAACCAAACTTGCTGTGGACGCGATAGTTAACGCCGCAAATTCTTCTTTGCTCGGAGGTGGAGGTGTAGACGGCGCCATTCACAGAGCTGGCGGATCGGAAATTTTAGAAGAATGCAGAAAAATTGTAGCAAGACAAGGTGGTTGTAAAACCGGTGAGGCAGTAATTACAACGGCTGGAAAATTACCTTCAAAATTCGTAATCCATACCGTTGGTCCGGTTTGGAACGGAGGCGAAAAGGACGAGGCAGAAAAACTTTCCAATTGTTATATCAATTCCTTGCAGCTTGCCGCCATGAATGGCTGCAAATCCGTTGCATTTCCAAATATCAGCACAGGCGTTTATGGTTATCCAAAATTTGTGGCCGCGCAAGTTGCGGTGCAAACAGTTTTAAAATTTCTGTCCAAAAATGACAAAATTGAAAAGGTGATTTTTGTATGTTTTGATGAAGAGAATTATTTGTTTGTGCAAAAGGAACTGAGCGGGGTGAAGGTTTAGTTTTTTAATGATAGAATGATAGAATGATAGAATGATAGAATGATAGAATGATAGAATAGTACAATTTTGTTGAAAATTGAAATTTAATAAATATAAATATCAGAGGAAGGACTTTTTTGAAAAGTTATACTAAAACCGAGAACTCGGATTTTGATTTATTGTTACTTATATACGGGCTAACACATTCTTGTTCAAGGTTGGTTCTCTTTAACTAATTTGACAATAAGTTGAATACACCAGTCAAACACGACGCTTACTCCGCACTTCGCTTTCCCGAATTTCGCTATTTTCTTGCCAATAGCTTTTTGTACAGATGCGCGCTCCTGATCCAGGAAGTGATCATCGCCTATGAACTTTACCGGCTAACCCATGATCCTTTGGCTTTGGGAATGATCGGTCTGGCGGAAGTTGTTCCCTTCATTGCAGTTTCTCTTTTCGGCGGCCACGTTGCAGATCGTAACGACAGACGGATTATTCTTCGTGTGAGTTTGTCGGTAATCATTGCCGGGTCTGCCATTTTATATTTCCTTTTTCAACCTCAATGGATTGCTGTTCTAACTACAAATCAGCATTTGTGGTCTGTTTATTCAGTTTTTTTTCTGATTGGGCTGGCAAAGGGTTTTTATTCCCCGGCTTCTTCTTCGTTGAAACCATTCCTTGTTCCCAGAGAAATTTATTCTAATTCTTCAACGTGGAGCAGTACATTTTCACAAGCTGGTGCCGTGATCGGCCCCGGGATTGCGGGTTTTCTCTATGTATATATGGGGTTGACGCATACCTTGCTCGCTATTATGATCACGATGGTAGTTTGTCTGGTATTGATCACTTTGATAAAAACGAATCCGGTTAATAACCGACTGTCAACGATCTCAATCTGGCAAAGTCTGAGAGATGGTTTGCGATTTGTGTTCAGTACTAAAATTATTTTATACGCGCTTTCGCTGGATATGTTTTCTGTATTATTTGGTGGTGTGATTGCTATTTTACCCGTTTTTGCGGAAGATATTCTGCATGTTGGTCCGGAAGGTTTAGGATTGTTAAGAGCCGCTCCGTCCGTTGGTGCTTTGATTACCATGTTTGCTATGGCGCATTTCCCACCGACACATCAGGCGTGGCGAAATATGTTAATTTCCGTGGCTGGTTTTGGTGTTTTTACAATCATATTTTCTCTTTCAACCAATTTTTGGCTGTCTTGTACGGCGTTATTTGCAACTGGAATTTGCGATAGTATCAGCGTAGTAATCCGTCAAACAATTATGCAGATTTTTCCTCCGGATGAAATGCGCGGGCGTGTTGCTTCGGTAAGTGGAATTTTTGTAAGTTCTTCTAATGAACTTGGCGCATTTGAATCCGGATTGGCAACAAGATTGGCCGGACCAATTCCAACCGTTTTGGTAGGTGGAGCAATAACACTTTTGGTAGTCACATATGTTTACAGCAAATCAAAAGATCTGTTTGAGATGAGGTTGACTTAATATTGAATTTCACAAAAAGCGGGGCACAGTTTCTAACGAATAGAAACTGTGCCCCGCTTTTTTATTATAATTTACGCTGCGGTTTTAAAAAATTTTGAGAAAAATAAAACCTGATAACTTATTGCATTTGTCCAGTATTCCCAATTATGCGCACCTTTTCGGGTAATGAAATCATGTGGAATATTATTGTCCAGAAGTTTCTGATGTAGTTTTACGTTGACAGGAAAAAAGAAATCCTCCGTTCCGCAATCGATAATCAATGGCAGTGTTTTTGGAGTTAAAAGATAAGTCAGGTTAACTACACTGTGGCTTTCCCATCTTTCGGGAAACTCTGCATAAGGCCCCAGCTTTTTCGCCAGATCCCAGTTTAAAGGAAAAGGCCGCAAATCCACACCGCCGCTCATACTGCCTGCAGCACCAAAAACATCCTGATGTTTGAGCGCCAGAAATAATGCGCCGTGCCCGCCCATACTCAAACCGGTAATGGCTCTTCCGGATTTGTTATTGATTGTTTTGTAATGTGAATCAATCCATGATACAAGCTCGGAACTTACGTAGGTTTCGTATTTCAAAGTAGTATCAACCGGACTGTCAAAATACCAGCTTGAAAAATTTCCATCCGGACAAACAATGATTAACTTATACTGATCAGCAAATTCAGCCACTGCTTTTACCTTACTGATCCAGTCGGCCTGATTGCCGCTGTAACCGTGTAATAAATATAAAACAGGAAGTTTTTCAGTTGATTTAATAACGTCAGGAGTAATGACAACAGCCTTAATGTTTTTCCGCATGGAAGGACTATATGTGGAAACGGTGTCAACTTTTGATGCTTTCAGCGATGTGATGCAAACGATAAAAAGCAGAGGAATTAATAAATATTTCATTTTCAGATTTAAAGTATTTTTAATTAAAAGGTGCAAACTGCTAGTGCTTACTGTTTTTTTCTGGCAGAGAATTCAATTTGATAAATACGATTATTTTAAAAGTAAGAAAAATAGATTTTATGTTATTTATCCTATATTTAGCATCTCATCCTCTCAATTTTAAAAATGGAAGAAAAAGATCTACGCCAAGTTACCTTTCATGGAGAAGGCAGCAAACTTTTTGGTATCTACATCGTCAATTTATTGTTGACCATTGTTACCGTTGGAATGTATTATCCATGGGCAAAAGCTGCAATTCTGCAATATGTTTATCAGGAAACGGAATTTGAAGGCAGCCGTTTTACTTTTCACGGAACGGGCAAAGAAATGTTTATTGGCTTTATCAAAGCGATCGGAATTTTTATCGTGATCTATGCATTTTTGCTAATCTGTATTTTTTCAAAAAAGCCATTGATCATGAGTATTGGCTTTTTAGTAACCTATGCAGCTTTTATTTTACTAATTCCAATAGCCATTCACGGTTCCACAAAATACCGGGCGTCGCGTTCATCCTGGCGCGGAATTCATTTTGGCTATCGCGGCGATAGGAAGGAATTTTTGCAGGAATTTATCATTGGTGCACTGATCACGATTTCCACTTTAGGAATTTACTATTTCTGGTTTATTATTAAAATCAGAAAATACATATTTGGTCACCTCCGTTTTGGAAGCATTTCATTTGCGTATAATGGCGGAGGCACGGACTATTTCAAGCTGCATCTAAAAGGTTATTTTCTGACGTTAATTACACTGGGCGTTTATTCTTTCTGGTATGTAAAAGACTTGTTCCGTTTTTTTGTCGATAATATCCAAATGGAGCAGGACGGAGAAATTGTAAAATTCCGTTCGACCGCAACCGCGGGCGGATATTTCAAACTGATTATTGGAAATCTTTTCATCGTTATATTAACTCTTGGTTTTGGAACTCCGTGGGCGACCGTCCGTACGCTTAATTTTATTTTCTCGAATATTCTGATCGAAGGAAATCTGGACGTGAATGCAATTCAACAAACTGAAATGGATTATCGCGATGCAACCGGTGAAGATATTTCGGATATGATTGATATTGGTTTGGTATAAAGAGAAGCTGTTTTATGTACCATTTCAATATTTTGTACTTCGATGGAAAGTTTTCGGTAACACATCAGGCAACGTTGGATTTGAAGCCGGATCACTGGATCATTCAGTATGTTGATCAGGATCAAAATGAACAGATAGTTCAATGGGAAATCAATGGAATTGAGAGAGATCTTGGTTTTAATTCACTTTATATTTTCAGATATGGTGATTTCCCCAAACAAACGATCGAATGTAAAGACGAAAATCTGCTCGTTTCACTTAAAAAACTATATCCTGAAAAGGCGTTTTTTCGTAAGAAAATCGATTTATTAATAAATCAGAACGGAACTGTCATTGCCGGACTTGCCTGTGCATTGGCTGGCTTACTTGCCGTAGCCTATTTTTATATTCTTCCATGGTTCGCGGAAACGGTTGCAGATAAAATACCAATAAGTATGGAGACGCAACTGGGAGAAACCATGTATGAAAATGTAATTTCTCAATACAACAAGGATGATAGTCTGACGCGCAGCGTCAATGATTTTGTAAAAGAAATTGATTTTAAAACGGATTATCCGGTTGAGGTTACTGTGGTCAAAGAAGATAAAATGAATGCATTTGCCTTGCCTGGCGGCCATATTGTCGTTTTTGATAAAATAATTTCAAAAATGAAAACGAAAGAAGAACTTGCAGCGCTTCTGGCACATGAAGTCGCGCATGTGCATTACCGGCATTCGTTGAAAAGTATTTTCCGTAGTTTATCCGGTTATTTATTGATTTCCTTAATTTTCAATGATATCAATGGAATTACGGCCGTTCTCGCAGATAATTCCAATATGCTGTTGAATTTAAATTATTCCCGAAACCTTGAAAAGGATGCTGATGAAAAAGCGGTTGTAATTTTGCAGGCGAACGGATTGAACTTAAAAGGTTTTGCTGATTTATTTTCTTTGTTAAAATTGGAATCAAAGGATTCCGAAACTTTAAATCTGCTAAGGACGCATCCGCTTACGGACGACAGAATTAAGTATGCAAAAGACGTTGCATTTCATCAGAAAGGGATTCGGAATAACGAAAAACTTGAAAAAAAATGGCAGGAAATCGTTGATCAGTCAAAATGAAAAAGCGCTGTATGGCACCATTTTTGTTATATTGAATTGAAATATAATGTTTTGGTATAAAAAGAAGTCATATGAAAACGCTCACGAAAGAAGGTCAACAGAAAATTGACGATATAGCATCACGATATGAATTAGGTAAGGACAGTGTTTTCGCCATGTTGAAAGCTGTAATTAATGGCAATGCCACAATGGCTCAATTTAATATTCCCGAACTTGGCGGCAGCGGTCAATGGATGAAGGGCGGAATGACGATGGTAGGCGATATGTTCAACCGGACTTTGAAAATTACCGTCGACCAGCTTTGTACCGAACTTGCTCAACTTGTTTCAACCGAAATTCTTTTTGAAGAACCAACTGAGCAAACCATTGAAAGTAAAAACGGAATTTCGGGCAAACCGTGGCCGACCGTTTTTGGTAATCCAACATCGAGTGGTTCTCAAAATAATTTCCGATATGCTTATTTTGGGCCGGTGCACCGTTTGGTGATAGAACAAAATGGTAACAGAGCAATTTACGATACAAAACATCACCAGATTTCCGGCGTTTCGCAGCAACAAGGCTCAGGGCAGTCTTATTTGTTAACAAGCCAGGATGGTCCGGTTGATATTTCCAGTTTACCTTTGATTTCAGAACCTGGAAATTTGACCCAGGAAACACCCGGACTTGCTTATGATGTGGTAAAATCTCAGGGATGGAATGAGAAAGAAAATGCTTCTAAACCTATATTGGCACCAATTTCGGAGGATTCAATATTCTCAACAATTGAAAAGCTTTCAGGTTTATTTGAAAAAGGACATATTACAGAAGAGGAATATAAGGCCAAGAAGGCAGAATTATTAGCGCGGTTATAATTGTTAAGGGGTAATTATTAAGGGTTAATGATTGGCTGAAATTAGTCTCGGAAATTTTGTATTTGCTTATACTAAAAAATCCCGGATTGAGAATTTCTCAATCCGGGATTTTTGTATATTTTGACTATTATAAGCTATTTACTGCTTGGTGTGCATCACGGTATTTTTTGATCAAATCGTGTGATGTAAGCAACGATGCTTTTTGATCTGTAATCAGTTGTCTGACGTCAACCGGGATTTCAGCATCTGATGCCAATGCATCCGCGTATGCCTCTTGTGCTGCATCTTCTCCGCCTTCACAGCTTTCAAGTGCTGCCTGCCTGCTATGGCCTGTAAATGTTGCTTTCACATCCATCCAGATACGGTAAATTTTACCGGAATTTGTAGTACCTGTTTCAACCTCACCACCAAGGCTAACAATCTGAGATGTTAATTCCGATACATAACCTCTGCTTTCGTTTGCCATTTTCTGGAATAAACCTTGCAGGTCTACGTCGATGTCATCTGTTTCCTTGATCGCTTTTTCGTATCCTTCAATACGGTCGTTGTTAATTTGGATCAGGTCATTTAATACTTCTATAAGATTTTCGTTCGCTGACATAACAGTGTAATTTTAAATGGATAATGCTGACAGATTTAAAAACTTTATGCCATCAAAATATTTGTATCGGAAGGCGTTTTTATATGGCAAAACCGGGGTGAAGTGTTGCCGTTTTTTCCCGATGGTGAGTAATTTAAGTACTTTTACGTATGGAGTTATGGGTCAAATAGTTTTTTAACTATTTGATAATAAGCTATTTGTGTATTATTAGAAGGCGAATCCAATTTTAAGGCCACCCCATTTATGGGTTCTGCCGGTTTCAAATTCCTTACTCAGGTAGGTCCGGTAATATTCAACGTAAAGATTCCGCACACTTAATATCACCCCATAAGAATTCTGAAAAGTGAAACGGTTGATTTGTCCCGCCGTTAAAGTATAAGGACTGCTCCGGTTGATAATTCCTCCCTGCATACTTGCGTCATATCCAATCAGACTAACCAAAGGCTGGGTATAGAAATAAAGCTGATAATTGTTTTTAATTCTTTTTTCATGTGTTTGAAAGGGAGAATCAAATCTTCCAATTGTAAGCGTAGCTCCGCCCTGGATTTTATCAGAAAGCGTACCGAGACGAATTCCTGAATTTGTGTTCAGAGAAATGATATCGGGAACATTGAAAATTTCTTTTTCGTAGTTCAATTCATAATTAACTACCACCTCATTTCGGATCTGATATTGCCAGCCCATCGGCTCGGGATCTCCCGTCCAGCTATGAATTTTCTTTTGCATTTTACCCGCAAAGGCAGCTGGGCCAAGCATACCGGTACTTAATATGGAAGACAATCTTGATTTGTGCAAAGTGTCAACAGAAACGGCGAAACTTTTGAGCATAATCACGCCGGCAAACGGACGATCATTCCGTAGAATTTCGTTGCTTTTAATACTGGTAGGAGTGAAACCGTAATGCTCAAAAGAAATACCATATTTTGTACGGCTGTTTTTTAACCGCAGCAATGTTTGTGATAACGGATTTTTTTTCAGGGCCGGATTGACAAATTCCAGATTGTAACCCTGAGTATAATAATAATCCGTTTTGGTGTAGAAATCATTGTCATAATGAATCCTGAGATATTTTTCCCCCGTTACATTTCTGAATGAGGCAATATTATCAATCCTCTGGCCAAAAGACACCAGGGGAAATAAAATGATTAATATTAAAAGTAGTTTTCGCATAGTGAGAAATATACGATCTCAAACTTGCGACGGATTAAGCCAGATGCGCCAATAATGCTTTTACATGCAATTCATTATCGGAAAGATATTTGGCATGATCTACTTCTTTATGAAAAATGCGCTGGATTTTTCCTTTTTCATAAGCCAGGAAAACAGCAGGATGCACATAGTATTTTCTGCAAACGGTTCGTGTATTTCCCAAATGTGCAGCTACGGCACCCAGGCAAGTATTTACTGTTTTTGTAAATTCTCTTTTGGTTTTATATTCTGATTGGCTACTCAAAAACTCAAAGGCAGTAACAGTACCCGTCCAGGTACGGAAATCTTTTGCGGAAAAATTTGCTCCGGTATATATTCTGATATATTTGTTCACATGGCTGGCGGACAAAGCACATTTTTCTCCTTTTTCATTGGTGTGAAGCAAGATCACTTTTCTTCGATAAACATTTTTCAAGAATGCAGATCAGGCTCGAAAAACTGGTTGGCTTCTGAACATAGAGGTTAGCACCTGCATTGTAAGCTGATTCCAGAAGATAACCCGCTACGGAAGTGGATAAAATAATAACCGGAGTTTTCCGGAAAGTATCCGTTGACCTCAGTTCTGAAAGACATTCAAGTCCGTTTTTAACCGGCATGTTCATGTCCAGAAATATTATGTCAGGAACGACTTCACTTGAATTTAATTTTTTCATCAATTCCAAACCATTTTCAGCTGTTACAAGGTTAGACGATAGGGGAAGTTGTTCTAATGCTTCCTGAAAAAGGAACGTATCATCTTCGTCATCATCTGCTAAAAAAATATTGTAGAATTTATCCGGGGTCATATTTTGGTACTCCTGAAATTGCGTCAAGTTCTGGTTTATGTTATTTGAATCTGACAAAGTTATGATTACCAGGTCTTACACAACAAACTTTTTTCATAGGTTAAACAGAACATAAAATTAATACAAATTTTTTCGATTCTTTCGGATTTAATATATTCAATGTTGAATAAAATCGCCATTGTGAGATATGGGATTTAGGGATCGATTTAGCTAAAACAGCTTTTCAGGACAGATGCCCAAGAAAATTTTGATGGCATAATTTTTTGATTTTTGGTACCAAATATCACCTAAAATGTAAGAAATTATGAATAAGGTCACATTAAGTGCGCTGTTTCTGGCAAGTATATTGACATTCTCGTCTTGTAACTCTTCAAAAAAAGAAGACAGCAAGGACATGGCGGAAGATGCCAACGAAAAAAAATTCGATGATACAAAAATTGAAGACGATACAGAATTTGCGGTTGCAGCAGCGGATGGCGGAATGCTGGAAGTACAATTAGGAGAGCTGGCTGAAAAAAATGCAGCTTCTCCCGGCGTAAAAGATTTTGGTAAAATGATGGTAAAAGATCATTCGAAAGCGAATGACGAACTGAAAGCGCTGGCAGCTAAGAAGAATATTACTTTGCCAACAACATTAAGCGAGAAATGTCAGAAAATGTATAACGATCTCGCAGAGAAAACCGGAAAGGACTTTGACAAAGCTTATGTTTCTGCTATGGTTGATGACCACAAGGAAGACATTAAGGAATTTGAAGATGCTTCGAAAGACGGTATAGATGCTGACATAAAAACTTGGGCAGCAGAAAAATTACCAACTTTAAATCATCATCTGGAAACGGTACAAGGTTTGAAGGAAACGCTTAAATAAGCATCAAAATCCTTTTGTATTAAAGCGGAACGACCTTGGGTTGTTCCGCTTTTTTTGTGAGTATTATTTTGAAGGAAATGGCTTATTTTAATTAATCCTTGTTTTTTGAAAGTATATAAAGTTATTTTGTCTACTAATTTTATAGAGTAATTCGTTACTTGTTTATTTATACCATGCAAACCCGAAAGATCAGCCTGAAATTTTTATCGTTTATCCTCGTTTTTTTGTACCTTTTTTTGGGAACTGATTTCGTTTTATTAGCCCAGAACAGACAAGAGAAAAGGCCCAATATCATTTTTATATTTTCCGATGATCATGCTTATCAGGCTATAAGTGCCTATGGGAGCAAATTGGCACAAACACCCAATATTGACCGGATTGCGCGTGAAGGTGCTATTTTGACAAACGCTTTAATAACAAATTCCATTTGCGGTCCGAGCCGTGCTACTTTACTTACCGGAAAATATAGCCACATGAATGGTTATAAAGTGAATGAAAAAAAGTTTGATGTAACGCAGCAAATATTTCCTGCACTTCTTCAAAAAAGTGGTTACCAAACGGCCTGGGTTGGGAAATGGCATTTGGGAAGTTTGCCGGTTGGATTTGATTTCTGGAAAGTTTTACCCGGGCAGGGACAATATTACAATCCGGATTTGATTGGCCAAAAAGGTGATACAACGCGTGTCAATGGTTATGTGACAGACATCATTACAGATCTTTCGTTGAATTGGCTAAAAGAAAGAGACCAGTCGAAACCATTTTTTATGGTTGTTGGGGAAAAAGCGACGCACCGGGAATGGCTTCCGGATTTACAGGATCTTGGGGCTTATGATGATGTGGATTTTCCGTTGCCTGCGAATTTTTTCGATGATTATAAAAACCGCATCGCTGCCGGAAAGCAGGATATGACGATTGATAAAACGATGCTGCTAAGGCAAGATTTGAAAGTACATGCGGATTATGAGAAAGACGGGATGTACAAAAGATTTACACCGGAGCAGAAAAAAATATTTTCCGACTACTACGAAAATAAAATCAGCAAAGATTTTGATGATAAAAAACTGACCGGTGAAGCTTTGGTAAAATGGAAATATCAGCGTTATATCAAGGATTATCTTTCAACAGCAAAATCGCTTGATAGAAATATCGGTAAAATGCTGGACTATCTGGATCAGAGTGGTTTGTCTAAAAATACAGTTGTTATTTACGCTTCTGACCAAGGTTTTTATCTGGGTGAACATGGCTGGTTTGACAAAAGATTTATATACGAAGAATCGCTAAAAACGCCATTTGTAATTCGCTATCCCGGCGTAATAAAACCCGGTACAACAGTTGAACAACTAATTCTGAATATAGACTGGGCGCCAACTTTACTCAATATTGCCGGAACAAAAATCCCTGCTGATATCCAGGGAACATCGTTTTTGCCTTTGCTTCACACACCACAGGTTACCAAAACGCCGTGGAGAAAAGGAGCTTATTACCATTATTATGAATTTCCGCAGCCGCATCATGTTTATCCGCATTTTGGCATAAGGACAAAACGGTATAAGCTGGCATATTTCTATGGTGGTGCGGATTCGTGGGAATTGTATGATCTGGAAAAAGATCCAACGGAGATATCAAATGTTTACGGAGCGCCAGGGTACGAATCGATCGGTCTTGATTTGAAAGCGGAATTGAAATCGCTTATGATTCAGTACAAGGATACCGACGCCTTGGAAATTTTGAACTTAGCTAAATAAGATTGATTGTGCAGAAAACAGAATATGACGCCATTGTTGTAGGTTCAGGGCCTAATGGATTTGCTGCCGCAATTACTTTACAGCAACAGGGACTTTCTGTTTTATTGATTGAAGGTAAAAAGGAGATAGGCGGAGGAATGAGAACGCAGGCATTAACACTGCCGGGTTTTTTACATGATGTTTGTTCAGCGGTTCATCCGATGGCGGTGCTTTCTCCATTTTTTAAAAGTTTATCGCTTGAACAATATGGACTAGAATTAATTCATCCAAAACATGCCGCCGCACACCCTTTTGATGACGGAACAGCTGGTATTTTGGACCGTTCGGTTGAAGAAACGGCAAAAGGTTTGGGAAAAGATGAGGAAGCTTATCTGAATTTTATGAGTCCGGTTGTACGGGATTTGCCCAAATTATTGCCGGATTTATTGGGTCCGTTTCCAATACCAAAATATCCACTGGCATTGGCAGAATTTGGATTAAAAGCAATTCCATCCGCTGTTTATGTGGCGAATAAATTTAAGACAAAACTCGCCCGTGGACTTTGGGCAGGCATGGCCGCCCATGCGATTCAGCCGCTAGGAAACCTGACAACTTCCGCAATTGGATTGATGTTGATGGCAGCAGGACATGTAGCCGGCTGGCCAATTCCGAAGGGTGGTTCTCAGTCTGTTGCGAATGCTTTGGCTGCCGGATTTCTGGCTTTGGGAGGGGAAATTCAAACTGATTTTCTGGTAAAATCATTGAATCAGCTTCCACCTGCAAGAGTTGTTTTGTTTGATGTAACGCCAAAACAATTGGTAGAAATTGCCGGAGAAAAGTTAAGTGCTTCGTATAAAAATCGTTTGGTAAAATACCGTTACGGCATGGGCGTTTTTAAAATCGACTGGGCTTTGAGTGCGCCGATTCCTTTTAAAGCGGAAGCATGCCGAAGTGCGGGAACTGTACATTTGGGTAATACCCTGGAAGAAATTGCAGAAGGTGAAAAAATGACGTCGGAAGGAAAACAATCACAAAAACCTTATGTGCTTTTATCCCAGCCAAGTGTATTTGATGATAGCCGTGCGCCGGAAGGAAAACATACGGCGTGGGCTTATTGTCACGTACCAAATGGCTCGAAAGAAGATATGACGGCCGCGATTGAAAATCAGGTGGAACGTTTTGCGCCGGGTTTTAAGGATTTGATCATTGCCCGAAGTACAATGAATACAGAACAAATGGAGGCATATAATCCGAATTATATCGGTGGGGATATTAATGGCGGAGTTCAGGATATTTTTCAATTGTATACGCGTCCGGTTTTAAGTTTATCGCCTTACCGGACCTCTGATGCAGGAATATATCTTTGCTCGTCATCTACGCCACCGGGGGGAGGCGTTCATGGAATGTGTGGATATCATGCAGCGAAAAGTGCTTTGAAGGATATTTTTAAAATTTCAATTAGTTGAAATAGACCGGTTAACAGCAGGTCGTTGGTAGTAAATAAATAAAATTTGAGATGAAGGTTTTTGAAAAAGTATTTTTGTTGATGTCGCTCGCCGTCATCGGTTTAAGCTGTCAGACAAAACAGACAGCAGAAGAAAAAACGAAGGATAGTCTGGCAAAATGTATCGCAGACGGAATGCCTACACGTGCTTCTGCAATTTTGGCAAGTCAGGAAAAAATTGTGGAAGGAAAAGGAAGCAATGACGGAATGGTTTTGATTAAAGGTGGCGAATTTCTGATGGGCGCTGATGAATTCCCGGATTCAAGACCGATGCATAAAGTGAGTGTCGATCCTTTCTACATGGATGAGCATGAGGTAACAAACGCGGAGTTTTCCCGTTTTGTTAAGGCCACAAACTATAAAACCATTGCAGAACGTCCATTAAATCCAGTCGATTATCCGGGAGTTCCAGCAGATAAACTTGTTCCGGGTTCGGCGGTTTTTACACCGACAGCACAAAAAGTTTCGCTGGAAAATCCCCTGCAATGGTGGAATTATGTACCAGGTGCAAGTTGGTCACAGCCCGAGGGAAAAGGAAGTTCGATTAAAGGCCGCGAAAATTTGCCGGTCGTTCATGTTTCCTATGAGGATGCAACTGCATATGCCAAATGGGCCGGAAAGCGTTTGCCAACAGAAGCTGAATGGGAATTTGCTGCACAGGGAGGAAAAGGAAATCATACCTACTATTGGGGAGACCAGCTGAAACCCGCCAACAAATGGGTTGCCAATATTTATCAGGGAAGTTTTCCTGACAATAATTTAAAAGAAGATGGTTATGCAGGTGCCGCACCTGTTAAAACATTTCCAGCTAATTCTTATGGTTTGTTTGACATGGATGGCAACGTCTGGGAATGGTGCGAGGATTTATACCGTCCGGATTATTATCAGAAAAGTCCGGCTAAAAATCCTCAGGGTCCAAAAGATAGTTATGATCCTGATGAACCCGGTGCTGTAAAACGTGTTCAGCGTGGCGGATCATTTCTGTGCAGCGACGAATATTGCATTCGCTACAAGGCAGGAAGCCGTGGAAAAGGTGAAGTTACGAGCGGAAGTAATAATTTAGGCTTTCGTTGCGTAATGGCTGTAAAATAATTTCACAGTTATAATCTGTTCATTATTAAATAGTTATGTTTGGTGAAATGCAAAAAAGGTATTGTTTCAAAAATAATTATACTCTATTAAGTTAATAGAATAAGTATTCTATTGTTTTTATCAGGAATAAGACATTACTTTGTAATATAAAATTTAATTTTGGGATCGAAAATTAAATCATTTGAAACGGATTGGCTTAGTATATGAGTACTCGTTTTTTGACAGTTCCAGGGTTGGCGGGTTCGGGGCCGCAGCATTGGCAAACCATTTGGGAAGTTCAGCAACCCGATTTTTTTAGCAGAATTGAACAGGATAACTGGGATTGGCCGAACCGTGAAGATTGGGTAGAAAGATTGCAGGAGATTATCAGCAAATTGACATCTCCGACCGTTTTGGTTGCGCATAGTCTGGGCTGCATAACGGTGGTTCACTGGGCAGCAAAATATTCGTCTCCATGGATTGAAGGCGCTTTACTGGTTGCACCGGCAGATGCTGAACTATCAAAAAGATTGAATTTTGTTGAGGGGTTTGTTCCCATTTCTTTTTTGCCGTTACCGTTTAAAAGTATCGTTGTAGCAAGTACCAATGACATTTACGCTTCGATCAAACGTTCGCAATTTTTTGCAAATGCATGGGGAAGTGAGTTTATAAATCTTGGAAAAAAAGGGCATATCAATGCCGTATCAAAACTGCAAGACTGGCCGGAGGGAAAAGATATCCTTAAACAACTGGCAAATTCCGGGTTTGTTGGCATAAAATAAAAGTAGTTAAAGTTTTTATATCAAGTAGTAATTGGGCTAGTACAGTGTATCGGGTGCGATTTCCGCACCCGATTACCTTTTTTCAGGAATTTATTTACATCTTTATAAAATCTCTAATCAATTTAATTTCAAGAAAACGATGAAAAAAATCTTTGTGTTTGCATTGGTGGGTCTATGGGTAAATGCTGCTGCGATTGCAGGTGGTCCGGCTAAGTCAAAAGTTGCTGACAAAAGTTTAAGTGTTGATACAAAAGCAAGCAAAGTTGTTTGGGTTGGTAAAAAAGTAACCGGCGAACATACCGGAGTTGTGCCTATCAGCAGCGGAACGTTAATTTTGGATAAAGATAAATTGAAAGGCGGAAACTTCGTTTTAGACACAAAATCTTTGACAGTTACGGATTTAACGGACAATGATTCCAATGGAAAACTAACAGGCCATTTGAAAAGCAATGACTTTTTTGCGGTTGAAAAATTTCCTCAGTCTAAACTTGATATTACTTCGGTAACTGCAAAAGGAGCGAACGTATATGACGTAACAGGAAAGCTGACAATTAAAGGAATTACAAACGATATCACGTTTCCTGTAACAGTAAAAGCAGATGGAAAAACAGTAGCTGCAACTGCGAAATTAACTGTTGACCGTACAAAATATGACATTAAATTCCGTTCAACAAATTTCTTCGAAAACCTTGGCGACAAGGCAATTTCAAATGATTTTATTTTGGATGTAAATCTGGTTGCGAACAAGTAGGCATTGGCTATTAGCTTTTAGGAATTAGCTTTTTGCCCGAACAAAGTTTGTTGAAACTACCCGTTGATTCATTTCGGCGGGTAGTTTTTTTGTGGGTTGAGATTTTAAATAAATAAAATATGATTTCTTATTAAGCTTCATTCTCACTACGCGCCATTCTAACCGCCAACAGCTAAAAGAAGTAGGCGAGCAGGTTTTCCCTCTTTCCTAAGTAATTCGTCATCATAAGCTATACTAAATGAGAAATTTTACAAGAGGACTACTGCTGGCAATTTTACTTATTTCAATGCAGGCTAATGCACAGATAAAAAATGGACTTCCCGATTGGGCTTTTGGCGGTTTTGTCAGGCCGGCAAATGTTAATCCGGTTATTTCTCCTGATACGAGTTCTCGCTTCCTGGATCCGATGACCAGGAAAATGGTTGCCTGGGAATCCAATGATACTTTCAATCCGGCTGCTACCATCAAAGACGGGAAAATTGTTGTGATCTATCGTGCGGAGGATAAGTTGGGAAGAGAGATCGGGATGCGAACTTCCCGTTTGGGATATGCAGAAAGTACGGATGGAATTACTTTTAAAAGGAAAAAAACACCGGTTTTTTATCCGGGAGATGATAGCCAGAAAGCAATGGAATGGCCAGGCGGTTGCGAAGATCCACGTGTTGCAGTAACCGAAGATGGTACTTATGTCTTGATTTATACACAGTGGAATCGTGATAAGGCCAGACTTGGGATTGCAACGTCAAAAGATCTGATGAAATGGGAAAAACATGGACCTGCTTTTGTAAAAGCATACAATGGAAAATTCAATAATATCTGGTCGAAATCGGGCTCAATCGTTACCAAACTGGTAAACGATAAACAGGTTATTGCCAAAATAAACGGGAAATACTGGCTCTATTTTGGAGAAGCAAATGTAAATGTGGCAACTTCAACGGATTTGATTAACTGGACTCCGTTGGTAGATGAAAAGGAAAATCTGGTTAATTTGATTTCTCCCAGAAAAGGATTTTTTGATAGCAATCTGACCGAATGCGGCCCGCCGGCCATCGTCACAGACAAAGGAATTGTATTGTTATACAACGGAAAAAATGACGCCGGAGCAAATGGGGATTTAAGATTTACCCCGAATAGTTATTGTGCCGGGCAGGTTTTATTTGATAAAAATGATCCGTCAAAATTAATAAGCAGAATGGACGTTCCCTTTTTCAGACCGATGGAGCCGTTTGAAAAAAGCGGACAGTATGTTGCCGGAACCGTGTTTATTGAAGGCATGGTTTATTTTAAGAAAAAATGGCTTTTGTATTACGGCTGCGCGGATTCCAGAGTAGGCGTTGCTGTTTTTGATCCGAAAGTAAAAAGTCCGGGAGATCCTATACCAACAAAATAACAGTTTATTTTAATAACAAAATAACGTGTAATTCACGTGATTGATAAGGTTTTGATGCCCTAAAATCGTGTTGTTGAAAAAGTGAAGTTGGTAGTGGCTGTTCTGTCCTTTCACTTTCAGGATTTTGTTTGATCAGGAAAAACGAAAGGCTGGTTTTTTATCATCATTATTAGTATTACAGAAACCTAAGGGAAATAATTATACGCAGCTGAAAGTAATTTTGGATGCGTTTTCCTTTTTACAATGATTCAATAAATTCAAATTTCATGCGAAGATTCCTTTTAATTCTCGTAAGCCTTGTTGTCTTTCATAAGTCAGGAAATGCACAAAACGATGTTTATCTTTTTTCCTATTTCGTTGATAACGGACAGGATGGATTACATTTTGCGTACAGCAAAGATGGATTTAAATGGCAGGCTTTTAAAAACGAAAAATCATTTTTAACACCGACGGTTGGAAAGGATAAACTAATGCGTGATCCCTGTATTATAAAAGGCCCGGATGGACTTTTTCATATGATTTTTACAACAGGTTGGCATGATAAAATTATCGGTTATGCATCTTCCAAAGATTTGATTCACTGGTCTCAGCAAAAGGCTATTCCGGTAATGGAACATGAGCCGACTGCGAAAAATAGCTGGGCTCCGGAAGTTTTTTACGATGATGAAAAGAAGAATTATATCATTTACTGGGCAACCACAATTCCGGGAAGACATAGCGATGTTGCCGATTCTGAAAGTGAAAAAGGTTTAAATCACAGGATTTACGCCGTTACGACGCCTGATTTCAAAACTTTCAGTAAAACCAAACTTTTTTATAATCCGGACTTTAGTGTGATTGATGCTACGATTTTGAAGAAAAATGGATTGTATTACATGTTTGTGAAAAACGAAAACCCGAAACCGGCGGAAAAAAATATTCGTGTGGTCAGTTCAAAACATGCTTCCGGCCCTTATCCTGTCGTAACATCTCCTCCGATCACTGGAAATTATTGGGCAGAAGGACCGACAGCAATCGCAATTAATGAATACACTTTTGTATATTTCGACAAGTACCGCGACCATCAATATGGGGCAGTCAGATCGAAAGATATGAAAGTTTGGGAAGATGTTTCAAGCAAGGTAAGTTTTCCAAAAGGAGTCCGTCACGGGACGATTTTTAAAGTTAGCAAGCAGATTTTTAACGGCTTGGAAAAGAGTAATAAATGATATTTTTCTTCCGGTATATTAATTTGACAGATTTTTAAGTTAAATAGATATCTGATGATAAGAATTAAACCTTTCCGCTGAACCGGTGTCAGATATATCGTAAACTAAAATAAATCAACTATATGAAAAGGATAGTGAAAGTGACAAAATCCATCGCGGTGATGGTTGTGGCGGGTACTTTAATGCTTGCCTGTAGTCAGGCACTTCAAACGAGTTATGATTATGATTCGTCCGTAAATCTTAAACAATTCAAAACTTTCAATGTAGCGCCTGAGCGTAATAACGAACAAGATCCATTGTTGGGTAGTGAGCTGAATAAGAGAAGATTGAGAGATGCTGTAATTGAAGTTATGCAGGGCAAAGGTTATAAACTGGATCCAAATCCGGAAATTCTGGTTCGTTTTATGACGGACGTTAAGGAGCGCCAGCAGGTAAGGTCTAACAACAACTATTCCCCTTACATGTGGTGGTATGGCGGTGGAAATAATATTTCAACCTATAATTATCAGGAAAGCCGTTTTATCCTGAATATTTATCAAAAGAATAGTGACAAGATGATCTGGCAGGGTTGGGCTTCCGGAAAAGTGAAACCGCCTACAAAAAAGGATGATCGTGAAACAATGGTAAAAAATACAATGGTCGATATTTTGAGAACATTTCCTCAGGCGACTTCAGATACGTATAGTTCAAAATAAAAGCTTTTTGATAAATGAAAAATGGGAGATAACGTTTTGCGTTGTCTCCCATTTTTTTATTTGTAATGGTGTGGATTTTTATTGCGGTGCGCTGCACCTTTTTTGCAGTCCGAGGTATTAGGTTTGCTACAAATATTTTGCCGCTCTGCGGCTTGGACGCACTTAGTTTTTCTTTGCAACGGTCTTTGTCGCTACTTGCAAAGCTTCGCCGTTACGGAATTCTTCGGATGCTTTTTTGATGATCGGATCACCTTCATGCAAATCACCGAAAACCTCAACGAGAGAATCTACAACAGTTCCGGGTTTCACTGTTACCCATTCCGCTTTGTTATCTTTTTGACGGATCACAAAAACCTGTTCACTTGAATTTACGACAGAAGTTCTAGGTACAAATAAGGTTTTGCCGGTACGTTCTGTGTTTAATTGAACTTGCGCGTACATTCCAGCCTTCAACTCACGACCGCTGTTATTGAAGTCAAATTCAGTGATCATAGAACGATTAGCTTCCGACAAACTTCTTGAACTTCTGGCGAAATTAGCCGTGTATTGTTTTTCCGGACTTGCGGTTACAGTGAAAGTCACTGAGCCTTTGTCAGGAATTGCGCTGGTAAGGTTTTCAGGAATAGCCAGTGTTAAACGCAGCTTTGTATTGTCTTCCAAAACAAATAATGGTTTTGCTCCGCTTTCTCCCGGGCCAACCAAAGCACCCGGACTGATATTTCTTTCCGTAATAATTCCGTCAAAAGGAGCGGAAACGATCAGGTATTTTGCCAGTTCGGATTTTGAATTGACAAAAGAACGAGCTGCCTGAACGTTGCCATTTGCTACGGCCACTGCCGAACTGTCCGTTAAAACTCTTGAATGTGCAATATCCATCTCGTTTAAAGAAACCGCACCTTTTGTTTTGTTGGTACGCAGGATACGGTTGTAAGTATTTCCACTTATCTGGTATTTGCTGGTGATTTCGCTCAAATTTGCTTCCGCTGCAATCAATTGCGCTTTTGCCTGATTCAATTCAGAAATAACTTCGGGAGCTTCCAGAACTGCCAAAACCTGTCCTTTTTTCACCATCGAACCGCGATCAACCTGAACCGTTTTTACAAAACCCTTCACTTTTGGATGAATGTTTACTTTATTCCACGGAAGCAATTCCCCAGGTAAAGCCATTTTTTTGGAAGGCTGCAAACTTTGCACATAAGCCATTTCTGTGGATTGGGCCTCTGCTGGTTTTTCTTCCGATTTTTTCTCGGATCCAGCCTCAGAACCGCATGAAATAAGCGTTGCTGAAACAATAAAAAGTATGATAATTGATTTAATGGGATTCATGGAAATGGATGGTTGAAGGTTTTTACGGAAGAAATTACTTTCAGGATCTTCTGGATCCAGGGAAACAGAATGAACACTCGCTTTTCTTTGTACCAAAGTGAAGACAGCAGGAAGAATCAATAGCGACGCTAATGTCGAGGCAATTAAACCTCCGATTACTGCCTGTCCAAGTGGTGCAATCTGATCTCCACCTTCCCCTAAACCGGAAGCCATCGGGATCATACCGGCAATCATTGCGATACTGGTCATCAAAATCGGGCGGATCCGGCTGCCGGCTGCCAGCGTTACTGCTTTGCCTGCATCACCAATTTCCAATCTTAGGTTTTCGGCATTGGTAACCATCAAAATCGCATTGGCAACAGAAACCCCGACAGACATGATCAGACCCATGTAAGATTGAAGATTCAACGTTGCACCTGTAATTAATAGCAAGCCAATTGAACCAACAACCACTGCTGGAATTGTGGAAAGTACAACGAGCGAAAGTTTAAATGATTGATAAGTCGCGGCTAAAAGCAGGAACATGATAATTACCGCAATCATCAAACCGGTTTGCAAACTTGACAAAGTTTCAGTCAGCAGATTCGATTGACCTTTTAATTCTACAAGCACGCCACGTGGCGGGTCGCCAGCGTCTTTAATTGCCTTGTTAACCGCCTTTGTAGCTGTACCTAAGTCAATGTTTTGAAGATTTGCGGTAATTGTAACCAGACGATTCGGACCAGCGCGGTCATATTCTCCCGGCGTTGTTTTTTCTGAAAAAGTTGCCACATCAGCCAGTAACGGATTACTTGCTCCGCTTTTTAATGGTATTGTTCCAATGTCCTGCACGGAAGTCATCTGATATTCCGGAATTTGAACCTGAACCTGATAAGCCAAACCTTTCGCGTCATCAAGCCATAAGTTTTTGTCTGTAAAACGGCTGGAAGAAGTCGCCGCAACCATGGATCTTGCAACCTGCGTGGAAGTAATTCCTAATTGTCCCGCTCTTTCACGGTCAATCGTTACATCCAGAATCGGATATTCCAAAGGTTGAGCAATTTGAACATCACGCAGGAAAGCAATATGTTTCATTTCAGCCTGTATTTTCTTGGCAAATTTCCCTGCTTCCTTCACATCTTTCGCAGCCACACTGACTTCAATAGGTGTGGAAGATCCCTGGCTCATGATTTTGTCAACCAGCTCAATCGGTTCAAAAGAGATTTGCAGCTTAGGAAGTTCTTTTCCGATTCTTTCACGCAAACGTTCTTTCAAAGCATCCATTTTTACTGGAAAGTCTTCATGTAAAGAAACCTGCAAAACAGCTTCATGCGGACCGCTGTTGAATACGAAAATATTGGAAGTACCATAACTCGAAGGAACGGTTCCGACATAGGCCGATGATATTTCCACATGCTCTTTTCCAACTTCGGATTTGATCAGGTCAAGCACTTTTAAAGTAGCTTCTTCGGTACGTTCCACACGCGTTCCGTCCGCAATCCGCAGACGCATCTGGAATTGATGACTGTTTCCTCTGGGTAAAATATCGGTTCCAATCAAAACAAATCCACCAACGATCAAAATCACCGCTCCCACCAGATAAACAGGAACGACCAGTTTTCCTTTTGACATAATACCGGACAAAACGTTAAGATATTTCAGCTTGAATTTTTCAAAACCTGTTGGTGGTAAAGACGGATGATCTCCTTCTTCAATCACATCATGAACTTCCTGAGAATCCAGCGCAAGTGTTGGTGCCTCATGTTTTGGATGATCTTTCAAAAGCCAGTTTGCCAATACCGGTACCAGTGTTTGGGATAGTAAAAATGACGCGATCATCGCAAAACCTACGGCCAGGGAAAGCGGTAAAAACATTCCTCTTGGTATGCCAGTCATAACAAAAGATGGCGCAAACACGGCAAGAATTGCCAGCAAAATCAGGAATTCCGGAAAGGCAATTTCTTTACAAGCATCCCAGATGGCCTGTTCTTTGGGCTTGCCCATTTCCTGATGCTGGTGAATATTTTCAATGGTTACCGTCGCCTGATCGACCAAAACCCCGATGGCGAGCGCAAGTCCGCTCAACGTCATAATGTTGATCGTTTGACCAAACAAATTCATCAAAATCACCGCAGACAGAATTGAAATCGGGATTGTTACAACTACGATAATTACACTTCGCCAGTCTCTCAGGAAAAGCAAAACCATCAAACCGGTTAATAACGCCCCCAAAATACCTTCCGTAATTAAACTTTTCAGCGAGTTTGTAACGTAAACCGATTGGTCAAATTCATAAGAGATTTTTACATCTTCCGGTACCGCATTTCTCAGCTGAGGCAAAGCAGCCCGGATATTATTTACAACGTCCAAAGTAGATGCATCGGATTTTTTTACAACCGGAATATAAACAGCGCGGCGACCATTGATCAAAGCATAACTTACCGTTACGTCGGCGCCATCTTCAACGGTACCAACATCTCTTACAAAAACGGTAGGTCCGGCTCCGATACGTATTGGGATATTCAGGAAATCTTCCGGTTTTTTGATCAAAGAGTTTACCGGCGTCATTAATGTGCGATCGCCCATACGGATATTTCCCGCCGGCGAAGGCTGATTATTGATGACAATGGATTTAATGATTTCTTCCGGTGTCATGTGGTAACTTCTGATTTTTTCAGGATCAACACGAATCACAATCGTACGTTGGTTTCCCCCAAATGGCGGAGGACTGGAAACGCCCGGAATTCTGGAAAACATCGGACGCACGCGGGAAGAGGCAAAATCCTGGATTTCATTCAGCGATCTCGACTTACTTTCAAAAACCATTTGTCCGATCGGTACCGAGCTCGCATCAAAACGAACGACCTGTGGTGGTACGGTACCCTCAGGCATATACGCTTTTGCCCGCGACACATTATTGGCGACTTCGGCAGCGGCCTGCGCCATATCGGTTCCCGGATAAAAAGAAAGCTTGATCAGCGAAAGTCCCTGGATCGTTTTTACATCCACATCACGGATACCCGAAACATACAGAAAGTGATCCTGATAGCGAGTGGCGATGAAACCATCCATCTGGTCGGGCGCCATACCTCCGTAAGGCTGCACAACATAAATCGTTGGCAAATCCAGGTTTGGGAAAATATCCACAGGAATGGTTCTGATAGATAAAATGGAGAAAAACAGGATGCCGATGACGACAACCACGATGGAAATGGGTTGTCGTAAGGCAGTTCGAATGAGTTGATACATAACGATTGATCTTAAAGAAAAGGAGTAATTATTTTAACTGGTTCAGGAACAGTGACAAATCTCCGGAAGCTGCCGCCTTCATCAGTAAAGCACGCCAGACATTTCCATTCGTTATAAAGCTGTCAACTTCGGCACGGTTCAATGTTGTTACGCTTTGTGCCAATGTGAACAGATCCGTCAGTCCACTTTCATATCTTGCTTCTGCCTGATTAAAAGCCGTATGCGCGGCCTCTAACTGGATTGGTGTAAGTTTTGCCTGTTCCAACGACAATTCAAGCTGCATCTGCGCTTCTCTTGATTGTCGGTCCAGCTGAATTTTCTGTGTATTAAATATTTCTTTAAAGCGCTCAACCTGAAATTGTTCCGCTTTATAATCATTTCTAACTTTAAGAATACTCGTCAGATTCCAACGGGTAGAAAGGCCGAACAGATAATTGTAAACCTGATAATTAACACCGCTTCCAAAGTCTGTCCGATATGAATTGTCGGTATTAGAAACGCCCGAACCTCTTCCCCAGCCAGCCGCGGTCAAAGAAATAGATGGAAGAAATGATTTTCTAACAGCCTGACTGCGTACATAAGATGCATCAATTTGCGATTGTGAAAAAAGCAGCGCTGGATTTTTAAGGAAAGTATTTTCTGAATTTACGGTCACAGGAAGTTGTGAATAAAACCGCATCGTATCAACCTGAATACTATCTTCTAAATGTCCGCTTAATTCAGAAAGGCGAAGACGCTGTACTTTTTCAGCTCTTCTGCTTTCTAAAAGTAACAAACGCGCTTTGGCAAATTCCGCTCCGGCCAAAGAACTGTCAACACCTGGACGCATACCGGATTCTACGGCTGCATCGGTAACTTGCTTGAAAACAAGTGCTCTTTCCAGATTCTGACGTTGTGCTTCAACCAGTTTCTGATTAATAAGTAAAACCAGATAAGCATCCACAATTCTCACCTGATGCTGGAAAAGTTCGTTTTCGTAATCAGCCTGCGTACGGTTGATATCGGCCTGTGCGGCTTTTACATTGGCATTAACCTTTCCAAAATTGAACACTTTCCAATCGACCATAGCCGTTGTGAAACTGCCGAAAGTACCTTTATAGATATTCTCGGTACGAATCCCGCCAGAGGGGGAAAGTGCGCTTCCTTCATTTGGCAAAAAAGCACCGTTCACACTGTTTCCGGTAGAAAAGGTATATTGGTCCTGCACAATAAAGGATGGCAGATAATCCGTTTTAACAGATTTGACCCGGCTTTCGGCTCCTTTTATTTCGGCCTGTTTTGCTTTAAGGAACGGGTAGTTTTGCTTGCCTTCTTCAAGGATTTGCAGTAACGTAACTTTTTGAGCAACAGCTTGAAAAGTTATGGCAGAAGATAAAGTTATAAGCAGAAACAGGTAATTCTTTTTCGGGAAAGTCTGCTTTTTTCGCTTTTCAGGAAAATAAGCATCCCGAAATGGGATTTTTTGAAGAATTTGATAGAACATTGGAATAGGTTATAATTGCTGTCAGGAAATTTTAAACGAAGCTAAAAGCCAATTTGGGAAACATTTGGGAATTCAGAAGAAAAGTCTACTAATCTTATAGAATAAAATTATTTCCTAAATATTTCCAACATCGGGATATAGTTTTGCCTGATAATAACTACATTCTTAAATGAAAATATTAGTTGTCGAAGACGAGAAAGGTTTGGCGGAAAGCATTGTGGATTATCTGACAAAAGAAGGATTCATTTGTGAGGTTGCTAATACGTTCTGGCAGGCCGATGAAAAGGTCAGTTTGTATCAATATGACTGTACGATTGTGGACCTAACGCTTCCGGATGGGGAAGGTTTTGGTATTATTCAAACTTTGAAAAAGATAGCTGCTACAACAGGAATCATTATTATATCGGCCAGAAATACACTGGAAGACAAGATAAAAGGACTGGAAATCGGTTCGGATGATTATATGACCAAACCTTTTCATCTTTCCGAACTGAATGCCCGCGTAAAATCACTGATCCGTCGCCGGAATTTTGGAGGAAATAATGATATGGCCTGGCGGGAGATCCGGGTTCAGTTACAAGCCAGAAAAGTTTTCGTTGGAGAAAAGGAAACACTTTTGTCCAGAAAAGAATATGATCTGCTCTTATATTTTTTGTCAAACATCGATGTTGCACTTACCAAAGAATCGATCGCGGAACATCTTTGGGGCGATCATATGGATTCGGCAGATTCTCTGGATATGGTTTACTCACACATTAAAAATCTACGGCGCAAAATTCTTGAAAAGGGCGGAAGAGACTATATTCAGTCTATCTATGGTATTGGCTATAAATTCGCAGCTTCTTGAAACTACTAGAAAAAACAAGCCGCATTTATCTGATGGTTTCGCTGGTCATTTATCTGGCCGTCGGGATTGCGTTTTACTGGATCATCAAATATATGATTTATGATGAAGTAGAAACGCGTTTGAAAGTTGAAATGCGTGACTTTGAATCTTTTATTCGCTCGCATGACACCTGGAACAACAATTCCTATTTTGTTGAGAATAAAATTGAAGTCGTTCCGGTAAGCGGTGAGTATAACCATGCCGTGGTATTTAAAGATACGCTGCTTCAAAATCGGTATGATGAAGGAATCGGGCCGTTCCGTCAATTGACTTTTTATACGATTATTGGAGGCGTTCCGCACCGGGTTGCGATCAGAAAATCCATGATTGAATCCTACAAATTGATCGAGGCGATTTCCGCGGCTATGGTTACGTTTTTAGGATTGCTTATGATCAGTATGTTCATGTTTCAAAGACGACTTTCGGGAAAATTATGGAAACCGTTTTACGATACGCTGACCAGAATTAAGGAATTTGATTTAACAAAAAAGGAAAAATTACAGCTCCCTCAAAGTGAAGTAACCGAATTCAGCGAGCTGGATGATGTGTTGAAAAAGATGGCTGACAAGATGCAGCATGATTATACTAGCCTGAAAGAATTTACCGAAAATGCTTCCCACGAAATACAAACGCCTCTTGCGCTGATAAATGCGAGAGTGGAACAATTCATTCAATCCAAAGATTTGAGTGAAAACCACACGTACTGGATTGAGGAAATTTATCATGCATCCAGAAGGATGTCCCGGTTAAATCAGGGATTGTTACTTTTGGCAAAAATTGAAAATCAGCAATTTACAGATAGCGAAGATCTTGATCTGGTAGATTTATTGAAAAGCAAACTTTCGGATTTTGAAGATATTTTAACGCATAAACAAATCGAAGTAAAGATGGATTTACGAAGTCGTTTTGATATCAATATGTCGCCTTCACTTGCTGATATTTTACTGAATAATATTTTGAGCAATGCCATCCGTCATAATTATTTAAATGGTCAGCTTTATCTTGAATCGGATGAAAACTTTTTAAAGATCAGTAATACAGGTAGTGCGCTGAGTACAGATCCGGAAAGATTATTCGAGCGGTTTAAAAAGGAATCAGCCGGAGCAGAATCAGTTGGGTTAGGGCTGGCAATTGTAAAGCAGATCTGTGATAATTATTCACTGGAAATTGAATACACTTATCATGAAACGATTCACTCGATTATTATTCGGCAAGAGGTGAAGGAGGTGACTGGGTAATTATTTTAAAGTTAAGAAGCCAGGGCATGTTCAGAAATAAGCACGTCCAGAGGAAATCCCAAACCTTTATTCAGGTTTCTAATCATCTCAATGGATAAGCCCCTTTTTCGGTTTAATACCTTTGATACATTTCCTTTATTTCCCATATATGGGACAAGATCTGCCGCTTTTAGGCCCATTTCCTCCATTCGAATTTTAATATATTCTATTGGATCTGGTTCGTCAATTGGATAATTTTCATCTTCATATTTATTGACAATAAGTACTAATAAGTCCAGTTCTTTCGCTTCTTTACTTCCTTTTGGTGCATCGAATAACAGATCAATCCTTGCTATGGCTTGATTGTATTCTTCTTCCGTTTCGATCAATTTAATTTCCATACCTGTGTAAGTTATATAGTCCGTGCATCTATTTTATTGTATTCTGCATGTGTCCCAATCCACTTAACCATTACTCGTTTATGTTCAAAGCTTATACGAACAACCAGCCTGTAATGGTTTCCTTTGATATTAAATATGATTCTATTGTCTGCAATAAGATCAGCACTTTGAAAATCCTGTTTTAAGGTATTTAAATCTTTCCAATTCGTTCTTCTTACGGTTTTAAACCAGGCTGTTAAATACGCTTTTGAATCAGAATGTACTTCGTAAAAATCTTTTAATTTTTTGTGGCTGATAACATTCATAGTGCTGTACAATTGTAGAACAAATATATAAGGAAAAAGTTGCCGTATGGACAACTTTTTCCTTATATATAATAAATCAAAATTCTTTACTTCCCAATCGCCTTAACCACAGCCTTTTCCAAACTTTGATTATTAGGAAATTCTTGCGGCAACCAGCGCTCAACAATTTTTCCGGAAGCGCTGATTACTACAAACGGATAGCGAATATCCACCGCATAATTTTGTCTTAATGATTCCGCACTGTCTTCCGAAGCCCATAAATGTTTCACGCCGGCTCTGTCCTGTGCATAGGTTTTCCAGCTTCCAAATGGCATTCCTGAAATAAGCGTTACATAAGTAAATGTTACTTTATCAGCATATTTTGCTTCCATCGCTTTCAGGCCAGGTTCATGTGCTCCGATATTAAACTGAAAAACCATCACAGTTGGTTTGCCTTCCAGATTTCTCAAAGTAACAGCCGTGCTGTCGATGCCCAACATCGTAAAATCAGGTGCGTTTGAACCAGGAGTCAGCTTTGCTTTTGTTTCTAAAAGTTTGGTAAAATAATCAGTGTATTCGGATTTTGGATATTTGGCTTTGTAATCTGTTAACAAAGTCTGGCTGGTTTCCAAAGTTGGAATCGCTGTTGCCGCATAGTTGAGCCAATAAGTCTGAAGATATTCTTCCTGTTTTGGATGTCCTTGCAATTTTGTTTTGCTGAAATCATAAACGTCAGTAACAGCTGCCGGACTAAGTTCGTAACGTGTGGCAGAATCCAGCGGGAATTTTCTGGTTGTTGGAATCAAAATCCAGTTTCTCAACTCATCACGGTAAGACTGGCTCAATAAAGCCTCATCCGGTAAAATTTTAAAATTAGCCAATGTTAGATCTTCCAGTTCCTTTTGCTGAGCCGGATCCAGTTTTTTTGCTCGGTTTCTACGCATGATTTTCTCCTGAAGTAATCTGTGAATCAGGAAAGGTTCAGTCGTTGTCGTAGCACTAACATAAGCATCAAAAGCAGGTGATGGCGGATTTGAAGATTTAAATGTCGCATAAGCGGTTTGTCTTACTTTCTGCAAACTATCACTTTGCTGCGCTACACTTTTGTTATCAATTTGAGATGGTTTGTAGCCGAAAACCGGTAAGTACTGGTACTGGTTTTCAAGAAAATAGGTTTTCAGGAAATCCTGGTAAACAGCGTTTTTGCCGGAAAAAGTAACATCTGCATTTCCTGCAAAACTTGCTGTCAAATCATCACCAGGCTGAATAAATAACATCCAGGTTTTATTTACACCACCTCCGCTATATTGAAGACGCATAATTTTCGGTTCACTTAATGCAGTGCTAACTCTTTCGGAGTTTTTCTCTTTGAAATTAACCATTGCAAGTGGTTCCAGCCTTGTATCTGCAAGCCCTATTCCCAGGTTGGGGTGGAAATGTACATCTTCCAAAACGAGCGAAACAATGCCCCCATTGGATTTAGTGGCAGTTAATGTGATGGTCGATGTCTTTTGGGCAAAAGATAACAGACTGGAAAGAAGAAAAATAAGTGTGGTAATTTTTTTCATGAATGCAGAGATTGGTTTTGTTGTTTATATGAATAATAAGGAATTTATAATCAAATGATTATAATAACTCCAACGTTACAGGAAATTGAAATAACTGTGCCAATATCGAATTTCTTTTCGTCAAAACGGCCGATGTCAGGACGATCATTCTATTTTTCATAACGTAGAGCTATCTTTGACTGTGAATCGGGAATTCCTGAACACTTAGAAACTTTGCTTTTTCCGGCACCAGACAATGATGAACCGCCTGACCTTACTTGATTTTAATACGCTTCGTGATGAATTTGAAGGAGAACTTTACTTCGATGATTCAACATTACATACAGCTCAAAGAAAAATTTACGCAACCGACGCTTCCGTTTATCAGGAGATGCCGCTTGCTGTTTCTTTGCCAAAAACGGTTGAGGATATTCGCAGACTTATAAAATTTGCCAACAACCAAAAGGTAACGCTTATCCCAAGAGCAGCCGGTACCTCTCTTGCAGGGCAAGTGGTTGGAAAAGGAATTGTAGTCGATATTTCAAAACATTTCGGAGCGATCCTTGAAGTCAATGCGGAGGAAAAGTGGGTGAGAGTTCAGCCCGGGGTAATCCGGGACGATTTGAATAAACATCTGGCTCCTTATGGTTTACTATTTGGGCCGGAAACTTCAACTGCCAGTCGGGCGATGATTGGCGGAATGATCGGAAATAATTCCTGCGGTTTACATTCGATAAGCTGGGGAACAACGCGTGATCATTTACTGGAAGTGAAAGCTTTATTATCTGACGGTTCGGAAACGGTTTTTAATAATTCCGTTGTCGGAGATTATACCAAAAAACTTTCTCTCAACACTTCCGGAAAACGTGAACAGGCGATTTATGCTGGTATGTGGGGGGTTTTGTCAAATCCGGTTGATCAGGAATTAATCAAAAAACAATTTGCAAAACCAACGGTAACACGGCGAAATTCCGGTTATGCGCTGGATGCGCTGGTTAATAATTTTGAAAAAGATCAGATCAATCTATGTAATCTTATCGCTGGCTCGGAGGGCACTTTATGTTTTGTGACAGAAGCCAAAATCGCATTAGTAGATATGCCGCCAGCTTCGGTTGGTGTTGTTTGTATCCATGCAAACTCGTTAGCAGAATCACTTCATGCGAATCGCGTTGCTATGAAATATAGTCCGAAAGCTTCCGAACTGGTGGACCGGTATATCATGGATTTTACCAAAGGCCATCATATTTATTCCAAAAACAGATTTTTTCTTGAAGGCGATCCGGCTGCTTTGCTGATGGTTGAATTTTGGGGAAATACGGATGAAGAAGTTAAAAAACAGGCAGAAATTCTTATCGCCGATTTGCTTTCAGAAGGTTTAGGTTATGCTTATCCTTTATTATTTGGTGACGATGCAACAAAGGCCTGGGACATCAGAAAAGCAGGTTTGGGATTAATCAGAAATTTACCGGGTGATACGCAGCCTGTTAATTTAATTGAAGACTGCGCTGTAGCCGTTGAAGATTTACCTGACTATATCGCGGATCTGGAAAAACTGATTGCCAGTCACGGATTACATGCCTCCTACTACGCTCACGCCGGTGCGGGAGAATTGCACGTGGAGCCGATGATTAATCTTAAAACCAGTGAAGGAAAACAGAAATTCAGACAGGTATTAGCAGATACGGCGGTTCTTGTCAAAAAATATAAGGGAGCACTTTCCGGGGAACATGGAGACGGGCGGCTTCGTGGCGAATTTATCCCGTTTATGATGGGAGAGGAAGTGTACGAAATTTTCCGTCAGGTAAAACGCATCTGGGATCCGAATGGCATTTTTAATGCAAACAAGATTGTTGATACGCCTCCGATGAACGAGTTTTTGCGGTACGAACAAGACAAACCGCAACCTCATATCGCCACGACTTTTGATTTTTCAAAACAGGAAGGAATGCTTCGTCTGGCTGAAAAATGCAGCGGATCGGGAGATTGCCGGAAAACGGAATTGACAGGAGGAACGATGTGTCCAAGTTACATGGCCACACGGAAAGAACGTGATACGACACGCGCAAGGGCTAATATTTTAAGACAATACCTGACGCCTGGGGGCGAAACTGCCGAAGCAGGAACTTCGCAGGAAATGGTAAAAGAGATTTTAGATCTTTGTTTATCGTGCAAAGGGTGTAAATCTGAATGTCCGTCCAGCGTTGATGTAGGAAAGATGAAAGCTGAATTTACGCAACAATATTACGAAACGCACTCAATTCCGTTACGGACAAATCTGATTGCGAATTTTGGCAAACAGATGAAACTGGCTTCAATTGCCCCTTGGGCTTTCAACGCTGTTTTTGGAACTCCGGCTCTTAGAAAAGTTGCGAATAAAATGGTGGGTTTTCATCCGGAAAGGTCCATGCCGCTACTTTCAAGTACTACTTTGAAACATTGGTGGGAAAAAAGAAAGTCAAAAAATACAAATGTTGAAACGCATTCCAAAGTCTATCTTTTCTGTGATGAGTTTACCAATTATAACGATGTAGAAATTGGTAAAAAAGCAGTGATGCTTTTGGAAAAGCTGGGTTACGAAGTTATCATTCCGGAACACGCAGAATCCGGAAGGTCGTATTTATCAAAAGGATTGGTAAAAGAAGCGCAGAAACTCGCTATTCGAAATATTGAATTGCTGAAAGATATTATCACGCAAAAAACACCTTTAATCGGAATTGAACCATCTGCGATTTTATCGTTCAGAGATGAATATATTGATCTTGTTCCTGAGCATTTGAAAATCGATGCTCAGAATATTGCTACCAACGCATTGCTATTTGAAGAATTTATTACAAGGGAAATTGAAGCTAAAAGAATTACAAAAGCCTCTTTTAGTAAAGAGCAGCGTCTTATAAAACTTCATGGACATTGTCATCAAAAAGCTTTGTCGTCGCTATTGACTTCGAAAATAGCATTGTCTTTACCCGAAAATTATAAGGTTCAGCTTATTCCATCAGGTTGCTGTGGAATGGCCGGATCTTTTGGATATGAAGAGGAGCATTATGCTGTTTCCATGCAAATTGGAGAGTTAGTGCTTTTTCCAACAGTTCGTCAACAGCCGGATGAGGTTATTATAGCCGCACCCGGAACTAGTTGCAGGCATCAGATTAAGGATGGGACCGGACGGAAGGCAAAACATCCGATCGAAATATTATGGGAAGCACTGAATTGATTATTCAGTGCCCCGCACGCTTTTCATAATGGTGTCCGGATGAACTTCCATGGTTGTATCTGATGCCGCGGTATCGGCAGGCATTGCTGCATTTTCAGATGGAGTATCTGATTCGCTGAAATGCTCGCCATGATTTAAGAATCCTCCCCAAAAAGCAATTGCCATCAATAACACGCCGGCAACCAACACCCACATCCAAACCTTTTTAGTGTTTTTGGTAGCTTTCGCTTCCTGATCTGTTTCTTTCCTGTCCATGATTGTAGTGATTTGGTTCACTTATTGCATTACCATTTTTGTACCAAATCAAAATGTTACCATTAAATAAGGTTTAGGTTAAATTGTGGTGAAAAAATTACCCTAAATCGTGCCTTAACGAACAAATAATATACTAAAAGCGTTGGATTTGTGTTTAGCTTGCTGAATTAACACAAAATCGAAGTTCTATGTTTTTTTATAAACAGACTCCCTAAATTATGAAATTCTATCCATTCATCACAGCCATGATTTTATCCATCCTGATTTTTGCAAATCAGGATACCAAAGCGCAGGATACTAAAAACTTTTTTTCCGTCACTGGAGGATATAGCTTGCCTGTCGGGCAACTTGCCAGGGAAAAACTGAATGACCCGCTGGCGGGTTTGGCCGGATCTGGTCATTATGGCCAGGTTAATTATGACCACCGGATCTGGCGCTGGTTTGGGTTCCGGCTCACAGGGAGTTTAAATGTTAACAAGACGAATTCTGATCCAATCATTGAAAAAGCCAATTCCTATGTGCAGGCTATTGGCAGGACTTATACCTGGCAAAGTGATGTTTCGGAGTGGAAAATGGGAGCCGCACTTTTTGGTCCTGCTATTTATTTAAATATGAACAGAGTGCAGATTGAAGCGCACGTGCAGGGTGGGATTGTAAGGGCAAGTACGCCATCCGTTTATTTAACAGGACAAGGACTGACAGCCGAAGGAACCGTCGATCCAAATGCAACAAAAATTGACGTCAGTTTAAATCATACGATTGTTAAACCGATAGGATTTGGTGCCGGATTAAGTTTACGTTTACCATTAGTCAAAGCATTATTTTTCCAAATTAGCGGAGATGTTATAGGAGCAAAAGCGGAAGTTAAGGATCTTGCTATTGTGGCAAATGTTGGTGGAACACAATATCCGGACCGTTTAAATGAGAAAAGGTTTATCGGCGTCGTAAATGTTGGAGCTGGTCTGGGTTTGGCATTTTGAGGCGCTCAAAATAATTTTTCGTTACTTAACGGGATAAAAAAACAGGATATCGCACGAAGCTGATATCCTGTTTTTGTTATAATGCAAGTCGAAAATTGTAATGGTCTTTGAAGTTTTACTTGGCAAACCAAAGTTTCAGTTTCATATCATTTTTGCCACCTTGTTTTGCAAGTGCGGCTGAGAAGTTGTCATAATTCAGAGATTCTTCAGAACCTGGATATGGCAATCTTGTTGGAAGGACATTCTGGTTTGTGTTCAGTGTAGGCGTTTTAAGTGCCGGTATTCCGGTACGGCGATATTCTGTCCACGCTTCCAGGCCTTGTCCGTAAAGTGCAATCCACTTTTGTTCCATAATCTGCGTAAAACCATCAGCTCCGGCTTTCAAAGCATTGGCTGCGATGTAATCCGTTGGTGCTGCCAGTTTGTATTGTGCAAAGGACGCCGTAATAGCAGCTGCATAATTGGTAGCTGCATCACCAGTAATCGTTACTCCTTTGTATGCGAATTCAGCTTTCAGGAAAAGCAATTCTGCATAAGTCATAATTACACCCGGTGCAGTTGGGGCAACAAAATAATTTCCAACTTTTGATGTTTTGGTCAATCCAAGTGCATTCGCATCCGAAGAAGCCAGGCCGTTCGGAACACCTTTGTAAGTTCCTCCATCAGCAGGTAAATTGGCATAAATTGGCAGACGTGCATCGTTAAGAGAAGTCAGGCGGTCAACCAATGTTGCACTAACACGATGGTCATCACGCGTCTTGCGGTTAACATTAACCGGGTTCTGGTTGTTTGTTGCGTCCAGATAGTTAAGCTGGATATTGTCAGCAACAGAAGCCATAACAGGATATTTTGCAGGATCGGATAAAATTCTGCTGATCTCTGTTTTAACGTTGATCGGAGCATCCGCTTTGTCGATCATTCTGGCCAAAATTTTCAAACTTAATGAGTTTGCGAATTTTTTCCATTTCAGCATATCACCATTGAATAGAATATCACCCGCAATCGGCATCGTTGTATTAGCTACGTTAATTGATTCACCCGCTGTTTTTAGCTCGGCAACCAGACCTGCATAAACGTCTTTCTGAGAGTCGTAAGTAGGAAGTAAAGTTCCTTCAAGGCCCTGAAGTGCATTTTTGTAAGGAATGTCGCCGTAAATATCAGTCAGCAAAGAGAAAACCCAAGAGCGTAAGATTACAGCCACAGCCTGGTAATTCGTGTTGCCGGATTCTGCACCTAATTTGTAAATGCGGGTGTAATCGGCAAGGGATTCGATGTATAATCCAGACCATCCAGCGGTATAAACGTCGCTGGAAACAGTGTACTGATCGATATCGGTATACTGAATACGTGCCCAGTGCTGAGAAAAACCTTCTCCGATATCCATCCCAAGCGATCCGCCCGACTGAATATCCACTGCGCTTTGGATACCATGCGGCATGAAAAGATCTGCTGTTCCGGATGCTGCGCTGTTTGGGTTGGTGTTAATTTTATCAAAATCTCCGGTACAGGCTGAAACGCAAAGAATGGTTGCAGCGAGTACTACTTTTGAGCGGAATGAATTTATAATGCTTGTCATAAAATATCAATTAAAGAATTACTTATAGATTGAAGCTGATGTTGAAACCAATAGATCTTGTTGTTGGAATCTGACCGTTTTCTATACCTTGTAAGTTACCGTCGTTGTAATAACTTGTTTCAGGATCAATGTGCGGAAGGTTGCTATGCAAAAGGGCAAGGTTTCTTCCTACAACCGATACTGCGATGTCACGGAACGGCAGTTTTTTCATCACCTTACCAGAGATCATGTAAGTAAATTTCACTTCACGAAGCTTCACATAACTTGCATCGAAGATTGTGTTTTCGTTGTTTGTAAGCAGGTAATATTTGTGGTGATATTCTTCTGAGGAAATGTTTTTCGCATTAGGTACATATACCGGATTGTCAGAAGTTCCGGTGTTCACCACACCTTGTCCAACAACACCTGTTTCACGTCCTAATGTTGTTTCAGCTAAAACACCTGTGTAACGTCCTACATTGATTGATTGAGAGAAAATGTCTCCACCGTGTTTAACGTCAATCAAAGTACTAAGCGTAAAGTTTTTGTATTTGAAAGTGTTAGAGAAACCACCGATCCAGTCAGGTGTGAAGTTTCCTAATACACGGCTAACCGGGTCAAGCATTGGATATCCTTGTGCATCATAAACAACTTGTCCGTCCGGAGCACGTAAAAATCCTTTTCCAAAGAAGGTACCATAAGGCTGTCCAACACGCGCTTCAACAGATAATCCACGGAAGCTGCTTGTAGAAGTCGCCTGCGTCAATGGGTTGTAGCTTGTGTTCAGCTGATAGGTAGTAAGACCGTTTGCCAGCGAAACTACCTTATTTTTGTTACGTGCCCAGTTCAGGCCAAGATCCCACTGGAAAGCACCCGCTTTAACCGGAGTAACCGTCAACTGGATCTCGATACCTTTGTTTTCTATCTTTCCTGCATTCAAAAGTTTGGACAGATAACCCGTCGTGTTCGACACGTTTACGTCAAGGATCTGATCTGATGATACTTTTTTGTAATAAGTAAGATCCAATGCTACGCGGTTTTGCCAAAGTCTGATATCTGTTCCAACCTCGTAAGAAGAAGTAATTTCAGGCTTTAATTCAGCATTTAACAACGCGTTGTTCTCTGATAAACTTGGCGTGCTTCCCCATGGGTTTTCGTATTTGTAAGTACTTGACAAACGGTAAGGATCTGTATCGTTACCAACTTGCGCAACACCGGCTCTGATTTTAGCAAAAGATAAAACCGAAGATTTGATATCAAACATGTCAGAGATAATCGCACTTACCGCAGCTGATGGATAAAAATACGATCTGTTGTTGCTTGGCAAAGAGCTTGACCAGTCATTACGTGCTGTAAGATCAACAAATAAATAATTGCGGAAACCTAAGTTAGCCGAAGCGTATAAACTATTTACCGTTTTTTCAATAAACGAGTTTTCAACAACCGGGCGCTGACGTGAGTTACCCATGTTCCAAACTCTTGGAATGGCTAATTCAGTTGCTCCCATGTAGTTTCTTTGTGCAAAGTTAGAGCGGTGGTTACCTCCAATGTTGGCAGTAACATCAAACTGACCAAATTTATGTGTAGCGTTCAACAAAAAGTCAGAGTTTGATTCACGAACAAAAATCTGCTCTTCATTATAACTGTCATAAAGCTGGGTTGTTCCCAATTTTGCCTGACGTGCAGCGCCTCTTGTCTTGCGACGATCCTCGTAAAAATCAGTTCCTGAACGGCCTGTCAAAGTCAACCAGTCAGTCAATTTGTACGTCGCAACGATGTTTCCATACATACGGTCACGAGCATTTTCACGTGTACTGTTGTTTACCAGATAGTATGGGTTAGTCCAATAGTTGTCGTTCCAGTTGTTTTGGTAAATGCTGCCTGGTTTAGTATAGTTTTTCAAAGAGTTCATGTCAACCTGACGACCGAACCAGATGAAATATAAACCGAAGTTGTTACGGTTATCGCTACCGTCTTTTACGTAGTTAACGGTTGCTCTAACATTCAATTTAGAAGTAAGATTCCAGCCAGCGTTCAATGAAACAGTCTGACGTTTGTAATCTGTGTTAGGCAAGATGCCGTTTTGTTTCAAATTCGTAAATGACAAACGGAAATCTGCTTTTTCGTTACCACCTGTGATACCTACGTTATTTGTATAGGTTTTTCCTGTTGTGTAAAACTGGTTAACGTTTTCAGGATGTGCGATCCATGGCGTAGGAGTTCTTGTTCCGTCCGCAGCGATAGGAGAATCAAACTGAGGCAATAATCTGCCGTCCAATTTTGGTCCCCAGCTTTCATCCACACCGTCATTTACACCGCCACCTTGTCCGTCTTTATAGGAGAAAAGGCCTTTGGCACCTTGTCCATATTCATTTTGCCAGCTAGGCTGACGAAATACTGATTCAAAGGAAGTGTTGGTATTGAAAGAAACACCGATACCTTTTGAGCCTTTTCCGCTTTTGCTGGTAATCAAAACTACGCCATTAGCACCACGTGAGCCATAAAGGGCCGCAGCACTTGGTCCTTTCAAAACGCTGATCGATTCCACGTCATCCGGGTTTATCGACGCAGCAGCATTTCCATAATCCACACCTGTTCCTGATCCGAAATTACTGTTGTCAATTGGAACACCATCCACTACGAAAAGCGGCTGGTTGTTGCTTCCGATCGAACTCGCTCCACGAATGATCATACGCGAAGAAGCGCCTGGTGCTCCGTTAGAGTTTGTTACCTGAACACCTGCCAGTCTGCCTGAAAGCGAGTTGATAAGGTTGGTTTCACGCGCCTGAGTAAGATTTTTTCCACTCACTTCCTGTACTGCATAACCCAATGCTTTCTTCTCACGGGCAATACCCAGGGCCGTTACCACTACTTCGCTAAATTGAGTCGCATCTTCATCCAGAGCAATATTAAGATTTGTCTGAGTGCCGACCGGAACTTCAAGTGATTTAAAACCGATAAAAGAAACAACCAGAGTAGAATTAGCTTCAGTAGTAATAGTAAATTCTCCATCCGCATTGGTTGTGCTTCCACGATTTGTTCCTTTCACCAATATACTTGCTCCGGGTAAGGGGCCGCCATCTCCTTTAGAGGTCACTTTGCCTTTAACGGCTACTTCCTGTCCGTACCCAGCCAGGCTCAGCATAAGGAGAAGAGACATGAAACCAGTTGTAAAAAGTTTTCTCATCATAAAACAGTTAAGTTGGTAATAGTAATATTTGAATAAATAAGGAGTGAAATATTAAAAAACGAATTAAAATAAAATTAATATAAAATGATAAAAAGTAACTTTTTTCAATTTTTAGGTTTAAAAATTAAGCTTAATGAGTACAAAAAATGATTAATGACTCAATTTTAATTTTCATATTAAAATAATTTAATTCAGAATTATATTTTATAAAAGTAAAAAAATTAAAAATAAAAAGTCGTTTAAAATGATAAAAAGAGAATATTAATAACATTTATATCTAATTATTGATATATAATTTTAATATTTCTTCGAATAGTATAAGATTTTTGTCTATTTTAATTTTAATTGTATTATATCTAGTTTGTGATTTTTGGTTACTACTTCGGTGATTTTAAGATTTGAATTATTGAAAAGGATATTGTTTGAAGATTGGGAGTGGAAATTCCGGTTTTATAATTTTCTTCCTTGCGTATGACGTATCGGTTTTTAGGAAGAAAAAGGATAAAGTGTAGGATTCTGTCCCGCTTTTCATTCTTAAAATCAACCTATAAGGCGTTTGAATTACTATATTTGCAACTTGTGTAAATGGGTGGTCCACACAGCTCATTCAAAATTTTGTTAATTCGTAATAGCTTTAAATGAAGGTTCTCAAATTTGGCGGCACATCGGTCGGTTCGGTCGATAGTATCAAACAGGTAATTGGTATTCTTGAAAATAATCTGGCAAACGGTGAAAAAATCGCTGTTGTTTTTTCAGCTATGGGTGGTGTCACGAACCGCCTGATCGAAATTGGAAAGATGGCCGCTGCCGGAAACGGTGAATATATTGAGTTCCTGAAAGTGGTTGAGGAACGCCACTTTGTGATCGTTCGGGGACTGATCAATGTGAAAAGTCAGAGCAGTACATTTGCTGCCGTTCGTGGACTTTTCAATGAATTGGGAGACATTTTGAAAGGTGTTTCCTGGATCCGTGAACTTTCTACGCGGACAATGGATCTGATCATGAGTTTTGGAGAAAGACTTTCCACGCTTGTTATCACCGAAATCCTGAAAAGCAAAGGTATCGCGGCAGAGTTTTGCGACGCACGCCAGATTATCCGTACGAACGAAACATACGGAATGGGCGATGTTAATTTTGCTGTTACGAATCAGCTTATTCTGGAATATTTTGCGAGGGCATCGGCTTTGCAATGCGTTACCGGTTTTATAGCTTCAACTTCGGAAGGTATCACGACAACATTAGGACGTGGTGGTTCGGATTATACAGCTTCCATTTTAGGAGCTGCGCTTGATGCGGATTCCATAGAAATCTGGACGGATGTTGATGGGATGATGACGGCCGATCCAAGAAAAGTGCATAACGCTTTTACAATTCCTTCGATTTCTTATGCCGAGGCCATGGAGCTTTCTCACTTTGGCGCGAAAGTGATTTATCCGCCAAGTTTGCAGCCGGCTTTTGCTAAAAATATAACGCTTAAAGTACTGAACACTTTCAATGTTGATTTTGAAGGGACTTATGTACAGAAAAACGCGAATAAAAAAGATTTTCCAATCACCGGGATTTCTTCGATTGATGAAATCGCGCTGGTTAATATTCAGGGGAGTGGAATGATCGGAGTAGCCGGAATTTCGGGCCGACTTTTCACTGCTTTATCACATAATGATATCAGTGTAATCCTGATTTCCCAGGCATCTTCGGAGCATTCAATCTGTTTTTCAATTGACCCCCGTGATGCGAATAAAGCCAGCGAGGTTTTGGAAAAAGAGTTTGCATCGGAAATTACGTACGGTTATATTGATAGTATTACAATAGAAAAAAATCTGTCCATCATCGCGATTGTTGGTGAAGGAATGAAAAAAAGTACCGGTGTTTCCGGAAAGCTTTTTTCTGTTTTGGGTAAAAACGGTATCAACGTTGTCGCTACGGCACAGGGTTCTTCGGAGCTTAATATTTCTGTTGTTATTTCAAAAAGTGATCTTTCCAAAGCACTGAATGCGATTCACGGTGTTTTCTTCCATTCGGAAACGCGGTCGCTTAATTTGTTTATTGTTGGTGTAGGTCTGATCGGAAGTACGCTTTTGGAGCAAGTCAGAAAACAGAATAAATATTTACGGGAAGAAAAGTTTTTAAACCTGAACATCGCCGGGCTTTCCAATACAAAAAAAATGCTTCTTGATCCGGACGGAATCGGTTCAGCGCATTGGAAAGAAAGAATTGATGGAGAAGGTGTAAAAACCAGCTTGCCGGCTTTTGTTCAGCGTATGATTGAGCTCAATCTTCCAAACAGCGTTTTTGTTGATTGTACCTCTGATAAAGACATCGTTCAGTATTATAATATGTTGCTGGATGCAAGTATTTCGGTGGTTACACCAAACAAGGTTGCCAACTCCGGATCTTACGCCGAATATATTTCCTTACAACGGACTGCCTTAAAAAGAGGCGTGAAGTTTTTGTATGAAACAAATGTAGGCGCAGGTTTGCCAATTATTAATACGATTCAGGGATTAATGGCCAGCGGTGATAAATTCCTGAAAATTGAAGCGATTCTTTCCGGGACATTATCCTACATATTCAATTCTTTTGGTCCCGGCATAAAATTCGTGGATGTTGTAAAAGAAGCGAAAGCACAGGGTTTTACAGAACCTGATCCTCGTGACGATTTGAGTGGGGCGGATGTTGCCCGGAAAATATTAATTCTTGCCCGTGAAGTGGGCGTTCCGCTAGAATCGGAAGACGTAAAAGTGGCTCAGCTTTTGCCGGCAAATTGCCTTGCGGCACCTACGGTTGAAGCGTTTTTCAACGAGCTGGTCATCTCCGACGATTATTTTGCCAATCTTCAATCGGATGCAGAAGCAAACGGAGAAAAACTTCGTTACATCGCGACGCTTGAAAATGGGAAAGCGGTTGTTGAATTAAGAACAGTAAATCAGCAGCATCCATTTTATACTTTGTCCGGAAGTGATAATATCGTTTCCTTCACGACTGAGCGTTATAAAGATCGCCCGTTGGTAATAAAAGGACCAGGCGCAGGAGCGGAAGTTACGGCGTCAGGAGTGTTTGCAGATATTATGAGCATTAGTAGCTATTTGGGGTAGAAGGTTTTAAATTGTTGGAGATTTTTCAAAAAAGCCATTTTCAATTATGAGCAATAGAAAAGTTCCTGACTCGGTTGCCAGGCTAACCGAGGAATTTGTAAGTCAGGTAAGCGCATTGTATGGCGACCGTCTTAGCAAGGTAATTTTATATGGTTCCTATGCCAGAGGTGAGCAACGCGAGGATTCGGATGTAGATTATCTGGTTGTTTTGAATGATGATGAAATAAAAACATTTAAGGAAATAAGTAATTTGTCTCCTGTTACTTTTGAACTATCTCTTCAGTATTCGATATCTGTTTCCGCAATTCCGGTAACTAAATCCAGGTTTAATCAAAATTGGTCTCCTTTATATCAAAATATTCATGAGGATGGGATTATGTTATGAAGATTAATTCAGTCGATGATATTATCTCAAAAGCCATGGATTGCTTTGATGATTCAAGAGAGTTTTTAGCTAAGGAAAGGTATGAAGCTGCATTGAATAGAGCCTATTATTCCATGTTTCACTGTATTCAGGCTTTACTTTCTACGATCCAATTTGTTACAAAATCTCATTCAGGAGCACACAACGCTTTTCATAAAGAATTTATTCTAACACAACGTTTTTCAAAAGATCTCGGTCTTGCCTTAAAACGTACTTTTGAAAAACGACAATTTGGTGATTACGAGTATGACGAAGTCTTGTATGAAGATGCAAAGGAATCTGTTGATGATGCGCAAAAATTTCTGGACGCCACCATCCAATATTTAAAGGAAAACAATTTTTTAAAGTGAATTATATTAAAGTCTTTGCACCCGCCACTGTCGCCAATGTTTCCTGTGGATTTGATATTTTCGGTTTTGCTATTGAAGAGCCGGGTGATGTTGTAGAGATACGCCGTCGTGATGAGCCTGGTGTTGTTATCAAAGATATTTTTGGTGACGGCGGAAGATTGCCACGGAAAGCAGAAAAAAACACTGTGACAGGCGTTATGCTCCATTTGCTTAAACATCTTGGTATTAAAGATTTTGGCTGTGAAGTTACTTTGCATAAAAACATGCCTTTGGGAAGTGGTATGGGTTCCAGTGCGGCCAGCGCAGTAGCCGGTGTGGTTGCCATGAATGAGTTGCTGGATTGTCCTCTTTCCAGAACCGAACTTTTGCCTTTTGCTATGGAAGGAGAGCGGATCGCTTCTGGTTCCGCCCATGCAGATAATGTTGGTCCTGCACTTTTGGGCGGCTTTGTAATTATCAGAAGTTATGCACCTCTGGATGTTTTTTCCATTCCCGTTCCCGGTGATCTTTTCTGTACTTTGGTGCATCCGGATATTGAAATCAATACGAAAGATGCACGATACATTCTCAGAGATGAGGTTTCATTAAAAAATACGATTTCTCAAATGGGAAATGTAGCCGGATTGGTGGCTGGCTTGATGATGGAAGATTATGACCTGATCGGCCGTTCGATGGTGGATGTGATTATTGAACCTGTGCGCTCTATTTTAATCCCTGACTTCAATCTTGTAAAACAGGCGGCTTTGGATAACGGAGCATTAGGGTGCAGTATCTCAGGATCAGGGCCTTCGATGTTTGCATTAAGCCGGGGAGTTGAGAATGCCAGGAAGGTAGGAGAGGTAATGAAGGCAACATTTGCGAATGCCGGAATTGAAGCGACTTCACATGTTTCCTTAATCAATAAGGGAGGACCTGTGGTTTTGGACAGAAACTGATAACCGGAAAATGGATCATACTCTGAACATTACAATTCACTTTTTCCTTTTCTGATTTTTGTGTTATTCAAAATTAACATTTGACGAACTTTCTACGTAATTTTAAACGTTACATAGTCCAGAGCATTAAAATTAAAAGATCATGGTTACTGTAAGCGATACTGCGAAGAATAAGATCATAGAATTGCGTAAGGCAGATGGGCACGAAGAGGATTATCAGATTCGTGTAGGTGTTTTAGGCGGGGGCTGTTCAGGTTTGACGTACAATCTTGAATTCAATTCTGACACAAATCCTACGGATATGGTTTTTGAAGATAAAGGCGTTAAGATCATTGTTGATAAAAAAAGCATATTATATCTTGCCGGT
The DNA here is from genome assembly GCF_005280585.1 of Dyadobacter frigoris. Classification (GTDB taxonomy): domain Bacteria; phylum Bacteroidota; class Bacteroidia; order Cytophagales; family Spirosomataceae; genus Dyadobacter; species Dyadobacter frigoris. The sequence goes on from NZ_SZVO01000023.1 coordinate 53,529, forward strand.
ACTGTTCTGGATTTTTCAGATGGTCTGAATGGAAAAGGTTTTCAGTTTGTTAACCCGAATGCTACACGCACTTGTGGCTGTGGCGAAAGTTTTGCCGTATAAATTTTTAGATTTTGTGGATAATAGTAAAGGCGTTGTGAGCTATCACGGCGCTTTTTTTATTTTATATCAACCCAAAAAAATGATAGAAGTAGTATATTTTCGTTATTTTATTGTTTTTTTGTGGAAGGGAAAGAGGATACCCGGGTATTTCCTGAATTAATTGTGTCAGGAAGACAAAATTCAAATTTTGTTACTGGAATTTTTGCGTCAATTATGCGTATCAACAAAGAAAAATCGTAGCAGTAAGCCGTCTTTAACTTTCAACTTTCTAACTTTCAATTTTTAACTAAGTAAATGAAACCAACGCTTTTAATTTTGGCTGCCGGCATAGGAAGCCGTTATGGAGGAATAAAACAACTTGACCAGTTTGGTCCCAATGGCGAAACCATTATTGATTATTCCTTATATGATGCCATTCGAAGCGGTTTTGGCAAAGTAGTATTTATAGTTCGTAAAGAAATAAAAGACGAGGCGGAAGCCTTATTTGCTCCAAAATTAAAAGGGAAGATCGATTATGATTTTGCTATTCAGGGTGTGCAATCTTATGTGCCCGAAGATCTGGGAACGGTTGAGCGTGTAAAACCTTGGGGAACCGGACATGCAACTTTATGCGCGTGGGATCAGACCGATACTCCATTTGCTGTAATTAATGCAGATGATTTTTACGGTTTCGGCGCTTTTGAAACCATGGCGGAGTTCCTGAGGACTGATACAAATGATAACCAACATGCGATGATTGGTTATGAATTGAAAAGAACGCTTTCTGAAAACGGGACAGTTTCAAGAGGAGTTTGTATAGAAAGAGAGGATCACAATTTGTCATCCGTGGTTGAACGTACCAAGATATTTGAAGAAGACGGCAAAATTTATTTCGAAGAAGAAGATGTTAAAACGGAGCTGGCTCCGGAAACGCCTGTTTCGATGAATTTCTGGGGATTCAAACCTTCGATGTTTCCCATAACCAAGGAATTGTTTGAAGAATATGCCCGTGTGAATTTACATACACCCAAAGCTGAATTTTATATTCCTACGGTAATGAGTTATATCATTAAAAACGGTTTGGGTGATTGCCGCGTTTTCCGCAGTGCTTCCGATTGGTTTGGGGTAACTTATCCGGAAGATAAACCAACGGTTCAGGCTTCTTTATCGGCTTTGCATGAAGCTGGGGAGTATCCTGGGAAACTTTGGGAATAACAGTGTGAAATAAGCCAGTTTTGAAGAATTTAATTTATAAAAACAAAAGAGGCCAACTTTTAAAAGTTGGCCTCTTTTGTTTTTATAATAATGTTTGAGTTTTTTAACCTTATTTCTTCAACAGCGCTTCCATCATTTTATCCGCCAGAAATTTATTTCCGGTTTCATTCAAATGAACGCGGTCGCTTGTTAAAATATCCTTTTCTTTATTTTCAGGATTGTTCTGCGCCAAATAATCCTGGAAATATTTCCGAAGATCACATAGCTGAAGACTGTTTCTGGATGCGATGTCGCGGATTATTTTTGAATACTGATTTAAATCTCCATCCTGCATATTTGAATTGTCATTTTTCTCGCCGATCACAGTAGGCGTACAAAGAATAATACGGATATTCTGGGCTTTCAGTTTTTTTATGATCGCTTCATAAAACTTCACATATTTATCAGGATCAGTTCCTGTGCCTGACGAGCTTTTGTGCCAAACGTCATTGATTCCGATATAAACAAAAACAACATCCGGTTTTTTTGACAAAACATCATCTTCAATCCGTAGATAAAGATCATATATTTTATTGCCGCCAATGCCAGCGCCCATCAATTCAAACTGATTACTTTGATTGTTGGTTTTAAGCGTTTCGGTCATCATTGTAATATAACCTTTTGGGCCAACTCCCGCTTGCGTGATGGAATCACCAAAGAATATTACACGTAATGGTTTATCCTGCTGCATTGCTAAAAGAGGGAATGCGACAAGAGCAATTTGTAAAAATCGGAATAGAATTCGCATGAGATTAAATGATTAGTTTTTTGAAGGAAAAGACAAGCAGATACTAAAATTACCCTAATTAATTGATGAGTTCAATGTGAGGAATTTCCATAGAATAACGTAAAATAAAAGATTGTCCCGGCGACATTTTTGATAACCAGTAAAGCGGTAATCGAATTTTTCTAACGGATTGTTGTATCAGCGCGCTGATAATCAGATGATCGCTATGTTCGGTACAGCTGAGCACTTCGCCATATATCGTGAGTTCTTCATTGTTATTATTTTCGGGAATATAAACTTCTGACGGCGAGCCCTGTTTTATGATTTTTCCGTTTTCCAGAACAAATACCTGATTGGCCATCCGGAATATTTCTCCAAGATCGTGTGAAACAATCAGCATAGTAAAACCCTGCTGTTTTTGCAGTTTTAACAAATATTCTTGCAATCGAAGACGCATAGTATGGTCCAGAGAAGAAAGAGGTTCGTCAAGTAACAGCAAATCAGGCTGACGAACGAGCGCTCTTGCCAATGCTACACGCTGCTGCTGTCCGCCGGAAAGCTGATGTGGCTTTCTCTCTGAGAGTTTTGTAAGTTCAACGGAAGCCAAAAGTTCTGTGACAATTTCCGGATCGTCTCCTTTTTTTAACGCGAAAAATAAATTTTCTTTAACAGTTAAGTGAGGGAAAAGTGCATAATCCTGGAAAACGAAACCAATGTTACGAAGCTGCGGGGACTGAAAAGTTTTGTTAGTTGTATCAAGCCAAATGTCATTTCCAAATTTAATATGTCCGAAATCAGGCGTGACCAATCCTGCAATTTGTCTGAGCAAGGTTGTTTTTCCTGCTCCCGAAGGGCCGGTTATGGCCATGATACTTCCTTTTTCTGCCCGAAGCGAAATCTCCATCGGAAGAATTCCATGAGCTGTTTGCAATGAATGCCGGATGGAAATATCAAGAAGTTTATCTGACACGCAGGAATCGGTTATTTACGGAGTATACGAGTAGTAAAATAACAAAAGTTATAGCAAAAAGTACCAGCGCATATTGATTTGCAACGTCGTAGTTTAAAGCTTCCACTTCATTATAAATGGCTACGGATGCAACTTTGGTTACGCCGGGAATATTTCCTCCTATCATCAAAACAACCCCAAATTCCCCGATTGTATGTGCAAACGTGAGTACTAAAGAAGTTAATATTGCTGATTTGCAGTTTGGTAATAATATTCTATAAAATGTTTCCCACTTCCCTTTCCCCAAAGTGAAAGAAGCTTCTCTTAATGAATCGGGAAGGGATTGCAATCCTGCACGTAAAGGATAAACCATAAAAGGTAAACTGTAAATGACCGAACCGATGACAAGGCCGGGAAATGAAAAAACCAGTCTGAGCCCAAATATATTTTCGACCCATGCGCCAAACCAGTGAGATGGACTGAAAGCCAGTAAAAAATAAAAGCCCAGAACGGACGGTGGCAGCACAAGCGGCATTCCAATAATGGCCTCCATGATTCCCTTTCCCTTAAATTTTGTAAAAGCGAGCCAGTAAGCCAAAGGAAGAGCCAATACAAACAGGATGCATGAGGTAATTGTTGCGAGCCTGAATGTTAGCCAAAGTGGTTGCCAGTCCATTTTTAATTTTGAATGAGTGAATGATAGAATGAGTGAATGGTGGCTCGTATCCTGTTTGGTTGATTTATTTGTAACCGTATTTTTTGAAAATTGCTTTGGCTTTTTGGGAAAATAAAAAATTGTAAAATTTTTGACTTGTTTCTTTTTTTGGAGAATTTTCGCTGTGGCGGAGTAATAATACGGCCTGAGCAATTGGTTTGTATGATGTTGAATCAATGATTGTGTAATGGCCTTTTCCTTTCATTTCGGGTGCTAATATGACAGATAATGCTGTAAAGCCAGCTTCGACAGATCCAGTTGTAATATATTGTGCCGCTTGCGCTATGCTTTCTCCATAAACGATTTTGCTTTTTAAAGGCTCCAATAAATTTTCTTTTTGTAATGCCTGTTCCGCCGCTTCGCCGTATGGCGCCATTTTAGGATTTGGGACGGCAATTTTTTTTACTTTATCGGTATTTAAAACTTTGATATTTAATTCATTTTCAGGAATTGATAGCGACCATAATGCCAGAGTACCGTATGCGTAAATTTTCGGTTTTTCGTCTGAATCGCCTTTTTTGAAAATTTCTTCGGGATATTTGGTATCGGCAGACACAAATACATCAAATGGTGCTCCTTCACGAATTTGAGCGGTCAGTTTTCCAGAAGAGCTGACGACAATTTCAATTTTTTTTCCTGATTCTTTTTCAAATTCTGTTTTCAATTCCTTCATCACATATTGTACATTGGCTGCTGTGGCCACAATAATTGTTTCGGATGGTTTGGAACAACCACTCAGAAAAATCAAGATCGGAAAGAAAATACGTTTTACGTTCATTTTGCTAAATTAATGCATTACGGCGGATTGATACAAAAAATGTTTAGAACCAATTTAGCCCTGAAAGGGCGTAATATTTCAACATGGGGCATCGCCCTGTGGCTCCGGGAATTCCTCTATGGCTCCGGAATCCCACGATTCTGGATATGCGGAATTCCTGGATTCCACCATTCCGGATGTGCGTGATTCGGGGAATTCCGGAATTCGACAAATTCATTACATGGTCGCATTGATCGATAGGGCGTTGCCCTATCCTAAAATATGACGCCCTTTCAGGGCTTTGTGGAGGAAACTTTGTGTCCATTGCGTAAACCATTGCGCCTATTGCGGTTAAAGTCGTAAATTGCGTCCCATTTTGACCGGCTTAGCCGGAAATAATAATTAATGCGTTAAACAATGATAATAGAAACTGCCCAGCGCACCCGGCAAACGTCCGAGTATTACTTTTCAGTAAAGCTGGCCGAAGTAAGAAAACTGGTAGCCGAAGGACATGACGTGATCAATCTTGGGATTGGAAATCCGGACATGATGCCTTCTGAGCAAACACTTACAACACTTTCAGAGGCGGCTTTAAAGCCTCAGGCACATGGTTATCAACCGTATGTAGGAACAGTGGCTTTTCGGAATGCGATTGCAGAATATTATCAAAGGACCTATGGTGTTACATTAAATCCAGCTTCGGAAATTTTGCCGTTAATTGGCTCAAAAGAAGGAATAACACATATTTCGTTAACTTTTCTTGATCCCGACGATGAAGTCCTGGTACCGGAATTAGGCTACCCGGCTTACCGTGCTGTGAGCCAGATGGTAGGAGCGAAGGTGAAAGAATATCCTTTGCGTGAAGAGCATGGATGGCAGCCTGACTGGGAAATTATGGAAAGTCTGGTTTCGCCGCGTACAAAATTAATGTGGCTGAACTATCCGCACATGCCCACAGGAGCACCTGCAACAAAGGAATTATTTGAAGCCGCGGTAGCTTTTGCCAAAAAACATAAAATCCTGCTTTGTCACGACAATCCTTACAGTCTGGTTTTGAATAAAAAAGAACCGATCAGTTTGTTGTCTATCGAAGGTGCAAAAGATGTTGCCATAGAACTTAATTCGATGAGCAAATCGCATAATATGGCGGGTTGGCGTTTGGGATGGCTTGCGGGTGCAAAACCTTACATTGATGCAGTTTTGACGATTAAAAGTAATGTAGATTCCGGAATGTTCTGGGCTTTACAGGAGGCGGCGGTAGCCGCGCTTGGAAATCCTCAGGAATGGCATGATCAAAGAAATGCTGTTTATCAGGGTCGCTTGGAAGCTTCCGAGGCATTTTTAAATGCCGTTGGCTGTACCTGGGATAAAAAACAGGAAGGCATGTTTTTATGGGGAAAGTTGCCAGAATCTGTTGAATCGGCGGAAAAACTGGTTAATAATCTTCTTACAGAAAAACACGTATTCATAGCACCCGGATTTATTTTCGGACCCAAAGGACAACGTTATATCAGGCTTTCTCTTTGTATGCCAAAAGAGAGAATCTGGGAAGCAGTTGAGCGGCTTAAAAATTAATTTTCTTAACATAAAATCTTATTTTGGGTTAGAAGAAATTCTAACCTGAATATTTCAATATATGATAATCAGTATTATAGGAGTTGGCCTTCTTGGCGGCTCATTTGCATTGGCGCTTCGGGAAAAATACCCGCATATAAAATTTGTTGGCGTAGACCATTCTTTGGTCAATCAAAAAATCGCACTTGCCAAAGGAATTGTTGATGAAATCATGACTTTGGAAGATGCTTTGCAGGTTTCAGAATTAAATGTTCTGGCTACGCCTGTTGATGCTATTGTTGCCTTACTACCAAAATTACTGGATCAGCTTCCCGAAGGCCGGACGATTATGGATTTGGGGTCTACTAAAGAAATGATTTGTAAAATAGCAGATCAGCATCCAAAACGTGCCCAATTTGTTGCGGTTCATCCAATGGCCGGAACGGAAAATTCAGGTCCGGGCGCCGCTTTCAAAGAATTGCTGCCAGGGAAGAATGTTATCATCTGCGACAAAGAAAAAAGCGATCCGGATTCTCTTACACTGGTAGATACTTTCCTGCGTGATGTTGGGATGAAAATCCATTACATGACCCCCGTGGAGCACGACTTGCATTTGGCCTATGTTTCGCATTTAAGCCATATAAGTTCTTTCGCTTTGGGATTGACCGTTTTGGAAAAAGAACGTGACGAAAAGGCTATTTTCGATATGGCCAGTACCGGTTTTTCTTCAACCGTGCGTCTGGCCAAAAGTTCACCGCAAATGTGGGCGCCGATTTTTGACCAGAATAAAACCAATGTTTCAAAAGCACTTGGCGACTATATCGAATTTTTGAAAAAATTCAAGGAAGCCATTGATAGCAAGGACTTAACAACAAGCCTTGATTTTATGTCCAAAGCAAATGATATTGGCAGGATTTTGAGCGGGATTGAGAAAAAGTAAACGATCTGATGCCTGAAATTTGTTATATTTCGTAATCACTAGCAATGAAATCGCATGGAACTACCGTTAATCATACGTCCTGTCGCCGGTATCACCGAAGACATGTTCTTTGATCTCTGTCAGGCTAATTCCCAGCTTTTGATGGAGCGTGACAAAGACGGTAATATAATAGTTATGGTACCAACAGGATCGGATACTGGAAATTATAATTTTGAATTTGGATTAGAACTTGGTATTTGGAATAGAGGGAGCAAGGCAGGTTATGTTTTCGATTCTTCATCCGGGTTCACGCTGCCAAATGGAGCTGTTAGATCCCCCGACCTTTCCTGGATTTCTAAAAGTAGATGGGAATCTCTGCCAGAGGCACAACGAAAAAAGTTCGCACCAATTTGTCCGGATTTTGTGTTGGAAGTGCGATCACTAAGTGACGACCTTTCTGATCTTCAAAGTAAAATGAAGGAATACCATGCGAACGGTTGTAGTTTGGGTTGGCTAATTGATCGTATTGGCAAAAAAGCCTACATCTATCGAAAAGATGGTTCTGTTGAAATTAAAAAAGATATTCCGGTTCAATTAAGCGGAGAAGATTTACTTCCTGGCTTAATTGTAGAAACAAATTTTTAAGATCTGAATTATAAAAAACGTCCGGTGGATCATTTCCGCCGGACGTTTTCTTTTAGGATTCATTCGTTCTCTAACTTTTCTTCCTAACCTCAACAAAAACTGCACCCACAATTAATCCAACCAATAATAGAGAACTGATCAAGTCAATCGTTTTCCCTGTGGCCACCGAAACAGGGTCAAATTTGAAGGTTATTGAATGTTTCCCGGCGGGAACCCGAAGTGCCCTCAGTACATAATCTGCACGCAGCATATCAGCAGGTTTGCCATCAATCGTTACTTTCCATTCGTCGCGAACGTTGTAATATATTTCTGAGAAAATGGCCAGGCCTTCACTTTTTGAATTGCTTTCATAAATCAATTCATTGGGCTTATAAGTGATCAGACTGATTTTATCTGTCGAATCTGCCTGAAGTGTTAATCCTTTTAATTTATCAGCAAAACGCTGGTCAATAATCGCCGTTTGTTTTGGTTTTAAAGAGTCCAGCGCAGCCATTTCAGCATCAGCATTTGGAACAATTTTGTATTCCCGAACAAACCATGCATGTCCGAAAGCATCAGGATTGGGTTGTACAATTTGATTTCCCTGTTGGTCGACGCTTAAAATATATTTGGTATTCAGCATATTCAATATGCCCGGATTAGCATTCTGTTTTGCTATCTGATGCTCAAACAATTCCTGATAACGTCTTAATTTGGCGCCATGATATCCACCTATCGATTTATGGAAATAGGAAGCATCGGCACTGTTAAAAGTACTTCTCGATACATCTAAAACTTTATAATCAGGATCGGTATCCGTCAGGATTTTCTCGTCTGCCGCACTTGGAGCAAGAGCCGCCAAAGATGCACTCTTACCAATGAAATCAGCATTGTTAAGGTAACGTTTGTCAATACCAAACATGTCAATGATCATCAGCAGAATCAAAATCGGATAAAGCAAAGCCGTTTTGATTTTATCTTTCGTCCAAAGCCAGATCAATCCTGCCGTTACCAGAATGAAAAATAAACTGCGGAAAGCATCACTGCGCATTAATCCGGCACGATCCTGTACAATTGCCGCTACTATTTGTTGTCCAAAAGCCGGATCCTTAGCCATCTGTGCGTAATCATTTGCTACTGCTGCGTCGCTGAGCCCCTGAAAACTAAAAAAGATAGTAGGCATCAAAGCCAAAATCAGTGAAAGTCCACCAGTAATACCTAAACTTATTAAAAAAGGACGCTGAAGATCTTTCCATAAAATCTCTTTTTTTGCGATTGTATTTAATGCCAGAACGGCGACAAAAACCATCAAAAGCTGAACAAGCGCCAGTACCATCGTGACGGCCCTGAACTTGTTGAACATCGGAAAATAATCGAAAAACAGATTATTGAATACTGCGAAATTCTTTCCCCAGGCCCAGAAAATATAAAGTACAATAACACCGGCCGCCCAGTTTTTTAGAGGACTTTTAACAATAAATAGTCCCAGAATAAAAAGGAATAAAATAATTGCTCCGGCATAAACCGGCCCGCTTACAATAGGCTGATCTCCCCAGTATAAAGGTAATTGCTGAACAGCATTATTAGCAGTCGCTGCATCCAAACCTCTATTGACAAGTATTTTATAAGTTTCAGAAGTATTGGAAAGTGCTCCTGGACTTGAACCACCATAAGCATTCGGGATAAGGAACGTCAGCGTTTCTCCAATTCCGTAGCTATAAGAAAATGCATATTCCTTATCTAAGCCATCTTGTTTGTCATTCGTTTTTGCACCGTTGGAAACACTTAATTCAGGTTTGCCACGAATCGTTTCTTTGGTATAATCATAGGCATTCCAAAGTCTTGTAGTATGTGTTCCCACAGAAACGGTAGCTGCAAATGCAAGGCCTACGAGAATAAAAGCGAGTTTTTTGATCTGTCCGTTTTTCAGATAAGGCAAACTTTCAATGATGACCAGGACAATAATTCCAATGCCCAGATAATACGTTATCTGAACGTGATTGGCATAAAGTTCGAGCGATAAAAATATAGCTGTAACGGCAGCTCCTGCAAGCCAGTTTTTTCGAAATGCTAAAATTACCCCTGCCAGAACGCCAGGAGCGTAATAAATAGCAAGCATTTTAGAAACGTGCCCTGCTTCAAGACTTACTAAATTCCAGGCTGCAAAGCCAAAAGCAATGGCACCAAAAGCTGAAAGCCAGATTCCCGCACCTGCAACCAGAAAAAGTATATAAGCGCTCACACATCCGATCAGGAAATAATTGGCTGGTGCGGGTAAGATTTTGTTAACAATCTGTCCCATCTTTGTAGAAATGCTGGTCGGATAGTCGCCCGCAATCATATAAGCTGGCATCCCGGCGAACATGCTGTTGGTCCAGTTTGACCATTCCCCGGTTTTTTCATGGTAGGTTACTACTTCGCGGGCCGCGGCTTTTGCCTGTACATCATCATGCTGATTAAGTTTTTTGCCTTCCAGCACAGGAAATGCATAAATTAATGACAAAACCATAAAACCTATCACCGCGAAAAAATGCGGCCGGATTTGTTGCCAGGAAAATAAATTTTTCATTTTGATAATAATAAGCCGACAGGTATTTGAAAATGTGATATTATAATGTCAATAATACGTACAAATATGACTTTTCTTTCATGATAGTCACAAAGAACATCTATTCTTGCACGTTAAATTTTTGTTAACAAGCGCAAATATAAAAGTATTGATATATGTTTGGGATGTAAAATCTGAATCTTGTTTTAGTATTTTTTTGATAGAATTCAGAAATAGGAAGTGAAATTTAAGAAAATACCCGATAAATTTGCAGAAATTGTGCCTTTAAGTTAAAAACACAACTGTATTCAGAATTGATTAGTAGTAACCCGATAGATAAATGAAAAGAATTGGAGTTTTCACCTCAGGAGGAGATGCACCCGGAATGAACGCTTGTATCCGTGCTGTGGTGCGCGGAGCGGTATACCATGGAATAGAAGTTTTTGGAATCAGAAGAGGATATAGTGGAATGATTGCCGGTGATGTTTACAAAATGGAATCTCACTCGGTTAGTAATATTGTTCAAAGAGGTGGTACGATACTGAAATCGGCGCGCAGCAAAGAATTCATGACGCCCGAGGGAAGGAAAAAAGCATACGACCAGCTTATGGCGCATGGCATTGAAGGAATGGTTGCCATTGGCGGAAATGGTACTTTTACAGGTGCTATGATCTTCGGTAACGAATATGGGATTCCTACGGTAGGAGCTCCCGGAACGATTGATAATGATTTATACGGGACCGATTACACCATCGGCTTTGATACAGCAGTAAATACAGCTTTGGATGCAATTGATCGTATCCGGGACACGGCGAGTTCTCACGACCGGATTTTCTTTATTGAAGTAATGGGCCGGGATTCGGGTTATATCGCCGTACAGTCGGGTATTGCGGGTGGTGCCGAACTTGTGATGGTGCCGGAAGTATTGACACCACTTTCAGAAGTTGTTGAAACTTTGAAACAGGGATGGAGCCGTTCAAAATCGTCTTCGATCATTGTGGTTGCAGAAGGTGACGAAGCCGGAAGTGCCGTAGAAGTAGCAGAAAAAATTAAATCGCAGGTGGATGAAAACGCGGATATCCGTGTGACAACACTTGGGCATACCCAGCGCGGAGGGTCTCCGTCAGCTTATGACCGTATCCTTGCCAGCCGTTTGGGACTTGGTGCTTTGGAAGGTTTATTGGGCGGACAAAAAAATGTAATGGCCGGAATTATCAATAACGAGCTTGTTTACACGCCGTTTGAAGATACAATCCGTCTTCCAAAACCAATCAGCGAAGATTTGTTGAGAATGGTTAAAATATTAAGTGTTTAACGAATACTGAAATTTGTTGTCAGGAATAGTCACTTGTTGTCATTTGTTGTAGTAATACAAGCGATGACAATAAATGGCAATTACCTGACTTGCGGCGGGATCAGCAGTATCCCATTATTTTGTAAATAATAATTCCGACCCATTCACGGAAAAGAAGTTGGGAAAAACCCACAATTTTCGGGTCCGGGATTACAGTTTCCTTAAAACTTGTACCTTCATCGCTTCCGTAAAAATCTGCCGGGAATACGTCAGCGGATATTCCAACTTTTTTGAAACAACCTGTTGCTCTGCGCATGTGGAAGGAAGAAGTAATGAGCAGGTAACTTTCGCCGGGGAACTTGGTATTCAAAATTTTTGAAGTAAATAATGCGTTTTCTCGGGTATTTTTTGCTTTAAGCTCCAATACTATGTCACCGGGTTTTACGCCCCATTGCATCAATAATGCTGCGGCTTGCTGTGCCTCTCCTTTTCCTGCATCAGTAAGTATTTTCTGGCTTGCTCCGGTAATTAGTATTTTTCGGATTTTCCCTTTTTTATATAACAAATAGGCCTGAAGAAACCTGTCGGCCTGAATGCCTAAGCCAGGATGATCCGCCGTTTGCGATAAACTTATCATGCCGCCGGTGAGTACAATGCCAACATCGTAAGTTTTCTTAACTTCGCTGATGTTAACAGGTTTGTATTCCCACCACTGAAACGCTTTGTTGATAATGAAGGAATTCGAGATCAGGTAGAGAATTGAAAAGGAAAAAATTAATGCTATTTTTTTTCTTTTTGCTTTTTTTGTGAACAGCGCATACAGGATAAGTATCAGGCTTATACTGAATGGCATCAACAAAAAATCGATTGTTTTGGACAGAAAATAAAACATTTGGGTACGAAGCTTACAGAGATAAGCGTTTTGAGTTTAGTTTTGTATTCTCAGCCACGATTTAGCTTAATAATTAAACAGTTCATAATTATCACATCATTTTCAAATGAAAAAAAGAACGCATACGGCAATTTTGATTTCTTTTTTTGTCCTTAGTTTAATTACTCATTCTTTCGGTCAGGGTTATCATATTGAAGCAACTTTAAAGGGGTTAAAAGATAGTTCCTGCGTTTTGGGGCATTGGAGTTATAGCAACAAGCAATTTGTAGCCAAAGACACTGCCAAAGCAGACGGAAAAGGCCATATGGTTTTTGAAGGAAAGACAAATCTTCCGGGCGGACTTTATTTGCTTCTTTTACCGGGTAACCAGAAATGGCTGGAATTTGTGTATTCAGGAAAGGAAACCAATTTTTCCATGGTGACCGACACGGCCGATTTTGTAGGAGCCATGGAGGTGAAGGGCTCAAAAGAAAATCAGCTTTTTTATGCTTACCAAAAAGAATTGAAAAGCAGAGTTAAGGAAATTGAGAATTTAAATAAAACGCAGTCTGCGGATGCTTCCGTAAAATTGAAACAGGCGCAGGATGAGTTTAAAAATTATCGTGAAAATTTTATAAAAGATAACGCAGATACTTTTACAGCCAAATTATTGAAAATGTCCAGCGATCCGGAAGTTCCGCCTGCTCCGAAACTTGCTAACGGAAAAACAGATTCACTTTGGGTATTCAATTATTACAAAGCGCATTATTGGGATCAGGTTGATTTTTCTGACGAAAGGATTTTACGCACACCTTTCCTTGAAACAAAACTGGACCGCTATATCAAAAACCTGGTTGTGCAAACGCCGGATTCACTCATAAAAGATACAGACTGGCTGGTTGCCAAAGCTTCTGCTAACAAAGACGTTAAATCGTATGTGGTTTTTTATATTATCAACCAATATGAAAATCCAAAAACGGTTGGAACAGAGGCGCTTTGGGTGCATATGGCCAATAAATATTATTTGTCAGGTGAAATGGGCGTTTCGGAAGACACCAAAAAGCGCATTGGCGAAAAGGTTAACACATTGAAATATTTACTGGTAAATAAAACTTTTCCAACCTTGACCGTTACAGATCCGGCGGGTAAAAAAGTTGATTTACAAACTGTTGATGCCAGTTATACCGTGTTGTTTTTCTATGCGGCCACTTGCGGACATTGTAAAGAGGCGTCGCCGGTTTTGAAAACTTTTTATGAAAAAAATAAAGCGGATGGCGTGAAAGTTATTGCGATTGATACAGAACATAATGCGGAAGAATGGAAATCATTTGTATCAACCTATCATCTGGACGGCTTGATCAATGGTTTTGATCCTTTGAACCAGATTGATTTTAATCGGAAATATGATGTGGTAACGACGCCAACGATTTATGTTCTGGATAAAAATAAAAAAATAATTGCCCGGAAAATGCCGGTGGAACAGCTGGATGATTTTCTTAATTATTACAAAAAGAAACAGTTAGCGTCCGCTAAATAGAAGAAATTATATTCCAATTTACAGCATCCACACTATTCAGTTATTGTGGATGCTGTGTTTTAAGCCTATAAAAAGGCGACACAAATTGGCAGCTTCACAGCAATACTTTCATGTTTAAATGTAAGTTTTCCCGTTTTTGAATTAATCTCATAAACCACCAGATTGTCTTTATCCTGATTGGCCACGATCATATATTTTCCGGTTGGATCGATATTGAAATCACGCGGAGTTTTGATAGCCTGCGTCACTTCATCCACTTTTTCCAATTCTCCATTTGCCTTGATCTGAAAAGTACTGATGCTATTATGTCCGCGATTGGAAGTATATACAAATTTCCCGTTCGGGTGCATATGGATAGCTGCGCTCGTGTTTGGTTCTTTGAAATCAGCGGGAACAGTTTGGTAGCTTGCCAGCGCAGTAATAACGCCGGTTTCGCTAATCGAGCAAGCAGTTAATGTCAGGTCAAGCTCGTTAAGCAGATACATATATTTCCCGGAAGGAGAAATGACAAAATGCCTTGGTCCAGCGCCTGGTTTTGCACTAAAAGATGCTTGGGCAGGATTTGGTTTCATGTCGCCGGTTTGCGTATTGACGACATAGTTCATCACGTGATCTGTTCCTAAATCTACCGTGTAAACATATTTCCCATTAGGCGTAGCAGAAGTAAAATGTGCATGTGCTTTTTCCTGACGTTTCTCGTTTGGGCCGGTTCCTGTAAATTGTTGAGAGTAGGTAGCAGGATTTACTTTTCCGTCGGCAGCCAAGGTGTAAGCCGCAAAACTTCCGCCCGTATAATTGGAAACAAAAGCCATTTTCCCGGAAGGATCTACCGAAACGTGACAGGGATTCAAACCTTCAGAAGGTTGACTGTTCAAATAAGTCAGTTTTTGATCCGCTCCGATAGCGTAGGCTGAAATTTTATTGTCGGAAGTGACAGCGTATAAGTTTTTTTTATTTGGAGAAATACTGACATAACCGGGTCCGGGACTTGTCTTAAAGTTATCTTTCAGCGTGATTTTTCCGGTTGATAAATCCAGCTCACACAAAGAAATGGAGGCGTTTTCTGTTTTGTCCTGACTTCCGATATAAAACAAAACCGCTTTCTCTTTGAAAGAAATACCTGAAAAGCCCAGAATGAGGACAAGCGTTATACTTAGTAATTTTCTCATAAGGTTGTAAGTTTTTTATGAAATCGTTAACAACTGATCAATCTTAGATTTGAACCAGCGGGTATTAACCAGTTTTTCCTTTGATAAGTTATAAGACCGTAGAAAACCTCCATTATACTGTACTTTCATATCGAAATATTTATAAAACCGTTCAAACTCATTGCTTTTCAAGTCAGATACAATTTGAGTAACGTCTTTATCTCTTATAGATGGCTCTGTTTTAAACTCTTCGTAACTCTGTCTGGATGAAATAATAGATGGCAAAATAAAATAATCAATTTTTTCATCTTTTTGAGAAGATATATCTTTAATGTAATCCTCCTTTTCAAAATCGACTACTAATTCTGAAATATTATCGGGATGATACAGGTAATTTTCAAAATCGTAGTAATCAAGAATTCTATGATTCGGATATTTTGATTGTATTCTGGTTATTTCTGCATCCGATAAGAAATCCCGATCTCGCAGTGTTATGTAACGGTTATCTCTTTTTACATGTAGAAAAAGATCTCTTGCGTCTTTTACCCCTACAAAAATGGTATCAGGTAGTAGAAGTAAATTATAGTATTCATCATTTTTGTTTTCACACAAAACGATTTTTTTACCCTGCATCAATTCAAATAAAATTGATTTAGGAACCGCTATTTCATAGACATCAAGGTTGGATTTTGGTTCCGGATATAGTATTTGAGGTAAATCAAAGTCCAGATTGTCAAAATCTATAATAACCGACTCTTCATTTTGATGCGCATAATCAATAAAACCCAACGCATGACTAGCAGTCCAAAGTTGAGAATTGTTGGGTATCCATCGAGCTGTGATTTCCTTTAAAAGCGAAAATTGAATAGCAGTGTTTAGGTGACAATCCATTTCATCAATGAAAATGATCACGTCTTTGTAATATTCCCGTCGGACAATAAAATTGAGTAATAATATTACAACTTGCTTTTCGCCATGGCTTAGGAGATCATAGTTGATTTTGGATTCACCTTTTCTGAAAATAAGTTTGGCGGCAATGTTGGGTGTCGCATCCTGAAATTCAGCCACCTGGATAGTCGTTTGCTCGGTTCCTCCTAAAATATTTAATAATGAAGTATTTAGAGGTTCGATAAAATCCTTAAATATTTGTAATACATCAACCTGTTTTCCACGAAAAACTGGTTCGCGCAGAGCCTGGTTAATTTGTTGAATATAAACAAAGACATCGTTTACAAATCTTGTGTCATTTTGAATATAAGAACCAGGCCCGTCAGCATCCGTAAGAATTGTCTGAGGATTTGCACTCACCGTTATTTGGGGGACAATTCTTATGCTGCTTCTTCCAATGAATTTTTGTGCAAGTTCAGATCTGTTTTCCTCGCTTAGAGGCGCTTGAATCCCATCGGTATAGTATATTTGATTCGAAATATCATTATCTATAACGATTTGGTCCTTCCAGTAATTGATCGTTACAGAGGTGGAAAACGTTTGGTCTTTTCGATAGTATGATTGCCTCTCTTCTGAGGAATAAAGAAGATCACTTTTACGTAAACTTCTGCTCATTGTTTCAAAAGCATCAAAAACAGAAGATTTTCCAGAGCCGTTAGCTCCGATAAGAAGAACCAGTTTTGTATTTTCAGGTATTCGCTTTATGCTAAGATCAGTAAAGCGTTTGAAATTTTTTAAAGATAATTCTTGTACATGCATAGGGAAAGCCTTGAATTGAATGCAATTATGAAGAGGCAATTTACAGAAAATTAACCCAAAACTTATGGGCCCGATTCCCTGGCAGGATTTTGAAAAAGTGGATCAGCGGGCCGGAACAATTATTCGTGTAGAAGATTTTGCGAAAGCATGGAAACCGGCTTATAAACTCTGGATTGATCTCGGAAAAGAAATTGGAATTAAACAAAGTTCGGCGCAGATCACCAAACTTTATACGCAAGAGGAATTAATTGGGAAACAGGTTTTATGTGTCGTCAATTTTCCAGTAAAACAAATCGCTGATTTCCGCTCGGAAGTTTTGACGACAGGTTTTATTTTGGAAGACGGAGAAGTAATTCTGGCTTGTCCCGATAAGACATTACCAAATGGAACGCGCCTGGCCTGACATCAGGATAATCTTGCAAGTCTCAACCTTAATTCTGTAATGCTAACGGTTTCAGGATAAGTTAACTTTGTATCAAAGAATTAGAAATTATGGAAGCTGATCATAAAGTTATCAATATAAAAAAAGTTACAGTTCCCGTGACCGGCATGTCCTGCGCGGCCTGTGCCGTGAGTGTGGAATCTATGCTGAAAAGTACTTCCGGAGTAGAAAATGCCGGTGTGAATTATGCCAATCAGTCTGCCTTCGTAGAGTTCGATCCCAAGACAACGAATCTGGAAGCTTTGGACAAAGTTCTGGAAAGTATAGGATACGGTTTCATCATCAATGACGACAACGACGAAGCAATTGCCGAACAGGAAAAAATCCAGCTTGAACATTATAATGATCTGAAAAGGAAGACAATTCTTGCCGGAATATTAGCTATTCCGGTGGCCGTTATCGGAATGTTTTTTATGGATCTGCCTTTCGGTAATTACATTATGATGGCTTTAACCATACCGGTTTTATTCATTTTTGGGAAAGATTTTTTTGTAAATGCATGGAAACAGGCGAAACATGGAAAGTCGAACATGGATACGTTGGTGGCATTAAGTACCGGAATTGCATTTCTTTTCAGCACTTTTAATACTTTATATCCACAATTCTGGCATGTACGCGGCTTTCATCCACATGTGTATTTTGAAGCCGCTTCGGTGATCATTTTCTTTATTTTATTAGGAAAACTGCTTGAAGAAAAAGCCAAAACAAATACTTCGGATGCGCTGAAAAAATTGATTGGATTACAACCAAAAACGGTAAAAGTAATTCGTGATCAAAAGGAAATTGAAATTTCGGTTAAAGATGTCCGGCTGCATGACGAAATCATTATCCGTTCAGGAGAAAAAATTCCGGTTGACGGCAAGGTAATCAGTGGAAATTCTTTTGTAGACGAAAGTCTGATGACGGGAGAACCAATTCCGGCAGAAAAGATTACGGGCTCACGGGTTTTTGCAGGAACAATAAACCAGCAGGGAAGTTTTACTTTTTCGGCTGAAAAAATTGGTAAAAATACCGTTCTTGCTCAAATCATAAAAACGGTTCAGGCCGCTCAGGGCAGCAAGGCTCCGGTGCAACGTTTGGTAGATAAAATCGCCGGGATTTTTGTGCCCGTTGTGATCGGAATCGCTATCATGACTTTCTGTGTCTGGATGTTTTTCGGCGGAGAAAACGCACTTACGCAGGCACTTCTGGCTTCGGTTTCTGTTTTGGTAATTGCCTGTCCCTGTGCTTTGGGCCTGGCTACACCTACGGCTATTATGGTTGGCGTGGGGAAAGGAGCTGAAAACAATATTCTGATTCGTGACGCTGAAAGTCTGGAAAAGGCGAAAGAAGTGAATGTTGTCGTTTTGGATAAAACCGGAACTTTAACGCAAGGACATCCGGAAGTAACAAACTGGGAATGGGCGGAAAATCTGGTAAATCAGGAACAACATGCAGCTGCAATCAGCTTACTGGAATCTCGTTCAGAACACCCATTAGCGCAAGCAGTTGTCAGGTTTGTCAAGACAAATCCGAATGGCAAAATTGAAAAATTTGAATCTGTAACGGGAAATGGCGTTAAAGGGGTTGTTAATGGTGAAAACTACTTGATAGGAACACTTTCATTTCTGGAAAAAGAAGGCACCGTATTAAATCCGGAAATGGAAAAACTTGCGAAAGTTCAGCGAAAAGCTGCGCAGACTGTAATCGGTGTGAGTGTGAATCAGGTTCAAATTGCATTGATTTCAATAGCAGATCAATTAAAAGCTACCTCTGCCGAAGCAGTTCAAAAGTTACAGGAACAAGGTATTGAAGTTTATATGCTGACGGGTGATAATGAACAAACTGCCGCTGCGGTTGCAAAGCAGGTTGGCATAAAAAATTACCTGGCAGAAGTAAAACCGGATGACAAAATGCAGTTTATCCAAAAATTGCAATCCGAAGGAAAAGTAGTGGCTATGGTTGGAGACGGCGTTAACGATTCACAGGCACTGGTGCAGGCAGACGTGAGTATTGCTATGGGAAAAGGATCTGATATTGCCATGGATGTTGCGAAAATGACGCTGATCACTTCGGATCTGATGGTTTTGCCAAAAGCGTTACAACTTTCCAGAAAAACGGTGGCAACGATCAAACAGAATCTGTTCTGGGCATTTATTTATAACCTGATCGGAATTCCGATTGCCGCCGGGATTTTATATCCTATCAATGGATTTTTGTTAAATCCGATGATCGCAGGTGCTGCAATGGCTTTGAGTTCTGTTTCGGTTGTGACCAATAGTTTGAGGCTGCGCGGTTTAAAATTGTAAAATAGTTAGGGAGAATAAGTTTGAAAGCGTCTTTCTGTTAACAGCACTTAATAGAAAGACGCTTTCATGATTTATTTTTACATCAAAAGATTTTACTTAATTCTTCTGATTTTTTCAAATCCTGTTTTGAGTTCTGCTCAGGATATGACTAAAATGTGGGATAAGGAGTCGGCCGAAAAAGAGCACGATAATATCCAATGGTTTAAGGATGCCAAATTTGGAATGTTCATTCACTGGGGACTTTATTCGAAACTTGCCGGCGTCTGGAAGGGCAAAAACTATTATGGAAGCGGTGAATGGATTATGCATCAGGCCAAAATTCCGGTACCGGAATATGCAAAAGTGGCATCTGAATTCAATCCCGTAGATTTTAATGCCGAACAATGGGCAAAATTAGCCAAAGATGCGGGCATCAAATACATCGTTATCACGGCAAAACATCATGAAGGATTTGCGATGTACGACTCCAAAATCAGCGATTTTAATATTGTTAAGGCCAGTCCGTATAAAAAAGATCCGATGAAAGCACTTAGTGAAGCCAGCCGGAAACAAGGCATTCAATTTGGCTTTTACTATTCCCAGTTTCAGGATTGGCATGAGCCTAATGGAGGCGGAAATGATTGGGATTTTAATGAAAAAAAGAAAAACTACCAGCAATATTATCGCGAAAAAGCACTTCCGCAGTTAAAAGAATTACTCACAAATTATGGCCCGCTAGGTATTGTCTGGTTTGATACACCCGGAGGATTGAGCAAAAAAGAAACGCAAAAGCTAATCGATGAATTACGCGTTATTCAGCCTAAAAGTTTGTTCAGCAGCCGGGTAGGTCAGGGATTGGGTGATTATAAAGATTTTGGAGATTCGGAAGTTCCGCCAGCGCTAATTGCCGGAGCCTGGGAGTCGATATACACCCACAATGACTCCTGGGGTTATATTCAGCATGATATGAATTTTAAATCTTCCACGCAAATAATTCAATTATTGGCTAACGTTTCTTCCAAAGGAGGAAATCTGATGCTGAATGTTGGCCCGGATGGAAAAGGGAATATTCCTCCTTATTCGGTGAAATATTTAAAAGAAACAGGGAAGTGGCTGGATCGTTTTGGGGAAAGTATTTATGGGTCCACGTTTGGTATTATTCCTGCTCAGCCCTGGGGCGTTACGACTTCCAAAACCGGTAAATTGTTTTTGCATATCCTGAATTATCCCAAAAATGGAAAGCTGATGGTTCCGGGTTTTTCGAATCAGGTTACCAATATCTCTTCTTTGGAAAATAAAGATAAACTGGATTTCAAAAAAACAGGGGAAGATATTGAGATTTCACTGCGGGAAAATGATTTGGATAATCCCGATCAGGTTTTAGTTCTTGAATATGAGGGAAAGCCGCAAAGTTATGATCAGAACTTGCCGGTTATCGTTTCTTCTCAATATGAGCTTAATTCAGTTGATGCGATTATGGGAAAAGTCTCAGGAAAGGCAAAAATTGAAAGCATCACGTTCAGCCATTATTTTGGAGATTGGAAGCATGAAACCTGTGTTACAGAAATGCGAAAACCAACTGATTCTGTGACGTTTCAGGTGAGAGTAACAGAGCCCGGGGATTACAAAATACATTTGGAATATGCCTGTACCGAGGAAGGTAGCAAGCAGGAAGGTGTTCTGGAATTCGATCAAAAAACATTCTTTTTCGAAACCTTGCGCACTTCTGATTTCAGCGTTTATAAACCTATGTTGTTTATAAAACATCCGGTAGCAACGGTTACGATTGATAAAGCCGGGATTTATAATCTGGTTGTAAAACCTTTGAAAGAGGGGAAAGAACTTTTTAAGCTGAAATCGATTATTCTGGAACCTTTGAAGTGAATTTAATCAATAGGTTATCTGCCAATTATCAAAGCTTCCTGTTCTAATCCCTTTTTATATTGATGAAGTAAAGCGATCAGGAAATGGATATTTTCCTCGGCCAAGTCTAAGTTATTCAATTGCTGCTGATCATACAATTTCCGATTTCCATATTTCTGGATCAACTGTTCTATGTTTTCAGGAATGAAAAATAATGCTTTATCCGATAAATACTTTTTGTATTCCCGGGCATAAATATTGATTCCGGCAAAATCATAATCGCCAAAATGCCAATATGGGTTAGGGATCGTTTGCAGCCATTTTATAAGATCTTTGCTTTGATTTTGCGGATAACGGCTAACAAACAAAGCTTTAATATTGGGGAATAAATAACGTTGTTTCTGTATGTTAGAAAAGTTTTCCGAATTTTCTACGCCGATTATAATCACATCAGGCGCAGGAATGAATTTTTCAAAATCATAAATGAACTGAAAAGTACCCGAAATTGGGTTAACAGTAAATGGAACGCCGTTCAAAAGCGCTTCAATTGGTTCGTAACTATTGACAAGAAAACCTTTGAAAGTTCTGCGATTTATAGTTTTTGAATTACTGGCAACCTGTACCAGTTCAGCACGCGTAATTTCTGCATTTCTCAGTAATTCAACATATTGCTGCAAATCAGTAATCGAAAATTTGTTGAGCAAATACTTATTTAATGCGTCTGTATTGATTACCTGCAATGTGCTTTTCGTACGTCCAGACCGCTTGTCTGTTATGATGCCTTCCGTAATTAAATCACTAACAAAAGCATGTTTTACACTGCTGGCCGAAAGCTGCCCGCCATTTGCAAGAATTATTAATTTTTCGGCCAATGAAAGTGACAGTATCATAAATCAGTTCCTTTTTTAATCAGTCTTTTTATGTTCGTGATACTTCTGCTGTCTTTGGATAAAAGATAGGTATAACGATAATCGCTTGCGTTGTAGGACGTTGGTGAACTGTTGATGAGCAAAATATTTCTGTCATTCGCAAATTTCAAAATACCTTTTACATTATTGGGATGCAGTTTCCCAATCTCATCCATCATACAATGAAGTCTGAAATCTTTAAATTTTCTGGACGCGTTATCTTTGAAAACATTAAGCAGCATAATATTGATCATAGCCTTCACCAGAATATCTGTCCCTTCTGAACCCACATTGGCAAGTTTTTCCACCCAGCCGCTATCATTGTCATTTTCTACAATCCGGAATTGCAATTCAAATGAATCAGAAAGACTGATCTCTTTTTCTTTTCTGTTGATGATCTCCCTGGCAAATTCTTTCAATAAGGTTATTGCTTTTTTATTTTGAAGATCGCTATCAACCGTTGAAAACAAATTTGCAGCACCCAGGCTTAATGCGTGTTCATCATTAAAACTTTTTATTGCCAGTAACAAAGTCACAATCCTGTTCTGGCTTCCGGAAAGTCTTAGCTTGATACTTTTGATAACTCCGGCAAAATTCCGCTCTTCAAAATCGCCGTTAATATCCGTAATTACCTTTTGAATTTCTCCTTCTTTGGAAACCAGTTCTGTCGTCTCCTTTCCAATTTGTCTTATCAAAGTGGCGAAACGTTCATTGACCCGCTTTTCATATTGTGCAATTTTATCTTCTTCCAAAAACTCGTATAACATTTCAGCAAAAGCAATAAACTCTTCCCGTTCACTGAGACTGGTTTTAAAATCAAAAATGTTATTAAAAGAAAAGTTGCCCAGAAAGGCGTTAACAGCTGCCTGCAAATTGCTGAACCGGCCTTGCAAGGAATATATTTTCGCATTGACCAAATCAATAAGCCCTTTAAGCGCTTGTCTCTCTTTTGCAATTTTTTGTTGGACAACGTTATACACTGAAATCTCACTATAACTTTCTGTCAGCTTAAATTCTTCGAAAGCTTTAAGTCCTTCTTTGGCCGTGGAAACCCTTTTGCTTAATTCAATAATGACATTATTTGAAAGATCGATTTCGAGCTTTAACTTTTTTCGTTGGAATTCATGTTTCTCTTTTTCGGTTTCAAGCTGGCTTTCTCTTAGTTTTTTATCTGCTTTAAAGCGTTCCACATGATCAAAAAGCTCTCTTTTGTCTTTATTATATTCAGCTACTTTATCCCGGTTATCTTCAATGAAATTCAGTTCGTTTTTTACTTTATCCAGAGCATTGTCAATTTCAGAAATACGTTCCGTATCGGCACCGTCACGTTTGAGATCGTCGTTTTGCTGTTGTTTTAGCTCAACTATTCTTTGATCAATTTGTGCTTTTTTAACTGCCAATTCAGTGACCAATTCGCTGATGTGTGCTATTGCCAACTGTTCTTCTGCTATTATTTTTTTCTTCTGTTCTTTCTCTTTGTTTTCAATTTGTTTTTGTACCACTGTTTCAATACTGGCATAATGTTGCTGACCTTTTAATAATTCTTCGTCTGCAATTACAAGATCCTGTTCAATTTTGAAAATGGTATTTGCCTTTTCCGTTGCAGCTTTCTTTATTAATTCAGCAAGATTTACTTCATTTTCCTGCAAATCTTCTTTTGATTTTTGCAACAAATATTCTGCTTGAAATCCAGCGTCTTTGAGGTCTTTTATTTTAGGCTGATATTTTCGTTTTAACTTATCTGAATCTTCCTTTTTTTGCTCATGCAAAGCATTCAAACTTATGTTATTTACCTCCGTATTTTTTTGAAACTGCAATTTCTCCTGTTCATAATCTGCAACTGTTTTTACTGTTTTATTGATTTCTTCCAAATCTAATTTAATACCAAACAACGTGTCGTTGCCCGGTACCAATTGCGGTGAAAGTCCGGCATGGAACAACACTTGCTCCTCATCTATCACTTTCCCGATTGTCAGTTCCCAGCCCGGTATATATTCCGTTAGCCAGCTATACAATGAATCTTGATTCTGTACAAGTTTTGTTTCAATTGCTGCAATAGACTTTGTAAATTTCTCCGTCTCTCTAATTATTTTTTCGGCCTTTGTCTCAAAACTGATTTCATTTGTCTTCGTATCCAGTTCCCATTGCTTTTGGAACGTTTCGACTTGTTTTTGGAAATCAGCTATATCAACATTTGCTGTTTTTATTTGTTGTTTTAACTTATTGATTTCCAGATTTACAGCCTCTGTCTCTTTTTCGAAATACCGTTCAAGCTGTGCTTTTTGCTTTTGAAGTTTCAGCTCCTGAATAACCTCTTTTTTTTGACCAACTGTATCCCTGGCAGTTTCCAAAGCGGCTTTATTTTGTTTCCTTATTTCATCAAACAATTCCTTATACTGGTCATTAATATCGTTTTTGAATTGTAGTAATGAAGCTTGTAAAGCAATCTTACTGGTTTCTGTTTCATTTTCAAAACCGGCAAATGCATTTTGTTGTTGTAAAATCAGTGCATCATACCGACTGTTTATTTCCCTGAATTTTGAAGAAAGTAATTCCTTTTCTTCCAGCAATCTTTTTTGTTCCTGCTCTGCATCCTGTTTTTTTGCCACGCGTTGTATGATGCCAGATATATTCATTATCTCATATTCATCTGCTTTGCGTTTTGCTTTTTTCAGATCGCTTTCCAGATTGTTTATGAACTTTTGAATTTCCTCTTTTTTAATTTCAAATCTGGCATAGAGATCTTTATCTCTTTTTAATAATATCTGCGACTTGCCATCTTCAATAACCGCCTGCTTTTCCAATTCCGGCAAATCCTTTTGTTCAGCGTCATAATTCTGGAATAACTGAACGGCAACTCCCTGTTTTTCCTGATTTAAAATCCTGATTTCTGCATGTAAACGGGCAATTTTTTCCGCCTGCTTCCGTACCGGGATTTCGCCTGCTTTGTTCTTTTCCGTCCATTTGTTGATGTCAGCCAGTTGGGTATCAAAGTCGCGAAGATGGAGCATGTAATTGTCAAGCGGTATCTTTACATCTTCTTCATTCAAAGACATAATGATGGTTTGCTTGATAAATTCTGCATCCAGTTTGGAATTCAGAAACACATTCTGAATCGTACGTGGAATATTTTGATACTGACGGCTTTCTATCAACGCAAATTTGCGCAGCTCCGAATCCAGCCCCCGGTTGTTGCCGTATAAAATGTCCCGATATTCTTCATAACGATCAATTTTCCTGGAATAATGATGCCCATTGCGCACCAGGGAATTACGTATACCATCCCATTCCCTTGGTATCCGGTTTTCATCAATAAAGTTTTCCATTTTATAAGGTCCATCCAGAAACCGGAAACAGGCTCTGCCCTGTGATCTGTAAGCGAGAATGCAGTAAGGGCCGGTTTCGCGCATAACTTCATAAATGATGGAGGAATTTCCCTTGGGGAAATAATATTCATCAAAAGAGTCCTTGCTCTTTTCAATTCCAAGCTTCATTTTATCCGCATTGTAGAAAAACAGGATGGCCCGTAATGCAGTACTTTTTCCAACGCCTTGCGTACCAATGAAATGGACATTCCCATCTATGGCTACTTCGGCATATCTGACTTTTGCGCTTTCAATAAAAATAATTTTATTCAGGAATCTCATTGATTACGGCTTCTGGAATGTTGATGGATAGTATTAATTGCTCCATGTAATTGAACGACGCAAGTGCTTTGTAGGAAGTGGATATTTCGTTTTCAAGATCGATGAAATTATCTTTCGTCAACAGATCTAAAATTTTGTCGAGGATATCAGCATGTTTTTCTTTTCCGTTTGTATGTTTTTTCAAACCTTCCAGTTTACTTTTCAAATCCGCATCCACGGATAGTTTTACCAGAATATCCGACGGTGTAAACCGATAACCCGAACCAAAAGAATTATCAAAGGTTTTAAAAAAGTCGAGCATATCGATCCATTTAAAAGCAGCTTCCAGTTTACGTTCAAGGTCTGTTTTATTTTCCTTTCTGGTAAACATAAAATACTCGTCGCCTTTTTCTAATATAAAATTGATTGATATAAAATAATCATACAGGTCGTCAAACCTGTCGTCAATAATGGAGTACAATTTGCGAAGCTTCTCATCACTGCTGTTGGAACAAATAAACTGTCCCTTGTTCATGATTTCGAATATATCAGAAGTTTGTTTGGGTACCTGCATGTCGTTTTATTTGGGATAAATCATGGCAAATTCTACGTCCTGTCTGCTGTTATAAGTTTCTGTAATTTTAAACAAGGAATCATATTGAGAAACCATCTGGCAGTAAATCGTGATACGCTCGTCGAAGTTTACTTCTTTATCAAAATTGTAATTTAAAATAAAGTCAAAAAGGTTATTGCTGCCAGCCAGAAATCCGTTTTTTACTTCATCCAGATTGATCTGGAATTCTTCTTCTACCTGTGTTTCCAGATATTCATCTGAAATACTTCCCGCCAATGGCTGTGTTACTTTCACGCCTGACCTGATTCTTTTGGATATTTTTCCAATTAAATCCAGTATTTCATTGTCAGTCTGTAACACTTCCAGCGATATTTTGAGTGGATAAGCCGGATTTGGTTCGAAAATAACGGCGTTATTTTCAGCAAGAATTTCCAGGATATTGGTTTTACTTTTCAGTGTAAACTGGTCTTTCAGATATTTGATCTGACGGAGTTTTTCAATGACACCACTATGGTATTTAATTCGGTTAAGAAATTCAATAATCTGTTTTTGAATATCGATCAGGTTGTGCTGACATTCATTTAACTGTGATTTGAGTATAATAATGATGCGGTTTAACTCTTCATCGGAAGCAACTTTAAAAAACGTTTGCTCATCCTCGCCGGATATCAGCTGGTCCGTTTGCCCGATGAGTGCATAAATATCATGTCGTTTTTCATCCAGATGTTCCAGCTTTGCTTTTTTGATCTTATAGTTGGGTTCGTGTTTGAAGGCGTGATCAATATTCCGGTTCAGATCCACGACGTTACGCAGGGCGATAATACCGATTTTTCTGAGTGCATTTTTGACCTGGCGCAGATATCCATATTTTCTGGTTTCGTTATTTTCCTGTAAATAATAGAGGATATTGTGCTTGATATTTTGAATATGTTCATGGATATAGGACACATTGATTTCTTCATTCACTGCTAATACCTGCTCGAAAAATTGAAGGAATTGGTCATCCAGTTCAAGGTTAGTTCCGTTTTCGCGTATTACAGAATAGTCGATCAGTGTCCTTATTTTATCTTCATCGAAATCAACCAGTTCCAACGCATGATCATATTTGTAAGAAAGATTTTTCCTTTTTTCAAACAATGCTATAATGAGCTTATGCTCCCGGTTGAGGACTGTTAACAGTTCTTTAATGGACGAGAATGTTTTCATAAATAGCTGTGCTGGAAAATTTAAAAATGCAATTTATTAGTTCTTGTCAGTGATTATAAACAATTATGGAATGAATTGAAAATCAAATGAATCTGCGAGGTATGCTTGTGACGTTTATGACGGGAATTTGTCATTTTATTATTTGGATCATATACAGAAAAGCTTAAATTTGATAAAATATCACACACTAAAATACTAAGTTATGATGCAAACAACTACACAGGTGACGCACGAAGAATATTTTGACTTATTGGCAAAATCTGACGTAAAACTGGAATATCATGCAGGAGAGATTCTTGCTATGGCTGGGGCGCAACCAGCTCATAATCGACTTTGTATTACATTATCTACGGCTCTGGAAAATTGCCTTAGTGATGGAGAATGTATGGTTTTAAACAGTGACCAACTGATTAAAATTCTTGAATGTGATAAATATACCTTTCCGGACGTGGTGGTTGTATGTAGAAAACCCGTTTATGAAAAATCTCCACAAGGAATAAATGCTCTTGAAAACCCAGTAATTATCATAGAAGTTTTATCAGATTCTACTGAGAAATATGACAGACTGGAAAAATTTGATTGTTATAAAACCATTCCCTCTTTTAACGAATATGTATTAGTCTCATCCAAAAAGAAGAGAGTTGAGGTGATTAAGAAACTCAATGAATCTGAATGGCTAAGTCACACTTACACAGAAAAAGATGAATATGTATTGATTGGAGATTGTTCGATTTCTCTTGAAAAAATTTACAATAAAGTTGAGCTGCCAGACATAAAGTCTATTGGTTTTTAAAACTTCAATAGCAACTGATATTAAAATTCGAAGAGAATTTACAGAAACCAATAACTCTGTAATACCTTTCCAAAATTCTGTAATACTTTTAAATCTTTCCTGCCGATCTTTGCAAAGAGAAAAATATAGAATCTCTGTCAAATAGCATTTCAATCCAATGGAAACGATAAAATTCAAAACCAATATAAAATGCGGAGGCTGTATCGCCGCCGTCACGCCTTTTTTAACAACAGAGAACGGAATCGAAAAATGGGCCGTGGATCTGCAAAGTCCGGATCGTATTTTGTCCGTTGAAACTGATAAATCGGCAGAAGAAGTTGCTGATGTTGTTAAAAAAGCTGGATATCTTGCAACTGAAATTGCCTGATAATTAATAACTTTGCCTGTGAATCTGGCTAAAAGCTAAAAATGAAAAACAAACTTCATAGATCTATAACCATTCTGATGGCCGTTCTGGTGCTGATAAGCAGCACAGGATTCGGACTGACGGAGCATCAGTGTCTGATGCAGGGGATGACTATGAAATTTGTTTCGGAAAAAAAAGCTGATTCCTGTAAGGAGAAAGTCGTTTCTGCTTGCTGCGCGAAAAGTAATGCCCTAAAAGAATCAAAGAAAAATTTCTTAAAAAAAACCGATTGCTGCAAGGATCAACAGAAATTTGAAAAAGTTGATGTCGTTTCATCAATTGCTCAGCTTCATGCCAAAGCGCTGAAAATGGTTGCTGATGGCGATCTTTGGTCCGTGCAGTCTTTTGTATTTTTGTTGCAGGAATGGGTTTATCCGCCTGCACAATCTTCGCTTCATACTATATCATTCTCCTCGCTCTTTCATGGGAGAAGTATGCTGTCTTTTGTACAGTCTTTTTTGATATAAATCGCTGATTATTAGATTTTAATGTTTGTATCTCATCTTTTTGAGATAAACATTGCTTTTCTCTTACATCGTGATTTAGTCAATAATGAAAAGATATTTAATTGGAGCAATTCTGCTTCTATGCGTGCAATTTTCGTTTGCACAACGAATAACCGGGAAAGTTTTCGAACAATTGGCGGGGGAGAAAAAATTAAAACCACTTACCGGCGCTAATGTTTACTGGGCCGGAACTTCGCAATCCTCTGTAACGGATACAAGTGGAAAATTCTCGATTCCACGTATTACACAATCCAATAAGCTGGTGATCAGTTTTGTGGGTTTTAAAAATGATACTGTCAAAATCGGTGCGGAAAGTGAATTGGAAGTGGTTTTGAAAAATGACCAGACTTTGAATGAAGTTGTCGTAAAAGCAAGTTCCTCCACAATCGACAGGTTATCCCCGCATCAAACTGAAATCATAACAACCCGTGCTTTGGCAAAAGCCGCCTGCTGTAATCTTTCTGAAAGTTTTGAAACAAATGCTTCCGTTTCTGTTTCTTACAGTGATGCAGTAACAGGTGCCAAACAAATTCAGATGCTGGGTTTGAATGGAACATATATTCAAACTAATATTGAAAATATTCCTACGATTCGCGGTTTGGCTTCTACTTTCGGGATGAATTTTGTACCGGGAACCTGGATCCAATCGATTGATGTGGGAAAAGGTGCTGGGTCAGTAGTGAACGGTTATGAATCCATGACCGGACAGATTAACGTGGAACTTCAAAAACCAGATACACGTGAAAAGCTATATTTCAATACGTATGTCAACAATTTCGGTCGTGCGGAAATGAATCTTAATCTCGCAACAAAGCTGTCTGAAAAATGGAGTACAGGATTATTGACGCACGCCAGTACTTTAAGAAACAGAATTGATAAAAATGGCGACGGATTTCTGGATTTGCCACTTTACAATCAATACAATGTGATAAACCGATGGAAATATCAGAGTGAAAGAACAATGGTTCAAATGGGCGTGAAGGCATTGCACGAAGACAGAGTAGGTGGACAAACGGGTTTTCGGGAAGAGATGAAAGGCACAACCCAGGCTTATGGTTTTGGCGCAAACGTTAATCGTTACGAATTCTTTTCTAAAATCGCCCGTCTTTACCCGGACAAACCTTACAAAGGTTTGGGCTTAATTATCAATGCTTCCGTCCATGATTCTAAATCCTATTTTGGCCTGACAAACTATAACGGTCGCCAGGAAACTTTGTATGGAAATCTCATCTACCAGTCGATTCTGGGGAGCACGAATCATTCTTACAAAGCAGGTGTTAGTTATATGCTTGACAATTAT
This sequence comes from Dyadobacter frigoris, assembly GCF_005280585.1. Classification (GTDB taxonomy): domain Bacteria; phylum Bacteroidota; class Bacteroidia; order Cytophagales; family Spirosomataceae; genus Dyadobacter; species Dyadobacter frigoris. The sequence continues at coordinate 84,105 of NZ_SZVO01000023.1, forward strand.
AATGAAAAATACAAAGACAGCACTTTACAGAGAAGAGAATCCGTACCGGGTGTTTTTGTAGAATACACATATAACAATCTGGATAAATTTGTACTGGTTGCCGGCTCGCGAGTTGATTTTCATAATCTTTATGGCACTCAGTTTACACCGCGTTTGCATATGAAATACAGTTTGACGGGCAACACAACTTTACGTGCATCAGCGGGCAGAGGCTTCCGGGTAGCAAATCCATTGGCGGAATATTATGGAAATCTGGTTAGCTCGCGGCAAGTTGTGTTTCTGGAAAAATTACGTCCCGAAGTTTCATGGAATTATGGCGCAAGTCTGACCCAGGAATTCAAAATTGGCGATATGCAAGGAACATTTGTTACCGATTTTTACCGGACAAATTTTGAAAATCAGCTTGTAGCCGATTTTGAGAATCCAAAATATATTCGTTTTTACAATTTGAAAGGAAAAGCATATGCCAACAGTTTTCAGGCCGAAGTTAATTTAACACCTATAAAACGTCTGGATTTTAAACTGGCTTATCGTTTATTTGATGTGAAACAGACGGTTTACGGATTGAATAATGAAAACATATTGCTGCCAAAAATGCTGGTAAGCCGCGACCGGGTTTTGTTCAACGCCGGATATGCTTTACCTTATGACAAATGGAAATTTGATGCTACGGTTCAATGGAATGGAAAACGCCGTTTACCAAGTATGGATCCCATGTACGGAATGCTGGGACACGGTGATACCTCATCCTTTATGTCGACAGAGGCTCCTTCCTATTTCAATGTCAATGCACAGATCACGAGAACTTTCCCAAAATGGGACATTTATTTAGGAGGTGAAAACCTGAATAACTTCCGTCAGAAAAACCCGATTTATGCGGCAAATGATCCATTTGGAAAACAATTTGATGCAGGAATGGCTTGGGGGCCTGTAATAGGCAGAATGGTATATGCAGGAGTCAGATATAAAATCATCAGATAAATCGAAGAAGTTCGAATTGAAAAGGTCATTAACCCTTAACCATTAATAATTAAACATTAAAAATGAGGTTATTCATCAAAAATATGGTTTGTGATCGCTGTATCAAGGTCGTCCGCGAAGAACTGGACAAGCTTGGTATTGTGTTAAGCCATATTGAATTGGGAGAAGTTGAAACGGAATCTGAACTTGATGCTGAAAAATTAATTCAGGTGAAGCAAATGCTTGAAGCAAACGGATTTGAATTGCTGGACGATAAACGTGCTACTTTGGCAGAAAATATAAAAACACTTATTATCGAAGAAGTGCAGTATTTGAAAGGACATAAACCGGCTGCGGTTAATTTTTCAGATTATCTTTCCCAAAAAACGGGTTATGAATATTCATATCTGAGCAATTTGTTTTCATCCGAAACCGGACAAACGATTGAACAATACATCATCGCCCAAAAAGTGGAGAAAGTTAAAGAATTGCTTTCTTACAATGAATTAAGTCTGAGTGAAATGGCCTGGCGGTTATCTTACAGCAGTGCGGCGCATTTGAGTAATCAGTTCAAAAAAGTTACCGGAATGACACCAGGGGAATTTAAAAAGGGGAATACGCTTCCAAGAAAAGCGCTGGATCAGGTAGGAGCGTCGAAAATTAAAACTTTATGATTCATATAAATCAAAATATACCATGAGAAAAATTCTTTTTGCTTTGTCATTAACATTACTATTCGCTTGTGATGGAAACCAGGAAAAGGCCAAAGAAACAACAGAAAAACCGGCTGTTGTAGAAAATGCCGCAGTGGATACTGTAGCTGAAAAAAAATACGCTTGTCCGATGCAATGCGAAGGAGAAAAGACCTATGCACAAGCTGGGAAATGTCCGGTTTGTAAAATGGATTTACGGGAAATCGCTCTCGCAGAAACCGATTCTACGGCTCATAGTCATTAATTTTTACTTACTATTAATCAAAACATAATCATGAAAAAAACGATCATTTTATTCATAGCAGCACTTTTTTTAAGTGTAAATTTTGTCAACGCGGATGGTAAAGACAAAGAAGTGAAATTCAAAACTTCTGCGATTTGTGAAATGTGTAAGGCACGTATTGAACGCAATCTGGGCTTGTCAAAAGGAGTTAAAGAATCGAATCTGGATTTGGCTGATAAGGTTGTGACAGTTAAATATAATCCTGATAAAACGACCGAAGAAGCGATCAAAGCCACAATCAACAATACGGGCTACGACGCTGATTTATCGGTTGCTAATCAAAAAGCACATGATAAATTACCAAGCTGTTGCCGTAAAACTGCTGCTGTACATTAATCTCCATGGCTGAAATCTTTGGATTGAAATATTGCCGGTAAAATGCATAATTAGAAATATACGGGTATAAAAGAGTACTAAACTTTAAGGTTGATCGTGAAATATTTATATTTTCATGATCAACCTTATTTTTTTGATTAGCTGTTTGTACGTAGAATTATGCTCCTCTCTTTTGATTTGAGTTAACAATTCATGAAAATTTTGGATTGAAGTTTGTTATGGGTCATATAATATCCCCCTTCACATTTTCATAACATCACCGACACATACACGTAACCTGACGATTCTAGTTTTGCAGCCTTAAAACTACTCATCCCAGGATATGAAACTTAAATTTACAGTGTGGACATGTATTATGTCCTTATTTCTCACGGCCAGTCTTTTTGCCCAGACGAACCAGGCAACGATCAGAGGAACGGTCGTGGACGGAACCAAATCGCACGTTCCAGGCGCAACAGTTCAGGTGCGCAACGAATCAACCGGATTTACTTCGGCAACTACTACCAACGAAAAAGGAGAATTTATCATCAAACAGCTTCCTTTGGGTAAGCCTTACACGATCGTTGTCTCTTACATCGGTCACGGTGAACAGAAGAAAACGGGTTATTCTTTAAATCAGGGAGATTTAGTGACCGTTGATTTTGAAATTAAAGAACAGGCAAACGAACTTGATGCGGTTCAGGTTACCGGTTCAGGTTTGAAAAATGCAGTTAGAAATTTTGGAGCTGCAACTTCGGTAACGGCCCGTGATATTGCCAAACTTCCTGTAAACGGACGGAATTTTACGTCACTAATTGATTTGTCTCCATTGAGTAAATCAGGCGGAAGTATTGCCGGACAATTGGCTTCGTCAACCAACTATACCATTGATGGAATGACAGCGAAAAACGCAACTTCCGGAGGCACAACAAACCGTAACGGCTCTCCTTACGCGATTTCGATGGAAGCTGTTCGTGAATTCAAGGTTGTTACAAACCAATACGATGTAACATACGGAAGAAGCGGCGGCGGATCTATTAGTACCGTAACAAAATCGGGAACAAATACTTTGAGCGGAAGTGCTTTTGTATTTGGCCGTACCGATTGGTTGTCAAGTCCTTATGATATTCGCGGAAACAAAAGAAATGTTCCGTTCTCAACTTATCAGTATGGTTTTTCATTGGGCGGGCCAATCATTAAAGATAAAGCGCATTTCTTTGTGGCATGGGATCATCAGGCGGATGCCCGACCATTACAAATTGCAGATATTCAGAGTGCTACGGACGAAAAACGTTTTAGTGTAACCAAGGCTTCTCTTGATCGTTACGAAAATATTGCCAGAAGTAAATATGGCGTTGCAAACTCCGCGCAATTCGGTTCTTTTGACAAAAAAGAACAAACGGAATCTATTTTTGCACGCATCGACTGGCAGTTGAGCAAGAAACATTTGCTTACCATTCGTAATAACTTCGGTTTTGATAAAAACAACCAAAGCATTGGTGATAATAGTGCAATCAATACCTACGAAACCTACGGAACATCAAGAGGTTTGGACAACAGTTTGTTATTTACGCTTCGTTCGGTTGTAAATCCACGTTTGATCAACGAGGCGAAATTACAGCATATGTATACGAAGGAAAACAGTATTCCAAACCCGCAATTACCAGCTGGAAATATTCCACGTGCAATTGTTGAACGTGTAGCTTCATCAATTGAAGGAAAGGATGTTTTTACAACGATTCAGCTTGGTGGACAGCGTTACATTCCTGAGCATTTTTACAACAATACGGTTCAGTTTACGGATAATGTTTATTACAATACAAATAATATCAGTTACACTTTCGGGACTGATTTGATGTATACCAACATGAATTCCCTTTACGGAAGTGAAATGAACGGACGTTTTTATTTCACTGGTCTTGACAATTTCGAGAATTTGAAACCATACCGTTATGCACGTGAAATCGCACTTAATCCTGATCACAGTGTAAAACAGAATATTCTGAACATGGGTGTTTATGGCCAGATGCAGACGAAATTATTTACTGGTTTTGAATTAATGGCAGGCGTTCGTGTGGATTATGCCAACTATATCAACAGACCAAATTTCAACCAAACGGTTTTTAATGAACTTGGATTGAGAACGGACAATACGATCAAAACTTTCCAGGTTCAACCTCGTGCGAATGTAACCTGGGATTTCAACGAAAGAGGAAAAGATATTTTACGCTTCGGAGCAGGTGTTTTCGGATCGGATATCAACAACTACGCTATGATCAACAACATGTTGTTTGATGGAACAAAAGTAGCTTCGGTTGATATTCAGGGAGCAAATGTGCCAACACCGGATTTTGTAAGTTACAGAAATAATCCGGCAACGGCACCAGGCGTGGAGTTGCTTAAACTTCCGGGTGTTACGAACAACGCGACCATTAACATGAATGCGGCAGATGCAAAAGTTCCTACGATATATAAGGCGAATGTCTCATATAGTCACTTTTTCAATGATCGTTTCAAAATGGGTATCAGCGGTTATATGACATTGGGCCGTAATAATTATATGTACGTGGATGGAAATATGGCGGATCAGCCATTCTTCCGTTTATCGAACGAAGGTAACCGCGGTGTGTTTGTTCCTGCTGCAAGTATTGCTACTTCAAACGGCTCCACTGACTGGCAGAAAGGTCGTAAATCTGATAAAGTTGGTCGTGTGCTTGAATTGAACAGTAAAGGAAAAGTTAACTCTTACGCTGTGGTATTGGATGCAACGTATCAGTATTTCAAAGACGGAGAAATTACGGCGAGTTATACTTACAATGATGTAAAAGACAATACTTCTTATAACGGAAACGTGGCGAATTCTGCGACTCTTGCCTTGATGGTAAAAGACGATCCTCGTAATTTGAGCCAGGTTACTTACTCGGATAATCAATTCCGTAACAAGCTGGTGATCTACGGAACTTTGCCAACTTTCTATGGTGTGAGCGTGGGTGTGCGTTATTCAGGAACGGGTGGAACAAGATATTCACTTGCAGTGGGCGGAAACGTAAATGGTGATTTTGTAAACTCAAATGACCTGGCTTACATTTTCGATCCAAATAGCGCAGCAGTAGCTGACAAGTACCGTACAGGAATTCAGGCGTTGCTTGATAATCCGGAAGTAAACAGCGGACTGAAAGATTACATCCGTAAAAGTCAGGGGAAAATTGCTGAAAGAAACGGTGGTATCAACGGTTTTTATGGTACATGGGATTTAAGAATTGCAAAGAAATTCCGCACTTTCGGAAGTCAGAGTATCGAAGTTTCTGCTGATATTTTCAACGTAGCCAACCTTCTGAATAAGAAATGGGGAACACAGGATATTCTTACAAAACAAAATATTTACTCGCTTAAAAGTTTTGACGCGACTTCAAAAAATTACAATTATGACGTAAATCCAACAACAGGTATTGTGGTTCCTTCGGGAAATCCTTACCAGATCCAGTTGGGGTTGCGGTACGCGTTTTAATGTTTTGTTAAACGCAGCGTAATGGAGTTTTTTCGGAGAGTTACGCTGAGAGTTTTTTCTTGGCGTAACTCTTTTTTTGTTAAACGCAGTGTTTGGGGAGCGGTCCGCCGCGCGGTTTTTGCGGGGAGTTTTATGAGTTTTTCTTTTCAGAATAATTCTAGCTGGCCGTTGTTTCCTTTTGGTTTTTTTGCTTTTCCCATAACGGTTCGGCCTTCGTATTTCCAGGAATTATCTCGTTCTTCCTGGATCAGGTCATCGAAGCGGTTGTTCGGCTGGAAATCTTTTTCCAGTTGAGCGGCTACTTTTGATAAATTTTTAAGTGCTTCAGATTTATCATTATCGCCTAATCTGGATTTTTGAACTGCCTTATCCAGAATTTGAATTGATTCATCGTAAATCGTGATCGGAACCGGAAATGGATGTCCGTCTTTTCCTCCATGTGCAAAGGAAAATCGTGCAGGATCGGAAAACCTTGAAGGTGTTCCGTGAATAATTTCACTTACTAATGTTAACGACTGAATCGTTCTCGGTCCGACTCCTTCCAACAAAAGCAACGATTCCATATTCTGAACCGGATTGTCGTGTGCCAGTGCTAATACTGATCCCAATCTTTTCAGATTCACATTTTCTGCGCGCACGTCATGATGTTCAGGCATGATCAGCTTCCGAACTTCCCGCATGATTTTGTCAGGATTTTCAGTGGTTAATTCCAAAATTCCTGAGCGGGTAGGAGCTGCTGCTTTATCCGTAAGGTTCAATATGATGCCCTGATTTTTTCCGTAGATGGAAGTATGCGGCTCTTCAATAAAAGATTTTATACTCGGAGAATGCCAGTGATAGCGCCTCGCCATTTTTTCATCCGTATTCATTCCCTGCTGAACTACCGCCCAGTTTCCTTCTTTTGACACAATAAAAGAATGCAGATAAAGCTGGAATCCATCCTGAATTGCGGTATTATCAACTTTGGCAGAAAGGCGGCTGTTGTGGACTAAAAGATTCCCATCCAAACCGGTTTTATCTGCGATTGCCAGTAATTCTGCCGGCGTTTGTCTGGACTGTTTCCCTCTTCCCCCACAAATATAAATCCCCAGATCAGCAGATCTTTTATTTACAGAGCGTTTCAAAGCGCCCATAACCGACGTTGTAATTCCGGATGAATGCCAGTCCATTCCCAACACACAACCCAGCGACTGGAACCAGAATGGATCACTCAATTTTTGCAATAAAACATCCCGGCCATACTCAATCACGATGGATTCCACAATGGCTCCACCCAATAAACTCATTCGCTGAGCCAGCCATTCCGGCACTCTTCCGTAGTGCAAAGGCAAATCAGCATGTCCGCTTTTCATAGATGTAAGTTACTCAAAATTTAGTTTTTTCAATTTTAAGAAAGACAAGAGCAAAACTAGGGCGATATTTGCAGATATTTAAATTGAAAAAATCAAACCGAACAAGATGACTAATAACGATATTCTTAAAAAATTACGTGTGGCGCTTCATTTGAGAAATGACGAAATAATCCAAATTCTTGCGCTTGTTGATTTTAAAGTGACTGCAAGTGAGCTGGGCGCACTATTTCGCAAAGAGGGACACGAGAACTATAAACCTTGTGGTGATCAGTTGCTTCGTAATTTTCTCAACGGTTTAATTATCCATATGCGCGGCCCGGCAGAAGATGGGAAAATCCGTGATGAAGCTTAAAACGCAAAAGTCGGGCTAAAATTGACCAGTCATCAAACAAAAACTTTCTGATCACCTCATTTTTTATATCTTTGAGTTTACCTGATTTTATTATTTCAATTGATCCGGTTACTCTCCATTAAAAGCTAAAATCACTTAAAAAATAAAAAATGTTAATTCAGGTTATTATTACCCTTGTACTCGTACTTCTGAATGGTTTTTTTGTAGCTGCCGAATTTGCTATCGTTAAAATCAGAGCTTCCCAATTAGAACAAAAAGCGCAGGAAGGTAATAAAATGGCCATTTTGTCTAAGCAGATTGTTTCAAATCTGGATGGATATCTGGCTGCTACACAATTTGGTATAACGCTTGCCAGTTTGGGCCTGGGCTGGATTGGTGAACCTGTTGTTTCTAAAATATTGATTAGCGGCATGGAGCTTGTTGGCATATCGCTGGACCCGGTTTTAGCGCATCAAATTGCGTTACCAGCAGCATTTGCTATTATCACAGTCCTTCATATTGTTTTTGGCGAACTTGCGCCTAAATCCATAGCAATTCAGCGTCCGGAAGCAACTACATTATTTTTGTCTTATCCGTTACACGGATTCTTCCTTGTTTTTCGCCCCATTGTCTGGATTTTAAATGGCATTGCCAATTTTATTTTAGGTGCTATTGGTATTACGCCTACACATGGAACGGAAGTGCACAGCAGTGATGAATTACGTTATCTGGTTCAGCAGCAGAAAGAAAGCGGAATGATCGAAGCCGCAGATTATGATCTGATCAAAAATGCTTTTAACTTTTCAGAGCGTATAGCAAGACAGGTTATGATTCCCCGAACCAAAGTTATAGGTGTGGATATCAATGATTTTACAGAAGCAGATCTTGAAAAGATAATTGAAGAAGGATATTCCCGAATTCCGGTTTATGAAGATTCCATGGACCAGATTATAGGTGTTTTGCATTTGAAAGATCTGTTGATGAAAATGCGGAAAGGAAGTGAGATTGTTCTTTCGGAGCTTGTGAGGCCAATTTCCATGGTTCCTGAATCGAAACCAATCGGAGCTATTTTACGTGATTTTCAATTAAGTCGTCAGCAGATGGCGGTTATTGTTAATGAATATGGTGGTGTTGAAGGAATTGTAACGATGGAAGATATTCTGGAAGAACTGGTTGGAGAAATTCAGGATGAATACGATAACGAAACGCCGATTGTTAAAAATGAAAACGGGAATTATCTGGTTTTGGGTTCTGCCTCAATCAGTGATATCAATGAACATTTGCCAAACGATATCTCCAAAGAAGGTGATTATGAAACATTAGCCGGTTTCCTGATTTCCAAGTTTAACCGTATTCCTTCTATCGGCGAAAAAGTTCGTACCAAGGATTATGAATTTATGGTGATGAAAAAGCAGCGCAGTACCATTTCATTGGTTCAGATTACTGCTTTGGAAGATTAGGGGATCAATTTTTTATTTCAGATCAATTTTTATGATTAATGGTTTTTGATTTCTTAAAATCTCAACTTCCATACTTCCTGTCCAGTTATATTGCTGCCGGATCGCTTCAAGTCGGACTACATTATCAGCAGCTTCTTTGTTAGCCATTCTGATTACATCGCCAGCTTGTAGTTTACTTTTTGTGAGAATACTTGTTGAGGGGATTTCAACCAGAATAACGCCTTTTTCATCCGGTAAGCCAAAAGCAGAGCGGTCTCCCAAACCCTGTACATTCCTGATCTTCGCGCCAAGCCAGGTTATTTCCTGCAACTCTTTTTCGAGCGATGCATTAAGCAAAACGGGTAACTGCACCTTCTCCGAAATTGCTTTAAAACTTTCTTTCGTAACCCCAAAATCGTCCATTGGAAAGTTTTTGAAACCAATACTTAGCGCCGGACTGGATGTTTTAACCTGGTAATTACCATTTTTGGCATCGACAAATTCAGCATCTCCAAAACGACTGTTTTTATCAATACCAAAGGCTTGCGCACTTTTCAAAGCAACTTCATCAGGAAAAAGATTATGATCCACTTCCTGTCCCCAATCATTGACCAGAATAGGAAAGTAAGGGCGCATGACGATGTTATGCCTGAAAATATCTCCGCTGTTTTTAAACCAGACATGCGGATGAAATGAATTATTGATCAGAATATTATTTTCGGCAATACGCTTAAATCCTTCGCGGAATTTCAAGCCGCCGCTTAGACAAACGTTATTATAAATGTGATAATTGCTGCTGCCATCGTCCAGATCAATATCCCAGCCATGATCACAGCGGAAACGGTTATTACGGATTACGACTGGTTTTTGGGCATCCAGCAAAATTAATTCAGGATGGGCTGCTACCAGACTATCCATTACTTTCCTGTTCGGATGCCAGAAACGATCCCGGCCCCAGGAATTGAATGCACCGTGATCACCTGTTTCCATCACCGTTTCAAAAACATCATTATTCTCAATCAAATGACCACCCCAACAACCATCACCAATATTAATTCCGGCTCTTGGAACACGATAAATGGTATTATGCCTGACCAGGATTTCTGACGCCATTTCAATTTGTGCGGCCGTTGCTTGTTTTTCAATTTGACCAATGTTGTGAATGAGATTATTTTCAGCAAAACAATTGGACGGGTAACGGTTATTTTTCGGGCCAGGCGTTTTGTCCATTTTCGCGTAGGGAATGAAATTATCATAACCAAAAGCTGCCGAGCGGACTGCGGAGCTATCACCTACAAAACAAATGGCGCTGGATCCTATATCATGAAAATGGGAACCGGTTACGCCGGAAGCATGATTATGTCCACTGATCATCACCGCATTTCCACCAAGATTGGCAAATTCAGAATCCTCGATGACACAGTTTTCTGTATTTTCCATCAACACGGCACCGCCACGATAGATCATCCAGTCACTCCGTAAAAGCGGTTCATAATGATCCATGATCGTCCGTTCCGTATGCTCAAAATGAATGCCTTTGATTGTGATATTTTGGACAGGTTTTTCTGGCGTTCCTTTTATTTCTATGATATGTTTCAAGTGAGAAACTTCAATATCGGCACTTGTCAGATCAATTCCGGAACGAGGATAAACAAATAAAGTTTTTGTCTTTTTATTATAAAACCATTCGCCGGGCGCGTCCAGTTCTTCGAAAATATTTTCAACAAAACGGTATTTTAAATGCAAAGGAGCAGGGCGGTTGTTTTGCCAGCCACCTTCTAAAACCGGTTTTCCATCTTTAATTTCTTTGATGCGATAATGAAAACTTCCCCACTCACCCTGATGTAAAGCGTGGAAATATGCTCCGGCGGGATTTTTCCATTTTGCTATTCTTTCAGGAGAAAGTACGTCTTCTGCGGTACCATTAAAAACTCTGGCCGTGGAATCATAATTTGGATAACGGGCAAGGATTTGGGGCTTTTCGTTAATAAACAAAGCTTCGAAATCGGGGCCTTCAACTTTCGTTTTCCAAATTGTACTTGTGTGTTTTTTCCACTTTGGTATTATTTTCCGGCCAGCACTTAATACTACTTTTTCATTTTTATAAGCTTCAATTAAGACTGATTTTCCGTTCAGCCTATTATTGTTGAGCAATAAAGTTTGATCAAGATTGTAGGTGCCTTTGCGTATATGAAGGGCAACATATGTTTGTTTTGATTTACTTATCCTGGTTATGGCGGCGGCCGGTGTTTTTAGTGGAGACAGGATTGTTCCATTGTTTGCATCATTTCCGTTCTGAGAAACGTAAAGGTTATTTTGGGACAGTAACGGAAAGAAGATAAATTGAAAACAAACCAGAACTTTGTAAAAATAGCTAAGCCGCATACTGTCAACGTTGAAGTGAGAATTTACCTTAATATTATCTTTTTCAATTTAAGGGTTTTCTCTTGCTAATCTACCTGTTTTTAGATATTTTCATCATCCCAACCTCATAGTTATGAAAGCTTATTCCAAAATTTTGATCGGATTTTTAGTTCAGGGCTTAGTCATTCAAACAGCTTTCGGGCAAACAAAAAAAACTTCGGATTCTGTTTTTGTTAATGCTCAGATTAAACCGAAATTTTCTGAAATGGTTGATTATGGATTGCCAACGAATAAGGAAGGAGTTCATGAGTTCCCGGGAGGAAAAGCTCCGGTATCCAATCAGATTAATTCAGATGGTTCAATCAGGATTAATAAAACAGGTCGAATTACAGTACCAGCAGAAATTATCAGAACAACGGAAATACAAAAAGCGACGGATCGAAATACAGATTCTGATAGTAAAATAAAAAGCAAAAAGAGGAAGAATTAAATTTTTGATATAAAAGAATAAGTCCGCAAGGTGGGTAGCTTGCGGACTTTCTAGTATAATTATGATATAGCTTTTAGCTGTTATTATATATTTTCAAAACAGTTTCCCTAAGTTTTTGTCCGCTTTCGGTTAATACAAAAGCAATACTTTCTGCAATATCAGCGGCTGAAATCCATTTAGTGAAATCCGCATCCGGCATGGCTTCCCGATTTGTGGGTGTGTCAATGGTGCTTGGCACAATTACCGTTGCCGTGATATTATCCGATTTTCCTTCTGCATTTATAAATTCCGCCATTTTAAATAACAGCGATTTTGAAAGTGCATATGCGAAATTTCCTTTTCCCTGATCAGCCTCCAACGCTGGTCTTGCACCAACGAAAATAAATTGTCCGCCGCCATTTGCTTTAAAATGTTCCATAAGTGGTTTTACCAAATGGAAAGTTGTAAAGAAATTTAGACTGAACATTTTTTGAAGCAGCGCATCATCCGTTTCATGAAGACTTCCCGGCGCATATGCACCCACAAGGAAAATTCCTGCCTGAACAGTTTTTGCCTTTTCTAATGTTGACTTGACAAAATTTAGTGAGTCTTCACCATTTGTCAAATCCACGACATAGCCTGTCACATTTTTAAACGTGTCAAGAGCATGTGCGTTTTTCGAACCAAACGTTACGTATAAGTCATTTCCCAGATCAGAAAGTTTTTTAACAACATCTTGTCCAAGACCTCCGGATGCGCCGCTGATGATTATGTTTTTTGACATACGTTTGTTCCGTTATTTTAAAACTATTTGTTCAAAAGCTCAATCAAAAACTGTCTGAAAGGCTCAGCGAATTCTTTTCTTTTCAAAGCAAATTCGACCGTTGTTTTAAGATAATCAAGTTTGTCACCGATATCATGACGTTTTCCTTCGATATGATGCGCGTAAATATTTTCACGTTTTAAAAGAAGCAATAACGAATCAGTTAACTGAATTTCGTTGTTTTTGCCTTTTGGTGTTTGTTCAATGCAATTGAAAATTTCTGGTGTTAAAATGTAACGTCCTGCAATGGCCAGATTAGAAGGAGCAAGTTCGATGGCAGGTTTTTCTACCAAAGTAGTCAGTTCAAGAATCGTATCACTCAAAGAATTTCCACCAACGATACCATAGCGATTTACCTTATTGGCAGGAACTTGTTCAACCGCAATCACGGATCCTCCATATTGTTCATAAGTATCCATTAATTGCTGCGTTACCGGAATGACAGAATCCATGATAGTATCCCCAAGTAAAACGGCAAAAGGTTCATTACCAACATGATGACGTGCATAATAAATAGCATCACCTAAACCATTTGCTTCTTTCTGACGAACAAAATGCACATTCGCCATATCGGCCAAACGACGCATTTCATTGAACCAGATCATATCTTCTTTTTCTTCCAGACGAGATTCCAGTTCAACATTTCTGTCAAAATGATCTTCAATGGCACGTTTTCCTTTTCCTGAAATAATCAGAATATCTTCAATTCCTGAATCAACAGCCTCTTGTACAACATATTGAATAGTAGGAATGTCAATAATTGGCAACATTTCCTTTGGCATCGATTTGGTTGCCGGTAAAAAACGGGTTCCAAGTCCGGCAGCAGGAATTACAGCTTTACGAATCATAAGTTTTGGCTTTCGGCGGTCGGCTATCGGCGTTCAGTTGATAGCGTTTTGCCAGTTGGTTAAGTTTTTAAATATTTTTTATGTATTGCAAGTATCAACAAAATTGATAGAGCCAGTTACTGACTGCCGAAAGCCGACTGCCGATAGCTATATTACAAATGGCTTAATTACCCTCGCGTTATGTTTTTTTAGTTTGACAAAAAGCTGGTTAAGCATATCGTCATCTTTATAAATTCCAATGATTGTTCCTCCTGAACCTGCAAATTTTGCAGATGCTCCACATTCTCTGGCAGCATTTATCAATCTTTTATTAGACTCCGGAACGTTATAGATTTTACAACGGAGATTGAAATTTTCATTCATTAACTCATGCAGATCCTCTGCTCTGCCTTCTTGCAAAGCGGTATATCCATCTTTTGCTTTCTGCCCGATCTGTCCCAAAACATCGATCACATCCTGTTCACCACGATCAAATCTTGCACGTACATCACTGTGAACTTTCCCGGAAACCTTGCTCAGATTTGTATTGTAGGCAACGTAAAGCTTAGGAAGTAATGCTGGATTTATTCTTTCATAAAGTCCGTGACCCTGTTTTTCAATCAAGGTTTTATCAAAATCCATATAAACACAACCTTCATAACATTGAATGACACGATCTTGCAAACCGGCGGCAATTCCCAATTCTTCCGTTTCAGAAACCATCACAAGTTGCGGCAATATTTCAATGGGAATTTCAACTTTGTAAAACTGCATCAGTGCACGAAATAGCGCCACGACAATAGCACTGGATCCGGACATACCAACCTGACGCGGAATTGAAGAACGGTATCTAACCGTGAAATTCCGGTTTGGCAATTTGATGCTGTTTTCCTCACAGTAATCCGCAAATTTCTTGATGCCTGCTTTAATAAGCGGAATGCCGCCGTTGTAGCCCAACATGCTGACAGATTCCCGCAAATGAAATATGCTCCTGAACGTGCTGCCATCTTGTGGCTCGGGCTCTATATGAAGCTCAGGGGATTCATATAATGAAATGGATGCTCCGAAATTCCGGACAGAAATCGATATTGTTTTTCCAAAAAAACCATCTGAAGGATTTCCCAGCAGCCCGGCCCGGGCGTATGCGCGCGTTTCAATGATCAAGGTAAGTCTTTTTTTGCGTCAAAAGTAGTAACTAATTGACGACACTTTCCACATTTGCCCCTTAATAAATTTGGTGACCAAAAGGGTAGGATCGAAATATTGTCACGGATTTTTCCGACTAATTGTATGGTTAATAAACCTCTAAAATACAAAAAAGTGATCGGTTAGGAGTAAATACTCTTCTAACCGATCACTTAAATTGTTCTGTGAAAAATTAAGCTTGTTTAATCAACTGAATATTGATTGCCAATTTAATTTCGTCGCCTACAACCACGCCACCTGCTTCGGTTGTTGCACTCCATGTAAGTCCAAATTCTTTACGGCTTATTTTGCCGTTAATTTCAAAACCGGCTTTGCTCTGACCGTAAAAATCAGTCATTGCTCCACCGTATTCAGCTTCCAAAACTACTGGTTTCGTTGTGCCTTTTATGGTCAGATCACCAGCAAGTTTGTAAGTATCTTCACCTGTTTTTTCCAAACCTGTTGAAGTGAAAGTCAATTTTGGATAGTTTTCAGCATCAAAGAAATCTCCTGAACGAAGGTGTTCGTCACGTTGTGTCTGGTTTGTATCGATACTTGCTACATCAGCCGAAAACTGAATGTTGGCAGTTGTCAAATCTTCACCGTCTGTTTCAACCGTCCCTTCAAAAGTTTTGAATGAACCTGTTACTGTTGAGATTACAAGGTGTTTTACTTTAAACTGAATTTCTGAATGCGTTGGGTCAATAACCCATGATGTTTTGGTTGACATAATATATTTTGTTTTAATTAATATGTTTCTACATTTAATGTATATACATGTAATTGAATGAAAAAGTTTAATATTAGGCAAAAAAAATTCTCAATCTTTTTAGATTTAGAATTAAAGTATTGGTAATAAGATATTTACGGTTTAATATTTTTTATTCTTTTGGCATAACAAAAATAGCTTCGTCAATTTTTGGGTTGACTTCCAGCGTTTTAATTTTCATCGCCATCGAAGCACCCGGCATAGCGGAGGTTTCAACTTCGGATGTAAACGGATAGGTTATTCCATCTACCCGCCTAAAATCGGATTGCGTATTTTTCGATTCAATTTGCTGTCCCTGAACAGTAACCGAGGCTACAACTTTTAAAATATAATAAGTATCCTGGGAAATGTAATTGGTACGTTTGGATCCGTTTTTCATGTTTTGTGTAACCTTGTAAACTTTTGCGCCGCCAAGATCATCTTCACCGTCCAACGTTAGTGTCTGGCCTTTTTCTTTATAGTTATACAAACCGGTCAAGTCAGTTTCAGCAGAAAGTGATTTGACAACTTCGTCAGGGAGCGGCGTAGCTTTTGTTTGTCCCGCCATCGGATTTATAGACCAGCCTTTGTCGTTGTCAATAACCTGCGTGATTGTTGATCCCTGAACAACCGTTTCGCTGCGAAAGCCGCGATCCTGAACGATGGTTGTGGTAACCGGAATCTGCATTTTCATTACTTCCATTTCAGCTGTAATTTTCACACTTTTCAGCTTCGACAATTTCTCTTTGCCGCCCATAGCAGTTAGATGCAAAGCGACGATTTCGTCAAGTGTTTTTTGAGCAAACGCAGAAGAAAATATTCCTGAGATAATTAGAAGTAACAGCGACTTGAAATAAGTTTTTTTGAGCATGTGGAGTTTGTTTTGATAAAGTGTAAAACTAGGGAATATTAATTTAATTGTGAATTTGATTGAGGAGGAGTGGATTATCATGCTGTTGAGTGAATGATATTTAATACCCGTCGGACGGCAGAAAAAGCCGACCGACGGGGTCGCTCATTCCGTCCGACGGCTTTTTTCAGCCGTCGGACGGATATTAAAAGTTGTTCAGGCAAGGATACTATTATTCAAACTTTGCATAAAAAATTATTTGCCGAACGGATAATCGAGCTGTTTTAAGCAAGTGCAATTTTTCAAACTCCACATAAAAAAAGCGAACGAACCAAAAGATGATCCGCTCGCCAAAATATATAAGTTCTTAAAACTAATTATGAATTCTTCAATGCTTCCGCACCACCAACGATTTCAAGGATTTCCGTTGTAATCGCAGCCTGACGCGTACGGTTGTAAATCAATTTCAGTTCTTTCAAAAGATCCTGAGCATTCTCAGTCGCTTTATCCATTGCTGTCATACGAGCACCTTGTTCCGAAGCGTTTGATTCCAGAACGGCACGGTATAACATGATCTTCAACGATTTTGGAATTAACTCAGCAAGAATTTCTTCCTCATTTGGTTCAAATATATAGTTAACCTCCGGTGCTTTTACTTTTTGGGTAGTAGTATCCGCAACGATCGGTAAATATGGATCTGTATGAATGATTTGCGTAGCAACGTTTTTGAACTCGTTATAAACCAGATCAACCACATCATAACGGCCTACTGAAAAGTCCTTCATGATTTTTTCTGCTGCTTCTTTTACGTTGACAAATTTAAGTCTTGTAAACAAATCGGTATAAGCAGTGATCACAGTAAAACCTCTGCGGTTAAATGCTTCTGCACCTTTTTTACCGATTGCAAAAATCTCAACATTTCCTTTGCCAGCCTGCACTGAATATTTTGCTTCAATCAGCGCCAACGTAGCTTTAATAATATTCGTATTGAAAGCACCGCACAATCCACGATCGGAAGTAACGACAACGATCAATATCTTTTCAGCCGAACGAACTGTTTTCAATGGGCTATCCACTGAACTTTCAGAACCTGCGGAAACAGTTGAAAGCATTTGTCCCAATTTCTGGGCATAAGGACGCATTTGCAGGATATTATCCTGAGCTCTGCGCAATTTAGCAGCTGCCACCATTTTCATGGCTTTGGTTATCTGCTGGGTTGAATTAACCGAAACGATCCGGTTACGTACTTCTTTTAAGCTTGCCATCTTAGGGAAATTAAATGCGGTCCGCCTGAGGTAATCAATAAGTAAAAAATCAAAAATGGTAAGACCATTTCTGATTTTTTACTTAAAGCTTCTCTATTAATATTTAGCTGCGAGTTCTTTCGCTACTTTGTCGATCACGTCAGTAACACTGTTGTCCAGTTTACCCGCACGCAATGCTTTCAATGTTTCGCTGTATTGTGCTGAAAGAATTGTAAGGAATTCTTTGTCGAATTCTTTTACTTTTTCAACCGGAATTCTGTCTAATAAGCCTTTTGTAGATGCATAAACTGTTGCAACCTGGTGCTCAACTGGTACTGGTGCATATTGAGGTTGTTTCAATACTTCCTGGTTGCGGCGTCCACGGTCAATTGCAAGTTTAGTAGAAGCATCAAGATCGGAACCGAATTTCGCAAAAGCTTCCAATTCACGGAATTGAGCCTGATCAAGTTTTAACGTACCTGAAACCTTTTTCATCGACTTGATCTGAGCGTTACCACCCACACGTGATACCGAGATACCTACGTTGATCGCAGGACGGATACCCGAGTTGAACAAGTTTGATTCAAGGAATATCTGTCCGTCAGTAATCGAAATTACGTTCGTTGGGATATAAGCAGAAACGTCGCCAGCTTGTGTTTCAATGATTGGAAGTGCAGTTAATGAACCACCACCTTTAACCTTACCTTTAAGAGAAGGAGGAAGGTCATTCATGTTTGCCGCTATACTATCATCATTGATGATCTTCGCAGCTCTTTCCAAAAGACGGCTGTGAAGATAAAATACGTCTCCTGGATAAGCTTCACGTCCCGGAGGGCGACGAAGTAGCAAGGAAACTTCACGGTAAGAAACCGCTTGTTTTGAAAGGTCATCATAAACAATAAGCGCAGGACGACCGGTATCACGGAAATATTCACCGATTGCAGCACCTGTAAAAGGAGCATAAAATTGCATTGGTGAAGGATCTGATGCTCCGGCTGCTACGATTACCGTATAGTCCATTGCACCATAACGGCGAAGTGTTGCTTCGATACCTTTGATTGTTGAAGCCTTTTGGCCGCAAGCTACGTAGATACAGAATACAGGCTCGCCTTTATCAAAATATTCTCTTTGATTGATGATAGTATCAATAGCAACAGCAGTCTTTCCAGTCTGGCGGTCACCGATAATCAACTCACGTTGTCCACGTCCGATAGGAATCATCGCATCGATTGCTTTGATACCCGTTTGAAGTGGCTCGGTTACAGGCTGACGGAAAATTACCCCCGGAGCTTTACGCTCAAGTGGCATCTCGAATGTTTCACCCTGGATTGGGCCCATTCCGTCGATTGGTTCAGCAAGTGTGTTTACAACACGGCCTACAATACCTTCACCAACTTTTACTGAAGCGATCTCTTTAGTCCGCTTCACTGTGTCGCCTTCTTTAATTTCACTTGAATCACCAAGTAAAACGGCTCCAACGTTATCTTCCTCGAGGTTCAATGCGAGGGCCTTCAGGCCATTCTCGAAAACAAGCAGCTCACCCGCTTGTACTTGGGAAAGGCCATAAATGCGGGCAACACCGTCACCAACCTGAAGGACTGTTCCTACTTCTTCGAGCTCTGCTTCAGATTTAGCGCCTGCAAGTTGTTCGCGCAGGATGGCCGAAACTTCGTCCGGTCTAACAGATACCATAGTATAATTGACTTATTTAGAGTATAGTAGTAAGTTTTTGAAATCAGCCGCAAATGTAGGGTTAATTCTTTAAATAAAGAATACTTCACTTAAAAAACTACACCATAAAAATTAGATTTTTCCAAGTTTGCCTTTCTACGCTATTATAGCGGTGCAAAAATATGGAAATTCAAGCATTTAAAAGGTTTTTAAAACTTTTTTAGGTACTAATTGTGTTTTTGTTGTAATTGAGTTCGTTAATAACAATTACTTATCAAAAATTTAATCCTCAGACCATCCTTAAGTAGAATGTACAAATTAGAAAAAACCATTTTAGCCTCAGTTTTATGTATCGGTTTAGCCGCTTCACAGGGATTTGCGCAAGCACCCAAGAAAGTTACCAAACCAGCCGCAACAACAAAAAAGACTACGCTTACAGCAGCAAAAGCAGCGCCATCATCAAATGTACTCAGGAATAAGTTGGATTCACTATCAGCGGCGATCGGTGTAAGTTTTTCTAATTCATTGACGTCCCAGGGAATCAGTAATATCAATACTGATATTTTAACCAAAACCATACAAGCGTCTCTTAAAGGAGAGAAAACTACTTTTTCGTCAGAAGAAGCAAATAAATTTATAGGAGAATATTTTCAAAAATTAACTGAAGAAAAAGGAGCCGTGGTAAAAATAGAAGGAGAAAAGTTTTTGGAAGAAAACAAGAAAAAGACAGGTGTTACAACAACAGAAAGTGGTTTGCAGTACTCTGTAATAAAAATGGGCGATGGGCCGAAGCCTACTGCAACAGATAAAGTAAAGACCCATTATCATGGCACTTTGACCAATGGAACAGTTTTTGACAGTTCTGTTGATCGCGGTGAACCGGTTGAGTTTCCGGTGAATGGTGTAATAAAAGGATGGACAGAAGCATTGCAGCTTATGCCGGTTGGTTCGAAATGGAAATTGTATATTCCATATTCGCTGGCTTATGGTGAACGTGCAGCAGGTCCTCAGATTCCAGCTTATTCAGCTTTAGTTTTTGAAGTTGAATTATTAGAAATTGTTAAATAGTTAACAAAAATTCGACGAATGAAAAAATACCTGATCACTCTTATTCCTGTTGTATTACTTGGCTGGCAGCGAGGTCCCGTACAGCAAAATGCAATCGTCACTACGGAAACTTCGCTAGCGGAAGATATCAAACCGACGGCAGCTCAGTATAAGGCGGAAGAGCTTTCGACACGAATACTATCAAATTATCACTACCGTAAAACGAAACTGAATGATTCGTTATCGTCGGCGATTTTTGACAAATACATTGATGGTATCGACCATGGTCGACTGTACTATCTTGCCTCTGATATGGCGGAATTTGAAAAGTACAGGTACTCTTTCGACGACTTTTTGCAAAAGCGTGAACTGGATGTTCCATTCAACATGTACAACCTTTTCAGAAAGCGTTATCAGGAAAGAAGTGAATATATCCAGACGCTTCTGAAAACGCCAAAACCGTTTGACTATACAGTTGATGAGTCGCTGAACACGGACCGCGAAAAAGTGGCCTGGGCTAAGTCAAACGAAGAGCTTAACGATACCTGGAGAAAGTATCTGAAAAGTGAAGCACTGGATTTGAAACTTGCCGGAAAAGCGGATTCCTCAGTTGTGAAAACAATGAGTGATCGTTATAAAAACCGTGACCGTGGTTTAAGCCGGATCCGTACGGAACAGGTTTTTCAAATGTTTATGAATGCTTATGCAGAATCTCTGGATCCGCATACAAGTTATATGGCACCAACATCTGCGGATCGTTTCAAACAGGAAATGAGTCAGTCGGTTGAAGGTATCGGAGCGTTACTTCGCGAGGAGGATAATTATATAAAAATCGTTGAGGTAATACCAGGTGGACCGGCATTTAAAGGAAAGCAACTTAAAAAAGAAGATAAGATTATCGGTGTTGCCCAAGGTGACGATGGTAAGTTTGTTGACTTGGTAGGTTGGTTTGTAGATGATGCTGTGAAATTGATCAAAGGTGCAAAAGGTACTGTGGTTCGTTTACAAATTCTTTCAGCGGATGCACTTTCAAGTACGCCTCCAAAGGAAATCAGACTGGTACGTGAAAAAATAAAGCTTGAAGATTCGCGCGCTAAGAAGGAAATTGTTTCTGTAAATAATGGAAATAAAGATTACAAAATTGGCGTGATCGATGTTCCTTTATTCTACCGTGACTTTGAAGGAGCGCAGCAAAAAGAAAAGGAGTTCTCCAGCACAACGCGCGACGTTCAAAAAATCATTACCGAATTGCAAGCCGAAAATGTAGATGGTATCGTAATCGACCTTCGTAACAATGGTGGTGGTTCGTTAACGGAAGCAGTTTCTCTCACCGGTTTGTTTATCAACCGAGGTCCTGTTGTTCAGGTTAAAGAAGGACAAGGTGAAGTAGAAGTTCAGTCGGATAATGATCCAACTGTTGCTTATAATGGTCCAATGGCTGTTATGGTGAACAGGTTCAGTGCTTCTGCTTCCGAGATTTTCGCAGCTGCTATTCAGGATTACAAACGTGGAATTATCGTAGGGGAACAAACTTATGGTAAAGGAACCGTTCAGACTTTGATCGACCTTAATCAGTGGGTTCCAAAGGAAACTGATCAGTTAGGACAGGTTAAATTGACAGTTGCTAAATTCTACCGTATCAACGGAAGCAGTACGCAGTTGAAAGGTGTAATGCCTGATCTTGAAATGCCAACAGCTTTCAAAGTAAATGAATATGGTGAAGGTTCTCAGCCAAGTGCTTTGCCATGGGATCAAATTGCATCTTCGAAATATGAAGCTACAAATGATATCAGCGAGAAAATCGTAAGTCAGCTTCGTGATAAACATAACCATCGGCTAAAATCGGATGAAGAGCTGAAAACATTGGTTAAAACAATGGACGAATTCAAAAAAGCGCGTGAAAACAAAACGGTTTCTTTATTGGAATCAAAACGTAAAGTAGAACGTGATGAAGCTGAAAAGAAACGTGCTGCCTTGAAACAGCTTGGCGAAGAGTCCGATGATGAAGACGAAGATTCGGCGGACGCGAAACCAAAAACGGCTGATGCTCCGAAAGAAGCTAAAAAGAAGAAGGATATCTACATTACTGAAACCGGACGCATGCTTGCTGATCTAATCGTAATTTCGAAAGAGCCAAGTTTGGCAGGGGCTAAGAAGAAGTAACTTTTAGAAGATAAATTATCTTGAAAGAACACGGTTGGCGGATGCTGGCCGTGTTCTTTTTTTAAATTCCGAATCCCAGTGCCCAGGGTTAAAACCCTGCGCTACAATGTCGGCCGTGCCTACGGCATTTTTTCGTAAATATTGAGGTTAACAAACAGCGGTGTAAAATTGTCGGGTTGGCAATTCAGATGGAATAATGCGGTAGGCATGGTCGACATTGTAGCCCGGAGTTTCAACTCCGGGACGAATCATGTCATGGAATATTTAGAAAATGCCGTAGGTATGGCCGACATTGTAGCCCCGGGTTTCAACCCGGGGGGATTCAGGACGGATTGTATCATAACAGAATGCCGTAGGCATGGCCGATATAAAACCAACGAAATTTATTCCCAACCACCTCCCAGCGATCTATACAAATCAATCAAAGCCAAATGCTGATCCTTTTGAACTTCTGTCAATGCCAGTTCCGCTTCCAAAACATTTTTCTGAGCCGTAATGATTTCAAGGTAGGTAGCATAACCAGTCGTGAAAAGATCTCTTGATGTTATAACTGCCAGTTGTAAAACATCAACTTCCTGTTTTTTGAAATCGGCGATTTTCTTTGTGTTCTCAATCTTTTTCAAACTTGTACTCACTTCCTGGAAACCAGTCAAAATTGCTTTGTTATAAGCATATAACGATTCAATGCTAGCCGCTTCAAAACGTTTTTGGCCTGCTTTAAGTCCTTTGCGATTGAAAATAGGAGCTGCTAATCCTCCCAGTGCGTTATACGCTATCGAGCCGGGATTGAACAATAAAGAACCTTTAAAAGCATTAAATCCTAATAATCCAGTAATATTTAAAGAAGGTAAAAATGCCAGTCTCGCAGCTTGCAGATCTGCATGATTTGCCAATAATTCCAGTTCCGCCTG
>NZ_SZVO01000024.1 GCF_005280585.1 Dyadobacter frigoris
CCGATGGCTATTGGGGTTACAAAAAATTAAAAGAGGTAATTGCCAAACACAATGTCGTTATTGAGTCCGATAAAAAGAAAGCAGCAAAGCTGTTTCCGTGGGTGAACCGAACCATTAGTAATGCCAAAAGAATGTTAAATGGGGTGCACCATAACTGTATAAATGCCAAATATGTTCAGAACTACCTCGACGAGTTTTGTTATAAGTTTAACCGAAGATATTTTGGCGATAAACTTTCAGATAGACTAATGATAGCGGCAATGGAAAGCACTTGGTATTAATACCGGATAGTCAAATAATCTTATATACCTGGAAAACCGGGTAAATGAATAACAATTCTATTAATCTGTTTCTTAATTGGTATCACTGTTTGGCGGTTGGCCGATTGTGGTCACCGGTTCGTCCGTCATTTTGGCTTTCACCTTTTCGTCGGCAATCGGTCTTTTTTGGATGGTAATCGGCCCCCAAAGCAGCAGCGATGAACCCGATTGAAGCTTTTCGTTACGAATAATAACAACTAAAAACCAAGTAATGAGAACAATCATCCTCGGAGTCCTTTTATTGCTAATCGGAATCATGCTATTTATTTTTAATCATTACGATTTTGTGACTTTCGGCAAGATTATCCATGTTGGTAATCTAAAAATAGCCAGAGAAAATGATCATCTATTAGAATGGTCGCCCTGGTTGGGTATTGCCGTTTCACTCGTGGGTGTATTTACAATGGCTATCGGAATCCTGAATAGAAAATAAAAAACTTCACCATCTAATAAAACCAAAACCATGCTGCGATTAACTATCCCATTTTTTATGATCGGAAGCCTGTTTTCACAAGGTTGCGAACGTAATAATAACACAAAGACTGAAAAAAATACCGACTTATCCATCGGGGAGGAATTAGTTAAAAGGGATACGACGATAAACATCGGTAACGCATATAATGATTTGTTTTTGGATAGCAGTGCTGTTGAGAAATTCATCAAAAGCCAGCAACTCAATGACTCTGTTTCCTTTGTACTTCGTAGTTTTTACAATACCCGTAACTTTGAATATGCCTGGTTTTGCACAGACGGGCTCATTGAGCAGTCGCTCAGCTTCCGGAGTTTGTATAAAACAGAAGACGATCCTGATTCCCTTAATAAGTCGCTTGAGACAAGGCTGGATCGTTTAAGGGTTAGTAAAGATAATTCGGTTAGTGCTAATGACCCCGTAACGATTAAGACAGAATTACAACTGAGCTTGCAATTCATCCGTTATGCACTTGTTCATTTTAGGGACATGGGCATCAGTCCATCTTCCTTAGCTACTTTTATCCCTGTCAGAAAAAAGCAGGTTTTAGAGTTCGCCGACGAAATACTTGATTCGGGCAACACTGACAATAAAAATTACGCGGCCTTCAATAAATCTTACGGTCTGTTGAAAGTTAAACTGGGACAATACAGAGCGATTAAAAACAATGGGGGCTGGCCGGTCTTAGGCAGCGATGTAAAGAAATACCGTTTAGGGACCAATAACGACGAAGTTAGGGTTTTGAAAAAAAGACTTCAATTAACTGGTGAATTGATCGCGACTGACACCAATGGGATATTCAGCACGGAATTAGAAAGTGCTGTTAATATTTACCAGGCAAACCAAGGAGAGAAACCAACCGAGCAAATAAGCTTAAATCTGCTTAAAAATCTGAATATCCCCGTTGAGGCCCGAATTCAGCAAATCATCCTCAATATGCAGCGTATGCGGTGGATGCCAGACCAATCGGAAGCGCTGCTTATCAAAGTGAATATTCCGGAGTTCGTTGTTTATGTGGACAGTGCACAAAAGACTTTGTTTAAGATGGACGTTGTTGTTGGTGTACAAGGTCATAACACGACCATGTTTTCGGGAAATATCAATCAGGTTGTTTTTAGTCCTTATTGGAATATCCCACCCAGCATCGTCCGAAAAGAAATTATACCCGGACTGCGCCGGGACAAGAATTATTTAAAGAATAGAAACATGGAGCGTGTTGGCAGTTCCAGTTTCAGGCAGAAACCAGGGCCAAGGAATGCGCTTGGGAAAGTAAAATTTTTATTCCCCAACAGTTTTAATATTTACATGCACGATACGCCGCAAAAAGGTTTTTTTGACAGGGACAAAAGAAGTCTGAGCCATGGCTGTATACGGCTTAGTGATGCGCGGAAAATGGCCATTTACCTTTTACATAATTACCCGGAATGGACTCCCGAAAAGATAGATAAAGCTATGGATAGCGGGCATGAAAGATTTGTTAAGCTGAAACCGACTGTACCGGTCATTATCACTTACTACACCGCCTGGGTTGATAAAAATGGCTCACTTCATTTTGCCAATGACATTTATCAACATGATAAAACCATGGCTAAAAAGATGTTTACCAATCCACAATAGAAGCGTTATACCTATGGTTTATGCGTGTGTATTTTTCGGTATATATTGTTCCCCTAAGGAGCGGGCTTTGGATGTCGGACCTTGTAATGATAAAAAAACATACTTAGTCTTGCGTAATTAGACACTTTCATAATCATCATTTCCACGGCGCTTTTGTCTTGAATATTAATCTGTGATTCATGCAACTATTCGTATTTGGTTTGTAAATTTTGGTACGCACAGAGGTGCACCTTTGTTGCGTTGAAATAATTCCGTTTCAGTATTAATTTAAATCGAAATGAAAACCAATTCAGAATTACAGACCGACGTTCAGAACGCTATCAAATGGGAGCCTTTAATGAATGCAGCCGAAATTGGCGTTACTGCAAAAGATGGTGTTGTTTCTCTTACAGGAATTGTAGACAGCTATGCTAAAAAGTTGGAAGCTGAAAATGCGGCCAAGAAAGTCATTGGAGTTAAAGCCGTGGCTGAAAATATCGAAGTGCACTTTCCGAATTCATGGTCAAAAACGGATGAGGAGATTGCCACGGAGGTTTTGAGCGCCTTACGATCAAATTGGTCTATCCCTAATGACAAGGTGAGTGTTAGAGTTGAGAAAGGATGGATTACTCTGGATGGAGAATTGCCATGGAACTACCAAAGAGAAGCTGCAAAAACAGCAGTGCATTATCTTAATGGAGTTAAGGGTGTAACCAATAACATCAAAATCAAATCCGAATCTCACAATGCAATTGAGAAAAAAGATGTTGAAGACGCAATTGCAAGAAGCTGGTCAGTGGATGATTCTGACATTAGTGTCTCAGTATCTGGCACCACAGTTACTTTGAGCGGAATCGTTGATTCCTGGTATGAAAAAGAGGAAGCAGGCCGTATCGCCTGGAATACCCCTGGAATCTGGCATGTGAAAAATGATCTGGTAGTGGACTATGATTATGCCATCATTGATTGAAAAAAACATAGCGTTGGCAAGATTCTCGCCAACGCTATGTTAAATATCATAAATATGTTCCAGATTATTCCAAGATGTTTTTGCCGTCCAGAATCCTAAATATTAACTCCTGAATACTTATTTCACATTGCTTATTGGTTTAGAGGGAACTGTAAAATCAAACTTTAGGCTGCATCCTGAATTTTTCTGACCAGTTTGAGAACCCATTCTCTCGGAATAAAACCAACAGCGTCTGCCATAAGATTATTTATAAATCCTGGAATAGCCACGCTTTTGCCTTTTAGCATCGCTTCATATCCATATGCAGCGACTTCTCCGGCAGTGGGCAGTTTGTTATTGTTGAACATTTTACTGTTTTGCATAGACGCCGCTTCCTGGAATCCGCTTTCGGTTGGGCCGGGACAAAGCGCGGTAACGGTTACTCCCTGATGAAGGACTTCATTACCAACCGCTTGTGAAAAACTTAAAACATAGGCTTTAGTTGCGGAATATACCGCCATTTTTGGGCCAGGCTGAAAGGCGGCTATTGAGGCTACATTCATAATTCTGCCGCCTTTTCTGTCAAGCATATCTTTCAGGTATAACTTGGTGAGTAAGGTCAGTGCCATAATGTTCAGATTTATCATGTTCACTTCCTTCTGTAAATCAGTGTCGGAAAAAAATCCAAAATCACCGAAACCTGCATTGTTGATCAGGCAATCGATCTGGATTTTTTCTACTGTCGTCCGGTCATAAATCTTCTTCGCCGAACCTTCAGCGGAAAGATCAATGACAATAATGCTTACGGAAATTCCGTACGTTTGAACCAGTTCGGATTTGAGCTGATCAAGTTTCGCTTTGTTTCTTGCCACCAAAACCAGATCGCCTCCTTTTGAAGCATGGATTTTTGCCAGTTCAAGGCCAATTCCACTGGAAGCGCCTGTGATTAATGCAGTGTAGGGCATTGGTAAACTATAATTTATGATGAATATCAGAAGAACTTGTGCGTATCAGGTTCGGTAAAATGAAATTTAATACCATTGATGTATTTTGTTTGAAAATATTTTCAGCTGTTTGTAACCGCTAGTTCATCCTGCCAAAGATCTAAACTGTGTATCGTTTCTTTGGCTATTTCTTCCAATGCTTCGACAGTTAAAAAAGCCTGATGCGGCGTGATGATTACATTGGGAAAAGTTAATAATTTTAGAAGCAGATCATCTTTGGACTTACCGGAAGGATTTTCACCATAAAAAACCTCCTTTTCAAATTCATAAACGTCCATTCCCAGATAGCCGATCTTTTCCTGAACAAGAGCTTCCGGTAAGTCGGCGGTATTAATTAATGCACCTCTGGCGGTATTGATCAGCATTACTCCGTCTTTCATAAGTGCCATGCTTGAAGCATTTATGATATGTCTGCTTTGAGCTGTTAAGGGCAGATGAAGGGAGATAATATCGGATTGTGCTAACAATGTTTCCAATGAAACCTGCTCTATTTTTTCCAGGTTATCATTGACGAAAATATCTGAACCCAATACACGGCATCCCAAACCGTTAAAAATGGCTGCGGCGGCCTGTCCGGTATTTCCCAGCCCGATTATTCCAACCGTTTTTCCGTAAAAGGTAAATCCGGTCAGTCCGTCTAATTTGAAATTGTAGTGATGGCTGTCTGCGTCGGCTTGTATGAGGTGGCGGTTAAGTGCCATAGCCAATGCAACAGCATGTTCTGCGATTGAAGCAGGGGAATAAGCCGGAACGCTGGCAATTTTTATCCCTCTTCTTTCAGCGGCTTTTTTATCTATCTGGTCTGTTCCTGCTGACCGGGTTGAAATGAATTTTATACCTTTGTCGGATAGTTTGTTGATCACAGTTGCAGAAACATCGTCGCTTGCAGAAACAAGAATGGCTTCTTTTCCTTCTGCAAATCCACAGGTTTTCAAACTTAGTCCATTGGATATGAGTGTGATATCGTGCTTTTTTGCATTGGCCCTAGCCAGAAATTTCTTTTCAAAATTCTTTACACTATATGCGACTACTTTCATTATACGTTTTTTTTCGATTACGCGAATTTACCCGGATCGGTCCGCATTAAGGACAGGCTAAATCATAGAAAAATGTGATGCTCATCAGTTTTTCATTTTTTGCAGCCTTGACATATCCTGAATATAAATCATGCTTCCTTTTTTGTCGATCAAACCTTCGTCTTTAAAATCGGTCAGCGTGCGGCTCACTGTCTCCGAAGCGATACCCGCCATGGCAGCTAGCTCATCGCGCGAAATTTTAAATTCTGTCCGCTGTCCTTGTGTGCTTAACCGGATCAACACATTTGACAAACGTTTCCTGACGGAATGATAGGCAAGAGCCAGTAATTGCTCTTCTTTTTCATGGATGTCGTTTGACAAAATTCTCATAAACTGACTGCCAATGTCCGGAAACCGGTTGAGAAGTGAGATCACAGATTCTTTTTGCAGCATACAAATCGCAGCGTCTTCCAGCGCTTCTGCTGTTTCTGTGAAAGCTTGCTCTAAAAGTAATGCGCTGACGCCCAGATATTCATCCGTTTTGAATAGCCCCGTCATGAGTTCTCTGCCGTCTTCTGATCTTTTCGATGTTTTGATAACGCCATCCAAAACCAGATAAATACCAGTCGGCTGATCACCATCATAATACAGGATCTGCCCTTTTTTAATCTGCCGGATTTTTCGGCCGGAAATCAGTGCTTTCAAATCGGCCGCCCCATTTTCAGAATCCGCTGTAAGGCTTTCCAGTATAATCAGCGTTTTACTATAATGTGCTTTTTGTTTTAGCTCTTTGGCAAGGCGTCCTTCAATTGCTTTCAGGAGCTCCATATCATCAAATGGTTTGGTCAGGTAGTCATCCGCACCCATTTCCATTCCTTTCCTGAAATCAACACGTTCTGCTTTTGCAGTCAGGAAAATAAATGGAATTGAATCAGTCTCATGGTTTTTGCCAAGCATATACAACACACCGTAACCGTCCAGCTCAGGCATCATGATATCGCAAAGAATCAGATCCGGCCTGCTCTGAAACGCAAGTTCAATACCTTTTTTTCCATTATCGGCCTGGGTGACCACATAGCCGGAAAATTCAAGAATTTCAGCCGTGCTTTCCCTGATATCATTATTATCCTCTATAATCAGGATTTTTTCATTCATGGCTCTTTTTGAAATATAGGGTAAATGATGTACCCTGATTTACATTGCTTATAAACTTAACCTCTCCATCCATCAACTGTACATACCGGTTGACGATGTTAAGACCTAAACCTGTTCCGGCAATATTCCCGGTATTATGCGCCCTGAAAAAAGCTTCAAATAAATGTTTCTGGTCTTCTATGGGTATACCAATCCCGTTATCCTGAATACAAATGGTCACCATCGATGGTGTGATTTCTGTATTGAATTCGATGAAAGTATTTTCGCCCGAATATTTGATTGCATTGCTGATCAGGTTGATAATGGCATTTCTCAATAGCGGCTGATCCAAATTTACGGTGGCAGACGTGCCTGTGTGCTGGTAAATAATCTGCTGATTTTGTTTCGCGATCAGCTGCATATCTTCTGTAATTTCTTCGGAGAATTTGACAATATCAAATGCTGTCAAAACCGGTTTGAATTCTCCGGCTTCAAGCCTTTCCAGCGATAGGAAATCATTGAGAACGCCGGTAAGATGAGATACCAGAATTTTGATTTTGGCGGTATGTCTGGAAATGTTGGGACTGATAGCGTCTCCGGAGTATTTTTCAATCAAAATGGAAGAAAGCTGGATTGCACTTAATGGCGTTCGGAATTCATGAGAGGCCATCGATACAAACCGGCTTTTAAGCTGGCCTAGCTCCATTTCTTTTTCCAGTAATTTGCTTACTTTTTCTTTGGCTTCTTCAAGCGCTGTTACCGTTTCATTCAATAAACAAGTGCGCTGCTGTACCTGTTCTTCCAGATGAAAGGCATATTCCTTCAATTTTTCTTCGGCCTGTTTTTCACGGCTCAGATCATGTATGAACCCGGTGTATATTTTGCGTCCGTAAAACTGCACCTCACTGATACCCAGACGAAATGGGAAAACTTCGCCGGATTTGCGAAGACCAGTCACTTCCCGCCCGATCCCGATAATGGATTTTCTGCCAGTCTGGTGGTAATTATGAAGATAACCATCATGCTGGTCGCGGTCGGGAGGTGGCATGAGCATCGATATATTGTTGCCGATCACCTCGCCGGGTTCGTATTCAAACAACTTGCAGGCAGAAGGGTTGATAGTTTCAATAGTTCCCTTACAGTCTATCGTGATGATTCCATCGATCGCATTTTCAATGATTGCTTTGAGCAGTGCTGAATTTTCCATGGATTTACGATAAGTTCAGCGATTGATACGGGGCGCGGAGCAGCTTTGGTCATACCCTTTTTATCTCAATCTATGGGAGTTCATTTTGACTCTGGACATAAACGCCACCAAGTTATTTGACGAACTTTTTGGAACTGTGACCTTCTTCCACCCAAGTCTTGGAAGAAGTTGTTTAAGGAAATGATGGATGTAATATGCAGTCATTTATTTGGTTAAACAATGATTTCATTTTTTTTATCGGTATCTGCCCAATGACGTGTATCAACGTTAACAGGTATCGTTGCTCCGTTTAAGATTCCATCCAATTTTGTTTTCACGTCAGAAACAACCCGGTTATAGCGAATGATTTCGTTTTCCATGAAATCGTCCTTTCTCTGCTTTATTTTTTGTCGTGTACGAGAACCCTTATCTGGAGCGAATAACAACCCTATTGCAAAACCTGCCGAACTGGCGAGAACGAGGCTGCATAATACTTTTCCCATTTTCATAATCCGGTAGTTAAAGTTTACTTAAACAATTCT
Organism: Dyadobacter frigoris; assembly: GCF_005280585.1. Lineage (GTDB taxonomy): Bacteria > Bacteroidota > Bacteroidia > Cytophagales > Spirosomataceae > Dyadobacter > Dyadobacter frigoris. Next base: position 8,217 of record NZ_SZVO01000024.1, read on the forward strand.
ATCATTAACTATATATAGTATACGTTAATGGGGAATTTGTTATTATTCCTTGTTTAGGCGCTCATTTTTAATTTCATAAAGTTGCACAAATTAAATTCAAGATATGTTACACATAATATTTTAAAAGTTGCAAGTTTTACATGTTTTCGAGCGTATTCCATCGTTTCTGACTTTGTTGCCTGTAAGTCGACGGAGACAAGCCGGTTACTTTTTTGAACTGATTAGAAAGATGGGAAACGCTGCTATAGTGGAGTTTGTAGGAAATTTCGGTCAGGTTCAGTTCTTTGTATTGAATCAGTTCTTTGACCCGTTCAATTTTATGTTTGATTATAAAGTGTTGTATATCAATCCCTTTTGCTTCGGAAAATAGGTTTGATAAATAGGTATAATCATAACCGATCCTTCTGCTGATGTATTCCGAATAATTTGTCTTCGGAAGCTCATCGGTATAATGGACGAGTTCAATGATTACGTTTTTAATTTGTTCAATCAGGATACTTTTTCTGTCATCTAAAAGTTCAAGTCCTGAAGCGCTCAGATTCTCCCTCAGACACCCTCGTTGCGACACAGTTATTTTTGTTATTAATTGAACCATACCCATTTCAACACTGCTGTAGGCAAGTCCCATTTTTGCAAGTTCTTTGGTAACGCTGATCTTGCAGCGCAAACTCACCATGTTTTTAATGTACAGTACCATATCGTCTAAGTTTAAATTATTTTGCTACTGATCTGGCGGAGGTGTCTGATTTAGCCTGATCTTATAACTTAGACGAAAGGTAGGCGCATGAATGCCGCGAATTGGTGATGATCATCATCTTCTGAAATGATTGTAGTTGCAGTACTGGAAATTAAGAATGACTTTTATTTGGATGTATGGTTTCTGAGCGGTAACGCATAAGAAACGAGGTGATGGAAGTCACCTCGTTTCTTTTAATGCTATGAATATCAGTATTATCAAGTCAAAATAAAGAGGTGTAGCTCTTATTACATGGCGTACTCGTTGTGGTAGGTTAAATAGTTTATCACAGCCCTGATCCCAAAAATATCCCTGATACAATTTTGAGCTGATATCCTTTCTTTTTGCAGGTGGACAGTTCCTTCCAAAAATACCAGACGGCCGGTAACGCGTACCCTGATTTTCTCACTGTTAATAAATACATTAGCCTTTAAAGCATTCCATACTTTTATTTCCAGGGTTTTATCGGTTTCAAGTCTGGCAGCTTCGGAATCGTAATCTGGCTCCCAGGATTTTTGGACTTCTGTGATTTTTGACATGATTTAAGATGTAATGCGAAAGAGTTGATTGAAGGGGACAGCTCATTGCTAAAAAAAGTGATTTTGAGAATGGAAATTATAAAACCTTAGGCCTTACTGATCAGGCGAGCGCGATGTTATTTTTAAGCAGGGCAGTTACAGCAAGCGTTCTTTCTGCTCTTCTTGCATTTTTAAGTTGCTTTTTCACTTCCAGGGTAAATAATTTATTTTCCTTCGACAATTTCTTTTTTGCGATGTGCACAAAATCTTCGTAAAGCTTCTTTGCCGCTTTGCTGATCACCTTTTCCTGTTTTGCGGTATCCTTATTGTTTTCATCAATTTTCAGGTTGGCGTTAAGAGCCTGGATGATTTCGGTGACACGTTGTTGTTTTTCTGGTTTCATCTTGTTTCTATAAACTCGGCTTGTCAATGTGGCTGGCGTCCGGTAATACAAAGATGCGCTGATTGTCGGTTTTAAACCTTACACATCAACAACAGGAACTTACACATCTTACATATTTTCAAGATTTTCATTCCGTTTCATTTTGAGCTTTTTGAAATAGGAGGGCGTAAGGCCCGTAATTTTTTTGAACTGGTTGGATAAATGCGATACGCTGCTATAGTGAAGCTTGTAGGCTATTTCGGTTAAATTAAGGTCTTCGTAAAGGAGCAGTTCCTTCACTTTTTCAATTTTATGCAGGATAATGAATTGCTGGATATTCATTCCTTTCACCTCCGAAAAAGTATTAGAAAGGTATGTATAATCAAAACCCAATTTTTCGCTTAGGAAATCAGAAAAGTTGGTTAAGGGTAAATCTTCTTCGTAATGAACCATCTCAATGATTACCGCTTTGATCTTTTCAATCAGGATACCTTTTTTGTCATCAAGCAGTTCAAGTCCTGATCGGAACAGGTTTCTCTTAAGCTCGTCATGTTGCTCCTGAGTCATGTCTTCAAGGATCTCAACAGTTCCCAGTTCGACGATCACATAGTGAAGGCCTAATTGGGACAATTCCTCCTTCACCAGGATCTTGCAACGCAGGCTGACCATGTATTTAATGTATAGTATCATAGGTTATGTGGAGGTGATTTTCGGCAGTTGTGATCAACTTGAGGAATATGCTGAATCTGTGATCAATGCAACTATTGAAAATTGATGTATAACAATTACCCTGTTAAATCCGGCAAGCTTTGTAACAGTAAAGCATTAGCCACTACAACCGTGCCAATACCTTTTTTAAGCATGTCTATTCGCTGATTATAAAGATGGTTAATAGTCTGTAAGAGCTTTTATTTTGCGAAAAAATGTATCTGCTCTTCCTTCCGACAAGGAATGGATGCGGTCGAAAACATAACTACAACTTTAACAAAATTACGCAATGAAAAAATTATCAATTACAATTTTAATGTTCACTTTAAGCACATTCTCATTTGCTCAGACATTTAGTATTGGCCCCAAGGCCGGAGTCAATGTAAGCAATTATTCTGGTGGGGATATCAATTCAGATGCGAAAGTGGGATATCATTTAGGCGGTATGCTCAATTTCGGTTTCGGAGAAATATTCTCTGTTCAGCCGGAGGTATTATTTTCTACCCAAGGCGCCAAGGTTGAAAACGCAGGAAGCAAGAAGGATTTTAAGATCAATTATCTGAATGTACCGATCATGTTGAAATTCAGGATAGCGAACGGATTTTACATAGAGGGCGGTCCGCAGGCTGGTTTCAGACTCTCAGAAAATATCCCGGACCAGACAATCAATAATTTTGCAAAGAACTTGGATCTGTCTGCAGGTGCCGGGTTAGGATACCAATCCGATGCCGGGATTGGGGTAGGGCTTCGTTACATGGCTGGATTGTCGAAGGTAGGGGACTTTTCAGGAAGAGAGATTAGTCCGGACTTCAAAAACAGTGTTATTCAGGCGAGTGTGTTTTGGGTAATCCCGATTGTCAAAAGGTAGGTTATGCTTCGTTGATTGATTGGCGGGAGAAATCATAAAACATGGTTTCTCCCGATTTTTTAGCAAATTATGAAGCTCTCATACTTTTGTAATTTGAGTTCAGTAATATTTAATTTTAGAATTTGTGATACGTTACGATACGACGAAGTGGTTAACGCATTTTATTCACCAAGAAAACAAAGATTTGTCTGGCGATGAATTTTTTGAAGAAATCCTGTCTATTATTAGAAATGGAAATCAAAACACTCCTTTTTTAATTTTAAAGCAAATTTTAACAGATGGGTATCTCAGGTGCAGCTGGTCTGAAAGGAGTGGAAAAAGGACAATTTATGGACTCAGACCTGCAATATGTTTTACAGAAATGCCATTAGGTGCGATTGCAGAATATGTAAAACAGAGAGATAAGAAATATGTCAGTGAATATGGTATTGCATTTTTAAAGGAGGAATTGTTCCGAGCCGGTGCCCGGCCAGTAATTTATGGACTTACTTCCGATCCCAAAGAGGCCAGTGAAGGCGATGAGTTTTTTAGAGATGGTTTTAGAAACTTGTCTAGTGCTTCGGGAATTGGCCCAAGTGAACAATATCGTTATGTCTCAACGAATTTAGGAGGAAATTTAAATCCTATTGATTGGACACATGAAAGAGAGTGGCGGTGGATTGATAATCTGGATTGGCTGGAAGATTTTCTAATCCAAGGACTGCCATTTTCTATCAAGCGCTCTTCTTACACATTCAGTAAAGTTATTATTATGGTAAAAACTTCAAAGGAAAAAGAAGAGCTAACGAATTTACTTAAACAGCTTCCAGACCAGGAATCTGCCGCCGGAGGGCAATTGCAGCATTCGCAAGTGAAATGTGAAAAGATCAAAATTTTGGAATCATCAATATGGGAAAAAGCGCTAAGTGAGAATGAGACAGTTAAACTCGAAGACTTGGAAGAGTTGGGATATGTTTGACAGTAGGATTTGATGCTTGCCGGAATACTTGGTAGTGAAATAAAAGGATGTCTCGACGCTCGATTGACTACGTCGTATCAGGTTGGTGGCAAATAATCCACCAGTTTAACTTTATTCCGTTGAAAAGCTTTTGAAGTAGTTTGATAGTATCGTTTCACATTAACTCTGAATATGTCATATAGTAGTACAAATGTTAAAATGACGACAGGAAAAACGAACGATGTAAATCCGATACGGTGAAACAGAACCGCACCGGCAATCGCCCCTGACATAAAGGAGCAGATAATAAACAGTTTTAGTTTTATTTTCGAACGAATGGCAGACCGGTCTTTGATGTTATTTTTGACCAATTGTGCCAGTTCAATTCCAAGATCCGTAAATGTTCCGGTAAGATGGGTTGTTCTTACCACTGATCCGGAAACCATTGAAACTAGCGCATTTTGCAAACCCATTGCAAACAGTAAACTGCCGGGAAGGGCTACTTTGGAAATTGTTGATCCATCATACTTGTATCCATAAATTGCAGAAAGGACAAGTATTGTTATTTCGATCACTATAGGGATGGAATACGAGAAGCGTTGATGTGCCCCTAAAAGAGATAAGCATGATCCTGACGTAAAAGCTCCCGCAAGAAATAATAGCATCCACAAAATAATAATCTGAGCACTTTGCCAGTTTTGCTGCGCAATTCCTTCGGCTAGTAGTGCAGCATGGCCTGTGATGTTCGTGGTAAGTACAGAGAATCCTAAAAACCCTTCAGCGTTAACAAGCCCCGCCGTAAGACCAAGCAGGGTTGCGAGTTTTAGATTATGATTTGGTGTACGATGAGTACCGGAATGGCTGAACATGATTGAAAGCTCTTATTATTCCCTTATGCTGAGATTTTTAAGTATATCCTCAGAAGCAGGATCAGAAGAAATTCCATAACCCGTCACCAGGATTCCCTTAATTCCATCCTTAGATTCGATCGCATAAACGACCGCTTCATCTGCCGGATCAGAATTACCTTCATAGCGGTATACATCCACAATGGTGAAATCACCAGCTTTTAGAACCCCTTCCGGATGAGTCAAGCTATTATCCTTAAGATTAAAGTCAATCGTAAATCCCTGTTTTCTTAGTTTACTGATTGCAGTGCTTACTGTGTCATAATGTACTTCTGCATCTTTTTCAAAACTTACTTTTTTTATTACTTGGTCCCCTTCAACCGCTGAAACAACCATTTTCCCGATGTTTTCTCCACTAAATAATCCAAGCAAGGCATCCGGCAGCTGTTCAAAACCATGCATGATGGTTTCTTTGAATTTTAATTTTCCCTCTTTTACCCACTGTGATAAATGCTGGATGGCGTCCGGAAATAAATTCTGATAATTACTGACAATAAAGCCCTGCATCAGTATGCTTTTTGTTAATAGGATAGGCTGCACCCTGGGTCCGGAGGAGTTTGCGGTATCGTTGTAAAGAGCAATCTGTCCGCACAGAGGTATGCGCGAGTGTAAGTTCATCTGGCTGATCACCGCATCAGATATCGTTCCGCCAACGTTATCGAAATATATATCAACGCCATCCGGGCATGCTTCGATAATGGCTTTTTCTATATCAGGTGTTGTTTTATAATTAATGGCCTGGTCAAACCCGAATTCTTCTGTCAGCATCTTGGTCTTTTTATCCGAGCCGGCAATACCGATAACCCGGCATCCCTGGATTTTTGCAATCTGTCCAACTACAATGCCAACTGCACCCGCCGCACCGGAGACTACGACCGTTTCGCCGGATTTTGGTTTGCCAATGTGCATAAGTCCGATGTAGGCAGTTAGTCCGGTCATACCGAGCACGCCCAGATAATAACTGGCAGGAGCAATAGTGGCATCGATTTGGTGGATGTCTTTTTGATTGGCAACGCAGTTTTCCCTCCATGGCAAAGAACCCAAAACGTAATCGCCTGTTGTAAATGAATCTGATTTTGTCTCGGTTACTCTCGCTATCACGCCACCTGTCAGAGGCTCGTTCAGCTGAAAAGGCGGCGCGTAAGATTTGGCGTCATTCATTCTGCCACGCATGTATGGATCAACTGAATAGTACAAACCTTGGAGCATTACTTCGCCTTCTTTTATTTGGGGGAGTTCAATACTTTCAAATCTGAAATTATCTTTGGTGGGTACACCTATTGGTCTTGATGCGAGTACGATTTGTCTTGTTTTCATGAATGATTTTAAAAGTCGGAAAGAAAGCACATGACGCCTTCTTTCCGACTTTTCTTTAATGTTAAAAAAATTTCTATTGCTTTAAATCTCGGTGTGATTTAAAAAGGATCGCTTAATTCACTCACCCGAATAAGTTTCTTATTGACAAACTCGTCAATTCCCAATTCGGATAATTCACGGCCATAACCTGATCCTTTTGTTCCTCCAAAAGGCAGGTCCGCCTGAGTCCATGTCGGGTGGTTGATAAAGACCATTCCGGTATCAATCTGATCAGCGATCAACTTTCCTCGTTCAATATCCTGGGTAAAAACAGAACCTCCTAATCCGAAGGGAGAATCATTGGCCAGATCAATAGCAGCCTGATCATCTTTTACCCTGTAAAATGAAGCGACCGGTCCGAATAATTCTTCGTAATAAGCCGGAATCCCCGGGTGTAGATCCGTTAAAATAGTTGGTTCCATAAACGCACCAGGTCTGCTTGGACGTTTTCCACCCAGTAAAACCGTTGCTCCTGCATCCACAGATCTTTGCACCTGGTCTGCCAGCGCAACAGCGGCTTCTTCACTGCTTAATGGTCCCAATTGTGTGGTAGCATCCATCGGATCGCCTACAATCAGATTAGCCATTTTATCTTTGAATTTTGTGATGAATTCATCTGCAATTGATTCGATCGCTATAAAACGTTTTGAAGCAACACAGCATTCGCCGTTGTTATTGATCCGCCCTACAACCGCCCATTCTACCGCTTTATCAATATCGGCATCCTCCAAAATGATAAAGGCGTCACTGCCGCCCAATTCCAGAACGGATTTTTTCAGATTTTTACCTGCTTCGGATGCCACACTCGCACCTGCTGCTTCGCTGCCCGTCAGAGAAACGCCTTTGATACGTGTATCTGATACCAGCCCGGATGCGCGTTTCCCGGAGATCAACAGGTTGGTGTAAATTCCTTTTGGCGCACCGGCTTCTTTAAAAAGGTCTTCGATGGCGATGGCGCACTGCGGAACAATGGAGGCATGTTTTACAAGCACTGTATTGCCTACCATAATATTGGGTGCAGCAAAGCGGGCAACCTGGTAAAATGGGAAATTCCAGGGTTCTACACCCAATAGAACACCTATGGGGCTGTAACGGATGAATGCTTTTCCATATTCAGGAGCAAGCGGTTTGTCTGCCAGGAATTTTGCCCCGTTATCAGCGTAATAATCAAGAATATCTGCGCTCAGCTTAATCTCACCTTCTGCCTGAGCGATAAGTTTGCCCATTTCCATGGTGATCAGCCGAGCAAGATATTGTTTTTGGTCCCGCATCAGGGTGGCTACTTTGTGAAGCAGATCCGCGCGCTGTTCGTAACTTGTTTTTTTCCATGAAGCAAAAGCAGAAACAGCTCCTGAAATGGCTTCATCTACCTGAAAAACACTCATTTCCTCGAATGATTTAAGGAGCTCGTTTGTATTTGGGTCAACTGTTTGAATAGCCATAATTGTGGTTTGTTATATTTATATTGGTTTAGTTTGCTGATGAATTCGGGAAGGAGGAGCAAATGTTTTAGTATTAGTTTTTGTCAAATAATAGGAAGAAATGCGTCCCTGAACCCAGCTGTGATTCCACATGTACCTTTACATGATTTGATTCGAGAATATCGTAAGTAGCCGCCAACCCAATCCCCATGCCGCCTGGCCGGTTTGTGAAATTGGCGTTAAAAATATTTTTAAGATTTTTTTCGCTTATACCGCAGCCGTTGTCCTCGATCTGTACGACGTATTTTCCGGCGATCGACATGGTTACAACTTTCAGTTCCCGATACTGCGAATCCATGGCCTCAATCGCATTGACGATAATATTGGTCAGGGCAATTTTCATTTTCGGACGGTTTAGAGCCACGATGCAGTCTGTGGGATCATATTCTTTGCATACCATGATGTTTTTCAGCAGAATCCTGTCCCTAGCCATTTCAACAACTTCATCCAGAAGGTGGTGAATAGACTGGTTTGCCATCTGCGTTTCATCCAAACTACGGTTTTTGACCATCTCATTGACCAGCTCGTTGATCCTTTCAGAGCTGCGTTTGATGATATCGACATACATTTTCAGCTCATCATCCTGATGCTCTGCAAGCATCAGTGCCAGAGACAGATCAATTGTTGCCAGTGGATTGCGAATTTCATGTGCCAGTGTGGCCGTGAAATCACAAGTCACGGGTACGTCGAATAATGGATTGAATGGATTCATGAGTTGAGATTATTTAGGCAAGATCCTGTCTGCAAAGGTGTTTGTATTCCAACGGGGAAGTTTATACGCAAAGAGGGAATTGTTGCATGAATCACAGATTTAAAAGCGAATGGTTATTCGCTCGTTTTACCATCAAATTTTTCTTCGCTTGATTCAGCCTCTTTCTTCGTGACTTTGACAATTTTGTCCTGGTGATTCGGCGGGCCATAAATGGTGTACATTTTCAGTTCGGTCGCGCTGTCGGTGTTGATGATATTATGCTTTGCCCCGGCGGGCACTACTACCACGTCGCCATCTTTTACTTCGTATTCATTCTCATCAATAATCACTTTACCCGTCCCACTTTCAAACCGGAAAAACTGGTCATTGTTTTCATGAATCTCAGCGCCGATGTCTTCGCCGACCTTTAAAGTCATCAACACCAATTGAAGATGTTTACCGGTGTATAATACCTTTCTGAAATTGGTATTTTCCAGGGTGTCCTTTTCGATATTACTATGAAATCCTTTCATTTGGATATTTAGTTTTAGAATTGAAATTTTAAACAGGGAATTAACCTGGTTTGATAAATCTGTTATTCACCAAGTTCAAGTTCCTGATTTTTCAGCGCGTTTGACATACTCACTGCTGACAAAAGGATTTTGGCTGTCGCTTGCGATGATGCCGGATTTTGCCCGGTGATCAGCAGACCATCCTGCACCGTATGCACGCCCCAATCTGCGCCATTGCTGTAATTTGCACCCAGTCTCTTGAGCTCGGTTTCCAATGAAAACGGGACAATGTCCGCAAGGTTAACTTCTATTTCTTCGGTATTAGAAAAGCCTGTGAGGTTTTTTCCTTGTACCAACGGCAGACCCATGGACGTTTTGACATTTATCAAGGCAGCAGGACCGTGACATACAAAAGCAATAGGTTTTTGATGATTGTAAAAATCTTCGATCAGCTGGATTGAGTTTTTGTCAACCGCTAAATCCCACAGAGGTCCATGACCACCCGGGTAAAACACAGCATCATAGTCAGAATAATTTATGTCGCTGAGCGGTATGGTGTGCGCCACTTTGTCAATCAAATCATTGTCTTTATAAAACCGCAAAGTATCGGGAGTTTGAACATCAGCTGCTTCACTTTTTGGGTCTACAGGTGGTTGTCCACCTTTTGGTGAGGCGATGGTTAGTTCTGCCCCTGCATCAGATAACACATAATAGGGAGCAGCAAATTCTTCTATCCAAAAACCTGTTTTTTCGCTGGTAATGCCCAGTTCACTGTGGGATGTTAGTACGATCAGTATTTTCATTGGTTCTACTTTAGCGTTAATTATTGTCTGCATATAACAATGCAAAGGTTGGGTATTTCAAGCCCCGAACATTATACCTGCCCTGGAAAGAGTTACATATTTCACTGCTTTCGCTAGGCTGTGCTTTGGGTGGTGTATTTAATTTTGCCCGGAAATGAGAAAGCGTGAACTATGTAAGAATTAGACATTTGCATACAATACTTTGTGTTTTGGTATCAGCAACTTTTGAATCCTGTGAAAGCATCATTTCACAATAAAGAAACAGTTATGAAAATCCCGGAAATGAAAAATCATTTATTAATAGCATGTATCCTTTTCCTTTTTGGTAATACAGTAAAGGCGCAGACCGATACCACTGCCGGTACATTCTGGCATCCCAATCCACCCGTTTATGCTGTAAAACACGCCATCGAAGTGGAAAGCCTGGTTCCTATGTTTTTCACAGGCGGATATCATTTCGCTTTGGGGTATCGGTATAAAAAATTCAGGATACGGGCAAGCGTGATCAATGGCGGAACCTATAATGCAGAAACTGCGGGTTTGAAAAATTCGTCATCGGAATTTAAAAGATATTACACCACTTCACCCGGAATTTTCTTTGGCTACAATGTCTGGAAAAACCTGGAAGTCTACAGCTATCTGGAATTTCATACTTTTAAAATCACGCAAAAAAGTACGGGCATAAAAAAGGATCTGAAAAGCGTGGATACCGGCCTGGGCGTGAGCTATCAGTTTTTTATAGGAAAATATTTTTATATACAGCCAGGTTTGCATTTGTATGTAAGGCGAAACAACAGTGTTGATTTCGAAACCGCAACCTATCATATTCCCAATGCGGACATATCACCCGTTATCAGGATCGGAGCCAGGTTATGGAAAAAATATTAATAACCCGAAAACAATTCATATCTATTGCGGCAGGTACCCTTGCGCTGGCGGGGATTACCGGGTATTCCGTGAGTGATAAAAGCAATTATATACGTTCCGAAAGTGAGGCTGATATGGGTAAAACATCGTTGACCGCGGATGAAAGAGCAATTTTATATCTGGCTTCGCTGGCGCCGAGCGGACATAATACGCAGCCCTGGTTTGTGAACTATATCGAACCTTATCACTGGATTATTGGCAACGACAAAAACAAATGGCTGCCCGGCGTTGATCCTACGCAACGTGAGACGATGCTATCCATCGGTGCCTTTTTGCAGAATCTGGAATACGCTGCCGGTAACCTGGGTTATGACTGTGATTTTGTGTTACTGGCTGCGAGTAGCCAGGAAGAAAATGTGATGGAAGTCAGGTTAGTAAGGTCAACTGTACGTGTTTATGATATTGAAAAAATACGGCAGCGCAGAACTGTGCGGTCGCATTACAGGAATGAAGTTTTAAAAAAAGAAGACATCAAATTCTTGATTGGCAATGATGAAGATAATATTCATTTCATACCCAACACTTCAACGCAGTGCCAGTGGCTCAGTGAACAAACTCTTGAAGCAAACCGGATACAATCTTATCGGGATGCAGCACAGAAGGAATTATCAGAATGGATCCGTTTTTCAAGCATAGATGCGGAAAAATACCTTGACGGATTGACTATGGCAGGAATGGAGATCGAGGGGATTTTCGGCTGGTATTTGAGGAATTTTTACGGGAAAGAGGATGTGATGAAAAAAGGGTTCCGGGAGCAGAGCATTGATAAAGTTAGTAAACAAGTGGCGCAGTCTGCGGGATGGATATTGATCACGAGTAAAGATGATTCGGTTGCTTCGCTGCTTGAAACAGGCAAGCGCATGGAGCGGTTGTTTTTGAATGTAAGGGAAAAAAATATAGCACTGCATCCCATGACGCAGGTTTTGGAGGAAGCTTCAACGAATCAGATACTGCCTGGATCCGTGGGATTGAGCCAACCAGTCCAGTTTATTTTAAGAGTCGGATATTTGAAGAATTATCCGGAACCGGTATCACTCAGGCGTCCGGTCGAAAGATTTTTACGCGTTTGAGTTATTATTTCCAATCATGTTCAAATCATTCATACTTATCAAAATGAAACCGTCCACTACCCGAAATCTGCTCATTTTTCTTCTGGCTTTTCTTGGCGTGGGTGCCCTGTTCGGTGGAGGCGTACTGATCATTTCCCCAAGCGGTGAGCTAATTGGAATGCCTCTGTCGATGCTGGATGCTTCTCCGTTTCGTGATTTTCTTATACCGGGAATTTTGTTATTTGTCGTGCTTGGGATCTGTCCTTTGGCGCTGATTTTTGCTTTGTTAAAAAAAGTAGAAAGTCCGTTTGCAGAACAGTTTAATCTTTTTACAGACATGCGCTGGCCATGGAGTTTCTCGATCTATCAGGCCTTTGCGCTGATCATCTGGATTCAGCTTGAAATGGTTTTTCTGCATGCCGTGCACTGGCTGCATACCTTTTACATGTTTTATGCGGTTGCAATGCTGGTTGTGGCGCTGCTGCCGCCTGTGAGGAATTATTATAAAAAATAGATCACATCAAATTGAATGGATGGCATGAAACAATGTCACCATACGCTGAACAACTCCTTTTAACTCAATAAGTGATTGATGCAACTCTTGACTCCTGATGTGTAACTTTTTGTTCTGCCAAATCGCTCCCTTTGTTTAGTTAATTTCTAACCATTAATATTCAAGATTATGAGAACCAACGAAGAATTACAAAAGGATGTGCAGTATGCAATAAAATGGGAACCCTTGCTTCACGCAGCAGAAATAGGCGTCATTGCAGAAGATGGAATCGTTACCCTGACCGGATCAGTCGATACTTACGCCAAAAAGGAGGAAGCGGAAAAAGCAGCGAAGAATGTTGCAGGCGTGAAAGCAGTTATCGAAAAAATTGAAATCAAATATGGCAGTTTCGGTAAAAAAGACGACAGCGATGTTGCCCGGGAAATTATCAATGCTTTCAAATGGAATTGGGAAATTCCTGACGGAAAAGTCAAAGTGAAGGTTGAAGACGGCTGGGTTACCCTGGATGGCCAGGTGGAATGGAACTACCAGAAAGTAGCTGCGAAAAAAGCCGTTACAGGTCTTCTGGGTGTTTTGGGCTTAACGGACAGCCTGATTGTTAAATCCGAAATCAAGGATAGCATTGAAAAGAGAGACATCGAGAAAGCTATTGAGCGCAACGCCACGATTTATGATGAGGAAGTGAAGATCAAAGTCTCCGGTAACATGGTTACTTTGAGCGGAACGGTTCACTCACTTTATCAGAAGGAAGAATGCGGCCGGATGGCATGGAATGCACCGGGTGTAGAGGCGGTTAAAAACGAGCTTGAAATCGACTACGCGTATTGAAATAAGTGAGCGGGGAGATTTTCATCTCCCGCTTTTATTCTGAATTGTCGGCGTAAAATAAATATTGTCTTTACATGGAAAATGAGCAACCGGTTATTTCAATAAAAGGGTTATACAAATCCTTTGGCGATCTGGATGTGCTGAAAGGTGTGGATTTTACATTGCTGAAAGGTGAAAATGTGGCCGTCCTTGGCAGGTCCGGATCGGGTAAATCTGTTTTGATAAAAATAATAATCGGTCTGCTCAAACCGGACCGCGGTGAGGTAATTGTGCTCGGACAGCAGATTGATAAGCTGGCCGGAAAAGAGCTTGACGCTCTTCGGTTAAGGATCGGATTTTCATTTCAGGCAGGCGCCCTGTACGACAGCATGGATATTTACCATAATCTGTCATTTCCGTTAACGATGAATAACAGGAAATTGGGTAAAAAAGATATTGATGCCGCTGTTGAAGAAGCGCTGGAAGCCGTTGGGCTTAAAGAGAAAATGAACCAGCTGCCAACCGATCTTTCGGGAGGGCAACGTAAAAGAATCGGCATTGCCCGGGCACTGATCCTCAAACCGGAGATCATGTTATACGATGAACCCACCTCAGGCTTGGATCCGATTACCAGTACCGAAATTAATGCGCTGATCATGCAGGTACAGCAGCGGTACAACACCAGTTCTATCATCATCACACATGACCTTACTTGTGCAAAAAATACCGGCAACCGTATTGCAATGCTTCTGGATGGTAAGTTTCAAGCGACCGGAAGTTTCGAAGAGGTATTCGGCAGCAAGGATAAGCAGGTTGAAAGTTTCTATGAATATAATTTTATCGATTAAGCGGGTATGAAGCCGGAAACAGGTATGCTAACAAAAGATATCATCAAAAAACTGTTGATACACAGACAGGCTTCGACAAACAAAGGCGATTATGGGCATAGTATCATTTTTGCGGGTAATACAGGCAAAATGGGTGCAGCGGTTATTGCTGCGAGGGCATGTCTGAGATCAGGGACAGGATTATTGACCGTAAATGTTCCAAAAGAAGAAAGGATGATCCTGCAAACGGCGATTCCCGAAGCGATGCTTTCATTCAGAAGTACCTCTGAATATGATTTTAGTAGATTCTCTGCTGCCGGAATAGGGCCTGGCATAGGCACGGATAAAAAATCAGATAAAATGGTTTTCGACCTTCTAGAGCACTTTAATAAACCACTTTTACTGGACGCAGATGCGCTGAATATTGTGGCTGCCCATAGAGAACTTCTAAAAAAAGTAGCTCATTCGACGATCTTTACACCGCATCCGAAGGAATTTGACAGACTTTTCGGGAAACATGACAGTGAGACAGAAAGAAGAAGTGCAGCCATAAACCTGGCAAATGAGCACAATATTGTGATAGTCTTAAAAGGCCATCAAACCTTGATAACCGCCCGGGGAATATCTTGTTTGAATACAACGGGTAACGCAGGACTCGCTAAGGGTGGCTCAGGAGATGCACTAACCGGAATAATTACTGCATTTCTTGCTCAGGGGTACGAGCCATTTATTGCTGCAAAGATCGGTGTATATCTGCACGGACTGGCTGCGGATATTGCGCTAGGCAAGCAAAGTATGGAAAGTATGCTGGTTACTGATGTTATTGATTGTTTGGGAGCAGCTTTTAATCATGTTCAGACTTCCGATTAAAACATAAGATTAATATCTGTGATAGATGCAACTTTTCAGGTTTCATATACAACACTTTCCAAACAGAAGAGGCTCACCTTTGGATTGTTGTGAATAAGGTTAGCCATGAAAAATAAAATGAATACGTCGGGTTCGGAATGAAGTCGATTTTTGAACGTATATAAATAGCAGTTAGTTCTGAAATCGGGTTCCGTCAGTCATTTAATTCTATCTGGCTGCAACTGTAAAGTTGAAAATAATATAATCAAAAAATATGGAAGCGAATATTGAAATTGAACAACAAAACAGCCAAACTGTTGCAACTGAATTGTTAAAACTTTTGGCGGACGAGTATGTCCTGTATACCAAAACCCGAAATGCGTACTGGAATATGGAGGATAATCATTTTTATGAACGCGAAAAACTTTTTGATGAGCAGGCGAATCAGCTGAGCGCGATCATTGACAGCATTGCCAAAAGGATACGCACAATGGAACATTACGCGCCTGCTTCGCTAAAATATTTTCTTGAAATCACGCATTTAGCAGAAGTTGCGCCGGATCAGAATGACAGTATGAGTTATGTAAAACAATTGCTCTCCGATCACGACAGTATGATTATTCATTGCCGGGAAAATACGCATCGTTTTACAAGTGAATTCAAGGACGCATCAGCCAGTGATTTCGCCACTGACTTGCTGGAAAAACATGAGAATATGGCCTTTATTTTAAGATCTCATTTGAAATAGTTCAAGCAGCATCTGATTACAAATTTAGAAAATGAAGAAATTACAAAGTAAAGTAGTTTTTATCACTGGGGGCAACTCAGGTATCGGTAAAGCAGCAGCTATTGAAGCGGCAAAAGAAGGTGCAACGGTCGTGATAGCCGACCTTGCTGGCAGCGACCACAAACAAACCATGCAGGAAATATCGGATCTTGATGCGTCGTGCCTATTTGTGCCTATCGATGTTTCTGATGTAGAAAGTGTCAAATCTGCAATCAATGCAACGGTTGAAAGGTTCGGCAGACTGGATGTGGCCTTCAACAATGCCGGGGTTGGTGCTCCCTATTCGGGAATCCATGATATGCCCGAAGAGGTTTGGGACCGGGTGATTTCTATTAATTTGACAGGGCAGTTCTACTGTGTAAAATATGAGTTGCAGCAGTTTCTAAAACAGGGCGGAGGTGTGATTGTAAACATGTCATCCCTGGGCGGACTGAAAGCTGAGCACGGTTTGGTACCCTATACCGCCGCCAAACATGGGGTGATGGGACTTACCAAAAACATCGCTGTGCAGTATGCCACCCAAAATATAAGGGCCAATGCGATCTGTCCCTATTATATAGAAACACCTTTGTTAAGCGCAGCACCCGCGGAAGTACACGCGGCCTGGATACAGGGATCGCCAGCCAAAAGGCTCGGGAAAGTATCAGAAGTTGCCAAAGCATTTATCTACCTGGCTAGTGATGACTCCAGTTATTGCAACGGAACGCAGATCATCCTGGATGGCGGGGTAATGGCTTAAAAAACAATTGAAACACAAGTTTATAGCTAAGAAAATGTCACAAATAATTGTAGTTTCCTTTACACAGGAAGCAAAAGCGATTCAGGCCCTGGATAGGCTTAGTGAGTTGGAATCCTTCGGGGAGATCACCATGTATGAAAAAACTATGATCCGCAAAAAAGAAAACGGGCAGTATGAGATACTTAGTCAGGATGGTTTCCAGGGATGGCAAACGCTGACGGGTATGGCAGTCGGAAGTTTGTTTGGAATAGTGGCAGGGCCTTTGGGTTTTGTGATCGGCTTGTATACCGGTGGAGCAATCGGTATGGTCTCTGAGATCCGCGAAGACAATTTTGAAGCAGACTTTATATCAAAACTGGAAAGCGGTGTAAGTGCCGGTACGGTTTCCATTATTGCCGAGGTGGACGACGACAGCGAAACTTCTGTCGATCAGGCGATGAAAAAACTGGGTGTTACGGTGATCAGAAGTGATGTTGATTTCGCATTTGGTCATTATGTCAATGAGAAATTAGATGAGCTCGACGATGAGATCGCAGCCGGCAGAGCGGAACTGAAAAAATCGGCAGGGGAAGTAAAGCAAAAAGCCGAAGAAAAAATAGCCTCATTGAAAAAGACAAGAAAGCTCAAAATTGCTGCCTGTGAAAAGAAAGGAAAGAGTACGCTTATTAAAATTGAAGATAAAACACAGGAAATTGCCGGTGATATCAAAACCAATATCGAGGCTTTTGGGGCGCATGTCAGCGAAAGTGTCAGACATGCTGAGGTTAATCTGATCAAAAGACGGATTTCGAGGCATGAAGACAAGCTTACCAAATTAAACCTGCAGCTGATTGAAGCACTGCTTTGAAATCTTTCACAATAAGCCATTTAACATCACATTTTTTAAAATATAACCAAAATGAAAAATTCAAAAAGTATCCTTTTTGCAGCATGTCTGTTTGCCATTACATTTGTTACAAGCTGTGGTGATGCGTCCAAAAAGGACATGAAAGACGCCAATGAAAACCTGAAAGAGGCTAATGAAGATATCAAAGACGCTGCCGTAGATGCCAATGATGCCGCAAAATTAAAAGCCAAATCAGATTGGGAGAATTTTAAAATGGAGTCCGACAGCGAGATTGTTGCGATGAAAAAGCAAACTACGACGTTCAAAGAAAAAATTGAAAAAGCCAACAAAAAGGAAAAGGTGAAGCTCACTGCTGACCTGAAAAAGGTGGAGGGAAAGCTGGACATACAAAAAGAAAAACTGGAAGCAAAAAACAAGGAATTTGAGGCAGGTATTGACAAGTTTGACGCTTCTGTCGAAACTAAAAATGAATCTTTCAAAAGAGAATTCAAACATGATATGAATGAACTTGGCACCGCTGCAAAAGATCTGTTTAAAGATAATGTGAAGTAATTTAAGGGTATAAAAAATCAAAAAATACAACCATGGAAACATCACCCGTTTTTACGCAGGCACCTTACAACATCAAACCCGGCTGGATATCCTTTCTGCTGGGAGCATTATTCATCCTGATCGGGATCTGGGTACTGATTACACCGGCAGAAAGTTACCTGGCATTGTCGGTTATATTCAGCGTTACCTTTATGGCAAACGGGATTTTTGAGATCTTTTCAGCTGCTTCCAGCGAGAAGTCGAGCAGTCGTGGCTGGGTACTGGCCGGAGGTATTTTTGATCTTCTTCTGGTATCATGCTAATCACCAATCCGCTGATAACGGCTCAGGTACTGCCATTTTACGTTGGCTTTGGACTGATGTTCCGTTCGATGATGGCCATTGGCGTTTCCTTTCAATTCAGTGGAATCAAGGGGTGGGGCTGGCTATTATTTTTAGGGATTGGCGGTTTGATTTTTTCATTTATGCTGCTTCGTAATCCTGTGTTCGCAGGCATGACCATCGTAACTTTTACGGGCTTGGCATTTCTTGTCATCGGTATTTTCAGGCTGGTACTGGCATTCAAATTCAAATGATAACCGTGTTATGATTAACCTTCCAAATCCATTCGTTCGCGCCGATCCGGAGCGCAGTGAAACGAGCGATTATAAAGCGTTGTCACTACCAACAACCATGCGCGCAATGGTGATGGAAAAGCAGGGAGAACCACTCGTCAGCAAAACCCTGCCGCTTCCAATGCCTTCCCGGCATCAGGTACTGGTAAAAATTATTGCCTGCGGGGTTTGCCGGACGGATCTGCACATCATGGACAGTGAGCTGCAACATCCGAAGCTGCCATTGATTCCGGGGCATGAAATTATCGGAACCGTTGTGAAAACAGGCAGTGATGTTTCGATGTTAAAACCGGGAGACCTGGTAGGTATTCCCTGGCTGGGTTACACCTGCGGGTACTGCCGGTATTGTTTGAAAGACCAGGAAAACCTTTGTGAAAATGCACTTTTTACGGGTTACACCATGGACGGCGGTTTTGCGGAATATACCGTGGCTTTTGAAAATTTCTGTTTTAAAATCGATCCCGTATATGCCAATGCGTCAGGAGCACCCCTGATGTGTGCAGGACTGATCGGATACCGTTCCTACAATATGACAGGAAAGCACGCTGAAAATATAGGGATCTATGGCTTTGGTGCAGCAGCCCATATACTCACGCAGGTTGCCAATTACCAGGGAAAGAAAATTTATGCTTTCACCAGAGATGGCGATCTAAAAGCGCAATCATTTGCGATGGACCTTGGTGCTGTTTGGTCGGGAAATTCCAGTTCCCTGCTTCCTATACCATTGGATGCATCCATTATTTTTGCCCCGGCAGGTGAGCTGATCCCAAAAGCCCTCCGGGATGTAGACAAGGGTGGGAGCGTGGTTTGCGGCGGAATACACATGAGTGATATTCCTTCATTTCCCTACGAAATTCTTTGGGAAGAAAGGACATTACGCTCCGTTGCCAACCTGACCCGCAAAGATGCCAGTGAATTTTTAGCGCTGGCTTCAAAAGTGAAAATTAAAACCCAGACCACTTTATGTGATCTGGAAAAAGCCAATGAGGCAATTGCTGATCTTCTTAGCGGCAGCATACAGGGAGCGGCGGTATTGGTGATGTAAATTGTTTCATTTGTTTCCCCATTATCATTCTTAAAATAACGCTTTCAAAATATACCCTGATGAACACTTTGTCACTCCATTTACAGATTCTCTGGCTGTTTTTTCTGGCAATACCCATTGCCTGTGTCGCCTGGACAGTAACCCACGAAGAGGTTTTCCGGGAACCCAGGGAATATTGCGTGAAAAGGAGCATTTCTGGTAAAACGATATTGGAACGTAAATTCTTCTATCTGTTTACCTGTGAATATTGTTTCAGTCATTACGTAACACTCTTTTTTATTTTATTAACCGATTATCATTTATTGATGACAGACTGGAAAGGCTACCTGATAGCAGGTTTTTCACTGGTATGGATCGCTAATATTTACATGAGTTTGTTTGGCCTGATCCGTCAGGATATTAAATGGGAAAAGACCGAAATTAAATCGCTGGAACAGCGGCGGGATCACCCACAAACGAATTAATTTAAAACAGTGATTAATACAACTCTTAGCCGGAAGTATGTAAGTTATCGGCCCTGAGTTTACTGACCTTTACCTAAGTATTAACAGAATTAACTAAACTACAAAGATTATGAAAACCAACGAAGATTTGCAGAAAGATGTTCAGGATGCGATCAAATGGGAACCCTTATTGAAAGCTGCCGAAATAGGCGTTACCGTAAAAGATGGCGTTGTGACGCTTTCGGGAACTGTCGATAGTTACGCGAAAAAATTAGAAGCGGAAGCTGCTGCTAAAAAAGTTTCAGGCGTAAAAGTAGTGGTTGAACAAATTGAGATCAAAACATATAGCAACCTTTACGACCGTGATGATAACGATCTGGCCAATGAAGTGTTGAATGCATACAAATGGAACTGGGAAATCCCCAACGACAAAGTAAAGGTAAAAGTTGAAAATGGCTGGATTACCCTGGAGGGCGAACTTAGCTGGAATTATCAGAGAGAAGCTGCTAAAAGACTCATTAAAAACCTTATAGGTATCAAGGGCGTAACCAACCTGATCACGATCAAATCGGAAACGCATGATGAGATCGAGAAAATGGGTATCGAGAGCGCATTAACACGTAACTGGTCGATCAGAGAACAGGATATTCATGTAAAAGTGGATGGCACAAAGGTGACCTTAACCGGAAATGTTGAATCCTGGTATCAGAAAGAAGAAGCCGGCCGTATCGCCTGGAATGCTCCCGGAGTTGTGACCGTAGACAACGAGCTGCTTGTGGAATATGATTATTCGCTTGTGGATTAAGAAACATAAAGCGGAAGGGCAAGCTCTTCCGCTTTTACATATTTAAACCAATAAACATCAGCCATTATGTTTTACAATGAATACAGTTTCTGGGGCATGCACCTATTCTGGTGGATTGTCTGGATGATTATGCTTTTCTGGATTTTTGCCACGCCTTATGATATTCCGGGCCAGAGAAGAACCAAAGATTCTCCGCTTGATATCCTGCAAAAAAGATTTGCAGCCGGGAAAATAACCAATACGGAATATCAGGAAGCAAAAATGATCCTGACAAATGATTTGGTAAGATAAATCCCATTTGAGTCAAAAAAACTTCATTAACTTGAAAATCAGCCCTTTTGCAGGAAAACCTGCCGAGCCCTGGATGTTAACCAACATTGCAGGGCTTGTTGCCGCGTATTATACAGGAATTCCGGACGCGGAAAATCCGGAAGAGAGCGTTGTTTTCGGAACCTCCGGTCACAGGGGAACTTCGCTGAAAAACACGTTTAACGAATGGCATATTCTGGCTATTTGCCAGGCGATTTGTTTGTTCCGTGTCACGCAAAACACGGACGGACCTTTGTTTATGGGCATGGATACCCATGCTTTGTCAGTTCCGGCATTTTCTACGGCTCTGGAAGTTCTGGCGGCCAACGGCGTGCAGGTCATGATTTCGAAGGACGATGAGTTTACACCGACACCAGCCGTTTCACATGCCATTCTCACCTACAATAAAGGGCGCAGTTCGGGTTTTGCAGACGGAATCATTATCACCCCGTCACACAACCCACCTGGTGACGGCGGATTTAAATACAATCCGCCAAGCGGAGGACCGGCACCGGGAACCGCAACGGCATGGATCGAAAATAAGGCAAACGAAATTCTCCGTACTAGACTGACAGGTGTAAAAAGGATCTCTCTTGACCGGGCTCTGCATATTTCTTCCACGCATCGTTATGATTATCTGAACACATACGTAGCTGATTTGCATAACATTATCGACATGAAGTCCATTTCCGGTTCGGGGTTGAAAGTCGGGGTCGATGCGCTGGGTGGGGCCGGTATGCATTACTGGGAACCGATCGCCAAAAGATATGGTCTGGATCTGACAGTGTATCATCAGACGGCAGATCCTACCTTTGCTTTTATGCCTGTCGACTGGGACGGTCAGATCCGCATGGATCCTTCCTCTGCTTACGCCATGCAAAACCTGATCGCATTAAAAGACAAATTCGACATTTCAGTTGCCTGTGATACGGATTACGACCGCCATGGAATTGTTGCCGGCAAGTCGGGACTTTTGCCTCCGAACCATTATTTGTCGGTGATGATCGACTATCTTTTTCAGCACAGACCGCAATGGCCTGCAAAATTTATGGTGGGAAAAACGGTGGTGAGCAGCCAGATGATAGACCGGGTTTCGGCAAGGCTTGGCAGAAAAGTTTACGAAGTCCCGGTTGGTTTTAAATGGTATGCGGATGGGTTGCTGGACGGTTCCCTTGGCTTTTGCGGCGAAGAAAGTGCCGGAGCATCGTTCGCAAGGATGAATGGCGAAGTTTGGACAACCGACAAGGATGGAATGATCGCTGCGCTGTTATCTGCTGAAATTCTGGCCATTACAAAACAAGATCCCGGAGACATTTATGAGAAACTAAGCACAGAACTTGGGACGTCTCATTATGACCGTATCGAAGCAGCCGCGACCACTGCTCAAAAACAGTTGCTGGGTCAGATTTCGGCTGATCAGTTTGAGCAGAAGCAGCTGGCGGGTGAAAGCATCACCTCCATCATTACCCATGCACCGGGCAACGGCGCTTCTATTGGCGGCCTAAAAGTGAGCATAGAAAACGGCTGGTTTGCCGCACGCCCATCAGGAACCGAGGAAATCTATAAAATCTACGCAGAAAGCTTTGCAAGTGAGGCGCATTTGAAGCGGATTATGGTGGAGGCGCAGGGGATGGTGGATGAGAGGATTGGGGATTAAATCTCAACCAACACACGTAGACATCCATTCAGTAGCGTTATCACCTTTTGACCCTTTCATCATTTTTGTTACATCTTCACAATCTTGTAAGTCTGAACATCGTAATTTGTTTCTTTAATTTTCAACAGATACATACCCGGTGTTAAGTGAGAAATATTAACCACGGTCATGTTTTCCTTAATGTCCCCTGCTTGCAGTAATTTTCCATCCATATAAAATAGTTGGTAACCGCAGTTTTTGGAAGGAGCTTTTGTCAGCCTGATCATGATTTGGTCCGTCGCTGGATTGGGGTATGTCGAAACGACATTTGATAAATCATTTAATTTTATGGAAGCAATTTTTGAATAAGCAAAAGTTTGGTCCTTATCTGTTTGTTTCAGTCGGTAATAAGAAATCCCCGCGAGTGGTTCTGCATCTATTACCTGGTAATTTGAGATTTGACTTTTATTTCCATTGCCCGGCACTGTTTTTATGCCGTAAAATTTCTTTGCGTTAGCGGAGCGCTCGACGGTAAAAAAATCATTATTGGTCTCCGAAGCAGTACTCCACGAAAGCTGAACCTGATTTTCGGTTGTCAATGCCGCTTTGAAATAGATCAGCGTAACAGGCAATGGAAGGCTGATTTCAGAGGGCTGTTGAACGCCCTCGATCAGGGAGATACCCGAAACTTTGTTGGCCTGGTCGAACACCTGGCCGATGGAATAACTGACGGTATTACCTTCCGCTGATGAGCCCATTCCACCGGCTGAGTTGATACTATTTTGTGCAAATGCCTGGGAAATAAGAGTGCTTGTTAAAAAAACAGCTGTGAGGGTAAAGGCTTTTTTCATGGATGATTTTTATAAGGGTAGAAATTTTTCTAAAAATAATGTAGAATAATGTGTAAATGTAGATTATAAATGCGAACATTTGCGAAGTAAAATGTATACCTTCTATATTTATCCAATTAAAAATTCTACTCAACTGCATGAAAAATCTTTCCTTATTACTTTTGCTCCTGCTTACCGGTGCGAATCTGTTCGCTCAGGCGCCAGATGCAATTAATTATCAGGCCGTTGTACGCAACAGCACAGATCAGCTCGTGGCAAATACGGCTATGGGTGTGCAAGTCACCATTCTTCAGGGCAGCGCATCTGGAACCGTAACATATAGAGAAACCTTCTCCCTTTCCAGTAACGCAAACGGGCTGATCAGTTTTGCCATTGGTACCGGAACTTCTACGAGCGGAACTTACACCGCTATCGACTGGTCATTAAAACCTTATTATATTCAAATTGCACTGGATTTGCTGGGTGGAACCAGCTATCTGCCTTACAGTACTTCGGAGCTGCACAGCGTCCCTTATGCACTGCAGGCCAAAACAGCAGAATCACTCACGAAGCCATTAACGGGAGGCAGCGGTATCACCATCGAAAACGATCAGGTAAAACTGACCGACGGCCTGGCCGGGCTTAATCATGTAAAAGTATGGGAAGGCACTTCCTGGGTCAATAAGGCAATATCGGTAACTTCCGGGTCATCGGGTGGAAACCAGCCATTTTCGATAAGAAATCCTTTTTTGGCAATGAACTATCAGATTTCGTTATACGGTATTTATCCATCAAGAAATGGAGCCGATCCCTTTTATGGCGAAGTGATGTTGTTTGCAGGTAATTTTGAGGTGAATGGTTTTGCCTTCTGTGATGGAAGATTGCTAAACCTACAACAAAACACTGTCTTATACGCTGTGCTGGGTACTTCCTACGGTGGAAATGGGATTAATACTTTTGCACTTCCCGATCTCCGCGGGCGTTCTGCGATACACTACGGCCAGGGTCCATATTTGAATCGTTACGAAATAGGCGAATCGGGTGGTAAGGAAAATATAACGTTGTTACCAGGAAATATGCCCAGTCACAGTCATTCGGCGGTTGTCACATTTACAGCACCCTGATCATCCGTCAATATTTTATCCTGTCTGTTTAATTTCGCCGGCAGCAAGCATTTTTACATTTTATTCATGTGCAAAAATTTATACCTGCTGGTTCTCCTGCTGGCGTCATCCGTCAGTGCCCAGACCAGCCAACAATATTTTGCTGCGGGCACAAGGGCCTATACACTATTACATCCCAGGATTATCAGCCAGAAAACCACTGCTAAACCTGTACTGGTGGCTGTTATTGATGATGCATTCAGCCTTACGCACAATGCCCTTTCAGGATATTATTTTACCAACGTAAAAGAGATCAGGAATAACCTGCAAGATGATGATCGGAATGGATACACGGATGACTTTCAGGGCTGGGATATGGCAGACGGCGACGGCAAGGTAAGTCTTCCGGCAGATAAAGCCAGTGCCAATTTTCTGCACGGCAGTATGATTGCCGGTGTTATCATCCGTACTGCCGAACAGACCCTGGGGAAAGTACGCGCCAGAAAGAACCTGCGTATTTTACCTATTAAAGTGATTTCAGACGCAGCCAGCATTGGAAACTATGATCTGGGCTATGAAGGAATGAAATATGCGGTTGACATGGGAGCCGATATCATCTGCCTTCCGTGGAGCGGTGGAAGTTTTGATCAAAAATATCTGGCTTATTTTGAGCTGGCCAGGCAAAAAGGTATTCTCATTCTGGCCTCCTCCGGTAATTTTTCCTCTGAAACCGTGCAGAAACCCGGCGGTTTGCCTGGCGTGCACATGGTCTCGGCCATTGATACCATTTTTATAAAATTGCCTTCTGCGAATTATAGCAGAGAAGTTGATCTGTCGGCGGTCGGGCAGACTGTTTTGGCGCCTTATGCTGCTAACGATTCGCTGTATATGTATCTGGAAAAAACTTCCGCTGCGGTAGCTTTGGTAACAGGCTGTGCGGCTGTCATTAAATCATTGAGCCCGAAAATGTCACCGGAAGAAATCATGGCGCTGCTGCAAAATACGGCCACCAATATCGATAAAGCCAACCCGGATTACCTGGGCAAGCTCGGCAGCGGCGTACCTGATATGAGCCGCGTAGTAGATTACTTGTCTGAAAAAAATAAAAAAATGACGGATTATTTTGATCCCGAAAGGGCAAATGGATCTGTGCTGATCAGTAAAAACGAGGGTGCATCAAACTGGAAATTCGACATGGCTAGGAAAGACGTAGAAATGGTTTTCTCGTTGACGGGTGATACCCGAAATCTCACTTCTCAATTTTTGGACTTTACAGACATTGATAAGAAATCGATAAAAAAAATATCGATTATTGAGTTCCCGGATGAACTTCGGATCCAAAGTGGCAATTTCAGTGTCCGTCTGAACGGCAAGTTACCTACCAGTCCGATACTGCTGAATTACTATACGATCCCAAAAGATTCTGCCACGCTCTATTGCCGTGAAATCGTAGCACTCAATGATAGCACCGGAACCTTCGAAGATGGCAGTGGTGAGGCAAATTATACGGGTAATTGCAGCTGTAAGTGGCAGATCACCGTTGCGCAGGGAAAAAATATTAGGCTAGACTTTACTCAGTTTGCGCTGGAGGACATAAAGGACAATGTTCTTATCTTTAAAGGCAACGGAACCCAGCAGGAAAATATGATGGCCCGGTTCAGCGGTGACAAGCTTCCGCCTTCTCTGGTGATTGACGGAAACCAGGTATTGGTCTGGTTTATTACCGATAGGAATCATCATGACAAAGGTTTCAAAATAAATTACCAGGCTACCGATGCCAGCCCGGGTGTGGTGCAATAGGGCTGGCGAAAATTTCTTTTGAATTTTTCGGTGGAAAACTGGTGTGTTGATTTATTCGTTTTGTATCAGGGCGTATGGAATAGGGGCAGCGACAATGCAGGCGGAGGCGCACGCCCATCAGGAACCGAGCAAATCTATAAAATTTATGCAGAAAGCTTTGAAAGTGAGGCGCATTTGATGCAGATTCTGGCGGAGGCACAGGGAATGGTTGATGAGAGGATTGGGGATGGGTGATTTAGATTTTTTGTTTTTATGGATCGTTTACATATTTCTGCAAATGTTTTTTGAAACTGATTGGTGAAGTGAGAGGTTTTTACGATAAAATTTGGTTTTTTGTTGTTGAAATGGGAACTGGGAGGGCCTTGCCAAGAAAGAGAATTGGTAGCACAAAACTTCAATAAATTTTTATTTCCTTCAGTGTTATCAGCCAGATTGAGTTATGTTCAGCTATTTTTCGAAAAATTCTTGTTAGTAGCAGCCAATTTAGGTAATTGTTTTTTTACGTCGTTTAAATAATATTTCCCAATTTCTGCTATAAAATGCCCAAGGTCAGCGTGTTTAATGCTTACTTCAAAATTTTTAGCCTTGCTGTCTTTAAAGTTCCAAAAAGTCCAAAGTCTTCGTCTGAGTCTAAAGAAAAATTGGCGTGTGCTAAAGAATTTCGAAGCAGTCGTAGAAAATTTAAAGTGTCAATACTTTGGTCTGATAGTGGATTGAATTTGAATTTTTGTCTTGTCGAAAACGGAAAGTCTGTTTTACTTTTTTCCCAAATTTCCTTTGGAATAACCATTAGTCCGTACATTAAAAAAATTATTGTACCTTGGTTTTTTGTGTGATAAAAATTAAAGTTGTTAAGCTTTTGATCGACAAGAAAGTCTTTAAAAAATTCCGCGATTGTCTTGTTGGGATTTTTTTCAAGTTGCTCTTCAAATTGAAACAGAAATTGTCCGTTGAACCAAGTCCATAGCGGTATGTCATTTCTTTCTTTTTCCATATTTTTGGATAACTTAGTTTTGGTTTTTACCAACGTTTTGCCGCTTAGTAAAGAAGTGTATTTTGAAGCCGAAACGTTCAAAAATCACTAAATTTTGTAAAAATCGATAACTTTTGATTTATCACTAATTCCACCAACTGCGAACTCGATGTTAGCTGCGTTTCACATTATTTGTAATATTGATTTGAGTTGGTTCAAAATACTTTCAGATAATTCCACATCATCCTTGGAAACAAAAAGTTCGCTTCCGTGAATTATGCTATTTCTAAAAGAAATTAACTTAATGAGATTGTTTCTTAAATTATAGTCAATCTTTTCTTCCTTAAATAAAATGTTTACCAATTTAGATTTTGCTATTCTTCTCCTAAATGTATCATAATCTTGCAGATCATTGTTGGAAAATGCTGTTCCGTATTTTTCGAGTATATATTCAATTTGATTATAGTTTTTAAGGAAATCTTCCAAACTTCCCTTTTTATCAGATTCGTTTTTTGAAGTAAGTTCTCTTAACCTGTTACTTGCTAATTCTAAACTATTAGGATTGAGTATTTTAATTACAAAAGTGATTATTAGAATTAAATTTGTAATAATTGTCGGCAAACTTAGAGTATGTTTTGAATCAGTTGGCTTGTGTGTCGGGCAAAACCAAATGTGCTAAATGTGCGGTTGGTTTTTCTGTCTTGTCTGTATTTCTGTTCATTTTATTCTGTCGGTTAATGTTAGTATTGTCTATAGTCATAGGGTGACGCATAACAGTGTAATATGCGAAAGTTTTGTAGTACTTTTTGTGATTATTTAGATCTTACGTATAATTAAACTAAAAATACCAATAATCCCACATCATCATTTTCTTCGCCATAATCCCAAAAGGCCGGATTCCACAATTATCTACCCAACTTCCCGCAGCCACATCCAACCAGTGATTTATACAACTTATCCCACCCGGCATATAACACTCCCTGTGCTTGGGATTTCCATCTTTGTAGCGTAAATAGAGTTGTTCAATGCTGAAAAAATGGTTTTACAAGAGGCTTGCAGAGGGGAAGATTGGGCGAAAGCTTTCGCAGGTCACCCTGTTTACAGGAAAATTTCCCTTCCGGTTTCGAAACAAAAGAATTTCTGGCTACTTTCATTCCAAAGGAAAATTTGAATCGTTATGAGCCTTACCCGATTTTTTGAATCACAATCTTTTGCACCTGAGGACGCTGCGTGCCTGGCTTCCATCTTTAAATTGGAGCAGGTTTTTAAAGGACAAAAAATTCTTGAACCGGACAATCATGGTAAAAAAGTTTACTATGTTGAGACGGGGCTTTTGCGTACCTATTATTTGAAAGACGGAAAGGATATTACCCACTACTTTTTTGAGGAAAATACCTTCACGTTGCCGCTGGAAAGCATTTTCTACAACCGCCCTTCGCCTTACGGACTGGAAGCGCTGGAACCCGGCACTGTACTTTCCGTATCATATCATGAAATCGAAAAAATGGCTGAAACGTATCCGGCTTTGCAGAAAGTGATCAGTTTTCTGCTGATCGATGTGCTGCGGTCATTTTCCGACAGGTTGCATTCTATTCAGTTTCAGTCGGCCCAGGAGCGGTACAAAACGATTGAAGTGCATCAGTCTGGCTTGTTGTTACGTGCCAATCTGGGCCATATTGCCTCTTATATTGGCATCACACAGCAGACATTGAGTGTTTTGAGGGCGCAGCGCTGAGAAAAAAATATTTTACCCTTTTTTCATTTTTTAATCTAGCTTAAAAGAAAACTCCTTCGTTGCCCCGAGCTTTGCATGGTTATTGAAAAAATCGTTCTAACAGCCCGGATTATGGATCATACACAGCATCATATTTTTGTAACCGACGAAACGGGGATTGCCGAATCTTACCAGAACGCAAAAAATCGCCTGGTTCAGCATCCGGACGATCATGTTTCGCTGCTCTTTTTTGCTGAAAATAACGACGCGCTTTTTTCAAGAGAAATGACGATTTTACATAACCATTTCCCTGAACGCTTTCTTGTATACGACGAGTTGCTGAGCACATTACATCCGGGTGTGCTGCCACAGGAAACGCTGGAATCGGTGATCAATGAAAATACGAGAGACGAAATGTCTTTTTTCATAACAGGAGAAACCGGGTTTAGAGATTTGATCCGCCGGTCCCTGGTTTTTCTGGGCATAGATACGCAGCGGATCGCCAGTCGGGATAATCAATCGTTGACATTATAAGAATCAGCCAGATACTTAATTTATCCATATTATGAAACATATTCAGCTTTATACATTTGCGCTGGCTGCGCTTACGGTTGCTTCCTGCAACAAGGGGCCAAAGGATGGCTCGGAAGCACCTGTTAATTCCATTGCCGTCGTGACGTCTACTGTCGAAAACCGGAAATCCGACCGCGAGATATCGATCAGCGGAAACATCGAAGGCGAAAAAACGGTCCGCCTGGGTTTTATGGTCGCAGGAAAGATCAGTTACATCGCTGCCAACGAAGGCCAGAAAATAAACAAAGGGCAATTGATTTCCAGTCTGGAACCTACCAATTATGCAATTGGAAAAGAAATTGCCGATGTGCAGGTGGCGCAGGTGGCGGATGAATACGAGCGGCTGAAAATCATGTACGACCGCAAAAGCATCAGCGAAAGTGACTTTACGAAAATCAGCCACGGGCTCGATCAGGCAAAAGCACAGCAGAAATTACAGGCAAAAAATCTGTCGGATACCAAATTGTACAGTCCCATCAGCGGGGTTTTGTTAAAGAGAAATGCCGAGGTAGGGGAGATCACCGGAAGCGGTACTCCGCTGTTTGTCGTGTCTGATATCCGTACGGTGAAGGCTAATGCGTATATCCCGGAAAGTGAATTGCAGAATATCAAGATCGGTCAGGAAGCGACGGTGCTGGTGTCGTCCCTGAATGAAACATTTAAAGGAAAAATAACCGAAGTAGGCTCAGCTGCCGATCCTTCGTCAAGGGCCTTTACGGTGAAAATTACGATCAACAATCCCAAACTGATTATCAGGCCGGGAATGATTGCAGAAGCCAGGATCAATTCCGGTGCGAAAAGCGAGTTTCTGGCCATACCCACCGAAGCGGTATTGAGAAATCTCAACAATGAAAACATCGTGTACGTGGTGGATAAGACTAAAAATAAGGCTTTTGAAAGAAAAGTAAGTTTGGGGCAGCTGACCGACAACTACATCGAAATTCTGTCCGGGCTCAGTCCGGGCGATGTGATCGTAACCGCAGGACAAAATAAACTGACCGACGGCGCAGACATAACGGTAACCAAATAAATGAAACGGTACCCAATCACCCAAAACCTGCAAACTGAAATCGCATGAATTTTGTAGAAGCATCATTAAAATACAAACAGGTCACCCTTTCGGTGCTGCTGTTGTTGTTCGCGGTTGGCGTCAATTCGCTGTTGAATATGCCGCGGCGCGAGGACCCTAAAATCACGATCCGGCAGGGTCTGGTTATCGCCTATTTTCCCGGAGCCAATTCGGCCCAGGTGGAAGATCAGGTGACCAAAAAACTGGAACAATATCTGTTTCAATATTCAGAAGTTAACAAGGCCAAAACCTATTCTACCACGTCCGACGGCATGGTGGTGGTGAATGTAGAACTTGGCGAGCAGGTAAAAGAGCCGGATATTTTCTGGAGTAAACTGCGGCATCAGTTACTGATCTCAAAACAAATGGACCTTCCGGCTGGTGTAAAAGGGCCGGTTGTCAACTCGGATTTTGGCGATACGGAGGCGCTGGTGATCGGCGTGGAAAGTAATGCATCCAGTTATCTTCAGTTGAAAGATTATACCAAAAAACTCGAAGACGCGATACGAACCGTTCCTGCCACCTCCAAGGTGAAAAGAATCGGCGAGCAGAAAGAACAGATCGTGATCAGCTCCAATTCGGAGAAACTTTCGCAATATGGTCTGAGTCTGAGCCAGGTGATCAAAGTGCTGCAAAGCCAGAACGCCATTAACGCAACAGGTGATATTAAAACCGAGAACAGCCAGACGCCGCTGTACACCGACGGATATTACAATTCGGAAAGTGAAATTGCCAACCAGATCGTGGGCAGTTCCAAAACAGGACAGACGATCCGCCTGGGGGATGTGGCCACTTTGACAAGAACCTACAATGACCCCACCAGCAAAACGACCGTCAACGGCAACAAGGCCATGATCCTGTCGGTGCAGATGCAGGAAGGAAACAACATTGTACAGTTTGGCGATGAAGTACAGAAGAAGGTGGCCGAGGTTAAAAAACTGCTGCCGGATGATGTCAAACTGACCACCATCGTCAACCAGCCGCAAATGGTGGATTCGAATATCACCCACTTTATAAGGGAATTTTTTCTGGCTATCATTTCAGTGGTAGTGGTCGTGATTTTGCTGCTGCCATTCCGGATCGCAGCCGTTGCCGCCATGGCCATACCGATGACGGTCGCCATTACTTTTGCGCTGATGAATGCCTTTGGCATTGAACTACACCAGGTTTCGCTGGCCGCACTGATCGTCGTTCTGGGTATGGTCGTGGATGATGCCATTGTCATTGCCGACAATTACGTGGAGCTTTTGGATGAAGGTATAGACCGGTGGACGGCGGCCTGGCGCAGTGCGAGCGACCTGGTTATTCCTGTGCTTGCTGCCACCGTGACGATCATCGCCTCTTTTGCGCCGATGGTTTTGCTTACCGGGACAGTCGGTGAATTTATTCATGCTTTGCCCGTGACCGTTGCCATTGCGCTGAGTTCGTCTTTTATCGTTGCGATGGTGCTCACCCCGCTTTTGTGTTACACATTTATAAAAAAAGGATTGCATGATCACAGCGACGCAGCGGCTGATAAAAAGAAAAAGGAAAGTTTGCTGGATAAAATGCAGACAGGTTATAATGCCGCGCTGGGCTGGTGTGTACGACATCCGAAAACAACGGTGATCGCCAGTTTGAGCACGATACTTGTTGCAGGGCTACTTTATACCAAAGGTATTAAACAACAATTTTTCCCGGCAGCAGAACGAAACCAGCTTGTGGTAGAACTCTGGATGCCGACCGGAACAAAGATGAACCGTACCGGTCAGTCTATTGCCAAGGTGGAAAAAATGGTAAAGGCCGATAAACGGGTGACTTCCTATGCAACATTTGTCGGGACCAGTGCCCCGCGTTTTTATTACAATTTTTCACCCGAGGTACCGGTTCAGAATTACGCCCAGATCCTGATTAATACCGAAACGGAAGAAACGACTGATGAGCTGGCTGAGGAGCTTTCGCACGTGGTGGATAACCTCGTTCCGGAAGGGGTAGTACAGGTAAAACTCATGCAGCAGGGGCAGTCGCTGAAAGCACCGGTGGAGGTGAGGATTATCGGGGAAGATATCAACCGGCTGAAACAGATCGCGGCACAGGTGGCGGAGGTTATTAAAAAAGCCAAAGGAAACCGGCTGGTCCGCAATGATTTCCGTGAAGATTATTATGGTATCGCCATCCAGCTGAAAAACGACGCGAGCCGTCTTGGTTTTACCACCACCAGCATCGCAAGTTCGGTGTATGTGGGTTTTGCCGGTGCGCCGGTGGCGACCATGTACGAAGGAAACGAGCCGGTGGATATTGTTTTGAGACTGGATGAAAAAAACCGCCGTTCTACCGACGATCTTGAAAATACGTATCTCGAATCTCCCGTGACCGGCGCCAGTGTGCCGCTCAGGCAGGTAGCCGATATTGTGCCGCAATGGTTTACCGGAAAGATCATGCACAGAAACGGTGTCCGTACGCTGACGGTCCAGTCCGAAACACAGCCCGGCACGCTGCCTTCTCAGCTGCTGAAAGAAATTCAGCCCGAAATTGCCAAACTCACACTTCCGGCGGGATACCAGATCCAGTACGGCGGGGAGTATGCCAACAAACAGGAAACGTTCAGTCAGATGATCAAGGTTTTGGGCGTGAGCCTGGTGCTGATATTTCTGGTGCTTCTGCTGCAATTCCGGAATCTGAAAGAAGTCGCCATTATCATGCTGACGATCCCGCTGAGCCTTTTTGGCGCCTTGTTCGGCCTGTATATTACGGGAAACAATTTCAGCTTTACGGCCTTTGTCGGGCTGATCAGCCTGTCGGGGATCGTCGTGCGGAATGCCATCATCCTGATCGACCACACCAACGAACTGATCAGGCACCACGGCATGGATATACCCACTGCCGCAGTGGAATCCGGTAAAAGACGTCTTCGTCCGATCTTCCTGACCGCCATGGCAGCGGCAATCGGTGTGCTTCCGATGATCATTTCCGGCTCGCCCATGTGGAGCCCGCTTGCGAGCGTGATTGCCGTGGGGGTGATATGGAGTATGGTGATGGCACTGCTGACCGTGCCAGTACTTTACATCGGCTGGATGAAACCGTCGGACAAGGAGGGATTAGTGAAAAATAGCTTAATGACAGAGCAACATGAAATTTAAGAACATACATTTATCTGGCTTTCTGGCTGGGGCACTGCTTCTTTTTGCCGGAAATATAATGGCTCAGCAAACACCGTTGAGTCTGGATCAGGCCATTGATAAAGCCCTGCAAAACAATAAATTATACAGTGTAAAATCCTTGCAGCTGGACGAAAAGCGGTCCAGGGTCAAGGAGGACCGGATCAAGGCTTACCCGGCAGTTTCTGTCAGCTCGACCTACCAGTACAATGCTAGTATCGGCCAGCTTTCCATTCCGCAGGGGGCACTGGGCGTAATCCCGTTGCCGGCAGGAAATGTGGCCTTACCGAACAATGAACTGAATTTTGATCTCGGACAGCATCAGACTTTCAATGCGGGCGCGACGATCTATCAGCCGATCTCCCAGCTGAGCAAGATCCGCACCGGCGTGGAAGTTGCGAAAACGGATGTGGAAATTGCTGACCGTGAGAAAATCAAGGTGTCGCTGCAAATTCGCCAGGCGGTGGAAAAGCTGTATTACGGCATACTGATCACACAGAAACAGCAGGAAGAGGCACGTGCCAAAATGGAGCTGGCCAGGATGAAATTTTACGATGTGGAAAGCGGTAAATTATCAGGTAAAACCATTGAATCCAACGAGTCCGGTTTGCAGGCCAATATTGCCGACGAAGAACAGAATCTTCTGAAACTGGAAATCCAGCAGGAGGACTACCTGGCCGATCTGAGCCGGCTGACCGGTTTGGAACCGGGGCAGATTAGTCTTGAAAATGTATCACTCACGCCCGTAGAAGCGACCAGAACACTGGAAGATTACAAAACCGGAGCGATGGAAAATAACGTGGATATCCAGCTGGCCGAGCTTGGTAAATCAAAAAGTGAACTTGGCGTGAAAGCAGGGAAATTGAGCTACCGGCCGGATATTGGCGTATTTGCCGGCTATAACTTCCAAAAGGGAAATATTATTTTTCCGCAGAACAACCCCTTCGTCGGCGCCAGTCTGAAATGGAATGTGCAGGATATTTTCAGTAACAAAGAGGTGATCCGGCAGCGGTACCTGGTTTCGCAGCAGGAGCAGGTACTTTTGTCCGATAAAAAAGATGAAGTAAACAACAGCGTAGAAAAGGCCTACCGAAAGATCCGCCAGGCACAGTCGCTCATCGCGGTTGCCGAACGTGCCTATACGTACCGCCAGCAGGAACTGAAAGTGCAGCTCGACAGAAAGTTCGCCGGCCTGAACACCGAATCCGATGTACTGAACACGAAATCGCTGCTGGCCAAATCTGAAGCTGATCTGTTCGCCGCTCAACTGGGTTACCGGCTGGCCGTTTCGGATCTGAGGATATTGACGGAGCGGTTTTGAGGGGGTTGGGATTGGAAGGCAGGAAGTCGGAAGTGGCTTCCTGTTTTTGTATCATTTATCAATCTTTGAATACTGCCTTTTTCTACCAATCAGTCGTCCATTCTTTTTCATAAATTCAGCATTGATTTTGCTCGCTTCACTTTTAGTTAGCCAGGAACAATTCTCTGGATAGAATCCTTTACTCTTATCCAGCCGACTAAATGTCATATTAGGATCCATTTGCTCTCCTACATCATTTCTGAATTTTTTGAAATCACGCCAGGATTCGCACATTGTGATATTTGGAATATGGTCTTTGGAGCGAGGATTCAAGGCAGTCTTAATATTACTCCAAGCTCTGTATACCTTAGTCTTGACATAGCTTTCACCAGGTTTTGATGGAGTTTGTACATCGATTCTTCCCGACAGTATCCTCCTAGCAGCAGCAAAAACTGAAATATTTCTCGATTTTGCCAAATACTCTGAGGCTTCCTTTACACTTACAAATCGAAAATCGTCTACGATTGTAGGTCTTTTATTTGAACCACCACTTACACCGCCTTTCGAAATATTGTAACCGTATGGAATTAAGGTGTTGAGTTTACTAATCCATTCAATTTCTCGTTTTTCTAAATCTTTTTTTGTTGTTCCAAAATCAATTTCTTCAATAGAGAAATTTTCTGAGCCGAATTTTCTTATAGCTGCGTGGAGTGAATCAGTATTTAACCTGTTGGGTGAAATTAAGTGATTTGAATTTTGATGTTATTTGTGCTTCTATTCATTACGTATTTAACGTGAATTCGGTTTAAGCAATAGTTAAAGAAAGTTGATTTACTTTAACTTCTTCAATATTAAGTGAAGGCTTTTTAGGAAAGAAGCAATAGGCAATCAGGGCACCAAGTATGTTCATAATGAAGTTATTAACAGATCTATGCCGGGTATGTTCTATCTGGCATAGGTTCTTTAATTCATCGTTTATGGTTTCAATAATAGCTCGTTTTCTAAGTAAAAGCTTGTCTTTCAGCTCCATAATATGACCTTTCATGTTCTTACGAACCTTCGTAATTAGCTGCATTCCGTCAGCAAATAACATCTCCCATAGCGCCTTTGACAAATAACCCTTGTCAGCATAAATTTTGCCAAAAAGTTGCTCAGTAAGCTTTTTAATGTGCTTTGGGTTCCGGTCATCGACATTACCTTTGGTCAAATAGAAAGAAAGTAATTCTCCCTTTTCATTGCAAACCAAATGCAGCTTGAAACCAAAAAACCACCCCATTGAGGACTTACCTCTTGCAGCTAAGGTTTTAAATACTTTATGGTTATGAATTCTCTGATTTCTGCAAACTTTTAATGTGGTACTGTCCATAAAGCTTATTCCTGTACATTTACCAAGGCCTTTCTCTTTCAAAAATAAAGCCATCACGACAAAATAACGACTTTGCACCTCAACAAAACGATTATAAGACAAGTTGTTAGGAAATAAATCTGCCCAATGATCTTGTACAATTTGTTGGTAATAATGTTTAAATGTTTTGTGTGCTCCCAAGTGAAAACAAATCAAAATGGTTAGAATTTCTGAATCAGACATGGATAAACACCTGTTTCTATATCGTTTTTCTCCACTTACTTGAACTTGCTTTAATTCTTTAATGCGCAGATCAAATTCCTTGCAAAAATCGTCTACGGTACAAAATATTTCAGTAACTTTATCCTTTGAAAACATGGGAATATATAGGTTAAATATTTGAATGTCAGATACTTAAATATACAAATATTTTCCCTGTTTTCATAACATATAAACCAAATTCTTATCCCGAATTCAGGTTATTTATTAATATATTGAATCGAATTCAAAGCAGTAATTTTTGCAATAATTCTTGTTCTAAAACCATCAAAACTTTTAGCGTAATTTCTCCTGATCATAAACTGATCACATAATTGAGAAAAAAGCGTTTCTATTCTTTTTCTGGTTTTTCTGAAGACATATGCCTGTTTTTTATATTTCTTCTGATTACTTCTCATTGGTGTTTCCAGGCGAATATTAACTGATTCAAATAAGTCTAATTGCTGTTGATTTGATATGTATCCACGATCACCAAGTATCACTGCATCAGACAGTTGCAGTTTAACATCTTTTAAATATGCTATGTCATGAACATTGGCTTTGGTAATGTCAATTGAGCTAAAAACACCCGACATTGTGCATACTGCATGCAGTTTGTATCCATAGAACCAGGTATTTTGAGATGCACAAAACCCCTTTTCAGGAGCAGTTTCAAAATTTTCTTTACAAATTTTAACTCTTTTATGCCTTGCTATTTTGCAAATTTCTAATGGCATTGAATCAATTATAAAATAATCCTCAAATTCAATAAAATTACGGCTTAAACCTGTTCGTAGTCGCTCAGTAAAATCCAACAATTTTCGACGGCGCTTATTAAATTGGCTTCTTTCCAAAAGATTGTCAATCGAACCCAAAGGAATCATTTGAAAAAGTAGATTTTCGCTGTCTATGGACATATACTCAGCTGTCAAACTTAATGCAACTACTTGCAAATCAGTCATCTTTGGCTTCCTTCCAGTTTTACGTACAATTGAAGCAATATTCAAAGACTCAAGTGTTTCAAGAATTTTGTGGTAATTATTTACTAATTTTGACATGCATATTGGGGTTTGTTTGGCGACTTTAATATACTGAAATTCAGTATATTAACCCAATATACATTCTTCTTTTTTATGTCTATTCTATTTCACCCAACGGGTTAATTTATACTTGCCGGTGTAGTTAATTTTAAATAAACATTGATAGTCATAATGACTGGTTAAAAAAAAGTGCCACTGTGATTATATTAATTTGCGTATATTTTTGTATATGAATAAATTGGATCCGTTTTATACGTATTACGGCCTACTTTATAGCTGGCAATGGGATGCTTTTAAAACAAGGGCATTTATAAAAGTGTTTACACTTAAAATACGGTTCAAAAAGTGTTGGGAAGTAGAATATGTTAAGCCACCGCTTTGTTCAGGAATCTATAGCTATACGGAGCAGAAAATCTACAATCAATGAAACGTGACTGATTACAAATTACACGTTCACTTTTGAAGGGTGCACGAACCTTAATTTATGCCAGCCTTTTCATGTCTAAAAAATGCATAAGAGTAAGATAGCCAAAAACTATCACTTATTTCAGTAGCATACGGTATCTGAAAGTTATCAAATTGATCAAGAATAAAATAGCAGAATTGTCAGCCATTTTTGCCAAATTGCGTGCTCTCAACTTTTTTTATTATCACTCTGAATAATTCTCATAAGGCAGATGAAGAGTTATTTTCCGGCCTGAAGCTGGGAGACAGGGATGCATTTGCCCAGTTATATAAGAAATACTGGCGACGGTTGTTCGACTCGGCTTACAAGCGCCTTCTTTTACGGGAAGAATGTGAAGAAATGATACAGGAATTGTTTGTGGATCTGTGGACCAGACGAAACACGTTAATTTTAAGTGTTTCACTGGAAGCTTATCTTTTTGGCGCACTCCGGTATAGCATTTACAATCTGATCCGTTCGCGCAAAATAAAAGAGGCTTATCTTGATCATCTTCTGCATACACCTGCTGTCGGGCATAATTACATTGAAGATCAGCTTTACTATGAAGAACTGGCAGAAGCGTTGCAAAAAAGTATAGAAAAGCTTCCTGAAAAATTTCGCAGAGTATATATCCTTAGCCGACGCGAAAACCTGTGTTACAAAGAAATAGCTGTACAATTGAACATTCCCATAGACACCGTGGAGAAACACATGGGAAAGGCCTTGAAAATACTGAGGGAAGATCTGAAAGATTTTGCATTAGTTCTTTTGATACTGGCAAATCTCCACTGAAATGGTCAGTTACTAAAATATTTAAAGAAAATTCCGGCGGAATAGAGTCCGCAATGTTACTGTTAATTAGAAAGAGAAGTTAGACGAACAAATGGAAAAGGACCGATTGCTGTATTTGCTGGAACAAGAAAAGAAGGGTCGTTGCTCGGCTGAGGAAGCGGAAGAGCTGGAAAGCTGGTATAACTCCGGTGATCAGCGATCTGATTTCACATCTATACTTTCAGAAAATGCTTTGAACGCAATGGAAACCAGAGTTTTTGCTAAAATCCAGGACGAAATTGAGCAGGAAAAGAAGGTTGAAATTTCTTTTGGCAGACGCTTTTATTTAGGATATACGAGAATTGCTGCATCTGTTTTGGTTTTGCTCATTGCCGGACTTGGTATATACTACTTTCTCAATCCTTCGACCCAAACGGAAAGAACCGCTTATGGGGAAACCAGGAAGGTATTTTTACCCGACGGATCAGAAGTGACTTTGAATGGAAATTCTCAGATAACATATCAAACCGACTGGCAGAAAAAAGGAATAAGGGAAGTTAATCTTTCCGGCGAGGCTTATTTTAAAGTAATCCATACCAAAGATCACAGGAAATTCCGGGTCCGGACAAACCCTGATTTTAGTCTGGATGTGTTGGGAACGCAGTTTAATGTGGCATCCAGAAAAAGCGGAACGCGCGTGGTATTGAACGAAGGAAGAGTGCGGTGTAATCTGAGTGATGCAGGGGGCGATACGCTGATTCTGAAACCGGGGGAAATGATGCAATTCACTGAAAAACCGGTACAATTTGTGCGTAAAAAAGTTGAAATCTCAACGTATTCGGCCTGGAAGGACCACAAACTTATTTTTAAAAATTCTTCTTTAAAGGAAATTTCAGTCATGCTGGAAGAAACCTATGGCCTCAAAATGAAGACCGGAAATCCGGAGTTACTGGAAAGGCAGATCTCCGGGTCGGTACCCACAGCTAACATGGAAGTTCTTCTGCTGGGAATTGCCGAGGCTTCATCGGTTACAATTCAAAAGGACGGCGACCAGCTTATCATTGCTGACAGAATAAAGTAAAAGAACCTGTTTATGTTATCAACTAAGCATTATAAATAGTTGAAATGCGAAATTTAACTTAATAATTTAAATTATTAAGTTAAATAAAATTTTTTTATTTAACTTAAAGTATTGATTATTACTTCATATTTTGGTAATTAATATTACTCTATAAAAATAAATTGTAAAATTTAATGGAAACAATGGCGGAAGGCCGAAGGAAAAGTTACTATAAGGGTAGAATGCGAAATTATATAATATCAGCTTTCATTTTTACAAATTAATACTAACCTATTCCAACCTTTTGCCTATGAAACCATTGATCATTACCCTTAATCTGATTGGCTTTTGCTGCTGCATTTTTCTGCAGGCAAATGCGCAGGAAATTACACTGTCAAGGCTCGATAAAACCAGTCCGGGTTTTAAGAGGAACCATCAGCAGGTGGTAACCCTTGAAAACAAACTGAGAGAACTGGAAAAACAGTTTAATGTTTCCTTTTTATATAACTCCGGTTATGTGAACGGAAAAACAGTGAAAGAATCCGGTAAGAATCTGACTCTGGAACATTACCTGAAAAAAATACTGGAACCTAATAATCTTTCATTCAAAAAGTTAAGAGAAAAATTTTACGTGATTTATTCCAATGAAAGCGGGGATAGGCCACAGCCAGCTTCGGAATCAGAACCAAAAACTTCATTGCAACCGCTGCCGGTCATGCAGTATAGTTCTGCGCAATCCACAAATATGCTCGCCTCCCTATATGCCCAGGGTACTTCACAGAAAACCATTCGTTCAGCTGCGTCGGTTTCAGGTATTGTAACGGATGTGGCCACCGGTGAGCCTTTGCCGGGTGCTAGTGTGATTGTGAAGAATTCAAGTATCGGGACTACTACCAACAATGAAGGCCGTTATGAGCTCTCAAATGTTGCCGGGGATGCAACACTTGTATTTTCTTTTATCGGATATCTTTCTACCGAATTGCTGGTAGACAACCGTTCGGTAATCGATATAAAACTTACTGCCGATTTGAAAGCCCTTTCTGAGGTAGTCGTAGTGGGTTATGGCTCAGTTTCCAAAAAGGACGTGACCGGAGCGGTGTCTTCGGTAGGAGGAGATGAAATCCGGAATATGCCGGTCAGGACGGCTACGGATGCTTTACAGGGAAAAGCTGCCGGTATCATGGTAACACAAAGCAGCGGAAGTCCGGGTTCTGCCGGGGTGGTAAGGATTCGCGGGATCGGCTCCATCAATAATTCCAATGAGCCTCTGTACATTGTCGACGGACTGCCTCAAAGCGGAATCGGCTGGCTGAACCCAAGCGATATTGAAACCATGGATATTCATAAGGATGCTTCGGCTGCGGCCATTTATGGTTCCCGCGCATCCAACGGGCTTGTGATCATCACCACGAGAAAGGGCACCAAATCGGAATCGATGAGTGTTACTTTTGACAGTTATTATGGCCTGCAGTCACCGTGGAAACGTCCGCACATGCTCAATGCAGAGGAATTTATCAATTATAAAAACCGTGCTGCCGAGGCTGTGGGTGTAACGCCGCCTATTTCAGCTGCTAATAAAGTGGAAGCACTGAATTTTGTCCGGGCCAATACGGGCGCTCAGGGAACCGACTGGTGGAATTACATTACACAGAAAAACGCCCCGGTTCAAAGTTATAATGTAACCGTTTCAGGGGGCAGCAAAAAAGTTGATTTTGCTTCTTCCGTAGGTTATATGGATCAGAAAGGGATCGTACGTGGTTCAGATTACCGCCGGATCTCATGGCGTAACAATGTAAATGCTCAATTGAATGACCGCGTAAAACTGGGAAGCAATATCGCTGTTGTGTACGAGAGCCGCCGCAATATTGATGAAAACAATCCTTATTCCGGAACCATATTCAGTGCCATGACGGCCGATCCGATCACGCCGGTTTACAGGGATAACCTTACGGCTGTTCCTTCTTTTTATCCAACTATAATGCAGGGGTATGATGCGAGCAATCCTTTTTCAAGATATGCCGGCGTACTTTATTCCAACAAACCCAATCCGGTTGCACAGA
Source organism: Dyadobacter frigoris (assembly GCF_005280585.1). Taxonomy (GTDB): domain Bacteria; phylum Bacteroidota; class Bacteroidia; order Cytophagales; family Spirosomataceae; genus Dyadobacter; species Dyadobacter frigoris. Next base: position 50,344 of record NZ_SZVO01000024.1, read on the forward strand.
TTGAAAGAATGCGGCAGAGTATATGGGAAGGGATCAGCCTGAAAGGTGGTGCCAATCTGGAAGTAAAGATTCTGGAGCCGCTTAAATTCAGGAGCAATTTCGGAATGGATATTCAGCGCGGGCTTTCCAAAGGCTTTACACCGCAGTATTTCCTGAACGGATATGATTACAGCACATACAATACCGTAAGCAATTATTCGACCTGGTCCAATTACTTTGTCTGGGAAAATACCCTTGCGTATGACCAGGTATGGGGCCAGCACCGTCTGAATGCACTGGCTGGAACTTCGGCGGAGCTCACAAGAGGACTGGAATACGGCGCTTCGAAACAAGGAATTGTCAACAATAATGAGGATATGCGTCTTATCAATTCGGCTACCATTAATCCCGCTGTATCCGGTTATACGTATTCCAATGCGCTGAATTCTTATTTTGGCCGGGTAAGTTACTCGTATGGAGGCCGGTATGTCATTACCGGAAATGTGCGCCGCGATGGTACCTCCCGGTTTGACCAGGATTACAGATGGGGGACATTTCCTTCTGTGTCGGCGGCCTGGAATTTTACACAGGAAAATTTCCTTAAAGATGCCGGGTTGAAATGGCTTAGTGATGGAAAGCTGCGTGCAAGTTATGGCCTGATCGGAAATCAGAATATTGGCAACGGAGCCTATCTATCGACGTATGGCAACAATGGACGCTATCTTCTCGGAAACAATACCACTTCGTATCTAGGAGCGGGAAGGTCAAGTATCGGAAATCCAATGCTGCAATGGGAAACCTCCACACAAACCGATATCGGCCTGGATCTAACTTTCCTGCATCGTAAACTGAGTTTCACGGCTGACTATTTTAACAAAGCGGTTGATAATATGCTGCTGATCGTTCCCTTGCCGACGACTTTGGGGTATCCGAATTCACCCTGGTCCAATGCGGGTAAAATGGTGAACAAAGGCTGGGAATTTGCAGTAGGTTACGACGGGGCAGCTGGTGGTTTTCAATATGGTGTCAAAGCAACTCTATCCACTTTTACCAATAAAGTAACGACTCTGGGAGGCGGTGAGCCCATTTACGCAACGGCGCATTTAGGAGAAACGATCACAAAAACGCAGGAAGGAATGCCGGTCGGCTATTACTATGGCTACCAGACTGACGGTATTTTTCAGACACAGGATGAAGTGAACAGCAGTCCGCAAAAAGGCCTTTCCTCGCCGGGCGATATCCGTTTTCGCAATATCAACGGAGATCAGATCCTGAATGCGGACGATCGTACAAAAATCGGCAATCCATGGCCGGACTTTATTTACGGGTTCACCCTGAATGCCTCTTACAAAGGCTTTGACGTGAGTGCTTTTATCCAGGGTTCGCAGGGTAACGACGTAATGAACATTCTTCGCTATGATACAGAAGCAGGAACAGGCTGGTACAACGCACCCAAAGGCTTTCTGGAAAAAGCATGGAATGGTGCCGGAAGTACCAATGAATACTACAAGATTTCACAGAATGCAGGGTTGAACACCAATGTATCCCAATATTTTGTAGAGGATGGTTCTTATATGCGCATGAAAAATATGCAGGTTGGTTACAGTCTCCCGACACCGCTTTTACAAAAAGCAAAGATTAAACAGATCAGGTTTTATGTAGGTGCACAGAATCTTTTCACCATTACCAAATACAGCGGTCTTGACCCGGAAATGGGCTCCGCAGATCCCAAGCTGACCGGAATTGACCAGGGATATTTTCCTCAGGCCCGTACCTGGATGTTTGGTATCAATGCGAAATTTTAATCATCCATTACAACAACTGATATTCTTAACTGGAATTGAAATATGAAAAAAATATCATTTATTCTGCTTGTATGGTGCCTGGTTTTTACCGGTACTTCCTGTTCGGATGAATTTCTGGACCGAACCCCTCCGGGAAACCTGACTGACGAAACCTTTTACAAATCACCTGATGCCGCATTTAAGTCGCTGATTACCTGTTACCGTGGCTTTTATGATTTCTGGGGGTATGAAGCCGCCCGGGCCGAACTGGGTAATATGACCACCGACGATAGCGATAAAGGCGGGTCCGACGCCGGTGACCGGCCGTTTGTAACAGATCTTGGGTTTGGCCGTTCCATTTCTTCCAACGAAACGCTAACCGGTTACTGGACTGCACGTTATAATGCTATCGGGAATTGTAATGTAGCTTTGGAAAAACTTCCGGATGCACAGCTCATAGATGCGACGGGCGCTCCTCTGGACGCCACTTTAAAAAGTCGTTACCTGGATGAGATCCGTTTTCTGAGAGCTATGTTTTATCTGGAACTTTCAGAGGTTTTTGGCGGAGTTCCATTGGTTACCAAAACACTCACCGTGGAGGACCGTACCAAGCTGGACCGGGCGACGTCCAAGGAAATTTACGCGTTTATCGAAGCAGAACTTACTGCTGTTGCTGCTGACCCGGCTATGCTGTCTGCAACGACCCTTCAGCCCGCAGAAATCGGAAGAGCAACCAGGGAAGCTTCACTGGCCTTGCTAGCCCGTACCTATCTGTTTTTTGCCAAAGATGATGTTTCATTATTTGCCAAAGCCCGTGATGCGGCTAAAAAAGTGATCGATTCAAAGGCATTTGCGCTTCATCCGGAGTTCCAGGAGATATTTCTGGAAAATGGTTATAAGACCAAGGAGGCGGTTTTTTCAATCATTATGGGTGATGATCCTGCCATTCCGATCATAGGAAGCACAACGCCGGTATATTGCTCGCCGCGCGGTGCCACGGGTGGCTGGGGCTTTGATCTGCCTACCAGAAATCTGGTGGAAGAATTTGAAGAAGGCGACCCTCGTTTGCTGTTTTCGGTCATACAGCAGGGCGATGTTTTTCCCAAGCTGAACGGGACCTCGGAAGTTCTCGATTTGTCGACTTATCCTAACAATGGCTATCACAACAGGAAAGTCTATTTGCCGGAATCCCGCCGGGGACAGGGTTGGGGAAATGATGCCTGGACATACCATCCAATCCGTTATGCTGATGTGCTGCTGATGTATGCCGAGGCACTTATTGAAAGCGGAGGAGATAAAGCAGAAGCGGCCAGTTACATCAATCAGGTTCGTCAGCGCGCTTCCAACAGTACCCGTAAAGACGTAGAAGCAACTTCCAGAGTGTTGAAAATTGCTCAAAAGCCTCTTGCCGATGTGAAAGCGACCGACGATCTGCGCAAGGCTGTACGCCACGAGCGTAGGGTAGAGCTGGCACTCGAATACCACCGTCTCTTTGATCTGATCCGCTGGAATTCTCTTGTAGAAACAATGAAATCCTATTCCCTTAAACCTTTTTCAAATGGCAAAGGAGCCAATTTCACCGCCGGTAAAAATGAAGTCTTTCCTGTGCCACAGGTAGAAATCGACCGTTCGGGTGGTTCCATTACCCAGAATCCAAATTACTGAGCAGGCCATTGCTGCACTTGCTTACTTGCCGGGTTTTATAAACCTGGCAAGTTTTCATTCAAATAACTTTATAAAATTTAACGTTATAAATTGTTAATTAAGTAAAATAAAATATTAAGTTTGGAAGTGAAAAAACTCAGATATTATATTGGGCTACTGGCGGTCGGTACGGCCTGTCTTGCCTCCGTATCCAGGCCGGAATTGCCGCTGTTCAGAGCTGTGACCGATTCGGTATCTATTAAAATTCCTGATTCCAGCCGGTTCACTGCAATGACGTTGATTTCCGGACTGGATGAGCCGATGGGAATGACGATTTTGCCAAATTATGATATAGTAGTAGCCGAGAGAAAAGGTGCCGTCCGTTATTTTAATAACACTACTAAAGAACTTTCCACGATCGCTCAGTTTAATGTTTTCAGTGGAATTGAAGATGGCCTGCTCGGTGTAGCTACTGACCCGGATTTTAAAAACAATAACTGGATATACTTTTACTACGGTGTTGCCGGGGATAAAAATATAAGCAACTTGGCACGCTTCGAACTGAAAGACCATAATCTGATACAGTCGTCGAAGAAGGTATTGCTGGAAGTGCCGACACAGCGTAAATACTGCTGTCACTCTGCGGGTTATATTACATTTGATCCTGATGGATTGTTGTATTTATCGATTGGCGACAATACAAATGCCGAAGAAATTGAAGGTCATAATCCAACTGACGAGAGGCCGGGCCATGAACTGGCAGACGACCAGGGTGCGACGGCTAACAGCAATGATTTCCGGGGAAAAATACTGCGCATCAGACCGCTAGCGGATGGGACGTACAGTATTCCGGACGGCAATCTATTTCCGAAAGACGGATCTTTGGGGAAACCTGAAATTTATGTAATGGGTTTAAGAAACCCGTTCAGAATGTCCGTGGACCCCAAAACGAAATATGTGTATTGGGGGGATGTCGGGCCGGATACCGAAATTAAAGCGAGTGAAGGGAAACTGAGCTATGACGAGATCAATCAGGCGCGTAAACCCGGATTTTTCGGTTATCCTTATTTTTTGGGTGATAACGAGGTTTTTCCTGATTATAATTTTGAAACAAAACAGGAAGGTCCCGGAAAAGATCCCCTGCATCCAATCAATGATTCGCCCAATAATACCGGTCTGAAAAACCTGCCACCTGCCCAGCCTGCATTTATCTGGTATGGAAAAGGCCCGTCCAAAAAATGGCCGGAAGTAGGTAAGGGAGCCGCAAGTGCCATGGCAGGACCGGTTTATTACAGTGATCTGTATCGGAAAGCACCTTATAAACTGCCTGATTATTACAACGGAAAGCTGTTTATTTTTGAGTGGGTCAGAAAATGGATTATGGCTGTTACCATGGACAGCGAAGGTAATTATGTGAGCATGGAACCCTTTATGCCGCAGCTGAAAGTAGTGGCGCCGATGGATATGCAGATCGCTCCGGACGGTGCAGTATATCTGCTTGCTTATGGTACAAACTGGTTTGCCAGAAACACAGATTCAGGCATCATCCGGATAGAATATTCAGAAGGGAACCGCAATCCGGTGGCTGCATTGAAAGTGGGGAAAACAATGGGCGCAGCGCCGTTTACAGTGGAGCTATCCGCCAATGCGTCAAAGGACTATGATGCCGATGACAGGCTTTCTTATGAATGGAAAATAGGTGATAAAAAAGCAGCTGGCCAGGATATTCGTCATACATTTACCAAACCCGGCATCTATAATGTTGTACTGACGGTATCGGATCAAAATGGCGGAAAAGGAACGGCCACCACTCAGATAAAAGTAGGCAACACACCACCCGATCTGACCATTGTAACAAAGGCTAACCGCAGCTTTTACTGGGATAATTCTGAATTTGATTACCAGATAAAAATCAGTGACAAAGAAGATGGGAAAATAGATCCGCAGAAAGTAAATGTCAGTTTCAATTACCTGACTTTTGGAAAAGATCTGGCAGGTGCCCTGAGCTCCGGTGGAGAAAATGACCTGCGGTTTTCAGGTACTGAAAAGCTGTATGCTTCTCTGGATTGCAAATCCTGCCATACAATGGAAACAAAATCAGTAGGCCCGGCTTTGAAAGAAATTGCAAAAAAATACAAGGACCGGGAAGGATCGGATATATTGCTTGCCCGCAAAATAATTACCGGCGGAAGCGGCAACTGGGGAACGTATCCCATGCCGCCGCATGCTGATCTGCCGGAAAAGGATGCGAAGGAAATAGCCGGATATATTTTGTCAATGGGTCAAAAAGCAGGAAAAATGCCACTTTCCAGCGTCATGAAGCTAACTGAACATGAAGGAAAAGGAAATGAAGGAGCCTATGTACTTCAGGCATCGTATATGGATAAGGGTGCCAATGGAATTGAGCCGCTGAAAGCCAGCAGCTACGTGGTCCTTCGAAACCCTTTAATACAGCTTGAAGACTATCAGGAAGGAAATGTGGGCGTGGTGATCGCTACGCAAAACACCGGGTTCATCTCACATATTGCAAACATTACCGACGGGAAATATACCCGTTTCAATGCAATCGACCTGAATCATATCAAGTCAGTCAGGTTAAGAATACAGGAGCAGGGCGCTGGCGGAACTGTGGAATTGAGAAACGGGGCAAAAGACGGACCTCTGCTTGGGAAAACAGAAATTGCCGCCGGGCAGACAGAAGATCCAAAAACAGGCTGGAAAGAAATTGATTTGCCTGTCAGCCCCACAACCGGTATGCACGACTTGTATTTTGTATTTAAAAATCCAAATTCAAAAAGAGCCTTATTTCATATTGACTGGATGTATTTTGAAAAATAACGAAATGATGAACCGACGAAATTTTATATACAACACGGCTCTTGGTGTGATGGCCGCCGAAGGGAATATTGGCTGGGGCAAAAACTACACTGCCGAAATAGGTAAAAGAATTGGAATTATCGGGCTGGATACGAGCCACAGTGAAGTATTTACCAAAATGATCAATGCTGGTAATGCGGATATGAAAGGCTACAAAGTAGTGGCGGCTTATCCGCATGGAAGCAAAGATATCGCCTCTGCTTTGAAAATGAAACCTGAAATCATAAAAGCTGTGCAGAGCCTGGGCGTAGAGATCGTGGATTCCATTGAAGAGCTGTTGAGCAAAGTCGATGTGGTTTTACTCGAATCCAACGATGGAAGGCCTCATCTTGAACAGGCGCTGCCGGTTTTCAAAGCGGGAAAAAGAATGTTCATCGACAAACCCGTGGCACCGGATCTGAAAGGAGCAACAGCGATTTTTGATGCTGCAAAGCAATACAATACGTCCTTTTTTACATCTTCGGCTTTACGGTTTGATGTAAGCGTCCAAAAAGTAGCTGGCGGCTCTATCGGTAAAGTTATCGGGGCCGATGTGTACACGCCTGCCGAAATTGATAAAAATCACAGCGATCTGGCCTGGTATGCCATTCATGGTGTAGAAATGCTTTTTACCGTAATGGGTCCGGGCTGCAAGAGGGTTAGCAGGACGTATCAGGAAGGAACGGATCTGGTAACCGGTGTATGGGATGACGGGAGAATTGGAACATTAAGAGGTATTAGGACAGGGGCTGCAAATATTGCCGGAACTGCTTTTGGAGAGAAAGGAATTGCTCCGCTAGGGCCTTTTGCTTCTTATGAACCACTGGTCAATGAGATTTTAACGTTTTTTGATTCAGGAAAACCACCGGTAACTCCAGGCGAAACCATCGAAATTTTCAGGTTTATCGATGCGGCTGACCGAAGCAGAAAACAAGGTGGGATTGCAGCGTCTTTGAGTTAAATGAAACAATTGTAAGACTATCCTGAATCCTTAAATATTAGCTGAATGCAAAAATATATTGATCTGTACCGCAGCACACTTTTAAATGACATCATACCTTTCTGGATGAAAAACTCTCCTGATACCGAAGCAGGAGGTTATTTTACCTGTCTGGACCGGCAAGGTAAGGTGTATGATACCGATAAGTTTGTCTGGCTGCAATGCCGGCAGGTCTGGTGTTTTGCCATGTTATATAACCAGGTTGAGCAAAAACAGGAGTGGCTGGACCTTGCACTTCATGGTGCGAAGTTTCTTGAAAAATATGGCCGGGATAAAAAAGGAAACTGGTATTTTTCACTGGATCGTTATGGAAATCCTTTAACCCAGCCTTATAACATTTTTTCCGATTGCTTTGCTGCAATGGGATTCGGACAGCTTTACAAAGCCACCGGAAATGAGAATTTCCGGGATATTGCTGTCGATACTTTTCATGCTGTTTTGAAAAGAAAAGGGGATCCGAAAGGAATTTATAACAAGTCGTTTCCGCAAACCAGGCCGCTACAGGGATTTGCCCTTCCAATGATCCTTTGCAACCTGGTTCTGGAAATGGAATCACTTCTGGATGCCGGTTTGGTACAATCTGTTATAGATCAAGGCATTGATACGGTTATGAATAAATTTTATAAACCCGAACCGGGCGTTATTCTAGAAAACATTACACCCGACGGTTTATTTTCTAATTCGTTTGAAGGCCGGCTGGTTAATCCTGGGCATGGACTGGAAGCGATGTGGTTTATAATGGACCTTGCGGAGCGGACTTCGGATTATAAACTGATCCGGAAGGCCACGGATATTACACTGGAATTACTGGAATATGGCTGGGACAAAAAGTATGGCGGCATTTTTTATTTTAAGGATGTAAAAGGATTTCCGCCTCAGCAGCTGGAATGGGATCAGAAACTCTGGTGGGTACATATTGAAACGCTGATCAGTTTGTTAAAAGGCTACCTGCATACTGGTGATGAGCGCTGCCTTGCCTGGTTTGAAAAGGTTCACGATTATACCTGGGAACATTTCCCCGATCCTGCTAACGGAGAATGGTTTGGATATCTGAACAGGGAAGGAGAGCCGCTTCTGACGTTAAAAGGCGGCAAATGGAAAGGTTGTTTTCATGTTCCGCGCGGGTTATACCAGTGCTGGAAAACGTTGGAAAAAATCAATGAAAAATCGCTTGTAAACGTCTGATATGGCACATATTCCTGTTTCTGGTCCGCACACAGCGGTAACTGTCCCCAATCAGAACTACACGCCTGCATTACCCGTGCTTGCCGTATTGTATTTCATGATGGGCCTGATTACCTGTCTGAACGATACACTGGTGCCGTTTTTTAAGAACAGTTTTAACCTGACCTATACGCAATCTGCCCTGGTGCAGTTTTATTTCTTTTTTACTTATGGAATCATGTCTGTTCCGGCTGGCTGGCTGGTAGAAAAAATTGGCTTTAAACGTGCAATGGTCACCGGGTTCCTCGTTGCAGCGATTGGCACTTTTTTGTTTTTTCCTGCTTCTATGATGCACAAATACTATTTTTTCCTGGCCGCCCTTTTTATATTGGCAATCGGAGTCGTGCTGCTTCAGGTAGCCGCCAATCCATTTATTACCATATTGGGTCCGGCCAGAACGGCGTCTTCCAGACTTACGCTGATCCAGGGCGTGGGAGCACTGGGTACCACGATTGCACCACTTTTAGGGACCTGGCTTATTTTGAACCGGGCAAAAGAATTCTTACAACAACCGGGCGAATCCTTACGACTGCCTTATTTATGTATCACCGGTTTTCTGGTTTTGATTGCCCTGGTCGTCAGTCGTATTAACCTACCCAAAATCAGCACTCATTCCGAAACAGGTAAGGGTATTGGTACTAAAATCTTCCGGTTCAGAAATTTAAAATTCGGAGTGATCGCACTATTCTGTTATGTTGGAGCAGAAGTTTCAATTGGTTCATTTTTAACTAATTACATTTCCGATACCCTGACAATAAGCGAAAACCAGGCGAATAGTTTTGTAGCGTTTTACTGGGGAGGCATGCTGGTGGGAAGATTTATTGGCGCTGCATTGTTAAGATTCCTGCGTGCGCCGCTCGTACTCACGTTTTGTGTGCTCATGGCCATTTTGCTGATTCTTTTTTCTGTAAATTCCTCAGGTTCTGTGGCGGTTTGGACGATGACTGGCGTCGGGCTGTGTAATTCGGTCATGTTTGCTACTATTTTTTCATTGGCAGTAACCGGTGTGGGAAAATATGCTACAAAAGCTTCGGGCTGGTTGTCAACAGCCATTGTCGGAGGAGCAGTAGTATCGTTTTTTCAGGGCTGGCTCATAGATCATTTCAACTGGACAGTTGCCTTTATGCTGCCATTGGCATGTTATTTCTTCATCCTGTTTTTCGCATTGAACGGGTACAAACCCAAAGCAGATTTGAGGTTGGGAATACAGACAAGTCATCCTGATCAATGATGCAGCGTCACTGATTCAATAAAAAAGTTATAATTTTAAAGCCTTTAAGGTATTAGATTTCGATTATGAGCAGACCACTTCATGTAGCAGCTAACTATAAAACCAAAGATCCCGGACGTATAATTCTGGGTTATCTGGCCAACAACGGAGGGATGACTTTGCCTGAACTTGGGAAGCGGCTCAACGTAAGTGTTCCAAAGGTGACAGTACTTGTCAATGATTTAAAAAAGGATGGACTGGTTCAGGATTATGGCAAGATTGAATCCTCAGGAGGGCGCCGGCCCAATTTGTACGGAGTTGCTGCTGATGCAGCGTATTTTATCGGCGTAGATGTCAAGCAGTATCATGTCAGTATTGGTTTGGCAGATCTGGATAAAAATTTAATTAAAAATTCGGGAAAGATCCCGTATAACCTGGATAATACGGTAGAATCCAGAGACGAACTTTGCCGGCATATTCTTACTTTTATTACCGGCCTTTCCATACCAAAAAACAAAATTCAGGGAGTAGGGATCAATCTTTCCGGCCGCGTCAATTACAAGACCGGCCACAGTTACAGCTATTTCTATTTTGACGAAAGGCCGCTGAGCAAAATTGTGGAGGAGAAAATCGGTTATCACGTATATCTTGAAAACGATTCGCGGGCAATGGCTTATGGCGAATTTTGTATGGGCGTTGTGCAGGATGAAAAGGATGTTCTGTTTTTGAACCTGGATTATGGAATAGCAGTAGGGATCTTAATGGATGGAAAACTCTATTACGGAAAGTCGGGTTATGCGGGTGAGGTAGGGCACATGCCAGTTTTTAATAATGAATATATTTGCCGGTGTGGTAAAAAAGGCTGCCTTGAAACCCAGGCTTCGGGATGGGCACTTGTCCGCATGTTCCGGGAAAAATTACTGGAAGGATCATCTTCACTGATCAGTTCCAAAATAACCGATCCGGATAAAATTACAATGGAAGATATTATTCAGGCCGCTATCGCTGATGACGTGCTGGCGATTGAGCTGATCGCACAGCTTGGCGAAAATCTTGGGCGGGGAATCGCATCACTTATCAACGTTTTCAATCCCGAACTAGTAATCCTTGGCGGCAGCCTGATGGCAACTCAGGAATATATCTGGCTTCCGATTAAAACGGCAATTAATAAATATTCATTGAGCCTTGTAAATAATGATACCCGGTTATCCATGTCAAAACTCGGCGAAGACGCAGGTTTGTTAGGTGCATGCCTTTTGGTGCGAAACAGGTTCCTGGATTTTACCGGATAAAATCACAAAGAAATGATGTGCAAATTTACACCATGGAAAATCGGCATAACTATGAGTAAGTCATCCAATTTGGTATGAATCCTTCGTAACCAGTGGGCAAAGTCGGACTGGATAGGTATTAGGTAGTTTTCGAAATTGATAATTGTTTTCTTTTTAGATAATCGGTTTTTATCTGCATAACCATGATATCCCTTGACTGCGGCTTCCAGGATATAAATAGACCTATAGTCTTCATCTTAATTTTGCATAAAAATTTAATATAAATAGTACTGGGTAATTTTTGTAAGTGCTGTTTTTATAAATTCCGATCGGCATATGTCAGGCAAATTGGCGCATCTCTTAGACATTCCTAATGGATATCCCAGCATGCCTGTAAATTCACTTTTAAGGTCTTTTGCCAGCTGTTCAGTTACTTCCAACCCCGCCCGGAGCTATCCTTTGCTGTTCTAGGATTGGGGAGTTACTTAAATACGGGGCAAACTTCCTAAAGATATGATTTAATTTACTTATTATCAGATATATATTAATAATTTATTTGTGATTGATTAGTACAATATTATAAATTCCTTAAAATGACTTTACTTCCTACACAATATAAAAATAGTTAGTACCTACATTCGAAATAAAGTGTATTACTGCCTTGTTAAAATGATGATTTTAATGTTTCCTTCTTTTTTTTAGTAATCGACAGCCAATTAAATGATTTTATCCATCTTTCCTAATATGCCGGTGTCATACCAAAATGACATTAGCTGCATGGCAATTTAAATATGTAAATTGGGGTGGGTATTCGTTTTTTATATAGTAAAAACGAATGGTAAAAAACGGGCCATATGAGGATTATTGATATTCTTGATCAGGAAGAAATAAAAGAATTTGAAAGCCTTCCCGCTTTTTCTTTTCAACAACGTAAGGTATCTTTTGACTTGCCTGGCTGTCTAAAAATTAAATTGCGTGGTCTAGCCTCGGATATCAATAATTATTTTGATTTTAAAGGATAATCCTGCAACTGGGTAAATGTATAGCCCTGCTGCTTTAACAGAGGTATTATTTTTTCAAGGGCCTCATAGGTATTCCATTTGGGATGATTAAAGTGCATGATAATCAACGCTCCCGGCCTGACACTTTTGAGCACATTGCGCTGGATTGTTTTGACGGGTGTACCGGGCACCGAGTCACCGGAAAGTACATCGAAGCTGACCATGGTAACATTTGGATTTTTAGCGATTTTAGCACAAGCTTCGTCGGTAAATGCTGTGGAAGACCGGAAAAACAAGGGGCGTCGACCCGTGATGGATTCTATTTTTCGTTCATTCGCTTCGATTTCATCAAACGCGTCAGGCACATCAGCAGTACCTTTGATCCCATATTCACTTTCACCGTCAACAGAACAAGGGTTGTGATTCAGACCATGATTTTTGATTTCGAAAAGCTTTTCTTTACTCAATTCTAAAAACGTATCATAATTGGCGTCGATCCACTTTCCGGAGACAAATAAGGTTGCAGGAATTTCATTCCTTCTTAAATAATTGATGAGGTCGGCATTATATTCGCTCCCATGCAGACCGCCACATGCATCGAAGGTAAGGGCAAGCAGTTTCTTGTTGGTAACCAAATCTTCATCGACGCCTTTCACAAATTCTCCCCAGGTCCCTGGTTTTACATTTGCGAATGTTTTATCAACCTCATTTTTCTTTTCAAGATAAGAATTGTCCTTGTACAGCTTGCGAAGAAAATTCTCGTTTACCACACTGGCAGGCTGAGACAGAAGAATTTTTGAGCTCAGTAAGAATAGCATTGATATGTGTATAGATTTCATGTTGCTGGATTTCAAATTTTCGAAAAAAAGTAACTATGATAGAGAGAATTAGTAAATAGGCTTTAATTTTCGTAAAGTCGTTTTTCTGATGGTTAGTCTTAGGGTTAAGAAGATTAAACCTGATTGTCCATTGCCTTTAAACCGTGCTGGCTCCGAAGAAATGGCCAACCAAAGCCGTTATGCCCATGGCTGCGGTTCCCCAGAATGCGATCCGGGCTACTGCTATGCCGACCTTTGACCCTCCCGTTTTGGCTGCAAGAGCCCCTAAAACCATCAGGAAAATAATGGAGAAGCCATATTGATAGTATACCATAAAATGTAATGGCGCCAGCATAGAAACAAGAAATGGCAACAAAGCCCCGAAGGTAATGAGCCGAAAGATGCAAAAGCAGCCTGGAGGGGTTTGTCGGATATGTTTTGTGCAAGTGCGTGAAAGTTTTTGTCGAAATGGTGGTCACCCTGGATCAAAATCATTTTAAAGCCTGACTTTTTAAATATATTTTTTGCATATGTTTCCTCCTCGGTTCCGAATATTAAAATCGGCTCAATGGACTTGATCTTGACTAGTTCTTCCAGCACATCGTATTGACCTGTATTTTTTCCTACATGTAACATATCGGTCAGATGTATTTCAAAATCGGTGGAAAGATCAGGAGAAAGGCAAATGAATCCCAAATTATCATCAAGTAAGTTCTGTGACATTCTTGAAGCAATAAAAGGGACTATGGATGCTCCAAATGAATATCCTAAAAGAACAAAGCTCTTCCGGTTCCACTTCTTCATGTAGTAGTTTATTGATTTGATGATGTCTTCCGCCGATTTTTCCGGTGTTTTTTTATCCAAAAATATTTTTGTACGTTCATGCCCACCACTGGCATTCCATTCCCAACCAAAATCTTTGAAAGGCCCTGATCGAAGTTGGTCCAGCCACCGTCACCAGAAATAAAGAAGATCAAAGGCAGCAGAATCAGAGGCATTTCTACCTGGGCGGGATTATTATTTTCTGAGTAGAAAGTATGTTGTTTTTGTAAGAATGGTTGTGAGTTGCCATGTATTAAATTAATTGAAAATCCTGCGACGTGTTTTTCTCGTTCAGCAATGAAAGATAAATGTGATTTTATGGAATCGGTAATAGGCTTATTTTTTGTCAGATTTTCTGGCATTTTTTTTAAGAAGGCTACATTCAGCATGCCGGAAATATCATGGCGTTCTACACCATTTGTTTCAGGGCGAAGATTCAGATAAGTCATACTGCTAGCCAATTTGCTTCGAAGACTTTTCAATCGATAGATATAGAAATACCGTGCAGCGGCACCGTTTCGTTTTTGTTCAATCTTTTTTATAAACTCAATATGCTCGAAGTCGTTAGCATACGTTGTGAATCACTTTCTTCTTCAAAAAAAGATATCAACCAAATGTCTTTTTAAATTGGCATATGATAATGTAAAACGGATCTTAAATGAGAATAACAAGCTGAACTGAGATACATCTAAGTGTCTATGATTCAAATTAAATCAGGAGATTTTCCATGCCATTATTGATGCAATGAGTTGCCAGTAAGTAACAAAACAAAATTCTGATAAGAAACGTGGCGTACGCTTTGAAGGCCCTCGCAACGCATATATATGCGCTGAGGCCGATTTTATTTCGTACATTGCAGTTATTGACAAATATACACGTTTTGGTATTTGAAGAGCGGGCACTGTATCCAGCCAAACGGTGCAGCGTAGCGGCGCTGGCAATATGCTATACCCAGTATCAAAGAAGAACCTTTCTTGAAAAACAAAAACGCCCTAGGGCGGCCTGCAGGTCTTGACATAGGTTGGCAAGACATTGTTATGGCCTTTATTTGCGCAACCTCTATGGGCGACTTGTTTTCGTTTTAATCCTATTGCAAAAGGTATTACTTGATATAACCGGATTTATTTTAAAGAATGACAAAATTATGAACAGACGAAATTTTCTACAAAGTACAGTTCTTTGTACAGGCGGTTTAATGGCCGTTGGCGGCGAAATGGTTTGGGGGCAAACTCCGCTTACCGAGGCAGGGAAAAGAGTCGGGATTATAGGCCTTGACACCAGTCACAGTGAAGTATTTACGAAGATCATCAACGCAAACCATCCCGAAATGAAAGGCTATAAGGTGGTGGCCGCTTATCCTCACGGCACTAAGGACATCGCTTCTGCTTTAAAAATCAAGGATGAAATCACAAGGGCAGTGCAAAACCAGGGTGTGGAGATTGTCAGTTCCATTGATGAGCTTTTAACCAAGGTAGATGTAATTTTACTGGAATCAAACGATGGGAGATCTCATTTGGAGCAGGCCTTACCTGTATTGAAAGCGGGTAAAAGAATGTTTATAGACAAACCTGTGGCAGCTAATCTTCAGGGGGCCATAGCAATTTTTAATGCCGCAAAACAATACAATACGCCCATTTTTTCATCCTCTGCACTCAGATTTGATGCGAGCGTTCAAAAAATAGTTTCGGGCTCTATCGGGAAGATTACCGGAGCAGATGTATACGCACCGGCCAAGTTGGATAAAAATCATAGTGATCTGGCTTGGTATGCCATTCATGGTGTAGAAATGCTTTTTACTGTGATGGGCCCTGGTTGCAGGCGTGTAAGCAGGACTTACCAGGAAGGAACTGATTTGGTCGTTGGTGTATGGGATGACGGAAGAATTGGAACACTAAGAGGTATAAGGGCAGGTGCTGCCAATATTGCGGGAACGGCTTTTGGTGAGAAAGGTATAGCGCTGCTTGGACCGTTTACTTCCTATGAACCGTTGGTCGGTGAGATTATATCATTTTTTGATTCAGGGAAATCCCCGGTTTCTCCCGCGCAAACCCTCGAAATATTCAGATTTATACAAGCGGCCGACCGCAGTAAGAATAAAGGAGGGAAGGCCGTGTCTTTGAATTAACCACATGCAAATCAATTAAAGGCTGTTTCTGACTTCCTGGTTCTGTCTGGATGTAATGATTCCCAGTGACGTTACCAGCCTCGTTCCGACAGCCCGCTAGTGAGCCCAGCGATTGTTAACCTGCCAGGCTATCCTTCTTATCGACGGATAATATAAATTAATATTTTAAAATTCCATTTATTGCTTTGTTTTGTTAATCAGCTATAATTCAAAATATAATTTTTAACAATTATGTTTTTGTGGAATTTGCTTTGCTTAATGAGAGTTTCTACTTTTAATAGTTATTTATCCATAAAAGGGTTGTAACCAGAAATAATGAGAGACATATCTACGGAAGAGGATCACATGCTGATTCTTGGAATTTGCAACGGAAACAGGGATGCGTTTGATGTACTTTATAGAAAGTACTGGAAATTTGTATACAACGCTGCCTACAAACGGCTTTCTAATTCTGATCAGGCAAAAGATATAGCGCAGGATATTTTTATACAACTCTGGGGTCGCCTGAATTCGCATACCTCTTCTTTGGAAATTGAAAATTTGTCCTCTTATTTATATGTCGCTGTCCGTAACAGTGTTTTTAACTGGATAGAAAAAGAGAAAAAATTTGTACCTATAGCTGACCTGCTTTTACAGCTTGATAACCAAAAAGACAATGCAGATGCTCAGATGCGGTATAATGAACTGTTTTCAGCCTATGAAGCTTTAATTGAGAATTTACCCAAGCAACAGCAGGTTATTTTTCTAATGCGTTATGATTTGGACTTGTCCAGCGATGAAATAGCTAAAAAGCTGGCTATTTCGCCAAAAACTGTCCGCAACCAGCTAGGTAGAGCGATGTCGAAATTAAAGGCGGAGCTGCTGATGGGGATGCTGTTACTGATTGTCACAGCTTCTATTTCAGAGAGATTCGATTTTTTAAGAGAGTTAATGGTTATAGACGATGTAAGGTTGATATCGCTTGCGAATCATGAATGATTTCAGTGTGGTCGGCTATTTAATTTTATAGGTTACCAAATAAAACTTTTGTTAAAACCAGGAAGCGGCAAAGCCTGCACACCTGATCTGCTGCAAAACAAGTGTGTATAACGAATTGCCTAGCCTTAAAAATATTTAAAAAATTTTTTATATGCCGCGTGGGCGGAATCGGATTTTAGCTGTCTTATAGATAAGTTCCTGGTAATTTTGAAATAAAGGGAGTATTAAAAGAGTGAGTTTTCCAAAAGTAACCGATCAGATGCAAAGAGAACAGTTTTTAGAAATATTAAAAAAATACCGTTCAAGTAGTGCTACCCAGGATGAAATAAACCTGCTTAAAGCCTATTATAATGCATTTGAAATTCAAGCCAACGTTGTAGATAATTTGTCGGGCGACGAACAGGACAAATTGGAGCTGGAAATTAAAGAACATATCGACAGGCATTTACCGGAAAGAAGCAATACGATCATGCCGTTAGCCTGGCGAAACCGGCAAAAATGGCTTGCCTATGCGGCCGTGGCTCTTGCTTTACTGGTCTGCACGGTATTAATGAAGAATTATCAAAAAGCGCATGAAGAGGTTTCTTATGTAAAAAATAGCCAGCCTGTTAAAAAAGCCAATAATCTGGTGCAACTTCCTGATGGCAGCACCGTGATCCTTAGCGCCGGCAGTAAGATCGATTATCCCGATTCGTTTGATAATCGAAAAAAGAGGGAAGTGTATCTGACTGGTGAGGCATATTTTGATGTGCGGCACAATCCACAAAAACCTTTCATTGTTCATTCGGGCAGGTTGTCAACAACCGTACTTGGCACTGCTTTCAATATAAAAGCGATGTCCGGCGATAAGCGTATAGTTATAACCGTTACAAGAGGAAAGGTAAAAGTCAGTGATCAGAATACGACTTTTGCAATCCTGATTCCCGATCAGCAGATAACGTATAATACTCTAAAGCAAGAGGCCGTCCAAAGCAGCGTGGACGCGCAAAAAACGGTTGAATGGAAAATGGAGGACCTGCTGTTTGATGATGTCACAGTCTTTAATGCGGCCAGGCATATCGAAGAACGCTTCCATATAAAAATCCAGATTACAGACGACAGGCTTAAAAATCAGCGTTTTACAACCACCTTCGGTAAGGACGAAAACCTGGAAAGTGTATTGAAAAGTATTACCGAGTTCAATGATGCGAAGTATGAATTAAATCTGAAAAATAAAGAAGTTATCATCTCACCTAAATAATATCATTGGATGCGAAGATACCCTCCTTAAAAAAAGCACTGCAAACTGCCTTCATATTGGACGTATGAAAACAGTTTTGCAGCGCCGTCGCTGGTTCCCGTAAGAAGCAGCTTTGATTTAATGATCAAGACCCTTGTAAGAAATTGTCACTAAAACTTATCAAATGTATGAAAAACTCTACAACAGTAGGAGGCTCGGGCGTATATTTATGCTGGCACATTCCTGTTGCAAAATTAAAGAAGGTTATGCGCTTTTCATTAATTGTCTGCTTATCGGTCATAGTAACGGCTCAGGTTCTGAATGCCTCTTCTCTGAAGGGACAAAATTTAGAGAGTACCGAAATAAAAATAGCCTTAAAAAACGAATCGCTGATCAATGCTTTTGAACAAATTGAGCAGCATACTTTTTTTAAATTTATGTACAGAAAGCAGGATGTTAAGCACATTCTGGATTTAAATCTTAAAGAAACCAGGATTACGGTCGGAAAGCTTCTTTATCAATTATTGACTCCGAACGGTCTTGCTTTCAAACAAGTGGATAACCGCATTTTAATCACGCCGGTTAAGGAAGCTTCTCAAACCCTTACCCCGCAAGTCAACCTGCTTCATAACGCTGTGACACCTCTAAAAGGGAAAGTCACGGATGTAAAAGGAGACATTCTGCCAGGTGTAAGTATTCTGATAAAAGGAAGCCAGCGCGGAACGGTTACAGACGTAAACGGAACTTATACGCTTGATATCACAGAAAATGAAAGAAGTTCAGGCATGACAGCGCTTATTTTCTCCTTTGTCGGCTACGAACCTCAGGAAATAGTCATTGGCAACAAAAGCGTTCTGAATGTTGTTTTGGCTGCTGATACCAAAAATCTGGAGGAACTGGTGGTGGTTGGTTATGGAACTCAGAAAAAAACGTCAGTTACCGCCGCCATTTCAAGCATGAGCGGAAGTGACGTAGCTTCAACGCCAATTACAAATTTGAGTAATGGCCTGGGAGGCAGATTGTCCGGTGTGATTTTCCGCCAGGGCTCAGGCGAGCCTGGCAATGATGCATCAAGTATTTATATCAGAGGGGTCGCTACTACGGGCAATAGCCAGCCATTATTCATCGTGGACAACATTCCACGTTCTTTTCAGGATCTTGATCCTAATTCAGTTGAAACGATTACGGTTTTAAAAGATGCTGCCGCAGTTGCTCCCTATGGTGTTGCAGGTGCTAACGGTGTAATTTTGGTAACCACAAAGCGAGGAAAAAGCGGATCTCCTACTTTATCTTACAATGGATATGTTGGCTTTCAAAATCCAACCGTGCTTACCAAGTATCCTAATTCCTTCGAGTACGCTTCCTTATTGAATGCAGCCTCAAAGAATGATGGGCTGCCAGCCAAATATTCAGATGCCCAGCTCCAGAAGTTCAAGGATGGTTCTGATCCTGCCAACTATCCTAATAACAATCCCTGGGATTTGATCAATAAAAACAATACGTTAACAAGTCATAATATCGAAGTTTCGGGGGGAACGGATCTGGTTAAATATTATGGCAGTATAGGGTATCAGTACGAAGCCGGCCTTTTTGGCTCAACCTATCAGCACCGTTATAATCTTAACCTGAATCTGGATGCGCAGGTGACCAAAACCACCAAAATATCTTTGGGTATTAAGGGCAGAGAGCAGAACAACCACTATCCTTCTGCGACAACTGAGCGGATGTTTATCACCATTACAAATGCTAATCCTACCTGGACACAGATTTATCCCAATGGACTGACAGGTAATCTGTTGGCAGGGTTAATCAGGAGTGATGGCTATCGTAAAACCAATACCAATCAAATTTTTTCACAATTGTCTATTGATCAGGATTTAAACTTTGTGCCTGGCCTTAAAGTGAGAGGTTCTGTTGCCTATGATCCTACCAATACTTTCAATAAAAACTGGCTTACACCTATCTCTATCTGGGCGCTGGACCCAGCGAGCAGTCAATATAATCTATCCTATGGCGAAAGGTCCAAATCTGAGCTGAGTCAAAGTTACAACCGCGCCTCGCAGATTACATTTCAGGCAAGTTTGATCTATAACCGGAGTTTTAAGAAGCACAACGTTGGACTTTTGGCCCTTTTTGAATCCAAAGGAAATGATGAACTGAATTTTTCGGCTACCCGCAGAAACTTTGGCCTTAGTATCGATGAGCTAAACCTGGGAAGTTCCAGTCAGGCTGATATTTCCAATACCGGAAGTTCAACCAAGGCCAGGCAGCTTGGTTTGGTTTACCGCGCTCAGTATGACTACGATTCCAAATATTTATTTGAAGCCAGCGGCAGATATGATGGCAGCTACTATTTTGCCCCTGGTAAAAAATTCGGATTTTTCCCTGCTTTTTCAGTAGGATGGCGGCTTTCTGAAGAAAATTTCATCAAGCAGAATTTGAACTGGGTCAACAACTTGAAAATCCGGGCTTCATATGGAGAAGTCGGTGCTTTGGCTGGCAGCGCATTTCAATATTTAAGTACGTATAGTGTGTATGGGCCTGCTTACGTGATCGGCGGCAATGCTGTGCAGGGCATCAGAGAAAAGGCAGAATCAAATCCAAATATTACCTGGGAACGAGCAAAGAAAACAGATGTTGGTATTGAGGCCTCTCTTTGGAAAGGGCTTTTTACCCTGGAAGCAGATTACTTTCATGAAAAAAGATCTAATATGTTGACCAGCCCTGACCTGACAGTTCCCTCTGAGTACGGTATCGGACTCAGCCAGGTGAATGCCGGCATTATGGTAAACCATGGTATTGATCTTTCCATTGGTACTTCGCGTAGTGTCAATAAAGATTTAAAGCTGTCTCTTACCGCCAATTTTACTTATGCGAAAAATTCGTTGCTGAAAGTATTTGAAACTTCTTCCACTTATGATAATCCCAACCGGAGAAGAACCAACAGACCGCTTGGTACCCAGTTTGGATACAAGTCGCTTGGTTTGTTTCAGGCTACGGAGTTTGATGAGTCGGGCAATCTGAAAACTGGTATAGCCACCCAGCCATGGGGGAAAATACAGCCTGGCGATATCCGCTACCAGGACATGGACGGGGATGGCAAGATCACCACAAACGATGAAACTGTGATTGGTAATGCAGGTACCCCTCAAATTATATATGGTATTATGCCCAATGTTACCTACAAAAGCCTGACTTTGAATTTACTCTTCCAAGGTGCGGCAAAGACCAATTTTTATACCAGTTCCTATGCGGCCTGGGCTTTTTACGGTGGGACAGTTCCTGTCCGGCAGAATTTGGATTTTTGGAGTCCTGAAAATACGGATGCCAAAAATCCGCGTATCACCAGTGCTCCGACAACAAATAACACCCAGGTCTCTTCTTTTTGGATGAAGAATTCGAGCTATTTAAGATTGAAAAGTGCGATGCTTTCCTACGCAGTTCCTTCTAAAATCCTTGACAAAATACACATCCAAAATGCAAAAGTTTTTGTCTCAGGCCAAAACCTGCTGACCTGGACGAAAATAGTTAATTACGATCCTGAAAACGTAGTTAGTTCAGGACTTAATTATCCTCAGCAGAAAGTGATTTCTGTGGGCCTTAACCTTACATTTTAATCCACTGGTAAATAATACACTCATGCGAGCAATTGCTTACAATTTTTTATCAAGAATAGCGGTGCTGCTATCGCTGGCCGTAGTCACTTCTTGCGGCAACTATTTGGACGTTATCCCCTCAGATCAGGTTTCCGATGGCAATGCCTGGGAAACAACCGGGAATGCAGACCTGTTTTTAAATGATATCTACGGATCTATATCAGGGCCTTTTGTCACCAATGATCCCGATGAAGGTTTTTCGGATAATACCATGCGGGGTTCCTCGTCAGGTTATAGTTTTACGACCTATGCAAAGTCAAGCTATACCTCAGGATCGGTACGGGACGACTGGACTACTAATTATCTCAAAATACGCAAGTGCAATGTATTTATTGAAAAGGTTAGCGCATCCTCACTGGCTGATGACTGGAAGAAAAAGAGAATTGCCGAAGCGCGCTATTTGAGGGCATACTTTTACCAGCTGTTATGGACACGCTATGGAGGAGTCCCCGTTATTACTGAGTCCCTGAACCAGGGAGAGCAGGGCGACGCTATTTTTAGGGCGCGAAATACTTCGGATGAAACTTTTAAATTCATCGCAGATGAATGTGCTTCACTGGCCGCTGATTTACCGCTTGTGGCTGAAACAGGGAGAGCAAGCCGGGGCGCTGCCCTTACATTGAAAGGATGGTGTGAATTATTTCAGGCCAGTCCTTTAAATAATCCGCTAAATGACAAAACAAGATGGGGAGTCGCAGCGGCTACAAATAAGCAGGTTATGGATCTTAAAATATATGATTTGTTCCCTGATATGGAAACGATGTTTTACGAAGATAAAAATAATAATATCGAGGTAATATTTGATAAAGCCTATTTAGGAGGAACTACGCTGGGGGCCTGTAAAGAAGGTTTACAGGCTGCATGGACTGTTGGTGGCACCCAGCGGTCGTACAGCGCGCCTAACCCGACGCAGGAATTGGTTGATTCTTATTTTATGGCAAATGGTTTACCGATTACTGATCCTGCTTCCGGCTACGATCCTCAGAATCCATATTTGAACCGTGAAAAAAGATTCTACCAGTCCATTGTTTATGATGGCTGCACATGGCTGGGCTATGAAATGCAAATGTGGATTGGTTCAGGTTCTGCCAATACACTGGATCTGTCCAGTGCCAATGAGGCAACCAATACAGGATATTACATCAGAAAAGGGATGAATCCAAAGTACGAATTCGCTAACGGTTACCAAAATCTGAGCAGCGCGCATTTTATTATTTTCAGATATGCAGAAGTCCTGCTGAGTTACGCAGAAGCAAAAAATGAAGAATCAGGTCCGGATGAATCGGTTTATAGTGCGGTCAATAAAGTACGGGCACGCTCGGGGCTGCCCGCCCTGCAATCTGGATTGAGCCAGCTACAAATGCGGGCATTCATACAGCAGGAGAGAAGGGTAGAACTGGCTTTTGAAGAGAAGCGCTGGCCCGACCTGCTTAGGCTTAAAACGGCTGAAATCAATTTGAACGGCTCGTCGCATGCGATGAAAATCACCAAAGAAGGGGACAAAAAGGTATATTCTGTAATCACGGTACCCAATGGCGGACGATTGTTTTTTGCAGAGAGAAATTATTTATTGCCCATTCCCCAAGCTGTAATTGATAAGAATACCAAGCTAAAACAAAATCCTAATTATTGATCAATTCCTAATGGTCAGCTATCAGACTAATGCGTTAATTCTGTTGCTTTTGCCATAAAATTAACGCATTAAAAACGATCAAAATTTTTATTTATACCTGGTTTATGGATTGTTACAAATATTATTCAGGCTTGTTTGGAGGGGAGGGCATTGGTAAGATATGTCTTATTTTACTGGCACTACTTTTCCAAAATACACTCTCACATGCCAAGATTGGTCCTGTTTTGCGAACTCCGCTTTCGGATACGGTTCGGTTGTCGTCCTTTGACATGGACGTGACGCCTCCGGTGGGAAGCCAGTTGGCTTATGATACTGAAATAAACAAATGGGATCTTGGTTTACGGGCCAAAGGAATTATTTTATTTGGTTCAGGACTGCCGATCGTGATGTGTGCAGTAGACTGGCTTGGAATTGGAAATGAGGGGATGGATCAATTTAAAAATGCGATTGCCGCTGCTGCCGGTACGATTCCTAATCATGTGACAGTTAATGTATTGCATCAGCATGATGCTCCCGGATATGACCCGGGTGCTGAACAGGTGCTTCTGGAGGCAGGAATAGATCCGGCAGTTATTCACCCAACTAATTATGAGGGTACTTTTGCAAGAGAATGTATCCGCCAGCTGACCATTGCTGTTCGTAATTCCCTCGACAAATCCCAGCCTATTACCCATATCGGTTTGGGCAAATCGAAGGTAAATAAAGTCGCTTCCAATAGAAATATTTATGATGCTTCCGGCAAAGTGCGGTTGACGCGTATGTCCACAACCAAGGATTCACTGGTGCGTGCCGAACCGGAGGGATTAATTGATCCTGAACTCTCACTGATCAGTTTTTGGAATCATGATAAACCTGTTGCCATACTAAGTTACTACGCAACGCATCCGCAAAGTTACTATCGCACTGGCGTGGTTAATCCCGATTTTCCTGGTGTTGCCCGTTTTTACCGCCAGCTGGCAGAACCCGATGCGATCCATATTCATTTCAATGGAGCAGGCGGAAATATTGCAGCCGGGAAATATAATGACGGTTCACATAAGAACCGCCTGGTTTTTGCAGAACGGCTCGCCGAAGGTATGCGCCTTGCATGGGAATCGACCAAACGTGAATCCGTCAAAGCGCAGGATATAGACTGGGTGGTAGAACCGGTGATTTTGCCGCCAGCAAAATATTTGTTTAAAATGCAGAAAGAATTACTGGTGGATAATACCCTTTTGAAAAAGAATAATGGAAACGCGGAAAAGATGGCTTGGCTGCGGAGAAGTGAAAGCGGAATGAAAATAGATCTGGGCTGTCTGAAAATAAAAAATGCCCGGATACTCTATATGCCCGGTGAGCTTTTTGTTGAGTATCAGCTTGCTGCAAAAGCCCAGCGGCCTGATTTATTTGTTGCTATGGCGGCTTATGGCGATATGGGGCCAGGCTACATTGGCACGGCCGATGCGTATAAAAGAGGAGGTTACGAAGTAAGCGAGCTAGGTTCGAATGTGGCACCCGAAGTGGAAGTTGTGCTGATGAAAGCCATTAAGCTTTTATTGCAAAAGTGATGGAAAAGTAGGAAGGGAAATCTATTTAAATGCGAAGTTTTACGGTTTAGGCTCCCTTTCACAATTACGAACGGTCAATGAATCAATTTAAAATGATGACTATATTTTCAAAGAACAGACTTGATTTTTTTGTGCTACCGGTCTTGCTACTTTTATGTTTTCCCGGTTTTGCACAGCGCTATGTAAAGGGACTTTCGCCTCAGGAATCAATGAAAACATTTCAGCTTCAGGAAGGATTTGGAATAGAACCATTTGTTACGGAACCTGATGTGGTGCTGCCCGTTGATATGGTTTTTGACGAACATGGAAACGTGTATGTGGTCGAAATGGGGGATTATCCTTATGATGCAAAACTTGGTAATTTTAAGGGAAGGATCCGTTTGCTGAGAGATACAAACGGCGACGGCAAGGTTGATAAATCCTATGTATTTGCAGAAGAATTGCCCAGTGCTACTTCTGTTCTGCCTTGGAAGGGAGGACTCATCGTAACCGCTGCACCTGATATTTTATATTTGAAAGATACCAACGGGGATTTTAAAGCGGATGTAAAAGAGATACTTTTCACAGGCTTTTTTGCTAAGAATTCTGAGGCTCAGATTACCAGTCTGCGCTTCGGGGTTGACAACTGGATATATGCCAATAACCATGGACAAGGTGGACAAATTACCTCTAAGCAAAATCCCGGCGCAGCACCTGTGGATGTTAGCGGGGGTGATTTTCGCTTCCGAATGGACCGGGGTTTATTTGAAGTTGAATCAGGTTCGGGGCAATTTGGCTTAGCGCTGGATGACTGGGGCCACCGTTTTGTAACCCAAAATACGCTTCATATCCAGCAGTCACCCATAGCATACCGTTACATACACCGGCACAATTTTATGCCCACTTACCGTTCTGAAACGAATATCTCTGATCATGAACTTGTCATGTTCCAAAAGTCGGCGACACCTTACTGGCGTCAGCAAAGAAGTGACCGGCGGCAGGCAAAATATGATTCGCTAAAATCAGGTTATAAAGAATATGCACGTGATCATTTTACCGGCGCATCGGGTGGTACTTTCTATGGTGGTGATGGTTTTGGTGCATCTTTTTATGGTTCCATATTTACAGGAGATGTGTCAGGAAATCTGGTTCACAGGGATATTTTAAAGTCTGTTCCCGGCCAGCCGACCTATGTAGCATCACGGGACGAGAAAGAAAAAGATCATGAATTTCTTGCCGCTACTGATACCTGGTTTCGCCCGGCGAATTTCACCCTAGGCCCCGATGGTTATCTCTATATTGTTGACATGTACCGGCAGCATATTGAAACGCCGGTCTCGATTCCCGAAGATTTGAAATCAGATATGGATTTCACCAATGGGGACACCTATGGCAGGATCTGGCGCCTGTTTCCCACAAGCGGACAAAAGCGGGATGCTCAGCTTACTGATCTAAGTGCCAGAAAATCAGAAGAACTGTTAGCGCTGCTATCACATCCGAATCAATGGTGGCGGCTGACTGCGCAGCGTATGCTCTTGGAACGGCAAGACATGAGCATCGTTTCATTGCTGAAAAAAACTTTCGCTGAAAGCAAGGATGCCAAAGGCCGTCTGCACGCATTTTACGTTTTGGAAGGGTTAAATTCTTTGGATGCCGAAATTATAAAAAAAGCATTGAATGATGCCGAACCAGGCGTTCGCGAACATGCTTTGGTGCTTGCAGAAAAATACCCACAGTACCTTCCTGAAATCATCAAACTGACAGAAGATGTTTCTCCCCAAGTCGCTTTTCAGGCGACACTCAGTTTGGGACAATTTTCCGAAAAAGAAGTTTTACCTGCTTTGGCGGGTATAGCCGAGAAACACGCAGATAATGCATCTTACAGACTGGCCATATTAAGTTCAAATCCGGGTTCTTCCGCCGACTTTCCCGAGCTTTTGCTAAGCAGGGGAATGTATTTCAATAAAAGTTCGGATGGTAAACTGAAATTTATAGAGGACTTCGCCTTTGTGAGCGGATCGCGTAACGGTAAAAATGAAATCAGCAGTTTGATCATTGTTTTATCCAAAACTGAAAAAAACTGGCAAATCGCAGGTTTGAACGGACTAACCAAAGGAATTAAAAGATCTAAAAATAAAAAAGAAGCGGATAAAAATATTGTGAAAGGTCTTCTGAAACTAGAAGAGGGAGCTAGCGAAGATGTGAAAAAGGCCATTACGGGAGTCAGGAATTCATTAGTAATTTAATTCGGCATCTGTACGATCACCGGAATCGGGAAGGGGATGAAGCCTTTTTTTATTAAGTAACAGTTTGAAAATATGACAAAGGTAAATGAACGCAGGAAGTTTCTGCAAAGCTGTTTTGGGTTGAGTTTAATCGTTTCAACAGGCGGATTTTTTCTTAGCAGTTGCGTTGGAACGAAAAAAACAGCGGCCAAAAAAAATACAAATCCTGTCGCAAAGATCAGTCCCTGTGAGGATCTTACCGGAGTTGATGCGGTTGATGTGGAGAAGAGAAAGGCATTGGGTTACGTGAGCCTGTCGCCGATTCAGGACAAACAATGCGGCAATTGCAAACTTTGGATACCGGTTAAAGATGGGAAAGAATGCGGCGGATGTCTTCTCTTTGCCGGACCTGTTTCGGAAGACGGACATTGCACTTATTGGGCGCCTCAGGTTTAATAATGTCCTGAAAATCAGTTTGAAACGAATATTAGCATCAAATAAAAGATAATGCACAACGCCAGATTTCTTACAGCGCTTTTGTTTTTGATCACACATTTAACAATTGCCGGTCAAATCCGGGTCGGCGTTTTTAATGTCGATGCCACGCCGCCGGTTGGCAGTCCGGTCGCTTACGCAATTGCCCGATCCATTACCGATCCGCTGAGTGCACGCGGAATCGTGATCTTATCAGACCAAAAACCGATTGTGCTGTGCGCGGTTGACTGGATTGGTATTTCCAACGAAGGACAAGATATGTGGCGGCAACAATTAGCCGAGGCAGCGAATACAACAATTGACCGGGTTTCTGTTCACGTGCTTCACCAGCATGACGGTGTGAGGTGTGATTTTACCATTGAAAAAATATTAGAGCAATACGGTTTGGGCGGCACCAGTATCGATAATGCTTTTGTTATAAAAGTGATAAATAACGTAGCTGCGGCTGTAACCGAAGCGGTTAAAAATGCACAGCCAGTCACTCATATTGGTTTCGGACAGGCAAAAGTTGACAGCGTAGCCTCTAACCGGAGAATTTTAGGTGCTGATGGTAAGGTAGCCATTATCCGTTGGAGCAGTTCGAAAGATCCTGCTGCCATTGCTGCACCGGAAGGCCTGATAGATCCTTGGCTCAAAAGTGTTAGTTTTTGGAATAAAGATAAACCGATCGTTGTCATGTCCTATTACACAACGCATCCGCAAAGTTATTATGGAAAAGGCGATGTAACCTGTGAATTTATAGGCATTGCCCGTAATGCAAGAGAAAAATCTTTAAACGGAGTGCCGCATATTAATTTTAACGGAGCCAGCGGCAATATATCAGCCGGAAAATACAATGACGGATCAGTACCTATGCGCCCTGTACTTGCCGCCAGAGTAGAAACTGCGATGAAAAAAGCCTGGGATTCGACCAAAAAGACCTGGATTAGCTCTGACGATCTGTCCTGGAAAAATGTCGGGATCATTCTTCCCTTGGGCAAAAATATTGTAGAAGACGATTTGAGAAAACGCTTGTCAAATGAAAAGGCAACGCTTTCTGAACGCTACCGTGCGGCTGAAAAGCTGGGGTGGTATCAGCGATCCATGGCCAAAACAACAGTTAATATTTCGTCCCTGCGATTGGGTAAAGTTTGGCTGCTCAATGTTCCCGGCGAGCTGTTTGTTGAATATCAGCTGGCCGCCCAGAAGCTGAGGCCCAACGGAGAATACGTCTGTACTGCCGCCTATGAAGAATACGGGCCGGGTTATATTGGTACCAAAATCGCTTATTCCCAGGGCGGCTATGAAACCGGCGACATCGTTTCGGGAGTAGCACCTGAGGTGGAAGATGTGCTGACAAAAGCAATAAAGCAAGTTTTGAAAAAATGAACAGGCGGAATTTTATAAAAAGTGCTGCACTGCTTACTTCAATCAGTGAACTATCATTCCAGCTTCCAATGAACAAATCTTTGAAATCGATCCGGGTTGAAACGACCAATTCCAACTTTGAGAGAGAAACTTTATTGAAACCTTTTGGCTTTAAGGGCGGCTATCTGACTGAACTTTGGCAAACGGCTTCTCAGCTCCGTTCCGAAGGAAAAAGCTACATTGGAATAGCCACGCAAAGTGTCCTTTATGGGGATGCAGATCTTTTTTCGAAATACTCCGAAGCGGGTGGAAATGCACTGATGTATGCAGTTACTGAAAGGGCTTTGCAATTGGTAAAGAAAACAAGCTTTGAAACACCCATTGGCTTGTTGGACAGCATTTTACCTGAACTGAAAAAAGAGGCAGCACAAATTACAGGAAGTGATCAGTTGAATGTCAATTTCGTATTTAACGCCCTGATCAGCGTTGATAATGCGGCATGGCTCATATATGCGTCCGAAAACCGGTTTAAGAATTTTGATGAAATGATACCTGTCGATTACAGAAAAGCACTTTCAGCAAGGAATAACAAAGTTGGGGTCATGTTCCAGGTTTCGTACCGAATGCCTGAAAAAGATGTGACCGATGCCGTTGACCAGGGATATTTTATCATTAAAATAAAAACGGGCCAGCCTGGGACTCAGGCGCAAATGCTGGAAAAGGATAAAGCAAGAATAGAAGCAATACACCGTTTGCTGAAAAACAGGACTACTTCTCAAACGCCGGACGGCAAACTTATTTATACCCTGGATGCCAACGGGCGGTATGAAAAAAAAGAAACACTTTTGAAATTGCTTGATCATGCCGATAAAATTGGCGCATTGGGTCAAATACTTTTTGTAGAAGAACCCCTTTCTGAAAACAACAATGAAAGTGTTGCCGGCATAGGTGTTCGCATGGCTGCTGATGAAAGTATCCATACTGAATCGGACGCCATAAAACGACTGCAACAAGGATATGGGGCATTTGTTTTGAAAGGTATCGCCAAATCATTAAGCCAGTCGATGAAGATAGCCAAACTGGCTTTTGAGCGCGATGTGCCTTGTATCTGCGCTGATCTTACGGTAAATCCAATCCTGATTGACTGGAATAAAAACCTGGCAGCACGTTTGCAGCCTTTTCCGGGTCTGGGAATGAGTATGATCGAGACCAACGGAAATATGAATTATGCAAACTGGCAGCAAATGCTTGCTTATCATCCATTTGCAGGAGCCGCCTGGACACAGGTCCGTAACGGTATATTTGAGCTTGATGAGCAGTTTTATGCCACGAACGGCGGGATTTTAACCCCTTCCAAACATTACATTAAGATGTTTCAGTGACTGGAAAATATACAGCAAGATGTCGTTGCATACCCTTACGAAACTCGTCTGGCGTCCCATTTTTTAAAAATAAAAACAAGTCATAGTGAGTCACCGGATTACTGGTTTCAACAAAGGTTTTCTTATTAGAATATTCTGTGAAGACATGATCAAAAATAGGCATTAGTAAAGTCTGAAACCGCTTGAATGTTTCATTTCCAGTCATTTCATATAGTTTTCCGTGGAAGGCAACTTCCTCCTCTTTTGAGGCGAGAACTGGATCTTTCTGATTTGCAACAATTGCTTCGAGCGCTGTTAAATCTTGATCGGTTTTACGGGCAAAAAGAAATTCAGAGATTCCCATTTCCATGATCAGTCTTAGTTCAAAAATTTCATTTAAACTGTTTTGGCCGAGTATGAAAGGATTAAGTACTTTTTCCATCCCAGTAAAAAGATCGGGCTGCGCCATAATCATGCCTTTTCTTGGTCTGGCCTCAATCATTCCAAGCATCCTTAAGCGGCTTAAGGCTTCGCGTACCACATTTCTGCTGACGTTGAGCTCCTTTGCCATGTCCAATTCATTGGGGAGGGCATCACCTGGTTTGAATTTGTTCTCGGTGAAATAATCCCGAAGAATATTTTCTACCCGGTCTGTCATCGAAAGCGTCTCCATGGGTGCAAGAGTGCCGATTTTTTTACTTGTCATCTACTTTGTCATTATAAGGAATTGTAAATATTCATAAATAATTTAAACAAATGGGTGTATTTAATTTTTAAATACAATTGCATTTATAGTTAAATATTATTTATACATTTGTCCTACAAATAAAATTATAGTGTTGCGGCAAACATTCCAGGCTTGAAGGTTAACCTACACTGTGCTTGTTAATATTTAGAAATCTAGATTAAAACGTGCTGAATGAAAGCTTTAGGAATGGTCATTTATATGCTTTTGATACTGTTTAGCAGTGATGTTGTGGCGCAGCATGATCCGGAGGTTGTCAAAGATATCGTACTGGATATAAAGTCAAAGAGAGATAATCCAAGAAACAGTGAAGGCGATTTTATAACCTTAAAAGGCAGACGAATCATGTTCCTGTATTCACGTTACAGCGGCTCATCTTCGGGTGATTTTTCGCCGGCGGATCTCTCAGTACGTTTTTCGGATGATGGCGGCAAAACCTGGACAGATAAAGATACTGTACTTGTTAAAAATGAGGGCAAAATGAATATCATGTCGGTGTCTCTTTTGCGAATGGCCAATGATCAGATTGCGATGATCTATGCCCGCAAAAATTCACTTGACGACTGTATTCCTTTTATACGGATCTCAAAAGATGAAGGAAAAACCTGGGGAGCGGCAAAACCATGCATTACCGATGAAAAAGGATATTTTGTTGTAAATAACAGCCGTGTCAAACAGTTGCGCAACGGAAGGATTTTGCTGCCCGTTTCCATGCACAAAACTGCTGGCAAGAAATGGAGCAACCGCGGCACCATAAGATGTTACTTTTCGGATGATAATGGCATAAGCTGGAAATCCGGCCAGTCGGTTCCAAATCCGGATAGTGTGATTACGCAGGAGCCCGGCGTTGTTGAGCTCAAAAATGGTGAAATCATGATGAACATGCGTGCCAATGGAGGAGTCCAATATCTTTCTTTTTCCAAGGATCATGCGCAATCATGGAGTCAGGTGGTGCCAAGTACGATTCCGTCACCCATATCGCCTGCTACCATTGCCAGAATTCCTTCAACCGGAGATTTGATCCTGATTTGGAATAACAATGGTTTAAAAGGAGAAGGTTATTTTAAAAGCAAACGCACGCCGCTTACAATAGCTGTTTCCAAGGACGAAGGTAAAACCTGGCAGCATAGAAAAATTATTGAAAAAGATCCGGATGGCACATTTTGTTATACAGCTGTCCACTTTTTTAAGGATTATGTATTGTTAGGTTACGGAATGGGGGCAGGATTGGAGGATTGTCGTATCGTGCGGATAAAGCTGACAGATATTTATAATTAAAACAGAACTGCTGCGCCAGTGGATTTCTGCTGCCGGGAAATCAGGTAAAATAATGATAGATGCATACTGAAAAAGTAGTTATTCTGACCGGAGCGGCGGGAGGCATTGGAAGCGCCACAGCCAATAAATTCGCTGAGGAAGGATATAAAGTTGTGCTTTGTGATATTGATAAAACCGGTTTATACGCTTTGTCAGAATCTCTGGATCAAAAATACGGAACGGAATGTCTGCTGTTGCCCGGCGATCTTTCAGATGCTGTTTATCTGGAAAGTATAGCAGGAAAAACAGTAGAAAAATGGGGTAGGATAGATGTTTTGGTCAATAATGCTGCCTGGCGGACAATTGAAAGTTTACGGACAATACAAATACATAATTGGGAAAAGACGCTGAAAATTTGCCTGACCGCTCCTGCTTTTCTGACCAAATGGGTTACCTCGTTGATGGAGCACAAGCAAATCGGAGGTGTCATTATTAACGTCACAAGTATGATGTCCGAACGTCCATCGGGAACTAGTCCGGCTTATGTTGCTGCCAAAGGAGCACTGGAAAGTCTGATCCGGGAATCGGCGGTAACCTATGGGCGAAGTGGGATCCGCGTTGTGGGCGTGGCGCCGGGTTTTATAGAAACTGAACTTAGCAATGATTATACCAGTCCGGATGGACAGAATATCAGTGACCGCATTATTCAGGAAATTACAGATTACACTCCTCTCGGAAGAGGAGGGAAATCCAGTGAAGTGGCAGAAGCTATTTTTTGGTTAAGCTCAGATTCAGCCTCCTACATTACCGGTACAACGGTATTGGTCGATGGTGGTTTCAAGCCGAATTTCAGTAAATATTCTATTAAAAAACAACAGTTCCCTGACGAATTTTGAAAACAATCTGGAAATACGAATCTTTTTTACCGGATGTATCTGAGCAGTATCGCCTGTCATTGGGAGAAGGCCAGACCCCGCTGGTGAAATCAGGATTTATCGGTAAAGCCTTGGGTTTGAATAATTTGTATTTCAAACTGGAAAGCCTGAATCCTACCGGTTCTTACAAAGACCGGTTTGCAGCCGTATTGGTCAGTCAAATGAGAGCGGCCGGACAAAAGGTCTGCATAGCTACGTCGAGCGGAAATACCGGAGCAGCTTTGTCTGCCTACTGTGCCGCTGCGGGTATTACGTGCATGCTGGTGGTGGTCGATGGCGCTCCTGAATCAAAAGTGAAGCAAATGCAACTCTATGGCGCGCAGATTTTGATGGTAAAGGATTTTGGGAAAAATGCTGAAATAACCAGCAGGGTCTTTGATGATCTTGAAAAAATATGTTCTTCCAGGCAATTGCCGCTGCCGATCAGCGCATATCGCTACTGTTCATCTGCGATGCAGGGCGTGGAGACGATCGTTTATGAAATACTTGAGATGCTTCCTGACGGAGTCGATCAGCTTTTTGTTCCGGCGGGTGGCGGCGGTCTTACTTTGGCAATGACAAAAGCTGTTCTTTCTTCGTCATCCGGCATTAAAGTCAACTGTGTACAACCCGAAGGAAATGATACCATTGCCTCTGCATTAAGAAACGGGAAAATTCATGCAGCAGCTGTAAGTGCTTCTATTACAGTAGTAAGTGGCTTGCAGGTGGCAAGTGTAATTGATGGAGATCAGGTCATTGAAAATTGCCGGAAGCTGGGTGGAAATGGTTATGTAGTCAATGATGCCGATGTTTTTAAGTGGGAGAAAATGCTGGCCCGGAAAGAAGGCATTTTCTGTGAGCCGGCAGGAGCAGTGGCATTAGCCGGATTGGAAGAAGCCATTGCAAGAAAAGAAATTGGAAAAGATGAAACGGTGGTTTGTCTGGTCACCGGGAGCGGTTTCAAAGATATGATGTCTGTGGACAGGCATTTCGATTTACCGGAGGTTGAGACTTTAAACCGACAGGACTGTATTTCGACCCTCGAACAATACCTGTAAAATTCTTGCGTGAAGAGGTGGTATTTGCTCTAAAACAAAATTTAAAGGATGAAATTTTACTATGAATGAAATGGCAGGTGAAATGAATCCGAAATCAAATATTTATCCCTGGATCATTGTGGCGCTGCTTTGTGTGGTAGGTTGTCTTAATTACCTGGACCGGACAATGATCACCACCATGCGGGGATCTATTTTGCAATCCATACCGATGACCGACGCGCAGTTTGGTTTGCTAACTTCATTGTTTCTCTGGGTTTATGGCTTACTAAGTCCGTTGGCAGGTTTTCTTGCTGACCGCTTCAATCGCAGCCGGGTTATTATCGGCAGTTTATTTGTATGGTCCATTGTTACCTGGTTTACTGCCCATGCCACCACATTTGAAGAATTATTATGGACGCGTGCGCTGATGGGGATCAGTGAAGCATGTTATATACCCGCAGCCCTTGCATTGATCACCGATTATCACCGCGGAAGTACCCGTTCACTGGCTACCGGTATCCACATGGGCGGAATTATGATCGGACAAAGTTTGGGATTTATCGGAGGCTGGCTGGCGGAAGATCGTACCTGGAATTTTGCTTTTAATATATTTGGCGGGATCGGAATGGTTTATTCTTTGGTTCTTCTTTTTACCCTTCGTGACAAAAAAGAGGGTGTTCAGGAAAAAATTGTATTAACAAATCTGCCGGTTATCAGTTTCAAAAATGCCATTAAAGATCTGTTTAAAAACCGATCTTATCTTTTGGCCATGGGTTTTTGGGGTTTGGGCGGCATGGTAAGCTGGATGGTCGTGGGCTGGCTTCCAACCTATTATAAAGAGCATTTTAATCTTTCCCAAACGATGTCTGGTATGTATGCGACGGGTTATTTTCATACTGCATCTTTACTTGGCGTTTTAACAGGAGGATATCTTGCCGACCGGTGGAGCCGTAGTTTTCCAAGAGGCCGCATTATGGTTCCGGTCATCGGCCTTGTTGTAGCTGCTCCAGGAATTTTTATTGCAAGCAGCACCACAATTTTAGCCGTTGCAGTGGTGTGTTTTATGATCTATGCGTTTACACGTACATTTCTGGATGCCAATATGATGCCTATTCTTTGTATGA
Source organism: Dyadobacter frigoris (assembly GCF_005280585.1). Lineage (GTDB taxonomy): Bacteria > Bacteroidota > Bacteroidia > Cytophagales > Spirosomataceae > Dyadobacter > Dyadobacter frigoris. The sequence continues at coordinate 85,595 of NZ_SZVO01000024.1, forward strand.
TCGTAGATCCAAGATACAGGGCTACCGGTTATGGTGTGCTGAATATGATCTCCTGTATTATCGGAGGGTTGGGATTATATGCCGCAGGTGCATTGAGAGATGCGGAAATAAACCTTGAAAGAATGTTTCAGGTAGCAGCAGTCACTTTACTGGTATGTGCCGGGCTGTTATATTTTGTCAGGCCCGGTAAGGAGAATGAAAGTATTTAGTCTATAAAAACATATAAACCATATTGTTACTTTTTGAAAAATGGATTTAGAAAAATTAAAAGACCAGCTTTATGTTGCCGTTTTGTCGGATGTACTGGATAAGCTTGGTTATACCAGGCAGGCTACAAGAATTACTTTTTTTTCCTACACCGGTATTTCGAAGATGATAGGGCGATGTAAAACTACACTTTGGGCCGATATGTATGATGTGGATCCAAATCCTTATGAACTTGAACTTCAGGCGGTGGATTCCTGTCAGCCGGGCGACATTCTTATTGCCGCGGCGGGAGGTTCGACCCGTTCCGGAATATGGGGCGAACTGCTTTCCACAGCTGCGGGTAACAGAGGTTGTGCCGGTGTGATCGTGCATGGCGGTGTGCGGGACATCGACAAAATGAGGGAGATGAAATTTCCTGTTTTCGCCATTTCAAAAAATCCTTATGATAGTCAGAACAGGCAACGTGTTGTGGACATGGATATTACCGTGGAAATAGACGGAGTAAAGTTCCGGCCGGGCGACATTGTAATGGCTGATGAAGACGGGATTGTGGTAATTCCCAAAGAAGTGGAGGCAGAAGTTATCCAGGCTGCTTTGCAAAAAATAAATGCTGAAAACATCACACGCGATGCTATTAAAAATGGAATGAAAGCAGTGGAAGCATATCAAAAATACGGCGTATTATGAGTAAGAAAATTGTAGTTACCGGCGAAAATATTCCAAAAAGTTCCCTGCCTTTTTCGCCCGGAATTATTTCCGGAGATTACCTTTTTGTATCCGGACAAGCCTCCGTGGATGATCAGGGAAACATTGTTGACGATACTTTTGAAGAAGAATGCAGGCGCTCTTTTAACAATTTGAAAAGGATTGTAGAAGCGGCGGGTGCAAGTCTGGATGAGGCTGTGCAGGTGCGGAATTATGTTGGAAAACAAGAATACCTTTCAGAGTTTAATGCCATTTACAGAGAATATTTCAAAGAGCCTTTTCCTGCACGCACAACGCTTATTGGCTGCCTGGGAGAACTACTGAAATTTGAGGTGGATGCAGTGATTTATGTAGGAAAGTAAGATCAGGTTTTCATATTTAAAGTTAATGATATGGCAATCAATCCAGTGCCCAAAAAGCGTATTGCACTTCTTGGTATTTACCATGAAACCAACACTTTTATTGAAACACCAACAACTTTGGATGATTTCAAAAATGGGTATTGGCTGGCTGGTAATGCTATACGAACGGAATATGAAGGAGCTAACCATGAAATAAGTGGTGTTATTGATCTCATTGACAGTAGCATTGATATGGAACTGGTTCCGGTTTTGTATGTCTCGGCAACTCCCGGAGGACTGATAGAAAAGGAAACTTACGAGTATATCGTAAACCAAATGATGCTGGCACTTGACGCGGTGCTTCCTGTCGACGGCTGTATTGTAGTGCCCCACGGAGCCGGCGTTGCAGAATCTTATGCTGATATGGATGGGCATTGGCTTGCATTATTAAGAAATAAATTAGGGATGGAAATTCCTGTTACCGGTACATTGGATCCGCACGCTAATGTGAGTCATGTTATGGTTGCTGCTACGGATGCGCTGGTGGCTTATAGTACCAATCCGCACGTTGATCAGTATGAAACGGGGCGGCGGGCAGCAACCATTATGGCAGAAATGTTAAGAGGGAATATATCTCCGGTGCAGCAATTGATACAGCTTCCGCTGGCGATCAGCATTGAGCAGCAATATACTTCTCACGAACCATGTAAAAGTTTATATGCTTATGCACAGAATTTTCAGTATCAATATAAACTGCTTTCAATAAGCGTGCTGCTGGGATTTCCGTATGCCGATGTAGCCGAAATGGGCTCAGGCTTTATCATCATAGGTGATAAAAATACTTTGGCAAGGAAAGTAGGGTTTCTGGCTGATAAGGGAGGTGAGCTTCATGCATATATGCTTGCGCGGAAGAAAGATTTTAACGGTAGCAAAAATGATATAGAAACACTTCTTACTTCACTTTTAACTATTCCCAGGCCTGTATTAATGCTCGACATGGGAGACAATGTGGGCGCGGGATCGGCCGGGAACAGTACTTTTCTTCTTGAATATCTGGAAGGCCAGAACATCAGCAAACTATTTATTTGTATTCATGATTCATTGGCTGTTCAGGAAGCGTGCAAACATCAGCCGGGAGATTCTTTTGAATTAATAATAGGTGAAAAAGGATACAAATCTATGGTTTTGCTCAAACAGATTTCTGACGGAATTTTTACCGAAGATACGCCCAAACACGGCGGCTTTGTAAATTATGATATGGGTATTACCGCCATTGTAGAAACAGCGAAAGGGAATACAATGATGCTGACAACAAAACGAACTCCTCCATATAGTCTGCGGCAAATGACAGCTTTTGGAATTGAACCCGGATCTTTTGATATCATTATAGCCAAAGGAGTAAACGCTCCAATTGCTGCTTATGAGCAGGTTTGCCCAACCATTATGCAGGTAAATACGCCTGGTGTTACGCAGGCCGACATGACTTTATTTAAATATAAAAACAGACGAAAACCGATGTTTCCATTTGAATAGCAGAAAAATTTTTATCAATTATATTGTTGATTTAGAGGACTTTAATTCTCATTGTATATTCTTAATTATGAAAAATTACGCCGTTAAGAAACTCATCGATTTGCCGTTTTATACAGAAGGGCCGTCGGTGGATCAGGACGGCAACTTTTTCTTTTCAGCTTTAACAGCGGGTTTTGCAGGGAAAATTGATAAAGAGGGAAAGTATACAAAATGGGCAACAGGAAGCTGTCCGAATGGTCAGGTAATTTTGCCTGATCATGCGCATTGGTTCTGCGATAGCCAGCAGGCTGGTATCAGTCGTTATGATGCTTTGGGAAATTTTATGGGTTATGTTATTCAGTACCAATGTGCAGGTTTTGCGGTGAGTTCGCCCAATGATTTAATACTTGACAAACATCAGAATTTATACTTTACGGATTCTGTAAGACACGAAGGGAAAGTGTTTTTCAAAGGACATGATGGAAAAGAATTTTTAGTAGCTGGTAACATCGATTATGCCAATGGGCTGGCACTTTCACCGGATGAAAATTATTTATATGTGGCGGAAAGCTATCAAAACAGGATCCTTGTTATTGAACTCAGCGAACCGGGTATTGCTAAAAACAAACCCGGAGTTTTTGCCCGGTTGCCATCTCATTTACCAGGAAAAAAAACGGACAATCTTCCCGACGGGTTGGCGGTGGATGCTGACGGGAAATTGTGGGTCGCCCATTATGGAATGGGAGCTATACAGATTTTGAGTTCTGGCGGTGATCTGCTTTTTACAATTGATACCGGCCTTCCGCTAACCAGTAATCTGTGCTTTGTGGAAGAAACCAGTTCATGCCAGATTTTATTGGTAACGGGAGGATATGACGAGCCGGGGCCGGGAGCCGTTCTTTTGATTACTGTTGATCAATGAATATTTCTTAAATGCGCCCGGAAATGATAAATTATTCTTACAGTTTGTTATTGATTTTTATGATGATAATTTCAGAAACGAAGGCTCAGCAAACAATTCACTGGGCTCAGCTGCCACCGCTTCCAACAGAAAAAGGCTGGGCAGGAATGTATGCAGGAGTAAGTCATAATATGCTGATTGTGATGGGAGGAGCCAACTTTCCTGACAAATATCCCTGGGAAGGCGGCAAAAAAAAATGGTATGATGATATTTATGTCCTTGAAAATGGTAAAAATTGGGTAAAAGCAAATGAAAAACTAACAGAGCCTTCTGGTTACGGAGTTACTGTTTCGTATCAGAATAAAATTATTTTAATCGGCGGAAATAATGAAAATGGCCATCTCAGCCAGGTAACTGGTTTTGAATGGGACGGAATGAAATTGCTGAAATCTGCTTATCCACAGCTGCCTGTTCCGCTGGCCAATATGGCCGGTACCCTTGTTGATGATATCATTGTCATTTTTGGAGGAAGCAGTTATTCTTCAGGAAGTGCATTAAAAAAATGTTTTGCGCTTGATTTGAAAGATTTGTCTGCCGGCTGGTTTGAGCTGGAAGCCCGGCCCGGACCAGAACGTCTGTTTCCGGTTTGTGCTTTTTATCAGGGTCAATGTTATTTGTTCGGCGGGGAAACATCAGCCATTAATTCCAAAGGAATAAAATACAGGTCTATATTATCGGATAGTTACCGGCTGACTTTGCATAAAAATGGCGGGAACTGGAAAAGCGAATGGCAAAAGCTGGCACCGATGCCCAAAGGAATATCGGCTGCTGGTACTGTGCTACCGGTACTGAATAATGATCGCTTTCTGTTTTGGGGTGGGATCGATGCAATTACAGCTTTGTACCAAAATCCTGAAACGCACCCTGGTATTACCCAAAGTATGCTTTACTATTTTCCCGAAACGGATCGCTGGGAATATGCTGGCGAACAAACTGAAATTCTGTCAAAAGTTACATTGCCGGTTGTGTTCTGGAATAACCAATGGGTGTACGTCAGCGGTGAAATAAAACCCGGAATACGGACGCCCACAGTGATAGGAGTACAGTAGTTAAATAGCGCAACCGGCTAAAAAACAAATTTGCGTATATCTATTAGCGTTGCTAATAAAAAGTCGTAAACATCAGATGTGAATTTTTTATCAAATCGTCATTCCAATGAGATCAAATAAAAGTTATAAGTTTTTTACTAACGACAGATCAGCTATGATACAAAAAACGGTATTGAGAGTGAGTCTTTTTATAGCCGGTACTTTCTTTATGGGATCCATAGGAAAGGCGCCGGATGAAGTTTCAGGGCTCAGTGTTCCGGAAGGTTTTACCATTGAAAGTGCGATTGCATCGGATTCAATTTCTTATCCAATGTTTGCCAGCTTCGACGGCAAAGGGCGCCTTTTTGTTTTTGAGTCTACTGAACCCAATATCATGGGAACTGTTAAAATGCTTGCGAATCCGTCCTATCACATCCGTCTTTTAGAAGACGTGGACGGCGATGGTAAGTTTGAAAAAAATCAGATTTTCGCAAGAAATATCCCTTTCCCGAAGGGCGGAGTCTTCTATCAGGGCAGTTTATATGTTAC
>NZ_SZVO01000025.1 GCF_005280585.1 Dyadobacter frigoris
GTAGGCAAACGAAAGCAGAAAACGGTGTTTCAGTGTACGAGGTGCTTTGAAAAGTTTTTTACATTCCTCTTTTGACAAAACCTCAGGCAATTTCTTTTCCTTTTTAATCACGGGAAGCTTGATAGCATGCTCATCCTGACCAAATAGTCTATACCAAATCGGATCGCCGAAGCGACCTCATTCCGAATACAGTCTGCTTGAAATAGCTCTCCGAAAACCCCTCGTGTACAGACTTGCGGTACAGGTAGCCGTTGACCTCCGCAATGGATACCTCATGCGGTAACCGCATAAAGTGCAATGCAAGATGTGCCACGTTTCGACCATAATTGGTCACCAAACTCTTGCTCAACCGGTCCAGTACAACGCGCTCCTCAAACATTGAGAATGCTTCCCCGAACCCCGGAACCAAGTCTTTAGCCTTGCTAATTGTTGTTGTAAAATCTCCTTTCCTGAATGTCATAAAATGATTGATTTAATGAACTTTCAAGAAAGGATTTATTACGCTATATTGTCCCAGAGATCGGGAGCTACAGAAGGTTTAGTTCAACAGCAGTTTGGCAAAATGGCGGGTTTAGTGTTAAATTCAACGGCAGTTCATTGATTGAACTTTGGTTCAAAAATGAACATTTGTTCTTCGACTTTCACTACATAGCCAAGCTGAAAACCATTGGCAGTAATGGTATAAATCCTTCACAACGAAGAAACTACAACTTAAAAACATAAATTTGTAGCACATAGAAACAAATAATGGACAAACGGTTTACGGACATAATTCAGCTTATAAAGCAATCTCGGACAAACGCAATAAGAGCCGTTAACGCTGAACTGATTAACCTCTATTGGAATATAGGAGAATATATCAGCAAGAAAATTGAGGAATCTGAATGGGGTGACGCTATTGTAATCGAATTAGCCAAGTACCTTCAAACCAATGAACCCGAAATAAAAGGCTTCTCCGATAAGAATATTTGGAGAATGAAACAATTTTACGAGACTTACAAGGACTTTCCAAAACTCTCAACACTGTTGAGAGAAATTAGTTGGTCTCATAATTTGGCTATATTTTCAAGATGCAAGACAGCAGAAGAAAGAGAATTTTATTTGAAACTTGCCAAACAAGAAAATTACAGCTTCCGAGAACTCGACCGACAAATTTCCGCCAGCCATTTCGAGCGGACAATGATAGGTAACACAAAACTCTCAACAGCGTTGAGAGAAAGTAGTAACGACTTAACAAACACCTTCAAAGACAGTTATGTATTTGAATTTTTGAACTTATCTGAACCGCACAGCGAAAATGAGTTACAACGTGGACTTGTAAGACAGATGAAAAACTTCATACTTGAACTTGGAAAGGATTTCCTGTTCATAGGAGAAGAATACAAATTGCAAGTTGGAAACAGCGACTTTTTCATAGACCTACTTTTTTATCACCGTGGACTGCAATGCTTGGTTGCATTTGAACTCAAAGCTGACAAATTTAAGCCAGACCATTTGGGACAGCTGAACTTTTATTTGGAAGCATTAGACCGGGACGTGAAAAAACCGATTGAAAATCCAAGTATTGGAATATTGTTGTGCAAGGACAAAGACAATGAAGTTGTTGAATATTCTTTAAGCAGAAGCCTCTCTCCGACAATGGTTTCGGAGTATAAAACACAATTACCAGACAAGAAGCTTTTGCAACAAAAATTACATGAACTGTTTGACAATGAAACGGACGAGAAATAGAACGACTTCGCAAAGCGCCAAAACGTAATTTATCACCGTATTACACCACCATATTCTCAAACATTTGAAACAAAAAAACAAACCTAAAAAATAAAAATCATGGCACTTATCAATCCGCACATTAACTTCAACGGAAATGCCGAAGAAGCATTCAATTTTTACAAATCAGTATTTGGCGGGGAGTTCGCAAAGATTATACGCCTCAAAGATATATCAAGCCCTGAATTTCCGGTAGCAGAAAATGATGCAAATAAGATCATGCACATTGCTTTGCCAATTGGCAACAACGTTTTAATGGCCAATGATGTTCCGGAATTTATGGGACAAGTAAATGAAAATGAAAACAGGTCTAAGATATCGATCAGTGCAGAAAGTCGTGAAGAGGCTTACAAATTATTTAGCGGACTTTCAGCTGGCGGAAGCATTGAAGCACCTATTGGCGACAGTCCCTGGGGTTCCTATTTTGGAATGTTCAGAGACAAATTCGGTATTGAATGGATGGTGGATTTTGACCCAAAATATAGCGGAAAAGTATAGGCAAAAACAACGAAAGCCTGACAGCGGTTTGGCAAAAAAAGCAATGTTCTGCTATGACACTTTTGTTAAACAAACATCTGTGCATCTAATGAACCGCATCGGCCGATTAGCAACTACGTCGATTTACGCAAAGCTTGTAAATCCGAATTTGCATGCAGTTAAAAGTCCATTTGATACACTTTATGGCTTACGAGGCTGCACACATGGGTGGTCTGACATCCCGGTCAGCAATTATCTGTATAATTCCCCATAAAGATAAAATCCGGAATAATCTCATTCGTACAACGGTCGTATTCACCACATTTTGAGGTGAAACGCGTTTTCGTATATTTACTCCCCAAACTCTCAAAATGAGGCGAATACATATGAGTTATGCGCAACTTCGCAAGACACACTTAGAGATAAATTGAATAAAGTTTTAAACAGAGATTAGGATTTTCAATTAATAAGCAGATAAAACCATGGCAAAAAACAAATTACTAAGAATGGACAATGTCGGCATCGTCGTAGAATCCCTCGATGACGCCATCTCTTTTTTTACGGAAATAGGCCTGAAGCTCGAAGGACGAGCCACAATCGAAGGAGAATGGGCTGGTCGCGTTACCGGACTGGGTTCTCAGTCCGTAGAGATTGCTATGATGGTTACTCCTGATGGCCACAGCCGACTAGAACTTTCGAAATTTATGGCACCACCCATTATATCAGATCACCGGACTGCGCCTGTGAACGCCCTTGGTTATCTGCGTGTCATGTTCACCGTTGAAGACATTGACGAAATGGTATCCAGACTAACCAGGCATGGTGCTCAACTCGTTGGAGAAGTGGTTCAGTATGAGAACTCGTATCGACTATGCTACATTCGGGGAACCGAAGGACTTCTTATTGGATTGGCAGAAGAAATTGGTAACAAATGAGTAAAGGCAGCGCATCACAGCGGTTTGATGAATGTCGGGGTTTTGTGCCTCTATAACAGTGAAGTGCTAAATCAAACTGTTCTGCTTTGTATAAACATTTGCACTAAAAATCCCGCCCTCCGTCAATCCGAAAACCGTTGTTCCACATCTTAAAATCCAAAAAAAGTTATCTATGAAAAGAATTTTAGTTTTAGTTTTTATTGCAATAATTACAATGGGTTTAGTTTATGCCCTGGTTCACTATATCCGGATGGACGGCCTTTCATTCGCATTTGCCCTGAACTTTATGCTGATGGCATGCGTGCTGACTTTTACTGAAACATTGAAAAGCCAACTAAATTCTCCTTACTTTAATGAGAAGAGCTGGGAAATGAGAGGAAAAATATATAAGTCCCTTGGAATAAATTTTTACAGAAAATTATTAGTTTGGACTGGTTGGGAAAAACTGAACAAAAAATCCAAACCGGTAGAAAAGAATACAAACACTTTGCTGAATCTACATTATCTAACAAAACAAGATGAACTGGGGCACATCATTATTATGCTTATTGTGCTGGGATTTAATATTTTTGTAGCATTTAAGTTTGGAATTCTCAAATCGTTGTGGCTGCTGATATTAAATATCTCATTAAATATATACCCAATTTTTCTTCAAAGATACAACCGACCACGAATAGAAAGAGCCATAAATTTAAGTAAACGTAGATAATCCCGCCCAAAACCTCACCGAACCTTCCCCTCTCCCAACCTCTTGTAAAACCAATGTTTCAGTATTTCCGCACAAAACAAATACATCGTTACAATACCCAATAAAACGAAGTAAAACCTGAACGGCAACGGCCCAAATCCCAGCTGTGCGGCGAATGGAAGCCAGGGAATAAAAAGTGCGAGCAGGGCAACAAGGATAGTCGTCCCCAACAAATATTTCCCAGTTTGGCTTTTGAAAAATGGCTTCCGGGTGCGTACCACCAGCACAATCAAAGTCGCAGACACGACCGATTCGATAAACCAGCCAGTCTGGAATTCTGTCTCCCCTGCTTTGAAATAATATAAAAGCACTCCGAAAGTCAGGTAATCAAACACGGAGCTTAACAGGCCGAACACGATCATGAAACGCTTGATGAATGCGATATCCCACTTCCTTGGTTTTTTGATCCACTCCTCATCCACGGTGTCAGAGGCGATGGTCATACCCGGAAAATCCGTCATCAGGTTCGTCAGTAATATTTGCTTTGGTAAAAGCGGCAAAAACGACAAGAACAAGGATGCTCCCGCCATGCTGAACATATTGCCAAAGTTGGCACTGGTGGCCATGAAAATGTATTTCTGTGTATTGGCAAAAGTGCGCCGGCCTTCTTTTACACCTTCAATGAGCACGTTCAGGTCCTGGTCCAAAAGCACAATATCAGCAGCCTCCTTGGCTACATCTACCGCCGTATTGACAGAAATGCCCACATCAGCAGCATGCAACGCCGACGCATCATTGATACCATCTCCCATATAGCCGACCACCTTTCCGGCTTTTTTCAAAGCGAGGATAATACGCTCCTTTTGGTTCGGTTCCACTTCCGCAAAAATATCGGTTCGAAGAACCTGATGTCTTAAAGCATCGTCACTCATGTGCCTGAGATTTTCCCCCGAAAGAAACACCGCATCCTTCATACCGATCTTTTCACTCAAGCTTTTGGCCACGAGCAAATTATCTCCGGTAATGACTTTCAAGCGTATACCGAGCGTGGAAAGATGGGTTATGGTATCATTGATTCCCGGTTTAGGCGGGTCAAACAAAGTCACAAAACCTGCAAAAACCATGTTATTCTCATCCTGCTTGTGGATTGGGCCGTTATTTTCCCAGTCCCTGTATGCTACGCCCAGTGTACGGTAACCCTGCCCGCTGAAAAGCTGATAGTTTTTATTGATTATTTCTAAAACCGATGTTAGCGGCACTTTTTCTCCTTTTTCGTTCTCAGCCAGACTGCAAGCGGCAAGCACCTGGTTTACAGCACCCTTTGTGACCATCTTCACGGTGCCTTCCATTGCAACAAGCAAAGTCAATCGTTTTCTTATAAAGTCATACGGTATTTCATCCAGCCGTTGCGCCTGTTTGAACCCCGGAACATCGAATCCGGAAATGGCTTCATCAATCGGATTTTTAAATCCCTGCTGCAACCCAGCATTCACCTTAGCCAGCGACATGATTTTCGGGCTCTCTACGCCAAAACAATCCGTTCCCTGATAAACTTTCACCTTCCCTTCCGTGAGTGTTCCTGTCTTATCCGAGCACAAAACGTCCATGCTGCCAAAATTCTCGATGGAACTCAATCTTTTGACAATGACATTTTTCTTTGCCATCTTTCTGGCTCCCTGTGATAGATTCACTGTAATGATCGCAGGCAGTAACTGAGGTGTTAGCCCGACTGCGATGGCGAGGGTAAACAAAAATGAATCCAGTATAGGCTTATGCAGAAACACATTAATTCCAAAAATAACAAGAACCAGAAGCATCGTGATCTGCATAAGAAAATACCCGAACTTTTTAATTCCGATCTCAAATTCGGTCAAAGGGATCCTGTTTTTCAGGCTTAGACTGATGTTTCCAAAACCGGTGGAAGTTCCTGTTAGCATCACCAATACGCGAGCCGAGCCACTCACCACATGCGAACCCATGAAAACGGAATTGGAACGTTTAGCCATCACCGTTTCAGCTGGCAAAACGCCCGGCATCTTATCCACCGGAAAAGTTTCTCCGGTAAATGCAGCTTCGTCTACAAACAATTCGTTGGACTCGATGATCAGACAATCCGCAGGAACCACATCACCGGCATCAAGCACAACAATATCGCCAGGCACAATTTCTTCAACCGGGATTTCTTTTTCGGTTTGATCGCGAACAACAGCTGCCGTAATGCGCACCATCGCCAGAAGCTGAGCGACTGCACTTCCGGCGGCCCTTTCCTGCCAAAAACCAAGACCGCTGCTGATCAGAACAATAACAAAAATGATCACCGCGTTGGTATGATCATGCAAAAAATAAGACAAAGCGGCCGCAAGCAGCAGGATAATCGTGATCGGACTTTTAAACTGGTTTAGAAACAGTAAAAGATCTGTCTGGTGGTCTGCCGAGGTGATGCTATTGGCTCCATATTGTTTCCTGCGCTGATTTATATCTTTTCCCGCAAGTCCGGTCCGCGCGGAATTTATTTGTTTAAAAGCCGCGTTCAGGTCCAGTGACCAGAACGCAACGTCCCGATTTTCGCTTACTATATTTTTCATTTCAAATGATGATGATCAAAACCAGACACGCTTCCTTATTTCACTTTCAACATACTTGCATTAATTGCGACCACAATGGTACTCAAAGCCATCAAAGCAGCGCCTACTGCGGGATTTAACAAAATACCCCAGCGGTACAGAACACCGGCAGCCAACGGCAAGGCAACGATGTTATAGGCAGTAGCCCAAATTAAATTCTGAATCATTTTTCGGTGTGTTGCTTTACCAAATAAAATGAGGCTGACAATGTCTTTGGGGTTGCTGTTTACCAGCACAATGCCAGCTGTTTCGGCTGCAATATCGCTGCCGCTGCCTACGGCAATACCGATATCGGCTTGCGCCAAAGCCGGCGCGTCGTTTACACCATCACCTGTCATGGCAACAAACTCCCCGTTTTTTTGAAGCTCCTTTATTTTTTCAAGCTTCTGATCCGGCAGGACTTCGGCCGTAAAACTGTCCATGCCCAGGGTTTCACTCACACTTTTAGCAACCTTAGCATTATCACCGGTCAATAAAATAGACTTGATATTATTTTCTTTCAATGTCCTGATCGCAGCTGCCGATTCCGGCCGAATCTGATCAGAAAGGGCGATATATCCTGCCAGCTCGTTATCGATTATCAAAAAAACAACGGTTTCCGTATCATTGACTTTCAGGTCTTTGACCGTGATGTTATTTACCTTCAAATACCCCGGACTAACGACACGCATGGTTTTGCCTTCAACCGTTGCCTCGATACCCTGGCCGGTGATGGCATTGAAATTTTCAGCTGATGGAATATTCACGGAAAGTTCTTTCGCTTTTTCCAAAATACCGGTGGCAATGGGATGCTCTGATTTTTGCTCCAATGCAGCCGACAGGCGAATGATCTCATTTTCAGTCATCTCCTTTTTGACAGGAACAACTTTTGAAACCTCAAATTTACCAATGGTCAGTGTGCCTGTTTTATCAAATACGACGGTGGTAATTTTCCGGGCATTTTCAAATGCCGACCTGTTTTTAATTAACAGACCGTTTTTTGCAGCCAGCGAAGTCGATCTGGCCACCACCAGCGGTACAGCCAGACCGAGGGCGTGGGGACAGCAGATCACGATGACCGTCACCATACGTTCTATGGCAAAAGCAAGATTATGTCCGCTTAAATACCAATACAGAAATGTGACAATGCCTGTACCGAGGGCGATAAAAGTGAGCCATTTTGCGGCGGTGTCTGCAAGCAGCTGTGTTTGGGATTTGGCTTTCTGCGCATCATCCACGAGCTTGATCACCTTGGAGAGGTACGAATCTTTGGCTGCGTGGGACACCGTTACTTGTATTGAACCATTCCCGTTGATAGAACCCGCAATCACCTTATCTCCGTTTATTTTTTTCACCGGTTTCGATTCGCCAGTCAGCATCGACTCGTTCAGATAGCTTTCTCCTTTTGAAATCACACCATCGGCCGCTATTCTTTCACCGGGCTTTACAAGAATAATATCATGCTGCTGAAGTGTATCCGTTTTTACATCCTGCACCACATCACCAACCATCCTATGGGCATCAGACGGCATCAACTGCACCAGTAATTCAAGCTCTTTTGATGCACCGGCGATAGACTTCATTTCAATCCAATGCCCCAGCAGCATCACCAGTATCAGCGTTGCCAGTTCCCAGTAAAAGTCCATGCCGCGCAGACCAAAAACCGTTGCTGTACTGTACAAATACGATACCGTAATGGCAAAACCGATCAGCGTCATCATGCCCGGATTTTTTTCTCTCAGCTCACTGACCAGCCCTTTTAAAAATGGCCGACCTCCGTAAAAAAAGACAACAGTTGACAAAACGCAAAGGATGTAGGATGAGCCTGCAAACTGCCAGTTTACACCCATGAACTGCTGTATCATCGGTGAGAGCAACATGATGGGCAGCGTAAGCACTAAAACGACATAAAAGCGCTTTTTAAAATCTGCAATCATCATCGAATGATGATCCGCCCCGCCCATGTCGTGCATTGGCATTTTATGCATGGAATGTTCCATATTGTGGTGATTTGTTTTAGACTAAGGAATGGTTAAACCCTTGTGCAAAAGTGGTTAAAATTGCTGTGACAGCCTAAGCGACCACCGAATCTGCAAAGATGAAATTCACGAGCGCCGGAAGTGTTATATGGCGGGTGGAATAAGTTATATAAATCACATGTTGGAAGGGGCAACGGCTTGTCGAATTTCGAAAAAAAGGTTGGCAGATTGATGGGTGGGAGTTCTTAGGGGGTATGAGGCGGTAGAAATTCGGAAAAGCGCTACTGGTATTTTTAAGATAAATAAAGGGAGTGCTAGAAGACTTTCGTATATTACGGAGGGGGGCATAATTCTTTTACAAACGTTCGTCACAAACTCAGTTAAGATTTTTTTTGTAAATTTCCTCTATAAATGTCATGACAAAAGCTATCCATCCCCAGCTAATAAACGGGGTTTAAAATAATTTCCTCTGCGAGCTTTCAGCTCAAACGCAATTTCTTGCCAGTACGACCCTGAATGCCAGTTTGAATAACGGGGTTCTCCCACCACAAATTTAAGGGCCTTAGTGTCGTACAGGTTTTACCACCCTATGCAGCAATTGCTACGTAGGGTTGTTTCTTTTCCAGAATATGCCATATGACGACCAGTATTTTTCTGGCATTGGCAATAAGTGCCTTATTATGGTTCATCCGCTTTTTGAGGGTATTATACCTTACACAAAACCGGCTGGATTTTGTACGACTGGCTCCCCAGGCGCATTGCACCAGCATCACCCTGAGATATTTGTTGCCATGCAGCGTTTTCCTGCCTTTGATCTTACCCGCACTTTCGTCGTTACGCGGTCTAAGTCCGGCCCATCCTACCAGGGATGAAGCTGTCAGAAAAGCTTTCATGTCCACACCTACCTCGGCTATAATGCTGGCGGCGCTGTGCTCCTTGATACCTGGTATAGTCTGCAACAGATCCATTTGCTGGCAATAGTATTGCCGGCAAAGCTCTAAGAGCTTTTGCTTACAATCACTCAACTGTTTTTCAAAGAATTCCATCTCAGCAAAACCCATCGCGAGCATATCCGTATCTACCTGTGATATGATGCCTGTAAGCGAATCCTTTATGCAGTCTATTCCATGCTTATTGGTGATCCTGCCATGCACTAGTTTCACCAGTTGCTGTGGGTCATGATTACCCTCTGAGAGGGCCTTGATCACTTTTCGCATCGACTTGCCACCAATGTTGGACAAATAGTTGCTCAGCCGGATATTACACCGCTGCAAAATTAAATCCATTCCTTGTTCGGCACGCTGTAAATGCCGGTTCAGATAGAATATCTTCCGGTTATAGTGCCGAAGTTGCTGAATTTGATCATCAGGGATGAAGCTGGATTTGATTAATCCCTTTTGCAGTACAATAGCAATCCAGTGCGCATCTTTTACATCCGTTTTTCGCCCGGGAAGCTGACGGATAAAGTAGGGATTTACCAACTTTACATCAAATTCAGATTCCAGAACACGCCATACCGGAACCCAGTAGATACTGGTGCTTTCCAGGGCTACTTCCTTCACATGATGCAGGCACAGCTGCTGACGCAAACGTTCAAGCTCAGGAGTTAAAGTGCCGAACTTCTCTTCAAACTTCTCACCAGAATCTGTTAATATGCACATAAAGACACTATCGCAGCGGCGAACCGTCTTTGTGTACGTCAAGGCCACAAAATCCTTCCATAATTGTTTGGTTTTTGGTACATCACTATAACGCTTTTGGTGGTGATTCTGTGGCCCATTTTTATTCAACGCGATTATAAATCTCGTTTTTATGTTAGTTTGAACTGAAATTTTAAAACGACGAGTAAATGAAATTGCCTAAATACCCATTGGCTTCAAGCGACAAAATGATGACCTTTCAGTTTGTAAGCGACGGAAATAAAGGGCTTATTCATAAACTTGTCAAATATCAACCAACCAACTTGAAGGGCCTGTACAATCTTGCATTTGGCGACAAAGACCTCGAAACCGGAGAAATTGATGATAAAGTAATTTCAAACAATGGAGATAGCGAAAAAATTTTGGCGACAGTAGTTGCGGACAGTTTATGCATTTACCGACAAATATCCTGATGCCTGGATTTATGCAACGGGGAGCACAAAAGCAAGAACAAGACTTTACAAAATGGGAATTTCAAAATTTTTGGAAGAAGTGACATCAGATTTTGAAGTGCTTGGGGAACTAAATGATGATTGGGAAACTTTTAAATCCGATATTGAATATGAAGGTTTTTTGGTAAGACGAAAAATAGAAATAGTAAAAAAATAGAAATATGAAAGTGACAGACGAATTAAAAAAGAGAAAAACTCCAATCGTAAGGGTTGACAAATCGTTGGACAAGTTTGACGACAAAGTATTGTTTCCGGAAAAACTTGAAAAGGCAAACGAAATGCTGAAAAAGATTGGATTACCAAAACAGTGGACTACCAAACAAGTATAGAAAAAGTACCATTATTAACAAATAGGGCTTATACTGGGCGTAGCCGAAATATTGGCACTTCGACCGAGCTCAACACATGCGCTTCGGTAGCTGTTTCCATTTGGGTTTCAATATGGCATGAATATTTCAGGTATAGCGGACTGCCACGTGAATTTATCATTGTCTGCCAAGATTTCCCAATACCCCCTACATTCCAACTACTTATTATCATTTTACGCAGACCTACAAAGAAGTAAAGGTAAATGCTAGCCGTTGTTCCTTAGACAAAATGAGTCGGAATGATCTGACACAAAATGCCGGTAGTGAACTCTGCAAACTATGGAACAGGTTGCCGTGAGATGCTTTATGTGGCCAAATATTGCATTGCGAATTTCCCTTTCTGAGACAATCTCCTTCTGCCAAAAATCCTCAAAACTACCACGACAGCCTAAGCGATCACCGAGCATGCAAAGATGAAAATCACTAGAGTGGGAAGTGCTATATGGCGGGTGGAATAAGTTATATAAATCACATGCTGGAAGTGTATTCGGTCTGTTGAATTTGGGAAAGGAATGGTAGATTTATGGGGGGAAGTTCTTATGGGGTAGAAGGTTGGGGAGGTTTAATATTCTTATTGGTGTTTTTATATTGATCGTTGGTATGTTTAAAACAAACTTAAATACAAGAAGTGCTGCGAAAGTTTGATATATTACTTAGTCAGCGGCAATAGCGACACTATAAAGGCAATGAAACATCACTTTGGCGATTTTTTAGACAGGACAGGCGACTATTGGACGACAGTTCCAAATAGAGAAAGATTTGCGTTTATTGCAGACTTTGAAATTGCCAACAAAAACGATGTAAAAATTCTAACGATTAATAAACATCAAAAACAAGAACATTGGGAACAGGTTTTTGAATGTCTAAATCTTGAAGAATTAACCTTGCACGACCCAAGCAAAGAACAAGTTCAAGCAATTCGTAAATTGACGAAGCTCAAACGAATTAGAGTAACATTTTTTCGAGCAACAGACATAGAATTTCTTGGCGACTTAACAAATATAGAAGAAATTATACTGGAATATGTTTCTGGCTTTTCGGACTTGACACCATTACTTAAATTGACAAAATTAAAATCAATGCATTTTGAAAACCTTCGCAGAGTTTCAAATTTTGACGGGTTAAAAGGACTTGATAGTTTGAGGTACTTACATATTGATGGCACACTCGACTGGAATCAACCAATTGAAAATTTTGAATTTTTGAAAGGACTTCCGAACCTTGAAGTTTTCTCATTAGGCTTTATTATTAACAAGACAGAATTTCCTGCATTTCTACCAATTTTGCATCTGAATAAATTACAGAAAATTAAAATTGGACGGGCAACATTTAAAACTAATGAATATGCATTTCTTCAAACTGCTATACCCAACGTTGAAGGATGTTCGTGGGACTTATGTTGGGACTATCAAAACAATTTTGAATTTTTAGGTAAACGAGCAGGATTCGTAAAAAAGAATAGTCCAATCGTGAAAGATCGTTGCGACGAATTTATTAAACAGTATAACCAAATGAAAAAGGAAGCAATGGCAATTATCAAAAGCTACTGTGGCTAAGATTGCATTGGCATCATAGGGGCTGACGAACATAGGCTCAACTTTTGTAATTCTATCGCACCGATGACCCGGTTATCCTTGGTGCAAGCATTGGGCTGACGAGCCTTGATTTCTCTACTTCGATATATTCAAAAATCCAGCAAAAACCTCAAAACGCCCACCCCCATGAAAACCACCCTATCAACCCTCTTCGCCACCATCGCCTGGCTCGCCGTTTTGACACAGTATTATTTAATGATAGAAAACAGGGTTGCTTCGATTTTTGAAACGACAATCCGCTTCTTCAGTTTCTTTACCATTTTGACAAATTTACTGGTCGCTATCTATTTCACCTTGTCTTTGATCAGGAAAAAAAATGGCTCTTTGTCAATCATTCATAAGCCGGGGACTTTAACTGCCGTCACCGTTTACATCACGATTGTAGGACTTGTTTACCAGATCATTTTACGTCCTATCTGGGATCCAAAGGGCTTGCAAATGATTGTGAATGAATTACTTCATTCGGTCATACCCGTCCTCGTTATTATTTTCTGGTATTTGTACGAAGAAAAAATTCCGGTAACCTATCAACAGATACCGAAATGGTTGATCTACCCGCTTATTTACCTGATCTATATTTTAATCCGGGGAGATTTTTCTAATTTTTACCCTTATCCATTTGTTGACGTAGCAAGTCTCGGTTTATCAAAAGTATTAACCAACAGCGCAGGGCTCATCGTATTATTTATTTGTATATCAGCCTTATATATCAAACTTGGAAAAACCGTCATGAACAAAAAATGAGAACGCCAGCTACCGACAGCACATTTTTTATAGGCGAAGTTTCCTGCTCCGCAGACAGTTTCGTGGTTATGAAAGTTCAGTTCTCAGAACGAACATTTGTGTTAAAAAGCACTTTTAACATTAAGGATACTCAACAATATTTATGACTGGACAAGTAAACCACAAACCGCTGATATTGATAGGTTGTTTAATATGGATAGCGTCATTTTTCGGAGAAGCATTTTTATATCAACCTTATTCAACAGTTGGAATTGTAATTTCTCCGATTTTGACACTTATCGGACTTTTTCATTGGTTCAAGTTTTATAAATTAACGAGAGGGCATTATCCAAAATTTTTGACCGCTTTAAGAGAAAATCAAATTAGAATGAGAAAAAATCCTTTTGCAGGAATGGAATTTATGTTTAAGCATATTTTAGAATTCTGGACTTTTTCAATTCTATTCTGGATGACACTTGTTCTGATTATGGTTCTGACGTTTAGAGAATCTGAGGCATTTGAGGCGACGAAAAGATATTGCGAAAATGATAGAGAAATTTTATCAAAAACAGGTAAAGTTAGGTACTTTGGCATTTTAATTGGAGGAGAAATTTCAACAAAAGGTGAAAGTGGCAGTGCAGACCTTTCATTTACAATTGTTGGCGAAAAAGGTAATTTCTCATCAAACTCTCAGCTGACAAAATCGAATGACGAGTGGACGGTCGACAATTTGACAGTCCGATGAATAAATTTACCTGATCTATATTTTAATCCGGGGAGATTTTTCTAATTTTTACCCTTATCCATTTGTTGACGCAGGAAGTCTCGGTTTATCAAAAGTATTAACCAACAGCGCCGGGCTCATCGTATTATTTATTTGTATATCAGCTTTATATATCAAACTTGGAAAAACCATCATGAACAGGAAATGAGAGAGCAGACAGTTTTATGGTTACAGAAAGTTCGGTGCTATGCCTGAATAGCGGCGGCGAACAGAATTTGAGTTAAAAAGCACACCAAATCCCATAAATCAAATTCCTTTTCCGCAGAAGAACAATTCAAAATGACTCAACAGTAATCAAAAGCGGATATGAATGATAAACTGGAAACTGTACTGAGCAATACAGCCCGCACTTTAATGGCCGATGGAAAGGGCCTGCTCGCCATGGACGAAAGTTCACCGACGAGTAACAAACGATTTGCACTATACGATATCGCTCAAACACCAGAGAACCGTCGAGATTACAGGGAGCTGCTTGCCACCACACCAGGTCTGGGAGAGTATATCAGCGGTGCCATTTTGTATGAAGAAACGGTTCGCCAGCTGACGTCAAAAGATGAAAGTTTTATTGACGTATTAGACCGCGCCGGCATCATTCCGGGAATAAAACTAGATACAGGTACGACCGATCTGGCCAATTTTCCGGGTGAAAAAATCACGGAAGGACTCGATGGATTACCCGCCAGGCTGATCGGTTTTGCAAGCCTGGGGCTACGTTTTGCAAAATGGCGGGTCGTTTTTTCGATTGGCGAAGGAATTCCTACGGACGAATGTATCCATGCAAATACGCAATCACTGGCCAGATATGCCGCTTTATGTCAGCAGGCCGGACTGGTCCCGATCGTAGAGCCGGAAGTGCTGATGGATGGAAATCATAGCTTGGCAACATGCTTTGAGGTTACGGAAAGGGTACTGAAAAGCCTGTTTTATGAATTATACAAACAACGGGTTTTGCTTGAAGGAATCATCCTGAAACCTAATATGGTCCTGCCTGGGCTTGCCTGTGCGAAGCAGAATAGCAATGAAGAAATAGCTGACACTACGGTAAAATGCCTTCTGCGCAGTGTTCCCGCCGCAGTGCCCGGAATTGCCTTTTTATCGGGAGGACAAAGTAGCGAATTAGCCACTGAAAGGCTGAATCAGATGAATTTAAAATATGGCTCCAAACTGCCATGGCCAGTGACATTTTCTTTTTCAAGGGCTATACAACTTCCCGCGTTGGAATGTTGGAAAGGTCAGTCCGAAAATACGGTGGCAGCCCAGAAAATACTGCTCTATAAGGCCCAATGCAATAGCCTGGCACGGAAAGGCCAGTATGTCATGGATCCGAAAACCCCGGTATAGACCTCTAAATGCTCACTTGACATATCAGAAAATATAGTGTCAAATACCGCCATCTGAAATTAATGCAAAGCAATTATTTCAAAACATTATCGACCATGATCTGCGCTTCTGCCAGAATCTGTTTTAAATGTTCTTCACCTACAAAACTTTCTGCGTATATCTTATAAATTTGCTCGGTACCAGAAGGCCGGGCGGCAAACCATCCATTTTCGGTGCTCACTTTCAGTCCACCAATAGAGGCTCCGTTGCCTGGTGCGTTGGTAATCACTGAAGTAATTTTTTCGCCAGCCAACTGCTTCTGATCAAACTGGCTCGTGGAAACCTTGCTCAGGAGCTGTTTTTGAGCAGTTGTTGCAGCTGCTTCAATACGGTCATAATAAGACGTTCCTAGTTCTCTGCTCAGTTCATTATAAATTTCGCCCGGATCTTGTTTTGTCACGGCCAGAATTTCGGCCGATAAGAGCGCAGCGATTATTCCATCTTTGTCTGTTGTCCACACTTCACGATTTATCCGGGCAAAGGAAGCTCCGGCACTTTCTTCACCGCAAAAGCCAAGTGAACCATCCAGCAACCCATCCGCATACCATTTGAAACCAACAGGGACTTCGTATACTTTTCTTCTAAGTCTTGCCGAAACCCGGTCTATCATCTGGCTGCTTACCACCGTTTTACCCACCATCGATTCCGCCGACCAAAGCGGTCTGTTTTTAAAAAGGTAATCAATCATTACCGACAGATAATGGTTGGGAGGCAGCAGTCCAGACTTGCCGGTAACAATTCCATGCCGGTCGTAATCCGTATCGCAGGCGATTGAAATGTCGAATTTATTTTTTAATCCGATCAGGTTTTGCATGGCATACTCAGATGAAGGATCCATCCGTATCTGTCCGTCCCAGTCAACGGGCATAAAAGCGAAGGTCGGATCTGCCCACTGGTTAAAAACCGTCAGGTTCAAACCGTAGCGTTTGGCAATCGGTTCCCAGTAATGCATGCCCGCCCCACCCAGCGCGTCGACCCCAATTTTTAACCCAGAACCTGAAATAGCCTCCATATTGATGATATTATGCAGATCATCAACGTATGTATTCAGATAGTCATAACGATGTGTAGAAGAAATATGCAGTGCCCGGGCAAGAGAAATTCTTTTTACACCTTTCAGTTTAGCACTGAGCATTTCGTTTGCTTTGTTTTCTATCCAGGCCGTTGCGGTGTCGGGGGCCGGGCCGCCAGACGGTGGATTGTATTTAAATCCGCCGTCACCAGGTGGGTTATGCGAGGGAGTTATAATAATTCCGTCTGCAAAACCCGAAGTGCGGCCTTTGTTATAGGTGAGAATGGCGTGGGAAACGGCGGGCGTTGGCGTGAATTCATCGTCCTTTGAAATCATGATCTGCACGCCGTTCGCAGCCAAAACTTCCAGGGCCGTAGAAAATGCCGGAACAGACAAAGCATGCGTATCCATTCCCATAAACAAAGGCCCATCCGTTTTTTGCCCGACACGGAACATACAGATCGCCTGGCAAATAGCCAGAATATGCCATTCGTTAAATGTGTTCTTCAAAGAAGTGCCCCTGTGCCCGGAAGTACCGAAAACAACTTTTTCTTCCTGATTTTCAGCGTCCGGAATTCCTGTATAAAAGGCAGCAACAAGCCCTGGAATGTTGGTCAACATCCAGGGCCCGGCAGGTTTTCCAGCAAACGAACTGATTTTCAAGGTGATGAAGTTTTGATTTTTCGACACATAATAGTTCTTATTTAACCAGATCGTTCGTCAGGATCAATTTTGCCTCCTGATATTCCGCGTTGGTTATTTTCCCGGCTGCAAACCTTTTTTGCAGAATATCAAGCGGAGAATCCTTAGTTCTTCTTTGACCCGGAATATCATAAGGCGTGGCAAATATCCAAAAAAGCATTATCATCCAGACAACCCACCAGAACATGTGCATTCCCCAGAAACTATATTCATTGTAAAACATATAGGTTGATGTTAAGTAGCTATTGGCCGCACGGCGGACCGCAATTAGCTCAATAACCAGACGATTAATAAGTTACTTAAATAAATAGTATGAATAAGAGGATTTCCCCTCCTATTCACCAATTTAATCTGCGAGCGAATAATCGTACTCCACGAGCAGCTCGTTGTTGACTGTCACAACTCCGGGAGCATTCCAGGCAATACGGCCGGCTTCCTCTTTCTGATACCAGGAATCAACATCGCCGGTTAAGGTCACCTTTGTGCCATCTACCTTGACATGAATATTCTGTTCTTTGATGGACCAGTTCCGCGCCAGAGCACTTTCTATACCCATTTTCTCGATCTCATCATGTGTTTCAGATTTGATCGTGATCAGGTTGGATACGCCTTTTATGCCTGCAAGTTTTTTAATGAGCCTTTCAGCTGCTTCTCTCTGGTAATTCCAGTTGAGTTCTCCTTCCAGGGTAATCCAGCCATTTTCAACTTTTACCTTTACTTTGTCGTTGGGAATTTCCCAGTTCCATTTGTAAGCGTTCAATACTTCATTGACCAGATCGTTGTCATCACGGTCGTACAGATTGCTATATGTTTTGATCTCAATTTGTTCAACCACTACTTTTACGCCTGTAACTCTTTTAGCAGCAGCTTCAGCTTCTGATTTTTTGGCGTAACTGTCAACTGTTCCGGAAAGCGTGATAACGCCATCTTTTGCGGTAACGCCTATTTCGGCAGCTTTCAATAATGGTTCCCATTTGATAGCATCCTGAACGTCTTTCTGCAAATCTTCGTTGGTTTTCATAATCTTTGTAGTTATAGTTAATTGTGTTATTACTTAGGTAAAGGTCAGTAAAGTCAGGGCTGATAACTTACATTCTTCCGGTTAAGAGTTGTATCAATCACTGTTTTCAACGCGTCTTTTGTGGATGATCCCGCCGCTGTTCCAACGCTTTGATTTCAGTTTTTTCCCATTTAATATCCTGACGGACAAGGCCAAACAAACTCATATATATATTGGCTATCCATACCAATGAAAATCCTGCTATCAGATAACCCTTCCAGTCTGTCATCAATAAATGATAATCCGTTAAAAAAATAAAAAAGATGGTGACGTAGTGGCTGAAACAATACTCACAGGTAAACAGATAGAAGAATTTACGCTCCAGCAAAGTTTTACCAGAAATGCTTCTTTTCAGGCAATATTCCCTGGGTTCACGAAAAACCTCCTCATGGGTTACTGTCCATGCGATACAGGCAATTGGAATTGCCAGAAAAAACAGCCACAGAATCTGTAAGTGGATTGTCAAAATATTCATAGATAAGTTTGAGAAGCGTTATTTTGAAAATGAAAATTGGTAAGCAAAACAAACGATTTACATCACCAATACTGCCGCTCCTTGTATGCTGCCATTGCGCAGATCAGCCAAAGCCTCATTGGCTTTTTCCAGATTATATAACGTTGTTTTCGTTTTGATCTTCACCTTAGAAGCAAGCGTTAGAAATTCACTGGCATCTTTTCGGGTCAGATTCGCAACCGAGCGCAGCGTTCTTTCACCCCAAAGGATTTCGTAAGGAAATGATGGAATATCACTCATGTGAATGCCTCCGCAAACAACACACCCACCTTTATCTACATCCCTGAGGGCTTTTGGGATCAACTCGCCTGCCGGGGCAAAAATGATGGCCGCATCAAGCTGGATAGGAAGAAGTGAGCTGGAATTTCCCGACCATGCAGCGCCAAGGTCCATTGCAAACGATTGTGACTTTGAATCGCCATCCCTTGTGAAAGCGTAAATTTTCTTTCCCTCATAGTTAGCAACCTGTGTGAGGATATGGGCTGCTGCACCGAAACCGTAAATTCCGATATTTTCTGCGTGCTTTCCGGTCATGTTATAAGACCGGTATCCAATCAACCCGGCACACATCAGCGGAGCACCTGACGGATTAGCATATACGGGATCGATTTTGAAACAAAAATTTTCGACCGCTACGGTATATTCTGCAAATCCGCCGTCCATGGTGTAACCTGTAAAGAGGGCATTTTCGCAAAGATTTTCCTGGTCTTTCAAACAATAACGACAGTATCCGCAGGTATAGCCCAGCCAGGGAATACCCACCAGATCTCCGGGTTTTAACATTGAAACATGACTGCCTGTTTGTACTACGGTGCCAATGATTTCATGTCCCGGAATCAAAGACAGTTTTGGATGCTGCAATTCACTGTCCATAATATGAAGGTCAGTCCGGCAGACCCCACAGGCAATGATTTTAACCAGGACCTGATCTGCAGAAGGCATTGGAAGTGGAAGTGTTTTACTGACAAGCGGCTCACCTTGTATTTCCATGACCATGGCCCGCATTGTTGTTGGCAATGACAGCTCACTGTTTTCCCCGGCATCAATATCCTCAGCACTGGCGCGAACGAATGGATTTGGAAGATTAATCATAACGCGATCATTTGAATTTAAATCCTAAAACCAACCTGAAAATACCAATGACAAGGAAAGCCAAACCGGTAAATGTCACGATGGTCATTCCAGCAAAAACAGGGTTGCGCAATAACATAAAGGAAAAGATCAACCCTCCTATGCCCAAAAATAACAGCCAGCCCCAACCTTTTATCCCGCTGAATTGAAAAGACACGCCAATGGCCATCATCGAACGGAACATTAATCCAAAGCCGACGTAAAATGGTAATATCCCGGCCGTAATCAACGGATTAGATATCAGCATAATGCCCAATAGGAGATCAAAAATACCACCTGCCAGTACCCAGCCGCGGTTACTGGATTTTTGGCTGGAAGCTGCCGAAAAAATCTCAAAAATACCGTTAACCAGGAAGGTGATACTGAAAATGACAGACAAAGCCAGGTAACTTTCTGCCGGTGTGATCAGTACCCAAATGCCGATCAGGATAAACAGGAACCCCAGTAAAAAGGATATCCAGCCAGGTTTAATGGTGTACGGTGCTTGGGTAGTAACTTGGGATGTTTCCATGATTATTTTTTTGAAAAAAAATTGATTTTTACTGTCTAATCTGTGTCTTGACAATTGTATTTTACGCTGATGAGCCTGAAAGTGCCATAACATAAATCCTTGTCCGGATAACTGTAAATGGTTTCTGCATTTTGCATCAATTTGTATCCATTTATTTGCTGGTAATCTTTCAGCGGCGTTGCCCAGGGTAATTGTTTTCCCGCATCAGCGGAGTAACGGTCCTGGGAAATAAAGTTGATCAGCGCACCTTCCTCGTTAAAATACAACCACGCAGAAACGGTGATGTGGTTATTAGTAAATGATGCCTTTACTTTACTGCCCTCAACCGTAAGCCACTTTATTCGCTTATCGATCAGTGTGGCCGGTGCCAAACAGCACATATCATTGAAAAAGGTGACCGTCTCAGACAAATCCATTTCCGGACCATCCTGATACTGAACTTTAAACAGCGATAGCAGCCTGATATCCATCGAAGCACTCCCGTTCTTAAAGCAGTGATAACCGGCAACAGGCAGGTTTTTCATTACTGCTTGCATAAAAAACAGCCTGGTTGGCGTCTGCATAAAATTATACTGCCGGGATGTAAAAGGCATCCAGTCCGACTGCTCGTTCTTTCTGATCTTTCCGGTAAATTCTATTTTGAAGTTGTTTACTTTGAACTTGCCAACCGAGCCGGTAAAACGTAGATATTCCCTTACCAATTCCGGTAAATGTCCCATGTCCTTTTCTGTCAATACAGAATTTTCAAAATAAGCTGTTTGCAGCAAACCGGTTTTTACATCACTTTGATATTTGTTATAATAATCAGCCTTAGCATATCTTATAATGACTACGATTAGAATGATCACATTCACAAGGGTAAGAAACTTCGCTTCCTGCCAAAAGTATATGATCAGAATCTGAAAAATTATCGATACAAAAAATGCTATTCTCATTATTAACTATTTTCAACTGTGTAAACTTTCTTGCCCCAAATGATTACTTCACATTATCCTTGAACAAATCCTTTACTGCGCCTCCAAGCTCATTCATGTCATGCTTGAACTCCCGCTGGAAAGATTCATTTTTGGTCTCCACCGATGCGTCAAACTTATCTATGCTTGCTTCAAATTCAGCATTTTTCGTTTCCAGCTTCCGCTTTTGACTGTCCAACTTTTGCTCTACATTTTTTAAGTCAGCTGTAAGCTTTATCTTTTCTTTCTTGTTGGCTTTCTGAATTTTTTCTTTGAATCTTGTCGTCTGGTTTTGCATCGCCACAATTTCACTATCGGACTCCATCTTGAAGTTTTGCCAATCTGATTTAGCTTTTAATTTTGCTTCGTCGTTGGCATCTACGGCTGCTTCTTTCAAATCTTTATTAGCCTCTTTCAGATTTTTATCCGCATCTTTCATATCCTTTTTGGACGCATCACCGCAGCTCATGATCAATGACATCGTAAAAATTCCTGTTGCAAACAGGATACTTTTTGAATTTTTCATTTTTGTTTTGATTTTAAAGGATGTAAAACTTAGTGGTTTTTCCAGTACATGTTTTAAACAAGGGCCTCAATCAGCTCCCTGTTTAGTTTGGTAAGTTTATCTTCTTGCCTGGAAATTCGTCTTTTGATTAGATTTACCTCTGCCTGCCTGGCGCTTTCACTCACATGAGCCCCAAATGCTTCTATATTTGATTTCATATCACCGACTGTTTCCTTGGTTTTATCCTCGATTCGATTCAGCACTTTTTCACCTTTCTTCTCGCAATCGGAGATTTTGATTTTTCTCTTCTCTTTCAGCGCAGCTATTTTATTTTCAGCCTTTTGCTTGACTTCCCCCGCTGATTGTTTCAGTTCTGCCCTACCTTCTGCAATTTCATCATCAAGCTCATCTATTTTTTCGTTTACAAAATGCCCATATGCGAAATCAACATCGCTTCTGCTTACGACAGCACCCAATTTTTTCATGGCTTGATCGACGATTAAATTACTGTCATCGTCAACCTCCGCAATAATAGAAACGGTACCTGCGCTTACCCCGCTTTCCAGCTTCGATATAAAGTCTGCTTCAAAATTATCTTCACGGATCTCCGAAACCAAACCGATTGCACCACCTGTATACAATCCGATTACAAAACCCAATGGACCAGCCAATATTCCAAACAAGCTTCCAACCGCCATTCCAGTCAGCGTTTGCCATCCCTGAAAACCATCCTGATTTAGTATTTCGTACTGCCCGTTTTCTTTTTTGCGGACCATGGTCTTTTCATAAATGGTAATCTCCCCGAAAGATTCCAACTCACTTAGTTTATCCAAAGCTTGAATAGCTTTTGTTTCCTGAGTAAAAGAAACGACAATAATTTGTGACATTTTCTTATTAATTAAGTTGTTTTCCAATCGTTTGTAAAATACTAAGCCATAACCCCGCCATCCAGAATGATCTGCGTTCCGTTGCAATAGCTGGAATCATCACAAGCCAGATAGATAAATGCCTTGGCAACCTCCGATACTTTTCCGAGCCGTTTTGCAGGCGTGCCCTGTATCCAGGCAGCATGCGTTTCCAAAGGAGCTGCGCTAAGCAAGGGTGTCTCGATATAATAGGGACAGATCGCATTTGCCCGTATATTCTGGGTTGCGTACTGCACGGCAATGTTTTTTGTAAGGCCCATTACTCCATGTTTGGCAGCGGTATAGGGCACCAAACCATGCTCCGCTTTCAATCCGCCCAACGAAGACATGTTTACAATAACGCCTCCACCCTGTTTGAGAAACTGCTGCAATTCATATTTCACACAGTAAAATTGTCCGGTCAGGTTTATCGCTATCACCCGGTCCCAAACGGCTTCCGGCATATCATGAATTCCTGAATAAGGAGCGCCAATACCTGCATTATTAAAAGCCACATCCAACCTTCCAAATCTTTCAACAGTAGCATTGATGGCGGCTTTAACACTCTCCACGTCAGAAACATCGATGGGCGCAAAGAGGCATGGCGCATCAAGGTCAGATATCTCCTGCATGGTTTGTTTGTGATCGCTGCCGGCAAGATCAGCTATGACTATCGTCGCACCTTCCTTTGCCGCTTCAATAGCCGCTGCTTTGCCGATGCCGGAGTTGCCACCAGTGATGAAAACAACTTTATTTTCCAGTTTCTTCATGACAATAATCCCGAGATATGAGTTGAAATTTATTTTAAATGTGACCGCAACAACCAGGCCATATTTTCATGTTTTTCCAAAAGGTAGGTGATGAAATCGCTGGAAGCGGCATCCTTGAATTCAGTCGTAAAACGATGCGCGTTTTCCTTGCAATGGATAACGATACTATCGTGGTCGGAAAGCAATTCTTTGATGTAGGCCAAACTGTCATTTTGATCAGGCGTCGTCTCCGCTAAATGCGTGATTTCCAAAAAGGATTTAAGCGTTGCATAAGCATAATGCTCCATGGAACGAATCCGTTTGGCAATGCTGTCAATGATCTCAGTCAACTGATTGGCCTGGTCATCAAAAAGTTTTTCCCGTTCATAAAAATGGGAGTCTTCCATATTCCAGTATGCATTTCTGGTTTTGGTATACAAAACATACTCATCTGCCAAAAGTTTTAACAATTCTGTTGCAACAGCCTGGCTGCCTGCTTCTGCGATTTCAATATTCGCTTTCATAATTTTGTTGATTAATTTAATTTCCCGTAATGGAATTATTCTTTGAGGCACCTCCTGATCAATGAAAGTAGTGGACATGGAAGGTTATAAATAATAAATAACTATATCCCATATACGCAAAACCATGCAACGCCTTTTTCTCTTTATTGAAATTTTATTTTTCATGGCTAGTTTTTCACAACCCTGTAAAGATTATTTTTTTATCAAAGCGAAGTGTTACACAAGTGAGTCTAAAAGTTACATCAATCACAGAAGTGTGCTTCTAGTCCAGGTGTTGAATCCCGATTAAAATTGGTACCCCCCCTCCCGCTTTTACCAATTTTAATATGTATAATCGATTTCAAGCTCATTTTTAACTGCGTGAACTCCGGGTGCATTCCATGCCATACGGCCGCATTCATCCTTCTGGTACAATGAATGAACCGTTCCACTTAAAGTGACCATATTTCCGGAAACTTTGATTTTCACCTCATCATCATCAATGGAAGCGTTACGCTTAATGGCTTTCTCTATGTCTCTCTTTTCAATACTATCCTTAATTTCTGATTTAACAACCATGCTGTCTGTAATACCAAGAACCCCCAAAAGACCTGTGACTGCTTTTTTTGCCGCTATCTTTTGATAGTTCCATTCAAGCTCCCCATCGAGGGTTACCCATCCATCCTCCACTTTAACTTTGACTTTTTCGTCGGGAATCTCCCAGTTCCATTTGAAAGCATTGATAATTTCCCTGGCCACGTCGCTGTCATCTTTTTTACTGAAGCTGTCGTATTTGATTTCAATTTTTTCAATAACCGCTTTTACACCTGCAACGTTTTTCGCTGCTTTCTCTGCTTCGGTTTTCTTGGCGTAGTTGTCGACCGATCCCGTCAGCGTGATGATTCCATCTTCTGCTATTACGCCTATTTCTGCTGCATGGAGTAAAGGTTCCCATTTGATGGCGTACTGTACATCCTTCTGCAATTCCTCATTGGTTTTCATATTTTGAATATTAATGGTTAGAAATTAACTATACAAAGGGAGCGATTTAACTCCTCAAATAGTTATACATGATTCGCTAAGAGTTGCATCAATCACATATTGAATCCAGAGCTGGCTTGCGCAATGTTGGACTTACCATGTTCAGTTGAAAGACGTTTTATAGTCATCTTGCTTTATTGTGCTTTTTATACAAATTCCTTATCCCCGGCAGCAGCGCCACAACAAGCATCGCAATGGCATAAAACATGTAGAAGGTATGCAGCCAATGTACGGCATCAAGAAATACCATTTCAAGCTGGATCCAGATAATCAGCGCAAATGCCTGATAGACAGAAAAACTCCACTGCCAGCTCATATCTTTGAAAAGATTAAAATATTCAGCAAACGGGCTTTTGACTTTTCTTAACAGCGCATAAATCAATAATAAAGGAAAGACGCCAAGCACAAGAAATAACAGAATTCCTGGTATCAAAAATGTATGAAACGGAGATGGGCCAAGCATCGATAGTGGCATTCCGATCAATTCGCCTGTTGGAGAAATGATCAGTACACCTCCACCAAATATTGCACCTAATCCAAGAAAACCCAACAGAAAAACAAGAACATTTCGTGCACTTTTTGTTTTCATCATTTTGCCTTTGAAAGCTGATAAATTGTTATGAAAATTATAATGACCACAATGCTGATATAAATCTGTTTGTTAAACCTCGCGAGCCAGTTTGGTAAATAAATATCAAAATTATCTTTCTTCGACCTTGAATAGTTACTTGCCAGCAATGTGACAGGGCACACGTTTTTAAAAATTATTAAAATTGTTCCTTCCAGAAATACCAGTCCGTAACAAGCCCATAGATATTTATCAAGCTTATTTGCCACTGCTGCGTAAAGCATGTAAAAAATAACAATATTAAAAAACAGCCATATGATCGTGTGCAAAATTTTAACGAGAATCAGCTTTGCTGCGTTATCCATATCCTTTATTTTGAAAAGCGTACAAAGTTTCCGAAAGGCCGCCGAAGCGAAACCGGATCAGGATAATTTTTCAAATACCCAGTACGTAAAATAAACTGAACCGAATTGCTCATACCCAAAGATTGGGCAAACTTTTGGTTCGTTGCAGGTTCTTCCAAAACCTGCGTCATAGGATGAATAGCAATGTTTTTCTCTCTGACTTTTAGAAATAAACGTTGCATCCGTTTGCCGGTTTCCAAAAGCGAAGCAACCGAATTGTCTTTGCCCGTGATTAATATCCATCCCGCAGATTGCGCTACCTGTTTGCTGACAGTATCAACATTTTGCTCCCTGAAACCCTTTTTCATCACGTTGGCTTTTCCATAGAAATTCCGCGCGGCGGACCGCCTTAAAACCCAACCAGGAATTCCGTCAATTTCCATGCTTGCTGCCGTAAGTCCGTCCCGGTATTTTTCTGCATCCTTACTTGAAAACCTGATCCATTCTGACAATTCTTTCTGAGCCGGGTCCCTATAGGATTGTAGCCTGTTGGCTTCTATGGTCTGTTCGCTTATCCATCCAGATTCCTTTGAAATTTTGGGTAAAAAATGTAAGAAATCAGGACTTTCATTTGTGAGAAACCTGACATCCTGTTTTTTCAGATTATCTGAAAGATAGTTTAACCTGACGGTTCTTCGCTGTTTTATTTTTTGGATATCGTATGTGCGAACGATTGATTTAATCAGCTTGGCCTCTACACCATTTTCCTCCTGATTAGTTGCTGTCAATAGCTTAAAATCACAATCATAACCCAGGTTTCCGGCAGCATATTCGAGGTTTTGCAAAAAAGCACCAATCGATAATATCGTTTCCCGCTGCGTTGGATCCACACCCGGCAGCCATTTACTCTTATCGTTCCCGATTATCCAGTGATAAGGTTCTATATATTTTACAAACCAAGGCTGCGTGTTATGCCCGCTTGGCGCCAGAGAGGCAAGATACAAAATCTCAATCTCATCCGGGTTCAACGGCGATCCACCCGCTTTATCAGGCCTAATATCTGACCTTTTAAAATTGCTTCTATCACTCAGTGCATAACAGGTAAACCCTGCCAGGATCACCGCGCCCGTGGCCAGTCCCAGGAATCTCTTTCTGTCTATCAATATTTTTTCCATAATCTTGCTCCTATTCTTATAACCGGTGACACATCCGCATTAGGGATATTGTAAGTTGCCTCTCCAAAATCAACACTGTTATTACGTCTTAAATAAAGGTGCAAGCCAGGCTGTACATAGAAATATTTCCCGATAAAAAACTGATAGCTAATACCAAGACCGGTATCCACGCTTTTCAGGTCCTTTTTCATATCCGTACTTTTTTGTGTGATTTTAAAAGTATGAAACTCCAGATAGCTGTAAACTTCCAGGTTTTTCCAGACATTGTATCCAAAGAAAACACCAGGCGAAGTCGTGTAATACCTTTTAAAATCTGCTGACGAATTTTTCAAACCCGCAGTTTCGGCGTTGTAAGTACCGCCGTTAATAACGCTCGCCCGAATCCTGAATTTTTTGTACCGGTAACCCAGTGCAAAGTGATAGCCGCCTGTAAAAAACATGGGCACCAGGCTCTCTACTTCCAAGGCATGTTTTACAGTGTAAACAGCAGGATTAGGATGCCAGAAAGTACCGGCAGATGTGTCGTTTTGTGCTGATACATTAAATATTGCAAAAAACAGCATAAGCAGTAATAAGAAATAATTTTTCATTGTCCGTCATTTATTAAAATGTTGTGAGGCATTGACATACGGTCAATTGAATACATACAAAGCTTGCAGTTGGCAAAGACATAACTGTTGTATCATCTATACAAATTATTACATACTTCACGCTTTTATACAGTACCAAATGTGTGATTCATACAACTATTTGACTGTCTCATGTAAACTTTCCTGTCTGAATACTGTCACCTTTGATGGTAGGATCCAGTCAAAATAAGCTCATCAAATGAATAATCCATTCAATCCATTATTCGACGCGCCATTGGCTTGTGATTTCACAGCTACGCTTGCACACGAAATACGTAATCCCTTGGCGACAATCGATCTGTCTCTCGAACTGATGCTTTCAGAACGTAAAGATGATGATCTGAAAACATACATGGATATCATCAAACGAAGTACGGACAGAATTAACGATCTGGTCAATGAAATGATCAAAAACCGTAGTTTGGATGAAGCTCAGATTGCAAACCAGTCACTTCATCATCTGCTTGATGAAGTCGTTGAAATGGCAAAGGACAGGATCATGCTTAAAAATATTATGGTTTGTAAAGAATATGATCCCACAGACTGTATTGTTGCTTTAAATCGTCCGAAAATGAAAATTGCTCTAACCAATATTATTGTAAATGCGATTGAGGCAATGGATACACAGCAGGGAGAACTGAAACTGGTTACCATGTCCATTGCCGGAAAATATGTTGTCCAGATCGAGGATAACGGCCGTGGTATCAGCGAAAAAAACCTGAAAAATATATTTCAAGCAAATTATACGAACAAGCCCGGCGGCATGGGTATTGGGCTGGCGTCGACTTATGATATTCTTGAATCAAATCATGTGAAAGTACATGTAGAGTCAGAGGTAGGATCGGGAACCCAATTCTTTCTGCTATTTGATAAAAATTAAAAGATTTTTGGCTTAAAGACCCCGGCCAGTTCAGCTCAAACCAGTAATCAGCAAACTAACAACCAACTTCAACAAATATGGCCATTCAAACGGTTGACCCCAATACAAACCAGCTTCTCAAATCATTCGAAGAAATGAGTGTTTTTCAGGTAGATGAAGCGATTTCGGAAGCTACTACCGCTTTTACTTCGTGGAGAAAAACAAGCTACGAAGAGCGCGCTCATTTACTCCGCAAAGTAGCCACCCTGATGCGTGACCAAAAGCAATATCTGGCCAGGCTCATTACCATGGAAATGGGCAAACTTATTTCACAGGCAGAAGGCGAGATCACTTTAAGTGCTGATATCCTTGATTATTACGCTGATAACGGCGCAAAATTTCTGGCTGATAAACCACTTTCTCCAGAATATGGCAAAGCATTTATCCGTTACAGCCCAGTCGGTGTTTTACTGGGTGTTGAACCCTGGAATTTCCCCTTTTACCAGGTTGCGCGGTTTGCTGCACCCAATATCATGGCAGGCAATACCGTACTTGTCAAACATGCGTCCATTGTTCCCCAATGCGCAATCGCCATTGAAGACCTGTTCAAAGAGGCCGGTGCGCCAAAAGGTATTTACACAAACCTGTTGATTTCCGGTAAACGTGCATCCATGCTGGTATCTGACAAACGCATCAAGGGCGTTTCACTTACAGGAAGCGAAGCGGCCGGAGCCAGTATCGCGTCCGAAGCTGGAAAAAACCTGAAAAAATCGGTTCTAGAATTAGGGGGAAGTGATGCTTTTATCATTCTGGAAGATGCTGATATTGATAAAGCGGTTGAGTGGGCGGTTGTCGGACGGATCAATAACAACGGAGAGTGCTGCGTAGCCGCCAAGCGGTTTATTGCGGTAGAGTCCATTGCAGACGAATTTATCACAAAATTCAAGGACAAAATGGCCGAACTGATTGTGGGAGATCCTATGGATGCTGCAACTCAATTGGGACCGTTAAGTAGCGAAGAAGCCGCAGTTTCGCTGGCGGACCAGGTACAAAGATCTGTGGACGCCGGGGCAAAAGTGCTCCTGGGCGGAAAACGCCCGGTCAGACCAGGTGCTTTCATGGAACCAACGATTCTGACGGATCTACACCCGGGCATTCCAGCTTACTATGAAGAATTATTTGGCCCGGTTGCTTCTTTTTACAGGGTAAAAGATGAACAGGCAGCCATAGATCTGGCCAATGATTCTCCCTTTGGTTTGGGTGGATCCGTATTCACCCAGGATATTGAACGTGGTAAGTTGATTGCCGATCAGATTGATACCGGGATGGTATTTATCAACCACCCGACATGGACCCAGGCAGATCTGCCTTTCGGAGGAACAAAAGGCTCTGGTTATGGCCGCGAATTATCTGAATTAGGCATTGATGAATTTGTCAATAAAAAACTCATCCGGGTAAGTGAACTGAACGATCCGTTTTAAATTTTTTGCTGGGGCAAAACATACAATACCCTTACATATCATCAAACAAATTGGAAAGAAGACATCTGAAAATGTCTTCTTTCCTTACTTTAAATCAGTGTCATGACAACAAGACAAATTGTACTTGCCTCCAGGCCGGTGGGGGTGCCAACCAAAGAAAACTTCAGGTTTGAAAATATTGATCTGCCCGAGTTAAAAGAAGGAGAAGTGCTTCTCAAAGGGCTGTACAGCTAAGTCGATATTAAATTAATCCTATGAAAAAACATTATGATACGGTCAGCGTGGCTATTGAAAAACTCCGGAAACTGGGTTTTACAGAGGACTTTAACTTAAAAGAAAATTGCCTGGCCCACCCACCGGACATGATCAAAGCTGATGACTTTATTATCGTGGACGTGTACCGTTACGAAGGTAATTCTGATCCGGCGGATGAAGCGGCAGTTTATGCAATTGAATCATTTTCCGGTATTAAGGGTATTCTTGTAACAGGTTATGGTATTTCTTCCGATTCCGCTTCGGAGGAAATACTAAAAAAACTCAATATAAGGGAGTAATAAAACCATTTATCCTGCAAACAAAATCATGCTCCGACACTCTGGCACACATCGTACACCAAAGCATAATCTGAAACTGGCAACCCTGCTCGGTCTAACAGCCGGGTTCGTTAATGCAGAAGGATTTCTTGGATTCTCCGTGCTTACTACCAATATAACCGGCCATGCTGCCTTATTAGCTGAGGGGATTGCACAGCAAAACTGGCAAAATGCACAAGTCATTGTTTTATGGATGCTTTTATTTCTTGCAGGTGCTTTTACATCCGGATTATCCTTATCTCTTTTTGGCGTACATCAACGCTATTCGTACTCCATCCCGATCGTGATCGAAATAACCATACTTGTCTTTTCGGCACTTTATGGATACAAATACGATGGGACCATTTTATCCAAAATAGTCTTTGCCGGCAGTCTGCTTTTTTCAATGGGTTTGCAGAATGCATTGGTTTCACTGGTTTCCGGATCTGTGGTAAGAACAACCCATCTTACCGGTACATTTACAGACCTTGGAATTGAACTGGCACAATTGGTAAACACCAACAATAATGACCGTACAGTCATTCATTCCAAAATAAAACTTAAACTATTTATCATCTGCTCCTTTATGTCAGGCGCGATTGCCGGTGCTTATCTGTTTCAACGTGTCGGATTTAAATCATTTTTTGTCCCTGTTCTTATTTTAACTTTTGTTCTGCTATACGATATATTGAGAGTCAATGTAAAACGGTATTATCATACAACTACAAAGGCTTTCAAAAAGGATATTAGTTAAACCGGTAATTCTATGCCAAGAATTTACAGGATGTAGTTGACAAATGGATCGTTGAGATATCCCGTTTCCCTAAAAATTAACCCGCAAATTATCAGATCCAATTCCTTAGATATATCCTAAATCTTCCAGTTTGAGCGTTTTGTTAGTAGCAAAGATTTCCTCCCAAGTTTCAGAATCAAGAATTTCTATGTTTTCACATTTTGATTTAAAATGAAATAATTCTCCACCCGACGTAGATTCGGTGCCTGGAAGTTTTTGAAGTAGTGTCAGCAGCTCTTCTTTTTCTTTCGAGGTTTTCACCATGATAATAACTTTATTGAATTTGTAAGGAGATCGTTTAATGGAAAATGGTAGTCCCTTAATTCCCATATCTTCAAACCAATTCAGATTATCTACCCATCTCCATTCTCGTTCATGAGTCCAATCTATGGGATTTATTTTTCCACCCAGATTGGTAGCTACATAACGATATTGTTCGTTTAGGCTTATTCCTGATGTACTAGATAGGTTTCTGAAACCATCTATATCTTCTTCTACCGGGTCAGAAGTCAATCCATAAATCACTGGCCGAGTACCTGCTCGAAATAATTCTTCTTTCAAAAATGCAATGCCGTATTCACTTACATATTTCGGATCTCGCTGCTTGACATATTCTAAAATTGCTCCTAAAGGCATTTCTGTAAAACATATTGCAGGCTTCGGCCCATAAATTGTCCTTTTCCCACTGCGTTCAGACCAGCTACACTTTAAATATCCATCCGTTAAAATTTGCTTTAAAACCGAAAACGGTCCATTTTTTCTTGCATTTTCTTGAAATTTTCGAAGCCCCCCTTCTATAAGGGCGTTATAGCCGTCTGTGTTTTTTTTGTGTACAAAATGAGTTAACCATTTAGTTGTATCGTAACGGATCATAAATTTCTAAAAATTGGATATTATTGAACTCAAATTATAAAGTATGAGAAGAGCATAATTTAGCAAAAAGGCGGGAGAAATTATAAAAACATGATTTCTCCCGCCTTTCACTTAATGAAGTCTAATCTACTACTTAATAATCGGTATCACCCAAAACACACTTGCCTGAATGACGCTGTTTTTGAAATCGGGGCTGATCTCTTTTCCCGAAAAGTCCCCTACTTCCGATATTCCCGCCATGTACCGGAGTCCAACGCCCAAACCATTATCAGACTGATAACCCAATCCTGCACCCAGTGACAGATCCAGGCTTTTTGCAAAATTGTTGATCGTCTGGTCCGGGATACTTTCCGACAACCGCAAACCAGCCTGAGGACCCGCCTCAATATAAAATCCTGTTGCAATCCGAAACTTTAACATGACCGGAATGTTCAGATAATTGATTTTAAAATCTTTCTTACTACCATCACTTTCAACTTTGGCTCCCTGGGTAGAAAAAAGAACTTCAGGTTGAACTGAGAAAATTTCTCCAAAACCAAAATTGAGAACTCCACCTAAATGATAACCCACTTTCGCATCTGAATTAATATCCCCGCCAGAATAATTACTGAGGTTGATACCAGCCTTGGGGCCAAAACTGAATGTCTGGGCAAAAGAGCATGTGCTTAAAGCGAGCAGTAGAAATGTAATTGATAACTTTTTCATTACGTTGTTTTAGTTAAACTTAAAATTGATTTTGCTACTACATCCATACGGTTCGGGAATATCAAGCGAAGCTTTTTTTATTGCAGGTAAAAGTCCCGACGGACTATTGGTAATCCCTGGAATTAATATATAATTCCTGCTAAAAAAGGTATTGGCACGGTTGTAGTGGTTAATCTTTTACTATTACAAAGCTTGCCCGATTTGACATGGCAATTGTTACACATCAATTTCCATTAGTTGCATTAATCACAGATTAGCAAACTGACTTATGCATTTTTTGACTAGTGAAAATCACCTTCCCACATCATTATGATACTGTACATCAAATATATGGTCAGTTTACGCTGCAAAATTCTGGTGAAAGACGAATTGACCAAATTAGGACTTCATTATGTGATCGTGGATTTGGGAACTGTCGAAATCCTTGAAGACATTACCCAAGAACAGCACAATGAACTAAAAAAAAATCTGCTCCGGTCGGGTCTTGAACTGCTTGATGACAAAAAGGGCATATTGATCGAAAAAATAAAGGCTGTAATCATAGAGATGGTTCACTATGCCGAAGAATTGCCTGTAACCAATTATTCTGACTACATCAGTGAAAAACTTGGCTATGACTATACGTACCTTTCCAACACTTTTTCAGAGGTAAAAGGAATAAACATTCAACAGTTCATCATTCTTCACAAAATCGAAAAGGTAAAAGAACTATTATTATATGAAGATCTCAATTTAACTGAAATAGCATACATGCTGCATTATAGCAGCGTATCGCACCTGTCAAACCAGTTCAAAAAAATTACCGGACTGTCTCCCTCCTATTTCAAAAAACTTAAAATGCAGCGAATTGAAAACCTGGAAAATGTGTAAGATATGTAACATCTTCCGGTTCTTGTGTAAGGTATAAAAGTGATAATGTGCACACCTTTGTAAAACATTGGGTTATCTCAAATTTACAAAAACAACATGAAACCAGAAAAACAGCAACGTGTCACGGAAATCATCCAGGCGCTTAACGCTAACCTGAAAATCGATGAAAACAATACGGAGACCTCAAAACAGGAAAATGTGATCCGCAAAGCGGCAAAGAAGCTCTACGAAGATTTTGTACACATTGCAAAAAAGAAATTGTCAAAAGAAAACAAACTATTTGCATTTGAACTAAAAAAACAACTTAAAGAGGCCAGAAAAGCCGAAAGGACACTTGCCGTCACTGCCTTGCTTAAAAATAATATCGAACGCGCCTGACTTTGAAGCGTGTGGCTTATTTGTTCAGGATCTCTTTGATACTTAATTGATAGGACCGTTCTCTGTAATCTTCAAACAACTCATTTACGCTACATTTAGAATCATGACAAAAACCATAGAAGTCCAAAAATCCTGGGAGCCCGATTATGATTCCGAAGCTGCCAGACTTGAAACCGATAAAAACCTGAAAGAAAAAGTAATAAATGCGTTGCGGACCAACGTATTTATTAACTGTGAAAAAATAAGGGTACGTGTTACAGGCCGCCTTGTATTTTTAGAAGGAACGGTCCATCTGCAAAAGGAAAGAATTTCAGCTCAAAAATGCATCCGGGACATCTTCGGGATCCGGGCAGTGATAAACTACTTAACCTACCACAATGAGTACGCTGAGTAAACAACTATACTCGTAAGCCAAAATAATATGTTGTTTATCAGATATTTAAAAAGGAGATAATGATCATTACCTCCTTTTCTTTGTGCCATAAAACCTAAAAACGGCATATCATAAACTAATTCTCCTGCTCTTATCCACTATTGTAATAACTATCACAACCGATTGTGATGATAGTCATCAATTTCGGCAATACATACTCCTACCTTTCGTCTAGGTTAAAAATATCAGGCTAAATAAGCTATCAACATCAGATTTCATTGTAACTATAAATCAAACTTAGAATATATGGTACTCTATATTAAGAACATGGTTAGTTTACGCTGTAAAATCAGGGTGAAAGAAGAATTGGTAAAACTGGGACTGGACTATTATGAAATTGATCTGGGTGTGGTTCGGTTGATGAAAAAAATAACATTACAGCAGCGTAAATGCCTGAGAGAAAACTTGCTCGGATCGGGATTGGAGCTATTGGAAGATAAACGAAGTATTTTGATTGAAAAAATAAAAAACGTGATCATTGAACTTGTCCACTATACCGATGATCTCCCAAAAACCAATTATTCCGACTACATCAGCAAAAAGGTAGGTTATGATTACACCTATTTATCCAACGTGTTTTCCGAAGAGAAAGGTATTGATATCCAGCATTTTATAATTAATCATAAAATTGAAAGGGTCAAGGAACTGCTTCAATATAAAGAACTAAACCTGACAGAAATTTCCTACAAACTACATTACAGCAGCGTCTCTCATCTTTCGAACCAGTTCAAGAAAGTGACAGGGCTATCTCCATCCATCTACAAACATCAAAGTCAAAAAAGGTGGAATACTTTGGAAAACATGTGAAAAGTGTAACTTCTTACATGTTAAATGTAACACTTTATGACCAAAACTATTGCAATTTTATGTGTGCTGCTTAAATGATGAGATTAGGTTTTGAGAAAAGTCCTAATTTACGTATATAGTTTATAGTTAAATAAATTATTCTTCAACAGCAATCTTAAAAGCCAAATTAATATGAGAATCGGAAAAGGATTATGCAGTTTGATGCTTGCCAGCTCGGCAGGCCTTGCAATAGGAATATTGTTTGCTCCTGATAAAGGTTCGCAGACCAGGAAAAAAATACAGCAGAAAGCAGAAGACATTCTGGAAAATGAAATCATTGGTTACAACCGCATTGTTTGCAATGTAAAAACAAAAATTGATGCGATTTTAAATGGAGTGTCCATACCGGTCGATGATAATATACGCAACTGGGCCGATACCGATCAAAAAAATGAAATCATTGTTTAACCAAACAACTTATGACTCATTACATCCAATATATCCTAAAACAACTTCTGGCCAAATCCGGTAGCAGCAAGATTGTAACTCCTAAAAATACCCCGGATGGCCTGGAAGCATTTATGGCAAGGGTTAAAATCAATTCCCGCAGATTACGATAAAAAAAGAGGATGACCTGATAATCTTCTGTATATTGCAGTACATCATTCGCTACGATTTGCGCAAATTTCATGGAAAATTCGGCCCTGTTGAAAGCGATCATAGAAAATGCGATCGATGGCATCATCACAATAGACAACAAAGGAACGATTGAAACAATTAATCCGTCCGGATGTCAGCTGTTTGAATACGACCAAAGCGAGGTAATCGGACAAAACATATCCATGCTTATGCCACCGCCCGACCGGGACCAGCATGACAATTATCTTCTAAATTACCACCAGACCTCAAAAAAATCTATTATTGGAACGGGAAGAGAAGTAACAGGCCTCAGAAAATCGGGAGCGGTTTTTCCATTCCGTTTAGGTATCAGTGAAGTGCAATTTTCAGGACGTAAAATCTACACGGGGTTCATTCATGATCTAAGCCGTGAAAAACACGCCGAAGAAAAATTAAAGGAATATGCCATCCATTTGGAAGATCAGGTGCAACAGCGCACCCGTTTATTGAATGAAACCGTAACAGCGCTGGGCGAAGCCAAAGAAAAAGTGAGCAAATTACTGGAAAAGGAAATGGAACTAGGCCAGCTGAAAAGCCGCTTTGTGTCGATGGCTTCTCACGAATTCCGTACTCCATTGAGCGCAATTCAGCTTTCTTCGATTTTGATTGAAAAATACTCCGGAGATTCTATAAGCCCCAATATTTCCAGGCATACGGCTAAAATCAAGGTTTTGGTAGCTCACCTTACCGGCGTGCTGAATGACTTTCTTTCGCTGGAAAGGCTTGAAGCCGGAGAATTTAAGCCTGTTTTAACAGAATTTGACATTGTAAAATTCTCAGAGGAAATTACCGAAGATATGCAGCTGATTTCAAAACAAAATCAGCAGATTATTTATCAGCACACAGGCACGTCTGCCACTGTAAATCTGGATCAGTCGCTGTTGAGAAATGCCATTATCAACCTGATCAGCAATGCAATCAAATACTCTGGTGAAAATACTTTCATTGAGTTCAATACTGAAATTACGCCGGCTTTGGTGACCGTTTGTATTAAAGACAACGGGATTGGTATACCAAAAGAGGACCAGAAACATTTATTTGAAGCTTTTTTCAGGGCGCACAATACTGGTACTATTCCGGGAACGGGTTTAGGTCTTAACATTGTCAGCAGATATATCAAGCTAATGGATGGACAGGTTAAGTTTACAAGCAACGTGAATCAGGGCACTTCATTCACCCTTTCTTTTCCCAAACAGCCATGAATGAAAAAATCCTAATCATTGAGGATAATAATGATATCAGGGAAAGCACCGCTGAAATTCTTGAATTTTCAGGTTATATAGTCACGCAGGCCAATAATGGAAAAAAAGGTGTTGAACTGGCGTTTCAGAACAGGCCGGATTTGATACTTTGTGATATCATGATGCCCGAAATGGACGGTTACGGTGTGTTGTATATGCTTGGAAAAAACGTAGAGACCGACTCGATCCCTTTTATCTTCCTGACGGCAAAAGCAGAGCGCATCGATTTCAGGAAAGGAATGGAAATGGGTGCTGATGATTACCTAACCAAACCTTTTGATGAATTGGAGCTCCTGAAAGCAATTGAAGGAAGACTTGCAAAAGAGCAGAAACAAAAAGCCTATCATAGTAAAACACTGCAAAAACTGGAAAACCTGACAGCGGATTCGGAAAGTGGGACATCGTACCTGAAAGCATTGATCGCCGGCCGTAAAATCCGACAGATTAAAAAAGGCCAGATTCTTTACTACGATGGTGATCAGCCCCTTGGTATCTACCTGGTTTTGGATGGTTCCATTAAAACCGCTAAAAGATCA
The DNA here is from genome assembly GCF_005280585.1 of Dyadobacter frigoris. GTDB lineage: Bacteria > Bacteroidota > Bacteroidia > Cytophagales > Spirosomataceae > Dyadobacter > Dyadobacter frigoris. The sequence goes on from NZ_SZVO01000025.1 coordinate 37,962, forward strand.
GAGGACGGCAGGGAACTTATGACAGGGCTTTTCAGAACGGATGATTATCTGGGCGTAAGCGCGTTACTTTTAGAGCAAGCTTTCACGGAGACCGCCGAAGCACTGGAAGACTCTGCCATATGTATGCTGCAAAAAGATTCGGTCATCTCACTTCTCAACCGGTATCCGGATATAGGCACTCAGTTTATTAAAATTTTGTCGAATGATATCCGCGATAAGGAAGAACAATTGCTGGATCTTGCGTATCATTCAGTTAGAAAGCGCTTGTCAAACGTATTGATCAGACTAAGCACACAGGGACAGCTAACAGAATTTAAAATTTCGAGGGATGAGCTTGCTTCCATGGCTGGTATCGCCTCAGAAACCGTAAGCCGAACGTTAACTGATTTTAAAGAGGAAGGTTTGATCGATAAAAAAGGGAGCATGATTTTCATTCTGGATCTGGATAGGATGCAAAAAATGAAGAACTGATAAGCATCACATAAAAGCGTGATGTTATTTGCCGTTGACATGATCCGTTATGGGTAAATTCGTGCAATCGAAAAAACCCATAACATGAAAGTAGTAGCATATAGTGTAAAAACCTTCGAAAAGAAGTTTTTGGCCAGGGCCAATCAAAAAAAACACGACATTACGCTGATATCTAACGCACTGAGCTTAGCTACCTGCGGTTTCGCCGAAGGAAAAGAGGCGGTGCTTGTATCTGCTAATGATGATGTTTCTGCACTAGTAATTAATAAATTGGCCGATATAGGTATTAAATACATCGCAACACGTTCTGCCGGAACCGATCAGATTGATAAAAAGACTGCCGAGCTTAGAGGAATAGAACTTGCCAGTGTTCCGGCTTATTCCCCCACCTCCATCGCAGAACATGCAGTTGCATTGGCAATGGCACTAAACCGCCATCTCATACAAGCCGACGCCGACAGCCATCATTACAACTTCAAACTGGATGGTCTGACAGGATTTACCTTTTCCGGAAAAACGGTTGGAATAATTGGGTTGGGAAATACAGGCCAGGCTGCCGCAGCTATTTTTAATGGCATGGGATGTCATGTTTTGGGTTCTGATGTTTTCCCTAACGACAAACTGGAAAGAATTGAGCAGGTTTCTCTGGAAACTTTGTTAGATCAATCAGACATTATCTCACTGCATTTGCCTTTAACACCTCAGACAAAGCACATGATCAATGCTTCCAGCATAGCGCTTATGAAAAATGGAGTGATGCTGATTAACACTTCCAGGGGCGCATTAATCAATTCAGCTGACTTGCCCGACGCGCTTGATCAGGGAAAGATCGGATATTTGGGAATTGATGTTTATGAATATGAAAAAGACATTTTCTACGGAGAAAATTCTTCCAGTCAGGTTAAAGATGTTTTACTTCTAAAACTATTAGCTTATCCAAATGTAATCATTACGCCGCATCAGGCTTTTTTAACTATTGAAGCTTTGGAGGAAATTGCCAGCCAGACCATTCTAAGTTTAAATCATTGGCAGGATGAACTATTGGTGACCGCCGCCAGCAGCTGACAAATCTCCAAATAAATTCTATCATACGTATAAAAAGTCAATATACCGAGCTGTCCGATAAGCTTCCGATATTCATCATAAATTTTAAAAACTACAAATGGCCTACACCGCATTGATCACAGGCGCTTCCAGCGGAATTGGCCAGGAACTGGCAAAAATCCATGCTTCAAAAGGAGGCAATCTGGTTTTGGTTGCAAGAAACAAAATAAAACTTGATAAGCTCAAATCCGAACTGGTTGAAAAGTACAGGATCTCCGTTTCCATCATGGTGATGGATCTTTCCGTTGAAGGTTCAGCGCAGAAGATTTACGATCAGACTACATTGGAAAAGATTCAGATCGATTGCCTGATCAACAACGCAGGTTTCGGGGACTTTGGTTTCTTTTCCCTAACGGATACAGAAAAACAAGTGAACATGATAAATCTGAATATCATAGCGCTGACGTTATTAACGAAGTTATACCTGAAAGATATGCTCGACAGAAAAGGCGGCCGAATAATGAATGTTGCCTCCATAGCCGCCTTTCAGCCCGGCCCAAAAATGGCGGTATATTCAGCGACCAAAGCATATGTCTTAAGTTTTTCACAAGCTGTTGGTAATGAGGTCCGTCATCAGGGAGTAACCATTACCGCACTTTGTCCCGGCGCAACAGAAAGCGGATTTCAGGAAGCGGCGTCCATGCAGCACAGTAAAATGTTTAATAAAGCCAAACTTCCCTCTTCCAAAGAAGTTGCTGAGTATGGTTATGATGCGATGATAAAAGGGAGAAGTGTAGCCATACCTGGTTTCCTAAATAATATCATGGCGGACGCGGTCGGCTTTATTCCCAGAAATTGGGTTCTTAAACTGGTAAGAAAAATTCAGGATGCAGCTTAAAACAAAAATATACCGCGGCTATGCGCAGCCCAGGCATCTGGAAACAGCACGTGCTCTTTTACGTTCTACTTTCGCTGACAAGCTGTAAAAGCAATCCGCAAAAGTTGAAGCCTTCGCTGGAACCTATTAGCGAATCGGTGTATTAAGTGAATAATCGTGGAACGGGTCAATTAATATTTAAATACCTTCATCTTTTCAATAACACGGTTAGCAATAATTTTATACCCCTTATCATTTAGATGGATGTCATCCGTCGTAATATCTGCCCTCATACCTCTTGGGAAATTCAGGTTTTCAAGATCCCCAAGATCGTCAGAAGTCGGACTATAACTGATCGCAGCCATTTCCGATTCTGTTGGTGGTGTTGTCTCAACGAATGATTCGCCATATTTCGTTGCAAGCCTGGCATTAATCGCAATCACCTGATTGTAGTTTTCAGTCCCTTTGTTCTCCTTCGCATCGGTAAGAACTCCCAAAACAATATATCTGGCGGGTGCTGTAATATAGGCTATGGAACTGTCAAGGGAAGAAATTATTTCTTCCTCAGCACTGGTTTCTCCAATATCATTCCGACCATACCATAAAATTTGTGTTGCGGTTTTGAGCCTGGCGGCATCCTCCAATAAAAATTCAGAATCCGCAGGAACGCCAATCACACTTACTGTCGCCGGAGTGATCGTATACATTTCGCCATTTGCATTGGCCGTACGTCTTATGGTGCATCGTACTCCGGCAACAGAGCCAGTTCTGCTGTACTCGTCGTAGTTTGAAGGCGTGGATAAAAATGAACTGCTCAGTTTGGTAATCCTGACTGGTTGGATTCCATTTAATTTATTGCCTTCGATGGTTATTTTTAATGGGACACCACCCTGTCGGACGGCAATGCGTGATGCAATCTGGCCCACGATCCCGTCACTTACAATAGGCCTGCCTTCAAACGCGGCTGCAACAATGCTCCCATAAGGTACAGTGCCGCCTGCACCAATAGTCAAACTATCTCCAAAAAAAGCAAGTGTTTTATCCCGGTCTTCAGACTTATCGCTTTTAGGGAAAATATCGTCTATTACATTGCATGACGATAAAAATGTTGTGGTTAAAATAGCCGCTCCGGAATTTCGAAAAAACTGTCTGCGGGATAATAGATTTTCAGTATTTGAAATGTGCAGTTTGGTCGGATGCCCTTCGATCATTTTTAAACAAGATATTGAATTATGCTGATGATCTTCTTTTATAATAATCGTTCCAAGTGCATTTAGAAAATAAATCTTATGCTATGTTTACCAAATGGGAAAGTCAGATTCTGTCACTTATTGCCAAAAGGATGTAATTAAATTGCTGTTGCAAAAATGAATAAAGGTTATCCTATACGATGCAGAACTCTTTCAAAAAAGGCTTGAAGAAGCTAAAAACGGCAGTGGACCAGTGTTATACGATATTATCATTGAGATTTTCAACGATCACAAAAACATTGAGCTGAGACTAAAAGATTAGCCACCATGATCCAAAACGTTTTGCCAACTGCTCTGCGTCTTGATATAGCTGTACGCTATTTTCGTGGTAAGAATACGGAAAATTAATACTCATTCATTACAAATCCTTTTAGTTACCTACTCTTTTTTGAAGATGAGCAGGATACCGATCTCCCTTCACATCAATTTTTGCCGCAGTTTCTTCGATTTCGCGAAGGTCATTTTCTGAAAGTTCTATTTCAGCAGCTCCAACATTTTCTTCAAGACGATGCAATTTTGTAGTTCCTGGTATAGGTGCAATCCACGGCTTTTGTGCCAGAAGCCAGGCAAGGGCAATCTGGGCTGGTGTTGCATTTTTTTCCTGCGCTACCTTGGCAAGCAATTCTACCAATGCCTGATTTGCTTTACGGGCTTCCGCTGTAAAACGGGGAACGATATTTCGGAAATCTGTGCTGTCAAACGTCGTATTTTCGTCGATTTTCCCTGTCAGAAATCCTTTTCCAAGCGGACTGAAAGGAACAAAACCGATTCCAAGTTCTTCCAGTGCAGGTATGATTTCAAGTTCAGGCTCTCTCCACCAAAGCGAATATTCGCTTTGCAATGCAGAAACAGGCTGAATTGCATGGGCACGGCGGATGGTCGTTGCTCCAGCTTCAGAAAGTCCGAAATACTTCACTTTTCCCTGCTGAATAAGTTCTTTCACGGTTCCGGCTACCTCTTCAATCGGAACATTCGGATCCACCCGATGTTGGTACAAAAGGTCAATTCGATCCGTTTTAAGCCGTTTCAACGCTGATTCAACGTAGGCTTTGATGGTTTCTGGTTTGCTGTCAAGGCCAGCCCTGGAATCTCCTCCTTCAAAACCAAATTTTGTAGCAATCACAATTTGGTCACGAAAAGGAGCCACCGCCTCTCCTACCAGTTCTTCATTCACAAATGGACCGTAAGCCTCAGCCGTGTCAAAAAAAGTAACTCCACGTTCGAAAGCAGTTCTTATTAATTTGATCGCATCCTGTGTATCTGTGGCAGGGCCGTAACCAAAGCTCAAACCCATGCAACCAAGACCTAAAGCTGAAACTTCAAGGCCATTGTTTCCTAATTTTCTATTTTCCATTTTTTAGCTTTTATCAGTTAATGATTTCCCCAGTTAAGCAATCGGAAGCTAATAAGAGGTCGTATGCAAATTTACCAGCTTCCATTTATTGTTTTTTTTCGTATAAATAAGTCTGTATTACCGCCATTAACTGTAAAAATGGCCTTACCAACTAACACCGCTATATTTCCATAGACCTTAACCGATGCTTCTTTTTGCTCAATTTTGGTATGGACAAACTGTCGGGATCTCAATTGTCTAATCCATTCCGCTTTCGTGGTAACATGACCAGTCAGGTGAATAAAAATCAGACCATCGTCAAACAAATCTTCCACCAGGTCCATCCTCCCTTCTGTTTTCCACCTGAATTTTTCCAGTGACAAATCAAGAATTTTATTTTCTTTTGGCAATGTTACCAGGCAGTTCAATCACAGGCATGTTGGTTTTAATCGCTCCCGGAGTAAAAGGCAGAAAGTTGGCATGTAAATCCGTGGTCGGATCAAACTTTGTATCGGGCGTAATGTTACCTGCAAGCGCCCCCTTCGGGCTCTCGTGTCCAGATAGAATACTGGTTTTGAACTGCCGCAACCGGATAGATCGCGTGCTTTCAGCACCTATAACAGCTTTCCATGTCCCGAAACTCAGGTTCATACAGCCCATACCCAGGGCAGATACTTTAAGTCCGCTATTCCCTAATCTACGTTTTTTCATTGCGATCTATTTGTGATAGTCCAAAGTTCGTTCGTTAATTGACGTTATAGTTAACGAGTTTCAAACAAAAAAGTAATGATTTCAAACAATTCAAGCTCTTATCGACTTAGGAACCGTGCCAGTTACTTTTTTGAAATAATTGTTAAAATGCGTCGGGTATTCAAAACCAAGCCCATAGGCAATATCCCCAATACTCCAGTCAGTATGCTGCAAAAGTGCTTTTGCTTCGATGATAATCCGTTCGGTAATTAGCGTAGTTGTTGATTTGCCCGTAACCTCTCGAACCGAGCGATTCAAATGATTGACATGGACAGAAAGCTGCGCAGCATAATCCTGAGCCGTTTTCAGTAAAAGAGGACGTTCGTGGCTTTCAATGGGAAATTGCCTTTCCAGCAATTCAAGAAAAAGAGAAGTAATCCGGGAAGATGCATTTTTGTGTTTGAAGAAATTCGCTGATGGTTCTAACTTTAAAGCTTCGTGAATTATAAGATGTATATAATTACGGATCAGTTCATCTTTGTACACATAATCAGTGTTTTGCTCTAAAAGCATTTTGTTGAAAATGGTAGTAATAAATTCCTTCTGATCATTTCCCAGAAGAAACAGCGGTGTACCGCCCAGCTTGAACAATGGAGATTGCTGCAGACTTTCCGAACGGTCGTGGGTTTTAAGAAATTCTTCTGTAAATAAACAGGCGTATCCGGTCTGCGCTTCACAGAGCACTTCTGACGAATATGGAATATGAGGATTGGCAAAAAATAAGAATGTACCATCCAGTTCAATACCTTTATCCGCATAATGAATCAGGGTTTTGCCCGAAATCATACAAATCTTGTAAAAATCCCTGCGGCTATATTTCGGAACCGGACTCACCGCAGTTTCTATCTCATAAACTTTAAATCCTTTTAGTTTAAGATCAACAGTACTAAAACCGGAAACGGACGAAACGAGCTGATTATCCATATCGAAAAATTAAATGAATCAAATAACGCAAACATAATTCTTAGTTCAAAATTCAGAATAAGAAAACTACTTATTGAACGTCCTGAATTTCAGCAAAAAAAGTAACCATCCAAGTCGATTAAACTTTTGATGGTTACTTTTATATTAACTCTTTATTCGACAAACTTTAAACCCCCACGTACTGCATTTGCTGTGCATCATAACGTGTACCTGCTGTAATGCCAACCGGAATGATCGATTCCAGCTGTGCTTTTTCTCCTGCTGTTAATGTTACATTAGCTGCTGCTGCATTTTCTTCAATATATTTGATACGTTTTGTCCCCGGTATAGCAACAATACCATTTGAAATAACCCAGGCTAATGCCAGCTGTGAAGGTGTAATTCCCTTCTTTTCTGCTATTACCTGTATTTGTTTCAAAAGATCCAGGTTTTTGTAGAAGTTCTCACCCTGATATCTTGGAATACTTTTGCGAAAATCATTGTCGGAAAAATCATCCGGACTTTTGATTTCTCCGGTAATAAAACCCCTTCCAAGCGGCGAATAAGCTACAAATCCGATTCCAAGTTCTTTTAAAGTATCCAGAACGCCATTGGCTTCAGGCTCACGTTCGAATAGAGAATACTCAGTTTGTACGGCCGATAACGGATGAACCTGATGTGCTTTTCTAATTGTTTCAGCAGAAACTTCGGAAAGGCCGATGTATCTAACTTTTCCGGATTTCACCAGCTCAGACATCGCTCCCACTGTTTCTTCAACCGATGTATTTGGGTCCAGACGGTGCAGATAATAAAGATCAATATAATCCGTTTCCAAATTTTTCAACGAACGGTCAACTGCTTTTCTAACATAATCCGGAGAGCCGTTGAATCCCCAGGTTAGCTGCTCGCTGTCATCTATCTCATAACCAAATTTTGTAGCAATCGTATATTGGTCACGGTTTCCTTTTATCGCTTTCGCTACCAGACGTTCGTTCAGCAATGGACCGTACAAATCTGCTGTATCCAGGAAATTTATTCCAAGTTCCAGTGCACGATGGATTGTGGCAATGGATTCCTTTTCATCAGCCTTACCGTAAATATCTCCTCCGGCAATGGTGGTCATCCCCATACAGCCCAAACCTTCGGCAGATACTTCCAATCCCTGACTGCCCAGTTTTATCTTTTTAATTGTGCTCATTTGATTTCAGTTAATATTATAAAGTGATTTGATTTCAAACTAATAATTCACCCAATGCTCTGAAACATTGAATTTGAATTTCTGAATATGATAACAAAGGTAGAATTGTAAATCCTGACCTGATTAAAGAAATCAAAGTGTTTATTATAAAAATCAACGGATCAAATTTTGCACAAAAATTCTGATCCGGGAGACTAATTTAGACTGATCAATTAATTGTTCCGGATTCCGGCAGGCGTAACACCTGCATGTTTTTTGAAGAAGTTATTGAAATAGGAAGCATATTCAAAACCAAGGCAGAAGGCAATCTCGGCAACACTCCAGTCGGTATGTTTCAATAAAGATTTCGCTTCAGAAATGATCCTTTCGTTAATATGTGTAGTCGTCGATTTTCCGGTTATTTCCTGTACCGCGGCATTTAAGTGATTTACATGCACAGTCAGTTTTTCCGCATAATCACCTGCTTTTTTTAGTTGTAAAGGACGTTGAGGAGAATCGACAGGAAATTGTTTTTCAAGCAAACCAATAAATAATTTTGCAATACGTGAAGCTGCATTTTGAGGTGCAGGATAAGCCACAGCCGGCTGCATTTTGATAGCTTCATGAATCAACAGATTTAACTGACTGCGAATCAGTTCATATTTGAAATAATATTCACTATCAATTTCTGAACGCATCCGGATGAACAAACTGCTGATGTATTTTAACTGTTCTTCATCCAATAGGTACACGGGATTACCTCCTGCTTTAAAAAGAGTAGATTCCTGAAGACTTCCCATTCTATCTCCGGCATGAAGAAAATCATTTGAAAACACACAAAAATATCCCGCTTCTTCATATTCCTCTCCGTCAGAACTTCCCCATGAATAAGGTACCAGCGGATTTGTAAAAACCAGCGCAGGTTTATTTATTTCGATGTCTCTGTTCGCATACAGAAGTTGACTTTTACCTTTTAGAACAAGGGTGATTTTATAAAAATCACGCCGGTTGTAAGAAGTAAGTTTACATTTATTCTCTCCAATAGCAGCTACACGAAACTGTGCAGATTCGACTTGAATAGCCTGAAAACAGTGTGCCGATTTTTCTATCAAATCCAGATCTTCCATAAACGAAGTTAAACATTTCAAAGGAAAAACAACAATGGTGTAAAATATTAAAACTGCCAAATTCTTATAAACCAGTATGAAATTCAGCACCAAAAAAATCACTTTGAGTGACCAAAAATGTGAAATCCGTACTATGTATCAGGAGCACTTATCTGATATACACACTATGCGGAGAAAAAATGATATTCTTTTAAAAAGTGCTTTTGAAGAAGCCTTTCCGGATTTATTGCGTTTTTTCTTTCCGGAAACAGATTCCATTTTCGATCTAAGTCATGGCTTTGAATTCATGGATAAGGAGTTAAACGAACTTTTCCCTGAACTGGAAAGAAAAGGCGGCAGCCGTTTTGTCGATATGCTCGTGAAAACGTATCTCAAAAACGGGACGGAAGAATGGATCCTTATTCATCTTGAAATTCAGGGAGAAAGAACTGATAATTTTGCTTTTCGAATGTTTCAATATTGGTACCGGATCTATGATCGCTTTGAAACGGACATAATCGCTCTTGCTGTATTTACAGGCGGTAAAAATCAAAAGCGCCCCAATCATTTTCTTAAAAGTTTTTTAGGAACCGAAATCCGGTACAAATACAACGCTTACCATATTCTTGATCATACCGAACAGCAGTTGTTAAGTATGGAAAATCCCTTTGCGCTGATTATTCTGGCAGCACAAAAGGCGTTATTGGCAGATAAAATCCCCGAACAAGAACTTGGTGAGCAAAGACTTACCATTGCCAGAGCATTAATTCAAAGCAAGAAATATGACAACGAACAGATCAGGCGTTTTCTGTACTTTCTCAAAACCTTTCTTCACATTGACAATCCGAAAATAAATATTAAATTTGATCAGGAGATCGATATCCTGACAAAAAACAAACATGCTATGGGAATTATTGAAACTATTAAAATGATCACTCTTGAAGAAGGAAAAATGGATTTTGTTAAATCCCTTTTGTTAGATACTGATTTTGATGATCAAAAAATTGCTGCACTCTGTAAAGTTGAAGAATCAGAAGTTAAACAATTGCGGCAAGATCTAGCTCTCTAAACAAACATGCTATGGGAATTATTGAGACGATTAAAATGCTGGCCAGGGAAGAAGGTATTAAAATTGGTATTGCAAAGGTGAGAAATAACGTTTTAAGATCACTAATTCTAGATACCGCGACCTTGATAACCGGTTAATTGCAGAAATAGGCGGGGTTGAGGAATCAACAATAATACAAATGCGGCAAGATCTTAATATCTAATAATAAATATTCTAATAATAGAAAAAGCGGTCGCACAAAATGTGCGACCGCTTTTTCTATTATCAGGATTATATTAAAATCAGAAATACCAATTTATCAATACCCGGTATTATTCGGCAACAGGTTAGGATTCACGTCTGATTCCTGTTTTGGAATTGGGAACAATAAATTCTTTTCTGCGAATGTGGCATTGTAAACGGTTTTATGACCAATAAAATCATCCCAGTTACCTGTCACATCATTATGTACTTTACGGGTACGGATCATGTCAAACCACATTTTGTTTTCAAAACACAATTCGAAATAACGCTGAGCCCACACTTCGTGCTCAAAATCTGTCTGACTTAAAGTACCAATATTGGCAAGATCAGCACGTTTCCGTATAGCATTTACTACATCAATGGCCTTACTGTTTGGTCCGCCTTCTGCACGGTTTGAAGCTTCTGCGTACATTAAATAAACATCAGCCAAACGGTACAAAGAGTAGTTAAGATCGGATTTAATTGTACTTGTTGCCGCGGTAACATCAAACCATTTGTAAATATATGTGTTTCTGAAAACCACGGGCTGTCCAGTTTTTGCACTTGGATACGTAGTAAAGAAAAATTGTTTTTCCTGTACACGTTTATCTCCGGCAGGGAACGATTTGATAAATTGAGGCGTAGGGTAAACCGATCCATATTCATCCGCATATAACGAAATCCCGGAATAATTTGGAATAGTAAGCGGTGTCAAAGGATTTGTTGATGGCACACTTGCAGCATACTGAACCTGGAAAATAAATTCACCCGTATTTTTATTAACAGGCAAAATCATATCCGTATAATTCGGGAACAAGGTATAACCTCCGTTGGTGATAACAGCTAATGAACGTTTCGCTGATTCTGCATAATATTGTGCACCGCCGTTAATCGCTGCTCCTGCATAAGTCAAATAAACATCCGCCAAAACAGATTCAATTGCGCCCATCGAAACTTTCCCGGTATTATCAGACCATGGCAAAGTTGATTTTTCTGCCAAAAGAAGATCAGGAAGGATAATCTTGTCATAAATATCTTTGGCTGCAGTACGTGGCAAATTCAGATCAAGATTCTTTGGCACTTCCGTTACACTTGGTACTGCACCGTACATTCTTACCAGATAAAAATAATACAATGCGCGCAGTGTATGAGCTTCTGCCAGCATATTCGTTTTTTGTGCATCCGTAAGCCCGGCTGCATTAATCGTCGGGATACTTTGAATCGCAAGATTACAAGCACCGATTCCCTGATACATTTGTTGCCACCAGGTATCAATATAAAACGCGGTATTGTTGTAACTCAGGTTTTGGAAATTGACAAAACCAGTCTGGCCTAAATCACTGTTGGCCTTACCTGTTACAAATTCCATTAAATTCCAGGTATTTCCACCATAGGAAGATGCCTGTCCGGCAAGGAATCCCTGTAAATTGGCATAACCTGCGTTGGCATAGGCCCGGGCCACTTTCACGCTTGATACGTCAGAGTCAGGCGTTAAAAACCCCGTTGGTTTTTCTTCTAAAAAATCTTTACACGAGCCCAACGATAACATTGAGGCTGCTAATAGGATATGTTTGAGCACTTTCATGTCTATTGATTTTCAGGTTAAAAAGTAAGTGTTGCACCTAGGTTCCAGACACGCGGGCGAGGATTTGCAAAAAAGTCCAGGTTTTGAGAAAACGAACTATTTGCTCCGTAACCAGAGTTAAACGTATCTACCTCAGGATCATAACCTGTGTATTTTGTAATTACGAAAAGGTTTTGCACGCTGGCATAAACACGCAAACGGCTCAGTTTCAGCTTTTGCAACATCGGATCCTGCAATGAGTAACCCAGCATAAAGTTTTGTCCGCGGATGAATGATCCGTTTTCAACCCACCAGGTATCGAAATGTGAATCCTGAGCAAATTTGTAGTTACGAACCTGCGAGACCATAGTGTTCTGATGCGTTGGAGTCCATGCATCCAAAACCGTAGCAAGGCTGTTCGAAAGCGTTTGTCTGTCTTCCGTAGAGTGTTTGAAGGTTGCTGCTGTGTTCAATCCTTCAACAAAACGGATATCAAATGTGAAGTCCCATGCTTTGTATTTTACTGTACTGCTGAAAGTGCCAGTCCATTTTGGCGTTGTACGGCCAATAATGCTATAATAGTTACTGCCATCAGCATTGTAAATATACTTTCTGTCACCCGGTTTCAGATTGTGAGCAGCAGCAAGATCCGCTTCATCCGTACCATAAGTTCCCAAACGTGTCATACCATATAAAGAACCGATTGGCTGTCCTACACGCAAAATGTTGGTTTGTCCCAAAAAGTTTGGCCCAGGGAAAATATCAGCATTACCGTGGTTCAAGTTTAAAATCTTGTTTTTGTTCGCTGCAAAAATGAAATTAGTCGTCCAGGTAAAATGGTCAGTCTGGATGTTTGTCGTATTCAAAGCAACTTCAAAACCTGAGTTTCTTACCGATCCTACGTTTTGATACACGTTCGCATTGGTTTCACCGGCCGACCATGGAATTGGTGCCTGAAGTAAAAGATCTTTTGTTGTGCGGTTATAATAATCAACCACAAGGTTGATGTTTTCCCGAATTCCCAATTCTACACCCGCATCAAATTGCAATGATCTTTCCCATTTCAAATTAGGGTTTCCAAGGTAACTTGGCAATAAAGTAGATTGTTGAGCGCCACCTAAAACAGTAGTTCCCGGTTGAATTTGTGCAATAGACTGGTATTGTCCAATTTCCTGGTTACCCGACATACCATAACTGGCACGCACCTTCAGATTGGTAATGTTTTTATTGCCTTTCAGGAAACCTTCTTCAGACACACGCCATGCTCCACCCACAGATGGGAAAAACGCAAATTTGTTATTTGCTCCAAATTTGGAAGAACCATCATAACGGCCTGTCGCTGTGAACAAATACTTTTCGTCAAGGTTGTAAGTCACGCGGGCAAAATATGAATTCATGGCCCATTTGTAATCACCTGATGTTGAAGAAGCCTTAACAGATCCGGAACCTAGCGTATGCCAGGAGAAAACATCATCAATGAAATTCTGAGTTTCTACATAGTTCGTTTCCTGATTGTATTGCTGCCAGGATGCTCCTAATAAAGCAGTAAATCTCTGACGGGAATTTATTGTTTTATTGTAAGTAAGGTAGTTTTCCGATTGCCAGTACGTATTGTTATAGTTTCTGATACTCGCTACCCCGCCCTGATCCGCAGATAAGTGGGCCAGGTTTTGAGAAGAAAAGAAATTATTCTTTTGAGAACTTAAATTATAACCGAAATCCGTTTTGAAATCCAGATCTTTGGTAATGTGAAACAGCAAATAGTTATTCCCAAGAAGCTGGAAAGTATTATTGATCGTATAACGGTTGTTAGCAATATTTACCGGATTCGGTCCTCCTTCAAGCCCGGCGATATCGTTATTTCCTCCCCAGGTTCCATTCGGATATTTAACGGGAACGATAGGAACTTCCTCAGAAACCATGCGCGGCACGTTCAAACCTCCGTTACCATCAGAAACCAGACGCTGTGTGCTTTTGATAGCCGAAAGACTACCTCCCACTTTTAGCCATTTGCTAACATCACTATCCATGGTAATCCTCGCAGAATAACGATTAAATCCTGATGTTGCCATCAAACCTTTTTGATTAAGATAACCAAGTGATACACTGAACAGTGTCTTTTCACTTCCACCCTGGAAATTCAGCTGATGATTGTGTGAAAAAGCAGGTTTATATACTTCCTTTTCCCAGTTAGTATTGTACAAAGGTTTGTCGTTTGCATCAAATAATAATGGGTAATTCGTATGATTCAATGCTGCGGCTGGTGCCCAGGTACCGCCCGCAGGGTCAAATTTTTGTCCGTTTGCAAAAGCTGTATTATACGTTTTGACAAATTCATCCGAGTTCAGTGTTTTTACGTGGCGATATAAATCACTAACGTTCACGTTTCCGTCATAAGAAACTTTTGTTCCACCTACTCTTCCGCGTTTTGTCGTGATCATGATTACACCATTCGCGCCGCGTGCACCATAAATCGCTGTGGATGAAGCATCTTTTAAAACTTCCAGCGAAGCAATATCATTCGGATTGATTGAATTTCCGTCCACACCAATTACGCCGTCCACTACATAAAGCGGATCAATGTTGGAATTGATAGATCCCAAACCGCGCACACGAACTTTTGCCGCAGCGCCCGGCGCATTACTGTTTACGCTTACTTCAACCCCTGCAATTTTACCCTGCAAAGCCTGAGACACGTTTGGAACCGGCTTGTCCATCAACTGCTCACCTTTGATAGTGGCAACCGATCCGGTCAAATCCGATTTCCTCACCGTTCCGTAACCAATAACAACTACTTCGCTAAGTGCTTTGGAATCCGAAGTAAGCGAAACAGAAAGCGCTGTTTTATTCCCAACAGGAACTTCCTGGCTTACAAATCCAACAAAGCTGAAAACAAGAACAGACGATTCGCTCGGAACTGAAATTGTAAAATTTCCATCTGCATCTGTCGACGTTCCGGTGCTTGTTCCTTTTACAACGACATTCACACCCGGAAGAGTTGAATTATTCGCTGCATCAATTACTTTTCCTTTGACTACTTTTTCTGCCAAATGCAGACCAGCGTTACCTGCGAAAGATGCAAAACCACTTGCTAATAATAAGTTCAGTAAGATTATTTTGATAATCTTTCCCGACTGAACGACGGGTCTCGGTACACAACTTTTCATACGATTAAGATAGGTTGACGGTTGAATTTATTTCAAAAATGTATTTAGAGAAAACGCTGAGATGCAGCCGGGGAGCGGATATTTATTTTCATGTGGTTGTGTAATTAAAAAATGAAAGATCACTTTTATATGTATAAATGTTTATACATATAAAAAACAAATATTTATATTAATGAAGTAATATATTAAAACGTTTTAGCAGTGTAAATTTTGTGTCAAATGTAAGGTTATAATGATTTTAAACGATGTCTATTGCGTAATTAAACCGATCACCCAGGGCGTAGGTCCAGCCTATTGCCAATGTTATAAAACGTGCAATATCGATGGCATAAGTAAACCTGTCTGCCCGATAATAGCCCAGGTTATATTCAATAAGCCTGTCGCCGGGATCACAAACAATTCTTTTGCGTAACAAAACCGGATCACCCGTTTTCATGTGCAAAATATTGGCCAGACTTTCATCGGCCAGTGTAGCGCTAATCTCTTCTTTTGAAACGGCCACCACGGTGTGATGATCTTTTTCCAGCATTTCATACAAAGGTTTTGAAAAATCTTCATCCCCTGTAAGACCAACTCTTGGATGGAAATAGGATATAAAATTGACAATCGGTCCTATATCTAACCCTCTCAGTCTTTCAAGCTTCAAAACTTTGGTATCCTTGCTGATCCCAAATAATTCTGATACTGACTGATCCGCGTTAACCCAATCCACTTTCAGGTCATACGTTTTGAAGGCCACTCCCTTTTCATGCATTTCAAGTGTAAAACTCGACCATTTGTTTAATTTGGTTGTAATGTTGCTTTTTGAAACCTTTGTACCAACTCCTTTTTTTCTCGTCAAAAGCTGCTCGTAAACCAGTTTGTTAAGTGCCTGCCTGACAGTATTTCTGGAAATTCCCAATCGCTTGGCAATGTCTACTTCGTTCGGGAAAAGCTTTCCGTTTTGATATTCAGGATCACCAATCAGCCCTCTCAAAATTTCCTCTACCTGTACATGTAGGGGAAGAGCGCTGTCATGGTCTATACTGAATATTTCCATTTCCCTCTTGCTATGTTTATACATATGAACATTCAAATTTGAAACTAATTATTTTAACAGAAAAATATTATTACTACTATTTTGAGATTTTTTGTAAAATTTAATCTACACAGCGCTGGAACTTTTTTGTATATCTCTGTAACATCTCCATTATATACTTAATTAACCTCGAATTATACCAGGAAAAGTACATAAAAATATGCCCTAATTAACGCTATTGGGCACATTACTTAAAAGCCAGACAAAGCGGCGCCCAAAATTAAAGGACTCGTAAATCCAGCTTTTTCAATTCACCTCTTATGAAGATTCAAAGTAGGAATTAAAACAACATTAAAAAAAGTTAGTTAAATTTTAATATAATTAAAAATGAAAATTATTACATTTGTATTTTATATGTCCATACATACCAACATATCAATTTAGTATGTTCCTATTAAATCATTGTAATGAATCGTTAAGCATGTTTTTCATGATATAAGAAGTCTGTTTGCACGCATATAAACGAAATCCATCTCTAACCCGTTAATGATCTCTTCCATTGAAAAAATGTAAATACTTATTTCTGCTGATCACTTTATTCTGTCTTCCTGCTTTTGCCCAACAAAAGACGATCTGGGAAATAGGAGAAAATGACAACGCTGCCACAGGCATGGCGCTCGCTCCCGATCAGTTCAAACGTTTCGTGGAAAATGATTTTGGTTACGAGGATCGTTTTTTTCTGATTGGACATTCTGATGCAAAAAAAGACTGGCCTTATATCCTTCCAGGCCCGGTCAACGGCTGGGGAGGCACAGGAAATACAGCAGGAATCCGTTCGCACTTTTTGACTGTTTTCTTTGAAATAAAAGACAAACCTGCTACCGGTAAATGGCAATTGGTAATAGACATACTTGATACAGATTCTCTTAACGCACCTTTTTTCAAAGTATTGGTTAATGAAAAATCCTGGGAATTTAAATTGAATAAGGGATCAAGTTTCAAAGATCCCGATCACTTCATCGCAAACCCGAAAGAGCAGTTAATCAAAATAGATATTCCTTCGGATTTAATAAAAACCGGCGCCAATGAAATCGTGATGACTTCCCTGGAAGGTGGCTGGCTGGCTTTTGACCAAGTAAAACTGGAAGGACCGGAAACAACGAAATTGGCTGCTCCGGGAGATATTCTTATTCGTAACATCACAACAGCTGATTACGAAGTAAGTAAAAATGGAAAATTGTTTCAGCCACTTTTGGTTGATCTGTCTCATATCAAAGGAAATCCAACAATTCAGATAAAACTGGATGGACAGATAATCCTAAACCAAGTTATTGAACAAGATCGCTACATTCTGGAAGCGCCGATGCCTGCGGTTAATGACAAAAAATCAAGTCAATATCAGGTTTTGATAAACAATATTCCGGTAAGACAAGGAACGGTTGAACGAGCAAAAATGAAATTGAAAACTCCGGCTGGTTATGTCAATACCATGATGGGGGCCGGGCATTCCCGGTGGATGATAGCACCCGGGCCGTGGATGCCATTTGGCATGGTGAAGCTTAGTCCGGACAATCAAAATAGTGGCTGGCAGGCTGGTTACGATCCTACTTTTGAATCTATCGGAACATTCAGTCATATTCACGAATGGACGATGACTGGTTTGGGAACATTCCCGACCAGCGGACCTTTACAGATAAAAATGGGTGATCAAAGTCATCCGGATGAGGGTTACCGTTCCAGGATCGACAAAAGTTCTGAACAGGCTCCGCTTGGTTATTACAAAGTAAACCTTATTGATAACAATATTACAGCCGAGCTGACTTCCACTACCCGCGCCTCATTTCAGCGTTATACTTACCATCAAAGTGATATTGGCCGCGTTATGGTCGATTTCCAAATTCCCACGGAGTACGGTTACAAGATTAAAAATATTAAAATTGATAAAATAAATGACCGTAGAATTGAAGGTTACAGCGACCAGCTTTCACGCAATGTCTGGTCAGGTGGTGTTGATCAGCAATACAAAGTACATTTTGTTATCGAGTTTGATCAGCCTATAAAAAACTATGGTGTCTGGTTAAATGACGAGGTTAAGGAAAACACAAATCTGCTGGCTGACAGCGCGAAAAATGCAGGGATTTATCTTGAATTTGATACCAAAAACAATAAAGTTGTTCAGCTGAGATCAGGGATTTCCTACGTCAGTATTGAAAATGCTTCACTGAATTTGAAAACGGAAATTTCCGATCCTTTCAACTGGAATTTTGATCTGGTCAGAAATAATCAGGAAAAAGTTTGGAACGATTTACTGGGACGCGTTGCAATTACCAGCAATGATCAACGTGAAAAAGAAAGATTTTACACGAATATGTACCGCTCTCTGGCAAGCAGAAATACGTTCAGCGATGTGGACGGAAGCTGGCGTGATGCGGATGAAAAAGTAAATAAATTCCGGAATAAAGATGATATCGCTTTGGGTTGTGATGCGTTTTGGAACACATTCTGGAACCTGAACCAGTTCTGGAATCTGGTAACGCCGGAATGGTCGAACCGTTGGGTGAAATCACAGTTGGCTATGTATGACAGCGGCGGATGGCTCGCAAAAGGCCCGGCCGGAATGGAATATATTCCTGTGATGGTGGCAGAACACGAAATTCCGTTGATCGTCGGCGCTTACCAAATGGGCATTCGGGGATACAATGTGAACAAAGCGTACGAAGCTGTTCATAAGATGCAGACAACGCCAGCAGCAACGGTGGGAGGCGGACGTGCAGGAAATGAGGATCTGGTTACTTACCTGAAACACAAATATGTACCGTACGATGAGGGACGTTTTTCCAATTCGCTGGAATACAGTTTTGACGATTACACCGTTTCCCAATTCGCAAAAGCATTAGGCAAAAAAGAGGATTACCAGATTTTCAAAGACAGAGGAAACTGGTGGAAAAATGTGATAGATCCAAAAACCGGTTTTGCCCGAATGAAAGATGCCAAAGGAAACTGGCTGACAGATTTTGATCCGTTTAAATCCGGAGCAAATCATCATTACGTAGAAGGAAATGCCTGGCAATTAACGTTTTTCGTACCGCAGGATGTGACCGGACTGGCGAAAACAATCGGAGAAGCAGAATTTGTGAAACGATTGGATTGGGGTTTCAACGAAAGTGTAAAATGGAGATACAACGGCCCAAATGATCAATATTGGGATTATCCGGTAGTGCAGGGAAACCAACAATCCATGCATTTCGCCTTTCTTTTTAATTGGGTTAAAAAACCATGGCTGACACAAAAATGGAGCCGATCCATTGTCGACCGATATTACGGTCACGAAGTTTCCAACGCCTATCTGGGTGATGAAGATCAGGGACAAATGAGCGCATGGTTTGTCATGAACGCACTCGGACTTTTCCAAACCGACGGAGGCACAAGAGTAAATCCTATCTACGAAATCGGCAGTCCATTATTTGAAAAAGCAATAATTGATTTAGGTGAAAAATTCGGCCGGGGAAAAGCCTTTACAATCGAAGCCAAAAACACGTCAAGAAAAAACATTTACATACAAAAAGCCTCACTAAACGGAAAACCACTAAACAACTTCTGGTTCAACGCCTCCGACTTACTAAAAGGCGGATCGCTGATATTAGAAATGGGCCCAAAACCAAACACAAACTGGGGAACCACCACCCTCCCACCAACCGAATAATTATAAATCAAAATACTTAGCGCGTTGCGTTTGTCCTTTTTTGCTTTGCGTGAAATTCAAAACCCATAACAATGAAAAATACCATCCTGACCCTTGCCTTTTCTTCCTTACTTTTCAGCTGTGCAACAAAAGAAAAATCAGAAAAAAGTATCTATCAAACTGACAGTACCTTATCCATTGTAAAAGCAAAAGCACTGGAAGTTGTAAAAACCGGATTCAATGCCGGAGACGGCTACGGTGAAGTCTGGATAAGAGACTATAACACCTTTATCACCCTATCCGCAGAAGTCCACAAACCAGAAATATTGAAGGAAAACCTGAGTGTATTTTTCAAATTACAAGGAAGTGACGGAAATATCGTCGACGGATTTATCCCGATTCAAAAAGCGAAAGAATCAAAAGTTGGCTATGAATACATTTTCAACGACCTCGAACCAAAATATGCCGGACATAAAAATACCGTAGAAACCGATCAGGAATCGTCCCTTGTTCAGGCTGTTTCCAAATATATTAAAGTGAGTAGCGACACCGCTTTTTTAAGCGAAAAAATTGGCATAAAAACCGTAGCGCAGAGACTTGACTGGGCGATGGAATTTCTAATGAATCATCGGTACGACAAAAAACATGGCCTGATCTGGGGAGCTACTACGGCCGACTGGGGCGACGTTCAACCGGAACATGAATGGGGTGTTTATTTGACAAAAGACACCCATTTGGCAATTGACATTTACGACAACGCCATGTTCCTGATTGCGTTGGATAAACTAATGGAACTGATTCCCGCGAAGAAAACGAAATGGCAGCCGATTCGTGATGCTATTGCTAAAAATACCATGATTCATCTTTGGGATGAAAAAAACCAGAAATTCATTCCGCACGTATACCTGAACGGCTCGCCTTTTTCTGCCAGTCTGAATGAAAATGAAATTTATTATCATGGAGGAACAGCCGTTGCGATTGAAGCAAATCTTTTATCAAAAGCACAGATCAAGGTTTCGCTGGACAAAATGATTGAGAATGTAAAAAAATCCGGCGCCGGTTCGATCGGCCTAACCCTATACCCTACTTATCCCGCAGGAAGTTTCAAAAACAAAGGAATGTATCCTTATGGTTATCAAAATGGCGGCGACTGGACATGGTTTGGTGCCCGAATGGTAAGTGCATTATATCAGAACGGATTCAAAAAAGAAGCTTACGAGCAATTGAAACCGATGCTAAAAAGAGTCATTGACAACAAAGGCTTTTACGAATGGTACACGGTCGACAACAAACCAAAAGGCTCCGGAACATTCCGTGGCGAGGCAGGTGTATTATATGACGCGATCATTTTATTTGAAAAAGACGATTTGAAAGAGAAATAAAATGGAAGAAAAAACGGTACTGGCCATCGACCTTGGCGGCACGCAGATAAAAATGGGATTGGTCAAAGGCGCTGAAATATTTTTTTCAACCCAGATTGATTCACAAGCCGGAAACGGTTTGAGAGAACGGCTGCCAGAAATCGAAAAGTCGTTAAATGGACTTTTGGAAAAAGCTTCACTTTCTGCCAGCGATATCGCCGGTCTTGGTATGGCCATTCCCGGAATTATTGATTCGATCGATAAGAAAATCTTAACGATCAATGACAAATACAACGATGCGCCAACGATCGATTTGGGCGAGTGGGCAAAGAAAACCTGGAATCTTCCGATTTTTCTTGAAAATGATACCCGGTCTGCATTGTTGGGAGAATGGAAATTTGGTAAAGGAAAAGGTTATGATAATGTCGTGCTGATGAATCTAGGAACCGGCATTGGAACTTCCGCCGTGATCGAAGGAAAAATCCTGAGAGGAAAACATTTTCAGGCAGGAATTCTGGGTGGTCATTTTATGGTCAACATTAAAGGAGACCAGTGTAATTGCGGAAACTATGGCTGCGCCGAAGCGGAAGCATCCACCTGGAATTTGCAAAAAATTGTTAATAACCATCCGGAATTTTCAGACAGTTTACTTTTCCAGCAATCTCAACTCGATTTCAAAACCATTTTCCAGTTCGCCGCAGCCGAAGATCCCCTCGCGATGCTGGTTTGCAATGAATGTCTGGAAATATGGAGTGCCTGCGCGCTGAATCTTATCCACGCTTATGACCCGGAAATACTGATTTTGGGCGGCGGAATTATGGGCAGCAAAGAAGTCATATTACCCTACATCCAGGAAAAAGTAAACCATAATGCCTGGGCAGTTTGGGGAAAAGTAAAAGTTACCGAAGCGTCATTAATCAATACTGCCGCACTTTTAGGAGTTGGCAGCTTAGTTATTTAACCCCTAAAATCACAATTTTGAAAAAGTCAAATTTCAACAAATCCCCTCAGGTAAAAATTGCCGGACACCAGGCTGTGACGGGCTGGGAGGATATATCGAAAGTAATTCAAGAAAAAATAAAATCTGCTTCCTCGCAAAAAACAATTGTGGTTTTGGACACTTACCATGGTGTTTATATTGAGGAGATAATTTCCGGATTAACAATCGGACAAACCGAAGCAAGCGTTTTCGATGTTTCAAAAGCGCTTCTGGATTCTGAAAAACTTGAAGAATTGGTATATCCATTTGTTACCAATGATCCCGTTTTTGGTTTTGTAACAACGCTTGATCTGTCCGCTTTTTTTGATCCGAAAAAAGTGGCTGCGATGCAAAGTCAGATTCAGAATATTAAAGAAGGAATAATCCTGGTAGTAGGAATTGGCGCATCACTTATTGCTCCGGATGTCGATATTCTAATTTATGCTGATATGCCAAGATGGGAAATTCAGCTTCGTTTCCGCAAAAATCAAATCAGTAATCTCGGTGCTGATAATGCCAGCAATCCATTTTCATATCAATATAAAAGAAGCTTTTTCGTTGACTGGAAAGTTTGTGATAATCACAAAAAAACGCTGATGGATCAGTGGGATTTTGTCCTGGATACAACAATTGAAAATCATCCCAAAATGATAACCGGAACGGCAATGACTTATGCTCTTGACAAAACCATTGAACAGCCGTTTCGTGTAGTTCCGTTTTTTGATCCCGGGCCCTGGGGCGGTCAGTGGTTAAAGGAAGTTGTCGATCTGGACAGGACGGCTCAAAACTATGCCTGGGGATTTGACTGCGTTCCTGAGGAAAACAGTCTTGTTTTTGATTTTGAAGGTGTAGCTTTTGAGATTCCATCGATTAATCTTGTTTTCACACATCCCGCAAGTCTGCTTGGCGAAGAAGTTTACGCTGCTTTTGGCGCAGAATTCCCGATCCGCTTTGATTTTCTGGATACGATGGAAGGTGGCAATCTAAGTTTGCAGGTGCATCCTATGCACCAATATATCAAAGATAAGTTCGGTATGGGATATACGCAGAACGAAAGTTACTATTTTCTTGATACTAAGGACGATGGTTTTGTATATCTGGGATTAAAAGAAAATATCAATCCGGAGTTAATGTTAGCAGAACTGGAAACCGCTCAGGAAGGAAAAGAAGATTTCGATGCAGATAAATTTGTCCAGAAATGGCCGGTTAAAAAACATGATCATATATTAATTCCTGCCGGAACGGTTCATTGTTCAGGTGCCGATACCGTCGTGCTCGAAATCAGTGCAACGCCCTTCATTTTCACGTTCAAATTATGGGATTGGGGACGTATGGGACTGGACGGAAAACCACGCCCAATTTCTCTTGAACATGGAAAAAATAATATCCAGTGGGAAAGGACAACGGAATGGGTGGAAAAAAATCTTGTCAACCAAATTGAAAATATAGCTTCCGGCGATGGCTGGCGCGAAGAAAGAACTGGCCTGGATGCCGAATCTTTTATAGAAACCAGAAGGCATTGGTTTACGAAAAAAGTGGAGCATAATACCGAAGGAATTGTAAATGTCCTGAACCTGATTTCCGGTCGAGAAGCGATTGTGGAAAGTCCTGCTAATGCGTTCGAGCCATTTATTATTCATTACGCAGAAACATTTATCGTCCCTGCCAGCGTAGGAGCTTATACCGTCACCCCGCACGGCGAAAGCGCCGGACAGGAATGTGCGACGATCAAGGCCAGCATCAGGACGAACAATCTCAAAGAAGATTACAAAATCAATTAATCATGGGAAATCAGGGAAGCGTATTTTTTCTATATAAAATTACCCTGGTAGCAGCTGTGGGCGGTTTATTGTTTGGATATGACACGGCAGTGATCGCCGGTGCAATCGGATTTTTACAGATCAAATTCGATTTGTCTCCCTCCATGGTGGGCTGGGTAGCATCATGCGCATTGATCGGCTGTGTTTTTGGGGCGTTGTTTGCAGGTGCGTTAAGCGACTGGCTGGGAAGAAAAAAGATCCTGATCCTTTCCGCTATTTTATTTGGCATATCTTCCCTTGGAATCGCCGTTCCTTCCGATTTAAACTGGTTTGTCTTTTTCAGGATTATCGGCGGATTAGGTATCGGCATCGCTTCCATGTTAGCTCCGATGTATATTACCGAAATTGCGCCAGCGGAAAAACGCGGCAGACTTGTGTCTATTAACCAGCTTGGAATCGTAACCGGAATTTTGCTGATTTATTTTGTCAATGCAGAAATCGCTGGAATGTATGATGAAAGCTGGAATGTGGAAACCGGTTGGCGATGGATGTTTGGTTCAGGTATTTTCCCTTCGGTGATATTTTTGGTTTTACTATTTTTTGTACCGGAAAGTCCACGCTGGCTTGCCAAACAAGGCAGAAACGAGGAAGCACTTTTTATCCTGACAAAAATAAACGGACCGCAAAAAGCAGGTTTGGAACTCGTCGAAATTAATCAGAATTTAAATACCGAATCGGTTTCATTTTCTGAAATTTTCAAACCCGGAATTAGGAAAGCGCTCGTTGTCGGGATTATTCTGGCTATGTTTTCTCAAATTACGGGCATTAACGCCATCATGTATTATGCGCCTGAAATTTTCAAATCTACCGGAGACGGATCGGATTCTGCTTTGCTGCAAACCATTTTAGTTGGTGTAGTGAATTTCCTGTTTACCATTGTTGCGATAAAATATGTGGACAAAGTGGGTAGAAAAAGTTTGTTACTAGCCGGTTCGGCTGGAATGACGGTTTGTCTGGCTTTGATAGGCGGTGCTTTTTATCTTGATCTGGCCAAAGGTTATCTCGTTCTGATTTCGATTTTAGCCTACATCGCCTTTTTTGCACTTTCACTCGGGCCTTTAACTTTTGTGGTTATCGCTGAAATTTTCCCAAACCGCACCCGCGGACGCGCTATGTCCATCTGCGTTTTTGCCTTATGGATTTTTGTATTTATCGTTTCCCAATGTTTTCCAATTTTGCTTCAATCGATCGGAAACGCATTTACTTTCTGGATTTTCATGCTGATGTCGATCGGTGCGTTTCTGTTTGTCTGGAAATTTATTCCTGAAACGAAGGAAAAAACTTTGGAAGAAATGGAAAAACTTTGGTTGTAAAAATATCATCCGGTGCGGTTATAAAACCACACCGGATATTATTAATAACTTATTGCTCAGCTAATTCTTTAATTTTCTCCAAAGCCTTATCCCAGGCAGAAGACATCATTTCGAAATATTCCGGAGTTATATCGAGCTCAATTTCGAGATACGTTCCCCCATCAGTTTCTGATATTTTATAAGTTTCACGGCTGCCTTTCATCTGGTTTGCCATTTCACTTTCATAATCCTCTACACCGCCTTCCAGCACTCCTTTATATTCAATCGTAAGCAATTGATTGGGCTGATTTACAACTATTTCTCCAATTAATCCCCTTTCGCTATCATCTTTAAAAACTGCCTTACTCCCTAATTTCCAATCGGTTATTGCGTAACATCCTACACTAAATTCATTATACCAAATCCTGATATACGGATCGGTAAACAATACATCCCAGACTCTTTCCTTGGGCGCTTTAATCAATATTGATTTTTGGATTAATGATTTTGTAGTTTCCATAGTTTTGAATTTAATCAGTGAAATTGATTTGTTAAATTCATTGATTTTGCAAATTTAACATCTTATCAAAAAATGCAGGCGGTGTAATCAAGACGATATTGAGGGTTGATTGCGACAGATTTTCATTCTATTTTTGAAATATGAAACACATAGCTATTCTCGTTCCCAAAGGTGCTGCGGCGTTGAGCTGTATTGAAGGTCCGTTCAATATGTTCACCAAAATCAATGAGTTTCTGGAAAGCAAAGGAAAACCGGCCTTGTTTGATGTAAAGCTCGTCGGACTTTCCAAAGAGCCGGAAATTTATGACCGATTATTTCGGGTATATCCGGATGCTACCATTGATGAAATTCAAAAAACGGATCTGATCATTATTCCGGCTGTTAATGGCGACAGAGAGGCAGTGATAGAAGCTAACAAAGAGTTCTTTCCATGGATTGTACAAAAATATGAAGAAGGCTCAGAACTTGCCAGCCTTTGCGTCGGTGCTTTTTTACTGGCCTCCACAGGTTTGTTGAAAGGAAAAAAATGTGCGACACATTGGGTCGCCGAGAACGATTTCAGAAGAATGTTTCCGGATGTTGATCTGGTAGCGGACAAAATCATCACGGATGAAAACGGGATTTATTCCAGCGGCGGCGCTAATTCTTACTGGAACCTGCTTTTGTATTTACTGGAAAAATATACGGATAGAAATATGGCTATTCTGGCTTCGAAATATTTTGAGATAGAAATGGACCGAAAAAGCCAGTCGCCGTTTATTATGTTCAACGGCCAGAGTGAACATCAGGACGAACCAATAAAAAAAGCACAGGAATTTATTGAGCTTAACTTTCAGGATAAAATCACGGTCGATCAGCTATCGTCCATGTTTGCGATCGGTCGCAGAAGTCTGGAACGACGGTTTAAAAAAGCGACTTCTAATACCGTTTCGGAATATATTCAGCGCGTAAAAATTGAAGCAGCTAAAAAGAGTTTTGAAGGAAGCCGGAAAAATATCAATGAAGTGATGAACGATGTCGGCTATTCTGATACCAAGGCGTTCAGGACAACTTTCAAAAAAATCACGGGACTTTCACCAGTTGGCTATAAAAACAGATATAACAAAGATATGGTAAGGCTATAATCGCGATTATTTAACTAATAGAATTTGTTCTGCCGGCGAAAGACTGTTTTCGAGCAAAACTTCTGCCTCGTATTTGAAATATTTCAGAAGACTAATGATCAAAGACGTTTGTACAATGCCCGAATCAAAACATACACGCAAAATTTTATCACAATCTTCCAGATCAAAATTCGCCTGATAACCAATAAAAGTCAGATGAATCTGATCCAGCAGCATATTGGCACCTTCTCTGTCGGTAACGTTAGTTTTGAAAACTTCTATCATACGAGTGATTTTTAGTTTTAACTTTTAATCAGCTTAACTTCCCAAATTCAGTATCCCAACTTCCTCGTATTTTCCCTTGCTGTCTTTTGGTCTTCTAAGCAGTGTAAGTTGGGTACATTGGAAAGTTTTAGAATAATTCCACGCATTCAACTGAGCTAGAACGGCTTCCTGGTCATACAGATAAATCGTCCGTATGATCGTCAAATGCAACCCTTTCATTTTGCCACAACGAAATGTGGATTGAATTAAAGCATATAAAGTCTTTAACGCATCCGACTCCACCACGCTCAGTATAATGGCTTGACCTCTTGGCCCTTTACTGAAAATTTCAAACCCGTTTATTTCAACATCCACAGGACCAAAACTCAACAAAGCACTTTGCAAAGTACTCAACACAACATCTTTCCCCACTTTTTGTTTAAAAGAAAGAAAAGAAATATGAGGACGGAAATACTTTTGCTTGTCAGGTCCAACAATAGCTTCCGTTTTGCCTTTTAACATAACTGCGTCTTCTTCTATATTTTTTAGTATAGAAAGAAACACTTCGTATTCGTAGGTTACCGGTTTGTCAAGAACAGGCTTTTCAAATAATCCAATTTGTGCGTTGTCTTCTGCCATTTTTATTTTGTCAATATCAAATCTTAAATCAAGAATAGTTTAGTGTCTTTTATGATCCTTCGGCAATGTACCCATTTTTACAAAAAACACTAAACTATCCTCTTTATACGAAGGTTATCAAATCACTTCATAACAAACAACGGTGCGTAACTTTTGCGATGATACCAGGCGATAAACAAATTTCCTGCCAACATGAAAATTGCGATTGGTATGCCTTCCGGAGCCAAAAACACGTGCACCAGAAAGATGTTTATTGTAATAGGGAAAATTACAATGGCCGTCAGCGGAATAAATAATCCTGCCACCAGAAGTATTCCGGCAATCAGTTCCACCGCTTTTAAAAATGGCATAAAGTAACCGGATGCCGTCAAACCTTCATTAAAAAGTTTCATTGGACCGCTTAGTTCTTGCGGTGGAATCAATTTAAAAAAATAGGCAATAGATGCAAAAAGGAACATCAAACCCATTAATACACGTACAATAATGACCGCAATTTTCATGTTTTCGTTGAAAGTTTAGATAGGGATTTATTTGATCAGCGCGTGGAACGCTTTTTTGACTCTAATATAAATAATTTTCCGTTTTAACCCTGAATTGCAGCAGGATCCATCCACATTACCTCCCACAAATGTCCGTCCAGATCCTGAAAACCATGGCCGTACATAAAACCCTGGTCCTGAACATCATTCGGTGCTGTTCCGCCCGCGCCCAAAGCCAGACTTACCAATTTATCCACATCTTCCCGGCTTTCTGCGGATAAACAGAGGATTGCCTGAGCATACTTTTGCGTATCGGGAATTTCCTTTTTGGTAAATCCTTTGAAAAAAGGCTCTACCAGAAGCATCACGAAAATATCCTCGCTGATGATCATACAGGTTGCGTTTTCATTGGTAAACTGCGCATTGAAAGTATAACCCACTTTGGTAAAAAATGCCACCGATTTATCCAGGTCCTTAACAGGTAAGTTGACGAAAATTTTAGTTGCCATCGTATTAATGAGTTAAATTTTGAAATAAAAAAATAGCTGTAAGTATCTGGTGATATTATTGTTTTTCAACAATTCCTTTCAGAAGCGAAAGACTTTTTTCCATATCGCCGCCTAAAAGTTTACCTGTAAACAAGTTGGTAATGTTAACCGGGTATTTGCTCGCGCCAACCATTTTCCAGGTTAATTTGGTCTGATTTGCTGAAAGAGAATCAGCTACCATTTGTGTTTGCGATATCCCTTCAAATGGTTTTTCAAAACGAATTTCCAGGTCCACTTCCTTGCCTTCATGAAGTGCTTTAATTTCCTGTTCACCCTTTCCTGCTCTTTCCTTTCCCTCCCAGGCGTATACAAAACCAACATTACCGTCGGTGCCCCGGAACTGCTTCGTGATCGTTTTGTCCATCATCACCCACACATTAAAATGGTCCTGGTTTTTAACGTATTTAATGTAATCGTAAACCTCCTGATTTGGCTTATTGATCGTGATTTCTCTTTCAATCGTGTATTCCTTACTTACAAACAGAGCGACCACCAGCACAAGCGCAATAATCAATGCGATTCCAATCAGAATTATTTTGAGTACGTTCATTTTCTTTATGTTTAGGTATTAATGCGTTACGCTACAAATGTAATGTCACCGTTTTGATTAAAAAGGGGGCAAACACGGCAATCTTGGGGGTGGATTACGCCAAAGGCTATTGTCCGCTCTTTTTGTCATAATAAACCGACCAGTACATACCAAATTTGTCAACCAGCGACCCCATTCTGCCTGCAAAAAAATCTTCCAGCGGGTATGTAACTTTTCCTCCGGCCGACAATGCCGAAAAGTAGTCGTTCATTTCCGCTTCACTGTCACACGTTACCGACAGCGATACATTATTTCCCTTGACCATCCCGTCCGGCCCCGTCATGTCTGTTGCCAGAAGTATCAAATTTCCCTTTGCCAGACTTGAATGTAAAATACTCTTTTGCAATTCCGCAGGAAAATGTCCTGCCATTGGAGAATCTTCGATCACGATAAATTCCAGTTCTCCGCCCAGACATTCCCGATAAAAAGTCATTGCTTCGCGGCATTTGCCAGCGAAAGTAAGATACGCATTAATTTGTGCCATAATGATATATATTTTCTGGTTTTAATACAACAAATTTACCGACACTAATTTAAAATATAGGGGTGTATAAACGACGAACTTCGTGGCAGAACACGACAAAATCGAAAATGTAATCAAATTTTGATTTACACATCTTTCCCATTTCTGATTTTAGCGCACAAATTGATTTCTTAAATCTGTTTTTCAAATGCAAAACGTATAGTAGTAATAGTTAAAACCTTTTCTTGTTAACTTTGAAAACCGGATTTCTCCGGAACTCGTATTAATTCTGGTTTTAAAACCCCCGATCGATTGTTATGACAGACCGCAAATTTCCTATCGGCCCTTTTGTAAAACAGGAAAACTACTCCAAAGAAGAGCTTGAAAATTTCATTGAAAATATAGAAAAAGCGCCGGCTGCATACCGTCAGCTGGTTGAAAATCTTTCAGAAGAAGAACTTGCCAAAACCTATCGCGACGACAGCTGGAACGTACGCCAGATTGTACATCACGTGAGCGACATACAATATCTCCACTATTTGCGGCTCAAAAAAGCACTGACCGAGCCTGAAAATAAAGACACGATATTAATTGACATGAACGCCTGGGCAGCAACAGCAGATTCTGTTTCTGCACCGGTTGAAGATTCTTTACAGGCCTTTGAAGGCATTACAAAACGTTACGTTTTCCTGGCCAGAACATTAACCGAAGAACAGCTGTCGATCAGTTATTACCATTCAGCACGACAAATTTGGTTCACCCAAAAAGATGCACTAGCCATCTCCAACTGGCATATCCACCATCATTTAGGACATTTAAAATGGGCCTTAGGCAAAGCCTGACATTTTAAATCTTCCCAATTTTCGGATGAAAGTGCCGTTGGTAAGCCGCCGGAACTTTCATCTGACACTATTATTTCGAACAACTTACCACCTATTTCCCCTTCAGCAAATCTTCCAGATCCGGGTGGAATTGTGAGGTCAAAAAGTGTGTAATATCAAACTCAGCCAGTTCGAGTTTATAAAAGGGATCTTCACTGATAATTTCCCTAACCTCCTCTTCCGAACCCGCCAAAGCCAAAATAATCCCTACCGACCGCGGCACTTTTCTACCGGATGCTACGAATATGTTTTTCTTATAATACTTTTTGAGGTATTTGACGTGGGCTGGCATGTGCTGGTCGAGTTCTTCGAGGGGGACGATGTAGGTTAGGGAGATGATGAACATTTTTTTGGGGGTTATATTTATTCTTGTTATCCATTTAAAACAGTCTCTTGTGAGATTTTTAGTAGATGAACAGGAGTTTCTTTGACAATAATATTTTTTAGTAAATTCTTAAAATATTCATCATCTTTTGGCTTAGAGATGATAAGGCTTATTTGTGGATTATGGAATTTACTTCCAACATAATCTTCGTTAATATGACCGGGATAAAGTAAAATTAAATGATTAATTTTTTTATAGCTTTCATCTATTAAACCCGTGTTTAAGATATACTTAAATATAGCTTCGTTCAAATAACTATTTTTTAAAGTTGTGTAGTGAGTATATTTAGAATCAATAATATAGTAGCTTTTGAAAATATTATTATCAAACTCAATTATGTAGTCTGGATTATAGTAATTCCCAATAGAATTATCAATTCTGGTAAGATCTACAAAATGCGAATTCGGATATTTTAGCTCATAGTAAATATTTATGGAGCAAACAGAATTTTTGTAAATTAATCTGTTGACAATTCCATCAACTCTGTCAGAACTCGTCTCAATAGTAAAATTACTAAGATTCAGCTTCTCATTAAAGATATCAATTATACTATGTAAGTTGTAAGCTTCATATAACTGACTTAATTTTCTAATATTTAATAATTGAAGTTCTCCCTCTAAACTCAATTTCAAATTTTTTGATTGCTCAATTGTTTTAAAAGCTGTCAAATAATGCCATCTGCTGGAAAAAACCGGAGTTAGTTTAGCTTTTTCACGTTTAGGCTTGGCATTGGGAAAAACTTTCTGAAACTTAGAATATAAAGAGGATATTTTTTTCTCTATCGAAGCTGAATCCTCAAATAATTTAATAAGCGGAATTTTCTTTAAATCTCTAAAGTCTGCGTATCTAGAATCACTGTATTTTTCAATATTGACATTAGATAATATATATTTCTTCAAAGATTTAAGTTTAATAATAATATCTATAAAAGCTCCGAGAATTATTTCATTTTCATAAACTTCATAGGATCTCACTTTTACTTCCGACTGTATTTTATCCAAATGCCCATAATTATTTCCTATTAATATTGAGTTTGGATAATTTTGAAAAAGGTAATCGAATTTAATTCGATCAAGATTAGAGCAAATCCAATTTATTGATTCCGGTGAGGTTGCCTCCGGAGAGTACTCTATCTCGATCTTTTCATTCCGAAGAACGTATTGGGGTGCATTTTGAAACTGTATCAATAATTTTTTAAAAACCTCATGAAAGTGACTTACGAATATTAGGTATTTAGATGTTAGTCCAAATTCCGTTCCATTTTTGTCAATTCCTGAGTTAAGAGTACTTTTTGATAAGAAATTATGGAAAATTTTATTTTCACTTCTCCATAAAAAAAGAAGTATATCCTCAATTTCAGAAATTTTCAATTTCTCAATCTGAATGTTAAATTTGACAATTTCATTTCCAATTTTTAACGAAGCATAACCAAAATAATCTTGAAAAAATCTAGATTTATTTGATCTTACTTTATTTTCATTAATATTATATAATCCTTTATCAATAGGAATATCTTCTAAGAAGATATTCCTTAATGATTCAAGTCTAATCACGCTGTCGAAAATAAATTCATATTCTCCTAGTTCCTGTACAGTATATAAACCTTGTATTGGTAATACCTCTGTTCTAATATTTTTATCGTACCGAAATAACTTAAACATGAGAAAGTGTTAAAAAATAATTGTAATTATCTTCATAAATCTCTCCTTCTCCACCTGCCTGGATAATTTCCTCCAAAATTCTCGAAGAAATATCAAATTTATTGCTTTTCAATAACGACAATAAGTCATTCAACTTTTTTCTGGCATTCTCTCCCTGAACATTTATTAGAGGCAATAATCTTTGAGCAATACAATAATCTAAAGGTCTATTCTCTTCATACATTAATTTCTTCGCGATTCCAAAATATCTTTTAATGCCAATTTCAACCCTTGGACTAATGTATATTTTCAGTCCTTCAAAATTTCTTTTTATTTCTTTGTACTTATTTTCCGAATCTAAATCCATGGAAATTGCTTTTTGTTCGGTTGAAAAATCTATTAATTCAAAGAAGTCAATAGCTTGTTTAAAAGAAAAATTCAAATTAGAAATTTCATTAATTGATAGACTATCAATATCTAAAGCACGGGGATTCATTCTTATTATATTTGCTCGATTTAAAACTCGTGAAGATAGCTCTTCCGTTGTTTGATCATAATTTATAGTTCCTATAAATCTTAAATTATTAGGATAGGAAATAGTTTCATTTTCCCCAATATTAATTTTAAGAACGGATTCTTTACTGGCATAGCTATCTGTTAGATTGTAGAAAGTAGACCAATAATGCTCCAACGGACTTAAATTAGCTTCATCTAAAAGTATATAACCCAATGGAGAACTAAGTGAGAGTTGATTTTCCGTTTCCCAATCCAACTGTTTTAACAGACTGTAAATACCAGTTGATGAAGCATGAAAGCCTTTTGAAAGTGGATTATGAAATCCAATCAAATCTCTTTGTGAAGTCCATCCTCTTGCGACAGCTACTTCTCTAATTCTTTCCTTAGGAGCCAATACATTTAATAAGATTCTGACTAATGACGTTTTACCAGTACCAGGCAAGCCGGCAAAAAGTGTCAAAGTATTTTGATGAATTGATATTAAAAGATTATCAATAAAATGACTCTCTAATTTACGATTGTTCGATTCGAAGATATCTAAGATCTTTTTTCTGAAAGTTTTGTAATCCTCGTGATTTTCGGCGTTAATTTGATAAGACTTATATACATCTTTTTTCCTAGGGTCATAAGTCGAAATATCCTTACCACTTATAAAATCAAAATGGGTCTTGTGTTTTATTAATTCATTTAATTGGATATATGAATCTTTTTGAACCGTTACAAAAGAATCTTTCAAGGTTTTTATGGCGCTATCCAACTCTTTCTCCACTTTTCTCTTATAATCTATTGTTGCATCAAGCTCATTAATATCTTCGGATTTATTTTTTTTCTCTTCCTCAATTTCTTTATCCAATTTTTCCCTGCGCTCTTCCAACTCCTTAATACGTAAATCTAACTCCGATCCTTTGTTTAGTAATTTCTCTTCACGAATTTTCGTAATATTCTCTAATTCTATTGTTAGACTTGCTTGTTGTTCCTCATTAAGTAATATTTCCTGGGTTAAATTAGAAATTTTGTTTTCATAATTATTAATATCAGTTTGTAACGAAAGTTTTAACTCTTGCAATTCTTGAATATCTCTCTTAGTTTGTTTAACTTCTGGAAGAATTTGACTAATATTTAAGTCTGACAGCACTGCCCTTTCAGAAACTCTAAGTAATTCCAATAATCTTTTATTAGTCCTATCATTTTCATTTATCGAATTTAGATTTATCGCTTTTTGAATAAATTCGAACGCTTTTTCCAGTATGTCTACATTAAAGCCATCAGGGTTGTTTGAAAAATTAATTCTAAAATTATCAATTAGGTGATCATCGGAGATGAACTCCAAAGATTTAAGTAATTTCAGTTTATTAAGGCTTGGAATAATAATCTTCCTTTCTATATCATTGGCAGAAAATTGAATAAACATACTTTCATTATATTCATATTCTCCAAAAGGTTTCCAAAAGCTTTTTTCAATGACAAATTGTCCTGAACTATCCTTTTTTAGCGCCTTGAACGGTCCAATAATTTTATCAGAATCATTTATGAAAAAGCAATTATTTGTTTGTAAATATATATCTGTAATTAGTACGCCAAGTGATGGTTCTCTAATTTCAAATCGTGCTTTACCTTCCTCAATCTTCCCTTCAAAAATCTCAATAATTTCATTTTCTCCTAAGGAATGAATATTTGTATGAAATGTTAAACTTTTAGGATAAGGTGAATTTTCGTAGTATTTCTCATTTCCAATTATGTGCCCATGTGATATTTTAACTAACTGGTTTAAGGAAAATCGTTCACCCAAGGGTAACTCTTCAATGTTTCTATTCCAAGTTGCAAAGATTTTGTCGCCCATATCATAGTCATCAATATCCCATATGGTG
Organism: Dyadobacter frigoris; assembly: GCF_005280585.1. GTDB lineage: Bacteria > Bacteroidota > Bacteroidia > Cytophagales > Spirosomataceae > Dyadobacter > Dyadobacter frigoris. Next base: position 72,942 of record NZ_SZVO01000025.1, read on the forward strand.
CCATTATTGTTATAAAGAATTGAAAGTACATTTTTGTCTGGAAATTCTTCATCCTTTACTACCAAAATGTAATTGTTATCATTGAATCTGTGAGAATCCTTATAACTAAAAATATTTTCACTCAAATTTCCCTTAATCATAAATAGTTTTGTAGAGTTTTTAAAAATAAGTAGAGTAGACTCTTTTGTAATTATACCTTAAAAATCTATATTAATTAAGTAGGGTCTGCTGAATATATATCAAATACCAGACAATCAGTCAAATATGTTATATTTATCTGATAATAAATGCTCGATTCTATGGCAAAGTCATCAAAAAACCGTGCATCAAAGCAAAATTATGTTAGCCAGGATCAACTTGGTATCGAGGGATTCGAGTCTCCTTTTTCCAGAAAACTGAATCCGAAGAATCGTTGGGTTGTGCTATCAAGGAATATTCCCTGGGATATTTTGGTGAGTACCTATAACTCTGCGTTAGGGAATTCGAAGACTGGCGCGGCAAGTATCAATGCCAGAGTA
>NZ_SZVO01000026.1 GCF_005280585.1 Dyadobacter frigoris
GCGTCGTAATACGGTACCGATTCCTTTATCATGTATGGCATTAATTTTTTCAGCCATAGGAATCTGTACATGTTAATTCTGCCAGTAGAAAAACGCTGCCGTTCAAAATGCTGAATGCATTGCTTAATTAATTCTTCGAATGTTTCCATTGATACTCCAGTTATTTGTGATGGCAAAATTGCCATCACAAATAACTGGAGTAATCTTATGTAAAGTGTTTATGCAAAGTAGCGCCTGTAACACAGGTACTTTCAGTGCTTTTACTCAGCCGCTTTACATAATCTTTTACTTTCCATAATCACAGCATTATAGGCACCAAAGACAGTACCGGCGGTTGTGTGCATATTCTGAGTAGGACTGCTCAGCGCATACTCGTACACACTTTCAACCATGTTGGTATAATGGGAAGACAGTTCCTCCAGCTTGCTGTCTTTAAGCTTGCCTAGTACTTCACGGTTGGGAGCCATGGCCATTTCAATCAGCTTTTTAAGCTCCCCGTCAGTAATGCGCACCTTTGCCCATTGATTGAAAACGGGTTCAAGCTCCGCTGAAACCTGATTTGCAATACCCATTACTTTGTGCGCCTGCTGCAAGCGAAGGTTGGCATTGGCCGTGTGGCGGATGCGGACCACATTGGAAAGATTTCGCATGGCTGCATTCAGCGTATTTTGACATACTACACGGATTGGTGTGAACGCTGCTGTGATGCTTCCAGAACCATCGTGTGAATTTGTCAAAAATAAGTAGCGCTCAATCAGATCGTCGTCCCCTACCCGCATGTAACCCGGCAGTTTGGCAGTGATAAAAATACGCTCACCTGACTTATGCAAAGCTTTCCATAAAGATGGTTATGGAAAGTAAAATATTATGTAAAGTTGTGCCATTGAAACCGTTGAATATCTCAAATTCAGCAGCTTAGTCTTATTTCCACTTTCCATTATTTTGTTAATGGCAATAGTGCCATAACCGTAAATAATGTAATAATGAAAGAAAATCAAACCATCGATGAACTTGTAAATGAGTTTGAAAAACATCTCCTTACGCTGCAGCGCAGCAGGTTCACCATTCGCCAGTACTGGCAAACCTGGAAACCTCTAAAACTTTTCATGGCCGCTCACAATATTGAGTATTATAATCAATCTGTTGGCCAACAGTTCATTAAGTCGAGATTAGGTGATTATGATTATAACATGCTTAATCAAATGCAAAAGCGGTTAGTAAATGTCGTCGATGCACTTTATGTATTCCAATCAACCGGGCAGATCTTTTTTGGTACTGCGCCGTTACGGAGAAATCCACCGAAAATATTAACCGGAGAGATCGGCCTTGCGATGCAAGATTACATTAACTATAAATCAGCAACCTTTACGCTATCCAAATCCACTATCAATAACCACCTCAATGCCTTGCATGGCTTGCTTGTTTTTTTGAACGATAAGAAAGTAGGAAATCTTAATCAGGTCAAAGAAGCACCCCTGCTGTCCTTTATAAAAAGCCTTAACCCTGAAACATTGTCGGTCAACCACAGCAAATTAGGCATCATTCGGGGATTTCTAAGTTATCTACATACAGAACAGATACTTGGTAAAGATTATTCCAAAGTGATCCTGCGTACCAATTGCAAACAGCAACCAAGACTACCTTCGTTTTTCTCGCCGGAAGAAGTAAGCCTTATAGTAAATGCAGTTGACCGGGCCAACGCAACGGGTAAGAGAGATTATGCGATGGTATTGCTGGCGGCAAAGTTTGGAATGAGAGTTTCAGACATAGCACGGTTAAAGTTTGAAAACATTAATTGGGATAAAGGCACAATTGAGTTCATTCAATTCAAAACAGGTAAGGCAATTACGTTTCCACTTCTTTCTGAAGTGGGTAATGCTATCATCGACTATCTGAAATATGCACGCCCGGTTTGCGACCAACCATGTTGTTTTGTACAGCACATTTACCCCTATAAAACAATAACTGCTGACGATGTTGCGGGCAGAATAGGCCTGCATATACGGCGTTCGGGTATCCCGCTTGAAGGCAGGCGTAAAGGTGCCCATGCCTTGCGGCACAGTTTCGCCACTCATTTACTTGCAAACAAAATACCCTTGCCGGTAATATCGGAGGTGCTTGGTCATAGCCAAACGGCTTCGACAATGTTCTATCTACGTGTTGATGAAACACAACTTAAGCAGTGTGCGCTCGATGTACCTATGGTGATGTCCGGCTTTTATGGCCAGAAAGGAGGTTTCAACTCATGAGTACCATCAATTATTATAGCGTATATAAGCCTTATATCGAACAATTTGTTGCTTTGAAGAGACACCTCGGTTACAAATACATCAATATTGAATATCCGTTGATGCAGTTCGATCAACTGGCTTACGACCGTGAAGAAACCAATATTAGCATATCCAAAGCGCTTTGCGATTATTGGTGTACGAGGCGACCGAATGAATCGGAGAAAACATGGTATAACAGAATACTGACCATGAGGCAGTTTTCCTCTTTTCTAAACACGCTTGATCACGTGTCGTACTTGCCGAAACTGCCCAAAATCAAAAAAAGCACCTATAAACCCTACATCTATACCAAAGAGGAGATAGCAGCAATATTTGAAGCAACAGACCAGTTAAGCACTTTTAGTACCTGCTATAACTCTATGGTACTTATTCTTCCCGCTTTGTTCAGGGTACTTTATGGTACCGGGCTGCGTGTAGGCGAAGCTTTGGCTTTATCCTGTAGGGATATTCATCTTGAAGAACAATATATCGTACTCAGAAATACCAAGAACGGGACTGACCGAATGGTTCCCCTTTCTGATTCCGTAACCTACGTGATTACCGAATATCTGAATTGTCGCAAATGGTTTCCTATGGTGAGAAAAACCGATCTTCTTTTTGTACACCCTAACGGTGATTGCTGCTATAATCATCGCGTTTATGCCTGGTTCAGAAAAGTGTTATATAAAGCGGGCATTCCGCACAAAGGCCGGCACTACGGGCCACACGTACATGACTTAAGGCATACCTTTAGTGTTCATTCGTTAGCAAAAATGGCGGAAGCAGGTTCCGATCTGTATTATTCCCTGCCGGTCCTTTCAACTTACCTGGGGCATAGTTCAATTGCCAGTACAGATGGATATGTTCGGCTGACAGCCGATATGTACCCATCCATTATCACCAAAGTCAATAATATCTGTCCTTATTTATTCCCGGAAATCTATGAAGAAGCAAACGATGAAAACTGTTGACTTTCCAAAAAGCCTTGCCGACTTCCTCACTAAATACCTGCCGGGCGAAAGAGGAATGAGCAGCAACACGATATCTTCCTACAGGATTACATTCATACTATTGATCTCGTTTATGGAGGAGTATAAAGGTATCAAACCCCAAAAACTGGTGTTTAACGACCTTACAAAGAAATCCATTGAAGAGTTCCTGAATTACCTGGAGCAGGTACGAAAATGCAGTGTATCGACCCGAAATGTGAGGCTGGCAGCATTGCACGCCTTCTTTAACTTTGTACAGTATGAGTGGCCGGAACAGTTAGACGAATGCCGGAGAATACTTTCCATAAAGCTAAAAAAAGCAAAACAAGGCACGATCAACTACCTTACCGTTGAAGGTATCCAACTTTTGCTAAGCCAGCCCGATCTGTCTACAAAGAAAGGAATACGCGATCTGGCATTGCTTGCACTAATGTATGATTGTGGGGCAAGGGTACAGGAAATCATTGATCTTATGCCCGGAAGCATTAGGTCAAACAAGCCTTATACCATCAAACTCATTGGCAAAGGTAATAAAGCGCGGATTGTGCCGCTGATGGATGAAGAAGTAGTTCACTTAAAAAATTACATGTCCAAAAATGGCTTATCAGAACCTTACGCCGAAATGTACCCATTGTTTTACAACACTCGCAGAGAAAAACTGACAAGGGCAGGTATAACGCATATCCTGCACAAATATGCAGCAATGGCCCGAAAGTGTAATACCGGGCTTATTCCGGAAAAGATCAGTTGTCATTCGCTCCGACAATATGTGGAGTATTACAATATGGGGAGTGTCCATTGAAATATCTCCTTAAACCTGTTTTATCCTCAAATCACTCCCCATATTTATAATAAACTTTATTAAAACAAAAGCTTATTATGAAAGAAAAATTGAAGATCCATGAAGTCATGGATAGGGTCCTTGCAGGCCTAAAACAGGAAAGGTATTCTGATTATACCATCGGTCGTTACCGCCATTGTTATAATGGCGTGCAAAAATTCATTCAGGGAAAAAATGTCACGTATTATTCCAATACACTTGCTGTTGACTACGTACAGCATCAATTTGGCATCGTTATCGACGGGTTTTATCATCAATACCGATCAAACGTAGCTGCTTCTATCAGGGCATTGCGAACGCTTTCGGATTATTCGGAGCATGGTATACTGATAAAAAAGAGAGGGTCAGGGAAAAAACCTTTTGAATGTCCGGACGTATTTAGCAAAGATTATGAATCTTTTAAGCTTGCTTGTAAATCAAGGAGTTATGCGCCAATGGGCGAGGCATCTTTGTTTTGGTCACTGCACCGGTTTTTAATATTCATGAAACAAGAGGGGCTTACGGATTCCCGGGAAATGAGGAGTATCCATATATTGAAGTTTTTAACATCACAAAAGGATTATAGCTCCCGGCATATTGCCACTACGATTTCCAGGCTTCGCAATTATCTCCGGTTTCTTTATCAGGAAGGTATTATTGAACATGATCTGTGCAAATGCCTCCCGCATATGAAAATTACACGCAACCCCTTTATACCTTCTGTTTGGCAGCAGACTGATGTAAAAAAACTGCTTGGATCAATTGATCGCCAAAATCCCAAAGGGAAACGTGATTATGCCATTCTTTTACTGGTAACCCGGCTCGGCTTACGTGTAGGGGACATCCGTACATTAAAATTATCAGACCTGAATTGGAACCGTAACCTAATATCGATTATCATGCAAAAGACTAGGCAGCAACTACAGCTGCCTTTGCTTGACGATGTGGGCTGGGCCATCATTGATTACCTGAGAAATGGACGTCCCCAGACCGATTCTAACTTTGTATTTATTCGTCACAAAGCCCCATATAATGGATTTGCAGACCATAATTGCCTGCATAAAATGTTGGTAAGGCACATGGTCAGTGCCAAAATTGAAACAATGAATGATCAAAAACATGGGCTTCATTCTTTGAGAAGTACTCTTGCACTTACGTTACTTGAAAATGGGACCCCGCTTCCAATTATCTCTGAGGTACTTGGGCATCAAAGTGTCCAAACTACCAGGTTCTATTTGAAAATAGACATGAACGGTCTGAGAAACTGTGTAATTAATCCGGAGGAGGGAGGTGTGCTATGAATAACTATAGATGGAAAAGCAGCATAGCTGACCACATGCAGGAATACTTAGTATTGATGCGTATGACGGGTTTCCAATACAAGAGACAAGGAAGAATGTTGGAAATGTTTGACCAATACTGTTATGATGTTGGCTTCACCGGTGACGGGTTAGATGCTGAACTGGTCAATGGCTTTTGTTACGGGGTATATTATGAGAAGGCATCTACCAGATACCAAAAAGAAAAGCTGCTGAGCGGACTGGCCGAACATTTATGCACTATTGGGAATCCGTCCTATATCTGTCCGAGAAAATCGGCACCAAAAAAACGCACTTATACTCCTTATATTTTTTCACAAGAAGAACTCGGGAACCTGTTTCGGGCGGCAGACACCTACCCGTCACACCGATTAAGTAACCGGCATATTGTGGACCATGTTATGTTCCGGTTAATCTACGGATGCGGTTTACGATTGTCGGAGGCGCTCAATCTTAAACTTAAAGACGTGGATCTTACCGAAGGAACGCTGACCATATTACACTCTAAAAACAATAAAGACCGGAAAATCCCAATGGCAGCAAGCCTGGTTGATAGATGTAAGAAGTATAATAGAGAAATGCACCTGTTCAGTGACCAGGAAACCTATTACTTTAAAAGCACATTTAACCGGCGTTTGGACAACAGTACTGCATACAGAAGGTTTCGTGAGTATCTATGGCATGCCGGTATCCCTCATTCGGGTCGCGGGCCAAGAATCCATGATCTTCGCCATGCGTACTGCGTTCATTGCTTGAAACGATGGGTCTTAACGGGGAAAGACCTCACTAATCTTTTTCCTTACCTGAGCGCCTATCTGGGACATGCTGACTTTAGAGGAACCCAATATTATCTTCGTCTGACAGCAGACCTTTACCCGGACATTATAAGCAAGACGGAAGCTACGTTAGGATATATCATTCCAGAAGGGAGGTGTCTATGAAAAAAGCAAATGACTTCTCCTGGTATCTGTCCCGCTTTCTGACAGCATACTTATCCGGAGAGAAAAACCTGAGCACCAATACCATTGCTGTTTATCGGGATAGCTTCCGGCTCTTTCTTTTATTCTGTGAACAAAAGATGGACGTGGCCCCTGACCGGATAACTATCTCACTACTCACCAAAGAGCTTATCCTCAAGTATCTTGATTGGCTGGAGACAGAACGCAAATGCCGTATTATTACCCGGAACCAGCGTTTATCATCCATACACGGTTTCTTAAAATATGTCCAAAAGCAGATGCCGGAAAACCTGTTTGAACTGCAACGGATATTGGGGATTTCATCCAAGAGAGTAACCAAAACCATTGTCCCCTACCTGACAGAAGATGAACTGAAAATCCTGTTTCAACAGCCTGACATAAGAACAAAGCAAGGCAAACGGGATTTGGTAATTCTCGTGTTGATGTATGACAGTGCAGCCCGGGTACAGGAACTGGCCGATTTGAAGGTCAAAAATATCCGGTTGAATTCACCTGCAGTGATAACCCTGCATGGCAAGGGTAATAAAACCAGGCACGTACCTATCCTTGGACGAACAAAGGAACTTCTGACCGGATATTTGGAAGATCACAAAAAATATGCATGGGGTGTCGCCATAGCAGATACACCAGTTTTTTTAATCAAAAGCACCAACAGTTAACGCGGTGGGGAATTTCATATATTCTAAACACATATGTTGAACTGGCAAAAGAACATGCTGGTTTCAACGTGGATTTCTCAATTACACCACATGTACTACGCCATTCCAAAGCTATGGGAATGCTAAAGTCCGGCATTAACCTGATCTACATCAGGGACTTTCTTGGTCACACCAATGTGATCACTACCGAGGTATATGCCAGGGCAGACAGTGAGATGAAACGTAAGGCGCTAGAAGAATCTTACAGCGAACTTCATTGCAATGAACTGCCTAAGTGGGAAAACGACACGGGTTTGATGCATTGGCTCAAAGACTTGTGTAAATAGGGTTACAAGCTAATAATATGGGGAGTTATTTTGATGAAAATCCGTTTACAAGTATGTTTTTAATGGACACTCCCCATATTGTAATACTCCACATATTGACGCATATGGTGAGCTCACCATATGCGTCATTCCAAAGCCATGCACCTGCTGCAAGCAGGCGTTAACCTTGTATATATACGTGATATTCTCGGGCATGTATCGGTTACAACAACCGAAGTGTATGCGAGGGTCGATTCTAAACAGAAACGAGAGGCCATTGAAAAAGCTTACATCAATGTGGTTAAAAATGAGGTGCCTGTATGGAGAAACAACGAAACCTTATTGGACTGGTTGAAAAGCTTTTGAGATAAAATAATGTAAAGTAGAATTGCCCAACTAACCATTTAAATCCCCAAAATTGGCGGTTAAGGCAGTCTACTTTACATAATCTTTTACTTTCCATAACCACCTCCAAGTGCTCCCGCTGTTTCATACAGGATGTCACCACAACCTGAAATGGAATCAAAGAAAGAAAAAGCGTCACGGTTCTGCACGATATGGTAGTCTTTACCCACCACGCCAAGGGGCATACCGGTGTCCATGCGCTTGGTTGCAAAAAAGTTGGGAACGGGTGTCTCCCACTCGGTAGCCAAATCACCGCCTGGCTCTATACGCACCGGATTTGTATGTATAAAAAGCGGTGCTTTTACTACTTCGTAGTCAAGGCCTGCCTGCTTGATTGCCTGCTCACTGGTCGGATGTTCGTCGAGAATCTGCCCTAATCCATGCCATGCTTTTTCTTTGACCGATAAGAAACTGTGTTTTCCTGTATTTTCGTCGAAATGAAGGTTATGTGCCATGATGTTTGAAAGTTAATGTTGGGGAAATATTGATTACTGATTAGAAAGGAAGATCGTCATCCGCATCAGCTGAGCTCCCGCCCCCTGTCACAGATGCGCTTGCAGCATGCCCGCTCGCCGCTGGGCCGCTCGCCGCTAGGCCGCTCGATTTGGTTGAATGCACTTTGATACGGCTTACCGTAAAATTGATCACGCCAACCGGATCACCGGATTTATTGGTATAGGCCTCCACACCGATACGCCCGTAGAGTTCAACCAAAACCCCTTTGACAAGCCGCGGCGCGATAGCCTCACTTAGCCAGTAGGTACAAGCGTATAAAGGTGGTGGTTTGCACCCCTTCGCCGTTTTTTGGTTTGTAATAGTCGTTGATAGCGACCGGAAAATTGACCACTTTTTTACCTGATTTCGTTTCTGATACCTGTGCATCCGAAACAATGCGCGCTACGATTTCCATGATTACAAGGATTGTTAGTGAAAAAATAGTTTTCGTTTTTTTTCTCTTTCTCTGCAATCTGCCTGCTGAAAAACACAATTGTTTTTCCCACAAAGTACCCCAAGAAGGATTTCTGTTTCGCTAATAATAACTTTGTGAAAGTTCTCTGCAGTTAGACCTGTTTTTTACTGAACCCAAGTTCATCACAAAGTGTGGTTTTGGTTGCTTATTGAGTTTCAAATTGAACGCCAGAGTTCGTATAGTAGAGTAATGTCATTGAAGCAACCTAGCAGAGTACTTTACTAAACTTAAACCGTTGGCAAAATGAAAAATGATAATCTCCCAAAAACCAAAAGGTTTGTAGAAATGGCATTAGTCAATCCCAATGCGGCAGGAATTGACATTGGGGACACTATTCATGCTGTTGCTGTCCCGATAGACAGAGATACAGAATGTGTACGAACATTTGGAGCATTTACCTGTGATCTCAAAGCAATTGTTGCCTGGTTGAGGCAATGTGAGATAGACACGGTAGCACTTGAAAGTACCGGCGTCTACTGGAAAAATCTGTTTAGTATGTTGGTCCAAAACGGTTTTGAAGTATATCTGGTTAATGCCCGCCAGACACGCAATATTACGGGAAAGAAGACGGACGAAAGTGATGCACAGTGGATACAACGACTTCACAGTTGCGGTTTACTAAGCAGTAGTTTTTTACCAGACGATAAAATTGAATCCTTGCGCACCCTCGTACGTCACAGAAGAAATTTAAGTAATGATAGTTCCAGCAATATTCTCCGAATGCAAAAATCCCTCGAATTGATGAATTTAAAGATACATACCGTAATTAGCGATTTAACTGGAAAAACTGGTACCGCCATTGTCGAAGCCATTATCAATGGAGAAAGAAACCCGGAAAATTTCCTGCCTTTGGTTGATAGCCGGATCAAAGCAGATTCTGAAACAATCCGCAAATCACTTGAGGGTAATTGGCGGATTGAGCACCTCTTTTTATTGAAGCAGTCTTACACTATGTATCAATTTATAAGGCAACAAATTACCGTTTGCGAAAATGAAATAGAAGGCGTGCTTCAACAGTTAGTTGCGCAGAACAACGATGGGATTATAGAAAAATTCCCTATCCCCTCCACTCCATCTGGAAGAATCTCCAAGAGAAAAAAGACTAAAAATCAACCAGTGTTTAACACTCGTGAGTATTTAAAACGAATTCATCAAACGGATGTTATGGAAATATATGGCGTCAGCGAAACCGTTGCATTAGAGGCAACAGCAGAAACAGGTACAGATTTGAGCAAATGGGCGACGGAAGAAAAATTTGTCAGTTGGTTGAACCTGTGTCCGAACCGAAAAATATCAGGAGGAAAACTCATTAGTAGCAAGGTACTGAAAAAGCGTCCCAATTTAGCAGCCCAAGCCTTTCGCATAGGTGCCAATAGTTTAAAATCGGCTAATAATTGGTTGGGAGATTATTTCCGCAGAATGAAAGCGAAAGGTGGGAACAAATATGCCATCGTGGCAACAGCCCGAAAAATCGCGATCATTTATTACCGGATGGTTAGGTACAAGCAGAAATTTCACCCGTTTGACCTGGAAGAATATAAAGAAAAATTCAAATTAGCGCGCATTGCCACTCTTGAAAGAGCCCTGAAACGACTTAAAACTGAGGCTGCATAAAATAGTTATATAGTAGAAAAAACAAGAAAAAAAGAAAGCTCTGGTTAAGTGGCCCCCTTCTCAGGCCAAAAGGAACGCGGAATAAGTCCCGAAGGGTGGGGCTGTTTTTAAGAAAACTACAAAAATGAGTGCCCCATTATGCCGAACCTTTTGGCGGTTTAACGGCAGACTGCATAATGGGGGACACTACCTTAGCTGCACTTTTGGACTTGTTTCTGTGGGTTAAACAATTTAACAACCTTCTTCAAGAAAATAATCACTAATTGAAAATATTCCTTCAATTTTAGAACTTAATAGAAAATATTCTTGTTTACTAACCTACATGTATGGCTTAATTGAAAAAAATCCCGATGATCAGACTACAAGAATTACTTTTCGGATCATCCGACAAGGCTGAGTCAGCCAAAATTGGTGCCATGGAGCGAAAGGGGATTATTCGTAAGATTGCACCCAGAATATATTCTTCAAATCTGGAAGAAGCACCTGAAGTGATCATCAAGCGAAATTGGTTCAGGATACTTTCCAACCAGTTTCCTGGTGTTGTACTTAGTCATCGAACTGCGCTGGAATTTGTCCCGGCTGAGGGCGGCCATGTATTTGTCACACACACTTACACCCGTAACAACAGGCTGCCTGGTCTAACCATCCATTTTCTGGAAGGTCCTTCCCGACAGGAAAATGATAACGTTTTTTTTGAAAATCTGTTTGCTTCGCAAGAAGCCCGTGCATTTCTGGAAAATATGCAGCAAAGCCGGGACAGAGGTGATGTGTCAAAAACACTTTCAATCAGCCAAATTGAGGAAAGACTTGATTTGATTATCAGGTCAAGGGGAGAAGATGCGATCAATGAACTTCGTGATAATGCCCGAAGGCTAGCCCCTGTTTTGGGAATGGAAAAAGAATTTACCAAATTGACTCAGCTGATCAGTACACTTTTGACAACGGGTGACTCAAAAAGTCTTCATTCGCCCCTGGCCATAGCCCGAGCACTCGGAGAACCTTTTGATCCGGGCAGAATCAAATTGTTTGAAACGCTTTATGGAGCTTTGAGCGGTAATACTTTCCCTGTCTATCATGACAAAAACTCCTCTTTGAAAGCCTATCGTAATTTTGCCTTCTTTGAAAGCTACTTTTCTAATTACATTGAAGGCACTGAATTCGCACTTAGCGAAGCGCAGCAAATTATACAGACAGAAACACCCCTTCCACAGCGTGATGAAGATTCACACGATGTACTGGGCACTTATCAGATCGTTTCGGACCGGCATGAAATGGCATTGACCCCGAAAAGTCCGGATGAATTGTTGCAACTGCTACGGAGCAGGCACGCTACTTTGCTAAGGGCCAGGATACCTAAAAAACCGGGACAGTTCAAAGACAAAAACAACCGGGCAGGCAATACAGAATTTGTGGACTGGCAGTTGGTAGCCGGAACATTAAAAAAAGGCTTTGACTGGTATTCATTGCTGAAAGATCCGTTTGCTAGGGCAGCTTACATCATGTTTTTAATCAGCGAGGTCCACCCTTTTCTGGATGGAAACGGAAGGATTGCCCGTGTTATGATGAATGCAGAACTTTCCAGCGCAGGCCTTTCTAAAATAATCATACCGACCGTATACCGGGAGGACTATATGGGAGCGCTGCGAAAACTTACCCGGCAACATGATCCCAGAGCCTATATCAGGATGCTTTTGAGAACTTTTGAATTTAGTTCAAACATCTATGGTGAAGATGAGCAGGAGATGGAAACTTACCTGAGGCAGTGTAATGCATTTGAGGAGCCAGAAGCGGCAAAACTAATTATCGTGTCTCACTAGTTCTCAAAAGAAACAGACTAACTGAAATTAATCACAGAAAACTGATAGTTAATTGAAAATATTCCTTAATTTTTTATAAATGAAAGCTGGTTAATAGAAAATATTCCACTTTCATTATCTCTGCCAACGAGCAGAGATAGTGAAAGTGGAAATGTATAAACCATCCCGACAAACCAAGTCATCGGTTATCTACAACACTGAGCCGAAGCTGCTTATTCCGCCAATTAGCGAAAGGATGTAACATAAATCAGTGGTTTTAATTGAAAGATCGGCATTGAACCTTGATTGAGACCATTAGGCTATTCAATCCAAGTTATCGGCCCTATTGAGATTTGTAACTGAAATTCCTAAATTAGTACAGCAAAACAAGTAACTCAATTAAATCCACTCAACATGGAAACTGTCGTCACTTACCTTCGAAACAAACTCACTTTTATTTTCGCGAACACCAGACTATTCTCAGAGAATTATAGGGAATCAAAAGTGTTAACGATTATCAATCCGGCCGTAATTCCTGATCCTGGCGATGTTGTTAGTTTTGAAATAACGGAATTCACGACAGATTCAGCTACAATAGATAACTTTAAAAATTATATGAAAGAAGGGCTGTTTTTCGTGGAACACCATTCAAAAACATATGGAAAACAGGGGGTACACGTTAAAGTTATCGTACACGAAGAGGAAGATTTCAAAAGGGAATGCCCTGACTTATACAAAAGGACCAGTATTGATTTCTCTTAAAACGCCATCAATATGCACGCACTTTTAAGACACACCATAAGCTGGTTACCAGATGCACAGCCTGGCTGACTAATGAAAGATATCACATGAACATTTAGAAAAAAACCGGTATAAGAGCTTTAGGTCCCTTTATATTAGGGGTAACCTGTTAAAAAGAGCACCGTGCAGACCACAATCAAAACACCGGTAAGCATCATTAAAAACCTTTCGATAAATCCCACGACAAGTCCTTTCGAGTAGCTGCTGTACTGCTGCAAGCCCCCCAGCCCACGACGGTTAAAACGGCGGCGACCAATGATAAACCGGATAACCAGAGATATTAAAACCATAGTAATACACTGCCATTGAAAACCAGTCAGGCTTAAAAAATCCGTTTTCATAATCTACATGTTTAGTTTGAAAAACTCAATCGTAATTCAGCACTCATAATAGCCATAACAACTCATCAAAATCAACCTGGTTTCTCTTAATTGCCTTGATCAGGCACGCCCCTATTCCAGCCATACCCTCTGAAAAAGACACGTTTGCTACCCCTGTTGCACCAGCAGATATGGCGGCTTTCAGCCCGTGCCTGTAGCAGGAACCGGCAGCCTGGGCAAGCAATGGGTTAGCAGAAAGCCTGTTTATTTTATCAAAAGCCAGTGCCGAACCGCAGCTGCCCCTTTGGATGCAGCCATCCATTTTTAAATCACTATTTCCCAAATAGGCTACCGCACACCGCTCCACAATCTGCTGTCCTTTGTTATACCAGCTATTATTTCCAAATACCATCCCAGCCCGCATAACCGCATAACCCGAACCCAAATCTCCATCTTGAAATCCAGGACAGATCTGACCCGGCTCCACCAAATTAATCTGCTCACAAATAAAGAGTACAGCCCTGTCAAGGAGCGCTGAGACACTATTTTTTTTGATAAACTCGCCATCAGCGGCTTTGGCAAGAAACAGAATAACAGATGACATTCCACTTAATAACGAAAGATCAACGGGTTTGTCAAGCCAGGCCGGTGATGAAATCCAGTAATAGCCTTGGCTGCTGCTAAGAACACATTCAGAAATGGCTGTGGCCAGCTCATTGACAATAGCTGTAAAACGGCCCGGATCATGCGGGGCGCGGTGTAAAAAGTAACGTCCATACCCCACCGCGCCGGTTGAAAAGCCTGCGATCTTCTGTTGGCTTATTGTAGCCCGCATCATTTCGAGCAAATAATTATCTACATCTTGCAAATAGTAATTAGGGCTCAGATCCAAGACCCCACCCCGGATCAGATACTGCGCCACAATACCCAAATCAGGAAAGTCGACGGGATAACAAATCCTACGATCTGAATTAATATGCTCGCATGCTATTTGAAAAGAAACGGAAGCCTGCTTCTGGTGCATCTCACTACCGGTATGAATCCCGTACAGATAACAGAACACAGCAATCCCCAGGTGACCATTTTGAAAACCAAAACGGCTCAGGTTCATACTCTTAGTATTCACCACATAATAAAGATCGTCAATCGTAGTGCGGACACTTTCCGCATCAAATGAAAAACCAGGGGAACCTACCATCTTTATGGTTGTTTGTTAATCAGCCAGTAAATCTTCGCATAAACACATCAGATTGTCAAATCTTTTATACCAGCGTCCCATATTATTATACGAAGCGCATTTATTGCCACTTCAGGCGGTGTGGTAGAAGATTTCCTACAGCCGGTATAAAAGATTTTCATAGGCGTTTTAGGGTGGTGAAATTCGCAGCAGTACTACTTAAATCTGACTATGGACACTGTCGCGCAGGGCTTTTTTATGCTCAGGAGACCCATGTTTCCACTTGAAACACTTTATGATTTTAATGCGAAGGTGGGCGATTTCCCAGAACTGTTCGAGCCCGAACTAACCAGAATTTTCTCGCAGCCGCTTGCTTCTCAGGCGCTGTTCACGGCTTCTCCCGGACTTTACCAGGCCTTTTTAAAAAGCAAGGAGGGAAAAGGCAATGTGGGAGCCAAACTGTTTTTGACATTATATAAATACATGGTACGGATGTGTAGCCGGGCTACACCATACGGGCTGTTTGCCGGCATTGCCACAGGTACCCTCTCTGATCAAAGTGCCATTGAATTCGGTGAACAGGACATACATTTTGAAACACACACGCGTCTGGACATGGCAATCTTGCACAAAATAATTTCCGATTTCGAGCAAAGGGAACACATTCGTAAACATATAAGGTTTTATGTCAATTCCAGCCTTTATGATTTACACGGGTGCTATCGGTACGTGGAGGCAGTGGAGACCGATGATGTTACAACGCATGTGCTGTCAGGCATAGAAGCCAATCAGAACTTGGACTGTTTTATCGCGCTTGCGCGTAAGGGCTGCACTATTGCCCAAATGGAAGAAACACTGAACAAGACCATGCCAATCGGGCAGGCAAATCACCTGATTTCTGCGGCCATCCAGGCACAGCTTCTGGTCAGTGAACTACAAGCCAATGTGACAGGACCGCTGTATGAAAAGGTTCTCGTCGAAAAGCTTGGGAACATACAGGCTAAGGCGGAAGCTGAATGGCTCATAAAACTTAAAAAGTTGATCGATGACAGATCACCCAGCGTCGAAAACCTGGTTATGGCGAAAAATCTGCTTCGTGAAAATTTCCCCGAAATAGGTGTTAATACGATCATTCAGACTGATGTCCGCTTCCAAACCAGGCAATGCACAATCGGTCAAGGCTGTGTTGACATTTTATTAAGTGAGTTTGAGCCTATCCGGTTTCTGTTATCGTCTGAGCGGGTCACCGCGCTTGAAAATTTCAAGAACGATTTCTATGAGCGATATGAAAACAGGGAGATCCCACTGCTGGAGGCACTAGACAATGAGTCTGGAATCGGTTACGGGGACATTTTGCCAGGTAGCGGTGACGAGCTACCGCTAATTGACAATATAAGTCTTCCTGAGACCAAACAAGCCGCAGATTTTGAGCCATTGTCTGCATTAAAACAACAGCTTATAGAAAGGGTTTTGACTAATCAAAGCGTATCGGTTTGTCTGACAAATGAGGATCTATCTCAACCCGGCAGCGGACCTATCCACCAACCAGGAGATTTCTACCTCATGGGCAGTCTGATAACATCCAGTTTGAAGGAGCTTGATAAAGGAAACTTCAAATTTATGCTCAGAGCAGCAGGCGGCACCAGTGGCTTTGAGCTAATAGGCAGATTCTGCCATGCTGATCCGGACCTTGAAACGCTGGTCAAGTCTGCAACCGGAGAACACTATCAGAACTCTGAAACCATTTTTGCCGAGATTGCTCACCTGCCCCAGCCCAGGACAGGCAATATTCTTCAGCGCCCGCATTTAGGGAGATACGAAATTGTCTATCTGGCTCAAAGTACATTATTTGAGCACCATCAGATCCATTCCAGTGACCTGATGGTAAGCGTACCGAACGGAAATGAAGTAGTCCTGCGAAGCAAAAGGCTAAACAAAAGAATTGTCCCGCGGATGTCGACAGCCCACAACTTTACAACCGGCCTTCCTGTGTACAGATTTTTATGTGAAGTCTCCGGTCAGGACAGCCCAAGGATACATGGCTGGAATTGGGGCCAACTGAAAAACCGTCATTTTCTTCCCAGAGTTGAGTGCAAGCACTGGATCATTAGCAGAGCCGTCTGGACTTTGGAAAAAGCGCTTTACCCTCAGCTTTTATTAAATGACCCAGATTTTCGGACAGCATGGGAACGGGTTTGTGACCTACTGAATTTACCGCGCTTTTTAATCCTTTTTCAAGCAGACAACGAGCTTTTGATTGATTGTTGCAGCGACGTTTCTTTGCTGATTCTTAAAGATATCTTTAAAAAGGAAGAAAAAATCAGGCTCACTGAATTTTTAGAAAAGCCAAAGCAAGGGCTTCTTGTGCATGACAACAATCATTTTACCAATGAAATTGT
Source organism: Dyadobacter frigoris (assembly GCF_005280585.1). GTDB lineage: Bacteria > Bacteroidota > Bacteroidia > Cytophagales > Spirosomataceae > Dyadobacter > Dyadobacter frigoris. The sequence goes on from NZ_SZVO01000026.1 coordinate 16,825, forward strand.
CCTTCCATTCCGTGGTCAATCAACACCTGCAAAATCTATTTTCCCGTCAGTAGAATCTTCACAACAGAGTATAAAAATTGAAAGGGATTTCCCAACCGGAAGCGCCTGGCTTTACGTGAAGCTCTACTGCGGAACCAGAACTGCCGACGAGCTTCTTGTTGACCTGATCAGGCCCTTCTGTACGAAGCTGTTTGAATCAGGAAGGATAGAAAAATGGTTTTTTATCCGCTACCGGGATCCTGCCCCACATATTCGTCTGAGGTTCTACCACGGCAGCCGGCCCGGTTTCTGGCGATACGTCCTTGAATCGTTGCATGAGTTTTTAAAATCAAAAATGCAAAACCTGACTGTCAACAGGTTTCAGACAGATACCTACAAAAGGGAAATTGAACGATACGCTGGGCTCAACCCACTGCACACAGAATCCATCTTCCATGCCGACAGCGACTCGGTCCTGATGATGCTTGAAATTCTGCGGGCGCTGGACCCGGATGCCAGGTGGCTGGCGGGTCTTTGCGGGGTGGACCGTCTTTTAGATGATTTCGGTTTGAATAGAGAAGAAAAACAAGAGCTAGCCCAGAACGTTTATTCAAGTATGTTCCAAGAATTTAAAGGCGACGGTTCCTTGACAATACAGCTCAACAGCCAGTACAGAAAACACAAGGGCATGGTCTACGCTACGCTAAATCAGGATAAATCCACAATGGATCCCAAGCTTACCGAAATCCTCGGGAATCGGTCTATGAAAATCCGGTCGCATTTGAATAGCGAAAATCACGGTAAACCCATTGATCATCAGTTGATCATCAGTTTTGCGCACATGTTTTTAAATCGACTGTATATATCAAAATCCAGGGAGCAGGAACTGCTTACCTATCACTATTTGACTAAATATTATAATTCAATAAATAAACGAAAAATCCAGTGAAGCTAATGTTCTACTTTACTCCCATAAGTTGTAGAAATAATTCATAAAATAATTAACTTGTGGTAACAACCTGCATGGAAGCATGTTGAACCTTTTCTGAAGCCCCCTCTGTGTCATGGATTTATTAACCAATAAAATCGACAGAAATGGAAAAGAAAAAACCTACCACAATGAAGTGCCTGATCGTTGACGATGAAGAGTCAGCGCACATCGCCCTTGGCGAACTGATCGAAAAAACACCATGGCTTGAGCACTGCGGCAGCTGCTATAGCGTCATGGAGGCAATCAACATGATCGCCAGCGTGCAGCCAGGCATCATATTTCTCGATGTGCAGATGCCTGAAAAGTCAGGGCTGGACCTGATCAACATGCTACCGTATCCGCGGCCCCATTTCATTTTAACATCCGCTTTCGGCGTGTACGCAGTGGATGGGTTTGATCACCAGGTGACGGACTTTCTTCTCAAGCCGATTGCAGAAGACCGCTTCATAAAAGCAATACTTAAAACAATCAAACAAGAGACTACCGTCATCACCCTTCAAGCTGCCGATGAGGATCAGCAACAAACCGCGGGTGATATCTGGTTTCCGACACCTGGCAAAATAGTCAGACTGCGTTACAATGAAATTATTGCGATCGAGGCCCTGAAGGATTATGTGCGGGTGACCTTTGAACGCGGCACCATTGTCACCCATGGCAACATTGGGAAAATAACGACCAAACTGCCCGAAGACATATTTATCAAAATACACAGGTCCTATGTAATCAACCGCTTTGCGGTCAGGTCAATCGAAAGAAATTCCGTGACTATGATTAACGATCAGGAATGCCCTCTCGCAGGGCGAGGTGCTGAACGCGAAAGGATTGTCAATTTACTTATGCAAAACAGAAAACAGGCATGAAGATCTTAACAGAAAATCTCTACAACTACCGGAATATCCTTTTTCCGCTGAGCATCGCCAAGCGCGTGCTGATACATGTTATTTTTTGGGGATTCTTTATCGTTAACCATTTGCTGTTTTTCTTCCCTGATTTTATCGAAAGGATCAAAGATCCACAGGTATTGTACGCTTACGTGCTCTATTATGGTAGGTTTATTCCAGTCTTTTACCTGGGACGGCTCGTTTACAGCGCTTTGGGAAAAATATTCAAAGACTTAATGCTGTTTGCAGCCTTGCTGGTTTGTATGCTTGCAGTAACACATATAGTAACGGTTCTTTTCTACCTGTACTGCCAGCACTATATAGGCCTTGCAAACCTTCCAGCCAATTTCACCACGTTCGGAATGCGTTATCTGAAGCCGTTTTCTACAAGGGAGAGTACAGATTGGTTTGTTTTTATTTACGATCTTCTGGAAATGCAGTTTTTAACGCTGCCAGTCGGGATTAAACTCATCAAGCACATCGTGGCGCGGGATATCAAAGAAATCAGCGACCAAAAAGACAGGGTCCAGTCTGAGCTGGACTACCTGCGTGCGCAGCTTACACCTCATTTTATTTTCAATATGCTCAACGCCGTTCAGGCAGAGCTGAAATATATCAATAAGAAGGCTAGTAAATACCTGATCCAGGCAGCAGACCTGATCCGATTCACCCTGTATGATGCAGAGCAGGAATTTATCCCGCTCAAAAAAGAGCTTCACTATGTACATCAGTTCGTTGACCTGGAATCGATCCGCACCAGTCGGCGTTCAGAAATCGTATTTGAAATGCAGGGTGAAATTCAGGAAACACACCAGGTACCGACACTGCTTTTGATCACGCTGGTAGAAAATGCTTTCAAACATAGCGTGTATGCAACAAACGGCTTTTCTTACGTCAATATATCCAGCGAGGTCTGTGGCGACTGGCTGGATTTCAGAATAACAAACAGCAAGCCGCAGCACACAAAAGAACCTGATATCGGGCAAAAAAAGCACAAAGGCATTGGCCTGGACAACATCCGAAAGACACTGGCGCTGCATTTCCCAAAAAGACACCATCTTGAAATCGATCAAAATGAGGAAACTTTTTCGGTAATCCTGAAAACCCCCTTATCGAAAAAAACCGACAACTAATATAAATCTTCCGGCGGCTGGTATAATAAATTTGCGGCGCATTTGTCTATTGATTTGCTTTGATAAGTATCAATGTTAAATCACTTAAAACAATGCTTATGAAACCTACGGTAAAAAGCCAGGAAACTCCGTTTAAAAAATTTACGATTTCCCGCCTGGAGAAAGCCAAAGGAGCGGCTACTCAAAAGCCCAGGGAAACAACGATGACCACCAGTGGTACTACCTGCACCCAGGGATGGTAACTGGCCGGGCGGTTATCTAAGACGAGACAACCCTGTCATTCTTAAAGCGGTATCATGGCTAATCTGTGATACCGCTTTTATGTTGAGGAAAGGTAAAGTGATGCCAGCGAAATCCAGGGAAAAGTACTTCGGCAGCTCTTCAGGTTCATAACGAATTGCTATGTCAGCAAGCGACGACAAAGCAAGTAGCGAAAGGTTTTTTTATGCAGAGCAGATCATTTTTCTCGAGGAAAGAATTATTAATCAGGAGATTCTACACATCATTAGCATGCTGGCCTGAAGGCAGCCCTTGATTACCGAAGCTTATTGTCAATCCTACGCTATTTTAAAATCGATCAGCGTTGCTTTTTCAATGCTGTTTGAAGGTGAGTATCTACAGTAAAACCTTATCACTTTTCATAGTAGCCGAAGTTTGACGGAGATCACAAAATACATCTTTTGCCCACTATTACATAGGGCATATAATCTGCTGTTCTTAATAGCCAGCCAACTCTCATACAGCCAAACCGGGAAAGTTGGGTTTGATTCTCAATGTTTGAATTTGGGCTCATCCAAATTTCAAAGGAAAACCTCACATTCAATAGTAATATGGCGAATAGTATACCCAACACCGTTTTACTTTAAAGAATAATCTTTATATTGAATTCAAATAATATACCTTAGTGGTGGTATCTAAAATACCACCACCAGGGAGTAATTGCCGGGCAATTCTTAATCCGATTTCAGAAATAGGTTGATCCAGTCATCCTTAATCGAACTTATATCAGAAAGTCAATTAATGTAGGTTTCAATTGAACCGTCAAAATCCATAATGTCAATTCCTAATTTTTTAACATTAATTAATATGGAAAAATCTAAGACTATTATACTTATTCACGGAAACTTCGTAAACAACACCAGTTGGGCAGAATGGAAAAGTTATTATGAGCAAAAGGGCTATAAGGTTTACACGCCCGCAAACCCTGGACACGATGGCAATCCTGCTGATCTAAGAGCAAAAGTTCATCCTGATCTTGTTAAAACCGGGTTTATTGATGTTGTAAATAACATCTCCGAATTAATCAATACTCTACCGGAAAAACCATTGATTATTGGCCACTCGATGGCGGGAATGGCGGCATTGAAATTGATGGAAATGGGAAGGGCAACTGCGGCTGTAAGTATTGACGGAGCACCGCCAAAAAATGTCTTTCCACCAATTCAAACGCTTAAAACAGTATTACCGGCTTTTGGATTTTTCTCGTTCAATAAGTACTTTATGGGTAGTCGTAAATGGTACGACAATTCCTTTTTCAATACGATCCCTGATGCAGAAAAAGCAAGAGCGTTCGAAAAATTTGCGGTACCCGAAAGTTATAAAGTAAGTCGTCAATTGGTCCTTGACTCCTTTTCAAATATAGACTTTAAGAAAGCGCACGTTCCGGTTTTGTTTGTTGGTGGCGGCAGCGATCACATTTTCCCTCCTGACCTTACAAGGACAATTGCGGGTAGATACAAGGACGTAAGTAGCCAGGTTGATGTCAAAATATTTGAAGGCAAGAGTCATTTCATTTGCGGGGAACCAGGCTGGGAAAAGGTGGCTGATTATATCCTGGAGTGGTATCAGTCCTTGTGAGATTGCAAACAAACAGTGCAACTGGCAAGAACGGCAGGACGATCAATTACTAATTCCGGCCTGCAAGAATTCCAGTTACAGTGACCAGGCACTACTAAGCATCAAAAGTTGTGTTATTGACCGATGGAGTATTCAAATAAAATTATTGAAGATCTCATGTCGAAATTCAAGTCGCTCATGGGTGTAGATTATGAAAGGTACAAAAACCACGTATACCGTGTTTTTTTGAACTGCACTTTAATCGATAATAAAAAAGATAATGAGGATAAGTATGCCATTGCAGCAGTATTGCATGACGTAGGCATTTGGACTGACCATACCTTTGACTATTTATATCCTTCGATAGAGCAGGCCAGAATTCATTTGACTGAAATCGATAGGACAGACTGGATAGCCGAAATTTCCCTGATGATCTATTGGCACCATAAAATGAGTAAATACCAAGGTACACACGAACACATGGTAGAAACATTCAGAAAAGCGGACTGGATAGATGTATCATTAGGGCTACTGACTTTCAAATCTGACAAGAAGAAAATCAGTGAAAACAGAAAAAGGTTTCCAAACCTGGGCTTTCATACATTCCTTGTAAAAGAATCGTTGAAGAATTTATTAAAACATCCCACAAACCCATTGCCCATATTTAAGAAGTGAAATATTTCGCACAATAAATCACACGTTTGCTTTGCATTAAAGCTTGGCGGACTATTGGGCTTGGCGGTATTTCTCATGAAAACCATTAAAAGAAAAACTACAGCAGGACTGATTTCACTTCAATGAAGTAATTATGCTCGCATATTGTTTACCAAATTGATGGAAAGCCCAGCATAAAAGTATTTAGGTGGTCAATTACACCGAATTCTCCAGTTTCCAGCACCAACCGACCATTCGCAATTATTAATTAAAAATGTCTTTATCGTGCCGCATGACATTATGTGTTACTGTTTACACTGATGCTGTTGGTGTAACGCATCTCTATTACTGCCTTATAAATGAGCGGACGAGATGAAAAAGTACGCATTATCAGGCTGCAAATCCCCTTCTGTTATTCGACGAATTGGATATTCCGGAGCATGTTGACCCCATAAAAGCCGGAATGTTTTGGAATGTTAAAGTAGCCTGATTCGCTGGAATCGCCTGCCATTCCGGCACATATTGACCCCCTTAAAAGTTGAGAACGGAACGTACCGGAGCATGTTGACCCCTCTAAAACGGATTTCGACATGGTGTACCGGAGCATACTGACCCCCTCTTAGCGTTGGTTTTGGTTTATTTAGTGATCTTTTAATGACTAAAAGCAGATCACTGATGGCTGGAAAACCAAGACCTATGAGCCAGATTAAACAACTTTTACGATTACATTCTCAAGGCTATTCCATTAAGGCTATCGCCCGTACGCTCGGTATTAGCAAGAATACTGTGAAGTCGTATTTAAGCAAACTGGAATCCGTCAATATCCAGCCGCAAGACTTATTGCAGCTGGAAGATCCTGCACTGGAAAACAAGTTTCATGCAGGCAATCCCGCTTATAAAGATCCAAGGTATGTGCATCTGAAGGGTAAGCTTGATTACTTCCGGAGCCAGCTTGAAAAGGTCGGGGTAACCAAAAAATTACTTTGGGAAGAATACATTCAGACCTTTCCGCAAGGATATGGCTACTCTCAGTTTTGCTTCCATTTACACCAGCAGCTTGTGGCTGCCAGGTCGTCTTCGGTTCTTGTTTTCCAGCCCGCAGATAAACTCATGGTCGACTTTGCGGGCAAAGCGATGCATTATATTGATAAGCAGACTGGTGAAGTGATTGCCTGTCAGGTGTTTGTTGCCTGTTTACCTTTCTCGGATTATGCCTTTGCTATGGCGGTTCCCAGCCAGCGGATCAGCGACTTCCTGTACGCTCTTTCCTGTTGCCTGAACGAATTGGGTGGTGTACCAAAAGCTTTGGTCCCTGATAATTTAAAGTCTGCCGTGATAAGAGCTGACCGTTATGAACCCCAGATTAACCAGAGCCTGGACGACTTTGCCAATCACTATAATATGTCGGTGGTACCGGCAAGAGCGGGCAAACCTAAAGACAAAAGTAAAGTTGAGAACCAGGTCAAGCTTTTATACACCCGGGTTTATGCCAAGCTTCGTAACCGTCAGTTTTTTGATATCACTTCCTTAAATGAAGCGATAAAAGAAAAGATCAACGAGCATAACCAGACACGCATGCAGCGCAAGGATTACTGCCGTCAGGAACGATTCCTGGCCGTAGAAAAACCTCTGTTGTTACCATTGCCTGAGCAGCACTTTGAGCTGAAGTACTACTGTGAACCCAAGGTTGCCCATAGTGGTCACGTCTGTATCATGAAGCACTTTTACAGTGTTCCCTACGCGCTGACAGGCATAAAGGTAAAGGTTGTTTATACCCGTAATATGGTCAACATTTATGCGCACGGCAAGATGGTCGCTGTCCATATCCGCAGCTATTTAAAGGGAGGATATTCTTCTGTAAAAGAACATCTGAGTTCTCAGAATCAGGCCTATCTGGACCGTAGCCCTGCTTATTACCTTCAAAAGGCCAGAAGTAAATCCGAAGACTTATATCTTCTGGTCGAGCAGATCTTCCAGCAGGACCGTTATCCTGAGCAGCTCTACCGCAGCTGCGACGGTCTTTTTCGTCTGCACCGCGATAGTAATCCGGATAAGTTCGCAAAGGCCTGCCAGATTGCCATTGATAACGGAATTTACTCTTACCGCTTCATTCAGAAGATCCTGGAAAATAACATGACCGATCATCAGGACGAGATAACCCAGCCGCAAACACTACCGGCACATCACAACATCCGGGGCAAAGATTATTACATACAGTCTACCATTAACTTTTTACAAAATGAAAATTGAAGTGCAACTTAAAGAACTACGTCTGCATGGTATGTGCAGCAGCTGGCAGGCATTGCTGGAAACCCGAAGACATCATGAGCTCAATCTTGCCGAAGGTCTTGAACTCCTTCTGCAAGCAGAACACCAGCAGCGTAGTGACCAGCGTTTTGAACGGTTACAGAAGAACGCGCAGTTCCGCTACCAGGCTTCCGTCGAAGAATTAAATATGGATAGCTCCAGAGGACTTGACCGTTCGCTGGTCACAGAACTGGCTACCGGCAATTATCTTTCCAAAGGCGAAGCCATCCTGATCAGTGGCGCTTCAGGCGCAGGAAAGAGCTTTTTAGCATCGGCTCTTGGCCACCAGGCCTGTGCGCAGGGCTATAAAGTCCAATACTACAACCTGCAAAAGCTGTTGTTGAAAACGAAACTAAGCCGGGTCGACGGAAGCATTTACAAGCTCATGGAAAGACTATCACGTTCTGAACTCCTTATTCTGGATGACTTTGGACTCACCCGGCTAGAACAGCAGCAGCGCATGGACCTGATGGAAATTATTGAGGATCGCCACGCGAAAAGGTCCACCATTATTGCAAGTCAATTACCGGTTGCAAACTGGTATGATGTAATTGGGGAGGAAACGGTTGCCGACGCGATATTAGATCGATTAGTCCATACTTCATACCGGATCGAACTAAAAGGTGAAAGTTTAAGAAAAAAACGGTAAAATTGTCAGCCCATCAGAATCTCTCAGATCAGAACCTAAATTAAGGGGGTCAGTATGCCCGGTACGGGGTCAGCATCAACGGAATATCCAACGAATGGTCTTTATATAAATTTTCGGCACGTTTGTATAAAACTTTTGCTGATCTCAATCCTGCTTAGGAAATTAGCCTAAAACATTTAAATGTACTGATTCTCAGCACGGTTCATACTCCCCCCGCTGACTCCCAGTTACAATAAACTCAACGTGATATGGAGCAAAAATATACTCTCGCATGGTTGGATTTTATCGTCACCGTTACGCTAAACGCTTCAAAAACCGACCTTACTTCTTTCAGTGCTGAACAATCCAAACTCATTGTCAAAAAGGCCGTTCAGGAAAAGGAAAAGCATAAAACCCTTATCCAGGACCTTAGTTTCGGCCTTTTCGACCGAAGGAAGATCCAGCTTCTGATCAAACAATATCATGGCACCCTGGTAGTGCTACTGGACAAAGCATATGAAAATGTTGCACAGGTAGACGGGCGAAATACAGTAGTGGCAACCACCTGCGAAGCCGTGCTTGAATGCATTCACGAGCTGCTCTCTTTTATTGAGCAGCGCTTTGGGGAATATATTGGACTGGATGAAAGAGCCCCTGCAGCTTACCTTTCTGAAACGAAAAAAGACCTTAAAGGCCGCATAGACAACTTGAAAATAAGCTTAGTCAGCAACGTCGGCAATAAGAACCTGACTGACATCCTACTACACGCACTGTATAATTTCACAAACGAGATTCAAAAAAGGATTGTCACATTCCGGGAGATTTTCTACAAAAAAGAACTAGTCCGTGAACTGGAAAAGGTAAGTGAGATTACAGACCCGTCACGGGTGCATGATGCTGTGATTGAACAACTGATCTATTTAAATTTTAACAGCAGGGCGTTTATGAACTACTATACCCGTAAGATTGCCCAAAAAGTAAATGCACCAGGACCGTTAAAGGACAAAGTCGACTTACTGCTGTTTTTTTATAAGGAGTTTAACCAAATGCACCGAAAACCGGGCATCAGGCTGAACCCGCATTATGGAGACATCAAAAAGGTTGTGGGTAACTGGTTTGCGCAGGAAATCTCCTACCTGGAAAAAAAGCACCAATGGGATGTAAGCCCGCTTACTTCGGCTGCTGAACATATTAAAGAAAGCAAACCAGAACCGTTCAAAGTCATGTGTTTTCTTTCTGTTGACCAAATCGGCCTGCTGCTGCGTACGCTCGATGGTCTGAGAATAGTTCAGGCGCGTTCGCTTACCCTGGTATTTGAAAGCATTGTTCCGTTTTTGTCCACACCGCGCGCACCACAGCTTTCCGCTGAAAGCTTACGCAACAAGTCCTATAATTTCGAGGAGCGTGATAAACAAGTCGTGATTAAGATGCTAGAGTCCATGATTGAATGGATCAGGGAATACAAGCACCGTTAAAACACCGACTTTGCTAATATGTACGAAAAAGAGGTTACAACAGACAATCCGCATATTAAAATCGATATACGTGATTACTATGGTAATTTGTGACTGAGCTTTTAAGCTTCCAATAACTGGCTATCCCCCAGGTTTAGTGAAATATTACATACAAAATCGAACACTAATTGTTCACTACCGTACATCCATTTCAACTATAAGTGCGCTTTACAGCGGCAAATTAGATATTTTGTCTATGGCACCATTGTTTGACATTCCAAAAATCATAAATCCAAGCCCGTAAACATGAAATCAGAGCTTTTAAAAATTACCTTATCAATATATTTTACATTCCTACTTTTGGCGCCACAAGATACTTATTCCCAGATCAGGTTGCATACAGAAGATCTTCCCCGGTTTTACCAGGCGTTAGATAGCGTAATGACTACGACGGACACAATAAAACAGGCTTCATTCGTTCAAAAACTATATGTCGACAAGGCCAGTAAAGGGCTTGTCGAATTTATGCAATTACGGGGCGGCAACACGCAGGAATGGCTTAAATTTATGACTAACAGCAGATCCACTCTACTCGAAAAGAGACCGTATATTTTATCCGCTATTAACCAGGAATCCAGGATATCAAAAAAAATCAAAAAGTTTAAAATTATCTATCCTGATTTTCGGGACGGTGACATTTACTTTTGTGTTGGCATTAACAACTCCGGCGGAACAATCCGGGATAACACTGTCTACATTGGTACAGAAATTTCGGCAAACCAAAGCGGGGACTGGGCTGTTCCCCTTGTTCTTCACGAATTTGTTCATACCCAGCAATGGACCCAGCGAAATATTAAAGAACTTATCAAAGACGAGCAAGCAGCCAAAGTATACATGGATTCTCATAAAAGTCTGTTAGGCCAATGTCTTGGAGAAGGAATGGCCGATTTTGTATCAGAACTGGTATTAGGTCAACGCTTAGCTGAGCGGTTCCCTGATGGACACACTGCTTTTGGTGAAAAATATGAAAGAGATGTATGGAAAGCATTCCAGAAAGATATGTACCAGGATATGGGTAATACACAAGGGTGGCTTTACGCTGAAAAGGAAATTTCTGGCAAGAGCTGTCGGGATCTGGGCTACTACGTTGGTTACAAGATTTGTAAAAGTTATTATGATCAGGCCAGAGATAAAAAGCAAGCCTTGGCATATATGATCGGGGTGAACTTGACTGATGAAAACTCTAAGGAGTTTTTACTTTTTTCCCGCTATAATCCTGCAAAGATGGGTGGAGTTGAATAGTTTTCATTTCCGGTTTAAATACTATAACCAAATCTATAATCACTTGTCTCGAAGAATACGAAAAGAATCTAGCTTTTACACAATCTCTTCTTAAATAAACAACTTTTGATAACGCAAAAATTGCTCAATTGGTAGGTGTAGCCGAGGATTTCGTATCCCATATCCGAATAGAAATAAACTTATTCAGTTTCATCTTCGTACATTCGTATTTTTTCTTCAAGTTGGGCAATTAACTTTCGTTGAGTGGCTAATGTTTCTTCTTTCGAGGCAGTTAGTTTAATACTATAATCAAGTTTTTCAGCAAGTATGTCAATTTTATTTTGCCATATTGAGTACTCTGCTTCCTTAAATTTCCTCAAATCAGGGTCATCATACAAATGCACAAAAAAGTCATAATTAAGAACTATCGATATCTCTTTCAACAGATTGGTATCAATTGTGCCCCGTTTATAAATACTTGCAATACCTTGTTTAGTTTTATTGATTTTTTCACCGAAACCTTGTTGCGAAAGCCCTTGACCTTCGGCAACGCTCTTTATCAATTGCCCAATCCGTTTTGTCATAGAGCAAATATTCCACTTCGTAACTGCTAAACCCCCATAAAATAGGATGTTATTAGTTGTCTTTTGTATCTTTATATTTGTCTGCATGTAAAATATGTTTTATCTTTGACATGTAATACTCTTATAACAGGTTTACCTAGTTTGCTGAGGTATAACGATTTACGATAATATTATATGAATAGTTACATTTTTTAAGAATTGTAGCCTTTTTTATGGCTTTCAAGATTGTTTCTGGCCGCACCTGCCAAGTTTACGGAATCCAGAAACGACGAGTGAAGCCCTGCGTCCTCATTTGTATATTTGTATAAATGAAAAAGGCGCAGGATGCTCACTTGCTATATTCCAATCCTGGCAGGTGCGGATGGCGAGTAGAGGCCTGTGCCTTTTTTGTTTAACTCGCCATTAGATTGATTGAGATTATTCAAATAATCAATATGTCTAATGAACCAATATCCGAATCTCATTTTTCGCTTAATTATTCGTAAACCGGAATAATTCTTCTGCTTTCATGTTCCCCTCGAGCATTGGTAAAGTAATCCCAGCTCTGTCGCGCAGCAGAACTGGCCTATGGAATCCTATTGCCTACTTTTTACAAATCGCCAAGTTTTTCGATTTCTTTTTCACTCCTTAAATAACAGTTGCAATGAACTCACGTTTTTGCTCCCCAGGCAGAATACTGCCCTATCTATTCTATTTTTCGCTATTTTATCTTCTGCTCTGGTGCTGGAAACCGGCGCGGGGGCAAAGTGTTGCAGCTTACAAACCGCTGCAGATCGGTGATACGGTCCCTGATGTAACAATCAACAACATCCTGCATTACAAAACGCCAACGGCTAAACTCTCTGATTTTAAGGGGAAGCTTCTGATTCTTGACTTTTGGGCCACCTGGTGCACCCCGTGTGTGGCGATGATCCCAAAGATGGATTCGCTTCAAAAGCAATTTGAAGGGAAGGTTCAGTTTCTATCAGTGGCCTACCAAAGTGAAAAGGAAGTCGCTGCATTTATGACCAAACTTGCCAGCAGGCGGGGTGAACGTATACCTATACCGGAAGTTGTCGGAGACAAAATCTTAAACCAGCTTTTTTATCATAATGCGCTTCCACACTATATATGGATTGATCAGGATGGCATAGTTAAGGCTGTGACGGGGATGAAGGAAGTAAACAACCAAAATATTGAATCGTTTCTTAAAGCCCGCCAGGCATCCATGGCCGAAAAAAAGGATGATATGGCCATACCCTACAATCGAGACAAGCCCTTTCTGATTGATGGGAATGGCGGAAAGGGGGAAAATCTGATCTTCCATGCAGCCTTTACCGGATTCACAGAAGGCCTAAGCAATGGCTACAATTTAACCCGAAATAAAGAAGATAACTATCTCACATCCAAAATTTCGGTACGCAACCTCTCTTTACCACAAATATATTGCCTTGCCTATGGAGAAGGAAAAACATACCTGGGAAAGAATAGATTAATTTTTGAAACTGCGGATTCTTTATCTCTAACCGGCGCGCTTGCGGACAATGATCAACATTACCGTGAATGGCGAAGCAATCATACTTTTTGTTACGAGGTCATCGCCCCGCCCTTTTTAAAAAAGGAAATATACAAGATGATGCAGCAAGACCTGGATAGGCTCATAAGACCCTACAAAGCAGAAATGAAACTCCGCAAAACGAAGTTCTACGCACTTATACGGACTTCGGCCAGGGATCTTCTTAAAAGTGCCGGAGGGCCTTCCCAGAGTAACTTCGATGGCATGGGATGCAAGTTACGCAATGAACCACTTAGCCAGTTTAGCGGCCAGCTCAATGTTATTTACCTGCAGCGCCTGCCATATCCTTTCCTAAATCTGACCGATTATAATGAAAATGTAGATATGGAGATCCAAGCCAATATGTCAAGCGTTGAATCTTTAAATCAGGCACTAGAAAAATATGACCTGAAAATTGTGGAGCAGGAAGGTGAAATACCTATGCTGGTCATTGAGAATAGAATCTTGTGAAGCCGGTTCAGCCGATCATGATCCAGAATAATTGTGAGCTTAAAATTTAATCCACATGATAAGAAAAAGTCTATTTTTCGGAGTGATCTGCATTGCTATTTGCTTTGGTACGATCGCCCAAAACCGTGAAACACTAACAGGGTCAGTAGTTTCCAAACTGGGAAGGCAACCGCTACCTGGAGCAACCATTCAGTTGAAAAGTAATGGTGCTGCTACCATAAGCGACCCTGTAGGACGTTTTAGTATTTCTGGACCTGCGAGCCAGGATACGCTTTTAGTAACCTATTTAGGGTATTTATCGATACAAATACCAGTCAACACATTTACCGCAGGAGTACAGCAAATCGAGTTGAGCGAAAATGCAAACCAACTTGGTGAGGTAGTAGCTACGGGCTATCAAATGATTCCCAAAGATAGAGCAACAGGATCATTTGTGTTTATTGATAACGAACTATTGAACCGCAGGACAGGCGCTGGAATTTTGGACAGACTGGCAGATGTCACCCCAGGGTTAGTTTTCAACCGCAATACAGGCGCAGGGGCTAACCCAGTAAGTATCCGTGGGCAAAGCACCATTTTCGGAAATGCGAAACCTTTAATCGTTATTGATAACTTCCCATACGAAGGAGATATAAGTAACCTTAATCCCAACGATGTCGAAAGTATAACTGTCTTAAAGGATGCAGCGGCAGCATCTATTTGGGGAAGTAGGGCAGGTAACGGGGTTATTGTCATCACCATGAAGAAGGGCAGGCAAAACCAAGTTTTTAAGGTCAGTTTTAACAGCAATGTTCAGATTGGGAATAAGCCTGATCCATTTTACAGACAGCAAATGCCGGTTGCTGACTTTATCGACATAGAGCAGAGGCTTTTTTCAACGGGATATTACCGTAGCAGTGAATTATCGGTAAATAAATATCCCCTCACTCCTGTGGTAGAACTTCTTGTGGCTCAACGGGACGGGATAATAAGTGAAGAAACGGCCCAAAATAAAATCGAAAGCCTTAAAAATCAAGATGTTCGCCAGGACATCGAGAAGTTCTTTTATCGAAAAAGTATTAGTCAGCAATATGCATTGAATCTGACCGGAGGATCCGACAATCATCAGTTTCTGGTTTCCGCCGGTCATGACCGAAATCTGAGTAATTTGATTGGGAACCAGCAATACCGTACCACCCTGAATTTCACAAATGGCTTCACCTTTTACAGAAAGAAACTGGAATTAAATCTCGGTATTTATTATACGGAAAATTCCAACCGGCAGAATAATCCTGGGCCCGGTGCGATTAGCCTAAGCAGCGTAACTGGTACATCCCCTTTGTATCCTTACGCCCGCTTGGCCGATGACATGGGCAATCCCCTGGCAATAGCAAAAGATTATCGGGACAATTTTACTCAGCAAGCCATGCAGAAAGGGCTGCTGAACTGGGACTACAAGCCTCTTGACGAAATCAGGATTGCAGATAACAAGTCAGGGCTAACCGATTACCGCTTCAACGCAACTATGGGGTACAAAATAACGGACGCTTTTAGGTTTGAAATTCTCTATCAGCATGCGCGGAGCACAACACGCACCCGAAACCTGCAGAGTCAGGATAGTTATTATGCAAGGAATCTGATCAACCGATTCACTCAACCGGGAAGCGGCGGCTCACTTATACGTCCCATACCACTGGGTGGCATCAAAGATGAAAATTCAGGATTGTCTATTAACAAAAGCCTAAGAAGTCAGGTTGCGTATGAAAAACAATGGAGTTCCAATCAGCGCTTTGTGGCTTTGGCCGGATTTGAGGCACGGGATTATCACAGCTCAACCAACGGTTATCGACTGTATGGTTACGATAATACTCACGCAGCCAGTAAACAGGTAGATTATATATCCACCTTCCCATCTTATATAAACCCCACTTCCACAAACAATACCATCCTGAATAATGATACTCAGTCTGAATTGACAGATCATTATCTGTCTTACTACGCTAACTTTTCCTACACGCTCTATCAGCGGTACACGCTGACGGGAAGTGCGCGCCTGGATCAGAGTAATCTGTTTGGGGTAGAAACAAATCAGAAAGGGGCGCCTCTGTGGTCGGCGGGCGGTAGTTGGAATTTAAGCAAAGAATCTTTTTACCATGTCTCATCACTGCCTTATCTCAAATTAAGGCTTACCTATGGTTTCAACGGTAACATAAACAAAAGTGTGAGTGCTTTGACTACCGCACGGTTTGGTAGCAGTGTTGATTACCTCACGCGTTTACCTTATACCACCATCATCAATCCGCCCAATCCAACTTTAAAATGGGAAAAAGTACAGATGTTGAATTTTGGGATTGATTTCGAATTTCTTAACGACCGAATTGGGGGAAGCTTAGAATTCTATCAAAAAAACGGTAAAGATCTGATTGGCAACATTGCTCTGGCCCCCTCAACAGGAATAGAAACATACACAGGCAATACCGCTGGCACCAAGGGAAAAGGAATAGATCTGGTATTTAATACACATAATGTAAAGGGAGAGTTTAATTGGAATTCCAATCTTTTTTTTAGCTACGTTTCAGAAAAGGTCATTGACTACCCTGTCAAAACCAGTCCCAATATCTACATCACATCAGGAGCAGGTGCGGGCACCTACCCACTTGAGGGACGTCCTATGTATGCCTTTTACAGCTACAAATGGGCAGGCCTCGACCCGAATACCGGCGATCCCATGGGCGTGCTTGAAGGGCAACCCAGCAATAATTACTCAAGAATAATAGCTGGGACTACAACCGAAAGCATGATTTATTCCGGCCCTGCAAGACCTGCGGTTTTCGGGGCTTTCCGAAATAGTTTTTCATGGAAGAATATTTCGCTTTCAATTAATATGAGTTACCGCCTGGGGTATTATTTCCGGCGCTCATCGGTGAGCTACAACTCGGTGCTCAGGGGACAGGGGGGACACGCAGATTATACCCGCAGATGGCAGCGTCCGGGCGATGAACTCAGTACCAACGTACCTTCCATCCCGCCTGCCATTAATACCAGCAGGAATACATTTTACCTATTCTCGTCCACCTTAATGGAAAAAGGTGACCATGCAAGGTTTCAGGATTTAAATTTAAGTTATAACATCCTTAAAAGTCAGTGGAAACAGATGCCCTTCAGTCATATGCAGCTATACCTTTATGCTAATAATCTCGGTCTGATCTGGAAATCTAACAATTCTGGGTTAGACCCTGATTATCCGGACGGCCCACCGCAGATGACCCTGGCATTTGGTGTTAAAATCGATTTATAGCATGTTGTGCTGTGTTCAAAACGATGATCATTCAAATAAACACTTTTATGAAGCAGATCAATATTACCTTAAAACCCTTCGTGTACCTTATTTGCCTGTGCGTGTTAATGTCCTGTGAGAACGAATTTTTAGATGTTCGACCCGATAAGGCTTTGGTGGTCCCGCAAACGCTGGACGACTTTCAAGCGATTTTGGATAACACTTCGGTTATGAATGTAGCCCCTGGGTTGAATGAAGTCTCAGCGGATGATTTCTTGGCAACCGAAGCTGCCTGGGGAGTCTTATCTGAAGTTGAGAAAAATTGTTACATATGGCAACCGGATCTTTTCGGATCCCAGCCATCAGTCGAATGGAACTATCCTTATCAACAGGTATTCTATGCTAACATTGTCTTAAATGGCCTTTCCGCTTTAAAACCGGATATGGCACAAATTTCCCGATGGCAGAATCTACATGGCAGCGCTTTGTTTTACCGAGCCATTGCTTTTTACCATCTGGTCCAGATATTTGCCAGTCCATATGGCTCCGGCGATCAGGCAAGCCAACCAGGTATCCCACTTAGATTAGACCAGGGTATTGAAAAGAAATCAACAAGGTCAAGTCTGAAAGAGAGTTATGATCAAATCGAAAAGGACCTGTTAATGGCAGTCGAGTTGCTTCCTGAAAGGACAAACTATAAAAGCCGTCCCTCCAAGGCGGCTGCTTTTGCCTTGCTTAGCCGGTTGTATCTGACTATGGGGAATTTTGAGAAATCTTTGGTTTATGCAGATTCTAGCTTAAAAATTAATAGTCAATTAATGGACTATTCGCTACTGGATTCAACTTCGTTAAGTCCTTTTCCCTCAGCCTTGCCAAACGGTAACGTGGAAGTTCTCTTTCACACTGCAAAGACGCCATATCTGTTCGAGACAATACCCACTGTCGTTGTTGACCCTTTGGTATTTTCGTCATTCGCGCATGAGGATCTTCGGCGTGTTTTATTTTTTAATAATCGGGGAAACGGTATCATTACTTTTAAGGGATCCTATAATTCATTTAATAACGGCTTTGCTGGTCTGGCGACCGATGAAATTTACTTGATAAGGGCTGAATGCTTTACACGGTCTGGAAAAATAGCAGAGGCTCAGGACGATCTCAATTTTCTATTAGCCTCAAGATGGAAAAAAGGAAGCTTTACACCTGTAAAGGAAGATTCACAAGATGCACTTTTGCTTCGAATAATAAATGAGAGGAGAAAGGAATTGGTTGGACGAGGATTGCGCTGGACGGATTTGCGAAGACTCAATTTAGATGCCCGATTCGCCAAAACACATACGAGGAGGATTGGAGGTCACACGAGTTCTTTGTCGCCCAATGACGTTAAATATGTATTTCCGATTCCAGATAACGAGATATTAATGAATGGTCTGCAACAAAATCCAAGAGAATAAGTTCTAGAGCTAATAAGGAGCTGCCACAAATTTGTGACAGCTCCTTGGTACTAACTTCATATTTTCTACGGATTGATGGTAAATGCACCGGGGGTAACTCCTCCTGGCACACCGGCAATTAACGTTTCCGCAGTGCACTGCTCTGTTGGAGAGCTTTGGCAACGGTAAGTACCAGTAGTTGTTCCAGGTTGTATTGAACCTAATTCCTGCCACGCTTCTCCATTAAAATAATATTGAGGTGCCACAGTTGGCCTAAAGGTATTCTCTGCCAAAGCCAAACCACCACCCATTACCAGTGCAAACACGGGTAAATACTTCAATTTAAAAATAGATTTCATAGAGCATTTGTGCTTCTTTGAAGCGTTGAAATTTGAAATGAAATAACTTTTCACCTACACCGTTTTCAGTAGCAGTAGGTATTACCTGGCAGAAAGAAAAAACCCTTGGCCGTTTCCTTCCGACTTTTGTTCATAAATCACTCGCTGCCACGTATCCTCCTTTCCTTTGATGATGTAACAGATATATTCCTACAATCGATAGGGTCAGAAAAAACAGGTTGAATAAGAAGTGAGCTGGAAATCCCATGTGACGAATGACACTGCTACAGGAGCACGGAACCCGGTCAAAAACATTTAGTAGTACCAGACCGATGTATCCAGTAAAAAGTAACATCAGTATAGCTGAGCCGTAAAATCCGACTCGCCGGGTTTTCTCGGTAATCAGAAGCAAACTGACAACTAGCTCAGTGATCGGGATCAGCCACAGCAGCCAGCTGATAGACCATACGGGCAGCGTTTGGTTGGCGAGTTGCCTATGGAATTCCTCCGTATTTACCAGCTTGCTTGCAGCCGTGTAGAAAAACAGGATGATAAGCACTGCTGCTAAAATAAAAGTAATACGTTTGGTAGTGAAAATAGAAAAGTTCATGACGGTTGAATTTTTTAATGAGCAACATTATTCCTTCCACCCACAATGCGGGATCTGGTGCTTAAATCTTACAATCAGCGGCTAAATCTATAATCTGAAAAGAAAATGTCAGTCTTTGTAAGCACTCTTTATGAACTCTCTGCCGAGTTAAAACCCAGCACAAACAAGCTAACGCTCCTAGGTATAGGTTATCGTTTACCCGGTGAGAAACACTTGTACGCAGGATATTTTTACAGTTAACTAACTTTTCCTTTCAATCAGTTCGAATAAAAAATGGTCTTTACTCTCCTATGACTGAATGGCGATTCGTGCTGCAATACTTAATTTATTAATACCGTAGGTTACTAGTAACCGGTATGCTTGAAATCTTCATTAGTAACTTTACTCCGCATGGATTTGCGGCAACGTTGGCTGGTTCGGTTATGCGGCAAATAATCAGCCTAAAACAAATTCACAATGGCCCCCATGAAATCTTTGATGTGTTTAGGAGGACCGAAACAAAGTTCGCAAGTTATTTTAAGATTATTTGTTCGAATTTCCGACTTGATTTGTTCGATTTTCCGACTTTCACGAGATGGTAGCGGAAGTGTCGAATTTGAAAGAAGGTAACCAGTTCAGCTACCTCTTGTTTTTAGCAGCCACCTGACCGGGTGAAAATCCGTAGTATGAGCGAAATTGCGTACTAAAACTGGATGTACTGTTGTAGCCCATTATTTCTGATACAATTACGATCGGCTGTTTGTCCTGGCTCAAAAGCAGAAACGCCTGCTGCATCTTTAACTGATTAATATACTTTTGTATACCGACCCCGAAATTGCTTTTAAAAGCCCTGTTTAAGGTATCAGGATGGATGCGAAACCGTCGACTTATTTCAGACACTGCTGGCAAAGGGCCGCTTTTGATGTCTGTTTCTATGAATTTTTTTGCAGACATTGTCTTGTCAAAAGCCTCTCCGATCAGTCTGTTCTTATATCTGGCTAATTGTTCTCCGTACTGTTTCAGGAGTACAATTAATATCATCTTAATTGATAGTGACTTCTGCTCGAGGCTAGTACTCCGGAGTTGCTCCAATATTTGATCAATGCTTTCAATCACAAAAAATGGGAACTTATGGCAATCCGGAGAACCAATTCTGAAATGGCTTCCTGCCCGAAAATCAGACGGAGCCATCTTTAAAACATTGTCAAGGTATTTTGTGTCAAAAATATACAGAAGGCCTGCCATCAGCCCCCGCGCTAATATCAACCGATATTTTCCCAAGGGGACATTGATTGCTCCATATTGACCCGCAGATAAAGTAAATGAGCTGCCGCTTTCTTGATTTTCACATACCATGGCCCCGCTAAATCCATAATAAAATACCAAAGATGGTTTAGTAAAAGCTACTTCGATACCAAGATCCTCTTGCAAGTGGATTTCAAAACACTCCATCAGAAAATCATATGTGATAACACGCTGCCTTAGGATGTTTCCTGCTGCCCACTGCATGTGTTTAATGTCTCCGTAATTGATTGGATAAAAACAGTTGGACGGAATTGTTCGGGTTGTGTCCACCGCCGAGGCGATTGATGTCGGCAGCTTTACCGTATAGATTCTTTTCATAACGATGAGTAATTTACCGATGGACGGCACACAATAAATAATAGTTACCAATCCATCATTTAAAACTTAGTACCATTTTAACTTCGCTGAAAATTATATCCATAGCATTAGGTTGATAATTTATTACGAGAAACATTTCCTGAGTTAAACTGTAATTTCTTGGCTCATATCAGTGGAAACTGTATACTTCTGAAGGTTTACGGGCCAAAAAATATCTACTTTTAGACATCCGCGAAAGTCGGATTTTAACAAGCTTAGACGGTTGAATTCAAGATATATTATACCAATTTCATTGATCTGGTACGATGCTATCATCAAAGCTCGGATCAGGAATTGTAAAGAACAAAAGTTTTATACGAAGCGTCGGATATTTTATACGGAGCTACACAAATACTAGATAAACATGCCATTATAAGAGGGATACTCAACGTCATGGATGCGACCAAACCCTTCGTAATAACATGTCTCAGGTAAAAAGCAACTATTACGAGTGTTTATGGATAAGATTTGTATTTTGACAGACTTTACCCAAACCGCCAAAATGAAAAAATTTAATGCGGCTTATTCACTTCGTATACATAGGCTTACAGTTCTATGAAAAGTAATAGTAACTTCGGTGAGGACACACCAGGTGCGGATGAAATTTCGCTGATTTTTAACCAAAGCTCGTAGCTTTGCCGTTTAGATTTAATACATAATCCGGTAAGTTATGACAAAAGCAGAAACCATTTCAAAAATTGCCGATAAGACCGGAATACAGAAAGAAGAGGTTGAAAAGGTAATCGAGGCATTTTTTGTAACCGTCAAAGATTCGCTGTCTCAGGCAGAAAACATCTATGTGCGCGGTTTCGGAAGTTTCATCATTAAACAGCGGGCTCAGAAAACGGCAAGAAATATTGCCCTTAATTCCACAATCATCGTTCCGGCTCACAACATTCCGTTTTTCAAACCATCCAAGGAATTTGTCAACCAGGTTAAAGAGGGAGCCCTGGTCGAATAATACGATTTTATAAGTACGCTAATTGATTAATCCCAGGCAAGTTTTTGTCTGGGATTATTGTTTTACACAGAAATTCCCCAAACAAACATAACAGGAACGGCGATAGTAATAAATAAAAAATAAAGTACCCAATCCTTCTCGAATTCAGTGATACTATTCAAAAGACCCATTAAATACTCGTCTATTGCTCAAATCTCTTTTTCTTTCAACAAGGATTTTAGCTTGCAGGCGGGAGCAAATCCCGGTAGCCCAAACCGATACAGCCTGATTAGTACTTTTGCATAGCTGTGCAAACAGAGAAAGTCTCACCTCTAAAATATCAGCTAAATTTCCAGAATAAGACATCGGTTCAATTTGGCTCTCAACAGCGGCAAACACCTTGCTGACATCAACAATATTCTCAATTAGATACCAGAAAAAATGTCGGAACGCCACCTTTTCGAACTTGTCGAGATAGAAAAACGAGATAATTTTAAGTACAAGTTCACAACGATTTGATGGCTCTTGGTCACACCACAGAATAAGTTCGCCATCGTCAAAGCTTTCTAAGATGCTACGGTCTTCGTAAAATCCAAAACCGTCTGTTTTCTGTTGCACCCAGTCAAAATTCGCCACATTCAGTAAAAAAATATCCAATACCACAGCTGGCTGACTGTTTATAATTTCTTTTACAGTATAATTAAAATCATGCATGTAAATATGCTCTTGTTTTAGTGCGAAAATCAGATTCGTGACAAAATTTTCTGCTACCGCAGATGCTTCTTCACCATTTAGGCAATCTGCAACAATCTGACTTAAATTATAGTCAAAAGAATTTTGCGAATATTTGGAATTTTCCCATTCCAATTGTGCCAATATCCCTCTTGCAGCTGAAATTAACACACGTTTAATCGATTCGTCTAATGGCGGTTCACTTCCTCTTAAGTGCCTATGTAAAATCTCAAGAGCAACTATGCCACCACCTTCTCTACCGGCAATTTTGACCAATAATTCTGCCAAATCATTATAGGAAACGGATGAAAAATCGAGCATCCATGTAATCTGGTCATAATCGTTTACATCAACGAAATGTTCTTGTAGTGATTGGCACACCCTTAAATAACCTGATTTTTTTATCGGAACTGCACATTGAAGTTTTACAAAATATCGGTTTAAATGTTTGCTGGCAAGAATATAATCAAGCTTTTCTTCCAAAAGGTTTGTATCATACTCGTTAGCTGAGCGTAGCCATCCTTGTAAAATATCCACATTTCTATACTCCTGATTGGTAAAACAAAATTGCTCCTCAAGTTTCTGCCAAATTATTTCTTTTTCTTTCGAGCCGTTAAAAAGTCCACGGCCTAGATGAAAAACAGAAAAGCTGCTACCAGAAACCAACTCCGGCAGTAAAATTGCAAATGCAGGATCGTCATTTGCAAGTCGTTCTCCCAGCTCAACCACTGTTTCAAAAAAATCCAAAGCAGAAGAATCATTCCCTTCTAACTCGCTGATAGTGCGTTCAGCTGGATGGATCGACAAATAGGTTCGCACCTTTTCTACTAAATTACCGTATTTCATTTTTGCATGTAAGGATTCCAGACGTTCCCAGTCCTCTGAATCACCCTTCATCTTATTAAACATGATGGTTTTGCCAACGGCAAGCCAGCCCTCACGCCAGTAACCTATCTTAGACATGATATTTAAGCAAGTCTGTTCTACCACATCCTGTAATAGCCTTTGGCCCCATAATCCTCGCAATTTGTCAGCCAACAGTGTTTTAGCGTTCTCTGCCTTGCCAAAAGGTGAAAGGGCGAATTCTGTCCCCAGTTGAATCGTCTTGGTAAACCAGTCGACAATGTCATTATCACTTTTAGGAAAGTAACCGTAATTTCTTGACCGCGAACCGAACGAAAAGCTAGAAACAGACCCAAAACGCATCGTTTCTAAACAAGCACTTAAAAGCAGTAGAGATACTTCTTGCTTTTGCTCTAATCCTGATTCCCACAAATTTTTTATTACAAACAACCGTGCATCTATCTCCGCCCAAGTTCCTGATAGTTTTATGGGAAACAATGATTTGAGTAGATCATAACTAGCATTTCTCTTATCGGATACATTTACCGACATACTCAGAGATACCATTAAAAATGTACTGCGGGTAAATAAATTGGGATCATAAGCAATTAGCCTTAACAACCGGACAAGTCTATCATGATACATGTCTTTCCTGAGTCCAAATTTTTCGATCAATTTCTCACCGGATTTTTCGATAACCTCAAGTGCTTGCTCAGGAAGAACGCTCGCAATATTCTCAAACATGGACATTTTTAAATCATCAAAGGATAAAATATCTCCAAGTAATCCATCCTCTGCAAGCAATCGCAATACAATGTCCTGCGCTGGTATTGAATCGTGTAAGTAGCTTAAACGGCGGGTAAATGAAATTGTCAGGCGTTTCATGCCTGGCTGAAACATAGTCGTAAACAACTTATTTTTGGGGATAATTTCTAGTCCACGCTGTGCCAATCTATTAGCTATCGCATGCGGCAGAACAGCGCGCCAAACTCCCCTGGACTGGATTAAATCTCTTCGATGCAACTCTTGAATATGCCGGTACAACTGATCAACATTATTTGATAGCAAAGAAGATAAAATTTTGAGCTCAGAGTGATCAGAATCGACATCTTCTCCTTCAAAAGAATACACCAGCGACAGAATTTGCGCAGAAAGTAGCAGATCCGCATCTACCTCACTCCTTTGATAAAATAAGCGATTAAACAAGTTTTCATCTGTCAGTCCTCTTATCGTTTCACCAACTCTAATCGTTTTGGCAAGAACCATGGCAATCCGTGCATTCCCCCCGGAAAATTTGGAAATTGTTCCAGCATCCACCTGATTTATATTTGAAAAGCGGGATAAAATCAATTTCGTAATAAGCTCATCATTAGCTGGTTCCAGCAAAAATACGTTGGTATCTTCCGGTTCATCTTCACGAACATCATATTCAATGGTTATTAAACTAATTGAACTTTCGGGAGTGTGGCATACCTTGACAAGCTCATTATGAAGTGCGGACGAACAATTGTCAATAATTAGGATAGTACGTGCTTTTAGCAGATTGATTTGCTCTGCCATCGCTTTTGGATCGGGAAGCACGTAGTCTGAAAAATCTGTATAAATCGCGTCAGCAGGATTTAAAGCGTTATTTCCCACGGTAACGTCAAATAGCGTTTGAACCAATTTTGTTTTGCCTACACCTGAAAGCCCTGTCAACCTGATGCAGCTTCCGGGAACATGCAGTATACTCCGTAATTTATCGATACCTGCTTCTGCTGATAAACCCTGTTGATTAGGATTAGCTCTGTCGATCAACCTGATATTTTCATCGAGAAAATATTTTGTCTCTGCATTACCATAGGCCCAGTTTCCGAATGGTTGCCAGCCATTTAAGGGGCGCCCTATTTTATTTCTGACCCATAAAACTAAAAACAGATGCTTTCTTACCCAGCTAGCCACCCGTACCCTGTCCAGAAAGTCCACTTCTATCGGCAGATCTGCAATGCTTTTTCTCATTGCGGCAAGTCTTACTTTTAAGGCTGTTAACGATGTAGATCCTTTTGCAGAAACAATAATATATGCTCCTTTGTCGACCGCCAGGTTCGTAATCTCATCTCTTAATTTGCCACCTGGCATCATTTCCTTGATAATTTCAGCCGGCGGCATATCCGGTACTTTGACCTGGAAACTCGTTACGCTGTTCGTAAGAAATTCATTATTTGTCAAAATCCCATTAGCTCTAACGACAACATCTAATCCACCATCTTTCGCATCCTGATGCCCTCCCCAAAGAACATTTCTTGTAGACAAACGATAGCATCGCAAGTCAGCTTCGCACAGTAAACCGATCAGGTCACGAAAATCATTATCTTCTAAAAGAGCAATATCATCACCTGAAATATGCAATAAATTCATTCTTATATACCCTCTTAGTTAACCACGGTTAGTATTATAAATCTCATTTTTTATTGGTAGTTCTTTATATCTAGATATCTATCAGATGACAAGTAGAAAAGATCTCCGTAAAATATATACTTCAATAAATCACCGGCTTAGAAATAGGTGCATTAACTGAAGACACATGACAAAGTATTGAAAAAAATCAAGATCTAAATCTTCGGCAGATAATTAATAGGCTACTGGCTGCATACCCCGAAGATTATTAAATCAACTGGTGGTTATCAATTACTTCAACTTCTCAGTGTAAAAGCTACTTTGACTCATTATGTATTATGCCCGACACGGTACCAGATCCAAAATATACTGTCGCCCAAGTTTAAGGCGAACTCAGCAAAATTTCAAATTCGCTTCCCGCTGAGAAAATGCACAATACACTGATAATCAAATATTAATGAAAGGTTGCTGAAGGGTTGCAAAAAAGTCGCCACTTTTTTGCAACCCTGTCCGCGCATTTACTTTGTAACCATCATTAGTTATGTCGCTGGTCTTAACTCTCAGCAATGAAAAATTCTTAACCGTAAAAATTGATGCTTTATGTTTACTTCTAACCCCTGGGGTGATTATGTCACTATACTCGCCCCTTTGATCGCAGGTTACTACTTATTTATCGGCCTAAGATTCTACGGTCGCGACTTAAAAGCAAAGATTGCCCGAAAGAGAATCGATTCGGCAAGTGGGCCCAGACCACAGCAGGGTCTCGACGTTCCGGATCCACCTATACCTAGTTCGCTTTCAGCGGAACAGGGAGAAACTGTGGTTTCAAGTTTGGAAGATAACGATAAGTCGGATCAGAAGCCAGCAGCCTGGCAGAATGAAGAACTCTTCGATCAGGTTGAGCGGCTTGCTGCCCATTTGAAAGAGGCAATAGAAGAGGCTCACGAAAAAGAATACGGCAAACAGGATTTTATTCTGCTACTACAAATGACATTAAAAGAATACCCCGCTCTTCAGGGAGCACCATTTCAGACTGCGATCAACAATCTGATCGAAACGGAATGTGCTAAATACGGCTCCATCCACCTGCGTGAAGAAGATAAAGTGGTGATATGGAAGCAGGGCTGATGATGGAGTGCGACTTCCCGGTGAACGGCTTCCCGACTTATTTGACGGGAAGCCGGCCTGGAAACAACCGAGCAAATTATGTTCAACTTTTAAATAGTGTGTGTATGAGAGCGAGGCGATTGATTTTAAAAGGCAAACATCGTTTGCTATTGACACTAGCCGGGGTGACAGCAAGCCTTGTAGCGTGGTCTCAAGATGGTGCGGCGGGCATCGAAGAAGCGGATTCAAAAGTCCGGGAGTATTTTGAACCCGGTACAAACCTGATGTATGCCATCGGAGCGGTGCTGGGCCTGGTCGGAGCCATTAAGGTTTTCCAAAAGTGGAATGCTGGCGACCAGGATACAGGTAAGGTAGCTGCCGCCTGGTTTGGCAGCTGTATATTCCTGGTTGTGGTGGCGACAGTACTTCAATCCTTCTTTGGAATATAGTTCTGCATGTCCAGTAATGAAATTCCATTTTAACATGCGGGCCAGGCCATCGGATATATATCCCAAAGCTTTCATTTGAAAGCAATCAGCAGCACATCACCTTATTTACCTGCCCCTGAAGCATCAGGCCAAGCTTTGAAGGTTGCTGTTATTTGATTTCAAAAAAGCACACGACGGGTCTGTGAGCGCCGCAAAGTTACAAATGGAGCAACCGGTAAGGAGATGCGAAGTCTCCTGCCGGTTTAAAACACCTAAAAAATTATTAGTACCAAACCTGTTACAGTAATGAGCGGACCAGTCAATAAACTAGGTTATCAGCCCCTGGCTCCCATCCACCCCGCAGTGGAGCCTACAAAATTTAATTCTTTTCAGGATCTAAAAAACAGCGTCATGCAGCAGCGATTAAAACAAAAATTCTGGGCACATATTCTTGTCAATAATCCAGGGCTCATCATTGAGTTAGAGCAGCAGGATCATCTGAACGCCTATCTGGAAAGTAAAATCGAATCGGTGCTGCCACTGCTTGATCAGCTCACCAGCGAAGGCAAAGCTGACTACATCATCGAAGAACTCTGTATTCATGCGCTTGTAGCAGAGATGAGGCCCTACCGCTTCAATTATCTGTGGAATGTGCTTGAACAGGAATTCAGTCCATTTTTTAAGAGTTGGGAGCAAGACGGCATACTGACCTTTGAGCTCATCAATCTGCAGCAGCACTGCAAAGACACCTTTGACGCGCTGGGCTTTACCATGGATGACGCTTACGAGGATCAGGTGTATAATGCGATAACAGGCATGATAGACGAATACCTTCGGCAGCAATACTGAACCGTCAAGCCAAGCGGATTAAGCAGCAAAAACCATTAAACAACTTAAGAAATGGCTTACAATGCACTTCATAAACTCGAATCGAACACCGAGGCAATCCGGATTGCGCTGGAATGGGACGGGCGAAGCACAATAAATGCGTCTGATCGGATCAGCCTGGAAAAGTATTCGGGTTTTGGAGGCATCAAAGCCATTCTTTACGGGGACGGTAGTGAGCAAAGCTGGATCCGGCAAGGTGCCAGCCAGGCAGATATAAGACTGTATGCACCGATGCAAAAGTTTTATGATCTGCTAAGAAAGCACCTTGGCCAAAAGCAGTATAAAGAGATAACCCAGTCGCTGAGAAGCAGTATTTTGACGGCATTTTACACGCCTGAGGTGATTCCCTCTACCCTCTTTGGAGCGTTGAAACGACAAGAAATAAGCCCCGTAAATATTTATGAACCAAGCGCGGGAGTAGGAATTTTTATCAATCATGCATTAAAAACCTTTCCAACAGTTAGTCAGGTCACAGCCGTTGAAAAGGATTTACTGACAGGTAAAGTATTACAGGCACTGACAAGCCAAGGTGAAATACCTGTCAAGGTCCATATCAAAGGGTTTGAAGAAACTCCAACAGGTGATAACGGAAAGTATAATCTGATCGTCAGCAACATCCCTTTTGGGAATTTTGCCGTCTACGATCCGGACTTTGCCAACAGGGAGCTTAGTGGTAAGATCCATAATTACTTTTTTGCCAAAGGCCTTGATAAGCTGTCCGATGGCGGGCTACTGGCTTATATCACCACGGATGGATTTTTGAACAGTCCGTCTAACTCACAAGCCAGAGACTACCTTTTTGATCGGGCCGATTTTATAAGTCTTTCGGTCATGCCCGATAATTTGATGCATGAAACCGGGGGAACTCAGGCGCCAAGCCATCTTCTCATCGTTCAGAAAAATTCCTCAAAAACCGCTCTTTCAGAAGATGAAGGATTGCTGACCCAGACGGTATCCGATTCCAATTCCTACGGTACGTATCACGTGAACCGTTACGTAAAACACCACCCGGAAATCCTGGTCGGCAACCAGATTAAGGAAGGCACTGACCAGTATGGAAAAGCGCATCAAGTGGTATGGCAAAACGGAGATATTGGTGGGATAGAGCAGAAACTGACCCAGCTGATAACCGGCGATCTCGCGGCACGCTACAACCCGGCGCTTTTAAAACCAGCTCTGAAAATAATACCAGTTGCACCGACTGGCAAGACCTTTACTTTTCTGCCGGTTCCGGCAGTATTGACTCAAGCGCTGCCCGTCCAAATGGGACTGTTTGATACACTTCCTGTTCAAAGCAGCAGCAGAGGTGCGGACTATCTTTCTGAAACTGACGCCAAACTCGTCGATAAGAAAACGGCCAGGATCATAGCTGTTGTCAAAACCAAAGAGCGACCTGACCATGAAAGCATTGTACTTCTGACTGCCAAAGCGGTTAACAAACCCTTTTACAATTACAAACTGTATTCGAATGTTGCCGAAATCAGCCTGCCGCAGCGTTGGATGAACGGGGCTTCTTTGAACCTGGCTTTAAAACAGCTGGCTATCGAGCTTAAAAAGTATCAGTACAACTACCTTTATGAAGGTGATAAAACACTGCAAACAAACTTCAATCTGAACTCTGATACGGCCAGCAGCATCAAACTGGCAAAACCATTTTACAAGGAAGGTACGTTGGTTTTCGATGGCGAACGCGCCGGAAAGCTAGGCAGAATAAACGAAAATCTGGGAGAAGCACAGTTTGAGCCTATTGAGTATCTATTAAAAAACAGGGATATTTACAAAGGGTATATCGGAATCCGTGATGCTTATCTGGAGCTGATCGAAAAGGAAGCGGCACTTAAAGAGCCCCAGCATACTATCCGCGAAAGCCTAAAC
Source organism: Dyadobacter frigoris (assembly GCF_005280585.1). Lineage (GTDB taxonomy): Bacteria > Bacteroidota > Bacteroidia > Cytophagales > Spirosomataceae > Dyadobacter > Dyadobacter frigoris. The sequence continues at coordinate 47,022 of NZ_SZVO01000026.1, forward strand.
AGTCAATATGAGGATTTCGTATTGGCGTATGGCCAGCTTAACAGCCCTTCGAACCGGAAACTTATTTTGGAAGATAGCATGGGTTTAACCATACTCTCTTCTGTGGAACTGCAGCAAGATCAGCACTTTGCGAAAGCAGATATACTGACGAGAAGCCAGTTTAAAAAACCGGAAGCATTTCGCACTGATGATGTGATCGAGGCCCTGGCAAGGTGTCTGAACGACAAGGGAAAAGTGGATATGCCCTTTATCGCGCTGGCAACAGATATGGATAGCGCACAGGTCATCAAACGTTTGGAAGGCCATATTTTTTTAAACCCTGCAACCTTTGGCTGGGAAACACGTGATCAGTATCTGAGTGGAAACGTAGTTGAAAAGCTTCGAAGTGCTCAGACACAAGCGCATCTCAATGATGCCCAGCTTCAAAAGAGCCTGGAAGCAATCAGCAGGGTTCAACCCGAAAAGATCCCCTTTGAGCTGCTAGATTTCAATCTGGGTGAGCGCTGGATACCACTCAACTTCTATGACCGGTTTGCCAGTAATCTTTTTGATAAGGAAACCAAGATCAGCTATTTTGATTCACTCGATACTTTCAAAGTAGAGAGCAAGGGGTTCAGTCTGAAAACCCAGCGCGAGTATGCGGTCTCACCAAAAAGCGGCCGCAGCATGTATGGCGAAACCATTCTGGAACATGCGCTTGAAAACACGGCTCCCTTCTTTACCTATGAAGTGGAAAGAATCGATGGAAGCAAGGCACGGATACCGGATAATGAAGCCATACAGCTGGCTAACCAGAAAATTGAAAGCATCAGGTCAGCTTTTCAAAACTGGCTCAAAGAACTCCCGTTGGAAGATAAAAAGCATCTTGAAAAGCTTTACAATGATACCTTTAACTGTTTCGTACTGCGCGAATATGATGGCAGCCATCTGAGATTTCCGGGTCTTGACAAGAAAGCGCTGGGTATTGACGATCTGTATAGTTCTCAGAAAAATGCGGCCTGGCGCATCATTCAAAACCGGGGCGCATTGATCGATCATGAAGTAGGCCTTGGTAAAACGCTAACGATGATCATAGCAGCCCATGAAATGAAACGGCTCGGCATTGCCAGTAAACCCATGATTTTGGCGCTGAAAGCAAACGTCAACCAGATCACAGAAACCTACCGCAAAGCCTATCCGTCAGCACGTGTGCTCGCCCCAGGTGAAAACGATTTTAGCCCTGACAAACGCCAGAGATTGTTTCATGAGATCAAAAACAACGATTGGGACTGCGTGGTATTGACTCATGACCAGTTTGGCAAGATCCCACAGTCGCCTGAGCTGCAGCGCGAGATTTTCCAAACTGAGCTTGATCACGTAGAAAAAGATTTAAAAACGGTAACAAACCTTGGTGGGGACATCTCCAAGAGCATGCTCAAAGGCCTTGAAATCAGAAAGAAAAATCTGGGCGTAAGGCTACTGGAACTTGAAAAAAACATTGAAGAGAAAAAGGATACAGGTATTGATTTTAAATCAATGGGTGTCGACCACCTTTTTGTGGACGAGTCCCATAAATTTAAGAACCTGACCTTTACCACGCGTCACAACCGGGTGGCAGGTCTCGGTAATATGGAAGGAAGTCAAAAGGCGCTGAACATGCTTTTTGCGGTTCGCACACTCCAGGAAAAATTTGATGCGGATCAGTGTGTCACATTTTTATCGGGCACGCCGATCTCAAACAGTCTGACGGAAATGTATTTACTTTTTAAATACCTCAGGCCAAAAGAAATGCAGCGGCAACGCATTGAGAATTTTGACGGCTGGGCAGCGGTATTCGCCCGTAAAACCGTTGATTTTGAGTTCTCGGTAACCAATGAAATTATTGCTAAAGAGCGGTTTCGCCATTTTATCAAAGTCCCGGAGCTTGCTCTTTTTTACAATGAGATCACTGATTACAAAACAGCTAAACACATCAATCTGGACAAGCCAGAACTGGATGAAAAGCTGGTGAACATCAAACCCACACCGGATCAGGAGGTTTTCATTAAAAACCTGATGCATTTTGCGCAGACGGGTGACGGCACAAGGATCGGGCGTGGCAGACTTTCGCCACAGGAAGATAAAGGAAGGATGCTGATCGCTACAAACTATGCCAAGAAAATGGCGGCAGATTTGCGGCTGGTCGATGATGCCAGATATGAAGACCACCCTGGTAACAAAGTTAATACCTGCGCAGAAAAGGTTGCTCAAATCTACCATCAAAGCAGCATGAACAGGGGTACACAAATTATATTTTCTGATATAGGGACTCCCCCGTCCGGACAAACCAAGGAAGGATTTAACATTTACGACGCATTAAAACAAAAATTAACGAAAGACTATAATATCCCTCAGCATCAGATCAGCTACATCCATGACTGGACGGATAAGAGCAAGCCAGAACTATTTAAACGGATGAATAGTGGTGATATCAGGATCCTGATCGGCAGTACCGAAAAGGCAGGCACAGGTTTGAATGTACAAAAACGGATCGTCGCCATGCATCATATGGATATACCCTGGCGGCCCTCAGATCTTGAGCAGCGCAATGGCCGCGGCGCCCGGCAGGGTAACATGATCGCAAAAGAGTTCTACGAAAACAAGGTCCAGAATTTCATTTATGCAGTTGAACAGAGTCTTGACAATTACAAGTTCAACCTTTTAAAAAACAAGCAGACTTTTATTTCCCAGATGAAAAACTCCTCACTGCATGTACGCACGATTGACGAGGGCGCTGGGGATGAAAAAAGCGGGATGAACTTTTCAGAATACATCGCGCTGCTCTCAGGAGACACATCACTTCTGGAAAAATCAAAACTTGAAAAGAAAGTGGCGGTGCTCGAAAGCTTGAAATCAGCCCATTACAAAGAATCTACTCGTAGCAGGTTCCAGCTTGACAGGTTAGTCAAAGAGAAGATTGAAACCATGGAAACACTCAGGATACTGAAAGCGGACGAAGCAGTTTACAAGGGGAATCTGAAATTCGAAAAAGATGGCACCAAGGCTAACTCGCTCGAATTAAGTGGATTGAGAGAAAAAACATCCGAGGCAACCGGCAATCATATTCTATCACTGTATCAAAATTGGAAGCCACGGGCTGCCAACCAGGATAACCAGCGAATTGGTAAGCTATACGGATTTGATCTTTTTATCCGCACGAACCAACAGCACTGGGAAGATGAAAGAGGAAAACTTCGCTTTGAGAGTTATAATAGTCTTTATGCCCAGCGGGATGGTAGCGAGATAAAGTACACCTTTAATAAAGGCCATCCCAATACGGAAAATCCAAAACTAAGCGCACGGTACTTTCTAAATGCCATCGACCGCGTAACCAGTGCCCGTGAGCAAACCGAAAAACAGTTGGCTGAGCTGGACAAAAGTACTGTGGGCCTTGAGAAGCTTTCCAAAAAACCTTTTGAAAAAGAGCAGGAGCTTGCAGATCTTAAAAACCAGCTCTCAAATCTGGAAAGGGAGATCGCTATCAAGATCCAGCTAAAAAAGCTTGATGGCACAATCCCGCAGGAAAACAATGATAAAGAAATCAAAGAGACGAATGTGGTGCCGCTAAATCAGCAGCAGGAAATCGATTCACCCCGGCGAAAGGGACTTAAAATGTAACAGCCATGGCAAACAGCACCTACCAGATCAATAAAGGAATTAACAAAAGTATTGTGTTTAAGGGTCTGCGCGCGCAGTACATATGGTACATGGGAGCCGGCATGTTCGCACTTTTAATCCTGTATGCAGTCATGTACATGGTCAAAGTCAATACTTATATCTGTCTGGGTATTACGCTGTGTCTGGGTGCTGCGATGATCATGGGCATCTACCATTTAAGCGCCACATATGGAGAGCATGGACTGACCAAAGCCCTGGCTAAACGCAGCGTTCCCATGGTCTTAAAATCCAGGTCTCGCAAGGTTTTCAAGTCTGGCAGAAAGACAGATGCGCATTGACCAGCCGGCTTACGCAGCCAAATAATTTCATTTTTTTCAAGATAAATCAAGTGTAGAGATGGAAAAGTTGCTGGATGATTTATTACCGGTCCTTGATATTGAGCATGGCTGTATCCTTTCCAAACAAGGAGACATGACCATGGTTTTCCAGGCTGAGCTGCCCGAGATATTTACGCTATCTGATCCGCAGTACGGCGCCTTTCACCAGACCTGGGTCAAAGCTTTGAGAATGTTGCCCGTAGGCAGTGTCTTTCAAAAACAGGATTGGTTTATTGATAGCAGGTATTCACCTGATTTAACCAGAACAGATGCCAGTTTTCTGAGCCGCAGCAGCGAAGACTTTTTTACAGGACGGCCTTTTTTGGACCACAGCTGCTATGTCATGCTGACCAAAAAGCCACTTGATCGTAAGCTATCGAGCTCGCTATTTTCCAATCTGATCCGGCCGAGCTTGGTGCCGCAGCAGACATTAAGCACCCAGTCGTTGCACGATTTTCTTGACTCAGCCGGGCAGTTCAGAAGGATCATGGAAGATTCTGGGTTTGTAAAGATGCGTCAGCTTAAAGAGCAGGAGCTTTTCAGTCAGGCGCATACATCCGGGCTTATTGAGAAGTACTGCTATCTGACTGCCGGGGATAAGGGAAGGCTAATCCGCGATATGCACTTTGATAAAGGCATACAGATCGGCGACCGGTTTTGCCAGCTTTACAGTTTGGCAGATGCGGCAGATCTGCCAGGACTATGCAGTCCATCAGTTACCTACGAGCGGTATTCAACTGATAAAACCAAGTTCAGCACCGGTTTTGCATCACAGCTGGGACAACTACTGAACTGCAACCACATTTTCAATCAGTTTATTTTCATAGAGGATGCTGACAAAACCCTCAAACGGCTCGAAAGCAAAAGGCTCAGACTCCAATCCCTTTCGGTTTATGCCAGGGAAAATTCGCTGGCCCTGGATGCTACCAACGAGTTTTTAAACGAGGCAATCAGCCAGCAGCGCCTTCCGGTCAAAGCGCACTTCAATGTGCTGGCCTGGACCGATTCACAAAGCGGGCTCAAAGAACTGAAAAGCACGGTATCGTCTGCGCTGGCTCAGATGGATATTGCAGCCAAAGTGGAAACCACAGGTGCAGCTCAGATTTTCTGGGCGGGCATCCCTGGGAATGCCGCTGATTTTCCGATCAACGAGACCTTTGACACATTTGCCGAGCAGGCAGCCTGTTTTCTGAATTTGGAAAGCGGGTACCGGAGCTCTGACAGCCCGGTGGGTATGCGGCTTGGGGATCGGCTTACCGGAAAGCCTGTGCATGTGGACATATCCGATGAACCTATCCGGATGGGTATATGCACAAACCGGAATAAGTTTATCCTTGGGCCTTCGGGCAGTGGTAAGAGCTTTTTTACCAACCACATGGTCAGAAGCTATTATGAATCAGGAGCACATATTGTTCTGGTGGATGTAGGCCACAGCTACAAAGGTCTTTGTGATATGGTAGGCGGATATTATTTCACTTATGACGAAAACAATCCCATCAAATTCAACCCCTTTTATTTAGGACCGACCGGGCAACTGGATACCGAGAAAAAAGAAAGTATTAAAACGCTGCTTTTGGCACTTTGGAAAAAGGATGATGAGGTTTTCAGGCGTTCTGAGTATGTGGCGCTTTCGAATGCGCTTTCGCTATACTACGCAAACGTTAACAAAAAGGCGGCGATGCCCCCCAGTTTCAATTCGTTTTACGAGTTCGTCCGAGACGAGTTCACCATTATACTCAAACAAGACAAAGTCAAGGATCAGGATTTCGATATCAATAATTTTCTGTACGTGCTCATGCCCTATTACAAAGGCGGCGAGTTTGATTATCTGTTAAATGCTACCGAGAATTTAGATCTTTTGGGTGAGCGGTTTATCGTCTTTGAACTAGATAATATAAAAGAGCATCCAATTTTATTCCCCATTGTTACCATCATCATTATGGAAGTATTCATCTCCAAGATGAGAAAACTGGAAGGTATCCGTAAGATTATATTAATAGAAGAAGCCTGGAAAGCGATTGCAAAAGAAGGCATGGCGGAATACATCAAATACCTCTTTAAAACCGTCCGTAAGTTTTTTGGCGAGGCGATTGTAGTCACACAGGAAGTTGAAGATATTATCTCTTCTCCTATTGTCAAGCAGGCCATTATCAATAACTCGGATTGCAAGATCCTTTTGGACCAGTCCAAATATCAAAACAAATTCGATCAGATTCAAGAACTGCTAGGACTGACCGAAAAAGAAAAAGCGCTCGTGCTGTCGGTTAACAAAGCCAATGACCCGCTTCGAAAATACAAGGAAGTTTTCATCAGCCTGGGCGGCACATTATCCAGGGTTTACCGGACCGAGGTGAGTCCGAGCGAATATCTGGCCTACACGACTGAGCAGACCGAAAAGATCAAGGTAGCCGAGTATTCTAAAAAGTATGGCAGTATCGAGAACGGGATCAGGGTTCTGGCAGAAGAAATGCGCTCCAGAGCGGATAAGCAATTATTTCACCAAACAGTATCTCACCCATGTTAAAGCGATTCATTTTCACGCTGGTGCTGATCAGTGCCACGTTAGGACCAATTCCGGAAGCTCATGCGGTAAATCCCTGGGCTGCGATCATCAAAGCAGCGATCAAAAAAGTCGTAAAGGCAGTGGATTTGATGATCCAGCGAAGACAGAATAAGGTCATCAAATTGCAGAACGCACAGAAGGCACTGGAAAACACGATGGCCAAACTAAAGCTCGAGCAGATTGCCGACTGGGTTAAAAAACAGCGGGACCTGTACCGGAAATATTACGAGGAGCTCAAAAAAGTAAAAGCGGTCATCTCTTACTATTTCCGTATTAAGGAAATTGCTCAGAAAGAAGCCATGATCGTCGAGCAGTATCAAAAGGCCTGGTCTCTGTTTCAAAACGATAAGCATTTCACCGCTTCTGAGCTGCTGTACATGCAGAAGGTATATACGGGAATTATGGAAGAGACTACCAAAAACGTTGACCTTCTCACGCTTGTAGTCAAATCCTTTACTACACAGATGAGTGATGTTAAAAGGCTGGAGATCATAGACCAGGCGGCAAAGCAGGTTGATAAAGTATACGACGAGCTTAGCACTTTCAATAATGAAAACAAGCGGCTGAGTCTTTCCAGGGCAAAAGACGAATTTGATGCCAAGGTGGTCAAAGAGCTCTACGGGATAGAATAAGATTTCTTTTGAAATGATATGCAATGAAAAAGGGACTGATCATATTGGCATTCCTATTGATATCCAATACGGGGTATTGTCAGAAATTCAAGGAATGGTTTCGTCAGAAAAAGACGCAGAAGCAGTATCTGATCGAGCAGATCGCGCAGCTTAAAATCTATCTGGAACTGACTAAAAAAGGATATAAAATAGCAAAAGAGGGGCTAACGACGATTGGTGATATTAGACGTGGCGAGTTCAAATTACACAAAAACAGGTTTGATTCCCTAAGTATTGTCAAGCCAGCGATTAGCAAACATCCGGTGGCCTCAGCAGCGGTATATCAAATCGTCTACACGATCAGGCTTTATTACCAGCTGGGTGATCTGCTTGCGGCAAATGACTGGTTGTCCTCGCAGGAAAAACGCTACATCAAATCCGTTTTTGATCAGCTGGCTTGGGACGGGGTCGATGTGCTGGATAATTTGGATGAAGTGACCAAAGACCGTAAACTAAAAATGACCGACGACGCAAGGGTCCAGCGCATTGAAATGCTTTACAGGCAGTCGCAACAAATTTACCTTTTTGCCAGGCAAATCTTTGAGCAAGCTACTACTCTCTCAACGCAGCGCAGATCAGAACAAGATAATATTGACAATAGCCGTGCACTGCATGGCATAAACTGAAACGACATGAAAATATCATTGACATTATTACTTCTCGCTTTCTTGCTGGTACCAGTCACCAGGGCCGAGGCCCAGACCGCTGAGGTAACTCAACTGATCCTGAACATTGAAAAGCTCAATCAGCTTCGAAAGATCCTCAAAGAACTCAAAGCGGGTTATGAGATTCTTTTCAAAGGGTATAATACGATACGCGATCTTTCCCGCGGGAACTTCAAGCTGCATGAAGCTTTTTTGGATGGCCTGTTGCAGGTCAGCCCAGCAGTCAAAAAATATTCCAGGGTACAAGACATTATTCAGTGTCAGCTCGCGCTGGTAAAAGAATACAGGACAGCCTACCAAAAGCTCTCTTCGACAGACAATTTTACACAGGATGAGCTCGCGTATATGGAGGACGTTTACACGGATCTGATCCAGGGAAGTGTAAAAAATCTTGATGCGCTGACAACCGTTCTAACCGCCAAAAAACTCAGGGCATCCGATGACGAAAGGCTGCGGCTTATTGACAGCATCTACGAGGACATGACAGATAAGCTGACCTTCCTGCGCCATTTTAACAGCAACAGCGCCGTACTGGGGGCTCAGAGAGCCTCTGAAAAAGCGGATATTGAGCTCAGAAAAAAAATGTACGATATAGAACCTTAAACAACGAACATGTATGGACAAGTTATTCAGGATCATCCTACTGGTGATCGCAGCGGCTGTATTGCCCGGCCTATGCATGGCCCAGGGGTTTCCAGAGCAGATCCGGGGATTAAACAGTGTACTTGACTCGCTCTATCAGGAGATGCTACCGCTTTGCAGCAAACTGATTAACGTCGGCCGCGGTATTGCCGGTTTTGCAGCCATCTGGTACATTGCTCACCGGGTGTGGCGACATTTATCTAACGCCGAAACTATTGATTTTTATCCGCTATTCCGTCCGTTTGTTCTCGGTTTTGCGATCCTGATTTTCCCTTCGGTGATCGCTATGATCAATGCCGTGCTATCGCCAACTGTCCGTGGCACTGCCGGGATGGTCAAAGATTCCGATAAGGCGATCGCAGTACTGTTAAAAAAGAAAGAAGAAGCAATTAAGCAATCCGATTTCTGGCAGATGTATGTGGGCGATGACAGTAAAGGCAGCCGGGAAATGTGGCTGAAATACACGTATGGCGAAAATTATTCGGAAGGTTTTGGAGAAGGAATCCCCAACGATATCAAGTTTTTTATGGCCAAACAATCATACAACTTCCGCAATTCGATCAAAGCCATGATCAGTGAGGTGCTAAGACTTCTTTTTGAAGCAGCTGCGCTTTGCATCAATACCATCAGGACCTTTTATCTGATCGTGATGGCCATCATCGGCCCCATTGCTTTTGGCATTGCTGTATTTGATGGTTTTCAACATACACTGACAGCATGGATTGCGCGCTACATCAATATTTTCCTTTGGCTTCCTGTTGCCAATATTTTCGGGGCCATCATTGGAAAAATCCAGGAGAAAATGATTGCACTCGATATCCGGCAGGTACAGGAAAGTGGTGACACGTTTTTTAGTGCCAACGATATGGCTTATCTGATATTTCTGATCATAGGGATTGTAGGATATCTCTCAGTCCCGTCCGTCGCAGGTTACATTATCCAGGCAGGTGGAGGCAATGCGCTGCTGCATAAAACCACTGCACTTTTGGGAAATACGGTAACTGGCGTTGGTAACTACGCATTTCCGGCCGGGGGTGGTTTCGGCAGATTACCTGCCCCTGCCAAGAGGCCCTGATTTTGATTATTTAATAAAACCATCCAACTCATGTTTACCAAAGCCAAAAATATTGATACGGCATTCAGACATATCCGGCTTTTTACACTAGTGGTGGTCTGTGGCAGCATGGTCTTCTGCTGTTTTGCCCTTTACAAAAGCTACCAGCTCGTACAGACTGCGCAGGGGACTGTTTATATTCTTGCAGAGGGCAAGGTACTGGACGCTTATGCCTCCCAGCGCCGTGAGAACATCCCAGTCGAGGCACGCGATCATGTTGCCACCTTCCACCGTCTGTTTTTCACCCTGGACCCCGACGACAAGACTATTGCCGCCAATGTTTCCAAAGCACTTTACCTGGCTGACGCCTCAGCAAAGAAGCAGTATGACAACCTGAAAGAGTCGGGGTATTACACCGGAATCATTTCAGGTAACATCAGCCAGCAGGTGCAGATCGACAGTGTTGAAGTGGATATCTCTGTCTATCCCTATTACTTTAAGTGCATTGGGGTGCAGCGCATCATCCGGCCTACCAGTATCGTTTCACGCAGGCTCATCACCGAAGGATACCTGCGCACCATTTCCCGCAGCGATAACAATCCGCACGGGTTTCTGATCGAAAAGTGGGAGACCACTGAAAACAAGGATATCAGTGTACAAAACCGCTGACAGCAGGCGCGCCTGTTTTTGATTCTTCACTTTTAAACAGCCAAAATATGTTTTACAGATTCAATGCCCACAGGGCCACCAAACCACAACCGAATGACTCTAAAACGGATAGCATCGCCAGAAAAATTGCCGGGAACATAAGCCGTGTCCAGTGCTATTGGGCCACAATTATGGATAAGTATGCACGCAGACTCCCACATAAATGGCTCAAAGCATTATTAATTGCCTTAGCGTTGGGATCGGGTTCTTACTGCACTTACCTGTTTGAAGACGGTATATTTTCACACGTTGCTTCACGGGTTGAAAAAATTGAATTTAGAAGATTATGGCCCTTTGGCCAGTCCGGAGAAAAAGAAAAGCTCCAAAAACAGTCGGCATTCGCCCGCTATCTGGATAGTCTCGAGCGCGAAGTCAAACGGGACAGTCTTGAAAACCCGCAATACTACAAACCTTGAACTTAAAATCTATTGTAACCTATTAAAATTTAACAATCATGGAAAACAGGACATACTCTGCCCGTTTCTTGCAACAACGCAAGTTTTACACCTTCCTACCCCTTTTGGTACTCCCATTTCTGACCTTCTTTTACTGGGCCGCAGTCGTTAAAAATGTAAAGAAGCATGAAACAACGGTAGCAGAACCTACGGGGCTGAATACTAATTTGCCTGATCCGGCCTTAAAGGAAGGTAAACCCATGGACAAACTCAGCTACTACCAGAAAGCTGCCGAAGATTCTGCCAAACGGGCCGAGCAAATAAAAAAAGACCCGTACAGAAAGGATGAACTCGTTTCCGAAAGCGAAAATCCCCTAATGACACTCCAATCACTGGAAGGGCCCAACGGAAAACATAAGCGTGTAACTCCGGTTTCCTATAAGGGAAAACGCTATTCGGATCCCAACGAAGCAAAGGTTTATGGCAAGCTTAAAGAACTTGATGCCGTCCTTGCAGCGTCTGCTGAGCCCGGTTTTGAAGCTGAGAATAAGTCCGTCAAAAATCAAATTCCTTCAACTGTTACTGGCGAGACAGACACTGGACCTGACATGCAAAGATTGGAATCTTTGATGGCTGGACTTGAGGGAGAGGCTGAGGTGGACCCACAAGACCCGGAAATGAAGGAACTTAATGAATTGCTGGAAAAGGTGATGGACATTCAGCACCCTGAGCGCGTCACAGACCGTTTGCAGAAACAATCGCAGGAAAATGAAAACCAGATTTTCCCTGTCACAACCCAGCCCGTCGAAAACCCGGTTACCACATTAGAAAATACGATAGCCGCCGATTCCTTGACTGATAACTTAATTTCCGAACTGCCTTTTCAGCAGAATGGCTTCTTCTCACTGGATCAGGACGTTACAGCCAATGCGGGCAACGCCATACCTGCTGTTGTGCACCAGGACCAGCAGCTGGTAACAGGAGCAACAGTCAAACTGCGGCTGACCGGAGATGTTTATGTTGGCGGTGTATTGATTCCAAAGGACAGTTTTGTATTTGGGCAGGCCTCACTAAACGGTGAAAGGCTTATGGTGCAAATTGTTTCAATCCGCTATGAAAACTCGCTGCTGCCCGTCAAGCTTTCTGTTTATGATCTGGACGGAATTGCGGGTATTCACATTCCGGACGCCATCAGCCGAGATGTGGCTAAACAGTCCTTAGGCCAGGATATTCAGGGGGTAGCCATCGGATCGCTCGATCCTTCGCTTGGAGCACAGGCGGCCAGTGCAGGTATCCAGGCAGCAAAAACACTCATCGGCAAAAAGGCACGTCTTGTTCAGGTATCACTAAAAGCAGGTTACCAGGTGCTGCTGCGGGATGGTAATGGAGCGTCGATGTAAGCCCGTTTAGAGGATCTATACTTTCACTTTAATTTCTATAAATCATGAAGAGAAACCGAATCGGCCGTATACTGGCCCTGCTGATGCTTGTGATCAGCGGAAAGGCATTTGCTCAAAATGTAGAGCTCTTTGTCATTGAGCCTTTTCCGTTGGAGATCACTTATCACAAAACAGTCAACCTGATCTTTCCGTTTGCCATTAAAAGTGTTGACCGCGGAAGCCGGGATGTGCTGGCCCAAAAAGCAAAAGGCATTGAGAACATCTTACAGGTGAAAGCTGCAAACAAAGGATTTGTCCAGACGAACCTGACCGTAGTTACCTCGGACGGAAAGTTGTACTCTTTTGTAGTCAGTTACTCAGACGAGCCCTTGCAACTGAACATCGAGCTGATCCCTGACAAAAACAAGCCCGCTTCATCCGCCCTATTTCAACAAAGCAATCAGGCTGTGATCAAGCACAGCTCAGAGCTGGCTCTTTCAGATAAAAACAAAGTCCATAGAATCAGGGATCGAAGTGACAAGGCGCGGTTTGCACTGAGTGGGCTTTACATCAGGGAAGATGTGATTTTCTACCGTTTACAACTTGAAAACCACTCGAATATCGCCTACGATATTGAAAACCTCCGATTTTTCATCCGCGATAAAAAACGGGTAAAACGCACGGCTGTGCAGGAAAGGGAGATAATGCCTGTTTACGTCCATCAGGATACTTCTGCGGTTGGAGCAAATAGTTTCCATGTATTTGTCTTTGCACTCGACAAATTCACTATTCCTGATCAAAAACAGCTCACCATTCAGCTCATGGAGAAAAAGGGAGGGAGGCATATGCAGCTGCAGGTACAGAACAGGGCCATCGTCCGTGCCAAGCCACTTTCATAAATACAGTAACATTTTCATTAACCATTAAATACTTACGATCATGAATGAGAAAAATTTCGATTATCTCAAAGACCAGGTCAAATTCACCGGTTTCGGACAAGAGCTGGAATCACAGCTTAAAGCCAACCTTGCCAAATCGCAAACAGAGTTCCAGCTAAAACATACCACCGCTTATGGCAAGGATGAGCTGAGTTCGGTATTGCAGTTCAAAAAGTCCAACCAGACTGATATGTTCTTTTTTAATAGCTACACCGCTTCGCTCAAAAAAGAAAACGAACAGAAGGCTATCGAGCAGAAGTTTTACATCAATAAAGAAGCAGGCAACATTACCCAAAAAGAAGCTTACAACCTGCTTAATGGCCGCGCAGTGAATAAGGATCTGACAAACAAGGATGGAAAACTCTACAACGCCTGGGTACAGCTGGATTTTAAGGAAGCAGATCCCAGCGGAAATTACAAAGTCAAACAATTCAGTGAAAAATACGGATTTGAACTTGAAAAAGCACTTTCTAAACATCCAATCAAAGAGCTTGGCAATGATACGGACAAATCGCGTCTGATCGAATCGCTTCAAAAAGGGAACCGTCAGGCGGTCACCTTTACTCAGGACGGGGCAGAACAAAAACGCTTTATTGAAGCCAATCCGCAGTTCAAATCGGTTGCTGTTTATGATGAACGTCAGCAGCGGATCCGCAGCACACAAACAGAAAAGCAAGGCCAGGGTGAAAGCCAATCCCAGCAGCAAAGCGAAAATCAGGGCGGTAAAAAACAGGATGTTAAAAGCCCGGAAAACGATGAGCCAGCCAGGCAGGGAAAAAGAAAGGGAGTTTCAGTTTAATAGCCTTTGCTTTATCTAAATCATACAGATCATGGAGCAGCCACATGTAAATAATGAGATTACATCAAACAGGATAGCGAAGGAGCTAAACGAGTGGAAAGCCCGTGAACTAAAGTTTGAAAAACTTTTTTCTCCTGAGATATTAAAAGATAAGGCGTTTTTAAAAGAAAAGCTTGGTTTTTATAAGCATTTGCAATCCAAATACGGCCGCTCAAATGCGCCGGAAGAAAGAATGACGCTCATTATTTTAGCGCGGCAGCAGGATTTGCTTCGAAAACAGGTTTACCCAAACCTGTGGATGCGGCTTTTGCAAAGAGTACTGGCTCCATTCCGTGAACGGCAAGCGGCCATGCAGACTACGATTTCCTCCGACCGTAATCTGGCTGATCTGAAAGAGGCTGTTGCCAAGGCTGGATTTGAAGATGTCGGCTCGAAGCTCGCACAGCAAATCAAACAGGGACAAAGGGAATTTTCGCTCCCTTTGTCCTATTACATCAGTGAAAATCAAAAAATGGATATCAATCTGTCCTTTGCCAAAGATGCAAGCGGTGCGTACCGGTTTGAAAAATACCAGGCAGCACTGACTGATACGAATAAGCCGCAAGAATCAAAAAAACAAACATTCTCTTCCGAAGATCAAATCAGCGCTTCGCAGGCTCAAAACCTTCTTTCTGGCAGGGCTATAAAAATTGAGACTTTTGATATCAATCAAGGTTCTAAATCTAGATGGATACAGCTCGATTTTAACGATCAGGATCCATCTGGAAACCATAAATTAAAAGAGTTTCACAAAGATTATGGTTTTGACCTGCAAAAAGCCGTGAGTCAACTCGGTGTGAAAGAAAGCCTGACCGCGAAAGATCAACAGACGCTACTTGATGCCTTAAGTCGCGGTGAAAAACCGCAGGTGACCATCATGCGGGAAGGAAAAGAGGTTAATCTTTCCATAGAAGCAAACCCGCAGTATAAAACGCTGAATGTTTACGACGAGCATCAAAAGAAAATCAGCATCGCGCAGGCATTATCGGGACCTGAAAAAGCAGCTTTGAAAGTTACAGAACAAACTCAGGTGGTAAGTGAGCAGCAATCTAAGAAAAATGGTCAAAAAGTAAGATAATGAAAAAGGATTCGATTTTAACTGTGTTTTTTTCAGCCATTGAAAAAGATCAGCGTCTGGGCATTTCGCATATAGGACTGTGTGTGACACTGATTTGCCTGTGGGAAAAACAGGGCTTTAAGGGGCCAGTAGACGCTTTTGGAAAAGAGATCATGCGGCTTTCAAGAATTGCCAGCACCGCTACCTACCAAAAGCTTTTGCGCCAACTGGTGCAGTATGGATATATCAGATATCTGCCCTCCTATTATAAAGGAAAGGCAAGCAAGATTTTCTTATATCTGAAACCTTCGGAAGAACGTGGTGACTAAAAAAGTTAAGATCGTAAAACCCAGTCCTGATCTGAGCCAGTCTGATATTGGATACAGACTATACGAAACAGCGCTATTCAAATACGAATTGTGAGAATGTAACAGCATTTAATAAAACCATCAAGAACAATTACTTCATAAAATATGGCACGTAAAATCAATCTTATACTTCAGGGAAAAGGCGGTACAGGCAAAAGTTTGTTCACTTATTTGAGGGCTTTGTCTGAGATGGGCAGCTCTTCCTTATTTGTGGATGCCGATGGCTTTGCCAGGACTTCAAACAATCAGTTAATTTTTCTACCGGAAAAACGAAAAACTACGTTGTCCATTCAGACAACAGGACAAAGTCCGGGCAAAATTGATCTTGCTACTTTTATTCAAAGTCTAAATATGTTATCATTTGAAAATGAGTCATTTATTGATTTTGGCAGCCTGGAAAGCAGACAAATACTTGAACTTGATCTGCAGAATCCCGAGTTTGCACCGGATTGCGATGCACTGGGTCTAATATCTCCACTTTCATATAATAGTCGCAGGTGGTGGTAATTATCAGCCGTGTGAGCAGTATTTGACAAGGATATGCAACGCTGTGGATCCATGGTTCGAGCTTACCGTATGGAAAAACCAGGGCACGTTCAGTCCATTTCCGCAGCTTTCTGATCAGCTTGATCAAACCTGTGAAAAGCTTGATGTACCCTTAAGGAGCTTTGCCTACTTTGAGCCAGAGAGCTACCTTGGAGGCCGTATTCTTAATGGCATAATCGATGGACTAGGTCTGGAAACCTATCAGATGGGTCCCATGCTCCGGCTCAGACATGAACTGGATATTAACTTTGACGCAAAAATGTAAACAAAGGCTTTAAGTTAAAATGAGGATTTCAAAATTATAGTCTGTTGCTTGATAATTGAGACATATTTTGTACATTAAACTGATGGATATATCCGAAAAAATCAAATTCTGGAGGTTGCCTTATATTAGAGGAATTGAAATGTTGCACGCTAGTTATATTCTGCAATCGTTTAGCAGACATATGCATGAAGAATTCGCTGTGGGGGTAATTGAATATGGAAATCTGGGCTTTTCGTACAGAGGCAGACATTTGGTGGCTTCACAGGGCTGTATTAATGTTTGTAATGCCGGAGAATTCCATACGGGAAATGCCCAGGCCCCGGAGGGCTGGCGATACAGAATGTTTTACATAGATCCTGATTTCTTAGCAAACACCTTTGCCCAGGCAACCGGGCAAGTTGCCAGGATCCCGTTCTTCCGACATGGAGTGATAAACGATCCATCCCTTTCACGCAGCCTGCATCATTTACATCAAATGCTTGAATTAACCGCCCATGGCAAACTCCAGCAGGAATCTACGCTACTTGAGACAATGATTGAGTTCATTGTGCGTCATTCAGACTCCTCTATTGCTGTGCCCCCAGTCGGACACGAAAATCAAAAAGTGAAAAAAGTGCGGGATTATATCGAAGCTTGCTTCACCGATAACATCAGTCTTCAAAAGTTAGCGCAAATACCTTGCCTTAGTCAATTTCACCTTGTACGTGTCTTTCAGCAACAAATTGGTTCCACCCTATGCCTAAATCAAACGTAAGGGCGATACATCGTATCCGCCCAAGCAACCACGTGTTGGCTATTGAAGATTTTACTCTAGCAAGTTCTGCGGCAGGAGGATATGGTATTGACTAGGCTTGGTGTCCAGGATATTTTCGAAGACAACTTTTAGCCATTGATGCGGATTGATGTTATTTTTTTGCATTGAGTGATGAAGGAATACATTACTGCTGCGCGCCTGGCACCTTCGTGACTGCCTGCGAACAAAAAATTCTTACGTCCCAGCTTATGTAAAGCTTTACATAACATCGGTTGAACTAAACCTACGGTAGTCCCCTCATAGTTCCTATCCAGTGTGAAGCATTGGAGAAAAGTAAGGCACCCGTTGTTGCCTCGGGGTGCTTTGAGTTGCTTTGCAATAAAATTTTAAACTCAAATGGATTTCATTCAGAAACAACGGGTTTCCGGTGCGCAAGGCGCATCCGGGGATTATGTCACCGTCGTACAACGGGCATGCGACAAAGTAACGGGTTTCAGGGAACTTTGCCAAGAGCTGGCGCGATCCATCAGCATCAACGGGAAGAGCCAGAGCGCATTGACGAATTATTCCAGGCAACTAGCGCATTTAGCGCTGCATTATGGAGTGATACCTCTGGAACTGGAACCCGACCAGGTGATGGATTACCTACACCTGGTCAAAAGCCAGGGCAATCTATCGCAGTCATTTTTCAACTTCACTGTCCACGGCATGCGCTACGCCTGCAAAATGCGCGGATTGGATTACAGCCGGTTTGCCTTGCCGACGATTAAGAGTCCCAGAAAACTCCCAGTGGTACTCAACGGATCGGAGATGAAAGCGTTGCTGACAGCCTGCAATCTCCTGAAGCACCGCATCATGAATGGATTGCTCTACGGTTGCGGGCTCCGTACTAGTGAACTCCAGCAATTGAAAACCACCGACATCGACCTGGAAAGGGGCATGGTCCATGTCCGCCAGGGAAAGGGCTCCAAGGATCGGTACCTCCCGCTGGGGAAAATGCTGTGCAGGGGCCTTAAAAGATATATACTGGAAGAAGTCCCTGTGGATTACCTGTTTGTCAACCGGTCAGGCGAAGCCTATTCGCGGGCAGGGGGGTAGCCGAGGCGGCCAGGAAGGCCCGGATCGCAAAGCACGTCCATCCGCACACCCTGCGCCATAGCTTCGCCACCCACCTGGTGGAACAGGGCGTGCACATCATCGTGGTGAAGGAACTCTTGGGACACGCCTACATCGAATCCACCATGGTTTACCTGCATGTGGCCAAACCGTCCATCCGGTCGGTCATGAGCCCGCTGGACAATCTATACGGACAGGCCTGATGCGCGCCCGGCACGAAGTGGCCGATGTGCTGGACGCACATTGGCCATCCGTGCAGCGAGGCGGAACGTTCAATATCTGGCAGCTGCGCACCCTGGATGCTGTCAGGCGATGCCGCACGGCATCGCTGGGCTCGCATGTGGACGTGTGCGCCGATTGCGGCCACGAACGGATCAGCTACAACAGCTGCAGGAACCGCCATTGTCCCAAATGCCAGGGCAGGCAACGTGAGCAATGGATACAGGCAAGGGAACGCGAGCTGTTGCCCGTTCCTTATTTCCACGTTGTGTTTACCCTGCCCGATATACTGAACCCGCTTTGCCTGTACCAGGGAAAGGCGGTCTACAGCATCCTGTTCAGGACGGCATGGGACGTACTCCGCAGTTTCGGGAGTGACCCGAAATGGCTGGGCGCCCAAACCGGGATGATTGCCATACTCCATACCTGGGGACAGACCCTAAGCCTGCACCCACACCTGCACTGCATCGTGCCGGGTGGTGGGCTCAGCCCGCAGGGTAAATGGAAAACCGCCAGATCACAGGGCAAATACCTGTTTTCCGTGAAGGCCATGGGCAAGGTGTTCCGTTCCCGGTTCATCAGTGCCCTGAAAGAGGAATTGCCGGAACATATCACCCCCGGATTGGTTGATGGGCTATATGGCAAGGATTGGGTGGTATATGCCAAACGCCCGTTCAACGGCCCGCAGAGTGTCATTGAATACCTGGGACGGTACACCCACAAAATCGCGATCAGCAATCACCGGCTCAAAAATATATCGGAAGGAAAAGTTGCCTTCAGCTATAAAGATTACCGGCATGCAGCTGCAACCAAAGAAATGACCTTGGATGCCATGGAGTTCATCCGCAGGTTCTCCCTGCATATACTGCCAAAAGGTTTTGTGCGCATACGCCATTATGGTATACTGAGCAGTACGGCGAAAAGCAGGTGTGCCGCCGATATCAAAACGCAGCTCCCGGAACCTGTCCCGCATAATGCAGGCAGGCCGCAGCCGCAGCAATACAATCCCTTCCAATGCCCCTGCTGCATGCAGCAGACCATGGTCACCGTGTTGAGGTTCAACGGGAAAGCACCACCCGCGGACTGGAAAACACTGGTCAAAAAAGAAGTGGCGGGAATAAATTGAAAAGCGCGCTTAACGGTGCATGGCGGAGCTATGTCCTGAATTACCCAAAAGCATGGAAAACGTTACGATAAAGGTCGAATAACAACACTCCAAACGATGAAAGCAGATGGAAAAATACGCAAAACCACATAGTTCTCCCTTATCCAGAACTAAAACCGACCACCAGCACCATCCTCGAACCTGACATCCCAGATAACAATCCCCATAATATATAGCTCCCAGGCACCCGGTTTAGTACAACCAAGGCTTCATCTTGTGCGCTACGCGCAGACGAAGCCTTATTTATTATGTATAGCTGACGATTATGTAAAGTAAGTATGCTAAAGTCGCTTTTGAGCTTCTTAGAAGTATCCACCCAAGAGCCTACAACTTGACACTTAGGAATTTTTGGCTACAAAATTTTGCGGCAGTAAATTGTAGTATTGGCTTGGCTTTGTATCGATTATATTTTCGAAGACATGTGTCAGCCATTGGTGTGCGTCTACTTTATGGCGTTTGCACTGGTCAGCGAAGCTAAAGGTAATGGCCGCCCTTTGCGCACCTTCATGGCTACCGGCGAATAGGAAATTTTTTCGGCCCACAGCAATGGCTCTAATTGCATTCTCCACCCAGTTATTGTCCAACTGAAGCCTTCCATCATACATGTAGTGCCCCAGCTCATCCCATCTTTCAATAGTATACCGGAAGGCAATACCGATCGGACTTTTAGGAAGGGCTTTATACATGTTGCTGCTGATCCATTTGCCTAGCAGATTGTAGGTGGGCAATGATTTTTCCAATCTAAGCTCTTTAGTCTGCTCCGGATCCAGATTTTTATCGCGTGCAAGACGTTCAACGGCATATAGTTCCTGGATAAGCAACACCGCAGTTTCGGC
>NZ_SZVO01000027.1 GCF_005280585.1 Dyadobacter frigoris
GTCCTTCACTTTTTTACGGGATTCCTTTTTCATAGAAATAATATTTAGAGTTACAAACACTTTGCTCGTTGTCCATTACAGTCTAGTTTTCTATACGGGCTCTAAACTCCCAGTCGGTAACTTAAAGGGACAACAAAACCATATTCCGGCATGAATTGAAATTCACTATTTCACTTGGCCTTTGCTGCAAAGCTTAGACATAATAGTCTTCCGTGCTAACAATCTACTGTCCAGTATTTTCCTCTGAATAGTAGAACTGGTTATTACTGTGGAAACATGGCCCGCCATATCTGTATTCCGGTATAAACTGCCGTTGGGTCGCTATATGAAACATACGAGGCCAGATCAGTGTAAGAAGGACGACTGATTCTTTTGGAATAGGACAGCTGTAATTCGTTATTTACATTGAATTTTTTGGAAAATGAAACGCTGGGAAATAGTTTTCCAAGCCTTCGGTCAATCGAATTTTCACCTTTTTTCGGATCGGCCATGTGCGTGTGTGAATATTCAAAACGAGCTCCGAAATTTAGATTTATACTGGGCTCGGGCAATGCGCTGAAAGAAATATAACCTGCACTGATGCTTTCTTTCATATTGATCTGATTCGAGGTTTCAGACCTGTTAACCCATTTTCCATCAATAAGACTTTCAATTCCGGATAAACTTTTCCCTTCGGAATAGGTTTGTTTTAGCCCGGTTTCAATCTTGATTTTTTTTGAAATCTGTTTAGAATAATCTGATTTCAAAACACCAACCTGTATGGCAGTTGCTGCAAACCCCTGTTGGTTGGGAGAAAATAGACTGTCATTTGTACCGGCCTTCGTACCGTTTGCATTTAGGAAGGAACTGTTAACCTGCGAAGGATTATTATTTTTGAAATGCAGATAATCAAGATCAAAATTAACTTTTTCACCTGCTTTCATTTCCTTTTCAAGATAAAGTGAAGAGGTGAAATTCTTCCAATGATTGGTTCCGGTTATTTGGCCATTAAAAGTCAGCAGTGAATCGGGTAAAACGTTATAGGTTGCATGTGTTCCCGATATGGAAGATGAGCCGCTCGCATTGTAAATAATATTTCCACCCAAAGTAACTTTGGAATTTATTTTATAGTCCAGCCCGGCCGTCGCGTTATGATTATTATGAGTGGATCTCGTTGTATCATAATCAATTACATCAAGCTGTCCGCCAAGAACCGGCATATTCTGGGTGCTTCGGATAAACATATAACTGTAAGTTCGGTCGTGTGAAAAAGAGTAGGAGCCATAGGTGCTGATTTTTCCGGTGTTTTTACTCAGATTAAAACCAGCCACTCCTTTCTCACGGTAGCCATATCCGCCCGTCAGAGAAACAGATCCGCTCATACCCTGATCTTTATTTTTCTTCATAATAATATTGATCAGCCCGGCATTCCCGTCGGCATCATACCGGGACGGCGGAGAAGTCAGCAATTCTATTTTTTCAATATCATTGGCACTCGTCCCATTCAGCAAAGTCACAACCTGCGATAAAGCCATGCGCATCAATTTTCCATTGATCATCACCATGACACCATCTTTTCCATTCAAAGAAATGCTGTTGTTCCGGTGATCAATTATTACGCCGGGGGAACGCTCTAAAACACTAAGTGCAGAACTTCCTTTAGTAAGGATACTATTTTCAACGTTAACCACCATGCCTTCAATTTTTTGTTCGAACAAAGGTTTTTCAGCCTTAATCACAACTTCTCCCAATTGTCTGGTATCTTCCAGAATCATCAGTGTTGCAAAATTTAGGGTCATTTCGGTATTGGAAATTTCGAAAATCTGAGAAGTCCACGTTTTAAATCCTACGCCGGTGAAGCGAAGTAAGTAGCTGCGGGCAGGAATATTTTCAATTTTAAACTCACCCGTTTCACTTGTTAATGATCCCTTGACCAAGGAAGAATCAACGGGATTTAAAAGTAGAACAGTCGCAAAAGGAATTGGCTGATCCTTTTCAGTTACAAATTTCCCGGTTACCTGACCAAATGAATTTTGTATCAATCCGAAGAAAATAAGAAATAAAAGCAGTGATTTCATGGCGTTAATCGTTTTATGACGATCACAAATGAATCAGGAGCACAATTGAATAAGAAATTGGATTGACAACTGTCAGTAACTCTTTGATCAAATACTATATTGGGATGATTCCTTTTTTAATTTTCACAAAGTCGGGTATAAAAACCGTTTACATTTCCAACGATGCATTTTGTCAATAAGTAGCCGCATTTCATGGCATCAATAAAGAAAAGAGACTGAAAATTATTACTTTCGAAATTGGAATTTGTGATTGATATTGAATAAGTTATATGAATTCTATATTAAAAACCGCCGATCGAAATCCGACAGACAAAATGATAATAGAAAGCACACCAAGTCAGAACTGGTTTTTTAAATATAAACTTTACCACATCCCATTCTGGTGTGCATATCAGTATCTGTGGTGGGTAATTGCCATTGGGAATCCTGTTAAAGCTGCCGGAAGCATACTTTTTACGGCGATGTCTGTGAAATTTCTGTTTTATGTTGTTTTCCAGGTACTCGCGATTTGTTTTAATTTATATTATCTGATCCCGAAATTTCTGGAAAAAAGCAGATTTAAGGAATATGTGACCTATCTGCTTTTGACAATTCTGACCGCCTCGTTGCTCATCGTTCCGGGTTACTATCTGGCTGCTTTTTTTGCCGGAAAAACGCTTACTGAAATGTATGGTCCCGACGGTGGCTGTCTGTATTTTTTGTCTACAACTTCTTTTCCTTCAACATTGGCAAGCATGACGCTGGCGATGAGTATCAAGCTGACGAAAAACTGGATTCAAACCGAAAGGCGCCAACGTGAACTGGAAAAGGAAAAACTGGAAACGGAATTGAAATTTTTGAAAAATCAGTTTAATCCTCACTTTCTGTTTAATACGATCAATTCCATCTTTTTTCTTATTCATAAAAATCCGGATATGGCTTCTGACGCTCTGGCCAAATTTTCGGAACTTTTAAGATACCAGCTTTACGAATGCAACGATATCCAGATTCCGTTAACGAAGGAAATAGATTACATGAAAAATTTTATTGAACTTGAAAAGTTACGGCAGAATGATAATGTGCAAATTGATTTACAGATGAATGCGGCCGATACCGGACATATTGGGATTGCGCCTTTTGTGCTTATGATCTTTGTTGAAAATGCTTTTAAACATGTTTCCAAGAATAGTGGTAAAACAAACTGGATCAGAATAAATTTGGAGCTGCATAACACGCAGCTGAATTTTTCGGTTTTTAACAGTACGTCGCCTCAATTAACCAACGATTTAATTCATTACGGAGGAATTGGGCTGAAAAATGTAAAACGTAGACTAGATCTGATATATCCGGGACAATACGAACTTGAAATCCAAAACACCGATTCAGATTTTGAAGTAAAACTTTCTTTAAAACTTTCTGAACTTGCGATCCCTAAATTTGAAGAAATTGCTGCCTGACCCTCAAACCGCTTTATTATGTTGAATTGTGTAATTATTGATGATGAGCCGCTGGCGCGTGAAGGAATTGCCAATTATGTACGGGAAGTTGATTTCCTGCACTTGACAGGCACATGTGAAAATCCGGTTGAACTTATTAAAATGCTGGATGAAAATTCGGTAGACCTGATTTTTCTGGATATCCAAATGCCGAAAATGAGTGGAATTGATTTTTTGAAAATTGTGAAAAATCCTCCGCTTGTCGTGATTACAACGGCTTTTCCAAGTTTCGCACTGGAAAGTTTTCAGTTGGATGTTCTCGATTATTTACTGAAACCAATCACTTTTGAGCGTTTTTTTAAAGCAGCATCGAAAGCGAAAGATTATCATCAGCTTATTAACAGAGATACTATTAACGAAAATCTTACTGAAACAGCCGCTGATTATTTCTTTATCAAATGCGGAAATAAATATGAAAAGATTGTCCTCACTGACATTTTATTCATTGAAGGAATGCAGAATTATGTCACAATTTATACTGACAAAGGAAAGTATGTTACTTTACTCTACATGAAAAACCTTGAACAGAACCTGGATAGCAGGTTTTTTATCCGTGTTCATAAATCTTACATCGTTTCTGTTAACAGGGTAGAAGGTATTGAAGGAAACGAGATTTTTATCCAGTCACACCGAATTCCTGTGAGCAGAAATCATCGGGAGCAGGTCTTGAAACAGATTGTAAGTAAGAATTTGTGGGTGAAATAAGATTTCTACTTTAACTCAACTTTCTCAAATTCATATTTTGTTTTAACATGCTGATTCAAAAAAGTCCCTTTGGAATCCGAAGCTTTCATAGCTCCATAGACTTCCAAAGGGACTTTTTTATAGTCGTAAACCATCCCGGAAACATAAATGATTCTTAATGTTTCCGTTTCATCATCATAAATCATCTTGGCTACAACGGATGATGGCATTTTGACAAACGATTTTATTTGAAATTTTCAAGCTTATTTTTCAAATCCGCGACCAGGTTTGAGCTTGTATGCGACGAAGTTAAAATGGTATTCGCGTCCGATGAATCATCGTAAAACTCGTTATTCGCTTTGCTATCCACAGATAAAGCGGCTCCATTAAGTGTGATTCCCGCAAAGAGACCTTTACTACGGGAATAAGAATACACTTCGGCTTCCAGTTTGTAATCTGTTTGCGCCGATGAACTTCTGCCAACGGGTCCGGCAGCTACTGATAAATCACCTCCAAGTGTGAAACTGCCTTTTCCAATTTCTGTCAGTGTTTTGCTGTTTTTAAAAACCAGAATTAAATCGGTCGCCTGCACGCCAATTTGTGCGCCAACGCTTCCTCCTGTAATGGTTATGAAAATAGGATCGCTCCATTGACCGTTTGTTCCCTTCACCATCGCAATGCCTTTGCCATGTTTCGCACCGACCATTAGTCCGGCATTAATCATTTTTGGTACAATGATGATTCCCTGAGAAATAGACAGCAACTGTGCCGGTATGTTTTCTTTCATCTGACTGAAATCATTTAATACGGATGTTGCCGCTTTAATTTTATCTTCTTCTTTATCCTGTGCAATAGCAGGTGTAAAGGATGCAATATTGAAAAGCATCGCGACATGGAATATCTGAAAACTTAATTTTTTAATAAGCATGGTTAGTTTGTCATATTTTTAAATGCGTTGCGAAAATTGTTTCACAATACGTTTAAATGCTTAAACTATCGTGCCGGAGGTATTTTTGAAATGTGATGGATGAAAAAATTTCGATTCCATATCCCCGATTCCCCCAGGTTGAAACCTGGGGCTACAATGTAGATCATGCCTACGGTATTTTGGTTTAGGATATTATTTTCCACCCGAATGAAGTCCGATTTGGAAAATGAATTTTAGGCACAAAGAAAGCCCCGCAACGGTTAGCGGGGCTTTGGCATTTTGAATGTTCATTGTGACTGCAAACTTATTTTGGCTGTCCTTCTTTTACCTGATTTGTAAAATCCGGAGAAGGCTTGAAAAAAGGAATAAAGCTTGCCGGTACCATCACTGAGGATTTTAAAGAAATGTTTCTGGCGATTTTTGCAGCTCTTTTTTTGACAATAAAACTACCGAAACCGCGGATATAAATATTTTCGCCTTCACTCATCGAGTCTTTAACCGTTGAGAAAAAAGCTTCCAGGATTTGTTCAGTTTCCTCTTTTTGTATTCCGGTCATTTCCACAAGTTTGGAAACGGTTTCTGCTTTTGTCATTTGCTAATTTTTTAAAGGGTCCGTTATTTTTACAAAGCTACAATTTTGCCTTGAAATAGAGCACTTTAATCTTAATAAGCAACTGGAATTTTTAATCAAGCATATTCGATTTTAATCAAAATTTCATTTTATGAAATGAATCCTGATTTAATTCCCGCCTTTTACACGGTTTTGGATATCTTCACTTCCTGGACTTCGTTTACGAATGGGCGTGATATCTTTTCCAAAACGATAGGAGAATGAAACAGTGGCCATACGGCTGTCAAAACGAATGTGTCCATCCATATCCAGATTTTCATATTTTGCCGTATTTCGTCGCTGCCGTGTTTGGAAAATGTCGTTCACCATCAATTTTATCGTTCCCTTTTTATCCAGAACTTGTTTTTGGGCGCCTGCGGAAATGACATAAAAACCTTTTGAAACAAAAACTCCATAGACAGATCTTGAATTATAAAATCCACTCAACTCGGCTGAAAAGCCTTTTCCAAGTTGAAATGTATTTTGGCTGTTGATGGAGAAGCTCCATATTCCGTTATCAAGCTTCCCGCCTTTCTGATCACCTTTGTAGTCATTTCTTAAAAAATTAGCAAAACTGTTGCTTATCCACCAGCTTGCAGGTTGCAGTGAAGCTGTAAAACTGATACCATAATTGATAAAACTTTTCAGATTTTGGGGGCTTTGGTAGGTCGTGTTTAAAGAATCGACCTGTCCCATCATCCAGTTCATTACATCGGAAGTATAACTGTAATTAATGGCTGTAATAAATTTCCCTTTGAAAGTGTGGCTCAATTCAACAGAATGCGTAAGTTCTGGCTTTAAAAACGGATTACCTTCATAATATAAAAACGGGTCACGGAAGAAGCGGAAGGGATTCATGTCATCATAATCCGGCCGCTGAATTCTGCGGCTGTATGAGAACTGTCCCCTATGATTTGGCCCGAAAGTTTTAGAAACAAACAGACTTGGAAAAAGCTGGAAATATTGTCTTTTTACCAACGAGTCAGTCGTAACCTGGTGACCGGCTGTCTGCGTGTTTTCACCTCTTAAACCGGCCTGAACGCTAACAGAGCCAAATTGTTTACTGAAATTGATATAACCCGCATGGATCGTCTCCTTGTAAGTAAAATGATTGCTCCAGGAAGGATCCGGAATCCATTGCTCATTACGCAGCGTGTCATATTTCAGGTTGTTATCGACCGAAACATTACTGCTTTTCCACCCTGTTTCCAATTTTGCTTTTTCACCAAACGGATGCGTATAGTCAATTTTACCAACATAAACATTGGTCAGGGAGGGAACATAACCGCGGCGTACAGACCGCGCTTCGACAGTCGAATTTTCCGCGCTCAGATACCTGGTATCCATATTTTGGTTAGATCGATTATCGTTTTGCGAATAATCCAGATCCACAGAAAGCTCGCGGCCGCTTTGATTGAGTTTGTATGTATAGTTGAAATTGTAGGCGTTACTTTTCCAGCGATCCAGATTGTCGTTATGGGTCAGCGGATTGCTTAATGTTTCACCTGTGGAAGAAACCAACAGGTTGGTCGTATTATTATCATTGGCATATTTCCCGAAATTACCATTGACCAGCACACCGAAAGTATTTTTGGCATCCGGAAAAATATCTACTCCGATTTTGTAGTTATTGGTATGTAAAGGTTCGTTGGTTTCGGAGTTCTGGTAAGAAATTCTGTCGGGTTTTCCACCAACATTTCCGTCATAAAACCGTCGGGTGAAACTCAGATATTCAATTTCGCCACGATAAGCATGGTCATAACTTCCGTAAATATTGAATTTACCACTACGATAATTTAAGCTGGCGCCTCCGCCATAACGGTTTGCACGACTTCTTGCCCCGTTCACATAAACATTTCCGTTAATACCGACTTTCTCATTTTTTTTCAAAACAATATTAATAATTCCCGAATTTCCCGCCGCATCATATTTAGCCGAAGGATTGGTAATCAGTTCAATTTTTGAAACCGAGCCGGAAGAAGTTCCGCGCAATAAAGTCGTCAATTCCTTCTGGGAAAGATATGTCAGTTTGCCATTTAACATGACGCTTACGCCTGGTTTTCCTTTCATGGAAATATTTCCATCATCATCTACGGTAATTCCCGGCGCTTTTTCAAGCAATTCGAGTGCGGTGTTACCCTCGGAAAGTATGCTGTTTTCTATGTTGAGAACGGTGCGGTCTATCTGCTGTTCAACAAGTGGTTTTTTCGCTGTAATGATAACGGCTTTTAAGGTTTTGTCATCGGCTTCCAGAATGGCATTTTCCAGATTGATTTCATGTTTTGATCTGTTTATTGAAAAGTATTTGCTGGTAAAAGTTTTATAGCCAAGGAAACTTGCCTGGATATAATAATTTCCTTCGGCCGTTTTTTCAAATAAATATAAACCTGATGAATCCGTAATTGTCCCTTTTACTATTGTTGAATCAGCAGCTTTATACAAAGCTACGGTCGCGAATTCTATTGGTTTTTGACTCGTTTCAAGCAATTTTCCTTTTACAGTTCCGATTAAAATTTGTTGTGAAAAACTTGAAAAAGATAATACTAGGCAACAACTTAAAATCAGGGTGGTGAGGGGTTTGTTGATGAAATGCATGATTGAAGGTGAGTGGTTAATGTATCGATTTTTAATTTGACAGGGGAGTTGTTTCCTTTATTTGATACAAAGTTTTCCTTCCTTTCAAAATTTTGGTGGCATATCCGAGGTCAACCAGCCACTTGAGCGCCTGGTATACGGAAGCAATGCTGATATTCATTCGTTTCTGCCGTATCATGATCCAAAGCGTTTCGGCGGCAACTTCGGTTTGATAGGCCGTCAGATATTTCGCTACCAGAATTTTCTTGCTGGACCTCCGTAAGTTATTTTCATCAAAATAGAGTAAGATTTGTTCTTCAATGCTCATAAAAAGGCTTGGCTGTTAATGAAGAATAGGTAAGATTTATAAATTGTTTTTTGAGAAAGGCAATGAAATACCATCCCGGTCAAAATGATCGAAGAGGGCATTAAGCATTCATTTTAAAGTTTAGGTAGAAATCAAACTTCTGTTTGGAGTGAAGAAGATTTTATTTTCTTCACCTTTTTTGGTTTGGCAAACCTGCTTTTTCCCCACCATACGTAAGCTCCTGTTAAGGGGAGCGTGGCACAAATGAGACTTACCAGGAAGTACAAAATTTTGGTCGGAATTATTTCCTATCGCGCCTACATGTATTGCGTAATTCGTTCTTCTAAGCCAGTCTGCCAGCTTCAGATTATCGATATGGACCTGTGTAGAAGGTAGTTGTTTGAATGTGTATTGGTCGAGATAAACGTATCTCCATGAGCCGTTGTACATGTCCGTGCAAAGCTCAATCGGTTCGGAAGGTTCGTCCGGGAAGGAAACGATTATCGCGTCTTTATTGTAAGTGCCAATTTCTGTGATTCCTTTTTTGAAAGCAAGATCTACATTTTTCAACATGACGTCACCCGCTATTTTGGTTGTGTCGGAAAGAGAATTGACATAAGGGGCCGGAGATTTTCCGCCTGAACTTAGCCAGTATACGCCTTGGGAAAACCATGCGAAACTCATCACCAATCCTGTCATGGTGATTATTAAAGCAACAAGTAGTGAATAAAATCCAAGCACATTATGAAGGTCATAATTAACGCGCTTGAACTTGGCTCTCCATTTAATTTTAAAACTTTTGTCGCGGGTTGATTTATTCCATTTTTTTGGCCACCATAAAATCAAACCGGAAATAAGTAAAACGAAAAATATCAATGTGGCGTAAGAAACGATAATTTGGCCAATTTTGGTTTTGCCAATTTTTGCTTCGATCCAAAGTGATGTATGTCCTTCAAGAATGAAGTGGAAAAAATCTTCTTCGTTCACAATCGCTACGACATCGGCGGTGTAAGGATTGACATAAACAGTTGAATCAGAATTCATGCTGATGCTGGCCGTTCTTTTATGACCATAATACCAGATTCCACTGATTTCCTTGCCCGGAAAGTGGGTAGAAACTTTACTTTTAATAACGGATGGAAGCAAGTATTCAGCGTTTTTCGGTCTTTCTACTTGAAGCCAATCCTGGGTCAAAGATTTAAATTCCTGCTCAAAAACCAGTATACAACCGGTCAGTGCGACGATAAAAACAATAATTCCGGAAATCAGGCCAAGCCATAAATGAAGCCAGGCGTTTATCTTTTTAAATCTTATCATTTGAGCAGGATATTGTAAACTGTCCGGAATTTCCGGACAGTTTAAATTCAGTTTTTTAAAGCTTATTTCATTTTGTCAAGACGAAGAACCCAGTCGTAACCGCCGATCATTTCCATGCCGGTTTTTACGGTTTGAGCGGCGATGTCATAGATGTAGACATAGTCTTTACCTGTTTCTGCGTTTGTGATCATGTAAACTTTACCGTCTTCCACGATGATATTTTGAATGTAAGCATCTCCGTCATTAGGGATTTCAGAAAGTTTTCTGATGATTTTTCCAGTTTCAAGATCCATTACTGCAAAAGCATAAATATGCGTTGAACCTGTAATGGCAGGATCAATGTATTTATAAATTGCTTTTGTGTCTCCGATATACCATAAACCAACGCCCTGATATCCTAATGTTGCCTGATTTACGTTATAGCTGGCATCCAGTTCCGTGGTTCCTTTTTTGATACGATAAATAGCAGATTGCTTAACCGACAAATTGCTGTTTTCAACATTCGTAGCGAAATAGGTATTACCGCTTTCATCAACAAATGAAGAAGACAACCAAAGTTTGTTTGTACCCGGTCCTGCTGATGTTGTGCTTGATAACGTTTTGTCATATTTCAAAGTGGTGTAATCTACAACCCCGATGTATGCTTTGTTTTGCCATGGATTAGGCCAGTCGCTGCTATATCCAAACTGAACAAAAACTTTTCCGTTTGTATATTCAATATTTCCAAGGTTGTAGTAACTAAATCCGGTAGGAATTGCAGGAGCATCCAGTACTCCGTTTGTCATTTTCAACGTTTCGGTATCAATCACCGAATACTGCATTTTGTTCTGGTCACCGTTTGTTCCTACAACAAATAATGTTGTTTCGTTGATCCAGGTAAATCCTGAAACGTCAGCCAAATGCGTATAAGGAACTTCCAAAACAGTACTGTAAAGTTCTTTTTCGTATTTAAATTTCGAAAAACGGCCGGTGGTTGTGTTGTAATAATAGTAAAATCCACCCTTTGTAATAATTCCGTAAGCAGATTTTCCCGTTACTTCTGCACCATGGCCGGTAAGGTCAATTGACCCTTCTGTCAATGAATTTGTTGCCAAAACATACTGCGTTGTATTTGGCCAGCTACCGATTTGCAGCCACACAGTATATTTTTCCTGGGTTTCAACTGCCGTTGGTGTATCGTCATCATCGTCGCTGCTGCACGAGTTCAGAAATGGAATCAGCGCGAGTGCTATTAAAAACGGATAAAGCTTAAATTTTTTAAACATGATGGTTAGTGATATTAATAGATAGTTATTGGATATTAAAGTGAAAATGCAATGAGATTATCTTAGGAAATAACGCATCTTCACAGAGAATGCGCGACCTGGTTTCTGTAAACGGAAATTGTCAAAAGCCAGATTGTTGGTGAAATTGCGGCATTCCAGAGAGAGATTGTAACGACCGTTGTTCCATGAATTTGAGATTGAGGCATTGTGTACGTATTGGTCCGGAATTGTACTTTTGCTGGCTTTGCTGCCGTAAGCTTCCCAGGTAAGATAAAACCAGTGCACATACTGCGTGCTCAGATTGAACTGCATTCTCGAAGCTTTTCCAAGGATATTATTTCTACCGATGCTCAAATCTGCGTTGCCAAAAAGCCATGGCTGATTTGGAATTTTATTCAAATAAGTAGCTTCCGGAATGCCGCTGGTTGTTCCAACGGAGTATTTGGTATTGTTGATTGCATTCTGGTAGCTGATGTTTGTATTGAAATACAAAAGGTCACCATAGTTGTATTTGATATCACCTTCCAGCCCGTTTACTTTTACTTTTGAAGTATTTTCGTATCGGCTTACGCTGGAATTTGATTTGTAAACGACTGCATAGATAAAGTCGTTTGCATTACGGTAAAACCAGGAACCTTCAATGAACAATTTGTGCTTGTTCATCGTAAAGCCATAAAAAGCACCAATATTTACGTTTTTGCTGGATTCTGGTTTAAGGTCAAGATTGGCGATAACCGTATAACCATTGCCGAACATTTCGCCAACTTCCTGTAAACGGTATGCTTTTTCAAAAGAAGCTTTTACACCAAGATCAGGAAGGATTTTGAACCGCGAAGCAATTCCATAACCCTGATACGTTTGTGAATCGTTGGCTTTTGCATATTCGCCCGATGCCGAAACGTATCTTGACTGTTGAACGCTCAATCCATAAAATTTACCAAAAAGTGTATTTGTTAAACGGTCCTTCAACAAATTCTGCTGATAAGCTGCGCCAATGATATTTTTGGACAAAATTCCCGGTATATCCGCACGATCGCTCAGAAGCTCATCATAAGTTTCATTCTTAAGATGATCGTAGGTATAATTTATATTGAAAGAATGTACCGGTGATAATTGATAGCCAACATTTGCCCGCGCAAACGTTCTTGGACGGTTAATATTAGTGATTGTTTTCGTTCCGCTAATCTCTGCAAGACTCGTTTTTACTCGTGAACCGTCCCAATAATATTTATAACTCGAAGTATCTGTTACGACATAATTGTCAACGGATCTTGAAGCGAAGACATTGGCGTTAAGTCCTTTAATAAAAAGATTGTCTTTTTTATAGCGAAGAGATCCATTATAGGCGTGTCCGTTTTTTGTAACAGCACCATAAACCACATCCTGGCGTGTACCTGTTTGAATATCCTGATCTGTGCCGGAATAAGAGAATCCAAGAAAAAAGACATCAGCCCATTTTTTATTAATTACTCCCAGTTCAAGCTGGCCCATAGCCGATTTATATTGGTCATGGAATCTTCTGAAATCTTTGTTTACATATTTATACTGCGCTTCATCCCAGATTTCCATACCACGCATGATATAGTTGTTATCCGAATAATTCGCGAATGCGCTTGCTTTAACAATCAGACCTTTTGCAGTACTATATTGTCCGTTCAAAGCCAATCGGTGGGTGTTGAATGAGCCAATACTGTAACTTGCATCCAGATAATTATTAATATTTTGGTTGGTAATAATATTCACAGCACCACCCAAAGCATCAGAACCAAGGCTTACCGGGACAACACCTTTATAAACTTCCATTCTTTCGGCAAGGTTAACAGGAATGTTGTTTAGCGACATGGTGCTTCCCATCAATTCCAGCGGAACGCCGTCAAGAAAAAATTTCACCGCCTTTCCGGAAAGCCCGTTAATTGAGAAATTAAAATCCGAACCAACTCCGCCCTCTTCACGGACACGAATTCCGGCAGTTTTGTTTAATACCTGATTTAAATCGGAAGTAGTATTGGCAAATCTTTTGGTTTCGATGGCGTTAACAGTAAAAGCCTGTTCCCGGACTTCCTGGGTTTCCGTTTTTCCATGAACGGTTACTTCGTCAATATTTTTTGTGTCACTTTTTAATGTAAAACCCGATTTAAGGTGCTGACCGCTTTTTAGCGTCACTGCTTTTGACTGGGTAACATGGCCGACAGACGAAATAGTCAGTGTGTAATTTCCTGGTTTGGAGATATTTAATTTGTAAAATCCTTCCGAATCTGTTTGCGTGCCTGTCGAAGTTCCCTTCAAAGTAACACTCACACCGGGAAGTGTCGAACCGTCTTCATCCTGAACGGTACCGGAAATTATTATCGGCGTTTGCGCATGAGCTGCAACGCCCAAAAAGAGTAAACTAATAAGAAAAATGGAGAGTAGAAACTTACCTGGCTGCATCGGATTAGCTATAAATACTGGTTATTAAGAATCAGACTAATTCATAGTTTGACCTTTTCAAGCAGTAGTAGCATAATCGGATGTTTACCGAAGTTGGAAATTAAAAAAAGATAAGTTTTTTTTTCGAAGTGCAGTTTTCTAATACGTTTGGCCGCTAATCTTCAAAAAGTTTTTCAATGCGAAGTATATAATCGATTGCTCCATTCAGTTTTAAACCTTTTGTCAGGCTTTCGGTTTTGGGATTATATATCCAGATGTAATTTCCTCCCGTATCGGAGTTGATGGAAAGATAAACGATACCATTCTCGACAAGAACGCATTGACGTGAAGTGCCTTTATCAAGAGGAAGATCAAGTTTTTTAGCCGTTTTTTGTTTCAGATCAAGTACATAAAATTCTATGTGCGGGACTTTATAATGATCTTCAACTCCTGTGAAAAGATCTCTTCTTTCGCTACGCAGAATGGCTTTTCCGTCACCAATATTCCATAGGCCATAAGCATGATTTTTAATGGATTCAGAAATGTTCCAGAAGAAAGTGCTATCTATGGAATCCTGATCCTTCCTGATCCTGTACAATGCTGTTGGCTTATCAGGATGATTTCCAAAGGCAATTCCCGGGCAGGTCAGGAAATAAAAGTCTCCACCTTCATCTTTAAATGTATTAGGCTGAGCAGTATTGGCCCCTCCCGGATAGGTGGATCTGGTATCTTTTAAAGTTTTTTGCCATTTAAGTTCCGGATAACTTAATATGTCAACATAGGCAGTATCTGTTGTTGTGAAATTCTGAGAGGTTATTTCATGATAGCTATATCCAATCAGCAATTGTTTATTTGTGAGTTCAGAAAAACCGACAGACATAGAATTAAATGGAGCTTTTGGCAGCGCAACCGGCATAACTCCAATGTTAGCTTTCATGGTTTTGACATTCACTCTGGCATAACTTAGCTTTGAAATTTTCCGGTCGTAGGATATTAACAATACAGTATCCGGATGAACCCAGTTATAATTATCCAGATAAATCAACGGTGAAATTTCGACAGAATCAACTGGAACGTACCGATTATTTTCAATCGTATACTTTAAGAAATAATGCGTTTTTCTTTCAATCCGGTAATAAAATCCGTCCCTGACAATAAGATCAAACCAGATTTGCTTTGGGTACGTTCTGGCGCCATTTTTTATTGGATCGATTTCTCCGGAAGACAAGTCGTCCGCCTGGATGATGTATTCCTTATAATCTTTGGCCATCGTATAAATACTATACTTTTTACGTTCCAGACTCTGTTTTTCTGAACAGCCGGTTATAAAGCCAATACCAATAACAAAGAGAATTTTTAAAGTAGTCAGGTTGACTTGGGCACGCATCATTACCGGGAAAGATTTCAAATATTAAACTGATCCATAATCTGCCTTTTTACAATTGGCGGCAAACCCATCAGCAGTTTTTCATCCATTACAATCAACTCGTTATCTTTCTTGTTTCTGTAATTAAGTGCGATGTAAGTTTCTCCTTTTTTAAAATTCATTTTACCGGTATTTCTCTTGGTATTTGTACATATATCTTTGAAAGAGAGGTCGATGTCTTTTTTAGGGCTGATTAATATAGTCCCGCAGAAATCAATTAAACCGGTGTTTGCATCAATACGCGCGTTACTTTCGGGTCCCAAAGAGATGGTGTAATCTTTGGAATCAATCTCCTGATTTTCTGATAAGGAAGTATTCACAGAGGTGGTTATGGATTCCTTTTTGGGTATTCTCAGTATTAAAAATGAAAGAGCAATTAAAAGCAAAACACTGGCGGCAGCCACTAAACCAATACTATTAAATCCTGAAAGGCTAATGAATTTAAATTTCTTTTCTTCTTTTGAAGTGGGTAATGAAGAAGAAATGTTTTGCCACATTTCGGCTTTTACATTTTCTTTGTGAAGGTTTTCTGGTAGAATAATTTCTATCTCAGTATCGTCGTCGAGCAACCAATTTTCCACCATAGCAGATTCTTCGGGAGTACATTCTCCCTTATGGTATTTTTCGATAAGCTCTTTACTAACCTTCATGAAAGCCTCTTTTTAGAATACAGAAGTACTTTTTAGTAAAAGTAGCATATCTGACGGTTTTACGAAGCCGTCAATTAATAAAATCAGCAGGAATATTCTGAAAGATGGGATTTGAGAGAAGTTATTGCTTTGGAAATATGATACTCCACAGCTCTTTCCGAAATTAAAAGATCCACAGCGATTTCTTTATTGGAAAGTCCTTGTTCCCTGCTCATTTTGAAAACTTTACGGCATTGAGATGGTAAAGTTTCTATTAACGAAGTGATCCTTTCTTTTAGGCTGCTTACCATAACTTCATTTTCTGTATAATTTAGTGAAGCAACCTGGCTTTTAACAATATTTTCGTGATGCTGTTCACGAATTTTTTTGTTTCTGATATATTCGAAGACCTTGAATTTGGCCGAACGAACAAGATATCTCTCTACGGATTGATTAATTTCAAGTTCATCTTTTCTTTCCCAAAGCGACTTGAATATTTCCTGGACCATTCCTTTGGCGGGCTCTGTTTCTCCCAGATTGGCATAACAAACTGAAAAGACTTTCTCCCAATATAAATTGTAGATTTCCTTAAAGGAATCTTCGTCAATTCTGAATGAGATTTTTTCTGGCTGATCGATATGCATAAGAAATCGGATGTCTTACAAGACAATCTGTTTGCAAATATATATTCTTATTTATATCTAGTCCAAATAATTTGAAAATAATTTGAAAACATGGTGATAATTTTTGAGGTTGACTAAAAACTTTTTAAGGGGTAAGGAATAGTTGGTTTCAAAAAATAATATTAATCAATAAGTGTTTGCATTAAAACAGGAAGCTCCGAAGGAGCCACGAAACATGATTTTGAATTTATTATCTATAAACAGGAAGCTCTAACGAGCTATTCCTCGGCAATTCCGAATTCCTGCCCTTTTCAGGGCATCCTGTTTATAGCAAAGCGATGGAATTATTATTTCCTAACTCCATCGGAGTTTCCTGCTAGTCTCCGAAGGAACCACGAAACATGATTTTGAATTTATTATCTATAAACAGGAAGCTCTAACGAGCTATTCCTCGGCAATTCCGAATTCCTGCCCTTTTCACAGGGCATCCTGTTTATAGCAAAGCGATGGAATTATATATTTCCTAACTCCATCGGAGTTTCCTGCTAGTCTCAGGAAGCTCCGAAGGAGCCACGAAACATGATTTTGAATTTATTATCTATAAACAGGAAGCCCTAACGAGCTATTCCTCCGCAATTCCGAATTCCTGCCCTTTTCAGGGATACTGTTTATAGTAATAGTGTTAAGAAGTTATTTGTTATGGCCAGAATCCGTTTTCTTATCCGAACAAATACTTGGTAAACTTCACAAAATAAATTACCAATACTGGGAAATGATGACATTATTAATTTAGAATCCGGATGGTGACTTTGTACGCGTCGGAGGAATTTTCCCCGGCTGTCTTGTGGAGGGTTAGAAATAAAGACAATCGGTAAAACATTAGCTATCTTTACCGTTCTGAAAAATTAAGATTTGAAATGGCAGTACAAAAATATAATGACCGGGTAAAAGTTAAAGTGAAGAATCATCCGGATACCTGGATGATTCTGGAACATGAGAATATCAAAAAAGGAGCAACGACAAAATTTACGGGTAAGGTAAAATGCAGAAATGTGACCACCGGGGAAGTGAAATTTTTTAGCGAAAACAGTTGCGAACTGGCTTAGTCAAAAATCTCACTTTTATATAAATCTGGTATCTGTTAAGCAGGTACCAGATTTTTTTGCTTCATGCGCTATTGAGTTCTTTGTTAGGGAATACTGAAATTTGAGAAATATCAAATACAGTAGATTTGCTATGATCATTATTTATAATAGTAAATCCCTAATCCTTAGATTGATGAAACGAATTCCATTAATTCTGCTTTTACTTTTTGTTCATTTTTTACAAGCACAAAATTCCGCTGAAAACTACGTTGTCGATCCCGCCTCGGAAGAGCAGCCGAATGTTCCAAAAGGTGAGGTTCTGAAATTTACTTTTGAGAAATCAAAAATATTTCCGGGTACCTGGAGAGAATATTGGGTTTATGTTCCAGCTCAGTATAAAGCAGATAAGCCCGCTTGTGTTTACGTCAATCAGGATGGAATTCAGTGGAAGGCGCCAACGGTTTTTGATAATCTGATTTTTAAAGGTGAAATGCCGGTTACAATAGGCATTTTTGTAATGCATGGGAAAGTGAAAGCAGAAAATTCAAATGAAGCACTTGACCGTTTTAACAGGAGTTTCGAATTTGACGGATTGGGCGATGCTTACGCGAAATTTATTCTGGATGAGATTTTACCAGAAGTAGAAAAGCAAAAAACAAGTGACGGCCGGGCTATAAAATTATCCAAAAACGGAAATGATCGTGCAATTGGGGGATCGAGTAGCGGAGCCGTTTGTGCTTTCACCGCAGCCTGGGAAAGGCCGGATGCGTTCACCCGGGTTTTCAGCGCGATCGGAACCTATATAGGTCTGCGTGGTGCCGATCGTTATCCCACTTTGATCCGAAAATACGAGCCGAAACCACTAAGGATTTATTTACAGGACGGGAGTAATGACCTCAATATTTATGCTGGCGACTGGTGGATGGCGAATCAGACGATGCTGCGGGCTTTGACATTTTCTGGTTATGAAGTGAATCATCAATGGGGTGAAGGCGGACATAATGGTAAACAGGGGACCGCGGTTTTTCCGGACGCCATGCGTTATTTATGGAAAAACTGGCCTGAAACAGTCAAGACTGGAAAAAGCCAAAATCAGTTTCTTTCATCATTATTGCTGCCAGAACAGAACTGGGAGCTTGTAGGAGAGGGGTATCGATTTACGGAAGGCCCGACAGTCAATCGAGCGGGCGATTTATTTTTCCAGGATATTCCAAATGGAA
The DNA here is from genome assembly GCF_005280585.1 of Dyadobacter frigoris. Taxonomy (GTDB): domain Bacteria; phylum Bacteroidota; class Bacteroidia; order Cytophagales; family Spirosomataceae; genus Dyadobacter; species Dyadobacter frigoris. Next base: position 18,610 of record NZ_SZVO01000027.1, read on the forward strand.
AAACGTATAAAGTTGATACTAATAACAAACCGGTAACTATAAATGAAGTTTCGCATAATGCCAGCGGAACGGAATTCGATAAGGATGGAAACCGTTATGAAGTTGCTCAAAAAACTTTATCAATTATTAAATATACTCCGGATGGAAAAAAGCTGGATGTCACAACTAATATTGCCGGCAATGATTTAACAGTAGCTGTTAATGGGAATATATACGTAACCGTTCCTGATGGGAAAGAAAAGCCGTCTTCAATATTTCTCATTCGCCCGAATGGCGAAAAAGTTGAAGTGGATAAGGGTTTACTTTTTGCCAATGGACTGGCACTTTCTCCGGATCAGACTTTACTATATGTTACTGAATCAGCGTCGCATTGGGTTTATGCTTATCAGGTTTTCAAAGACGGTACTTTGGGGAGCAAACAAAAATTTGGTTGGCTCCATGTACGGGACGCTGATGAAAATGCCTGGGGAGATGGGCTTACCTGCGACCGGGACGGAAGAATTTATGTAACAACAAGAGCAGGAATCCAGATTCTGGATCAAACAGGCAGAGTTAATGCGATTCTTCCAACGCCTAATGGAAATGCTTCCAATGTGGCTTTTGGAGGGAAGGATTTTGATATTCTGTATGTGACAGCAAATGATAAAGTATACAAACGCAAACTGAACACGAAAGGAGCAAATAACTGGGATAAACCTAATAAACCCGAAGCTCCTAAATTGTAAAAATTTACCTTTTTTCATTTAGTATAAGTCAGATGGGCAAAAGTTAATCTGCACTTAACACACACTTAGATTTCCCGAGATAAATTTGATGCTTAAATGATGTTTAAAAGCATTTGATTAAAAGTATTTAGTATTTTATTCGAAATGAATTCAAGAAGAGATTTCTTAAAGAAAGCCGCGCTTTTGTCGGGTACGGGTGCGATGGCCAATATGCTTCCGGCAGTTATTGAAAGAGCGATGGCTATAAATCCGGAGCTGGGAAGTACGTTTTATGATGCGGAACATATTGTATTTCTGATGCAGGAAAACCGTTCATTTGATCACCAGCTTGGCACCTTGCAGGGCGTTCGTGGTTTTAATGATCCTCGTGCTATTCAATTGCCGGATAAAAATAAAGTATGGCTTCAAACCAATAAAGAGGGTGAAACATACGGACCTTTTCAACTTAATGTAAAAGATACAAAAGTAGCCTGGATGGGTTCCGTTCCACATAACTGGACGGATCAGACGGACGCTATGAATGATGGAAAATACGACAAATGGCTGGATGTAAAAAAAGCCAGAAACAAGGATTATGCGAAAATTCCATTAACGATGGGTTACTGTGACCGTGCTGACTTTCCTTTTTACTATTCTCTGGCCGATGCTTTTACAGTTTGTGATCACAACTTTTGTTCAAGTATAACAGGTACGCATCCAAACCGTCATTATTTTATGACGGGTACAGTTCGTGAAAAAAATGAAGTTGAGGCGGTTGCGCATTTGTGGAATAACAGCAATTATGAATATCCGGAGTTAAGCTGGAAAACTTATCCGGAACGCTTGCAGGAAAACGGCGTTTCATGGAAAGTTTACCAGAATGAGCTTACGATGGGTTATGGTTTGAAGGGTGAGGAAAGTGCCTGGCTTAGTAACTTCGGGACAAACGTGCTGGAATATTACAAACAATATAATGTGAGACTTCACGAAGGCGGAATTGCCAATTTGCAGACAAAAAAGGAGAATCTTTTGCAGCAGATTGGAGAAATGGAAAAGCAGCCTTCTGATGAAAAAGTGGCTCAGCGACTTGCAGCTTCAAAAAAACTTCTGGTTTTGATTGAAACAGCCCAGTCCAGATTTACCACCGAAACATATAATAATCTTTCGGAGCAGGCAAAAGAACTGCATAATAAGGCGTTCATAACCAACATCAACGACGTGTATTACCACGAACTTGAAGAACTGAAATACGATGATAAAGGGACGGAAAGGGAATTGAAAGTACCCAAAGGTGATGTTTTTCATCAGTTTAGAAATGACGTGAAAAACGGTACTTTACCAACAGTTTCCTGGCTGATGCCGCCCGCACATTTTTCAGATCATCCGGGGCAGCCGTGGTTTGGCCCCTGGTATGTGAGTGAAGCGATGGAAATTTTGCTGGAAAATCCGGAGGTTTGGAAAAAAACAATTTTCATCGTTACCTATGACGAAAATGACGGATATTTTGACCATATGCCCCCTTACGTCGTTCCAAATCCGTACAAGGAAAATACAGGAAAGGTATCCAAAGGAATTGATCCGAAAATGGATTTCGCAACCAAAAGCCAACAGACAAATCCATCGATGCAGGATAATAATCTTCGGGAAGGATCCATCGGATTGGGATATCGTGTGCCGATGATCATTGCGTCGCCCTGGTCGCGTGGAGGTTTTGTGAATTCCGAAGTTTTTGATCATACCTCATCTTTGCAATTTTTAGAAAATTTCCTTGAAAAGAAATTTAGTAAAAAGGTAAAAGAGGAAAATATCACAGCATGGCGCCGGACAATTTGCGGTGACTTAACTTCTGTATTCAGGCCCTATAACGGAGAGGTTATTACCAAACCTGAATTTCTAATAAGAAAACCGTTCATCGAAGGAATTCATCAGGCTCAATTTAAGAATGCTCCCGATAATTATAAGCAATTAACAAAATCAGAAATTGAGCAGATCAATACAAATCACCATGAATCTCCATATTTTCCAAAACAGGAAAAAGGTGTAAGATCGGCTTGTGCTTTGCCTTATGAAAACTATGTACATACGGTTTATGATAAAAACAAAAACAGTGTTGAGCTTTCATTTAAAGCAGGAAATAAGGTTTTTGGCAATAAAGCGACTGGTTCTCCTTTCCGGGTTTATGCTATGAATAGTTACCAAAATGATTCGTTGCGATCATGGGATTACAGCGTGGCTGCGGGGGATATTATAAAAGATGAATTCAGTTTGGCTGATTTCGAAAATGGACAATATCATTTCAGGGTTTACGGTCCGAATGGATTTTACAGGGAATTTCTGGGTAACAAAAATAATCCGTTGCTTAGACTTACCTGCACGTTTGAGGCCAGTAGACTTAATCCTTCAAGATTAACCGGAAATGTGCTGATTACCGTTACCAACAGTGATACAAAACCGCATGTTTTAACGATATCGGATAACAGTTATAAATCTGAAAATCAGAACAAAGCAGTGTCGGCGGGTGCACAGACTTCGATCGTTTTGAATCTTTCCAAAAATTATAATTGGTATGATTTCAGTGTAAAAGTTAAAGGTTTTGATACTTATCAGGAACGTTTTGCCGGTCATGTTGAAACCGGGCAAATTACGAAAACGGATCCGCTGATGGGTGGGATTGTTTAATAAAATTTGTATTATCCTGAACGATTTTATTTTCTTGGTATGAAGATAGATTGTTCAGGATTTTTTGAATTTTCAAATAGTCATTTCCCCACGCATCGGATTTTTCAACATTTCAACACATTTTGAATGGTCAGTTTCCTTACCAAAAACATACATCATTTTGGTAATAGCGGCTTCGGCAGTAATGTCTGAACCGCTCACAACGCCCACTTGTTTCAGGAATTTACTGGTTTGGTAATGTCCTTGCGCCACACGTCCGCCGTCACATTGAGAAACGTTGAAAATGATCACGCCACGCTCAATTGTTTTTTGTATTTCTTCCAAAAACCAAGGCTCGGTTGTTGCGTTTCCAGCTCCATATGTTTCCATTACAATTCCTTTTATTCCTTCAATTCCCAAAATTGATTTTACAACCTGTTTATTGATTCCGGGAAACAGTTTTAAAAAAGCCACATTGGTATCAAGTTTTGATTGAGTTTTTACCTTTTTATTCTTCTCAAATGGTTTGATAAAAGGCAAATTCCAGTCAATTCTTACACCTGCATTGGCCAACAATGGGTAATTTTCGGAATGAAAAGCGTTAAAATCCGAGCTTTCCTGTTTTTTGCTGCGGTTGCCGCGAAGCAGATGCGAGTTGAAATAAATACAAACTTCAGATAGGATAGGCGTACCATCTTCATTTGTAGCAGCCGCAAGTTCAAGTGCAGTTATAAAATTCTCACGAGCATCTGATCTTGCTACACCAATTGGTAATTGAGCACCGGTGAGAATAACTGGTTTATTTAAATCGTCCAATAAAAAACTTAATCCGGAAGCGGTATAAGCCATTGTATCTGTTCCGTGCAGTATTACAAAACTGTCATACTTTTCGTAATGGTCAGATATGATTTTGGCAAGTTCAATCCATATTTCCGGATTCATGTTAGATGAATCTATCGGCTCATTTAACGTCAGGAAAGTAATCTCGAAATCAAGTCTTCGTATTTCCGGGACTTTCTCAATTACCTGCTCAAAATTAAACGGTACTAATTGTTTTCCTTTTGTTTCATAAACCATTCCCAAAGTTCCACCAGTATAAATGACAAGGACGGAAGCACGTGCAGGCTCAGGGGAAATCGGGTTGATGTGGATTGTATTATAAGGCATTTTTATTTGCAGTAATGATTCTGTTCGATTCAGCTTGCCAAAGTTAAAAGAGATTTAGCAGTTTTTGTAGTTCTGGCTATGACTTCCTGTTTTGTAATTTGTTTTAAATCCGCAACACGCTGTGCCACGAGATCAATATAAGAAACCTCATTTCTTTTGCCTCTATATGGCGTTGGTGCCAGATAGGGACTATCGGTTTCCAGGACCAGATTTTCCAAATCTACAAATGGCAGTACTTTATCCAAGCCGCCGTTTTTGAACGTGGAAACGCCTCCAATCCCCAGTTTAAATCCTAAATCAATCACTTTTTGAGCTTCTTCCAATGTTCCGATAAAGCAGTGGAAAATTCCTGTTAGAGAAGAATCTGCAAATTTCTCTATTAATGCAACAGTTTCCCAAAATGCTTCACGACAATGAATGTCAATCCATAGGTTATGTTTTCTTGCAAGTTTGCATTGAAACAAAAAGGCCTCTTCCTGCTGAGCACGAAATGTTTTATCCCAAAACAAATCCATCCCGATTTCTCCAATGGCAATAAATTTGTATTTATTCAGCCATTCTTCAACAATTTCCAATTCCTTTTCAAAACCTTCTTTTACATAAGTAGGGTGCAAACCGATCATGGGCAAACACTTATCAGGAAAAGTTTTTGCAAGCTGCATCATTCCCGGAATTGTGGTATGATCACAATTGGGCATCCAGATTTGTTCAATTCCTAAATCCCAGGCGCGTTGTAACATTTCAGTACGGTCTTCATCATACTTTTCATCATATATGTGGGCATGTGTTTCTATCATGGTCTTGTTTTACTTATATTTTATTAATAGGTTCTGTCTTTCCAAAGTGTTTTTTCTGGCAGGAAATAGACGATTGGCATTAAAATCGTAATACCGGGCATAAGACCCAAAACAAAAATACAGACTTCTAAAGGTCCTTTTGTTTGAGAAACATAATTGATATAAGGCTGATTCCGGTAATCAAAATATAATTTGAGATATCATTCTTATGCTTCGGGCTGGATCCCGGATTGAGATAATTCCAATGGCAGGAAATGCTTACTTTAACTGGTTGTAATAAATTAGACATGAAGTCCGGTTCCGGAATTTTTTAAAGGATGATCAAGCGCTGCTTTTTTACTAAGAATGCATTCAGCGCATTGGTAGCGCTTTAAAATGATAATCTTTTCCTGAAAAATGTTCCAAAAAGCGGGGCAAGGTATATTGCATGTTTTTTGCAGCTTTGAGACTGTCATGAAACAAAATAATAGAGCCGGGACGGGCGTACTTTATTGTTTTTGCAAGACAAATTTCAGGTTTTACTGCCGCAGAAAAATCTCCGCTCAGAACATCCCACATAATAATTTCCTTCGTTCCGGGAAGTTGCCTCCACTGGCTTTTTTTCATTCTTCCATAAGGCGGACGAAATAAATTCGTTTCCAGATCAAGTTGTTTTTCACACAAAGCGATATTGGCCAGATATTCATCATCGTCACTTTTCCAGCCGTTCATATGGTTAAACGTATGATTTCCAATCGAATGGTCATGATCAAGTATTTTTGAGAAAACCAACGGATGCTTTTTGACATTATCACCAATACAAAAGAAAGTCGCTTTGGCTTCAAATTGTTTCAAAGTGTCCAGCACAAATTCCGTAATATCCGGAATTGGCCCATCATCAAAAGTCAGAAAAATCTCTTTTTCTGTTGTTGGAATGTGCCAGGTATAACGCGGATACAAGGCTTTTAACCAGAATGGAGAATAGTGTAAAAACATTAGTATGTGTGTTTACAAGAAATTCAGTAACCAGATTTGTAATCCAAATATACGGATCATCGCCGGTAAAAATTGATTATCCCGATAGGAGAAAGCTGATTAACAAAATAAGCCACTCATAATGAATGGCTTATTTTGTTAAATCTTATTTTGTAATTATAGTCTGAAATCAGGCATGTGCAAAAATCGGATTCAGCATAGAAACTGCTTTTGCTTCCAGGAATGATTCGCCCATCAGGAATTCGTCCACAGCGCGGGCTGCTTCACGGCCTTCGCTGATCGCCCAAACAACAAGAGATTGTCCACGACGGCAGTCACCTGCTGCGAAAACTTTTTCATTTGTTGTGGACTGATAGCCATTCGCTTTGATATTGCCACGCTCATCAAATTCCAGATCAAGATCTTTCAAAAGTCCTTCCTGCTGCGGATGTAAAAATCCTGCTGCCAAAAGTGCAAGTTCACAAGGTAATACCTGTTCGCTTCCTGCCACTTCTTTCATTTGCATACGACCCGTTTCAGGATCTTTCTGCCAGTCAAGTTCAACAATTTTCAAACCGGCTAGATTACCGTTTTCGTCTCCAACGAAAGATTTTGTATTGATAGACCAATGTCTCTCGCAACCTTCTTCGTGTGAAGTTGAAGTACGGAGCATCATCGGCCAGTTTGGCCAAGGCGTGCTGATATCACGATCTTTTGGAGGAACAGGCATCAGCTCGATCTGCGTTACAGATTTCGCACCATGACGGTTTGAAGTTCCCACACAGTCAGATCCTGTATCACCACCACCGATTACAACTACATTTTTACCAGTGGCCAAAAGTTGGCCGTGTTTGTATTTTGCTCCCTGATGATCTACTTCCGGGAAAATATCAGCATTACGTTTGTTTTGCTGGCTCAAAAATTCCATCGCATAATGAACGCCTTTCAACTGACGGCCTTCAATATTCAAATCTCTTGGAACCGTTGATCCCATTGTCAAAACCACGGCGTCATATTCATTCAAAAGTTCGTCAGCTTTGATATCCACACCAACATTTACATTGGTGATAAACTCAATTCCTTCTTCCTGCATCACAGCAAGGCGACGGTCGATAACTTGTTTTTCAAGTTTGAAATCAGGAATCCCGTAGCGTAGAAGTCCACCAATTTTATCAGCTCTTTCAAGCAAAGAAACTGTGTGTCCAGCCTGATTTAACTGATTTGCAGCAGCCATTCCGGCAGGGCCAGAACCTACAACGGCAACCTTTTTACCAGTACGTTTCTGTGGAAATCTTGGTTTAACAAGACCCAATTCAAACGCCTTTTCTACGATTGATTTCTCAATAAACTCGATAGCAACCGGAGGTTTGTTTATACCCAAAACACAGGATGCTTCACAAGGTGCAGGGCAAATTCTTCCCGTAAATTCCGGGAAGTTATTTGTCGATGCTAATATTTCATAAGCCAGTCCCCAGTTTCCGTCATAAACGGCGTCGTTGAATTCCGGGATGATATTTCCCAGCGGACAACCGTTATGGCAAAAAGGAATTCCGCAGTCCATACAACGGGCTGCCTGCTCCTTGGATTTTGACTCTATGGGTGCTGTTTCAATTTCTTTATAATCATGAAGACGTTCTTCAACGGCTCTTTTCTTTGGTAATTCCCTTTCAAACTCAATAAATCCGGTTGGCTTTCCCATTCTTATTATTTCCTTGTTAATCGTGATTCAAATAGGGCTGTCTGTTTTCAATGGCGACCGGAGCTAACAGCCAAAAGCTAACGGCTAAAAGTTTACAGGTGATCTACATCAACAACAATGTCCTGATATACAACGTTTTTGTCTGCAATTTGCTGAGCAAGTGTAATGCCGCGTCCGTCAAGTGCTTTCTTGAAGTCACTTGGCAGAACTCTTACAAACTGGCCAATTGACTCTTCCCAGTTTTGCAACAATTGGAATGCAACGTTACTGGTTGTATACTGGAAATGTTTTTCCAGAGAATCACGCAGAATAAGCTGATCTTCTTCGTTGATACCATCAACAGTCACCATTTCGAAATTAACTTTCTCACGGAAATCTCCTGCTTTGTCAAGAACATAAGCAACACCGCCAGACATACCTGCTGCAAAGTTTCTGCCTGTTGCACCCAGAATAACTGCCAAACCACCAGTCATGTATTCAAGTCCGTGATCTCCAAGTCCTTCCACAACAACCTTCGCACCGGAATTTCTTACACAGAAACGTTCTCCGGCAGTACCACGAATATAGGCCTCACCGGAAGTTGCTCCGTAAAACGCCACGTTACCGATGATAATATTTTCTTCTGGTTTGAATTTAGAATCACGATCGGGGTAAACGATCAGTTCAGCACCACAAAGTCCTTTTCCAAAATAATCATTCGCGTCACCTTCAAGTTCCAGGCGAATTCCGGTTGTGTTAAACGCACCGAAACTTTGTCCCGCTGTTCCACGGAATCGGAAATGTATGCTACCTTTTGGAAGTCCGATACCGCCGTGAACTTTGGAAATTTCATTTGATAACATGGTACCAACGGCACGGTTCAGGTTATTGATCGGGAATTCTCCGTAAACCTCTTCTGAATTTTCAAGAGCCCCTTTCGCCGCTTCAATCAGTTTCAGATCGATAATATCACTAATTCCGTGATCCTGATCTTCCTGTTTGTATTGTGCAACCGAAAGATCTGCATCCTTAAACAGGATCGCGTCGAAATTAAGGTTTTTATATTTCCAGTGTTTTAAATCATTGCGTGGTTCAAGGTATTGAACTTGTCCAACCATTTCGTTTACAGTGCGGAAGCCAAGCTGAGCCATAATCTCACGAAGCTCCTGCGCCATGAACGTAAACATGTTCACCACATGTTCAGGTTTTCCTGAGAATAACGCACGAAGCTCTTTATTCTGCGTTGCAACGCCAACCGGACAAGTATTCAAGTGACATTTACGCATCATGATACAACCTGCCGCAACAAGCGCTGCCGTTGCAACACCCCATTCTTCCGCTCCAAGCATTGCCGCAATCGCAAGATCTTTACCTGTACGAAGCTGACCATCCGCCTGAACCGTAACCCGTCCGCGCAATTTATTTTTTACAAGTGTCTGATGCGTTTCAGCCAAACCAAGCTCCCAGGGAAGACCTGCATGACGAATCGAACTCAAAGGCGATGCACCTGTTCCTCCATCATAGCCTGAGATCAGAATGTGATCCGCATGTGCTTTTGCTACACCCGCAGCAACAGTTCCCACTCCTGCTTCCGAAACCAGTTTTACGCTGATACGAGCCGCACGGTTTGCATTTTTCAAATCGAAAATCAGCTGTGCCAAATCTTCAATCGAATAAATATCGTGATGGGGCGGGGGAGAAATAAGTCCTACACCCGGAGTCGAATGACGAGTACGTCCGATCCAGTCATCTACTTTATGACCTGGAAGCTGACCACCTTCACCCGGTTTTGCACCTTGTGCTGTTTTAATCTGTAATTCACCTGCATTACTCAAATAATGGCTGGTAACCCCGAAACGTCCGGAAGCAACCTGCTTGATTTGAGAATTCATGCTGTCGCCGTTAGCCAGTTTTTTGTAGCGAAGTTCATCTTCTCCACCTTCACCTGAATTGGATTTTCCACCAATACGGTTCATGGCAATGGCCAGCGTTGTATGCGCTTCCCATGAGATCGAACCAAATGACATAGCACCTGTTGCGAAACGTTTGAAAATGTTTTCAACCGGTTCAACTTCTTCGATTGGAATTGGTGTTCCTTTTTTGAAACGCAACAATCCACGAAGTGTTAATGCTTTATGTGTTTGGTCGTCAATGAGTTTTGAATATTTCTTAAACTCAGCGTAACTGTTATTTTTTGTTGAATGTTGCAGCAAGTGAACAGTCTGCGGATTGAAAATATGCGCTTCACCACGTTGTTTCCACTGATAAAATCCACCAACCTCCAGACGCGGAGTCATGTTTGGACTTTCGTGGTAAGCAACTTTATGGCGAACCAAAACTTCACGCGCAATTTCAGAAATCCCCATCCCGCTGATGCGGGAAATAGTACCTGTGAAGAAACGGTCAACCACATCTTTATTCATACCAACGCATTCGAAAATCTGAGCGCCCTGGTAAGACTGAAGTGTAGAAATTCCCATTTTAGAGAAAATCTTCAAAAGCTCTTTGTTAACAGCTTTGATGTAGTTGTAATATAATTTATCGTCGGTAAACTCACCATCGATCATGTTCTTGCGGTTCATGAAAGAAAGCGTTTCGAAAGCCATATAAGGACAAACACCGGCTGCACCATAACCAATCAGCGTAGCAAAATGATGCGTTTCCCAAACATCACCAGCCTCCACAAGCAAACCAACTCTTCCTCTCAAACCTTCACGGATCAAGTGGTGATGTATGGCAGCTGTTGCAAGCAAAGTAGGAATTGGCGCATGATCCGAATCGATTGCACGGTCAGAAAGAATGATGATCTCAAAACCATCTTCAATTGCTTCAACCGCATACCGGCAAATTCTCGCCAAAGCACGTTCCAGCGCTTTTCCACCTTCATCTGCGCGGAAATAGATGTTGATCGTTTTTGCCTGGAAGTGATTTTTGTCAATAAATCTTAATTTATCAAATTCCGAAACGGTTAAAACAGGATGCGGCAATTCGATCTGACGGCAATGCTGAGGCGTTTCTGTCAGGATATTTTCTGTACTTCCTACGAAAGAGATCAGCGACATAATTGCTCTTTCACGAATCGAGTCAATAGGAGGGTTTGTTACCTGAGCAAAAAGCTGCTTGAAGTAACTCGACATATGCTGGCTTTGTTCCGAAAGAACAGCCAAAGGAACGTCTGTACCCATCGATCCGATGGCCTCCATACCACTTTGCGCCATAGGAGCAAGGATCATCCGCAAATCTTCCGAAGTAAACCCAAAAGCCATCTGACGTTTCAACAACGAAGAATCTTCGTATTGTCTGTAAGTACGAATTGGCTGATCAAGATCTTCAACGCGCAATTTATTTTCATTCAGCCACTGCTGATAAGGCTGCGCTGAACATATCTGTGCTTTAATTTCTTCATCAGGAATGATACGGCCTTGTTCCATATCAACGATGAACATACGTCCTGGCTGTAAACGGCCTTTGGTTACTACTTTCGCCTGATCAACATCCAAAACTCCGGCTTCAGAAGCCATAATGATGGTGTCATCATCCAAAACCCAGTAACGTGACGGGCGCAAACCATTACGGTCAAGCGTTGCACCTACCATTTTTCCGTCTGTAAACGAAATTGAAGCAGGTCCGTCCCAGGGTTCCATGATCGCGGCGTGATACTCGTAAAACGCTTTACGTTCAGCATCCATCTGCTCATTGCCATCCCAGGCCTCAGGCACAAGCATCATCATTACATGAGGAAGCGAGCGGCCGGAAAGGTGAAGCAATTCAATAGCATTATCAAGATTCGCTGAATCCGATTGTCCCCGGTCACAAATCGGAAGGATCATATCCATTTCCTCTTTGCTGAAATATTCCGACTGGAAAGCTTTTTCGCCGGCGCGGATCCAGTTCACATTTCCTTTGACGGTATTAATTTCGCCATTGTGAGCAATGTAACGGAAAGGCTGCGCAAGTTCCCATTTCGGAAAAGTATTGGTGGCAAAACGAGAGTGAACAACAGCAAGCGCCGAAACCACGGACTCATTTTCAAGATCCGGGAAATAATATTTCAACTGAGCAGTCGTCAGTTGTCCTTTGTAGGAAATTGTGCGGCATGATAAGGATGAATAATAAAAAGTACCTTTTGCACCTTTTACAGTATCATGGATCAGACGCGCAGAAACCTGGCGGAGTATATAAAGTTTACGTTCGAAAGCGATGTCTTCAGTAACATCGTCCGGACGTTTGATGAAAAGCTGTTCTACATAAGGCTCCACAGACAAAGATCCTTCACCAAGCGTATTGTTCAGTGTCGGCACTTTTCTGTAACCCATCAGGGTTAAGCCCAGTCTTTTTAACTTTCGGTTTACAATATCCCTGCATTCTTCCCTGACGGTTTCGTCATTTGGAAAGAAGATCATACCTACACCATACTCACCCGCAGGAGGTAATTGGAAACCGATTTTTGAGCATTCTTCTACAAAATACTCGTGGGGAATCTGTATCAGGATACCGGCGCCATCACCGGTGTTTGGATCAAAACCGGTAGCACCCCGATGCTCCATTCTTTCCAGCATGTGAATAGCGTCCGCCACGATCTGATGTGACTTGCGACCCTTAATGTTGGCACGGAAACCTATCCCACATGCATCATGTTCAAATTCCGGGCGATAAAGCCCCTGTTGTTCTACCATTGGTTCTGACATTTGCGACATATATCGAAGAGTGTAGATTTTTTACAAATTCGTGTGTAGAATTTATATAAATAAGCAAATTAAATTAAACGCTTTGCCGCTATCGCATTAAGAATAGAGTAAAGCCACGCAAGATAATGATAAAAAATATTTGGTGTAATATCAAAACCACGAAATTTTATCCAACCTATATGAAATTGGTTGTTTTATTACAATAAATCTGAAAATACTGATAATTTGACAATGAAGTGATACTATTGTTATGAATTTTTCAAAAGAAAATGCTGTGATTTTTGTTTTACACTTTTCATTAATATCAGCTTTTCCGCATTGTTAAACTACGAAATTTTAGGGTAAAATAAAAAAACCATCACCCTTGGGATGATGGTTTTGAGCTTAAAAAGAACGATTCTAAGTAATCAGGGTTCGCTTGATTCACTTACATTGTCATAATCGTCTGCATCATAATCGTCATCTCCCGCACCGAATTCATTTTCAAGATTGTTCATGAAAACTGCATCAATGGCCTCTTCCTGCGTTGGAAGTATGTTTAAATCAGGAATTTTTAAAGATTCAAGCAAGTCAATAAAATCATCATCTCTGGTAACGATTACCAACATACCCAAGTCGTTAATACATAACCTGTTTACTTTTTTGAGTACAGATGTTCCATTGGTATCGATGGATTTTGTCACCTGCATATTGACGATCAGGTTGTTGAATCCTTCACGAAAAAGCTCACGGGATTTTTCCTCGAAAGCTGCTGGGATTTCATCAGCGAACGCCGTCTCTTCAAGGTCGATGTAGGCGTATTGTTCTTTTTTTTGTAGGCTGTGATTCATACGAGTTTTTGTTAAAACCAGATGATTTGTTAGGTTAATTAGTTTTACCAAACTAGGCTAGTGCCCGCAGGATGGCTTTTTCTATGCGTTGCAATGGATTATCTAAATTGTTTTTCTGGAATTTCCTGCCAGACACTTTTTCAAAAAGCTCAATATAACGTTCCGAAATCTGTTGGATCCAAGCCTCTTCCATCGCTGGTACAGTTTGTCCTTCTTTTCCCTGGAAACCATTTTGAATTAGCCATTCTCTTACAAATTCTTTCGACAATTGTTTCTGAGGCTGGTTTAGTCTCTGATTTTCTTCATACGTATCTTTATAAAAATAACGTGAGGAATCCGGCGTATGGATTTCGTCTATTAAATAAATCGTGCCATTCAATTCTCCAAACTCATATTTTGTATCAACAAGAATAAGTCCCTGGTCGGCAGCCATTTCTGTGCCACGATTGAAAAGCGCTAAAGTGTAGCGTTCCAAATGTTCGTAATTATCTTCGGACACAAGTCCGTGACTTAATATTTCTTCTTTTGAAATATCTTCGTCGTGCCCTTCGTGTGCTTTTGTTGTAGGCGTGATGATAGGTGTCGGTAATTTGTCATTTTCTTTCAGTCCGTCAGGCAAAGAAACTCCGCAAACTTCTCTTTTTCCCGCCGAATATTCCCGCCATGCATGGCCTGCCAGATATCCACGAACCACCATTTCCACAGGAAAAGCATTGCATTTAATACCCATACTTACATTAGGGTCCGGAACTTCCTGCAACCAGTTTGGCACAATATCCGAAGTTGCCGACAAAAAGTGTGCTGCAATCTGATTTAAAACCTGGCCTTTATAAGGAATTGCTTTTGGCAAAATAACGTCAAAAGCAGAAATTCTGTCGGTGGCAACCATTACCAGTTTATCTTCAAAAGAGTATACATCACGTACTTTTCCTTTGTAAAAACCGGTTTGGTTTGGGAATTGAAAATTAGTTTCTGGTATGCTGTTCATGGAGTTTTATAGTAAAAATTACCATTCTATTGTTTCATTTCGCTCAGACTTTTTTGCGTACTGTTTTCGTCTGAGTTGGTAAATATATTGGGATTCGTTTGATTTCATGGCATCCAAAATAAGACGGGCCTGTTCTTCTGACATATTCATGGATTTCAGACTGCGTAATAATTGCTCACGTTTTGCTGCTTCTTCCTGTTCAAGCCCTTCCGGTTTTGGCTCTGGTTTTGATGGAGTTGGCTTGTTTTTACTTGCTTCATTTTTCGCCATTCTATTGTCCTGGCTCGACTGCGAAGGTTGTTCTATTCCTGAAAAATGTGTTTTTAAAATAATATAGTTTGACCGCGCGACTGTGTTTCTGGGTTCAAGACGAAGTGCCGTTTTTAATTTTTCCAAAGCCGCTGCCGTATCTTTTTTAGAAACCAGTATCAGCGCAACCTGACAATTTGCAACCGAGGCAATGGTTTTGTCTTTTACATGATCAAGCAATTTATATTGATATAAAGCATCTTTCAGCTGTCCGGCCTGATAATAGGAGTGTGCCATGTTAAGCCTTGCCGCCGGATCAGAAAAAACAGAGCCGTAGGTAATCTGATGATATAATTTGGACGCATTCACAAACTGCTTTTTCTTAAAAGCCATTTCCGCGCCAATCTTACGTTCATTCGTTTTTGTAATAGCATCGAACGTCCGGTTGTCCCATAGCAAAAGCAGTAAGTACAATAGTAAGGCGTTCATAATATTCCGGTTTGAAGGCAAAAATAAGAATAGATACTCAGAGTCGGAAAGTTCCGATGGTAATTAAAATGTCAAGAATTAATAAAAAGAGCGCAGCGCCAAGAAAATAGTAATATTTATTACTGACAACGGTGACAGTTCTTGTGTCTACAAGTGTTCCGTCCGCATTATTGATCTCGCTGATCATCCTGTTTATTTCGTTTTTCTCATTATTCAATTCGTAATAAGATCCTTTTGTACTGATTGCCATGGTTTGTAAAAAGTCATCGTCAAGTTTACTGATCACCAGATTGTCTTTTTCGTCTTTTAAAGGTTTGCCCTCTGACGGGATACTGCTGCCATTTTTGGTACCCACGGCAGCGACGTATACACCGACGCCAAATCGCCTGATGTTGTTGTATAGTGACCTGTAACAGTCACTTTTATTTTCACCATCCGTAAAAATGACAATCATTTTTGAACGGCCTGGACGGTCGTTTCCGTCGACCAGTTTTTTATATGCCAGTTCCGTAGCGCCACAGATATTTGTTCCGCTGGTTGGTAAAAGTTCTGTTTGCAAGCTTTGAATGAAAAGTTCAAGAGCGGCGGCATCATAAGTAAGCGGGACCTGAACGAAAGCTTCGTTTGAAAAAACGATCAGTCCGATGCGGTTTGAATGCTGGTTTTGGACGAAATGGTTAATTTCAAATTTTACTTTTTCCAGGCGTGTAGGCGTGACGTCTGTCGCATCCATGGATTTGGACAGGTCAATCAGAATATAAATGTCCTTTCCTTTCGATTGGATAGCCTGATCCGCTTCACCAAAAGACGGGCCGAGCAAACTGACGATCAGTAAAGCGAAATAAATGGTACGTAAAAATAGTTTTAAAATTAAAGTTCTGGCCGTGGTATTAAGCTGCCGCGCCACACGAATGGTACGGTAAAAGAAGGTAATGTAGGCAAGAATAAAGAAAAATATAAAAAAATATTCAGTACTTTCAAAGGGGTAATTCCAGTTCATAATGAACGATTTGACTAATTAAAAGTTTTCCAAAAATAGACAATAGAAGCTTGTGACAAACTTTTTTTTTCGAAAACATTTGTTTTTCTGATTTACAACCCGCTATATTTGCAACCCAGAACGGAAAGACGGAGGGATGGGTGAGTGGCTGAAACCAGTAGTTTGCTAAACTGCCGTACTCGCAAGGGTACCGCGGGTTCGAATCCCGCTTCCTCTACACTGTTTCATTAATGCGGGTCGCCGCAAATTAGTTGATGGTTTGAAAAGTAATTTGACAACCATCGAAAAAAGGTTTTAAGGTTTCGGGGAGTGGCGCAGCCCGGTAGCGCATCTGGTTTGGGACCAGAGGGTCGCAGGTTCGAATCCTGTCTCCCCGACAATTATAACCATTGATCAGTTGGCAATTATCATTGAGTAATTTAAAATTGCTCGCTGCATATCACCAACTGTTTTTATTTTAAACGGTCCCGTAGCTCAGCTGGATAGAGCAACTGCCTTCTAAGTAGTAGGTCTTGTGTTCGAATCACAACGGGATCACAGAAAAGAGTATCAAAACTCGCTAAACTCCTGCAAATCAAGTATTTGCAGGAGTTTTATTTTTTGCGGAATACCCCGAAATATTCAATAATTCTCAAAAAAAAGGTGAGTAATTCGGTGAGTTAGATCTCTGAATTCTCCAACTCACCAGAATACGCGTAACCAATTGTATTGCAGCATGTTATGCCGAAGAACATCTTGTGCTACCGGATTTGCAAGACTAATTTTGTTTAACCTTTTAACTTAAAAGTTATGACGGCAAATTTGAGTCTGCTTTTCTATGTGAGAAAGCAAAAGAATTATGACGGTGGTGAAGCGCCGATTTATTTAAGATTGACCGTCAACGGCAAACGGATTGAAATTGCCACGGGAAGGCAATGTGATCCAAAAAGATGGAACACAGTAAAGCCGGTAGGTTATCTGGCAGTAAAGAAGACGTTCGGGCCACAAATGCATACCTAAATACTTTACAGGAGAAAGTATTTGGTGCCCATAGTGAACTTGTAAGATGCGGTGAGCTAATTACAGCCGAATCAGTTAAAGATAAATTCAATGGCCGGGTTGAAAATCCCAAACTTCTGTTGGGAGTAATCAAAGAGCATAACCAGCGAATGGAAGCGCTTGTAGGAACAGAGTATGCACCAGGGACACTTAATCGATATAGAGTGCTCGAAAGCCATACCAGGGCTTTTTTAAAGGCGAAATTTGGGGCATCAGATTTGGATATCAAAAAAGTCGATTTCGCTTTTGTCAGTGACTATGAATTTTATCTACGTTCCGTTCGTAAAATGAGTAATAATTCGGTAGTCAGACACATGAAAATGCTTCGAAAGATAATTAACATTTGTTTAAATAATAGCTGGATTCAAGTCGACCCATATTCGAACTTCAAGGGGAAATACAAGAAAGCAGATAAAGCCATACTTACACAAACAGAGATTAATTTGATTGCTGATAAAAAATTTGTTTCAGAAAGGCTTACACAAGTCAGGGATTCATTTCTATTTTGCTGTTATACAGGTCTTTCTTACAGCGACGTCCACAATCTAAAGCCCTCCGACATTGTTGAAGGATTTGACGGGCAGCAATGGATATTCATACGGCGGGGTTAAAACAAATTAGGAATGTAACATTCCGCTGCTGCCTGAGGCCAAAGCGATTGTCGACAAATACTTGGAAAATCCTGTTCGGGTCTTAAGGGGGAATCTCTTACCTGTTGCAAGCAACCAGAAAATGAATGATTTTTTAAAAGAAATTGCAGTACTGTGTGGTATCAGCAAATCGTTGACCTGCCATGTCGCTCGTTACACATTTGCAACCACGATTACGTTACAGAATGGAGTACCGATAGAGACAGTATCTCGAATGCTGGGACATACGAACATTCGTACAACCCAGATTTATGCTAGAATTCTAAACATGAAAGTGAGCAGCGATATGCTGATATTGAAAGAAAAACTTGCAAAAGGAAAGTGAGTTTTAGTCAATGACTTGTAGAAATACCGGGAGACTAGGCTTCGTTTCGTAACGGTGATAATTTTTAAAAGTCCCGTCCAGACCATACATTTTTTTGCAAGGCTTAAGAAATCCTGTTAAAATTCAATTTTAACAGGATTTCTTTTTGCTTTTGATCTTTAAAACCTCTCAAAATTAATGACTTATAAGTATTTGACAATAAGTCATTTATAAGTATTTTTATCTTTGTCATTTTTATAAAAACTTTAAAACTATGCGTAATATGCTTCTAATAGCTTGCCTTGTTTGAACAATCCAACACATTTTAATTATTGATGAATTTTTCTATTCCATCATCTCCAAATTTAATAAATACATTCCGGAAGGAGGTCTGTTTACTTTTATGTACTCCTGAGCTTTGGGCGTTAATATAAGCGAGGTACAGAGAAAAAACACAGATCAGCAACAATTGGTAACGAAGGCAAACACTCACTTAGAAGCTGAATCTATAATGCATACGGCGTAGGAAAGTGACAATGCCATGAACTTTTGAACACAAACGGAACTAGCAGTAATTGGCGTAGTAAAACATTTGAACGTTTCACAATTAGCGTTCAAACCTGCTGCCGACAAATGGTGTATTAAAGAATGTGTTAAACATATTGCAGTTGCGGGAAATAACCTCCGGATGATGGTAGAAGAGCCACTAAAAAGCCTGCAAATCCTGAAAAAAGTAAAGAAATCAAATTTACTGATCACCAATTGATCAAAGCTGTAGAAGACCGTTCGCATAAATCGAAAACATTTTAAGCCCTGGAACCGGCAAATTCGCATGAAGCACTTAGATCTTTTAAAGAAAAGCGTAAAAATTGATAGCCTTTGTTAAAAGTACTAAGGAAGATTTATGGAATCATGTCCCTGTATTACCCATTGTTGTATACAATGCTTATCAATTCATCCTGCTGATATCCGCCCATTGTAACCAGCCTACACAGCAAATCAAGGAGTTAAAAGCTGACCTTAATCTTCCAAGGCCTTAGCGATTAATTAGCTCGATTTAAATCTGATGTTTAGCGATGTATTTATTTTTTTTGGTTTTTGGGTGTTTGATAATAACATTTACAAGGGGCCAGACAATATTGAGTGCTGCCACTACGGTCATTGTGCTGCTTCGTCTCTGCGGTAAACCACTGACTGGATAAACCTAAAAAAATGTTGTCGGTGATAAAAGATAGTATAATTTGCCTGCCTAAAGTTTTCATCCATGTCAGGAAGGTTGACTGCTTCGATACTACAGACAATCCAAAAAAAACAATACATACATTTTAGTAGAGCGTTTTGCCATAATCTATTCCAATCCTTTTGTACCTGAAAGTCAGCGAATAACCAGGATCCCTTAACTCGAAGCAGATTGTCGAGAAGATTGAAAATGGATTTGGATTTCTGATTTGAAAAATTGTCAAAAACAAAGCAGGTAATAATGAAGTCAAATCTTTGGTCGGTGAAATAACTTTCTACCGGCATCTGGAGAAAATTAATTTCATTTTTTTTAATATCTCTTTTTTTAGCAAGAGCAATCATCTTCGAGGAAATATCCAAGTAAGTAATGCGGAGCCCATCGGGGTGTAGCCTGGTGATTTCTTCCAGAATTCCACCAGTTCCACCACCCACGATAAGAATATCCGAAGGGGAAATCATGAAAGCTGCGAGTGATTTTTGAGAATTAATAATAGATTTTTGAAAAATCAACCGGCTGATCCAGTCATAGGTTCCGGCGATATACTCATAGTTGTTAGTCAACATTTTTTTTATTCGATCAATTTTCTAACATTTTTTGTGATAAGGCATACGTTCAAAATAGACTGGGGAAATGATTTTATAAGTCTGTTTTTAATTTATGTTGTCGAAACGAACTGTCTCAACTTGATGCAGTAAAATAATCAGTCCAGGGTGCAATTGGAATGCTAACTGTTAATCATTTTTACAGCGACTGTAAAAGCTTCTTCTTCTTCTCGAAGATGTTAATTTAATATCAACGCTGATCCGGTACTGTCAAACTGCTTATCTTTTGGTAGGTTTCGGTTATTCTTTTTCATTTGTTATCCGGGACAGCTGTCACTGGAGCAATCAAAATTATTATCGCGGGGTTAATCGTTGATGGAATTCCTTTTCAACAAACAGTCTTTGTTTTCCAGAAACCAGGTGCTGATATTCAGCGAGAAACGAACCAAAGGATTTAAATGAAAAGGATTGCGATTGATTTTTTTTTTCGTATTGTTTTTTATAGGGAGTACTTTCATTAACTAAATTGTGAAATCATGGAAAGTAATCAATATTCTTTGGGATGCTGTTTGTGTCGTTTGTTATTATGTATAGTGTGATGTTTTTGAATGTGGATCAAATGGATCACATTTACTTAAGCGTAACCCGGTTTACATGACCCTTTTAATGATATCAGCCATGGCACTGATCATGCTGATTTTTATGCCGGGCATGTATAACAGTAAAAAATGGAATACGTTGATCTATGCAGTAAGTATTCTGGTTTTTGTTTTGAGTTTCGCCGGTCTAAGAGACCAAATTTTATCAGTGACAGAGAGTACATGAGAGCGATGATCCCACACCATTCCTCGGCCATTATGACCAGTCAGGTAGCCAATCTTAATTATCCGGAGGTCAAAAAACTTGCTGAGGGTATTATAAAATCACAGAGAGAGGAAATTGCACAAATGAAGGCTATTTTGGAAAGGGAGGAAAATAGCTTTTTCATTGCTCAGAGATTCCTTTGCTGTTCAATTTCTTGATAAGGGGTGCAATTGTAAATCCCTGGACTAGAATCGAAAATAAAACAACAACGAAGGTCACTGAAACAATTATATTTTTGTGAGAGCTTGGTGGTAATGAAAGTGCCAACGCGATGGAAATTCCTCCTCGGAGTCCGCCCCATGTCATGATTTTCAGCGTTCCGTTTCCCATTTTCCGGGCAAAACCGAAAGTAAAAGCCGTGCAATACAGCGCAATCAATCGCGCTGTAATGACAATAACGGCGGTAATAAGGCCAGTGATAATATAACTGGTTTCAAAATCAACTACGACAATTTCAAGACCGATTAGCATAAAAAGAATGGCATTAAGGATCTCATCGGTCACTTCCCAGAATTTACCCAAATAATCACGGGTTTCATCACTCATCGCAAGTGCAGTGCCTCTGTTTCCGGTCATGATTCCTGCTACGACCATAGCTAATGGCCCAGAAACATGAAGATAATGACAAAGCGAATAGCCACCCATCACCATGGCCAGCGAAATTAAGATTTCGGTTTGAAAATGGTCGATCGATTTCATTAGCTTATACCCCAGAAATCCTATCCCGACGCCTAGCGTGATACCGCCAATTGCTTCCTGCACAAACAATAAGCTGATCTCCCATACCCCGAAATTCGCTACGCCTACTGATTCGATTTTAAGCAGCGTTGCAAAAATTACCACGCCAATCCCATCGTTAAAAAGCGATTCTCCTACAATATTGGTTTCTATTTTTTTTGATAGGTTGGCCTTTTTTAAAATGCCCATCACAGCGATCGGGTCAGTAGGGGAGATTAGCGCTCCAAGCAACAGGCAAAGAAGCAAGGGTAAGGGATGCCCAAATAAATCCATTAGATAATGGAATGAGTAACCTACTATGAAAGTGGACAGGATCGTGCCTAGCACAGCAAAACTGGTAATGCTTTTTGCCGATTGTTTCAGGTCATCTAGATTGACATGAAGGGATCCGGCAAAAAGTAAAAAGCTTAACAGGATACCTAAGAGAAATTCTGAAAAATCGATCAGTTCAAGCTTCTGCTGAACGATTTCTGTAAAGCTTTGCGAAATATGACCTAAGGCAATAACACCCAAAGCGGCCACAGAACCCATGAGCATAAGACTTATGCCGGAGGGAAGTTTCAACAAGGTTACATTGATATAGGAGAAAAGTGCAGCAAGAGTAATCAGAATGGAGAATAGTACAAATAATTCCATAAACGGGATTCGTTTTTATTTACTAGTGAAGGACCTTACGTCCCAGCTGAAGTTTTGGGGAAATCGAGCAAGTATTTATGTGATTACTGTCAGGTTTCTATTAAACAATTAGACCTGCGGCAAAGCTAGTTACCCACCCGGTGTAAATACTCAAGGGTTTGTTCTAAATCTTCCTGTCCACATAAAATTCCCGTATTCACCGACCTAAGGCGCGCGATTGGGAAAAAGTCTCCATTGTCTTCTTTTAGCATTACACTGTCAAGTCTGCAAGGCTCGATCGTTGAAGGGAATCCTAACTGACTCTTTGTAACAACTGGCTTTTTAGCTCCTATATATTTCTGGGCCTGCCGTATCCATTGTTCAGCTTCATGTTTTGTCATAGGGGTTTATTTTTTAAGGTTGTTTGATAAACACTACTTCACCACAAATAACGCATTATCATTAACGAATCCTGTCGAGATTCCGCTCAAGCTTTTATTGTTGCCGACAGCATAGTTAGATGGTGCTGCCGGTTAAATATTTAAATTGAAGACACACTTTTCAGCGAATTATTCTGTGCCTGAACCATAAGCGTCTGAGTTGGATATGCAAATTCTATACCTCTCGCTTCAAAGGCCTTGTAAATATCCAGGTAAATGGCCTGCTGCTTGTCCATGTACAAGCTGTAATCTGAATCCAGAATATAATACACGATTTCAAAATTAAGACTGAAATCGCCATACCCAGAAAAATGAGCACGATCAAATTTGACGTATGGTTTTGACTCAATAATCTGTTTTAAAAGCGCGGGGATTTCCGAAAGCTGTTGATGAGGGGTCTGGTAGGTGACACCAAGCGTAAACAAAATCCGTCTTTGCTTAAGCCGTTTGTAATTATGAAGCCTTGAATTGGTCAGGTCTGTGTTCGAGCAAACCAGCTGTTCACCTCCAAGTGTACGTATCCGGGTTGTTTTAATGCCGATGTGTTCTATAATTCCTGATTTATCATCGATTACAATAAAATCACCGATCTCAAACGGTTTGTCAAAAAAGATAACAAAATAACTGAAAAGATCACCTAGGATCGTTTGAGCAGCTAATGCAATCGCTATACCTCCTATTCCAAGTCCGGCGATGAGCGAGGTGACATCGTAGCCAAGATTGTCGATCATAAAGATGATACCAAATATCCAAATGACCACATTGATAATCAATATCAGTCCACTGGCTTGTTTTTCTTTTGCCTCGCTGTTTTCCTGTGTATGGATAAAGGAGAAAACAAATTTTTTGAATGCAGCACTAAGAATCCGAAGCGAAAAAAAGGTAGTTGAGACAAGAAATATAATGTCGGCAACTCTTTCAATTTTAGCGGGTAATTGTAAAGCGGAAATGGCAAAATAGACGCTTGCGATGTAAAGAAACGGTACCACTGAATTTTCAGTCATTTCCACCAAAAAATTGTCCCAGGTTGTTGTGGTGGTTAAAGACCAGGATTTTAAACGCCTTAAAACGTAGTGCCGTGTAAGCCGGATGCCGATAAATATAGCAGTGATAATGGCTGCGGCAAACAGCCAGGAAGAAAGTGGGTTGGCTAAGAGAGGTTGGTTGAAAAAGTCATTCATAATGATTGGGATTAAATAGAGCCCTAATCACCGATAATTGAAATAGAAAATTGCAGCCGGGCAAATGAAAAACTCAGAGTAAAATCCTTGGAGACAAACAGAAACAAACTTAAAAACTGTTGAATTTAGTCCCTTTCTGAATTTTTTAAATCAGCGAAACGGGTGCTGATTTAAAAAATAGGTAGTAGAGCAAAAAGGCCCCGGCAGATCAAAAAAATCGGTAACATGGCAGCTACAATAATGAAAGCTACACAGCAGCAAATTTATTAACAGATCCCAATCTACGAAAAATAATACTGTGAATCAACCTTTAATGAAAGTATCGAGCCCGAAATCCAGGAGAGTAGAAGATAAAGTTAAAAAGTAGATTTTTCGATATACAGTTTTAATGAATCACTTTTTAGTCTGACTTTCAGCCATTTGCTGATTCTTGTTAAGTCCCGGTTAGTCTTTTTGGGGTTGGTCGTACCTAAAACCACTACGTTAAAATGTTTTACCAGGTTTGCATCTGTATAAAACGTTTGTTTATCCGCAGAACAGTACCGGATCTCCGGAAAAAGAGGTTTCATTTCCTGGTAAAGAGGATTTCCCATTTTTTTTGTCCTGGTAATACTGTCCTGTTTTTGAATTGCAAGGCCGAGTGTCGTTTTTAGACGGTTTATTTCTGATTGGTAGCGCTCGTCCTGGGTAAGATCTTTGGATACGTCGTTGATAGAAAATCCCTGCTGGATGATCAGTGTCGCATCATGAAGGCCATATATGTTTTTTCTTTTGGCCAGGCGCTGTTTGTCTGGATTATCAATCATCTTTCCTCCGTAAATCAGCTTGATCTGCCTTTTTGCCGGGTCCAGTTCATTTTTTAGCAGAAAATCACCCTCAATGTAACTTTCGTTTGTGATGAAATTGTTGGCATTCTGGATAAAATTCTCTTTTTGTACTAGCAGATAGCCATAGTAAATGCTTGGAATCGTGGTGATCACCACAATAAAGGAGACCCACCGGTTGGCCATTCTTTTTTGATTTTCATCCGCATAATTACGGATCGGATATCTTAGCAGCCGGACGGTAATCAATGTGGCACTACCGATAAAAACGGTATTAATCGTCAGAAGGTAGAGAGCGCCGAAAAAAAACGGCCAGTTCCCAGATGAGAGGCCATAACCAGCAGTACAGAGCGGAGGCATCAGCGCCGTAGAAATGGCTACGCCCGGAACAACATTTCCCTTGTGTTTGCTTGAAATGGCGACAATACCCGCAAGTCCACCTACCAACGCAATGATTACATCGTAAATACTGGGCTGAGTCCGGGCAAGAAGTTCCGAATGCGCCTGATAGATAGGGGTAACAAAAAAATAGAGCGCTGAGGTCAAAAGGCCGGCGATGATGGCAAAAAGGTAGTTGACAAACGCTTTTTTAAATAAAGAAAAGTCATATGTGGCAATGCTATATCCCATGCCCAGAATGGGTCCCATCAAAGGAGAGACGAGCATGGCCCCAATGATAACGGCAGTCGAATTGACGTTAAGCCCGACCGATGCAATAAATATGGCAAAGATCAGAATCCACAGGTTCGTGCCTTTGAATTCAATACCGTTTTCCACACTGTCATGAATTGTGGAATATTCTTCCCTTTCGGATGAAATGTCAAACCTTTTAAGCAAATCATTTATTCCCATGTAGTTTCCGCTGAAAATAGGTCAGTTTAAAATATTGGCAGTACCCTTGAAGGTAACCTGATATTGTTTTAGCTTTCCTGTTTGATACTCTTCAAAAAAACAATTCCAGACACGCCTGCGATGACAGAAGCAAGTAAAATACCATATTTTGCCTGGTCGACCATTTCTGCGTGGCTGAAAGCCAGTCCTGTGATAAAAAGTGACATAGTAAAACCGACTCCTGCGAGCATCGCAACTCCGATGATATGGTTCCAGGTTGTCTGGTAAGGTAATTCTGAGAATTTAAACCGTACCATCAAATAAGTGAAAAGTAACACGCCTATAAATTTTCCGGCTAACAGTCCGGCTGAAACGCCAATGCTAACAGGGTTAAGCAAAGAAGAAAAGAAGTCACTTCCGATCACCATGCCTGCATTAGCCAAAGCAAATAACGGCATGATCACGAAGGCTACCCAGGGATGCAGTGAATATTCTATTTTTTGCAGCGGTGTTTCCGCATCGGTACTTAGTTTTTTTATTTTTTCGATGGTCTGATGCTGCTCAGCGGTCGTTAGTGATCCGTTTTGCGGGATTTCATTTTCGAAATTGGTGATATACGTTCTGATTTTACTGACATATTCATTTTCATCAATTTTAGTCCGGGCAGGGATTGTGAAGGCAACCAGTACGCCTGCGATTGTAGCATGAACGCCTGAAAAAATAAATCCGCCCCAGACAGCGATGCCGATGATCAGATAAAAAAGTGTACTGCGAACGCCCAGTAAATTTCCAATCGTTAAAATTGCCAGCAGGACACCTGCGAAGATTAAAGGTGTAAAGGCAATATGTGCGGTGTAAAAAAAAGCGATCACAAGTACGGCGCCTAAATCATCGGCTACGGCAAGGGCTGAAAGAAATACCTTTACCGAACCTGGAATGTGCCTGCCGGCCATCGACAACAGCGAAAGCGCAAAAGCGATATCGGTCGCCATCGGGATTCCCCAGCCATGTTCAGATTCAAGATTTTTATTCAGTAGAAAATATATGCCCGCAGGTACCAGCATCCCGCCCAAGGCAGCCATCATAGGAAGCGATGCTTTTTTTAGCGTTGATAATTCGCCGGCAATAAACTCTCTTTTCAGTTCCAATCCAATCACAAAAAAGAATAGCGCCATAAGGCCGTCATTGATCCAGACATGCAAAGGCCTGCTGAAGACAAAGTCGTGAAAGCCGATCGAAAGTTTAGTATCCCACAAATGATGATAGGATTCTCCCCAGGGAGAATTTACCCAAACAATGGCCACAATCACATTGATAAAAAGAATGATGCCGCCTGTAAACTCCTGATGTATAAATTTGCTTACCGGGCTTAATATCTGATCAATCGGGGATTTTGCCATCTTGAAGGTCGTTCGGGATTTGGAAGGTGAGTTTGCAAATATATTACTAAACACTTTATACTATTCAAAATACGGAGAAGTAATCGATCATATGGAGTCCGATTGATTTTATTCACTCTTTCAATTTGAACTGATTAATTATTTGAACGATAGTGTCTTATAACAATTTAATAAATTGGAAAGATTTGGGGAAATACATGAAATAAAAATTTGGAATTTTATTTCTGTCGCTGCTAAAAACCAAATAAAATCTACTCTTTGATTGTAATTAACTCATTGAAATTTTGTCTTTACACGATTATTTGCCTATTTTTAAGAAAATGAACTCTGAAATGGGATCGTTTAACACGTATGACAGATCAAAAAGAAATACAAAGTTCAGGCAGATTAATTGTAGTTGCTTACAGGGTACCTTTTAAAATTATTCATCACGATGAGCATATAGAACTCAGGCAAACTCTGGCGGACTCGTCTCAGCAGTACTGTCGCTGACAGCTGAGAGAAAGGATTCTTTTTTTAGTAAGCAGGAAAAAATTCAATGGATTGGGTATAGCGAGCAGACAGAGGAGGAGCTGGGAGGGCTATCAATCGAAAATGATTCTTTTCAGGTGCATCCCGTTTTTATCCCCGAACAAGTTAATGAAGATTATTATGAAGGATTCTGCAATAATTTAATATGGCCGTTATGCCATTATTTTCCCTACCTGGCCCGGTTTGAAGATCATTATTTTGAGGCTTACAAAACAGCAAATAAGCTTTTCTTTGACAAAGTTGATCAGGTGATTCAGCCAGGAGACACCATATGGGTGCAGGATTATCAGCTGATGCTATTGCCGGAAATGATCCGGCAGAAATATCCTGACAATAAAATCGGATTCTTCTTTCACATTCCTTTTCCTTCCTATGAACTGTTCCGGATGCTGCCTGTGATATGGCGGAAAGCGATCGTTGACGGAATTCTCGGTGCGGATGTAGTAGGATTTCATACCAATGACTACGTTGAGAACTTTCTAAAAGCTGCCCGTCTGGTATCGGGTTACGGTAATAAGTTGCATTATGTACATATGGGAAACAGGATCGTTAAAATAGATTCTTTTCCGATCAGCATTGATTATGAAAAATTCAATGGTTCCTATGATGATCCTGAGGTCGCCGAAGTCCGTGATCAAAGCAGAGCCTCACTGATGGAGAAAATAATTTTTTCGGTGGACCGGCTGGATTATTCGAAAGGGATCAGACATCGTTTGCATGGCTTCACAAAATTTCTGCAAGACTATCCACAGTGGCACGGAAAGGTTTCTTTCGTGATGGTTGTGGTTCCCTCCCGTGATACGATCGAACAATATCAGTTTATGAAGATGGAGATCGATCAAACCGTTGGCAGGATCAATGCAGCATATGGCGATATTTACTGGCAACCTATTATTTACCAGTACCGCTCGATGAGCTATCCTGAGCTGGTGGGGATGTACACTGCCAGTGATGTGGCCCTGATTACGCCCCTTCGCGACGGAATGAACCTCGTGTGCAAAGAATTTGTAGCCAGCCGGAAAGATTCTCAGGGTGTGCTGATTCTGAGCGAAATGGCAGGTGCTGCACAGGAGCTTGGCGAGGCGCTGATTATTAATCCCTTTGATATTAATGGGATTGCCCAGGCCATTCAGGAAGCATTTGAGATGCCGGCTCAGGAGCAGACCAAGAGAATGGATGCTATGCGTGAGCGGATCAGAGACTATGATGTATTTGCATGGACCAATGACTTTTTTACCCAAATGATGATGCTTGAACAAGAATACGAACGACTAAAACAAGTTTTGTTAACAAATAAGGGCATTGCCCAAATGCGTGAAGCTTACAGGGCCAGCAAAAACAGAATTTTGTTCTTTGACTATGATGGCACGCTTTCGCCATTGGTTCCGGATCCCTCTCAGGCGAATGTTTCCGACGAGGTGAAAAATCTGATTATGGAACTTGCAGAGCGCAATACTGTCGTCATTATCAGCGGAAGAGACCGTCTTTTTCTGGATGAGCGCTTTAAGGGACTGCCGGTTCATATCATTGCCGAGCATGGCGCATTGATCAAAACCAAAGGTCAGGAGGAGTGGGTTTTAAATGAAAATTATGAGGAAAACTGGATAGATAGTATCAGGCCTATACTTGATCTGTATGCTAAAAGGTGTCCCGGAGCATTCGTTGAAGAAAAGGAAACCTCCTTGGCCTGGCATTTCCGTGTTGCTGATGATGCCGAATATGCTGACCGAAGAGCCCAGGAGCTGGCCTGGCAGCTCAAGAATTTTATTCAGCCGGAACTGAACTTGCAAATTATAGAGGGAAACAAAGTTGTCGAGGTCAAAAAGACTGCTTACAACAAGGGTACAGCGGCAAGAAGTTTTGTCGAAGGAGGGGTGTATGATTTTATTTTAGCCATTGGAGACGATACGACGGATGAAGATATGTTTGAGGCGTTACCCGAAACAGCTTATACCATTAAAATTGGAGATGATTTATCTTCTGCCCGAAATCACATCAGAAATCAGGATGAAGTATACCATTTTCTGACTTTTATGGTTTCGGCTGGTTAGTGACAGTATTATTGGTCCGAACTGGCCTTACTTATCATACTAACACTTGCCGGGTTAAACCGGGCATGATTTTGGTGTTTAAAGTTTTTCATTGTTAAGTTTATGCAACACCAAAAAAAACTAAATGAACTGGCCGCAACAGCTATTTGTGGTAATGATATTACTTCATCCTGTTTATATGTTTCCTCTCTTACGATCATTTATGCAGGACAGTATGCGTGGCTTGCGTTGATTTTTGTGGCCATAGTCCTTTTCCTTTTTCGCAGAATTTATGGCGAAGTGGTTGGCGCGCTTCCCCTGAATGGCGGAGCTTACAACGTACTTTTGAATACGACCAGCAAAAGTAATGCTTCCATTGCAGCATGTCTTACTATTTTGTCTTACATGACTACGGCTGTTATTTCTGCCAGTGAAGCGATGCACTATCTGCATGGCATTTTACCCTCGCTGCCGGTTATGCTCGCAACCGGTGGACTAATTACAGCATTTTTATTTTTAGTGATGTCAGGTATTAGTGAATCATCCATTGTCGCGATCGTGATCTTTATTCTTCACATTTTTGCCATGGTTGCCTTGATTATAAGTGCTGCATGGTTTGTCTCTATTCATGGTTTTGATATAGCTTCCGATAATTTTAAAACGCCTGCACACGGAGGGATTGCCACAGCGCTTTTTTTAGGTTTTAGCACCGCGATGCTTGGCATCTCAGGTTTTGAAAGTTCGGCTAATTTTGTTGAGGAGCAAAAAAGAGGTGTGTTCCGAAAAACACTTCGGAACATGTGGGTGGCCGTTACGGTTATTAATCCTTTAATGGCCCTGGCTGCTGTTATGGTGTTGCCTCTGACAGAAGTTGCCGTGCATCAGGAAGCATTATTATCTCATCTTGGTAACAGCACAGCCGGTCCATGGCTTTCCACCTTTATTTCGGTGGATGCTGTGCTGGTTTTGAGCGGGGCCTTGTTGACTTCTTATGTAGGCGTAAATGGTCTTATCAAACGAATGACCCTGGACCGTATCCTGCCACAGTTTCTTTTAAAGGAAAACAAAAACGGAAGTTCTCCCAGAATTCTTATCCTGTTTTACCTTCTTTGTCTGTCGGTACTTCTGATTACACAGGGTCAGCTTGGTCCGTTGGCAGGTGTTTATACGATTTCATTCCTTTTGGTAATGATCTATTTTGGCTTTGGTAATTTTCTTTTAAAGATTAAAAGAAGCAGGCTCCCAAGGCCTGAGAGGGCATCTATTTTCTCAGTAGCACTTGCTGTTATGGCGGTGATGGCAGCACTTTACGGGAATGTGATTATGCATGCAGAGTATCTGATCGTTTTTCTGCAATACTTCCTCCCGTCTATCATCATCATTACGCTTTTGCTGAACAGGAACGAGATCATGCAGTATATGCTTGTGGTGGTTGATAGTTTTTTTACATCTGTGAAAAAGGTTGCCGCTGCCAGCAAATTTCATCTGACTAGGGCAATTAAAAAACTCAGCGAGCAGGAATTTGTCTACTTTACCAAGGGCGATGACATTTCAATTCTGAATAAAGTGATGATTTATGTTCAGGAAAATGAAATTACTAAAAAACTAAAAATTGTTACCGTTTTAAAAGACGGGGGAGTGGTTTCAGAAGATTTTTTAAGAGACCTGGATGTGCTCGACAGGGCTTATCCCGAAATTAAAATTGAGTATATTCAGATACACGGCATTTTTGGTCCGCAAATTATTCAGCGTCTAAGCAGGGAATGGAATATACCTATCAATTTTATGTTTATCAGTTCTCCAAGCGATAGGTTTTCACACCATGTTTCAGAACTAGGAGGGGTCAGGCTGATTATTTAGCCGAATTAATCATACTTGATGAGTTACCAAAAAGGATAAAAACGTAAGTTTTTATCCTTTTTTCATTTTCGTGAAAATATTATATTTCGAAGGTATTTTATTTGTTTTAAAAGGTTCTGGGAGTAGTCTGGCAAATTTTCACTTTCTTTATTTAAAGAATACAAAATATTTAAGATTAACAAAGTATCCCGAATCTACCACCTCTGATGGAATCACTCATTAATTTACTAAACGACATTATCTGGAGTAATGCGCTTATCATTCTTTGTCTGGCCACAGGAATCTACTTTTCTTTCGTAACAAGATTTCTTCAGGTCCGCTACATCAAAGACATGGTCGGACTGCTATTTGGCGGGAAATCTTCTGAAAAAGGAGTTTCATCCTTTCAGGCATTTGCTATTGCCATATCAGGAAGGGTCGGTACAGGCAATATTGCCGGCGTTGCAACGGCTATTGCCATGGGAGGACCAGGTGCTGTTTTCTGGATGTGGGCCATTGCATTTCTTGGCGCCGCATCCGCCTATGTGGAGGCGACATTAGGTCAAATTTATAAAGAGGTGAAAGATGGTCAATACCGGGGCGGCCCTGCTTTTTATATTGAAAAAGGACTAGGCATTAAATGGTATGCTACTCTTTTCGCGGTGGCTACCATTTTAAGCACGGCTGTATTTTTGCCGGGGGTGCAGAGTAACAGTATTGCAAGCAGCGCTAAAATTGCGTTTGATATTCCTGTGGAGATCTCAGGTGCGGTGATAACAGCGATGTTGGGACTTATAATTTTCGGCGGTGTTAAAAGGATTGGTAAGGTGGCCGAGTTTGTGGTTCCCTTTATGGCGGGTGCCTATATTCTGATGGCATTGATTATTATTGTTTTAAACATTACACAGGTGCCAGCGGTTTTTGGTCTGATAATTCGTTCAGCGTTTGATATGGAACCCGCTTTTGCCGGTATTTTTGGTATGGCCGTATCATGGGGTGTTAAAAGAGGTATTTATTCCAATGAAGCAGGGCAGGGAACGGCTCCTCATGCGGCAGCGGCGGCTGAGGCGAGTCATCCGGCCAAGCAGGGATTAGTTCAGGCTTTTTCGGTATATGTTGATACGCTTTTTGTTTGTACAGCCACGGCGCTGATGATTCTTTTCACAGGGAAATTTAATGTAGTCAACCCCGCAGGAGGTTTTCTGGTTGAAAATGTTAAAGGAATGGCCATCGGTTCTGAATTTACCCAGCAGGCAATCAATTCCCATTTCCCTTCGCTGGGTAGTGGTTTTGTTTCGATCGCGCTTCTTTTCTTTGCTTTCACAACTATTATGGCCTATTACTACATTGCTGAAACTAATTTGAGTTATTTGATGAAGAAAAGCGACAGTAAAGTGTTTTTGTGGGGACTTCGCGCCCTGATTATGGCGGCTACATTTTATGGTTCGATAAAAACTGCGGCATTGGCCTGGACCGTTGGTGATATTGGTGTCGGCCTGATGGCCTGGCTGAATATCATTGCCATTTTGCTATTAAGAAAGCCTGCGCTTGACGCACTTAAAGATTATCAACACCAAAAGCAGCAGGGTAAAGACCCGGTTTACAGTGCCCGGGAAATGGGTGTAAAAAATGCGGAGGAATGGAATTAATGCGTAATTGAATACAAATCATACAGATTTTTAAAGAATGCAGCTCTTAGGGACTGCATTTTTTTTGTTTATACCATGCTGTGATACAGTTATTTATGTTATTTATAGAGTGAAGACAGAAAAGATATTAAACCCCAGGTTTACTTTTTAGTCTAACAAACTTATCCATTGCAAACGCCTCCGTAGCAAATCTCACGCAGCGACTGGCACAAATCTGTTTCCGCTATGAAAATCTCTTTGATTTTACTATGCTTCTGCATAGGGCTACCTCGTTATTCGCCCGCCCAGCAAACATCTTCCCCAAAGTATCGTATTTCAGGTAAGCTTGAAGATGCTGATAAAAATCCTGTTTTATTTGCAAACGTTGCACTATATTCTGTTAAAGATTCTTCTTTAGTTGGCGGGATTGTCTCCGATGAAAATGGTCAATTTTCAATGCCTAGTGAAATTGGAAATTATTTTCTTAAAATCACCTACCTGGCCTTGGACGATAAAATTGTTTCCGGGGTGAAAATTACAACCAAGGATTTAAATCTTGGCGTGATTACCATGGCAGCCGATGCGCGGGTTTTAAGTGAGGTTGTAGTAACGGGGCAGAAAAGTCAGTTGGAATTGCAGTTGGATAAGCGCGTATTTAATGTCGGAAAGGACATGAGCAACATCGGCAGCAATGCTTCGGATATTCTCAATAATATGCCTTCGGTGACTGTTGATGTGGATGGAAATGTGGCGCTTCGTGGAAGTCAGAACGTCAGGATTTTGATTGATGGGAAACAGTCGGGCATGGTTGGGATGAATCCCGCAGAAGCACTTAAACAAATTCCCGGGGATTTGATTGAAAGTATCGAAATTATTACAAATCCGTCTTCGCGCTATGATGCAGAAGGAGAGGTGGGAATCCTGAATATTGTCATGAAAAAAAATATTCGCTATGGTGTAAACGGATCTTTCACGGCCACGGGAGGTTACCCGTCTAACTTTGCCGGATCTTTTAATTTGAATTACAGAACAAAAAAAGTAAACCTGAGTGCAAATTACGGGCATCTGTACAGGGATTCTCCTGGGCGAGGTACATCACGCCAGCAATATACCAGTGCCGATACAAGTTTTGTATACGAACAGAATAATACCCGATCGCGCAGTGGTTATTCGAATACCTTTGGTCTGGGAATGGATTATTTTCTGAATCAGTACAATACGCTGACTGCGACACTCTCTTACCGTAAATCCAGAAATAAAAATAATACGATGCTCGAATACAGGGATTTTGATCTTAATAACACTCTGAGCAGAACGGTGCTGAGAAGCGAAAATGAAAAGGAGCCCCGGGCTAATCTGGAAGCCGCTTTAAATTATAACAAGACCTTTAAAAAGAAAGGACAAAGCCTGAGTTTTGTCGGGAAGTATATTGTCAGCGCCGAAACCGAGGCTTCGCTATTCAACCAATCCACGGATGGAGAAACCCAGCAGCTTAAACAGCGCTCATTTAATACTGAGGATGAGAAGAACTTTCTTTTTCAGCTTGATTATATTCATCCGTATAGTAAAACCGGGAAAGTTGAGGTAGGTCTGAAAAGTTCGCTCAGACTACTGGACAACGATTTTTCGGTGCACCAGCAAAACCAGGAATTAAACTGGATTATTTTGCCGCAGTTCGATAACAGGTTCGGTTACGATGAAAAGATCAGTGCCGGTTATCTGATGGCAAGTGATCAGTTTGGCAAATTTTTTGTACAGGCGGGACTTCGGGGCGAGTATTCCGATATCTTATCGGAGCTTAAAAAGACAAACGTA
Source organism: Dyadobacter frigoris (assembly GCF_005280585.1). Classification (GTDB taxonomy): domain Bacteria; phylum Bacteroidota; class Bacteroidia; order Cytophagales; family Spirosomataceae; genus Dyadobacter; species Dyadobacter frigoris. The sequence goes on from NZ_SZVO01000027.1 coordinate 53,322, forward strand.
TCGAATCACCGGAAGTATTTTAATTTGTTTCCGAGCGTCCATCTCTCTTATAAATTGCAGGATAAGCAGACGATTCAACTTAGTTATAGTTACCGGCTCAGTCGCCCGGGTTTCAGAAGTTTGCTTCCCTTTTCCAATTTTAGCGATCCCAGGGTTTTTAGAGCGGGCAATCCGCTGTTGAATCCTGAATATACGCATTCCTTTGAAGCGGGTCACCTGCTGAATATGGAGAAAGGTTCATTGCTTTCGAGCCTTTATTACCGGCACCGGTTAGGCGTTGTCGAAAATATTACAGCCGTGGATTCGGCGGGTTTTACAACAATTACCCCAATTAATTTGTCGACTGGTAATTCCTATGGATTAGAATTTAACCTTTCCTATGATCCGTTTGAGTGGTGGAAGTGGACTGCCAGCGCTAATTTTTTCAGGGCAACCAATGAAGGTTTTTATCAGGACAGAAAACTCCGGAGCGATACCTATACCTGGACCGGCAGGGCGTCTTCCCGGATTACACTATTCAAAAATATCGATTTTCAATCATCGCTCAATTACCGGGCGCCAAGAAAGACAACCCAGGGCAGAGAGTTGTCCCAGTATTCTATTGACCTTGGGCTTTCAAGGGACATACTGAAAGGAAGGGGAACGGTGACAGCGAGCGTCCGGGATTTATTTAACAGCAGAAAACGGCGTAGCATCACGCAGACCGCCGGTTATTATTCCAGGTCTGAATTTCAGTGGCGCGCACGTCAGTTTCTTGTCACATTCTCTTACCGGCTGAATGGTTCAAAAGCCAAAGAGAGAAATAACGACGATGCTGACAGTGGCGAAGATAGTTAAATGTAAGCCGGGTTTCGGCTCAATTCATTACCGGGGAAACAGTGCTATTTAGAATCAAAATAATAGGAATTTACCCCGTAATGCGACAAGAAAAGTGTTAAATTAGATTTTTAAGAGAATTCAGTGAGAAATAGTACAGTAAAGAAATATTACAGTTTTTTAAAATTCAGAAGGAATTTTACAAGGTACAGCATTGACAAATTCAAAAGTTATGAAATTGTTATTTTCTGGCTTAAAAGTATTCTGACCAGAAATCAGTTTCTTATCCTTTCGGGTATGATGGTGGGATGTAGTGCCGGATTTGCCGGTGTAATCTTAAAATCGCTGGTTCATTATATCCACTACGTGATTCAGCACAAAGTGCATTTTGAAGGCCAGATTCTATTTTATTTGATTTTTCCTTTTTTAGGTGTTGTCCTTACTGTAATCGTGGTGAAAATATTTTTTCATGGATTGGATAAAAAGGGGATACCTCTTATACTTTACGAAATTGCCCAGAATGCAAGTAATGTCTTACCCGTCAAAATGTATTCACAGATTGTGCAGAGTGCCATTACTGTTGGGCTGGGTGGCTCTGCTGGTCTGGAAAGCCCGATCGCGGTAACCGGCGCGGCTATCGGTTCGAATTTTGCTCAGACCTATAAACTCGACTATCGCGAACGCACTTTACTTTTGGCAGCAGGGGCCACAGCCGGCATTGCTTCCGCATTTAACGCACCGATTGCCGGTGTAATGTTTGCTTTTGAAATCCTGCTAACCGGTGTGGTTTTCACCGACTTCATACCTCTGGTTGTCGCCGCAGTATGCGGCAGTTTGGTTTCCAGGGTCCTTTTGGACGAACAAGTTCTTTTTCAGTTCCACGCACGGGGCGTATTTAATTACCACAATCTTCCGTATTATTTAATCCTTGCCTTGTTATGCGGTTTATATGGCCGGTATTTTTTGGTCGTAAGCCAGCGTATGGAGGCTTTATTTCACCGTCTGAATTTCTCAAGGGTTAAAAAGGCCATGATTGGCGGTGCTGTTTTATCGCTGCTTTGCGTACTTTTTCCGCCACTATTCGGAGAGGGTTACGATACAATCAAATCCTTTACCAATGGGGAAATTTTCCAGGTTATTGATCGTAGCTTTTTTAGATATCTTGAATATAGGCAATGGGTTATTATTGTTTTTGTTGGCGTAATTTGTATGCTGAAAGTTTTTGCCACTTCAATTACAATCTACAGTGGCGGAAACGGCGGCAATTTTGCGCCGTCACTTTTTGCAGGGGGCTCTTTAGGTTTTGTACTCGCCCTGCTTTGTACACAGATCGGTCTTGCCGACGTACCGATGACCAACATGATTATCGTCGGGATGGCTGGTGTGATGAGCGGGGTCATGTATGCGCCCTTAACGGCAATTTTTCTGATTGCAGAATCAAGTTCGGGTTATGACCTTTTTATTCCTTTGATGATTGTATCAACAATTTCTTTTCTGATTGCAAAATGGTTTTCACCTATTTCTCCTGATTTAAAGGCTTTGGCCGAAAATGGACAGATTTTTACCAGAGAGTATGATCGGAACCTTCTTTCACTGCTTCATACCATGGATTTACTGGATAAAGAGACCCAAATTGTTGATTATCAGGCGTCGGGTGAGGAGTTGGCTGAAGTGATAAGAAATGGAAAGAGAAACCTGATTGCGGTGCTGGATCAAAACCGGAATTTAAAAGGGGTTATAAATTTGAATGATATAAGGCCAACATTGTTCAACGAGAACAAAAATGAGTCGCTACTAATCGCATCATTGATGAAGGAACCAAAGACGGTTGTGGGCGAAAATGATTCAGTCGTTACAGTAGCGAAAAAGTTTGATCAGACTGGCCTGTGGAACTTACCTGTGATCAGAAAAACAGGAGAATTTGCCGGCTTTGTATCCAAATCGACGGTTTTGGACTGTTATAGAAGGCTCCTGCAGGAACATTCTGGTTAAAAGGAGCATCACTTAAATTTTTGCGCTGATCGGGATTTTAAGAAAGCTGCAAGATGTAAGGTAAAAGGCCCCGGATATGAGTTTTCATTCCTTGGCCTTTTACATGCGTTGATTTCGGTTAAATTCTAATGATTATTCCCAACCACCACCAAGCGACCTGTACAAATCAATCAAAGCTAAATGCTGATCTTTTTGAACTTCTGTCAATGCCAGTTCCGCTTCCAAAACATTTTTCTGAGCAGTAATAATTTCAAGGTAGGTAGCATAACCAGTCGTGAAAAGATCTCTTGATGTTATAACTGCCAGTTGTAAAACGTCAACTTCCTGCTTCTTGAAATCTGAGATTTTCTTCGTGTTTTCTATCTTTTTCAAACTTGTACTCACTTCCTGGAAACCAGTCAAAATTGCTTTGTTATAAGCATATAACGATTCAATGCTAGCCGCTTCAAAACGTTTTTGGCCTGCTTTAAGTCCTTTGCGATTGAAAATAGGAGCTGCTAATCCTCCCAGTGCGTTATACGCTATCGAGCCGGGATTGAACAATAAAGAACCTTTAAAAGCATTAAATCCTAATAATCCAGTAATATTTAAAGAAGGTAAAAATGCCAGTCTCGCAGCTTGCAGATCTGCATGATTTGCCAATAATTCCAGTTCCGCCTGGGAAAACGTCCCAATAAAAGATTCAGACTGTTTTCAGCTTCCACCATGCGTTGGTTGATCTGAATTTCCAGGCTTTGCGTATTTAGTAATTGCGCCGTAAACTGTCTTACTCCCAATTCATTTGCCCTTCCTCCTTCTTTTTGGATTTTGATATTTTCAACTGCGGATTGCTGTAAAGTGATATTCTTTTGAATAATCRTCAACTCCGAATCCATTGCTAAAAGCTCGTAATAAAGTCGAGAGACCTGTGCGATCAGACTTGTTACGACTAAATTTCTTCCTTTTTGGGTAGCCAGAAAACGAGTGTAAGCAGCTTTTCGCTGCGTTCTTAATTTTCCCCAGATATCCACTTCCCAGGTACTTCTGAATCCCACGAAATAATCGGGCATGAAAGGCGCGGGGAGTCTTCTGTCACTGTTGATATTTTCRGAAAAATTRGTRTCATAATTTCCAACACCATCCATTGTATAATCTCCAAATTTGCGGCCGCCACCAGAAATTTCTGCGTTTACAGCCGGCAATAAAGCGCCTTTTGCTAGTAAGATATTTGTTTTAGCCATTTCAATCCGTTGAACTGCCATTTTTAAATCAGGATTGTTGAGCAAAGCAGTGTCGATCAAAGCGGTCAAATTTGGATCTTTAAAAAATGATTTCCATTGCATCGCACCAATTCCGGTTGAATCGGTTTGATTTTCAAAAGTTCCCGGCGTTCGTATCGAAGAAGCATGTTGAACAGGCTGCATCATTTTACATCCGCTAAGGAAAAGTAAAGTTGCAGCAAGAAGGGTTTGATAAGCTTTTTTATGTGTTTTCATTAATTGAATGCAGTTAGTAAAAAGGCGCAGTCATGACGATTTCGTCATGACTGCCGGATAATCTTTTCAGGTTCAGTGAAGCAGAACTTCTTCCCGTTCCGGTTTTTGTGCAGAAGGTTTTTTAGGAAGAGCCAATGTTGCGAACAAAACATAGAGTCCCGGAATAATAATGACCCCAAACAATGTGCCGATCAACATACCTCCGGCCGCAGCCGTGCCAATAGATCTGTTGCCCAAAGCACCGGCACCCGAGGCAATACAAAGAGGAATAAGACCTGCGATAAAAGCAAAAGAAGTCATCAGGATCGGACGTAACCTTTCCGTAGCTCCTTCGAGTGCGGCCTCAAAAACAGTCCGGCCTTCTTTTTGTCGAAGAATGGCGTACTCAACAATCAGGATTGCATTTTTCCCTAAAAGCCCGATGAGCATTACCAGCGAAACCTGGGCGTAAATATTGTTTTCCAAACCGAGAAGTTTGAGTGCCAAAAATGCCCCGAAAATCCCGGTTGGCAAGGAAAGAATTACCGGTAAGGGCAGTAGGAAACTTTCGTATTGAGCTGCCAGCAAGAGATAAACAAATAACAGACAAATCGCGAAAATATAGAGTGCCTGATTTCCTGAAAGGATTTCTTCCCGCGTCATACCCGACCAGTCGTATGTATATCCTTTTGGTAAAGTTTCYTTTGCAATACGTTCAACGGCTTTGATTGCGTCACCACTGCTGTAACCTGGTGCTGCATCGCCATTGATCATGGATGAGGTGAACATATTGTATCGGGTCAATTGTTCAGGTCCGTAAACACGTTCGAGCCTGATGAAAGTAGAAAACGGCACCATTTCCCCGCGATTGTTTTTAACATACAGTTTCAAAATGTCTTCCGGGTTTTTCCTCGCACTTGGCTCGGCCTGCACCATCACCTTATACATTTGTCCAAAACGGATAAAGTTTGATGCATAAAAACTGCCTACCAAAGTCTGTAAAGTACTCATCGCATTATCCACACTTACACCTTTTTTCGCAGCGATATCAGCATCTACATGAATCATGTATTGAGGAAAACTGGCATCAAAACTGGTAAAAGCGGCATTGATTTCAGGGGAATCGGCCAGCGCTTTGATAAAAGCATTTGTCACTTTTGCCGTTTCCTGCAAGTCTCCTTTTCCCGTTCTGTCTTGCAGACGAAGTTCAAAACCGCTGGAATTACCAAATCCTGGTACGGTAGGAGGTGGAAAAAACTGGATATCCGCATCTGTAACATGTTTGGTTTTTTCCTGCATCCTGACAATAATATCCTGAACAGAAGCTTTACGATTTTCCCAGGTTTTTAGATTGATCATGCCCATTCCATAAGAAGATCCGGCAGACTCGGTCATCAAACTATAACCGGCAAGTGTAGCAACGGATTCAACCTCATCAAAACTTTCGGCAACTTTYTGGATCTCATCCAGCACAACTTCGGTACGTTCAACAGTGGCGCCAACGGGTGTTGTAACATTGACGTACAGCATTCCCTGATCTTCCGTCGGGATAAATCCAGTTGGAAGAACACTATTAACACCCCAGGTTCCGATGCAGAAAAGAATTAACAGACCAACCGTGATCACTCTGCGGTTAATGATCGATCCGAGCAGTCCACGGTATTTGTTGGAGATTGAATCGTAACCACGGTTAAAACCGTTAAAGAAYTTTTGTAATGGTGTATTTTTTTTCGGCGYRTCATGTGTGTTTTTCAACATCAAGGCACATAATGCGGGTGTCAGKGTCAGGGCGTTAATGCCTGAAATCACAATTGAAATTGCAAGCGTTACCGAAAACTGGCGGTAAAAAATYCCGACCGGACCGGACATAAATGCTACCGGGACAAATACTGCGGACATTACCAGTGTAATCGCGATAATAGCGCCAGTCATTTCCTTCATCGCTTCAATGGTCGCCTCCATAGCGTCCAGATGTTTTTCGGCCATTTTCGCATGTACGGCCTCGACGACGACAATCGCATTATCGACGACGATACCAATAGCCAAAACCAATGCAAAAAGTGTCARMAGATTGATCGAAAACCCGAACAATTGCATGAAGAAAAACGTACCTATAAGTGCCACCGGAACAGCAAGTGCAGGAATAAGTGTTGAACGAAAATCCTGTAAGAAGATATAAACGATAATAATTACAAGGATAAATGCCTCAATCAAAGTCCTGATTACTTCATGAATTGAAGCGTCCARAAAYCTGGAAACGTCATAGGAAATCGTATAATCCATGTTGGGTGGAAAGGAGGTTTCCTTCAATTCTGCAACTCKTTTTTTTACATTGGCGATAACGTCACGMGCGTTRGATCCGGGACGCTGTTTCAACATAATCGAAGCCGAAGGACGACCGTCTGACTTGGAAGTCATATTATARTCCAGAGAACCAAATTCGATATCCGCAACATCTTTTAATTTYAAAACRGARCCRTCSGCATTGGCGCGAACGACAATATCTTCATATTGTTTTGGTTCAAACATTTTCCCGGTATAACGCAAAACGTATTGCAGCATTTGGGTTTCTTTACCGGAACTAACGCCGGTTTTTCCTGGTGCAGCTTCAACATTTTGTCCGCGTATTGCCGTAATGACTTCATCAGCAGAAACATCATAACTTACCATACGGTCCGGTTTTAGCCATATACGCATGGAATAATCTTTGCTTCCCATGATTTCTGCAAAACCTACTCCATCTATCCTTTTTAATTCAGCAAGTACGTTGATATCAGAAAAGTTATAAACAAAACGTTCGTCAACAGTGGTATCGGAACTCATAATATCCAGATACATCAGCATACTGTTCACTTCCTTTTCTGTTGTAACCCCAGCTTTAATTACTTCTTCCGGAAGTTCATCGATTACCGTTTGAACACGGTTTTGCACATTCACCGCAGCGAGATCCGGGTCGGTACCTACTTTGAAAGAAATTGAGATTAATGTGACTCCATTATTACTTGAAACGGATGACATATACGTCATTCCGGGAACGCCGTTAATGGCGCGTTCGAGCGGCGTAGCAACTGCTTTGGCACAAACTTCTGCATTCGCGCCGGTGTACCTGGCTGTAACTACAACAGACGGCGGAACGATATCAGGAAACTGGGTAATTGGTAATTCTGTTAGCGCCAAAACGCCTAGCAAGACAATAAAAACCGATATGACCAGTGATAGCACCGGTCGTTTTATGAAAGTTTCAAACATAAGATTTATTTCAAGTGAAAACCGGAAAGATTTAGCGTAAGGTGAGATCCGCTTTCGCAGCTATTACGTTGACGCTGTCCATGGAAATATTTTTGGGATTGATCGTTATACCTTCCTTCAAACCCTGAATTCCTTCGTAGACAATTTTGTCACCCGCTTCCAATCCTGATTGTACCACGTAATAATGCGCGGACCTGGATCTTGGAACAAAACTTCTTGTTTTCACTTTATTGTCCTTGTCAACTACATAAACAAAACTTTTATCCTGAATTTCAAAAGCAGCTTTTTGAGGTACTAATATGGCGTTTTCAACGGTATTGGTAAGGCGAATTGTCCCCGTTGAACCGTGTTTCAATAATTTTTCAGGATTAGAAAAACGAGCACGGAATGCAATGGAGCCGGTTCCTTCGTCAAATTCTCCTTCCATGGTTTCAATATTTCCTTTATGATTAAAATAAGATCCATCGGCAAGTTCAAGTTCTACAACTGCTTCTTTACCAGTTGTTTTTCCTCGTGCTTTTACGTATTCCAAATATTCATTTTCAGATACATTGAAATAAGCATACACATTTCTGGTATCCGAAAGAGAAGTTAACAGCGTTCCTTCATTGATAAGACTACCGACTTTGAAAGGCAGACGATCTATCATACCATCAAATGGCGCCTTAATTTGTGTTTGTGCTAATTGAATGGCAGCATTGGATTTCATCGATCTGGCTTCTTCAATTTTCGCCGTTACTGCGGCATATTTTGCTTTGGCAACTTCGAGTTCTGTTTTAGAAACTACATTTTTTTCTACCAGCATTTTCACCCGCCCCATTTCAAGTTCTGCACCTTTTGCATCGGCTATGGCACTTTGTAAACTTGCATTTGCCTTAGCCAGTTCTGCGGCATATTCTTCACTGTTAATCCGGAAAAGTATTTGACCTTTTTTTACTTCTTTTCCTTCATCAACATACACTTCTTCCAGATATCCTTTAACACGGGCGTAAATTTCTACGTTTTTCACAGCTTGTATGTCACCTACGTATTTTCGGTGAAATTCTGTTTTCTGTGTTTTTAATTC
>NZ_SZVO01000028.1 GCF_005280585.1 Dyadobacter frigoris
GATGCGCTTGAAAATCCCTCAATATGAAGCCATTTATAAAAAGCGAAAGCAAACTGTTGAACCCGTTTTCGGCATCATCAAAAGCGTTTTAAGGTTCCGGCAATTTTCATTAAGAGGAATATTTGAAACAGACAACGAATGGAGCTTGGTGTGCTTAGCTTACAATATAAAACGCATGTTTAAGATGTCAATGACTTCATAGAGAAGCTACTAACGTAAAATAATTCAGCAAATGAAGTCTTAAACCCGAATCCAAAAATTAAAGACAATAAGAGAGCTAAGAGCGACACACTCCTAGGTAAATCACTAGAACAAATGAGCATATATAAAACGGTAATTTCAAATTCTTTGGAATCATTTTGTAATGCCTTTTAATCCGTAATTAAAGTTGATTCTATCGTTTTTTGAGACTGGCACCAATAAGTATACATGCTTAATGCTTGAAAAGGTTAAGGACGAAACAAGTCAGTATTTTATTCTTGCACAATGACTAACATTTTGTTTGAGTTAACATTAAAGCAATTTTCAATCAGTGATTTATTAAGGCCTGAATGTATACATCTTTAAAGTGTACTTAAGGATTTCTCGTATTTACGATGGACTAAATTGTCATACTCACGTTTCTCCAGTATATTATTTTCTACTGCATCTTTTAAATATTTATAAAACTTAATTTCAACTTCTTTTGGTGCGTGCCAAACTATATACCAAGCCTTTTTGGCAACACTTAAATTTTGATCCACACCGCCATTTGGCCAGCCATATAAAGTCACTAGTCTGAGCAATAACTTTTGATTGGCTTTGTCGTTTATACCTTCTAAACTCAAATAGCTGCGAACATTTGTTGGCACTTCTGAAATGTTTTTATTACTCCATAAGCTTCTATACTTCATTATACTATCTCTATATTTCTGGTCAACTTCAAACATTTTGTCAATTAAATCTGCATAAGATTTTTTTGATAGATGAGCAATTGCCATGTTTGAATCAATTTCCGGATATAAATAGAAATGGTCTTGAAAAAAAATTTGCGGACTGCTTTTATGCTGTGCGTAAGCATTAGAGAAACCAATGAGTAATAAAATTATAAATTTCAATCTACGGCGATTGTACCAAATACCCTTCATATCACACGGTTTCTGATTTTCAGATTATTTTTATAAGTAACAGCCTGTCACTTAACATTATGTTCCTTTTTTGAGACTTATTTTATTATATCACTTCAAAAAGGTTATTCTAACTTCCTTCATTTCAGGCCTTTGGGCTCTTCTTGTTTCGGTAATCTGGCAGGGCCTTTCATGTCATACTTACAAGCTCCAAAATCGATAAAATTCTGTTGGCTCTTCTTTAACGAAACTCTGTTAGCGCCACCTTCATAATTTGGAAACTCTCTCTGTGAGGAATCATCTTCCAAGAAACAAACACGACAAATTTCATACTGTCCTGGTTCTTCATCATATGTTTATATCCACAACACGGACACATAAATTTGTCCATACGCAACTGCGCTTCGTTTTTCGTAACGATTTTCAATGTATGATCTCGAACAACCTATCTTCTCTTGCTAATGGCGGCCAGCGGGAAGTCAATGCCTAAATAATAAATTAAAACTTTCATTTAATACTTAACAATTAGAATATAGTATTAATTATGAGAGTGGTTTTGATATTATTGTCTGTAAATCTTATTACTCAGTTTTCTAGTACTATATTCATCAGTGATAACGATATCATAATCTATGATGTCATTCGTCCGATTTGCTTTACCAATGACGATGTTTTCCAGCTGATCGAATACAAAGTGGTTATTGAAATCAAGAACATTATTTTCGGAAACGGTTACGTCGGGAATATAGATATCGTATTTAGATCGTGTAACATTTCCATTCGGGTAAGTGTTCGTAAAGTAAAAAATGACATTTACATGATTTAAATCTTGCTTTGTTATCTTCCAGTTTTCCGTTGTAATTACGGTGCCGTCTGTTTTCGAGCCATAATAGTCACCTACAAATTTTTCTGCCAAATCCGGCTCCGGCTTTTTCCTGCAAGAAGCTAGTGTAAAAAAGATCAGGAAAAGTAAATTTAAGTTTTTCATTCAAAAGGGGAATGTTGTTTGAGAAGCATAAATATAAATAATGCATGCCTATTTAAAATGAACGGCAAAGAATTAGCTTGATAAAGAATTGATTGTCAGACAAAGTTCATTTCGTATGCATCACGAAAATGAGTTCTTTTTTTGATTTAAGAAAAAGCTTATCTGGTAAATTGAATTTATATAATTGCTTAACGCATCGCAGTATTTCCAGCCGAACACGAGCAGTCAGGTGGTTACTTGGCATATTGTGAAGATGCGTGTACCTTTGGAACTTAATAAATCCTTGTACAGTTTCATACCTTCTGTGAAAAAGACATATAGCTTTGTAATTTTTTTTCTTTTTCTGTTCTGCTTGACATGCAAAAAGAAACCTAACCAAGATGTAAATCCTGACATACCAGCCGATGTCTATGTGACTTTTTCAAACACTTTTAGACCATACGGCCAATATTGGAAAAATGGTGAGATGGTAGAACTCGCCACCCCTAATGTATTTGCAAGTGCCAGGGCAATTTTTGTATCGGACAACGACATACACATTGTGGGGGATGCCTCCTCAGTGAGTACCAATATTATATATTCCTCTTCTATTGGGCAATATTGGAAGAACGGTGTTGTATCAAATGTTGAAAATGGTATACCTGCGAAGCTGCTTTATGATGTTGCAGTCTCAGAAGGAGATGTACATATCTGTGGAGATGGACTTAACACTAAGCAACTAAAATTGCAAGCTGCTTACTGGAAAAATGGCATGGCAGTCCCACTTGATGAAGCTGCCGTTAGAGATTCCCGTGCGCGGGGAATTTTTGTCGCTGGAAAGGATGTATACGTTGCAGGTTCGCTCGCCTTCCAAAATACAACTGCCGTTTATTGGAAAAACGGAGTAGTTATAACTTTGGGCAATCCTCTCAACATTTCCTACGCAATCTCAGTTGTGGTATCAGGCAAAGACGTATATGTTACTGGCAGTGAAGGTATTGGCTTCCATACAAGGGCAAGATATTGGAAAAACGGGGTTGGCACTTTCTTAGATAACTCAGAATTTTATTCAGAAGCAGTTGATATAGCCGTTTCCGGTAAAGATGTATATTGTGTTGGGAATCTGCAGTATAACGACAATAACAGATCCGCAAGACTTTGGAAAAATGGTGTATCCCAGAGCCTTCCCGGAGCTCTTCGGGTTTCCAGTGTTTTTGTGTTTAACAATGACGTATATGTGGCAGGTGAAGGTCTTGATAATGGTATTAAGTGTCCTATGTATTGGAAAAATGGTGTGCAGGTTCTATTACCCAATGATAGTAATGGACCATTTGCCAGTTCAATATTTGTGAAAAAACGGTAGTCACTGCACGAATGGATGCAGCAGTCTTTACAAAGTATTGCAGCAGAGTCAGTCCTATTGGAAAGGCGAAAGGATATGCTATTCCACTCCCTGCCTCCGTTAAGACGTCAATTTGCAAGCCCAAATTTTGGTCTTTTGCACCGTCGCTGCAGTCAATACCCTTGCGTAACCTATTATTATCGATAGTCTCAAAAACTCATGTTTTTCAAAAAAAAAGAAACTTGATTATCGATACAAGTTTTTGAGACGGCCAAAAAACGAAACATGGATTAATGATGTATGGAAGTCTCAGTCTCGGTATACTTCCGTTTTTGCGGACTGTCTTCATAGGCTCTTGATAAACCTTTAAGCACTTTCGATTGATCAAACTGGTGTAATTTTATTTCATTTAAGCACTGTAACCGTTCCTAGGTAAATGTGGCTTTTATCAGAAGCGAACTGTACCTGCAATTGAAAAGTATATAATCCATTTACCACGATTGCCCTATAACTTCCGTCCCAAAGAATCTTACCACTTTGAACGCTTCCGGGCTTGCTATGAAAAACAACTTCTCCCCACCGGTTATAAATGGTAAACTCCACTATATTTAAATTGGCAAACGGAAAGAAAATAGCCCACCCATCATTTATTCCATCATTGTTAGGCGTAAATGAATTGGGTAAGTAAAACATTTGATTGCACGGCTCTCCCAAATTTATTCTCTTTTCAGCCGTACAGTTTGAATCATCTTTTACGGTGACCACGAAATTTCCGCCCCGAAGTCCGAAAAACGAAGAATCCTGCTGGTAAGTCCTGCCATCAATACTGTAATAATGGTTGCCCAAGCCAGCAACAGAAACCGTCAGCCGGCCATCTGCCACATCACAAGTGGGTATTTGCTTGTCAATATTGGTAATCGTTGGCCCTTCACTAGCAGCAACTATAACGGCCTGGATGTCGCTGCAACCATCCTGATCCAGTGCTGATACCTGATAACTGCCTGCGTCCAAATTGTCAAACATAGCCGATAGCTGATCAGACCGAGCTGTTAGCGAATAAGTTAGTCTCCCATTCCCCTGCGCAGCATTGATTATCACCTGGCCATTGGCTTTGCCACAACTGGTAGGCATTACTTCAACCGTATTAAGCTGAAGCTTTACACTTTTTTTAAGAGAAACAGATTGGGAGACCATGCAAAGACTTTCGTCCCGAACCGAGATGGTATAAATCCCGCCTGCTAGATTATCAAACCGGTTATCAGACTTAAAATCAATACCATTCAGTGAATAAATTAACGAGCCAGTTCCTCCATAGGCGGCAATACGCAGTGAGCCATTCGTGTCCCCGCAATGAGGCGATATGGAATCAACAGCTGCTATAATTGGAGATGGTTGCTGCCCCACTGTTATATCGCTGCTCCCAAAACATCCAGCGGCCCAAATCGTAAACTTGTAAGTACCGGCAGAAAGGTTAGTAAAAACAGGAGAGGTTTGTAAAGGGCCATCATTTAATTTGAATTGAAGCGGATAGTGAGCTGTACCGCCTTTACCAACGACTGTCACTGTACCATCGTTTCTTCCGCAACTGGCTGTTGTGATTTTCATATCCAGTAAAAAAGGATCTACAATTTCAATGGTGATGGCTTTTACCTCGGTTTGAATTTGATCAATCGTCTCGGTAAGATAAAATGTTGTGGTTTGGTCCAAAGATGGTGCATGGAAGCTATTTCCCTGCGCAAGCATTCTTGTTTTTGCTGCATCGGCATACCATGTCACATTTTGTCCTGTAACAATTAGCACGGGGTTATTACCACGGCAATACACATCCGGTGACTGTAAAATGATCGAATTTAAATAAGTATTACTAATATTCTTATATCCTCTCTGTGTTTCCTTTGGGATTCTGACATTACTGAAACAATACGGAGTAAGTGCCATCATCAGAAGCAAACAAGGCCATGGAAATAAATATTTCCGATACCTGTTCTTGGTTTTTGCCTGCATATACCGAATTATCCGGATAGATTGATACGTATTTAGCAAAAACTAAAGTGTATGTTTCTTGTAACATACTTGCCGCCAATTGTGAAAGCTAGGTATTATTTAAAATTCAGTTTTAGACAATGTTCCAGAGTGCTCACTAAAAAGCTAATTTGTCTCAACTTCCAACCGAATAATTTCTGGCAGAATGCAATAGACAAAATCTATAATATGTGTCAGCATCTGCGCCTACTTGTTCTTTTTCCAGATAAGCTTTCACACTAAATACGGACTTCGGGATTGGTAATTTACTCTAACATTACCATTAAAATCCCAATTTTGATGCATCATCTGAACCGAAGGTTAATAAACGTAGTAAGTGTCAAAATGCGCGACGTTATCTCGGGCAAATGCAACGTGTATACAGAAAAGTTACGTAAGGTGCGTACAGGCGTATTTACTTTCGTTTCAATATCAAGTATCCATAAACCTGATCCATTCGTAATTCTGTGATCCGGCCATTTTCTTGTTTGAATAAATAAATGTTGTTTCCGTCTGTCCACAAGTTGTCCCTAATGTATTGAAGCGGTTGCGGCTGTCCTTTGCCGACTGTCAGCAGAAGGTTGGACACGTTTTTACTGATTTTCACATCTATGTCCTGGCCGCGTCCCCGTCCTTTGTAGTTTCCCGTAAATTTTCCGATGTCACCTGAAAATTGTGTGCGCCTCACTGGCTCTAAATTCTTGAAAATCAGGTCTGCAACTTTATCGGCAATGTTCCTGGGGCTAATGCTGGTGGTGTTCATCAAAACAATAATGCTGATATCGTCATTAGGAAAATAGCTGTTCTGAGAAAGAAAACCGTTAATTCCGCCACCGTGTTCGATAAGGCGCTTTCCCTTCCATTCCGTCACTGTAATGCCTTTCGCATAGCGTGTAACCGTCCCATCATTCAGACTTACAGGCGTTAAAAATTCCTTGTAGCTTTTCTCATTAAGAATCTTTCCATGATGAAGCGCATTGTTCCATTTTCCCAGATCCTCAACGGTCGAGCATAACGAGCCGGCTGCATAAGGCCAGGTGTGGTCAAGATAAGCGGCTCTTACCAAACCTCGATCTACTTTATCATAACCGTGAGCCCTGTTTTTAGTGATCTTGTTTTCGCTGCAATAATAGGAGTTGCTCATCCCCGCCTTATCAAAAAGATTCTTTTTTACATACGCTTCATAGGACAATCCACTCACCTTTTCGATGATCAGCCCCAGCATGAAAAATGCCGTATTATTGTAGATCAATGCTTCGCCCGGTTCGAAATCGAATTGTTCTTTTTCCACAATGCGTAAGAGCGTATCTCTGCTATGCTTCTGAATTGATAATGTCTTAAAGCTGGGCAATTCGGTATAACCTTTTATTCCGGACGTATGGCTCAGCAATTGTCGTATTGTGACTTTTCGTTTACCAGTTTCAAATTTTAAATATTTTTTAAGGTCATCTTCCAGTGTGAGCTTTTTTTGTTCTGCAAGTTGAAGAATGGCGACTGCGGTGAACTGTTTGGTTACCGAGCCAATTTCGAATGATGCGTTCATCGGAAGCTTAACATTTAATTCAATATCTGCCAATCCGTACGCTTTTTGAAGAAAAGGCTTGCCTCCTTTAAAAACGCCAATGGCTATGCCCACCGCCTCGGATTTGTCGATGTAAGGTTTTACAAAGCCATCTACACTGACTTCCAAATCGGAACCATCTAAACACTTGTCTTCATTTTTTGTGCAGGAGAAATAGAAGAGTATTGGAAGTAAGTAAAGAAAGTGTTTCATAAAGGGAAGGGGCAGGATTTGGGTAAAAAAAGCAATTTATGTAAATATGCCGGTAAATGCCGGAAATTTTCGGGTAAAAAATGGCACCCCTTGGTAATCCCGTTTATATTATATGTGGCTATCTTCACTTTTTCTTAGGCAAATTCGCACTCACGGACGATAATAATGCTTACTTAAAAGCCTGGCCATTATTGACTAGGATTTCTTTGCTACACCCATTTGTATCAGTCTTTAAGTAAGACGGCTATGCTGCTTCGAAGCTTGAATTACATATCAATCTGCACCCCAGCTGTTTAGCGAACTGAAATGTATAGTCTATTCACTTAGAAGCCAGGATTCCGTTGGTCATCCAAATTACGCTTTAACGACCGTTTTTCCGTACAACGAAAGATTGAAAAAATGATCACTATCCATTTTGCACCTTTAAATGATAAAGCAATGACATATTGTAACAAGCAACAGATAAAATTACAGAGTCAATAAACTGCACAATTCTTCTTAGACAGCATATCGCTCGGTGGATCTGATACAGAATCCAAAAGGGCCCCAGGGCGCCGAAGTCTCTCATTAGATACTTAAATTTTCGGAGCTCCCCTTTTTAAGAACTTCTCTGGAATTGGGTTTCTCTCTAGAAAAAACTTCATTTCACTCGCCATCCTTCCCATATTATCAATTAAGATTGCGTCAATTTTACGGTTGCGCGAGGTAACTTTGCTAGAAACCTTTTCATGCACAAACTCGACTTCATCAAGATTTTTCTCATTGGAAACGTCGGCTTTGTTCTTTTCAAGGTCCTGGCCCGGCGCAGAAACACGTAAATAAGTAATATTCTTAGGCATATTAAGTGATTAGATGAAACCCCATCTATTAAGTTAATAATAACAATGATAATCTAATATTTGATTTTTTGCTAAATTATTGTTTTCATTTGTATGGTCTTTTATTTATTAAAAACGGCTACTTTATGTTTTCTCATAAATCCATTTTTCCACTTCCCTGAGGGGCTGCGGGTATAGAGAAAAGTTGTATATAATATTATTCACCTTTAATCCAATCGTATATCGCTCTGTGAATCTCACATAGAATGGGTAAATACCGAAGTCTTCGATTAGACTCTTAATTCATCCAAATCCCTGTAGCGCAAGTTCAACTAAATGATTAACAGTATCTCGGAAATACAAACCATATATTCTCTTATGTTACACTGAAAATAAATGATCCAAATCGTACTTATCATTTTTTAATAATAAGATGTTGCAAAGCCGGATCATACATAATCTTCTCCATCTCAAATTCAACAATATCCAGCACGTCCTGTTTCACCTGCATGTAATTTAAAAGTACAGTAGATTGATCGATCTTTCTGATTTCCGGTATCGGTTGATAGTTATCCTGCTCCTCTTTCAGCGCCTGGTGATCGTTAAGAATCTCACAATGAAACGCTTTCAAATCAATTTTCTGCTCTGGATTATCAGCGACCAATCCGACAAATTCTCCCGATGAAAGTGCAGAAATCTTCGAAGGTGGGATAGCGGAATCCAGCTGCTTGGATTTACTAACCGAGGTATCCATTCGGTTAATAGAAAAGCTTGTCCGGTCCTGCATGATTTTACCGAAACGCTCGGAAAGTTGCTTCGCAGTATCCCCTGTCACTTGTCCGCTGATGATGTTACCGGTAATGTTCATGATCACATCAGCCTGCTCTTTTCCGTAATCCTTTCTAAGCTGACTGAAGTCTTGAACACCGAGGGTAGTTGACACTTTGTTAGATCTGGCCGTAGCGATCAGACTATCCATGTTGTTTAGATAAATCGTTGGAAACTCATCAAAGATCAGACTGCTTTTCAATTTTCCTTTCTTATTGACAAGCTTGATCAAACGGGTTACGTAGAGTGATAGCACCGCTCCATACACCGAAATTTTCTGAGGATTATTTCCCATGCACACAATCTTGGGTTCAACCGGGTTATTGATATCCAGGGTAAAATCACTTCCCGACAGCACATAGTAAAGCTGCGGCGACGATAGTCTGGCCATTGAAATCTGAGCTGATGCGATCTGTCCTTCCAACTGCTGCATGGCATCATTTAGATAAGCGGAAACGAAGGGATTAATCAAAACTTCAATCTCTTTTTCCGAGCGAAGGATTGTAAAAAGTTTATCATAAGGCACCTGCATGAGCTCAATCACATGCGGCAGTGTGCAGTATTCCCCGTCCTGATACCGTCGTAAAAACCAGATGATTGCTGTAAGAAAATTAATGGGTGATTCCACAAAAAAATCACCCTGTCTTTTGATCCATTCCCTGTTAAGACCCATTAAAATGGTACGGGCAGATTCGGCTGCGTCTGTGATGTCCAGAAGACTTTGTGGATCCAGCGGATTACATCGGTGTGTACGGGCAAGATCATCAAAATTGATCACATAAAACTTGGGAACAATCTTGTAAGCGTCCTGATTGTTCAGCCAGGTATTGTAGGTAATAACAGTGAGATCATCGAATTTGAAGTCATAGACAAACATAGAAAATCCCTTTATGATGTGCTGGGTAATATTATGTCGGATGAAGAAATAGCTCTTCCCCGCACCTGGTGATCCCAGGACCAAAATCCCCCGGAACGGATTAATAATGTTAATCCAGCTACGGTGAACCTTGTCTTTTAAATGATATCTGGCAGGAAGGTTGATAGAAAATTCATTCTCTAAAAGCCGCTGCTCCTGAGGAAAAGTTTCATTCTCTTTGTTGAAAATATCTTTGCTATTCATCTTTAAATGGATCACACGCGACAGCAACGTCCCTCCTGTTAGTACCAGGCAAAATCCGGTTGTGGTGATCAGCATATAAGTCAATGAAATCATGACCAGATCGCTATTTCTACCTAAAAAAACCTGGCTTATAAAGTATAAAAACGTCCCGATACCGATGACGATAAGCCCTTTTTTGACGCTAATCTTTTCCTCCTTTTTCCCCTTAACTCCCATCAATGAAATCAAAAGAAGGCCCAGCGCAATAAGCTTGGTTTTATTAAATCCATTAAAAAGTCCAGTCCTGTAAATATTGGAAAGTATCCGGTCGCTGAATACAGAAACTAGTTTCCAGTGCGCGAAAACGCCATAGAAAAAATAGTAAAAGTGTAGCGCCAGGATCAGAATACTGATTAGCCTTGTCATATCGGTAATTCTGTGAAGCGCCTGCTGATTTTCTCCTGTTTGTGAAGCCATGATAGATTTGTTTAAAGGTGATTACTGATATTTTTTTGTTTTCTTTTCTTTTTTCTTCGCAGCGCAAACGGCAGTGAACTGTCATCTTTTACAGGATCCAGCAGTGAATCCAGCATTTCATTTTGCCCATTACTTCCGCCGGAATTAGGTTCAAAAGATGCTATTTGATCTTGCCTTTTGAAAGGTTTTGACTCATGATTGACCTTACGGTTAGCTTGGTGCTGAGCTTTTTCCTGGTGGGAAGCTTGGGTTAATCCGGCAGGTCTGCAACGCTCTTGAATAGCGTTTGCACTATACTGCTTCCCAAGACTACTGCCATTAAAAACCGATTTGGTACGGTGGTCTACGTAGGTAATCCCGTAAATAATTCCGGATTCATTCTGTCTTAAAACCACTTTGATCCCCTGCTTATCCAGGGCCGTTGCGAGCCCTTGAAGGTCGGGCTTTGAAGCTCCCATTAGCACTAAATTAATGGCGTTTTTCACTTTTGCTTTATGCGGCAGCCACGCAGTTTCGTTTAACGCGAAACGCGCGCTAAGGTATTTAAGCCCCGGATTAAAATGGAAGTCACTGGCTTTGATCGGCACACCCACGGGCCTGCCTCTCTCATCTAAAATCCGGTAAACAAGCCCATTATTTTTGTTGATCCTGGATTCTTTACTTCCGGTATCAGCGAACACGTTGTACTGTCTAAGCACTGCATTGAGCTCAGCGATCGAGGTGTATTTATAGGAATTAAGCACCGTATTTAGCACGTTACTGATCGCCTGTTTAGTCTGAGATTTCCCATACTGAGCCTTGCTTACATTCACCGGTTTAAGCTCAAAAACCTGACGTTTATGCGCTTCTGCTTTCACAAGATTAAAGTCCATTTCTATTTGCTTCCTGGCCTTTTCTGACTCGTTTCTTCCGATGTTATTGGTCTCGATCCGGGTGCCATCAGGTCGGACTTTTACCGATACGATATGAATGTGCTGATGTCCCGTATCGTAATGTTCATAGACCAAAAAGGGCTGGTCTTTAAAGCCGATCTTATCCATATAAACGCCCGCAATTTGCGTTAACTGATCCTTTGAAAGCTTCTCCGACGGATCAAAATTCAGCGAAATATGAACGCTGTTTCTTTTCACATTATCGTTAAGCTTAGCGGTTTTAAGAAGCATATTCAGCCGCTGCATGTGATTAAGATCCGCCAGATCTTTGGGGTAATTTCCGGCCATAATACACTGCGCGTCCCCCTGCCCGATTTTATTTTCATTATAATAAAAACTGCGCTGGAGCGAGTACCCTGTCTTTATGATTGCAACCATTGGTCTGCTGTTTTATTGATCTGTTTTTTGATCTCCTCAATCTGTGCAAGCACCCTTCTTTTATCGAGCTCGTAGGTAATAATCCAGGATTTAAAATCAGCAATCTGATCCAGGGTGTGAAGTTTTTTGACCGCCTGGTTAAAGTTATTACCGATATTATTAAGCTCATTTCTAAGCCTGATTAGCTCCTTGACTGAGTCATCAAGTGAACCGTTCCGGTAGTAGACTACCACCGGTTTTTCCAGGATCACTTTGCGGATATATTCACTGAGCTTACGGCATGTGCTGCCCTTAAATTTCCGCTCAAGTAGCGTGAACTCCTGCGGGCTAAGTCTTAGCGCGACAATTCTTGTTTTGTTTGATTGTTTGTTTTCCATCTCCTCCTTCGTTTCCCTATCTCACACACTATTACTTTTTAGACTCCCCCGCTCACGACTTCGGAGTGAATTGGCGGCCGCCACGGAGTGGCCAGATCCGGAATGGGTTACCAGTCCGGAAGAATGTTGTTAAACATTCTGACATCTGGCAGTTTGCGGCAAAGCAGGCATTACCCGAGATTCTTTCAAAAACTCTTCTTGTTTTAGACTATCTTTAAATTCTTTAAAATCCATTATTTCATTTTTTTTGCGTCTTCGAATATTAGTGTTAAACCGCTTCATTTGGGTCATATGTTTTTTAAGTTTTGCACACACTTTCAGTATCAATTATCAGAATGTTGTCCGTCAAAGAAGAGTGCTTTAAGTCCTTTCTTTCACCCTGGCAATTTAAAGACAGCGCGTTGTTTTAAGGTATGCTAACCGTTTATTGCTTAGGTCCATTTGGGCACTCCGCTCTAATTTTACGGGTGGTAAATAGTGCTCACTTAAACGCCTGAAATATGGATTCAAAAATTGAAATAGCCACGGTCTATGATACGCTGCTTTGCAGTCCTGGAATGGACGAGATCGTAAAGATCGATTTGAAAATTTCACGTAAGGCCGTGCTTGTCCTTTGTCATGCTATCGAGAAGGGGTCGGATGAAACAGGAAAGGCAGGACTTCCAAGCCTTCCTGAAAACATTTCAAAGCAGTTCAGCGAGCTTCTTTTTGGAATCTCAAAAGACTGCCTTGAAAAGGCGGGCCTAGAGCTGCTGAGTCAAAAACTGAAAGCCCTGGGGATGGCTTAGTAAATTGTGAAGATTGGCCTTTTAATTAAAGCGGAAAACCGTAGGTTTCAGGCCTACGGTTTTCCGCTTATTTTTTAAGGCATTATACCCTCATCAACAAAGGAATAATATCCTTCACTGGTGATGATGATATGATCCATTACTAAAATATCCAGCAGTTGTCCCACTTTTTTTATTCTTTCTGTAACTTGTTTATCTGCTTCACTGGCTGTAAGGTTTCCGGAAGGATGGTTATGTGCAAGGATTATCCCATGTGCACTGGCTTTTAAAGCCGCTGCAAAAATCAGCTTTAAGTCTACTACCACACCGCAGGTTCCTCCCTGGCAAACTTCATAGATGCCAAGCACTTTGTTGGCGCGGTCTATAAGCATGATTTTAAACTGCTCGACAAACCCGATTTTATTGTCATCCCAGGATTGTTTTAAAACCGAGTAGGCATCATGCGAACGACTGATTCCAAAACGCTCACTTACTTTAACCTGATTTTTGTAAACCAGTTCAATCTCTGCAAACTGATAAATTGTTGAAACGTTAGCACCATTTTCCATAACATTTGAATTTAAGGTTTATGAATTTATTATGGTGCCCTAATTGGCGAAGGACGCTAACGCCCATGAAGCAACGGAATAAAGGAAAGCCCCAGCATGGAATGCCTGCGCAGAGCCAAGTGTTTATGCCGGAATTTCGTGGACGTTCCAGCGCTGAGTGAGCCTACCTTTGTAGCGTAATTAAGTCAGGACTCTTCAGAATTTGATTCCAGCAGGCTTCCCCCCATTTTCATTTTGTACCAAATTGTCTGGGACGAAATATCAGCAAGCACTTTCGTACCGGGATTTGGAAGTCTTTTCCCAAATAATTGAAGCCTATCTGGCACATGACGAATTTGATTGGATCGATCACCAATCAGACCTGATTATGAAACCACAAAACTTTTTTATGCTGCGAAGACCGCTACTTTCCAACGATTTCTTTTTTAGTTTTCAAAAAGCAGTCGGCAGCGATCCACAGGCCTTTGAATCCTATTTAAAGCTCATCTACCTGGATCCACTATTACAGAATGCGCTTCACCTGGCCTCGCCTGGGTTGCATGAACAATTGCAGCGGCTTCTAAATGGCAAGCTGCAAAACGGAAAAGAGGATCTTTTGCAGACACTTTTCAAATACCTGATCCGTATGAGCACCCGCTGCACCCCTTTCGGTTTATTTGCAGGATATAGTTTGGGAGCAGTCACCGAAAAGACAATCATCCGTTTTGATTCCGAAAACGAATGGGAGCTACACACTAAACTTGATGAACAAATCTGCTTTCAGCTGGTGGGTCAAATTCGGAAATCACCTAAGGTGACCGGCCAATTAAAACTCTTCCCTAACAGCTCACTTTACCAGATCATGGATTCTTACCGGTATATCGAGCGGGGAGCTGATGGTAAGACGCTGGGTTTATCCGCCATCAAATCAAGCCTGTATCTGGCAAGGCTATTAGAGCACGCAAAAGATGGACGAACCGTAGCAGAATTAAACGAAATTCTGTGGCGGTACAATGTAGGTAAGAAGATAGCAAAGACCTTTGTCAATTCTTTGATTGATTCCCAGTTTTTTGTCAGCCGCTTTGAAATGAACGCTACTGGCGAGAATTATTTAGAGCGGATTCAGAAAGAGCTTAACATGATGACAGGATGTGAAGAGTATCTTGAAATTATATCCAGAATCCAAATCTTGATCCAAAACACCGCCGCTCATTCTGTGATACAACAATCTATAAAAACGCACCTTGACATGGCCGGTCTGAGCACGCCTGACAAAAGTTTTCTGCAAACCGATTTAGCTTTCCGCGCCAGTACCTGTGAAATCAGCCGTAGCACGATCGATATGATGTCATCAGAAATCAGTGAGCTGGCTTTTCTCACCAGTCAAACCGAAAACACAGACCTTGCAGCATTTGCCAGCCGGTTATTTTCTCATTTTGGAGATAAACCAGTACCCCTTTTGCCTGTGCTGGATCCAGCTAGCGGTGTTGCTTACGGAACGCTCCAACCCGCAGTCAGTAGCAACCTGACACTTTTGAGCGGTCTGACTGAAACTACTTCCAAAGAAAACAGTAAGCTTGCTGACAACCCGATTTCCAGACTTCAAAAAAGAATCCTTGACAAAACGAAGACAAGCGGTCGCATCGCCTACGAGTTAACGGGTCAGGATATTTTAGCATTTGAAAATGAAAAGCCAACTCCGCTGCCAGAAAGCTTCTACGTTTTCGGCAGTATCATCTGCGGTGCGCAGTCAGATTTTGATAAAGGTGAATTTTCCTTTGATTTAAAATCGGTGGCAGGCCCGTCAGCCCTAAATCTGATGAGCCGGTTTGGCCAGTCTGATCCGGCGCTAAAAAAGCAGCTTGAAAATGCAGCCCGACTTGAAGAGGTACAGAATCCGGATGTAATCTTCGCTGAAATCTGCCATGTTCCAAGTGCCAACGTTTTAAAAGTAATAAACCGTCCTTCTTTACATTCATTTGAGATCCCCTACCTGTCTGAAAGCGGCCTGCCCAGTGAGAACCAGATCCAACCCTGTGAACTTCTGGTCAGCTCGCCTGATGGCAGGCAAATCATTCTAAGCTGCCAGCGCCTTGACAAAAGAATAATCCCCAGGCTCACAAGCGCCCATTATTATGCCAACGGTTTACCATTTTACCGCTTCCTATGTGAGCTTTCCCAGCAGGCTGATAGCGCCAGTTTTGGCTGGGACTGGGGCGATTTTCACAAACAACCTTTTTCACCCAGGATCACATACAAACATCTGGTTCTTCAAAAAGCGACTTGGCGTATTGAATGGGATGAATTCAAAACCCTTAATTCTAAAAGTGAAGACCTTCTCAGCGGCTGGGCAACGTTTTCACAACAGAAAAAAATACCCAGGTATTTTCAGATTCAGCAGGGTGATAACGAGCTTCTGATCGATGGACAAAATCTTTTTTCGCTTCAAATTCTTGAAGACACCCTTAAAAAAAGTAGCCCTTTGACATTGACCGAATACCTTGAAACCGAATGCAAGGGATTTCTTTCGGACAAAGGAAATACTCTGGCCAATGAAGTGATCATCCCCTTTCTAAATCCCAGACAGCAGCCGGAAGAAAAAATCCCGGTAAACATTCAGACCACGCCAGCGGTATTTCATCTGGGCAGTGAGTGGCTTTATGTGAAGCTCTATTGCAGCTCTGAGGCAGCGGATTTTCTGCTTTCTAAAATCATTGAGCCTTTCTGCGACGCGATGATCCGAAGAGAAGAAATTGAAAAATGGTTTTTTATCCGTTACTATGATCCAAAGCCGCACCTGCGCGTCCGGTTTCATGTCAAAGAAAGCAAAATGTCATGGAGCACTCTTTTGAGAGCCTTTCAAAAAACGGTTCAGCCGTATCTGGAAAATGGACTTATCAGCGCATTTACTACCGATCAGTATAAGCGCGAGACTGAACGCTACAAGCTACTGGCTTACAGCAAAATGGAATTGATCTTTTATGTAGACAGTTACCTGACATGCAAATCTCTGCGCTTACTCACTGAAAATAAGGAGCCTGATCTGCGCTGGCTATTGGCGTTGCGCGGATGCGATAGCCTTTTAAATAGCGCTGGTCTTACTACCCTTGAAAAATTCTCACTAATCAAAAGACTGCATCAGGAATTTAGCTTAGAATTTAATGCATCTGCAAACGATCTTGTCCTTCTGGATCAGAAATACAGGACGCACAAGAAAATAATCATTTCCTTTTTAGATCCGAAGAAAGATTCTGTCCATGAAATCAATCCATTCACAGCACATTTTGATGAGCTTTCAAATTTCATGCGCCGTACCTTCACGGATGAAAATGTTAATTCAAGCGAAGATTTAATCGAAACCGCTGCCCATCTGATGCATCTGTTTTTAAACCGCTGGTTTAATCAGATGCACAGAAAACAGGAATGGATCATTTATCACTTTTTAAAGAAATATTACGACATGGATTTGAATTTAAAAAAAACGGCAAAAAACGGATCAAAGTTATTTTTCAAGTAACCGATAGTTTCATAAATTGTACTTACCTCCTTCTATCTCATTGAATGTTATTCACTCTTATGACACCAATTGACAATGGAAGATCAAATGAAAAATGCGGTCACCTGCATGATCGTTGATGACGAAAAACCTGCACATCAGGTATTAAACCAGTACATAGAACGGGTGCCCGGTCTATCCCCTATTGAAGGTGCATACCTGGCTTTAGAGGCACTCGACAAGATTCCGATCTTAAAGCCCGACATTCTTTTTCTGGATGTTGAAATGCCCGATCTGAGCGGGCTCAGGGTCCTGGATCTTTTAAAAACGCTGACTGCTTCTGTGATTCTCACCACGGCCCACCAGAATTTTGCCGTGGACGGATATAGCTATGCGGTCAAGGGATTTCTTTTAAAACCCATTTATTTCGAAGAGTTTATCGCCACAGTTTACCGGGTCAGACAGCAGCGTGAGACGATGCATCAGGTCTTGCTTTCATCGATTCAGCCCACATTACCTGGATTTAATATCGATCTGGAAAGCAGTGATGATGGTCAGGGTAAATTTCCAGCTTTCCACAAAGACACCATGATTGTCAAAGTGGACGGACTTATCGTTCAGATCCATTATTCGGATGTCACCTTTGTGGAAGGCGCAAGAAATTATGTGAAAATATATATCGGGGACAGTGTCAGGTACTGCCGGATCCCGATTTCGGTTATGATGAGTCGCCTTCCCAGCTCACTTTTTATTACGACCAACCGCTCGTTTATAGTGAACCGTCTGGCAGTTAAAGAAATGGAAGGGAACGAAATTTTAATGAGCAACAACTACCGCGTCAAAGTTTCCAAAGATTTAAGAGCACTCGTACTTTCAAAACTTACATTCAATGGATGATAGACGCTACCGCTTTTTAAGTATCAGCTTTCGTTTCGAGAACGAGCCGCTGAGTCAAAAAATCCTGATGCACGGGATTTTCTGGCTGTTTTTTCTTGGTTCACACCTGCTTTACTTTGTGCCCGCTTTTCGCAGCGAGCTTCTCTCGGCTCCGCTCAGGATGGCATACCTGCTTCATTATTTAAGAATGATACCCATATTTTACTGTTACGAGTGGATATTTTACTTTTTACAGACGCGGGTAAGGCCCTTTTTTCTGTATACACTCAGTCTAATCTCATCGCTCATTTTAATGCATATCGTTACGAGCCTTAATTTCCTTTTGATTGATCATTTGTACGGGCTTATAAATTTATCGCCCACATTTTACGGCATCGGAAGTTTGTATATCCACCAAACCGAATTTGATAGTGGGGCTGATTTTTTGATCTTTTCTTACGATATGATGGAAATGCAGCTGCTCTTCCTGCCGCTGGGGCTGAAAATGGCAAAATACGGCAACCGGCAGAATGCGCTTAAACTCAGTGCAGAAAATGAGGTGATCCGTGCCGAAATAAAAAACCTAAGAGCCACCCTGGCCCCGCACTTGATTTACAATATGATCAATGCAGCCTACGCTCAGGTGGAACCCGTCTCGAAGCAGTCGGCCTTCTATCTTCGGAAGCTCTCTGATCTTTTGCGCTATAACGTCTATGACACAAGAAATGAATCTATTCCCCTGCAAGACGAATTGTACAGCATCCAAAGTTACCTGGAACTTGAAAAGGTCCGAAGGGGAACCTGTCCTGAAATTTCCTTTGAGAAGATCGGGATTGTCAAAGCTGAGCAGAAAATTCTTTCACTTATTCTTTTTACACTGACAGAGAATGCTTTTAAACACTGCGTCGGAAGCCCGGTTGATGACAACTGGATCAGGATCGTTTTAAGTACTGAAGAAAAAGGGGTCAGATTTCAGATCAGTAACAGTAAACCTGTTAAGGAAACGGCCGCTAGACAGGAAAAATATTCAGGCATTGGCCTTGTAAACATTGAAAGAATCCTGGAACACAATTTCCCCGGACGCTACAAGCTTCAAAGTAAAAGTTTTGAAAGAAGTTTTGAAATGGAGCTTTATATGCCGTTCATCCCGGATCTTAGGGACGAACTGGACATTCTAACCTGATATAAGGCGCTCGATACCAAAGGTTTTTAGATCAGGCCCGTAAAATATTGTTTTGGGAAGTTGAAAATCAATCTACCCACCAAAACAAAATTAGTGATGAAAAAGGACCTGAAAATCAAAAAGTATCCTGTTGCGTTTTACACTGGTAACATCTGGCTGGACCAACCGGCCCGCAGAAACCTGGATGGTATCACCACCTGCACCATTATTAGTACAATCCTAAAACAAGGAAAACGCTAAAACCGAAGACCCATGGCAAAATTGGCTATGGGTCTTTCTTTTTCTGTCTTAGGAATTGGATCTGATACCACCTAAAATGAATATTCCATTTTGCTTCGTCCCAAAAAGAAGCGCTCCGTCCCTGTATTTGCCGGTTTCGAACCAAAAACCAGGACTTTTAAAATTAGCTCAGGATTTTGTGCTTACCGTGCAAAACCATACCCCTTCTCGCTGATGATAATTATTAATCAAACACGCAGCGTCCCATGGAAGAAAAAAAGTATACGCTCGAATGGCTTGACCTGATCATCACCTTCACATTGGATCCATCCAAAACCAATGTCGATGCCGTAGGACAAAAAGAAGCCGAAACCATCATTGCTAAGGCTGTATCTGAAATCCACAAAAACAAAACGTTTCTCAAGCAGCAGACATTTACGGTATCCAGTAAACGCAAGATACAGCATCTGATCAAACAGCACCATAGTACACTGGTGATCCTTTTAGACCAGGCCTGTGAAAATGCATTAAAACTAAGGACCTCAAATCCTGTCATGATCAGCACCATTCAAACAGTCATCGGATGTGTCGATGAGCTTTTGACCTTTATTGAAAACCATTTCTGGGAGTATATCAGTCTGGACGAGCGTGTCCCGGCTGCCTACCTTACCCAGATCAAAAAGGAAGTGGCCCATAGGATTGATTCGATCAGGCCAGGTTTGATTCAAAGGGTTGGCCATAAAACCCTGACGGATATTCTGCTGACTGTACTTGGTAACTTTAACAGCGAAAATCAGAACAGGCCCGTTTCACTTCGGGAAGTGTTCTATAAAAAAGAAGTGATCAAAGGCCTTGAAAAAATAAATGATCTCAAAGAAGACAAGGTGCACGATGCGGTAATCGAGCTTTTGGTTTATCTGAACTTCAACAGCCGCTCCTTCATGAATTACTACACCCAGAAGCTCGCTCAAAAGATAAACGCCTATGGCCCCATCCGCGATAAGATGACCCAGCTCCTTCTTTGTTATAAGGAGTTCAATCAGATGCACCGAAAGCCAGGCGTGAAATTGAATCCTAATTATGCTGACGTAAAAAAGGTCATAGGAAACTGGTTTGCACAGGAGATCATGTATCTGGAAAAGAAACACCAGTGGGATGTGAATCCTTTGCAGGATTATAGTCCACCTCACGCTGGGAGCGCGCTTTCCGAACGTTTCAAGGTGCTGTGCTTTCTTTCGGTTGACCAGATCGGGCTTCTTTTCAGGGCGATGGATTCGCTCCGGATCCTGAAAGCCCGCTCGCTGAACCTGGTCTATCAAAGTATTACGCCATACCTGTCCACACCCAGAAAGCAGGATATTTCCTGGGAAAGTATGCGAAACAAATCATACTCGGTCGAGCAGCGGGATAAGGAAATCTTAATAAAAACACTGGAAAGTATCATTGAATGGATCAAAGAATATTAAGCATAAGCTATGGACAAAAAGTTGAATGAATACCTCTCTGTACTGGTGCCATTAAGCGATCAGTTTAAAAATTATCTCGATAAATCAGTCATCCATCAAGATTTCCCCAAGGGAACAACGCTGCTAAAAAGCGGTGAAAAATTCAGCCAGACTTTCTTTGTGCTAAGCGGGCTAATCAAATCCAGGTATTTTGATGAAGATGGAAAACAAGTTGTAACAAGGTTTTGGAAAGAAAATGAGATGGTACTTCCCAAAGGTGGATTCATGGAAAACATGGAATCACTCGAAGACATTGTTCTTTTGGAAGATTGTAAGCTGCTTTCCATCCACAACAAGCAAATTGAATTTGCCTACCACGTATTCAGTGAAACCTACAAGCTCAGCCGCAAAATCCATTTTAAGGACAGCAGAAAACAGTATCAGCGAGCAGCGCTGCTAGTGCTACCGGCTGTTAAAGCCTACCCGGCTTTCTGCCAGCTTTTCCCCTGTAACAGAATCCTTCTTCAGGACATTGCCTATTTTCTAAACATCCGTCCCTATACTTTGAGCAGGATCCGGGCAAAAAGAAAATAGCTTACGGGTTCATTTCTTGCCTTTTGTGCAGTATCCTGGCCTAGCCAGCTGGTAATTTTAAGCATCAATGTCTGGTAAGCTATTAACCAGGTCCCATAAATAACCCGCTTAAAGATATTCCATTGCGCAAGGTGAATCAGGAGAAAGCCGAAGACCTGTAAGATAGTAGGCGTATTAATTCACAGTTTACTAAAAGTACGATTATGAAAACGAAAAGAATCATTTTCCCGGTTTTGGCTGCGATGATAGCCGTGGGTGCTGCTTTTGCAACAAGTGAAACAAAAGAAGAAAAAAGTAAGGCAGTAGCAACCTTCTATGTGTTGAATGAGGATGACTCTTCCTATGAAGTAACTACAACACGAGATCCGGATTGCGATACGGGTTCACAAGTCTGTGAAATAACCACAACTGCAACACCTGATGCAAATAACCGAATTCCAAAATCTCAGGCAACTGCCACAGGTTGGAAAAATTGAAATGTTAGTTTGAAGATTCCCTTTCGGGAATCTTCAAACTTGATTACTCTTTCTCAATTGCTTCTTGAAGGACCCTGATTAAATTATCAGGGTCTCTTTTTGCGAGTGCTTCACTGTTGAATTCCTGAATCTTACCCTCTTTGTCAATCAGCATCAGCGAAGGGAAACTATTAAAATTATAGTGTGCAATCGCCGGATGCTTGTCCCCTTTCCCTTCCGTGAAAAGATTTATGGATTTATCCGAAACATACTTTCCTGTTTTGACACCTTTGAGCCAGAGTGATTTGCCTGTATCGGCAGTAATGGTTACAAAAACGATATTATCGTTATCCTTAAAATGTTCTTCTGCCTTGGAAAGCGTTGTGCTAAAATAACCTGCACATCCTCCACAGCCAGTATACCAAAAATCAACAAAAACCAGTTTCCCTTTAAAATCCTCCAGCTTTACGTATTTGCCAGATGCATCCGGCAAATTAAATGGGAATGGCGATAACCCTTTCCTGCGAATTTCTAGTTTTTTTAGCCTGGCAAGACTTACCGGATCTTTTGTCTTAGCCAAAGTGTTTTTTAGTAATTCATTAAAATTTGAAGGTATTTTTTCTCCCAATGCGTATGCAATCAGTCTTTCCTGCAAAACGCCCTCGTAGTTTTCAGTAAGTGTTTTTATTACCCGTCCAGGATCCAATGAACCGTTTTGTACATAATCATCAAAACAGGCCTTTCGGTAAAAGTAACGGACACTTTCGAAACTCAAAGGGCTGGCATCTGCGCCAAATTGCGCGGCTAGGTTTACATCGTATTGATTTAAAAACTGTTCTTTCCGAATTGGATCCGTTTTCACTTTTTCGTCAAAAAACTTTTTCATCATCGTAAACCGTATTTGAGACCCTCTGTAAATCAGATCGGCGTTGATCGCCTGGTAAAAAACAGGATCCAAGTTATCCTTAAGGGAGTCCAGAGCCTGTTTGCCTGCTGCAATTTGATTCTCATGCGGGTCCTGGTAATTATATTTTTCGTCAAAAGGTCTCAGGCTCCGATCAGACAGATACTTTGCTTGGTTGTAGACCGAATCCACCTTAAACTTGATGTTATTCTTTTCTGCGCCCTTGCCAAAGTAACTGTAATGAAAATCATGCGCTGCCGAGAAGTTTTTCTTACTGGTTCCCTTATACCGCTCCACGTTCACCGCCAACGCATCGCCTGCTTCCCAGAAAGCGTCTGGCACAAAGGGATACAATACCTTTGATCTCCCCGATTCTCCCTCTACGGTATCCACACTGAAATATCTCCAAACCGCAAATCTTCCCCGCAGCCCGGGTGCCGGAATCACAAACCGGGCTTCACCATTTTTACCTACAATCTGCTTGATAAAACCGGAAGGTTCGTTCACTTCAAAATCAAAAACATCCGGCTTGAATGACAAATACAAAGAGTCGCCCGGTCCGCTGTCACTCAGCCGGACGGTAATGGATACAGCTGCCCGCTCAAAAGACTGCGCATTGCAGAAGCCGGCAACCATAAAAACTAAACTTAAAACTGAAATTATCCTTTTCATACTATTATCTGTTTTTTTTAATTATTACCTATCGTTCTGCTGCACGCTGCTAAGCAGTATTTCCTGGTCCGGAAACGGGAACACGTACCGGTTACCATTGGGTGCCAGCTCTAGTTTTACTCCATTGACCAATTTGGTAAGCGTTTTAGCAAACTTTGGATCCTGGTTTAACCTTCTCAGATCTTCCCACCTCAGCTGCCCGGTAAAGGGTAGTTCCTTTCTTCGTTCTTCAAGTATGGCAGCAAGTACCTGATCAGCAGATACCGTTAACTTTTGATACGTCCCCGATTTAAATCGTTTGACAAGAAGTGAGTCCAGAAGTAAAAGCGCTTTGGTAGTCTCTCCGGTCCTGGCCAGTGATTCGGCTAAAACCAGAAGAATTTCGTTGGTTGCGATGCCAGAAAAATTGTAGAAACTACCCGTATATGCACCCGTAAATTTTGCCAGACCGTCTGCATTTGTTTTATAGAATAGTGTCTTTCGAAGGTCGTTGACATGATAAGATTGATAAAAAAGCGAATCGACAAAGCCTACATTATTGACCGGCCATAAGGATGTTAAAGTAATCCCGTAAGCAAAAAATATAATTTCATCGTTGGCCATCTGGTTACTGTATGCTGGAAATACGTATGTGGCTGTCGGTTTCACTTTGTCCTCGTTAAAATCCAACAGTACCGGGTTGTCACCTAAAACCAAGCTTGCAGCCTCAGCCGCGCTTTTATAATCCTGCATCGAAAGATGGACTTTTGAAAGCAGCGCTAATGCAGCTTTACGAGAGGGCCTTGTCGTGTACAGCTGCTGATCTGGCAAGAGCTCGATGGCTGCCTTTAAATCAGATAATATAAATTCGTAAGTTTCTTGAACTGACGAGCGTTTCACCTTTTCGTTCGGATCTGAGCTTACTTTTAACTGCAGGCCCAAATCTGAGCCCGCCGTCGAAGGGTTAAAAGGTTTACAGAAGAGCTGGGATAAATTGTATAATGACATAGCCCGGTGAAAAAGCGCCTGCCCTTTAATATTTGTCAACTGCGCAGTTTGTGGATCGGTGGGTTTGATCCCGCTAATCCCCTCCAAAACTATGTTGCAAAACCCAATCGCAATATAGGGGGCGGCAAAATCGCTACTGGCAGAGCCTTTAAAGATATCCTTGGCCCAGCTGTAAGCATTACGCTCGCGCTCGCTGACTGAACCCAGAATATTATCTGGTAAAAACACGTTGTCGGTACTCATCATACCAAGCATAGGATAGCTCTTATTCAGCGTATTGCTGTTGTCAAGCACTGCTTGAAAATCATCCAGACTTTTCGGGGTGATGTCGGATTTATCACGCTTTGCATTCAGCCAGTCATCCTGCACCTGACAGCTTCCCAGAAACAGTGTACCCAGAAGAATGATCAGATTGATTTTAAAGATTCTTTTTTTACTATTTTTCATTGTAAGACAGGTTAAGGTTAAAAGGAAGCCCGCAAACCTAGGGAAACAGAGGTAGCGGCACGAAGCGTATGCCGCTGTAAAACACTGGCATAATCCGGGTCAAGTCCCTGTTTGTTCGCTTTCCAAATGATTCCGAGATTACTGGCATACAGGTAAAGCTCTGCATGATCAAAAAATGAGTGTTTGTCTTTGCCAGTCAAGCTATAAGCGAGCCGGATGTCCTGCAAACGGATATGGTCCGCTTTATCAACCAAGACCTGTGAATACTGATAAAAAGTATTGCGCTGCGCGTTCGATGGATAAATCATGGATGGCACATGGGTTGACAGCTCATCACCGGGTTCCTGCCAGCGGCTGTCGTAATCCTGATGCGCATATCCGGCAATGATATCTGCATAGTTAACCGATGTCGAGGGCCTTCTGAAATAATAGCCCAGCTTGTATACGATGTTCACAGACAGCGACCAGCGTTGAAAAGAAAAATCATTTCGTAGCGCTCCAAACCAGGTCGGTACCGATGAACCGTGGAACACCAGACTATCGGCTGAAAAATTATTAATGATCCCTGCATAATTCTTGCTGAGCTCACCATTCAAATACCCCTGCGGATCACCGTTAGCAGGATCCAGTCCGCCCCAGCGGTAACTGTAAACCCCGTAAAGCGGTTTTCCAACCACACTCACCCTCCCACTGTTGGTCCCCTGCAGACTGGTAGCAGAAAGCTTGCCGTCAAACCTGGTGATCTTATCGCTTAGGTGACTCACCAGCAGCGTCGTTGACCATTTAAAAACACCAGTCAGATTACTGCTTTTTAGCGTCAAATCAATGCCGTTGGTTTTAGTAGCAGCCGAGTTTCCATAGAAAAAGTTAAAACCTGCACTAGGTGCTAACGGCTGGTTTTGTATCAGGTCCTCCCCTTTTTTGATGTAGTACTCAGCCGTTCCGGTGATCCGGTCTTTGACAATGCCAAAATCAACACCCAGGTTGACTGTTTTGATTGTTTCCCATTTGAGCTCCGGATTTGGGGCGGTGATGTTGTTGACATACAAAGCGCCTGTTAAATCACTGGAAAGATAATTCCCTTTCACATAGACTGATCCCTGGTACACGTTTCCACTGGTTCCGTAGGAGGCCCGAACTTTCAGATAAGGAAGCCAGCCAAGATGGTAGAATTTCTCCGAAGAAATGTCCCAGCCTGCCCCTGCGGACCAAAGGGGTGTAATCCGCTCGTTGGTCTTCGCTCCAAAAATATTGGCCCCGTCCCTTCTTCCGCTAAGTGTAAGGGTATATCTTCTCTCAAAGCTGTACGAGCCGTTAGCGTAGTAGGAAATAAACCTGTTGGTAAAACCTGTTACATTACCATCCGGATAAGGTATCATCGCTGTCCCGGCCGGATTGGTTGGTAGGTACTGGGAAAAATTCAGGTTATTGACAGCGATCCCGAACTCATCCTGGTAGGCGTAGGATAATCTGTTAAAAGCGGTTGTTGTCAGCTGGCGAATCTCGGCTCCGGCAATAGCAGTCACCGTATGCTTTTGGCCAAAAGTCTGATCAAAGTTTAGCTGGGCCCTGAGATTGTTGGTATTATATTCCGCTTGACTAAGTTCCAGAATGCCTCCTTTGGGCAGCGGGTAGGTAAATGCGCCAGCCGCATCCCGCAGGGAAAACTTGTTTATCAGATCCCTTGCGTAATAGGTCTGTTCGCTTCGGTAGTTTCTTACCGTCAAAAGCTGCCTTTCATTTTGATACTGCACATTAGCGCTCAGATGTTTGCTAAACTCATAAGAGACCGCTATTTTTAAAATCAGGTTTGAAGATTTTGTCGTGTAATCCGCCAGTGCTATCTCATCCAGTGGCCGGTATTTCCAGTCCAAAAATCCTAGTCCAGAGGTGCTGTTCACATAAGCTTCTCTATAATCTTTTACGATAGCAAGCGCATTACCATTTCCGTCGGCAAGCTGCGCGTACGGATAAAGGTCCTGGTATTTTCCGCCCGGTTTCATGGAGCCGTACTGATTTTGGTAGTTATTATCTGCCGACTTACTGGTGCTATAATTAAGTCCCGCCGTTAATGTAAGTCCCTTGGCCGGCGTGTAGGTATTGACAGAATTCACTGTGAAACGGTTGTACCCATTGCGTTGTAAAGCAGCGCTGTTCTTATCATAACCTGCTGACAAATGATAGGTCGAATGCGCGGTTCCTCCCTGTAATCCAAGGGAGTACTGCTGGTTCACCGCTTTTTGATATACATATTTTTCAAAGTCACTGCGCACATCCCGGGTTCTTAAACCGTCAAGTTGACTCTTTAACTGCTGGGCAGAAATCAATCCTTTCTTTGCATCGGACATCAATTGTACGGCTGGCGAGATGACCGGTCTGTTCGAAGTGTTGCCCAGATCAGCGTCAAAATAACCTTTTGAGAATAGAAACTGCTCTACATCCAGGTAACCCGGAGCACTAAGAAAACTTCTGTCATAGTGAATATCGGGTTTAGCCGTCACGGTAATGTTGCTATTGAGCTCAACTTTCAAAGGTTGATTGGTTTTCCCTTTTTTGGTGACAATGACGATAACCCCGTTTCCCGCTCTGGCTCCCCAGATCGAGGCAGCTGCTGCATCTTTTAAAATCGTGATTGATTCAACATCGTTCGGGTTGATGTTATCCAGGTTTCCTTCAAAAGGAAAGTTGTCAAGCACAATCAGCGGATCGCGGCTTACCTGAAGTCCATCGGCCAGGGTACTTTCGCCTCTTATCCGGATGCCCAGATTTCTTCCCAGCGGATTTGCGGATTTTGCGTTGGAAGTGCTGCCTGTGAAAAGAAGCCCGCTGGAAACCCCGTTCAAACGGTCGAGAATATTAGTCGACACACTCCGGTTGATCAGCTCCTGGTCAATCTGGACAAAAGAGCCAGTCGCCCTTTCTTTGGGAATACTTTGGTATCCTGTCACAGATACCTCGTTAATCACCGCTGCATCCTGCTGCATCAGAAAGACCAGCTCTTTTTTAAGAGGCAACGTAATGGTTGAGTCAGCCGAACGGTAGCCTATAAATGATACGATCAAATTGAGTTTATCACTGCTGACAGCTAAACTAAAAAATCCATTTGCATCCGTAGTAGTACCCTGCTGGGTTCCGCGGACCCGGACGCTGGCACCCGTTAGCGGGCCGGTATTATCCGCAGCCAACACCTGCCCTTGGATTCGGAAAGACTGTGCTTTAACGGGTTGGTTAGCCAGTAAAAAAGCGATTAAATAAAACAGAAAGGGCAATAGCTTCCCTGAGGAGCAATAAAATATTTTCATTGCAACAGTATTTATGGAGTGAAAAAAAATAGGCATACCAGTTCTGTTCCCTGGAAAAGGTAGCACTGAAATCAACGGGATATGAAATCCCTACTCCGGATTTCGGATAATCAACTGAAAGATATAATTAGCGTACCGATGCATAGCTTAAAAATTAAAACACAACATGGATTCAACAAGATATTTCGGGCGCACGCTCCCAGATTCCTTTTAGAAAAGGAAAACAAAAACCAGCAGGGATAGCACCAGCTATTCCGGTGGACAAATGACAAGTGAAAGAATCGTGATCATAACGCATTTACCAGTTTTGCTTCTTAAAAGAAGCATGAAACAATAGCATCGTGGTGAGTTTCATCATTGTTGCGGCAGCTAATGAACGCCTTAAAAGGCGTGGAACTCACCTATTTCATTAGAGGTACTGGTATACCCTGGAACTAATAAGCAAACCCACGCCTAGGTCGTGAGCTATTCTACTTATTGTCTCGTTCCAAAAATTACCAGTTTTCTAATGTGAGACTCTAAGCGAATGCTTCAATTTCTTTGTGAAGTTTCGCAGTAAAATTTCAATTAAGTGTTAAAGCTTCTTTGAAATTTTAGTAAATATAAAAAAAATTTTTAATTCGTTACGGTAAACCGTAACATTTTATTTTTCGAGAAATCCTTCCTTGCTTACATGGAAGGTGACAGCAAAAGGATTATTCAGCTTAAATGTGCATTAACGCTGAATAAGTTTTTAGAGGAGAATAAATTACTCTCTTCATCAAACAAAAAACGAAACAGTGTAGATTTAATGCTAGTTGACAATTTATCTAAATTATCGAGTTTAACTGGCCTTCGGTCTGCAACAATTTCCAGTATATTCAATGCGGACTCGATTCCCTCTATAACAACGATAATAGTAATTCTTGCAAAGTTGAGAAGAACTTTAGTGGATTTTGGATCAACCTATGATTCGATTGAAGATCAGGAGATTGAAATTTTTCAAACCGAGCTTAATAAGAAGAAGGAATATGAAAAGAATAGAAAAACAATTTAAAATCCTTTGCTAACAAACTTAGATCAATAATTAATGGTTTTAACGTTGATATTTTTCCATCTACACTAAAGCAAAATGTTTAATATATAAAATCAACTTTGGAATATAGTCTTTAGTGGGATGAAGCCTTCATAACGTTGAAGTTAAAGATTAAAATAAATATTTACTTTTTTTAAGCAAACATTCTAACTATAGGATAACTTCCATCTCCAAATTTATACTCTGAGCGATCGGTTTTTAGCTTTCATATAGATTTTTTCTCCAATAGTAATTGTTGATGCTAAAAAGGCTGAAACAATCGTAAGAAATTGCCGGATTTATTAGATCTAAACGTCTAATAAAATTTGGTACAACTAATGGATTATATCAGTTTTTATTAAACATGGTATCATTAAATTTAATTATAGCGAGTATTCCTCTGTTTTAGACTGAAAATTCCGTCATGGATTGTATATAAGAGCCTTCCTTCTCTCGACTCCATTAAATTTACCAATGTAGCCTTCGAAACTTATTTTGTCTTTACATAAAGCAACCCTTTATCATACAAGCGTCTATCTAACTCATTCCGCTATGAAATTGAAAAGTCTTTTTATGGCGATATTTACAATGTAGGGCTTGAGGTCAATTTATTTATGCTATTTATGGATAAGTTCGTCACAATATTGAAAAACCAAATTTTTATTTAACAAAGATACACGATTTAAAGAATGTCAAACCAGATTAGTCATGGCATGTAAAAGCCTAACTTTTAAATTTCGAAAAGAGGGTATAAATGGGTAGGTGGGTAGCAATCTTATCCAGTCCCATTTAATTTAAATCGGATAGTTGTTGCGAAATCCGAGTTTATATAAAAAGTGCTACTTGAGAATAGAAATTCTGAATAAGTCGGCTAAACTCTTATCGTTTTTTTTGGATTCGCTTCAAAAGTAGAATATCTGAGCTTACAGAAATTGAATAAAGCCATCGACGTTCACCATCAATTGGACGATAAGGTTTGTAGTGTATTCCTGCACCAACACTTAAACTCATGAAGGAATATAAATACCTAACAAAAAGAGAACTTTTTACACTATTAAATCCCTCTTCCTTGTTTATCAGAGTCCCAATTTCCACCTTAAGATCCTTGATATCAAAATCACGAACAATAACCCGCGCTTCTACAAGATATTTTTTTAGATTATTTCCGTTTAATGGTAATCCATAAGAAACCCCAAACCAATAGAAAGAAGCTAGACTAAAATTAACGCCGTATGATAGAACCGAAGTAGTTCTCTCTATCGCTCGGCTTTTCCAAGGAAAATACAGAAATGCATATCTAAAGGATAAGATCCTATACTTATAGAAGTTTACATCCCTGAAAATTGGAGCACTTGCATAAATATTATTCTTTATTTGAGCCTTCAAAATATATTTCCCCGGAGGAGCCATTCTGAGAGTAGTAAGTTTTTTATCGAAATATTGAGTTGCTATGCTGTCGAGAAAATTTTCAAAAAAAAGGGTTTGCGTTGGCAAATCCTTTGTTTTAATCGATTCCCGATAAACAAGGATACTATCACGGTTCAAAAATTCCAAACTAGAAGTGAAGTCGGATCCTACTTCGGCTTGTTGCCTAAACAAATTTGTAGCGTAAGAAAATGTCGGTAAATTTACCAGGCTATTCTTCACAAAAAAGGTATTCTGAGCTAAAATTGCTGAAGATTTAAATGAGTAAAAATTCTTGCGCTTTAAATTGAGCAAAGTATCTTTCCAAAAAAGTTTTGGTACTTGATAGACACAAAAAGTGATTAATTCTGTCCTAGATGTATCGATTCCATCAGATACATTAAAGCTGAAACGGTATTTTCCCGGTGCAAGGCCAATAAAGCTTTGGCTTTTCTCGAAACGATTGATTGGTGCTAAATTGGTTTTTCTTTCCTCGTCAGATTGGAACCAGTTATATGTCATCTGATCGTCAGGTGAATCATTATCATATACAATAGGTTTAAATGTTATTTTTTGATTTTCAGTGATATAGTATATACTATCAATACTGGTAGTTGGGTATGCTGATATCTCAAAATCTGGCGGGTTATTTGCTTGGGGAAAAAGTTGTCGTAAAGTATTTGCAATTACCTGTCGATGATTATCCTTTTCCGGATCAATGAAAAGTGAAAGGCTTTTGTTATATGATACTGTCTGAGTACAATTACTATCACAATAAACATTAAATAATGAAAATTGTATTTCAATGAAACGCTCAATCTTGTTTATCTTTATTTTAAGAATGTAATTTGCTTTGTCTAATTCCGATAAAATAACCCTTTCCAGTCTCCTTGTTTCAGCAGACATATAATTTCCTCTCGTGGTAGCCAATCTTTCCAAAATTTCTGCTTGAATCGCTCTTCGAGCATCGATAGTCAGATTTAAGCTTATGATGGGATCTTGGAAGATCTTTTTCGTGCTTTTGGGATATGTAAGAGTTCTAAGTATGTCTTCGATGTTAGGAATCAAAAACGTATTTGTCGTATCATAAAGATATACGAGCTTTTGTGGTGGCACTTTTTGGGCAAATGCCGAATTCGCCAAGGTAAAAATTAATAAGAGCGTTTTTAATCTTCCAAACATCTTTTTAGTTGGCTCTGATATAAGTTGATGTTGTTTTCAAATATTTTTAGAGCTTCTTCTTGTGCTGATTTTTCGAGGTCCACTCTAAACTTAAAATTATCTAGGTAATTTAATGTCTCATTTAAATGAAAACAGTCTTCGTCATTCACATAAACAATTACTTCACAGCCATTCTTAATCGTAAAATACCCGTCACCTTGGATTATATTCGTCTTATCATATCCAATTTTGACTCGTCGATCAGCATTCACACTTTTATACTTTAAATGAGGCATTGATTTTAGTTTCTCGGTAACAATCTTAGAGAATGGAAGGATGGAGAAAGTGGTTGCAGGAGGGGGGGGGGGGGCTTTTATAACAAAGGTGTCTTTTTGAGATAAAGTTTTACCTATTTGGCTATCAGGAACTTCCCTTTTTTCCTTGAATTGGTAAAAGGCATAGGCAACTAGCAACGCAAAAAGAACAATTGATATCAGTATAATTCTAAGTCTGAACATGTGTCTCCTTTCACGTATCCTTAACTCCATTAGAATTACATTTTCCAACTTCGTACCTTTCAATCTATCGGTGCTAATAGACATCTCTTGCCTTAGGGTTTCAATAAGCTTAGCTCTTTTATGTTCTGGAGCTGACTCAACTTCTTTACGTTTGCTTTTAATTATATTTCTTGCCACGAGGAAAGCGATGAGAAGCATCAATGCTAAGAGCGCCAATGGGGTTTTCACGAGAGTGATGGCCTCCCAAATCGAGGAATAATGGTTAATGGGATTCTGCATATAAGAAGAGAGTTTTCAATTTTGTATCTACAAATTATAATGATAACCTAGGAATACACATAAATTTAAGAAGAGATTTAAACTTGTATCTTTTTTTTTAAAAAACTCTTATTAAACGGTATTCTATCTATTCACAAATGCGAATGATTTTCACCTGTCATAGGTCGGTAAGTTCCTCCAAAACTTCCAAGCGTCATCTTGGATAGTTAGGTCAAAAAAAGGTCAAAAAAAGTTTAACTTTTTTGCAACCCCTCCCCCAGGTTTACTTTGCAACATAGAATTTATTCACTTGAAGCGAAACCGTTTTCGACTTCCGGCGAACAATCAGGCAAAGAAATTAAACCAAAACGACCATGTACATCGATAGTCCCTGGACCACCTACGCCGCTGTGCTCAGCCCAATAACAATTGGCTACTATATTTTTATTGGTTACAAATTCTACCGGCAGGATCTACGCTCCGCTTTTTCCGGAAAACAGAACCGGCCTGTCAAAAAGATACAAAGACCTGCACCGAGCATTTCGGTGATAGAGGAGCCACAGCAGCCCGAAGAGGTGGCACAGGAAACTACCGAACCCTCCCTGCCCGATGAAGAAACCTTCCAAAAAGTGATGGGACTGACCGCGCATCTGAAAGATGCGATTGAGGAGGCCCATCAGAAACAATACAGTAAAAACGATCTGGTGCTGCTGCTCCAGATGCTTCTAAAAGACTATTCTTATTTAAAGGATACGCCCTTCCGCGTTTCGATCAATAACCATATCGAAGCGGAATGCGCAAAATACGGCTCCATGCTCCTAAGTGAGGATGAAACAGAGGAGTTATGGATTATGGTTGCCATGGAGCCTGACCGAAACCGCCCTTTGCTAGCCGGAAAGTAAAGGAAGCGGACGGTCCTTTGAAAAGCATGTTCCACTTTTAAATGATGCGAGATGAGACTTAGGAGATTGACATTTAAAAAATGGTCAAAACAAAAGTGTGCGGCTTTGTTTTCAGCGCTGCTGGTAGGAGCCGCTGCAAAGGCCCAGGATGGAAGCGCCGGAATCGAGCAGGCCAATGAGCTGGTCCGGGAATATTTTGAGCCGGGAACCGAGCTTATGTACGGAATCGGTGGGGTTTTGGCCCTGGTAGGCGCCATTAAGGTATTTCAAAAGTGGAATGCCGGCGATAATGATACGGGAAAAGTAGCCGCGGCATGGTTTGGCAGCTGCATTTTCCTGGTGGTGGTAGCGACAGTTCTTGAATCGTTCTTTGATCTGTAGGGGTTCGCAGTCTCAGCGTATAGGCCGGAACGTTTAAAACCTTCCGGCCAGCGTTG
Source organism: Dyadobacter frigoris (assembly GCF_005280585.1). Taxonomy (GTDB): domain Bacteria; phylum Bacteroidota; class Bacteroidia; order Cytophagales; family Spirosomataceae; genus Dyadobacter; species Dyadobacter frigoris. The sequence continues at coordinate 33,750 of NZ_SZVO01000028.1, forward strand.
AACACTCATCATCAGGTCAGTGACTTTCAAAACTTAAAGCAAAACCACCATGTCAAACAGCATTTATGAAATTAATAAGGGCATTAACCGCCCGATAGAATTCAAAGGTTTAAAGGCCCAGTACATCTGGTATCTGGGCGGCGGAATGGTGTTGGTATTTCTGTTTTATGTGATCCTGTATACAGCCAAGGTCAATACGTTTTTGACCCTTTCATTAACAGGAATCCTGGGAGCAGTTCTATTTACCACCGTTTACCATCTGAGCAGCACGTACGGAGAGCATGGCCTGACCAAGGCGCTTGCCAGGGGAAGAATCCCAAAAATCATCAAAGCAAAAAACAGGCTGCCCTTTGTAAAAAAGGCGCCTTCTGATCTGTCCCACTTGAAAGCCTAAAAGTCTATGGAAAAGTTTTTAGATGAGCTGCTTCCGATCCTAACGGTCGAGCACGACTGTATCCTCTCCAAGCAGGGCGATATCACCGTAGCTTTCAGAGTTGATCTTCCTGAGATCTTTACGCTTTCAGACCAGGAGTATGAAGCCCTTCACCAGATCTGGGTAAAGGCGATTAAGATTCTTCCGGCTCATACCGTCTTTCACAAGCAGGACTGGTTTATTGATAGAAAATACGAGCCCGATTTCAGCGGAGAAGACAGCAGCTTTCTGACCCGCAGCAGTGAGCGGTATTTTAACGAGCGGCCTTTTTTAGAGCACAGCTGTTATGTGCTACTGACCAAAAAGCCTGCGGGCAGAAAGCTTTCCAGCTCGCTTCTTTCCAATCTGATCCGGCAAAGCATTGTGCCCGAGCAGAGCATCAGCCGGCATCTACTGGATGATTTTTTAGATAGCGCCAGTCAGTTTAAAAGGATTCTGACAGACAGCGGATTTGTGAAAATCCGTCAGCTGACAAGCACCGAGCTTGAAAGCCATGCAGAGAAAGTCGGCCTGATTGAAAGCTACTGCTTTCTTTCAGAAGACAACGGTGAGCCGCTGCTACGGGATATGGAGTTTTCGGATGGGATTAAAATCGGGGATCAGTACTGTCAGCTTTTTACGCTGGGTGATGCCGCGGATCTGCCACCGCTTGCCAGTCCTCGGATCACTTATGATAAGTACTCCACCGACCGTACCAAGTTCAGCATCGGCTTTGCCTGCGGACTGGGGCAGCTTCTGCCCTGCTCGCACATTTACAACCAGTATATTTTCCTGGAAGACGAAGGTAAAACGATGCGGCGGCTGGAAAGCAAAAGGCTCAGACTGCAATCGCTGGCGAATTATTCGCGAGAAAACTCGATTGCCCTTGATTCGACCAACGCTTTTTTAAATGAAGCTGTCGCCCAGCAGCGGCAGCCGGTCAAAGCGCACTTTAATGTGCTGGCCTGGACCGATCAAAAAAGCCAGCTGAAAGAACTCAAAAGCCAGATCACCTCTTCGCTGGCCCAGATGGATGCGGTGGCTAAGATCGAAACGGCAGGAGCAGCCCAGATCTTTTGGGCCGGGATTCCAGGGAATGCCGCAGACTTTCCCATGAACGATAGCTTTGATACGTTTCTCGAACAAGCATGTTGTTTTCTGAATTTGGAAACCAGCTACCGGTCTTCGGTTAGCCCGGTGGGCATGCGGCTGGCGGACAGACTCACAGGAAAACCCGTGCATGTCGATATCAGTGATGAGCCCATCTCAATGGGTATCTGCACCAACCGTAACAAGTTTATTTTGGGCCCTTCTGGTAGTGGCAAGTCATTTTTCACCAACCACATGGTCAGAAGTTACTATGAAAGGGGCGCGCATATTGTACTGGTCGATGTGGGTCACTCCTACAAAGGGCTCTGTGATTTGGTGAGAGGTTATTATTTCAGCTACTCGGAGACCACACCGATCTGTTTTAATCCGTTTTACATCGGAGCGGCTGACAGCCTTGACACCGAAAAAAAGGAAAGTATCAAAGCGATGCTTCTGGCGCTTTGGAAAAAAGACAGCGAGGAGTTTAAGCGCTCAGAGTATGTGGCGCTTTCCAACGCGCTGACGATGTACTATCAGATGCTGGGCCAAAATCCCTCAGTACTGGCCGGCTTTAATAGTTTCTATGATTTTCTGACCGATGATTTCAGAGGGGTTTTACAGGCCGATCAGGTCAAAGACAAGGATTTTGATTTTGCCAACTTCCTTTATGTACTGCGGCCGTATTACAAAGGAGGCGAATATGATTATCTTCTAAACGCCACTGAAAACCTGGATCTTTTGCAGGAGCGCTTCATTGTCTTCGAATTAGACGAGATAAAGGATCATCCCATTCTTTTTCCGGTCGTCACGATTGTGATTATGGAGGTTTTCATCTCCAAGATGCGAAAGCTCAAAGGAATCCGTAAAGTGATATTACTCGAAGAAGCCTGGAAAGCAATCGCGCGGGAAGGTATGGCCCAGTATATAAAATATCTTTTCAAGACGGTCCGTAAGTTTTTTGGCGAAGCGATTGTGGTCACCCAGGAGGTGGAAGATATCATTAGCTCCGAGATTGTCAAGCAGGCGATTATCAACAACAGTGACTGCAAGATCCTGCTTGATCAAAGCAAATACCAAAACAAGTTTGATTCAATCCAGCAGCTTTTAGGCCTGACAGAAAAAGAGAAGGCTTTGATCCTTTCGGTCAACAAAGCAAACGATCCGCTCAGACGGTACAAAGAAGTTTTTATCAGCCTTGGCGGGATGCTTTCCAAGGTCTACCGCGTCGAGGTGAGCCCTTCTGAGTACTGGGCTTACACGACCGAGCAGACCGAGAAAATGAAGGTAAACGCGTATGCAACCCGGTTTGGCAGCATTGAAAAAGGAATCTCAGCGCTTCTTTCCGAAAAAAACTAAGCCCCGTATAGCTATGAGCGTAACATTTAGAAAATGGACAATGATCCTTGTGTTTTTTGCAGCGATGCTGACGCCGGTGCCCGAAACGCAGGCTGCGATCCCCTGGGCACAGATTATCAAAGAAGCCATTAAAAAGGTGGTCAAAGCGGTCGATCTTCTGGTTCAAAGAAGGCAGAACCGGGTGATCAAACTGCAAAATGCGCAGAAGACCCTTGAAAATGTGATGTCCAAACTCAAACTTGAAGAGATTGCAGACTGGGTCAAAAAGCAGCGGGATCTATATAAAGAGTACTATGATGAGCTAAAAAAGGTAAAAGCAGTGATCTCGTATTATTTTAAAATCAAGCAGCTTGCAGAAAAGAACCTTCAGGTGGTGGAAGCCTACCAGAGGATGTGGACGCTGCTGCAAAAGGATCCGGGCTTCACAGCCGATGAGCGTAAGTACATGAAAAAGGTCTACGATTCGATCCTGGATGAAACGGCTAAAAATGTCGAACTGCTTTCAAGCGTGGTCAAATCCTTCACTTTGCAGATGACAGATGCCGAAAGGCTGGCGCTGATCGATAAGGCCGCAACGCGGGTCGATTCAAATTACAGTGACCTTTTGAGTTTTAACCGAGAAAATAAAATGCTTAGTCTTTCCAGGGCCAAAACCCAGCAGGATATCGATGCAGTCAAAGCGCTCTACGGACTCCCTTAATCAACTTTTGACCTATGAAAAAGCGATTACCGCTCATGCTTCTTATACTTTTTATAAAACCTGCAATCGGGCAGAATCTGAATGAATGGCTGCGCCAGAAAAAAACGCAGAAAAAGTATTTGCAAACTCAGATCGCTGAGCTTAAAATCTATCTGGAGCTCACCAAAAAAGGTTATAAGATCGCCAAAGAAGGCCTCGCTACGATTCACAGCATTAAAAACAAGGAATTTAAACTGCACAAGAATTTCTTTGATACGCTGCTGATCGTAAATCCGGTGATTGCTGGCAACCCACGCTTGAAGGACATCACAGACCTGCACGGGCAGATCAATGAAATTTGTAACAAAGGCCCTACCCTTCTTGCCATAAGCGGACAGCTGACAGCCCAGGAGCTTTCTTATGTCAGCAAAGTATACGGCAAAGTTTACGATGACTGTCAGGGAATACTTAATGCGCTTCTGACGCTGATCCGGGACGGAAACCTAAAAATGAATGATGCCCAGCGGCTTGAAAGACTCGAAGTGCTATACAGCCAAATGCTATCAAACTACCGTTTTGTAAGCTCGTTTCAAAGTCAGTCGGTGATGCTTACAAGGCAGCGGTCCAGTGAAAAAGATCAAATCCAAACCGGCCGTGCGCTTCACGGCCTAAACTAGAATTCATGAAAAAGCTACTATTAGCCCTGCTGTTTTTTACACTGGCGCAACCAGTGAAACTTCACGCGCAGACTGCCGAGGTCACGCAGCTCATTTTAAATATTGAAAAGCTTAATCAGCTCCGTAAGATCCTGCAAGAACTGAAAGAAGGTTACGATATCCTTTTCAAAGGCTACACGCTGATCCGGGATCTTTCAAAAAGCAACTTTAATCTGCACCAGGCTTTTCTGGATGGTCTTCTTGAAGTGAGTCCGGGGGTAAAAAACTATCAAAGAATCAAGGATATCATTGCGCTCCAGCTCGCGCTTTTAAAAGAATACCAGGCTGCGCAGCGGCACTTCTCCGCCTCGGGTTTTCTAAACCCCGATGAGATGGATTACCTGGAATCTGTTTACGGGCGGCTGATTAAAAGAAGTGTTAAAAACCTGGATGCACTCACAGACGTATTGACCGCTAAAAAATTGCGCATGTCCGATGACGAGCGGCTCAAAGCGGTCGATAGCATCTACGAAGATATGACAGAATCACTGGTTTTTCTGCGCCAGTTCAACGCTTCGACTAGCGTTCTGGCGCTGCAAAGAAAAAAGGAGTATCAGGATATCAAAATGAGTCAAACCCTTCACGGGCAATCAAACTAAAACGCTTATGAGCCCATCTAAAAAATTACTATTTACATGGCTGCTGTGTCTATTCTGCCCAATTGCCAGCCACGCGCAAGGGCTGGCCGGGCAGATCAGCGGACTGCAAAGTGTGCTGGGTGACCTTTACGATCAAATGATGCCGCTCTGTGAAAAACTGATCAGTGTCGGCCGGGGCATCGCAGGTTTTGCAGCCCTTTGGTATATTGCCTCCCGGGTATGGCGGCATCTTGCCGCGGCTGAACCCATTGACATCTATCCGTTGCTGCGTCCTTTCGCCCTGGGTTTTGCGATCCTTATTTTCCCCAAGGTCATTGCGATGATCAACGGAATCCTCTCGCCAACCGTGGCGGCCACCGCTTCGATGGTGCAGGGTTCCAACCAGGCAATCGCTGTACTTTTAAAACAGAAAGAGCAGGCCGTCAAAGAGTCTGAGAGCTGGCAGATGTTTGTCGGGCAGACCGGAGGCGGTGACAAAGACAAATGGCTTAAATACACCTACGGGGAAAACTACTCGGAAGGGCTTTTGGAAGGGCTGGGCAACGATGTAAAGTTTTACATGGCCAAAGAATCTTTTAATTTTCGTAATGCAATCAAAGCCTGGATCAGCCAGATCCTTCAACTCATTTTTGAGTCCGCTGCGCTTTGCATCAACACGATGCGCACCTTTCATCTGATCGTGCTGGCCATTATCGGGCCGCTTGCCTTTGGGATATCGGTTTTTGATGGCTTTCAGCACACACTGTCTGGCTGGATTGCCCGATACATTAATATCTATTTATGGCTTCCGGTGGCCAATATCTTCGGCGCGATCATCTCGGTGATCCAGCAGAAAATGATTGAGCTTGATATCTCGCAAATCAAAACCCAGGGTGATACCGTTTTCGGCGCGCATGATAGCGCGTACCTAATTTTTCTGATCATTGGCATTGTGGGCTACTTTTCTGTGCCATCGGTAGCAGGTTACATCATCCACGCAGGAGGTGGTAACGCGCTCACCCACAAAGTATCCAGCCTTTTTGCATCTACTGTGACGGCAGCATTTAGCACGGCGGCGGCTGCCGGCCGGGGTTTTGGCAGCCTTGCTAAAAGCGCGGTACCCGACAGAAAACGAAAATCCTAAAATCAAATAAGACAGTCTATGTTTAAAATCGCTAAAAATATCGATACCGCTTTCCGGCAGATCCGCAGCTTTTCACTCATTGTAAGTCTTGGCTGTATCGCGCTTTGCTGCTTTACTTTTTACCGCTCGGCGGTCATGGTTGAAAACGCGCAAAGCAGGGTTTATATCCTGGAAAGCGGAAAGATCCTTGAAGCTTTCTCATCGCAAAGAAAGGACAATGTGCCTGTTGAAGCACGCGACCATGTCAGCAGTTTTCACTGGTATTTCTTTTCGCTTGAACCCGATGACAAGCTTATTCAAAACAATCTGGTGAAAGCCCTTTATCTGGCAGACGGTTCGGCGAAAAAACAGTATGATAATCTGCGGGAAGCAGGTTTTTACAACAGTATTATTTCCTCCAATATCAGCCAGAGCATCAGCCGCGACAGCATTCAGATCGATACGCACGCCTACCCCTATTACTTTAAATACTACGGGGTGCAGACCATTACCCGCGCGACCAGTGTCGTCTTGCGAAGACTGATCACCGAAGGGTACCTGAGAAACACACTGCGTAGCGATAACAACCCCCACGGTTTTCTGATCGAGCAGTGGAGGACCCTTGAAAATAAAGATATCTCCATTCGTAACCGTTAGCGTCATGTTCTACGATTTTAACAGACATAAAAGGCCGGCAGCGTCTGAAAACAAGACCCTTGAAATCCGGTCGTTTCGCGCAAGGCTGCAAAACCTATTGGCTCGGATCCCGGAAAAAATAAAGATGCCGGTATTGATTCTTCTGATCAGTCTGACAGGTCTTGGTTTTCTAAGGCTCATTATAGACGGCATCACAACAGAACAGCTGCCAGAATTCTCAAAAAGTGACAGCTGGCAGTATTACTGGAAAAGCCCCCAGCCTTTTGAGAAGTATCTGAATAGTCTGGAGTATGTGCATATCCAGGATAGTCTTTCTAATTCTTCACCAAAACGATAACAACCATGCAAAATCATTCTGAGCACTTTTTAAAACAGCGGCGTTTTTACACCTTTTTGCCGCTTGTGCTACTACCTTTTATCACCGTTTTTTACGGGGTGATCGTCTCGAAAGTCAATAAAAACCAAGAGTTTCCGCTGGCAGAAAACCAGGGCTTGAACACTGCGCTTCCCGATGCGATTATCAATCAGGATAAGCTGATCAACAAACTGAGCTACTATGAAAAGGCAGCCCAGGATTCCGCCAAACGTGCGCAGCTTTTAAAAAAGGATCCGTATTTCCAAGATAGCTTAGCGCTAGCTCCGGCAACCACAGAAGGTGTATCACTACTGCCGCAAACACCTGCCCGGCGGGGTGGTGCCAAACGAAAAACAGCATCAGATCCAAAACCCGAGCAGGTCTATAAAAAGCTTGAAGCGCTCAATGCGGCACTGAGCTCCGCCTCTGAGCCTTCGTTTAAAACACCTGAAAAAGATAGTGAAGCCTCAAAAGATGCGGCCCATGAGCAGCTTGAAAAGCAGCTTCAGACGATCCTTGCCCAGGCCACCAGCCAAGAGGCTGAAACGCCTGAAAGTGATCCGGAACTTGCAGCACTTTCAGACATGCTCGATAAAATCATTCAGATCCAAAACCCTGAACTGGCCCCAAAAAACAGCGTAGCGGACAGCATGAACCCAAAGGCCAGTAGCGTTTCGCTCACACAGCAGCTGCCCGAAGCCAGTCTTCTGCAAGCAGTCGGGCCAAATGATTCGCTGCAAAATAGTCTGGTAAATTTCGAGCAGAACGGCTTTTTCTCACTCGATGAGCCTGTCAGCAGCGCGCAGCAAAAGGCGATTGAAGCCGTTATTGACCAGAACCCAAGGCTCGTCTCTGGCTCGACGGTCAAACTTAAACTCAGCACTGACATTTTCATCCAGGACCAGCTGATTCCAAAAGGCAGTTTTCTTTTTGGCACTGCGAGCCTGAGCGGTGAGCGGCTCAATATCCAGATTCAGTCAGTCCGGCATGAAAACGCTCTTTTCACAGTAAATCTGATGGTCTATGATCTGGACGGACAGCCAGGCATTTATATTCCGGGTGCTATTACCCGCGATGTTGCCAAGCAGTCAGCATCGCAGGCTTCTAGTGGGATTAGTATGGGCACGCTGGACAATTCATTAGGCGCGCAGGCGGCAGATGCAGCCATAAAGGCCAGTAAAACACTTCTGAGCCGGAAGGCCAAATTACAACAGGTATCGATCCGCGAGGGCTACAAGGTGCTGCTTTATGATAAGAATGGCTCAGGGATCGTGTCCAGATGAGCAAGCAAATCAGTTTTCACTTTATCACTTTTATACTATGACTTTTTTCAAATATATCCTGCAAATCATATCTGCATCCGTGCTGCTTCTTTTAATCATAAACCTTGCAGCCAGTGCGCAAAAAACGGAGCTCTATGGTATCAGCCCTTATCCGCTAGAAATAACGACTCAGAAAACGACCAACATTATTTTCCCCTACGATATTGTCAGTGTCGATAAAGGAAGCCGGAGGATTCTGGCGCAGAAGGCCAAAGGAGTCAGTAACATTTTGCAGCTTAAAGCCGCGCAAGGCGGATTTGAGCAGTCTAACCTGACTGTGCTCACCCGCGATGGCAAGCTGTATAGTTTTCTGGTGGATTACAGTCCTGAGCCCTTGCAACTCAACATTGGCTTTTCCAAAGATATGGATGAGACAGGACAAGGGGCGATCTTAAAGGACGATCATAACCAGGCGCAGATCGTGCAAAACGCTGAGAAAATCAGCACGCTCCCCCGAGCGCTACACGGCATTTCGGATAAATCCTATCAGGTCAAAATGCAGCTTCTGGGTATATACATTGAAGGTGATATCATGTATTACCAGCTCAGGCTGATAAATCGTTCACCTATTCCCTACGATATTGAAAGCATCCGCTTTTTTGTAGAGGACTCTAAAAAAGCCAAACGTGGCGCAATGCAGCAGCTCGAAATCCAGCCTGTGCAGATTTACAATGATTCTACCAGAATCGAGCCTGGCAGCGCTTCTGTGAAAGTTTTTGCGCTGCCCAAAATGATGCTGGACGCTGCAAAAAAACTAAGTATCAAGATGAGCGAGCTTGGCGGCGGCAGACACCCGCTCGTTGAGATCCGAAACAAGACCCTTTTAAAAGCTAGTGCTCTTTAATTATTCACTTAAAATTATACGGTTATGAATCAGAAAAATTTTGAGTACCTGAAAGACCAGGTCAAATACTCAGGCTTTGGAGAGTCGCTTGAAAATGATCTGAAGGCAAACCTTCAAAAGAAGGCACCCGAGTTCACCTTGCAGCACCAAACTGCCTTTGGAAAAGACCAGGTAAATTCCGAACTGCATTTTAAGCGCTCCACCCAAAGCGATCTGTATTTTCTAAACAGCTATCAGGCTGAGCTGAAAAAAGAGAACCAGAAAGAAGCGCTCAAACAGACCTTTTATGTAAATAAGCAAGGGGGTAATGTGACGCTCAAAGAAGCCTATAATCTGATGGATGGGCGCGCGGTAAATAAGGATCTGACCAATAAAGAAGGAAAGAAGTTTAACGCCTGGCTGCAAATGGATTTTAAGCAGACTGAAAACAACGGAAACTTCAAAATCAAACAGTTCCACCAGAAATACGGCTTTGAGCTCGATAAAGCACTGGAAAAGCTGCCCATTAAAGAACTGGGTGTTGAATTTGATAAAAGAAAGCTGACCGAATCACTGCAAAAAGGAAACCGGCAAGTGGTGACCTTTGAAAAAGACGGCGTAGAAAAAAAGCATTTTATCCAGGCTGCCCCGCAGTTTAAATCCATTACCGTCTACGATGAGAACATGAAAAGGATTGCGAACCGGCAAGAGAAATCAGAAAACCAACAGCAGACGGCACGTCAGGATCAGTCGGTTAAAAAAGAGGATCAAAAACAGACGGTCAGCCAGCAGAACGAAGCTTCTGAAAATAGCCAGTACAAGGGTAAAAAGGCTAGTCAAAGTAAAGGGATGTCTGTAGGCTAAATTACATGCAGGGGAAGAGTGACAGCAGTATTCTGATTCTCTTCCCCAATCTTCAACCAAAATCATTCAATTAATCATGGAAAGTTTAAATCTTGTCAGCCGGTTTTTCGATGCGATCAGAAAAGATCCCTGTATCAGCACCACCCATATCAGTATTTACATGGCACTCGTCTTTTACAGCAAAGACCAGCCCGCTGCCGATCCGATCCATGTTTTCAGCCAGCAGATCATTGATATCTGTAAGATTTCAAGTCGCAGCACCTACTACCGCTGTATGCACGACCTTCACGCGTTTGGTTACTTGCAGTACATGCCCGTTTTTAAACGCAATAAGCCAAGCCAGGTCTTGCTTATTGCGATGTAACGCGCCAGAAAATAAACGATCCTTTCAAGTATTTAAAATGGCCACATCAGCACAAAAATGCTGTAATCGGCTGCTCATAATTTAATGTAAAATGGAAATAGAACTGATCACTAAAGAAGATCTTCGGCAGCTGCGAGCGCAGCTGCTCGAAGATATTAAAGCGCATTTTTCCGCGCAAGCCACCCAAAAAACCCAGTGGCTTAAAAGCGCACAGGTTAGGGCGATGCTGAGCATTTCGCCCGGTACGCTGCAAACCTTGCGCGTAAATGGCACACTCAAACATACCAAAATAGGCGGCTCGTTTTATTATCTGCAATCTGATATAGACGCGCTTTTAAAATCAGGTAAAAATCAAAACTAAACACGTCATGGAAAACAGCACCGTTCAATTTCAAACCCGGATCCTTTTGGACAAAAGGGTCAGCATCTGGCACATTGGCACCTACATGGCGCTGCTTCATTTACTCCGCCAGAACCAGGGTATCAGTCCTTTTACGATTTCAAGAAAGATCGTCATGCCGATTGCCCGCATCAAAAGCGTTCCGACCTACCATAAATACATGGCCGACCTGGTGCGTTTTGGCTACATTCATTACCATCCTTCCTATCATCCCAAGCAGGCAAGCAAAGTTTTTATCATTCCCTGAAAGCTTAAACACTTATCAAAATCCTTGGTCCTTTTGCAAGCGCTTGCAGAAGGAAACCGGGCAAAATTTCCAGCACATATAGCACAAACCGTTACTGACCAGACCCACTGGTCAGGCGCCCTGCTATGCCCTGGAAATTTCGGGATATTCCCATCCAACTTTCAATTGAGTTTCAATTGAATTTCAATGGAGTTTCAATGGAACGATTAAACTATGAATCGATTGAAAAGGATTATACTTTGTTTCTATCCGATTAAAACACAAAAAAAAATGATCAGAAAACCGCTAAAAGCAAGGGCGCTACCGCCCGATCCAAACAAATCGCTTTTTAAGTTTAAACTCAGCTGGATAGACCCTGAGCTTTTAGGCCAAATCAAAATCCAAACCTGGTACAGCTATGATTTCAACACCGAGCGCGAGGCTTTCCCGCAGGGACTGGACAAAGAGCTGCGCACGAAGTGGAAACAGCTTTTAGCACTTTGCTACAAGCACCCCGAGCTTTATGATTTTGTCAAATGGCTTCGCCCTTACACACAGGATCAAAATCTTGATCTTTACCTTCCCAACTGGCCTGAGCTGACGGCCATGATTCCGCTGATTGAAAATAAATACGGCTGGCAGCTTCTGGAAAACTACGGGCAAAGCTGCGGCTTTGAGCATTTAAGCTTTCAAAGCGTCAGCCGGTCATACCCAAGGCAGCCCGGACATAGTCCTGGCCGGGTGGATTTTCGTCAGTTTTATGGCTTTGGCTATTTCCAGCGCAATAATTTTATCGTGAGCAGTATGGCCAGCGGAAGACTTATCAAGGTTGACATTTATGATAATCTGATGTATCATAGTGACAATCATCTGCATAGTGTTGTCAGCCTCACAACCGTAGGTGGTTAGCAGTTTCAAGGAAACATTTCCACCCAGCTGGATTTCAAATATGAATTAACAATTTCTTACAAACCTCCCATCATTTTAGATCTTTCCTCCATTCTAACCAGAGGTTATAGGTCAACTAAAACAAAATCAAGCACCTGACTGATATCGATGACCAAAGCAGTACACAGATGCTTTATATCATTTTACCGGCTTCCTGAAGCTCACGCGCTCTGAAATTCCCGTTTGCTGACTAAAATAAGAATTTGTTTAGTCATCGATGCGCTAATACGTGATTTTAATGCCGTATGGCAGTATGGTGTGAGGTTGTATACGACTGCTCGGGCACGTGTCAGTCTTTGGATGTTGCCATTTTTGTATTACCAAATCCGGCTTTCGATTTCCGCATAGGCCAGCAGTCCTCTGCTCCTGATAAGCTGTTCACCTCGTCGTAACCGAGAAACGCTTATAGCTACGCGCTGAAAGCGCTAAACCAAGCTAACCCCGATTACAAATCACATTTAGCTTGGTTTCTAACCTCTTTGGCCAGAGCAAGCAAGCGGTCGTCATACCGATCTTCATAAGCAGCGGGACGAGCTAAAAGATCAGCTGTTTTGTGCGGAATAAAGTCCAATACTTAAGGGATCTCTACCGGAAAAAGCGGACAGAGAATCCGGGCGCGCTGTATTAGATAAATCTGGATATCTTTTCATCACGGGTGTTTTTAGGGGGAGGCACGAAGGCCTCCCCTTTGCTAATTCAATTGAAACAGGCCATTTCCATTTTGGGTGAACCCTTCACAAAGCTCAAAGGCGCGCTGTGACCTAAGCTGCGCTGTTCCCCCAAAAAGCACCGATTTTACTTTCGCTTCACCATCATCGTATTTTCTAATGTTTTGAAAATAACCTGTGACCGTTATGCAAAGCTTTGCATAACGGTAATTATGGAAAGTAAAAGATTATGTAAAGCAACATCATAAAGAGGGGTAAACAGGTGTGTTTGGCCGTCTACTTTACAATATCACTTTACATAATAATGCAGCTATTTTTTAAGGTTCCTTAGCCATTCCAACAAGGTATCATCTTTCTCCCACGAGTTAGCTTTGGATTTTTCAGGTTTCATTTCAACATAAACCTTTTCAAAAGCATCCCGTTTTTGCTTGGAATCAGCACGGGCGTAGATGTCGGTTGTCTGAATGGATACGTGT
>NZ_SZVO01000029.1 GCF_005280585.1 Dyadobacter frigoris
TTGACTAGTCGTCTAAATCGTTTACATTCATGGAATGGAATTATTTCTGAAAATTTTATTCTGGCTTGTGCTTATTGTCACATTGCTGTTTCTCTTCATTTGGTTTTGCTTCATAGGGAGCGGGCACAATATTCCCAAGGAAACAAATAGATCTTTTTATTCAGGGGCATCGATCCTTTTAGTCGCATTATTAACAATATCTTTCCTCAAAAGAAGGTCAAAAGTGTGAGCGATCTTCACCTTTCAGTGTTTGTCTAAACTGGACGCTTTGCGACGCAATCCAAGTGGTTATATAGAAAATCCATTGTTGAAACCAACCATTACCGATAACATAAAACTTGGCTATAATTACCGGAATTATTCATTTTCATTACTTTTTAGTCGCGACGACCATCCCATTGCCCGCTATCAGATTACCCAAAGGCCGGAAGGAAATTTGTTGTACGTATCTCCACAAAATCTTGATTTTCAAAACAATATTACCTTTCAGGCTAGTTTGCCCTTTAAAATTAATGACTGGTGGACTATGAATTATGGCTTTGTCGGAGGGCTAAGAAATTTTAAAGTCAGCTACACACTGATTCCGGTTGAAAAAACCTATTTCGGCTATTCTGCCAATTTTAGTCAGGTTTTTAAACTGCCAAAAAGTTTTACAATGGAAATTTCCGGTTGGTACAATGCTTCATCTTACAACGGGTCGGTTAAAACAAGAGGATTCGGAATGCTCAATACCGGAGTAAAAAAAACGCTGAAAGGAAATGATGGAAGTTTTCAATTTTCAGTATCTGATATTTTAAGAACAATGCAGATAAACAACTATTACGGAACATTGACAACTGAAGCTTTTTCAATTAAAAATCATGTGGCTTTTAATACAGAATCGCGGGTTTCTCCCATATTTAAATTGACCTATTTCAAATCTTTTGGAGGTAATACCGGCAAAAGCCAACACAGTTTGTCCTCCGGATCAAAAGATGAAGCAGAACGTTTGAAGAATAATTAAAACAAACAATCAAGGTGTATTGGCTGTCAAATTATTTAGATATACCTTGAATGACGTTTAACCTTTACCCGTAAAGTCACATGAAAAAACCGATTCTGTCGTCTGATCTTTCCGCTTTGGACCGAAGAAAATTCATCATAAATTCTATAAAATCTGCTGCCGGCTTAGCTTTAATAAACCTCAGCCCTGCTTTTGCAAAAGACAATAACTGGTCTGTCAAAAAACAATGGACGGCGCAGGAGGTAATTGATTTTGTATTAAAAGAAGGCGGACTTGCGCCCCTGAAAGATACGGTAGATACTATTAAAATCGGAAAAGCGGACCAGATCGTAACGGGAATTATTTCCACGATGTTCCCAACCATCCCGATAATCGAAGAAGCTGTCAAACGAAATGCAAACTTTATTATCGCTCATGAGCCGTCGTTTTACAATCATAGCGACAAATCGGATTGGGTAAAAAACAATGCAGTTCTGAAACAGAAACAGGAGTTGCTTGATAAACATAAAATGGTAATCTGGCGTTTCCATGATTATTGCCACTCTCTGAAACCTGATGCTGTAAGTTATGGTGTTGCAAAAAAGGCCAATTGGCTGCCTTATTATAAAGCAGGCGAGGTAATACTCAAAATCCCACCGGTTTCTTTGCAAAAACTGGTTGAGCATCTTAAAAAATCTCTGGCCATTTCACATCTGAGAATCATCGGGGATATGGATCAAAATTGTGAACGGATCGCACTTCTCCCGGGAGCCTGGGGAGGGCCGATGCAGGTTTCAACGGCTGAAAAAGAAAAACCGGATGTCCTCATTGTCGGGGAATTATCGGAATGGGAAACGGCAGAATATATCCGGGATGCAAGAAGTTTTGGTCAGAAAATATCCTTAATCGTTCTGGGACATGCTGTAAGCGAAGAACCTGGTATGGAATGGTTTGCAGAATGGCTCCAACCGAAACTGCCAGACGTGAAAATTACACATCTGGCATCGGGTGATCCTTTTACCTGGCTTTAAGACTTGAAATGGATTCCGGAATCGGATCTGGCTAGTCCAGCTCTGGTTCCGGAACATGGATACTGGCAGTTGACGGCAACACATTTATTTTTACAGGCTTGCCCTCTCTTGCTGATACTGGATTCTGTATGCCACCATCAGTTTGACGCTCGCCCTGACACAGGCATCAACTTCCTTGTTGCTTTTTATCCGGTCGTACGTTTCATAACTATAACAGTTTTCGGATTTAATGCCATACTGGCTTGCAACCATTTTCATCTTTTCCAGGCTTCCGCTAACAAGTGCAGTCAGTTTCGATTTTTTGTATGAATTTAGAGCCGGAAGAATTCCTTCCAGTGATAGATATCTCAATCTAACGACTGCATAGCCAATTCTCCGGTCTGGCGGCATGGGCGCCGGAATTGGTCCCGATTGCTGATCAACCTCAGATTTCCATTTTCCCAACACTATAGCTCCGACTTATCAAGGGGAATCTTAGAAGGCGCGGAAGTTGCCTTTATAGCATTTGGTGAACTTAATTCTTTTTGCATGATTGATGTTGATGAAGATGTACTGGACCGCCCTTATGCAAATCACATACCGGGCAATTTTAAACCCGATGATTTCAGGCTTTCCATTATCTTTTCCTGAACCGTCATTTTGGTATCAATGAAACCGTGGGCGTTAATCCAGACATTGACCATCACTTTATAACCGTCAGATTCGATCGATGATACACCAACTCTTCTTTCCGGCGATTTGAGGGTATTTTGAGAATTATCAAGAACGTTGTCGATATTTTTTTTGACTTCATTAAAATCAATAGCATTACTGAATTTCATTTCAACGTCCAGTCTTCTGCTTCCGGAACTACTGATATTAATAATGACTTCGTTGGACAGTTTACTATTAGGAACTATTACTTTTCGGTTATCAAAGGTGGTGATGATCGTGTAAAATATTTTGATTGCAGTGACAGTTCCCTCCTGCCCTTGCGCCAGAATATTATCCCCTACCTGAAAAGGCTTTAAGAGTAAAATCAATACACCGCTGGCGAAATTTTGCAGCGTTCCTGACAGTGCAAGACCCGCTGCTACGCCTATTGCCCCAATCAATGCTGCAAAAACGGTCATCTGTATACCGATGATCTGCATGCCAGCAATAATGAGTAAAACTCTTAAAACCGTTATTGTAAGACTTAGAAGAAATGGTGAAAGTGAGGGGTCAATTTCTTTTCTGACCATATGGGCTGACATATATCCGGATAACATTTTTATCAGCCAGAAACCAACCATCAATACGGCTACTCCCAGTAAAAATGATGCCCCTTTATCAAGAATCCAAAGAGTAGCCTTGTCATAAAATTCATTTATTTTCATTAACAGCATATTAAATAAACCTTTGATTTACGGCTATACGTGAAATATTCGTTCCAAAGGCCATAATTGATTAAAAAAACATGCTTGCGGACTTTACCTGATTTCTGTGATTTTGATGGAGGTCATTGCTAAACTATTTTAATTATTGATTTTGTTGTTAAAGCGCCACTTTAACCAATAAATATCAAAATCGATTTACTTAGCAATTTCTTAATTTATATACACCTGAAATAAAGGAAGTTATAACTACATACATTTCACCAACTATTAATCACTCAAATATAAATTGCTGATTTCTAATGAATATTTATATATGCGGATTCTAAATCTTTCAAATTTTGCATATTAAAATTTCGACCTGAAAAGTCTGATAGACTCCAATTAAACGGTGACGGGTATTTTTGGTGAGAATTGAGGATAAATTACCCCCCATCTGCATATTTGTTATACAGCGCTGATTGAAAAAAATTTTGGCAATGATGGATGAAAATACTTAATTGTAGGCCCGTGGCATATTATTTACATAAGATTAGTATCGAGAATATTTGAAGGTGAAAAATGTCATATAAAACAGATCAATCAAAGGCTTAAACTTATAAAATTTATGAATTGGCAGGATTTACGAAGAAGCGGAAATGTTGACGACAGGCGGGGCATGTCGGGCGGAGGTAAGGTTGCCGTGGGCGGAATCGGTGTTATTATCGTTGTAGTACTCGGACTGCTAACCGGCCAGGACCCTTCGGCGATTCTCGATACGATACAAAACTCTCAGTCTTCGGAGCAGCAGGTTCAGGCGCGCCCTGAAGGCCCGCGGCCCGATGATAAAACTGCTGATATGGTTTCCAAAATTTTGGGAAGTACCGAAGATGTGTGGTCGGAAATTTATAAAGAAAATGGAAGTCAGTATAAAATGCCTTCGTTACAGATGTTTGAAAATTCATCCCAAAGTGCCTGTGGAGGCGCTTCCTCTGCTATGGGACCATTTTATTGCCCCGCTGATGAAAAAGTATACATCGATCTTTCATTTTGTGATGAACTAAGGGATAAATTCAACGCCCCAGGCGATTTCGCCGTAGCCTATGTTGTTGCTCATGAAGTTGGCCATCATGTTCAAAATCTGATGGGAATTTCTGATCAGCTTCAACAGCAGCGTCAGCGTTTGAGCGAAGAAGATTATAACAAATTATCTGTAAAGCTGGAATTACAGGCAGATTTCCTGGCCGGCGTATGGGCAAATCACGCACAGAAAATGAGCAATATTCTGGAACCAGGAGATCTGGAAGCTGCACTTACTGCTGCCAACGCCATTGGCGATGATAAATTACAAAAGGAATCTCAGGGTTATGTTGTGCCTGATGCGTTTACACACGGAACCTCAAAACAAAGAATGTATTGGTTCAAAAAAGGTTTTGATACGGGAGATTTGAATCAGGGAAAATACGAGGATATACAGTAATTGACTGTTAAAAATTTACAAAAAGCCCGGATAAATTTTCCGGGCTTTTTGTAGTCTACAAGCTTTCCGCTGATAGAAGTATCACCTCCTATCATATTGTTTTAAGCCAGTCCACGAAAATATTAAATCACTCAAAGTGCATTTCGTCAATTCATTCTGTGCATTGGTCGAAGCATTTTTTTATTGATTTTTTGATAATCTTTCTTTGAGGTAAAAAAATTTAAAAATTTGATTTATAACGATTATTAAACTTGAAGTGAGCCATGAAAATCCTGATGTATTGCTTTCTCTTTGTTTTGATTGAAACCAACTGTGCAGCCAGTCACAGAAATAATTCAGAACAGGATCAAAAAGCATTAATAAAAACTACCGAAGCAATTCGTTCGGCATTTGCCCGGGGCGATATCTCAACCATTGCCTTATTACATCATCCGAAAGTAATCAAGGCTTTTGGAGGAAATAACTATGTTGACGGCCGCGACGCCATGATAAAAGGGCTGGCCGAAACCTTTAAAACTACAAAACTGGAATTTGTAGAAAACAAGATAGAAAATACATTATTCAATGGTGACACTGCCGTTGAAACCAGTATATTTACAATTAAGGTTACACCCAAAAATGGTAGTCAGATTTCGTATTCAAGAGGTCGGGCAATGGTAATTTACATTCGATACAAAGATAGTCCGACAGGCTGGGCATCCATTCGTGAGATGGTTCAGGCCGCGCCGGACGAAAAATAACACATTCGCTGGTATGAAAACAAAACTTGCTCTCCTTCTACTTTTGTCAGTCACTTCCTACGCCCAGGAATTCAAAGCGTCCATCAATGATTTGGCATTTATGTCGGGAACGTGGACTATGAAACATGAATGGGGCGACATGGAAGAGTTTTGGGGACCACCCATGGGCAATTCCCTGATATCCAGTTATCGTTGCGTAAAAGATGGGAAAGTCGTTTTTTACGAATTTGTCGTTATCGAACAAGTTGAAAATGTACCGGTGATGAAATTGCGTCATTTCAACCCGGGAAGCATTGGTTGGGAAGATAAAAATTCACCATTGGAATATCCACTCGTTTCACTTTCAAAAAATAAAGCGGTGTTTGAAGCAAAAGACAAATCCCTGAGACTGATTTACCAACTTACAACCGGCAATCTTGAAGTAATCCTGGAAGAGAAAAATAAAAATAATGGGATGGAAAAGATGGTTTTTGCTTATAAGCGTAAGAAATAATCGATTATAATCTGTATTAGTTACAAATTATGCTTTCAAAAAACCTGCTCAAATTTTAATAATTTCTTTTGGATAACCTGTTTATCGGTATCGGATTTAGCCAATAGAAGTGCACTTTGTAAATTCATTTTTGCCTTTTCATTATCAACATTTTCATACAAGGTTCCTAACAGCATAAAGTAAAAATGATTGTTTACCAAATTTATTTTTTCCGCTTCCGGAATCGCCGTCATTTTACCTTTCACCTTTGAAAGTGCGTATGTACGGTTAAGGGCAGCAACAGGCGAATATTCCAATATTAGAAGCTGATTATATAGCTGCAAAATATTTCCCCATTTCTCTTCTGAATCCGCTTTAACCGTATGCCAATAAGCAATGCTGGATTCAATATGGTATTTGGAAAGCAACTTTCCTTTGGATGCCTGACTTAGAAAATACATTCCCTTAGCGATCAATTCCTTATTCCAAAGCGACTCATCTTGGTCGTCATAGAGAATTACCTCTCCATTATTGCTTTTTCTTGCTTCAAACCGAGAGGAATGAAAGCACATTAAAGCCAGTAAGGCATTGACCGGCGGCGTATTCGTTTTGTCATTTTCATGAAGCAAATAAGCCAGTCGGATCGCTTCAAGACAAAGGTCATTTCGTAATACTTCATTTTGACTTTCAGAATAATACCCTTCGTTGAAAAGCAGATATAAAGTAGTCAAAACTGTTTCAAGGCGCTTATCAATTTCAATTTCATCTGGAAAAACAATGCGTATTTTTTCCAGACGAAGCTTTTCCTTTGCCCTGAAAAGACGTTTATTAATAGTAGCCTTATTGGTCAAAAAAGCGTCAGCAATTTCTTCAATACCAAATCCACATAAAATGCGCAGCGATAGGCCGATCTGCGCCTCAACCGGAATGGACGGATGACAAAGTGCAAATAACATTTGCAACTGACTATCCGAAATGTTTTCGTCAGACAGATCAATTTCAATTTCCGAAACTGATCTGTCTGAATGAAGCTGCAATTCTCCGGCAATTTTTTCTGAGAAAATGGCATTTCGCGTTAGCTGATTTTTAGCTTTATTCCTGGCAACTGCATACAGCCAGGCCGTTGGATTTTCAGGCAAACCCTTGTAACTCCACACCTCGACAGCCAATAAAAAAGTATCGCTTGCAATGTCCTCAGCCATTTCAATATGCTCAATACCAAATCGTTTGCAAAGCACAGAAGTTATTTTCCTGTACTCCGTTCTGAATAAGTGTGGTATCAGTTGCTGCTTTTCCATGGGTTTACTTGCTTCTGTAAAGTTACAAAATCCACCGTGTTAGTGAACCCCGTCTCCTTTGGCGATTTTCCGAACTTCTACACTATTCCCTTCTCCCTGTAAAACGGGACATCCCTTTGCAAATTCAACTGCTTCATCAACAGAATCGGCCTTTACGATAATATATCCGCCAATTGTTTCCTTGATGTCTCCGAACGGCCCGTTGGTAACAACACCATTTGGTTTTACGACCCGGCTATCGTCAAATGGTAACCCATTACCTCCACTAAATTTGTTCTGGGCTGTAATACTGCCAATCCAGTCCATCGTTTGCTTCATCCAGATCTCCATCTGCTCGGGTGAAGCCACTTTTTGTCCATCTTCATGTCTGAAAATCAAAATGTATTCTTCCATTTTCTAAGAATTAAAGTGTTTAAAAATTAAGTTACAACTATATATCAAGTCACTTTGCAGGAATAGGACAAGAATAGAAAAAAAATTATTGATAAATATTTTCATTCCAATCAGATAACTTTTTAATTATCAGCGCTACTATTTGATTTCCTTAAATAAACAACTGAGATAATAATTTTCAGTTATTTATTTCACTTGCATATAAGATCAGAAAAGCTATCTTTGCACCCTGATTAAAACAAAGAGAGGTGTCCGAGTGGTTGAAGGAGCACGCCTGGAAAGTGTGTATGCGGGTGACTGTATCGAGAGTTCGAATCTCTTCCTCTCTACAAAATGCCGTTTGGAGCAATCCAAGCGGCATTTGTCGTTATCGGGACAAATTACCATGAAACTTTTGGTATGATACAGAGTAATGAAAAGAAACCGTATCAATTTGCAGCCCTAAGAAATCGGGACGGTGACTTGAAAAAAGAATGGTACGTTGAGTGGTACGTCTGGCATTCTCCCACGGAGGAGCTATCAGAAAGGATGTTAGAATATAATTTTGTTTCAAAGTTGAATAGTTCGACTGGATAGCTATTTCATGCTGAAGGTGCAATTGACAAATTGGTAGCCATGATGAGTGGACACTAAAAATAACGCACAACGATAAATCAAACGTGGAATTTTATAAAAACCTTATCTCTCCTTGCCTAAAATGTGCTTAGCTTCGGATAGTGGAGTCTTGCAGGATGGTACTGATGACACGAAAAAAGATTTATTTTTCAAAAACAAGACAGCGCAGGACAGTTATAAAAAAGTGAAACCACTTATTTACATTCCGATAACAAGAAATACTTGCATAATGTAAAGTGAATATTGTGGAATGAATGGCGGGTTTTGTCCTGAATTTGCGTGAAACAAACAGAATATTTACATGACACTTATTTGTCCGAACGCTGGACACAGTTCTGCGCAGGGGATAAAACTGCCTTTAGCGACCTGGTAGATCACAACTTCAATTCCCTCTATCATTATGGCACCCGGTTTTCGCCGGATAAGGACCTCATCAAAGATTGCATCCAGGATCTGTTTCTGGAAATTTGGGAAAAGAGGGAAAAACTAGACCACATTATTTCAATCAAACCTTATCTGTTTCAATCCTTGCGAAACAATCTGATTAGCAGACTCAAAAAACAATCCAGGTTTTCTGGTCTGTCAGCAAATGAGGAGCAGTTTTCAAATGATAGTACCGCTGAATTAAAATGGATAAAGGACGAAACCGACGCACTCAACAGCAGTCGTCTCGTAAACGGAATTGAGCTACTTCCCAAAAGACAACGAGAGGCGCTATACCTAAAATATTACGAAGACCTTTCCCATGAGGAAATTGCCAGCATCATGGGATTACAACGTCAGGCAGTTGCCAACTATCTGCATTACGGGATTCTGAAATTGCGGGAATACTGGAAATGCAAAACCATTCTGCTGACAATGATCATCGATTTGATGATCTGACAACGTCGTTTTAAGAGAATATAATTTTTTTTTCGATTTTTTTTCATAATCCATGGGTATGGAATAGCGACTGTTAACTCATCGTTTCAGAAGTAGCTATTTTAAACAATTCCATGAATAACTATAAGAACTTCGAGGTCACAGATTGGGTCGATGATCCTGGGTTTCGTAAATGGGTTTACAAAGGTGAACAAGATTCTTTCTGGATTTCGATCCTGGAAAACACACCGTCGCAGGCAGAAAACATAGAGCAGGCCAAGGATATTTTACTAATGGTCCGGGGAGAATTCGACAACATTCCGGAACAGGAACTGGCTTTAAGAAAATCCAAATTGCTTGACTACATTTCGCAGGAAGGACAGGTCAGGTCCTGGTGGCGGGGAAGATGGTTTCAGGTCGCGGCAGTACTGTTACTTACGCTGGGTTTTGGCGGATATTACCGGAAACAGTTTTTCCCGGTGCCATACAATGCCGTCCTCTCCCGCTCTGGCAGTACTGCAATCATTGAAATAATCAATAATACAGAACAAGTGAAGTTGGTGACTCTGCCCGATGGCAGTTCCGTAATCCTGAAAAAAGACGCCCGGATCAGCTATCCCGACAAGTTCTATGCGGATAAGCGTGAAGTGGTTATGCTGGGGGAAGCGTTTTTCGAGGTTCAAAAGAACCCGGATAAACCTTTTTACATCTATTCAGGTGAAATGTTGACAAAAGTTACAGGAACAAGTTTCAGTATTAAAGCCAACGCCACGGATAAGCAGGTGCAGCTCGTTGTTAAAACAGGCGTCGTGGAAATTTCCAGAAATAAAGCTGGTGAGGAAACAAAAACGAATCATCTGACCCTGAATCCCAATCAGCTCGTGACATTGAATCGGGAAAGCAATGAATTCAAAACACAAAATGTAAATGAACCGGTCCTGATCAACCTGCCAATTGAATCTCAATATTTCACATTTAAAAAGTCTTCGTTAAAAGATGTTTTTAGTACCCTGGAACTGGTGTACGGTGTGCATATCAATTTTGACAAAATTGTCACTGTCAAATGTAATATTACTGCCAGACTGGGCGATGAGCCGATCCTGGAAAAACTGGAAATGATCTGTGAAGTTCTTAATGCGAGATTTGAAATGAAAAACAATACGGTTTCTATTTATTCAGACGGCTGTGAAAAATAAAAATAAGTAAGCAACAACTTAACTGAAAAGCGCCAATGAAATAGAATATCTACTGATAAAAGCCGGTAATGCTGAAACATCACCGGCTGACTTAAATCTCCAATGCTGTTTCATGATCCGGTTTCGCACACCGGGTACGCTTCAAATTGGCAGAGGAGATGGCTTGCAACTCTGGTACTTACAGAACACAAAACCAAATCAAAATTATGCAAAAAAATCGAAAAAAAATCTATACTCCGGTTAACCTGATGCGGATATCAATCGGGCCAATCATACTCATCTTTCTGCTTATTGGTCCAATTTTTGCCAAAGCGCCAGACAAACAAAACGTCCTGGATCAACGTATATCTATTATAGTTACCGAAATGAACCTTGATCAGGTGCTTGAAAAAATCGAAAAAAAAGCAAATGTGCGCTTTGTTTACAGCCACGAAATGATCTTTGCCGATCGTAAAGTTTCAGTACACGACGAAAATAATCGTTTAGAAGCCATTCTAAACGGTATTTTGTATCCGCTTGGAATTACTTTCAAATTATCAAATAAAAACACCATCCTACTTAAACGCGGCCAGGTCAAAAATTCCATTTTAAAACCAGTGGATAAACCAAAGCATAACGCGACGGGAGCATTAGCCGATAGCAGTTTTATCATCAAAGGACAGATTTTCGACAGCAAGGAGCCGCCGGTTTCGTTGCCGGGAGTAACGATTCAGGTTAAAAATACAGATCGCGGCGTAACAACCGACCCTAATGGAAATTTCGAAATTTCTGTCAGAAAAGGTGAAGTGCTTGTTTTTACCTTTATTGGCCTGGATACAAAAGAAATCGTTGTTTCCAATACCAAAAATATGGTGATCTCCCTTGCTGAACAAAATACAGCACTGAATGAGGTCGTAGTTACAGGATATTCAGAGCAAAAAGCACGAAATCTGGCAAATTCCATAGGAAAACTGGATGTGAAAGCAGCCATTGCAAACAAACCGATCACCCAGTTATCACAGGCATTACAAGGCGGGGTAACAGGACTTACAGTTATGCAGGGCAGCGGGATGGCCGGCGAAGACCGCTCAAACATTCTAATCCGTGGAATTTCCACCATCGGCGGAACCTCTCCCCTTGTGCTGGTTGATGGCGTCCCTTTCGACATCAATTCAGTGGACCCGACAACGGTGGAAAGTATCACCGTTTTGAAAGACGCGGCAGCGGCATCAATCTATGGTGCACGAGCTGCAAACGGTGTAATTCTGGTTACCACCAAGAGAGGTATTCCCGGCAAACTTTCAGTCACCTATGACGGTTACGGCGGTGTTCAGAATGCGACTTATCTTCCTAAATTTGTTGACGCTCCAAAGTATATGACCATGGTAAATGAGGCATACGCAAACATAGGCGGTTTGGAGCCTTACAGTGAAACCACAATTCAGAAAACAGCCGAAGGCTCTGACCCGGTCAACTATCCGAATACGAACTGGTCCAAACTGATGTTAAAAAAGAATCCTGTGATCCAAAGTCATTCTGTCAGCATTTCAGGTGGTAATGAACTTGCCCGGTTCGCCGTGAGTGGTAACTACCTGTTCCAGGACGGACTAACGCCTAAACGCGATTTTGAAAGGTTTTCTTTTCGCGCGAATACAGGTGTTACGCTCACTAAAAACGTTTCCATGCTGCTGGATTTAGTGGCAACAAGAAGCAGAAATCGATCAGAGCTGGTGCGGTTTGGGAATTCCCTCCATTTGGTTTATTCAACACCTCCGAATATCGTCCCAAAATATCCGTTGAAAGATGACGGTTACCAGGCTTATGGAAATTTTGGAGAAATGATGAATCCTATGGCTGAATTGGAAAGAGGTGGTTATGCGCAAAATAAGAGAGATCAGATCAACATTAATTTTCAGCCGGTTTGGCAGATCACACCTGAATTAAAGCTAAGGGGACAATATCTTTATCGTGTTACTTCTGAAGGCGGCTTAACTAACCGAAATTCCTACAATTTCCTTGATTACTATACGGGAAATCTTGTTTTCACCTATACCAATCAAAAAGCGTCCAGCGTTGGAAGAGCCACGTATAACTATCTGTCTTCCAACCTTGAATTTTCCCAAACGTACGGTAAACATTTTATTTATGCGATTGGCGGAATTTCTCGGGAGGCAAATTTCATTTCCAATTTTGACCAGGCAAACCTGGCCTCTTATTTTGTGAAGTTCAACTATGTTTTTAACAATAAGTATTTGTTGGAAAGTACTGTAAGGACAGACGGCTCTTCCAAATTTGGTCCTGGTCACAAATGGGGAACATTTCCTTCGGTTGCATTGGGTTGGAATGTTCACAACGAGGATTTCCTGAAAGACGTTAAGTTCGTTACCAGTTTCAAGCTAAGAGCATCTTATGGGTTGATGGGTAATAATGGCAGAAATGACGACGTAAATGAGCTTTATAGATATCAAAGTCTGATCGACGGTGGAAACGGAAATGAAACTTCGATAGGAAATCCGGCAATCACCTGGGAAACTGTCAAAATGCTGGACATAGGAACCGATATAAGATTGTTTCAAAATCTGGGTTTGACGATCGACTGGTTTAGTAAAACAACGGATAACATTTTGCTTACACCGCCATTATCACTTTCATCCGGGGTAGCTACGCTTCCGATCAATTCGGGTTCAGTATCCAATAAAGGCTGGGAATTTATGCTTAATTATTCCAAAACGTTCAGCAGAGATTTCGAAATGAGTGCCAGCGTCGGGTATTCGTATTACAGCAATAAAATCCTGTCACTTAGAGGCGGACCATATATTGGAACCAGCGGTGTTGACATCAATGAAGTTGGCCAGCCGATCAACAGCTACTATCTGTACAAAACGGATGGTTTAC
Organism: Dyadobacter frigoris; assembly: GCF_005280585.1. GTDB lineage: Bacteria > Bacteroidota > Bacteroidia > Cytophagales > Spirosomataceae > Dyadobacter > Dyadobacter frigoris. The sequence goes on from NZ_SZVO01000029.1 coordinate 13,277, forward strand.
TCACACAAAAAGACATAGACGGCGGGACAACACTTTTACCGGGACAACAAATCGGGGATATTAAATACGTTGATATTAATGGGGATAAAAATATAGACAAAGCCGATAAAGTGATTTCTGGCAACCCAAATCCCCAGGGCAGCTATTTTACAAACCTGAACTTTGTTTACAAAAGATTCTCGCTCGAAACCCAGATCAATGGCTTCACAAAAAGTCTGGCCTACTACACGGGACGATACCAAACGCCGTTGAACGTTACTTCCAATTTTGACGGAGGAACACCGATGCAATTTCAGACGGATTACTGGACCCCGCAAAACCCGAATGCAATGTTTCCAAGACTGGCACCCGCTCCGGGCAATAATGTCCTTCCGGCCGACTATTGGCTAACCAATGCTGCATTTCTGAGAGTCAAGTACATACAACTGGGATACAATTTCAAACCTCAGTTCATTAAAAAATTAAAAATAACCAATCTGCGTGTGTTTGTCAATACACAAAACGCGATCACGCTTAGTAAAATGAAATACTTTGATCCGGAAACAAGGGGCAGTGAAGCCAACTACCCGATGATGAAAGTGTATACCGTTGGATTGAATGTTAAATTTTAAACTCAACTAAATCATGAAAAGGATATATATTTTATTAATAACGATGTTTTTTCTGAGTTCCTGTAATGATGATTTCCTGACGAAGGATCACCCTACTGCTACCACCGACGAAAATTTCTGGAACACGGAAGGTGAAATCAACACAGCGCTCAATGCGATTTATGAACAGGTACCAACCGGTCAGTTTCAATTTAAAAGAAATACCAGAATCACCTTCGAAGGTATGACCGACAATGCCGTTTGGTATGCAAATTTCTTTGGAGAGGTAAATACAATTGCCCTGGGAAATGCCAATTCACAAATGAGAGGAGGTGACTGGTATGCAGTACAGCCGGTTTGGGAAGAAAATTATATCGCTATCCGCCGCGCCAACAGGTTTCTCGAACATGCAGGAAAAGCGCTGATAGAACCGAATCTAAAAAAACGGTACTTTGCAGAAGCACGCGCTTTGAGAGCCTGGCTTCACCTGGACCTATTTTTGTATTACGGCGAAGTACCCATTGTTACTGCTGTTGTGCTTCCTACCGAAACTGATCTTAAAAAGAATTCCCGGCAGGAAATTGTAGACTTTATTGTCGCAGAACTTGATGCGGCCTCCGCTGATTTGCCCACGACTTATCCAATCAATGATGTAAAGAGGATTACCAAAGGTGCCTGTTACACTATGAAAACTGTTGCATTGCTCAACAACCGCCAATATACGATGGCAGCTACGGCGGCCAAACAAGTCATTGACCTGAATCTTTACAAGCTTCACCCAAACTACTTAAACTTGTTCAATTACGAAGGGCAGGTAAATGAAGAGCGAATATTTATAAAACAAGCTGGAAATAATGACAGTTTTTACAGGAGTGCGCCAGGATATCTTGGGGGAAATGCTTGTCTTAATCCAACGGGTTCTCTTATGAATACCTATGAAACCAGACAGGGCAAAACTTTGGCAGAATTAGGGACAGACAGCACTGAAATTTACAGGCAAAATCCCAATTATAAATCCAACCGCGATCCGAGGATGGACGCCACGATTGCTTATCCGGGCTCAACCTATTACGGCAAACTTGACCCCTGGGATGATTCGCCTAATAACCCAAACAGACTGGCCGCCATTTATTCGTCCAAAACCGGTTATTGGCTCAGAAAGTACGTAGATCTGGCTGATAAAGGAAAAGGAGGCTCGCTGGATTATATGATATATCGCTACGGAGATCTTTTACTAATGTATGTTGAAGCTTTGGTTGAAAGTGGCAAATGGAATGATCCGGATGTTATTAAATACATCAACCAGATCAGGAACCGGGCCAAAATGCCAAATGCAGATATAGCTGTTTACAATTCGGAAGCTAAAATAAGGGAACTTTATCAACGGGAACGACGTGTAGAACTTGCCTTTGAAGGAAGCCGTTTGTTTGACATAAGGAGATGGAAAATTGGAGAAAAAGTAATGAATGGTATTGTTGAAGGAGCCATTAATCCAAAAACAAAAAAGGCAGTTAACGTTGAAACCCGCACATTTTCGCAAAAAGATTATTTATGGCCCATTCCGGCCAGAGAAACGGAGGGAAACCCAAACATGACTCAAAACCCAGGGTACTAGCACTTCCGTCAGTCAGCTACCCGTTGGATCCGTGTGACTGTTTACGCTGTCACATGGATCCAACGGCAATGAGTATCAAATACCAGGCAAGGCCAACGGCAGAACCGCTATCTTGCCTTGCCGCCAGGATACCTGTCTCCTACGATTTGGATCTGTGATATTGCCTCTGTGAGCATTTTCAAATCTTCGGCACTAAATTCATAATCAGCTGACCAAAGGTTTTCTTGTAAATGTGCTTGCTTCGATGTACCAGGTATTGGAACAACCCAAGGTTTTTGAGCAAGCAACCATGCCAGTGAAACCTGAGCCGGGGTCAATCCTCTTTGATTTCCAAATTCTGTTAATAACTCAATAATTCCCCAGTTGGCCTGAATCGCCTCAGATGTATATCGAGGCAATGTTGGACGATTATCATTACCCGGAACGAATTTTGTTCGTTCGGTTAGAGAACCGGTGAGATAAGCCCTGCCCAGCGGACTGTAAGGCACAAAACCTATCCCTAATTCTTCACAAACCGGAAATATGCCCGTTATCGGTTCTCTTGACATTAAGGACAATTCAGTTTGAATGGCAGTAACCGGCTGTACGGCATGAGCTTTTCGGATATTATCAGGGTCAGCTTCGCTTAGTCCAAAATGTTTTACTTTTCCCTCTTTTATCAAATCGCTTACCGTTCCGGCAACATCTTCCATAGGAATTTTCGGGTCAACACGGTGCTGATACAACAAGTCAATTGTATCTGTTTTTAGCCTTTTTAAGGATTGTTCGACTACCAGCCTGATGTGTTTGCGGTCACTATTGAAGCCTCCTGTCAGTTTGTTATTTTGAATATCAAATCCAAACTTGCTGCAAAGGATTATGTTCTTTCTAAAAGGTGCTATCGCTTCACCTACCAACTCTTCATTTGCAAATGGTCCGTAGGCCTCAGCAGTATCAAACAGGTTTATACCTATTTCGTAAGCTTTTCTGATGACAGCAATACTATTTTTTCTATCGGGTACAAAACTGCGGTTCCAGCTCATCCCCATACAGCCTAGCCCAACGGCAGATACTTTTAAACTGTGTTTTCCTGAACCTAATGTGCGGTATTTTACGTTTGCAGCAGGCTTTATGTCTGCATCTGCTTGTATTGATGGTTTCACAGATGACGGGAAACTTAGCGCCGGCAATACCATCAGTGATGCTCCTAATGTTGTACCCGCTTTGAGAAAATTCCTTCTGTTTTGATGTTTCATGTTTGACGAATTTAATTATTTGCTTTGATGGTTTCCAGGTTGTTATTGGTAATACTGAATCAACTTTTCATCTGATTATCAGAAAATTGATAATGCAAAATTATCTCATCCTTACTACATGGAATAACGGAAACCAAACAGTATATTAATGAAATCAAACATTTACTAGCTTTCTTATATTTAAAGTTAAACCAGGATTTTTCAGTTTTTCCTAATATTAAGGTCGGCAGGGGTAATAAAACTTCTATCATCCAAATACTCATAAAACGCTGGCTAACAATAATTTTGCAAAAATGTAATTTCAAAGTCAAACGAATATGTTAAAGATCATGACAATGGTTAAGTCAAAATGGGATAACATTAATAAATAATGTTTGACCGTTGTAATCAATTGTTTGATTCTTGCAATCTGTTATTTAGGCAAGTTCCTACCTTTATTTTTTATTTAACCAAACTGTAAAATGATAGAAACAAAAGGATATGCTGCGCAAAGCGTTGCCGAGGAATTGACTCCCTGGACATTTGAGCGCAGGGAAGTTGGCCCGCACGATGTACAGTTTGATATTTTATTTTGCGGCGTTTGCCACTCGGATTTGCATCAGATAAAAAATGACTGGTTTCCCGGGATATTTCCTATGGTACCAGGCCATGAAATTGTTGGCCGCGTGATTAAAGTGGGAGACCATGTAAAGAAATTTAAAGTAGGTGATCTCGCAGGTACAGGTTGTATGGTCGATTCGTGCCAGGAGTGCGAAAATTGCAAGAAAGATCTTGAACAGTATTGTTTAGAAGGTAGCACTCAGACTTACAATGGTCTTGAACGTGATGGTAAAACACCTACTTATGGAGGCTACTCGAATACAATTGTTGTCAGAGAAGAGTTTGTACTGCATGTATCAGAGAAATTAAACCTGGCTGCTGTCGCACCATTATTGTGTGCCGGAATCACCACTTATTCTCCTTTAAGACATTGGAAAGTTGGTAAAGGACATAAGCTGGCCGTATTGGGTCTTGGTGGCTTGGGTCACATGGCTGTTAAGTTTGGTGTAGCATTTGGTGCGGATGTGACTGTATTGAGCACATCGCCTAAAAAAGAAGAAGATGCCAGGAAACTTGGTGCCCACAATTTTGTAGTAACCACAGACGAAGCTCAGGTAAAAGCGGCTATGGGCACATTTGATTTTATATTGGATACTGTCTCTGCTGAACACGACTTTAACATGTATCTATCCTTGCTGAGAACGGATGGCACGCTGATCTGCGTAGGTGTTCCGCCAAAACCGGCTGAAATCGCTGCATTCAGTTTGCTGGGCGGCAGGAAAAGTATTGGAGGTTCTGGCATTGGAGGCATAGCTGAAACCCAGGAAATGCTCGATTTTTGCGCAGAGAACGATATCGTTTCCGATATTGAAATGATTGATATGAAAGACATTCAAACTGCCTACGACAGAATGGAAAAAGGTGACGTTCGATACAGGTTTGTAATCGACATGGCAACTTTGTAAGCATTATAGTATTTCTTTTTAGGGCTGTATCATTCTCGGTACGGCTCTAAAAAGAAAATTTATGCATTTATTACAAAATCTGAACCCTGATGTTTTCAGTCAAAAACTTCGTCCGCGACGCCACACAAGAAGAAAGAAACGCACTCAAAAATCTTTGTTTGATGATTAAGGTTTACTAAAAACGGGATTGCCGGTAAAAGTGTAATCTGTTAACGTGGAAAGAAATGCCAGTATGGCTTCTTTTTCCTCTTTTGATAATTTCATACCCTTTTGTGTTAGTAACGGATCAAGAGTTTGAGAGTAACGAATGTTTTCAGAATAATGATCGATCACCACTTGCAAGGTAGCAAAACGGCCATCATGCATATATGGAGCCGTTAGCGCCAGGTTTCTAAGAGAAGGTGTTTTGAAACTTCCCAGATCAGAAACATCATAACTGATCCGGTATCTTCCCTGATAAATCCCTTCATGATCCGTGTTGGTAAAATCCGAATCAATCCCATTGTTATGATAGCTAAAATCTGTAAAAAGCTCTCCTGCATGGCAGCCCTGGCATTTTGAACGAACAAGCTCCATCCCTTTCAATTCAAGCGGACTCAGTGTAGCGCCGGATTTCCCCAGTTTATAGTTATCATATTTTGAGTTGGCAGATATCAGCGATCTCTCAAATTGCGCCAAAGCCTTGACAATATTCTGCGGTTTAATTTCTTCGTTAAAAACGGTTTTGAACCTTTTCACGTACAATGGAACGGCGTTTAGCTCGGCAACCAGCTGGAGCAAATCCTGTCCCATTTCGTCATGAGCGGTTAAAGGACCAAATGCCTGAGATTCAAGATTTGAAGATCCTCCATCCCAAAACAAGCCATTATCCGCCCAGGCCAGATTAAAAAGAGCCGGCGTATGCCTCAAAAGAGTCGTGTGCGAAACTCCCGCGCTACTTAATGCAACGCCGTCGCTAAAAGCTTTCGACTGCAAATGGCAGCTTGCGCAGGAAATATTATTGTCAGCAGACAGTCTTGTATCAAAAAACAATTCCTTTCCCAGCGCAACACCCTCGGATGTCGCGGGGTTTTCTGTGTCAGCAGCAGGCTGTGGAAAGTGCTCCGGAACCGCCAGGTGAAAAACCTGTGGTTCCGAAACATTTTCATTTCTGCTGCACGCCGGCAGGATATTTATCAAAATCGCTGCCAGTATGGTCGCTTTCCAATGATTCATTGAAGTTTAATTACTTTACAACAGAGCCAAGCGTGATTGTTTTGGTAGCCATATTTACTGCAACAGCGGACATCAAAGTAGCGCTTGACGCATCGATTTTTGGATTTTTGACAAGATCCACTCCATCAAATACTTTCGTTACATCAACATTTAAAATCACAGGTTTCGACAAGTCAACAGTTGAATTAAAATCAACGGAAACGGTTTTAAAATTGGCGTTCAATCCGGTTTCCGATAAAAAAGAAGCGGCATCCGTCCCCTGTTTTACAGTTCCTGCGATTGATGAAAAAATGTAGCTCGTATGCCACATCCACGCAATGCTGCTCATACCATTGGCAATCGAAAGCTCACCAGCCTGCAAACTCAGATTGTCGTTGTATTTAGAATCGACACCGATTGAAAATGTTATTTTTTTGTAATCGCCTGCCGGAATCTCACTGAGCGTAATGGATTCGCGTTTGTTGGCCGGATAGATCATTTTACCACCATTAACGGTACCTGTAAGATCCAGATCCCCAACCTCTTCCATTAAATAGTACGAATTTGGCACTTTATATTCCACACCTTTTGAGTCTGTCAGTGAAATATTACTTACCCAATACCTGAGTTTGGTAAAATTATAAACCTGAGTTCCTATCGTGAAGTCTTTGTTCAGGGCAAAATCCGAACTTCCAGCCCGGGCATCGAAGGTAATGGTCGTTTTTTGAGAAGCAACCGGCGTAACGACATCGGAAGAATCATCATCGTTTGAACAAGAAGAAAATAAGGCGGCCACCGTAAGTAAAATAAGGATATGTTTCATAGAATTTGTTAGTATTTTGAAGCCGGGAAACGGGTAAAGAAGACATAATTCCCCCTGGCATTCTTAGAATGCATTTTTTTGATATTGATAAATTGAATAGAAATTAGAAGCCGGAGAAGGCTCCTGAAAACCTTGGCGGGCGAATGATTTGCCCTAAAAAGGCCAGGTAACGGGATAAGGTATAAGCAAAATAAACCGGTTTTTTTCTGACAAATAACTTCTCGCCAAATGTAAATGAGAAAACCGGAAGATAGAATAACTGAGCGACAGGCGTATTTTCAACCCTTTCTGTTGTTTCTTTATCCTTCTTTTCCTGTTGCTTTTTTAACAATTTGGCCAGATAACATTTCCCGTTGCATAGCAGTGCCGGGCGGTTCCGATTTTCGCAAAATACCTTGGCAATATAAGCTCGGTTGACATGAAAATACGCCACCGTTCCCCACGGACTAAGTGTGGGTAGCATTATAGAAAACAGTACTATATAGGCTATAAAGGAACGCATGACTGGCAATGAAATCGGTTTATTTGGAAACGGTTTTTATTTTATCAAACCTGAACATATTTTTATAATTATTGGCAACATCAGAAGAAAGCGTAAAGTCAAACATAACGCTTGGATGTTTTGCAATACTAAGCGGTACAGGCCCGTCAAAAACCTTTTTCACATCGGCAGTGATGCCAATTTCCGGAATGGTATCTTTTCCAACTACCGCTTTACTGCCGGTAAAGTCCAGTTTTATCGTTTTGATATTATTAACTGTTTTACTGTCATAACCTCCAAAAAACCCGATGTGGTAGTAAAATTTTCCGTTTGCCGAGGTCGATTGCGAAGAATATCCTTCGAATTTCAGAAAAATATAGCCTGAACTCCATGCCCAGTACATCCCGTCACCAGCCATATCTCCGGAAGGATCCAGCGCCCCTCCCCGCTTCTCAATCCCTGAAACACTTCGCAGACTATCCACGCCAAGCATATATTCCACACCTGTATATTGACCTTTGGGGATACGGTTCAAATTGATGGTTCTGGAAAGAGAATCCTGCTCAACAATGCGGAAATAACTGGAATCCTGCGGAATGATGTACCGTGTTCCATCCGCCCGACGAAGCTTGATGTTTGTTACAAAATAATTGAATTTTGTAATTGTAAAATCCTCACCAACGCTATTTGTATAAACACCATCATTCAGGACCAGATCCTGGTTTCCAACGACGTTATCAAATTTCAAACGCAGTTTCCCATCCCCTTCCACCTCAACCGGTTCGGGCTCTCCAGACCCAGTGCTATCACTGCATGAGACCAGAAAACACAAGGCAAATGTGGTCAGAACGATAGTATAAAGAAGTTTTTTCATAAAATTAAAATAAAAATCCTACCTGAATAAGTGCACGGGAACGCGCCTGCACAAACCCGGTTGATAGATTCTGGCTCAAAGGTTTCTGTCCACTGACTCCCAAAGTCCAGCGGTTCGCAAAAAGCGTCAGCCCGACGGTTCCGTTTAGCAGTGTTCCACCGGTTTCCAGTACTTTTTTTCCATCACGTACGCCAAGCTCTGATTTTTCAGCATACACACCTACGTTAGGTGTCAAAGAATACGACCCAACTTTAAAGGAGCGGTACAGATCTGCGGTTCCGTAAAGCTGGTTTCCAAAGCGGTAATGATCTGAATTTGTTGTATTGAATTTCCGGGAAACGTTCATGGCAAGTCCCCACTGATCTTTATTGATGGTATAAAAAGCGTTCAAAATAAAGTCTGTGGTACCAGTTCCCGATTGAAAATTGGCATTGGCCACATCCGTTACATTATTTTCATCGTAACGAAAACGGCCTGTGGGAAGTTTAATTCCCCCTCCAATCATCAGGGTGTGATTAAAATCCGAACTTTTTTCTTTGTCCATCAAAGTGTTGATCACGTTGTAGTTGACAAGAACCGTCACGTCACTAAGACCGTTTTGTTTTTTGGTGTCCGAAGTTGTTACCTGCTGCGCAAAACGATACGGAAGAAATGCCATTACCTGCACTCTTTTTATAGGAAAAAAACGTGCGTAAACTTCGGTAACATTAAAGGTCTCCTCGGTTCTGAGCACGTGGCTGTCCGGATGAGTTACAAAATTCATGCGGTTGTAGCGAATTCCCAGCAGCGACTTATTTGACTGAGGCATCAAACCAAAATATGCGCCACTGTTTGAGCAGCCGCAGGCATCGCAGGCAAAAGTTGTCGGCGACCATAATAGAAGAAAATAAAGGGCAATATATCTTGTTTTCATAATTCTGTTTTATAATGCAGTACCTACTCCGGGATCGGAAAATCGTTTATCAGAAATAAACTGCTCATCGTTTAAAGTTTTCAAAAAGGCAATGATTGAAAGTTTTTCCTGCGCCGTTAATCGAATGCCACGCTTTTGGCCGGCTAACATAAGTACCGGATCCAGTGTCGGCGACACATACATACTATCTGTTTTGCTGCTGTTCTGATCATTGGCATAATGGTCGAGCACTTCTGATAATGCGTAGTAACGGCCATCATGCATGTAGGGTGAAGTGAGCCCGACATTTCTCAGACTTGGCACTTTAAATTTTATCCGGTCCGCTTCGTCAAGTGTAATCGCATACCTTCCCTGATCGTTGATTTTGTTGGGAGTAATGCCATTGTTTCGAAAACTAAAATCGGTAAAAAGCTCGCCCGCGTGACAGCTGCCACACTTTTGTTTGAAAAGCACCAGACCTTCTTTTTCCTGCGTGGTGATCGCCGAAGCATCTCCCAGCACATAATAATCATAACGTGAAGTAGCCGAAACCATCGAAAGCATAAATTGCGACAAAGCCTTCATCATCCGTTCGGTATTAATTTCTTCGGAGCCAAAAGCAGCTTTGAACATCTGCGGATAATTCACCGGAACGGCAGCGCCTTTAATAGGCGTGTTCCTTAGCTTCACCATGACATTACTGACCGTTTCTCCCATTTCCACTTGATTCTGGATCGGCGATGGCGGGACAAAATCAAGATCATGAACACCTCCATCCCAAAAGAAAGACGTGCTCCACGCCAGGTTTTGAATTGCCGGCGCGTTACGTGTTCCCAGCTGATCGTCAACGCCATGGCTCAGCTCGTGCCCGTGATGTGTAAAAGCGGCCGATTGCTGATGACAGGTACCACAGCCAATAACATTGGTCCGGGACAAAATTCCGTCATAAAACAAAAAGCGCCCCAGCTCCACGCCTTCTGCTGTCAGCGGATTTTTTGACATATCATAAACCGGATCCGGAAAATGCGATGGCTTTATCCAGTTGACAGGTTTTGGTGTGCCCGTTTCGGGATCGGCGTTTCATTGTCAGATTTACATCCGGTTAGGATCACTATCAAAAACAGCATCAGAACCAGACAAATCTTACGCATCAGGCAAAAACCTTCTTTAAAATTAGTCAGCATGAATGTGATCCAAAGTGAACATATTGACATAATTATTGGCAATGTTTTGCGAAAAGTCCGTGAACATTACGCCTGTGTTCGCCTTGATACTAAGCTGGGTGGACCCGCTGAATACTTTTAACACATCAGCCAAAAGATGTACTTCCGGACTCAGATCTTTGGTCACCGAAGCTTTTTTTCCTCCGAAATCAACTTTTACGGTTCTTAGGTTATTGATTGTTTTCGCAGTACGGCCTCCAAATCCGCCGATATGATAGTAAAACTTGCTGTTTGCCGAAGTAGCTACGGGCGAAATACCTTCCAGCTTAAGGAAAATATAGCCCGGATTCCAGTCCCAGTACATGGCTTCATCATTGGTTGGCCCGCTTCCTATATCCAGAATTCCGGTGCGCTGAGAGATATCCGAAACACTTTTCAGACTGTCGACACCGATGATAAACTGTACGCCCGTATATTCTCCGGCAGGTATATTTTTCAGCGTTACCGTCTGAGATTCTGAATTTGATTCACGAATTAAAAAGTAGCTTGAATCCTTTGGAATGGTGTAACTGCTGCCATCGGCCTGCAAAAGCTTAATGTTCGATACGTAATAATTCAGTGTCGTAACCGTAAATGCTTCTCCCGCAGCATTCTGGTAATTACCCGTATTCAGAGCCAGATCGCGGTCTCCCACGACATTGTCAAATTCAATTCTAAGATCTCCTTTTGTTGTGGGATCAATCACCACATCATCATTTGAGCAGGAAACCAGTGCCATAGAAGCACATAAAAAGGAAAGTAAAAGGGAAACAGACAAGTATTTCAGTTTCATAATTTTATTAGTAATATTTTAATTGGTTTTATTTCAAAAAATTCAGAAAACGGCCGGACAAACGTTCCGGCCGTTTTTCTCATTACAGTTTATCGATATCCAAACATGCAGATGATTTCTCTGCCTTTGAATGCGGTTATACGCGGTGGCATTTTTTTCAAAACCCATCGCTTTCATTTATTTCTTAGCAAGCGAGTTAATCCAGCCAGCAATGACTAAAACATCCTCTTTGGGAACATGTTTCATTGGGCTCATCGGTGGATATCCCGGCCAGTTGGCTGGCTTTGGATTATAAACGAGTTCCAAAATCTGCTCTTTCGAATACTTCTTTTTAGCAACTTCCAGATAGGCAGGGCCAACCACACGTGTGTCCGCTTTATGACAAGCCAGACAGGCATGTTTCTGCAACAGTTTTTCTACATTTTCAGGTATTTTAGCAGCATGCCCGTTATGTTGTCCAAGGCAAACCGATGCCGAAAACAAAAGCGCAGCAGCCACTACAAACAAATTGTTCATGGCGATAAAAAAAGAATAAAATAATTTATTGACGTAACATGCTGATCAGCAGATCAAATAACATCCGAAAAACCGGAGTGTTGATCTTAGCAGAAAAACACGTTTTGGATGGGAGTTACCATTTTACAGGAATATTCAGAGCCAACGAATTCGTTGGCTTATAGACCAGAGCGCATAGTCGCTTTGACATGCAAAACAGGATTTAAATCTTGTTTAAGCAAAGAAAAAGATTCCTCAAAAATGGCTTTAAACAATTGCAGGCGGATGAAAAATATCCTGAGAGAGCTTTGAAATTTTTACTTGCAGCAAGAAATTGTAGGACACCAGATTGGATTCCTGAAGCTGGCATGACGGCATATCCAACTCATAACTTTTCAGTTCCATGGGTTGAAAAAGCAACTTGGACATATAGTCTTTTTCTGCCTGTTTTTTCTCTTGTTCCTCTAAGGCGGCAAGTTTTTTTGCCAGATAACATTTCCCGTCGCAATGAAGCTGTGGTCTGTTACGGTTTACGCAGAGATTTGCAACGATGTAATCACGACGAACTTCAAAATCCAGATACAACAACGGAATCACCCACACTTTTATAAGCATAAGGCTTAGCAAACCAAGCGCAATCCATTGTTTAAATTTGTTCACAGATAATGATCATCGTAATACAATGGCAAAACTACATAATGAATCAATACAGAATGTAGTTTTATTAAAATTAAACACGTTTTACAGAGCTGACAATCGTTAAGCCCCCATCATTGCCGTTCGTCTAACATCTTATATATTGCCAGCAATGTTAAGGGCCCTATACCTATATTTCATCGATAAAAGTATAAATACCAGATTTTCTGTGAATGAAATTCTTCGCTCAGCCGTATGCATAAAGGCGGGAATATCTATAACCTGGTTTTACATCCCGTCGATCTGACCGCGTTTCTACCAACTGGTATTTAATCAATAACGCACTTCCCCCAACCCCCAAAATTAAAAATTAGTAAACTATTGTTTACAAATTTGGATTCTTAGATAGAAATATCTTTACTTTGTCTATCAGCTTAGTAGTTTATTTCCACACTTAATCCATTTTAACTCCCCGTTTTGAGTTCATCAATAATGGCTCTTGACATGTCAACCAGATTGGGATCTTCCGATTTGTGAGAAAACTATGTTGAATACCGTCGTAAACTATCTCGTTGCTCATTTAATATATATAATCCATAATACATCTATACTAATGTTTAAAACAAGTTTACTACAACCAAGGTGGAAGCCTTTTTTAGCAACGTTACTTTTTCTGCTTTACGGCTACAATGGTTTTGCCCAATCGATAACGGTAAATGGAATCGTGAAATCGCAGGGAGACCAAGCCTCAATTCCGGGAATTAATATCCTCGTAAAAAATTCACTAACCGGAACGGCTACCGATGCTCAGGGAAAATATACAATTAATGTTAGGCCGGATGCCGTTCTTGTTTTCTCGGGTATTGGTTTTCTTAGTCAGGAAGTTTCAGTGAACAACCGGAGCGTACTGAATGTGACATTACAGGAAGATACAAAACAGCTAAGTGAACTGGTTGTTGTCGGTTACGGTACGCAAAAAAAGAGCGATTTAACAGGTTCTGTATCATCAATTTCCGAAGCGCAGTTTAAGAAAACGCCGGTCGTTTCTCTGGATAATGGTCTGCGCGGACGGGCAGCCGGCGTTCAGGTAACAAGCACTTCCAATCAACCAGGTGGAGCAACAAGTATCCGGATCCGGGGTAGTAATTCAGTCAATACCGGTAGCGAGCCACTATACGTTATCGACGGATTTCCGGTTTTCAATGACAATAGCGCCACGGCAGGCGGAGCGACGGTCGGACCTAAACTGAATGCTCTTTCACTGATAAATCCAAATGATATTGTTTCAATTGAAATATTGAAAGATGCTTCGGCTGCGGCCATTTACGGAGCACGAGGTGCTAACGGTGTCGTTTTGGTAACAACAAAAAAAGGCCAGGAAGGAAAAATGAAGATCGATATCAACGCTTATTACGGCGTCCAAAAAGTTTCCAAAACTTTGCCCCTTTTAAACGCAACAGAATATGCGCAACTGGTAAACGATGCCAATGGAAAAGCGATTTATACGCCTGAGCAAATCGCATCTTTCGGAGCGGGAACGAACTGGCAGGATGAAATTTTCAGAAAAGCGCCGATGCAGAATTATCAGGTTTCGGCATCCGGTGGAGACGCAAAGACCAAATATTCTGTTTCGCTTAACTACTTTAATCAGGACGGGATAATTGTCAACTCGAATTTCAAAAGATATTCAACACGCTTCAATTTTGAAAAACAGGCTACTTCAAAATTGACTTTGGGATCAAATTTGAGTGTTGCTAACACAAATGCAAATCAGGCCCTGAGCAGTACAGGTGGTGGAGAAGGCACGCAGGGCGTGATTGTTTCGGCACTGGATTTCAACCCGATCCTGAGCATCCGGAATGCAGACGGAACGTATGTTCTTGAAAGCGACCGCGGAATCCCCATAGGAAATCCGGTAGCGACGGCGCTTGAATTAACCAATAAATCTGTCAGTACCCGATTTTTGGGTAACGTTTTTGCAACTTATAAAATCATCAACGGACTTGAATTCAAAACCAGTTTTGGAGCAGATATCACTACAACCGGTGAAAAATACTATGCTCCACGGACAATTCTGGCGGGTTCAAGTGCGCAAGGCGTCGGACGTGTTTCCACAGCAAACGGAACTTCCTGGCTGAATGAAAATACTTTGACCTATAACAAATCTTTCAATAAACACGCGATCACCGCACTTGCCGGTTTCTCAGCCCAAAAATATACACGAAACCTGCTGACTTCCTCCGCTTCGGGTTTTGTAAACGATCTGCTTCGTGCTGATAATCTGGGCTCAGGTGCAATCATCAGCACGCCGGTAACCAACCTCACGGATTGGAGCCTGCTTTCCTATATCGGACGGATCAATTATGGATTTAATGATAAATATTTACTGACCTTAACAGGTCGTGCAGACGGTTCTTCAAAGTTTGGAAACAATAACAAATATGGATTTTTCCCATCCGGCTCGGTTGCGTGGAAATTATCGGAGGAAGAATTTATTAAAAACATCAGCCAGATTGATGAGCTTAAACTGCGTTTGAGTTATGGTAAAATTGGTAACCAGGAAATCAACAGTTACCAGTCTCTTGCCGGGCTGTCTGGTGCGAGTTACATCATTGGCGATAAAGTTGTGAAAGGTTTTGCACCTGGCAATATTCCTAATCCTAACCTGAAATGGGAAACTACCACGCAAACAGATCTTGGTCTGGATTTAGGACTTTTCCGGAATCGTCTGAACGTAACTTTTGATGCCTATTACAAAAAAACGTCTGATATGCTTCTAAACATTAACGTGCCCTGGTCAACAGGTTTTTCAACAGCACTGCAAAATATTGGAAGTATTGAAAATAAAGGTTTGGAGCTTGGTATACAGGCTGTTGTTTTGAACAAAGATTTGAAATGGAATGTCAATTTCAATATAGCAGCCAATAAAAATAAAGTACTGGATTTAGGATCCGTCAGCCAGATTTTGACAGGAGAAATTAATGGATACCTGAAAATCAGCGACCCGGTTGTGATCATGCCCGGACAATCGCTGAATTCGTTTTATGGCTATGCAAGCGACGGAATTTTCCAGACCGGAGATAACATAGCGAACAGTGCGCAGAAAACGGCCGTCGCCGGTGACCGGAAATACAAAGACATCAATGGCGACGGGGTTTTGGATGCCAAAGACAGGAAGTTTATCGGCAATGCCCAGCCTAAGTTTTTTGGAGGTTTTACCAATGATTTCAGCTACAAAGGTTTTGATCTGAGTGCTTCTTTCAATTATGTCTATGGAAATAAAATCCTGAACAGCACACGTGCCGATCTTGATCTACCAACGGGACAAAAAAATAGTTCGGCCCGTGTAAAAGACCGCTGGACTCCTACCAATCCAAGCAATTCAATTCCAAGAGCCTCCTTAAACCGTGCGTTCTTATTCTCGGATGCGCAAATTGAAGACGGATCTTTCCTTCGTTTGGGATCACTTTCTCTTGGTTATAACCTCCCTTCTTCTTGGACACAAAAATCAGGACTAAGTCATGCCAAGTTGTATGTTTCCGCCCAGAATTTATTCGTAATCACCAAGTATACGGGTTATGATCCGGAGACAAACCAGTCAGGACAAAGCAATATTTTACGAGGTATTGACTCGGATTCTTATCCTAATTCAAGATCATTTCTGGTCGGTGTAAACCTTAGCTTTTAATTAAAAGCACCACATTATTTAATCAAAAGATTCGATGAAAAAATTAATATATCTAGCACTTTTCCTACTGGTAACAACTTCCTGCAAAGACTTTTTACAGGAAGATCCGGCCTCTTTAATGGTTGACAGCAATTTCTATAAAACAGAAGCCGATGCTGATGCTGCGATTGTAGCCGTTTATGATGGTTTAAATGACCAGTCAAATATTTTCTACCGTGGTATTTATCTGCTCGCCGAACTGCCAACGGATAATGCGGAATGCGGACAGGGTGTTGCAAATGCAAATATTTTTGCGCTGAAAAATTTCACATATGGCCCGGTAAACGACAGAATTTATGTGCTTTACACGGCCGTTTACAAAACGATAGCAAATGCAAACATTGCGATCGATAAAATCCCTGCGATTCCCATTGCCGATGCCAAGAAAAACAGACTGCTTGCGGAAGCAAAATTTGTTCGTGCACTTTTGTATTTCAATATGGTTCAGTTGTTTGGTGATGTTCCGCTGGTTTTGAATCAGGTAACTTCGTTAGGCGATGTGAATGTGCCAAGAACGGCGGCGGCGAAAGTATACGAACAAATCGTTGCTGATCTGGAATTTGCAGAACAAAACCTGGATGCAACCAATGCTACGGGAAATGTGGGCAGAGCTACAAAAGCATCGGCAACAGGCCTTCTTGCCAAAGTTTATCTTACTTTAAAAGATTATCCAAAAGCAAGAGACAAAGCCAAAGCGGTGATCGACAATGCTCAGTTTGGACTCGTAGACAGCTATTTTGATGTCTTCACTCCACAGAACAGATTCAATAAAGAGATCATTTTTTCGATTCAAAACAAAGGAAATACCGGCGCTTCGAACGGCTTTGCGATGGCCTTGTTCTTGCCAAGATCAACTATTCCACTTCCGGGTGGCGGAACGGTTGCCGGTAACAGTGCGGATGTTCCGACGGTTGAATTCTACAATAGTTTCAAAACAGGAGATTTGCGCAAAAACCGTACATTTTTTACCGAATACGACGCCGGCGCAGGAAAAGTTACATTCCGTCCGCATTGGTACAAATTCTTTGATCCGTCTGCCATTGCCAACCTTGGCGAGGGAACGTTAAATTATCCGATCCTGCGTTATTCGGATATGCTGCTTACTTATGCTGAAGCTTTGAATGAAATTGGCGGACCATCGACTGAATCTTTTGAAGCCCTTAACAAAGTGCGCCGCAGAGCTTACGGAAAGCCTGTTGCCACCGCGAATGCGACGATCGATTTACAGGGTTTAACAAAAACATCTTTGCTGGACGCCATTCTGGATGAGCGCAGATGGGAGTTTGGCTTTGAAAATCAGCGCTGGTTTGACCTTTTGCGCACCGGGAAATTAATCAGCACTCTGCAAGCCAAGGGTATCACCGCGATCAAGAATTACAATTTGTTATTCCCATTGCCGCAGCGCGAGCTGGATGTTAATAAAAGTCTTACCCAGAACCCTGGTTATACCAATTAATTAAATTTATTTTTTGAGGAGATCGTATTAAATTACCACTTTTCAAATAACCTTTTATTTGCAATTTATTTCCTAAATTTTTAAGAATGAAAAAATCCATTTTAGTTTTTCTCTGTTTATTAACTGTTTCGTCCGGTATTTTCGCTCAGACGAAAGAGCGTCCCAATATTGTATTTATATTCTCGGATGACCACGCTTATCAGTCCATCGGAGCTTACGGAAACAAGTTTGCAAAAACACCCAATATCGACCGTATTGCGCGGGAAGGCGCTTTACTTAAAAATAACCTGGTTACCAATTCAATTTGCGGGCCTAGTCGCGCGACTTTACTGACCGGAAAATACAGCCATATTAATGGCTACAAAAACAATGACAGAACCAAGTTTGATATCACTCAACAGCTCTTTCCGGATTTGCTGCAAAAGGGTGGATACCAGACAGCCTGGATCGGAAAACTGCATTTGAACAGCCTTCCAACTGGTTTTGATTACTGGAATATTTTGCCGGGACAGGGAATTTATTACAATCCACAGTTTATTACCACTCCAAACGACACCATCAGAAAAGAAGGTTACGTGGCCGACATTATCACAGAAACTTCATTGGACTGGATTAACAAACGGGATGAGAAAAAGCCGTTTTTTCTTGTTGTCGGACAAAAATCGGTACACCGTGAATGGTATCCCGACTTGCAGGATCTGGGTGCTTACGATGATATCAATTTCCCCTTGCCGGAAACTTTTTACGATGACTATGCCGGAAGAGCTGCTGCAAAAGACCAGGATATGACCATTGAAAAAACAATGCGATTGAAGGAAGATCTTAAAGTGCATCTGGATTATAACAAGGTTCCGGGTTACAAGTTTTTCCCGGAGGAAAAAAAGAAGGTACTCAGAGATTATTATGACAAAATCACCAAAGAATTTGATGATAAAAAGCTGACAGGAAAAGCCTTGACTGAATGGAAATATCAGCGATATATCAAAGATTATCTCGCCACGGCAAACGGCCTTGACCGTAATATAGGTAAGATTCTGGATTATCTTGATAAGACTGGTTTATCGAAAATACAGTTGTGATCTATGCTTCTGATCAGGGTTTTTACATGGGAGAACATGGTTGGTTTGACAAGCGTTTTATTTATGAAGAGTCGCTAAAAACCCCTTTTGTGATTCGTTATCCGGGTGTTATTAAACCGGGAACAAAAGTGGAACAATTGATTTCCAATATCGACTGGGCACCGACAGTGCTGGATCTGGCAGGCGCAAAAATCCCGGCCGAAATTCAGGGAAAATCATTCCTTCCCTTACTGGACAAAAATGCAAAAGCAAATACGCCTTGGCGTGATGCAGCTTACTATCACTATTATGAATTCCCTGAGCCTCATCATGTTTCTCCGCATTTTGGTGTGAGAACAAAACGGTATAAACTTGTAAGATTTTATGGCGGATCTGATAGCTGGGAATTGTTTGATCTTGAAAAGGATCCTCATGAACTTAAAAATGTTTATG
Organism: Dyadobacter frigoris; assembly: GCF_005280585.1. Taxonomy (GTDB): domain Bacteria; phylum Bacteroidota; class Bacteroidia; order Cytophagales; family Spirosomataceae; genus Dyadobacter; species Dyadobacter frigoris. Next base: position 32,306 of record NZ_SZVO01000029.1, read on the forward strand.
CCCAAAAATCTAACGAAGCGATTGTGAAAAGTCTGAAACAACAGTTAAAAACGCTTATCGTTCAATACAAAGATGACGAAGCGTTGAAACTTTTCAATACAAACAACTAGTTCAAACCACAAAAAGACCTGATTCAGGAAAAGTCAGGTCTTTTTGTTTTAGATGAAAATTAATTTCGTTTTTTTACCTTTCGATATAGCCTGTTATATATATCGATTATTTTATCAAATTAATATCCTGAATTACTTACTCAATCTCAAATGTCTGCTACTGCTGTTTCTGTTAAACCTAAAATAATTCTGACCGAAGACTGGACCGTCGTGGTGCTCGGCCTCGCGATCATTGCTATTTCACTGTCGGGACTGATTATTCCGGCACCAGCATTCGGATGGAAAACCGGTGGCGATCTGTTTGAAAAAGTTTTTAATGCGGAAAATGGCTGGGTCATATTCCAGCAATTCCTGTTTACCTATTTTTTTGCTATCGCCGGAACTCTTCTGACAGGCAAATCGCTGAAAGCAATACTTCCAGGTTTCCCGGTTGTTTTTGTTTTGACGTTGGGAGCCCTGCTTTTGGCCGGTAACAAAACCCTGAAAGATCTGAACCTTGAAGCTGTAATTTTCAGTCTCGGTATCGGACTTTTGATTGGGAATTTGGTTAATCTTCCCGATTGGCTCCGCTCCTCTTTATCCACAGAATTGTTCGTCAAAATCGGATTGGTATTGCTGGGTACCAGTGTCATTTTTGGTGATGTACTTAAAGCCGGATCGCTTGGCCTGATTCAGGCTTTGGTAGTCGTTTTATCCGTATGGTATTTTGCTTTCTGGGTCTGTAAAAAGTTGAAAGTGGACGACGAGCTTACCATGATGTTATCTTCCGCAGTGTCCATTTGCGGGGTTTCTGCGGCCATAGCCACATCAGGCGCTATCGACGGTGACAGCAAAAAACTATCGTATGTAATTTCCCTGGTTTTGATCACGGCTATTCCCATGATGCTTTTAATGCCATACGCCGCCGATTATCTTGGTTTATCTCCCCAGGTTACAGGTGCATGGCTCGGCGGTACAATTGATACCAGTGGTGCCGTGGTTGCTGCGGGTACGCTTGCCGGTGAAGAAGCGCTGAAGATAAGCACCATTGTTAAATTTTCTCAGAATGTACTTTTAGGTGTTGCCGCGTTCGCGATCAGTGTTTACTGGACTTATACCAAAAATAATTCTGAAACCGTAAAGCAGGCCAAGCCGTCAGCATCTGTGATCTGGGAGCGTTTTCCAAAATTCATTTTAGGTTTCATGGCCGCTTCATTAATCTTTTCTTTTGTATTAAACGCGGAAGCCATCGACAGCGTTAAAGGAAGTTTGAAAAGTCTTCAGGGGTTATGGTTTGCTCTTGCTTTCACAAGTATCGGGCTGGAAACCAGACTTGCGGATTTATTAAATGCTGATAACAGGAAACCGCTTTATGCCTTTTTGATAGCACAAACATTTAATATCTTTATAACATTGGCTATTGCCTATGTGCTGTTTGATTAATCACAGAAAAAGTAATTTTTAATCTTAACAACCACCAAAATTTTCTAAAACCATGGCAACAATAACACAGCTTAACGCTGTATTGGATGTGCTTAAACTAGCCGAAAGACTCAAATTTGAGTTGCGTCACAGTTATACTTCAAGCGGAAGACAGGAAAGTGTGGCCGAACATACCTGGCGCATGTCGCTGATGGCCGTTTTGATGGAACCCTATCTTGAACAGGAAATTGATATGGCAAAGCTTCTCAAAATGGTCATAATCCATGATTTGATCGAAGCCGAAGCTGGCGACATGTCGATCCTGGATGTGCTCCGTGACCCTTCGCTAAAACTGGTGAAAGAGCAACGTGAAATCCAGGCGATTGAAAACCTACGTACAAAATTGGGAGAACCACTTGGTTCAGAAATCTATGAACTTTGGTTTGAATTTGAGGAAAAATCCACTTATGTAGCCAAAGTTGCCAACGCTTTTGACAAACTTGAAGTTCAGCTCCAACATAATGAAGCAGATATAAATACATGGGAACCAATTGAATACGACCTATCCTATCGAATGGATCGCCATGTAACTTTTGATGCTAATTTAAAAATGTTAAAAGATCTGATCGAAGAACAAGCCGATCAGAAAATGAAAGCATCCGGTGTTGATACAAATGAGATACGCATTAGGGCGGCAGCTTTTTAAATATTTTTTTGTTGAAAATAAGTCTGATATCCTGGATTTGCAGGTTAAAAATAATTAAAAAGGAAGGAGGTGAATTTTACCTTCTTCCCTTTTTAATTTGGGTCTGATTAAGGGTTAATGGGCCGGGGCACTTTAATATTTTAAGGAGTAATTGTTTTTGTATTTGATAAAGGTACCGGAAAACCTCAAATGGAACAAAGCGAAGACTAAGTAATAACCTGTGCTATGTAAGTTATTTTAATACAAATTCTTCCAACACTTGCAGGCTCTTTATTTTTTGTATCATTTCAGACAAATTATCGGGCATTAAGGAATCAGTTTCGATACAAACATGGTTTTAAAACTTAACTTTACACCCTAAGATTAATGTTTTAAAAGATTATAATGGCCAAAACAACGAAGACAGAACAGGAAGAACCACTGGTAAAAACACTTTGGAAAGCAGCAGACAAACTCCGCAAAAATATGGACGCCGCTGAATACAAACATGTTGCTCTGGGTTTGATTTTTCTGAAATACATATCAGATGCTTTTGAAGAGCAATACAAAAAATTGGTTGGCCAAAAAGATGAAGGGGCGGATCCGGAAGATAAAAATGAATATCTGGCAGAAAAGGTATTTTTTGTTCCTGTTTTGGCACGCTGGAATTACATACAAGGCAGAGCAACACAACCAACTATTGGAAAAGATATTGACGATGCCATGGATGCCGTTGAGAAAGACAATCCTTCTTTGCGTGGTGTTTTACCAAAAGTATATGCACAGGAGAAACTGGATAAGGTTAGCCTGGGGGGATTGGTTAATCTCATTGGCTCCGCAACCCTGGGAACGAAGGAAGCCCAGAGTAAAGATGTATTAGGGCAAGTGTTCGAGTTTTTTCTGGGTGAATTTGCATTGGCAGAGGGTAAGAAAGGCGGCCAGTTTTATACGCCTCAAAGCGTTGTAAAATTATTGGTCGAAATGCTTGAACCTTATGAAGGCCGGGTATTTGATCCATGCTGCGGTAGTGGCGGCATGTTTGTCCAAAGCGAAAAGTTTATCAAATCACATCAGGATCATTATCGTACGGGCAAACCCTCACGATTGCCCGAAAACGTAACGGACCGAATTTCCATATACGGGCAGGAAAGCAACCAGACAACATGGCGTTTGGCTAAAATGAATTTATCTATCCGTGGCATTGATAGCAGCAATGTAAAATGGAATAACGAAGGTTCATTTTTGAATGATGCGCACAAAGACCTGAAAGCAGATTATATAATTGCCAACCCGCCTTTCAATGACAGTGACTGGAGTGGCGAACTTTTACGTGATGATGCAAGATGGAAAGTACTGGGTGAAAAATTGACACCGCCAACAGGAAATGCCAACTATGCCTGGATACAACATTTCTTATACCATCTGGCACCAACAGGCCAAGCCGGTTTTGTATTATCCAAAGGTTCGCTGACTACCAATACAACCGGAGAAGGCGATATCCGAAAAGCTTTAATTGAAAACGGATTGGTGGATTGTATTGTAAACCTGCCGACCAAGTTATTTTTAAATACACAAATTCCTGCTTGTTTGTGGTTTCTGTCACGTAACCGTAAGGGCAATGGCTCGGCATTACATCTCAGAAACAGAGAAAACGAAATTTTGTTTATTGATGCCCGCAATATGGGCTTTTTGATAAACCGCAAAAACCGTGATTTAAGTGATGACGATATTGCGCTGATAACAGGCACTTATCACAACTGGCGAAACGAGGATGGTGACTATGCAGATGTGGCTGGTTTTTGCAAAGTGGCTACAATTGAAGAAGTTGCAAAACTAAATTATGTTTTAACGCCTGGCAGATATGTTGGGCTGGCCGACGAAGAAGATGATTTTAATTTTGTAGAACGTTTTACTTCTCTAAAAGCAGAACTGGAACAGCAAATGGCCGAAGAGACCGATTTGAACAAAAAAATAATGGAAAGCTTGTCAAGAATAAAATTACCTGCAAATGGCTAATGAAGATATACGCTGGATACAGCGGTTTAGCAATTATCGCAAGGCGTTGGCCAGACTGAGTTTTGCTGTTAACCTCACGCAGGAAAGGGAATTAAGTCGATTGGAAGAGCAGGGATTAATCCAAGCTTTCGAATTTACTTTTGATATGGCCTGGAAGTCTATCCTGGATTTTATTGTGGAAAGAAGATATACCGGTGATCGGGATAAACCTATTAGAATAATTGTTGATGCGGCTGAGAGAAATTTGATAAACGAAAAGGATTGGAGAGCTATGTACAAAAGCAGGAATAAAACGTCGCACACTTATGACGAAGAAATTGCCGAAGACGTATTGAAGGATATTTTAAGAACACATTTTGGTTTGTTAATCCAATTAGAAACCCGTTTGCAGTTAGAAAAAATAAACCAGGAGAAGAACGGATGAGATTTGGATTAGGGGAAGATACGATTGAAAAAATCATTTCTGTTTTTGAGCAAAACTCAAAAGTAGACAAAGCTTATATTTTTGGAAGCCGGGCAAAAGGTAATTACCGTCCCGACAGTGATATCGATATTGCCATAAAAGGACAAGATTTAACACATAGTGATTTGATAAATTTAAGTGTAAAATTAGAAGATCATAATATAGGATTATCTATTGATCTTCTAAATTATGTTTCGTTAAATGAACCTGCACTGAAAGAACATATTGACAGGGTTGGTGTTGAGATTTATGGTCGGTGGAAGGAATATCGGTTCTCTGATTTTGTCCTAATTAATCCAACCGTTAGCTTGAAAGGTGGTGTAGAATATTCTTTTGTTGAAATGAAAGATCTAAAAGATGGAAATAGATCCTGTTTTCCTTCTGGAAAAAGAAAAACCTCTAGTGGTGCTAGATTTCAAGACAAGGATACTTTATTCGCCAGAATTACCCCCTGTCTAGAAAACGGGAAAATATGTCAAGTAAGAGGCTTAGAAAATGATATAGGATTTGGTTCAACAGAATTTTTCGTATTCAGGGGAAAGGAGAATATTTCTGATAATGATTTTGTTTTTTACTTATCAAGGTGGAGTGAGGTTAGAGATTTTGCAGAAAATAATTTTGAAGGAACATCAGGTCGTCAAAGGGTTCCTAAGAGTTGTTTCGAAAATTTAAAATTGGAGTTACCCCCAATAATAGAACAAAGAGTAATTGCCTCTATTTTAACTAATTTAGATAATAAAATCGACCTCTTAAATCGCCAAAACAAAACATTGGAACAATTGGCTGAAACGCTTTTTAGGCAATGGTTTGTGGAAGAAGCAAAGGAGAGTTGGGAGGAAAAGAAACTAGGAGTGTGTCGCTCTTAGCTCTCTTATTGTCTTTAATTTTTGGATTCGGGTTTAAGACTTCATTTGCTGAATTATTTTACGTTAGTAGCTTCTCTATGAAGTCATTGACATCTTAAACATGCGTTTTATATTGTAAGCTAAGCACACCAAGCTCCATTCGTTGTCTGTTTCAAATATTCCTCTTAATGAAAATTGCCGGAACCTTAAAACGCTTTTGATGATGCCGAAAACGGGTTCAACAGTTTGCTTTCGCTTTTTATAAATGGCTTCATATTGAGGGATTTTCAAGCGCATCC
>NZ_SZVO01000003.1 GCF_005280585.1 Dyadobacter frigoris
GTGCCTGATTTACAAAAAATTACTGCCGACAACGGTTATAAAATAACATTCATAGATTATGTAATCAAAGAGTATAAATGGGAGGTGGAAATTGCACAAAAACCAGAATCAGCACAAGGATTTATCCCTCAGAAAAATCGCTGGCAAGTAGAAAGATCGTTTGGATGGCTAAATTTTAAACGTCGACTATTTAGAGATGTTGAGAAAACCGTAGAATCTGCTGAGGCAATGCTTGAAATTGCCTACTTATCCATTTTTTTGAATAGAATAACAAAATAAGATCCCAAAACATACTCTAATTCCTTATTTTAATTTCTTCATGATAACGGGTAATGGCCAAAAGAACATCAATCGCAGCATCATAATTTTCATCTCCGGTGATCTTGCGGTATTCATCAACGATCCCACTCGCCGATTCTTTGACCTTCGCACTAATCTCTATCCCTTTGGATGTAAGCGTTATTCTCTCAGACCGTGCATCCAGTGGATCTTTTTCGCTGGTTATTAATTTAAGCGCAAATAGTTCTTTAATAATTTTACTTGCAGCCATTTTGGTAATTTGCAATTCCCGGGCTACCTCGTTATTCGATATCCCATCCGTTCCAATGCACATAAAAACAGGAACATATCCGATTTTAAAGCCAGGTAGCAATTGTGTAAATACGGTATCACCCCACTCGTCCGTCAACCTTTTCAGAATGTATATGACCTTAAAAAGCAATCGGGTATTGATATGATTTTCCATTCTTTATATTTCATTTTCATTTCAAAACGCATAAATAGTAAATTTAGTTTACTATTGGCAACTTTGTAAAACTAAGTATATGTTTGCAATTTTCAAGTAAGATCTAATCCCGAAAATCATTTCTATGAATATCACGAAGAAATTTTCCGGATAAACCAACTTAAAATTTATGACTTAGCCAAAATACAATTTGAAATTAAAGATGAAAAATAGTACGATTAGCTGTATTTCCCACCCCTATTTTAATTAAATGAATGCCTGAATTCCAATGGCGAAAGATCGGTTTTGTTTTTAAATAATTTGCTGAAAGACTGCGAATGTTCAAAACCTAACGCATAGGCGATTTCGCTGACAGATAAATCCGTTGTGGTTAATTTCTCCTTCGCCAGCCCTATCAGCTTATCGTGCAAGTGTTGCCGGGCATTTTGTCCGGTCAGTACTTTTAACATACTTCCTAAATAATTGGGTGATATATTTAAAGACTCTGCAATAAATCCAACCGTTGGTAATCCGTTTTGAACCAAACTATCACTTTTAAAATAATTGTCGAGAATATCTTCAAGACGAGCGAGAATCTGATGATTTGCGATCTTTCGGGTAATGAACTGACGCTGGTAAAACCGGTCTGCATAAGTCAGCAACAGTTCAAGCTGGGCAAGAATGACTGTCTGGCTGAATTGGTCAATATTTGCATGATACTCCTGCTCCATATATTGCACAATACCAGTCATCATGGTTTCTTCTTTTTCGGAAAGAAAAAGCGCTTCATTCACCAAGTAGCTAAAATATTCATATTGCCTGATGGTTTTGGCCAATGGCGTATTCCATAGAAAATCTGGATGGATCAGCAACATCCATCCAGATTGATAAACGGGTTCATCTTTCTCAAACGTAAGTTTCAGAAGCTGCCCCGGCGACGTAAAAAACATTACACCCTCATCGAAATCATACGAATTTTGACCATATTTCACTTTATAGTTTAGGTTCCGCTTCATGGCTATCGAATAAAAATCCTTGATCACATGGAATTCATCAACCAGAAGATCATTCATCAATTCTACATTAATGACGCTTATCAAAGGATGCTCGGGTTTGGGTAATCCTCTGAACTTGTGAAATTCAGAAATCGTTTTAAAACGATAAGGTTGTATGTTTGACATGATAATTTAAAGTCTGAAATAATCACCTTTATCCAGATCTTCGATTAAACCCGGATGTACCGGATTCCAGCCCAGAATTGTCTGAGTTTGCCGACTGCTTGCAGCACAGTCCATTCCTGCAAAATGTGTAAACCAGCTAAAATGTTCGGCGGCCTCCACTGCTGATTTACTGACTACCGGAATATTGAGGCCCTTACCAATGGCTTCTGCTATGTTCCGAAAAGCAATACCTTCTTCCGCCACTGCATGATAACGTACAAATCCCTCCGGAGCTTGTTCAAGCGCCAGTCGGAATAACCTGGCAGCGTCTAAACGATGCACAGCCGGCCAGCAATTTGACCCTTCTTCTTTATAAACTGAAATCCCTTTCTCACGTGCGATACCAATGAGAATTGGAACAAAACCGTGGTCGCCTGAATCGTGAACAGTCGGCGGCAAACGCACCACAGAAACACGAACGCCCTTTTCAGCAAGCTCATTTGCAGCAAGTTCCGAAGCAACTCTTGGGTTTGGACTGGATGCTACCGGCATATCTTCTTCTGTTACCAAACGATCTGGTATTGACAAAATTCCAATGCCCGAAGTGATAATCAAAGGCCTGTCCGAACCAGCCAGTTCCGAACCCAATGCATTAATGACAAGTCTATCAATCTCGCAAACTTCCTTAAATCTTGTAAAATCATGAACAAAACCGGTATGGATCACGCCGTCCGATGCGGCAGCACCACGCCTTAAACTCTCCAGGTCTTCGAGATTTCCCCGGTGAACCTCAGCACCGGCAGCGATAAGTGATTTTGCACTTTCTTCTGAGCGGGCAAGTCCTAATACCTGGTGCCCTGCACTAATTAATTCCCGAACGACGGCGGAGCCTACAAAACCTGTTGCTCCTGTAACAAAAACGCGCATATGCTTTCTATTTTGGTTTCTATTCTTTTGTTGATACAAATTTCAACAAGAACCGGGTAATGGATGTAGCCAAATCAATTATTGTTGTAGTCAAAATCAGGATTGATTAATTGTTCTGATGAATAGTTGTGACCGGCTATCAAAGCGTTGGTCAGGAAAAAGCAGCTAAACGCCGATTTTGTCAGACCTTAATTGGAATACGGGTTATATTTAATCAAGTTTGCCCCATAGTTATCAAGACAATCTTATCCTATCAGCAGTTTCTTTATTCTGAATCATGATAAAATTACACACTCAGTGGTCACGGCGGGAATTCTTGTCATCTGTTGCCGGGACAAGTGCTATGATGATGTTTAACCCGCTATCATCGTGGGCTATGGACGAGCCGGACCCACGGGTAGCAGCGATTGTGGCCGCTACGATCGGCATTGACTCGCACAATCATATTGATGTTCCCTTCGCCAAAGCTGAGGTACCGGGTCCTGATATTGACCTGGCCAGCGAGTTGAAAAAGTCGGGTTTGTCGGCCATTTGCATGACATTCGCCGTCGACCGTCCGGAGTTGCACAATCCGGGAGAGGCTTACGAACGGTTCATGAATGCTTTGGCTTCAATGGATAACCAGCTCGTTAAAAATGGCATGAAGCGCGCTCTAAATATGGCAGACCTAAATGCCGCTCACAAAAAGCATCAGCCGACCGTCATTCAGTCAGTCGAGGGTGGTCACTTTCTTGAAGGACATGTGGAGCGCGTCGAAGAGGTCTATAATCGTGGTTTGAGACACCTGGGACTACTTCATGACAATGATGCATCTGTTCCTTTGGGCGATGTTTACACAAATCCCGTACGTTGGGGCGGACTAACAGCGTTTGGAGCGGAAGTCATCAAGGAATGTAACCGGCTTGGAATTCTTATCGATCTGGCGCACGCCAATACGGAGACTGTGACCGCTGCGCTCAAAATAGCAGCCCATCCGGTAATTATTTCTCACACTGGTCTTGATACCCGGCTAGGTCAGAACACGTCAATGGCTGCCATGATGAAACCAAGACTTATCAGCAAGGAACAAGCTAAAATCGTTGCCGAGGCAGGTGGTGTGATTGGCGTTTGGACACATCTGGCAGACACCTCTCTGGAATATGCCAAAAATATTCGGGCTTTGGTGGATGTCATCGGGGTTGACCATGTGTGCATTGGTACCGACACCAAACTAACCTCGTCTTACAGTTCTCCTGACGCACAAAATAAACCGGGTGGTGGTCAAAAGCGTGAAAGAATTGGCGAGCGTACCAACCTGACGTGGCAGGACCAGAAATTCGGATTTTATTACACCGTCGTCGATGCTATGCTAAAAATCGGTTTTACTTCTGATGAAATTGGTAAGATAGGTGGTGGCAATTTCTGCCGCGTGTTTGAAGCAGCCACGGCCGGTCCCCGCTGACCTTTAAATACTGTTATGTTCAAGGAATTTATTTTACCAAATAATCCAATCGCGAAGTAAGATCAGGTACTTTTTAAACGATCTATCAAAAGTCAGTCTTTCCGAAATCCTTATTTAAGTACCGAAAATCAATATTTAAAACGCGAAGCCACTCCGTAGCCATAGTTGCTACCGTTCCAGATTTCCTAAGGAAAAAATCTGCACATTTTTGACATCAGGAATTGCATAAACAAATTGCCTGCACGTCTGGCAAATGCCTGCAAACGGATAACGACAAATCAATTAACTATAAAATAAATTCTATAATTTGGGGCATGAAATTTGTACAATAGCATTATCACATTAAAATAAACTATATGATTACTGAAAAAGCCATTTTGGCAGGTGGTTGCTTTTGGGGGGTAGAAGAACTTATCAGACATTATCCCGGTGTAATTTCGACGGTGGTGGGATACACCGGCGGCGATGTCCCGAATGCAACTTACCGGAATCATGGAACCCATGCAGAAGCAATTGAGATCATATTTGATCCGGCACAACTAACTTATCGTGCACTCCTCGAATATTTCTTCCAGATCCATAATCCTACAACGCGAAACCGGCAGGGAAACGACATAGGAGCTTCATATCGTTCTGCTATTTTCTTTATGGATGAAAGCCAGCATAAGGTTGCTAACGTGCTGATCGCAGAAATGGATGCTTCCGGTGTATGGCCGGGGAAGATTGTTACGGAAGTTCTCCCCGCTACTGATTTCTGGAATGCAGAAACCGAGCATCAGGATTATTTGCAGAAAAATCCTGGTGGATATACCTGCCACTTTGAAAGACCTGACTGGAAACTGAGCTAGTTAGCACAGAATTTAAATTTATGCCTGGTTTTATGACAAATCGGGCATAAATTATAAGCGCCCAATGGTACTTCACAAGTCTTCTCATACTTTTCAGCATGTAATATTTCGGCTGTTCACACTTGCTAAAACACGATAAGTCAGTACTGGCAATAGTTTACTCCGCAAGTTAATGATAGTAAATCCCTTCCCAAGCTTTATGATTTTACTATCATAAAGCACTTTCCAAAAGTCCACTTCCCTCCGTTGTCAGCATTTCCCTCTGGTCAATGAAACTTTACCTCTTTCAAAACTTCCACTTACGCAAGCAATACCACCAGTTGTACAGTCCCATGCTTTCAAAAGGCATTTATGATCAGTTTTGATAAAAAACGCCAACCCGCTCTGAAAATAATCCTCGAAGAATTTGGCTCAGGGCTCATTAAATTTCTTATCTGGCTATGATCACAAAAATATTAAAATGGGCAGGTATTTTGCTGGGAAGTATCGTGATTTTTGTAACGCTTACTTATGTGTGGATATACTACGACATTGAGAGACGGGCGGCTAAAATCTATGATGTCAAAGTTCAAAAACTTATAATACCAACGGATAGCGCTTCTCTTTCCAGGGGAAAGCATCTTGCGGTGATCAGGGCCTGCACGGGCTGTCATGGAAAAGATTTTGCCGGCGGATACGCGTTTGCCGATGACCAGTCACCCATAGGCATTTTGTACAGCGTCAATATCACTTCCGGAAAAGGTGGCGTTCAATATACAAATGAAGATTGGATCAGAACCTTGCGCCATGGCCTGGGACGAGATAACCGTTCTCTTTGGTTTATGCCTTCCCATGAAATATACAAAATTTCCAACCAGGACATGGCTTCGCTGATCAGTTATGTAAAAACACGTCCTCCGGTGGATAAAATCTCTCCATCCAAATCTTTAAAACCCTTAGGCAGAATACTGACCTTTCTTGGAAAATTTCCACTTTTTCCTGCTGAAAAAATTGATCATGACGCTACGTATCCTGATGTGGTAATGCCATCGATTACTCCCGAATATGGACAGTATCTGGCGATTACATGTACCGGTTGCCACACGGCTACGCTTAAAGGAGCAGATTCACATGGCCCGAATGAACCAAAGATCCCGGATATTACCTCCACCGGCCATCTTGGAAAATGGACAGCAGAAGCTTTTATAACAACGCTTCAAACAGGTAAAACCCCCGAGAAAAAGCAACTTAGTTCTGCTATGCCATGGAGAGAATTCACCTATACCAGGGATGAGCTCAGGGCTATCTTTTCCTACTTGCACAATCTCAGATAACATACGATCCATACTAATTTAATAACGAATAATCATCCCCATGAAAACTACATTTTTATCAAAACTTGCTCTTGTGCCGCTTTTGCTTGCCTGGGGCTGTACGGATCATAACATTTTTGAAGAACCAAAGCAATTCAAATCTGAAGATCTGGCCGGACAACTACTAACACCCTTTGCCATTACAAAAGGGGCAAATGATTATTTTTGGATTACTGAAATAGGTACCGGCAAAGACGACGGACGTGTTTCACTTATTACGCCGGACGGAAAAGTATATCCTGTCATCGTCGGCTTTAAATCCTCCATAAGTGAGGAAGAAGGCTTACCTGACGGACTTACTCATTTGACTTACAAAGATGGGATCTTGTATATTATTCATGGCGGGGAGGGATTCCTTTACAAGGCAAATGTTTCAGCTTTTAAGCCAGGTGACAAACCCATGCAGGCCAGCTCCCTGCCGAGCGAAAACATTAGTCAGTTTGTTTTGAAGTATGATTTTTTGGTCGATACACAGGAATCTCACTTATACAACCTTACCTGGGGACCGGATGGAGATCTTTTTTTTACCGATGCCGCCGCCAATGCGATCATTCGCAGAAAGTCCAACGGAGATCTTAGCATATTTTCCCAGTTTGCACCTTTCGCGAACCCGGGGCCTGTTGGACCGCCTATGATTGATGTTGTGCCAACGGGAATAGTTTACGACGGATACAAATTTTTGGTTTCAACACTCAGCGGATTTCCTTTTATCGAAGGCAAAGCGGCCATTTACCAAATCGACCAGGCCGGAACTCCGGGCATTTACAAAGGCGGTTTTACGACATTAACCGACATAACGCTAACGCCCTCAGGAAAACCGGTTGTTATTCAATTTGCAAAGTTTGCGCTGCCCGATGGTTTTCTTCCCAATACCGGAAAAGTTTCTGACGAAAATGGACTGACTTTGCTCGACGGCCTGATGATGCCTACGGATATAGAAAGAACAGGCGACAAAACTTATTATGTCGTGTCAATGGCTCTTGGAAAAATCATCAAACTCACATACTAAGACGAATTGCGGCATAATCACACTTCTTTAAAAGATTCAAATCAACTTTAAAATTAAAACCAATCAAGGTCACCGGATATGGGAAACCATATCCGGTGACCTTGATTGTAAATAAGACAATTCCAAAATTGACAATAAAATCAGTCATGCCAAGACGAATGGATCGAAGCAAAATTCAGTGAGCAGAAACCATCACCGGATAATAACAATAGCTGCTGCGAATGTCATAAAACATGCAAGTTCCTTTATCTTGTATGATAATAACCGGTAAAATTTCAAAAGTTCCCCGCAGAAAGATAATCCGGAAAGAATATGGGCAGGTACTGTATCATTCTGTTTTTAATACTTGCCGCTAACCTCTGTTTCGGGCAGGCACCTTTCCGTCTGTCTTTTCATCATCTTACGCGGGAAGAAGGACTTTCCAATAACAACGTATTTTGTTTACTCAGGGATTCCCGAGGATTTATCTGGCTGGGAACAGCGAACGGCCTCAACCGTTTTGACGGAACTACCTGCCGTGTATACAAACCGGATAATGCGAATATTGATGGTACGGATATCAAAAATATCGTAGAAGATCAATCAGGAAATCTTTGGATTGGTACGGAAAACGGTTTAAGTAAATATGACCGGAAAACCGATAAATTCACCTCGATACCCGCGCCTGGTCATGAGAAACATTTCCTGTCTTTCCCTTACTGTGTTGACAACAAGGGCCTTATCTGGATTAAATTTTCAGGCAATAAGTCAAAAGGATTGTATACTTATAATCCCCGTACGAGGCAGTATATTTTTGTAACGGCCGAAATATCCGAGAACCTGCCCAGACATCAAAATGATACTTTTCAGGAAGTCAGGGCTATTCACTGCGGTAACCGTAATGACTTGGGAATCAACAAAATCATATTAAAAGATAATAAAGTCGTCAAAATAGAATCCTTTCTGGATGGCAAAAAAAACCAGCCGGCTTTCTCAAACATTGGTTACTACGCATGCCCGGATGGCGACTCGATTGTTTGGGCAGGCGGATTAACCGATGGGCTGATCAAAATCAATACCAACAAGAAGACAGTCCGAATTTTCAATCAGTTTCAAGAAAAACCATTGGACACGCAATTGAGTCACATCGTTAAATTTAAACACTATCTGATCATAGGCTCTGCCAAAGGGCTTTACTTTTTTGATACCATCGCCGAACAATTTGTTCAGATCCTGACACACTCCGCCTCCATTCCTTCCAGTTTATCAGCCAACTGGAATGAAACGCCCTATCTTGACCGGGACCAAAACCTTTTTATCTCTCAGCTTGGGTTTGGGGTTGATTTTACTAATCTGAATCATCACAACGTTGAACAATGGTTAAGCCAGGCAGATTGTTTGAAATATGGACTGGCTGATAACCATGTGAGCCATCTTGTGCAACGCAATAGCCAAACGTGGACAAAAATGCTGGGTGCCGGTACCGTGGTACTGGATTCGAACGGAAAAATACTGCGTAATTATAAGCTGCATTCCGTTATTTTAAAAGATAGCAAAAACCGGATCTGGCTTTCTAAAAAGGGGGAATGGATAATCGTTAATACCGACAATATAATTGTAAAAAGAATCAATACCAAAGACCTCGGATTACCAGCGGATGGTTTACATTTTGTCATTGAGACCTCTGCCGGCAAATACCTGGCCGCTTATGACAGACTGTTTGAGATCCTTGAAAACGGAAAAAAATTCAAGGCAAATCCTATTGACGATTTAAAAAAAGAAGGATTATTGGACTGCCACCCGATGCTATATGACAGCCTGAACCAACAGGTCTTTTTAAGTGCAAACTGGTGGTCGGGGTTTTATGTGCTAAGAAAGAAAATGGACCATTGGATGTTTTTGAAAAGACCGGATCTACAATTCAGGGTATTCTGGATTGCCATGGCTTTTGAGAAAAGTAAAATCTGGCTTTGCACCGACAAAGGCCTTGCTTTAATGGATACAAAAACTTTCACATACAGGCTTTTCACAGAAAAAGATGGCCTGCCTGATAACATTGTAACCAATATTGTCCCCGAAAAAAATGGCAATTATTGGCTTGTGACAAACAGGGGCATTGCCCATTACGACCGAAAGTTGAATGAATACCGGAATTACACCGGCCGGGACGGCGCTGATTCCAAGGAATATGACTGGTACGGTAACTTTATTTTACCCGACGGCCGTGCCGTTTTTGGCGGAAACAACGGGCTGACAGTCATTGATCCAAGAGCCAATCAAACCTACTACGTAAAACCGAAAATCCAGGTTACCGATTTTTTTGTCAATGAAAGGAGTGTCCGTCAGCCCGCCTATGCCGGGGAGCTCGCTGAGGTGCAGCCGGAGCGGAATCAAAGTTCTTTTGGCTTTGACCTGGCAGGAATTGAGTTTGGCTTTCCGCAAAAAGTGAAGCTTCAATACAAACTTGGCGGTATTGATAAAAGGTGGATTTCGGTTGGAAATCCGGCCTCAGCACGCTATACAGATATCCCGGCAGGTACCTATGAATTTATGGCCAGGGCTTTGGATGAAACCGGAAAATTAAGCTCCCCGGTTAAAAGTATACGCGTTGTCATACAGGCGCCTTTTTGGCGTACCATTTGGTTTCGTACCATTCTGGTTTCCATATTTATTGGATTGGGTTATATTTTCTTCCGCATCCGGTTGACACAGATCCAGTCAGATACAAAGTACAAAGAGCAGGTAAAACACATCAGGGCCCAGGCCGAAATTAACGCGCTGCGCTCCCAGATGAACCCGCACTTTATCTTCAATTGCATGAACACAATTGATTCTTACATCTTTCTGAGTAAAACAATACAGGCCAGTGAATTTCTTCAGAAATTCTCAAAACTTGTCAGGTTAATCCTTGAATATTCGAGGCAGGAGTATATTAGTATTCAAGACGATATCCATGCACTGGAACTATATATTCAGCTGGAACAGGAACGCGGCAGTTACGCGTTTAGTTACGAAATATCGGTTCATGAAACGTTAACCAAAAATGAGTA
Source organism: Dyadobacter frigoris (assembly GCF_005280585.1). Lineage (GTDB taxonomy): Bacteria > Bacteroidota > Bacteroidia > Cytophagales > Spirosomataceae > Dyadobacter > Dyadobacter frigoris. Next base: position 10,491 of record NZ_SZVO01000003.1, read on the forward strand.
TCTGATACCTTCGATGTTGTTCCAGCCTTTTGTAGAAAATGCTATTCTACACGGTTTGCGGCATAAAAAAGAAGAAGCCGGAGCATTTTTTATTAATATAACGACCCGGAATAATCAACTGATTTGCAGCATCATTGACAACGGGATTGGAAGGATTGCCGCAGGACGAATCAACTTATCAAGAAAACATCAAAGTAAATCTCTCGGCCTGAAACTTACAGAAGACAGAATACTGAAAATCAACGAGATATACCCAAAACAGGCGTATTTAAAAATTACCGATATCCTGACTGAAACGGATTCCGGAACTATTGTAGAGATCGGATTGCCATTACTCACATTTGAAAATATAAAGTCATGATAAAAGCCATACTAATTGATGATGAACCGCTAAGCATCGAAGCTTTGAAAATGAAAATCCTGAAAGCTTCTGACGAGATCGAAATTATTAAAACTTACACGTCAGCCTCAGAAGCGATGGTAAAAATAGAGAAACTCGCTCCCGATGTCATATTCCTGGATGTAGAAATGCCGGAACTGGATGGTTTTCAATTTCTTGAAAACTTCCCGAACCGCTGTTTTGAAGTAATCATCAGTACAGCGCACGACGAATATGCGATCCAGGCTGTCAGGCAAAGTGCGCTTGATTTTCTTTTAAAGCCAGTCTCCGTTCTGGAATTGTCAACCGCTATTGACCGTTTGATACAAAAGCTGCATGCAAAAAACAAAGCCGGAAAATCATCGTACAGAATGGTGGATGCGCAATTTGATAAAATTCCGGTACCCTCTTTACGCGGAATAACGTTTGTGCCGCTCACGGATATTCTTTATTTAAGCTCGGAAGGCAACTACACGATGATTTACCTTGAAAATAAACAGAAGATTGTTTCATCGCGAAACCTTGGCGACTACGAAGCGATGATGGCAAATCTAAATTTCTTCAGAATTCATCATTCCACAGTGATCAATCTTTGGCATATCCGTGAATATCTGCGTGGAGAAGGCGGCAGTGTTGTTTTGAAAGACGGAACCGAACTCGATGTATCCAAAAGAAGAAAAAAAGAGTTCATGGAAGTTATCGGTTTTTAAAACTGATAACTTCCAAACGATTCAAAATAGTTAAGAAAATCTCACTTGTACAATCAAAACAGCCAGTTGTACAAAGATGTATTTTTGACAAGGTTCTTGCTCTAACTTTCCTGTAAATCAGCACACATGGAAGTCTTTACAATACGCTTAATTTAAGCTGACGTCCCTGTGAATAAAGTTGTATACCTCGCAAAACCATTAACTTTGATTGATCCATGGAAACGGCTTACAAAAATATCGGTTATTTTTTCATTGGCCTTCTGGCACTCACCTTCGCAGGTTTTTACATCACCTATTTCGGACAATTTCCTGAATTTAAAAATCTTACACCCATACACCATTTCCATGCCCTGATTTTCATTGCCTGGTATACAGTGTTAATAATCCAGCCCTTTTTAATCCGGTATAAAAAGTTTGCCTTGCACAGGCTTGTCGGTAAATTTTCATATTTCCTGATGCCCCTGGTACTCATTTCCATTTTTATGGCTACACAAACAAGCTATAAAAACGGAATTGTTCAGCATCTCCCTGAAAAGGAAGTGCTGGCAGGAACATTCATGAACCTGCTGAGTCTATTTCTATTCGGCCTTTTCTACTTACTGGCCATGATTAATCGACATCATACGCCTGCACATCTCCGGTACATCATCACATCCTCTTTAATTCTGATTGGACCAGCCCTGGGCCGTATTCTTATTATGTTTTTTGGATTTTCTTTTCCCGATGGCGTCTGGTATGGGGGCATGATGGTACCTGCCTTGATCATGCTTGCACTTATTTTATTGGATATTAAAAATAATAGGAATTACACGCCTTATATTATTTCACTCCTTTTGTCTCTCGCACTGGATCTAGCATGGAAGTACAATTTTCAATCAACTGCCCTGTGGCAAAACTTTGCAGATATTATTTTCTAAAAGAATGCGAACGGGTTCGGGCAGTCAGATCAACGTTGAAACTGAAATAATATGAATTCGAATCCAAAATCACGACGAAAATTGTTTGCCGGGTTATTGCTCCTCATGCTTATTACGGCAATTGCACTAATTTTTTTATGAGAAAACCGTTTTTTCTGCTTTGACTATCCATATTATGATACTCGCCGGGTTTGCCTGCGACTGCATAATTCCCTCTGATTGATACCGGTTTACCAAACTATTCACTCTTATCAGCATAACCGCACTGAACAAAAACCCGGTCATTAAAAGGTATGCCCGCCAATGACTTAATCAAGTCAATTCACCTCAAAAAAGCAGCGCAAATGATCAAATAACCGAATTAACAGCCAATCAAGTTTATTTTGCCGAATGCAACGAAGACTGAAAACAATTTCGCTATTCGTTCATCGATTTTAAGATACCGTTTATCGATTAAAAGTAAGACTCAAAACAGATTCAAGTACTTTTCTGAATATTAAAAAAATTACCGTTAAGGTCCGGGTATTTTTTTATTCAGCAACTAAATGTACTTGAAATATGCTGCATATTTACGCCTCTATTTTATGCATCAGCACACTATTGCTAACCCCAAAAATGCTGTTGGCTCAACCGGGTGGTAAGAACACAAAACCAGTCCAGGTATCCGGAGGTATCAATGCTTACGCAGGATTTTACACACCTGGCGGCATAAGCGCCCGAAATCAGTCGGCCCCATTTGGCCTAAGCGGATCCGTGAATATTATCCTGCCCGGCGGGATAAGTCTTCCTTTTTCAGCTGTCCTGGGAAATCAGGGAAGCAGTTTCAGACAGCCCTTCAATCAATTTGGGGTAAGTCCCGCTTACAAATGGGCAACCATCCATGCCGGCTATCGCAATGTTTCCTTTTCACCATTTACCCTGGCCGGACATACTTTTCTGGGCGGGGGTTTTGAACTGAACCCCGGAATGCTCCGGATTGGGGCTGTTTATGGCCGGTTCAACAAAGCTGCCTCCTCCACCATCGCAGATCCGGAAATTATGCCAACTTTTAAAAGAACAGGTTATGCTTTCAAAGTCGGTTATGGAAAGGCAAATAACTACATCGATTTATTGGTTCTTCGGGCCCATGACGACACTTCATCAATTTCCGGTATTTCTGCCAATCCCGGCCAAAGCGTTACTCCGGCTGAAAATCTTGTCGTTGGTATCAGTTCCCGCTTGCTGATCATTAAACACTTTACCGTAGAAGTTGATGCGGCTGCCAGCTCGTATACACGTGACATGTTCGCTTCAGAGGTTCAAGCCCAGGGCAGCAATGTTTTGGTCAGATTGTTTGGTAAAATGATTACCTCAAGACTTTCCACCCAGCTGACACAAGCTATGCAGACCGCGGTAGGTTATCAGGACAAATGGGGATCTGTGAAACTGCAATACAAACGAATTGATCCCAACTTCCAGACTATGGGCTCCTATTATTTTCAAAGTGATATTCAAAGCTATACTGCGGCTACTACCTTGAACCTGCTAAAAGGGAAAGCACGGATTTCTGGTAGTTACGGTATTCAATTTGATAATCTTGCCAATAACAAAAGCGCGCGCACGGGTCGGACAATTGGTTCTTTTATGGTTTCTGTTAATCCGCAGCCGGAATTTGGCGCAGATATTTCTCTTTCTAATTATGGTTTAAGCCAGAAGGCCGGCATCAGGCCACTGATTGATACATTGCGTATTGCCCAAAACAACCTGTCGGCCACGGTGAACCTGCGTTATTCAATCCTGAATAATGAAATGTCTCACATTTTCAATGTTACCGGCACCCACCAGCAACTCTCAGATCTGAACCAAAATACGGCATCGAATACCGAAAACAATAATCAAAACCTGAACCTGGGCTATTTTCTGGTCCACAACCAATCGGGCTTTGGGGCGAACCTGATGCTGTCTTATACGCAATCCGGCCTGCCGGTTATTGATTCAGCATCGAAAGGCTCAAAAGTAAAGTTCTACGGTCCTGCTTTGGGAACCAACTACGCATTTTTGAAAAAAAAACTGAACACTTCGGCTAATGTGTCTTACCTGGTCAATCAGCAGTTTGGTATTACAGGCAAGGTGCTTACCGCTTCGGCAAATGCAGGATATCAGATCGGAAAGAGACAAAGTATCAGTTTGTCGTTCAACTATCTCAGTTCCGACACAGGTCAGGCATCAGAAAAATTTAACGAATTCAGAGGAAACTTAAGCTATGGGATCACCTTTTAAAAACAGCTATATGAAACAGGTACTAAACCTGGCCAATTTCATTTTATTGGCGTTTTTCTGTACGGTGATTTCAGAATCCCGGGCACAAAACCAGATACGGATCACCACCAACGTACTTCCCCCATACAGTCCGTATATCCAGGATTACCCGGGAACGGGCAATCGCGTGCAGGTTTTCATATCCAATTTATCAGGAAAAACACTTTCTGTCCGCTTGCTGGGAAAATTGGAAGGTGATAATGGCGTCGTGATTCAGACGTCCCGCAACTACCGCCCGCTTCGCCCGCTGGAATTGCGCCCGACGGACGTAAATCGTATGCTGACTCGTACAGAGCTGGAAGGGCTTTTCGATTTGGCTCAGATTGAGGTACAGGGTATGAATAAAAACGAACTATACAGAGGTTTGCCCCTACCCGAGGGTAATTATCAGCTTTGTGTTCAGGCTTTTGACAATGCCACTATACACCCACTTTCCGCTGAATTCCCCATGGGTTGCAGCGGGCTCATACCCGTCAGGATCGTTGAACCACCGATCCTGATCTCACCATTCGATAACGAAGAGGTGATTAGCAAAACGCCGCAGATCCAGCTTTTCAGTTGGTCAGCGCCCGTTGGAATTCTGCCCAATCAGGTAGAATATATCTTACGTATCGTGGAACTGCCAGGTACGGACGTAAACCCAAATGTCTATATCGATGCCATGGTTTTACCAAAAACCGGTCTGGAGGTGAGGAATTTAAAGACTGCCACTTTTCTGTACGGCCCGTCGCAGCCGCCATTACAGTACGGCAAAAGATACGCATGGCGGGTACAGGCCCTTCCAACCAGCCAGAAACTCAATTTCATGAACGAAGGCAAGAGTCCGGTGCAGGTGTTTACCTATGGTTTGATCACCACACCGGAGAATCTTGAATACATCACCATGAAAGTCCCCAACGGCGGAAGAAGCAGAAAGCCCGCTAAAATCGAAATAGGAAATAATAATCCTCTCGAATTTGCATGGGAACTTGACAAGGAATTTGAAACAAAACTCCGGAAAGTATATAACGTTCCGGCATCTCAAAAATCTTTGCTGGATTATGTTTCAGCCCTGAGCTACAAGATACAAGTGAGAACTTCACCAGCCAGACCAACTGACAAACCCGTTTTTGATCGTCAGGTAAGGACTCCGCATTTGCAGCTCGAAAAGACGGCTCTTCCCTCCGCCATGGTTCACGGTAAAAGTTACGAAGTGTCGGTTGAATTGACTGGCGTGTCTGACCTGATGCGCAAGCAAGCCCAGCTTTTCGACGAACATTTATCGTCAAAACCACAGTCATTTTCTCTTGTTGCCAAAGACAAGGGTAATGCGGATGATACGCTTACAATCAGTGGCATACTGGCTTACAAATATCCGGGAGAAGCGGGTCCGGCACATATTCTGCCAAATACCAAAGTGGTTTTGTCAAAAATAGAAACCGGCAACTACATCCTGACCGTGGCACATGGAAACTCAGACGCTTCGGGCCGTTACAACATCAAAGTACTAAAATCGACCCTTCATGGCCCGGATCTGTTACAGACCTTTACACGCTGCGTCGTAGATCCGGTTAATCCGTTTATTCAGCCCAACACATCTGCCGGCTCTTATCAAACCAGCAATGAAAATACATTTCAAATCGCGCGTACAGAACAGGGAACATATCACGTGGAAGGTATCACCTGGCTTGCGTCGGGTTACAGCCTGGATCTGATAGCCAGGCAGACGTATAAAAACTGGCCCGGAGCAGCCGACGCAAAGCTGGCGGACCAATATATAGTCCTATACCGCAAGAAAGGATTGCTGGAATACTATGACAAATTACGGCTTCCGGTTGAGGGACAGGTTGAAAAGCAAGCGAAGACCGATTTGACATATTCAACAAATCAAGGCATTGTGAATAACCAGTTAAATTCCAATATTATCAATAGCCAGCTGCCCTTTTCAGGTTCAGGGAGCGGAACCGGCAATACTCCATCCGCAGTGGCTTTAAAGCCCGCGTCACAAAACCTAACATCAACAGGTCCTCCAACTTTATCCGGAAGCAGCATCGTTACAAGTTCAGTAGTCTCAATTATTTCTGAAACAGAAACGTTGTCAACCCGGAACGAACTGCAAGAAAAAATAAAAAATGAAGTCATAGCCGCTGGCTACCAGTTCATTGGCATCTCACAATTAAAAGCCAATGGAAATACCTATTCAACAACCTTTGAAAGGCTCGTATATGCTGATAAATCCTACGACAACTACCGGGTTTATTGCCCTGGCTGCGGTCAAAAACCTGATGATGGTCAGGCAATTATTTTCTTACATCCGAAGGAAAAACTTTCAACACTAATCGCCCGAATAGAAAAAGACACCTTCAACATTGAAACAACTGAGCCGCCAACCATGACATTCAAAGGCAAGCTGGCTTACAAGTTTGCAGATCCGGGACAAGACGGGGCTATGGTGCAACCGCTTGGCAATACGCAGGTAACTTTACAGGTGGTTTATAAAAATAACGAAACAGGTAAAGTAAGCACATTCGGCAGTAACCTGAGCAAGGAAATAACTGATTTTCACACAGAATTCAGTTCCGTTCTCGACACAAAAGTGACCAAGCCCGACGGGTCTTTCGAATTCTCTGTTAAAATGACCAAACCCATGATTTTGGGAATGCTTGCAAAATCAAAAGGTTCCTCAGGAGAGCTAGGAGACAAACCCACTATTTACACCAGATCGATCCGGGTTGTTATCGACAATCCCTACTATGCGAGCCCGGTAGAAGAATTTGGGACAGGGGAAGAACAAATGAGCCCCCAGGGACTTCACGATTTTGGAACGATCATTGGCAAAGTCAAAAGTTACAATCTTCGGGTACAGGTCAAATCAGATACAACCGGGATATCGCAGATTCTCGTACAAAAAGCCGGAATTAAAGAGAATCTTTTCGGAATGAGAGTATCCGTGCTGCGTGATTTGCAACAAAAAATTCCGACGCCGGGCGCTAACAAACGCCCGCCCTCAGATGAGGGTTTTGGCGAGCACACAATCATAAAAATCAAAGACCACTCCTACAAAACCATTGGCACCGGTAAATCCGACGTAAATGGCAAAATTACTTTCCCGAGGATGGTGATGGCCAATGGCGTAAATGACACCTATTTCATTGCCACAGAATCAAATGTGGACGGGTTAAATAATTACCAGCTGGTTTCACTCAAGCGGATCATTGTTAACGAAGCCTGGGCGGACGTTTATACCACCACCCCTACGGCAGCCGAGAAAGCAATATCGGAAAAAGCTGGCAAGACAAAGCAAAACGGCGCCCTTGTCAATTGTCGTCAAACTGTAAAATTCCGATGCCCTACCGCGGGATTAAATGCCTACAGTACGTCCTCCACTTACTACCTGGACTCGCCCGCAGATGCAGAAAGTATCAAAAGCTATATGTCGGATCCCAAATGTCAAAAAATTTATGGAAATGACTGTGAGCAGGCTAATGATTACTGGCTTGGACAAAAACTTAGTGATGCGCCCATTAACCAAAAAGTACTGCTGACCGGCAATGTGTTCCCCGCTACCCAGCCAGGTATTGACATTGGCCTTGGCCTTGTCACAGCAAATGAAACGGTATTTGCGGATCAGTACAAATACGATGCTTCCGACATCGTCCAGCGGTACTTGCAACCAGGCGCACCAACAGTTAACGTTCGGGTGGTCGACAAATCCGACCCGACAAAGGGTATTAAAAACGCGTTGGTAAGCCTTTCCTATGATCCCGAGGACGGATCTATAGGCAACACCAACAAAATGACAGATGCCAATGGCTGGATTACCTCTCCATTTGTGCTCAAACCCGGTAAAAATGCAAAAGTGAAAATCATTGCAGACGGCTACTATTATGACGCCAACCCGCCGACAATCAAAATTCCCGGAAGCGCACCGTTTTCGAAATATTACCTAAATGTCGGGGATGTAATGCTGGGCCAGAACAGTTATTACCCCACTGTTCTGATGCAACCCAATACCCATATTACCGGACGAGCCATTGACTATGATTCTAAAACGGATCAAGACAATAAAACCAAAACCGTTTCTGCACAGAATGTACTGAAAGCCGGGACTGGCCTTAACGGACAGATAAGTAATGCCAAACCGTCAAAGATCCAACCCAATGTCTCCGTTATTGCGCAAACGAATAATACCCAGGAAAACACCAAACCGGAACTGGGCTTAGGCCAGACCATGGAGGCTTATGTACAAGCCGATGATGGATATTTATTCAAAACAGCCTTCAAAAATGACATGTGGGCATTTGATATGGATGCTCCATCGTCAGCAGATACGCTCAAAATCATCCCGGTTAATCTTAGCTATTTCAATGAACAACGGCTTATCAGGACTGAATTACCCAAGCCTGCATCCCTTTCCGGAGGAAAATTCAGCATCAACGCCGGTGATATAGACATCTACCAGCGTGATCACCGGGTTACTTTCAAGATCTTTGAGAAAGGCTCGGGAAAAGAAGTGGCCGGAGCTATCGTCAAGCTCTTTGGGAAAGAGGAGTCTGGTTTCGTTTTCGGCCCCAGCAATCAACAGGGTGTCGTCGAAACCCGGTTCAAAAATATTTCGGTAGAAAATCTCTATGTTGAAATCTCCGCACCCGGCTACGTTACCCAGACAAAATCGATAACGAATGAAGAAAGCAAGACTTCCGCTACAAAAATCGTGCTGCTCGAACCAGCGGTAACAGTCAATGGTATCGTGGTCGTAAAATCGGCGCAGGGTGTGGATGTCCTGCTGGAAGGAGCTCTGGTGTTCGTTTCTGCCGGTACCAATACCCCGCTGAAATACAGCACGATCTCCAAAAAAGACGGTTCATTTTCACTGGATGTCGATAAAAATCTCTCCAATTGCACTATAGAAGCAACATTCAGTCCAACCGGATCAGAAAAACAAGGACTGGCCGTAACATACATTGGAGCCAGAAGCGACCAGGTGATTCCCCAGGGCAAAGGAAATTCTCTAAAACTTACCTTGACAACTTTTAGTCAATTCAGTGTACAGTCGATTTGGGGCTTCCCTGTCACCATTGAAAAACTGGATCCCAAAACACTAAAAGTGACCGGTGAGGTCGATTTGACGGATACCGGTTTGGGACCATTTGGTATAATGGATAAAAACACAAAAGTACGATTCAAAGATGTCGTCTTCAAGGCCAATCCGGATAGACCACAGGAAGGTATTCCCGCAAACGAAACAGTTGAGCTGGAAACGGGCGTATTAAACGACCTGGTATATCACCCAACGGCCAATATCGCGGTTCAAAATATCAAATACAACATCAGACTGACTTCTTTGGACGATGTCCAAAAGGCAGGAAAATTGAAAATCATCAGAACTCCCGGAACTTCGAAGGGAAAAATCATGGCCCAGGCGCAGGTTATTGACAACTCGTTCAACTTCTCGGCCAACCTGCTTTCGTATGAAAAAGGCCAGTTTTTCATCTATGATCCTAATGCCTCAGGGCAACCCGGAAATAAGCCGGCGGTCACTGCCTTTGACTCCGAAAAAAATACTATCAAGTGGACAGATTTCGGTATTGCACAGAAAGATGGAAATCCGATGAAGCTAAAACTGCTCGCCTTCGACGCAACCAGTAAATTAGAAGGTTCCAGGCTAATCGGGGATGAAATCCACCTGAATCCCGTGATGACCTGCAAGATAAAAGATGCCAACCCCTCAGAGCTTATAGTCAATATTGGAGATCTCGTTATTAAAAACAATACTGTCGACACCAAAACAGGACAAACTCCGCTCACTTTCCCACTTGCCGGGAAATGGACCGTAGAAGTGAGAGACTGGAAACTTGACTATAAAAAAGGCGGATTTTACGCAACCAAAGGCGTGATCAAAACCGGAAAACTGGACGTCCCGATCAAGGAATTCAATCTTCGAAGCGATTTCTTCAAACTGGATGCGGTACCCGAGAATCTCGAACTTGCCGGGGTGGCTAAGCTTGAATTGGGAGGAAAGGCATTCTTTGGTTATGATACACAAACAGGTTCGGATATGAAAGGGCACTGGTCACTGGTACTGGTTCCCGAAGGTACTTCCCCGGCTGCCAAACTTCCCGCAAACTCGTTACCCGGATTAACCGCTGCCATGGAGTTTCAAACAGTCTCCTTACTGGATAACGGACAGGATGTCGTTACGTTTGGCTCGGGGAATAAGAAGTTCAGGTATTTCAATATTATTGATGTCCGGCCAACAACCATTGAAACAGGTCCAGATTGGTTTGCCTTCGATTCGGGAATGTCATCCGGAATACCCAATGCTCCACAGGACGTTTCAATGCGTTTTATCTATTCAAAACCCAAAGACGCGACGGAAATAAAACTTAAAACCGTTATTCCTGGCAAGTTTAAGTTTGAAACAAGTGGTTATCTGAATTTCGAAGCTGGACAGGATGTAGCGAAAAATGACGAACAGAGTACGGCCATATACTTTGGAGACGGCGTGATGGCAATACGCGGACGGGTCGAAGAACCTGAGAAGCTTTTAATTAATGATGTGCTGCTCATCCATACCAAGGATTTCACACACATTACCCATAATCGTAACCTGGATCTTCATGAAAAGACCAATCTTGCGAAATTCGTGACCGACTCTGACGATTTTACCAATCCCAAAAATGATACCAAATATTACAATGAGGGTGGTGGCTTCAAACAGCTTGGCATGACACTGGAAGGCAGCTCCAAACTTAGCCAGCTTTACTGTCATCAATCCGTTACAGGTACACAATGGGGACTTATGAATTTTTCAGGTTTGCCGCAAGGTTTCAAAATGTGGGAGGAAACAGAGAAAAACAGGTTATCATTCACTGCTTTCGGCGAAGTCACGGCAAATAACGAAGAGATAGGACTTGATGGGATTGATACTCCTCTGGGAGGCCTAAGCCTGGTGTATGACCGCAAACTAAGCCGGTTCACAGGAACAATACAACTACCTCCTATGCCAATACCACCAACGATGACGTTCTCAGGCGGTATAGCACAGGTACGCGTAGATGGAAATGGTTTTTACTTTGTGGCATCAGGTAAACTGGAAAATGTACCGCTTCTTGTTCCCATAACCATGAGTGCAGGCCTAATGCTAGGCTATTACGCTAGCGGCGATCTCTCCGATGCAGCCAGCGTGTTATTTGCCAACAGCCATAGAAAAAGTCTTCCATGCAGCTTTGATAAGGGTTTTAAAGGAGTATATGCGACCGGTGAGATCCCCTCCCCCTTTCCTGAGTTCAATAGTGAACTTTCCATTCCTGCGGTGGGAGGATATAAAGTAGGGCTGGACGCTTATGTGGATGCCTATGCTTATGCGGTCTATCAGGGCAAGGGAGCCTTTAATTTTGGTGCCGGCCTTGGCATAGGTGCCCACGCTTATGCATATGGAAGTATATTATCATTAAGCGCCGGCGGAGAAGTACATGTCAATGGAGGGATCGAAACGGGCTTAACACTTGATTTGAAAGCCAAAAGAATCGATTTGTCCCTCAGCGCAAATGTCGGTGCAGGATTTTCGGTTGTGCTGGAAGAAGAACTAACCAGTATAAAACATAGTGGCAGCGCCGATTTTTGCATCAAAGTTGGCGCGAAAGGTTCATATACCATCGGCCAGTTACCAACGATTTCACCCAGTTTTGAGCCCAGTTTTACAAAATGCGGATCACAATGTTCTGTTACAGAAAAATAATATTATCGAAAATGAAAGCATCTTTCTATATCATTGTTATTTGCTCATTTTCCCTGACTTCCAGGGGGCTGGCGCAGCAAGCACAGGTAACTGCCGGTCCATACGGCGTGTTTATCCAGTTTGAAAAATTGTTACATGGCCCTCAGTATGTTGTGGAGCGGCTCCTTATCGGTGCAAATAACACAACAAAGCCTGATTGGAAACCTGTTTGCACGACCGACAAGCCGCCTCAGAGTGCCCAGGATCTGACAGCTCGTCTTGCAATCCTGACCCGTAAAAACCCGTTGTACGAACTTCCCAACGATTCGCTGACGCAATTACTCTATGGACGTTATCACAGCATATCCTCTGTGGATTCGCTTGGAACTTATGCATATAATCCGCAATACCTGGAAGCTCTGGGTCTTGGTTTCTTAGACACGGAGGTTATGCAGGGCCGCCGTTACGACTACCGCATTAGCCCGCTGAGAACATCGGCTGGTGCCGTCTACCATAACCCACCCACGGTTAGCGTCCCGGGATCAGGACTGACAACCACTATAAAATCAGTCAGTTACAGCACCAATGGAAACGAAGTGAAAATTAAATACCACATAAAAAAAGCAAGACCTGACATTGCAGGAGCAAGGATACTGAGGGCCAGTTATGCACAAACCGGTTTCTCCGAATGCCCAGCCGAATGGCGTTTCAGAAAAGGGGATAAAGACTCGTTGTTTCTGGAAATAACAGACCACAACGCCCGGCGGAAAATGCTGTACAGCTACATCGTTTTCCTGAAAGATTTCCTGGGAAACGAAAGTAATGCTTCCGATACCATCACCATCACCAATTTACGTCCTCAGGAAGCATTGCCGACCATATACAGCATCAAAACTTCCTCAGAAGAAGTCAGTAGTGCCATTCGTGTAGCATGGAAATTATCCTCAACCAGGGACTTGCAAGGCATTGAAATCTGGCGAAGCGAACAATTCGATTCGGAATACAAATCCATAGGCACAGCCTCAGCCACGGATACAGTATTTTACGATAACGTTGTTGAGCCGGTCAGGGGATATTATTACCAGATCAGACTAAATGGAACATACGACAGGTCTTCTCAGTCCGTCCGGGTATCGGGTATGCTTAAAGCCAATCGCCCTGCTTTACTTTCGCCCGCACATTTTACACTGACCGAATCAAATGACACGTTGTACTTCCGGTGGCAATCAGCTGATTTTGACACACGCGGCTATTATCTCTATTTCTCCAATAGTCAGTCGGATTCTCTTAAACTATACTCCGATATCATCTTAGCGTCCGGTCTGACGATGAATTATCAGGTACCAATCAAAAGATTAGCAATTGGAGTAGGATACCGATGGGCAGTTGCCGCAATTAACACCAGCTATAATGTTGGCCCGATGAGTGAACCCGTTTATTCTCAACCCAGGTATCCGGACCGGCTGGCTGCCCCACTCAACCCGGAAATGCTTTATCAGGAAGGACGTGCACTTCTTGTCTGGGAGAATATGAGAACCATTGACCCCTACATACTGGGGTATATCGTGGAGCGTAAGGCGGACGATGAAAAAGTCTTTAAAGAGATTTATCGACAAACGATAGACGATAAATCGCGGAATAACTATGAAGACCTGACCGTAAAACCAGGGCAGCAATATAACTACCGGATCAGGGCATACGGTATGAATAAAAAGCTGAGTGCTTTCAGTACTGAAATTACCTACTTTAAATCCTTACCTCCTGTACTGTCTGTACGTGGATTGAACGTCATGGCCACGAACAAAGGGGTTAGAGTTGCCTGGGATACCCCGTTTGATGTACCGGACAAAATTGTAGTGTATCGCTATACCGAGAAAACCATTGCACCCAAAGTCATAGGAAGCGTTGCAGGCCAGCAAGCCGAATTCATAGACAAATATGCCACGCCGGGCATTGCTTACCATTATAGCATTGTAGTCGTTGGGACCGATAAACGCGAAAGTGCCCCTACTGACCTAGTTGGTGTTCAGTGGCGTTAAAATATTCCACCATTGAAGTGAACATAAAATGAAAACATATCGAAAAATTCTGACAGGTCTTATCCTGATGACACTTCTTTTTACCGGGACAAAAGGCTTTTCACAGGGAAGTTCTCCCAAACTGCCAAGAAGCCTGACTGTTGATTCAAAATCAACAACTTATATTATCATCACATGGATTGACTCAGACTTAAAGACAAGCGTCAATTTTATTATAGAACGCTCTGCTGATGGAGGAAATAGTTTTAACGCCATCGGGACATTAGGTTCTCAGCCATCACAATCGAATCCACAGTACACCGACCCGAACCTGAACCCAGCAACACAGTATTGTTACAGGGTAAAAGGGAAAAATACGTTCGGCGAATCGGCCTACTCAAATATTGCGTGTGGTACTACCGATGCAATTCCTATCCCACAAGGCCTGAATGCCACAGCAACCAGCCCCAATAGTATACAAATTACCTGGACAAGATATGGCGGCAAAGACAGTGGTGAAACGATCATTGTAGAGCGTTCTACTGGTTCTGGCGGCTCTTTTTCTCAGGTTGGTACTTCAACGGCCGACTTTACAACTTTTACCGACAATGGCGTGTCACCCTCAACACAGTACTGTTACAGAATCAAAGCCAGAACAAGTGGAAAAGATTCCGGGTACTCCAATGTTGCCTGTGCCACTACCCAGCAAACGGCACCTGCTGCTCCAAGTGCACTGATTGCCCGATCTCTGGATCCAACATTTCAGATCCAACTCAATTGGATTGACGGCTCTAACAACGAAACCGGGTTTGAAATAGAGCGGAGTACCGATAATGTAAATTTTGTAAAAATAGCTACTACTGCAGCCAATATTTCCCAATACGTTAACTCAGGCCTGGCAGCTGAAACACGTTATTATTACAAGGTCAGAGCTGTAAATGCGGTAGGATCCAGTGGGTATACCAATGTGGCCGACGCCATAACCAATCCTGATCCGCCAACAGTACCGGTCAACTTAACGGCCACAGCAGCCAGTGAAAACCAGATAAACCTAAACTGGGCAGATAATTCGAACAACGAAACCGGATTTGAACTGGAACGTTCCCAGGATGGCACTAACTTTTCCAAAATTGCGGACGCTGCTGCAAATACCACCTCGTATTCAAGCTCCGGATTAAGTCCGAACACCCAATATTGGTATCGGATCCGTGCAAAAAACAACGGGGGTACCTCTGGTTATTCCAACACGGCCAATGCAACCACAAGAGATGTTGCCCCTGCTGTGCCTCAAAATTTGTCCGCGACACCAATTTCCAATATCCGGATTAATCTAAACTGGATAGACAACTCCGGAAACGAAACAGGATTTGAGATAGAGAGGTCAGCAGATGGAAATAGTTTTTCCAAAATCGCCGACCTGGGTGCAAATGTGACTTCCTATGAAAATACGGGGCTTTCCACGCTGACAAAATACTGGTACCGGGTCAGGGCGAAAAATACGATCGGCAACTCAGGATATTCCAATGTTGCAGAGGCGACTACCCTGGATATACCCCCGGCAGCTCCTTCCGCGCTGACCGCCACAACTGTTTCCAGCAGCCAGATTGATCTGAACTGGACAGATAATTCCGCGAATGAGTCTGGTTTCGAAATTGAAAGATCCGTCGATGGTTCTAATTTCACAAAAGTGGGTGATACCAGTGCCAATGCCAGCACTTTCCAGAGTACAGGACTTATCCCAAATACCAAATACTGGTTCAGGGTCAGGTCTAAAAATTCACAGGGTGGTTCTCCCTACACCAACGTAGCCGATGCCACCACCAAAGATGTTGCGCCGGATGCACCTCAAAATCTTACAGCAACGCCGGCTTCCAACACACAGATCAACGTCAGCTGGACTGATATTTCCGGAACCTATGGAACCGAAACAGGATATGAACTCGAAATATCCTCTGATGGAGCCAGCTTTTCCAAAATAGCCGACTTGGGAGCTAACGTAACCAACTATCAAAATACTAACCTTACTACACTTACAAAATACCGGTACCGGCTGCGGGCAAAAAATGCGATTGGTTACTCTCCCTATTCTAATATTGCAGAAACGACAACCTTCGATGTACCACCCATTGCGCCTTCCAGCCTTACGGCAACCATGATCTCCAGTAGTCAGATTGATCTGGGCTGGAAAGATAATTCTGCCAATGAAACAACTTTTGAAATTGAACGATCTACCGATGGTACAACCTTTGATAAAGCAGGCGAAGTCGGACCCAATATTACAGCCTATCAAAGTACAGGACTCCTTCCTGCAACAAGATATTGGTACCGGGTGCGGGCGAAAAACAGCGTTAACCCTTCTGCTTATTCCGATGTTGCCAACGCCACAACCCGGGATGTGCTGCCCAATGCACCGGAAGCGCTAAGTGCAACCGCTATTTCATTTCAACAAATTGACCTGACATGGACAGACAAGTCGGGAAACGAGGCTGGCTTCGATATTGAGCGATCAACGGATGGGACTAATTTCAGCAAAATCGCGGGTGTTGCTGCCAATGCTACCGCATATCAAAACACAGGCCTGAATCAACTGACCAAATACTTTTTCCGGATAAAAGCCCTCAACGCAATTGGTTCCTCAGCCTATACCAACATAGTCGATGCAACAACACCCAAAGCACCGATTCCGGATAAGCCAAAAAACCTGACAGCGACCCCGATAGATTTCGACCTGGTGCAGCTCACCTGGGACCCGGTATCAATAAACGCCACAGACGTGGTAATAGAGCGTTCCAGGAAACCTGATACAGATTTTGTCGAGATTGGCACACAGACAGCCTCAATCACCAGATTCGCCGACAGGGAAATACTGGAAGTTCAGGATTACTATTACCGGATAAAGGCTGTTAACGCAGCCGGGGGGTCCACATACAGCGACCTTGCCAATGTAAAAGGGTCATCTATTATAACAGGCACAGAACCTGTGCAAAAGAGCAATCTCGTTTATGCGTACAACAAAGTGCTGCATATTGCAAGAATAAAACCCGGCAGAGCCTCGGTAAAAATCTTTAACATAAATGGCTCAAAAATTAAAGAATTTGAAATTTCACAGATTTCCCAAACGGATTTACAACAGCTTACCCCTGGAATTTACTTCGTGGTTTTGGAGGAAAAAAATCAGGTAACCAAACAAAAAATAGCGATTCTCTCACCTCAAAACTAATTCGAAATGAGATCATTAATTAAAATATTTCTGGCCACAAGTTTTCTTATGGCTGCCTGCGAGCCAAAGCAACCGGAACCGCTCCAAATAAGAAAGGTCTGGAAAGCCATAACAGTTACTCAAAATGGTGCGGTGGTATATCAGCAAGGCGCTGCCAATAATGCGCGTCCCAGCTATTCCATGTTCAGACTGGATCTGACTTTGACAGATCAGGTAACATTTATTGATCTGGATGGTAGAAAAACAGTTGGAAGCTGGTCACTTTCAACCGATAATCAACGGCTTATTTTAGAAAATCTGGTTCCCCCACCAAGCGAATCAACCGGCAACATTGAGTTTTACATTACCGAAGCCACGAAGGATCAGCTCAAATTAAAACGAACCACCGAAAGCAGGAAAACGGGAAACAGCATCAACGAATATGTATTGGTCCCACAGTAAGTTTTCAACTCTTTTGACGATCCGCCTTCTGCTACATTCTAATCAGCTTCAATTAACCGGGAACTGCAAACAGAAAAAACTCTCAGCAACCTTAATAGACATACAATGAGATACCGTAAGAAAAAACGAGACAGATTTTGCTCTTTATATCTTCAATCGGGAAACGGACGAGCGGTAGGTCTTCCCGACCGGTATACTGGCATTTTGACAAATTATTTCCGTTTGACGCAGTTCCTGTATCTGGCTAACCGCAACTGCATAGCTCCGATGGACTCTCAAAAACCGCTCAGGAGATAGCCTTTCCATAAAGAATGTGATTGACGACAAGGTAACATAGTTCTTTTTGGCTGTTACTATTTTAGTGTAATCTTGCATAGCTTCTATGTAAATAATATCACTTTGAGCAAGTTTCACCTGATTATATCCTTCTTTAATAACTAATGTATCTTCTTCAAGAAGCACCTCATAGGCCTCAGCTTTTTGTTTCATCGCCCAATACTCCTGCACTCTGCGAACGGTATCTTTCATACGTGATTCGGTAAGCGGTTTAAGGATATAGTCAAGTACTGAAAGCTCAAATCCTTCCAATGCAAATTCCGGATGGGAAGTAACGACAACGATCATGGGTACCTCGTTACGGACTTTTCTCAACAGATCCATCCCGTTGATCTCCGGCATTTCAATATCAAGGAATATCAGATCTGGTTTTATATATTGTTGGGCTCCATAGCCTTCCAAAGCATTTGAAAAATAACCGCAATTTAAAAAAAACGGATACGGTCTCATATATTCTTCGATGGCCAGAAGATCCAGCGGACTGTCGTCAATGGCAATATAACGAATTGGAATAAATGCGGAGCTCATTTCGGTAGTTGATAACTGGCACCAATATAGTAAAAAGCTACCATGTCTGCCACTATCAATTCAAATTCGCTCCTATAACTTTGGTATCAATTATGTTAGAAAATTATATGATCAAATGCAATCGGGTAACCGAAAAACTCTGCCACCATTCTCTTATTTGTAGTAAGCTCAACTTATAGAAAACCTCAAATTCACTTGGGTGGAATCACCTTTTTTATTTTCAAAATTAATCGAGACCCCTGTTTTTCGGGAAAGCTCATCAACCAGTTTCAACCCCATGCCGGAAAGACCATTTTCGGTACTGGCTAATATTTGCTCGTATTGCTCCTGCGTGAAAGGGGCTCCGGAGTTTCGAATGGAAAGTGTGGTTTCTTGCTTATTTTCAACATATTCTATATCAACAACACCCTCGATCCACGAAGCTTTAATAGCATTTTGCAATAAATTCCTGACGACAGTTTGCAGATAGTAAAGATCGGCTTTCACAAATGTGGATTGTAATATCTCATTTTGGATCTTCACCTTTTTCGCATCTATATTAAGCTCTAAAAGTTGAAGACTTTGGTCCAGGACCACCTTAAGATCAACTGGTCGAATGTCAGTCTTAAACTGATTCATCTGGCTTTTGGACCACAATAATAATTCTTCCATCGTTTCTAA
The DNA here is from genome assembly GCF_005280585.1 of Dyadobacter frigoris. Classification (GTDB taxonomy): domain Bacteria; phylum Bacteroidota; class Bacteroidia; order Cytophagales; family Spirosomataceae; genus Dyadobacter; species Dyadobacter frigoris. The sequence goes on from NZ_SZVO01000003.1 coordinate 29,697, forward strand.
AAGAGATCCAGTGGCTGTTTGGATTTTATTGCCAAGCTCAATTTTTTGATTTTCGTTCAACAAATTCGGATTAAGCTGTTGTAACTTCAAAAACTGATAAACCTGATTTATTGGAGACCTAAGGTCATGGCTGATGATCCCGAAAAGCTTTGCCTTTGTCTGATTGGCTTCTTCCAGATCATTGTTGAGCTGTGTGAGTTTTCTATTCTGTTCATGAAGCAGATCGGCTGTACGCTTTTTATTTCTGTAAATGACAATTAGTAACGTGACAACGAGTAACGTGAGTAGAATACCTCCAATTAGCCAAAAACTTTGCTTTTTGGCATAGGTTAATTCTACATTTTGGGCATCAATTTGCAATTGCTTGTTCTTGTTTTGAAACATAGCCTCCATTTCAGCCAGGTTCAGCGAAATTTTCTGATTGGTAAGCGAGTCGGAAAGGGAGATGTATTTGTCAAAATACGCCCCGGCATCTTTCGGGTCTCCAGACATGATTTCGACAGCAGTTAAAGACTTCAATAACTCCAGGTACTGCTCTTTATTATACAAAGCAGAGCCAGGCTCGGAAATTTTGTAATACTTGGCAGCATTTTTATAGTCTTTTAAACTCTTGTAATAGTCCCCATAGCTCAAATTGACACTGGACGTCATAATTTCCTTGTTATCCTTCCTGGCCTGTATATCAGCCTTATCCAGGTAAAATTTCGCCTGTAAATATTCCTTTCCCTCCAGAGACAAAGTCGACATAATCAAGCTGGAAGATACCAGCTCAGACCAGTTTCCATTTGTTTTTGCAGCTGTCTCATGCAACAAATTATAATATTTCAGAGCCTCCTCTTTGTTTTTTAATAATGCATAACTCCTCACATATTTACCATAAATGGATATATCCATAATAAGCGCCAAACCCAAAAATGGTTTGGTCTCGTTTAAATATTGAAGCGCCTTCTGCGGTTGTTTCAACTGAAGGTAAACCTCCGCTACCATCATTAACCGGGCAGCATAATCCGTTTTAAGCTTGACGATTTTTGTCGTATCTATTATCGGCCTGTACAACTCAATACTCTTTAAAAAATTTTCAAGAGCCGTTCCGTAATAAAACTTTTGTTGCTGGTTATACATTCCCAAATTGAAGTAGGCATCCGCTTTTATTTTTGGATCAATAATATCTGGCAGGCTATGTTTCAGTTTTTCCGCAGCTCCATCTGCATCTTTACTAAGCCCCATATAATAATTTATCGATATCAGATTACCGAGAGGTTTCAAACTTTTATCGATCATTTTCCCCGTAACGGCAACAGCATACGATTGCTCAAAATGCTCTTTTGCAGATTTAAAATCCTGCTTATAATAGTATCCCGTCCCCATAGCCTGATGAAAGGCATATATGTACTCGTAGTCCTTTTCATTTGCAATTTTCAGCCCCTCCCGCCCTTCCTTAATCAACAAATCCAGGCTTTCGGGCTTTCCCGAGAACTCAGCTATAATTCTCTCACAGCTTGCGCGCTTTTCGTTAAGCAATCCGATACGATCCGCTTTTTGCGCGAATGCTTGCAGGCTAACAAGCAAAAAAAGAGTAATGAATTTCATAGTTTGTTGTTAAAAAATTTAGTACCGAAGAAATTTCTAATCCTTTGTCTATCTCAATAAGACAATCTAGGTCATAAAAAATCAAATTACTGAATAGCAAATACATCAAATTCAAGAGCTTTCACAAACTCATCATTCTGCTACGTAATCCTATGATCTGCTGTCCAAATTCTCCATCCATACTTTGAGTTAGTCTTAGTTCAAGCCTCTGGTCGAAATACCCTAAAGAAAACCAGACAACAAGCAATGAAACTAAACCGGGCATTCCGTAGCAGGCATAGTTGCTGCTTGCCCCTTCAAATCAAAAAACACCGGCTTTACTGACAGGTATATCGGATGCTAAAATAGGCACACAGACTCAGGAATACGGAAATCGTGATCACATATAATCCGACATTGCAATCGATGAGAAATAATTGATTAACAAACAAATATAGCAAAATAAAACACTTCCGGGGTAAGATTCCCTGGTCAAAAACTCTTAAATCAAAAATCTCGATTTGGGAATAATCAGACATTTATTGTTTTCCATACACAAGTAGTCATGGTGATTTGACCATCTAAATCTTTACTGCTTAAGCTAAAAGTCTGCGCTTGAGATATACTTGTCATAAAAATTATTGTGATTACGGTTATCAATAAATGTCTGATTTTGTTTGTGTTATAAACACTAGTTTCCTGCGGGAACTAGAAGGATAGATGATGCCAAAGTTTTTGAAGCAACGGCCTCTTTTACTTCTGCCGGGCGAGCAGCGGCTATTCATCCCAAAGTACTGGTATTAACAGCGTAAACGGTAATTTCATAATGGTAGGTTTCTCCGACAGGAGGACAAACCCCAACATAATCCGGAACAATACTGTTTCACCTATTTTCTCGATTTTATTAGACTCAACCATTTTTCTACAAGATTTTAAAATCATCATTCAATGAGATTTACAGAGAGAAATCCAGTATTTTGCCGGTATGGCAGAAACTACTGAACACATACCCCTATTAAATTCAATCTCAGATTTTTTCAGAGTCTATGGACTTGGAAAACCTGTTGATAATGACATCATGTGTATGCGTTTGCAGGATCAGCCAGACAAGCGGCTGATGACCATGCCTCTTTGCAGGACCAACTTTTACCGGCTCATTCATTTGACCTCCGAAAATCTTTTTCATGTTCAGGAAAATAAAAAAACAGAGATTGGCGCGAATACCCTTATTTTCAGCTACCCGGGAAAACTGGAATCATGGAGCCGGTCAGGGAAGCTTTATGGTAATGTCATTTATTTCTCGAAAGACTTTCTGCCATTGGATACTGTCCGTCCCGGATATGAAAACATGTACCCCTATTTCACTGCTGACACCGCTTTTCCACTTCCAATCACAGATCAGCAGGCCTTAACCCTGAAACTGCTTTCAGATGAAATGATTGAGGAAATCGATTCGGCCAGCCCCGATAAAATAGAGATGCTCAGGAAGCTCCTCACCGTTTATCTGCATAAAATAAAACGAATTTACCTCGCCAACACCGGTACGCTGACCGAAAAAACAAAAGAAAACCGTTTGCTCTACAATTTGTTCCGGAAACATCTCGAATCTTATATTGTACAGCTCGGAGCCGGGCAGCAAACCGTCATGCCGTCCGTGTCAGCACTTGCCGAAATGATGAACGTGAATCCGAACTATTTGAATTCCTCAGTTAAAAAGGTGACTGGGCAAACGGCCTCTGTGATCATACAAGAAAAGCTTTTGCTGGAAGCGAAGGCTTACCTGATCCATACCTCGTTACAAGTTGCTGAAATTGCCTACCGGCTGGGCTTTGAAAATCTTTCCTACTTCAACCGCTTTTTCAAGAAACATACCCAAACCACCCCTTCTGAATTTCGTAAGTCCATTATTTTGTAAGCAGCCACAGGTTTGTGGCGTATCGAGGAAAGTGCTATCATACCTGTAAAAAGTACTAACTGCAACACTTCAGGGAGCGTTTACTTTGTAACAACATTTGAAACCAATCAACAGTTGTTGCAGCGATGAAAACGTTCCCGATTATCTCAATCCTTTGTTTTTTTATGGCCATTCTCGTTTCTGCTCAGAAACCAGATACTGATACCATTCAGGCGGTAAATGATCCGGTCAAAATACAGGCTGCGGTTAATTCCGATATCCAAAAAAGTCTTACTCCGGCAGAATATCAGGATTATCTGGCCTGGGTTGCCCTGGGCATTGGTGGGTTACCTCACACGCCCGAAGGCTACCGGACTGTAAAAAAGATAGGTATGGCAATGAAGGATCCGCTGGATGTAAGCAGGATTACTCCATATATCGGTAAAAAAGGGGATTTGGCTTCATTGAAAAATTTACCAAAACGCCTGGGCTCAAAACCATCCATTGCTCCGTTCGCGGTACCGCACCGCCAGACCAACCAGCATAATACGGAGCAGATCAGAAAAAAACAGACTGAATTATTTGATACAGCAGTAGAAGGTTCGCACGGTCAGCTGATTTATAGAAACTCGTATCTGGAAAAGCACAGCCCCGGCATTTTCCTGGCAGATCCTGCCAAAGGGAACCAGACCGTTGTGGGTATTTCTCACGCGGAAATTGGCCACATCCATGCATTTGACGGATCCATGCACCTGATTATCAGCCCGAGCGACACGAAAGAGGTAATCGATAAAGGATGGGGAGAACTGCACGGCCTTGCAAATGGAGAAGACAAGGTAGCCAGGACTTACATGCTGATTTACTCTCCGCGCGATGAAAATGAGCTTGCTGTAACAAACCAAATACTGGACGCAGCAATCAAATACAGCAGTTATCCTGCCCACCAGTAATTATATACCTAAACAGTTCAACCAGAGTTTACATATCGTTTTTAAATCAAAAGATCAGGAACCATGAAAAAGACAATCCCGGTACTCGCATTTATTTTACTGCCCTTCCTGGGCTTTCCCCAAAGCTGGTCACTGGATAAAGCCCATGCAAAGGCAGGTTTTACGGTAACCCATAACCTGATATCGGAGGTAGATGGTTACTTCAAAAAATTCGACGCCAGCATCACCACTTCCAAACCCGATTTTTCGGACGCGGTCTTTGAAATGAGCGCTGAAACCGCAAGCATTAATACAGAAAACGAAATGCGGGACGGACATTTGAAAGGCGATAGTTTTTTTGATACAACAAAGTTCCCCATCCTCGTATTCAAAAGCACATCCTTCAGCAAAGTGAGTGGGAACAAATATAAAATGACAGGTAACCTGACCATAAAAGGCACCACCAAACCCGTTACTATGGATGTCACTTTACTCGGGCCAAATATCGATGAGCGAAGCAAGAAACAAATCCTGGGAATTAAAGTCACAACAAAAATTGACCGGCAGGATTTCAAAGTAGGCACATCACTTGCTTCAAAAACAGTGGCCGATGAAGTAGAGCTGCGTGCTACCGGCGAATTCAAACAAAACTAGATCTGCCTGGCTTATTCTTCTCATCTATCGACTCACACCCCATGAAAATACACCAAACGCTGATCATGATTATTTGCTTGCTTGTTGGCTCTCAGGCAACCTGCTTAGCCCAGGCGACTGTGAAACCTGATGTAAAAATAACCGAAAAGGGTTTGGGAAAAATCGCAGGAAACGTGGTTGACAGTATTTCTGCAAACCCGGTTGAGTATGTCACGGTAGCTTTATTTAAAATGCCGGATTTGATCAAACCCGTTAACGGAGCAATGTCGGATGATAAGGGAAAGTTTACACTCTCTGAGCTCGTTACCGGATCTTATGCCATTAAAATTTCCTCGATGGGATATCAGGAAAAATGGATAACGGCCCCGAAGGTAGATGATAACACGGTTGCACTCAAAAATGTAAAGCTGTCTTCATCAGCCCGGCTTTTGAACGAAGTATCAGTTACCGGGCAGGCTTCGTTGATTGAAGAAAAAGTGGACCGTCTGGTTTATAATGCAGAGAAAGATTTAACGGCAAAGGGAGGCGACGCGACTGAAATATTAAGAAACGTTCCGCTGCTTTCTGTCGACCTGGATGGGAACGTATCGTTGCGTGGAAGCCAGAATATCAGGGTGCTGATCAATAACAAGCCCTCCACTATTTTGGCTGCCAGTATTGCCGATGCCTTAAAACAGATTCCGGCAGACCAGATCAAATCAGTCGAAGTCATTACTTCCCCTTCGGCTAAATATGACGCGGAAGGTTCTGGTGGTATCATCAACATTATCACCAAAAAGAATAACATTGAAGGCATGTCGCTAACCATCGACAGCGGTATCGGAAACCGCGCATCGACTCTTGGGCTGAGTGGAAGCTACCGGAAAAGAAAATTCGGGATCAACCTGAACGGTTCCGGAAGGGCCATTTATAACAAAGCTATTTACGATTTTACCCAACATACCATTCTGACCGATATTACCACCAATCAGTATTCAAATGCAAAACACCTCGGAGGCTTTGGCAACTATGCCCTGGGACTGGATTATGATTTGAAAAAGAACGAATCACTCTCAGCTGGTGTCCGGTTTGGTACCAGGGGTTTTTCCAGAAAACAGGATATGTCGGTCAGCCAACAGGTTGGTAATGCAGCCCCTACGCTTTCAGGCCGTGATATTGACAGCAAGGATTTTGCCAATTCGGTAGACGTAAACCTGGATTATATCAAAATCATCAGGCCGCAAACCGAGCTTAGTATTTCCACTTTATACAGCCGGGCAGATTTGACCAACAATTCGGACGCCTCCTTATTTTCTGCTTCAAGGCAGCTGCAAGGAACACAGAAAAACGACAACAAAAGTAATAACCAGGAAGCCACGATCCAGGCAGATTACACGACGCCCATCAACAAGTTCCAGCTACTGGAATTCGGGGCGAAGGGTATTTTCAGGTCGGTCAAAAGCAATTATAGTTACAGTTTTTCGCAGGCTGTTACCAGTCCGGAAAACCTGGACATTACGGGTGGAAATCTGGAATATGGGCAAAATGTCGGCGCAGCTTACCTGAGTTACATGCTCACCACCCGATCAAAATGGACCGTTAAAGCAGGAGCAAGGTATGAGCTGACGGCCATTGATGCGTCTACTCGTAAAACAGGCAAAATAAACATTCCAACGTATCAGAATCTGGTCCCGAGCATTGCCATATCAAAGGCAGCAGGACCGTTTACTTTCAAGGGTGGATATAACCGTCGTATCCAAAGACCCGGTATTCAGCAGCTTAACCCGAATATCAACATCGTCAATCCACAAAATCTGATGACCGGAAACCCGCAGTTAAGACCCGAGCTGACCGATAATTACGAACTTTCATCGAGCGGTCCGGTCGGTAAATTTTATATCAACGCAGCGGTTTTCACCCGCCAGACTGCACGCGCGATCTCGCAGGTCAGGATACCCATTGATTCTATCGAAGGCGCGACCCTGACCACTTACCGGAATATTGGGAAACAACATGATTATGGTGCCAACCTTTACGTATCCTGGCAAATCCTGCCCGTCTGGAGTGTAAACGGCAGTATTGATGCCTACTACTCCATACTGAATGGTGTTTCGGCTGGCAGGGACGGAGCAAACATTGCTGTAACGAACCATGGATGGTATGCCAACAAACGCTTTATGACCCAGATTTCGCTCCCCAATAATTGGAAGGTTCAAGCCAATGGAATGTTTAACGGAAAGGCTCTTCAATTGCAGGGACGAATGGGTGGCTATATGCTTTATTCATTTGGTTTTAGAAAAGATTTCAAAGGCAATAAAGGCAGTCTGGGTATTACGGGCGATAATATTTTCAGTAAAAGCATCAAGGTATCAGGTGATTTCTCTTCGCCGCTTTTTGTCCAGACAACCAGAAATCAACTTATAAACAGAGGTGTGCGATTGACTTTCAGCTACAAAATTGGAAAGATAGGTACCGATGTCAAACGCAAAACGAAGGGTATTAAAAATACGGATGTAAAAGAAGGCGAAGGCAATTAACAATAAATAATTCCATAATCTTAACTAATCAATCCAGATATGAAAAAGCTAACATTTTCATTTTATTGCCTTATCAGTTTATCTGTTGTAAACATTGGTTTTGCGCAAGGTCCGCCGCGTGGCGGCACACCAGCGTCAATGGATTTAGCAACTGCCAAATCTTTAACAGAAGCTACTGTAACTGCCGCCAAGGCTGCCAATGCCAATGTCGCCATCAGCATCGTGGACGCCAATGGCGACCTGGTATATTTTGAAAGAATGGACGGTGCAATCAGTATGGCAGTAACCAGTTCTCAGGGAAAAGCGCGTGCTGCCATACTCTTTGGCATACCAACAAAAACAGCCGCGGAAGCCGCAGCGGCAGGAACAGCTTTAAATGCTAAAATTACACCATCCGGAGCCGGCTCCTCTGCCATTGCAGTACAACAGGGAGGACTTCCGATCATGAAAGATGGGAAAATAATAGGTGGTATCGGCGTAGGCGGATCGTCACCTGGCAATGATGAAGCTTTTGCGCAAAAAGCGTTAGATGGCCAGAAGTAAATAATAACAGATCTTGTATTTCAAAATTCTGATTTGTAAAGAAATTCAAAGAATTCAGTATCGGTATGACCTGATACTGAATTCTTTATTAAGGCAGCTTCATTCAAGCCAGGATTATTTATTGGTATAATCGTATTGGCAGGTAAAATAGCCCAGTATTGACACAGTCATGATATAGTGGGACCCGAGGAATTGCAGGAAGATACTACCGTGGCCGACAACGCTTTAAGAACCTGCCTTCTGCTTAAAAGTCCATCTAATTTAGTTTTTGATTTGTCCAAAATGCGTTGTTATATAAAATCGATTGAAAAGGTCTTGATTATACTTTCTATCGTATGGTTTAATGCTAAGAACAAGACTTTATTAAATCATCCGGGTACTTACTCCCGCGTCCCTGTCCGGCGGGACATTTTTTTGATGTAAATTAAGAATTGCTTCATAACACCGTAGAGCAGCCTGAATTCTTGCCACTAATTCTCTGGTATCATAGGGTTTGACAATAAAATCATCCGCTCCGCTGCTTAATCCTTTTACTTTAGCTTCGATTGAATTGTTCTCCGACAAAAGCATAATCGGGGACGGGGTTTTGTTTAAGCGAAACTGTTTGCAGATCTCATGTGCAAGAGGTCCGGGCGTGGTAATATCGACCAATACGCAGTCGTACTTTTCTTTTAAGGCCATAGGTTCAGCGATCATTGCCGTATCAATAACTGCTACCTCGAAATGATTTAACCGCAGAACCTTGTGAAGATATTGCAAAGCACCGGGATGATCTCCAGCAATGAGTATTTTTTTCATTCAGTATCCATTATCTGACACTCATTTTGATTTTTTCCTGATCTTGATAATTTTATGGGATGGCCGGTCAGACGTGTAATAACGGGTTGCAAAATATTTCCGGCTTTTTTAATATTCTCATAAGATTTTGTCTTTAATTTTTTTTATTACCGACTGGGCTACGAAAGCCAAAATCCCTTCTCAGACTCAGACCGAACGCTTTGGCGTTTGGATATAACTGCCCGATATCGAGCGCATAGGACGCTTTAATGGCAGTATTGCCCGACCTGTCCAGGGAGAGCCCGACCGAAAAAATTCCGGAAAACTGTGATGGTTTTTTCAGAAAAGGTTCGTCATACGTACCAATGTTGCTGGAGTAAGAAAGCTTGCTGCTCCACTGGATTTTTTGAAGGAATGTCCCGCTGAACCCAAAGTGAAACACCGAAACCCTGTTGTTGCTTGTAAAAGAATCTGAATAACCAGGCCATTTCCAGTTCGTATCGGAAGTTGGAGTAATAAACGGAGTACCAATGGTTCGGTCAAAATAGGACCAGCCGTCACGAATTTGTCCGTTATTGAAATAATTGTCGCGTCCAAGCACTGTTTCCAGATCCCAGACAGAGCCCCCCTGGCTTTTGGTAAATAAAAATTCAACGACGATTGCGCTTACTTCGAAATTTGCTCCATAGGAGTTGTTCTTTCTGATGCTGATCCCATTGAGTCCGTCTGCTATGTTTAAAAGCTTTGATAACGATCCGTCTTCGTAGATATTCTGCCGGTAGATAAACCAGCTGTATTCATGGCCGATGTACTGTATTCCAAGATCGATCGATCCGAGATGATTGCCGATCCGGTTATTATAGTCGAATTCAGTCAGATCGTCTCCCAGAAAATAGCGCTGTCCCGTAATTACGTTGATGTAGTTTTTAAATCCGTCCGGCAGTTTGCCGTCCTTGGTATAATAAGGAGACTTGCCTCCCCATTGCACCTGGTGATTGAAGCCACCCAGCAGTTTTAGCCGACTATACTTATTTCCAATTTTTAAATACAACGCTTTCTGGTGTAGCTTTAAACCGCTGGTCACAGGCCTATTATTTTCAAAAAAACCATCCGAGTAAAACGCGTTAAAGGATAACCACCCCTGGGTAAAAGGTACATTGACAAAACCGATTGTTCCGATTTGTATTTTAGGAATTGGCATTGCATTTCCCGACCAGGCATAGGAGCCCGTACCGAGTGTGGAATCAGCAAGACCGACCCACTGCTTTTTTCTTCCGGCAAAAATTTCCCAATTCTTGAATCGTAAAGTTGCATGAAGTTGGGGAAAAAGAAGCTTCGAGCTTTCCGTTAGATTACCTACCGCTTCAATCCCGAAGCCCGCCCGCCATACGTTTTTGGCCCTGTTCTTGTGAGAACCAAACCTGATATACTTTTCAAAACCGGATCGAAGTGTTGCCGCAGGACTTGATTTGGGAATTGTTCCGAACTGATTGGCCTGCATCCAAAATGGCGTCCGGGAACCAGAGCCCCCAAAAGCACCAATTTCAATGTAATTTACAGTTGAATCCGAATATGTTTGCGCGGGCACCATCCGATCCTGAGCCGACACCTGAGCACTACTGAATAGAACAAGACAGCCCAAAACCAATTTCACACGATAAAATACAAGCATGCCATTAAGTTTAAGGCCATCCTGCAAAGCCTGAGCGTTAAAAAATAGTCAATATAAATTGGGTTACCTTTTAGAACCAGGCTAGTCTACGTGCCCTAAAAGTGCAGATGATCACTCCTGCTTATTGTCTTTTCTGTACGCCCAATAAAATATTTGTGGTAAAACCGTAAAGGATAGGAACATACAGATCAGCAGTCCACCCACAATCATAATCGCCAGCGGTTTCTGGATTTCGGAGCCCATGCCGTTGGACATAGCTGCTGGTAAAAGACCAAGTGCCCCCATCAGGGCAATCATGACCACCGGGCGGATTCTTCCATAAATACCTTCGGAAATGGCCTGTTTCAAGGGGAGCCTGTGCACCAGATTCTCTTTCATGACATGCACCAGAATGATACCGTCGATGGTGCACACACCGAAGAGGATGATAAAGCCAATCCCGGCAGAAATACCAAAGATGGTGCCGGTCATCCAAAGGGATAAAAAGCCACCGACAAACGCAAACGGAATGGTGATCAGCGAAATCATCGTGTCTTTCACGTTTCCAAAATCCATATACAACAGGAAAACAATAAGTATCAAAGCGGCCGGAATAATGACCGCCAGCTGCTTGGTTGCGCGTTCTTTACTTTCAAACTCACCAGCCCAGACTACTTTTGTGTTTTTGGCAAACTTCACGTTTTCTTTTACAACCTGCTGTGCTTCCGCAATGGTACTCCCCAGATCCCTGCCGTCGATGCTGAATCCAATGCCGATGTACCGGCTGCTGCCTTCACGGTAGATAAAGGCAGGGCCTGTTTTTGTACTAATCGTGGCGATTTCTTTCAGTGGTACCTCATGATCATCGAGTGAAGGAATCAGGATGTTGCCAATTTCCTCTTCTGTATTGCGGTAAGCTTCCTGAAAACGGATCGTGATGTCAAACATCCGGTCATTTTCATAAAAGACCGAAGCTGCTTTGCCGCCGATCGTCATCTCGATTACCGCCTGAGCGTCAGCCATCGAAACACCATGGCGCGCCATCCGTGCTCATCGAGGCGGATAGCCAGTTCGGGAATACCGATATTACGATATACCAGTACGTCAGAAACACCCCTGACCTTTTGCAGATTTTCGGCCACCTGATCGGCCTTACTTTCCATATCAACCAGGTCGTTACCAAAGATTTTAACCACTAAAGAACTTTTTACGCCGGCTACATACTCTTCAACATTATCCTGAATCGGCTGACTAAACCCGAAGGTGATTCCTGGGAAAGAGGCCAGAACCTCCTTCATTTCCCTTAAAAGTTCGTCCTTTTTGATAGGTCGTTCCCACTGATTTTCCGCTTTAAGCTGAATGTGAAATTCGTTGTTGAAAAAACCTGTTGGATCGGTCCCGTCATTAGGCCGTCCGGTCTGGCTCATGACAAATTTCACCTCCTGAAAAGAGCGTAGCGTGTCCCGAAGTGCATTCCCCGTTTTGACCGATTGTTCAAGGTTAATACTATTAGGCAAAGTTGCCCGCACATAAATTGCCCCCTCATTAAGCTTGGGAATAAACTCGGTGCCGTAAGTCATGAACTTGCCCACACAAAGCAAAAACAAGGCAACAAATCCCGTTAACACCAGCTTTTTATTTCTGTCACTCCAGAGATAAAGTTTGAAAATATTATTTCGAAAAAAGTTAACAACCGGATTGCTTGTCTCTTTTATATCCCTCTTTAATAAGACCTTACACATGGCAGGAACAAAAGTCAGGCTCAAAATCAGTGAGCCAACCAGAGCATAACCCAGCGTAAATGCCAGCGGGGTAAACATTTTCCCTTCCACTTTCTGGAACGAGAAAATGGGCAGCAGTGCTACGATCAGAATGATTTGTGCAAAGAAAATATGGGAAGCCACATGTTTGACACTACGTTTCATCAGCCCTAGTTTGGACATTTTATTGAAACGTTCAACGCCCAGCCGAAGCGAGCTTTTTTCGAGATCCACATAAATTTTTTCAACAATGACCATGGTCCCTTCCAACAGCAGCCCAAAGTCAATAGCGCCAAGCGATATAAGGTTTGCAGGCAGTCCCTGAATCCGAAGCATTGTAATGGCAAAAAGAAAAGACAACGGAATGACCAAGGCAACCGTTACCGTTGTACGCCAGTTGAAAAGAAAAATAAAGACGATGACCGAAACCAGTACGATCCCTTCGGCAAGATTGTGCGTCACCGTATCAACAGTCGAATTCACAAGTTCTGTCCGATCAATTACCGGGACAATTTTGACGTCGTCAGGAAGAATCCGGTTGTTAAGCTCATCAATGGTCTTTTTAAGTTTGACGATCACTTCACTTGGATTTTCACCACGCAGCATCACGACGATTCCTTCGACCAGATCCTTATCTTCCCCCAGCCCTACCTGACCAAGCCTTGGTTTGGCTGTGATCGTAACCTCGGCCACCTGTTTTACATGCACTGGTGTCGATCCTTTCACGCTAATGAGAATATTTTCAATATCATGCGTACTTTCCAAAAGTCCTACCCCGCGCACCACATAAGCCTGATCCCCTTTCTGGATCACATCGCCGCCAACGTTAATGTTGCTTTTTTCAACTGCCTCGTATACATCCAGCGGCGTTAATTTGTATTGCGCCAACAGTGCAGGATTTACCCTTACTTCATAAATCTTTTCCTCTCCGCCAAAGCTGGCCACGTTTGCTACGCCCGGCACAGCCACAAGTTCGCGCTCAATAACCCACTCCTGCAATGCGGTAAGCTCTTTGATCGGTTTATCACTTTTGAGGACATACCTGAAAATTTCACCAGTGGCCCCGTAAGGCGGCTCAATTTCCGCTTCTGCCCCTTTGGGTAAATCAATATTGCGAAGCCGTGTGGAAGCATATTGCTGGGCGTAAAAATCCTCAACTTTGTCCTCGAACAAAACCGTAACGACCGATAATCCGAATAGGGAAATTGACCGAACCTCTGATTTTTTCGGGATCGTATTCATTTCCTTCATCACCGGAAGGGTGATGAACTTTTCGATCTCCTCTGCACTTCTTCCCGGCCACTGGGTAATGATCCTTGCCCTCGTGTTGGTCACGTCCGGGAATGCCTCAATAGGCGTATTAATATAACTTACGATGCCCACAACAGCCAAAACGGCTGTCATGAAAAATATGATCATCGTATTCCTTAAAGAGAATGCGACAATGTTTTGTGTTAATTTTTGCATGAAAGATTTTTATTTTTCAGAACTGACCGCCTCAGAAAAAAGAAGCAATTGATTTTTAACGACTATTTTTTCTCCGGCTTCTATGCCATTTTTGAAGAAAACACGGTCATTGTCCTGCACGTCAATGGTTACTTTACGGGGTTCCAGTGATTTGTCCTGCTTTTGAATCAGGACGTAATTCTCATTGTTATGGAATATCAAAGCAGAAACCGGGACCGCGATAGCCATTTCGGAAAGGTTCTTTCTTACCAGCGCTTCAATGGTTAGTCCGGGTTTTAATTTCAGATCTTTATTTGGCATACGGATACGTGCTTTCAATACGCGGTCCTGAGGATCAAAAACCTGGGAAATTTCAGAAATAACCCCGTCAAAAGTTTCTCCGGGATACGCTTTTGATTTAATTACCGCGCTCATGCCTTTTTGAACAAAAGGAAGATCAACGGCATACACATTGGTCATGACCCAAACATCTGACAAATCCGATATGGTGAAAAGGTCGCTATCATTTCCATTAATCTGGGTTCCACCGGAAATATTATTTTCAACAACATAACCGCTGACCGGGGCCTTGATTTGAAATACCCCTTTCTCAGAACTTGCATTATAAAGTGACAGATTCGCCTGAATTTTTTCTATTTCGCTTTTCAGAATATCTACCTCACTTTGTGCTTCAAACAGGTCTTTTTCAGACGATACGCGGTCAGCAAACATGGATTCTGCCACCGATAGTTTTCTTTTCGCAACCCTTAACTGCGATTCCAGTGTTTTGCTTTGCGTGTTCAGGTCTGTCAATTCGCTGCTTCGCAGCTCGGCAAGCACCTGCCCTTTTGTAACCTTATCACCCAACGAAAAATAGGTTTTTGTAACAATTCCGTTGACCAGGCTCGCATAATGTACCACCTGATTGGGATTGTACTCGATCTGGCCGTTCAGTCTGATTGACTGCGTGATTTTTTCCATAGCCGCGGTGTACGTCGTTAATTCCTGTATGCCCGCTTTGGGCTTTTCTTTTGTTTCGGATGCCTGCTCCGTTTTCTGATCGCAGGAACCTAGTCCCGTGATTACAGAAAACAGGACGAGTATATAGGACATTGAAGTTGACATAGTTTAGCTTAAAATGTGTTTTCTGGTTTGTTTACCGTATTGATTAAAAATGGCATTATTCGATCTCTGCTCCTGTCGCAAAACTTAATTCTTCGCGACTGTCCTGCAACTGTTTAAGCGTTAAAAGGATTGTCCGTTTGTTTGAAATATAGGCCTCAAAAAAATCCAGATATTCCACCATGCCGATTTGCCGTTTGGTATAATACAGTGTATAGGTCAGAAATACCTGATCAAGATCTTCGCCGTAGGCAGGGTCCAGATTCTGGTAAGCATCAACGCTTTTCTGCAAATCCCGGAATGCCTGAGCAACTTCTGCCTCAATCCCTTTTATCTTTTGTTCTGACTCGACTTTGGATTTACTGATACCGATCTTGCTTCCCAGTATGGCACCCTGGTTTCGGTTGAAAACCGGCAAGTCCATTTTAAATCCAAATCCGAAAAAATTAAGGAGAAAATTTCCGCCGCGGTCATAGTTCATCCCAAAAGTCAGATCCGGTTTACGTTGTGCATATTCGAGATCATAATTTTTCTGCGCCCATGTCTGCTGTAAAAAGCTGATTTTAGCATCTGGCCGGGCAGAACCTGCTGTTGCCATCAGGTTATCCAGTGACAAAGCTTTTAATGTGCCCGGATTAGGACTACTTATATCTTGAACGACCAGATATTGGCTTACCGGCAGATTTAGCAGGATCGAAAGTGATTTCTGAGCGGCATGAACTTCCTTTCTGGCTTCCAGGATTTGCTGGCTAAGTTCCAGTTTCAATGCTTTCAACCGGAACAGTTCAGGCTTATTTAAATTGCCCTGGGCATATTGATTTTCAAAGGACAAAAGAAGAGAACCCAAGGTATCGTCCTGACCCTTCAAAACCGATAAAAACGACTGATGATAAGCAAGCTCAAATAAATTTTTCCGAAGCTCTGTTTTCAGGTTACGGATTACTTCGGAGAAATATTCACTGGCAATGTCCCTTGATACTGATTCGAGTGCGATGCGTTTTTTACGCTTGCCGGCTGTCTCAATAACCTGTGTTAACTCAGCTGTAAACTCTCGGTTTTTACCAAAGTTCCCAATCAACGGAGGAATAGTCTCTCCGGAAGAAAGTTGATTTTTAGTCGTCCAAAGATTCAGTTCATCAATACTGAATTCAGGATTTGGCCACAGTTTTGCCTGGATTATCTGCGCTTCGGCCTGCCGAATACTCAGTTTTTGGGCAAGAAGATCAAGGTTGTTATTCAAAAATAATCCTTCCGCTTCTTTCTGAGATAGCCTTAAAGTATCCTCGGAGAAAGGACTTGCAAAAGAAATTGAAACAGAAATTACCAGTAGACCGGTTAAAAAAAATGCCTTCACAAAATTGTTGTTGTTGAAGACACAAAATTAATTTGGCAGCATTAAGCTAACCTTTGTACTACATTAAAAACGGATGAAGGCTACATTAAAAGTAAATTAGAGCATTAACTAAAGAGAAGACCAATGCGTGTTCCACTTCCAACCTTTGAATCAATCGATATCCCGATGCCATGGTTTTCCAGAATTTTCCCGGCAATGGTCATGCCCAACCCGTTTCCTTTCGTGCGCACCGCATTTACGCCCCGGTAAAACGGCTCTTTGATGTGATCAAGATCATTCGGATTGATACCGATCCCCTTATCTTCAATCTGAATAAGGAGATGCCCGCTTTGGTTTTCGACCGTAATATTAACTGGCTTCCCGGATGAAAACTTGGCTGCATTTTCGATCAGATTATAGAGCGCAATATAGATTTGCGTGCTCACACAGCGGTATTCAAGAAGTTCTGTATGGTCTTGCGGCAGATTCCAGTGGAGATTAATCTTAGTCTTTTTATAGTCTGATGCGAGTGTATCAAGCACTTCCCATAAAATCTCATCGATACGTTCCTCACTTGTTTTTTCATTGTAATTTTGATCTAAACCTGCTAGTACCAGAAGATTTTGAAGTATTTTTTCAAGACGCCCGGCATCATTTAAAACGTTTTGACCGATATTTTTATACTCCTGAATTTCTCTGTCTTTTTGAAGCAGAACTTCCAGATTTCCTACAATGGAAGCCAGTGGACTTTTCAATTCATGAGAAGCGTGATTAATGAAATTTTTCTGGATCTGAATATTCTGATATACCTTTTCAAGCATCCAGTTGAATTCCTTAAAAAGATCTTCCAGTTCATCTTTTGTCTGCCGATACGTCAATGTGTGCTTCTGTCCGGTCATATCAATCGTTTTGACCTGCTCGATAATGTGACGAACCGGAGAATACGCAATCCGGGACAGGGAATAGCTTAGGGCCACAATAACGGCTACGCCAATGACCAAAGCAATCAGAAGAATCCGGATCAACTCATTTTCCTGCGCCTCCAGAACAGGGTTTTTCGCTTTGATGATGATGCTGAACGAACCTTGGTTATCACGGTAATAAATCGCGTAATAAAAAGCATTGTCAACCTTGAAGTTATACCGGTTTTTAGCCCTGATGGTTTTCAGAATCTTACTGGTAATATTAGTATCCGGATCTGCTTCTCCGTAATGTATCATTCCCGTCTTGTCATACAACCGTATTTCCTGATCTGCGCTCGCAGTCAGAAATTTCTTTTCAATCCGGCTATAATCTTTAGTGCTGAGCTCGTCTTCTTCCAAATAAAACATGGCTGTGAGCGAAGCAGTTCTGGCGAGGTCTTCAAAAAAAATACGTTCGGCAGACCGTATAAAATTAAGATAGATCAGCACCGACGCAATCGTGAAAACCAGGCCAAAAACCAGCGATGAATTAAGCGTTAGTTTGTGTTGTATTTTCATTCGTTGGCAGTGATCATATAACCTCTCCCTTTGACTGTTTTTATGAGTTTTTCAGAAAAGTTGCTATCAACTTTATTGCGCAGATAGGAAATATAGACGTCTACTACATTAGTAAACGTGTCCATATTGGTGTTCCAAACGATTTGCAGGATTTGTGAGCGTGTAACAATTTTATTTTTGTTTTCCATCAAAAAAACCAGAAACTTAAACTCTTTTGCAGAAAGAATGATCTCATTGCCAGCCCTTTCCACCACATTGGCATCAACATTAACACGTAAATCGCCGCAAAGAAGAATCTGGTCTTTCGCATAATGCAGTTCATAGCGCCTGCGCAACGCTTTAATCCGGGAAAGCAGCTCGGGAAAATGTACCGGCTTGACAAGGTAATCGTCTGCGCCAAGATCAAGTGCCTTAATTTTGTCTTCTGCTTCGCCCAAAGCGCTAAGCATTAGCACGGGAGTATCTATTTTTTTGAATCGGATTAACTGCGCCAATTGCAGGCCGTCAATATCAGGAAGCATTACATCGAGAATAAAAAGATCCCAGTTTTCCGCTTGAATCAAGGTCCGTGCCTCATTTCCGTCAGCGGCAAGCTGCACATAATAACCTGCTTCCGTTAGACCTTTACTAAGAAAGCCGCTGATACGGCTATCATCCTCTACGACCAGTATTTTCATGTTACTTTTTTTGCCTCACCCGCAATTAAAAGAAGGAGAGATCATGTAAGGAATCTTGCAAAGGTAATATGGTAACGAACCATTTGAAATTGACAGGGTTGTCCCGCATATCTTTATTTCAAAACAACAAAAGACAACTATCTGTAAAACAGATAATTAAAAGTTAAATTAGAATTTTATTAATAATTTATCACAATCAGGAAAGGTTAATAAGGATTCTTTCATCCAATAGTTAATCAAATATTGATTTAATAATACTTCAAATCGGTCGCTCTTCTAATATCCGGGTCAAATTTACTTGCAAACAGATAAATTTCCTGGAAGTATGCGCAAAATGCAACTTGCGACCAGATGAATATCCAAACCGAGGTATGTGGCCGAAATAGTTTTGTATCCGTTTTCGTGGAGAAATTCTTTAATTCAGCAGCTTCATTACAGAAATAATATCTTCTGGTTCTACCGGCTGGTTACAAATACAGCAATCTATTGTTAAGCAAACTATTAAATGGTGTAATAAATTAATGTTTTTGTTAAAAATAACTGCCTGTAAGAAATATGAAGTGCATACCGTTCGGTATACACTTCATTAAAATTATGGCACTTGAGGTGCTTCTCGGTCAGCAAGTATATGGTGCTCTAATACAACTTTCTTCCCGAAGAACGTGGCATCCTTCCAGGAAAGTTTAATGCCGGGTATTTTGAACTGAAATGCCACATTGCCTGCATGAAATAAGATAAAATTAATCAACGTTAAATATAACGCCTGATAATTCCTCGGTCAGTTTCCACAATTGTATGGCACTGGCTTCGTCTAAGGAATACGGTTTTACGCCATTGAGTATTGATGAGTCGATAGCTAATTCGGCTATATCAACATCTTCGAGGTACACACCGCCTGTTTCGTTTAATAGCGGGCTCGTAGCTGCCCATATGGTTGTGGCCGCACCTTGCGGAATGGTTTTAAGCGAATCAATAACTTCCGGTACAGGATTTCCTTTGTCATCCAAAAAGCCAAATTGCTGTAATATTTCAACTGGGGCCTCTCTGGCTAATTCTGTCCCCCAAATATTGCCGGGGTGTATTGAATATACTCTTACGCCGAATGATTTGGCACTGTTGTTCAATTCAAGCGAAAACAGATTGAGTGCAGTTTTTGAACGTCCGTAAGCTTGCAAGGTTTCATATTCACCATGTTCAAAATTCGGATCTTCAAAATTGAAAGGTGCAAAATGGTGCCCTAAGGAAGAAACATTGATCACTCTGGCACCGTTCGCTTTTTTCAGCGCTTCCCATAGTCTGGCGGTAAGCCGAAACACCGCCAGATAATTGGTTGCGAGCTGCGATTCATTCCCTCTGGAATCACGGCGTAACGGCACGAACATGATACCCGCGTTGTTAATGAGCAAATGTAATGGCCTGCCCGAAGCCAAAAACTTTTCGGTAAAGTTGTCAATAGAATTGGCATCGATCAGATCCATTTCCTCTATTTCAACATTGGCAATTCCTTGCAGGTTTTCCTTCGCTTTTTCTACATCCCTTGCAGGTACAATAATTGTTGCCCCTGCTTTGGAAAGGGTTTTCACCGTTTCCAAACCAATACCAGTGTTACCGCCCGTAACAATGGCGATTTTTCCTTTAAGGTCAATTCCTTTAATTACATCACTTGTAGTTGATGTTGCGTTAAATCCTGAACCTATTGATTTCTGTAACGCTCCGTTATAATTACTTTTTTCCATTTTGATGATCTTATTGTTGAAGCGGGGCGGGATGATCCAAACTTCTCGCTGTTTTTTTAAAACGCCTTACTTGTCTTTGTTGAGCATGTATTTATTGATGAAAATTATTTCATCAGACTGATATTGGTGAGCCCGCCATCCGATAGAATTTCGGTACCAACTATAAAAGCCGAGTCCTCAGATGCTAAAAATACAGCAGCCTTTCCAATGTCAGACGGAAGTCCTTGTCTGCCTGCAGGTGTAATATCTATCCAAATTTGTTTTACCTGTTCCAGTTGTTCCTGCGGTACAATTTTTCCAAAAACAGGGGTATCAATAGAACCTGGCGAAAGTGCATTAACCCGTATTCTTCTTGACAACAAATCCAGTGACAAGCCTTTTGCCAATGATATGATAGCCGCTTTTGCTGCTCCATAGATAGCCATCCCCGGTGCGGCACGATGTGCAGCGCTCGACCCAATAAGTATGATGGAAGCACCGTCATTTAAATAGGAAAGCGATTTTTGTACAGAGAAGTAGGCACTTTTCAAATTCAGATCCATGTAACGGTCATAATGTTCTTCCGTAACGTCGTTTATCGCAGCCATTGGCACACCGTCCACAATACCGCCTGCATTGACTACTAAGACATCGATCTTTCCAAATTTATCAGCGGTTTTTTTGAATATATTTTCCAGATCATTCATACTGGTGACATCACCTTTAATGCCGATAAAATTTGTACCCAACGCGTCCGCAGAAAGGTCTAATGTCGCCTCGTTTCTTCCGGTAATAGCGCCAACTGCACCTTCCTTTCTGAATGCTTCTGCAATACCGAATCCAATACCGCTATTGCCGCCTGTGATTACGGCTACTTTGTTTTTTAATTTGGTCATTTTTTGTTCAATCTTAAATTTATGAAAATTTAAATACCGTAAATACCGCCAGAAACGGAGATCTTCTCTCCCGTGATCCACGCCGAATCGTCAGAAGCAAGAAATACGGCTACTTTTGCAATATCTTCGGGTTGTCCCGTGCGGCCAAGTGGCGTACTGGCAACTAATTTTGCTTCAAAATCGCTACCGATAAAGCCCGCACTATGCGAACCTTCTGTTTCTACTATGCCGGGCAAAATAGAATTGATACGAATATTTTTTCCGCTAAATTCCTTTGATAAAGAGATCGTAACGGCATCTAAGGCCGCTTTGGTTGCAGAATATACCGAGCCTGTGGCCAAAGGCGTATTACTTGCGCCAGAACTGATATTGATGATATTTCCGCCTTTATCGCCAAACAGTTTTACAGCTTCGCGGATTGCCAGTACAGACCCCAAAACATTGATGTTGAAATGCTGATGGATAGATTCTGCGGATACGAGTTCAATTGGAGCATACTGGTAAATGCCCGCATTGTTTACCAAAATATCCAGTGTGCCGAAAGCATTTTTTGTTTCTTCAAAAAGTCTGATTATATCAGCTTCTTTTGACACATCACCCTGCACGGAAATTGCTGTCCCGCCACTATCAATTATCGATTTTACAACTTTGTCTGCACCTTCTTTGCCCGATGCATAATTTACAACAACCTTCGCTCCCTCTGCCGCAAAATATTTAGCAATAGATGCACCTATTCCTTTTGATGCACCTGTAACTATGGCTACTTTGTTGATTAGTTTACTCATTTTTCTATTTAATTAATATTGAGCTGCAAAGTTAGATCAGATAGATATATTTTAGTAACTTTGTTTCAAAAAGTAACAGTAACTTTCAAGTAACAAAGTAACCTATGGAGTGCAAACCAGAATTTCAGACGGATCGCAAAAAAGAAATGATGGCTGTCCATGATGCCATGGACGTCCTGAGCGGGAAATGGAAGATCTATATCATCTCATCGATCTGCCATTACAACAAAAGAAGATTTTCAGACATTTTGAATGATGTAGCCGGCATTTCCAACAAAATGCTGAGCAAGGAATTAAAGGAACTGGAAATAAACAAACTGGTCGAACGAACAGTTTTAAACACACACCCGGTAACTGTTCAGTATGAACTCACCAAACACGGCAAAACGCTGCAGACCATAATTAACAATCTGACAGATTGGGGAAAAGAACACCGGAAGGAAATTATCGGGCAATAAACCCTCGTTTTATCAAGCCATATTAATTGATATTTAATTTCGCAAAAGAAAATTAAGCTAAGTTGGTGCCGTTTAATTTCTTAACAAGATGAAAATGGAAGAGCTACAAGGATTATTACAGGAATACAAACAGCATAACAAGTTGTCGATTAGCATGGTCTCCAACCAAAACAACACGTTACCTGCTGAGGTTTGCTAAAAATTTCACCAGCCAGGCAAGCTGAATTACTATTACCTCTTTTTTGTAAAAAAAGGATCGTCGACATAAGAACAATGGTTATTGAACAAAAATCAGATGGTCATCAGTGATCATGCTCTAACAGTACTTGGGTGCTTGCTCTTTCCGTCCTGCATCACATGTCTGCTGGTAGCTATTGCAGCCACCAAGGGCTTGTTTCCCACAAATTTACGTATAAGATCAAGCGCAGCTAAGCTTCGCTTATCTCCACAGCGCAGGATTTACTGATGCTGGTGCTGTGCCTTTTAAAAAGTCATAATCGTACAGGTTAACCACGGTTTGTCCGGCGGCACCCCGGATGATTCCACTGTCAAGTGTAGCGATAAACCCTTTTCTGGCTTCAATAAAATCCAGTGTATCGGCAAAATTCAGCTGACTGTAAATGGCTTCGTTTCTCTTTCTGGTAAATTCGGTGGCGGGTTTTGAGCCTGTTCCTCCTGCATTTTGAGCCAGTGTTAGCTCAGTTCCGAATAGTGCCAGAGCGCCCACCGCCAGCGATAGTTTCTAATATATATTCATACTATTTGTGTATTATCATGATTCTTAAACTCATAAATATTTTCGTAAAATTTAAAAATCAATCAGATGAGGGTAAGTATTGGGATTGATTGTTTTTAAAGGCAACCCGATTGCTTTGAGCGAATGCGGCAGATTATTGGTATTTACGTCTTGTGCCGTGCCAAGCCAAAGTGCATTAGTTGTGTGATCGTCCAGTGGACTATCCGTGTTTGGATGGATAAGTATATTCAGTCCGCGTCTGTTCAAAATAATCCATGGAAGCAGGCTGGGAAGAACTTCTTTTCGAAAACCAACATAATACGATGGCAGGGTATTGGACCCAAAAGGGCCGTCATGCCAGGTACCGAGCTCAACATAAAAACGTTCGGATATCCATGTACGTAACTGGCGGGCAGCCGGTGACTGATCAGGCTGAAGATAGATGTGGATATGATAGCTGTCCACTTCATCGTAACTTCGGGGCATATCGTTGGACATTGAATTAAATATCAAAAATCATTTAGAACTTTTTGAGCCGGTCGCTGGCTGATTTCCTAAAAGTTCTTCAAGCTTTTTATGGAGTTCCTCTCCTCTCAGATTTTTGCCGATGATTTTTCCTGTTGGATCCAAAAGAAAATTTGCAGGAATTGCTCTCACCCCATAAAGTTCTGCGGGCTCACTGTGCCAGTATTTCAAATCCGAAACCTGAATCCACACAAGGCCGTCTTTCTCAATTGCTCTCAGCCAGTTTTCCTTGCTTTTGTCCAGCGAAACTCCGAAAACCTCAAATCCTTTGTCTTTATATTTTTGATAAGCATTTACCAGATTGGGATTTTCTTTACGGCAGGGACCACACCAGGCAGCCCAGAAATCGATCAGCAAATATTTCCCGAAATGATCCGAAAGTTTCACAAATTTCCCTTGCGGGTCAGTAGCTGTAAAATCAATTGCCTGTTTACCTAATGATACCTTGTCAAGCGTGGTTATTAATTTTCGCAGTGTATTGACATAAGGCGTACTTTGAAGTGAAGGACTTAATAAATGGATATTCTGGTTAATTTCCTCAGGCGTCAGCCGGTAAGCAAAGTTCCTGTAAAGTACATAAGCTGATACAACAGAAGAAGGGTTTTGTTTAATGAATTCGTCAATTTTAACATCCGGCGTTTTCTTATATTTTTCAAAAAGATCCTGACCGGGCGAGCCAGAAACTACGCTGTTTTTATAATTGGAAGCAGTATCCAGCGTCACTTTTACGGCATTGGTATTTTCCAGAAAAACATATAACGGAGTTTTTTTACTATCTATCGTCAACCCATAAAGCTCAGGAACAATGACCGGCGATTTAAAAGAAAACTTTCCTTTTTGAATCGTTACCGAATCAATAGAATGAAAAATTTTATCCTCGAATTTTTGAAGGTAAACAAAACCCGATTCAACGCGGAACTGTTCCTTCGATCGTAACCGGTACTGGCTTGTTTTGTGCCAATGAAATAGTACTGACAAGCAAGGTTGATATTAAAAGTATTTTTGATTTCAAAATAAAGTCTATTTCTATTATAGATTTAATAGGTAAATGTATTTAAAAGCAGATGTGGAAGCAAATTGTTTCTGAATATTTTATGGTGAATATCGAAACGATTTCACTAACTGAATGAGAGAATGATACGTTTTATGATATCAATTATCTTTTAGTGCTGTTCTCTTAAGATTTATACCTATTTTAATTTCTGAACTACGCGCCAGAAATATGATCTTAAACAATTCTATAACCCGAATTGATCAGAAAAAAATTATGAAAATGAATAATTACTCATAATCCATAGACTTTATAGATTAAATTGTGATATTTGATTTTTCAAATCACCTTTAAAACTAATTCCGTATGATCCATCGCTTTACACTTTTCGCACTGATTTTCATCGCCACAGTTGGCCAGGCTTCGGCCCAGCAAAACAACACTGATCAAACTTTTACAGTTGAAGGTTACTACAAAGCCAAATGGGGTTATGCCGACGAATTCATCGATTTATTTAAAAAAAATCACTATCCGCTCTTAAAGAAAGCACTGGAAAAAGGAGATATAATTTCTATTAAAGCAGAAAAACCACGGCTGCATTCCACAGAAGATAGCCGTTGGGACTACCGGGTGACGCTGGTTTTTAAAAATATTCAGGCGGCATTTGATCCCAATTTAACGACACCTTACAAAAAAGCACTTTATCCGGACGCCGAAAAACTTAAAAAAGAAGAACAACGAAGATTTGAGATTCTGGACGGGCATTGGGATGTACAAGTGCAGGCGGTTGAGCTGGATAAATAGGATTTACAACCATGAAAAGAAGCCATAATCCATTGAAAATCTATCATAAATAAATAGACAATATTACTATAACTCAAAAATAATCAATCACTTATGCCGAGAATAGCACCACTCGAAACAAATGAACAATCCACTGAAATTAAAATAGCATTTATTCAGCACAAAACGGTTTACAACACCAAGATCACGAATATGAAGGCCACGCTGGGACACTCCCCAACCGCCTTCAACGTGTATATGCAGTGGTATCCTTTATTTGAAGAACTAAAAAGATTAACGGGCACCAGACTTGCGACGCTATTTGCGTGGTCTGTTTCAAAGGCATCGGATTGCCCGTTATGCAGTACTTATTTTAGAAAAGCAATTATCGAATCAGGAGAAAATCCGGAGGCTCTTGTCATCACAGAAGATGAGCAGCAGCTATTAACTTTCGGCGCAGCAATTGCGCAGCAAAAAGGATTTGTTGCCGATGAAATATATGATCCAATCCGGGAAAAGTATTCTGACGAAGAGATCGTTGTCTTCACCGCTTTTGCCGGAATTATGATCGCTACCAACATTTTCAACAACGTTATACACACTAAAATTGACGAATATCTGACACCTTATCTGTCCAAACACCAGACCGCATGAATTATGTCATTAACAGATAAAGTGGCTTTTATAACCGGTGCAGCCCATGGTCAGGGCCGTGCTACCGCCCACGCCCTTGCAAAGGAAGGTGTACATATTGTGGCTTTCGATATTGGCGGCCCACTTTCCTATCCGGGTTATGAACTTGGGTCACTGGATGATCTGCTATCTCTCCAGGCGGAGGTTCAGCAAACGGGTGTTAAGTGCCTTATTTTCCAGGGTGATATAAGTATTGATTCAGCGATAAAAAACGCAGTATATGAAACGATTTCCCAACTTGGCCGTATTGATATTCTCTTTAATAATGCAGGCATATGTGCCTACGGGCTGGCTCATGAGCTTGCGGAGGAAGAATGGGATGCCATGATCGACATCAATCTCAAAGGTGCCTGGCTCGCTGCCCGGCATGTGATTCCGGTTATGATCAAACAAAAATCAGGCAATATTGTCAATAATTCTTCTGTCGCTGGACTTCGGGGCATGAACCGGTTAAGCCATTATGCAGCTTCCAAATGGGGACTGGTGGGACTAACCAAATCCTGGGCCATTGAACTGGCACCTCACAATATCCGGGTAAATTCCGTTCACGCGACTGGTGTAAATACCCCTATGAATGATGGACTGGCCGCGTTGGAAGGAAAAACACCGCAGGAAATTGCCGGGGCATCGGCAGGCAACCTCTTGCCCTTTCCATGGATTGAGCCGGAAGACGTTGCCAACGCCGTGATTTATCTGGTTTCTGACAAAGCCCGTTATGTTACCGGATCACAATTTGTACTGGACGCAGGCCTTTTAACACGTTGATAAATAACCACTAGCATCGCATCAATGGGTCCAATATTTATGATTGTTGTGATAAACGCAGCTATGAGCCCGGATCTCTTTTAACTGCCGTGTGACCCGATTTTATCTTCTCAAAACCCACCCAAAATGAGAACTCTAAAATATTATGTCGTTGATGTTTTTACAAATGAAAAATATCGCGGCAATCAACTCTCAGTTGTTTTAACTGATTCAGATCTTGAATTGCCGGTTTACGAGAAGATTTCAAGAGAGTTTGGTTATTCTGAAACTTCATTTATTTACTATTCAAAAATAGATAAAGCATTAAAAGTACGTTCGTTTACACCCACGGGTTTTGAGGTAAACGGAGCCGGGCATAACCTGTTAGGAGCGGTATGTGTGGCGCTTCTGACTAACCTTGATATATTTCGTGAACAGGGAAACGAGCGGTTTGTATTGATGAAGGATGAAGTGATGAAACTTTTGCTTCGTTATACGGAAGACGGACTTCCTTTTGTCGGTATGAGGCAAAATCCAGCCACCGTGCTTTCCTATATTGAGCCAAAAATTATGGCCCAAGCTTTAAACTTAACGGAAGATGATATTTTGAAAGATGATTTGGCTCCGGCTGTCGTAAAAACAGAGGTAACGCATTTAATGGTACCTCTGAGCAATCCGGAAGCACTAAACAAGGCTATTCCTGATAAACGGTTACTAATCGAAGCGTCCAAAAAATATGATTTTGAGGGTGTATATTGTTTTACAATTTCCGATCAGAATCCCGACTATCTTGCCCAGGCAAGGTTTTTCAATCCGGGAATTGGCATTGACGAAGATCCTGCAACCGGCAGTGCCGCCGGGCCATTGGCAGGCTTTTTATTTCAAAAAAATCGTATTCTTCAGGATACGGTTTATCAAATACTGCAAGGTGAAAAATTAAACCGCCCGTCTGTTATTCAATTTGAGGTCAAAACGGATAGCATCTGGATCAATGGCTCATCGGTAATTGTTATGGAAGGTACATTGTACGAATAACCGTTAAAAATCTAAATGCCAATAATGTGGTCATTTTCGGCAACCAAAAGATCAGCCAGCGTGGTATTATCGAGAACCGACAAATTTGCATCCCGCCATTTTGCTAATGCGCTCCTGAGGCTACAAGATACTTCATCCTGACAATCGTCACATTTTCCGTAAAAGAATGTTGAAACGCATAAAGTCGGGGCAATAGGACCATCAATAATCCTCAGCACTTTTGAAAAACTAACTTCCTCTGGCGGGATACGCAGCATGTATCCGCCGTTTTTCCCTTTCTGACTTTGCAAGACACCATGATTACGCAAATCCAGCAATATGGTTTCTAAAAATTTCTTGGGAATTCTTTCCTTTTCAGCGATTTCTGCAATAAGAACCAGTCCCTTGTCATATCGCTCCGCTAAAAATTTAAGTGCTTTCAGTGCGTATTTTGCTTTTTTTGATATCATATTTGAATGTAGGAAAATGCTTTCAGGAATATTTTTGAATCGCAAAAGAAGTACTAATTATTGTTTCCAAACAAGTCTTTCAGCACTTGTTGCGCCGCATGGTATCCGCATAAACCATGCACACCTCCACCCGGAGGTGTCGATGCTGAACATAAATAAATTCCTTTTGCAGGAGTCCGGTAAGGAGATAAGCTTAAAACCGGACGACTGTATAACTGTGCCAGATTTTGAAGTCCGCCGTTAACATCGCCGCCAATATAATTTGGATTATAATCCTGCATTTGCACTGCGTTCAGCGTACTCCGTTTCAGGATTATTTCTTTGAAACCCGGCGCAAAGCGTTCGATCTGGTTTTCAATAATATCAGTCATATCAACCTGGGAGCCATTTGGAACATGACAATAGGCCCAGGCCGTGTGTTTTCCCTCAGGTGCCCGGGTTTTATCAAACAGACTTGGCTGAGATAACAGTACATAGGGTTTGTCGGCATGTTTGCCCTCTGAAGTGATTTTTTCACTGTAAGCGATCTCTTCAAAAGTATTGCCAAGATGTACCGTTCCTGCTCCGGATGCACTTTTGGCAGTGAAAGGAATCGGTTCACTCAGAGCCCAATCCATCTTAAAAACACCCATGCCATATTTAAACTTTTTCAGTCTGTTGATGTAGGAAGTTCCCAGCCTTTCGCCGGCAATCCCGATAAGTTGTTTCGGCCCAACATCAAAAAGAACTGCTTTCGCAGATGGGAGTTCGTCGATGGATTTCACAAAAACACCAGTCTGAATTTTCCCTCCCAATGAAAGAAAATAAGACGCCAGCGCATTAGCTAAGGATTGAGAACCGCCTTCCACGATTGGCCAACCACCGATATGCGCTGCCGAGGTCATCACCAGCCCGATTGCCGAGGATGCAATATTATTAAAAGGCTGAACCGCATGAGCAGCAATACCGGCCCATAATCCACGTGCCTGTTTTGTTTTAAACCTATTGGCTGTCCAGCCAATAGGAGGCAAAGCTTTTAGACCAAATGATGCCAGTGCAAGCGGATATCTGGGGATAGGAAAAGGCCCAAGGATGTCAGGTAAAAGTTTGGGTAAATCCCTTACGGAATTTTTTATCAAAGAAAGGTAAGCTTCACGGTCTTCACCAAGACCAGCGGCTGTATCTTCCAGTGAATTTTTCAGCAAGGCAACCGTGCCGTCATCAAACGGATGCGCTGCTGCATAGGTTGGCTCAATTAACGAAAGCCCATGTTCCTTAAGTGGGATCGACGTAAAAAAAGGAGAAATGGCTGCCATCGGATGCACAGCGGAACAGACATCATGGTGATAGCCGGGAAGCGTTAACTCCGACGTGCGCATGCCGCCCCCAATGGTATCCCGTCCCTCAACCAGTAACACAGAAAGGCCTGCCATTTGAAGTGTAATGGCTGCCGCAAAACCATTAGGGCCGGAGCCTACAACCACTGCGTCATATTGAGTATTTCTCATTTATATCATTATTGTAACGCACCGAATAAAAACCTGCTGAATCAATTAAGTTGCTTTAAACAAAACCTGCCCGTCATTTTGAATATACCAGGCTGTAACCGGATTGTAATGATAGCCCATATTGCCGCCACGGGCTGCCAGCAAATCTTTTAAAAACGGCTGAACATACCCGGTTTCATCCACCGTTCTGCTGAGAATTTCTGTTGGCTGCCCATTCCAGTTCCATAAATAACGGAAAGCAGTATGGGCTTTATCCATCACCGGATCCTGCAATTCAGCTGGTTTCCAGGTTTTCCCAGCGTCCGTACTAACCTCCACACGAACCACTTTCCCCCTCCCACTCCATGCGATACCACGAATTTCAATCCAGCCTTTTTCAACTTTCTGCGGATAGGACGGATAGGTAATAATCGATCTTGCATCGATAGTAAAACTAAACTGGCGGATTTTTCCACCACCAATGGCTTCGGTATATTTTGACGTTTCCTGCCGGGTTTGGAACGGCTGGTCTGACAATTCAATTCTTCTCAGCCATTTTACGTTAATATTCCCCTCCCATCCCGGTAGAAATAAACGCACCGGATATCCTTGTTCTGGCCGGATCGCCTCTCCGTTTTGCGCGTAACAGATAATAGCATCTTCCCAACCTTTTTCTATCGGAACACTTCTTGTCATTACCGCCGCATCACCGCCCTCCGCTAAAAACCAGGTTGATTTTGGACTAACCCCTACTTCCCGAAATAAAGTGGAAAGTTTTACGCCCGTCCATTCGCTCTGGCTGGTCAGTCCGCATATCTGCTGCGGGGTAACTTTTCCATCCGCAGCGCCCCGGTAGTTGCCGGAACATTCCAGAAATGCAATTCGCGAAACGGATGGAAAACGTTTTAAATCCGTCAGCGTGAAAACCATTGGCTTGTTCACCATGCCGTGGATTACCAGCTCATATTTTGCGGGATCGATTGCCGGTACTCCGTTATGATTTCTTTCAAAATGAAGATCCGAAGGCGTTATTGTGCCAAACAAATCCTGCAACGGTGTTCTGGACGAAATATCAGAAGGGGCTTTGACAGGTTTTTCAAAAGGCGATCTTGTTCCCAAAGTTCCAGGCGGAACGCCCGGAACCTTGGTCGGATCTTCAATTAAATGCAATTCAGATTTTGTCAGCGCGGCCTGGAAAGTTTTCCCCGAAGCTGTTTGAGCCAAAACCACAGCAGCCGTTGCAGCACCTCCAAGAAGGGTTCTGCGGCTTATCTTTTTCTCCGTTGTCAGCGGTTTATCTCCCTTTTGATCAGGCATAAAAGTGATTGATTTTTTAAAGGTTTGCTAACGGATTTCCGGACCGTCCTTACGATCATCAGGCACGAAAAAATCGCGTGCAGGAATTACCACTTTGGGTAGCGTTTTGGCATTGACAATATCGTCAGCTTTTATCAGGCCATTTTCATGCAGCAGAAAAGCAGTCAGATTGTATACTTCCTGATCGGTCAGCGAACCCGGCTGATTAAAAGGCATGGCCCGTTTGATATAATCAAAAACCGTCGTGGCATAAGGCCAGTAATTTCCAATCGTTTTATTTCTTGCTTTTACTTTTGGATCGGTCGGATTTTTTATGGTTACCAGCTGATCGCTCGGACCTTCAATGCCGGTAGCGCCGTGACAACCTGAACATTTTGCCGCATAAACCAGTTTACCTTCGGAAGCTTTTCCAAAACCCGCCGGAAGACCTTTCCCATCAGGGCGGACGTCCGTATCCAGTAACGCAATTTCTTTCAGCGTGGCCGCTCTGCCAAAACCAAAAGTCCTGGGATAATCAAGCGTATCAGCCTGACCACCGTTTTTACGGATAGTCGGGCTTTGTAATGAAGTCAACGATATTGAAAAAAAAAGACAAACCGCTCCGATTTTCACTGTGGATTTAGTCATATTTCCCTGCGTCAAGCGTACTTTTTGGCAAAACATAATTTTTATTAACCCGGTCCAGCACCACATAAAGAGAATCTTTGTTCTGGTCAATTCCTCTCAAAATGACACGAGAACCATCCGTAGTCTGATAAGTCAAAATCATCCGGTTGCGCTTTTCATTTTTAGGTGCTTCGGCAAATTCCCGGTCGCGGCGCGTTGACGCAGCACGTTCATCGATTTTTTTGACCTCATCACCAATGTTAACCCATGCCGCCTTGCTGATCCAGTTTGGATCGGGTTCATCCTCCGGTTTAAGTTTCTTCTTTTTCGGTTTTGGAGCACCGCCTGAAAGATCCGTCGCATCACGTGCACCCAGTTCCCGTCCCGATGGCGCTTTAAATTTATCCTGTAAATAAAGAACATGCTCAACCGGATCACCGTAATAGTGAAAAACCCTTTGTCCACCACCTGTGCCAGTAAGCTCGAATGTCCTGCTGATGTCTTTCATCGGCGAACCTCCCCCGTTGGAAAGATCGAGTAGTGTAGGTTTATTAACTTTAAAAGTCAGCGATGTCCATTTTTCAAAAGTTGCCCATTGCCATCTTACCGTATCCTGCGGCGAGTAAGGAATCACCTTATTATTGATGCGGAATTCGGTTACGTTATAATTCCCACGAAGCTCTTTGATCCCCGCCGTAGATGGTTGTTTGTACGGATCATAAAGAAAATTGACCAGTGACAGATAGAAAAACAAAAATAGAAAAATGCCAATTACAGCCGATTTGATACCAATTCTTGCATATTTCTGCCAGGCCTCGGTAAAGGTTGGGTAATAGTTAACCGGTACTGTATAGCGTTCGAGAATAAACAGATTATACAAACGAGGAATATCCTGGACCATCAGAAATGCCGTCAAAATCACAAAGTAAGAACTATACACATGCACGCCTCCGTCATATGCAAAATTTACATAAACGATATCGCCCAACGCTCCAAAAAGAAGTATGGCTCCCAGAAAAGTCGTCTTCCTGAAAAACAATAATACGCCGCCCGCAATTTCAACAACACCTGCAAAAACCTGGTACCATGGAACGATTCCGACAGACAACCAGTAAATTTTCTGCAAGGTAAAATCACCAAAATCGGTATTTAAAAGCCCCAGAGATGGATATGGCATTTGTGTAGGCAGCAGTTTGGTAAACCCAAAACCGATGATACCAATTCCTGCCCGGTAACGCACAATGGTACGCAGCCAATAATTTAATTTGATATAATTCTGCGGATCTTTTTTCAGAAGTTTAACGGCTACTGTCCAGATTGCAGCTACGGCAATTGCGAAAATAAGTGTGATCACGTAGGTTGCATAACCGTTCAAACCACTTCCAAAAAGCGTCCGGCCAAAAATTTCAAGACCTGAGCCAAACCGGGCCACATCGTACGGATCGCGGTAATGCAGATTTGTCCAGTCTATCGAAAACACAACCTTATACCACTCCGGATTCCAGGGCAGGGAAATACTGACAAAGAAAACAAATGCTACCCGAAACAGGATTTTTTGCCACTCCGGCCATTGCTTCCCGGCCAAAGCAGCTTCACTGGCTAAGCTGATAACGCCAGCGGTGTCTTCTGCTACATCTGCCGAATTACTAGTTGAAATTGACATAATGAATGTTGTTTTATATTTTAATTTCGAACAGTTTCATTTCAAAGTTTCGGACTTCCTCTTCTTCCAAGTTTCCTGATTTCCGTCTGCAAATACTTCTTGTTAATTTTTTCAAGACGTACAAAAACAGAATCGCGGTCGCTGTTTATTCCGAAAAGAATAATCGTTGCAGAATCCGGCCGGTTGTAATGCAGCTGGAATTTGTCAGCAGGATAATTCTTGTTTCTGTTTTCAAGATTCAGTACCTGCGCTGCCGGGTCAATTTTGTAGCTGTAATAATGCCTTCCCGCAGAACCCAGAAACTCGTACACCCGGTCTTTGTCGTTTTCATTGATCTCCTCAACATTTGTCGAATCAATAATGACTGGTTTATTTGAGCGGATACTCAGTGTTGCCCAGTTTTCAAAAACAACATCTTTCCAGCGCACCGGGTCAACAGGCGAATAGGGCACTGCCTGATTATTAATCTTGAATTCTGCCACATTATAAATCCCCGCAGCGTTGGTCAGCCCTGGTGCTTTTGGGTATTGGTAAGGATCGTTGTGATACCCATTTCTTGTTTTAAAACCAAACAGGATTACAAAGAAGAAAATGAAAAACACTTTCAGGCCTAGTCTGCCATACTGCTGCCATTTCAATTGAAAAGTTGGATGGAAGCGGTTAGGAATTGTTGGTTTTTCCAGGGTCAGCAAACTGTAAAATCTTGGTGCATCAAAAGCAAACAAAAACAGAGCGAGCAAAATCAGATAAAAACTGTAAACAGCCTCGCCGCCTCCATAAGCAAGATTTGACATGAATACGTTTCCGGTAAAGGGAATAATGATCAGTGTTGCGATCGAAGTTGTTCTTCTGTTTAAAAGCAAAAGTCCGCCAAGAATTTCCACAAGACCCAGGAAAGACTGATATCCCGGAACAACGCCTAAAGTCAGCGCAAATATCTTCCAGTCAGAAAAATCGCCATACTGCGTGTTCAGATTACTGATCGAAGGAAGCGGCGATTGAAGCGGGAAAAATTTGATCAGACCATAAGCAATCAACCCCAGCGCAAGCCGGTAACGGACAATAACCCGGATCCAATAATACAACGCGTTATATTCCTTTTTTTCTTTTCCAATCAGTCCCCAAATCAGGCCACCGATTATCGCAATAACCAGTAAAATTGCTAAATTCAGGAAGGAATTCTCTGCAAAAAAACCGGGTAAATAATGAGCCGGATTGAAAAAATCACCATAATGAAGATCCAGCCAGTTGATTGAAAATACTGTTTTATAATATTTCCAATCCAGCGGAACGGCCAGCAAAAAGAAATAGATAAAGGATATCCGGAAAGCCACCTTTTCAGCATTGCTCCATTGCGACTGAAAATTCTCAACCGCTTCTTCCTTTACATTCACACCATTTGACACATTTGACGTTGCCATAGACTAAGGGTTTAAGAATTAATATCCAGGATTTTGTTCCAAAGCTTTGTCCGTCTGAAGCTGAACAGAAGGTATCGGCATCAGATAACGATTTGGGTCCGTTATGCTTAAAACAATTGCCGCACGACCCGTACGTACCAGATCAAACCAGCGGTGCGGTTCCAATGCAAACTCGATTTTTCTTTCATTTTCAACCGCCAGGAGAAGTTCATCTTTTGAAGCAGCAGTCGTTGCCGCCAGACCAGCTCTTGTGCGAACCGCGTTCACATCCGCCCCGGCATCGGTAAGTTTTGATTGCTGTGCACGTGCTTCCGCCCGGATCAGGTAAAGTTCAGCAATACGAATGACGTAGGAAGGGTCTGAACCCGGCGAACGGTAATACAGATTTCCATACCAGCGCGACTGGTTATCTTTTGCCACAAGCGTACTTCTGTTACCGCCTTTCAACGGATCATTCACAAGCGCTACAAAAGCATCATTTGGAGCCCACTGGCGGGTTCCTCCATTCGTCTGAGGCTGCCATTGTCCGCGGTGGTCGTTGATTTCGGAAGTTCCGTTATAGAAAATTTCAAAAACAGATTCCTGTGTTCCGCGTACATTGTTTGCGAAAAACGCATTATATGGCGTCAGCAGTTTATAATTCGTAGCATCTGAAATCACTTTGGTAGCATACTCCTCCGCTTTCGCCCAGTCTTTCTGATACAGATAATAGCGCGATTTTAAAGCCCAAACGGTTTTTCGCGTTGCGTGATATCGGTTGACCGTTTCTGCTAAAAGCGGTTCGGCGGCATCAAGATCTTTCAAAACCTGCGCGTATGTTTCAGCCTGCGTACTGCGTTTGATTCCTGAATTTTCCGAGGGCGTAGAGGTTGGCTGTGTGATCAGCGGAACACCGCCCCAGGTTCTGGCCAGATCGAAATAAGCAAGTGCGCGGATGAAATAAGCTTCACCCACGATTGGATTTTTTAATGCCTCAGTTAAAGTTGCATCGGTAACGGCCGGTACTTTTGCAATAACCTGATTAGCCCGGTTGATGGTGGCATAAATTGCGATCCATGCACCGCTGATCGTTGAATTTTCCGCGCTTACTTTATGGTTTATAAATTCCTGTATCTGGGACTGTGAGCCGGTCCACTGGATATTATCTCCCGACAAATATCCGATGGACTGGAAGGTAATACCATAATAACTGGAATTGGCAACGGCATTATAAACGCCACGCAAAGCCGTTTCTGCGGAAGTCTTATCAAATATGGTTTGCTCGTCAGAGATGGAAGCTTTCGGCTCAACATCCAGAAAAGAATCGCAGGATGTCAGCACCGATAAACCCAGAGACAGCGCAAGGAAATAATTAATTCGTTTCATGTTTCTCATCATTGTTTTGAGAATTTTATATAATTTCTGCTTCGCTGATTACAACGTGATGTTCAAACCAACCTGGATCGAACGAGGCTGCGGAGGTGTTCCCAAATCAATTCCCTGCTGGTTGGCCGCGCTGCTTGCACTTGATTCCGGATCAAGGCCTGTATATTTTGTAAACGTCAGCAGGTTAGCACCTTGCAAAAACAGGCGGAGCGTTTCAATTCTTAATTTGCTGGTAAATGTTTTTGGTATCGTGTATCCAAGATTCAGTGAACGCAAACGAAGAAAGGAACCGTCTTCCAGCCAGCGGCTGCCTCCGTCACGGTAGTTATTCACGTTTACACCATCCGGTCTTGGCACATCAGTGACATCCCCCGGCTTTTGCCACCGGTCATTATTGCTGGCAAAAATCACCCTGGCCGCATCCCGTGCTCCGCCACCTTCCCCGAAGAATTTATTGTGGTTGTAAATTTTGTTTCCATATTGAAAAGCAAAAAAAACACCTAAATCAATTCCTTTGTAAGTGAAGTTATTGGTAATACCGCCGAAGAATTTTGGCCAGATACTTCCATAAACCTGACGGTCATCCACCGTGATTTTGCCATCCTTATTCACATCTTCATAAACAGTATTTCCTGTTTGAGAATCAACATAAAGCTGTTTGTAAACCCAGAAAGAATAAAGCGGTGAGCCTTGCTGCTGTAAAATCAGATCACGACTTCCGTAGCGGAGCGGATTGGCAAGCTTTTCAATCTTGTTTACGTTTCTGGCCACATTGAAATTGGTCGTCCAGGTAAAATCAGACTTCCGGATGTTTGCCGTTTGTATACTGAATTCAAATCCTTTGTTGCTGATTTCGGCCGCGTTACTCCAATAGGTATTAAAACCACTCGTACCCGGCAGGGATACCTGCAACAGACCGTCAGAAGTATATTTCCGGTAGGCGTTTAGTTCAACAGTAATTCTCTGGTCAAACAAACCAAGGTCAAGACCTACATTCAGTTGGCTTGTTTTTTCCCATTTCAAATTGGGATTCGCCAACTGCTGCGGCGCGATTCCCGGCAAACCTTCATACGAAGATCCGCCAGCCCAAAGACCACGCGCTGCGAAATCCCCGATCCCGTTCTGGTTGCCGGTGATACCATAACTGGTTCTCAGTTTCAGGTCGCTGATCACGCGGGTTTCTTTCAGAAAACCCTCCTGTTTGATACGCCAGGCTGCACCAACAGCCGGGAAATAACCCCATTTATTGTCCTTACCAAAACGTGAGGAAGCATCTCCGCGAACACTTACATCAACAAGATATTTCCCGCCATAATTATAATCTGCTCTGGCAAAAAAGGAAGTCAATGTATTTTTACTCCAACTCTGAGAACTTGTTGTAACAGCCGCTGAGGAAATTTGTGTGAAAGAATTGTTTGCAAAACCGCGTCCTTCCGCCGCTGTACGGGAAGAAACAGAGCTTTGTAAGGTGTTACCTACCAGAATCCCGAAAGAACTTTTTGCTCCCAGATTTTTACGATAAGAAAGTGTTTGCTCGTTGATCCAGGTGGTATACTGACCGATGCTCGAAGTAGCAAGTCCGCTTGGACTCCCTGCGATCAGGTAGGTATTCCAATATTCGGATTCATCGTAATTGTTATAATCGATTCCGAAACTGGATCTGAATTTAAGATTGGGCAGAATATTCGCTTCTACATACAAATTACCAATGTAGCGAAGACTTGTCGAATTTACATCGTAATATTTTAACAGAAGCGTTGTATTATCAAAACCTGCGCGGCCCACCAGTTCACCGTTTTCATTTGTTGGCGAAAGGTAGGTTGGCGTATGAAGCGCCGCCTGAAGAAGCCCACCAGCCGGTCCGTCCCCTGCCCTTGCCTGGTTTCTGAATGTGCGTGAAAAGGTATTGCTCACGCCGACCGTGACTGCATCGTTAACTTTCTGGTCAAGATTAACCTTGAAACTTGCTCTTTGAAAAGTAATCGGTTTTAAAATTGATTCCTGGCCATTATAACCACCGCCGATGTAATACTTTGTCGTTTTTGTACCGCCGCTAAGCGACAGATCGTAATTTTGAAGATGTGCCGTTTGAAAAACTTCACTTAAACGGTCATACGTTTTCTGCTCTTCCGGCAACCCACGTCCGCCTTCTGAAACCGGGCGGAAAGGCTTATTGGCTTCGGTGCGATTTAAAGAAGGCGTATCTCTTCCGGTATTAATCCACCATTCATTTACCAGCGTTGCGTGTTCCGGGCCCGTTGTCAGATCCCAAAGTTTGGCAGCCTTCGCCCAGCCTTGTGAAGTACTGAAATTGATCTTTGCTTTCTGATCAAAATTACCACGTTTCGTTGTAACGATAATAACGCCGTTTGCTCCGCGTGAACCGTAAAGTGCTGTGGCTTCTGCATCTTTTAAAACCTCAATGCTTTCAATATCCGATGGATTGATATCGGCAATCGGTGATGTGGCTTTTCCGCCTGTACTGAACGTCTGATTGCTGGTACTGTTTATAAAAACGCCATCCAAAACATACAACGGATCGTTACTTGCGTTGATAGAGGTCGCGCCGCGAACCCGGATATTGATTGCTTCTCCCGGAACACCCGTGCTGCTCGATATCTGAACGCCGGCGACTTTTCCTTGCAGCTGCGCATCAAAACTACCGGCTGGGATTCCTTTGGTTTCCGTAGGGTCTATTTTACTGATTGAACCAATCAGATTTTTACGCTCTTGCGTACCATATCCGACGACAACAACTTCATTTAATAATTTGTGATCGGCGGCTAATTCAACGTTAATTGTACTTCTGTTACCCGAATTAATTTGCAGTGTTT
Source organism: Dyadobacter frigoris (assembly GCF_005280585.1). GTDB lineage: Bacteria > Bacteroidota > Bacteroidia > Cytophagales > Spirosomataceae > Dyadobacter > Dyadobacter frigoris. Next base: position 68,531 of record NZ_SZVO01000003.1, read on the forward strand.
TGTATCCAATAAAGGAAAACGTTAGGAGTTTATTGGTTTTGGAAAGGGTAATTCTGAAATTGCCTTCAACATCTGAAACAGCGCCCAGGCTCGTATTATGGACACGGATGCTGACGCCTGGTAAAGCTTCTTTATTTTCATCCGTTACTTTTCCGGTAAGTACAATATCGCCGGAGCTGGCCGACTGACCGAAAACCGGAACCTGTAAAAGAAAAAACACCAAAACCATAGCAAAAGCGGCTATGGTCCCTTTAAAAACAAGGCCTCGCGAAAAATGAGGCCTTGACTCATAAGTAATAAAATACATACATTTGATTGATTTAATTTAGACGATTGAATCTACTCCGCTCTGCCTGATTCGATGTTCGAGATCGAATTGTCCGGCAGGGCGGTTCTTTTTTTGCGGCTTCCTTTGAGCTTTGTTTTTGTATTGATTAAAAATTGATTTGTTCTATAAATTAAGTAGACAATAAATTTGAAAGACCACTGTTATTTTATTCGGTTAGTGTTTCAAATCGTTGAAAAAATGAAAACATATCATATATACTCTACTAATTCAATAGACAAAGTAATGTTATTAATCGCTAACCTTCAAGTATTTTCTATATAATTTTAAAATAATTTAATATCGGTTGCTTAACCTGAACGAGTTATACTATAAAGGATATAGCGATTTATCTCCTCCTTTGATCACCTCAGCAAGCTCAGCAGTATATTGCTTCACTTTTTCCGCATGGCCCTTTTTCTTGTATACTTTATAAAGGCCCCCATAACGGGTTTGCGCTGTTCGGACGTTTTTTGGCTAAATCCTGATAAGCCTTAAGAGCCAGATCATACTTCCCGGCTTTCAGATATACTTCACCAAGACTGATCAAAACCGGGCGGGCATACGATGGCGGCTCACTGCAACCAAGATCATGTTCCTTTTTCCGGGCAATCATAAGGATTTTGATCGCTTCGTCATCCTTGTTTTCCAGACTTTTGATCAGTCCCTGCAATTCCAGAGATGCAACATTTAAATCTCCCAGCCACCGGTAAAGGACAAAAAGTGCTCAATACTGACCATAACAGGGATAAAAGTATTGCTGTTCATGAAATGATCACCCAGGTTGCAGCTTTGTTCCCTGATCAGCAGAAAGCCCTGGAACGGATCGAAATGATTAAGTCTGAAAAAATCCGCTATGTTCGCGATCAACTGATTATGGTCAGGAGTGGCATAGCGGATCTGGATGCTCAGACCTTGAGCCAGGTGCTGAATTACTGTCTTGAAAACCGTATTGCCCGGGCACCGGACTTTAAAAGCATCATCGGAATCCAGAGAAAAGAGCATATCCAAAAATAATACAGTTAAACCGCGCGGCGGACCGCCCGCTAAACGGAAAAGTGCCACAAAATGCTTTAATACAGCCCGATAAAAGCTCTATCGACGATTATCAAAATCTTTTGACACATAAAAACATTAAGTAGCAATCAGTATATCACCACCAGGATCCAGTAAATCCTGGTGGCCTTAAACCAAACAGTCCAATGGATAAAAAAGAACAGATTATTGATTACTGCCGGCAGTTTAGAATAGCTGGCATGCAGCGCAGGCTTGATGAAATTATCAGCACAGCCGAAAAACACAATAGTGGCTACATCAACTAAGAGAACTTAACTGGCTGGATCAGGGATTTAATCTCATGCTGCTTGGACCTTCGGGAACAGGAAAAACATTCCTGGCTGCCGGTCTGTGTGCAGACGCCATCGAAAATGGATACAAAGCTTATCTTAAAACGATGGAAGAGTTAATAAGCACACTCAAGATGAAAGACTTGACAAGGTCTTCTCTGGCTGATTATAAGATACTTATAAAGGCTGACCTGATTATCATTGATGATATCATGCTCTTTCCGGTAGAAAAAAGTCAGGCCGTCTCATTGTTTAACTTCATCAACCTGCTTTATGAGAAAACCTGTTTTATTATTACAACCAATAAAATGGCAACTGAATGGGCCAAAATGCTGGATGATGAAGTACTGGCAACGGCTTTGTTAGACCGATTACTGTACCGATGCGACGTGATCAGTATGAGTGGGGAAAGTTATCAAATGAAAAACAGAAAGACTTTTTTTGAACCCCAAAATTAACCCGTGTATATTTGCCAAGGTGGTGCATTCCTAATTTCCATTTTTGGTGCATTGTTAGTTACCGCTTACACTACTAAACTGTAATTTAAAAGTGGCATTTTGAATTAAAAGGGACGAAAAAGGAATGGACATGAGCGTACATAAATATAATCAAAAGTTGTTGCCGACCCATCAGCAACCATCGCTCAAAGCAGGAGTACACATGTATAGGTCGTTATTCAAATAGGCAGAAGTCTAGCCGCAACGGCTAGTTTAGACTCCTATATTCATTAGGCGTAACCCCGGTTTTTTGTTTAAAAAGACGCGTAAAATGTTGTTGATATTTAAATCCCAGCTGATAGGCAATCTCGCCAAACGAGGTATTGGCTTCGAATATTTTCACTTTTGCTTCCTCAATCAACTTTGATTGAATGAAATCCAAAGCCGTGTTTCCCGTTTCTTTTTTAATGAGGTCTCCAAAATAGTTAGAGGACAAATAGAGCCTTTCAGCACAGTAGGCTACACTTGGCAGGCCTAATGTTTGGGCTTTTCCTGATTTGAAATAATCTTTGAGTAATTCTTCAAAGCGTACCAGAATGTCTTTGTTCGCATTACTGCGCGTAATGAACTGCCGGTCATAAAACCGCATACAGTAGTTGAGAAACAATTCGATATTGGAAACAATCAGCGTCTTACTGTGCTTGTCGATATTTTGATCTATCTCGGCTCTGATCTTTTCAAAACAATCAACAATTGTCTCCCTTTCCTTTTTTGATACATGCAACGCTTCATTCACCTCGTAGGAAAAGAACGAATATTCCTTGATCATTTTCCCTAAATGGGTACCTGCAAGCAGATCAGGGTGAAAAACCAATGCATAGCCTGACGGCTTTATTGACTTTCCTTTGCTGTCAATCCCATAAACCTGCCCTGGTGCCACAAAGACCAATGTCCCGTCATCATAGTCGTATGGCTGGCAGCCATAGATCATATCACCGCACTTGATATTTTTGAGGAATACGGCATAGACGCCCATATAGCGTCTGAAATGCTGCACAGTCGGTATTTCGTTGAAATTGACCACACTCACCAAAGGGTGTAGCGTAGCAGCTCCCACCCAATTGTTGTACTGCTTTACAGTGTCTATCCTTTCTACTTGTTCCATATACTGGTGATTTACAGCTCAAATATAGTAACGTCATCACGTAGAAAATTATGTAAATGCCCAGATCAGTAAAACTGGTAAATAAACCTGTAACCTGTATAAAAATTGGCGGGGTGTTACTACCGACCTTTGCTATACAAATTGAAAAACAAATTCGTGCAGCAATGAAACATATCACTAAATCAAGTATTTGCACATTGCAGATCGGAGCTATGCTACCGTTCACAGTATATAGCCAAACCAAAACTCCTACAAAAATGACAGACAATAGCAATGCCCCTCTTTTTGCCAAGGGTGATAAATTAACAAACGGATATTTCACAGGGGACGCATACCTGTTGCCACTTTTGGCAAGAGATAAAAACAATGATTTTGTGATTGGCAATGTAAGCTTTGAACCTGGGGCAAGGACAAACCGCGTCGGTCCGATGGCATACCCACCCCAAAGGGCAAGTGCTAATCGTAAACGAGGGGCGGGTTTTTACCGGAAAAAAGGCAGACCGGCCCAACCCACCAAAAAAGGTGGTGTGATCAATATTCCAGAGAACGTCGAGCATTGGCACGGGGCAGCTGCAACTTCCCAAATGGCACATATTGCGATAACCAATTTCCAGGGTGATGCTAATGTAGTTTGGCTTAAGCCGGTCTCAGAAGAAGAATATAATGCTGTCAACAAGCAGTAAACATGGCGATAATAAACCCAAACAAACTGCTCTCAACAGTATTCATTTTTGTGTTCCTGCTGGGCACCACTGCCATGAAAGCACAAACTAATACAATTCAGAAACAGGTACTAAACGATCGTCTGCAAAGTATCGTAGCTATTTCCGGATTAACCGCGACCGGGGATCTTGGAAGGTTATCAACTGAGCTTGGCAACGGCCTGGACGCTGGTTTAACAGTTGAAGAAACGAAGGAAATTCTTGTGCAGCTGTATGCCTACTGTGGTTTTCCAAGGAGCCTGAACGCGATCAGCACGCTAATGACTGAAATTGATAAAAGAAAGGCAAATGGCATCCATGACAAGCAAGGAAAGCAAACCGTTTCAAAAGACGGTGTTCAGGATAAGTACGAACAAGGCAGGAAGGTTTTGGAAGCTTTAACCAAAATGCCTCAGTTTAAGCCTGCACCTGGATTTGGGGAATTTGCCCCCAGGATCGATGCATTTTTGAAAGAACATCTGTTTGCCGACATTTTTGAAAGCGAGGTACTCACCTTTCAAGAGCGGGAGCTTGTGACGATTTCAGCCCTTGCAGCAATGCCTGGCGTTAGTTCGCAATTACAGTCCCATGTGAAAATGGGTATCAATGCCGGTATCACTGACAATCAACTTGTAGAAGTTGCACAGCTGATTGAAAAATTTGTCAGCAGGACCCAGGCAAATGCATTAAGAGAGATTATAGGGAAGCCGTTGGCTGTTGTTATTGAACGGGACATGATAGTGCGCATCTCAAAAATCGAAATCCTGCCACAGTTCCTGACTGATTATAACGCTATCCTGGAAGAAGAAGCGGCAGCTTCGGTCGAAAAGGAACCGGGAGTAATTGCCATTTTTCCAATGAGCATCAAAGAGCAGCCAACCCAGATCAGGATTATAGAAATATATGCCGACAGCGCTGCCTACCAGTCACATTTAAAAACGTCACACTTCCAGCATTATAAAACAACGACACTTAAAATGGTGAAGGTATTAAAACTGGTGGATATGAACACACTAGACGGGCAAATCATGTTAGAAATCTTTAAAAAACTGAAATAATGAAAAAGGCATCAAGAAGACAATTCATTCAGCAAACGGCTATGACAACAACAGGTCTGTTAATTACATACCCTACGCGGCTTTTTTCGCAAACCAACCAAACAGGTATGAGTAGCAATATTAAATCGAAAGGATACGCAGGAACGAACAAACTAGGCAAACTACAACTTTGGAATTTTGAGCGGCGTCCTCTCGGAGATCATGACATTTTGATCGACATTAAATATTCGGGTATCTGTCATTCGGACATTCACACCATTAAAGGCCATTGGGGGCCGCAGCAGTACCCGCAGGTACCTGGTCATGAAATCGCCGGGATCGTAACTGCCGTTGGAAAAAACGTTACCAAATTCAAGGTGGGAGATAAAGCCGGTGTTGGTTGTATGGTCAACAGCTGTATGCAATGCGAAAGCTGCAGAAAAGGAGAAGAACATCACTGCGAAACCACGGGCATGACCGGAACATATGGCAGTCCTGAAAATTCATCACCAAGCGGTATTACTCAGGGTGGCTATTCCAGTAACATCGTTGTAACCGAGCATTTTGTCATTAAAATCCCTGAATCAATGGAGCTAAAATTTGCCGCTCCATTACTTTGTGCCGGTATTACAACTTACTCCCCATTGATGAGAGTTGGGATGAAAAAAGGCGATAAAATAGGCGTGGTTGGTATTGGTGGTTTAGGGCATCTGGCTATCAAACTGGCGGTTTCAAAAGGTGCCGAAGTTTACGCTTTTACAACATCGGAAAGTAAGCTAGATGATATCCGCTCATTCGGGGCCAAAGAAGCAATTGTAGTGAAAGACGCCGATGATCTAAAACCATGGTTTGGAAAGTTGGACTTTATGATTTCCACCGTTCCCTATACATATGATATGTCCAATTACATTTCTTGTGTGAAACCCTATGGTTATTTTACCCAGGTTGGTCAGCCGATAAATGGTGAATTGACGATCAATAACTTCAATATGATTTTTAACCGGGTGAATTTCAACGGCTCCCTTATTGGAGGTATTCCCGAAACTCAGGAAGTGATGGACTATTGTGCGAAGAACAAAATCTACCCACAAGTACAAATCATCAAAGCCGAAGAGATCAATGACGCCTGGCAGCAGGTTGTTGATAAAAAAGCCCGATACCGGTTTGTGATTGATACCGCTACAATTTAGAACTTACATTTAATGAAGGAAAATGAAAAATTACCCAATTATCCTCTTTGGACTCGTCATGCTTTTAACAGGAAGTTTGGCCTGTAAAACGGATGACGTCACAATTACCGATACGAATATGGAGACCAACGACAGCAATCATATTGATACGACAAGCAGTCAGCTTAAAATCAGAATCGGTTCTAAAAAGTTCACTGCGACGCTCCTTAACAATGCGATGGTAGCTGCTTTCAAAGCCAGATTGCCTATGACCGTTTCGATGAGTGAGTTAAATGGCAATGAAAAGCTGTACCGCTTCCCGAACAACTTACCCACCAGTGCGTCAAATCCCCGAAATATCAATTCGGGCGACCTGATGATCTATGGTTCTAATACGCTGGTGCTTTTCTATCAATCATTTCCGACATCTTACAGTTACACAAAACTCGGACGCATCGATGATACGGCTGGACTTGCTGCCGCAGTTGGTCCCGGAAGCGTAACAGTCACCTTTGAATTAGAGTAAATATTGATGGATATGAGTAGTCAGTTAAAAGGAAAAGACATTTTTGATAGAATGAGAGTAGGTGAAGCTATCCGGAAAGATGATCCTGAATACGATAAGTTTCAGCAGGCCGTGGCCAGAACGATCCGGTTATCCGCTGCCCTGAATGCTTCCACAGATATCAACCAGGTGCGAGAACGGCTGAGTGAAATAACCGGAACGAACATCGACGGATCAACGACCATATTTCCTCCTTTCTACACCAACTTTGGCAAGTTTATAATCCTGGGTAAAAACGTATTTATAAACCACGCCTGCTCTTTTTTGGATATGGGCGGAATCACTATCGAGGACGATGTAATGATCGGCCCCAGGGTTAGTTTGACATCTGAAACACACCACTTAGACCCTAGCGAGCGCGAGACAGTTATTCTCAAGCCAATTGTAATCCGGCGGAACGCCTGGATTGGAGCGGCAGTGACTATCCTACCTGGTGTCACGATTGGTGAAAACGCTGTTGTTGCAGCTGGCGCAGTAGTCAGCCGGGACGTTCCAGCTAATGCAATAGTCGCCGGTATCCCTGCAAAAGTTGTAAAAATGGTCTAGAACATTACATTACTTAGACCATTAGATAAGCCCTCTTGTTTTCAGGAGGGCTTGTTACTTATATCGGCAGGCTTAGCGTGAATCTCACAGAAAGACACATTTTGAAGGGTGGAGAGATTGAACGTTAGGCGAGTGTTTTCAAAATGGAATTACCGCTTAGTTCCAAAGTGTAGCCAAAACCAGGAACTTTTAAAGCCTAATAATCTGTCTAGTTCTAAAATAACTTTGATAAAAGCTTGATGAAAAAAATAGGATTTTTATCGTTCGGGCATTGGTCTAACCACTCGGCTTATAAGACCCAGACAGCAAGTGACACCTTGCTGCAATCTATTGACCTGGCTGTTGCTGCTGAAGAGATCGGTTTAGATGGCGCTTATTTTCGCGTTCATCATTTTGCATCTCAGTTAGCATCTCCTTTTCCGTTGCTTGCGGCTATCGGTGCCAAAACAAGCAAAATTGAGATTGGAACGGGCGTAATTGACATGCGTTATGAAAATCCACTGTATATGGTGGAAGATGCCGGGGCTGCGGATTTAATTTCCGAGGGGCGACTGCAATTAGGAGTTAGCAGAGGTTCGCCGGAACAGGTGATCGACGGGTGGCGGTATTTTGGATACGAACCGGCTGAGGGTGAAACCGACGCGGATATGGGACGCCGCAAGGCACTGGAATTTCTGGAAAGATTAAAAGGTGTAGGATTTGCTCAGCCAAATCCGTACCCGATGTTTCCGAACCCTGCGGGATTACTGCGTTTGGAACCATACTCGGAAGGATTGCGCGAACGCATTTGGTGGGGAGCCGCTTCTAATGCTACCGCTGTTTGGGCGGCAGAAAACGGTATGTATCTTCAAAGTTCTACCTTGAAATACGATGAAGGCGGCAAGCCCTTTCATGTGCAGCAAGCGGAGCAGATCAGGTTGTACAAAGAAGCGTGGAAGAAAGCGGGACACCAGCGCGAACCAAGGGTTTCGGTAAGCCGGTCTATTTTCGCATTGGTAAACGATCAGGACCGCTATTACTTTGGACAGGAATCCGATCGGAGGGATAAAATCGGGATGATCGAACAGGACAAACGCGCTATTTTCGGTAGAAGCTATGCTGCGGAACCAGATCAACTCGTCAAAGAACTAGCGCAGGACGAAGCTGTTCAGGAAGCGGATACAATTCTTTTGACAATACCCAATACATTAGGAGTTGATTATAACGTACATGTACTGTCTTCTATTTTAGAGTATGTGGCACCTGGACTGGGGTGGCGTTAACTTTTGGAACTAGCGCTGATTCAAAGAAAAGAGAGCTACTGGTTCAATATACTTTTCGTGTGGCAAAACCCGGGTTAAACCGGGCTCTGCCACACCCTTTGGTACTGCTTGTGCTCTCCTTTTTTATTTTGTTTATTTGAACGGTACGCTCTAAGCATACAAAACGCCCTTGAACCCGGCACCGTTTACCATTTTAGGTCTCGAGCATAAAATCAGGCCCGTTTTGGTATTTTTAAGTTTCGTTGTATTAGCAATTCTTTCACTACTGGACTTGCGATAATAATATGATTTCCCTTTCGTGAAGTAATCATTAAATCCGAAGGTTTCCCGAATGAACTTTGCTCCGTTGTAAACGCCTTTAAAATATCGGCTTAAATCCCCGTCGTCTATCCATTCACCCCTTTTAATCGCCATCTTCTTTAACTCTACCGCAACTTTATCTAGTGCAGTGATGGAGAATTGCTCTTCTTTGGGAAGTTCCGATGTACCCGCGATTCTGATAATGGCCTTTTTAATTTACACTAGTTATCCCAAGTGATCGTAGCGCGAAAGTCTACTACAACAACTTGAAAGGATCGAAATTAACGCAAAATGGGCTTTATAATCCATTAAGATTAACCAGCCACCGACCTTCCTCCCAATTTACTTTTTTTTAAACGTTACGCCAATTTTGATAGAAACTTTTTGAAGGCTAACTGCTGCTGCAAATGCACAAATGGCCATTCAACTTTATGAAGACCGCAGATAACAAATATTCAAGCGGTCAAAAAAAACCGCCAATTTCTCGTAAACCATTTTATTCTGACTATTCTTTCAATATAAACTTATCTGTTCGATGGAACCATGTTTATCAGATCGGTATAGTTTATAATTTTGGGTGATGAAAAATGCATATTCTACGATCAATGGCAGACAAAAGGTATCGGCAAATAGGCTATTTGCAATAAAAATGGTTTCGAATACCAAGACTATTTAACTTAAAGAAGTTCACATAATAAAGGATTATGCGCCGATCCAAAACGTATAATTTCTCAAAGGCAATTTGCTGAATGCAATATGCAAAAATCTGGCTTTTTAATTTTAGGTAATTTCTATCCTAAAATAAACGAGGGTAAAATTTGTCTATTTTCACCCTCGTTGTCAATATGGAGGTAATTTTTGCCCTCGTTAATAAACAATAGAATATGACTTATCATCCATTACATCCATATAATGATCTACCTGACCTGCCGCCAAAGGTTGAAATTGAGACAAAGATTATCTTAAAAAAGACGATATCGGCTAGCCGGGCACTTTCTGAGTTAAAGGGCGCTATTACAACCCTGCCTAATCCACTATTGTTTATTGATATGATAAACCTGCAGGAAGCGAAAGCAAGTTCCGAAATTGAAAACATTGTAACAACCCAGGATGCCCTCTTTCAGGCATCAGTGGCCGAAAAGTTCATTGGGAATACTGCTACTAAAGAAGTTATACATTACAAAGACGCTTTGTGGTACGGCTTAGAGCAAACTACAAAAAGACCCATTTTGACAACTAATCTCTTTATTGAAATCATGCAGATCATTAAAGAGAATAGATGGGCGATTAGAAATCTGCCAGGAACACAATTAACTAACCCGCAACTAACCAAGTGATCTATACTCCCCCAGAAGGAGAAAACATAATTCGTGACAAACTGCAAGCATTGGAAAGCTTTATCAATCAGGAAGATTATCAAATTGATCCTTTGATCAAACTTGCGTTGATCCACTATCAATTTGAAGCAATTCACCCATTTTTTGACGGTAACGGAAGAACCGGAAGAATTATACTTCTCCTATATTTAAAAATATGTGGACTGATAGACTTACCAGCCTTATATCTGAGTAGTTATATCCTACAAAACAAAAATGAGTATTATACAAGCTTGCGAAATGTAACAGAAAACAACGATTGGGAAAGTTGGATTCTTTATATCCTGGATATGATAGAAGTTGTGTCAGAAAATGGACGGAACCGCATTCAGAAGATTGAGCAATTGATGACCAAAATGGGTGGGGAAATTAAAGACACTTTACCTAAAATTTATTCAAAAGACTTAATGGAAGTACTTTTCAGATTTCCTTACGTGAAAAGAAATTTCATTGAAAGTGCAGGGTTAGGAAATATTAAAACATCGGGGGCCTACCTCAGAAGCCTGGAAGCAAAAGGATTTTTGAAGAGCATAAATGTCGGAAAGGAAAAATTATATCTGAATCACAAATTGATGGATATTCTGAAAGAAAATTAAAAAACCGCAACTTTCTCTATCTACGTCGGTATGAAATCTTCTTATGAAATAATATTAGATATCAAAATATCGGATATTTAGCAGCACGCTCAGAGAATTTAGGGTTATTACCTAATCGACGTGACCCCTTTTTCGCTTTTCGACTCACGTACATTAAAACATGTACCCAATTTTATGATTAAAGAGAGATAAGAATCGTTTTCTGCCTTTTGATTACAAGCCACTTCCCTCCGTCTACTCCGGTGATAATTTCAGAGCGGCCCATCCTGTAAACATCGATATAGGCAAGTCCTGTGTAGCAGCAGAAAAGAAAAATACCTCCCAACTGCTTCCCTGTCACGATCAGTAAATGCAATATTTTTAGTGGTAACCGCCTGCTTTAATTTTCTTGTCTTAAATGAATTTACAGGAATCGTGACACGATCCTTTAAATACCGGTACAGCGTGTTAAGGTGAATAATTGTATTGTTAGCCGTACGGGAGGTATTTCCAAGCGTAGTGAGCAAGTGATCACGGAATTTAATAACGTCCTTATCTGTGAATTCCTGAATTATAAGAATGTGCTCACCAGCATAATCTTTTAACTTATTAATAGCAGATTGATAAGTCCCAACCGATTTTGGTTTCAGCGTTGTGTTTATGATACTAAGAACTTTATCCAGACACCTAACCAGATCATTTTCACATTCTGTTAAAATGGAAGTTTCATCAGAAACCACCTCTCTTTTGAAGTAGTAACCTTTTTCTAATAATTCGTTGGTGTCAGCAATTATCTTATTGGCTTCATGAACACGAGCCTTTTTTGTCTGGAAAGACATTGAAACTTTGATTCTCTTTCTAACGAGTCCATCGAGAACTTCGTCCCAGGCGTAGTATTCAACATACCACTCTTTGGTTAAATCACCGTTCCGGTCACGCAGGATAGCGCGCCTGAACGGCTTGTCGCCATTATGGTCTTTTATCATTTTCTTAGTGTGTGTGTTTGTCCCGGTAATTGTCCCGAACAACAAAAAAGCCCCTCCTGCGAGCAGGAAGGGCATGTTGCAGAGAGAGAGGGATTCGAACCCAATCTGTATCTAGCTTATTTTCAGTAATTTATGACGATCAAAATTTGCCTGCTCCCGGATTGCTCACTTGATGCTTAAAATTGGGCAATTGTTACATCAAAATTAGGAATTAACTAGCTTATAATCAATAGTTTAATGAAATAAATTTTCAAATCTCCGCGGGTTCGAGTGTCAAAAGGATCGTTTTTTAAATTTGTAAATAGCTTAATTTAAGCCACTTAACGAAAGAATTTACCTAACTTCACCCTTTTTTACTGATTTTTTCAAATTTTTCAGCCGAGAGTCCATTTAATGACCAATTTGATAAAATACATTTATCAGCCAACAGCTATTCGATCTTCATGACCCGCCTGACGACCAGAATATCTACTATCTATGAACGGGTCGCCCTTCCAGAAAGTATAACTCAGGTGATGCACGGATATTGCTTAGAGGTGATTGTTCAGCTCACCTTCCAGCATGGACTCCAGAAGATTTTTTAACATCGGAGGAAATTCCCCGTCGGTACCACCCATTTTTTTGCCGTCACAGAGACCTTGCATCGCTTCTTCTTTGAACCGGTTCGCCGGAGCGATCGAAGGATTCGTTTGTCTTCATTGTGTCGATAAGTTTAAAATCAATTTACTTATTTTTTCCCTTAATAGAATTAAGAGGTGACAGTTTAGTTTTCAGTCTCTGTAAGACCGCTATTTCATCTCTTCAAAAAATCCTTCAAGCTAATGGTTGCCATACCTAAACCCTTGGCTTTTATCTGCAAGCCATTATCAGATGTCAATAGAATCGGGTTCTCGGCTTTGTATTTGAGAGCTACGGACAGAATTAAGTTGTCAGGTGACTTCCTATTAAAATCAATTGGCAGTAAAGATAATTCTGCCGTCTCCATTTTTACATTTTTTCTATCCAAACTCAAATTTATATTTTTCAAAGCTCGTCGAACATTATTCTTTAGTTCTTCCGACAATGAAATCTTCAAATAATCGAGTTCATCTATAACTTTGGCAGAAAGAACTACGAAAAATTTCTTATCAATTTTTTGTATTATATCAGGATAATCAACAAATACATTTGTGTCAATTACATACATGTTTTCCTTCTGCGAATCTATTTCTTTTTTCTTTCTTTCAAATTGAGATACATCAATCTTACCAACCACTTTAAGCCCAATTAGTGTAGAGGAATTAACTTCCGTATCGATTGCAAGATTTACTAAATCCACGTTGACAGCACTACTTGGTTTCAATTCTTCTGATAGATGAGATTCTACAAGATCTAGTGGATAGTTAAAGGCCAAGCTGTCTCTAAGTTTTGATAGAAACAAAGCAACCTCACCATGAAGCTTCACCTTCCTACCAAAATCATGTTCTACCAAAATAAATGTCGATTTTTTTGCTCTGCTTGTAGCAACATTAAAACGATTAACATTATATGAAAATGAACTAGATGACGGTATTACATAAAAGCAATAGTCAACATCTAACCCTTGTACCCTATCAACAGTATCGATTAAGTAATCTCTACTCTTAGTTTTGCTTTTTAAAGATTGTTGTAAAAATTTAAGTACTTCGACATACGGTGTTAGAACTGCCATCGAGGAATTTTTAAGAAATGATATTTCATCAATGGCTTGTATCAGAAATTTTTCCATTTCGCTATTTATGCTACCAGAGTTATTATGGAACAGCAAGAGTGAAGGACCGCCATTAGAGTGCATAATCCTAGACAACGTTGGAAGTTTTTTAATATCCAAATCAATATCCTCAAATAAAGATTTTGACCTTATTGTGCCCTGATAAAAAACATTGGTAAATTCTGTTGACCGTTGGGTTAATCTCCGGCTTTCAATTTTTCTTTTGAACTTAAAGCCTAACACTTGGCTAACCACATTCATTCCATTAATTAAATCGTTTACATCTGGAAATACCTCATAATTTTTATTAGTCACGATAGGGACAATTTGTTTAGGGTCACCCACCACAATCACCTTCTTCCCAATTTTACAAGCAGCTGCAATCGTAGTTAAATAGGCCTGAGACGCCTCTTCAACAATAACATAATCAAACGTCTGAGTCTGCGTCTCCCAAATTTTAGAAAATTGATAGTAGGTAGTAAGTATCAAGATACCTTTTGCCGCAATCAGATCTTTCGCATCCATTACTAGGGAAAACCTTTGTTTCTCATCTAGCAGGAGAGGCAATTTTGATACACGTTGTTCCTTGAAAAGCTTTTCAAAAAAGGGCTTTTCACAAACTTCCATAGCAGCTTTGTTTGTTAAAGCTGTGATCATCACAGACTTATTGTCTAAAACAAGGCGAGAAACTAAATCAGCAATTTGATAGGTTTTTCCTGTACCAGGTGGTCCCTGGAGTACATATACATCATTTACTTTTAAGTCGTCAATGATACTTTGAACAATATCAATCTCTTCCGTTAACAATTCAGGAGCTCTGTTTCTATCAACCGTATACTTAAAATTCAAAATATTGCACCAGATGTCGGTGTTTTCAATGTTTATAGACTCGCTAAATTGTTTCAAATTTATTAAATACTCGAACGGAGGAAGCGTAGGGCCAAATGCTATAATTTGATTATACAGCAGACTGTCAACAAACTCTTTTTCCATCCCTCTTAACAGCATCGTTATCCATCCTTCTCTTTTGGATGGTATATAATCTACAATGACAGTCTCGGAACTGTTTCTATCCTTTAACAGATCTGCATAAATCATCTCTCCCCAAGAAGATGGTCGCTCCATACCCGCTTTAAGAGTAAAACAATTCATTTTTTGATCTAGCCGGGGAGAACTATATTTCTCCCCGGCAGGGATATCTACGAAAACATTACCTCTTTTTTCGTCAACACCTTTATATTGACCTACATATACCTCCCCATCCTGGAAAAGTGATATACCACTTGCATTAAAAGTTTTTTTCACTGAGAATTCTAATTCCCTTAGCTCCTCAGTATAAAAATCGATTTGATCCTGCCTAGCTATCATTTGTCAAAGTTTAAAATCATCGTCAGAAACAGCAATATCACTTTCTTCTATCCGAATACTTGACTTCTTCAACTTGGAGAAGAGACTTTCCCTCATCTTCTCACTTGTTACAAGTATCATATGTGCATCGGATTCCAGTGAGTCGAAAACATCATCCATTTTCGACTCCTGTTTATTATTAGAAACACGAAACAATACATTTTTCGACAGATCGTCATTCAGTAGATCAATTCTATCTTTGAATAATCTCACAGAGTTGCCAGGATAGACTACGGCCAAGTAGGTATATAGATCCTCCAACATATCCCAATGTTCCTTATCCAGATATAGTAGCCCTCCCCTTGCACTACGAACAATACACGTAATCTTATTACCGTTTGAATCAATAATATCATATAGCGCTGAATACTTCAGCCCACTTTCACCTTCACTCACCTTGTATCCCTGCTCGCTCAGGTAATACAATACGTGAACCTTAGCATTATCATTTTCATCCTTTTGTTTCTCTGATGAAATCCCGAAACGATCTTGAATCATCCTGTCGAATGTTTCATTATAGGTAAATTGAGGCTTTTCTAGTATAGATGGATCCCTACGCGTTTCTAATTCCCACTTTTCCAAAGACTGCAATGCATTTTTAGGAAAAACATTCGATAAATACCTCATTAAATCTGACCTAAGCAAATTAGAAAAATAATATTTCCCCCCATATGTTATTTTTAAGTCTTTGGTAAAAGCCTTAATATCCAGATTATCATACATCATCCTGAAAGGAATTTCTCCACCATCATAGAGAAATATCGGGTAGTTTCTATGCTCGATCCACTCCTCATAAAATGGCTCATTCCATAATTTAGATTTTCCTTCCAACCGTTCCGTATCGATACTGGAAGTAACTTTAATAGTTTCTGTCTTAAAATGTGATATTTGCTTGCCGCAAGTGTCGTCTACGATTAAAACTTGATGATCCCGTTTAGAGAGAGCCTGAAAAATCTCAAAAGATAATTCTTGATCTAGTTTCAAAATCAGCAGTTTTCGATCCAATTTTACATTAATAAATTTATAAGTTCTACGTCCGTCCTCATTGATTCCACCGATTATTGGTATTGTTAAAGACGTAATACTTCCTTTGTTAAAACTTACCTGGTTATTAATTAATCTTATAAGATCAATGCTACGGGTAATTATTTCTGAACTAAATTTTGCTAACCAAATATTTGTATTCCAAATAAGTTGATGGTTTTTCCTAGATTCATCATAGTAATGATCCACTTTAACTCTATCATAATTTTCCGAAATAACTTCGCGTCTTAATTTAACAATAGAGCTCTCGAATTCATTATAACCCAATTGAGAGATAAAATGAATCCGCTTTTCTACGTCTAACTCAATCCATTCTTGCAGCCAATGAGGCAATATTTCGCTTGAAATAGCCCAATCTTTCTGAACACAATTTCTAAGATCAAAATCAATAAAACTAAATCCATTTAAATCCACGAGATCAATATCATGGATTATGTCCAAAAATCTTTTATAAGAAGAAAATAAAGAAATTAAATTCTTCTGGTTTTGGAAATAATTATCAAAATGCATTTTAGACCATTTGCAACCAGAATTAACCGAACGATATAAAATTTGAAACACCACTTGATATTCGGTGTAATACCCTCTTGACTCAGACTCTATTCTACTACAAATTTCATTTATCGGCAGTGATCTTGTCTTAAAAATTAGTTTCCTTAACTTGGTCTTATCTGTAATTTCAAAAAATGAGACAATTAATTTATCAAGGATATCTGACTCTCCTTTAAATTCCTCCAAAATATCAGAAAGTTTGAGAATTTTCTTTCCATCACCCTTCCCAATATAAACGTTGTTACTAAGATCAAAGTCACTCAATGAACTATTGCCAATTTTTATTTTATTGCGAAGGTCATCAATGACAAACTGTACATCAGGATCAGTGGTGTCAGGCCCTTCCACAACTCTTAAAATGTTGTTAACAATTATATGTTCTGGTGAAGAGGCCGAATACTCAAAATCTAAACCTAGCTTTAATTCCGGGAGATTTTCAATAAATTTCCTAAATACCTTCCAATCCGCATTTCGTGGTAAGTAACTTGCAAAATTTTGGTCATATAGCTTTGTTTCAATAATCGATTTTAACAAAGCGTGATCTCTCAATAAGCCAATTTTACTTCTAGTTTCACTACACAATTCAAGATCAAGCTCCTGAAATAATCCTTTTAAACCTTCAATACTATTGATATATGATTTAAGAAATGTTTCAGAACTATCGAAAACTTGCTTGTTTCCTATTGGCACAATTGACCATTTGTTCTCCGAGGTAGAGATAAAGGTATATTTAAAGAAAAAGTCACTATAACTGCCATCTGCCTCCATCCAGTCCAAAAGAATGTTGGCTGATGTTATATCCAAGTTTTTTAAGCTCTCCCAATTATCAAATGGCTGACTATCCATTTTTAGTGAAAATAAATTAATAATCTCTTTACAATCCAGTACTGGATACATTCGACCCAGAATGCCACCAAGATTATCATAATTTATTGAAGAAATAGACTGAAACGCCCGCGACCAAAAGACTCCATCACATTCCAAAAATCTTGTTTCATCATTAATATATAGCCATGGTATTAAAGCCCACTGACTTTGTGAAATATCAACATCCTCATTTCTCCAAGAGAACGATTCTTTTAGAAACTGAATATATTGTTGTATACTTTCCTCTTTAAATTGTACATTCCATTCGCTAAAAAGAGATTTATTTAAAATGAACTTCGTAAAGACATCCTGTTTTGATATCAATTGTTTTTTTAGCGAATCAGGTAGGGCATTGTATTCTACCTTGCTGATTATAAAATCCCTTATAACAGTATTATTTAGGACTTCTTCAAAACTGATTAATTGATGAAGCGGTCTCGGAGTTCCTTTGCTATCGACAAATAACGTAAGTTGTCCAAAATACCTACTTACGCCTATACCATCCATAAATGGTGCATTTTGAAAAAAGTCAATCAGCATCAACTTTGTCGAAATAGGCATGTTTGACAAATTACCATTAGCCGCTATTCTTTCATATGTTAATGTCTTATCATTAACATATCCATTTAATGAACGTATAACGCCATTGATATTAGTGTAATTGGCAAAGTTAAGGTTAACGGTGTGATAGCCGAGATGTTGAAATAGATTTTCGTAAGTTGCCGTATTTACCGTCATTATCCAAGCCTCCTCCTCATTAACCAAAACTTCAAGTGACAATAGTTCACCATTGTGAACTACAAAAGGAATTTTACTAAAATATTCAGGTACAAAACCTGCTAACTTTTCCAACCACCCGAGTAGCTCGGGTCTCTCAAACAGAGATTTTTCGGCTATTATTCTTCCCAAGCGCTCGCATATTATTGGAGTAACATGCTCTGCTAGTTTCTCCAAATCAATAGTCTCCAAATTTAAATATTCACAATCTCGAATATATCTTGTATCAAGATTGGGATGTGGAAGATACTTTTGGGTTTGGACAATTTCATAAAAAACTTCGTGACCAAATAATTTTACCAGGCCTGATGTATCAATAATTGTTTCTGAAATTAATTGTATCTCGTTCCTATCATTAACAACCGTACATTCTAATTCTAATCGTTCTAAGTATCTCTCATTATAACTGTCTATTATTACCTGAGCGGTATCGTCCTCAGGAAGTAGATTCCTTAGTAATAGTGATAAGTACGAGTTAAAAGATCTATTATCCCTGACAAACTCCGACGCGTAGTATGATATAGTAGCTACATGATTGTCTGCTACCTTTAACATGATAAACTTGTTCCATAGATTATCACCCTGTATCTTTTGACGGTCTGAGGAAGGAACAAAATCGGCGTTTATCAAAAATGGCAGTTGGAATCTTGTATCCTCCATTGGGAGGTAGGTGAACAGACTTGAATATTTTGCAACTCCATTTGCGTAGTCTCGTTCTGGTATAATTTCATTTTCTTCCAGTAATATGCCAAACGAAATTTCCGTTTCGTCGACAGAGGCCAATTTGGGAGGAATTGTTTCAATTTCTCTACCTTCTAAATCCGTGAAATAATATGTTACCTCATTGTAGTCATTAATTTTGTGTTGCTTTTTCAATCCAATATTGGATTGAGAAAATGAAATGTCCGAAACTTCTATGTTATCGAAAATTCGCTTTGTATAATAATAAACTTCATTTTTTTCACCTTTTCTAGACTTAGTAATTTCAGCGACATCGTCGATATCATTTCGAAAAACAGTAACTCCATTTTTAGGAGATCTAAATTTTGATATGTTTCGAAGGAACAGAAGGAACTGCGGACGCTTGGCGATGTTATCTATTGCTACTTTATATTCATCAATATTTGTTTCACCAAGTTTTAGAGCGAATTGAACCGGATTGTTAAAATTATTGAAGTTGCTATCATTGAAGTCTTCTGGCAAATGACTTTGCCATATAGGTATAACCTGCCATGGTATGTCCGTTGAACCGTTAAAACGCGTCTTTTGGTTTTTGAACTTTAATTTATCTTCTTCTAACAGTTCTGGATATTTTCTATACCTTTCACCAGCAAAATAAAAATTATCAAAATCCTCAAAAATACTGCTGTTGCGAAGGAACGCAAATTGATAGCCTCCAGACTTAACCCACACTTCTGTACTATCAGTAAAAACTGATTTGAAACCAATACCCTTATATCCCGTTTTCTTGTTATCTCCACGTTTAGTGCTTTCTGCCGCACTAGTTATGGCCTCTACGTCATTTTGATTAAAAAGAGCACCATCATGCATAATAAAGAAGTAATCACCCTTGATATCAATATGAAACTCTACTTTCTCCCTACCCGGCGCGTCATCTGCGTTTTGTAACAATTCAAAAATCATTCGCTGCTTGGAGGAATACATTCCTTTACCGATTTCACGCATTAAATTAGCAATCATTTTGTTGGCCTCAGGATTACTTAGTCTCTCAAAACGTAATCGAATAAAATCTTTGTACGGATTTACTTCCAATTTTTTAATTGAGTGCGATACAGCACTGGGTAGTTTCCCAATATTTTCTTTTATGGAAAAAGAATAGTAGTTATTTTCGGACAAGGATATTTTGGGGTCAACAAAAACATTCAATGGCTCCTTGTTCCGCAATAAAATTTCACCAGAATCAGCACTCATCACAAATATAAATTCTGCATATCTATCATTTACACTTCGATAACATCCATAGTAAATAGATTCAATTGAGTTTATTTGGGGATCTATTTCTTGGCTTAACGGATTTACAGCTTTTATTTTCAAAGAATACGGATTATTTCTACCCTTTGGCTGATTCGTGAACTCCAGTTCTACCAAATAAGAATCTCCGTCATTAAGCGTTTGTACATCTCCCCAATAGAATGAGATTCGCTTATCCTCAACACTTATATTCTCGATCGTTGGATAAAATAATTTTGCTTTACTGAGAGGATTTTTAAAACTATGGAAGTAACCATGTGATTGATCCTTGCTTTTAGTTAAGGTTGCGATCAATATTAAGTCGTTACTCTTCCAATTGCTCTTAAGCTGTGTTGTATTATCTCGCATATAAAATATTGATAAAAATCCCAACTAATTTTCGTACTAGTGCTTCTCCTAGTTATCATACCCGTATCGATCAAGTCACCCCTTCAAGTATTTAAGATGTTACGAATTAACTTCAAATTATTCAACGCATTAAAACCACAAAAGGTCTTTTGAGAAAGAATCTCAACTAATTCTGACCTGTAACTTTAAGAAACCGAAAGAATACAACTTATCAACAGCGAGATTACAGACAATCAACTCACCAAGCCATTTAGACTCAACTCACTTTCAGCTAATCTCAATTGGTCATTTTGCCATTCGTGATAGTTTTTCTTGGTTCCTTGTACCAACCACTCCTTACGACCATTTGCCGCTCTTGCAAAAACGCATGCGGCAGCAGCACTAGGACTAGCAAATGCCACATCTTCTTGAAATACCCCCTTCCCACTACCACCATCAACGCGGATTTTACCCTCAGCAATCAAAGTTTCAAAGAGCTTTCGATAATTGTGCGCTGAGTTATTTCCCCATACAGCTTTGGATTCAGAACCAGCCAAAACAACAAAGTCACCATCCACTTGTTTTGCAGAAGCTTTCAAATTATTTACCGTACTTACGATTTCAAATATCGGATTTTCATTAGATTCTTGCCTGATTGATTCAGGATTAACAGGGACACTAAGTTCTGTTGCAGGCAAGTTCAGAGGTGTCTCCACCGTTTTCGTAATTTTGGGTTTATCACGTAAGAAATCAAGACCAAGAACAGGTAAGACCAATCGAACCTGAGAAATAAAATATTCCATATCCGAGATATCTGCTTCCGGCAACCCATCATTTTTTGGAGAGGTATAATTGAAAAGATTAGCAGCACCGGTCGTCTGAATAATAGATATAAATCTTGCTTCCAGATAACGGATGTGAGCCTTAGTAAGGTTTTGATCTTTACTAGTTATGACACAGGCCCGTTCCCAAAAACCCTTCCCCTCATCTTTATTGTGCTGCAATAATCGGTGGCCGACATTATCACTTTCTCCGACATATACTGCTAATCGCTCCAATCCGTCTGGATCCGGGCCAGTCAAAAAGTAAATCCCTGTTTTCTTCATTTCAGGGCGTTGTATAATTTCCGTAATTTTGGTGCGAGGTCCCATTAAAATATGCCCCGTCCAGTTCATTACTTCAAGAGTTAGCACACCATGTGAAGAACCATCTACTAAGAATAATTTGATTGATTTACCTAATGTATGGTTCATGAGAAATTTCAATAGTTAAGGTTTTACGCAAATAGTTATATCGCTGATTATCAATTCATTTTCTAATTTTTAACAAATTCTAATAGCCTTTACCGCTTCGAATACTTACCCAAAGCGAACAAAACTCTGTCAATGTAATAACTGTAATCTTTGATTGCTCGTAGCTCAGGCTGAATATTATCGGAAGATAACCAGTCAATATACTCTTTGATTAAATCATGATGTTTGCTCGTTACGAGTTTAAAAGTACGCCAAGGCGCCACTTCATTCAAACTTGAAGTTCTAAAGATCCCGAACGCCCGTAATACATGCTGGTCAATTATAGGTTCGCCACTTTTACCAGAAAGATATTTACCAAACTGATAAAAGACAATTGCATCGTCAGGCAATTGTCTTTTATCAGTTTCTGCACTCTCAGTCACTCCTTTGATAATGTGCTTAATTTTTTTCAGATCACCATTTTTCCAAATTATAGCATACAATATTTTTGTTAATGGATCTTCTATATTACTCATTTCACCCTTCACAAATTCGTAATTTTCGTTAAGCATTCCTCTCTCGACTAAAAGTTTTATTTCACTAGGCGTAATCTTGAAATCAACCTTCGGATAAGTTTCCGAGTCCATTTTACATTTTTTAAGAATGTTACTCCCCTCGATTGTAATTAGTTCTTCAATTGACTTTGCATTTTGAATGAGTTGAAATTTTTCTTTTATAAACTTTGATTTCTCTGAATCTGGCATATATATATTTTTTCAAGGGGTTTAATAATCTAATCTAAAATTCATCTAGCCATCTCAATGTACCTGCAAAACGCATTAGCCAGCCTCATCTGGCTAGGGCTTTTGCACTCAGGCTCGAATAGTCTCGGGCTTGCTACTAAAATACAGGCGGACCTAGCCCGCGAAACTGCTACGTTAAGCCGATTCAAACTATAAAGAAATTCCATTCCCCTTGGCGCATCTTCCGGTGCTGATGTACTCATTGAGAATATTACCACAGGAGCTTCCTGTCCTTGAAATTTATCAACGGTTCCAATGTGAGTACCTGCGGGTAAAGCAGACTCCAAACCAACTACCTGGGCATTATAGGGAGCGATTACCATAATATCAGACAATGTCAGCACTCTCCTTACATTTTGCCCGTCAGTCCAAAACACATCTCCTTTAATTAGCTCGGAAACAATTTCTTGTACACGAGAAACTTCTTCAAGTGAAAAACTCTGGTTTCCCTCATGTACTACTGGCTCATACCACAATCCTGCACCGGTATATTTTGTATTCCCGTCAAGTAACTGTCGAATTAAGTGCGACTTAGAGCCTAGTCTACTTTCATAAAAAAGCTCAGACGTAAAGGCACAGATTTCTGGATGTAAGCGCCAGGTTGTATCTAAAAATATTCCCCTGTCTGATGGTATTGTTTTCTGTCCATTTAAGATATGTTCAAGTGCCGAGACTTCCGTTCCTTCTGGATGACTTCCTTGTTGTGGTTGCTGTAACTGCTGCGGATCTCCTAAAAGCACAATATTCTTTGCTGAAAGCGATACGGCCAAAGTGTCAATTAAGGATAACTGCCCAGCCTCATCAACGAAAAGCACATCAACAACACTTTCAAAATCTTCTCGTGCCCACAGCCAGGAAGTTCCTGCAGCAATGTTGGCTTGCCCAGTCACAAGCGCCTCTAATACTCTTTCATTCGTTGTAACCTCCAATAATCTTGGATTCGGATGCTCAGATCTGGCTTTAACTTTTTGTACACATGCTAATTCAACGTTTTGTTCATTGGCGGTTTTGATCACCTTATCCAGTAAACCACTTATAACTTTATGGCTAAGTGCTGTAATACCTACTTTTTTCCCGGCTGCTACTAATGCGATTATCATATTTGCTGCGGTATGACTCTTCCCTGCTCCGGGAGGACCTTGAATAGGCAGAACTCCCTGATTTAGCGCTAAAACGATATCCACGGCCGATGCCTGTGCGTCATCAGACAATTCGTAGTACTGAGTTACACGCGGAGCATTTTTTAATAACAGATCCCGTCCTGATCGAAAAAGCCCATCGGAGTCAATCCCATTATCTGCTACCCAAGTAGCCAGTCGAAAAATCGCTTGTTCCTTAACTGTATCGTCTATTTGCACATGCTTAAACACAGATATTGGGTGATTATCCTTAATACTTGGCCCTTTTCTTATATGTATTACGCATGCATCGAGGTCGATTACCTCAACGGTTCCGGCGTTTGAGCCGTCGTTATTTTTTAAGATATCTCCTTTCCTAATATCACAATCTTGCGCAGGATATTGATAGACATCAATGACACTTTTCTTATCTAATTCTCTTGAACCTGTGAAATCTAATCCCGACAGAGCTGCCTTTTCTTCAATCAATTCTTCTGGTGATAAAGCCAGTATTCGAAAATATTCCCACCAGATTGCTTTCTTCTCACGCCGATACCAGTCGAGCATGTTCGCTAACAGCCACCTTGCGTTTTCCTCTTCACTCCTTTCTTCAAAATTGATTGATACATCATGAGCCAATCTATCATTCAGCTCTTGAACTCGCTGCTGATGCTCAGTTAAGACTTCACTTGCTTCACCCGTGCCGATTTGTGGTCTCGAAATTTCATACCCCTCGCCCAATAAGTTTTCCCGAATAGTCTCTAACCAATTCCGCAGATTCTTAGTTGATAAGCAGTCCTCATGATTATAACTTTCAATAACCTGAATTGTATCCTCCGGAATTCGGTCACGATGGTTTGTTTCAATGAGCCTTTCGAAGGTTCTCAAATGATGGGATGCATCTCTGAGCTCCATCTTTCTTTGAAACTCATAAAAAACCTCCAATTCTTTCAAGGAATACCGTTCAATTCCAGCTCTTATGGCTTGTTTTACAATGCTGTAAATATCAATAAAAATATTTCCTCTAAGCATTTTGTCAATCTCAGCCTCACGCGTTGCATACTTGCCCATCAGCCTTTTCAAAGCGCTGGGCTCATATGCCGTATAATGGTAAATATGAAGATCGGGATAAGCTTCCCATCGCTCCATGACCAGATCAACAAAAGTTTCGAAAGCATCCTTTTCTTCTGATGCGTTCAATGCCCAAATCTTGTGGTAGCGATCATCGTCTGCAAACACCCATCCAAATAAATATTCCAATCCGGTTCTACCCACAAATGGATCGCCTTCAAAGTCAAAAAAGATGTCTCCAACTGACGGTTCCGGAAGCCTGCTGACACCAGTTAAATTGTTATGTGGCAAAAGTTCATACACTGGCACTTGTGTTTCCCGAGCTTGTAATTGAACCCTGGCTTGCTCCCGCACTCGCACATATGTTTCAATTGCACCACGTGCAGGTACTTGTGCTAACGGCAAAGCAACACCGGCAAGTTTTTCAAGTGTATCAACTCCCCATTTATTAATTTCACTAGTCTGAGAACCTGACAAACCTGCCACAAAAGAAAGATGATCATCATCTCTTCTACGTTGATCGCATTTTTGCCACCACCTACAAATGTCACATTGAGCAACAGGAACTGGATAAAGTTCAACATCCGTTGGCTCGATGGCACTCAGTAATCTATTTTTAATTAGGCGGTAGTAGGCAAGATAATCGTCAAGTCTGAAAGTATGCATGCTAAATCCGTCTGCAGGAGTCATCACATGCATCTGATCTGGCATGATTCCCTGAATTTCAGAAATCAATTCAGAGTATAGACAAATTTGCAAAATTGTCCCGGCCCGAGTCTCGTTGGCAAGTTTGGAATCAATTACTTCATACGACCAACTCCCCAGGTTACTCGGCTTGTCGACCTTTTTCAAAAAATCTGCACGACCTAACCAAATTTCACTTTTTAGACTCGCTTGGTAGATAATATCAACACCAGACTTCATTACAGAAATAGTCCGTTCAATGGCATTAGTCTCGTCGACTCCTGGTTCAAAGATACTGTATCCCTGTTCGTTTAGGTGGCTGAGATATTCCAGTTCAAATTCTAAGCCTCGTTCTTGTAAGATCGCAAGTGATGGATCTCGATAAGTTGGCGGTTCAATAAATCCATGCGCAGCAGCAAGATCTAAAGATGTTAAATGACGACATGCACTATGATTAGACAGGTCACCTGCCGAAATAATAATTCCGTGCTCGGTTTTTCTCATAACGTATTATTTTAGAGGGGGTCGAAAATTCTAGTTGTATTCCTTATCTAATTCTTTATACTCAGCTTTTTTCTTCTGAAGCTCAATATTTAGTTCTACTCGCTTATTAAATTGCTTGCATTTTGCAACTTCACTTTCAAGTTTGTTAATAGATGAGCTCAGTTTTTTTATTTTTTGTTCATAAATCGTTAGCTCAGCCAGACCCGTTATTTTTTCTGACTTACCAGACAATTGCCGACAGAAATCAAAATACACAAAATCTAAATTCTTTCTAAGATGCAATTCAAAAGTGTGCTTTTTTGTATCCAGCCAGTCACTTTTGTACACCCAATCAACTATCGCTACGTCACCATTAGTTGGATGGGGATGTTTTTGGCACGTGGAAAACATAACTTTATCATCCAGCACTACACAGAATATAATCGAATAAGGAACCGCTCGATTTATTATTTCCAATAGCTCTTCAAACCCTTCATCATTCCTTAATTCAAGCAAAAAAATCTGTATCTCACGAATGTCTGTACCACTCAAATTTATGGTTTCAGAACTAAGCTTATTAGACCAGCGTATCCGCTCTACCAGATCAACAAACTTCTTTTTTTGCTGTGAAGTTGTAAATGTGTCAAAGGCATTTTTAGGAATGATCTTATCCACTCTTGTAGTTGAAGGCAAATTCAGGAGATTCATTACTTCACAACAATAAAAGTTATAAGATTAAAGTCTTCCGTACCCTTCATTCCAGCTGCAAGAGCGGTGGTACCTCCGGACTTAAACAAACTAAGTACCTCTTTCTCCTCTTCCAATTTCAGTATTGAGCTAATGCTTTTCTGCAACAGCTGCGTGTATACGTGCATGTCTCGGTAGTCTCGTGTCTCCTTGCTTAATAGATGACATAGCTCTTCTAATGGCTCTGTTTGCCCTTTACAAAGGACACGAATCATATCAAGTGTTTTTTTGGCATCCAAATGACCATGCAAAACTCTTCCACTGTCCAGCACATACACCAGGTAAAAAGGTGCGAGGCGATTGAGTTTATCTATGTTTACTGAATTGTTTAGATTTTTAAGAACATAAATCACTCCCCTCTTGTCGGGATCAGTAGCCTTCGTTACTGCATGCAATCCCAGCGGTATGGATTTTAGGTTACCGTATGTCTTGATAAAGTTTGACAGGTCAACTCTGAAATCGTTCAGTCCCAGATCTGTGATACTGACGCCTTCACGTAGATCTTCCAAGTCAACCACTTCCTCCTGAAGTTTACGAAGTTGTATTTTCCGGTATTCCAGGTCTTTCTCTTCAGTGTTCAAAATGTTGTCATCGCCTGTGCTAGCGAGATTACTAATCAACATCTTGCTTTCCACACGCTGTTTCAGGTTGATGTAAGCGTCCAAGGTAACATCAGGCCAAAAATTTACCATGGTGATATTACTATTAATGGATCCAATACGATCAATCCTGCCAAAACGTTGGATGATCCGAACCGGGTTCCAGTGTATATCGTAGTTCACCAGGTAATCGCAGTCTTGCAAATTTTGTCCTTCTGAAATACAATCCGTTGCAATTAACACATCAATTTCTTCCTTTATAGAGGGAAATATAATGTCCTTCCCTTTTGAAACTGGCGAAAAACACGTCAATAATGCATTCAGATCAGACGGAATTTCTTTTGATGATGAGAGGCGCTTGGAGCCAGTTATGAGTGCTGTGTTTAATCCAAAGTTTATTTTCAGATAATCCTTCAAATGTGTATACAGGTAATTTGCCGTATCGGCAAATGCTGTAAACACGATAATTTTTTTGTTCCCGGGATTGATCGGATTCTGGATCTTAGCGGAGATAAGCTGCATGAGCTTATTTAATTTCAGATCTTCAATCCCCTTCAACGTGGTAATTTCGGTAAGAAGCTCATCAATGACTTGCATATCAGTCGAAAGATCTTCGCCCCATCGAACCACGTCCATATCAGCAATGTGTACTTTGACTTTATTGCCAAAAACATTCTCTTCTTCGCCCCACTCCGCTTCCCAGTCAAAATCTTCCGAAGAAGTATCTGCCTGGACGCCTGACACAGTTTCTGCATTTTCTTTGTGGATGGCATCTAAGGCTTCCGCAATAAGCTTTCTAATATTTTGAAGCGTTAGCACAAACGAATCTACCGAACTTTCTATACGTTTGAGCAGATTGATCCGCATCAAAAGTTGTAAACTCTTTTCCCGATCCTGCTGCCTGAAGGTTCCGGATTTTACCTTTTTATCGTAGCGTGCGGCATAAACTGGTACCCTACTTGGCAATATATAGTTTAAAGGAGAATAGACCGACAGGTTTAAAAACTCCAGCCAGTCAGCAATATCTTTGTAATTGACACCCTTCCCTTCCTTCAGGGCACTGTGAATAGAGATAGGTTTGCTGCGAATCGGGAATTTACCGATTGCAGTAGTGTCGTAATAAGTAGTTATGTGCTTGCGGGAGCGCGCAATCGTAAGGCTATCCAGGATTTCAAAAAAATCAAAATCCAGCATTTCCAATAAACGTTCGGAGGTTCGCTTGTCCGTCGGGTATTTAGACCAGGTATTAAACGCTTGTTGTGCCCTTCTGAAAACCAATTCTATTCCATGTTCCGTATCAAGCTTTGCGTCAATTGTGTCAGGTGCTCCCTCGTAAGCTATCGCCAATTGATTTCGAAGGTCATTAAACCGGTTATTTACTGGTGTAGCAGATAGCATCAATACCTTTGTCTCAATACCTTCCTGAATAATTTTTCTGAGTAACTTTTGATAACGATTTTCCTTTCCGACAACAGTATTGTTATTTCTAAAATTGTGGGACTCATCTATGACTACTAAACCATAATTACCCCAATTGACGCTTTCCAGGTTGCGACCATTACTAACACCTTTTTCACGAGAAAGATCTGTATGAAATAAAACGTCATAACCGAACTTGTCCTTGGCAAGTATATTGTTTTTATCATTATGACGGTAGGTATTCCAGTTCGCCTCTAATTTTTTTGGACATAGCACCAGAACATCTTTATTCCGCTTTTCATAGTATTTAATTACACCCAATGCGGTAAACGTTTTCCCGAGACCAACACTATCTGCAATAATACAACCGTTGTACTTTTCCAACTTGTTGATCGCACCTAACACAGCGTCTTGTTGAAAGTTATACAGCTTGTTCCAAATGACTGTATCCTTAAAACCAATACTTTCATTGGGTAAAGCCCCAAGGGATAGATCGTTTAAAAAATCCTGAAACAAATTATAGAGTGTGACGAAATAGATAAATTCGGGGCTGTTCTCTCTATAAGCACTTTCAAAATAACTCTGCACAGCTTCTGTTACATCAGCAAGATTTTCCTGATTGTCCCACACTTCACTAAACCACTCAAGATAGGCATTACTCTGAGGATATTCCGTTTTTTGAATCAGCGTTGGAAAACCTTTTTTTGGAGTGAAGCCGAGATCAGCAATTGTAAATCCATTCTGGTTAACATACGCAGCACCTTCTTCCTTTCCGTTATCCACGTGAATCAACCCGGTCAGCGGTAAACTTGCCTGCGTATTGGATTTGAATATTACTTTTTCCTTTACCCATTCAGCGCATTCTCTGGCAATTGCCCTTTGATTCATCTCGTTCTTGAGACGTACTTCGAATTTTCCACCACAAAGGTCTGCTTCATGAAGAACATGTGGTATATAAAATTCTCTGGATTCCTTTTGTATTTTCTCCTCTATAAAAGTCGGTGAAGTAAATATAAATTGCAGGGATTCTATTCCTCGCAATTCCTTTTTCAACGCCTCAAAGGCATAGATAGAGAAGCTGGACGCGGCTATCGATAATTTACTACCCCGTTTAATTTCGGTTTTCAAGTCATCGCCCAGGCGACTAGATATATTATCAAAGAGTTTCATTCTCAATAGCAATTTCCGTTGGTAAATTATTGCCGAAAAGTATCTGGGGAACTCCCGTCTTTTTAATTTCAACAATCTTGTTATCTACCAGTTTGTAATAAGATAAATCAAGATGACTGAAATCGATTGGGTTCCTGGCAGATGGATTTTCTAACAGCCAGTGTTCTGTACAATGAGCATTATGTGGACTAGTGCGAGTAATAAAAACCGCCGAAACCGTCGTAAATTTTGGTGTCGTGTTATTAAAAATTCCGTTGACATCGGAGTGGTGGATTACCTCAATGCCATCTTCGGTAACCCAGTGATTACCAAAGATGGCATTAAAAGCATCTCTTGCAGTGGTGTATTTATAGCTTATAGCATTTATACAGATAATAAAAGGTTTATCCAGAAGTCCATACCTCCTTGCCTTATTACTTACAGCTTTGCGAATTGACTCGTCGGATCCTCCCCAAAAAGCTACTGGCGGCTGCGATACGATAAGTGGTTCCGGTTCAACTGTAGAAGGATACAGGGCGTATTCTAAATCAAGGCAATCGTCCGAATAGAAGTAATCCCTGATAAAATCCGGGTTGTTTTGCGAACCTTCAAAACCTTTAAGCTCGTCACGAAGATCCTGAAATGAATCTCGGATATGTGCCTTAATAGTAGCGGTTTTTGGGTTGCGGCTTGTTTTAAATTCAAGTCGGTTAATGGATAACCAAAAATCCTTACACGGAATCTCATTAATTGAATCCAATAATATATCCTGCCTATTTCGTAAAGCTACTTCCGCCTCAGTCAGATCTGTTGCCACTTTGGCCTCGATGTATATTTCTAGTCCTTCTTTAACTGCCAGAAAATCCGGAGTCTTCGTGGAAGCATCCAGACTTACATGAGGTTTCATATTAAAACCTTGTTTCAGGAACAATTCATGAATAAACAGTTCAAAGTAGGCTGAGTCAAACTGAGCTTTGAAATCAGACTTTAACTGCCCCTGATGATCAGAAGGATAGTAGGAAAACCAATCGTTCATTCGCTCTCTGACCCGAACAAATTCCTCCTTGGCCGACCCATCATAAAAGCGATAAGTGCTATGCCTGTTTTTCGCGTAGTTCAGGTTTTCCCTATCTTTCCGATCAAATAATTCCATACTGTTTCCGGATCAAATAACTTTTCCCATTAGTTTACTGTAAACCGTCACTTAACCTGTACAATTTCCAACATCTTCTCGTAACTGCTCACTTTCGAAAACTGCACTTCTTGCCCGCTAATGGTTTTGAAATGTTCGCCTGCGCAGTGAATCTTTAACGCTTCGATTTTTCGAAGTTCCAGATCGGAATCGGAACCTTTGGTTTCTGCCACGAAATAAATGTGTCTTACAGATTCTTTGTCAAACACAATTGCCCAGTCCGGGCTATAATTCGCTACGGGAGTCGTGATATAAAAGCTTCTGGGTAGTTTGGCATATACATACACATTTTTGCTATTTTCAAGTGCCTTAGCAAACGTTGCTTCCGTTGTAGAGTCCGTAGTCAAATAGTCGTAAATATGTTTTCTTAGAAATTCAGACTGACGAATCGTAGACTTATCATTTGCAAATACTGTTTTGGCATCATGACGCTCTTCTGTCTTGTGATAAACAATATTATTGATGATCAAACTTGCTTTTTCTTCATTAATCAGCTTGGCACACTTGGCGATAAACTCTTCCGGATTCTTTCTTAAAAGGAAAAACTTCTCCTGGTTAATGGCTTTCAAGATCTCTACAACAGTACGACGAGTCAAATTTGTTAATTTGACTATTTCACCAACAATATCATATACTGTATTTGTATAAATATCTGACTTTAATTCTTTGCTCTCACGTTGTTCTTCTTTAAAACCTCCCCTTTTATTTAATTCTTCTTTATTAGTTTCTTTAAGCTCACCGCTACGAACTTCGTATGTACGCTTATCTATGTTCAAATTTGCGTTGATCCGAATCTTGGCATCGTTTATTAGCTTCACGGAATCAAATTGAACTTCATAAATCGTTTTCAGATTTATCTTACTCCATAATTCCTGAAACTCTTTCTTGTAAAAGTTGTGATTGATCGTTAGTATGATATTGTCTCTATCGTTTTCCGGCAATATACCTTCGCCTGTGTATACCGAGCGAAGCAAACTCGTTATGCTAGCACGATACACTTCCAGATTATCCGGAATAGGAACTGTATTCCCTTCTATAAATTGACGTCCCTCAGTTGTAATCTTATCATCATCGTCAAGCACGTCTCGCTTGTACAAGAACTTGTTTAGCTTCTTGGCTTCCTCAGGAGTGAGACGTAGCTGATTCCCTTGTACGTCCGTAATCAAACGTCCAGCAAGGAATTCCACCGAAGCTTTCTGAGGGCGATCTTTTAGGGTCTCTGCTATTTCGCTTTGCAATCCTTTTGCGAATACCTCGTAGCTTTCTGATGCTACAATTGTCAGCTTGTTAATCTCATGCACCTGCTCACCAACTGTTTCATAATCTTGCCTAATGCCATGCTTATTCACAGAAAGACGCATCCCTCGGCCTACTTCCTGACGACGGCGAGTGTTGGCATCGGAGTGTTTAAGTGTACAGATCTGAAATACATTCGGATTGTCCCACCCCTCTTTCAAAGCGGAGTGAGAGAACAAAAAGCGCGTTGGTTCCTCAAAACTCAATAGCCGCTCTTTATCTTTCATGATTAGATCATATGCACTGATGTCATCGCTATCTTCTTTTCCTCGCTTTACTGAGGGGGTAATGAGTTTCTTATTTTTATCAATCGAGAAATACCCATTGTGTACACGCTCTGCATCATCTCGTTGTAAATATTGGGCATATCCATCAGGTATATAACCTTTGTGGATTTGTCCGGGGTCAGTGTCATACAAATATTGATTGTAGTCCTGATGGAATAAGCTGATATGTCCGTTTCGTTGAAGATTATATTCTTCTTCAAAAATCTTTGCATATTCTCCAAGTTGCTGTTCCCCATTCTGGTCATATACCCGATACTTCTCAACTGAATCGATGAAGAAAAGTGATAGTACTTTTATTCCTTTTTCGAATAAATCACGTTCCTTACTAAGATGTGAAATAATGGTTTCACGTATTTGAATGCGGCGGAAAGCTTTCTCGTCCAGATCACCTATGGCTTCACCGGCTATAATCTCCTGCCCATTGATGATTACCTTATTGAAATAACCATCTACATCCTGGACGATCCAGTTTTTGTATTGAGGCATTTCACCAGATAGTTCAAAAAGGTTGGCTCCTTTTTCGAGCTTTTCGCGGACACGCTTTACGGCTGTCCCACTACGTTTCTCATACTCAATGATTGCGACGGGAGCTTTGTTCGTTGAAAGCTGAATCTGCTCCAAATACAAATACCCCGTGGTGCCGGTGCTGCCTTTGAGACTAATTCCTTTGACCTGTATCTTTTTAACCAGCTTTTTATTGTATGCATCCAAGGCGTCCAGCCTGTACACTTTGTTATATTCATTCTTATGCGTCGCTGAATAGCGAAGCGTAAAAAGCGGACGAAAATCCTGCATACTTTCCAACGTCTTATCACCATCAACAGACTGAGGTTCGTCAATAATAAGTATTGGGTTGGTTTGCGCAATGACTTCAATAGGACGCCGGGATGCGAACTGATCCAACTCCATATATATCCTACGGGAATCTTTTCCTTTTGCATTAAATGCCTGAGTATTAATGATCATCACGCTAATACGGCTATCAGACGCAAAACTTTCAATATCCTGGGGACGACCAGAATTATAAATAAACGGACTGATACGGTGACCATACAATTCCTGAAAATGGTCCTGGGTAACTTCGAATGACTTATATACCCCTTCCCTTATGGCGATGCTGGGCACTATAATAATGAACTTGCTCCAACCATAAAACTGATGCAATTCGTACATGGTACGGATGTAGGTATATGTTTTACCTGTTCCCGTCTCCATTTCGATGGTTAGGTTGTAACCAAGTTTCAGGCCTTTGGGGCGTTCAAGCTTGTCACTTTCCGGTATATCATTTTCGTGTTGTACTAGTTTAATATTTTTTAGCAACTGATCTTCGGTAATTTGGATAGGGCGGTTACGGTACCCAATTGTTTCCATGACATCCATCTCCAAATCAGTTTGACCAACACTCGCAGCTTTGGCCTTACGGATAATTTCTTTACTTCTTTCGAGCGTAAAACGGTTGGTTTCTCTTGGCTGGCCTGCAAAACAATCTGTAACCGCCTTTACTGCCTGAACCTGAAAATCCTGTTCTTTAAATTGTAATTTCATAGCTTAGATCACACGCATTTCGGTTTCAGAACTCAATTGTTTCAGTAACTGCCTCACATTTTCTTTGGCAGTATCATTCTTAAATCCTTTATCCCGGAAGACGATACGCATAGGCTTGTAGACAGCAACTTCCTTTGCAAATGCCTCATCGATACTGTTATCAAAACAAGCCATAAGCGAATTTTGAGCCACCTGAAAGACCTGTTTTCCTGAAACGGAAAGCTGATCAATTTTGTAAGTAAGTGGCAAGCCCCAATCCAGCATGACCTGAGTTAATAGGTCATCAGCAGTTCTGTCGGGCTTAATATTATCTGCAAAAATTTCCAGTTGCTCTTGGTTGTAATCCTGGGGGCGATAGTAAACATCCTGCATATTGCTTTCATCCAGACGATACACTCGGAAACCAGTATCCAACTCATCAGTTAAATTATCTTTGAATTGTAGTCTACCTGAATTAGCTAATTCTTTTTCAGCCTTAATTTTTGCGCCAGACTTCCGTATTCTAATTTTGGCCAACTCACAAATATTTTCGGGCAATTTCTGAGCTCTTAGATACTCAATTGCATTCTTTATGGTGGATACAGCTCCCCCTGATGCAAGTTTTAAAGTCTCATTTAAATCTTCCTGAATTTGAACTAGTGTTAAGTTAATTATGATATGACGTATAATAACTGTATCTTAGTCAAAAAAATTGCTCATGATACGGTATCATATAAAACTGACGAAGACAGAAGTTGAAGAATTAATGCAGGTTATCAATAAAGGCTCTCATAGCACACAGACTTTTAGAGCAGCGTATGTTCTCTTGAATAGCGATGAAGGAGAATATTCTCAAAAAGTAACTAATGAACAAATCAGTAATGTGTTGCGTATTGGAATGAGAACAATTGACAGGATAAAAAAAAAGTTTGTAGAGGATGGTTTTGAAGCGACTTTGGAACGTCGGAAGACCACCCGTATATATGAGCCCAAAATAGACGGAGAAATAGAAGCAAAACTGGTGTCACTCTGTTGCAGCAGCCCACCAACAGGCTTTGCTAAATGGTCTTTACGGCTTTTAGCAGATAAAATGGTAGAATTAAAATATGTTGAAAGTATCTCACATGTGGCAGTGGGAAATGTTCTAAAAAAAATGAACTTAAACCTTGGAAAGTAAAGGGTTGGGTGATAGCTACTGAGCAAAGTAGCGAATTTGTAGCACACATGGAACGAGTGCTTGATGTATATCAAAGGCCTTATAATGAGCATTTTCCCATAATATGCATGGATGAGTCGCCTAAACAACTAATTGAGGACGCCAGAATTTCGGTTCCAATGAAACCGGGTCAAGAGGCGAGAGTTGATTATGAATATATCAGGCATGGAGTTGCAAATATTTTTATGGCCAGCGAGCCATTGCGAGGAAGGCGTCTTGTTGAGGTTACAGAATTTAAAACGAAAAAGGAATGGGCCAAATTCATCAAACGTATATCAGACGAATTCTGTCCCAATGCTCAAAAAATTACACTGGTCATGGATAATTTTAAGACTCACGACCCATCCGCATTTTATGAGGCTTTCGAGCCAGAAGAAGCAAAAAGACTTTGGGATAGATTCGAATTTGTTTATACTCCAAAGCACGGCAGTTGGTTAAATATGGCAGAAATAGAACTGCATGTTCTAACTGGACAATGCTTGAATCGACATATTTCTACCAGAGAAAAAATTGAAACAGAAGTAAACGCCTGGCAAAATCATCGAAACAACAAAGAAGCAACCATAAACTGGCAGTTTAAAAAGGAAGATGCCAGAATAAAATTAAAGAGACTCTATCCGTCAATTTAGTGTTAACTTAACACTAGTATGAATTTACATTTTGAACCACTCGAATAATTTAATCTAAAAATGCACTCGGAGATGGTTCCGGAACCCGAAAAAAAATCTATGATAATATCGTCCTTATCCAATTTCATTGCCTTAAACAAATCGGTTAGCAATGTTACATCCTTGGGGTTTGTGAAGACATCACCTGACATGAGCGCGCGTAATTCCTTAGATGCTGCCCTTCCATCCTTAAACTTGATATTCGGAATGCTCTGAAATTCTGTATTTTTTAAATATGTTTTGTTGTTAGGTACTGTTGTGTGATCCTTTCCAAAATGAACGAGTTTGTCATTTATCCTTTTCTTCATTGTCTCCTCTGGGTAAACCCACCCTCTAGAAGGTTCTTTACAAACCCCCTTAGTCTCAGGATGAATAATGTCATATCTATACTGACCGAAATTTGGACCAGATAAATTATCAGGAAAATATACACCCTTCTCATCCATCCAACTATAGTGTTTCGACCCATATATAGGATTGGAGGGAGGAAACTGCTTGTACCATTCTAATGCGTCTTTATGAATCGCCTCCCAATCATCACCGCGCTCTCTCCTAAATGTGTCGAATGCCTTATATATTAACTCAAGGCCCTCTTTCTTTTCTTCCCAATTACCTTTGTTAGCTTCCTTCGAATTTACGTAAACAAGAATATATTCATTTTGTATAGCTATGTAGGCTTGATCATTCCTGCTACTATTTTTCCAAATGATTTCCCCGACAAAGTTTTTCTCACCAAAAATTTCGTCGCATAATTTTTTGAGGTTGTGAACTTCCTTTTCGTCAATGGATATCAAAACCACTCCATCAGATGTAAGAAGATTTCTGGCTAACTTAATCCTTGGGTACATCATGCTCAACCAATCTGAATGGTATCTTCCAGAAGTATCCGAATTCACAACAAGGCGACGATTATACTCATCCTTTTGCCCACTTTCTTCTTTAAATTCTTCGCTGTCCTGAGTAAAGTTATCTCGATAGACAAAGTCTTTCCCCGTATTATACGGTGGATCAATATAAATCATCTTAACCTTGCCAAAATAACTTTCTTGCAAAATCTTCAACACTTCAAGGTTGTCCCCTTCAATATAAAGATTCTCAGTATTGTCAAAATCAACCGAGTCTTCACGTACCGGGCGCAACGTTTTTGTAGTAGGAAGATTTGCCGTTACAATGGCCTCACGTTTGCCTGGCCATTCCAGGCGATAGCGCTCCTTGTTACCTTCAATAACCTGATGGTTTAACTCCTGTTTGAGTAGATCAAAATCAACTGCCTTGCCATCAGCTGTTTCGGTAACACAATTAGGAAACAAGGCTGCAAGAGCTTCTATATTATGTTTCACCAAATCGGTGCTTGCCATATCAAGGCGGTCAGGATGGGTATTTTCAGACATAAAGGGCAATTCCAGTAATTAATATAATGTTCTTTTATTTTAACCTATGAGAACAGGATTGCAAAGCCTGGATCTACATCGAGTTACTTACGGTTTATTCCAAAGTAAGCAATTTTAACTCAGTTTAATTTCAAAATTTCTATATGATTGACTATTAATTGAAGCAGCTAAGTATTGGTACACTTATAATAATTCGCTCAATCTCACAACGATCCTTTAAAAAATTTGAGATAAACCTGAGAGAAGATATGTATGATGACAAATTAAAAAATGTCAATTATTTATCAGAGGAGAAAAGATACCTTTCAAATCCTGCCTCTCTAATCAATGGAAGTGTCTTTTTTTTATCGAGTGACCAATATAGCGCACCGGGAGGGACGTAAACTAAATTCATTAAATCGTTAAAGTCATTATTAGTAAAGCCAGTGTTTTTATCTCTAGTGATCTTTATTAGCCATTCATTATATGTATGTAACCATAAATCTAACATCGTCCAATCCATATACTCTTCTCCAGAAATACTCAGAAGGTGGGTTTTGACAATTTCAACATGTGCCAGTTTGTACTTTGGATATTTTAAAAGTTCCTTTAATTTCTTAAAATCGTTAAATACCGTTTGAGCTTCCCTAATCTGCTCTAACCCGTTAGAAGCATTTTCACTAAGCGTAGATTTTATTGTTTGAATTCGCTCCAAGAAATCATTAGGGTTAACGTTGTCAATACTGTTACGCAAAATTTGAAGATCCCTGAAAAGTCTTAGTTCATCCGCATTAGGAAGTTGCCTGCCAGCAAGAAAATGAAGATATGAAGGCGGAGAATAATATCTGTGCCTAATTGGCAATTGGAAAAAAAGCATCAACACTTCTCTTCCAAATTTCAGTTTTCTTGTATATCGCTGGACTATGGCTTAATTCATAAGCCGAGACAAATGTTCCCACCAGATGAACGTCATTAAAAACATTTTCCTCTATCGTACCTTCGCCAATCCCATACCAAATATTAGTATCGCAAATAACTATTGACTTCTTTCCATTCATGGTTATACTTAAAATTCCTGCAAATTATTTGATTATCTAATAACAGCAAATAAATAGAGACAGCGGGGAGGATTTGAGCATTCATATTCCGTTCAGATATGACTTTAACATGTTGAAATTAAGATCTAAGGTTCACTGCTGTTGGCAAGTTATAAGATTATAGATTTCAATGTTTCAAGATGTAAGCTAAATTACTATTGTTCAACTACCTATAAGTCCACCTCTTTGTTATCAGTTTAATTTCTTTCAAAAGTCGGACTAAAAAAATCGTAAAGGTTTACATTTAAAGCCTCAGAAAGTCTAACCAAAGTATTAAACTCTACGTTTTTTTTCCCATGTTCCATTTTACTAATTTCACTACGCTCCATACCAATAGCCTCTCCCAAATCAAGCTGAATCATTTCGCGATACAGCCGAATTTCCTTTAACCTTTCTCCAAACAGCTTAATTTCTTTATTATACCTGTCTTTCACTTTCTACATTGTTTTTCGAAAGTTGGATGGAAATGCCAAAAAATAAAGTGGGTTATAACTCACAATTGTTAGAAATTGACTATATTTGTAACTGTAAGTCATAAAGCATGCACCATGGGACTACATGATCTATCAATAGACAGTGAAAAAAATGACGGATATCTCGCTCTGTTTCATCGAGGCGATCAGCGTGCAATGGATTTTATCTACCGTAAATCCTTCCATAACCTTCTGTATTTTGGTAAAACCCTAATCAAAGACGAATTCCTAATTACTTGTATCCTTCACGAATGTTACCTGAAAGCATGGCAGCATCGTGAAAGAATGGAAAGCCTGCCCCATATATATAGATTCATCCGGATGAACCTGCGCTGGCAGATTCTCCGACACATTGAAAAGTCGCGTCATAGCATATACGGAAAAACCGTGTTAATAGACCATTTTGAATCGACAATTGGAGACTTTGAAGATGTGTTGACAGATAAAGAATCTTATGAGAATGATATCCAAAATCTCGAAAGAATAACCCAGGCACTGAAATATCTGTCCACCGACGCACAGCAAATAGCTTCCCTTCACTTTAAGCAAGGGTTAAACCATAAACAAATCGCCGATCGATTAGGGACCAGCACCATCCAGGTGTCCAATCAGATCAAAAAAAGTGTGGAGCAAATTAAAAATATGGTGCATGCGCAAGGTAAAAGGAAACCAAAGGATCTTTCTGTCAAAAAATTAAATCCGGACACCGAATCACTAAATACTCAGCAGACCTCCATTTATCAACTTCGCAAAATCCGGAAGATGTCCTTTGGTGACATCGCCTTGAAATTGGGAATGAACCAGGTCCAGGTTCAGCAGCAATATATTCATGCGCATCAGCTTTTGAAAAATCAGAATAGCCAGCAGAAAGTCAATCGATTTTAATCAAACCGGTCAGAAAAATGGAAAAGATATTCTTCACCCGTAAAATCCAGCTGAAAGTGGACAGCGAAGACCCGGATTATAAAGTTCAGGTCTATAAAATGCTTTACGACTGGCGCTACATTTGCTACAAAGCGTCCAATCTGATTTTTACACACCACTATGTGCAGCAGCAGATCAAAGAGATCATTTACCTTACCGATGAAGTCAAAGTCAAACTTGCCAATGTAAAAGTAGATGAAGGCGGCATTCTGACTACTTCCCGCATGAACACCAGCTACCAGATCCTGGCCAGAAACTTCAAGGGCAGTATCCCGATGCATATTATGAGCTCGCTGAATGCTTCACTGGTGAGCACCTTTAACACAAACATGATGTCCTATATCACCGGCGAAAGAACGCTTCCCAATTTCAAAAAGGAGATTCCGATTCCATTTAAGGGTACCGACCTTAAATCGCTCACCGTGAACGAGCAAGGGTATGTCTTTCATTTCAAGCTCTTTGACATCCCTTTTAAAACCTATCTTGGCAGTGATTTCTCAGATAAAAGGGGGCTGCTGCAAAGACTTCTCAACAAAGAAATCAAACTCTGCACCAGTTCGCTGGTACTCGAGAAAGGAAAGATCTTTATGTCCGCTGTTTTTCAGGCGGAAAACAGCGTGCAACCCCTTGACGAAAATATTATCGCGGAAGCCTCGCTTTCACTGGACTATCCGATCATGCTGACTATTGGCAAGAGCCGTTACACCATCGGAAACAAGGATGAATTCCTTTACAAAAGGCTTGCGATCCAGGCCGCCATCCGAAGAAAACAAAATGCCATGTCCTTTATGAACAGCCAAGCCAGAAAGAAGATTAAGGAAAACACGATCGAAAATTTACGTAACGCAGAAAAACGCTACGTAAACCAAAAACAGCACGTATACAGCAGAAGGTTGATTGACCTTTGCGTCCGAAACCAGGCCGCTACACTGCTGCTTGTCGACCAGCAGGAAAAAGAAGAAGAGGCCGCTGAAAATCCTTTTATTCTTCGCAACTGGGGATATGGCGGATTAAAACAAAAGATCGAGCGGAAAGCTGCCGGTGCCGGCATCACCGTGCTGGTGGAATAAAAAAATGACGAGGCTGCTTGTAAAGCCGCAGGATGAAACTTGGAAAGTTTCGTTAAATGTCCATTGGGGCATATACAACTGGGTTTAGCTTATTTTTAAGTAAAAAGAAATTACGAGGCTGCTTGTACAGCCGCAGGATTAAAGCCGCGCACGCTTTAATGAAATGCCGGGCTATGGCATATACAACTGAGATCGGCTTTATTACTTTTACTTAGACGGTATTTTTTCCACTGTCTTACCCATTCCCCGGTAAGGCAGTGGAAAAATATTGGTGAGTAAAATAGGAATGACGGTTTTAGATACTGAGTCCCTTCTTTCGCTGCTTTGCCAGACTTAGTTCTGCCGACTTACTTTTCTGCGGGCTCTGAACTTCGCCCAGCCGTTTTTCCAGATTAGCAAGCGAATATTCCCTACCGATATCAGAACCCTTCACCTTCATTCCGTTTCGGGTATTGATAAAAGTGATTCCCCGCTTAACAAGCGTTTTAACCCCTTGCTTTTGCAGTGCAGTGCCAAGCTGCTGCATGGTAGAAACATTCGGTAAAATACTGTCAACGGCCTGCTTCAATTTTAGAAGCGCCTGATCAACCGTTTGTCTAGGCTGCTGTTTATTCTCAGCTGTCAGGTGCATGTCCGGCGTGATGCGAAGGCCAAGCTCCAATTCCATCTTCCGACAAAACTTGCCGACCCTGGCATAATTGTTAAAATGGTCAGCCGTGTTCTTTCCATTGTAATTGATCCGGTTGGCAACGATATGAAAATGTTTATGCGCTTTATCGCTATGCAAAAAGACAGCCATCTGATTATCCTCAAACCCGAAATCCCTGGCAAATTGCATGGCAATTTCTGTGATCTTTTCGTTGCCAGGATTCTCGCCCGGCGGGAAGCTAAATGACTGGTGCCAGATGAACTTGGTCAGTCTTCTGTTCTTTTCCATGTTATCCAGAAACTGCCTGGACAGATTCTCAATATCAAACCGTCCATCCGGCAGCTTTTGAAGCGCCAGATTCTGAATATACACCAGCTCCCCTCTTACGTCCTCTGTTCCCAGCTGCTTAATCTGTTTTGTGCTCAGCGGCTTGTCATAATAGCAGTATACCAAAATCCCTTTGGCATACCTGCCCAGTCCTACCTTCCCGATCATAACTTTCGTTGTTTTAGTAATTGCTCCATGGTTTCTTTAATCACATCATGAACCGGAATTCTTGGGTCCGGTTTCTCATCCTGCCAAACGGCCAGATCGTTTGGAGCTTCATCCCTGAGATAATGCACCTCGTACTTTTCAAGAAGCTCCTGGCTTTTATGACGTAGCCTGGCTGCCGTTTCAAGGATACCGGTTTTGCTCTCTGCAGTTGGCAACACCTTTTCAAGGTAACCATAAATCTGGCGCGTCCACTCGTTGATATCCGTCAGCGTCTGACGGAACGATCTGACTTCAAAGTCTTCGTACACCCACTGCATAATCAACTTGGAGACCAGTGAAATGTTCTGGCTGCTCTCTTGCCACTGCCTGGAAAGCATATCCGCCTGACTGGCCCGAAGCACCGCGAGGGCAAACTGTCCGCTGAGCATGCGGAGTACTTTGTAAAGCTCCGCGGTCTGCCTGGGCAGCACTTTGAGCTGCGGTCTTTTGATGGGCGTATCCAGTACTTGCGTGAGAAAGTACTGACTCGCCGAAAGTCCGCTCCTTTGGATCTTTTCATTGATCAGCGCTTTCTGATCCTTGCTTACCCACACCGAGAAGTGTTCTTTTTTAGCAATCCGCTCCCCTTTCGGCGGTCTGCCTTTTTGCTTTTTTTCCATAAGTCTTCAGCATTAAGCTATGAGCCCAAAGGCGAATAGCCGGGGTCCAGGGGTTTCCCATGGCCAGTTCTCGCCGTTGGTCGCATTTTCGCGACGCAACGGCGATAGCTGGCTATGGAGAAAGCCATCGCAAGGCCCCGAACGGTTTAAAAATGATTAAACAGTGACTTAAATTGATCATAAATGATTCTTATGACTTTTAATTTCCTTTTTCTGATCCAAAATGACTTCAATTGCCTTGATTGGATCTAAAAGGATCATTTTAGCCTTCGAAGCGGAACGTGGACCTCTTTTCTTTTCCCATCGAACTCGTAGACCCGGCCAAAGGTGTTATCGCCAGGCTTCGCCTGTTTCAGGATCAGAAACTCAACTCCGTTCTGGGTTCTGATATTTCCTTCCCGCACAAGATCCTGGTAAGATTCGATGTTTTTCAAATCCTCAACGTATCTGCTTATACCCTGATACATCTTAAAGGTGCTCAGATAATAGTAGCATAAAAAGCCAAGGATCAACACGCAAACGGCATACGGAATACTGACGCCCAGTCCGTGAAGAAACGATTGTTTGTCAGAAGCGAAGTGTACCGAACTGATAGAGCCCTTGAAGGTCTGCTGCAACTTTTTGCTTTCAAGAAGGTTTGCATTCAGCTCTTTTCTGATGACACCAAAATGCTCC
Source organism: Dyadobacter frigoris (assembly GCF_005280585.1). GTDB lineage: Bacteria > Bacteroidota > Bacteroidia > Cytophagales > Spirosomataceae > Dyadobacter > Dyadobacter frigoris. Next base: position 111,916 of record NZ_SZVO01000003.1, read on the forward strand.
CTGATTTCAGCAAAATTAATGGCAGACCATTCATCCATTTCCATGCCGTATTTCATCAGATACTCCGCCTGGATGTAGCTGATCATGGCAGACATCCGTGCTCTCTTATCATCATTCATCTTTGATGTCTATTTGAAGTTGTCTTTTTAAACTGAACCGTGTACCACGGCTATAATTATCCAGTCCCCAGCCCAGTCTTGCACCATCCAGGATCTGTCCTCCCTGAGCCGTCGTGGGTACGAAATCCCCGAATTGTCTCAATGTAAGGCCTGCCTTTGCGCAGCGCTCTTCCAGCTCCTGGGCAAGTACACCAAAGCCCCGGAATGAAGTAATACTCTTCCAGACGATGATCTTAAAATCATCTCCGACCGCAGCCCTGATCTGCTCGAGGTAATTGACCGAAGACTGGTAAGCCGGACCGCCGCCAATGACGACATGAAAAATCATTTCAAAACCGGAGTCGTCAGCAAATTCCTTCATCGGGATATCGTCCCGAATCAGAAACGGGAGCTGCGCGCTTTCCGGCGAGCCAAGGTCAAAATAAACCGTTTCGTACCGGCTCTCGGAAACCTCTTCGAGGTAACCGACCAACAGATCCCGTACCAGAACATCCCTGTCATCGTTCAAACTGACCATATCAAAGTTGTCACGGTCAATGAAGGAAAGCTGCTTTTTGCTGGATTCGGTAGAAGAGTCCAGGTCAACAAAAAGGATGTCTTTTTTATGTCCGTATTTCAGTGCAAACAAATACATCAAAAGGGACTTACCCACGCCGCCTTTGGACTGGGTTATGAAATTAAACTTTTTCATGATTTACCAAATTTGTTACTTTTAAATGATTGTCTTCTTACTACATCCTCTTCCACCGGTAACCTTTGTGGTTCCAGCGGTTTTGGAATGCTGACCGGAGCCGTTTTTCCAGACTTTCCCGCGTCATTCCATTGCCCGGCGTGCGAGCGGATGTACTTCACATCGTACAGCACGGTCAGCGGCGCGCCGAGCTCCTTGTTGATGAGCTCGACGGTAAGCGTGGCCGAAAGATTCTGGTCGAAGAGCCCCTGGAAAAATTCGTAGAGTTTTCTTCTTCGCTTCGGATCTTTCTTCTCATACATGGCTATCAAAAGTTCTTTATCCATTGTCCTGACTGTTTAAGCTCTTTTCATATTGACCGCTAAGCCCTATACGGCTCGCACGCAGCGGATGAAAAGAAGGGTGATAATCAATGTGACCAAACCGGGCAAGGTCCCGGATGCAGCTGTGATACGTCGCAACGGATTGAATCCTTGCAGAGCGCATCAGTCTGCGGCGGCTGATCTGTATCTGGTCTTGGCCCGCCTTCCCGCAATGAAAAGCGATGGCCGCAAACAGACAGATGTGCACCGCGCGGAGCCTGGGATCATCCCATACCCCTTCTACCAACCCGGCTCCCGCCGGACTGGTGATGTTTGTCTCTGAGACTTTCAACGGTTACCGCTTTTTAGAGGGTCCGTTTGCCAGCATGAGCTCGATGTCCTCGTACTGGTAGTAAAAACTGCCGCCCACTTTGGTGTAGCGCAGATGTCCATTGACACGCAGGTTCAAAAGTGTTCCGGGCGAGATTTTTAAGAGCTCTCTTACCTGGGCGCTTTTAAGCCACCTGCTGTGTGGCGACTGTTTTGTTTTGGAAACAACGGTTTTAAGTTCTTCGAGAAGTTCAGTTTTAAACTGGCGCAAGTCTTCCCTCGTGATCAACTCTACATGCATGACTGCTTTTGTTTAAGAATGGAACATAAACCTGACTGCTGACGGGGTACCACCGCCAGAAATCATCAAAAGCAAACATACAAGAACAGGCCCCAATAATAATGACCAAAAGGGTCCATTGGTCAAGCACCAGAACTACCTGTTTATTTCATTTTACTGATTATAAATAACTTATGCTCCTTTCTGACTCTTGTCCCTTTGGCAGATGCATCATCATCTTTTCCTGAAAAATAGTTACGTGCGGTCTCAATCGGGATAGGATTTCCCCCATGAAGAAAGTACCGGGAGAGCAGTTTGTACCAGGCGCTTTTACCTTGTACCCTGAGAAGTGTCTTCTTTTCCACAGGCAGCGTCAGCTCCTGCATTTGCAGAAGAAGATCAACGAAAGTGCCCAGGTGGTTTTCTACAATGCCAATCTTTTCGCTCGTCTCATATTCTTTCATCGCTTTGAGCTGCTCTTTTAACTGTGCGTTTTCCGCGGTTAGCTGATCGATCAGACGGCTCTTTTCTGCGATGACCGATTCAAGCGGGTCGAAAACGTGCCACTGATCGATGGAGCGAAGAAACGATTGAAAGGATTCCAGTTTGATAAGGTTCGATTGATATGTTTTCTGTCTGGAAGAAAACGGGTCCTGCATTTTATAATACGCGATCCGCTCGGATGTAAGCCTTGAAAAGTTTTCAAAGAATTGCTGCTGTTGATCCGGACTAGACCCAAGAAAATAGTGAAGGTGGTAATCATAAAAAGCGTTATACTCACAGGCGGGCAGACTGTAAATTTTCTTAAAAAGGTGATTGTGGTTAAAATGCCAGCTTTGGATCAGCGGGTTGCCAATTTCAAAGCGGTCAGGTGAAAAGTCGAATTTGTCTCTGATTTTAAAGTAGGATATTTTCATAGCCAGTCGGTTTTTTAGTTAAGTTACCAACAGGTACTAAAAAATCCAATTGCTGGTAAAAAATTAATCAGCTCAAAATCAGGTTAGCACATCACTTCGGAAGTGCAGATATCGGTTCAGAGGGGGTAAACGAGTGGTATTTCCTATGTAATTCAGGAGTCTGAAAGAAATTAGTCAGACTCCTGAACTTCATGTTAGATATCAATGAAAACATGACCGTTATACTCTGAGTATCCATCCAGAAACAAGTCTTTTCCAAAGGCTTCGTAATCAAAATATCTTTCCAAAACAGAAGGCGCTCCCGCGAGCATTCCGGTATCCTCAACGTATTGATACGTGAACTCTGTTTTAGGATCTTTCATGACTCCTCCATAATAGCCCTGATAGGCCTCATTAAACCCTTCCAATGTCTCTTCCAGATCATTTCCATTGGCTGGCCAGGAGACAATATTTGAGCAGTATAACTCAAAGGCCTCTGCCCTATCGTCATCCATTTCTGAAACTGCTTTAAAATATTTGAAAGCCTCTTCATACAGACTGCATTCTGAAATCAAAAAATCCGGGATGCCTTCCCAATCCTGAAACATTAATTCTGGCAGGAATTCATTGCGGTGGTATTCATAGCAGTCTTTGTAAAATTCTGCTGCATCTGAATAGTCTGAAAGATCAAACCATTTTCCGAAAAGCGATCCGGAATTATACCTTCCATAAGTGCCAACATAAATCTTTGGAGTGTTTTGTGAATTTTTCATGCGTGAAAGACATTTGAAGTAGCTAAGGCCCTGGCTTTGTGCCAAAGGGCAATCGCTTGCCTCTCACGAATGAAAAATGACGGGGTTTGTCCCCTTGGATTCAAGCCCAGACGGCGGTTTAAGGAGCGGCCGTAGGACGTGGTAAATAGCTGGCTGACACAGTGAAGGCTTGAAACCGTCATTTTTCACTTCGTAAATTTCGGTTGCACTGACTGGTAAACGTGCGGCTGGGTTGCTTTATAAAATCTATTTAACATAACAGTAGTGATACCAGATAAAATTATATTACAGCAAAAACTACACACCTTTTAACGAAACATCTCCATAACAATTTTCACTATTGCCAAGTAAAAAGATAGTATAATTTAACTTTATATTTATTTAAGCTATAACCTCAGACACAGAATCGTGATTATCAGAATTCTAGAAGTCGGGTGTTGATCGAAACACCATATTAGTTCGACTTAAACTAAACTCGATAAGTCTGCAAAAAAGGAAAAACTATGTTATTACCGTTAAAGACCCAGATTGCCGGCAATAAAACGGTTCAAGACTGGCAAGCAGTAAAATTAATTTTAATTGAATTACAAGAAAATGCATCGTGGGAGAAAGCTTATGAAGAATATTTTTTAACCCGACTAAATGATAGATACATTCGACCGCTAAACAGTATTAAGGAAAATGGATCTTATAGCGGTGAAGGATTTTCAATAATGACTATTTTATGTTCAATAATCGAATTCTTAGAAAGTACATATCAAGGGAAAAATTATAAATTTCGTCGCAGAAATGATCCGGGGTTGACCGCTTACCAATATGATAGTAGTGAAGATATCTTTGTCTCTTTCCTGGTAAATAGAACTCCATTTAATACTGATTTTAACAATACAACTTCTAAAGATTTTTATAAAAACATACGCTGCGGTCTACTTCATGAAGCCCGTACAAAAGGTAATTGGGCTATATGGGGAAGGTCTAACTCGGTGATTGTTGAAGCTAAAAATGGAAAAATGATTATTTATCGCGACAATTTCTTTGAATCTATATTCACATACCTAGATCTTTATAAAATGGAACTTTTAGCGTCAGCAACTCTTAAAAGTGCATTTATACGAAAATTTGATAACCTCTGCGAAGAATAGAGAAAGTCAATCATTAATTGATAGTTGAACTTAATTAAACACGATACATAAAATTTGCAAACGATGCTAATTCCCACAATTGATAGTTCATGGCAGATAAAGTAGGCCAATTCACTCAATATGAAGATTCCTTTATTTGGGACTTATTTAATCAGATTGCTCCTTTATTACTCGACATGCGTCGACCAATGTTTAGAAGGGGATTAGAAGCAGTGAATTCGAGAACCATCGAATACTTTGACAATGTAAATAGAATGTTTTATCGCCCTGATAAGAACCTGGACTCAGAAATGGTCCTTTGCGCAGTTGCAAGATGGTATGTGGGTGTCGAAATGAAATGTCCTGAATATATCGAGTGTTTACTGGAATTTATTAGAGAGATCTCGGCGCTTACTGTTGAAGAAAGTGAACCGAATCAACCTGAGTATTGGGATCTTATTAAATTTGCAATCAATGAAATTCAAAGTGAGCATGTTCAAAGTAAGATATCACTTAGCGATTCATCAAGCAGTATCCAAAACATCTTTAATGGGATGCCTGCTGATTTAAAATCAATTTGGAGTAAAAAATTTTATCCTCCTTTCCAATCATCCATTTCTTACACTTGGACCGGAAATTCAGAAGATCTGAGTGAACTTCAGTTTTTATTAAATCCTTATATAGAAAGTTGCACGCCAGAAAATTTTAAAATGGTTTTTCAAGGAAAACTTCCTACTGAATTCAAACCAATTATATGGAAGAGAAATGCAAATGAGCTAGCCTACCTAATAGTAAGAATGATGGAATTGGGATTAATTTTAATGGAAGACCGATTAGACTCATTAAAGCTGGACTCGTGCTTTATCCAACAGAACGGTAAACAACCAGGGAATAAATGGAGGTTCCATAAGCAAGCACTTAATAAAATGAAAAAGGGAAATAGAGAATTAATCGATGTAATACTGTTTAATTTTCAGTAATAATTTGTGTTCTACATTTGAATAACATATTCTACAAGTGTTTCTACAATCTAGTATTGTAGCTTGTTAGCTGCTAAATTGTATTCGAAATTTGCGATCAGATAAAATTAAACATCTGATAACAAGACATATGAGAAGAAAAAATAAATCAAACAATACTCCGAAAAGCAGTACCGAGTTAATGTTTGCAATTTGTGCCTCTTTATTAAAAATCATTGAAGTCTTCTACAATTTATTTTTAAAAGAAAAGTAGGAAGTCTTTAAGTTTAATTGAACATTAACTATGGATACTAAATTTAGAAGGTAGAATATCTTCATCAGGCAGAGTATCTATGTGTATAATTGGAAGTTTCATATCCTTACAAAGTGTACCAATTCTGTGAAAAGCCTCGAAGTTTCCTTTTCTAATAGTATCACAATCTGAAATTATTGACACTACTGATACTCTCGGTTTGAAACTTATAAGTGAATTGATAAATAACAGAAGGTTCAAAACCGTTTCTCCGGTAGACACCACATCTGTAAAGAGTATGATATTTTTTACCTTTCCTTTGCTCACAATAGATGATTTATAATGATCTAAACGCTCGAAAGGAGAGCAATCTTCGTTATTTACAAAGTCACTATTTGTTTTTTCCATAGATATGGAAAAACTAGGAACAGTGCACATCATTCCCAAGAAACTTGCAAAAATCCCTCCCCATAGGTTGATACCTAGGAATAAGGTTTCCTCATCGTTCAACTCAGAATCAGAAATTACGGGGTTTGTAGGATCTGTAATCCATTCCTTTGCCTCGTACAAGCAATATTGCAATAGTTTACTCCCATTTTCACTAGCTCCATACTCCATTTGTTCAAATAATTTGTGAATAGATATCCACCCTAAGGAAGCGTGAGTATTGGAAATAGGGAATCGTCCGAACCTGTATAAGTTAAATTCTTTAATGTGCTCTTTGATCTTCAAACTTACCTTATCACTTATTTTTTCCGTCTTATAATCTTTAAAATAGGATTGTTCGCCAGGTGGTGAATAAAATAAAAGTGATCTCGAAGTGCTATTCAATGAATAACTTTTAGATTCTTCTATCGTCCAATTACTACCAAAATTTGTGTTATATGTTTGACTAGTCGTCTTATAAAATATCGTTGTGTAATTGAGCTTATCCCCATCAAGTTCGATAATTGTTCCCTCAATAATTTTATTATATTCAGAATTATTAAATCGCCGTGATGTGAAATCTCCACCACCAAATGTGGATGTCAAAACATGAAAATGTTTGCCTTCTTGCAAAAATTTGGGATGGTGGGCATCTCCATAAAGATATAGTGTCCAAGCATCATTCCGGTTCTCATATAAGTCTTTATCATAAATACTTAATCCAGCTATCCATAGATGTTTATCCATCCATCCATTTTCCTCGGCTATAAGTTCTGGACCACGGAATACCACCCAAGGCAAATGTGAGCATACAATCAAGGGTTTATTTGATGGAACTGACGCCAATAGTATCTTTGCTCTTTCATAGTCAACCTGATTGAGTTCGAGTCGCTTCTTGTCATTCTGATCCGATCTGAAATTAATGTCGATGGTTGCAACATAAATATCTCCTATTTGCTCTACCTTTATGTATTCTGTTGAACCTGGTAAAACTATCGAATTTTCTAATGAAAATTTTGAAGAAAAATTTAAATAGTTGCGGATACTATTGGTATAATTTATTGTAGTAAGTTCTTGGTCAAGGTCATGGTTTCCAATGCAAGTAGATATTTGCTTCGGATTCAGAGTTTTTTTAATATAATTCGTTATCGAGGTTGCATGTTCCATGTTTTCCTCCAATTTTCCAACTCGATTTCCTTTATCAACCAAATCGCCAGTAATAAACAGAAAATCAACCTGCTCATCTTTTAGAACTTTTCTTACTTGGTTTACAAAGGAATTGATAAATTCTTCATAATGCGATAACGAAAGCAATTCATTCGCGTTATTTTTATCACCAATATGGAAATCTGAAATATGAATGATTCTTAATACCCGCGAGGAATTCATTAGGAGGGAAGTTTAAATTCAATTTTAGAGTAGGACCCGATCTTACTATTTAATGAATCTATAAGCGGATGTATTTTTACTATATGCTCGTAATCGCTACTAGTAAACAAACTTGCCAAAACAACTCCGTGATTAAGAATTGAATTCTTCAATGCCGCATATGTTTGAGCAATTTTTATTTCTGTTCCGCCAATGGTATAATCGCCAATATAGATGTAGTCGCAAGTGAATGATAAGTCGGCTTCTATATTAAATGGCTTATTAACTGGGCCAAAATGATTTATGGTCTCCAAAGGAATTCCAGTTAACATACTAACCGCTGCCCCTAAGGCAGATGCTCTGAGACTTACACTAATCAGTTTTGCGGGCCTTTTTGCATTCCCAATTCGATACTGTTCAACAATTTGTTTAACCTTCTCTGCCAAAGCAAACGTAACCCAGAAAAATGAGCTGGGAACACCAATTATTTTATTAGAATTGTATTCTCCATTTGATAATAATGGGGTTGATGCTAATGGCTTAAATTCTCCATTATAATGAAATTCAGCTGAATTGAGTATAGAATCAGTTACTTTGTTGTTTCGAGCCTTTTGAATCTCTTGGTAGATATCTTCAATTTTGTAATTAGAATTTTGAATTGGATTAGGCGATAATATTAAAATTTCATCTCCAATTGAAACATGATTTATTTCATAAACTTTACAAGGATCGGTTAATTTCGACTTTTCAAGCCCGGCATAGTTGATAAAAAGTGCTGTTTTGCCAAACGATTTCAATTTTTTGAGGAAAGAATTGAGAGAGTGGATATGTAAATTTGAAATTCCGTCCCAATCGATTACAATCGTTTTACTGCCAGCCGAATCTACTATTCGAGCTAGACTTTCGGTAGGTTTCTCAGGGATAAAGTTCGATAAGTTAAACGGCGAAATCCTCCAAAGAATGCCTTCGATCGATGTATAACAGAAATGCTCAGTATAAAGATAGAATTCATTCATATTCCAATTTCAAAAGTTATCCTTGTTCCTTTGATGCTAACGTTATCTGCATATTTTAAAAAATATCCAGTTTCATGTCCTTCGCTTTGATCAAATCGCAGTCGTTTTATTTTCGCGAGATTATTTTTTAGTTGTAAATTGTTAGAAGGTTCCAGTGTGATTTGTTTTGCACGTTCCCAATTATACTTTTGCCATCTTACCTCTGCATCAAATGAAGACACAACAACATAACCTTCGTTTTCATAATTTTGATTGTAGCTTTCCTTATAATTTAAAACCGATTCAATTGCACGGGTCAATCCACTTTCAAATGAATCGGTAGCCAAACAACCATATAGTATGCCTTCAAGGTTCTCTTTACGTGAAAGTAAAATATCGTTAGTAGTTTTTGCTAAGGAAAGGGGAAACCCTATTCCTGAGTCGCATACGGTAACCGTTAGCCGTGTACGAGACCTTCTTTGGATACCTACGAATGTCTCACTTTCGCCATGAATTAAGCCATTAATTATTAACTCCAGAGTTGCATTCGTGATAATCCCAGCAGATTCTTCTCGTAAATTGGACACTAAGTCTTGAATATTAAATGCCAAGCGTGGAGCAATTTGATCCCAAAGTTGCCTCCTAACTTCGGCATATCTATCTTTAATATCATCATAATTCATAGAATTTGTGAAAACAACAATCGTCGAAGATTCTTGGATTTTAGATACCGTATATCCTCCTATAATCTCCTCTCCGGGAAGCCATTTAAATATTTTTAAAGAATTGGCAAGTTGAAAAAATCTCAAGGAAGCAAGAAATCTCTGTACTTCTGGATTCCAATCTAGCCAAGCGGGAATCGGTTGACCAAATGTTTTACGCAAATTATAACAAACAGATAATAAAGCTGTGAGAGTTGCCGTACTAATAAAACCTGGCTTTAATCCACGTAAATCGATTTCAAATGGTATTGGTAGAAGTCCATTGTCGTATTCTGTCTTATGTTTTATGTATTCTTCTCGGACAACAGATATTCCTGGACCCATATTTTTTGCAAGCATGTAAAAGCTACGCAAACCTCCTACATGAATTGTTAGTCTGGGAAAGGACATATTTATTAAAATACATTTCCGTTTATACGAATTACTTAATAAGCTTTTCGAGACATAAGTTATTGCCCACTGAAATCTACTATTTAAATATCATCAACTCTGTTAAAATTGAAATAAAATAATTTTTATAATTATATAGTGACTTTTCACATTGTCAATAGTAGCGATAATATTGTTCATAAGGTTCAGGCTTCTAACCACATTTTGCTGTTACTCATCCTGTCTTCGGCCTATATACGTTCACTACCCAACCATAGATAAGGTCTTAGATTGTGTAGTTGTTCCCCTTTGAGGAACTGAGTTATTTTTTGACGGCAAATTGAGCAAACATTTTACCTCTCTTACTCATTGCATTAGTTTAAAACAAATTAGATGCTTGCCTATAATACCAATTATTTAACTTTTAGAACATCAAGAGGCTTTCTCCACTTTATCAATCCTGATTCATCCCTCAATTTCTATACTTCATGTCGCAGATAATTATATAAAGTTGCCTTACCTCCAATTTTCAATTGCTCGCAAATCTGCTTGGTTGTATATTTTTCACTTAGATAAAGTGTTGCAGCAAGACTTGCAAGCTCCTTTGATTTTTTTGTCAACCCTTTAAGTCTATCGCCCGCCTTACCGGAAGGCGTCAAGAAGAAATTTTAGCCAGATTGAGTCTCACTGATGACTTAGGCTTTACGGAGGTCGGTATCTCCCGGTTAACAGAAAAGCTGATTGAAGAATTCATTGAATTCTCAATTGAATTATCAGACGAGGAGGTTTTGGAATCTGAGACAGTGAATGGGTTGCTACTTTTAATATGGTCAAAAATTCCGACAGAATCAAAGGAGCATACAGCATTCAGCGAACATCTTCTTACGCATGAAGGACTAATCGACATGTTTAGTGAGGAAGCTAGCAAAACCAGTGAAATAAGGAGGATTCACCGCCAACAAAAAAAAACTAATGAAAACCATGAATAGATTAGCGCTAATCTCCGCAATCGCAATATGCTTCGCAGCCAGCGCGACCGCTCAAAATAAATATGATCTTGATAACAGCATGACACTGGACACCACAAGTGAGTTAAAAACTTACTTAATTGACAATTATGGAGAATTAATTAATGACAAAAACAAGAACGGGAGTATTGATATAGGCGACTTAAACTTTACGAGCACAGCACCATTATTAGATTTTTCGTCAAACTTTGGATTACAAAGTAGCTATACGTTTAATCAGGTTAATTTTCTGTATCCCGTTAAACCGAAGTTAAGTGTAAAAGGAATACTTATAAGGGAATCTGCAGAAGATATTACGCGGACTACGACACAGAAGGCCATCAGCAAAGCAAAACCGGCCATTTTTTCTTATGCACGCGATTTTTCAGAGCATACCAACACCTGGTTAGCCAAAGGCGCCATTATGTATCCGTTTCGTCGCAAAGGAATACTGGTGGTTGCACCTAGTGTGACATTCAATAGAGTTATTTCAAAAGACGAAAAAAAAATGGCCAACTCATTAGTCCCCAAAGTAGGGCTTTATTTTGATGTCGATGGAAAGGGAATATTCTCACGCCATCTATTACGCCTGACAGCTAATTACGCGACAGATTTTGATTTCAAAAGCTCTCAGGCAGGTGCAGAGCTGGAATGGGAGCCGGTTCTAGGAAATCTGCCCGGATTGGGTGTTTATTATCGTATAATGGAAGGGTTTGAATACAGATTACAGACATTTCTACATGCCGAATCTGGTCACATTTTTGATCAGGGTGAAAAGGAAAACTTAAAAAGCAGCTCGACTTATTTCAGAGCCGGCGGGAAGTTGGGAGTTGACTTCAGGTTTTTTAGCAAAATAGAAATTAATGCGGCGGTCCGTTATCTATATGGTTTTAGCAGTGTTCCAGAGCATAGTCCGTACTACACCGCATCGTCGTCATATTTGATTGGCGCTAATCAAAATATTGCTATCAAACTCGACTACCAAAAAGGTTACGTGCCCTTAACCTCCGAGAAAGTAGAAAATGTTGTTTTAGGATTAGGAATAAAATTCTAAGGAGTTGATTTGCGGCACTGATTTTTTCGCAGAATCCAACCGTGAACTCTTAGATTGTGCTTGTAACTTAGTCAAAGATGATGTGTATGTCCTAACAAATCTCCCCACTACTTATCCAACTTCTCCAGAATCTACTCCAACCTGCGGATAATTGAGGGGAGATTGCTCTACTCTTGTTGGGCTGGTGGGTATGCCACCTTTGATTATGGAGCGGTAGTGGTCGCATAACTCTCAACAGTGCACTGGATGAAGAGGGAGACAGGTTGCATGGGATTGAACAGCTGTTTCTAACAGGTCAGATGAAAAACATCGTCTTAACCGTTACGGCTGTGCCGAGCAGGAAGTTCTCCGGTGCAAATTTAATCAAGCTTGCGATCTTCTGATTTATAATCTTTTTGATTTGGCTTGTCGTTTTAACCCGGATGTATTTACCTGAGGTCAAAATAATTCTGAAGTTCACAGTTTTTAGAACTTAAAGGGAAGAAAAATAGAAGGGTGCTAGAGTACGATTATACCACGGTATGTCCATACCGACAATATATCTTTAGAAAGTGAATCGCTCTGCTAAGTGTTTTATCTAATAAATAAGATTATCAATCTTATTTGGCACCTTGAATATTTATCATGCCTATCAAGCAAAAGAAAACCTACTGATTCCTGTTCAGCAGTTAGCCTCTTGCCGTTTGATATTAAAGAAAACTTTTTAACTAATTATTGCTGTTCAACAATGCCAACTTATTTTCCAGTGACGCAAGTATCGTTTGGTAAATGTCTTATGATGGGCCACTGCTCACAGAGAAATTTTTCTAAATTACAGGGCTTCTTAAATAAACGTAGGTCCTGTTCAAAATCTGATTTACTGAAGATTTTGCAAAAAATAAGTTGACACCTTTGTAACTAGCCAAATATTAACAGGAGAAAATACTGAAAAATCAGTATTGCAGTATCATTAACTTTTAGTTTGATTTGCCTCGACAAATATGATCATAGTTTTATTCAATCGGGAGCTGTGATACGTATTCGGCATTCTTGTTTCTAAACTAAATCCAGACCAATCATCAACACTTCGTGATCAAGCCGCAACTAATAAAGAGGGATATTATCGATTTACCTCATTTATGGATACAGAGGACTATGTTCTTGAAAGCAATGAAGACAACGATTGTTGTGGCGAGTCTGATGATGATCTACGCACAAATGTCAATTCAGTAAATATCCATGTGGAAAGGAGTCGTAAAAACCGAAAATCGTTACCGGTAAGGAGGTGCTATTAACTTATATTCATTCGAAATGAAGGTAATTATAACATATTTTTGGATATTGACTCTTGTATGTGTAATTCTTTCTTGCAATGGAAAGTACAATACAGATCCGGATCTAGCCGCCCCCTCTAGTGAGGGAGCTATATTTGTTGGGGAGGAACTGAACTATGCAGTGGTAAAAAGGTTACATTGTCCAAACGGACTTCCGTATTATTTAACTAATTACCTAAATCCTTTTTACAGCGTCATAAGAAATCCTCCAGATACTAGGCAAACAATTGTTTTCTATTGGGGCGATATCTCATTTATTTAAAGGCAACAATGGGAAAGCCGGTGCATCCAAAGCTTCAACGCAGTCCCAGTGTTGATTTCTATGATAACGCTCGAACAGCTGGGAATATGGGAAAAGTAGTTCTCGATGGAAGAGATCGCTCAAATAATACTTTTACTTTAAATTTTAATTTCTAATGTATTTGGAGAAACGTAATTATTTGAGCTCGTCAATATTTGAATCCATTTTTTATCAAATCTATATTAATCAAACCCCTTTAATTTATGGCCTCGGTTCAGAATATCGCAAATTTTGGTGACAGCGGACGAAATCTGGTTCTTGCTACCGGATATTTCTATGAGTGTAACGAGAAAATCAATGCTCTTTTGAAAGCAAAAGAAGAAGCCAACGGCGGACAGCCACCTGCTGGAGCGCAATATGCTATCATGATGTTTGACAAGGGTGAGAAACTTGATGCCGGGATCAAAACGTCCGCGCAGCGTAATATTTATTTCAGGAATGACAATGAAAAGAATATCTACATTAAAGAGGCAACTCGAAATTTTTGGATACCATCACAAGAAGAACTTCAAGAGTTTTCCCACGCCCGCGAAACTCCCAAGTACGACGTTCATTTTTTTGCTGACGGAGAGTTTATGACAATTTCAGATGATTACATTGAACTTGAGAAGTGGTTAGAGAACCCAGATACAGTCCTTGACATCAACGTACGACCAATAGGAACAGAGTTGGGCCAGTTTATTTCAGACAATGACAACCGGCCGTTCAATTTCACAAGACTACATACAACCAGATTAGCCCGATGATCGCTCTTTCCGCCTATAAATTGGCAAACTATCTGGCAGATGTCGTCCAATTTTCGGGCGAAACAGGTTCAGAAGATGTTAATTGGGAAAATATTTACGGGTTAGCTTTTGGTGAGATTAACGAAACATCACGCAATAAATGCTACTTCTGTTTTGATGAACCTAACGACAAGCTGAACTTCTTTTTTAAACAGTCCCGAAGTTTGTCTGAGGCCAATCTTCGGGACATCCGAAGTGAAGCCGAGTTTTACGCACTGACAGCGAGAGCGTTCAAGGGAAGTGTAGGTGAGCACTTACCCAAATTAGTTTATTACGATGATTACAACAGCGTAATTGTAACAGAGTATGTTCCGTTGGCGAAACCAATTGGTGAAAGTGGCACCTTCGCAACTTTCAATATGGCAGGAAAGGTGCTAAAGCAATTCCATGAAGTTTGCAAAAGGGATTCAGTTGCGGCAGTTTGGGGAGACAAAAAGAAGTGGATTGATGAGTTCAGATTTTATGAACCCAAAATACTCCGCTTGACTGATTCCGAAGAAAGAAAACTATCTCTGAACGATGACGTATATGTGGTTCAGTTTCTAAGTTTTCTTGGACATCATAGCAGCCAGGTCAAGGAATTGAGGCAACGATGGAAGTCAGAAATGAATGGTCTGATTCACGGCGATGCAGACGTCCGAAATTTTATACAAAAAGGAAATGATATCGTCATATTGGATTTTGAATGCGTCGCCTATGGTGCCTGGTTCTGGGATGTCGCGGTCTTCATCGCAAGTTTACTTTTAAAGACCGATCTTCCCGGAGTCCCTGCAGAAACTGTTAGAGCGTCTCCATTTGACATCTTTCCTTGTATTATCAGCTTTCTACGTGGTTACGGTATTGAATCTGCAGAAATGCGACAGGAAATTTTGAAATGGTCCGGAATTTACCTCCTTCAAGAATTTTTACTAAGGCAGGAAGAAGCAATTTTTTTTAAGTATGGTTTGACCCTTGTAGACGACACTGAGCGTTGCTATCAAGAAATATTCGCCTTAAAATATGAAAGAAGACTATAAAGAGACTGTTATTAAGCAGATACAAAATATCACCTCTATGATCACCATGGTTGATGATGAGTTGGTAGATTTAAAATTTACAGGCGAAAAAATAGTAAACCTGCTACGAAGCAAATACGGGATCGAAATATCTCTTACTCCGGCCCATCCGGATTTTAGAAAGATAGTGCTAACCAACTGGATCTATACACATTACTATCAAAACAGTGGTGAAAGAGCAATTACCCCCAGATCCGAAGAGCGCCATTTCCCTTTCGACGAAATTTTTAAGCAGGGAACTGACGGTTATTGGCGCAACAGGTTCTGGCGATACGATCAACGCGACCAGGAAAGAGAAAGGCCGGCACTTACCAGGGGCTACGAAACAATCATTGCAGAATCTAATCAATCAGTCGAAGATGAGATTGTTTTTGAATGCAAAAAAGGAAGAAAAGGAAATTTAATATTCGAAGAGATTCCATTTTTAAGTATATCGCTTCCTAAATTTCAATTTGAAAATGGATATAAATATGTCAATGGGAAATACCCGTTGGACAATGCAGGACTCGCTTCAATAGTAAGATTTTATTTCCACCTCAAGATTGATACTTTGACAGTTTCCATTCCATTACTTATATTAAAAATTTCGGACCTGTTCAATGATCGTCTTATCTCATTTCGACTCAAATTTTCCTTTACCAATGATGAGTTCAAAAGAAGTGATCATTTTGTATTGTATGTCGAACGTCGCCATTTCGATGTTGCAGCGATTTTGATTCGCTGGCTTCATCAAGAAATTGAGCCCTTTCTCGATAACAGACTTCCATTTTTTGTTAAACAAGTATTGTCCGGAATCGGTTTTGGCAGCACACCTCACCAACAGTCTTCGAGTTTCGGAGTTTTCCGATCCAAGGTAATAGCCGATGCTATACTTTTTCTATTGGAAGGTAACGATGGAAGACCAGTAAGGGAATTTCTGGACGAAATGTGGGGTGGACTGGAAAAGTTCTACCTGAACCCGAATTCGCCTTTTGTCTGTGACTTCTCCATTTTCGACAAATCTGCGGAAAATTTGTTCTCCGCAACAATAACCAACAAACCTCTTGCAGCGGCATGGTATATTGCCCGACTATTGTGTCGTGAAGCAATATGGGTGTCCGAGAATGAGTGTAATTGGATGAACTACGAGTTACTCCATGAGAAACAATATGGTTATCGGTTGATGAATGTAGATAATGGGCTCTCCGGTTTGCAGGGGGTGATAAAATTTCTGGAATCTTTTCAGAAACTAAAAATTAAGGATCCGGTAATAAAGCGGGTTTTGAATGGTGCAAAACAATTTTATAATTCAAGACGCACTGTGCCTCGCTCTTCTGGGGGAATTGCAATTCCCCCAGAAGTATTTGCAACTGAAATGATCCCGGTTGTGCATTCGGCGATCCAAGATAAGCAACTTCATCCGCTTACTGAATACAGCCTCCTTATGGATATGATCAGTAAACATATTGAAATGGAGCGGCCGGTAAATAACATGCTGGATGGAAGCGATCATTTTTGTGCCGATATGCGCTACGGCTACGCCTCATATGGTTATGCATGTCTAAGACTGCATAACTCAATCAGCATTGTAGAATTGCAACTCTGAACTGTGCACCTAAACCCACTCGCGAATGAACCGTAAATTTTCCATTTAGAGATTCAACGCGATCAGCAATGTTGTCCAGTCCTTTTCCTCGCTTGGTTCCCTGAGTCATGTCAAACCCATAGCCATTATCAGACAGGCTCAATTCCAGTGTATTTTCACTTGTTGATAATTTCAAGGTACACTCGCTGGATCCGGAATGTTTCAAAGTATTGTTAATAAGTTCCAGGCAAATACTGTAAAGTTCTGCCTCCTGCTCCTTGCTAAGAAGGTTTGATGGGTAGCGGCCTTCCAGGTTAAATCGTATTTTACTATTATTGTTCAAATCAGCAAAAAGCCTGCTCAATGCTGCTTCAAGACCATTATCCAGCTCGAGCGGCAGAAGATGATGCGATATGTGTCGGATTTCAGAATAGGCATTATGCATCTGCGTAATAAGTCTTGTGTAAACGTCTTGTTCTTTTTCTGCGAGGTTTTCGGGCATAATACTTTGTAACTGCCATATTAGCCCGGAAAGTGTACTACCAAGGTTATCGTGAAGTTCCGAAGCTACCCGCTTTCTCTCCTGCCTTTTCCCATTCGTAAATGCTTCCTGGATTTGTCTATTTTTAGCATGCAACTCTTGATTGGCCAATAATAATTCTTCCGTCCGCTCTGATACCTTCTGCTCCAACTCTTCATTAAACCTGGTCAGTTTGTCGTTAGATGCAAATAATTGGCCCTGAAAGTCCATCATCTGATTGCGCTGAACTTCAATGAGACGATTTTTCTTACTCAATACCCTATTGTTTACAACAAGAAAAGTCGCGAACAAAAGAGCTAATGCAACAGCCAACCACAATCGGTTCCTTGAAGCTTTTTGTCCATCTATGTCTTTGTTAAGTGAATCTATAGCATCCCCCTGCTTCAAACTCTCATATTCAAATTTCAAATATTCGGTTTGTCGCTGTTGAAAGGATTTTATGCCCTTCTCCCATAATTCCGAATATTTCTTATAATAAATTAAAGACAATTCCGATTTATGGAGTCTTTCATATACTTGTGAAAGTGTCAGAAATAGTTCTCGGCGATGTTCTTCTCCGGCGGTTTCACTATTGGATAAACCCTTTTTCAATTCAACTAATGCTTTGTGAGGTAAATTTTGCAGCAGAAAATGTTGCGCGTTCAAGGAAAAATAATGAACGTCCCAGGCCTTATCTATAAAAGGATTAGTTCTGTATTCATTCAACAACAGACGTAACTGCTCCTTATTACCTGCAGCAAGACATGCGTCAGCCCAATTCAGCGTGGTATATTTCAGCATTTGATTGTCACCAATCCGTTTGGATTCCTGGTATGCCTGACTTAACCAAAACATTGCTTTTCGATTTTCACTTTTTCGCAAATAGGATTCGCCAAGATTTTGAATGACTATAATATAAAAGACCTTATCTGTCAATTTGGCAGGCTTCAGCGCTTTTTCCAAGTAGAAAATTGACTGATCATAATTCCCGAGTAAATAATAAAGATCAGCCAGATAGCGATATGTCTTGGCAAGATATTCAGGTCTGTTCAGCTGCTCCGCATAATATTTAGCCTTGTGGATTTTTTGCAAGCCAATAAGGTTATTTCCGTTCCACGCATGTAAAACACCAGCATTAAGGTTTGCTTCAAGCAGACCTCTCGTCCATTTGTGATGTGCAGAAAGCCGTTCTGCTTCATTTAACCAGGCAATGCACTGCTTATAATCTCCCTGGAACAACCCATTCTTATCTTTGCCACTACCAAGCAGACATAAAAGTTCAACTCTTACCGTATCGTTCGCCAACGTATTCGTGGTTTGAGGTAACTTTTTTAATGCAGTCAGCATACTGTCCCCATGGGAAATCTGAGCCATGCCTATGTTTGGGAAGGAAAGAAAGATCCCAAATAAAAAGATTTTGCCGCACGCAGGTACAAAGCCAATTACTCTAAAGAACTGGAAAACGACAAGTGACATGACAAAGCGAGATAATTTTCTGAAAATACGAATATTTCGTATTTGAAACAACACACCCATGGCCTTGTACTACTAAGCCGTAGCGTAATTCAAATTTACGGTTAAATCGCTGACCTTGCGACCTCTCCCATAAGTTCTTCCAACGATTTTATAATGGTAATTTTGAAGATTATTGCAAAAATTAATAGACATTGGAGCAAAGGGTTGATTTCAAAATATCATGATAATTGATTGTCCATCTGTGCGAGAATAAATAGTCAAGCCTTAAAAAGTGATTTTAGTAAATGTTGTTGATGCCTTTCCCGGTAAACGAGTTGGTTCATATTTAGCAAAATAGCCAGAAAAAACTCCTTCCAGATGTTGATCATTCTTTTAAAATTCATTGCAGCGGCTGCCAGCATTACATTGATAGAGTCTCCTTTAATGCCTTTGTAAAAATTTCTTGACAACCTGTAATTGGCTTTTAAATGGCCTATTACAGGTTCAATAGCTGCTCTTCGGGTAAATCCCTTTCTTAGTTTTTTTTGCTTGTAACGACTTATTTTCTTATTGAAAGTCTTCGGGCTGTGTATCGTTGTTTGACCAACTTTGGTCACCCCTCGGTAGCCTCTGTCTACAAATACCTCGCTTAGTACATGCCCACTCAACCGTTTCTGTTGTTCTAATACGGCTTCCAAAGTATGCCCGTCATACTGATTGCCTGCAATATTTAAGGCCCCGATAATCACGCCTGTTGTCTGGGTCAGTGCAATAGAAACTTTACTTCCAAATTCATATTTTTTATGTTCTTTTCCTTTGCTGATGCACCGAACCTCCGGCTCATGGACACTGTACACTTTGTTTTTGTCGTTACGTTTTTGTTCTAAAATGCGCTGGAAAAGAGTCAAATCTTCGGCAAACATCGAAGCTGGCAACTTCCTGATCAGTTCTCTTAGTAGGCGTCCGGCAATTGTCTTGACCTTTCGGTCGGCTCTTCTTGCTTTTTTAGCATTCTTTGGATGGGTGCGGAATCTTTGATCACTCCCCAGCTTTTTGAGTGTGCGCTTGTAACTTTGACGAAGTTCAATGCCCTCCTTTTCAGCCATTGCAACACATCTTTTGATAATCTTGCGATGCAGTTTATTATCGGTTGGATATGTAATGTTTTTCTCCTGAACCGTTGTATCTATACTTGCTTTGTCTTCTTTTCCATCCTTACCGTTGTTGCGAATACTTTCCTTCAAAATCAGTTCGATGCCTTCGGCTCCAATACGGTTGCGAAAATGGACAAGTTCACTTGCCTCGCAAGGTGGTCCGGGGGTAAAAAACTCAGCACCGCTAAAATATTGATAATAAGCATTTTCGGCCCACTGTTCAACCATGCTTTCATCGCTCAGGTTCCGAAGATGCTTTAAAATTAATAAAGCAACCATCAACCGAATCGGCAAAGCTGGCCGTCCAAACTCCTCTCTGTAATGCTTCTTAAAGTGCTCATCAAAAAAAGACCAGTCAACCTGATTTGCCCGGATATACAGAGGATGTTTGCTGGACAATTGCTCTTTTAAACCAGGCAAAAGGAAATTCAACTGCGGTGTTTGTTTGGGTTTTGCTAGCATTATTCTGCAAGATTTTTATTCTAAAATAAACAAATCTTGCAAAATAAACAATGAAATTAACTACTTAATTCGCTATAATATAGATAGTTAATGACTTTTTGAGGGGCGACTAAATAGGTCTGAAAACAAAAGCGCTACCGATGCAGAGATGACCCGTAAAAGTCGTTATCAAATCTAACCTGTTTGTTACATTAAAGATTGGCAGGCTAATTCAAGATTGAAGAAGCCTAGAAGGTTATCTATAAAGGAATTTTTATTTCAATTCTTCTCATTTTACCCGCGGAACTGATTTTCAAAGTACCTCCAAGTAATTCAATCCTATATTTCATATCGCTACTCCCTGCATCATCAATTTGAATTGATATAGAATTTAAAGCATTTTGATCAAAATCAACACCGGTACTCTCAATTGCAAATTGAAATTGATTATTAATCCCCCTGACAAAAACACGTAACTGGTCAGAGAAGGCATGATGCGTGGCAGCATTATTGAGCGCTTCCTGCGTGACACGAAAGAGGATTATTTCTTTTTGGAATCCTAATGCAGGTAGATCATCGGCAACAATTAGCTCCGTTGAATATCCTTTGAGCTTTCTGATGCCCAGCAATTCATTTTTTAGACTTTTCACAAGTCCAAAATTTTCACCCAAATCACCATCAATGATCTGCGATAATTGGCGTACCTCAGTGATGGTTTTTGAAATGATTTCAGCGATTTCCAAAATTGTATTCTTCATCTCTTCACCAGCAGGTAAGTCCTCCATTAAATGAAGGTGAATCTTGGCTACCGTCAGGAGCTGCCCTATATTATCATGAAGTTCCCTACCAATTCTCTGCATGGTTTGATTTTGAACCTCGGCCTGAGACCTATACATCTCATTTTCAAAGGCAAACTTTGATTGGGCCTCTTCTTGCGAATTTTGTAATCGTTTTTTTTGCAAAACTAAAATCCAGGTTGCGACGACGATTCCAAGTAAAAAAAATACAATCGATGAAAGGACGACGGGTATGACATAGCCATTTTTCATGATAAGGTGTTGAAGAGGCGAAAGCTCCCTAGCGGAATTCTATGAATATATAAATTTCTATCGATCAGGAATTGGCGTAAAACCCTTCGAAAGTAAGTTAAGACAAAGGATAAAACCATTTATCAGATAGTAACATGTCAAAAGCATAAGTAAATGCAAAAAAAATCATAACAAAAAATTATATTTTCATATACTACCTACAACTTGTTTAATGTGATATTTACAATATAACTAGCCTATTTCATGAATTGTTAAAAAGTTGTTTCAGTTGTATTTACTCTGAACTATTTGGGTTTTAAAGAATTTATTAGGCCTTTCACCCTTTCAACCGCAGCCGGATCTTGGGGAATTGTATCGCGAGGAGTGATTTTTGTTTTGGGTTTAGTAGATTCAATTATTTTACCATGACGATCAATTTCCATTCTCATCGCCAGAAAACCGGAAGATAATGTATCAGGCCATTCTAAATTGACTGAGTATTTGTAAGCCGTACAGTCTACCAACACTCCGGTAAAAAATTGCTTATCTGGTGAATTGAAAAAATATAGGTGTTTTTCAATCACCCGTTCAACTATATTGGGTTTGACAAAGGCACTGACCGTCAAATGGATCAAAGTGCTATCCTTCAAGTAACCAGAGATTCCCAGGGCATCAAATTTGTCATCCTGTGAACGAATTGACAGTTTCAAGGAATTCACATATGGATTTTTGGTCCGATTTTTAAGTATGTAGTACATTCCCAAGCCTACGGCCAACGAGATAAATGCAAGGCCGGTAACCATTTTGGCACGGGTTAAGTTTAGCAGTTTGGTATCCATCAGCTTATTGTACGCCTCCATAATACTTGATGGTACACGTGGATCAAACTTGCATACGTCGTATTTGACACCCACCGTCGAGAAAAATCTCGCAATGATAAGTAGTGGTAAAGGGACACATAGAATAATTAATAGATAAGCATTATCCGTTAACCCGGAAAACGAAGCAGATATAAAACTACTTATCGTAACAAGCCCGATCGCCCAATCAATGACTGTTTGCAATTTCGTAAGATCTGTATCTATCTGAGCACTGCTGCCATCAATGTATTTTTTTGCCCAGTAAGCCCAATAAAACTCATTTACCGAGGTAAATTCAGGTTCCTCATTCATCGATCGAAATGTAATAAAGATTTGTATGTTTGGCCTGGCAAGTCAGAAAAATACTCTTTTTGACTGTTTTTGATACCTTCAGTGTAAATGGAAGAATCGAATTTGGTGCATCCTGAACTCGCGATGATTCCGGAGATTTAATGGTTAACAAGTCATCATCCTTCAAATCTTTTAGTCGTTTCTCTCCTATTTTTAATGTAATCTGTTCGTTTGTCTGACTTATTTCACTTGGCTTCATAGGTTTAAGAAAGAAAGCTTCATGACCTGTAACAATCCAAGGCCCGTCATAAACTACCTCGAATGGACAATCTTTGGTTATACATTTAATACCCATGGCTTTTAATATTTATATATCTTCTTAAAATGGTCAGACTAGCAATCAGAAATCCCTAGAAATTAAATTTTTCCGGTATTGCGAAGCGTAAATTAAACCCTCCGACTAGCTTCGAATGCGGACTATGTTTTTGATCTGTAAAGGACAACCCTGTGTTAAATTCAAGCCACATGCTGCTGTTAATATTTAATTCTCCCCCCAGATTTAAAAGTGCCGACAAATTATCTTCCTTGTTTTTCACCCCTTTCAGCGTATAAACTTGCGTCGAAGTTTTGCCCTGGCATTCAAAAAATCCTTTAAGACGGTTTACTCCAAAATACAATCTGGCAGAAAGTGCAAAACTCTTTGTGTTTATATTTACAGGGTCTTCCAGATCTGTAAATAGACTATCAAGTTTATTTGTCGACGCAACTGCCCCTAATAATCCTTGGCCCCAACTTTTTATCGGAAAAGCATATGTTCCCCAAGCCGAAAACTTGTTAACTTTTGCATTTTTAGCAAGACTGTCCGGTGATGAAAGCATTAAGGCTACTGCAAAATCCATCTTTTTTGAATTCCAGTTGTCTTTTTTATACTTCTCGCGAAGGCTGTTGAGTTTGTCATTCACCAGACCTGCTTGTGAGGACAAGCTATCAAGAATTGACTGGATTCTTTTTTCTCTTATTGCATTGGTCACGGAATCACCAGGAGGTAAACCTCCCTCCCGAATGTATATCTCCACTGCTCTGCTATCCAAGTTCTGCCGTTCTTCAAGAATAGCCCCAACATCATTTTTAAATTTTGTATCAAACCTGGCATCCCCCTTGTTAAGCGGTGTGAATCGTAACCCAAATGCAGACTGCCGGGCATCTCCATCCTTATTTGAACTCGTTCCTAAGGAAAATCTGATAGTACTCAATAGCTGATTACCTTTTTTGTTTAAGTCGGAAAGTTTAAGCTTATTGGCTCTGGCAAGCAAATAGGGAGCAATTTCAAGAGAGTAAGACTTGGGGATCACAGAGGGACTTCCTTTCAAAAAATCAGACACAATTACTGAAAGCTCCTTAACGTCTGTTGGTCGCAAAATATCAGTGGATTGGGAATTCAGCATACTAAATGCTGGTTGACTTGGAACTGCAAAATTGGTCCGATAGTATTTTGCTAACGTTGAGTCCGTCTGAGCTTTAACTTGCATGATTGACAAAGATATCAGAGCTCCGTAAAATGCCCTTCGAAATAATAGCATAATATTAGATCATTTTAATTAGTAACTGTGTAAACTGAACATTTCCGTTCGAATCAACAGCCCCTGTATCATCTGCAGAACCCAGTACCTTACCATCCTGCCTAAGCACTGCACTGACTTTATATTTTTCCGCAGTTTCCGGAGGAGTTGGCGCAGCAAAATGTGATCTTACTTCAATCATTCTCCCCACATTTATAGATGTAGGCATGGGAAGCGTATAGGTGTCGGACTTTGTGTCTAGATTATTACCTGGCTTATGATCTATATAAGCTGAATTGGTTGTAGACCATAAATAGTAATCGTACGTCGCAACTATAATTCCATTGAAAACAACGTCAACGGTGATTGGACCACCGTTCGGATCGATTTTAATTTGACTGAACTTACTCATGATTGATAATGATTTAAATAAGAGAACATAACATGGCTCATAGAGCTTAACCTTCATAAACTTATCAAAATTAGCTACGATTGAAGATCTGTCAAACCGTCATTTTACGGTTATTGGAAAAGAAAAATACGGTTGTTGATTCAGAAATTAACGATTATCTATATAGTCCAACATATGACCTCTCCCCTGAAAACTGGACATTTAATAGTTAGAGAAAATCGGGCGATTTTGATAATTTAACCATCAGAAAATTTAGCGAAGCGCAGATCATTTTTGCACTGCGCCAGACGGACCACCGGTGTTCCGGTTGCAGAAGTTTGCCGAAAAATGGGTATGAGTGAAGCCACCTATTACAACTGGAAAAAGAAGTATGCCGGTCTTGGTGTTCCGGAGCTCCGCAAGCTTCGGCAACTTGAAGAGGAAAACCAAAAATTGAAGCAGCTTGTAGCATATTTGAGCCTGGACAAACAAATGTTACAGGATATCCTCAAAAAAAGCTCTAAGACCAGCCCAGAAACAGACGCCGGCCGCCAGCTTAATGAAAAATTATCAGGTTGCCGTCCTGCGAGCATGTTCGGTCGTTTGTCTACAAAGATCCTGTTGGTATTATAAATCGCACCGGCGTGACGATTCGGCTATTCGCCATCGAATTAAGGAAATTGCACAGGTCCGAATCCGCTATGGGTATCAGAGAATTCACGTTTTACTCAGACGGGAGGAATGGAGAGACAACCATAAGCGTGTATATCGTATCGGGTATATAGAGAACAAGGGTTAAATTTGCGTAGCAAGCATCCAAGACGAAGTAGACCTGCTTCGCAGCGCCTTGAGCGACCGCAACTTTCTAGTGTTCACCAGAGTTAGAGCATGGATTTTGTAGCTGATCAGCTCTTTGACGGACGGAAAATACGGCTTTAACTGTAGTCGATAACTTTAGCCGGCAGTGTCTGGCTATTCATGTCGGTCAATCGCTGAAAGGAGAAGATGTCGTCGCTGTGATGAATCAGTTGAAAATTGTAAATTTAGCCCTACCTAAACGGATCCAGGTTGACAATGGTGCTGAGTTTATTTCCAAAGCACTGGACAAATGGTGTTATGACAACAGCGTTACCCTGGACTTTTCAAGATCTGGAAAACCAACGGACAACCCTTTTATTGAGTCTTTTAACGGTAGCTTCAGGGATGAGTGTTTAAATGCTTATTGATTCTTCGTTAGAAGATGCACAGAAAAAAATTGAAAGTTGGCGAGAGGAATACAACAGTTTCCGCTCACATAGCTCATTAGGAAATTTAACGGCAGCGGCCGACCGCCCCAAACGAGGTAGTGATGCGGATGAAAAAAGAAGAAAATACTGACTCGATTTTCCAGTTTTGACTGTCCAAGAATTGGGAGGCCCTCACAAAATTCCAAACCCCAACTAAAAACTTTCTGGATTTTTAGAGACACTTCACTAGAAAGCCATTAAACGCCCCCGGGCTATTAAACTACTTCAAAAAATCATCGGCTAACAATTATTCTGGTCTCATTTACACAGTTTTGAGATAACGTCCTTAGTCACTGCCTCTACCCGTTTTTCAACCTCTCCTTCAGCGCTTTCATATCCTCACTAATCTTCACATCAAGAATTTTAGCGTAAATCATCGTCTGTTTCAAAGACCGATGCCCAAGCATTTTTGAGACCGTTTCAATAGGCACCTTATTACTGAGCGTCACCGTTGTCGCAAAAGTGTGACGGGCGATATGAAAAGTGAGCGTCTTGGAAATCCCGCATAAGGTTGCAATCTCTTTCAGATAAGCATTCATTTTCTGGTTGCTTAAAACTGGGAGCACAACACCCCGGTTACTGCACAAAGGATCATCTTCGTATTTTTTCATTATTTCCAGAGCCGTTGGGAGCAGCGGAATCCTGGTGGCCGCATCGGTTTTCTGTCTAGTCGTATCGATCCAAAGATCTCCATCCATTCCGGTAACAATATCTGTTCGTTTCAATTGCTTTACATCAACGTAGGCAAGTCCGGTATAACAGCAAAAAAGAAAGATGTCACGGACGTTGCTAAGGCGATCCATTTCAAATTCCTTTTCTGTAAGGCGTTTGAGCTCTGCCCGTGACAACGGATTTTTTACAACTTCCTTTTTAGTCAGTTTGAATCCCTGGAACGGGTCATTTTTTAACCATTTATTATTAACACAGATCAGCACAATCTTTTTCAGGTTAGACATATACTTGATAGCCGAGTTATGATTGCAGCCGCGTGCGCTCCGAAGCCAGAAGGAAAACTCTGAGATGAATTCAAAATCAAGGTCGCTGATCCGTCGGTCGTCCATTTTATACTTCCATTGAATAAATGAGCGCGTATGCTCTAGGGCAGTTTTGTACCTGCTTAGAGTAAGTGGAGCAAACTCTTTTCCTACCAGTGCTGCCATCTGTTCATTGTGGTATTGGAAAACCTCCAGGATCGTTCTTGTTTCATTGCTTTTTCCAAGCAAAATATTTTTCAAAGCCTCAGCAGATAATTCTCTGTCATCTTCGATAAGCATTTTCTTAGCCTGAAAAACTTTGGAGCTTAGTGTGTCCAAATACGCGTTGAGGGTTCTTGAATCCTCTTTGTTGCCGGTCGCACGTCCGGCGTCAATACTCCAGCTTGAAGAGCTCCAAAGCTGCTTTGTAGATAATTCTGCCGATTTTCCGTCGACTGTGATTCTAAGGTAAACATAACGTAAACCATCTTTTTGATTCTTGGCGTGTTTTAAATAAAACAACAAACCGAAACTGTTTTCCAACATGACGCTAGCGTTTAAGTGATAAATATCGAGCCGCTGCGCTTGCAAATCAAGATGTACATTACATAAACATCTTGCAAATCAATGAATTAACACTTCCCAGCGTCTTTTTTGCGTTTTTCATCGAACTCCAAGAATGACGCTGGAAATAATGGGAATTTTTGCATATTTTGGCATATACGCCAAAAGCAAAAATGCCTGTAAATCATTGATTTACAGGCATTTTGTTGATTTTAAAAACTTCTAAATGGGAGGGAGACGACTTCGAACCCTCAACCTCCAGATACTGGCTTAACGCATCATTAAACTTAGCAAGTGCAGCTTAAATAATAACAAACTGCTTCTGCTGCTGTCTAAGCGATTCGTTTGCTTTTAATAAATGAAATTTTTCCTTCGAAATAAGTGCCAGCCAATCTTCTGCTGGTATGACACCATGGCTATGCAACTCCAGCCTAACCATTATTTCTATGGGTAGGGCTCTTGAGTTTTTGACGTATTGATTTATTTCCGTCGCACTAACATTGATTTCCGAAGCCAGACTTTTTTGCTTCTTACCTAAATTTCGGATATACTCTGTTAAGAAAAACCCCACTGTCTTTTTCGGATCAAAGTAATCTTCATTTAAATAGTCTTCAATCTGAAAACGTAATTGCATCAAACTCAACCTAAGTTCATCTTCTAAAGTAATCAAGGATCTTTTTAGACTTAGTGTTTCCTGTAAAGATGCATTTGTTTCCTGCTCCTCCTTGGCATCAAGAATTACTGGAAAAACATGGCTTTGAGCAAGCTCTTTTGCGCCATGCTGTTTCAAAAGATCATCAAACAATTTATCATCTGCCATACTCA
Organism: Dyadobacter frigoris; assembly: GCF_005280585.1. Lineage (GTDB taxonomy): Bacteria > Bacteroidota > Bacteroidia > Cytophagales > Spirosomataceae > Dyadobacter > Dyadobacter frigoris. The sequence continues at coordinate 139,947 of NZ_SZVO01000003.1, forward strand.
TCTATTAGTTTAATCAACGACTTACCTTCCATAAAAAGACTTTTACCTGCAATTTGAAATCCGTACTCTCTTATATAATGGTTGATGAGTTGCGTTTTGGGAACAAGTGAAATTGCTGCTGTGGCACCATACCTAGTAACTGCCATTCTCGCTGCGTGCGCTAAAAGACAACCTGCGATTCTACTATAGAATTTATTCTTGCCGATATTCCCAGCTGACGATTCTATGAGCTTTATTTCGACTCTTTGTTCCGAATCAAATAACGCGAGTGCCATCAGGCCGATGGTTTCATCATTTTCTGCCAATGCCAGTTTAAAAACTTTTTCAGGATCAATAATTTCCCACTTGAAATTAAATCCCTTATGCAGAATAAGCTCAATCTTATTTACACCTCGAACGGCTACAATCTGTTTTGCATTTTTTTTATTGTCCTGCACAGACATATATAAAGATACGAAAAATTCACAAAATATGTCAACTTTTACTTCTCAGATATTTAAGGCATATAGCCTGGAAGCTTCTTCGAAAGAAGCCCAACCTTTACTCTACCAAAGTCATGAGCAACACCAGAGCTGAACTCCGGTGCTGTCTCAATGAAACTATTTCAATATCTGCTTCAGCTTTTTCATATCCTCACTTACCTTCACATCAACGATCTTCGCATACTGCTGAGTGGTTTTCAAATTCCGGTGGCCAAGCATTTTAGAAACACTTTCCATCGGAACCCCATTGGTCAGTGTGACTGTCGTTGCAAAAGTGTGTCGAGCTAAATGAAAAGTGATCACCTTATTTATCCGACAGAGCACCGCGATCTCCTTTAAGTAAGAATTCATTTTCTGATTAGAGAGAACTGGTAGAAGCTGCCCTTTGATTTCGCACTGAGGATCCTTATCATATTTTTTAAGAATAAAAAGCGCCTGTGGAAGCAGTGGGATACGCGAAGGCGTGTCCGTTTTCTGCCTTTTAATCACAAGCCATTTTTCTCCATCAATTCCGGTTATAATTTCAGTCCGGCTCATTTTGTACACATCAATGTAGGCAAGGCCGGTGTAGCAGCAGAACAGAAAAATATCGCGTACCTGACTAAGCCTTTGATGATCAAATCTTCTTTTTGAAATTTTGGAAAGCTCCTCGGCTGTAAGCGCGGCTCTATCTACCTCTCTCTTGCTCATCTTATAAGCATGGAATGGATCTCTTGGAAGCCAGCCGTTTTTGATACAAATGATCACGATCTTTTTAAAAGTAGCCAGATATTTGATCGCTGTGTTATGTCCGATATTTCTGACGCTTTTAAGCCAGTATTCAAAATCAGTTATAAACTCATGATTGAGCTTGAAAATATCGATATCATCGGCTTTGTATTTCCATCGAATAAAATCGCGGCTGTGGTCAAGTGTCGTCTTGTAGCGCGTCAATGTTCCCGGAGCGAAGTCTTTATTGACAAGGTTTGCTACACGGTCATTGTGTTCCTGGAAAAGCGCTATAATAAACCTTGATTTGGCTGCCGTCCCATTCAGATGATTGCGAATGATCTCGGCTGTGATCTCTTCGTCAGCCTCCACGAGCCTTCGGTGTATCTCATAGATCTTCGCCTGAAGCGTGTCCAAATAAGCGTTCAGAATTCGTACGTCCTCTTTGGTGCCATTCTTACGCCCTGCGGCGATATTCCATTTTTTAGGCTCGCACTCACGCTGGGCGGTAATCTCCACGCGCTTGCCATTGATGGTGATACGGATGTAGATGGGAAGGTTTCCGCTGACATAGTTACTGCGTCTTTTCAGATAGAAAAGCAGTGAAAAGTTTTTTGTAAGCATAACATTTGCGTTTTTAAGTGATTAAAAATACAACTGCAGTCCTTCAAAAATCAAGATGTTTATCCTCTGAACAGGCTTATATTCAAAAAGTTACGAGCATTCTGGTGAGCACTTTGGTTTTCAGGACAAGTGCTCACCAGAAGCTCACTACAACATTGAGAATATATGCATTTTTTGGTCATTCTCAAAAACAAAAAACCCTGTAAATGTTTTATTTACAGGGTTTTGATGTTTTTTGTTACTGTATTTGGCAGAGAGAGAGGGATTCGAACCCCCGGTAGGTTACCCTACAACGGTTTTCAAGACCGCCGCATTCGACCGCTCTGCCATCTCTCTGTGTGTGTTTCAGCATATCCGAAACGTGGTGCAAAGGTAAACAGATTTATTTCACCTGCAATAGCTCATTAAAAATATTATTCGAATTTATTTTTCAATATTACGAACAAATTAAATAACCACTTCTTTACTAGGTTCTTGGAAGGATGCTGAGTAGTAAAAAAAATAATGCAGTTTTTGGAAGTTTTTATTTCGGTATTTACAAATCGGATAAATCAGTGTTCTTCTCTTACACTAACCTCAATAATTTCCCGGGTCATGTCAGTGACTTTATATTTTTCACATGTTCGCAAACCAATTACCCACATTATATCTCCGTTTCCGTTACTTATAATTTTAACTTTTTGCTTTTGATTAAGGTTTAGTTTCAGGTCAATTAATAAATCACTGATCTTTTTACTCTTCCCTTTCATCCCAAATGGACAGAAATGATCGCCTTTAACCCAGCTTCTGATTGTCAATGGAAAAACTAGTTTTTCGGCATCGAGATAGGCTAAATCTGCTTTCTTATCAATCTTAAATTCATTCGTTTTCAAAAATTTTCTTATCTCAAAAATCAACATGCCCGTTTTAAATATTCCCTCAGGCTGATCTATTATTAATTCATCATTTCCCACAGAATTTTCCCTTTTTGAAACGATAAAAAAATCTCTGTCTTTCAAAATCTGATGTAAACCGGAATAAAATACCTTTCCCGACACTCCTTCTGCTGCTCGAAATATTTCCTGACCCTGGGAGTAACTAAAACCGAATTCTTCTAAAATAAACCATAATCTATAAACCGGTTCTGGTGAATTTAAGATTGCAGCAATAGAAATATGCAAATCTCCTTGAACATTCTCAGTAACGCTCACTTGCCAGTCTTTCAGGAAATTGTTCAGCAATACATCTGCCGATTTAAGCCGCTGCGACGTAACTCCAAATGTTTTTTCCAAAGACGGATTCATCTTTTTCAAAACGGGCACAACTTCGTGCCTGATCAGATTACGTTTGTAAGCATTACTGGAATTAGAACTGTCTTCTCGAAAAACTAGTTGATTATCAACAATGTATTGCAAAATCTGTTCCTTTGATGCAAATAACAGCGGGCGTATCAAGCTTTGATTTATTACCGAAATTCCATGTAATCCCGCAAGCCCGGTACCTCTAGTCAAATTCAGTAATACAGTTTCAAAGGTGTCGTTAGCATGATGCGCCGTGGCTATAAAATCCAGATTTTGAGATATTCTTACTTCTTCAAACCATTCATAACGCAAATCTCTGGCTGCCATTTGCGTGGAAATTCCTCGCTGAGTAGCAATTTTTTTTGTTTCAAATCGGGTAACAAAAAACGGAAAACCATATTGTTCAGCCAGTTGCTTTACAAATAATTCGTCCCCATCCGATTCTTTATCCCTCAGTCCAAAATTGCAATGGGCAATGGAAGCGGAAAAACCAGCCCGATAAAATAAATGAGCCAAAACTATTGAATCTGCTCCCCCACTTACTGTTAAAAGAGTTGATTTCTCAGAAAGGCCCAACTTTTGTTGGTTAATAAAAGTTAAAAAAGACTCCAACATGATCTGAAGAGATGTATTTGGTGTAATTTTGGAAAAATATCAACAGATATCTTTTACCGCCAACACAATGAATCAGGTACAATTACCCATTTCAAAGGTAAAAGAAACCACAGCAACATGAAGAAAAAATTATTTATAAAAGTTTGCAACCCTTTTAAACTTTTACGCGTCATATCAATCAAAGATCAGGTAATAAGATTGACGTTCTTTACTTTATTGTTTGCCTCGCCGAATATCATGGCGCAGCAGGTTACATCTCCGCCACAAACTGGGCAACAATCTGATATTGTGGAACTTTTAAAATCCGATGAACTCGAATTGATCAGTGAAAACGGGGTAGATAGCCGGCGTGTAACAAACGGAATTTTCAAACACAAAGGTGCACTAATGTATAGTGATCTGGCTATCCAGAATGTAAGTACAAACATCATTGAAGCTTACGGAAATGTCAGGATTGTACAGGGTGACACGATCACTGTAACAGGCGATACACTTCATTATTTTGGTAACACAAGGTACGCGATAGTAAGCGGTCGCAAGGCAGTTTTGAAAGATAGAAAAAGTACGCTGACAACCCGAAAAATTGAGTATGACATGGCAAATGGCATTGCATACTATAAAGTTCCGGGTCGGACAGTTGATATAGAAAATGTCCTTACAAGCAATGAGGGCACTTATAATACGAATACGAAAGAATTCAGATATTATAAGAAGGTAAAACTTGTTAATAAAAAATATACACTCACGACCGATACTTTACTCTATAATTCCGTCACAAAGTGGTCCTATTTTAATGGCCCCAGTAAAATTGTAAATAAAGACGGAACACTATATAGCAAAAAAGGACAATATAATTCATTAACAGGAGAATCTGTTTTTCAAACCAGGACCACTGTTGACAACGACACTTACACACTAACGGCCGATTCGCTTTTTGTTGAAGGGCAAAAAAATAATGGTCAGGGCAAAGGAAATGTTGTCATGGTAGCCAAAAAGGATAACACAATCCTGAATGGAGATCATGGTTTTTACCGGAAGGCAGAAGGTTTTTCGAAAATATACGGTCATGCTTATGTTCGAAATGTAGTTCAAAAAGATACGCTGTATATAAGAGCTGATACTTTGTATTCTTTTGAAAATAAAAGAGACAGCACGCGGCGACTTGTAGGTGAGAAAAATGTGTATATCTACAAATCGGATTTTCAGGGAAAATGTGATTCAATAAGTTATAATACAGCCGATTCCACAATTTTGTTTTTCAAAAAACCGATTCTGTGGAGTAATCAGCATTACCAAATGGAAGGTGACACGATCAGTGCATTTCTTGTCAATAATGCGATACACCGGATGTTGCTGAGAAGTAAAGCATTTGTGATTACCGAAGACACGCTTGTATCGCAGTTTAATCAGGTAAAAGGGCGGACAATCAACGCTTATTTTGCAGCAGAAAGTAAGTTAAAGCAGGTTTTGGTTGATGGAAATGGTGAAAGCGCTTATTACGCGATTGATGACAAAGAAAAAATGATTGGCCTTAATCGGGTAGAGTGTGGAAAAATGAACCTTCTTTTTGTAGATAATCGTGTAAATCGAATTGCTTTTATCACAAAACCGGATGGAAAGTTAATTCCGCCAAGGCAAATTAAACCCGCAGAAAGGCAATTAGATGGTTTTAACTGGCGAATCAAAGACAAACCAACCAAATCGCAAACATTATGGCTCGAATAATTAAAAATCAGCCAGCAAGCTTATTTTAGGCACGATTATTTTAGATTGAAAAATAAAAGTGCCCGGTCACACAATATATTTTGAAGTTCCAATTTTTTCTCTATATTTTTGTAACGTACTTTTTAATGAGCGTGAAAGAAGTTATTAAAAGTATTCTGTTTTACAGCTATGAAAAGAACTATACTCTGTCTTACTATATGTATCTTATTTGCCTGGACGGGAATCCAAGCCCAATCTACTGTTAACGGTAGCAGGCTAAACCTATCTCCTAAAAAGAAATCCTTAACAAGCGGACAATTGAAATTTTCTCATGTTCCGGAAGTACTCAATTATAAACCACTTTCTGTTCAGAAGCCGATGGCGCTGAATAATTTTTACCGCACTCTTTTGTTTTCAAATACAGCTTCTGTTGAAAGTACTGCTGTTTCGACTACCGAAGTTGTCGAAAAAAATGTTGAAAAACGATCTGCCGGAATTGAATCAACAACACGTGCTGAAGAGCAGCTATATACAAGTGATAAAATAACGGTGTCTAATATATATCCTAATCCGGCAAGTGAATATGCCGAGGTTGATTACACAATTTCTCCGGATTTAAGAGACGCAAAATTAATAGTTTATAACGTTTTAGGCTCGCAAATGGCGGAATATCCATTGGTGAAAAATGACAACAAACTTCGTATAAACACGCGGGAAATGTCAACAGGCTTATATTTTTATCAGCTGGCATTAGAAGGAAAAAAGGTAGCAACAAAAAAAATGCTCGTTCGCCATCAGCAATAGAAATTAACAATACTATATTCGGCTACACATTCGTTAAGGATGTTGTAGCTTTTTTATTATCTTTGCAGCTATTATGCTAAAAAACAATTTTGCAAGTTACTTCTTGCTTATTTTTGCCGTACTTTTCATTACTTCCTGTAGTAAATTTTCAAGATTACAGAAGACAGGTACAGACCAACAGAAGTATGACGCCGCCATGACTTATTATAAGAAGGGCGACTTCTACCGTGCAGGGCTTCTATTTGAAGAGCTTATTCCTTTGCTTAAAGGGAGTAATGAATCTGAATTAGCGCAGTTTTATTATGCGTACACCCAGTATCAGCAGGGCCAGTATAATACCAGCCAGTTTCTGTTCAAAAAGTTTTACGATACGTATGCAAGAAGTGATTTCGCTCAGGAGGCATTATATATGCATGCGTTTTCATTGTATAAAGATTCTGCTCCGCATAATCTGGACCAGGCCAGTACATTTACCGCGATCTCAGCGATGCAGGATTTTGTAAATGCCTATCCTCAGAGTACTTTCCGTGATGAGTGCACTCGTTATATCCTTGAACTTCGTCAGAAGCTTGAACTGAAAGCATATGACAAGGCAAAATTGTATTATAAGATCAGTGAATTCAATATGATGTCGCTTAAGGCTGCGGTTATTTCCATTGATAACTTTCGTAAAGATTTTCCTGATTCTCAGTATAATGAAGAATTATCATTCCTGAAAGTTGAATCACAGTACAATCTGGCTTCGAACAGTCTTTATCTGAAACAAAAAGACCGATATACTGACGTTGTTAAATATTACAAAGAACTTGTAGACAAATATCCAACCGGCAAATATCTTCGCGACGCTGAAAAGATGTATGACACCAGTATCAAAGAACTTGAAATCATAGCAAAAGCAGAAAAAGAACGCCAGAAACTACTGGAAGTTCAGCCAGACTCAGGCTCGAAGCCAACGAAAGTTACAGCTTCAACAGCTCCTGAACAAAAACAGAACTAGACTGACCGGTTTCCGGTTTTATATAAAGATTTTTAAACTATATCATCAAAGTAAGCATGGCAACGAATCCATCCATCATTACCCGCGATACGGACAAAATAGCTGACGTAACAGGGAATTTATATGAGTCGGTATCGATAATCTCTAAAAGAGCCCGTCAGATATCAAGCAAAATGAAAGAGGAACTCAATAACAAGCTTGCTGAGTTTGCTTCGGGTGTTGATAATCTTGAAGAAGTTTTTGAAAACCGTGAGCAAATAGAAATCTCTAAATTCTACGAACGTATGCCAAAAGCTGGCAGTATGGCTATCGATGAATTTATTGATGGAAAGACTTATCACAGTTACAGAGATACTACCGAAGAATAAGATTATTTTTCTGATAATAAAACCAGCCGTAAACATTAATTTTGTTCGTACGGCTGGTTTTTGTTTTTGTCAAGAAACAGCTTATTTATTTAACCGGATGTGTTTTCTCCGGCTTCCACCACTCTCATAAACGTAAACGTGCTATTGCATTTAAAAGGTTGGATCTAAAAGGCAAAAAAATATTGCTTGGCGTTTCAGGCAGTATTGCTGCGTATAAATCAGCATTACTGGTCAGGTTACTTGTAAAAGAAGGGGCAGAAGTACAAGTCGTTATGACGGATTCTGCACATCAGTTTATCACTGCCCTGACACTGGGTACTCTTTCAAAACGCCCGGTCTATACTGCATTTACCCAATCAGAAAACGGTACCTGGAATAATCACGTCGAGTTAGGATTATGGGCAGATATTATGGTTATAGCGCCTGCAACAGCAAGGACGATGTCAAAATGCGCTGCTGGAAACTGTGACGATTTGTTAACAGCTGTATATCTTTCTGCCCGCTGCCCGGTATTTTTCGCACCTGCCATGGACGTGGATATGTACCGTCATCCTTCAACACAAAAAAATATTGAAAGTCTTTTAAGCTACGGAAATAAATTAATTGAAGCAGAATTTGGCGAGCTGGCCAGTGGTTTGATAGGTGAAGGGAGATTAGCAGAACCTGAAAAAATAATTTCCCGTCTTGTTACCCATTTTGCCGAACACCCGATTGCAAAAACTAAAAAAGTACTCATCACAGCCGGCCCGACAGTTGAGCCAATCGATCCGGTGCGTTACATCAGCAACCGATCCTCTGGAAAAATGGGATATGCTATTGCAAAAGCTTTTGCTAGTGCCGGAGCACATGTAAGATTGATCAGCGGTCCAACCAATTTACCCGTTCCCGACGGAGTCTCAATTACAAAAATTGAAACGGCGAAGCAGATGTTTGCAGCCACGCAGGAATATTTTTCTCAATTTGATCTTGTAATTTTTTCTGCGGCAGTAGCTGATTACACTCCGATTCAGGTTGCAGATCAAAAAATAAAAAAGCAGGGTGACGAGATGAAACTCGAATTAATCAAAACCACCGATATCGCCGGAACTCTTGGAAAGCAGAAAAGAGACGGACAGATTCTGGTCGGATTTGCTCTTGAAACCGAGCACGAAATGGATTATGCACTTGACAAATTACATCGCAAAAATTTTGATTATATCATCCTGAATTCATTAAACGATGCCGGATCAGGATTTGCACACGATACCAACAAAATTACCGTTATTGATAAATCGGAAAATGTTTACAGTTTTCCATTAAAATCAAAACAGGAAGTAGCACAAGACATTTTAAATATTATTCTGAATAAATGGAGCGAAGTATGAAAAGGTTAATATTTCTTTTTTGTTGTATAACTGGCATCTTTTCAGGAAGTGCTTATGCCCAGGAACTCCAATTCACTGTCAGTCTGAATTACGATCAGTTGGTAGCTCAGCAAAAGACTGATCCTGCATCTATGACAAAACTTCAGGCATATATCAGCGATTTTTTAAATAATACCAGCTGGACAAGAGAGACGTTTACAAAAGATGAAAAAATAAAATGTAAGCTGAATATCAATCTGACGCGCTCCGTTACTCAAGGAGCTTATGAAGGAACTGCTCAATTGGTTATTGCACGCCCGGTTTTTAATTCAAGTTATGAAACGGTACTTTTCAATTATGTAGACAGAAGTTTCACGTTCAACTATCTTCCAACCGCACAGTTATATTTTAACGAAAACAGCTATACGGATGAGCTGCCTTTCATTCTGGCTTTCTACGCATACACAGCATTGATTTTTGATTTCGATTCTTTTAGCAAACTGGGAGGTTCTCCGTATATGCAAAAAGCATTCAATTTGGCCAATTTGGCTTCAAATGCATCTTCGCCTGGAAGAGGCTGGGATACGCGGAAAAGTGCGGATTCAAGAAACAGATATTGGTTAATCGAAAATTTGATGAGCCAGCAATTTATTCCTTTTCGTGAAGGATTATACGCATATTATCGTCAGGGACTTGATGTTGCGACCGAAAATCCTGCGCAGACACGAACAAAAACCATGGATTTGCTCACTTCTATTAAAACCGTTGCTCAGCTTCGGCCAGGAAGTGTTGTGGTAAATTCATTTTTCGATTCTAAATCTGACGAAATATATAGTATTTTAAAAGAGGCAAATCCGGAAGAACGCAAAACAGCACAAACCATATTGGTAAGCCTGGATCCTTCTAAAACACAGCTTTATCAGAAATTGTCACAATAAACTGGCATTACTCTCGCTGTAACTCGATCACCAAAATCTAATAGTATGAGCAAACGCCTGATTCGAATCGCTTCAAAAAATATAGCATCAGAATTAACTAACCTGTCAGGACTGGAACTTAACGCTATATTACGGACCGGAAATACCTATTTCGGAAAATTAATGTCTGTTACAAATGAGCATCTGACTTTGCAGGATACACGTCAGCATACGCATAAACTGGCCATTCAGGATTTGTTTGAAGTCGTTTACGATTATAAGGACAAGAAGTAATCATAGAGTTGATACCACTTCCACCCGTTTTAATTCACTGGTTGTGTTAAAAAAACGTTTCAGAAACAACTTCCGTTTCCTATTTGTTGATAACATAGCTATATTCGTATCAAAGACGAACCTTTCTGATACTATTCTGACTTGTTCTCACCAACGTTGACAATCTGCTTACAAAGGCATGCTCTCAAATTTACTTATTAAAAATTACGCCCTGATCAAGCAACTGGAAATGTCGCCTGATCCGGGATTAAATATTATTACGGGAGAAACGGGCGCAGGTAAATCCATTATGCTTGGCGCGATTGGCCTTTTGCTTGGCAACCGGGCTGACGTAAAATCGCTTTACGATCCGGCTGAAAAGTGTATCATTGAGGGTAGCTTTGATTTATCAGGCTATGATCTTGCTCCCAATTTCGAAGAAGAAAATCTTGATTTTGCTCAGGAATGCATTGTACGCAGAGAAATTTCGGTAGCTGGAAAATCACGCGCTTTCATTAATGATACGCCGGTTAACCTTGATACGCTTAAAAGAATAAGCAGCCAGCTTCTTGACATTCACTCCCAGCATGATTCGATTTTGCTTGGAAGCAATGAATTTCAATTGCAGGTTGTAGATACTTATGCAGAAAATTATGGTTTGCTTCATGCTTACCGTAAACATTTCCAGGCTTACAGGGAAGCCGCCAAAGCATATGATTCTTTGCAGAAAGAAGCCGTTCAAATGCGAAAAGCTTTTGATTATGATCAGTTTTTGTATCAGGAATTAGCCAACGCCGACTTGCGCAGCGATGAGCAAACTAAGCTTGAACAAGAACTTACAATACTTGAAAATGCGGTAGAAATCCGGGAGAAGCTTCAATTAGCTTATTCCTATCTTGACAATCCTGACAGTTCAATTCTGGATTATCTCAAAAATACAGTTACAGCAATTTCCCAGGCAAGCCGCCTCGTTCCGGCATATGATTCTTTACGTGAAAGAGCTCAGAGTTGCCTGATCGAACTTCGAGATTTAGCGGATGAGATTGACGGCGTAAGTACTTCCGTTGAAATCGATGAAGGCAGAAGCCAGCTTGTTCACGAACGCCTGGATTTAATCTACCAGTTACAAAAAAAGCATCATACCACTACTGTCGACGAACTTCTTAAAATTCAGGAAGATCTGGAAAAAAAAGTTGGTACGGTTTTAAATCTGGACGAAGCTTTACTTAAAGCAAAAAAAGAAGCGGTAAAAACAGAGGAAGTCATGCTGAAAAGCGCGGCTAATTTGTCCAAAGAACGTCAGAAAGTTGTCAAAACCATTGAGACTCTCATTATCGAACGATTAATTGAACTTGGCATTCCGAATGCTGCTTTGTCAATAAAAATCACAGAAACCCAACCAACAAATGATGGTATTGATTCCATTGCTTTTCTTTTCAGCGGTAATAAAGGGACGCCATTACAAGAATTGAGACAGGTTGCTTCGGGTGGGGAATTTTCTCGTCTGATGATGGTAATTAAATACATTCTGGCAGACAGACGTAAACTTCCTACCATTATCTTTGACGAAATTGATACCGGTGTTTCAGGAGAAATCGCTAAAAAAATGGGAAAAATGATGATCAAAATGTCCGATAACCATCAGATTATTGCCATCACGCATTTACACCAGATAGCGAGCAGTGGCAGGGCACATTATTTTGTTTACAAAGATCATTCATCTGCAAAAACGGTTAGTAAAATAAAAAAATTGTCTGTTGACGAACGCGTGATGGAGATTGCACAAATGATTGGCGGGCATAATCCGACTGAATCGGTAATAAATAATGCCCGTGAAATGATTTCAAAAGAGTAAAATATTACTGAATAACCCTCATAAACTCAATATTATGAAACAATATGTTCTTGCGTTCGGGATTGCTTTATCCCTTTCGTCCTGCAATAAAGATGCCGACAAAGTGTTGGAACTGGAAGGTGAAGTGATGACAATCCACGATGAAGTGATGCCCTGGATGGATGATATCATGACGCTAAAATCCAAGCTTTCCAAAAAAATTGTTCACATGGATAGTTTGCAGAATGAAGGAATTGCAGGCAATAATATCGCAGAAGAGCGTATTAAAGCCACAGAAATTAATCAGAAACTGAACGAATCTGATAAGCTGATGATGGATTGGATGCACGAATATCGCGGAGATTCGGCAAAAAAACTTAAACCGGAAGAGGCAATCCTCTATTTCGAAACACAGAAGAAAAGAATTATTGACGTAAAAGAAATTACTTCCAAAAACATTCAGGAAGCAAAAACATTTTTAGATTAAAGTATATGAGTAGCTTAAGAAATATTGGTTACAGTAAATTAATTATCCTTCTTGTGGTGGCTCTAATTTCAAGTTGTGATAATGGCAGCAAGAAATTACCGATCTTGGGAGAACGTGACTGGGTAACCAAAAAAGTGGATGGAAAGGAAGTCACTGATACAATTTATAATGTAATACCTCCTTTTAGTTTCACAAATCAATATGGAGATACTGTGACAGAAAAAATCGTTCAGGATAAAATTTACGTTACCGATTTTTTCTTCACCTCCTGCCCTACCATTTGTCCGGTTATGAAAAGACAAATGGTGAAAGTGTATAAAGAATTCAGGGATAATCCGGATGTTATGATTCTCTCTCATACAATCGATCCGGAACATGATACGCCTCAGGTACTGAATAAATTTGCGAAAGATTTGGGTATTGAAGGAAAACAATGGCAATTTCTGACCGGCCCAAAGGAAAAAATTTATGAAATCGGACAAAAAAGTTATTTATCAGCTGCTCAGGAAGATAAAACTGCCGAAGGAGGATTTCTGCACAGCGGAGCTTTTATTTTAATTGACAAGGAAAAACATATTCGTGGAATGTATGATGGAACAACTGAGGAAGGAACTCAAAAACTGATCCAGGGAATAAAATCATTATTAGAAGAATATAAAAAATAGTGCGCTCTGCGACACAGTAAATTTCATGATAAAAAAAGTAATATTTGTCTTGTCGGCCTTCACTGTATTTTCATGCCAAAGTGAACAAGAGCTGAAAACAGAGCAATACTTTGCGGAAGGCTACCAAATTTATACAATGAACTGCGCCAATTGCCACCAGGCCGACGGAAAGGGAATGGCAAATTTGTATCCGCCTTTGGATGGATCCAAAATAATTCAGGATAAGGCTGCTATGGCCTGCATTATGAAATACGGCATGAAAGGAACGATTACAGTTAATGGAAAACCGTTTAACCGGCCGATGCCCGCAAATCCAAAATTACAGGAACTTGAAATTGCAGAAGTGATAACTTATGTAAATATGAAGTGGGGTAAAGACAGCGTTTACACGCCTATTGCTACTGTAACAAAAGCACTCATAGACTGCGTGAAACGTTAAATTTCGTTGAATTTCATCTTGAATGTGCCTTTCCTGAATTTTATGTGAGAAAAATCCTGGTCGGCATCCATTCCGTTTCCGTTGATTATATCTTTCGTAACGACGTTTTTCACGGATACAAACTTATCAGTAAACACCTTTTTAGTATCAGGGCTCCACGTTAATTCGGTTGTAGTCAGCAATTCTTTTGTCAGAGATTTTACTACTCTTACATTCCCTTTGACAATATAAACGTTTTTCCGTTGATCAAAGCGGCCAGAATCAGCCCGTAATCGTGTAACGACCGTTACACCCAAAGGATCATAAAAATTGATATTGATCGTATCCGGAAAAACTTTGTCTTCATTCTGGTAGCGAAGCTGCTTAGGTGTTTTCAGTAAAACCTTCATCCGACCCTGTTCACTATATTTTAGTTCTACACCATTCGTTATTTCAATAGGCCCGGTGTAGGGTTTCCCTTTCTTCTTATCACTGGGTTCACAGGCAAGAAAAAAAAATCCGGCAAGCGCCAGAATACAAAAAGGAGATATAAATCTATCTCCTTTTTGAAAATACTTTAATATTTTGCTATTACCCAACATACGTTTAGGCTAATTGTTAATCAAGTTTTTGTTTTTCAAACCATCTTTCTCTGAGCGTCAGGCCGAGCACAACCTTTCCGTAACGTTCACGAACCATACCAGTCCCAAGCACTCCGCGTTGGCCGCCGATAAAAGAAAGCGTAATAAAATTCTGATATCCACGTCCCATTGGTAACGTAAGACCAAGACTCACATTTGTATCTTTTATATTTTTTTCACTGATTGAATAAGGAGTATTTCCGTGACTAAAACCGGCGCGGTACCTAACATTATCCAAATAGCTCAAAGAACCGAAACGAGGTGTATATTCAACGCCGACATGAACCCGGTCAACATCTTTCAGGCCGTCGTTGCCAAGAGATTTGTCATAATTTCTATAACCTGTCCATGATTCATGGCTGTAATCAGCTGCCAGCGTAAGTTTGTAGGGCCATTCGAAGCTAAACCCTACCTGATATGTTGCAGGAAGTGTTACAGTTCCCTTTCTGTTTTTTACAAGCGTATCCGGAGCAATTACAGGAAAAGAGCTTTGGAGTAATTCAAATGCTGTGGTTCTTTCTGCATTCAGCTTTGTTCCAACTCCATAAACCCCACCAAGATTCAGGTTAAGTTTATTATTCTTTTTAAGCGGAAGTCTCAAAGCGGCACCACCTCGGAAAGCGATATCTTTATAAACCGTTCGATCACTTACACTTACCAGATACCCGGACCCGTCACCTATACTCGCTTCCGACGCTGTTCTGACGTTACCAAAAAAGTAGGATGCTTCTAATCCAAGGCTCAAATAACGACCAATTTGGACTGAATTTGTGAACGAAGCTTTATTTACACCACCTTTTCCACTCGTTGTATAATCGGCAGAATAAGGTGTACCTGCAACATTTCTTACATCTGTATTTTTGAAATCAACAAAACTGTACGGCTTAATACTTATACCCAAAGTCCAGCGAGGCGCGACAGGGAAAGCCAATGCGACATAGGCAAGGTTACCCCCCGCGTTACGTTGATTATTAGCACCGGAAACAATCTTTTTGTATTGTCCGATTCCACCAAAATCAAGAGTAGTATATTTATTTCTTACCCACAAGGCAGGGTTAAGATTGTTAATTTCGAAACTGCTGGCAGAACTTACATTTGCCTGCCCCATTCCGGAGGAAGATGCAAATGCATCCGTATAAAGTTCGCCCATACCAAGAGATGAATATGGCGAATTTCCTAATCCCTGTGCATTAACTTTTGATATTAAGGCCGAACAATTGCATCCGAGCGTAATTGCTATCGTGAGTAATCCTATTCTATTGTAGAGCGACATTATATGTTAAAATTCTGTTCAGTCCTATTAATACCAGTTCCGGCACTGCAAATATGGGCGGTTTCAGGTTACTTTCAAAAAAAGCTACATCTCCACCACATATTACTACGCATAAAGATGGTATTTCGTGTCGGTACCTGTTAATTATTCCTTCAATCTCTGCCAGAGTACCATTCATAACGCCACTTTGAATAGCATTTTTTGTACTTTTTCCAATGAATTCAGGATCTTTTTCCGGATCAAACAATGGAAGTCTTTTTGTAAACGTATGAAGTGCGTTAAATCGCATCCGAACGCCCGGAGAAATTAATCCTCCCCTGAATATTCCCTCACGATCGACAAGATCATAGGTGATACTGGTCCCCATATCAACAACCAGCACATCTTTCTCGGGAAACATCCAGTTGGCACCACAGGCTCCTGCAACTCTGTCCGCTCCCAGCGTATGCGGCGTTTCGTAATCCTTTTTTATGGGAACAGGCGTATTACCTGTCAAATTTAAAACCGGCACATCCCGATCCAAAGCCTCCAAAAACTCACTTACCGATCTATTTACGGACGAATACATGATACGTTCAGGTAATTCTGATCGAATCAATTCAATGAGTTCTGTAAAACCCAGCCGTGTTTCATAACGGATTAAATGATCTCCCGAAAACCACCCAATCTTGGAATAAGTATTGCCCGAATCGACTACGACATTCATATTCCCACAAAAGTCTCCTTTTCTTTGCAGAAATACTAACATTCTGCAAAAGACAGGTATGTATTAACAAAAGTTACAATATCATTATATTTTTTTCACAAATACACCCGTAAATGATTTGGATTTAATAAAAACACTTTGTACCTTCGTTTTAAGTAAAAAAACACCCCTGTATTATTCCGTTATGTCTGGCGCCCGTTAGCTATCAAAACTAGCGAGAAAAAATACTCTAAGAAATTATTACACACTACATTTTCTATTAAATTGCAAAATTTCCTGGTTGATCCATCTTAATTTTATCCTGTTTGACTCGTCTTTTATTAAGACTTGACAAAGAAATATATCCACGCATCAATGACCATCACGTGACCCGAGACCTGCGTTCTCCAATCAATTTTCCATCTATATTCACTATCCCATTAATCATCTGGTAAAGTTTATCTTTACTGTATATTTTCTGTATGCTTACAATTGATGAATTGAACCTTAAGCTTTTATCGGAGCTGAAAGAAATAGCGGGACAAAGCGGCATTCAAGATTATGCCAAACTTCCTAAAAAAGAATTAGTGTCAAGAATTATTGCACAGCAAAATGTTGCTCCGGAGCCTGAACAGGCAATTGAAGCAGACCAGGCTGACGATTCTGCTGTTGGTGATGAGCCTAAGAAAAAAAGAGCCCGACGTACTGAAACTCCCGTTTCTGCCAAAGTAATTAACGTTCGCACCAACAAGCCTAGAAAAGAAATAAGCAGTCCTGCATCCGCTCCTCTTTTTGACACAACACCAAGAATTACCGAAACGCCGGTCGTAAGCGAACCAACCATAGCGGAAGAAGTTCCTGCTGCTGTTGCCGAGCCGATTAAAAGGTATGAAGCACCTGCGAGGAAATTTGATAATTCAAGGAAACCTGACGTTTCTAAAAACAAGGATTCAGGACGTGAACTTGATTCTGTTGAAGACACACTTGATGATTTGGGACGTGAAGAAACAGCTCCGGTAGCTGAAAGTACTTCACAAACTGAAAATTCGTCTCAGGCCGACAATACTGAAACTGCCCAAAGTGCTCCGGTAAATACCACTGCAACTGAAGAAAGATCAACGCAGCAGGCCGGAGAGAATAACGAGAGACAACCACAACAGAATTCTGCCCCAAGAGAAGATCCTTCTAATAAAATCAAACGCAATTATAACAATTATGTCCGTGAATTTGACGGTCTGATTATTAATGAGGGCGTTTTGGAGATTATGCAGGATGGCGGTTATGGCTTCCTTAGATCAGCTGATTACAACTATCTGGCAAGTCCGGATGATATATATGTTTCGCCTTCGCAGATAAAATTATTCGGATTAAAAACCGGTGATACTGTAAAAGGTCAGATTCGCCCTCCGAAAGAAGGAGAAAAATATTTCGCTTTGCTTCGTGTTGAAACCGTTAACGGTAAAACGACGGAAGAAATCAGAGACCGTATTCCTTTTGAATACCTTACGCCTCTTTTTCCGGAAGAATGTTTAAGATTGAGCAGCCGTCCGGATCAGTATTCAACCCGTATTCTTGATCTTTTTGCTCCAATTGGAAAAGGGCAGCGCGGAATGATCGTAGCTCAGCCCAAAACGGGTAAAACTGTTCTTTTGAAAGAAATTGCCAACGCTATTACACGTAATCACCCGGAAGTATTTTTACTTATCCTTTTGATTGACGAACGTCCGGAAGAAGTTACGGATATGCAGCGCAGTGTACGTGCAGAAGTAATTGCATCCACTTTTGATGAACAGGCTGACCGTCACGTGAAAGTAGCAAGCATCGTGCTTGAAAAAGCAAAAAGAATGGTTGAATGCGGACATGATGTAGTTATTCTTCTGGATTCGATTACACGTCTCGCCCGTGCATATAATACCGTAGTGCCTTCTTCTGGAAAAATTCTTTCCGGTGGTGTTGATGCCAACGCTTTGCATAAACCAAAACGTTTCTTCGGTGCAGCCAGAAATGTTGAAAATGGCGGATCGCTTACGATTATCGCAACAGCATTGATCGATACAGGTTCAAAAATGGACGAAGTTATCTTTGAAGAATTCAAAGGAACGGGTAACATGGAATTGCAACTGGATCGTAAACTTTCAAACAAACGTGTATTCCCTGCGATTGACGTTATGGCATCCGGAACACGTCGTGAAGACTTATTACTTGACAAAGAAACACTCAAAAAGGTCTGGATTTTACGAAAACACATGTCCGACATGAATGCCATGGAATCCATGGATTTCCTGCTCGACCATATGAAGGGAACCAGGAACAACGAAGAGTTTTTAATATCAATGAACAGATAAAAATAGCCCGGATGCGTTTGCATCCGGGCTATTTTTTTTATTAATCGTTTGTTGCATACAGTTATAGAGGAATTATATTGTGACCGAATAGATTTTTTCAGTCAAAAAGTAAATTAAATCCCTACAACACATATGTCAAACAACAAAACAATTTGGTGGTTATTACTTATTGGCTGGATGGCTGGCTCGGCTTACTGGCACGTTTGTAAAATTAAGCTCCTATGCGACGCACCACTTACAAGCTCAACTGTTATTTCAAAAACAGCCCCTGTGATTTCACCGTTAACAATCGTTGATGGATCCGAGCTAAATTTAACGTCTTCCGGAAATTTCGGCTTTGCCAAATCTGGTGCGGATGCCAATTTTAGCGGCGTGCAGGCAGAAATTGATTCACTGGCTTCATTTGCAGCCGCCAATCCTGGTAAAATTATTACGATTACCGGCTCCTATTCTTCTCAGGAAACCAATTCAACACCTTTCCCGAATCTCGGAATTGCCCGCGCAGCAGCTATCAAAAGCTATTTGACGAGTAAAGGTTTATCTGACTCTGTCTTTGTTTTAAATGGACAATTGAACGATGCAATTGTTTTTAGCCCTGATTCTCTTCATGGCGGCATCGATTTCGCTTTTGCCAAAAGAGTTGCGGTTACAGAAAACGATCTTGCCAATGAACAGAAATATGAAAGTATTTTCAAACCACTGGATCTGTATTTCCCAACCGCAAGCGCAGAATATATTAAGACAGGAGAAAACCAGAAATTCCTCGTTGAAGCCAAAAAGTTTTTATCTGAAAATAAAGATAAAAAATTACTTTTGACCGGCTATACGGACAGCGACGACAGTGCCGAATGGAATTTGAAACTTTCTAAAAAAAGAGCGGAAATCATCAAGGCGAAATTTGTTGCACTGGGTGTCCCTGCCGACAGGATTTCAACGGATGGTAAAGGCGAGGCTGATCCAAAAGCGTCAAACGATACACCGGAAGGAAAACGTGCCAATCGTCGTGTAACAATTGTTGTTCAATAGCTATTTATTACTCAAAACACATTATAACATGTTTGAATTAAATCCTCTTGCAAACCCCGACGCTTTGTGGCAGCATATTTTGATGCTCGTTGTAGCAGCAATTCTCGGATATATTATTGGCTACATAACAGGCAATTCTGTTATCACTGAACTGGAAGACGAACTTAGCCGGCTGGATAATGATCTGGATTTTTGTAACAGACAAAAACCTGCTACCAAGATTGTATCAAATGCATCGCGTGAAAGCTTCTCAGGCATCGCAGTTGAATCAGAAAAAGTGCAGTATGACGACTTAAAGATCATCGAAGGGATAGGACCTAAAATTGAAAGTATCCTGAATACGGCCGGTATACATTCCTTTTATCAGTTAAGTCAAAAAACTCCCGACCAGATTTCAGCAATTCTTTCTAATTCAGATTCCCGTTTTCAGGTGCATGATCCGGCAACATGGCCACGCCAGGCAGAAATGGCATCAAAAGGCAGCTGGGACGAGCTGAAAGTATGGCAGGACATACTTAACGGTGGCCGCGAAGAATAGTTAAATTGATCAATCTTTTAAGATAACGATATAAGAAATCATGATGCTTTTACAACTCAATCCATTCAGTAAGCCTGTCGCTATATCTGAAATATTAATCTTGCTGATTATTGCAGCTTTTGTTGGCTGGCTCATCGCCCGGCTTATCACAAACGGACGTATACGAGTACTCCGTGAATCTATTTCTGAAAGGAAAATTGAACTTGCGAACTGCCGATCACAACATCGGGAATTTACAACGGCTCAACAGCCGCTTGTTGGTAAAGCATCCAAAACAGTATATCCGACTGCTATACCCTTAGATCCCGCAAAAGCCGATGACTTTAAAATAATTGAAGGAATTGGGCCTAAAATTGAGGAGCTTATCAACAAGGAAGGTATTTACACTTACGAACAGCTGTCAAATACAAACCCGATAAGAATATCCAATATCCTGAAAAATGCAGGCCCGCGTTTTCAAATGCATGATCCAAGCAGCTGGCCTCAGCAGGCTAAACTTGCCAATGAAAAAAGATGGCAGGAATTACAAATTCTGAAAGACAAATTAATTGCAGGAAGACAATAATGAAGTGTCTTATCTAAAACTGAAAAAATCCGCTCTCGTAATGAAAGCGGATTTTTTCAGTTTTAGATAATTTGAATTACAAACCAGCTACGGTACGTTGGATAAATTGTGTCAACTCGCTTCCAATCAAAAGTCCTTGTGACAAAAGTGCAAGATCATAAACCTGTTTGGCTAACGTTTTTTGTTCTTCTTCGCTTTCAGTATTCAAAATACGCCCGATTATCGGATGATTCGCATTTACTGAAATTGTATACATTAAAGGCATATTTCCAAACATCGAAGGCTGTCCCGAAGAAGCCTGCATATCCGTCATACGGCGCATAAATTCAGGAAAAGTGATCACTACCGGCAATTCATCCACCGGCATTGCTTCAATCTGAACGTTACCGGCTTTGCTGTTTACAACTTCTTCAAAAAGCTTTTTAGCCTTATCAGATTCTTCGGTTGAAAGAATGCTTTCCAAAGTCACATCTTTTTCGATCAACTTGTCAAGCGTATCTGCATCCACGCGTTTTACCTGGATTTTTTCAACCTTCTGTTCCAAAGCATTGATAAAATGAGAATCAATTACGCTTGTTAACAAAAGAACGTCATAACTACGTTTTTTTGCAGATTGAATGAAAGCATCTTGTTTCTTTTCATCGGTTGTATATAACCAAACCTGCATTTCATTTTTGTCTGTCTGATTTTCTTTAACAGCTTCTTTGTATTCTTCAAAAGTGAAGAATTTGCCATCAACATTTTTCAACAAACAGAAATCTTTCGCTTTTTCATAAAATTTCTCATCACTGATAATTCCGTATTTCACGAACAATCCGATATCATCAAATTTACCTTCAAATCCGGCACGGTCATTTTTGAAAATCTCTGATAGTTTATCCGCTACTTTACGCGTGATGTATCCGTTGATTTTCTTCACATTCCCGTCAGCCTGAAGATAACTTCTCGATACATTCAAAGGAATATCCGGAGAATCAATTACACCGTGCAATAATTGAAGGAAATCAGGAACGATATCCTTTACCTCGTCAGTAATAAATACCTGGCGACTGTAAAGCTGGATTTTTTCACGTTGTCCCTGGAAATCGTTTTTCAATTTTGGGAAATATAAAACCCCGGTCAGATTGAAAGGATAATCAACATTCAAATGGATCCAGAATAACGGATCCTCACTGAAAGGATAAAGTTCTTTATAAAAAGCAATATAATCCTCATCCTTTAAATCCGACGGATTTTTTGTCCAGATCGGATTTGGGTTATTGATGATTTTGTCTTCAAATTCAATCTGGATTGGTAAAAATTTACCATATTTTTCCAGAATTCCTCTCAAACGGTCCTCTTCCAAAAACTCTTCCGAATCCGCAGCGATGTGCAGAATAACGTCTGATCCGCGATCCGCCTTTTCGGCTGATGTTAACTCATATTCGGTCGATCCGTCACATATCCAACGAACAGCTTCTGAACCATCTTTGTAGGATTTTGTAATGATTTCAACATTTTCTGCAACCATATATGCAGAATAAAATCCAAGACCAAAGTGACCGATAATTCCTTTATCCCCTTTTCCGTCCTCACCTTTATCCTTATACTTTTCAACAAATTCAGTAGCTCCGGAAAAAGCGATCTGGTTGATATACTTTTTAATTTCATCGGCAGTCATACCGATACCGTTGTCGCTGATTGTAATGGTTTTAGCTTCTTTATCCAGTTTAATCACCACTTTCAAATCACCCAGCTCACCATTAAACTCACCATAAGAAGCAAGTTTTTTAACTTTCTGACTTGCATCAACAGCGTTTGAAACTAATTCGCGTAAAAATATTTCGTGGTCCGAATAAAGGAATTTTTTAATTATCGGAAATATATTTTCGGTATGAATGCTAAGATTTCCTTTTTCCTGAATCACTGATTCCATAATTTTTCTATTTATTGAATATTATATTTTAGAATTATTTTCTGCTTTGCAATACGGTACAAAAATTTGCGTTCCAATAGGAATTATGACGAAACCTGTCTGACAGATTGTCAGCACGGAAACACTTATATTGATATCAGTTTGAAGTTGGTTACTGCAAGGCTTTTTAGTAATATTGCGTTCTCTACATTTTTGAAAAAATAAAACATTTTGACAATCAGTTATTACTGAAACACGAATTAAAAACCATGAATCTAATTAAAAAACTATTTCTAGGCCTGGCACTTATCGCAGCAGTATCGGCCTGTACCACCACGAATTCAATCCCATTTACAAACTATACTGTTTTTACTGAAGACCTGCGCAAGGATCTGGAAAATGCGGGAATTCCATTAAGTAAAGTTCAGTTTTTCAATGACAAGGCGATCACAATCCGCAGGGAAGTGAGTGATCCAAACGACATCAAAGTAAATCCTGAGGGAAAAATCAGCATTAATAATGGTAAAAGCATCCAAACTATTAATGTGCGTCTTTTCACGCCGGGTGTTGCGCTCGGATCAAGCAACGGAACCATTTCTGTTTCGTGGGACGATACTCAAACTGACACTAAGGGCATGAAATTTAATCTGAGCGGACAGAATTATTTTCTGGATGTTTTGCCAAATAATAAGTTTACTTACAAAGACCGTTCTTTTGATATTCAGTCAGGAAACGGAGCTCGTCTGTTTGTTAGCAAAGATTTATTGAAACAGGTAAATAATCAGCGTGAAACTTTGAAAGGCCGTAAAGTAGGTCAATAAGACATAAGCTAAAAGTAAAAAGACGGATCACCGAGCTTAACAGCTTTGAGATCCGCCTTTTCTTTTGTTCATAATATCAATTCATATGAAAGTTTTGCCCCTTCGTTTTCAAAACATCAGGGTTATTAATAATTCGTGAATTTTTGATCAGAACCAAAATAACCAATCCCAAAACCACTGAAAGACCAATTTGTAAAAAGGAAAGCATCGCAAAACCTGCAAAATCAGTTTTTGATTCCAGCATTAACTTATTTCCTACCTCAGACTGAATTTTGGCAAGTTCGTTAAGAAGGACAAGTGAATTTTGAAAAGTAATTGCTCCTTTTCCTTCAAACATTTCTTTGGCCAAAACATGATTACCTGATCTTTGATTGTCAATTATTTGCTTTTCCAGCAAAATATAGGCTTCTACCCTACCCCTGAAATCTGAAAGAATTCTGGCTTCCTCTTCAACCAGATACGTTTTTTCAAAAGCTTTGATCAAGGAATCCAGATTTTCATTATACTGATTTAATTGTAACAGAATATCTCCATGCTCTATGTGCTCTTCTGAAAAAAGATATCTTTCCAGTGAAAGGCGCTTATTGTATAAATTTTCAGTTAGATAAATGATCGTCGTGGCTGGAATCAGCCTGTCTTTATAAATTGAAGAAAAAGATTTATCAATTCCACTAATATTATTCCTGGATAAAACAGTTCCCAGAATAATAGCAACCATAATTCCTCCCAGAAGCAAACTGGCTTTGAGTTTTTGCTGAATAATAAATGACCATTTCATGGCTGAGAAATTCAGATGAGTAATAACCTTATTTACTTAAATCTACAAAATTATTCAAGCTCCCGGAGATTTAAACCGTTATATTAAAGAAAGAAAAATCATAAACAAAAAAAGACTAACCCGAAAGTTAGCCTTTGATAAAATGCCCGATGGAAATCCTAGTTATTTTCTCCTCCGCCTTTCACATCTGAATTCGAAACAGAACGCGTTTTACGTTTAGGAGCGTCAAAACTCATTTTTCCAATTGTATAGTTAAAGGTTACCTTAAAATTCCTGTTGTATAATTGCGTTTGGCTGGTCTGGGCAAAAATCGGCGATTGAAGATCAGAAGTGAATCTTACACCTTTAGTCATGAAGTTTTCAGCACCAAAACCAATGCTTCCTTTTTTATTGTTGAAATCTCTTTTAAAGCCAAGCGAGTACATATAAAATCCGGTTCTTGAACCTTGTAACTGTACTTCTTTACCGCGATAGAACGCGAAGGCCTGTAATCCCCATCCTTTTTTCAGAGAAATTTGAGACATGATCCTTCCGCCATAATTAAATCCAGAGTTACTGACCGGAACCGAAACTCCTTCTTCATTGGTAGTCTGTCCTTCCATGTGTGACTGCAACAAATCGACACTTCCGTTCACGGTCCATTTTGAAGTAAGATAAACGTTGGCAAAAAGGTTGGCACCATAAGCGCGCTGCTTTCCGATATTTTCATATGTGGTAACAATAGCACCGGCAAGTGTATCAATGGTAGTACGTACCTGCGTGATAGAATTATTTGTATTACGCGCAAAAACTGAAACGTTCAGATAAGTCTTCTTAATGTTAGTGCTCAAACCCGCTTCAAAGTTATTGGTTAGCTCAGGGCTCAGTGACGGATTCCCCATACTGATACTTTGCGGATTTGCAATATTTACGTTTGGGTTGAGCTGCTGAATACCCGGGCGCTGCAATCTTCTGTTATACGCAATTTTAATTGTAGTAGCGTCAGTAATATTTTTTGAAAGGTTTATACTCGGGACAAGGTTTCCGTAACTTGGAATCGATATTTTCCCTTTATCACCCATATCAGCACTAATACCGGTATATTCATAACGCGTTCCGGCCTTGATCGTATATTTGTTTTTTGTGGTCAAAGAGTAAGAAACATAACCGGCAGCAACATTCTGATTATAATTCAAAGTACCGGAAGGGTTATCAGGATTGATTGTAAAATCGCCCGATTCACCGGCCATCAGGTATTTGTAATCACTGTTTACTTTACGAAAAATTCCCTTTGCCCCGAATTCAAGTAACTGGTTTTTCTTGATTGGCGTTTGGTAATCTGTTTGAAGGGTAAATTCGTTGTTAGAATTACCGTTAACGTTTTTCAGTCTGCTACCCACATTTCCATCCGTATTTAAAATATCTGTATCGAAATTATTCGTCAGATTGGTCCGGCTGTAAAGTGTTGAAAAACTCCATTCCTGCTGCGGTTTGAACGTACGTACATAGTCAATGTTCATATCGATAGTTCCGGAAAGATCTTTACGATCAACTTTACGCTGGGAATTTGCGGTCGCTACCGAATTTGTAAACTGATCAATAAACAGATTTTGTTTCTGAATAAAGTTACGGGTACCATAACGTACACCGGCGGAAAGTGCCTGATTTTTTCCTAAGTCATAATCAAAACCCAAAGAATATTGTCCAAATAATCCCCTGTCCTTCGCGTTGGAATTTTGTTTGGTCGAAAAAATATCACTGCCTGACTTTGTATCCTGGTCAAGTACCGACGTAGCTTTATTATAAAATGCACGGCCAAATCCACCCAAAGTAAAACCCATTTTCCCTTTGCGATAACTACCGTTAAGGCCCAGATTAGTACCGCGGTTACCTACACCAGAGTCAACATTCAGCGTCAGTCCCTGTAAATTATTTTTCTTGGTAATGATATTAATAATCCCGCCAGAACCTTCTGCATCATACTTTGCGGAAGGCGAAGTAATTACTTCAACAGATTTGATCATGTCGGCCGGGATCTGTTTCAGTGCATCCGCGACGTTGCTCGCTATGATTGTGGAAGGTTTGTTATTAATCAAAACGCGAATATTGGAACTTCCACGTAAGGAGACATTTCCATCCAAATCCACTGATAACATCGGTACTTTTCTTAAAAGGTCGGAAGCATCGCCGCCTTTGGAAGTAATATCTTTTTCCGCGTTATAAACCAGTCTGTCCACCTTTTCTTCAACCATTGATTTCTCACCGGTGATGGTTACTTCATCAAGTGTTTTGGTATTGGCCGACATTTTGATCGTTCCCAGATCAACGTTTCTACCATTCTCTACCACCAGGTTTACAGATTTATCCTTAAATCCAATGAATGAAAACAACAATTTGTATTTTCCCGCGGCAACGCCTGTTATTTCAAATTTACCTTTTTCATCTCCTACGGCTCCGTCAATTACTTTGTTATCCGAAAAGTTAACCAAAGCAACACTTACAAACTCAACCGGTTTTGCAGCGACTGAATCGGATACAAATCCTGAAATTTTGGAATTCCCCTTGGGTGTAACCGAAGTTTGTGAATTATTTGACGGTGCCAACGGACCTTGCGCCGTGCTTACATGTGCCTGTAAAAATAAAATAAAGGCAAGTGCTGATACTTTAAAACTCGCTAAAAAAAATCTTTTCATGGTATGATAATTAATTGTCAGGAGGGTCAGTCTTATTCTCAAACACATTTCCCGATACAAAGAAATACTATGTAATTCACTTCCATTCGGGAAATAGACCAGCAACTCGATTTTGTCTACCAGTAGTACTTTTAGCCTGACTAATTATACTACTCAAAAAAACTTAATAGTCAGGAAAGTCTGCAAATATGATTTTACCGTTACTGGCACAATATTAATAAAGAGTGGTGTATGCCGACGAATGTTGCAGACGATAACACATTTGTTCTTACTTTTGACAAAATAAATTTTCAACCCAGGTTCTTTTTACTCCTATTAAGACGTTCTTTCAATGAATGAGGTTATCATAGATTTTAGCAAAGTTCATCAAATCAAACTGTTTGGGATTACCATTCTGGAACCATCTACCGTTATTTCCAGCCTGCTGATGGCTATTGTCTGCTTTTACGCATTTGTGCATTTAGGCAGGCTTGCACGTGTGCACCGGATGTATAGCCAGATACGATATTTCTTTCTGTTTATGGGAATTGCCACGGTAATTGGTGGTGTTTTGGGTCACGGCTTTTTATATGTGACGGGGCAGCCGGGGAAAATCCCGGGATGGTTTTCCAGTATGATAGCTGTCGCATTATTCGAAAGAGCAGCAATCTGGCATATAAAACCGCTTTTAAAACCAAAATTTGGTTCCTGGCTAGGCTATCTGAATTATATAGAATTAACGCTGTTTTTTGTTTTGACGTTAATCACGCTGAATTTCGTAGTTGTTGAAATCCATGCATTTTACGGACTTTTTCTGATGCTGTTTATGATCGAAATTTTTGTATATAAACGTAAAAAAGATCCTGGAAGCGTGAACATTTTTATAGCAACGGGTTTAGGTGCAGTTGCCGCCGGTTTTCATGCGCTGAAATTCAGTTTTGGGCCGTGGTTTAATTATAACGACATCAGCCACATTCCTATGGCCGCTTCGATTTGGTATTATTATCAGGGAGCGAGGCATATGACTTTTTACGGAGATCCGGTTATTGAGCCAGAAGAAATTGAAAAGTCGGAAGTGGAAAACTAAAAGTGCAACAATAAAAAGTCCTCAAATTTTATCCTTCATAGGAATGATAAAATTTGAGGACTTTTTATTTAACAACCTGCAAAAATTACTTATTAGGCTGTGGCGTATAGCGAAGATAAGGTTTTACGATTCGTAAACCCTTAGTGAATTTCTTTTCTGCATCCTCAGTACTTATAGCGGGAACAACGATAACGTCCTCTCCATCTTTCCAATCCGCCGGCGTGGCAACAGAATAGTTTGCAGTCAATTGCAGCGAATCAATAACGCGAATAATTTCATTAAAATTACGCCCGGTTGACGCCGGATAAGTAAGCGTAAGTTTAATTTTTTTATCCGGGCCGATAATAAATACAGAACGAACTGTTGCTTTTTCACTTGCATTCGGGTGAATCATATCATACAATTCAGCGACTTTACGTCCCTCATCAGCGATGATCGGAAAATTAACAACGGTATCATTTACTTCATTAATATCCGGAATCCAGCGGTTGTGAGAATCTACGTCATCAACACTAACTGCTAAAACCTTCACATTACGTTTTTCAAATTCTCCGCTTAAAAGAGCGGTTTTACCAAGTTCCGTAGTACATACCGGCGTAAAATCTGCTGGATGGGAAAAAAGCAATCCCCAGCTTGTTCCCAACCATTCATGAAATTTTATTGGTCCTTGTGTAGTATTTGCCTCAAAATCCGGGGCAATATCTCCTAATCGAAGTGACATAACTAAATCGGTTTAAAATTGAACAGATAATCTACTAATATTATAGACTTGAACACAAAAATAGATAATAAGTTTCAAATTAAATACATATTCTTATCGTGCGTAAAGTAGAAGATTCCGCTGAAACCAATTACAAAAAATTAGTGTAATCCTTAAAAGATCCAATTTTAACCTCATTTTAAGCTAGGTTTAATTGTGTTTTAATTGAATGAAGCCTCCTTTGATAAGGAAATATCAAAAGTCTGCGATGTAACTGTAAGTAAAAATATCTGATCTGGAAATCCGGTTCAACAGAAGTATAGAAAAGAATATTTAGGCTAATCAACATAGCATTGTTTATACTAATTTGTCAATATTAAAATGCAACAAGTTGTAATTAAAAACGGCCACTAATTAGAGGCCGTTTTTTTTATACTAACTAGAAAATTTAATGAATATTGTACTCTTCCAATTTCCGGTAAAGCGTAGCGATACCAATTTCAAGCAACCTGGCCGTTTCTGCCTTGTTTCCTTTGGCATAATTCAGGACTTTCTGGATATGCAGTTTTTCAATACTTTCCATAGAAAAAGCAGAAAGCTGACCGTTTTTAGCAGCCGGTTCAGATTGCTGAATTTCGAATGGCAGACTTTCAATATCAAGCTGATCATCACTTAAAATCACGGCCCGTTCAATCACATTTCTCAATTCCCGAATATTGCCAACCCATTTATATGTTTCCAGTTTTTTAAGGAATTCGTCTGAATAAATAAGCATCTTTTTATTCATTTTTGCTGAAAACTGAGTGACAAAAAATTGAAGTAATGCTTCTATATCCTTAACTCTTTCCCGAAGCGGCGGAAGCTGAATTTGAAAAACATTTAATCTGAAATACAAATCTGACCTGAAACGCTTCTCCTCACTTTCTATCTTTAAATCCCGGTTAGTAGCAGCTATCAACCGAAAATTAGATTTTGATGTTTTCGTATCTCCCAGTTTAATGAATTCATTTGTTTCTAAAACCCGGAGAAGTTTTGCCTGTAATTCAAGCGGCATTTCACCTATCTCATCCAGAAATAAAGTACCATTATTAGCCTCTTCGATTAACCCTTTCTTATCTTTATTGGCACCGGTAAAAGCGCCTTGTTTATATCCAAACAATTCACTTTCCAGAATATCTTTTCCAAAAGCACCGCAGTTCAGAGCCACAAATGTTTTTCCGGCCCGCTGACTTGCCTGATGAATTCCCTGCGCAAAAACTTCTTTTCCCGTTCCCGTTTCTCCGGTTAGTAATACATTGGTATCGTTTGGCGCAACTCTTTGAGCCAGTTCAATGGCCTGTTGAATAGCTTTTGATTTGCCAATAACAGATTGAAAAGAAAATTTATCCTCAACCCTTTTTTCCAGCTCTTTAACACGCTTTTGCAATTGTACTTTTTCAATAGCGCGATGTAGTAGCGGAATAATTTTATCGTTATCGTCACCCTTAACAATATAATCAAAAGCACCATTTTTCATTGCCTGGACACCATCCGCAATATTCCCATAGGCAGTCAGTAAAATAACCTCAACCTGAGATTTCTTCTGTTTGATTTTGGAAACCATATCCACACCACTTCCATCGGGAAGTTTTACGTCACATAAAACAACATCAATATCATTTATTTCAACACTTTTCAGGCCTGATTTACAATCTCCGGCTTCAAGCACATCAAAGCCCTCAGATTTCAGGATTCTTGCCAAAAGCGCACGAAGCTTTTCTTCGTCGTCAATAATTAATACAGTTTTCAAGGCGTTTTTGCGGGATTGAGTAATGGATCAAATGTAAGAGGAATTCGGGAGTGTGCCTATTAAATTTCAGGTTTGGTGTCATTGGGTTCTCAATTATTTAAAACAAAAAAGGGAAAGACACCTAACTGAGCGTCCTCCCCTTTCTATATTTCAATTCGTCAGTTATGCTTTCAGGGCAGCTGCGGCGGCTTCGTCAATAAACCATAGCAGTTTACCCTTTGCCGGCTTGATAACCTGCGAAGGATAAGTATCCGGTTCAAATTCTCCTTCCAACACGTGTTTTAAAGTTTCCGATTTTCCGGTACCCACGGCCAAAAACACAACAGCAGCCGCATGGTTAACAACCGGAGCTGTCAGCGTGATGCGATACATATCCTGAGCTGCCAGGAAGAAAGAAGTTACCCATGCATCTTTTTCATGAATAACGGACGTTCCCGGAAACAAAGATAAAGTATGTCCGTCGTCTCCCATACCCAATAATACAAAATCGAAGGTAGTTTCCTCGCCATCAAAATACTGCTTCAATATTTTTTCATATTCAGCAGCAGACTCTTCCGGTCCGATATCGGTACGCATAACATGAATATTTTCAGCTTTTGCACCTACTTTATCCAGAAGTTCTTCATATGCCATTTTAGCATTATTACGCGAATCTTCAAATGGCACAGCTCTTTCATCACCCCAGAAAAAATGTATTTTTTCCCAGGGAATACTTTCGCTGTATGGTTTAGCAGAGAGCAAAGTATAAAGAAGCTTTGGCGTGCTGCCTCCTGAAAGAACAAATGTAAACCGGTCCTTTTTTGTCAATACTTCCTTTATGTAATTACTGATCCATTCAGCCAGGTCTGCGCTAAGCTGAACAGCATCCTTTGCAATATGAAGTTGTCCCAATAGTTTATTATTTAAGCTGACGGTGTATTAATCCATGCATGTCCTTCGCGGGCAATTAACTGATCAGCCGCATCCGGCCCCCATGAATCGGGAGCATAGTTTGGAAAATCAACAGGTTTGTTACTTTCCCAGTTTTCCAGAATTGGCATAATTACTTTCCAGGCCGCTTCCACCTGATCGCCCCGCATAAACAAGGTCGCATCACCTTCCATTACATCCAGAAGCAAAGTTTCATAAGCTTCCGGCGCATGATCTTTCGAAGCATCATCATAACTAAAAGTCATATTAACCGGATCAAGCGTCATTGTCTGGCCTGGACGTTTTACCTGAAAACTAAGGCTTATATCCATTTCAGGCTGAATGCTTATCGTAAGTTTATTGGAATGCCAGGTATCCTCAGATTCTGATGGGAACGCATTATGCGGTGCAGATTTAAACTGCAAGGTAATGTGCGTAGCTTTCTGATTTAAGTATTTTCCGGTACGGACATAAATCGGAACGCCGTGCCAGCGCCAGTTGTCAATATAAAATTTCGCTGCTGCAAAAGTATCAATGGCAGATTCAGGATTAACTCCTTTTTCCTCACGGTATCCAACAACCTCTTCTCCTTTTTTTGTACCGCTTGAATATTGTCCGCGTACAGCGTGCTCATGTACCTTATCAGGTGAAATCCGGCGGATTGCGTGGAGCACATCCACCTTCTTATTTCTGATTTCATTGGCATCAAAAGAAACCGGAGCTTCCATGGCCACCATACAAAGTATTTGCAAAATATGATTTTGAACCATATCCCGCAAAGCACCTGAATTTTCAAAATAGCCTCCACGACCTTCCAGACCAACGCTTTCAGCGGCTGTGATCTGAATGTGATCAATATAATTCCTGTTCCAAAGCGGCTCAAACAAAGCATTTGCAAAGCGCAAAGCAAGGATATTCTGTACCGTTTCTTTTCCTAAATAATGATCAATCCTGAAAATCTGCTCTTCCTTGAACATTCCGGAAAGCAGCGCATTCAACTCATGTGCACTTTTCAAATCGTGTCCAAAAGGTTTTTCAACCACAATTCTTGTACAATGAATATCACTGCAAAGATTAAGCGCGCCAAGTTTGGTCGCAATAGAAGGCACAAGCTGCGGAGCAACGGCCAGATAAAAAATCACATTAGGATGCTGCCCCCATTCTGCTTCTTTTTCCTTTACCAGATCCGTTATTTTGTGATAAGCAGCCGCGTCATCTCCGTCCATTTGAAGATACGAAACATGCTGACTGAAATCTCCCCAATGCTCATTTTGGTCATCTTTACGTCTGGAAAATTTCGTAATTCCATCCAGCAAGTGGCCGTGATATTCTTCATTACTATATGCACTTCTCCCGATACCTGCAATGGCGAATTTTTCGGGCATCCATTCGTCAAGGAAAAGATTATAAAGTGCTGGTGTTAATTTTCTGTAATTTAAATCACCGCTGCCTCCAAAAATAAATAATATGGAAGCGGGCGGCCTCTTATTTGTTTTCATAAAAGTTACTTTTTAATGATTCCATTCCGTGTGGAACGAGCCTGAAATATCAGTGCGCTGATACGTGTGTGCGCCAAAATAATCACGTTGTGCCTGAATTAAATTTGTCGCCATTCTTTCGGTGCGATAAGCATCAAAATAAGCAAGTGACGACATAAATGCTGCTGCCGGAATACCACTTAGCGCTGCCTGTGCGACTACTGCACGTGTATTACTTTCAGCAGATTTCACAAGCGACGCAACGCCTGCATCCAATAAAATATTCGACAGATCCGGCGATTGTTTGTAAGCCAGTGTAAAAGTTTCCAACAAGGTTGAACGGATGATACAACCACCGCGCCAAACACTTACAACTTCCGGCAAAGGAATATCCATCGCAAGTTCTTTTGATGCCTGATAAAGCATTGCCAAGCCCTGCGCGTAACTTAATATAGTAGCAAAATATAATGCGTCGTGAACTTGCTTAACCCATTCCTCAGTAGACACATTCAGTGCCGCACCAGATTCGTTATATAAAGCAGAAGCTTTTACTCTTTCATCCTTATAACCGGAAATAGTACGCATTGCAACCGCCGTATCGATCACCGGAACTGCAACAGGTAATTCCATAGAATCCTGTGAAGTCCATTTTCCAGTTCCTTTTGAACCTGCTTTATCAGAAATTACATCCAATAAACGAGCGCTGGTTTTGTCGTCGTTTTGTAGGAAAATATCAGCCGTGATTTCCACCAGAAATGATTGAAGTGCACCTTCATTCCATCTTTTGAATGTTTCATGAAGTTCGTCATTGTTCAACCCAGCGTGTTTCAGTAAAGTATATGCTTCACTGATTAGCTGCATAATAGCGTATTCAATACCATTATGAACCATTTTCACATAATGTCCGGCACCTTCTTTTCCAAGATATGCCACACATGGTTCGCCGTTTACTTTTGCCGAAATTGCTTCAAGCAAAGGTTTTACATGGCCATATGCCTCAACATCACCGCCAGGCATTATACTTGGGCCTGTACGTGCACCCTGCTCTCCGCCGGATACGCCTACACCCATGAAATGAATGTCTTTTTCACGCAGATATTTAACCCGGCGTAAAGTATCAGTATAATGCGAATTTCCGCCATCAATAATGACATCACCTTTTTCAACCAAAGGCAATAAAGATTCTATCACATCGTCAACCGGCTTTCCGGCTGGAACAAGCATCATTAGCTTACGAGGACGTTGTAATTGCTGCACCATATGTGCAAGATCCGGAACTCCTTTTACGGTAGTACCTTCTGTTGCTGCGGCTTCCAGGGCGGCAGTTTTGGTTTCGTCTTTATCAAAACCAATAACAGAAAAACCGTGATCAGCTGTGTTAAGCAAGAGGTTTCTACCCATTACTCCCAACCCAATCATTCCAAAATCGAAGAGGTTATTTGACATAAATTAAGATCTGTTGAAACAAGAAGCCGTAAAAATAGGCTTTTTTCATACTGGTTTTACGATTTTAGAGCTTCTTTGGTTCATGATCAATAAAAACGTTTATTTTTAATGCTGGCAATGGAAGAGATTTTTTCAGAATAATTACAATATTGAATTAAAAAAATAGATTTAAAATATTGATACACAAATATTTGCAATCTATCAATATGGCAATACTATTTTTAGTTAAAATGGACTAGCTGCGAATCCTTTTTATTTCAAATGAAGGGTTTAGTTAACAGAATTATGTCACCCTTTCAGGGTTTAGGCTATATCTAATTCGACATTTCTATAATAATATCATCCTTTCAGGATTGTTACTTTTAAGCTAATAAAGTAACTATTGATCAACAAGCCGAATCAAATCTCAAAAGGGATAATATGGTTACAACAACCAATTATCAATACCAACGGGATGGCATTATTGGAGAAAAACCTAAATACCCGGGAGCAAACCCCGACGGGGACGCCCGCGCAGGGTGACATATTAATTTCCTGATATTTCTTAATCCCAATCAATCCATCAAAAACAAAAAAGCGGAAACCGGGTACTCCCCGATTTCCGCTTTTAAATTATTTAAAACAAAATATTACTTTTCTTTCAGCAATTCTTTTTGTTTCAATATTCTTTCAAAAACTTTGATATCATGTTCCGAAGTAAAAATCGAGAACGGAAGCTGTACAAACTGACCTCTCGAAATGATCATTATGTAAGATTCCTCATCCTTATAAACTTCCTGAATTTGCTCCCATTTCATGATACTGCCTTCTTTTGCATTCATTTTCATCAAAATCTGACGGTTGTCGATTTCATATGAAAATTTTTCGAACATCGGCTTGTATTGGGCCAACTGCGTAATTCCGGTAAATTGTACTACCCAGAACAAAAGATATAAAATTACAGCAACAACGATTACAATATAGATCCAATAATTAGGATAAACACCTGTAAAACTTACAATTGCATTGATAAGAAGCAAGGCTACAGGCAGTAACACCCATTTAATTTGCGACTTAAAAAAATGCTTCATGGCAAGCGTAATGTATTTCTTCGTTGGCAACGCATACCTTTTCGTGCGAACCGCTGCCGGATTCGTAGGCATTTGATAAACAGGCTGGTGTTTGTTCACCGATACTTTGGCCATAATTCCTTTAAAAATTAATCAATTTCTTTATTTACAAAAGATTGCTGAACGCCGCGGCTATTTAGCAACCACTAAATGAATTACAAAGTTAGAAAAAAGCAGTCGACTTATCAGAAAGCGGACAAAATAAATAGCTTTGAGAGCTTTTAGATATTAGCGATTAGCTTTTAGGTGTGGCACGAAGTAATAAAAAGCAAAAGTTTATCATCCGATAATTGAAAAATTTACGTTCTTTAAGATATCAAATTCCTATGAGCCCAAAAACTGACAGCCGAAAGCCGACTGCTAAACAAACATTCAATCATAAATGAGTTTTCTTTTTCCGTCATTCTTGTGGGGTTTACTGGCAGTATCGGTTCCGATAGCCATTCATATATTTAATTTCCGACGTACAAAACGTGTTTATTTTACCAATGTCGCTTTTCTTAAAGCGGTAGAAACACAAACCCGCTCAATCCGAAAAATAAAACACTGGCTCATTTTAGCGGCTCGTTCACTGGCCATTATTTGTCTGGTAATTGCATTTGCGCAACCGTTTTTACCTGGTAAAAATGATACTTCTGTTGACAGAAAAGGGATTACCAGTTTGTATCTCGACAATTCGTTCAGTATGCAAAACGAATCGAACAGCAAACGTTATCTTGATATTGCAACCACAAGGCTGAATGATTTGCTGGGATTATTTAAAAATGCCTCATCACTGCAACTCGTTACAAACGATTTTTCATCTCAGGAACAAGGACTTTATCCGGCGGATAAAATCCGGGACAGGTTTACCACAATCGGACTTTCACATACGCCGCGTACACTGGAACAGGTTTACAAACGCCAGGAAAATCTGGTGACAAAACATCAAAGCACAGCAAAAAACCAGTTTTTCTGGTTCTCTGATTTCCAAAAAAGTACTGCCGGCGATTTGTCAAAATTAAAAACAGATACTGTTAACCGGCTTTTTCTTGTGCCGGTTCAGGCAGTTGCGGAGAAAAATGTTTTTGTAGATTCGGTTTGGCTGAATACACCTTTTATCCGTGAATTGCAGAACAATATTCTTTTTGTAAAAGTGAGCAATTCAGGCAGTGAGGCGGCTAAAAAGATTGTTTTGAAGCTAAGTCTTGACAATACACAGTCTTCAACCGCATCGGTGAATGTTCCCGCAAACGGAAGTGCAATTGCAAAATTCAATTTCAACCTGAAAGGAAAAGGTTATAAAAAAGGGAGAATCACATTTGATGATTTCCCGGTAACTTTTGACAATGACTATTATTTTGTTTTAAACGCCTCTCCGCTGATTCGTATTCTGCATATTTATGGACAAAAACAGGATGGCAACTATATTGATAACGTTTATGCAAACGACAGTTTATTTGCACTTCAAAGTTATGCCGCTCAAAATGTTGATCCGGGTTTGATTAAAAATTCAGATATGGTAGTGCTCGAAGGTGTTGAACAGCCTGGCGGTACTTTGGCTCAGGAGATCCAGGATTTTGTAAGAAAAGGTGGTAGTCTTACCGTCATTCCTCCATCGCTGCCCAATGCAACAAGTTATATATCATTGCTTCAGAGTTTTGGCATCAATGGCTTGACTTCTGAAAAAAATACTTCCCGCGATCTTATTGCAATAGCTGCGCCTGACCGGAATAATCCGTTTTTCAGTGATGTTTTTGAAGAATCGATCCGTCAGGAAATAAATTTAAATTTGCCTTCTGCGTCGCCGGCATGGAACTGGACTAATGCCGGACAAACACTTTTGTCGTTACGCAGCGGTCAGCCTTATCTCAACCAGATTTCTGGTGGTAAGGGAAAAATATATTTGTTTGCAGCTCCGTTAAATCCTGAATTTGGATCAATAGCCCAACATGCCATTTTTGTTCCGATCATGTATAAAATGGCCGCATTAAGTGTGAGAGCACAACGCACGGCTTTTACATTTGATGAAAATCCAATTGCGCTAACCGTTGCCAATGAAAGCCAGAATACGGTTTATAAGTTGAGACGAAACAAAACGGAATTAATTCCTTCACAAAAAATAGTTGGCAACCAGCTTTTACTTGAAATTCCGCAAGGCGACCAGCTTGGAAACGGATTGGATGCGGGTTATTTCGAATTGATAAAGGATAATAAAACGGAGCAATTAATCGCCTTAAATCATAGTAATGCAGAATCCCGGCTTGACTATTATTCACCTGCGGAGCTGAGGAATATATTTTCAGGACAAAAAAACATTCAGGTTTTTGATAAAATCGATGATGACGCTTTTGCCAAAGAATTCCAGCAGCAGAACTTTGGAACCAGCCTTTGGAAATATTTTTTATACGCCGCGCTTTTCTTTTTGCTAGTCGAAATCGGCTTAATCAGGTTTATGAAATGATTTAATGTAAGCTAAGTGGCTTATCCAATCGTGATTATTGGTGCAAACAGTTTTAAGTTCGCAGTTTTTCCACCAATTTTGCACAAATACAATCGAACTACTAAATGCTTTCATCCCGAATAGGTATTCTTGGCGGTGGTCAATTAGGACTTATGCTTTTGCAGGCCGCCATAGACTGGAACCTTGATATTCACATTTTAGATCCCGACGCAGAAGCGCCCTGCCGCAAAATTGCCCCGAAATTCACCCAAGGTTCTTTGCAGGATTATGATACTGTTTACCAGTTTGGTAAGGATCTTGACGTTATTACCATTGAAATAGAAAAGGTAAATGTTGAAGCGCTGGAAGCTTTGGAGAAGGAAGGAAAGAGGATTTATCCGCAGCCTTCGGTAATCCGGCAAATCCAGGATAAAAGAATCCAGAAACAATTTTACCTTGAAAAAGGACTTCCCACAGCAGAATTTATCCTGACTGAAAGCCGTGAAGATGTCCGAAATTTTATAGATTTCCTTCCGGCGTTTCATAAACTTGGACGTGACGGATATGACGGTCGCGGTGTGCAACGTCTTACATCCCAGGCAGATATTGAAAAGGCTTTTGACCAGCCCGGATTATTGGAAAAAACGGTGCCTTTTGAAAAGGAACTGGCCGTAATTGTTGCCAGAAATCCGTCAGGGGAAGTTAAATGTTTCCCTACGGTGGAAATGGTTTTTCATCCTGAACTTAATCTGGTTGAATATCTTTTTGCACCTGCCGAGATCAGCGTCGAAACGGATTTGAAGGCACAGGAAATTGCTAAAAAAACGGCAGAATCTTTTGGGATTGTGGGCTTACTGGCCGTTGAATTATTCCTGACAGCCGATGGTGAAGTGCTTATTAATGAAGTAGCTCCCCGCCCGCATAACAGCGGTCACCACACGATCCGCGCAAATGCAACGTCTCAATACGAACAACATTGGCGAGCGATCCTGGATCTGCCTTTGGGGAGTACAGAAACGTACGCTCCTTCTGCCATGGTCAATTTATTGGGAGAAGATGGTTTTGAAGGACCTGCTGTATATGAAGGAATGGAAAAGCTTCTGGCAACGGATCAGGTTTTCCCGTTTTTATATTGGAAAGCGATCACAAAACCTTTCCGAAAAATGGGCCACATAACGATTATGGATCATGATTTGGCTTTATTAAAAGCAAAGGTTGATTTTGTGAAAAAGAATATCAGAGTTATAAGCAGTTCTCAGTTTGAAAAAAAATAATTACCATTTCGAAAAGGTAATTAATAAAATATAAAATACAATGGTAGGAATAATCATGGGAAGCCTGTCGGACAGGAAGGTAATGCAGGAAGCAGCTGACGCACTAAATGAGCTTGGAATAACGTTTGAAATGGAAATTGTATCCGCACATCGTACGCCGGAAAGAATGCTGGAATATGCATCAAGCGCTCGTCAACGCGGATTGAAAGTAATTATTGCCGGTGCAGGCGGAGCGGCACATTTACCAGGAATGGTAGCGTCACTAACTTCTTTGCCGGTCATTGGAGTTCCGGTTTTGTCAAGTAATTCGATTGATGGCTGGGATTCTGTTTTATCAATTTTACAAATGCCTTCCGGTGTTCCGGTTGCCACGGTTGCATTGAACGGTGCCAGAAATGCAGGAATTCTTGCAGCACAAATTATCGGAGCAAGTGATAGTGATGTTGCTAACAGACTGGATATCTTTAAAGAAGGGTTGAAAGATAAAGTCGCTGCTATGAATAAGGAATTAAAAAATGAAGTTGTAAAGTAACGTTGGTTTATTATTTTCGTATCAAAGTAAAGTCACCTGTCAATTGAATCACCACTAAACTATGGAAGACGAAAGCCCTAAAAAACGAAACATACGCCCTACCGAAAAATCCAACCTCCCGATTATTACCTTATTTGTGTTGGTATTGTTGGTTTTAGCAATGCTTTATGTAGGCTATGAATACGTTTCTGATGATTCCACGAACTCCGAAGAGCTGACTTCAACCGTAAAGGATACCACTGAGGATAAAACAGTTACTGAAGAACCTGTTGCAGAAGAACCTGAATCCGAAGATCCTGTGATTAAGGCAAAACCAAAGGCAACAGAAGAAAAGGATAAAGAGAAAACCAAGGAAAAAGAAAAGAAAGAGGAGCCTAAGAAAACAGAAGATGCCAAAGTTGTGGCTTCAAGGATTGGCGGCCGGGAAATTATACGAACTGTAAAAGGCGGTGAAACTTTCTCTTCTGTGGCTAGTCGATATAATCTTACAACAGAAACTCTGAAAGCTTTAAATCCGTCAATAACAGAATTAAAGTCAGGAGATAAACTTAAAATCCGTGTAAAAGCAGTTCATACCGTCGGACCTGGCGATATTTTAAAAGTTGTTTCCGGGAAATATGATGTAAGTAAGGAAGCTATTATGAAAGCTAATGGAAAAACGAAAGATCTGGCCAGCCGTGGTGAGGAGCTTGTTATTCCTTTTCCTACGAAGAGATAATGTAAAAAAAATGAAGCGTTTGTAATCCGAAAACAATTTATGTTAATCGTATTACAAACGCTCAAATAATCCGTTTTGCGTTGCAAACGCAAAACTCCATTAAAAACTTCCTGGTCCGCCACCTCCTGGTCTTCCACCACCACCGCCTGGAAATCCACCACCCATTCCGTCAAAATCACGACGTCTTTCTGAATTATTATTGGTTGGCATTTTTCCGAAATTTCTCAATGTGTAAGTGAAAGTAAGCATCGCATATTGTGTCAAAACCCGGCTTGTTACATCCTGTACATATGTTTCAGTTACGTTACGTGCGATACTGTTGTTTTGTTTTAAAATATCAAATACAGTCAGTTTCAATTCTCCGGCATTATTTTTCAGGAATTTCTTACCAAAACTGGCATTCCATAAAGTAAAGTTTTGATTGTAACCCGCACCCAAACCGCGGTAAGACTGGTTATTAACATCGCTTTGAAAAAGAAAACCTTTTCCAAAAATCCAGTTAACCCGACCAGTAATACTCGAAGTAAAATAATTATTGTTAAGCGTTGGCTGAATCGAATTACGAACCACATTGTAATTACCTGAATAAGAAGCCGTAAAATCCAGTTTCTCGCTTATATTACTACTCAAAACCAATCCCTGGCTGTAAGCATACGTGTTAGAAAAATTTGAAACATTGTTGATCATACCCGGAGCACGCACATAATTGAAACCGGAAGTAAGGTTTACATTCAGTTTAATTTTAGAAATCGGTTTCCCGTAAGCAATTAAAGTTCTTGCATTCCAGCTTCCGTCCATGTTTATTGGTGCGGTAAGTTTGGCTCCTTGTTCCAAAACAATTCCGCTGGGCAAAGTTGTCGGTTGCTGTGCTATTAAGGTTGAATTTACAATGGCGTTATTTGTTTGGGTAACAAAAATCATAGCGTTCAAACTATACGGATGATTCGCACCTGCTATCGAATAACGCATATTCATGGTATTGCGATATTCCTGTTTCAGGTTTGGATTACCGGCAGTCAATGAAAGCGGATTGCTATTGTCTACCACATTTTGCAGCTGGGAAATGGAAGGCTGATTGGTGGAACTACGGAAGAAAGTACGGAATTGTGTTCCTGATTTCGACCGGTAAGTAAGCATTAAGTTTGGCAGAAAATTAGTAAAAGTGTGATCCACCTTTTCATTGATCGGAGACAATTGCTGACTATATAATCCGGTATTCTGAAAATCGATACCTACATTTCCCGACCAGTTGTTTTTTCTGTAACGATAGCCAATTCCTGCACGGTTTGTTGTATAACGATTGTCAAAACTATTTGACAACAAGGAATCAAGTTGCGTATAAGAACTTCCATCCGGCAAAACATTATTATAAGTTTCCTTATCTGAATTGCTATTGCTTACTGTCAAACCATAATTAAATTGCAACTGTCCGGTGCTACTGATCGGTTCGGTATAAACCAGATTTCCACCCAAACTCAGTGCATTTGAAGAAGTATAATTACGCTGATCAATCGTATCACCAGGCATTTCCAAATTGGTAAAATACTGGTTTTTAGAATATAACTGTCCGTTTCCACTCTTATCGTTGATCTGCGTATTAAGGTTAAACGAAAGCGTTCTGCCTTTTTTGTCAAACGAGTGACGGAACAAAAGATCATTTGTAAAGTTATAACCGTGATTTTTATTGGATTGATCCGTAGCCGTGCTATTGACCGCCGAGCCGTTACTCAGCGAAGTAAATCCATCTTTTACCGTTCCCGACTGATTGTTCTGAAAACTTAATCGCGGCGTAAAAATCAACATATTCTTTTTGTCAATCGCATACTCAACACGGAAGTTAAGACGGTGATTAGTATTAGTGCTTCCTGATGTATTTGATTCTTTATAAAGCTGTTTGCCATAGTAATCCTGATTCGTATTCTGGAAATTATTATTGCTGGTTCTGTTGAAGAAATAACTTCCAGTCACATCAACTTTTTCGCCAAATTTGTTTGCATAATTTAACCCAAAAGAATTGGTACCAGTTAATCCGCTTTGGTTTCCGACCAGAAAATTGCTGGAAGCACCACCTGCTCCTCCGGCTCCTCCTCTTGCGCCACCACCACCTCCACTACTCCCTGACACACCAAGTAAATCCTGGTTTGAAAAGTTTTGAACGTTAATATTGTTCGTAAGGCCTATTATGGAGATTCTTTGGTTTTTATTAAAAAAGCTCATATTTCCTCCCGCCTGATACCGGTCGTCCAGACCATATCCTGCATAAACTTTTCCAAACTGTCCAACTCTGCGGTTTGCTTTTGTAACAATATTGATCGTTTTCTGACCCGTTCCATCATCAAAGCCTGTAAATGCGGACTGATCGCTTAACTTATCAAAAACTTCAATTTTATCAACAATTTCTGCCGGTAATGATTTTAAGGTTAGCGCTGCATCGTCTCCAAAAAACGGCTTCCCATCAACCAGTACTTTGTTAACCGTTTCACCGTGTGCAGTAACCGTTCCGTTTATCACCGTTATGCCGGGCATTTTCTGGATTAAATCTTCCGTTGTTGCATCCGGATTTGTTTTATATGCAGCGGCATTGAATTGTGTGGTATCACCTTTCTGTTCCGTTGCCGCAACCTGACCAATTACTTTCACTTCTTTCAAATTCGATATCGCTTCAGAAAGCAGAAATGTACCGGTATTTTGAACATCATCTAAAATTTTGATTACCCTTTCAGAATCCTTATAGCTCAAATAAGAAACTTTGACACGATAGGATTCTTTACTAAGCCCGGTCACAAGAAATTTCCCGTTTACATCCGTAGTTACATATTCCGGCTTCGCATCCGGAGTATTGCGGCTGACAGCCACATAGGCTCCAACGACCGGCGAACGGCTGGTACTGTCAAGTACTGTTCCTGTAATTTGAGCGGTTTGCGCCTGAACAAAGCCTGGCAGTGCCATGCACAGTATCAGTAATGCGGAGGAAAATAATATTTTCATGATTTCTAGTAAAGGTTTCCGGAAGGTTAGAGCCACATTTATTTAAAAAGTTTAACCGTCCGACAGATAAACCTGAATCAATCTGCAAAAAGGCAATTTCAACCGATGATCTGGGCGATTTTATCGACGGAATAATTTGAGAGAATGAGATTTTTTTTGGGAAAAAGCATAATCAAATACTTAGTCCCGAATTTTTATTTAATTTTAAGATACCTCAAAACGAAAACACAATACCTCCGGCGATTAACTTCTCAAACCAAATGACAAAAATTGACCGTCCAAAATTAGAAGACGCACCGCCGTGGTATCCATATTTTTTCAATCTGACCATCGGAGATGATTTAATTTCAGCATTACAACAAAATAAAGCGGATGTAATAGAATTGATTAACTCGATTCCTGCTGAGCGAGAAGATTTCAAATATGCTGAAAATAAATGGACAATCCGGCAGGTTTTTATTCATCTTACCGACGATGAACGGTATTATGCCTACAAGGCATATTGCTACTCCCGGCAGATCGATGTATTTCTGGAAGTTCCTCAGGGAAATGATTACAACAAAGATTTTAACGTAAACGGGCGAACCTTGGAAGATATATCAGAAGAACTCATAAGCGTAAGGGATGCCACAATTACGCTTTTCAGTCATATGACAAATGATATGCTGGATTATAAGTTCCCAAACCAAACAGAAGAATATTCCGCAAGAAGTTTAGGATGGATGACCGTTGGCCATGCTATTCATCACTGCACTCTTGTGCGTGAAAAATATTTGATATAAAAAGCACATTCCCTGGTTTTCAAAAAGGCACTTTACAGTAAGCTGTTCCTACCAATTGAACAAATAAGGAATGTGCAAAGCAATGTTTTTTTTATTTCAGCCAGTCTTTTAATAACGCTTCATAATTATCCAGGAATCTACGATATGCTTTTTGCAGTTGCGGTAAAACTTCTGCCAGTGTACTTGTATCATCGGATTTTAACCGCCATTCTGCA
Source organism: Dyadobacter frigoris (assembly GCF_005280585.1). GTDB lineage: Bacteria > Bacteroidota > Bacteroidia > Cytophagales > Spirosomataceae > Dyadobacter > Dyadobacter frigoris. The sequence continues at coordinate 184,132 of NZ_SZVO01000003.1, forward strand.
TCTTTTGCTATTTCAGCAACCTGAGAAACACCGACCGTTCCGGCACTTCCTTTTAAGGTGTGCAAATTACTTTTCACTGTCGGGATATCTCCGGTAGCAAAAGCCATCACCGCCCCTTCAACCAGCTCATCAGATTCCATGACAAAATCTTCAAAAACTGAGAAAACAAGATCTGCTCCGCCAATGGCTTTCAACTGATCAATAATTTCTCTATCCAGAATCGGCAGTGAAACTTCCTGAGCAATTTCCTTTTGTCTTGATTCCAGTTTTCGGCCTTCAACATTACCAAGTAATTCTTTTACTTTCCATATCAAATGTTGGGCACGGATCGGTTTCGCAATATAATCGTCCATTCCCTGACTCATAAACCGGTCGCGATCTTCCTTCATTGAATAGGCCGTCATGGCCACAATCGGCGATGTAAGTTTCGGAAAACGCTTTTTCAATTCCTGCGTTGTCTCAACACCATCCATATCAGGCATTTGGATATCCATGAAAATGATATCATAACTTTCGCCGGAAAGTGTCAGTTTATTTTCAACCTTTTCAATAGCCTGAAAACCGCTTTCCGCCAGATCCACAATACAACCTGATTTCTTCAAAATTTCATTGGCAACTTTCCTGTTAACGGCGTTATCATCAACCAGCAAAATAACCGGGTGAAATTCAGAGAAAACATTTTCAATAGGTACTTCTTCCATTTGTGCGCCGGAACTAACCTGAGCAATGGAAGTGCTTTTTGTTTCAAAAGTAAACCAGAATGTGCTACCCTCTCCTACCGTAGATTCCACACCGATTTCCCCATTCATCAGCTCACAAAGCTGTTTGGAAATAGCTAATCCAAGACCCGTCCCGCCAAAAGATTTGCGGGAAGAATTATCCAACTGTGTAAATGAAGTAAACAGAATCTGCTTGTCAATTGCGCTGATACCGATTCCCGAATCTTGTACCTCCACTTTGATCTTATAAATCTTACCTTCGTTTTTCACCAGAGAAAGGAGAATTTTAACCGCTCCCTTTTCAGTAAATTTTATCGCATTAGAAGTCAGATTGGAAAGAATTTGTAATAGTCGGGTTTGGTCCGCGATGATAAATTGAGGTAAATCCGCCGCTATGTGATAAGTTAATTCGTCCCCTTTATTTTTAGCTGTTTGCCCAAATAATGAAACCAGCTTGACCAATAATTCCTCCACTGCAACCGGCGTTTCATGCAACACCATTTTCCCTGCTTCAATTTTTGACAAATCGAGAATATCATTCAGAATATCCAGCAAAGTTTCGGAAGAACGCTTGATCGTCATCACATAATCCCGTTGCTCAGGATTCAACTTTGACTCACCTAACAAATCGATCATCCCGATTACGCCATTCATTGGCGTCCGGATTTCGTGGCTCATATTAGCCAGGAAGCCTTCTTTTACCTTTAACGAATGCTCTGCATGTTCTTTTGCTTTTAACAATTCCAGCTCATTTCGTTTCAATTCCGTGATATCCCTGGCCAAAACCGCCACTTCAATCGCCTTACCTTTATCATTTGTAAACATCAGCATATTCACCATAAACTGGCGTTCTGTACCGTCTTTACGATTTATGCTTATTTCAAAATTTCGCAAACTTTTTGTTTTCCGAAGTCTTATCAAGGCAGAATAAATCTTCTTCCGGTCTTTAAAGAATTCGGTAATTTCATGCCCAATCACCTCATCAGGCGTGTAACCCATTCTTTTGAAAACAGACTGACTGATCATCGAAATCCGTCCCTGACGGTCAATACGACAATAAATATCCTGTAAGTTTTCAAAAATCCCACGGAACAATTCTTCACTATGACGCAGCGATAATTCCGCTTCCTTACGCCTTGTAATATCACGTGCTATACCGGAAACTTCTTCAATAACACCGTTCGAATACTGAATCGGGTTAAGGTAAAATTCCAGCCACATTTCCCCGCCATTCGTCCTGTCAATCTTGAACTCAAAATACTGAGGTTCGCCGCGAAGTGCCTGACGGTATTTTGTTTCAAGCGCTCTTCTGTTTTTCTGCCCAACAATCCGCCAGCCAAATTTTTCAGCATTAATATTCAACGAAGGACGAACGCCAACCTGGCCTTCAACCAGATCCGCATAATTCAGGTTGAACGAAGTAAGCTGCAAACTTTTGTTAACCGACCAGATCAGGTGCGAACTGCTATCAAAAATAGCGTTCAACCGAGCCGCATATTTACTCAATTCCTCTTCACTCTGTTTACGCGCAATCGCCAAAGCAACCTGACCGGAAATAAATTCCAGTAATTCCAGATCACGCGCATCGAACATATTCGGGTCGTCATATGATTTGACACCGATAATTCCCGTAACTCTGTCGCCAATGCGAAGCGGTACGCATAAAAGTAATTTCGGCGTTACGCCATACAGGTGAAGACTATTCGTTTTCGCCAGATTTTCAATATCTGAATCGGAAAGAAAAAGTGGTTTATTTGATGCAATCGCATATTCAGTGACCCCATTTCCCAATCTCCGCCTTGTAAAACGTACGTTTCCTTTGAAATACTGATCAACATAATACGGAAAATACAGATAACTTTTGCTTTGATCATAAAGTGCAATAAAGAAATTCTGGACGTCAATGATCTTGCCCAATTCCTGATGAATCGTATGATAAAAATCATCCAGATTTTGGGTATTGACCGTCCAGTTGGCAATACTATAATAAAGGCTTTGTGCTTTTTCTGCCCTTATCTTTTCCGTATAATCATTTAAAATACAACGAAAAGCGGTCGGTTTTCCGTTATCAAAACGACAATTGACACTTCCTCCTACAAAAACTTTTTTCCCTTCCTTACTTAAAAAGACCGTTTCAAAATTGGCGTTGGCTTTCCCTTCACGAATCAAATCAAGCTGCGCTATGGCCGCGTCTTTGTATTGTGGATGCAGAATATCCTGCATACGCATGGAAGCGGTTTCATCCAGCCGGTAACCCAAAACTTCACGCCAGGCTTTATTTACAAAGATGAATTTTCCATCAATTGCAACAAGTTGAATTAAATCACTTGTGTTATCAACCAGATCCTGAAGCTGTGCATTCGATTTGGTGATAGAAGATTCCATCCGGCGTTTTCTGGTGATATCGTCACCAACTAATGTGATGTACAAAATCTTGTCATCCTCGTTTTGGATCAATACGGAATTGATCGAAAAAGTACGCAGCGTTCCCTTTTGCGCCAGAAACGGGACTTCACGCTGTTCCAGTTTTCGCTTTCCCTGAATTCCTTCTTCAAGCATCTGGCTGATCTCGTCTTCCTCATCTTTCGGGACAAGTTTATCGAAAATACTTTCCCCGATTAAATCCGATTCAAGCCAGCCGGTTTTCTTTATAGCATAGGGACTAATCGCCCGAATAATAAAATCGGGCGTAAAAGTTACCCCGATCAAATTCAAATGTTGCAGCGTGGTGTGTATTGACTGCCAGTCAGTCAGTGATGATATCATTTCCATAATTTGCCGGAAACCGTATTTTTAAGATTACTTCCTATTCTTTATTCGATAAATCTACGAATTAAGACGTAATTTTGGCTCGTGAAAATAAATTATAAAAAACAGAACGACTCGAAAGTTCGTGCCAAGAAACATTTGGGACAACATTTCCTTAAAGACATGAATATCGCCAACAAGATTGTTGACGGTTTGAGTGGACATGGAGGATATAGTAAAGTATTGGAAATAGGCCCGGGGATGGGTGTATTGACGCAATTTTTGCTTCAAAAAACTAACTATTCAACTTATGTAATTGAGATTGATACAGAATCCGTTGTCTATTTGAAAAAACATTATGAGGAATTAACCCCTCGGATTATTGAAGGTGATTTTCTTAAATACGATACTTCGGAAGTATTTCCTGAACCTTTTGCAATTATTGGGAATTTCCCTTACAATATTTCTTCCCAGATCTTTTTCAAGGTTTTACAAATGCCTGATCAGGTTCAGGAAGTGGTATGTATGCTGCAAAAGGAAGTGGCGCAGCGCATTGCATCTCCTCCCGGGAATAAGGATTATGGGATTTTGAGTGTTCTTTTGCAAGCGTTTTACGATATAACGTATCTGGTATCGGTTCCTCCCGGCGCTTTTGATCCACCTCCAAAAGTACAATCCGGTGTGATTCGTCTGGCCAGAAATGCAACAAAGTCACTTGCATGTGATCAGAAATTATTTTTCCGGGTTGTAAAAACTGCTTTCAATCAACGCAGAAAAACGCTTCGGAATGCGCTTAAACCGATTGGTGAAATGCCCGAACATCCGCTTTTGACAAAACGTGCTGAACAGCTTAGTGTTGCTGATTTTGTGGAATTAACCATCCTCGCAGAAGGTGTAATAAAAGCGAATCAGCAAGAAATATCCTGACAAGAGAATCGTTTTAGATACGCTTTTTAGCCCGACCAATTTAATCTCATCACTTTTCCATTACCCCTTTGCCAGTAAAGATTTATGAATTTTGAGTTAACCAAAGAATACGTTGAACAAGTTCAGGAACTGATCGTCACTGAAAATCCCGAAGCCATTCGTACCAAAATGGCTGAGCTTTTTCCGGCCGACATAACTGGCTTGCTGTATGAATTGGAAACTACCGAAGCCAGATATCTGATCAATCAACTGGATACTGAACTTGGCGCGGAAATTCTGGCAGCGCTGGATCCGAATGAAAGACGAGAATTTCTGGAAGCATTTACTTCAGAAGAAATCTCCCGTTATGTCAATCTTTTTGATTCGGATGATGCAGTGGATTTGCTGAATGAGCAACCAATTAGAGTTCGGGAAGAAGTTATTGCCTTACTGGAAGACCGCGAACAAGCGCGTTTCATTCTCGATCTGCTACATTATGATGAAGATGTAGCGGGTGGTTTGATGCAGAAAGAGTTGGTAAAAGCCAATGTCAACTGGAATGTAAATCAATGTATTGAAGAACTAAGAAAACAGGCAGAAGATGTTGAAAAAGTATACGCTGTTTACGTTATTGATGACAATGGGATTTTGCTGGGAATACTTTCTCTAAAAAAAATCGTACTGGCAAATAAGGATACCAGAATTGAAAGTCTGTACGACAAAGATGTTATTTTTGTTGAAACTTATCGTCCGGCGGAGGAAGTTTCGGAACTTATGCAGCGTTATGACCTTGATGCTCTACCCGTTGTAAATGTTCAGGGAAAACTTTTAGGACGAATTACAATTGATGACGTTATCGATGTGATTACCGAGCAAGCTAATTCTGATACGTTGGCCATGGCCGGTATTACCGGAGATGTTGAAGAGGACGATACAATTTTCCAGCAAACCCGCGCACGTCTACCCTGGCTTTTGGTTGGGATGATGGGAGGAATTCTGGCAGCAAAATTTATCAGTTTCTTCGAAGGGGATCTCAAAATAATTCCGGCGATGGCTGCCTTCATTCCTATTATTGGTTCAACCGGGGGAAATGTTGGTATCCAGACATCATCGATTATTCTTCAAAGTATTGCCGATAAAACGGGTTTGGATATCAGTGTCTGGAATCGCCTCATCCGTATGTTTGCCGTAGCATCCATTAATGGCTTGATTATCAGCGGAATTGTATTCGGATTTAATTTACTGATTGGCAACGAATTACAACTTGCACTCGTTGTTTCGTCGGCCTTATTATCAGTTGTATTCCTGGCATCTTTTACCGGAACAGTCACACCTATTGTTTTGGATAGAATTGGCATAAATCCTGCTGTTGCTTCGGGGCCATTTATTACTACGGCCAATGATTTGATCGGTTATGGTGTGTATTTTGGACTGGCACATTTGCTATTGCATTTATAAAAACAAATCTGAATTAACACTCGCTCAAACTGATTGGAATATTAATGGCCAAGCCGCCTTCGGAAGTTTCTTTATAGCGAAAATTCATATCAAGAGCCGTTTCCCACATCGTTTTCACGACGTTGTCCAATGAAACTTTTGCATTTTCAGGATTACTTTGCATAGCAAGCTGAGACGCTGTAATCGCTTTAATTGCGCCCATGGTATTTCTTTCAATACAAGGAATCTGTACCAATCCACCGACAGGATCGCAGGTCATACCCAAATGATGCTCCATAGCAATTTCCGCCGCCATCATACATTGCTCAACAGTACCACCAGAAACTTCCGTCAGTCCGGCGGCAGCCATAGCAGAAGAAACCCCGATCTCAGCCTGACACCCGCCCATCGCCGCAGAAATGGTTGCTCCTTTTTTGAAAATACAGCCGATTTCACTCGCAGTTAACAGAAACCGGATAATGTCTTCATCTGTGCCGTTGCAAAAAATAAGATAATATTGTAAAACCGCAGGAATTACACCAGCCGATCCATTAGTTGGAGCTGTGACAACACGGCTGAAAGAAGCATTTTCTTCATTAACTGCCAAAGCGAAACAGCTTAACCAATCGAGCGTATATTTGAATCCATTGCCACTGGTTCGAATGGCATCAATCCATTCGTCATAGTTCCTGTATTCTTTTCCATTCAAAAGTTTCTTATTTAAAGTTGCTGCCCTGCGCTTTACATGTAATCCCCCTGACAAAATCCCCTCATTATGACAGCCTTCATAAATGCTCTCTTTCATCACTCTCCAGATATTCAGCAACTCTGTCTTTATTTCATCCTCACTTCTCCATACTTTTTCATTCTCATAAATAATATCAGAAATGACCATTCCGGTTTTCTGATGCCAGTTTAAAAGATCAGAAGCGTGATCAACAGGAAAAGGTAATTTTACGCAAGGGGTTGCCATTTCTTCCTTGTTTTCTCCTTTGATAACAAAACCACCACCTACAGAATAATAAGTTTCACTTATCGTTCCGCTTCCATGTGTATCTGCTGTAAAGGTTAAAGCATTAGGATGAAAAGGCAGTGATTCCCTCATTTGAAATATAATATCCACTTTGGGATTAAAATCAATTTCATTACTACCGCTTAAAATCAGTTTATTGTTATCGGCAATTTGGGATTTGATATTGTCGATCTGTTTGGTGTCCATCGTAACAGGATCATAACCGCTAAGTCCCAATTGAACAGCCAGGTCTGTTCCGTGGCCTTTTCCGGTTTTTGCCAATGAGCCATATAAATTGATTTTGACAGAAATTACCTCATCCAGACTCGTTATACTTTCTAATAACTTTACAAATAACTGCCCTGCCCGCCAAGGTCCTAATGTATGAGAACTGGACGGCCCAACACCGATCTTGAAAATATCAAAAACCGATATTCGCTCTTCCTTCACGGTCGATTTTCCAGCATTTGATTTATCTGTTACGATCATCTGAAAATAATTTGCTTCTGTTCAAATACTTCCTTTTTACAATATACGACCCTTAACGCCGTGTTTCAAGATGTTCAGTATTATTTCCTGCTAATTTTGATATTGAAATAAAATTTACTGAAATGTATTCCTATTTTTATTTATTGTTATTTTGCCGATGTAAGATTTTGTTTGTCAAAAGGAAAAACTTCGGTTTGGCACTTCATTTAATAATTCATTTATGATCGCAGTAATTCAACGTGTCAGCGAAGCATCCGTAACGATTGAAGGAAAAGTTGAAGGCAAAATTGACGCCGGATTTTTAGTTTTACTTGGTATAACACATGAAGATACCAAAGAAGATATTGAGTGGCTTGGCAAGAAAATAATCGGGATGCGAATATTTGGTAATGAGGAAGGAAAGATGAATCTCGATTTGAAATCTGTGACCGGAAATATTCTTTTGATAAGTCAGTTTACTTTACACGCCAGTACAAAAAAAGGAAACAGACCTTCATTTATAGATGCGGCACGACCGGAAGTTGCCATTCCATTGTATGAGCAAATGATTGAGTTTCTCAACAAAGAGCTGGAAAATCCAATTCAAACAGGAATTTTTGGAGCAGATATGAAGGTGGCTTTACTAAATGATGGCCCGGTTACCATTGTGATTGATTCTAAAAACAGAATTTAATACTAATAAATTATGACCCTTGACGAAGCACAAGAACAAGTCGATAACTGGATAAAAACCTATGGCGTTCGCTATTTTTCAGAGCTTACCAACATGACAATTTTGACCGAGGAAGTGGGTGAAGTAGCCCGGATTATGGCCAGAACTTATGGAGATCAGTCTTTCAAAAAGTCTGATATGGATAAAGATCTGGGAGACGAAATGGCCGATGTGCTTTGGGTTTTGATCTGTCTGGCGAATCAAACTGGGATTAATCTGACTGAGGCATTTGAAAAAAATCTGGCAAAGAAAACAGAACGGGATAAAGACCGGCATAAGGAAAATCCTAAGTTAGGCTAATCAATTTCATTAACCTTGACAAAACAAAAAAGACTTCGAAGATTATCCCTCCGAAGTCTTTTTTGTTAAATCTATTCAGAATTACATATCAAGTAATAATCTCATTGGATCTTCAAGTAATTGTTTTACCCGAACCAGGAAGCTTACTGAATCTTTTCCATCAATGATGCGGTGATCATAAGAAAGTGCCAGATACATAATCGGACGGATAACGATTTCTCCGTTTACCACCACAGCACGTTCAACGATATTATGCATTCCCATAATCGCAGATTGTGGTGCATTGATAATCGGTGTTGAAAGCATTGATCCGAAAGTTCCACCGTTAGTGATTGTGAAAGTTCCGCCGGACATTTCATCCAAACCTAACTTTCCGTCACGGGCACGTACTGCCAGACGAACGATTTCTTTTTCAATAGCTGAGAAAGAAAGATCTTCTGCATTTCTGATAACCGGAACAACCAAACCACGTGGTGTAGAAACTGCGATTGAAATATCAGCGTAGTCATTGTAAACCAATTCTTCGCCGTCAATATATGCGTTTACTACCGGGAAATCTTTCAAAGCAACCGTTACCGCTTTCACAAAGAATGACATAAAGCCTAAACCAACTTCATGTTTCTCTTTGAACTTGTCTTTGAATTTGTTACGAAGATCCATTACCGGTTTCATATCAACTTCATTGAAAGTTGTAAGCATTGCAGTTTCGTTTTTCACAGCCACAAGGCGTCTTGCGATTGTTTTACGAAGCGACGACATCTTTTCACGACGCTGACCGCGCTCACCAGGAATTGCTACTTTTGCAGGAGCAGACGGTGCCGCAGATTTCGCTGCTGCAGGTTTAGCACCCGCTTTTAAAGCATCATCTTTCATTATTCTTCCACCTGAACCAGAACCGTTCACATCCTTAGGATCGATTCCTTTTTCTGCCAAAATCTTGGCAGCAACAGGAGAAGTATGTTTTTCTGTATATCCTTTATCAGCCTCGGCACCGTTGCTTGAAGGAGCTGCCGGCGCAGAAGCCGGAGCAGATGCAGAACTTCCGGCGCCTACTTCAATCGTACAAATTACTGCGCCGATCGGTAAAGTATCACCTTCTTTTCCAACAATTCTTAATGTACCAATTGCTTCTGATGGCAATTCAAAAGTTGCTTTATCAGATTCAAGTTCGCAGATAATTTCGTCCATTTCTACGTGGTCGCCATCCTTTTTGCTCCAGGAAGCAATGGTAACCTCTGTAATAGACTCTCCTACTGCCGGAACTTTCATTTCATAAATTTTTGCCACAGTGGTACCTGCTGGTTCAGCAAGTGCTGCCGCTGCAACCGGTGCTTTTTCTTCTGCTTTTTCAGGAGCAGGAGCTGATGCCGGGGCCGCCGATGCGGCAGGCGCTGCAACAGAACCGCCACTACCGGCAGGATCGATCGTTGCGATTAATTCACCGATATTCAGGGTATCGCCTTCCTGTGCTTTAATATGCAAAACACCTTCCGATTCCGCAGTAAGTTCAAACGTTGCTTTATCTGAATCCAGTCCGCAAATTACCTCGTCCAACTTCACAAAATCACCGTCATTTTTGAACCAGTTTCCAATCGTAACCTCAGTAATTGACTCGCCAACCGGCGGTACTTTTATTTCAATTTCAGCCATTTTTACAGCAATATGATGAACGAATTATGTCTTTTATAACTAGTTGAATACCTATTCAAATGCTCTGCGAATAATCTCAGCCTGTTCCTGGGCATGGATTTTCGAGAATCCTGTTGATGGCGACGCACTTGAACGACGGGCAATTACCTCCAATGGTTTAGCACCGGCATACATGCGAAGCATGAAAGTCCATCCACCCATGTTAAAAGGCTCTTCCTGTACCCAAAATACTTTCGCATTTTCATAAAGTGCAAGATGTTCGTCGATTTGTTTTTGAGGGAAAGGATGCATTTGTTCCAAACGAATGATGGCAACATCATCACGTTTGTCTTTTTGCTGTCTTTCGTACAATTCGTAGTACAATTTCCCTGTACACAACAAGACTTTTGTTACCTTTTTAGGGTCCACAAAACTATCACCGATCGTTTCCTGGAACGAACCTTTAGTAAGATCTTCGAGTGGAGAAACGCAAAGCGGATGTCTCAACATCGATTTAGGTGACATCACGATCAAAGGCTTACGGAACGGGAATTTCAACTGACGGCGCATCATGTGGAAAAAGTTAGCCGGTGTTGTCACGTTCGCGACGATGATATTGTAATCAGCAGATAATTGCAAATAACGTTCCGGACGTGCATTTGAGTGCTCTGGTCCCTGACCCTCATATCCGTGAGGAAGAAGCATCACCAGGCCAGTCCAACGATCCCATTTTGTTTCACTTGCAGTAACAAACTGATCAATAATTACTTGTGCTCCATTGGCAAAATCTCCAAATTGCGCTTCCCAGATTACCAAAGCGTTAGGATTTGCCATTGAATAACCGAATTCAAAACCTAGCACCGCATATTCCGACAACAAAGAATTATAAATCATGAAAGGCCCCTGGTCTTCCTGAATATGCTCTAAATTACTATATGAAAAATTAGTTTCAACATCATGCAATACTGCATGACGGTGAGAGAAAGTACCACGCTGAACATCCTGTCCGCTTAAACGAACAATATTTCCATCAACAAGAATTGATCCGTAAGCAAGCAACTCAGCAGTGGCCCAGTTTACTTCCTTCTTCTCAAAAATCATTTGCTCACGATCTTTAAGAAGTTTATCAATTTGTTTTAATCGCTGGAAACCTTCCGGCGTATTGATGATAGCCTTTCCTATTTTTTCAAGAACTTCAAGAGGAACACCCGTTTCAGGTGATTTCTCAAAATCCGTAGGCGTTGATTTTCTCAGACTATGCCATTCCTGTTCCAGTTTTGGCAAAATATAAGGCAAGGCCTTTTGTTTCACCATGTCAAGACGTTCCTGAAGCAAAGTCTTGAATTCTTTATCCATATTAGCCGCCAGCTGCGCATCCACATCTCCGCGATCCGCTAAAATCTTTTGATAGATTTCGCGTGGATTTTGATGGTTTTCTATGGATTTGTAAAGTGTCGGCTGTGTAAATTTAGGCTCATCCGCTTCGTTATGGCCATGACGACGATAACAAACCATATCAATAAAAATATCCTTATTGAATTTCTGACGATATTCAACAGCCAGTCTCATACAGAATACAACGGCCTCAGGATCATCACCATTTACGTGAAGAACAGGTGCATCAACAACTTTGGCAACATCAGTACAGTAAATACTTGTACGCGCATCAACAAAATCCGTTGTAAAACCAACCTGATTATTGATTACAAAATGGATTGTTCCACCGGTGTAATAGCCATTAAGGCCAGACATTTGTGTAACTTCATAAACAATTCCCTGACCGGCAACCGCTGCATCTCCGTGAATAATCACAGGAAGTACGCGGTCATAATCAGACTCATACATACCATCAGCTCTTGCTCGGATATATCCTTCAACTACCGGATTTACCGCTTCAAGATGTGATGGGTTCGGAGCAAGTTTCAAATGGACCTGGCTTCCGTTTTCAGCAGTGATCTGGCTTGCGTAACCCATATGGTATTTTACATCACCATCACCCCAAACCTGATCAGGCAAATTACCTTCAAATTCGTTGAAGATCTGTCCGTAGGTTTTCTGCATCACGTTAGCAAGCACATTCAAACGACCTCTGTGCGCCATACCGATCATCACTTCAACCACGCCCATTTCTGCAGCTTTGTTGATCATCGCGTCAAGAGCAGGAATCGTTGTTTCTCCACCTTCCAGTGAAAAACGTTTCTGACCAAGGTATTTTGTGTGAAGGAAATTTTCAAAAACTACCGCCTCATTCAATTTCGAAAGAATATGTTTTTTCTCATCAATTGAAAAAGTCATGTTCAATGCTTCTTTTTCAATTTTCTTGCGCAACCAGTTTTTTTGTTCCCGGTCACGAATGTAGAGATACTCAAATCCGATATTTCCTGAATAAATTGTTTTCAGAGAATCGACGATTTCACGCAGGGTTGCAGGACGTCCAAAAACTTCGGTTCCAGCTTCAAAAACAGAATCAAGATCCTCAGGTCCAAGACTAAAATCACTTAATTCCAGTTGTGGCTTGCGATCTTTTCTCTTCTGTATCGGGTTAGTAGTGGCCAATAAGTGACCTCTTGAACGATAACCACGGATCAAATGAACCACCTCCATTTCCTTTCGGATCTGAGCTGCATCTACCTTTCCAGGTGTTGCAACTACTTTTCCATTGGTGGCGCCATTGGCATGTCCATTGCCATTAGCAGGGAACTTCTGATAGAAATCGAACCCTTCAAAAAACTTTTGCCAACCTTCGTCTACGGAGGTTGAATCTTGCTTATAGGAATTGTATAATTCCTCTATGTAAGCGGCGTCGGAATTTGCTATATATGTGTATTTATCCATCACAAATGTGATTATTTCATTTACCGCACAAAGTTACGAGACTTATGTAAACAAAACGCAAAAAATCTCCTTTTTACTAAACATGTTAAGAGATATTCACCTTAAGTTTACTTCAATACTTCTGGAAGCCATTCGGGTTAGGAACAAACTTCAGCATTAACTCGTGAATTCCTTTGGGCGCATTGGAAACTATGTTAATTTGTTCAATTTGTCGTGTACTGTAAAAATATCCAAGCCTTATATTCTTACCTACCTGAGCTTCGGCAGATAATTGTAAATAATTAATATTTGAACCGCCATAAGAATAAGCTCCTCCCGCATGATAAGTAGCTCCTACGCCTACTTTCTCACTAAACCAGACGCGTCCGCCAAAATCTACCCTGAGTTTATAATCCTTTTCCTGCACAACAAGTAAATTTGGCAATAACTTCACATCTTCCGCCAGCGCATAACTCCCACCCAGCATAATATAAAGCGGCCGCCTGTAAAAAGATGCGATGGACTGCTGACCAAATTTCTGAGATAAAATTTCAGGTTTTGAAACCCCAAGAAAAAAATCATCCGAATGAAGCCACGCACCTAATCCAAAACTGCCAAGTGCTCTGTTTGTACTATTAAGAGACGACTGTGTATCAAAAACCGGCAAAACATTTATACCGCCTTGCCCGCCCAAAGCCAGTTTCCAATTATCATTTATCCCCAGGTGATAGGCAAAAGAGGCGGAAAAAGCGGTCGTTGTAAAATAACTGGTTTGATCATTCAGAGCCTGAAAACCTATTCCAAATTTTCCGTTTGAAATTGTACCGTCACCTGCGAAAGTCTGGCTGGAGGGCGAATTGGGAATTGTAAACCACTTCCGACGAAACATCGCTGTCATATTAAATGTTTCCCGGACGCCCGTAAAAGCGGGATTTATCGCCATCGGATTTTGCAGGTACTGCTCATACAAAACTTCTCTTTGAGCAAAAACATTTTGATCTTCTAAAAAAAGAAAAGAAACAATCAGCAGGCATGAAAAAATACTTTTTCGAAAATTTATTATCATTTTTAGTACTTAAATAAAAGGTTGGGGTTTTGTAATAAAAAATGGCACGAGAATCTATCTCCTGCCATTTCAATTTCTTTCAAATTCTATATTTACTTAACAAAGTTTAAAAATCATATCCCAATGTAACATAAGGAATGGCCTTGTTTGTGGAGCCGTTATCAACGCCCCATGCATAATCAAATTTAACATAAATCCCGAAAACCGTCGTGCGGGCTCCAATTCCGTAACCCATCAAATATGGATTTCTATAATTGGTAACCGTTGCTTTGAAAGGATCTTCCACGCTTCCGATTATTTCTGTGTTCAAACTATTTTTTTCACTAAATGGCCCTTTTCCTGTCCATGCCGTACCGATATCTCCGAATCCGACAATCTGGAAATTTCTCAGGGTGCTTGAAGTGATTGCGCCACGGTATAAATATTTGATCAAAGGAATTCTCAATTCTGCATTTGCCAGCATATAACTCGTACCCGACAAACGGTTCAAATTAAACCCTCTCAAATTTGTCGCAAAATCAGTGAAGAAAATATCTCTGTTGTCTTTTGTGAAATCCAGCGCATTGACACCCGTTGTACGAGAATCCTTTTTATTCCCAATCCAGTTTTCCATACCGCCCAGAACACTTTGTTTGGCAGCTTTACCTCCTGAATGACTTGCTGCAACTCTGACTGCAAGAATAAGATCGCGGTGAATTTTTTGATAATGTCTGAAATCCAGACTTACGCGGTTGAAACTTTCATTGCTGTTTGACAACCCCATATAAGTATCATAACGAACTTTAAACCGGGTTCCCTGCATCATGTTAAGTCCGTTTGTACGTGTATTATCAAATACATATTCCATTCTGAGTGCTCCGTAATTTGATTTCAAATCAGGATTCGTCAGGATTAAATCAATATTTCTTGTCGACGCGAACATTGGAGCAAGTGTAAAACGACTCGTTGTTGAGAATGGATAAGAGGCAGAAAGTGTTACCTTATTAAAGCGATATTTCTGCGGTGCAACTTCCGAATCGATATATAAGGCTTGCCTGTCAATTCTTATACCAAAATCAACACGGCGCGCATTGTAATTATATTCTGCAAAAAGATTGCTGTTACGGAAATTGGAAGAAATAAACACCCCTGCTTTAATAACGTGATTTTCGAGCAGATCATTCATAGAAATTGACTGTGCATATCCAAACCCACGGATCGGATCAATACGCCAGTCTGAATTTGCGTCATTTGTAATAAACAATCCTTTGTAATTATATGGACCTTTTATTGCGATATTCTCACGAGTTGATTTTGTTCTTGTCAGCGCCGGTGTTGTAGGGAAGCTTCCTCTTCTCTGACGTGATTCGAATGTTTTTAGAATTTCTTCGTCAAATTCATAGTTATCTGTATCAACTTCTCCATCTTTCAAAGCCAATTTAGAAGGTTCCGCTTTAACAGGACTAGCTGATGAATCCGGCTTGGCAACAGCCGTCGAAACCACAGGTTTTGTTTCACTACCACCTATAACATCTCCCTTAACCAAAGAAGGAGTCTGAAGCGAAACGTTCGGGTCAAATCCATTTTTAAATGCAGCCGTGTAATAACCATCATTAAGATAAGTGTAAGCAATAGCTCCACCGGATTTTAATGAAATATCCGCATTTCTGATATTGTAGATATAATTGGTTAGCTGCGAACTTGTATTGGAAGCCTTATTATATTTAAAAACATTGTTTACGCCTTTTACATTTGACAAATAATAAACATCATTGTCATCTGCATAAATCGGAGCAACTTTAACTTTCGGGTCCAGTGGCGTTAATCTTGTCACAACTTCCGCTCTTGGCGCTCCGTCATGTTCAAAAAGTGATAAACCGGAAGACATCGTTTTGAAATTCCCTTTATCTGTTCCAAGAGAATCCGTCGGGCGGTTTGAAGCAAATACTACTTTTCTCGATGATCCCTGAACAAATCTTGGAGAAACATCATCGTATAAATCGTTGGTAAGACCAGTAATCGAAGTACGGGAAACACTTACAAGAAATAAATCATTTTGTCCATTTTTATCAGCGCTGACGGCAAGCATCGTTCCATCATTTGAAACATCCATATCGCTGACCTGGTCAAGGCTGCGAAGAACTCTTCTCAGTTTTATTCTTATCTTTTTGGTATCAAGATTTTCATATTGATAAAAGTTTTGATGACCATTTTCAGAAGCAAGTATGGAAAGCGTATTATTTCTTGACCAGCCTAAAAGTGGTGGCTGGGTTTTTAACCTTCCTCCGATAATATCCAGTTTCCCCTGACGGATCATTTTTTTAGAGCCCGATTCGCTATCAAATAAATACACACGATAACGGCCATTTTTCATTTCACTTACCGCAGTCCATTTTTTATCCGGTGAAACTTTAATAACCGCATTCGCGTCAGAAGCGCTTAATTCATTCAGTTTATATTTCCAAACAGGAGCCGGATCCGTATAATACTGTTCCGCCTTTTTGTTGATGTTCATATAATACGCACGCCAGTCTCTCAAAAAACGATTGTACGATGGCACGCCTAATGTACTTGTGATACTGGTCTGTTCCGTACGAATGATACGGGTAAGGTTCAGGATATCGGAAATTTTATCGCGTCCATATTTTTCAGCAATATAATTCCAGATCGAATGTCCAATCAGCGTTGCGTCATTTCCGGTAAGTAACGTCGGTTTTTTAACATTACGATTTTTCAAAAAATCACGCATGTAATCATTTAATTCCGGCGACCAGCCCTCTGAAATATAAGCAGCAGCACCAGACATGAACCATTCCGGAAGTGTAAGAAGCAAAGAACTTTGAAGAGCTTCCTTCATATTTCCGCCATAAAGCATGTCGTAAACAAAAAGAAGACTGATATCTTTTACCAGTTTTTTCTTAAATCCTATCTGGTCACCTGTGTACGCAACCTCCACCCGCGACTGTCCGAGATCCAGTTTTTTATCATCAAGATTATCAAGTTTTGACAATCCCATGTTACTTTGTTCAAGTTCCTGAGGTGAGTTATACAGGAAAATTTTCACACGGGTATATGGTGTCCAGCCTAAAACATCAGTAATTCTATCAAATTCATTTTCAGCATATTGAGCCGTAAGTTTAGCTAATGCTGTACCACCCTGATAGTGATAAATTTCGAAATTTGTAGTCCTGAAAATCTTCCAGGTGAAGGTTTTATTCTGTACCCGGTTTTTCCCGAAGACTTCCTGAGAGGGATAACGTTGTGCAATACTTTCAACGCTTACCAAAAGTAACGCGAAAATAGAACCCGATATAGCTAGCTTGTGTATAAATTTTATGCTCATTTTTCTCCTGCTTACTTCAACGGAAATATAACGAAAAATACCTCTTAATATTCACTGCATCACTCAATTCTTTATGCTCCACAAGATATTCTGAAAACTGATTCGCAAAAAAAGGTGCTAGTGTGACACCCTTTGTACCCAATCCGTTGAATATTCCGAGCTGCGGATGATCCGGATGAATGCCTAACAGCGGTCTTCTGTCATGCGAAGAAGGCCGGATTCCGGCAGACTGACCCGTGATTGAATACGGTACTTTTAATATAGGTTTCAACTTTTCTTCGAGCTCTTCCCTGGCACTTTCGGTAACATCCCAATTGAGGTTTTCCCAGGAATAAGTCGCTCCTATCCTACACGTTGAACCCGTAACCGGAAGGATAAAAATACCCTGATTTACTATCTGACTGCCCGTTATTTTTTCAATTTGCACTTCCAGAATTTCACCTTTAACTGGTGTAAAAGGCAGCCAGCGGAAGTATTTATTGTCTTTTGCCAGATAACCCTGACAAAGAATTACTTTATCAAACGTAATATTTTTCCAAATGACATGTTCGCCTGAAAAAATTAAATCATCTGCGGCAAAAGGGGAATCCAGGTATTGATTATTTTCCAAAAAATATTCTCTGCTTTTGTCAAGCAAAACAGGCAAGTCAACCCAACCTGATTGAATCACCTCCATTCCACCATAAGGCGTATGAACATGTTCAGGTATTATTTCCAGTTTGGTATCCTGAATATAGGTAGAAATCCCGGGATCTGAAGTACGGGATAAATACGAATTTTGCTCCTCAATAGATCGGAAAGGTCTGAAAATGGACGCCTCATGAAGAATCTCCGCATCAAGCTTTTTTTCCAGTCCTGAATAAAAATTTTGCGCGTAAGGGAAAATATCGCCCGCAAGCCAGGTTTTTACAAGCTTTTTTCCAGTAAGCGGATTGAAAATGCCAGCGGCAACTTTTGAAGAAGATGGTAATGATGAATCATTGACCAATAATACTTTTTTTCCTGAATTATGCAGATGCCATGCTAGCGACGTCCCTGCAATTCCTTGTCCTACAATTAAATAGTCATAAAACGAATCGAGATTTGCTGTCATGAAATTTTACTTTGTTTCACGACCACGAAGTACCAGACCTATCTGCTCATCAGCAAGACGAACCACCATTTCCACTTGTTCATCAAGCGTCATCAATGAATTATCAATATAAATCGCATCTTCTGCCTGACGAAGGGGACTTTCAGTGCGCGTTGTATCAATATGATCCCGCATTTTAAGGTTTTCAGCAATTTCCTGTAACCCGATCAGCTCTCCTTTTTCCAGCAATTCTGCCTGGCGGCGCTGGGCACGGATCATTGGATCAGCGGTCATGAAAATTTTCAGTTCAGCCTGCGGAAAAACGACAGTTCCAATATCACGGCCATCCATAACAATCCCTCTCGTTTTCCCCATTCTTTGCTGCTGGGCAACCAACGCGTGACGCACTTCTGCAACAGCACTGACCGTACTAACCTGCTCGGAAACATACATTTTCCTGATTTCATCCTCAACATTTAATCCATTGAGATAGGTATCGTTCGTTCCCTTTACTTTATGTCTGCGAAAAGTGATGTGAATATCACTGAGCACTTTTTGGATTTCTTTTGGATTCGAAACAGAAATGTGATTCTGGATAAAAAACAATGTTACGGCACGGTACATTGCTCCCGTGTCTATATAGGCGTAATTCAGCTGCTTTGCAACTTGCTTGGCGGTCGTGCTTTTGCCGCAGCTTGAATAGCCGTCAATCGCAACAATTATTTTTGGCATACTTTTCAAAGTTTATTATTTGGCCTGATTACGCAGCCAAAGTCAAAATGCAACTGGTAATATCTGCAAAAATATAAGAAAGTAAGCGGGAGACGAACTTTTTTATAGGCTAACTTGAAAACTATCCTTATTATAATTGATAACTAATTCTCCACTAAAAAGATAACCATGCTCCTTGCACCGTGGGCTCCGATCACCAAAGATTGTTCAATGTCGGCAGTCTTGGAAGGACCGGCAATAAAACATCCCCAACCGGTAGTTTCGGTAAGGCGCTTGTAGGCATCATGCATGTTATTGACCAACGCACTTCTTGGAATTACAAATGCCAGATTTTGCGTAATAAACGGCAAAACACGGTGCTGTAAATGATTGTCAGAAATCCAGACGGCCCCATTTTCAGCCACACCGAATTCCGCTTGCAAAATCGCCACTTCGATCATTTCCAGCTCATGCGGATCCGACATTTGCAAGCTGAAATCTGCCCAGTCCGCAAGTTCAGGAATTGTTGTGGCCTTATTTACTACGCCAGCATACATTTCATCGACTTTATTTTTTAGATCCAAAAGTGAGTCAACAACAATTACTTCTGTATAAATCGCTTCCAGTATTTCTTTAAACTTCGCTTCCGTATTTTCATAATTGCTTTCATATGTATAATTAAGCGGAAGTATTGTTCCCGAAGGTTTGTTCAGCTTGATTTGCTGAAGTATTTTTTCACGTGAGCTCATGTTATTACAATGCTTTAATTATTGGCGATTCCGCACATACCAGTCTCTAAAACTTTCCTTAGGAGGCTCCGGCATTTCTCTTTGTTTAAACCAGGGGTTCAAAGAATTGTTTACCATAAAAGGTAAAGTCCGCATCACTGAACGCCCTAATCTCCCCGACCATTGGTAAAATCTCGGCTGAGACAAAACCATAGACATCGCTTTCACGCCAATTTCCTTTGCCTGCGGAACATGCCCGCCCTGAACCAGAACCTGTCTCCATTTATAAAGCTGGTCGTGAATGTCAATTTTAACGGGGCAAACATTGGAACAGCTTCCGCATAAAGTACTCGCAAAAGGAAGATCGGCATTTTTGGTCATGTCCAGATTTGGCGCCAAAATAGAACCAATCGGGCCAGCAACGGCATTATGATAGCTATGGCCACCGCTTCTTCTATATACCGGACAGGTATTCATACAAGCCCCGCAACGGATACATTTTAAAGAACTACGGAAATCCGCACGACCAAGCTGGGCGCTTCTTCCATTATCCACAATAACCAAATGCATTTCCTGACCTTCTCTTGGTGTTTTGAAATGACTGCTGTAAGTGGTAACAGGTTGTCCGGTAGCACTTCTTGCCAAAAGTCTCAGAAAAACACCAAGATGTGCCTGCAACGGAATTAATTTTTCAAAACCCATACATGCAATATGTACATCAGCAAGATGCGCGCCCATGTCCGCATTTCCTTCATTGGTGCAAACTACAAAAGCTCCCGTTTCCGCAACTGCAAAATTGACGCCGGTAAGCGCAGCTTTTCGAGTTAGAAATTTATCCCGTAAATGCTGTCTTGCTGCTTCTGTCAGATATTGAGGATCTGTCGCTCCGGCGTCTGTCCCCAAATGCTCGTGGAAAAGATCACCAATATCTTTCTTCTTTAAATGTATAGCTGGCAAAACAATATGACTTGGCGGCTCATTCCGCAATTGCACAATCCGCTCACCCAAATCTGTGTCAATAACTTCAATTCCGTTTTGGGTCAGAAAATCATTCATATGGCATTCCTCGGTGAGCATGGATTTGCTTTTGATCATCCTGTCAACGTTATGTTGTTTCAAAATACCCAGAACAATCTCGTTATGCTCAGCCGCATCCGCAGCCCAATGCACATGAACTCCGTTAGCTTTCGCATTTTTTTCAAATGTTTCCAGCAAATCGTCCATATGAGAGAGCACATAGTTTTTTATCTGAGATGCAGTTTCCCGCAAATTCTCCCATTCAGGCAATAATTTCGAAGATTTATCACGTTTTGTCCGGACAAACCAAAGGGTTTCGTCATGCCAATCGACATACGATTCATCCTTATTAAAGGTCTCCGCCGCGTCGGCATGTTCAATTACAGCTTTTGACATGGTTTTGTTAACAATTAGATAATAGTATTTTCTAAAGAATAAGAATTGCACTTTTCACATTCATTGTATTATTTCAAGTTTGCAAATTATTTAATAAACAACTTTTACAAAATCTCAAAAAAGCTATTTTATTGTATTGCAATATGTTATACATTTGAATCACAAAGTTTTTTGATCGGGGCAACAGAGTCTGATCAAAGTTTTATTTAACTTTTTTTAGACACAATTTAATTTTCACTCCTTATGAAAGCCAAAAACACTCTTTTCACAGCTGCCTTGATTGGTATGCTTATATCAGGTTCAGCATTTACAGCTAATGCTCAAACCGCCATCGCAACTTCAGACAAAACGGAGTCAGCTTCAACCAAACTGACAGTTCTGCAAGTTAAACCAATGCAATTCAGAGTAGCTTATATAAATCCGGTATCAAATCTTGTTAGCGTACGCATTCTTGATACTGATAAAAATGTTCTTTTTTCAGAAAGTCACCGTCCTGAATCAAGCTATGTGAAATATTTCGACCTTTCGACTCTTTTGGATGGTACTTATACATTCGAAATTACGGACGGAAAAGAGAAGGCTTCACAGACGTTTGATATCTTGACTAAAACGAGCCGCGTCGTTTCTTCAATAAACTAAACGACTGACTCTTCTCAGATTCTAATTTCCGTAAAACTTTGTAAAATGCCGGTGCTCAATGATTGGGTACCGGTATTTGTTTTTTTACAGTACTGTTCAAAATCTCGGCAATATGTTTTACCAGGACCGGAGAATTTCTTCTTTTCAAAATCCCTTCCAGATGTAAAAGGCAACTCATATCAGATCCGGTGATATATTCTGCATGATGACGAATGTGGTCAGAAACCCGATCCTTGCCCATTTTCACAGAAACTGCTTCCTCGCTCACACAGAAAGTTCCGCCAAATCCGCAGCATTCGTCTTTTCTATCCAAATCAACGAGCTCTAAACCATTTACTTTTTTTAAAAGTGTTTCCGGTTTATTATAAGGTGCAGCATTCAATTCTGACATTTGTGAAAGATGCAAACCGCGCTGTCCGTGACAACCCTGATGCAAACCTACACGATGTGGAAACTCAGCTTCGATTTCATCAATTTTAAGTACGTCAGTTATAAACTCAACCAATTCATATACCTTTTTACGCATAACCTTTGAATCATTCTCACGATTTTCCAGCTTCAAATGCTCTTTGATATGCAAAACACAACTTCCGGAAGGTGCAACGACGTAATCAAAGGCCGAGAATGAATCATAAAAAAGATGATTGCAATCTTTTGTCAGATGTTCAAATCCGGAGTTTGCCATGGGCTGGCCGCAGCATGTCTGGTTTGTTGGAAAACCAACCGTGCAGCCCAACTTTTCAAGTAATTCCAAAGTCGCAATTCCGACCTGCGGATAAAACTGATCGACATAACAGGGAATAAAAAGCCCGATTTTTAAATGAGAATAATCCATGTGTTTACCAAAATTCAATGGTGGCCATTATTGGGTAGTGATCCGAAACTTCCGGGTGATTTTTGATCACCTTATATCTTTTCACCCTTACCTTATTATTCATTAATACAAAAATATAATCCATCCTGTCGCCGGGAAGTCCTTCATTCCAGGTTTCCATTTGCGATCCACGCGCTGCATCCTGCCATTTTTTACGGAAAGAAAAATAAGACTGCTCGTTTGGCCTCGCCCCCATATCCATCCCGATCACAACCGGCTGAATACTACCTTGCAGCATCTGATTTACAAAAGCAGCCTGCAAGGCTCTGTCGACAACCGAAGCATACTCCAGACGTGCATTGCAAAAACGGAAAGTCAGATTTTTGGACGGATGAATAAGTCCGCACTGCAAAACCCTTGCATCCGAACCTTTTGTCATTGGCAAAATGAATTTCTGCGTTTTTTCAAAAGGCCATTTTGACAACAATCCAACTCCCTGAGAACCACTTTCCGTACTGTCTGCAACGCCATAGGCATAATACATGCCAGTCTGAATGGCCAGCTGTCGCAACTGAAACTGTACTTTCCCGTTATGTTTTAAACTATCTACTGCCTGCAAGGCAACTAACTGAGGTGAGTTTTCCTTTATTATTTTCAATATCCCCATCAAATTTGACTCGTCGTTCAAATCCAGACCGTGGCGAACATTGAAACTCATTACTTTTATCTCGATCGGCCGACGCGGCTGTGAGGAAATCAAAGT
The DNA here is from genome assembly GCF_005280585.1 of Dyadobacter frigoris. Taxonomy (GTDB): domain Bacteria; phylum Bacteroidota; class Bacteroidia; order Cytophagales; family Spirosomataceae; genus Dyadobacter; species Dyadobacter frigoris. The sequence goes on from NZ_SZVO01000003.1 coordinate 207,426, forward strand.
AATGGTTAAACATATTAAGCTGATAATCAGTACTAACTTTTTCAATCTATCAAATAGCTAAGTAAAACGACTCCTGTCAAATCATAATTTAAAACCATTAGGTCAAAAATTATAATCTGCGTTTGTTAATTTGTAAGAAGTTTTCCCTGACTTTTGCTGAGTATGCTGGTGGTTTGCTAGTTTTAAAAGTTACTTTTCAATCGGCTAAATCTATTTTTCAAGCTTTTATTTTAAACCAAGGCAAAAATCTGATTCATCAACATCCATTTTTCGCCCTCTTTTACTGAGGGAAGTGCCTGCTGATATTTCCAGACAAACTTCTCCCATTCCTGTACTTTCGGATTGGCAGCGTCCATGGCATCTTTCCTCTCAAAACTGAAATGATCTTCCGTTTCCATGATCATGAAAAGACGGTTTTCAATCCGAAAAATTTCCATTTGTGTAATACCGGAATCAAGAATGCTCTTGGCAATTTCAGGACGGATTGCTTTATGAAGTGCTTCGTATTCCGCTATCATTTCAGCATCGTTTACCAAATCCAGCGCCAGACAATATCTTTTCATTACGACTATATTTCTTTAATCAAGAGAATAAAATTTCACTGCGTTATCGCCCCAGATTTTCTTCTGTTCGTCTTTTGACAACTTTGCTACGTAAGTCGCAAGAATATCTTTCATCGCTCCATATTCTGCTGCTACCAGACAAACCGGCCAATCCGATCCAAAAAGTATACGATTTGCACCAAAAGCTTCGAAAACAATATCCAGATAAGGCGTAAAATCTTCGTTTTTCCAATTGTACCAGTCCGCTTCCGTTACCATTCCGGAAACTTTGCAGGAAACGTTTGGCAATTCAGCAAGTTTCTTAATGTCTTTTGCCCAACCTTCGATTTCACCTTTTTTGATATAAGGTTTTGCAATGTGATCCAATACAAAACGAACATTTGGCAATTCTTTTGCGAAAATATAACTGGCTTCCAGTTGCGTCGGATAAACCAGAATATCGTAAGTAAAATTAAAAGCAGTAAGCTGTCTTACACCTTTAATAAAATCCGGTTGTTCCAAAAAACCATCGCGTTCGCCTTGTACCACGTGACGAAAACCTTTTAATTTTTCAAATTGTGAACAAACTTCCAGACGGTCATATAAATTATCAGCACGCAAATCAATCCAGCCTACAACTCCTTTGATAAAATCATTCGATTCAGCCATTTGCAGCAAAAACTCTGTTTCCTGATTAGACTGATCCGCCTGAACCACCACACAGCCATCCACGCCATTGGTTTTTAAAACAGGCTCCAAATCTGCCGGGAGGAAATTTTTGCGTATTTTTTCCATTTCCGGTGTGATCCAGGAATCTCTTTCCTCGTCATAAACCCAAAAATGCTGATGCGAATCGATTACCATTTTTTATATTTTGATGATAGATTTTGAAATGAAATTTTTATAAAAACTTCATTTCAAAATGCTGAATTATAATGATTTCCAGGCAATTGCTTCTTGTCTTTGTTCGCCCAAACCTTCAATTCCAAGTTCTACAACGTCACCTGGTTTCAAATAAAATGGTGGTTTCATACCCAAACCAACACCTGCCGGCGTTCCTGTTGAAATAACATCACCTGGAAGCAAAGTCATAAACTGGCTCAGATAACTTACTAAAAACGGTACATGAAAAATCATATCGGAAGTCGTGCTATCCTGAATTTTCTTACCGTTTAATGACAACCAGAGATTAAGATCATTCGCATTGGCAACTTCCGAAGATGGAACAAAATAGGGTCCGATTGGAGCGAAAGTGTCATTACTTTTTCCTTTTACCCATTGTCCGCCGCGCTCTAACTGAAATTCACGTTCTGAATAATCATTGTGAACAGCATATCCGGCTACATAATTCAAAGCATCCGCTTCTTCAACATAACTCGTTTTCTTACCAATGATCACTGCAAGTTCAACTTCCCAGTCCGTTTTCACAGAATTACGAGGAATAATGACCTGATCATTTGGACCAACCAAAGCAGAAGTAGATTTAAAAAATACAATCGGCTCTTTTGGAAGCTCGGTTGCACCGGATTCATATGCATGTTTTGCATAATTCATTCCAATACAAACAATTTTGGAAGGACGCGCTATGCATGAACCGAAGCGAAACCCTTTTTCAACGCGAGGCGCTGATTCTGAATTTGTAGTCAGCCAGTCCGCAAGACGGTTCAAACCATCCGTCGCAAAAAATTTCTCATTATAATCTTCACCAAAAGCAGAAACATCAAGCAGTTCGCCATTTGTTAATGCTACACCAGGTTTTTCTTGTTCGTATGCGCCAAAGCGGAAAAATTTCATATTGTGTTTTTTGTTGTTACACAGAGGAAATAGGAGTTTAAAAGGAGGTACACAGAGTTTTTATAAAAAAATTTACTCAATAAAATAAAACTCTGTGTACCTCTTTTTAACTCTGTGGCACTCTGTGTAACCTATAAATAATTAGTTATTTAGTTTTTCGAATCCTCCATCGATCAGGTAATCACAGCCTGTGATGAATGAGGCTTCGTCTGAGCAGAGGTATAGTGCCAGTGCACCTATTTCCGAAGGTTTTGCCATACGTCCGATGGGTTGGGTTTTTGACAGTTTCTCAAACATTTCAGCTTCTTGTCCCGGGTAATTTTTCGAAATAAAACCATCCACAAAAGGCGTATGAACACGAGCCGGGGAAACGCTGTTGCAACGAATTCCATCGGCCAGATAATCACGTGCAACAGATAATGTCATAGAAAAAACAGCTCCTTTTGCAGTTGAATAAGCAAAACGATCAGGAATACCTACTGTTGCTGCAATAGATGCCATGTTCAAAATAACTCCGCCACCTGCTTTTTTCAAATGTGGAATCGTTGCGAAAAGGCAATTATAAACGCCCTTTACATTCACATTGATAACGCGGTCAAAATCTGTTTCGGCTGTATTGTCTGCCTTGCCAACATGAGCTATTCCGGCGTTGTTTACCAGAATATTGATTGTCGCTTTTTCAGCAATTCCATCAATAACTTTTACAACATCGGCCTGCTGTGATATATCAATAGCATGTGCTTCTGCGCTTCCTCCTTCGCTTTTAATATCCGCTACAACCTGATTGGCAAGATCAATATTTAGTTCAAGAATATGGACATGTGCGCCCTGTTTTGCAAAGGTTTTGGATATTGCCAATCCGATTCCGCTTGCGCCACCGGTTACCAATGCCACTTTACCAGTTAAATCAAACATGTATTTTACAATTTAATATAAGATCAAGAGTCTGTTTGAAAAGACTTTTGATGAATAACTTTACTCGAAAACTAATCCTTGTCGCCGGGATAAATCCCGATCCGCGGAGGAAGTATCTCACTGCCCAAGGATAAATCCCTGAGTTAATATAAACACTTCGGGATAAATCCCGAGGAATTGGTTGCCCTGTCCACCATCCCAAGGATAAATCCTTGGGTTAATATTTGTCACTAAGTTAGAATTTCTCAATTAAAGGGAAACACCTCTTTTCCAAGGAATAAAGTCATCCTGACCCAATTGCTGTGCTTTTGTAAGTTCCCCGCTGGCTACTTTTATCACATATTCCAGCAAATGATCCGCATTTTCTTCCAATGACTGAGATCCGTCAACAACCGGTCCGCAATCAAAATCGATTACATCAGGCATACGGTTAGCCAGAATTGTATTGGTTGCAACTTTCGCAACCGGGCAAATCGGGTTACCTGTTGGCGTTCCTAATCCGGTTGTAAATAAAATAATATTTGCTCCCGCAGCCGTTTGTCCAGTAGTCGCTTCCACATCATTTCCTGGTGTACAAACCAACGCCAGACCTGGAACAGTTGCTCTTTCTGTATAATTTAAAACATCAGAAATATAAGCGTTTCCACCTTTTTTGGCAGCTCCGGCCGATTTAATCGCATCGGTGATCAAGCCGTCTTTAATATTTCCCGGCGAAGGATTGAAGGCGAAAGCTGAACCTACGGCTTCGGCTTTTCCTGCGTATTCACGCATTAATTTTTCAAATTTCGCTGCCTTTTCTTCGGTTACACAACGGTTCAGCAATTCCTGCTCAACGCCATTAAGTTCAGGAAATTCGGCCAAAAGCGTTTGTCCGCCTAACCCAACAATAATATCAGATAAATGACCTAAAACCGGATTTGCCGAAATTCCTGAAAAGCCATCAGAACCTCCGCATTTCAATCCAACGGCAAGTTTCGACAACGGAGCGTCTTCACGTTCCTGTTTGTTCATTTCTGTTAAACCTAAAAAAGTAGACTTGATAGCCCCGGAAACCAGCGAATATTCCGTTCCTTTTTGGTGTTCAAAAGCATAAAACGGTTTGTTAAAATTCGGGTCCCGTTTTTTGATCTCGTCCTCCAAAGTCTGCAACTCGGAATTTTGGCACCCTAAACTTAAAACCGTAATTCCTGCTACGTTTGGATGGACCGCATAAGCCGCAAAAAGCGCACAAAGTGTGTTCGCATCCGTACGTGTTCCGCCGCAGCCACCTTCATGTGTCAGGAATTTAATTCCGTCCACATTCGGGAAAGGGCGATTTTTAGTTTGCTGCTCTCTTGTTGGCTCCGAAAACCCTCCAAGATTTTGCATCTTTGACATATCACCAGACTGATACGCTTTTAAAAATTCTGCAACCTGTCCGCGGTACATATCGGTCTGTGCATAACCAAGTTCACGCTCGAAAGCATCTTTCATGATCAGCACGTTTCTGTTTTCACAAAAAACAAGCGGCAGCACCAGCCAGTAGTTGTATGTCCCTACACGACCATCTGCACGATGATAACCTTTAAAAGTCCGACCTTCCCAGCGGCTTACATCTGGCTGGGTATATAAATATGGTTGACGATTTGCAGTGCTGTAATCCTGAGAATCGTGTTTTAAATTAAAAGTTGTGATCGGTTCGCCACGTTTGATCGGCTGCTTCGCGCGACCTACCAAAACGCCGTACATAATAATTGCTCCGCCGGTTTCTATATCTTCTGTTACAAATTTATGTTTAGAAGAAACGCCGTAAGGCAGCCGATAACTTACCCCGTTCCATTCTGCCTCTGCCCCGGTTGGTAAATCCCTCAACGCTACAATAACATTATCAGAGGGGTGAATTTTTAAAAGATTGGACGCCATAGTACTCTCAAGAGAAAATATGTATTAATAAAGTTCATGATTGGTGAATTTGAAATAACATGATGTAAAAGAATATTTCAGACTACAATTACACAGACGAAATAATCAGCTTTTACCCGGTTTACCAAAAGCAGCGATCATTATTATATACTGCAAAAGGACCGAAATAGTACATCAAGTTATCTAAAATAAAAATACCAATATTTTCTATTGAATTTTTATACAAATGAATAGAAATATTAAAAGGTCATGTTTCACTATTATAGCATATTTTTCAATAATTTTGGCATAAAGTATATGATAAGTGTATAAATCATGACATTATAACTGTGAAACCACAATTACTGAAAGTCCCCAAAGGTTTGCAGCAATCTTTCAGCATTAGAAGAGACGTTGTTCTATATTTCTATAACCGCTGGCATTATCATCCTGAAATGGAACTGGTCCATATTGAACAAGGCTCGGGAACTCAGTTTGTAGGCGATAATATTCAGCATTTTCAAAGCGGGGATCTTCTTTTAATAGGTTCAAATCTGCCGCATTACTGGCGTTGTGATGAAAAATATTTCCAGGGAGATTCAAAATTATATGCCCAGGCAACGGTTTTACATTTTTCTGCTGAATTGTTTGGGGAAGTTTTCAGAAACCTGCCTGAAAATAAATCCATCAACGAATTGCTGGATAAGGCAAAATATGGAATGAAATTATCCGGGCCTGAAAATCATCTGGTAAAATCATTATTACAAAATCTGCTTGATCAAAAAGAGGGAAATCCTGTTATTTCTCTGCTCCAAATCCTGGAAACACTGGCGCAAAGCAAGGATATCAAACTACTTTCCAACAGTCATTATCAGGAAGAATATGATCAATATGATACGGACAGGATTAATCAGATTTATAAATATTCTCTTGATAATTTTCAGCGAAAAATAACGATTGAAGAAATTGCAGAAGTTGCCAGTATCAGTCCACATTCCTTTTGCCGGTATTTTAAGAGTCGGAGCCGTAAAACTTATTCTCAGTTTTTGCTTGAACTGCGGATTGGTCATACCTGTAAATTATTGATTGACGGAAAACTGAGTGTAGCCCAGATCTGCTATGAAAGCGGGTTTAATAACTTCGCCAATTTCAATAAATACTTCAAAATCCATACAGGGAAAAGTCCGTTGCAGTATCAAAAGGGGTATCGGGCGAGTCCGGTGCTTTTGTGATTAATGGATTTTATCTAAAAAAAATTTAAGAAGCTTGATAGTTTGCCTACCCGTCCGACGGTAGAAAAAACCGTCGGACGGGTCGCCCGTTCACAAAATCTGGCTTGACCAACCTATCTGAAAAGATGTCAAGTTTCGAAGAATCTGGTTCGAGCCACCCGTCGGACGGCTTTTTCCGCCGTCCGACGGGTAAGAAACGTTTCTAAAAACCATAAAGATTCATAAACCCAATCAGCAAAAACCTCCATCTTAAAATCTCCTTTTAAATATAATATCTACCTTGTGCAACCAAAGTCAAACGCTATCGCCTAACAGCTAAAACCAACCAATGAAAGCCAATCTTATCAATATATTTGAAAAATCAGTTAAGGAAGCTGAGATTACAATTGAAAACAAAATCATTTCCAAGATCTATATAATAGGAAAAGAAAACCCATCATTACCATATATTCTGCCAGGCTTTGTGGATGCGCACGTGCATGTTGAAAGCTCTATGTTAACACCTTCACAATTTGCAAAACTTTCGGTAGTACATGGAACCGTGGCTACCGTTTCTGATCCGCATGAAATCGCCAATGTAATGGGCGTGCAGGGAGTAGAATATATGATTGAAGATGGAAAAAGAGTTCCGTTTAAGTTTTGTTTCGGTGCTCCTTCATGCGTTCCTGCTACGATTTTTGAAACAGCAGGAGCTGTTGTCGATCCGGATGATGTCAAAAAATTACTAGCAAGTGACGACATCGGTTATCTGGCAGAAGTCATGAATTTCCCTGGTGTTTTAAATGGCGATCCGGACATGATTGCCAAAATAAACTGGGCGAAACATTTTAATAAGCCTATCGACGGACACGCACCCGGGCTTCGTGGTGAAGCCGCAAAAAAATATGCAGAAGCCGGCATGACTACTGATCACGAATGTTTCACTTATGACGAAGCAAAAGAGAAAATTGGATATGGTGTAAAAATCCTGATCCGAGAAGGAAGTGCTGCGAGGAATTTTGACGCACTAATTCCATTACTGGCAGAATTTCCGGAAAAGATCATGTTCTGTTCGGACGACAAACATCCTGATAATCTGGTAGAAGGACATATCAATGTATTGGTAAAACGCGCGTTGGCGCTCGGTCACGATATCTGGAATATACTTTCCGCTGCCTGTCTTAATCCTGTACTTCATTATAATTTGCCAGTCGGGTTACTCCGTGTACAGGACGCAGCCGATTTTATCGTCATTGATAATATGACTGATTTTAATATCCTTCAAACCTATCTGAATGGAGAACTGGTTGCAGAAAATGGGAAATCCTTACTTCCTGATTTACGCAGTAGTCATATTAATCAATTCAACTGTACTGTTAAAGAAGCAGCTGATTTTGCTGTTCCGGCTTCCTCTGCTGAAGGTCCAAAAATCCGGGTAATTGAAGCATTGGAGGGACAATTGATTACACAATTGTTGATTGAAAATTATAAAACCGATGGCGAATTTATTCTATCGGATATTGATCATGATATTTTAAAAATCGCCGTTGTTAACCGTTACCAAAATACAGTACCAGCCGTTGCCTTTATTAAGAACTTTGGGATTAAAGAAGGAGCCATTGCTTCAACCGTAGCACACGATTCACATAATATAATTGTTGTTGGCTGTGATGATCAAAGCATTTGTGACGCAGTCAATTTATTAGTTGAAGCAAGAGGCGGAGTTTCGGCAGTTGGGTTTGGAGAAAAACATATGCTGGCATTACCCATAGCAGGACTTATGTCTGATGTGGACGGATACGAAGTTGCAGCTTCTTACACGCAACTGGATCAATTCGTAAAAACGCAGTTGAAATCGACTTTGATGTCACCTTACATGACTTTATCTTTTATGGCTTTATTAGTAATTCCTTATATTAAACTAAGCGACCGCGGACTTTTCGATGGTGAAAAGTTTGAATTTGTACCTTTATCTATACAATAGGTTACTAATTGGGGATTATAGCAAGATAAACCTATCAGATGTAATTTTTTCTGGAAAATATTTTTTTAATACGTTTTTTTATAAATATATTTACAAGTGTAAAAATGACCCTTATTAAATTATATTCCTAACCCCAATTAAATTCCTAACCTTACAATGGCTCACTTACGCTACAAACAAGAAGAAGAACTTTGTTTTTGGGACCAGTTCAGAAAAGGAGACGAGAACGCTTATGCCTGCCTTTATCGCTCGTACGTTCACATCCTTTATCAGTACTGCTCACAGTTTACGATTGATAAGCCGCTGATTAAAGATTGCATTCACGATTTGTTTGTGGAATTATGGAAGAACCGGGCAACATTGGGTGATACCACTTCTGTTCGGTTTTATCTTATGGCCTCTATTAAGAGAAAACTGGTACGCCATTTGAACGCCCAGCAAAAGCATACGAGCAACGAAGATATCCCGGTTGAATACTGGCATATCCACACGCCGTCTCATGAGAACCATATGATTTCTGAGGAGGAATTTGATTCTACCAACCAACATTTAAATGTAGCGATCAACGGACTTCCCCGCCGCCAGCGTGAAGCTATATTTTTGAAATTTTACATGAACCTGAATAACCACGAAATTGCAGATTTGATGAAAATTAACATCCAATCCGTTTATAACCTGGTTTTTGGTGCGTTGGGGAATCTTAAAAAACAAATGACATTGGATCGCCTTACTTTCTGATCTGAAAATATTAATACCTGGTTGAAAAAAGCGTAGCATTTGTTACGCTTTTTTCTTTTTTAAATTCAACAATAAATACAAAATTTTGATTATCAATATTTTACAAACACTTCAAATACATTATTGAATGCTTCATTGCCAAGATTTGTTATCTTGATACAACAAACTGAAAAACTTTATTCTCAATCATGATATCACCGATTGCCACACCGCTTGCCGAAAGATTAAGACCTCGTATACTGGATGATTATATCGGACAAGAAAAATTACTGGGCAAAAACGGATCTCTGCGAAGAGCTATTTTACAAAATACAATTCCATCGATGATTTTATGGGGACCTCCCGGTGTGGGGAAAACTACGCTTGCACTCATGCTTGCGGATGCTACCAAAAGACAATTTTATAATCTCAGCGCAATTAATTCGGGGGTTAAAGAGTTAAGAGAAGTTTTGGCCCGACCTTCGGGCCTTTTCCCTCCTATTCTTTTCATTGACGAAATTCATCGGTATAATAAAAATCAACAGGACGCCTTACTTGGTGCCGTTGAAAAAGGCCAGGTAACGCTTATTGGCGCTACTACCGAAAACCCCTCTTTTGAAATTAATTCCGCTCTACTCTCCCGCTGCCAGGTTTATATTCTTGAAGCCTTTGGAGAAGATGAGCTGAAAGCGTTAATCGAGCGCGCTTTGACAAAGGATGAATGGCTGAAACAGAAGAAAATCACTTTTACATCTTATGATGCTTTACTAAGACTTTCTGGCGGCGACGGCAGAAAACTGCTTAATCTTTTGGAACTGGTCGTTTTGGGGAAAGGTGATGTTGAAGAAATGGAAATTTCGGATGACTGGGTTACCGAAGTCGCCCAGCAAAATATTGCGCGTTATGATAAGTCCGGAGAACAGCATTATGATATTATTTCGGCATTTATAAAATCTTTACGCGGAAGTGACCCTAATGGCGCCGTGTACTGGATGGCGCGAATGATTGTGGCTGGTGAAGATCCTTCCTTTATCGCCAGGAGAATGCTGATCATGGCTTCAGAAGATATTGGAAATGCCAATCCAACTGCGATGATTATGGCAAATGCCTGTATGCAGGCTGTGAATGTAATCGGATATCCGGAATGTAGAATTATTTTGTCGCAGGTAGCGATTTATCTCGCCACGTCCCCGAAAAGTAATGCAAGTTATCTTGCTATTGCTGATGCCATCGAGGCGGCAAAAAACACAGCTCACTTGCCCGTTCCGCTTCATTTACGCAACGCTCCTACCAAGCTGATGAAACAAATTGGCTATGGAAAGGAATATAAATATTCGCACGACTTCCCGGGGAATTTCGCGAAACAGAATTTTTTACCGGATGATCTTAAAGGGAAGAAATTTTTCGAACCTGGTGTTAATGCCCGCGAAGAGGAGATACGCCGGAAATTACAACAATGGTGGCCCGACTGGTATGAGTATTGATAAAAATTGTGGATGGTAGGGCTTGATTATCAAAACCTAAGCTCTCGAATCACGTTCTCTGACAAGCTTTTCTGCAAGCCTGGTTAAGTATTGATGATTATTTGTTTCCTGCCCCGATGCAGATTTTAAAATCTCGGTAATTTGCTCCGTATTCAGATCATCAACCAGTTCAATAAGATTTTCATAAGTCAAAATCTGATAACTTGCCAAATCCTGTGGCTTGGAAACCTGATTCTTAATCCTTACAACATCTGACTCATTTTCAGTCTGTTCCACTATACTGCTCTCAATTTTCCCACTATCAATTTTATTAGATTCAAGTGGTTTATCTGCAACTTCTGGTTTTGGAAAAGCCTTTTCCAGACTTTTGACATCCGCATCGGTTTGTTTCCAAATATTTTTGAGTGCTTTGGCGAGCTTTTTCATATTCTCTTTGGTTTCCATTTCCCGGAGGGATTCTTCCAGTTTCTTTTCACCAAAATAACTATTTCTAAGTTCAGATAGAAACAGTTCCTGATATTTTATTTTCTTTAAGTTCTTGTCCATAAAGTACATGACAAAATATGCAATCCAATAAATACTACAATTCTACAAAAAAAATACTATTCAATAACAGAGGTTGGACGTTTATATTGTTCACTTATATTGACGAAGAATAGTGCAAAAAGTCATTATTTATTCTTCCTTATTTAGAAAAAAACATTTTCCCACCAGGGAAATTATATCCACAGGTTCCAAAATACCCTTCTCCCGCATTGCAACGTCCTGTCAGGAATAAAATTTAATAAAAAATACCAGTAAAAAACACTGTACTTTTAGTGTATTACTTCCTGCAAAACATTCGTTTGGGAAGATGATAATAAAATTACCGCCTATGGAATTCTCTTTAATTTCTCAGGAACAATATTGGTATAGCATATAGTAATTACGCGTTTTACAATTTTATTTTAAAGTTTATAGCTATGCCTAATTTTTTTCATCTCGAAGGCCAGAATTTCGCCTTCAATATTGACCGTGTTGATTATTTTATAAGATCTCAGGAAGAGCCAAAAGAAGAAGGATTGATCAAATACCTGATCACTTTTTATTCCAATGAAATTAAAGTAGGAATTTGGGAATATGATTCTGCAGAAGCCAGAGACAATCAATTTTTAAATCTGGTTACAAAAAAATTCCAATCATCTGCTACAAAAGATCCTCATATTTTCAAAGGACAAGTACCTGTTTTTTAATTTGAGTTCCTTCATAAAAAATGGAGTGAGGCGGATTGCTTCACTCCATTTTTTTATTATGAAAATCCTAATAAAGGCTCATCTGCTTCTTGTCCTGGTAGTGGTTCCGGGCTGATTTCCGGCGCATCAGGCGTATATGGAGGCAACTCCGGTTCTGGCACAACAGGTGGTGTTTCGGGCTCTTTCTCCCAAGGCGGAGCTTCCTGGGGAATTTCCGGATCAGGATATTCCGGTCGTGGTTCCAGTGGTGGTGCTTCCGGCGGACTTAACGGATCAGGATATTGATGTCCCTGACTTACAACAGATTCTTCCGCTGAATCATCTGCCGGATTATATGTCTTTTTCATGGTATTTCAATTTAAGAATGCACTGATATATCTTCATTGCAATCCTTAAAATAACCATGCCCTTTTACATTTTTCACATATTATTTAATCCGGACCTGATATAATGCGTTCCGACCCGTGATGAAAAGTGTGTTCATTTTTTCTCCGCCAAAAGTCATAGTCGCCGGTCTTTCAGGCACTTCTATTCCGCCAATTTGTTTTCCATCTTTATTGTAAATATAAATCTGACCATCAGCTATATACACATTTCCATCGCTGTCAACCGCTGAGCAGAATTCACCTTTTTCCGTAAAGGTTTCGGGCTCAGACAAATAGCCTTCTGAACCAACACGAAGTTTTACTGTCCGCTTAATATATTCATCTGTTGCATAAATTTCTTTCCCCGGAAAACCTTCAACCAAAGAATTAGACCTTGCCAGATCGTAAACAACCGGAATAATGGTAACACCGTCCGGGGCCACAAAAGCTTCTTTGAAATGATTTGTACTGACTTTGTTAAAATCACCAGAATCTCTTCTTCTATTTGATGGATTAAGTGTTTTCTGAATGTTTTTAATATTCTCGATTGGCGTTTTTTTCAACAATTGAATTGTTTCCTCTGGATTTAATGCATCCATGGAATAAACCAAAGTACCAAAACCTGAATTCCCCCAGCCGCTATATGAAGTCCCGGCAGCATCCGGCATGACCGGAAAAACTTCCGGTTTCCCATCAATCAGATAACCTGGCCGCGGTATATATTTGAAAACGACAAGCAAATTATCTTTCGTATCACAAGCTAGCGAAAGTGGTTCCCAGGGAAAATCTGCAACAAGACTAAGAGATTTTGACTCCACAGACCATTTGTAAATCCGCCGCATACGTGATTCACTAAAATAAACATTACCCTTACTATCATGGCAAATGCCGTCAGCAAATTCGAAGCCATTTACCAACTGACGCACCTGCCCGACTGAATCAGCAACAACCTTCTTCTTTGGTAAATTACCACTTATAAAAAGCCGGTTAAACTCCCACGGCCGCACTTCCAAATTAGAATTAATATCATACAAAGGAATCGTGCTGGAATATTTTGTCTGGCTGTAATTATGGACATTTAAAAATTCAACGTTTTTGTTTCCCCAACTTCTGATTGAATAAGCAGCCGGTGTATTAACCCGTATCACTCGAAACATGTACAAATTAGCAAAAACCAGATTTTTGCAGTTTTCGATTTCAAGTGGCTGACAATCTGAGCTTTCCTTACTTTCTTCTTCAAGCTGCAAAGCATAAACTTTCCAGTTTGATACATTTTTAAACCTGACTTCATTCCGAACGTGATGCTCAACGGACATCGCATAAATTCTGCCCGGCGTCGACGTATTAGAAATATAAGCCCCGGATGTAGCAAAGGTGCCGGCCGACCAGATATTCTTAAAAGTCCCTCCTCCCCCTTTTGTAATCCATAAACTCCAGTATTGGCTATCCCACGCGGACTGCTCGTCGCTATAAGCAGAAGATTTATTCCAGATCGAATTGGGACGCTCAATGGAACCGTGTCCTCCCAGGAATTTTACATCATTTACATATGAATCTGCATTGGCCATCCATTTACACGCAACGGCCCGGGGGTTCAAAGCGCCGGTAGAAAGTCCAATTCCAGTTAAAATATTAAACCCGCCTTCGGAAGATTCAATCAAAGCTTTTGGTCCGCCGAAGCTTCCAAAAGCTTCCGTGTTATCCCGCAAAATAAATTGTGTAGCAATTGGACTTAATCCGATTAAAACAGAATTAGGTTTTAATTTAATCGTTTCAGTAACCCTATACCAACCTTGGGGCACATAAATATTTGGATTTTTGTCAATCGCTGACTGAATCGCTTTGGTATCATCTGTGATTCCATCTCCTTTTGCACCAAGTGATTTCAGGTTCACCCAACTTTTCATATCAGGAAAATCAGGGATATCTTTTTTTGTTAGATTTGGAAGTGATTTTAAGATTTCAAATTCATGTATGGTTCCAAATTCAGGCTTTTTCCCCAAATCAGAAATTTGTAACCCATGATTAAAATTTTTAATTCTGTATATATTTCCTTCTCCCGAAACCTGATTTTTGCTATGCAAATGACTAACCAGCACGGGTACTTTACTACAATGGACATTGCGCAAACTGATTTGCGTGTAAGCATTATTTTCATCGCTGATGACCAGTGCGGGACCAGAAATGTTTTCAAACCGGCTGTCTTCTATAAATAGCTTTTCATAAAAATTCTCATAGACCTCAATCACAGTCGGAACATTTTTTACCGTCATTCTGACAATAGTCAATCCGCCTTCCCTGGATTTAATGGCTGCTTTTCGCTGGCCCTCAAAATAAGTATCAACCATCATAAACTGCCAGCCCGGAGATGGTTTGGTTGTGTAAATCCCATATTCTCCACCAAAGAATCTGACATCTTCCATTTCATTACCCACATCAAAAATCCCCGCTTTTCCATTACCAATCTGAATATCAACATGTTCAATAAAACTGTGCTGTGCAAAGTGCGTTCTTAAAGCAACGGCAAACGGATTTCCATCTTCAATCCTGAAATCAATATTCGAAATGGAGCTATAAAAAGTACTTGCGCCTGCGTCGCGAACCGGTTCACCTTCTTTTTTAATAGATGAAGTAAACCAGAACATATAATTTGCTTTCCCTTTATCATCCGGATTTTCAGTTTGAAATCCAGGTGTATTTTTGCCTAAAACAAACAAAGGACGTTTATTTCCATAACCGATCAGTTTTATAGCTGTGGGAACATAAATAGTTTTACTAATTAAATAGGTGCCTTCGGGAATAAAAATAATACCGAAACTATGAATGGTTTTAAGAATGTTAATCGCTTCCTGCAAAGCATATGAAACATCCGTTTTTCCATCAGCCGTGATTTTATATTGATCGGGAGTGAAATAGACCGCCTCAGGATCTTCAGGTTTTATTTTATAGAAAGAAATATTTTCTGTCGCTTTTGCCTTCAACTTATCTGCCGATTGGCTGTAAACGGAAATTTGTACTGATAGCAAAATACAGATTAGGATGAAATTCTTCACGGTTGGATAAGGTATTTAGGAAAATCCAGATCACTGGAAACTAAAAATTCACCCTTTTTAAACGTTTTCATTGTCAATAAAAACAGCTTACAAAAGGGTGAATGATTGAATAATATTAGGAATATTTATTTCTTGACAGCCCAGAAAATTGCGTTTTTGAAAAGCCTTGTATAAGCTTCATTTTCAAATAAATCAGGCGAATGTCCCATAAAGATATATACGTTTTTCGCTGCAATTTTCGGATTTGTCCATACCACAGGGTGATCCCCCATTTTGACTTTCGTTGAATCAGGTATGTACGTTGATTCGTCCACGCTCGCAATAACATGGACGTTTGGCCTCGGACTTTTATCGTAGGTATACCACTCTTCCGTTTTGACTATAAAGGAAGTCGGGACACCTTTCATGACCGGATGTTTCCTGTCTTCAACATTTACTTTGCCGGAAGCAAAAGTGGAAATGTAATTCTTAAACCTGATACCGCCTATAAAATCATGAAACCAGTTCCACATCGGATAGCCGTCAAATTCGCCCAGTAAGGTCGCGTGATGAAAACCAATCCAGCCACCTTTTCCTTCTTTAATATATTTTTCAAAAGCAGCGGCAGCAGTTGGTGTCCAGGCATAGGGCGGAAAGTCCAACTGGATAAAAAGCTGATAATCAGCAAGAAATTCATCATTGATTTTTTCTGTATTCTGGATATAGTCAACTGCAAAATTGTTCTCAGCTGCCAACTTATCAAGCCAGATTTTCGCAGCTTTTGAATAGTCAATATGATGACCACCATTTTCTGCAATAGCCAACACTTTGAAAACGGCAGGTTTTGATTGGGCACTAGAACTCAGACCAAAACAAACTGTTAGAATGTAAAAGAAAATAGTTACCCCGATTTTTAAAGAAATTTTCATAACAAAATCGATAAGACTTATTTCAAAGATTTATCAATTTCATTTAGCAAATAACCCTTGGGATCGGAATTGTATTCCCAAAACATTACACCTCCCAATTTATTGTCAAGCACGTACTTGCATTTCTCAGCCACTGATTTCTCATCATCATATCCGATAAAAACCCTGGTCTTTTCATTGTACAGATAAGGTGCATGGGCAACAGTATCGCGATATTCTTTATAACCTTTTTTATTGACCAGACTGTCCTTAATATAAGTATAACCGTCAATGTATTCCTTCGCAACAGAGGTCTCACCCAGTACCGTTTTGGAATCTTTCCCCAAAGTAAATGCACGGCCATAAAACGGAAGTCCAACCACAATTTTGCTTGCCGGAACACCTGCTTTCAGGTATGCTTTGACGCCATTATCTGTGGAGCGGTTTGCTTTGAAGCGATCTGTCGGGTACAAACCGGCATGATGGACAACCGTATCCCCCGAAAAAAGATCATAGGTCATAAGGTTCACATAATCCAGATATTCCTGCGCTTTGCCCATTTCCGAATGCGGAATAAATTCTTCCCAACCGGCAACTGCCGTTGTTAAAAGTTTTTTCTGTCCATCTTCCTTTTCAAAAATATCCAGTTCTTTTCTGATCGCTTCAAACATTAAAGTAAAATTCTGCTTGTCTTCAGGACGATAAACATTTCCTGAATCACCCGGCATGGCTGGATATTCCCAGTCAATATCAACGCCATCCAGTTTGTATTTTTTGATGATATCAACCGAACTTTTGGCAAATTTAGCCCTTGAACTATCCGTCAGAACCGCATCTGAAAAACGTCCGCTCCATGCCCAGCCACCGATAGAAATCAATATTTTCAGATCCGGATTGATCTTTTTGAGCAAATTCAGCTTTCTGAAATTGGTTGAATCTGTTTTTTCATTGGTAAGAAATGCCAGGCCGTTTTCAATATTTACAAAAGCATAATTGATATGCGTCAGCTTTTTAACATCAATTTTATCGGTATCAACCAGACCGTGGAAACCACCAACGTATCCGATAACAACGGGCCTGGAGTCTTTTGTTTCCTCTTTCTTTTTAGAATCGCAGGAAATGATTGCAAAACTTAAAAAAGCACCGGCCACCAGAAAAAGCATAGCATTTTTGATGTTAAATTTTTTAGAAAAAGAATTCATTTGTACGGGTTTAGAATGTATTACTTAAAGAAAATAATGATTTTAGTTTTATTGAAACTAAAAAAGAAGACCCTAAATTAAAGAAAAAACAACGACAATATCTGCCGTTGTTTTACATATCAAATCAGTATTTGCCCAGTGTTATCCAAATTCAATGGTGACCATAATTCTTTTCCCCGGCAGTAACTGTCAGAGCGAGCATGTTTTGTTTAGGAGGCAAAGGACAAGTGGCGTAAGGTGTGAAGGCACAAGGCGGATTATACGCCTTGTTGAAATCCAATGAAACATAACCATCTGCATCTGGTTTATTGGTATAAACAAATCGTCCGCCACCGTATGTTTCGTTCTTGTTTGTCTTATCACCAAAAAGAATAAAAAAACTCTCACCTTCACTCAAAGCATCCAGGCGATATTCTTTTCCTTTTATATTGAAAACTAATACGCCGGGAGATTCCTGCTCACTAAGTCTTCCGGTAACATCCATTATCGAAATTTTTCTACCAACTGTCGGTTCAAATTTTGCCTTTACTTTCCATTGTTCCGTTATTGGGAAACTTTCGATTCCTTTAAAATATTTGAGATACGGACTGTCCAGATCTTTTAAACGGATTGCATATTTTTCACCGCGTTTGATAACAAACCATCTTAAAGTTTTATATTTAAGCACAATTTCTTCATCTGAAGGAAAAATAATCAATTTGGTAACTAACTGATTATTGGCGTAAATCTCAGCTTCCGGTTTTGCAATCAGTGTTACCTCCCCATTTTCCAAAATAAATTCTCCCAAATTTGCCGGACTCCTATCCGAAGGGAAAATAAATTTATTGATACCATCACTACCAAAAGTATTTCTACCTTCTTCCAGCCAGAACAGGCCGGCGAGGTTAAGATAACCTTGCTCCGATTTAAGTTCTTTAATTCTCTGTTTTCTCCATTCCTTTATTTCATTTTCATAACCAGTATCGCTTATGAAACTAAATAAACCAGAGACAATAATGAGGATTGAAAGGACTTTTGGAATCCGAAATTTTACTTTATTATTCATATAATCAGGAGTATTATTTTCAAATATAAGAACATAAAAAACTAGAAATGAGCAAGTAAAAAGATTTTTATTTTCAGAAAAAACTCTAATAGTATATTAATTATATAGACTTTATATTTTATTTGAAATAAGTGTGTATTTTTGGATTATAGTGATAACCGGATTAAAAATAATTATGCTGTCAAAAGATCTCATCGATGCATATAAAAGTGAAGACCTCGCCACGGAGGCATTTAAAGAATATAGATTAAGAAAAGGTGTTGTCTGCAAAAAATGTGGCTGTAAAGATCACTATTGGCTTTCCTCTAAACATCAATTTCAATGCAAAAAATGCAGGTTTCGAACCACATTACAGAGTGGAACTTTGCTGGAAGGAAGCAAATTGCCCGTTTCCTACTTTTTCATTGCTTTGCATTTATTGATCAAAAAAGGCAATGACCTTAAAATCGAAGAATTTCAGCAGCAAACAGGACACAAGTACAGCGAACCTTTATACGATTTCCTTAAAAAAATAAAGCTTTACCTGAAAACAAACGAACAAAATTCTATTTTGATCGATTTCATCGAGGTAGTAAATGAAAATTTTATTTTACAAAAGGCAGAGTAAAAGGTTTGGGGGAAATGATCTTATTTCCCCGGTTCCTGAATTACTTTCCGTTCCTTTAAATCATATTTTTGCCCTTGTTTCAATAGAAAAAAGGGGCCCTGATAGTTTGTTTCCGGGCCGTTCCCGTCCGAGAATTTCCTTTCTCTTTTGGTTACGATCGTATTGTAATCATAAACGGCAACATAGGATCTTCCAACAACTTCAAAGATATCTTTTTGCACTACGATGGCCGTTGCCTCGTCCAAACCAATACCAATAATTTCCGGCGACTGGCGAATAAATTCTATTAAATCGAACTGCCGGTTTCTGCGCATCAGGTGCTGGTCAATCGCTGAATTTTTCAAAAATCCAAGTCCTTGCGTATGATCGCCAATGAGAATATGAGCACCTTTTGTATCACCTCTCCACAGAAAGGATCCCTGAATACTGGCTCCGGCAGAAGTCCCGGAAATAACACCACCACGTTCCAAAACTTCCTGAAAGGCTTTATGAGTAAGCGTGTTCAAATAAGAATCTGCGATTCTCCATTGTCTGCCGCCAACGAAATAAATGCCTGTTGCCGCTTTGATCGGTGCAATAAATTTTTCGCTGTTTGCTTCTGTTAGGCTGCTGGTATGCAGTAGTGTAACATTTTTGATACCGGTTTCCTTTTTAACAAGTTCAACTGCATCCGTTTTATAGAAACCTGAATCGCCGGCCGCAGCCGTAATCACCACAATTCTGGCATTGTCTTTTCCTCCGGCAAGTTCTGTGAATTTGTTCCATATCTCCGGTGTTGCTCCGCCGCCCCCAATAATGATTAAAGATCCTTTTTCAGGGCCATGCCTTGTAGGCGTTTCCTTAATCGTTATTGGCGACTGAGAAAAAGACTGCGTTGAGAAAATCAGCAGAAAGCTGAACAAGTAAATGTAGTTTTTCATCCTTATTGAATTACAAAATTAATTTTATCAACGCCCGTATTTTTTGTAATCTTATCGTAACCATAAACCTGGATTTCGTACATCCCGATCGCGTTCATATCCAGTATTCCTTCAAAAATATTATCAACAGAAGTTATTCCAAGCGCTACGTCTTTGTATTTAACGCCATCTTTTTTCACTATCGCTTTCACCTCAATCTGCTCAGAATCCCAGACACCGCCTTTGGTTATAGCGCAGCCGCAAAGCATAGTCAGATTAATTTTTATTTTCACCTTTTTGTCCGCCATCTTTTCCAACAGCATAATTCTATGCGTTTGCGGTTCCAGAATATCCAGAATAAAACCGGGTATGTCCAGCACAATTCCTTCCTCATCAATATCTTTACCGGGAATCAACCAGAGTTGCGTGCTGGCTTTTATAGCAGAACTTTTTCTATTGACAGGTGCTATCACTTCAACCGATACAAAAGTCGGTTCCTGAATATTAACCGAGGCTTCAAACTTTGCAGTCTTATCATCCGTCAAACGGTCATTTCTTTTATGCGGTGTTTTTAGAATTAAATCCGTGTTTCCCGAAGCACCTGTTGTCAGGCCTTTTGCGAGAATTTCTCCGGTCAATTCATTTTTTACGATAACGTAGGCACCGCCAATGCCGGTACCAATAAACTTGGCATCTTTCGCTTTGGCACGTATTACCAATTTAGTTGGTTGAGCAATTCCACAAAAAGACAACAGAGACAGACTGATAAAAAGAAAAATTCGACTGGATTTCATTTTACTGTAAGGTAGATAAAAGATGTATTTTGAGGTGGCGTCCTGATAAAAATACACATTTCATTTTTGTTTACTCATTACAGCAACGCTTTCTGTCTTATATCATATTCTTTCCCTTTTTACTGAAATACTGAATAGAATTTTGTCGAATTCTATTCAAATTATTTAATCCAAAATGAAGGATTTTACTGCTTGTTTCCAATAGAAATACCGAAGGTAATGCGTGAATCATCCCGCTTCCGCGCTGCCTCGACAACACTTTCGTAGGAATTCTCAAAGCTGGTCCTGAGCACTACCCATTTATTAACCGGAAATTCCAAGGAAACAACCGTATTCCATCTTAAATTAGAAATATCTGTGATGGCAGGCTGAACATAAGTGATATGATTAATCCTGAAACGGTCTTTTGCAAACGAATGTCTCCCCTTGACCCGGAAAGAATTTCGCTGGATTCCGATTGTTGGCAATTCTCTGAAATTGGTAGATTCATGCACAATGGCATTTGTTAATACCAACCTGTTTTTACTTGAATTAAGTACGCGATAACCAATCCCGGCACCGGCCAATACCCGAAGTGTAATTCCACGCAAATTACTGGTTTCCAGGTTACCCAAAGCAAAAACATAGGTTTTTCTTTTCTTGAAAACATCTAAAAATAAATCTACATAAGAATCTCTTTCTGCCAGAATTCCATTTTGTTTACCATAAGTAAATCGTGGATTTGATGCAATGGAAATAACCGGACCGGTTGCAATTATTTCTGCACGTAAAACCATCAGGCTTCGGTTTACATTACCTCGTGTAAAATTTCCATCGCCGATGAACCGATAAGTCAATGTATCCAGTTTTAAAAATTCCATTTTTTTCAGAGAATCAGGTAAAATGGTTTTTATAGAATCTACAACCGACGAACTATCCCGGATTGCTTGCTGAGCAAATGTGTAAGTACTAAAAAGAGTCAAAAAACAAAATGTTAAGCTGGAAAACAGGCGGAAAATTATTTTTTTCATAAGTCATTTTCACTAAATTCAATTGCCAAAAGTTCAAAAAAATTGTTCCCTGACAACAGCGGACGTTAATAATTTAGTAGATAATCTTCTTTTGAATTGAAAATATCCATTCAATCACAATCAGAAATGTGAGCATATTTCTCTAAAATAAAGTTATTTTCACCGTCCGGAATCAAACTTCCGGAGTTAATTAATCCCAAGAATTCAGAACAGAATGCTGAAAAAACCAGGCATAAGCGAGCGGATCAGTGCATTAAAACATCATAAAAATGACTACATTTTTGAAGATTTCAATGTATCAGAACTGGATCATAATTTCATTTTAAAGTACAGTTCTTCCCTCACTGAAACCAGCAGAAGAGGTTTTTTTGATATTCAGCCGAAAGTTATTGAAGTAGATTTTGCCACCTTTCTGATCGCTTCCGGTGTTTCAGATCAATTGATTGTTACAGTCAAACAAACAGAAAAAACACTTCAACTTTCCTGTCCATGCAGTGCCGAAAAAAAAGCGCCTTGTGAACATATGGTTCAGGTTTTGTACAATTTAATGGACCGCAGGGATTTACGAATTTTCTTCGATAGTTACCTCAGATACACCCAAATAAAACTGGTAGCAAGAGATTACGGATTAGAGAATGAAACTAATCCTGACGACTATTTCCAACTTGAATACGCCAATAAAACGGTTGATATCAAACCAAAATTAAAACATCTTTTTGCTGTTAATGAAAGTACTAAGGCGTATTTAAAAGACAATTTAATACCAAAACAAAATCCGGTCTTACCCAAAAAAGCGAATTCGAAAGACGTTTCAAAACGGATAATTGTTTTCGGTCAGCATAAATATTACGATCATTTTTATGTAGAGCTTTTTGAAGCTTTAACCACGAAGGAAGGAAAACTAAAAAATCCGCTGACTCCGGTTAATCCGCTTGACCTGATCTGGAAACTTGAAAATCCCGAGGAATTAAAGTTTTATACAGGAATTTCCAAATTTCACAATCAGTACCGGTCCGGAAAATCGGATTCGGACATGGACGGATTGAAATCACTTGTGAAAAATCCCCTCAAACTGGATGTATTTTACCACGATACCAAAGTGTCAGAAAGTATTTCTGCCGCTTCATTAATACCCATTCAAATCCGCACTTTGCCGGTTGATCTCACTTTACTGGTTGATGTTAAGGATAAATTCCATGAAGTTTCCGGACAGCTTATTGTGGACGGAAGACCGTTTGCGTTAGAGATTTTAAAAATCAGATACAATTATTTCGTCATGATCAATGACACGATGCATTTGGTAGATAACCCTGACGTGCTTCGTGTGATTGATTTTTTCAAGCAAAACAATAATAAAATCCTGGTTCATGAAAGCAAATTTGACGAATTCCAAAATACAATTCTTTCCAAAGTAGAGGACAAAATTCGCGTTACCTATGCTTACCTGAAATCCGCCACGCAAACACAGCTCCGGGAAAATGGTTTTGAAAGAGAAAATCAACAACTGATTTATTTGTCTGATCTGGACAATTACGTTTTGATTACACCCGTGATGCGTTACGGAAATATTGAAATTCCTGTTCTTTCCAAAAAGCAAATTTATTCTACCGATAGCAAAGGAAAACCGTTCACCGTTGAACGGGATGACGAACTGGAAGTGCAGTTTACTTCGACATTGTTAAGACAACATCCGGATTTTTACGATCAGCTTGGTCCCGATCATTTTTATCTCAGCAAAGAAAGATTTCTGGATGAAGGCTGGTTTTTGGATGCCTTTGAGGAATGGACTAATCAAAATATTACAGTTTTAGGATTTAACGAACTGTCCAATAATAAATTAAACCAAAACAAAGCAACTGTCTCATTAACGATAAACAGCGGAACGGATTGGTTTAATACCAGTATTCAGGTGAAATTTGGGAAGGAAATCGCTACACTGAAACATCTTTCTAAATCCATCCGAAATAAGAGCAAGTTTGTTGAACTTGGTGATGGAACACTGGGGATTTTGCCGGAAGAATGGATTGAAAAATTTGCGAAATATTTCCAAGCAGGAGAAATTGCCGGAGAGATGATCCGGACACCAAAAATTAATTTCACCAGCATTCTGGAATTATACGAAGATGAAGTATTGAGCCAACCTGTTAAAAATGAACTGCTGCTGTACACTTCTAAATTTTCTGATTTTGAATCAATTAAACCAATCGAAGTACCAAAGGAGTTAAAAACTTCTCTTCGTGAATACCAGAAAGATGGTTTAAACTGGCTGAATTTCCTGGATGAATTTGGATTTGGCGGCTGCCTTGCTGATGATATGGGATTAGGGAAAACGGTCCAGATCATCGCATTTATTCTATCCCAAAGAAATAAAGGGCATCAGAATACAAACCTGATTGTTGTACCAACTTCCCTGATTTTTAACTGGCAGGCAGAAGTCGAAAAATTTGCTCCGTCGATAAAAATCCATACGGTCTACGGTTCTAATCGCGTTAAAGATCATCAGGATTTTGACGATTATGAGATCATTCTGACTTCTTATGGAACACTGCTTTCTGACATTAATTTTTTGAAGGATTACCGTTTTAATTATATTTTTCTTGATGAATCGCAAGCTATAAAAAATCCTGAGTCACAGCGTTATAAAGCTTCTCGTTTGCTTCAATCTAGAAATAAAATTGTGCTGACAGGTACGCCAATTGAGAATAATACTTTTGATTTATACGGTCAGCTTTCTTTCGCATGTCCGGGATTATTGGGCAGCAAAATTCAGTTTAAAAATCACTATGCTATTCCGATTGACCGTTTTGAAGATAGCAAACGCGCCAGGGAATTGCAGAAAAAAGTAAATCCGTTTATTCTGAGACGAACGAAGCAACAAGTTGCAACAGAACTTCCCGACAAAACGGAGATGGTTATTTATTGTGAAATGGGTGCGGAACAACGCAAAGTTTACGATTCATATTCCGACGAATTCAGACACTTTTTGCTTACACATAAAGAAAGAGATTTACCAAGGGAAAGCCTGAATATTCTGGCAGGATTGACAAAACTTCGCCAAATCTGTGATTCTCCCGCACTGATTAATGATGAAGAATATTATGGCGATTCTTCTGCTAAAATCGAGGTTTTGATTGAGCAAATCGAGAGTAAAGCACCACAGCACAAGATCCTGGTTTTTTCACAATTTGTAAAAATGCTGGATTTGATAAAGAAAGAATTGGTAGCCCGAAATATTTCTTTCGAATACTTAACAGGACAAACCAGAAACCGTTCTGAAAAAGTGGAATCGTTTCAGAATAATGACGGTGTTCGTGTCTTTTTGATTAGTTTGAAAGCTGGTGGTATTGGATTGAATTTGACAGAAGCGGATTATGTATATCTGGTTGATCCATGGTGGAATCCGGCCGTTGAAAATCAGGCTATTGATAGGAGTTATCGTATTGGGCAAAAGAAAAATGTGGTTGCAGTTCGGTTGATTTGTCCGGATACAATTGAAGAAAAAATCATGAAAATGCAGGATTCAAAAAGGAATTTAGCCAATGATCTGGTGAAAACGGATGTTTCGATTTTGAAATCGTTGTCCAAAAGTGATTTATTGGAATTGTTATAAGATATTTAATAGAATAGCCGAGTTAAATATTGCGGTGCGCTGCACCTTACGAAAATAGAGCTTGTGTTTTTTCTACAAGTATTGCAGTGCTCCGCACCTTCACTCGCAACTATGAAAAGTTGCAGAGCACCGAAATAATTGTAGCAATCAACACACCCAAAGCCCAGATCAAAAGGTGCAGAGCATCGAAATAATTGTAGCAATCAACACACCCTAAACCCAGATTAAAAGGTGCAGAGCACCGCAATAAAAAACCCAAATCAAACGGATCATAAAAATCCACCTGAATTGGGTTTCCCTTTTCAATTAATTTATCACTTAATCATATTCCACAAAAGAATCATCAACATAACACCACATCCATTTCTCCCCTGGTTCTGATGAAATAACCACCGGATGCTGCGTTGCATGAAAATGTTTTGTCATATGCTGCGAAGGCGAATCGTCACAACATAAAGTGACGCCACAAGTCTGGCAGGTACGCAAATGAACCCATCTGCCGCCATGTTTTACACATTCTTCGCATTCGCGTTTCTTAGCCGTTTTGATCTCAGTGATCGCATTGATGTGGCTGCAAATTCCATCTGCCATTTATATTTCGCTTAAATATTGATGAACCATATTGATTGACATAGAACCTTCTCCAACGGCGGAAGTTACCCTGTTCATGGCACCTGCGCGTACGTCTCCCGCTGCAAAAATCCCCGGGGAACTCGTTTCCAGCAAGTAGGGATCTCTATCCACTTTCCAGACCCGTTTGAAATCTTTGTAATTATTCATTTCGCGACCGGTTTCAATAAAACCTTTGCTATTTTTGATAATTTCCAAACCGACCCAATCTGTGTAAGGCTTCGCTCCAATGAAAATAAATAATGCGTCGGCTGCTGCGGAACGTTGCGCATTGGTATTTAAATCAACCAGTTTCAAACCTTGCAAATGATTTTCTCCACAAGCTTCCAAAATTTCTGTGCAACCCAGAATCGTTATATTTTCCGTGGTTGAAATCTGGTCAATCAGATACTGCGACATGGAAGAACTCAGATCCGTCCTGCGGACAATCACATAAACGTGATTTGCGAATTTGGAAAGGTACATAGCCGCTTGTCCGGCCGAATTTCCTCCTCCTAAAATATAAACTTCTTTATTTCCACAAGAAGTTGCTTCCGTATTAGCTGCACCGTAGTAAACTCCTTTACCTGTAAAATCCTCAATTCCCTGTGTTTCCAGCTTTCGATAATCTACACCTGTGGTTATCACAACCGCCTTTGCCGTAATTTCCGTATCGTCTTCGAGTACGATCGTTTTGTACTTATCTTTTACTTTAATTTCCTTAACCGACTGGGGAGAAAGAATTTCCGTTCCAAATCTCGTCGCCTGTGTTACCGCTCTGCGCGTCAGATCTGCACCACTAAGTCCTGAAGGAAAACCAAGATAATTCTCAATTCTTGAACTTGTTCCTGCTTGTCCGCCTGGTGCTTTTCGTTCGATCAACAGTGTACTCAATCCTTCCGAAGCACCATAAACCGAAGCCGCTAATCCTGCCGGGCCAGCGCCGATAATGATCACATCATAGATCTGCTGCTTAACCGTAGCATTCAATCCAATTTTACTAGCAATGTCGAGAACCTTTGGATTTTTCATCAAAGATCCGTCTTCTAAAATCACAACCGGAAAATCGGCTGTTTCAAAATGATTGGTTGAACAGATCAACTTTCCCTGTTCGCTGGTTTCAATATCCATCCAGGTATAGGGAATCAAATTCCCGTAAAGGAAATCTTTGATCTGGTGGGATTTTGGTGAAAACTGGTAACCGATAACTTTTATCCCCTTAAAATCAGGGCGATAATCAGCTTGCCAGTCATTTAGCAAATCATCTATTGCGGGATATAATTTTTCTTCCGGAGGATCCCATGGTTTCATCAGATAATAATCCAGCTGAACATCATTGATCGCTTTTATGGCAGCATCGGTATCGGAATAGGCGGTTAATAAAACACGTTTTGCATCCGGAAATATCTTTTTTGCTTTTTGTAAAAAATCAACGCCCTGCATTTCTGGCATACGCTGATCAGAAATAAAAATCGCTACTTCTTCTCCTTTGTTTTGAAGATCCATCAAACTTTCCAGCGCCTCTTTGACTGAATCCGTACTCAGGACACGATAGGTGTCGCGGTACTTTGTTTTCAGGTCGCGGGTGATGGCCCTTAAAACCTGCGCATCATCATCAATTGAAAAAATAATTGGCAACCCCATATTATGTAGTTTACTTGGTGAAGGTTAAGGTCTATTATGCATTAATTGGAAAGCAAACGATGAACTCAGTCCTGCCAGGTTCTGACGTCACGCTTATTGTACCTTTGTGTTGTTTTACGATTCTGGAAACAACATCCAATCCTAATCCGGTGCCTTGTCCGATTTTTTTTGTTGTAAAAAACGGATCGAAAATTTTCGACTTAACATCATCAGGAATTCCAGGTCCGTTATCAATAACAGACACACAAACAAATTCCCTATCCTGTCTTGTTTTTAATATCAACTGCGGATTTTCTGTATTTTCTAATGCGTCTGTTGCGTTGTCAATGATGTTGGTCCAAACCTGGTTTAGCTCTCCGATCATCGCTTTTACAGGTGGCAGATTATCGTCAAAATCCTCCGTGACAGTAACATTTGCTTTTTTAATTTTATAATTAAGCATCGTCATCGTATTCTTGATACCTGTCCGGATATCAGCAAATACCTTATCACCTCCCCCATCCATATGGGTAAAAGTTTTAACTGAATTTACCAGATCAGAAATCCTTTTGGAAGCGATCCCAATCTCCGAAACCATCCGCTCGGTAGTAAAACTATTATTGATCCATATTAATAATGGAGACAATTTTCCATCCGGGATATGGCTTTTAATTTCTTCCAGGTCTTCAATCGAAAGCCCGAATTCAACAAAATTTTCAGCCATGTCATAGACATTTTTAATTCCGGGCTGGTCATCAAGCCATTCCGTAATTTCATCTTCCTTATCCGCCCGCTCCATCATAGTCAAAACCGGACGCGCTTTATTATCCAGCGCTTTATGGATTTTGTCATTCACTTTATTAATATCTTCCGTATCGAGGCGAATGGAAATCAACTGTTTGAAAGCATCAGGAAGGCATTGTAAATGCTTTTCAAGAGAAACCGACCCTCTTACGATTGCGGCTGCCGGATTGTTCAACTCATGCGCCAGACCGGCAGAAAGTTTTCCGAGCGCCATCATTTTCTCATTCTGCTGCTCCAATTCCGTAAATTCCCTGATCCGTGAAGCCATCACATGGACAAGTACCTGCGTCAGTTCGTAGTGCGTCTGGATCAGCTCACGCATCTTCTCTCTCGGAAGTGACAAAAGCTCCGTTTCTTCCAGACAAACGGCACTGGCAGGCATGACCTTCGCCCTCGAAAAAGGTAAAATCCCCGTTATATTGCCAGCAACAAGATCGGCTATTTTAGATTTATTGTTGTTTTGCAAACGATAGAGTTCAATTCGTCCGCGAAGAATGATGTGCGTATAAAGGACAGGATCGTTGGCTTTTGCAAAAACATCACCCTCTTTAAAAATTCTGTGTTCACTTTCATCAATATACCATTGCAACTGACAATCAGGAACTTCCTTTAAAATTTCAATCGATTTCAGGTCTTCAACCGTAACTTCGTTAATAGCGACTTCCATGACAATTGTATTTAGGATTTGGTTTACAGAAAGGTTCTTGGCAACTCATAAACAGGTAACAACAAAGTTAGCAAATCTGTTAGCAGATTTGGAAAAATCGATGATATCGACAACATATACAATGAATAAGGCTTCACTATTTAAGCAAAGCCAGATTTGTTATTAACGTAAATTTAAAACTATTTTGTCCACAAACTATCCGTAAAATAATGTTTGCAGTCCAGAAAATGTTCAATCAGCTCGAAGCCATTATTGCTGGCAAGGCTTTCGATTTCAGCGATCGTATATTTTTTAGACAACTCTGTCCATATCAATTCATTTTGCCGGAATGAATAACTTTTATCAATTTTGGAAATATATACTTCCTGTTGTTTCAAACTGACCAGATAACTGCGCACTTCACCATTAACCGGATTGTAGTGCGAATAAAAATCGAAGAATTCCTTTTTGAAATTTGCTCCTAACTCGCGGTTCATCCTCTGTAACAGATTCATATTGAAAGCCTTTGTAATTCCCTGACTATCGTCATAAGCATTTCGGATCGTTGCCGGATTTTTTTGAAGATCAAAACCAGTCAAAATCTTGTCTCCGCTTTTCATATAGTTATTAAATTGTTCCAAAAGGTCATTGGCTTCCTGCTCCTGATAATTACCAATGTTGCTTCCCAAAAACAGAAATAATCCCGGCTGTTCCATCTCGGACAGTTCCTCAATCATTGAAAAATAGTTACCAACGAGCGATCTGATTTTTAATCCCGGCAGATATCCAAGCATATTTGCTTCCAGTTCGTCAATCGCTTTTTGTGAAATATCAATTGGAACGTAAGTAAAATCTACCTGATTTTCAATCAGTTTTTTAAGCAGCTGGCGCGTTTTAATACCATCACCGGCACCAAATTCAATGATATTAAACGGCTCATCAAAATTCAGTTTCTCGATAATACTTTCTCCCTGAAGAGATAAAATCTCGAACTCGCAAGGCGTAGGATAATATTCAGGCATTTTCATAATATCCTGAAAAATCACACTGCCCAGATCATCATAGAAATATTTCGATGAAATATTTTTCAGAGGAGCACTAAGTCCTTCGTCAATATCCTGTTCAAAAGTAGAAGTAGCGCTGGTTGTAGTGGTTTCCATATTTAAGTAAGTTGATGTTGGGGCTGTCGGCTATCAGCTTTCAAAACCGGATCATGAGCCCACTGCCGAAAGCCGAAAGCTATTTCACCAATCGAATTCCGGTATACTGCCAGCGTTCGTTGGTGTGAAAAAAGTTTCGATATGTTTTTCTGCTATGGTCTGGTGATGTGGCTACCGAAGCGCCTCTCAAAACCATGCAGTTGATCATGAATTTGCCATTGTATTCTCCTACCGCACCTTTTGCTTTGGTGAAATTCGGGTAGGCAAGATAGGAGCTGTTCGTCCATTCCCATCGTTTTCCCCAGGAGAATTGGCCAGCAGCTATTTCCCACTCAAATTCCGTTGGCAGACGCATTTCTTTCCATTGCGCATAAGCCCATGCTTCGAAAAAGCTTACGTGGGAAAGGATTGCTTTTGGATTCAATTTCTGCAAACCTCCCAGAGTAAAGTAAAACCATTCCCCATTTATTTTATGCCAGTACATTGGCGAGTTTATGGCATTTTCATTCACCCACGACCAGCCTTCATCCAGCCATAAATTGAAATCCTGATAACCTCCCGCCTCAATAAATTCAATATACTCTTCATTGGTAACCAGAGACTTACTAATTTCAAAATCCTGTAAATAAACTTTATGACGACCCAGTTCATTATCAAAACTGAAACCTTCACCGGTATGTCCAATTTCATAAACGCCTTCGGTTACATGAGCAAAACCAGTTTCTGAATTAATATCATTAACCAGATTATGTCCTTGTTTATAAACCGGAAAAGTAGGATTATGACCTAGAATATATTTGATGTCCGTAACCAGTAATTCCTGATGCTGCTGCTCGTGATGAAGACCAAGTTCCATAAGTATCAACGACTTTTGGTCATTCAGTGTTTCCAGCAATTTATTCATGTGCTCATCCACATATTGGCGGTATGCATACACATAGGAAACTTTTGGCCGTGTAATATTTCCCCTATCGGTTCGCAGTACGCGATCGCCTACATTGTTGTAATAACTGTTGAATAAATAGTTGAAAGTTTCGTCAAAAACGCGGTAGTCAGGATGGTTATTTTTTAGAATAAAGGTTTCAAAAAACCATGTAGAATGCGCCAGATGCCACTTGGGCGGACTTACGAAAGGAACTGGCTGCGGTACATAATCTTCGGTTTCAAGAGGTTGACAAAGCTGTTCAGTATACTTTCTGACGACATTATATCTTTCCCTAATGCTGGTGGTTTTCATTAGACAAATAAAGTTTTAAATCTGTAATAGTCTGTATATTCAATGATTGTGCCTGACTTCTGCGCATCATCAGCGCATAGGCGTTATTGAAACCAATCGGTTTTAGCCAGCTTAATTTATATTGATTTGAGAATTCTTTTTGAACAAAATTGAAAACCTTATCCCGGCTGTCAATCATTCCATCGAGCGTTTTTTTGTCAGGTTTGAGGATTACAAGTAAGCCCGTTCCGGTATATTCGGGGTACATGTCGATCTCATTATTTGTTAATGCATCAAAGCAGATTTTCGTTCCACCAAGGCCGGTTCTGGTTACAACTTTCAATTTAGTATTTCCTTCAATCAACATTTTATATATGTTGATCAGGATGTATTGTTCGGCAAAAATCTTTGACCCTAATCTTATTACGTGCTCATTGTTAGCATTTTGCGGTTTTTTGTACAAACCTTTTTCCAACATAAAATCCAGCGCAACTTTTTCCGGCAACTGTTTTAAATAATCGACCTTATAGTTTAATTCCGTCATAATGGAATCATTAATTACACCAGAAAGAATATCAAGCGCAGGCTGTAATTCCGGATATTTCCCCAGAATATCCTGCCGGACTAACGGTGCTGCATAATAAGGCGGGAAAATTGCCTTGTCGTCTCGCAAAGTCACCAGATCGTAAGCTTTCAATCTTCCATCGGTACTATAACCGCTGATCACATCGAGTTTATTTTCAAACGCAGCTTTATACATCACCGCGTCACTGATCACGACGGTCGGGATATCCAGTTTGTATTTGGATCTCAGTCCAAGATATCCATCTTCCCGGCCCATAAATTCCGGAGTAAATCCGGCCAGTATTTTAACCTGAGCACGTGGAATAATGTAAAATGAAGAGCATACCAACAATATTACGGGGAGAACAACTGATACTTTCCGCATCGTTTTCAATTTTGCTTTTTGAAATAATGAAAGCAGAAAATCCAGAATAATAGCCAATAATGCCGATGGAATGGCACCCGCTAAAATCATGTTGGTATTATTTAAAGCAATACCTCCAAAAATAAATTCGCCCAAACCTCCCGCTGCGATATAGGCCGCCAATGTAGCAACGCCTACATTAATAACGGTCGCAGTTCTGATCCCGGCAAGAATTACCGGCATCGCCAGAGGCAATTCTACATTGAATAGAATCTGCCATTTGTTCATTCCCATTCCACGCGCAGATTCGGTAATTCCCTGATCGACACTGGTAATTCCGGTATAAGTATTTCGGATTATTGGCAACAAAGCGTAAAGAAAAAGGGCTGCAATGGCGGGAAAAGCGCCAATTCCCAAAAGCGGAATCATAAAACCCAGCAATGCAATACTTGGAATTGTTTGCAAAATTCCGGCAACACCTAACACAACCCAGGCCGCTTTTTTCTTTTCCGAAATCCAAATTCCCAGCGGTAAGCCCACCGCGACAGCTATTAAAAGTGAAATGCAGGTCAGGCCAATATGCGTAACGGTTTGAGACAGCAATTTATCAGATTGCTGCATCATAAACTGCCAGAGATTCTGCTGCTCTGTCATCGCTTTCTTTTGATTTCAAGATAAACAGACTGAATTGTCTGTATGGTTATTTC
The DNA here is from genome assembly GCF_005280585.1 of Dyadobacter frigoris. Classification (GTDB taxonomy): domain Bacteria; phylum Bacteroidota; class Bacteroidia; order Cytophagales; family Spirosomataceae; genus Dyadobacter; species Dyadobacter frigoris. The sequence continues at coordinate 240,351 of NZ_SZVO01000003.1, forward strand.
TTTTAATGAATTACTTTCTTCATCTTTTACAATCAGCTTTTCCTCATTCATTTCAGACAATAATTCCATTCCTTCCCACAAACTTTGGCTGCTGTCTAATGACGCTGCCGAAGCATTTTCAGCATCAGCCAGGTCATTCCAGATATTCCTGAATTTAAGCGCACTTAATTCAAGCTGCAATCTTTGATGATTGAAAAAACTTTTGGAAAAATCGTTTGTTGGATTGAATATCAACTCATAAGGCGTACCTGTTTGCACAATAATGCCATTATCCATCAGACAAATCTGGTCCCCCAGCTCAAAAGCTTCCTGCACATCATGGGTTACCAAAACAATCGTCTTACTTTTCAATTCGGGTAATTCCCGAAATTCTTTCCGGATTCCGGCTCTCGTTATCGGATCAAGCGCCCCAAAAGGTTCATCCATCAATAAAACCGGCGGATCAGAAACAAGCGCCCGCGCAATGGCTACTCTTTGTTTTTGTCCGCCGCTCAGCTCATCGGGATATTTATTGGCATATTCTTCAACCGGTAGTTTCAGTTGTTTCAATAAAGCATCTGATCTTTCATTAATTTCATTTTTGTCCCAACCAAGGAGATTAGGTACAACCGCTATATTTTCAGCAACAGTATAATGAGGAAAAAGACCGTTATTTTGAGAAACATAACCGATACTCCGTCTTAGAATTTCCGGTTTGGAAGAAAAAATATCCTGCCCATTGATCGTTATTTTTCCAGACGAAGGCTCGATTAACCTATTCAGCATTTTCAGCGTCGTGGTTTTTCCGCATCCGCTGGTTCCCAAAAAGACCATAGTCCGGCCTTCCTTTACCTCAAAGGAAATATTTTTTACTGCGTGAATACCGTTGAAATCTTTACTGATATTTTGGGCAATGATCATCAGGGCTGTTTTGTATCAGTTTATCATTTTTTAAAAATAAATTTTGTACTGATAATGAATTCATTAAAAAATCACTTATCCAAAGTCATAAACAAATTGTTAAGCGATTCAGCATAAGTTGGATGTGCAAAAACACCATTTTTTATTTGTTCATACGTAACGCCGCCAATCATAGCCATTTGAAGAATTGTAACCACTTCTCCACCTTCCGCGGCCAATACCGATACACCCAGGATTTTCCCTGAATCAGCATCTATTACCGCTTTCATCATGCCCCGGGTGTCGGCAGTTTCAATGGATCTGGCAACACTTGTATTTGGAATCGTAGCAACAATTATTTTCTTACCACTTTCCTTGGCTTCCTGCTCAGTCATACCTACGCGTCCAAGTTGCGGATCGATGAACATGCAATACGGGACAAGGCGATCTTTTATGGATGCGTTTCCTTTTTCGATTACATTTTTTTGAATAATCCGGTAGTCGTCATACGCGATATGTGTAAAGGCTGCTCCGCCTTTCACATCTCCCAAAGCATAAATGCCCTCTTTAGATGTTTCCAGCTTATCGTTAACCTTGATGTAACCTTTTTCATTCATTTCAACACCAGTAATATCCAGACTCAGGTCAGCAGTATTTGGTTTTCTTCCCGCAGCAACTAACACATGCGAACAGGAAATATTTTTCGCAGTTTCATCAACTCCTAAAAAGAGCGCAATATTATCGCCTTCCTTCTTAATTAATTCGACTCTGCAATCAGTAATGATTTCAATATCCTCTTCTTTGAAAATCCTTACAATTTCATCCGCAATATCTTCATCCTCACGATGCAAAATCCGCTCTGATTGTTCCAGAATTGTTACTTTGCTACCAAAACGACGATACATTTGTCCGAATTCCAGTGCGATGTAACCACTGCCAATAATCACCAGATGTTCAGGAATTTCCTGTAATTCCATGATACTGGTGGAAGTAAGGTATTCAATTTTTTCTATTCCTTCAATCTCAGGAATAGAAGGTTGTTCACCAACATTCAGAAAAAACTTATCGGCTGACAAAACCTGAGTTTCACCGGTATTTAACTTTACAGTAATTTCTTTTTCTCCTGTAAAAGTCGCGGTTCCGTAAATCAGATCAAGATTTTCAGTTTCGAGAATTCCCTTTTCGGAATTACCTCGCATTCTTAGAACAATTTCGTTTTTGCGTTCCAGAATTTCATGCAGATCAACGGTATATCCGCCAACATGGATACCAAGTTTCTCACTATTAGCAACCGACCACGCAAGTTTTGCAGAAGAAATCATCGCTTTTGTAGGCGAGCATCCGTCATTTACACAGGTTCCACCTACCCATCTTTTTTCAATCAAAGCAGTTTTCATTCCTGCTGCGGCAAGCTTTTTCGAAAGTGGCGTACCTGCCTGGCCGGAGCCGATTACAATTGCGTCGTATTTCATAGTGTGGTTCAGGCTTCTATTTTAACACCTTTCCAAAAGGCGATGTAATTTTTAATATTTTGGGCAGCTTCTTTTGGTTCAGGATAATACCAGGCGGCATCAGGATTTGATGTGCCGCCAACTTCCAACGTATAATAGGACGCTTCGCCTTTCCATGGGCAGGTTGTGTGTGTCGCGGACTCAATCAGATATTCTTTATTGACAGATTGTAAGGGAAAATAATGATTATTTTCGACAACTATGGTCTCGTCACTTTCGGCAATTACTTCGTGGTTCCAGATTGCTTTCATGGGAATTATTTTATTGACAGATTTCTAAAACTTGGTAACAACATTTTCAGTGATAACATTAAAATTGTGCCTGATAAATATAAAAAAAGCCAGTACACGTTTAAAGCATACTGGCGGAGCAAAATTTTTCCATCTACTATTTTGAATATTTCCTCTATTTTGTCTGATAACTTCCAAAAAGCTTGATCATGCGGTCGGGCTGATTTGTAATAATTCCGTCCACGCCGTAAGCTGCCAACTGAGACATGTCTTTTTCTTCATCAACTGTCCACGGTAAAACCAGCACTTTATTCTCATGCGCCTTTTTCACCAATTCCTCATTCACGAGCGTGTAATACGGACTGTAAATATCAGGCTTGAAACCAAGTTTGGTGATATTATCATCAAAGCTATCTTTATTCATCAACAAAAAAGCAAGTTTTACTTTTGCATTTTCTTTGTGTAAAATCTGCAAAGTACGCGGATCAAAAGACTGGATTGTTGTACGGTTTTCAATTTTCTTCTTTTTGATCACATCCATAACCAACGAAACAAAAACGTCCGGAGCAGGATTGTAAACACCATCTCCCTGAGGGGAGATTTTCGTTTCCATGTTGTAATAAACAGGTTTCAGTTTATTTTTCTTTACATAAACTTCTACGCTGTCAATTAAATCTGAAAGCAACGGTTTGTATGTTTTCATTTTCTTTTGCTCAGGAAAACGTTGATGTGGCTTGGTTCCACCATCGAATTTTCTGATGCTGTCATAAGGCATTTTATAAAGTGCCAGACTTTTTTCTTCACTTTTTGAAATTTGCGAACCATCCGGTTTTAGCATGAATCGGACGACATATAGGCGTCATGGGAAACGACCACTTTTCCGTCAGCTGAAATGACGCAGTCAAGTTCTAGTGTTTTTGCACCAAGTTTCACTGCGTTAAGCATTGACGTTACGGTATTTTCAGGGTATAAAGCCATACCTCCGCGATGTGCCTGAACGTCCAGTTTTTGTTGGGCAAATGCGGTTGTGGAAAGTATGGTTCCGGTAAGTAATGTTAATATTATGTGTTTCATTTCGATAATTTTGAATAGTATTTTATTTAAGAAAAATTAGTTGATCAGCAATAATATTTCGGTGCGCTGCACCTTTGATCCGGATTTGGATATTTTGTATCCCTACAAATATTACGATGCTCCGCACCTTTGGAGAATAGAATATGCTATTTATTGCTACCGCGCGGCGGACCGCAAGTATTTTGGTGCTCTGCACCTACTTCACCGAATTATTCTTAATTGAAATCAACAATGCCGGATCATCTGTGTAAATACGTTCAACCCCAGCTTTTAGTAATTTCTCCAAAGTTTCACGGTCATTAACAGTCCATGAACCAATATAAAGTCCGGCAGATTTCACTTTTTGAACCGTTTCTTCCGTAATTCCTTTGAAATGAATCACCAGCGTTTCAAATCCTTTTTCTTTGGCTATTTTAATATCTTCATCCACATTTGTAGTTGGAAGTCTGTCCCAGAAAACGGGAATTCTCGGTGCGATCCTCTTAACATCAGACATGTATTTTAAACTTCCGTCATTGAAACCTACCATGTTTTCAGCTTTCAGTTTTCTTACAATCTCAATTGCTTCTGCAACACAATCTGCTTTGGGCTGAATAGACAAATGTGTCTGTTTTTGTTTCATAATCAGTTTTACGGCATCTTCCAAAAGCGGCATATGTTCTGCCGGACATTCGGCTAATGTCTTTCCATTTCTCGTACGAAAATCGGTGGCGATATCCACTTTTTTCAATTCTTCATACGTTGAATTGGCGATTGTGAGATCGATATCGCCCACTCTTTTCGTAGTCGGATCATGCAGGACGACAATTTTACCATCCTTTGATTTATAAATATCAAGTTCAACCCAATCCACACCCAAATCCACTCCGCTTTGGAAAGCCTGTAATGTGTTTTCAGGATATTTGATAGAATTTCCCCGGTGCGCAGTAACGCCACGATGCAGGGAATCTGCCGGAAAATTGTTTGACTTAGCGCTTATTGAAAACGTAAAAACCGACAAAACGCCCAGAAGAAGTGTTTTATTTTTCATGTTTTTTTAATCTTAAATAGTAATCCCGCAGACCTTACCATCAGGCAAGATCTGCGGGAATTTTTTATTTCAATAACCACATGGTCCCGTTCACGTCATCCACATTATTGTATTGTGTAATGGCAGCGTTATAATTCGTAGTATTGGCGGATTGTTCTGCGGCCTGGTATTTATAACGTAAAGCGATTTTGCCGTTATTTCCTGTACCAACACCCGTTTTGAAAACAGGAACACCGGTTCTGCGCCAGTTGAAATAAGCTTCCAAACCGCTGTTTAAATAAAAGGCGATGTATTTTTGTTCTAAAATCTGTTTCAAACCGGCTTCATTATTTCCGGCATATTTAACTGTTGACTGAGCGTAATACGCATCGTAGTCAACGTTCACTGTTGAAGAAATATATGGACCGGCAACAGGAACGCCCAACGGAAGAGAATAAACAGTCATTGTACCTTTGGCTGGAATGGAGTAGAAACTCATCGACGCTTTGATACCGGCATTATAATATGCTTCAGCATCTCCCAAAGGTCCTTTTGTAATCCATCCACGGTTAATGGCTTCCGCGATATTGAAGCACATTTCTGTAAAACCAATAATTGCCGTTGTTTCACCTGTGTATCCTGAATAATAACGGTACCGGTTGATATAACTTAAAACACCACCACCATTCTGGCTTGCCAAAGCGCCCATATCCAATCCGATATCGCCACCTTTGAAAGACGAAAAATCAACAGGACTACCACCAGCTGTAACCAAACCAGGAGCCGGATCAGTAGTAATAAAAACGCGCGGATCTTTGCGGTCGGTTAACAAACTTACATAGGTTGACGTGCTGTTGTTCAAAGCTCCGTTTGCAAAAGTTTCCTTGTTCAAAGGATAGCGATTGGTCGGATTCAGCCAGGTATATTTCAACTCATTAGCACTTGTGAGCATGATCGGATATTTAACCGGATCATTGATGATCATGGCAAATTGTTGTGCAAGATTCAAATCTGCATCGGTCGTTGCCTTTTTGCTAAGGTGAATTAGCAAACGCAGACGGAAAGTATTCACCACTTTTTGCCAGGCTGCCAGACTATTTGAGAAGTACATATCTCCTGTCAAAGTCACGTCGTTTTTCGCGATTAACTGGGTAAGATCCGCATTTGCTTCTTCCAGCATGGTAAGACTGTTTTGGAAAACAGTTTTCTGCGAATCATATTTTGGCATTAAAGCCGTTGCTCCCTGCAAAGCTTCGGACATCGGAATATCTCCTGTTTCAAGGCTCATTTTTGTAAAATAATACGCCCTGAAAAACTTACCCAACGCATGATATGGATTGAGGTCAGCAGCACCGGAAACCGTCGCCTGTTTTTCCATATTCACAACGTTAGTCAACGTACCGTACAATTGACTTCCCGCTCCAAAATTGTATTGATTGTTCCCGAAATAGGAATTATTCTGCAATTGATACTGATTCGTACGGTCAAGTTGTCCGCCCGGCGATTCAAGCATTGTATTCAAAACCTGATTGAATAAAAGGGATGCAGGTACATCCGTAGGTTTGTTTGGGTTCAGGTACAAGTCATCAAAACTATCCTGACAGCTCGTTCCCAGCGACACCAGCAATGCCAGAGTTACTATTTGCTTTATATATCTTTTCATTTTAAAATCTTTTTTAGAACACAATGTTTAAGTTCACTCCGTAGCGGCGTGTCGTTGGTGTTTGCAGACCGGAAGCGGCACTTGCAGAGTTAAATTGCTCTACATCAATTCCCTTATACTTATTACCTTTGTAGAAATACAACAGATTACGTCCCAGAACCGACACCGAAACTTTATCAATAAAGGTACCTTGCAGCCAGCTTTTCGGCAGATTATATCCGATCACCACTTCACGAAGTTTCGCATACGTTTTACTCGTTAACATACCTTCCTGAATTTGGCCGTAATACTGCGTCGCCCAGGTTTGTACGGTACTCGTTGCTGTATTTTTAGCAAATTTCAGATCCGAGTAGTTGGTTACATTTCCAAGGTTATCGTATTTAATAGCCACTTCATTTGAAACCTGCACACCGTCACCCACGTAAGTTCCTTTGTAATTACTTACACCTGCGTTCGTATCATCATCCAATCTTGATTTTCCGAGAGCTCCTTGAACTGTTGCTGCGTTGGCACCGCCCTGCATCGTCAAAGAATAAAGACGGTTTGAAATAATTCCACCAACGCTTCCGTCAAACTGGAAGCTCATGGTCATGTTTTTGTACTTAAATCTGTTATTGATCGACCACATATAATCGGCGTTCATATAACCCAAAAACTGGTTGATCGGATTTTTTAAAGGTTTTCCACCCGCGTCATAAACGATTTGTCCATCCGGCGCTTTTACAAAACCAGTTGAATACAATTTATCCGTACGATCGCCTTTTTTGAAGAATGTGTTATAGTTGCTTTGTCCCGGAGGTAATTCGCTGTAAACTTCTTTGAACGTCGACCAGTTTGCCATCACATCCCATGAGAATTTTTCATTTTTAATCGGCGTACCTGTTAAAGAAATCTCAACACCATCTTTTTTCGTTTTCAGCGCATTGATATAATAGGAAGCATAACCTGTTGAAGGTGAAATGGCGTTAGCCAAAATTCTCGGTCCGTCGATATATTGGAACACCGTAGCACTTAATCCTAAACGGTTGGCAAGAAAACGCATATCAATTCCTTCTTCAAAGGTTTTTCTGTTGAACGTTTTGATATTAGGATCATAAATACTTCCCGAAGAATTCGCCGCTGTTACATTATTATAAGGTTTGCTTGTTGAATAAACAGCCTGCAGAGAATAATCCGGACCACCGTATGGGCTCAAATAATTATTGCCATATTGAGAAAAAGCGGTTGTCAAAGTTCCTGCTGTTGATCCTGACAAAGTGGTGTAAACATTGAAAGGCGTTGCACCAATTTGTGTCGCCGTTGCATCTCCGTGAACCGTTGCGAAAGATCCGCGAACTTTCAGGAAGGAAATAATTTCAGGAATTTTCACATAATCCGAGATCACGGAAGCTCCTGAAACGCTTGGATAAAAATATACATTGCTACCGTTTGGCAAAGCAGACGACTTGTCTACCCGACCTGTTGCCGAAATGGTTGCATATTTTCCAATCGAGGCATCCAAAGAAGCGTAAGAGCTGATCACTCGCATTTTTGAATTGAAATTATTCGTCATCAACTGGTTCAAACTGTTGTTGAAGTTGTAGACATTTGGAATAACAAGGTAATCCGTCGACGTGAAGTTGGAATTGTAATTAAAGTTACGAAGACTACCTCCTACCAAACCGGATAGATTGATCAGACGGCCAATATTATAATTGTAATTAACCTGAACGTCTGTATTATTTTCAAACATATTACGTCTGTCTTCACGGTAATCACCCTGTCCCAAAGTTCTTGCATAGGTAAATGCACCCCATGGCATTTTTTCAGAACGGAACAGCGAATAAGTTGTGATCTGCGAGCGGCCGGTAACGTTCAAATGTTCGTCAAGCTTGTAATTCAGCGACATATATCCGTTTATATCCGTTTTATCATGACCGCGTTTCCAGTCTTCCACCATCATCCAAGGGTTATTGTAATGTACGTGTTCCGGGAAAACGATTTTCACGTTTTTCTGGCCTGGCTGCCATTTTCCACGAATATCAGGCGCATCAACATTCCATTCATCACCTGTCCAAACCGATAAATTGTAGATCAAACTGTTTGGCCCGTACGTTACATCCGGCACGTTGTCTGAATATGTTTTGTTGAAATTGACGTTGGCATTAAAAGTCAGACGTTTGCTTAACTGGTAAGAAGCCGTTGTATTGAAATTCAAAACACGTACGCCTGTATTCGGCACAATTCCTTTTTGATTGGAATGTGACAAAGAAAAACGCAAAGCATATTTATCACCTGAAGCTGATAAGTTAATATTGTTAGTTGTTTGAAATCCGGCTCGTAAAAAACGGTCAAGATTACTTTTCCCATCCACATAACCACGGTTTACATAAGGTTCAGGTTTGATGTGACCTTTGTAAGTAAGATCACCAAAAGTGGTCGTGTAAGTCTGATCCGGTGTGTATGCTCCATCATATTGCGGAAGCAGCTGACCTCTGAATTTTGGTCCCCAAAGCTGATACTGAGCATCTTGCAAACCGCCGCCAAAACCATCAGCAAAAGCATACTGTCCATACATACCGCCACCGTATTCGTGCTGTGTATGCGGAACGGCGATAAATCCTTTATCAACGGAATTTGTAGAATTAAATTCAACCGTAAAACCTTTCTTTTTTCCAGCCTTTTTAGTGGTGATCAAAATCGCACCGTATTGCGCACGGCTACCATATAATGCAGCGGCCGCAGGCCCTTTCAAAACCGTGTAAGTTTCAATATCATCAGGACTTATATTCCAGGTATCCGAGCTGATGGGCACACCGTCAACTACATAAAGGGAAATCTGGTTTCCTCTTAGTAATACCGTCAACTACATAAAGGGAAATCTGGTTTCCTCTTAGTAATAAGGAAGGCGAACCAAGTAATTCCGGGTTCATGGCTACTGAAAGTCCGGCAACTTTACCTGTCAAACCTGTGATCGGGTTTGAATCTCTGGCTTTTACCAAATCCTCCCCTTTCACTTCCTGAACCGCATAACCAATACGTTTCACTTCTTTTTTGACACCCAAAGCTGTCACAACCACCTCTTCAAGATTTGCAGAAGACGGATTCAGTTTCACATCCAGTTTATTATCCGTTGCCGGGCGGATCAAAAATCCGTTTACCACCTGTTTTTCATAACCGATATAACTGAACGTCAAATCGTAACCCGTTCCTTCACGTAGGTTATTGAATACGAAATTCCCGTCGATATCAGAGGTTGTACCACGCGTTTCAGCATTGGCAGATTCTTTCAGAATGATGGAAACGCCGATCAGCGGCTGTCCTTTTTCATCCTGAATGCTCCCTTTCATTTGGGATGATTGGGCAAATGCAGAAAATGACGAAAACAGCGCCAATGCACCGATCCACCATTTGAGCTGACATGTAAAGTTTTGTAAGATTTTGTTCATAAAACGTTTTATTGAAAATGTTAGGCAATACTTTCCCGGCCCACATTTTGCGGGACGAAAATTATTATTTCAGATTTTAAGTGAGTAGAGTCCAGGGTTGCCGGACATAGCTTTTGAATGGTGTCTTGCCCTTATGAAAGGAGGATTTTACTTTTGCACTTCTGAATTTATTTGAGGAATTATCATTTCTAACCATATTTAAAACGATGCAAATGTACATGTTTGAACATGTGCCAAATGTTAAAAATGGGCCGGAAATATTAAGAAATTGTTAGCGAGAGAAGGCTATTAAGATGATTAAATGATACCTTTAAATAATACAAAAATTACAAGATCAACCCGGGAGCGAGGTATCTGATTTAAATTTAACCGGCTGATCAGAAAATTTCAGGATTTTTACTTTATCTATGTATTGCCGAAAAACAAAACAAATTTGCAAATGCGTATCAACAAAATAATTGCGGTTCTGTCTCTCTTTTCCTTTATCATTATATATACCAGCTGCAACAATGCTGCCGGTGATCCGAAGGAAGCAACGGAAAGATTAATCGGTACAGACAAATGGATCATTAGTGAAATCGATGCTAATGATGCACCGGTTTTTAAAGATGGAAAACTGGTTCAGCAATTTGGCGGACCGAGTTTTGAAAGGTATATGGAAAACGTGCGGTTTAATAATGACGGCACTTTTACAGGTTATTTCAAGGGCGAAACAAACCCGATGACTTTAAACTGGAAAACGAACGAAAAAAATATTACCGTTTTTTCAGCCGAATCAGCGGCGGCAAAAGGTGGAGAATGGACGATTGATCCAAAAGATGTTTTCAAAGATTCGTTCAGTATGAAAACGCAAAGCACAGCCTATAACTATCCGCAAATGACAAGAGTTGAACTGAAATTCAAAAAAGTAAAATAAAAGTAAATTAAAGTTCCTCTATAACTAAATCTTTATAAGCGACTTGCGCTTTCCCGCCGCCATGAATTTGCAAACCAATCAGTCCGCTTTGCGGTATGGACTGATCCGGCTCAGTATAATCTACGGTTTCTGTTCCGTTCAACAGAATGCGGATATGGCGGTTTTCACATTTTACCTCGTACTGATTCCAGTCACCGCGTTTTAGTATTTTTTTGATCAACATCGAATCCGGAGCAATCAGGGTTTTGTTCCTACGCGATTCGTCATATAAACTGGCCCAGTATCCGTCACCCAAATCGGCCTGGTAACCCACCATTTCATAATCTGGTTTTTCAGCACGTTTGCTTCTGAATTGAACACCGGTATTAATAAACCCTTCAGTTCCTGTCAGTTTGAATTTAACTTTCAGATCAAAATTGGCATAAGTCCGTTTAGTACACAGAAAAAAGTTATGCGGAACTTTTTCCGTTAAAGATCCTCCAACGATTGTTCCGTTTTCCACACGCCACGTTTTCACGGTATCACCTTCCCATCCGTCAAAATTTTTGCCGTTAAAAAGATTTTTCTGTTTCGCTTCGGGAGATATAATGAAGGCAACAAGAAACAAAAATGAGATAGGAAGAAAATATCCGGCCATAGTTTCAGTGGATTATTGGTCAGCCTATAAAAGCAATAACGACAACTGGTTATACCGTTTTAAAACTGAAAATTTGGAAATCCATTTCATTCTGAATCTGGTATCAACGCCGAAAACTCATTAATTTCAAAAATCTGACAAGCCAAAAGCCGATCGCCGAAGCACTACCGTTTAAACCAAAAAAAAGGAAGACATATATCCCCCTTTTTTCTCCCGTCTAAAATTCCTAACCTTCCCTCCGAAGGCCGTACCCAAAATTACTTTTTTGAATCGCTTTTCAATTTAAGCTCAACGATATTAGCTTTTTGTGGTGCCGTGTAGTTGTCGTTTTTGGTAACAATTGCTTTTTGTGGAGCTGGTGTTTCCAAAGTTGGAACAGATTCTGGTAAAGCCTTACCAATGGTTGAAACAGTTGCTTTGTCTTCGTTAACTACGATAGTCGAAGTTGCATTAGCATAAGTCGTGATGGTCATTGCAATCATTGCAGCAGCCAAGATATTTTTTGTATTTTTCATTGTTGTATCTATTTATTTTATTTTGATTGTGTGACTGTTAAATCATGCACAAATATAATACAATATTCTGATACAATGCGTTCAATGCATATTATAACAAAATTAAATTCGGCTGTACGCATTAAAACTACCTTAAAAATAAAAGTACCCGAATTATTAATAATTGTACTAATCCAATAAATTTAATCTAAATGACCTATTCGTGGCTCCCTTGGTTGTGCGATGTTCTTCTGTGTTTGATATAAATAGTTTTAGCTTCGTTTTCATGTTTAATTAAAACCATTGATCATTGCATATTTGATATCAAAATCAGAATATTCTATGGCTATTATAGTTAAGGCAATTGTTAGGAGAAAAAAAATTAAAAATATTTTTAAAAAATTTTAAAAATATGATTGAGCGGTATTGCTGACCTTCGATTTCAGATCAAAAATCAGAATTAACTTAAAAAAATGTCTTAGATTCGAATCAGGAAAATCTATTAATCGAAATACTTTAATAAATACTTATCGACTTATTGGGATATCGGGATTTTCCGATATAACTTTGCATCATGGATCAGGTAGAAATATTCAAAGCGCTTTCAAACAAGTCCAGACTGGAAATTCTTAACTGGCTTAAAAACCCTGAACTGCATTTTTCGGCTGAACACCAGAACTGTGCGGGCGTTTGCGTGGGAAGTATTCAGGAAAAATCGGGATTGACACAATCAACGATTTCAGAGTACTTAACCATTTTGAAACGTGCGGGTTTGATTGAAGCAACGCGTACTGGACAGTGGACTTATTACAAAAGAAATGAGGAAGCTTTCGCCGCTTTGAGCAAATTGATCGGATCTGAAATATAACATTATCGTAAATCGAAAAAATATGAGTTCTGAACAACTTTTCAAGCCTTTCAGCTTGAAGTCATTAAACATTAAAAACCGCATTGTGATGGCTCCAATGACGCGTTCTTTTTCGCCAAATGGAATTCCAACTGCCGATGTTGCATCTTATTATAGCAGAAGAGCGGCCGGACAAGTTGGATTGATCCTTTCCGAAGGAACTGTAATTGATCGTCCTTCCTCTTCCAATGATGCCAACATTCCTCATTTTTATGGTGAAGAAGCATTGGCTGGCTGGAAAAATGTAATTGATGGTGTACACGCTGAAGGCGGAAGTATGGGTCCACAAATCTGGCACATGGGTGTAATGGCCAACCATCATTCAGGATGGACGCCATCGGTACCTTTTGAAGGACCTTCGGAATTTAACAGTCCGAATCTTAAAAATGGTGTTGCCATGACCGAAGCTGATATTGCTGATACCATTCTTGCTTTTGGCCGCGCTGCAGCCGATGCGAAAAATCTTGGTTTTGATTGTGTTGAAATTCATGGTGCACACGGATATCTAATTGATCAGTTTTTCTGGGAAGATACCAATAACCGGACAGACGAATACGGCGGAAAAACATTGGCAGAACGCACCCGTTTTGCAGTTGATGTGATTAAAGAAGTAAGAAAACAGGTTGGTGAAGATTTCGCGATTATTCTTCGTCTTTCTCAATTTAAACCAGCTGACTACAACTACAAACTGGCAAAAACACCGGAAGAAATGGAATCATGGTTGCTTCCATTATCAGAGGCCGGTGTAGATATTTTCCATTGTTCTCAACGTCGTTTCTGGGAACCGGAATTTGAAGGGTCCGATCTTAACTTTGCAGGCTGGGCGAAAAAAATCACTGGAAAACCTACAATTACGGTGGGTTCAGTAGGTTTGACGGGAGAATTCCTGGCTGCTTTTGCAGGAGAAAGTTCTCAGCCCAGCTCATTGGACGAATTGCTGCGCCGCTTCGACAGAGGTGATTTCGATCTTGTGGGCGTTGGACGTCCGCTTTTGGCTGATCCGCATTGGGTTGAAAAAATTAAGGAAGACAAAACAGAAGAACTTGTAGGTTTTTCAAAAGAAGCACTTGGTGTTTTGTTGTAAGTCCTTTCAGAAGATATTTAAAAATCCCAGCTCTAAAGGCTGGGATTTTTTTGTGCTTGCCCGCCCCGATTGCAAATCGGTATTAGCATCAACTCCAACGATACGTATGATAATTATTTGTAAAAGATCCATCCGAAAACAGATCAATGACCGCATAACCCGCTTTCGTTTCCTGTGTTTTTCCAAACCAGTAATCTCCACAAACGGCTCCATTGCAGCAGTACGTTATACCATTATATACAACCTGATCCAGCAAATGAATATGCCCGCTGATGGCCAGTTTGATATTTTTATGCTTGTGAAATAATTTAACCAGTGCTGCACAGTCGGTATGCATCCAGCTTCCAGGAACATGCCAGCTTCCATCTTTCACATTTTCTCCATCCAAAAAAACACAGGCCGACAGAATTGGAATGTGAGAAACGACCAAAATCGGTATATTCCCGGAAGTCTTTCTTAAATCCTTTTCCAGCCAATCCATTTGTTCCTCTCCCAACATTGCGGTGTATGGAGAGCCATCCGGCTTTAACTGCACACTATCCAAAACTATAAAATGCCAGCCATTCTGGTCAAAACTGTAATAAGGTTTTGCCAATTGCAGCTGATCCATTGCCCTGGTTTTCCCGCCTTCAAATGCTGAAATCGATTGATCCTTACACCATATATCGTGATTTCCTACGCAGGTGAAAACCGGCAGGGAATTTTCGTTTTGCAGGACTTTTTGATAAAGCGCCCATTCCTTATCCGATTTATCTTTTGTAACATTACGTGAACCCATCACAACATCACCGCCATTAAAAATCAGATCTGGTTTTATTTCCAGATTTTGAAGCTCGTGCAAACATTTTGTCAATCCATGCGCCGCCAGAATATGTGGCTGAATGTGAATATCCGTGAGGTGAGCGATGCGTAAGGCGCGTTTTGGAGAAGTCGCGACCAGTGATTCTCCTTTTGACAATACCGGCAAGGAAAATCCGCTTGCCAGTAATCCCATGTTTTTCAGTAAGCTTCTGCGCAGCATGACGTTTCGGATTGGTTATACAAAAATCGCTAACCAGTATTTTCCTGGCGTTTCGTTATGGTTAAGTTATTGTTATTAAACCTTCTATGGCTCTTACGATATAAAAAATTACTAACTCATGTAATATTGTAATCATTCCCGCGACTAATTATTCAAACACAAGTCCAACAAAGTATGGAAAAAGAATTTGTCAGTCTTCTGAATCAACATCGTGGGATTATTTTCAAAATCTGTAAAGTCTATTGTCAAAATGAAGAAGACCGTCAGGATTTGTTTCAGGAAATTGTACTGCAGCTATGGAAGGCTTTTCCTGCCTTTAAGCATGAGGCCAATGTAAGCACCTGGATGTACAGGATTGGAATGAATACTGCCATTTCCAATTACCGAAAAGAGAAAACGAGGCAGCCGCCCATCTCCTTTTCCAACCTCCCTTATCCCCTGCCCGATTTTTCCGAAACGGATGATTTCATTATCGAAACTGCACCACTTTACAAGGCAATCGATCAATTATCCCCAATTGAAAAAGCTCTGGTTTTGCTGTATCTGGATAATAACAGCTACGATGAAATGGCTGTAATACTGGGCATTAGCAAATCAAATGTCGGTGTAAAACTCAACCGGATTAAAGTAAAACTTGAAAAATTAATTAAATCATTCCAAAATTAAATCCTTGTCAGTCATGAATTTAGATGAATTAAAAATGAACTGGAAAACGCTGGATGAAAAATTCTCCGCGACACAAAAATTGACTGAGCAAATGGTTTTTTCAATGATGAAGGAACAATCAAAAAGTACAATAACTAAAATTCAGAACAGGCTTAAAAGAACTTCATACTTTTTTATCGGACTGTTGATTCTTTTTGCGGCAATTCTTGCAGGAAATCCGTTTGATTATTTTCATGTTTATGAATTCATTCCTACAATTTTGTATATATCACTGGTTTTCGCAGCACTTAAAATCATATTTCAGGAAATCCATAACATTCAAAAAATCACTTTAACAAAAAGTAATCTTCGTGAAAGTTTACAGAAAATTATAGCATTGCAGGAAAGGTTTAAGATCGTGATGGACAATGTTTGGAAAATCAGCATGAGCATTGGCTTTTTGTTTGGGCTATCGTTAATGGTCCGAAATTTTGAGAAATATGGCTTGTTCAAATCGGGTTTGCTGGTTGCAGGTTTTGCCTTTGTCGTTTTGTCAATGTTTATTTTGGCAAAATCAATTTTCAAAAAGTTGCCTGATGCAAATACAGAAGAATTAAAAGTGAATCTGGCCGAACTGGATTCAATTTGAGAAATAATAATTCCCAAAAATTCCCGACCTTTGCAATCCGAAAATTTATCAACAGTAAAAATCAGAATTCCGCAGATTGCCGGTTTTAAATAAGGAAATCTGACCTCAAAATATGAAAGTTTGCATTGCTGAAAAGCCAAGTGTAGCGAAAGATATTGCCGAAGTACTCGGAGCGAAGCAGCGAAAAGATGGTTATTGGGAAGGAAACGGCTACCAGGTAACCTGGACCTTCGGACATTTTTGTACTTTAAAAGAACCTCACGACTATCACGAACGCTGGAAATCATGGCGTTTGGAAGATCTCCCGATGATTCCTGCCAATTTCGGCATCAAACTTATTGACAATCCCGGCGCACTCAAACAGTTTGGCGTGATTGAATATCTGATCAAAAATTGTGAGGAAGTGATCAATTGCGGTGATGCAGGCCAGGAAGGGGAACTTATTCAACGTTGGGTTTTATTGAAAGCCAAATGCGCAGTTCCGGTAAAACGTTTATGGATCTCTTCCCTGACCGAACAAGCAATCCGGGAAGGTTTTGAAAAATTGAAAGAGAGCGACCAGTATAATAATTTGTATGCAGCAGGAAGCGCAAGAGCCATCGGCGACTGGCTGTTGGGAATGAATGCAACCCGGCTTTTTACGAAAAAATTTGGTCAGGGGAAAGTTGTTTTGTCTATTGGAAGAGTTCAAACGCCAACTTTGGCTGTTATCGTTCAGCGTCAGAAAGAGATCAATGCTTTTGTATCCGAAGAGTATTGGGAATTAAAAACGATTTACCGGGAAACGGAATTTACGGCTACCATTGACAGGATTAAAAAACTTGAAAAGGCAGAAAAAGGGCTTATTTATTTAGGCGAACATCCTTTTGAAATTACTTCTTTTGAAAGAAAAGAAGGCAAGGAAGGAAATCCGCGGCTTTTCGACCTGACTTCTTTGCAGGTTGAGGGAAACAAAAAATATGGTTATTCGGCGGAGGATACTTTAAAACACATCCAGAATCTTTACGAGAAAAAGTTCGTCACTTATCCGAGGGTTGATACCACGTATCTGTCGGAAGATCTGCATCCGAAAATCGCCGGGATTTTACAGGATTTAAAACCTTACGCTAATCTGACGGCGGTGCTTTTGCAACAACCAATCCCAAAATCCAAAACCGTTTTTGATGATAAAAAGGTAACGGATCACCACGCCATTATCCCCACAGGCGTATTTCCAAACCACGTCAGCCAGGATGAAAAACGGATTTATGACCTCATTGTCAGAAGATTTATTGCCGCTTTCTATCCGGAATGTAAGGTAGCTAATACAACCGTTATGGGGAAAGTCGGGCAGGTGGAATTCAAGGCGACCGGTAAACAAATTCTCGAACCGGGCTGGCGGGAAGTGTATGCCAATGACGCCTCCGCCAGAAAAGAAGCCGCCGACGAAGAAAGGATTATGCCAGACTTTGTCGTTGGTGAAAGTGGACCGCATGAACCAAGGATCCACCATGGAAAAACTTCTCCTCCCAAAGCTTTTACAGAAGCCACTTTGCTCCGCGCAATGGAAACCGCGGGAAAGCAGGTGGAAGATGAAGAAATGAGGGAAATTCTGAAAGACAACGGAATAGGTCGCCCATCCACACGTGCCAACATTATCGAAACCCTTTTCAAAAGAAAATATATTGAAAAGAAAAAGAAGAATTTATTCGCTACCCAAACCGGAATTGATCTAATCGATACCATTCAGAATGAACTTTTGAAAAGTGCTGAGCTAACCGGAAACTGGGAACGAAAACTGCGTTTGATTGAAAAAGGTGAATATTCAATGGAAACTTTCAAGCAGGAATTAATCCAAATGGTAGTGGATTTGACAAAGGAAGTTTTATCCAACCGTGGCGGTATGATCAGTATCGCCCAGGATGTTCCTGCACCGGTCGAAAAGGAAGAGAAAGTTAAAAGAGAACCTAAGCCGAAAGAACCCAAAGAAGAAGTTTCCATCGAAACATTAACTTGTCCGAAATGCAAGGAACATTTGTTAAAAAAAGGAAAAACAGCCTATGGATGCAGCAATTTCCAGGCTTGCGGTTTTAAAATTCCTTTTGAGTTAATGAGTAAAAAATTAACCGACAGACACGTTTTTGATCTATTGAGCAAAGGCAAAACAGTAAAGATTAAGGGGCTGCTAATTCCAGGAAGTGAAACACCTATTGATGCCAAACTAATCATGAATGGTGATTTTAATATCAGTGTTGAATAATATTTTAAATTGAAATAATATTATTTTTACTTTATTGCAAATCAAGGCTATTTATTAAAAACACTGCCTATCCACTGCTTTCACGGTTCCCTAAATTGAAATATTCTTTTGACGCTTAATAACTTATAGATACATAATTGCTTCTCAAAAAACAAAATACCTTTAACTAAATCACTGTTGCTAAACAGATTAAAACAAACTACTTTGGACGGCACACACGAATCCAAAGAACAGTGCACCCTTCATTCTACATATTTGTAATCCTGTTTCTTCACACTTGTACTTTGTGTATTGCACAAGTGCGACTTCAAAAAGTATTGGTGAATGGAAAGGAAATTTCATTTACCAAACAGCCTATTTCCCTGACAGCCGGAGCGCATGATATAATCCTTGAATTTGCTTCTCAAAAAAGAGATTCTGCTTCGTATTTGTATCGATTGAAAGGACTTGAAACTTCCTGGATATCATCACAATATCCGGTGGCGAGGTATCAGGATTTGACCGGCGGCTCTTACAAATTTGAAATCAAATGCCTGATACACAAGAAACTAACTTCTTATTCCAAAATTGAAATAATAAAGAAAAAGGCCTTTTGGAATGAAATATGGTTCATTCCTGCAATTCTTCTATATGCGTTGATCGTGATTGGTGTCGGGATTTATTTATTTCTTCTCTATGATTTCCGGCAGAAACTCAGGATGCAAAGTGTCAGAAATCAGATTGCTGCGGATTTGCATGACGAAGTCGGATCCAACCTGAACAGTATTGCCATTTTCGTAGAGATTTTACGCAAAAATGCTCCTGCAAACATGCTGCCGATCCTTGAAAAAATCATCGAAAATTCCACAGAATCGGTAACACTGATGCAGGATACTGTTTGGACGATCAACCCTAAAAACGATAGTATTTACAAGCTTTTCGATCGAATGAATTCCTTTGCTTCCCAGCTTCTGGCAGGCAAGGATATCGCCTTTGATTTCACCGTCCACGCAGACCTCAAAAAAGTAAATTTTACAATGGATCAGCGAAAGAGTGTTTATCTGATCTATAAGGAAGCCATTAACAATATTGTAAAACACGCCGAAGCTACGAAAGTCAACGTTACAATTGACTGGCAGAAAGATACCCTGAAAATACTGATTGAAGATAATGGAAAGGGTTTTGATACGAATACCAACTACGAAGGAAACGGGTTGCATAACTTTAAAGAAAGAGCTTTGGACTCGGATATTGCCTTAATTATTGAATCAGAAAAGGAAAAAGGTACCCGGATTAAAATGTCTGTTGAGCCCTGAAAAGGAGTCTGATATCCATAATATTGTTGATTTTTCAGGCAAAAAAAACATACGACTTTTGAAGCGTAGTAAGCGTGTACATTTAAATACCTCCCCGAGGTTTAAATATGATCCGAGTTGTGCTGTTTGAGGATAATAAAAATCTTAGAGAAAGCCTTGCGCTATATCTCTCAGGGACGGAAGGGATCTGGTTTTCAGGGGCGTTTCCAAATGCAAAAGAAGCGTGGCCGCTTATAAAGAAACATAAACCTGATGTGGTTTTGATGGATATCCAAATGCCTCAGCGCTCTGGTATAGAGGCAATGACCGAAATAAAGAAAAATTCACCTCAGACAAAAGTATTAATCCAAACCGTATTTGAAGACGATGATAAAATTTTTCAATCCATTTGTTCCGGTGCTTCGGGATACCTGATCAAAAGTCCTGATCCCGAAATTTATGTTCAGGCAATCCGTGAAGTTTATTCCGGAGGCTCACATTTAAGTCCGTCCATAGCACGCCGGGTACTGGAAATGTTTCAGCACCAGTTTGTTAAAAGTGAACACACCTACGTAGAACTTACCCAGCGCGAAAAAGAAATTTTGAGCTGTATGGTAAAAGGCCTGAGCTATAAAATGATCGCAGATACCTGCGGCATTGCATTCAGCACGGTAGCAACACACGTAAATCACATTTATGAAAAACTACATGTTAACTCCGCGCCGGAAGCTGTTGTGAAGGCGTTGGAGTGGCGGTTGGTTTGAACAATTTAAAACATTAAAAGCATGGGTAATTCTCCTGATATTCTCAATGTTCAGCAGATTCACACTACAATTTGTTGGGCAGCCTGTATTGAAATGATCGCCAGATGGATCACTCCTGAGGAGGCAAAAAACATATCTTTAAATAATACCGTCCCATTACAGAAGGAAATCTTAAAATCCTTCTACGAAATAAGGCCTCGCGCGATTGGAGAAGCCCCAATAAACGCTTCTGAATTAAGCATGCTTGCAAATTTTTGTATTACCAAAGACAACTATCCTCGTATTCCTGACAATCTTCCATACTTTACCATAATATTTAATAATTTGTTCAAGATTTCTTGTTATGAAATCACGCTTGATGGATTGCCACAATTTCAGTTTATTAAAAAAAAAATTGCTTCCAAAAATTCATTTATCCTGCGCCTAAGATATCCGGGCCTTTTAGGCAACGTACCTCATGCAGTAGTTGCTACCAAAACTGAATCACGCTATAATTTAAACCTGCTGAAAGTAAATGATCCGTTTGCTTCTTTTCAATCTAAAAATATTTGTGCGTTTTCTGAAGATACAAGTGGTTTGCGTAAAGGAGTAACGGCTTATCTAAACTATGCTGAATTAAGTTACATGAATTCAGCAAACTTTCTTCGGGGCTTCGTAAATTCGGTAAGTATTGTTTTCAACTTCGTTAAAGCACCATTAACTATTGATAGTCCCGCTACAATCCCCCTGGAAACATCTCAACCCGTTGGTTATAAATCCATTGACGAGATCGTATCCCTGGTTAAAAATCTGTTTAAAAATGGAGTTGTGTATAAGGATCAATATACGGTTCAAAGAAAAAAATTCACCCGGCAAGTTATTCAGACTTTTTTTCCATCTCTCCAGGACTTTCTAGCCAAGAGATTAGGTGACGAAATAGCGTTGATCCCAATACTTTATGGAGGTGAACAGCAATTTGATACGCTCATTTCCTTCGAAAACCATGCTCAAAACCCGTACCATTTTATAGGAATACGGGAAAGTTACTTTCCTACGCTGCGGCAAATAAAAGCTGATCAACTAAAAGGAGCTGACCTCAGGCTACAGGACTTTCAGGTAGATCATTCTGAGCCAAATTATTTTTTATTGCATTTACAACAAGTGGATTTCCGCTTTATGGTATTAAAAAATAGCCCTGAACTGTACATTTCTTTAACTCATTTTCCTGACGTTGGATTAAAATATCTGTCAGTATATTCTTATGATGAGATAAGAACCATACTTTTTAAATATTTCCCTCTCACTACGGATTCAAATTGACCATCTTAAAAATAACTAACCTTTAATCTTATGGCTGACAACACGCATTCCAAGAGGATATTGAGTTCATTGGACTTTCCCAAAGATGACAACATTCGATATCCTGCCAATCGCATACTGGTAAAAAAAACCAGGGTTTTCATTTTTAATAAACTTAATTCAGATCCTGTTGCAGACGGGATCCTAATAAGTATTGTAAAAACGACAAATGGTTCTTTTACTGTCAGAATTTCAAAGTATAAAAAGGGTCCGAAAATCAAAAAAGGTTTTGTGCTGCTAAGAGATATTCTGGAGCAAAAACTTTTATCGGGAGATTTTGATCTCTTATTGATAAATATCTGTCCCGGCCCACCACCCTACCTCTTGATTCTTGGCGGAAGTGATGGCGTAGGGGACGAAGGAATAAAAGTAAAGATACCGACATGACAGAGTCTGATTTTGGACATACGATAATAAAATTTGGCTACATACTTTTAGCCGCACGAGGAGTGATCTTATTCGCTTTCCTCGTGCGGTGTTCTGGCAAACCGGTTTCCAGATTATTAAAACCATTATTTTACTGGTCTATTTTTGCCTTTGTGATAGCACTTATCGAAGTATCTTTCATCAGCCTTGTTAATTCATTTCCAGACTTTTTCGTCCCCTATCTTGACAGATTTGATATACACGACACATTTTTCACTTCACCATTTTATTACTTAAACGAGATTTTATTTTTAGGTATATTTTTTAGTCAAATTTACGGTGAAAGAGCTGGAAAAATTATACTGATTACCTCCATTTCTCTCTTTGCTCTGGAAATTCTCAACAGCCTCTTTTGGGAAGGCTATAAGGACGCACAAAAAATCGGTTCATTTTCTGATAGTGTTTTTATCATCATTCTTTCTTTACTATTTTTTCAACGACACTTCATCAGCAAAATAAAAAACCCTTTGAGTAACGATGCACTTAACCTTGTCGTCTGGGGATTCTTTTCAATAAGTACATTTTCAATTCTAATTCTATTTTTCTCGGATCGGTTATTTGATGATTTCCCTACGCTGTTTTATCAAATCAGCATAGGCCGTATGATTATTGAAACAATGGGATTAATGCTAATTGCATATGGCGTGAGTATTTTTAAATCTTCATCGAAAATTAATCCCTAAATCTTTATTCTCACGGATTTATGGGTTAATAATTATCACAAAAACCCTCAATTACTCCTATCTTCCATCCCCAAAATTGTTGATTTCCCCTTCTAAAACTTCTTCCGAAATTTGATCTGTCAATCAACAGATTCTTTAAATCACATAATTTAACCTCCGACGAAATCCGTATTTCCGACGGCCAGAATTCCCATGTCTCCTCAATTTCCTTTCTAATTTTCTACACTTCCAAAATCTCAAAACAATGAAAACGAAAATCAAAATTTTTCATGCTTTGATAGCATTATTAATGCTATCCTCGCTCGTTTCTTGTAACAATGATGATCCCGATCCGGCGACCAAAAATTCTTCAAAAGCAATCATTTCTTTTAGTACGAATTCTTTAAATCCAGCCATAGCAGCGATTATTGACGAGTCTGCCAAAACGATAAAAGCGGATCTTCCGTCGGGTACCGACCTTACTAAACTTGCACCAGTAATTACTGTTTCGGATAAAGCAACGATTGCACCTGCATCAGGCGTTGTTCAGGATTTTACCAAACCTGTTGTTTATACAGTAACCTCCGAAGACGGAAACACACAGGCCTATACTGTTACACTTAAAATCGCAGATAACGGAACTGTCTATATAGGAAACCTTGATGGAATCTTCTATGCTCTTGATGCCTTGACGGGTGCTAAAAAGTGGGAATTTAAAACAGGAGATGCGATCCAAAGTACGCCAACGGTCGTTGACGGCATCGTATATTTCGCAAGCTGGGATAAAAAAATTTATGCGCTGGACGCTGCCACGGGAACTAAAAAATGGGACTCAGCGCCCGGTCTATTACAGCCGTTTGCAGCACCCGCCATAGAAAAAGGTTTGTTATACTATGGATGCGAACATTATCTCTTCGCTCTTGATATAGCCACCGGGGTAGTCAAATGGAAATTTCAGGACGATGAAGTATATAGCTGGCAAGCATCACCTACTGTTGTCGACGGGATTGTATACGCCAGTATCCGTGGAGGCGGTAGTAAAGTTGGTATCTATGGACTTGATGCTCTAACAGGTGATCCAAAGTGGAAAGCTGCTACCACTTTTATTACGGAATCTTCACCAGCGATCTCAAATGGTCAATTATATGTTGGGTCAGAATATCATGGTTTTAGTGCATTTGATATAAAAACGGGTGCAGTAAACTGGGAGTTTCCCGACGCCAGTCTTGTCAACTCTTCTCCAACTATCTCAAATGGCCTTGTCTATTTTGGCAGCGGATTATTTGGAACTGGGACCAAAAAAATTCTTGCCCTTAATGCAGGAACTGGTACTAAAAAATGGGAGTATCCAACAGACGAAGGCACGGTGTACTACTCATCTCCACTCGTTTCAAACGGGATCGTTTACATTGGCGGCAAGTCAAAACTTTATGCACTGGACGCCGCCTCCGGAGAAAAAAAGTGGATCATTGAGCCTGAACAAAATACCCTGATTTATTCAGGCGTGGTCGTAGCGAATGCATTGGTCTATATCGGTATTGGCAAAAAAGTTTATGCCTTTGACGCATCAACCGGAACAAAAAAATGGGAATTCCTGACTTCCCGAACCATTGACCAATCTTCTCCTTGCGTGACAGACAAGAACGGCAAAGTTTTTCATGCAGGAATTAGCGGAATGGTGCAGTAGTTCATCCACATAATTGTTGATTTCTCCTTTCCCATCTTCTTCCGAAATTCGATCTATCGAATCATAACATACTAACAATCAATACATTTTATTTAATCCTATCATCATGTCAACAAAAATCAACCTTGGACGGGCGCATCTGCTGTGCAGTGATGTAGTTCCTATGAATGATCGCATAGATCATGTACGTGAAGTTCAATTCAGGCTTCCGAAATTCAAAAAACCACCTACGGTTTCAGCCACTATTTATAGTATTGACAGTCCTGGAAACGTAATCGTAATTTGGAGTATTGAAAAAGATATCAGCGGAACCGAGACAATCATTACTATCTCGGCTACAAGTCCGGATGGAGTTGCCAATCCGTTTAAATATTTCTGCGACTATGTTGTCATTGGGGAGATATAATCAGAACAAACGCCTGGTATCGACAGCTAAATCCTCCTTTTTCTCTTTCAGAAATTTGCAATGATTCATACGCCGAAATATCGGGTTTTCAGTACATCCGACCTGAAAACCCGATCAATATGAATTCCTGGCTTCCTGCACCATGGGCATATATTTTCCCCGCATGACCGACAAAAACGCTAAGGCTTCCAATTTCGAAATGCGGCGGTTATGCATCCACATAATTGTTGATAATTACCCTGTCCCGGAGAATTTCACTTTTTCCATACTACGCAAATTGCATTAATTACCAATTCCATTTTCTTAAAAATACGACTATGAAAAATATAACAACGAGTAACAGTATTGCAGATATTTTGAGTTCAAAAGCTGAAAATCTTAGTCTGACAGAAGTCTTATCTCAAGAAATTTCATCTCTAAATGGAGTTACTGATGAAATGAAAGCTGCACTTGAAGCCATTAACATTAAAACTGTTTTTGATTTAGGCACGTCGTGGGTATTCGCAAACGCTCGTCAGCTACTTCTGAATTCTCAGGCAGGTGGTGGATTTAATCGAATTGGTAAAATTCCAGGTAATTTTTTAGATAATAGTTTTCCAACCGACATACCAATCGAAAAAATTGGAGATGCTGATATAAAATATCTGGTTGGTGTTGGGATTGTACCGGCGACAGCTATTGAAACATCTTTGGGTATAAAAACTATCAAGGAATTGGCTTTTTGGCAACCCGCTGAAGTTGCTCGTTTAATTGTGGCATCTTCAATGGGAACAAATTTAGGTTCAATTGAGGATACAGCGGAAGAATTAAGACCCAAATTTGGAGAATATCCAACACATAGGGTTTACTACGACACGTTAGTCATGCTTGAAATGAAAGGAACACCACAAGTAGATACTCCAATTATAGATATAAAAAGCAAAGGGGGAACATTATCACTAAAAGCAGCTATTGACCAAAAGGGACGATTTGCTCAACCCGCCATTGGTACTATACTAACTTTCTCTCAATCTTGGTATTCACAAGGAATTACACTTGGACAAATGGTTCACAGCTTGGGGCTTGCTCCTGGTGAGGTGACAAGAGTAGCGGTAATTGACTGGAATAGAAAAACGACCGGAAAGCAAACAGAAGCAATTGATGAAAGAGAAAAATTGGATAACCAAACAACTCACTCCCTAGCAACTCAGGAGGTGCAGGAAGCAGTCGCTAACGAAATGCAGGAAGGAGGTTCAAAAAGTAGTTCTTCATCTTCCTCGACCAGTGCGTCAGCTTCAATGTCTGTTGAGACGGGTTTATTAACCAGTTTATTTGCTAGCGGGGGTGCTTCCGGAAATGTTCAAACAGCCTCAACGGATGCAAGTGCCGAATCCTCATCCTGGTCTGTTGGGCATAGAGATATAGCAGCAAGCATGAGCAAAAATATTAACGATAAAACAGAGCAGCATTCAAATTCAGCAAGAAGCAGGAGGGCATCAGTAGTTAAAGAAGTGTCGCAATCTGAACACGAACAGGTGAGCACCAGAGTTGTTGCAAATTATAATCATATGCACGCTCTTACAATTCAATATTATGAAGTAATTCAAATTTACAGAACACTTGTACAACTTCATAAAGCAGAAAGATGTCTGTTTCTTCCAATGGAAATAATAGATTTTGAGGATGAAATTGTTTTAGAAAGATATAGAAGTACGTTGGCAAGACGGGCATTAAATTCAACTGCTTTTGATTTATTAATTGACGACACTTCATCCGTAACCCTTACACCTACTATTGACAGCAACAGCCTCTTTGTTTTTAACCCAAGTGTCGCTAGTAGCGTTGCTACAAATCCAGTCCATTCAAATTTGATGTTCATTAAAAGTCTAAATCTGAATTTAAGTGAATCAGATAACGCTAAAATAGATGCCTTCAAATCCGATTTTGGTGAAAAAGTCACGCCATCGATATCGAATGTATCAGCAATGCAAAAGCCTATATGGCAAAGTGATACTATTGCAAACATTTCAAGATTAATTGGAAAATCAATCTTACGGCCAAATGACAATAAAAGTCTGCATTTATCCGATAATACTTTTCTTATAAGGGTTACTGTCAAAGACATTGTACCGCTGCAAATAAATCTCCATAATATACAAACGGGAGACAATCTTATTTCCGTTCTAAATATGCCTTCTGTAGTAATGGAAAAGCCAATATTACTTTCAGAAATAGACAGTATTCAAATAGAGAAAACAAAAGATAGTAAACAAAGGGAAGGAACGGTAATACTAACTTGCTCATGTAACGGTAGTGTTTTTGATGTTCCGGTACCAGTTACATTGGGTAATGATATCGGTTTAAATGATGTGATAAAATTAAACACTGATAGAGAAGATAGAAAACGAAAAACCATAAAACACCTAAAAGAAAACGCAGATTATTACAGCAAAGTTATTTATCAAAATCTTGATTCAGCTGCGCTAACTATTTTATTCTCTCAATACAAATGGGGCGATAGGACATTGCTTGAATTAGTTGACCCTAAACCTGTTAAGGTAGTCGGCAACTATTTGATATTAAAAGCGCCAACTGATAGAATAGAAAACCTTAGAGAATTTGAAAATCAACCGACCGATATTCAGGAATGGCTATCTTTAATTGATAAATACAATATTAAAGTAGGTGAAACTTCAAATGAAAGATTGGTCCCAATTCCAACAGGAGGCGTATTTGCCGAAGCTGTGTTAGGGCGTTCTAATTCAGCAGAAAAATTAGACATAACAAGATTCTGGAATTGGCAGGATTCCCCTATTCCAATTTTGCCAACTGATATTGCACCTATACAGACAAGTACTCGAGGACAAGCGGAAGATTTAAAAGCAACTCCCCTTAGCTCACCAGTTTTAAATATTGTAAACCCAACAACACTACCAACAGGTAGCGATTTAGGAAGTATCCTTTCGGCTGTTTCAAATGGAAATATGTTTAGAGATATGTCGGGGCTTGCCGGTACACAGGGCTTGGTGAAAGCGGGTATGGAAGGTACTTTACAGGCAGCAACAGAATCTGGGCAATTAACATCTGCTAATATGAAAACTCAAGCACAAAAAGCAGTGTCAATGGCTCAGATAGCAGCAGATCTTGCAAAAAGTATCGTTAGTGCGGCAACTGGCGTACCTGCTGGTGGGGGAAGTAGCGTACAAGGTATTTCCGGTGATGGTGCAAAAATTAACCATGCAAAAAACATGGACGACAGAGGTGTGAAAAATAATATCAGCAGTAACACGGACAATACAAAAACACCTGATAATTCAAGCAGTCAAAATAATGACAGTGCTAACCAATCTTTTGGTAGCGGCTCTGGAACAAATGCCCCGCAGGGAGCAGGAAGCTTTGAGACAGATGCATTTAACAAAACAAATTGGGGTGGATTAGGTACTTCAGGTAATCAGTTTTATGATAAAGCATCTGATACAGGTTTACAATTAGCGAGTACATCTAATAAAATTAGCCTAACAGCCGTATTTTCTTTTTTAGAGGTCGTTTGTCTAAAGCAAATAACAGGTGGTGATAGTGATACTATCGAAATTATTAGAAATAAAGTTAAAATACGGGTCTTCGATATCAAGACTGGTGAAAGTAAATCTTTTGGTAGTAGTGGTTACATTGGAAAACAAACATTAATGTTTGACATTGGTGATTTAGTCGAATTAAAAGAAACAGACTCTTTGCCCGATATACTTCTAAAAGAATTTTCAATTACAAAGGAAGATATAACATCAGGGAAAAAAGAGATTTTATACAATGATAATTATAAGTTCAATTTCACTTTTCTATATTTGGACGATGCCACTATTGCCTAAGATATATTGGTATTTTTCAGAAATTTGTTGCTAATAAAGCATGCGTAAGCGGTAGCGTAAGCGGTAGCAACAAACAAACAGAGGCTTAAACGCATCCATGTATACTACGTTGCGTTTAAGCCTCTGTTGAACCAAAACTTCGGTGGCTGTTTTATGAGGTTTCAATAAGGTGGGGAATGTTCCAGAAATGGTTATCTGGCCAGTGAAATTGTTATTGCGTACTTATGATAGTTAATACCCAAAGTAATCGGGCTTATAGTTTTCAGAATACAATATAATATTTTTCTACCATTTTATACCTGTTGGGCAATAGTTTACCGAGCCTGACTTGCGGCTTTTTGTAAAGATCAAAAGACAATCCCTGCTGATTCTTTGCAAAAAGGAGGTGCAATGACATAGAGAAAGTGAGTTACCGAAGGTTTAGGCAAAACAGAGGGTTTTAATTTTAGTCCCATTAACACAAAATAATCTCATCATCAGCTAAAATCATTCCTCACGAAAAGTGTGAAACTACCTGCTTTCTAACTTTTTGTGAGGAAATTTTTGTATTCAATACTGTTTTCTGTTTCCATTTCCTCCCAATAATTCGACTCATACCTAGGATAAAGAAATACAAGTTTCCTTCCTGTCAGATAATCAAGTCCAATTGTTTCCAATCCGGAAAATCTTTGAATAATTATCAACAATTTAAATAAATACAACAATGGAAAAGAAAGTAGAAAATCAGTTTTTAGTATCATTGGAAGGTTTGCATCTGAGTGAGGATCAGAAAAAAAGGATCAACGAGGGAATTCAGGAAATTGTAATGAAGGAGCTTGCGCATATGGATGCGCTGAAGGAATACGGCGTAGGAAAGAAAAAAGGCCCGTTTGATTTTGGCGGCCTTCATCCATTTATCTGGGGAATATGGTGGGATGACGCAAGAAACAGAATTATCCAGATTGGAAATGGATTCTGACAATTTATCAGAAAATTCTCTGGACTGCCCAAGTTATGTTGCCAAACCAGGTGCTGATCTATTTGGGATTGTAGGCAAAAATGGGAAGGTGACTTATTTGAACGATACGATCAGGATTGACAAAACTTTCGTAGAGGAAGCACAAAAAGGCAGACGGGCAGAAGAACGTTTTCGTTTTTCGG
Organism: Dyadobacter frigoris; assembly: GCF_005280585.1. Taxonomy (GTDB): domain Bacteria; phylum Bacteroidota; class Bacteroidia; order Cytophagales; family Spirosomataceae; genus Dyadobacter; species Dyadobacter frigoris. The sequence continues at coordinate 270,279 of NZ_SZVO01000003.1, forward strand.
GAAAATGTATTCAACAGGGATGCCATCAGTGGGAAGATGGGAAATGCGGTTTAATTCAAAAAGTTATTCAGCTTCACCAAAATCCGGTCAGCACTTCTGTACAACATTGTGCAATCAGAAATTCCTGCCGATGGTATGCGCAGGAAAAAGAACTGGCTTGTGCCAATTGTTCAGAGGTATTCAGAAACAGTGAAACGATGTTTCTACAAACTTTATAACTCCGATTTTTGTCAGAAGAATGTCAAAGATTTTCAATCATTTCATTCTTCTGACAAAATTAAAATATTTATATTTTCCCGGCCGGTTAATAAGTTTTTATAATTTTTGCAATTTCCGTTACAACCTTTTGCCATCATTAAGACTCTTTGTATTAGATTTGTATTAGTTTACAACTGTAAATTAAATTTTAGCTATGAAATCATTATCTACATTTATAATTGCTGTATGTCTTTTTGTACTTTGCCTGTTTGAAAAAGAGGCAAAACAGCAAGCCCTTGACGAACAAAAACTCAGAGAAAAATCTTCTGAAAATCAGGTAGTTAACAACCAAAAAATATTACTTCCTGTCTACGGAAATTCTCAAAAAAACAGTCTCATCCAAGGTCAGTTTCAGATTGCACAGTTCGTCGCATCCGATTCATTGAGCAGCCAAAGTCATACTTCGGAATCGCTTTAAATATATATCCACTTCATCAAATCTATAAAAAGTGCCAGATCTGGAGACAGATTTTGTACTTTTTATATTTTTTTTACTTTCAGCTCTACTTTTTTTCCTTTTACAAAATACCCGATGCACTAAGGAAATTACTGTTCTGAAAATGTTTTCATTTCAAACAGTAATTCCAATATCTTAAAACAGTAAATCAAGCTGGAAGTAAAAATATATACGCTAAAATTACCAATATACTACCTATCGGTTACATCAAATAGTCCAAAAAAATCTGTGTAAATTTGAGCTGTTAAACGACTGATGACTTCAATCAACTTTTACTCTTTACCAAACGCAATGATATCCGTTCCTTCCAGTATTTTCTTGCTATAACCTTTTGTTGCAGAATTAATCATTGCCAAACCCAGCTCTTTCATTGTACAAAAGCCGGTTTGGTAAATTGCACGTCCAATTGGAAATAACCAGCTAATGTATTTATAGAATTTATGCGTGTATTTTAATCCTTTCGTAGGTTTAATAAATCCTGGACGAAAGGCATAAACGGCTTTAAAAGGTAATTTCATCAAGTCGTTTTCAGTTTTCCCTTTGATTCGCGCCCAAGCCAGCCGGCCTTTTTCGGAACTATCAGTACCACCGCCGGAAATATAACAGAAAGTCATATCGCTGTTAATCTTGCTCAAAGTTTCCGCAACGTGTATAGTGAGCGTATACGTCATTTTGTAATATACTTCTTCGGAAATGCCAACAGAAGTAACTCCCAAACAAAAGAAACAGGCGTTATAACCGGAAAGCTGGCTTTCAATCGCTGAAAGATCAAAGAAATCCTGATGGATAATTTCTTTGATTTTCGGATGCGTTATTCCGCTTGGTTTTCTGTTTATAATCAAAACAGCCTCCACCTGAGGATGGAGCAAACATTCGTGTAAAACGCCTTCTCCTACCATTCCGGTAGTTCCCGTGATGACCGCCCTTATGGCCTTACTATTCGTCGTATCCATATTATTGTTTGATATTTGTAATCATTTCCCAAAGCAAAACAAAGGTTTCATCGATGACTTGTTTCTGTTTTGAAGCGGATAAATCGTTGCTGACCAGATATTGGTAAACTCCATAAAGCTGACTTCCTAATATCGTGCCGATCAAGCCGACCGGTAGTGATTTAAATATTTTACTCTTCACACCTTCACCTAAAAGGCCGACATGCAATCTCGTTTGTTTTTCTATATCTTCCGCAGAAACTTTTGCCAAATGAGGTGAAAAATGAAATTGCTGAATGAAATAAAACTCATCCCGATGAATCAAGGCCCATTGAAGCGATTCTTCATAAATTGTCTTCATTCTTGTTTCCAAAGTACTCTGATCATCAACTTTGGACAACAGATAACCGTTGAGATTTTCTTTAATCCTGATATATAACCCTACAATCAAATCTTCCTTTGTTTTAAAATAATGAAACAAAGTACCGTTTGCGACACCTGCTTCTTTTGCAATTTTACTCGTTGGTGTACCATGAAACCCAAATTCTACAAAGAGCTTTAATGCCGCTGCTAATATTTCTTTTTCCTTATCCATTCCAAAGACTGACTGATCACTCTATAAAAATACAGAAATAAAACCTGCTTACAAAATATAATTGAAATCATTTGTAAGCAGGTTAGTGATGGGATAACAATCAACAAAATTAATTACTCACCCGCTCTTTTTCATCATCCGTTCCGTTATTATTATACCTGCGTTTTCTGGCAAAAGTATCTTTTCCAAAACGATAAGTGAATGCAAATCCGATACGTTGTGTATCTGTTTTGCTCGTTTGAAAAAAGTCCGATTGTTTCAGGCTTACTGATCGGTTGTGATAAACCCAGGAATGAAAAATATCTTCGGCCGAAATACGGATACTGCCTTTTCCGTTCCATATCTTTTTCTGAACCGAGGCATTAACACGGTACATTCCGCCCGTTACCGCCTGGCCGGTTATATCGCGACTGGCATAATAACCTCCCAGTTCAGCGGTCCAGTTTTTGCCTAAAGTCAGGTAATTATTCATTTCAAATCTGGCGATATTCAATGCAATATCCAGATTTTCATTATAAACCGCCCCTTGCGTTGTTATATGAGAAAGCCGCAGCGTTGTGTTCATATACCACCATTTCGCAGGAGAAACAGACACGGTAGTATTCAACAGCAGCATATAACCTTTGGCAATATTTTCCGGTCGGCTGGTAAAAATACTGTCTACCACCTGGGTTGTCTGGAATATAAGGTCTGAGAAACGATTGTAACTCAATCCCATGTTCAAAAATTGTTTATGCTGATATTTCAACTCGATCCGGTCCTGATACTGAGGCGTCAGACGTGGATTTCCCGAGCTGTACGAATATTGGTCTTTAAAGAAAACAAAAGGATTAAGTAATTGATAATTAGGACGATTTATCCTTCGGACAGCCATAATCCCAAACGTATTGGATCCTTTATCATCCAGTTTGTAATTCAAAAAAATGCTTGGGAACAATCCTGTATAATTTTTCGTAAAAGTCATTTCATCCACCACTTCATTGCCCAATTGTCTGCCACGGGCGTGCGTATTTTCAACCCTTACTCCCAACTGCGCACCGAATCGCTTCCACGCTTTTTGTCCATTCAGATACGCAGCATTCACATTTTCGTTATATTTAAAATGATTGGATTTACCGTTATCAATCGTTTGAGAATTTCCATTGACATCGTAATAATCAAATACAAAATCATTATCAACAACGCTGGATTTGAAACCGGCTTCCATTTTCGCCTTGTTTTTGAAAGGATGAACATAATCAGCCTTGGCAGTATAAATGTTGATATCAGAAGGTATTTCGTATAAAAAACTGGTTTTGTTATTCAGTAACCCATAAGGCAGAAAAGTGAAGTTTTCTAAAACCTGATGGGCATTTGTTTTGTATTTCAAATAGTTAACATCGGCAGAAAATTCCCTGCCTGTTGTGTTAAGTTTGTGAAGCAAATTCAGGTTGATCCCCGTGTTCGTTCTCTTATCTGTGCTTTCTGTATTTCCGGAACCCGTGCCATTCAACTGGCTATCGGCATTGAAATTTGTACTGTTATAATTAAAATCACCGTTTCGTGTACCTCCGTTCAGGTTTACTATTACACCCAAAGTAGTTTTTGCAGTCGCAGCAAAATCCATCCCAAAATTCGCATTCAGCAAGTTATTTTTATTGACCAGGTTATTTACCAGACTGACAGTCGAAGTGAGCTGATTAGAGACGTCATAAAATCGTCGGTCATATGTATCCAGACTATAATTTTTTTCAAAACCATAACCCAGATTAGCAAACAAATTCACCTTTTTGTAATTGTAGTTCAGGTTAAGCGCATCATTACTCCTCACGTATCTGCCTATACTGATCCCGGCAGAAATATTTCCTGTAAAACCTCCTGCCCTGTTTTTCTTTAGACGAATATTGATAATCGCATTTCCGGAGGCATCGTACTTTGCAGGCGGATTGTCCATGAGTTCTATTTTATCCAGCATCCCGCCAGGCAAAGATTTCAAATAAGCGGCCAAATCCTGTCCGGACATATACGTGCTCCGACCATCAATCAAAACCAGCACACCACCTCTCCCATTCAGACTTATATCTCCGTTACTGCTCACAGAAACCCCAGGTGTTTTTTCCAAAACTTCCAGTGTATTACTGGTGGCACTACTGATCATGGCTTCCACATTAATCGTTGTTTTATCGATTTCCTGAACCATCAAAGGTTTTCTTGCTTTAACTGTCACCTCATTTAACGCAACACTTTTGGCCGGAAGCAAAATAATTACAGGCAGAGAAATCATAGGATGTACGCTGTCGATCGTAAGTGTCACACTCATAAAAGACTTTTGACCAACAGCAGTTATCGCAAGCATATAACTATTGTTTTCCAGATTAGTAAACTGAAATTTCCCGTTTCCGTCCGTAATTTCACCTTTTACCATACTTGAATCAGTTGTTCTTAATAACCGGACTGTGGTTCCCGGCAGCACCTCGTTTTTTGTATCTTTTATGGTTCCGGAAATGGTTTTATCGGTCGCCTGCGCCAGTACCAAATTTGTCAAAAAAAGAATCAGGAGTAATATGTTTATCGTTTTCATGGCTAAGTAATTTGTGTTTTTCAATGGTGATGAGCAAATATTGAATACACCGCTGGCCACATGAAATATTTGTGTTGTAACTTCCCAAATCACTGACAGAATGTGGTTTTTACGTGTCAAAACATTTTGAACTTTCAGATCAGCTTTCTGTCATGAATTCAGGGCGTTTCACCAGTTTTTTTGAAAGAATTAAATATATGAAGACAGTTTTGCCGGAAGTTTTAAACCGAGGCAAACACTATTATTATGAAAAATATAAAAGTTAATGACGGCAATGATCTGATTAGAAACGGAGCTTATTTTGTGCTCTCTGCTATTGTATCTGTGCCCATTTTTCTGGCTATTGACGCATTCATAAATGCCATGCATTTGAATGAAGACGAGGCAATTTCAGCAGCGGCAACGGGTTGTTTTCTGGGAGGCGTTTTTCTTGGGCGGTATTGTGCAGAGATATTAATGGCAGAAATCAAAAAGGTTTCAAACCTGCATGTGACCGCACTTTTCATACTGATCGTCGTTAATATAATCTGGATCTTTTACCATGCCGACTTCCCCTTTGAGAATCACCCGGCGCTCAATCTGCTTATGTACTGGGTTCCTTTTATAGCCGTAAGCGTACTAACGGGAATCCTGATAAAATTTATTCGATTCATGTCCCAAAACGAATTGAAGGAAGCACAGACTTCTGCGGCAAACAGCCAAAGTGAATTACATCTTTTGCAGTCACAATTAAGCCCGCACTTTTTATTTAATACACTGAACAATTTGTACGGTTTGTCCATAACCCAGCATGAGAAAATACCGCCTCTATTGCTTCGTTTATCTGATTTACTGCGATATTCGGTCTATGAATCCAACCAGAGTTTTGTGCCGTTAAAAGAGGAACTGGCCTACATTGATAATTATATTGAATTCGAAAAAATCCGTATTGGCGACAGGTTACTATTGAAAACTGATATAGAAAAAATTGACAGCACAAACATCAAAATCGCTCCGATGCTTTTGATTGTTTTTATTGAAAATGCTTTCAAACATTCCAAAAACACGGCGGAAGAAAATATATTTATTGATATTTCACTGAAAACGTGGAGCAATTATATTCTGTTTTCAATTAAAAATTCCCACAATAAAGCAGCAGTTGAAGAAGGAATAACGATTAATAAAAACAGCGGATTCGGACTGGCAAATGTCAAAAAAAGACTTGAACTGTTATATCCAAACGAAGCTGAACTGAACATTGAAGAAGATGAAATAACGTATAACGTCAACTTACGACTAAAAATAAAATAACCCTGAAAGTACGAACTGTCGAAAAGCCAACAACTAACGTCTAACAGCCAATGACTATATACAACTGCCTGATCGTTGATGACGAGCCTATTGCAAGAGATATCATAAAAAATTACTGCGGGCATTTGCCTTATCTGAACATCATAGCGGCCAGTGGAAATGCGTTGGAAGCGAAGGCAATATTGCATCAGCAAAAAGTTGATATATTATTTCTGGATATCAATATGCCGATTATGGACGGCATTTCTTTTTTGAAAACGCTAAAAAATCCGCCGCAGGTTATTTTTACAACGGCTTATAAAGAATATGCATTAGATGCTTTTGACCTTTCTGCCTGTGATTATCTGCTGAAACCATTTTCGCTGGAACGTTTCATTATCGCGGTTGATAAAGCCACTGAAAAATTACAGATGCAGTTTCCGTCCAATTCAGAAAGTAATGATGTAAAAACCGAGGATTTTGTTTTTATCAAAACAGATGGAAAGATATTTAAAATCCTTTATCCGGATCTGTTATTTGCAGAAGCCAAAGGTAATAATACGAAAATCGTCACGACGCAAAACACGTTAGTACCTGCTATAACTTTTTCGGCGATTGAAGACCTTTTGCCAAAATCGCATTTCCTTCGGGTGCACCGTTCGTTCATTATTAACAAATCCAGGATTGATCATATTGAAGGGAACAGGGTTTTTATCAATAATATAGAAATCCCGATCGGGGGAAATTACAGAGAGATTTTCCTGAAACAGCTTGGATTCTCCTAACGAACGAGACATAATAACAAAAATATATTCCTGTAAAAATCATATTATTTTCCTTTCCACCTGATATTTTTGATTTGTCAGAAAAATACAAACTATCTCATAAATTAAGTTAAAAACCACAAAACAGGCTATTTTAAATTATTACGACAGCTACTTTTAGCAAAAACGTTGAAAAATACCCAAGTCAAAAGCACGGAATATTTCAAATGTTAAAAGTAGTTAAAAATAAAATTTAATAACCGGGATGAAAAAGTGTGTTTTGCTATGGATGATTTTTTTATCATCAAATCATCTGTTCGCACAGGAATGGAAGAAAGACAGTATTTCAAAGAAAACTTCGATCGAAAATAAAGATTCTCTACATCCGGGAGTTTTATCGGGATCGGATTCTTCCAAAAAGAACAAAACAAAATTCGTTCCTATCCCTAAAAAAGCGGCACTTTTTGCTGCGATTTCCCCCGCCGGCGGACAAATTTATAATCGTGATTACTGGAAGGTTCCGTTGGTATTGGCTGCGTTGGCGGGAGGAACCTGGACGGCTGTTTATTGGAGAGTCCGTTACCAGGATTTCCTTGCCGGTTATCGTTCATTTTATGATTTAAGCGATCCGGATAGTAAAACCTATGGTCAGTTAAAAGACGGGCTTAACGCAGATTCTCAGTTGCCCGTTTTTTACAGAGGGGGAATTTTGAACGGTGAACGTGATGAGGCAAGGCTTTATAATATCAATCAGGTCAAAAAAGTAAAAGATGATTATCGTCGCTATTTTGAAACATCCGTTGTGGTCACAGCTGCGATTTATGTACTTGCTATTATTGAAGCCAACGTCGCTGCACATTTGAAAACGTTTGATATTTCAGATGATATCAGCTTTCACATTGAACCCAAAATGAGTCAGCCTTTGGTCAAACAACCCGTTCCTGGTATTCGTCTTGTATTCTCATTTCGCTGAGCTTTTATCTCTGCTAAACATACATTTATGCATTTTTCAAATTGATAAATAATTTTGGAACGATTATTCAACTATCCCGGTTTTTCTGTTGTTACTGTAATTTGTAACATGATTTTATAACAAGTAATAATTAATTACCTATTTGTTTAAACAACGGTTATGAATGTCTTCCAAAGACTTTTCAATAATAAAAAAGGCTTAAAAATGGATACAAAAGAATCAAAAAACATAGCTTATTCCGTGCTTGATCTTGCGACAGTTGTCGAAGGAAAAACGCCTGTCGATACTTTCAAAGCAAGTCTGGAATTAGCAAAAGAAGCGGAGAAACTTGGTTATACACGCTATTGGCTGGCCGAACATCATAATATGATCAGTGTTGCCAGTTCTGCAACGGCGGTACTTATAGGTTATATTGCCGGGGGAACTTCCACAATCCGGGTTGGTTCAGGAGGGATAATGTTGCCTAATCATGCGCCGCTCGTAGTTGCAGAACAGTTTGGAACATTGGCTTCCTTATATCCCGGAAGAATTGATCTGGGTTTGGGCCGCGCGCCGGGAACAGATCAGCTTACGGCAAGGGCGATAAGAGGTGAAAACTTCAATGCTGTTCACAATTTCCCGAATGACATTGAAACACTTCAGACTCTTTTCTCAAAAAATAATAAAAATGGCAAAATCCGTGCAATTCCTGGTGATGGATTAGAGGTTCCGATCTGGATTTTAGGATCAAGTACAGATAGTGCCCGGGTAGCAGCTGCGATGGGCTTGCCTTATGCTTTTGCCAGTCATTTTGCACCGGCCTATTTTCTGGAAGCCATTGATTTGTACAGGAAAAATTTCAGGCCTTCCATCTATCTTGACAAACCGTATGTCATGGCTTGTGTCAATGTTATAGCCGCCGAAACGGATGCAGAAGCAGAAAAATTATCGACGTCAGTTCTTCAATTCTTTTTGGGTGTAGTGAGTGGAAGTCGTAAACTTTTGCAGCCTCCGGTTGACAGCATGGATGATATCTGGAATATCCAGGAAGAACATGCCGTAAATCAAATGCTTGCCTATTCATTCATTGGCGGCCCGGAAAAGCTAAAAAAGAAACTAACCGCATTTTTTGAAAAAACACAGGTTGATGAAGTCATGGCAACGTCTCATATCTTTGACCATCAGGCAAGAATCCGATCGTACCAGCTTTTCTCACAAATTGTGCAGGAAATTAATTCGGTTGAGGCGTAACTACCTTCGTAAAACAAAGCAGGCTGCTCCAAAAATCGTTGAGGCAGCCTGCTTTGTTATTTTCTTTTCAAATCAGGAACATAACGTCTGCTCAGTGTTGTAATAAGTACTTTTTGTTGACTTCTTAATATAGACCAAGAGCAAAATAAACTGGACAATCGTTATTCCAATCGGTACAAAATCAAAGTCCATAAAATCCTTCTCAATAACTTTTTTTTCGTCCCCGGATAAAAGAAAACTAACAAGGAAATTATTTATAAAGTGTACTCCGCTTACAAACGCAAGGCTTTTCCTTTCAAGTACAATAATGCAAAAAATTGCCCCAAATAGTGCCACTCCTAATACAGCTTCCAAACCGTAATCCACATGTAAAATCCCAAATATTGCCGAACACAAAAATAGGAGGACGTAATAATTCTTAATTCTCAAAGAAAAGCTTTGCAACAGATAACCTCTAAAAATAACTTCTTCCGCGTACGATTGTATCGCTACTGTAACGATTGATACCGGAATTAAATAAACCAAAGTAGTATCGATTCTATTGTCTAAAAAGTATTTCCAGTCATCTTCTTGATTTATTAAAGAACCTAGTAAAACCAGTGTCCCCCAAACTACTATTCCTTCCAAAACTTCATTTTTAGAAAAAAAATCAACATAATTCAACGTTGAAAAATTACGCTTGTGAATTATTTTTATTGCAAAATATATTCCTGCCAGCACCAGAAAAAATGCTAGCCCCTCCTGTAACCCATTAATTATAATTTCATAAACACTTCCTGCCAGAACAGTCTGATTAACAAAAAATGGATCATCCGCTTCAATAATAACATATGACATGAACAATAAGCTTATCAGGACTATACTGAAGATTAGAAATCTCCACCACTCATTTTTCCCTTTTTCAGCTAGTGCAAGAAATTGATTCTCCGATTTAAATCTCATTTGATTATTCCACAAATTATTGATAGCTAACAAATTACCTCCAAGCCTAAATTTGAATTATTTTTTCATCCTGTTTTCAAACAAATAAACACCATGTTTATTTGCTACAACAATATCCGGTTTGCTATCTCCATTCATATCTTTTACCGTAATATTTAATCCGGAACCGGAATCATCGTCAATAATATGTTCGGTATAATAAGGCTGCCTGGCAGAATTAAACTCAAACCATAACAAAATTGGAGGATCGCTGTCACCCGGATCGTGACCGTGATGCGCGAGAAATCTTTTTCCGGTAATATAATCTTTTCGCCCGTCGCCATTCAAATCTGCCATTATTGAAGAATGCGTTTGGGCTGTTGTTTTGCTCATTAAATGTGAAACGAAATACAAACGGCCTTTTACATCCGTAATTTGTTCATGCCACCACACACCCATGGAATGGGCTGAAGCACTGACGACATCATTTTTCCCATCGCCATTCACATCCATAATCTGCATATGCGAACAAGGTTCGCCGAGATTTGCATTATGAAAAACCCAGTTTCCCTCCTTCGGATCCTTTTTCCCTTCAAACCAGCCTTCTGCTACCGTGACATCATTAATGCCATCTTTATTGACATCTCCAAAGCCAATTCCGTGCGAAAACGGTTCCGTTCCCGGAGCATTTTCCTTACTGATCGCAAAACGTTTCCATTCCGTTTCACCTGGTTTCAAAGGTGCCTGAAGCCATATCATTTGTTTTTTAACCTTATCACCACACAGAATATCAAGCCTGCCGTCGCCGTCAATATCTACAAAATTTGGTGATTCGTTGGTAATTCCCACGCTGTCCGCAATGATATGTTTTTTCCAGACGCCCGGTTTATTTTGTGGGTTTTCAAACCAAAAACCAGGTTTTCCAGGAAAATCCACAATGACAGCGTCATCCCAGCCATCCAGATTTACATCCATTCCCAGATTCAAAAAGGAATTGCTATATTCAGTCAAAGGATCGAAAATACGGGAAGGCGCCATTTCATGTCGTGTCCACGTCGGCGCTTCAAACCAGTAATAACCGGCAATGATATCCATTTTCCCATCCTTGTTCACATCTGCCACGGCTGCACCTTCTGAAATAAAATCTCCGGTCAGTTTTGTCTTTTTGAAATCTTTTGAAGTGTCGGGTACTTTGGATTGCGCATACGAAATATTCGCGCAAAGACTTAAAACAAGTATTATGACAAAAGTATTCTGGTACTTTCCGCTGTATCTGATTTTCATATTTCCTGACTTATTTTATTTCTTAAAAACCAGTTATTTCTCCAAAACCTTACTGATCAGCATCTGGCTTGCATGATTTTCATGTGAACCGGATTGTCCTAACTTTTCATTCAAATCTTTCAAAACCTTTTTGGAATCGTCCGTTCCAATCGCTGCAACACGTTGAATGGTGTATGGCAAAATATTGGGAAGTTTTGACTTCTCAGCAATTTGTAAGGCGCGTTTCATATCAATTGCTGCCAAAGGTTCGGCTGCATACCAAACCATCAGCGGCAGATTATGATCGTCTTTGTCCTCAATTTTTTGAGAAAGCGCTTCGACAACATCCCATCGCTGGGCAGGTTCCAATCGGAGCATGGCAGAAGTCAGATATAATCTAACTAGTGAAGAATTATCATTTTGCGCCAAAGCAACAAAACGTTTCAGGGTTTCGGGAGAAACATTTTTGCTTTCCGTCAAAAGTTGAATTGCCCAGCTTCTTACATATTCATTGTCGTTGGCCAACAAATCTGTAAGATCTTTTTCAGTTAATCCCTTGGTTACGTGAAGCGTCCAAAGGGCACGAAGTTTTCTTGTCGGATCGGGATTTTTCGCCAGTATTTCTTTCAAAGCTTTATGCACTTTTTTATTCGGGCCGCGTTCCTGCAAAATCACCCGGGCTTGTCTTACATACCACTCGTTTTTATTAAGCTGATAATTAACAAGTTCCATATCCGAAGCTTTGGATAAATCCACTTTTACCCACTTGTCATTTTCATGGGTAATTTTAAAAATCCTGCCCATCGTTTTGTTATGAACGTCCGGATTGGGGCTGTGGCATTGGTTTTTATCATACCAGTCGATGGCAAAAACGGAACCACTTGGGTCATATTTAAAATTCAGCCACTGCGACCAGGAATCGTTCATAGACAGAAAATCATTTCGGTGCGTCGCCAGATACCCTGATCCTTTACGTTCCAGATGATCAATATTAAGTTTTGCACCATTGATATTGTTCATGAAAATCTCGTTGCGATATTCCTGCGGCCAGGTATCTCCACCCAAATAAATCATCGCTCCGGCATGTGCATGGCCGCCACCAGCCGATCCCGAACGGAAATTTCCCGCGTGCGGACCGCGTTCCCCTACCCAGTGCACGTGATCTGCAATGGTTTTGATATCATCATAAGTATACGGATTGAAATGTTTCCCCGCCTGACGCTGGTACCGCGCTCCCTGAATAATGTGATACATATGCGGGATCACACAAACCGTGATAAACGGATGTCCGTAATCATTAAAATCGATTCCCCAGGGATTACTTGACCCTTCTGCAAAAACCTCAAACTCGTGAGACGTTGGATGAAATCGCCAAACACCCGCATTAATTTTGGTACGTTCTGCATCAGAGGCACCCGGTTTTCCCACATTGGAACGGGTAAAAACACCGTGTGTGCCATAAAGCCAGCCGTCCGGTCCCCATCTTAGATTATTAAGTACTTCATGGGTATCATCAACTCCCCAGCCGTCCAGTAATTTTTGCGGCGGACCGGCTGGTTTGTCATTTTTGGAATCAATCGGAATAAATAATAAATAGGGTGCAGCACCAAGCCATACCCCGCCCATTCCCACTTCAATACCACTGACAAGATTTAATCCCTCCGTAAAAACTTTCCGTTTGTCAAGCGTCCCGTCACCGTCGGTATCTTCGAAGATCAGAATACGATCTCTCCCCTGTCCTTCCGGTGCAGGAACGGGATATGTGTGTCCTTCCACCACCCAAAGTCTCCCTCGGGAATCGATGGTAAAACTGATCGGGCGGATAATATCAGGTTCCGCGGCAGCCAGTGTGATTTTAAAACCTTTGGGCGGTGTCATCACTTTGGCCGCTTCTATTCCGGAAAGTCCTGCGTGGAGTACCGGATCCAGTGGCGGCAAAATGATGATATCTTTTTGTTTCAGCTCGTTAGGGAAATCCGGTCGGCTTGGATACAGCAGGAATTCATCAAAGTTAATATGAGCCCATTTGTCATTAGGGATATAAGGAATCTGAGAAATCCCGGTTTCATTATCGATTATACGGATAAATATTTCTTTGTTAAGATAAGATTGAAGATCAACCACTGCTGGCTGTAAAGTGGCTCTTCCCTGGCCTGTAATATGAAAAATGACGCTATCTGTTCCCGCAAGCACAAGTTCCACGCGCGTATCCTGCAAGGCTCCGCCCGAAACTCTGAAAGCTGCAAATGGCTGCGTAACCCTGAAAGGAACCGAAGTTAAAGTGCCGGTAAGTTTATAATTTGTTGTTCCGCCGCTGCTCAGGAAATATTTCCCCTCATAGCCGATATGCATATCTTTCTCGTGCACTGGGGACGGATCTTCGGAAAAAAGCGGATTCGCAAATGCATCGCCGGTGGCCGCCCAGTCTTTTAAGGTACCTGTTTCAAAATTCAGGTTTAGAGGCCGCCCATCTTTTACCGGCAACTTTCCGGCAACTGTTTTATCCGAAATTACCCCCTCCACAACTTCAAAACTCCCCACCATTCCCGCCGCGCGATGACCCGGAACCGAGCAGAAATAAGTATCACTTTCCAAAGCTTTGAAAACAAGACTCGTACTGGTTCCTTTTTCAATGATCACCTTACTTTTCAACCCCATTTTTTCCAGGGAAATATCATGCGTCATCAGCTCACCATTGGTGATTTTGATTCTGACGCGATCTCCTTTATTTGCTTTTAAAGTTGGGTTACGGGAACCATCCGGCGCGAAAAACCCAAGCATGGTTGCTTCCAGGGTATAATCTCTGTCGAAATGCGTGGTATCAACTGTAACAGCAGTTTTGGTTTTTTGAGCGCTGCTAAAAGGTTTTGGAACAATAAAAAAGATTGAAACCAGCAGTATGAGTAAACGAAATGCGGACATAATAACGGGCTGTAAAGGTGTTAGGAATATTCACTTTCTTATTATTTAAAAAAAGTGAATACATAACAGAAGCTACCCGTCCGATTTCATATAAAATGTTAATAATCAAATTAATGACTCTATTTTAAAAATTAAAAAATTCATATTTATTAACATTTAAAGATTAAATATAAGCAAATAAGTGCACTGGAAATAACACATAACATGCTGTCAATCAAGGACAATATGTCTGAGATTAACAGCATGTTATTTTTGACAGAGAATATTAATTACTTAAACCTCTACCCGTTATGTTGAAGTTCATCAATTCTTTTTGACGCTTCCGCCTTACTTAACTTCTCATCAAATTCCTCCTCTGCTTCATCAGAAAGTGTTTTTAAATAAGAATGCTGGGCGCCTGTCATTGGTTCGCTTCCCGTAGTCCACTCGTCCGGATCTTTAACGGTATTGTCGCCACGGATTACCTGATTTTCGTTTGATGGATTTTCATTCGCATCTTCCGATTCTTTAAGCGTAGCTGCCATTTTAGATTTGTTGATTTGGTAGCAGATATAAAAAAACTGAGCCCCGATTTTATACCCATAACAACCAAATTCCAGAAAACCGTGTCCATGTTATATCCTCTTTAAACAATCTATCTAAATGAAACGGATCCAAACAGGAATATTCGTCATTTTCATCTCGCTGTTATTTTCAGGGTGTAAAAATCCTGATTCTGCTACGAATGAACTTATTATTGAACCTATTATTGAACCTGTTGGAGGTTCTTATTATTATGTAAAAAACCAGACAGATCTGGATTTGTCTGCACAATTCCCGGTGCCTACTTACGACAGAACTATTGACAAAATGGTCGATATAGACAGCGTCGTTACCATTCCACACCTTGCCACTACAAAACTTTTTGAAGATCTTGGCAACTTCGGATTAAATCCGACGCCAAGTCATACCTTTAAGAATATAAAGTTTTTCAAAATGACCGATGGAGTTAAAACCTTGGTTTTCGAGCTAAATCCTGTAAAAAACGATCGTTGGATTTCTACAATTCTTAGCCGGGAAGAATATGACTATGGGCTTACTGAATATCAGCTTGTGTTGGGGAAGGAGGATTTGTAATATTATCAGCAAAATGATTTCTTTACCTTGTAAACATTTTCAATCTGAACGAATTCACAATTTCTATTACCAATGAAATTTAAATCATTCCTGATATGGGTAGCTTTCCCTCTTTTAGTTTTGTTAGCTTACTGGAAAATAACAGTAAGCAATAGGATTGGTATGAAACTGACGGATTGCAAAGATGGCAGCATTGAGGCAATTCAGGAACTGAACAAACAACTAATAAGAAATTTCCTGAATCGGGAATTTTACCAAGTTAGTGCTTTCACAGATTTTGGCCCCTGTTATCTTGCCAATTATAATAAAAAATATGAGCTTCTTCGTGTCGCAATTGACCCACCAAGTGGATGGTCCGGTCTTTATAAAGCTACACCTCAGCAATTACAGGAAATAGTAGACCGAAAACTTAATGACGATCAAATACGGCAATATTTGGAAGCATTTCCGAATGGAAATTATCCAGAGGATTTAGACTAAACTGATTTTTTTCTTTAACAAGTCTTCTCGTTTTTCAGTAATTTGTGATATTGAACGATAAAGTTTTGAGACGCTATGACAAAGAAACTTAAACGTGTGTTGATTAAATACAGCAGCCTGTTTTTACTGTTTCTACTGAATTTGGCAGACTCTTCCTGCAAACAAAATGAGCCTGCTTACGTCTATCAATGTCAGGATGGCTTTATAGAATTTCAAAATATAACAACGCTAAAATTTATCGAAAATCTGACCCTCAACGATTCGCTGGCTACGCTGGTGATACAATCCGAGGAGCAGTTGGATAAATATTTTTTAAACACCAGAGGTAAATTTGACTTTTCAAAAAACACAGTGCTGGCAGGTAGATATAGGGCAGCCAATGAGGACGCGATTTTAAAACAAACTATAAAAAGCTTTTGCGAGTACAATGTACTTTATTACGATATTCAGATGAAATCGGGAATGCTTCCTAGTCAAATAAAAGTTCCTTTTTTCGCACTTATTCCAAAAATTCCAGATAATGCAACGGTTCAATTCCATGTCCATTATTAGCAAAAGAGGGAACAATCGCTAAAATGATTGTTCCCTCTTTTTGCTAATACAATTCCCACTATTACTTCACCGAATTTCTTGGATCTGTAACACTATGCAATTGATATTCTTTCGGGGGTTTGGCACCTAACAAGTGTTGAACGAAATAATCCCAGCGGCGTCTCATCATATAGGGACCAAAGTTCGCATAACCGTGGCGGCTGTTCGGGAAAATGATCAGGTCATAATCATTATTTGCTTTCTCTAATGCTTCAATAACCAGCATTGTATTGTATGGAGGAACATTATCATCCATCATTCCGTGCGCAAGCATCAGTTTTCCTTTTAAGTTTTTGGCATAAACCTGATTAGCCTGAGTTTCGTAATTGGATACACCTTTTGCATCCGTTTTCAGTAAACCGATGTAACGCTCACCCCAGTCGTCCTCGTAATTCCGGTTATCCTGGTTCCCAGATTCAGAAATTCCAACTTTGAAAAAATCAGGATAAGTAAACATGGCACAAGCCGTGGCAAACCCGCCTCCGGAATGTCCGTGCATACCTACCCGGCTGGTATCGATCCAGTTGTATTTCGAGGCAAGTTGTTTAATTCCTGAAACCTGATCCGGTAAAGTATTTTCGGCCATTTGTCCATAATTCATATCATGGAAGCTTTTCGACCGCAATGGATTGCTTGTACCTTCCAGTTCAATGACAACAAATCCAAGTTCTGCCAAAGCCTGATTGTCTCTTCTCGATGCAGAAAATGCCCAAGACCCAACACTGCCGCCTTGCGGACCCGGATAAATATAATCTACAAGTGGATATTTTTTTGTCGAATCCAGTTTTGTCGGCGTATACATCAATCCGTACACATCTGTTTTTCCATCATGTGCTTTTACAGAAAAAGGAATTGGTGCTTTCCAGCCAATGGTTTTCAACCGGCTCACATCTGTTTTTTCCAGTTCAGCAACTAATTTTCCACTCAAATTACGTAAAACCGTGACCGGCGCAACGTCAGGCTGTGAGTAAGTATCAACGAAAAACTTTTCCGACGTTGATAAGGATACCGTATGAAAACCTGCTTCTGGTGTTAACAACGTCAATCCCGAACCATCAAAATCGATTTTGTAAAAATGGCTGAAATATGGATTACCGGATTCTTTGCCATTGGCCATAAAGTAAATTGCACGACTTTTTTCATCCACTTTTATCAGCTGCGTAACCAGCCATTCACCTTTGGTAATCTGGTTTTTCAGCTTTCCGGAAGTCGCGTCGTACAAATACAAATGCCCCCAGTTATCCTTTTCAGAGTACCAGATAATTTCATTGCTTGCAGACAAAAACCGCCAGCTGATTCCTCTTTGTCCTGATTCAAACTGCGTTGGGGATGTTTCTTCAAAAATTTCTTTTACTGAACCGGTAGCGGCATCAGCAATTCTTACTTTTTCCTCTTTGTGATCACGGGATGTAGAAATAAATACAAGCTGAGAACCGTCCTGGCTCCATGAAGCGTCATTTAGCACACCTCCGCGACTGATATCGTCACCGGAAGTTGACCTATGCACGTCCGCAGGAATTTGTAAACGTACTACTTTGGGTGTTTCAATATTGATAATCACACGATGTAGCATGGCCACAACGCTGTCGCCAGGCAATGGATATTTCCATGCTTCCAGTTTTGGATGACCTACATTGGTGGTTACCAGAAACATATCGCCTACTTTTCTTTCATCCTGCTGATAGGTAAAAATCTTTTTGGAATCCGGCGACCAAAGCAGAACCGGCTTGTCACTGTGACGCCAGCCCGCATTATCCGTTGCGTATCCAAAATCTTTGATTCCGTCGCTGGTTAACTGTGTAAGCTGGTTTGACGTTACATCACGTATCCACAAATTATAATCTTTGATCAAAACCGCTTTTTTGCCATCCGGTGAGAACGATTCGTTCTTCGGCTCTTCGTCTGTTTTTATTTTTGCCGAAGTGTCTTCTGTTATCTGATACGTTTTCAAATCACATTTCCACGGTTTTCCATCCGCTGAAATAAGAAGCGATTTTTCATCCGTTGAAAAAGTGAAACTTTGAAAAGGGAGCATAAAAGCAGTATAACTTTTTCCACTCGCAGCCGAAAGAGACTGCGCCAGTTTGGCTTGGTTAAAAGCAGGCAAGCGCGTTCCTTTCAATGCATTTACCAAAATAAATTCGCTGCCTTGTGCCGTCAACGTACGATACCAAAACCGCTCTCCGGAGATCCAGGTTGGCTTTCCCGCAACATTGTCAATGTACTTTTGCGTGTTGGGCGTTAGAAAACTTTCTGCTTTTTGATAGTCGTTTGCTGTTAATACCGCCTGTTGTGAAAATGCGGAACCTGCCAGAAAAACGGGTAAAAAGATTGTAATTAATTTCTTCATATAGGTTATTGCGTGGTAATAGGATGTGAGGTAATTTATTCCCGGAATGCAAAATAAGTATTTTCAACGCGCAAATGTAGACATGTAACAAAAATGGTTTGTAAGACAATCATTTTTATGACTATTATTTCTTGCATCGCTTGAAATCAAGTCTTTCGTTTTGAAACAAAATCTAAGTAGATATTCAATTTTTTATGTTATCATGTTATTCGAAACCACCCTGGTTTCGAAGTCAATCCGGAAATTATGCTTTCACTAACCACTAGAAGTTTAGTATTCATTTTAATGACATTTATTTTTCCGGGTTTAGTATTGGCACAAAATTCTGTAAAAAAACAAAGGACAATTATTACAACGGACGGAGAAGTTGACGATATCGATTCTTTCACGAGGCTGCTATTGTATTCCAATGAATTTAATATCGTCGGGCTGGTTTACAGCAGTTCTCAATGGCATTATAAAGGTGATGGTAAAGGGACTTTGTTTACCTCTGAAATGGAGAATACGGCTAAAAGATATGGTCAACGCAAAGATCTTCGGTGGCCCGGGACGAGCTGGATGCAAAAACACATTGAAGACTACCGTAAAATTTATCCTAACCTCATAAAACATGCAAAAGGATATCCGACACCGGATTACTTAAAAGGCATTGTCAAAATCGGAAATATTGATTTTGAAGGAGAAATGTCCGCAAATACAGAAGGTTCTGATTTTATCAAAAAAATACTTCTCGACGATAATCCCGATCCTGTTTACCTTCAAATCTGGGGAGGAACAAACACGGTTGCCAGGGCACTAAAATCAATTGAAGAAGATTATAAATCAAAACCTGAATGGGACAGTATTTACAGGAAAGTTTCTCAAAAAGCGGTCATTTATGCTATTTTGGATCAGGATGCTACGTATCTGAAATATATAGCTCCCAACTGGCCTCAACTCCGTATTTTGTACAATGCCGATCAATTTTGGAGCTTTGCCTACCCGTGGCCAAAAGTAGTCCCAATAGAACTTCAACCCTATTTGAAGGGAAAGTGGTTTGCCGAAAATATTAAATTCAACCATGGACCGTTGCTGGAAAACTATTATTTGTATGGTGACGGTACAAAACTTGAAGGAGATCCCGAACATACACATGGTGATAGCACTGAAGCATCCAAAAACGGCTTTGGCAAATACGATTTTATCGGTGAAGGAGATTCTCCCGCATTTTTCTACCTTATCGATGTGGGATTAAGAAGTTTGGAAGACGGTTCATATGGCGGCTGGGGCGGTAGAATGATTCAATCAAAAACAAATCCAAGTCGATGGGAAGATGGAAATACGGTAACCGATTACAATCCATATACACATAAAAACGACGCGGCTTATCCACAAACACGCTGGATTGACGTAATTCAGAATGATTTCGCAGCCCGCGCAGACTGGTGTGTAAAAAGCTACAATAATGCAAATCACCCACCGAATGTTAAGTTACTGTCACAAAGCTATTTGAGCGTAAAACCTGGCAAAATCATACTTCTCAGTGGCCAGGCCAGCGATCCCGATTCCGATAAACTAACGTATCACTGGTGGCGATATGAGGAAGTTGGGAGTTACAAAAACAAAGTAGCTATTCTAAATGCAGCCAGTCCGAAAGCTAACATGACAATTCCTGGTGACATCAAAAAAGGAGATACTATTCACATCATCCTGGAAGTCAAGGACTCAGGAAAACCATCTTTGACAAGATATCAAAGGATGATTATCCGAGGCAAATAGTCTCAGTTCAAATTAAAGACAAATAAAATTGCAAGATCTGATCCCTGAAAAAAAGTGATTTTAGCTTATTATTTCATACTGTGCAAAAGCTAAAATCATTTCCTCATTTCGGCCAAAAATCCAGTAAAACTTTGGTCAGTGTTTTGTCAGTGATATATCCGCTAACAACTAGATTACCGAACAAATAAACGCAGTACAAAACGACTATTAATCCAATTGTTTCGGACAGCGTTTCCCTAAGGGATTTACATTTTCTACTTCCTCTTTCACTCATAGTGCTCATACGTTTTCCTGATTAAATGTGCTGGGTTAGCTGTTTTTTATTGCTGCATGTAATCATTTAGCTGATCACATGCAGCAACATGAAATTTAATTTCCCGACTTAATTCAGCCGTAATTAAACACATCTTTGATAGTAGGGAGGGCAACAATAATTTCTAAGCAAAACAATGCACTAAATTGCTTAATACCAAAAATCGAGCGTAGACAAAGTGTGTACAAATAACAGAAAAACCCTGATTTTTCAACAAAAACCGGGTTTTGGCCAAAATTCCACTAAAATTGTTGCTATGTTCAGTTAGTTGCTGCCATCCTGCAAATCGCCTTCCTCAGCGATGGCCATTTTTTTGTAAAGCCTTGTTTTTGCCCGCCGCACACTGGCGGGGTCAATATTCAGTAAAACCGCAATTTCCTTAGTGGAAAGATTGATATGAAAATAGGCGTACAGCCTTATTTCATTTTTGGTAAGTGAAGGATATTTTGCCAGCAGATTTTCAAAAAAATGAGGATGGACCTGCTCAAAATGCAGCTTGAATTTTCGCCAGTCGCCGTCCAGATACAAGTTACTTTGGAGGATGGATTCGATACCTTTCAGTCCCTGATGTTTGTTGTCGGGGTACAATTGGTTCAGCTCCTGAATCTGTGTTTTCAGACTCGCAAGCAATTCGTTTTTCTGAACTAAGTACAATGTCGTTGACGCCAGTTCTCTCTGGTTTACTTCCAGACGCTGTTCAAGTAATTCATTCCTGATTTTCTCATGACGAATATCTGCATTAATTTTCTGGTTTTCCAATTCGATCAGTCTTTGCCTTAATCCTATTTCCTTCAAGTCAAATTCGAGTTGCCGGGCTTCCATTTCTTTTGCTTTTAGATCTTTGTGAATGGATTTTGTACGCGCTACCAAAGCTATTGAAAAAGCAAGCGCCTGAGAAATTATTGAAAAATCAGGCATTAAGGAATCACTGGTATCGTTAAAGCTGATAAAAACATGGTATAAAGTAGTACCCAACATGAAAAATAAAGGCAGAAAAATAGCCAGTAAAAATGGTGTGGCGGCAGGAAGTTTTCTAAAGTAACCGACCACACAGGTACACATCATGATGGCGATCAGCAGCAAGGCAAGAATATTGTGATACAATAAAGTATAATCTTCCAGATAAACCACGAAAATATTGACCACTACAACCATCACTGTAAACAGCACATAAACCAACAACCCGGTCCGGAGCGCCGTGTCCATCACGGGCAGCCTCTTTTTCGTATTTAAGAAAGACTGTGTCAATCCTACCACGCCATACATGATCAGCAAAATGCCTCCGTGCATCAATAAACTGGATAAATCAAAAGAATGCAACTGCCCGTTTGGAGACACCGTAGAAGTAAAAACCGAATTTGGAAAGAGGATGTAATAAAACCTTTTATACGCCGTGATATAAAAGATTCCACCCAACTGAGCAATAAGATAGAACAAGACGGTTTTATCCCTGATACTAAAATAAATGTATAAATTATTCAGAAAAAAGAGGGCCAATACGGTCAATGAAGTTATCCAGGACAACCACGCCTTCTGCTCTCTCTTGCTGGCATAAACAGATTTTTCAATCTTTATCAACGGTTTGACATTATAACCTAATTTCTGTAACGCACTTGCTTCAACCTTGATATACAAAATGTTTTCAGTTTGTCCCTGTAAAACACAGGTCATTTCATTAAGGTTACGCTTACCCTTATACGGAACCAAGAGCCCATTTTGATATGATACCCACTTTTGGGTATTTTCATTAAAATAATATAAAACGTTATTCAGGTTTAAGTTTAGTGAAACATTATAGACATCAGCATAGTGAAAAGGATTGTTAATGCGGATTTTCAGCCAATAGTTCGTTGCATTACCTGACCTAAGCGAATCTCCATCAATAAAAACAAGCGAGGTATCCGAAAGTATTTTTTCAAAGGTATAACCGCGATCTGGCAAGACTGCGTACTGATTAATTGCGGCAGTGGAACTATCGCTCAGATTGTTAACAGGTTGTGCAAAAGCAGCAGCCGGTAAAAGTAAAATGATCAGGTAAACAAAAATCTTATTCAATGCCTGGGTTTACATTTTTTCGAAAAGGTACAAAATAAACTTAGAAAATTGCAGATTTCATATTTAACGGTAACTCAATGCTCCGATTCAATTCAAATGGCAGCCTTTCATGGATAATTTCCGTAACTGTTTAAAGATATTAAAATGCATTCTTAAATAAAGGAATATCAGCCATTCTCTTTTTCCAAAATTTAAATAAAATATCATGAACAAATCAACGGTAGCAATGATCCTTTATTTGATAGTAACCGCATTAATATTGGGTTTCTGAAACTATATTTCAAGCCGGTTGAAAGAATTTTACTTTTTTATTTTGTCATTTTTCAGGTTAAAAGTTATTGGATATTGTTAATTTTGTGAGCGTTTTTGCACACGCTGATATATTACTGAATTTTATAGCTTGCATTTGATAAAGTCCATCTCATCCGCGGATAAGATTTTCAGCCCTTTTGAAGAATCACTGGCTGCGTATACCTTTCCCTACAAATTTACTTTTCCGTTTGACTACGAGCCACATCCGCTTTCTTTGCTCGCTGTTGAAAAATTACAATCACATCTGGAAAATCAACAGGAATGGGATCATAATTTTGGTTTAAAAGCTGATCAGGAAGGTACTGTTATTGGAAAAATGTTTGGTGTTTTGGTGGTAAGAACAGAGGATGATGAAATTGGTTATCTATCTGCATTCTCAGGGAAACTGGCTGGCGGAAATCATCATCAAAAATTTGTCCCGCCCATTTTTGACGGCATGGCTGACGGCGGTTTCCTGAATACCGGGATGGAAAAACTTTCCCTTATCAATCAGCAAATTAAAGCGCTTGAAGATAAGGAAACAGAAACACAGCAAGAAGTTGAACTGCTGAAAACGACACGAAAAGCACATTCTGTCTCTTTACAAAAAGAAATTTTTGACCAGTATAATTTCCTTAACCAGAAAGGAGACAAGAAAAGCCTGTGCGAAATTTTCGAAGATGCTTCCTACAAAAATCCACCTGCCGGAGCAGGAGAATGTGCAGCTCCAAAGTTACTCCAATATGCTTTTCAGCAAAATATGCAGCCCATTGCCATAGCGGAATTCTGGTGGGGTTTATCTCCAAAATCTGATTTCCGGAAACATGGCCATTTCTATCCTGCCTGTCGCGAAAAATGTGAGCCTATTCTGGGTCATATGCTGGGCGGAATTGAAATGGATGAACAGCCCTTTTAAGGTACTCCACTAAATAAAATTTGTCTGCGTTCTGAAAAGCCGAATGGGTAAAATAAACCCGTTTTTTGCCTTTGGTAATACGGCTGACAAATCATCTCAATTTATGTGGGCAGAAACACTTAATCCACTTACCAACAGGCAGAAATGGAAGTTGGGATTCGGACTTGCTATTATTTACGTACCCATCCGTATCTATGTAAATGTTACGTTTTATGACACCACAATAGTTCTCCACAAACTGCCGCTCTGGATTATAGAACTGATTGTCAGTATTTTGTTTTACACTTTATGGTTAAATGTTATTGAGTGGCTCCAATATTATATTTCCAGATTCCCCAGGAGTAAATTTCTGGTCAATTATAAATTTTTGAACCAGCTGATGACTTTACTCATTGCCATCGGCCTGGCGGTAATGTTTAATACTGCTTTCAGGGCATTCTGGCACTGGATGGAATCAATCTGGGACCCACGGATTTATCACGTCAGCTCTTCCGGGGAACTGCTTATGATAAACCAGAAACGACGTGCCAACAATGGAATAACTGTTATGGCACTTATGGCAGCCTATTATCTGGCCGCAAATGTACGGGTTTACCAGCGCTTGCAACAAGTACATTTTAATAGCGAACGCCTTGAAAAAGAAAATATCAAGGCACATTTCAACGCACTGAAAAATCAGGTAAGTCCTCATTTTCTGTTTAATAATTTCAGTGTGCTGAGTACACTCGTTGAAACCGATAAGGAATTATCCATAGAATTTATAAGCAGACTTTCACAGGCTTATCGCTACATACTCGAACAATCTGATTTCGACCAGATCAAACTGCGCACGGAAATTGAATTTCTGGAAAGCTATATGTATTTGCTTAAAACAAGATTTGAAGACAAAATAAATTTGCAAATTAACCTTTCAGACGAGCAAATCGATTCTTATTCGATAGTACCTCTTACTTTACAACTTCTGGTTGAAAATGCAGTAAAACATAACCAGATGTCGGTTCCCAATCCACTGGTTATAACGATTGGCATAGAAGACGATTTTTTAGTTATCCGGAATCCGGTTCAGCTGCGGGAACCAACCGAGGCTTCTACCGGAATTGGTTTACACAATATTATTAACCGCTATAAATTGCTTGTCAATAAACCCGTTTTGGTAGAAAACCAGCAAAATCAGTTTGTCGTTAAAATCCCTCTGATTTCATGAACGTTCTCATTATTGAAGATGAAACACTTAGCGCGACAAGATTGGAAAATCTTATTTTGAGGTATGATCCTTCTGTCAATGTACTTGCCAGAATACCTTCTGTAAAAGAAAGTATTCTCTGGCTCGAAAACGATAGCAACGCCGAACCTGATCTTATTTTCCTTGATATTATGCTGGAAGACGGCCTTGGCTTTAAAATCATTGAACAGCTGAATCTGACAATTCCAATCCTGTTTACAACGGCTTATAACGAATATGCGCTGAAAGCATTTAAGGCAAACAGCGTCGATTATCTTTTGAAACCGGTTAATCCGGCCGAACTTGACACTGCGCTCAATAAATTCAAAGATCTGCATTTTAAAAATAAAACCTTCCCCGATTTATCCGAATTAAAATCATGGCTGCAATTGCCAATCCAGCATGAACAGTACAAAGACCGGTTTATGGCATCTGCCGGAACACGGCTTTTTAGCGTAAAAACGGCAGATATCGCCTATTTTACCATTGAACAAAAGGCTACGTATCTAAGAACGTTTGACGGGAAACATCTGACAATGGATTATAGTCTGGATAAACTGATCCAGCTGCTGGATCCGAGCCAGTTTTTTCGCATCAACAGATCGCTGATCATTTCGCTTGGAAGTATCAGTTCTATCAATGCCTTATCCGCGGGCCGGCTTAAACTTGAACTGGCACCAACGGCACAGCAGGAAATTTATGTTAGCACGGATCGCATCCCGGATTTCAAACAATGGCTTGGCAAATAATTCCAGGTTTTCATTCTTCCACAAAAAATGCCCGTTCAGCTTCCAAAACCCGTCATTGAGACTTTTTTATTTTACATAAAGTTTACTTTTAAACACTTTTGACTGAACGTTGTCAGGTACAGAAACCAGACAATTCATTAGTCAATTTATTTTCATTTTCCCTGCTGAATTTTGGAAGAACTGAACATACATAAGAAGTGCATCCTGGCAAGCCTGGAAGCTAATGAGCTGGAATCGCTTTGCCCATATAGTGACCGCCTGAGAGTAATCGTTATTCTTGAAGGAAGTGGAAGAGCAACCTTGGATAATGTCCCGTACAGCTACGAAAAAGACAGTATTTTCATCCTCCGCCCGCAGCAAAATATTAGTTTTAAAAGTTTCGGAAAAACAAAAATATTTAGCATAATTTCCGGTTTATCACAAAAAACAGCTTTAAAAGAGAAACCTTATGTGACTACTTTCTCAACCATGTTTGGCCAGGTCGAGTCCTTGGTTTTAAATAAATCATTTGTTCAGGGCAAGGTTATGGAGCGTAGTATCGACAGGGAATCTGCAAGCCAGATTATCAAGCTCATTACCCACGAAATGCAAAACCGGCCAGATTCTTATAAGGAAATTATCAGAAACAGTGTCTTCACATTGATACACATGCTTGACAGAAATATTCAGTATGTCAGGAAATACATTCCAGTACGGCAATTTCATCCCGAAACGGACCGCATCCTTGAATACATCAAAAGGCAGCTTCAACTCAACAATAAATTTGATATTCAGGAAATTGCATCCAGTTTTAATGTATCGGAAGAATGTATCAATGAAAGCCTGATAGCCCGAACCGGTTTTACGTTTAAAAAATTTATAGTAAAATATCGTACTGATCTTTTCAAGAGCAGGCTTTTAAAAATGGATGTTGAAGCCTGGGCGGTCTGATTTCCTGATTTGATCAAAATCAGGTTTATGAAATTGATATCAATTAAACGACCGTCTGAATTCTACAGGCGACACTTTTGTCTTGTTTTTAAACAATTTATTGAAAGACTGAGGATGCTCAAAACCCAGCTGATAAGCAATTTCTCCAACCGTGAGATCTGTTGTACTTAATATTTCTTTTGCTTTATTAATAAGCCTGTTGTGGATATGCTGCTGCGTATTTTGCCCGGTAAGCTGCCGAAGCATATCACTCAGGTATCTTTGCGAAACATTCAGTTTTTCAGAAATCTCCAGCACAGATGGCAACCCTTTTACCAACCCTTCGCTGTTATCAAAATGATTTGCCAGTATCTTTTCAAGTTCGGTCAGCAAATCACTGTGGGCCGTTTTCCTTGTAATGAACTGTCTGTTATAGAACCGGTTACTATAATTCAGCAATTGTTCGATTTGTGATAAAATAATATCCTGACTAAAATGATCGATCGATAAA
Source organism: Dyadobacter frigoris (assembly GCF_005280585.1). Taxonomy (GTDB): domain Bacteria; phylum Bacteroidota; class Bacteroidia; order Cytophagales; family Spirosomataceae; genus Dyadobacter; species Dyadobacter frigoris. The sequence goes on from NZ_SZVO01000003.1 coordinate 297,684, forward strand.
GAAAGTTCGTGCCCGATATTTTTAAAGATCCCAATAATGATCTCTTGCTCTTTTTCGGAAAGATAAAGTGCCTCAGAAGCCGAATAGGAGAAAAATCCATAATTCCTGATATTCTTTCCCAAAGGATAATTCCGGATGAAGTCAGAATGAAAAAGCAAAGTAAAACCACCGTAATCAGCTTCATTCGCAATTGCCGAAATGATCTGGTTTGGAGAAATAAAAGACAGACCGCCTTCATCAAAATCATAGTAATGCTGCCCGTATTTTATCTTGCCGTGGAAATTCCTTTTGTAGGAAACCTTAAAAAAGTTCAGGATCATTCCTTTACTGATTTCATCGGTATCGCTTTTGATATTACCATAATCCACAAGACTTACCAACGGATGCAGCGGTTTCGGCAAACCTAATGCCCGGTGCAATTCTGAAATTGAGTTGAAAATAAACGGCTGTTTTGATTCTGATTTCATAATATTCCAAAATGACGGGCATGGAAATTTCCTGTCGGGATTTCCATGCCAAGTTACCTAATTTACAAAGTAGCAACGTTGTACGGACTTTCAAGATTCAGATATTTTGTTATCCCCTGTCTAAAAGCTTCCGGTCCATCTTTGAGTCTCTTTTCATAAATTCTTACCGCATCATTTCCGGCAGGATAGGTCAGCTGATCCTTTTCGTCCGTCACTGCACGATAAACAACCTCAGCAATTACTTCCGATTCAGAAAATTCCATTAAAGTCCCGTCCGTAAATCCTTCGGTCATTCTTTCCATCAACGGATCATAATCTTTGTCTTCCGATACTTTCATGACATTCATATAATTGCTTTTGATTCCGCCCGGCGCAACATTTTTTATGCCAATATTAAACCGGGCAAGATCGAAAGACATACTTTCACTCCATCCCTGTAAAGCCCATTTGGAAGCGTTGTATATCGACGAAAGCGGATAAGTCGTCAGGCCACAAAGTGATGTTGTTGTAATAAACAAACCGCTTTTTCTTTCCTTAAAATAAGGGATAAATGCTTTGGTAACCCATATTACCCCAAAGAAATTAGTTTCAAACTGACTTCTGACCTCATCCTCGGTATAAGATTCCAAAGGCCCGATCAGACCATAACCGGCGTTATTGAAAACTACATCAATATCGCCCAAAGCAACGGCAGCTTTTACAGTCGTTTCAATTTGTTCAATATTAGTAACATCAAGCGGAAGCAAAATCACGTTTTCCAACAGATTCAGTTCGGTTTCCTTTTCTGGTGTACGCATGGTTGCGATTACTTTCCAGCCTTTTGATTGAAATAATTTTGCAGTTGCTTTACCAAGTCCGGCCGATGCGCCGGTAATGAAGATCGTTTTCATTTTATTTTTCGATTTAAAGTATTAGAAATAATTTACTTATCAGGCATTAATCCAGAGCGGATTTTCATTCAAAATTTTTCTATAAACAGGACATGTTTTAGCGTGGGCACCAGGCAACATTCCGATACTCATGAGGAATTCATTCACAATTTCTCCGCCGGTAAAGCGGAAAGCTTTCTTAAAAACTTTTACCCATTCTTCCTTTGATTTTGGATGGTGAAATGCAAGCCATTTTTCAAATGAGCCATATTCTTTTTGAAGTCCGAGAATGGCCCTGGCGTTTTCAATCGCTGCATTAATTTTCAGCCGGTTTCGGATAATGCCCGGATCTTTCAACAATCTTTCCCTGTCCGCTTCTGTATAGGAAGCTATTTTTTCAATTTCAAAACTGTCGTAGGCCAGACGGAAACCGGATTCTTTTTTCAGGATGATTTCCCAACTCAGGCCAGCCTGATTAATTTCCAGAATCAATCTTCCAAACAATTCATTATCATCATGAATCGGAAATCCGTAATGATTATCGTGATAATCTTTGTGCATATCCTTTTGCCCGCCGGTCATGCTTTCTATATAACTGCAGTATGACATTTGATTTATATTTAGCTGTTTTTCCTGTTCATTATTGTAATACAAAGGTGCGGGTCTAACACAAGGCGATTGTATCCGGTTTGGTAATTGTTGTAGCCAAAATGGAAAATGAAACAGATTGCTCGCAAACAAAAAGTGCGGTCGTTCTCATAGAGAATAACCGCACCGCACATGTTCAGGCAAGCTTACTTTTCATTTTTGCTTCCTTCTCTCCTGCATCATTTTTTCGACTCTTTTAAAAGCATTTTCAGTCTGGGAATGTATTCGTTTATCAGCTTCCATCGCTCCAAGCTGAACCGGTGCTGCATATGCAAACATCTTTTTTTCATAATCATCTATGGCTGATTGTATGTCTGAAAATTCCCCGTTTGTCAGATTTTCAGTCAGATTTAATGCATCCAGCAGGCCAATATTTACTCCATTTCCACCGAAAGGAGGCATTACATGAGCGGCGTCTCCAATGAGCGTGATGTTATTATGAGGATTCCAGCTTTGTTTTAAAGGAAAAACGTTCAGAGGAAAACCTGTAAATTCATTGGTTGCTCTAAACATTTCCATATACGATTTATCCCAACCCGTAAACATTTCTTCAAGAAAAACACGAACGGCGGGAATATTTTTCAAATCAATGTTGCGGTCTCTAAACAAACTGGAAACCTCATTAAATGACACATAATAACACAGACTTCCGGTTCCTTTGTTATGCAAAAAAACCGCCTTTTTATCTTCAACCGCTGCCAGATTTCCATTGTTGGCCAATTTATAAATAAGCGGACAAGCTGATTCCGGGTGCAGGATTTCTCCCTGTATCACAAAGGTTCCCGTGAGCTCAGGCTCCGTATTAGTTACATACTTTCTGGTGCGGGATCTTGATCCATCAGCAACGATGACCAACTCAGAAAATGCTGTGCTTCCGTTTTGAAAATGCAGTTCAAAGCAATCCGTTTTTATATCAATGCCAATAACCTGCCGGTCCCAAACAACTGTATTTTCAGTCAGACTTTCAAGCAGTATTTTTCTCAGATCAGGACGGTCAATTTCCGGTTCATCATAAAGACTGGCTTGGTCAGGCATCATTTCCATCAGAATGTTACCAAACTTATCCGCCATTCTTTGGCTGGTAGGCCTGGCTTTTTCGTAAAATTTATCAAGCAGACGCGCTTTTTCCAATGCTTTTTGTCCGGTATTTTTATGCAGATCTATGGAACCACCCAGCATTCGTGCATCCTGGGTTTTGTCACGTTCGTAAACTGTTGCCACCGCGCCTTTCATTTGTAAAAGTCTGGCAGCCATTAAACCCACAGGGCCACCGCCTACTATGGCTATTTTTTTATTGGCTATTAAATTCTTGTTCATCTCTTAATTTGTTATTGTTGATTTGTGGAAACAAAATTAAGTGACGCCATATTGATAAAATATCTTATTTTAGTAAATTAATAGTCCAAAAAAGTAAAATGATAATTGATCTTACAAAATCAGCAAGTATTGGCTTAATGGCCAGTATTGCGCAGCTTACCGGAACCCAAATCCAAAATGGCGTACTTGTGTTACCCGAAATCATGGGAAAAGGTTATATCAAAAGCTTTAATCTTGGCCCGAAACTCCATCTGATGATTCATAAATTTGAACTTGAAGAAGATATCATACTGAAAAGAAATCCGGTAGCGACCGGAAGAGATCTGATTACATTTAGTTTTCGGAAGGTATTCCACCAGAATAATGAAATCAAAAACAGACAAGCCGGCTTCCTGCCTTCTGTGCAGGTGACTTCTGCTGATATGGATTTTGAAATTTTCACCCCGGCCAAAACACAGATCAATACCATTTTGATATCGGTTCATACGGATTTACTAAAAGATTTACTCAATCAACAAGAGGGAAGTACACTGCTGCAAACTATTGTTTCTGGAAACCAGCCTTATTTATATGAAGAGATTATTTCGCCGGAAATACAAACAATAGCAGCAAAAATAGTTGAAGCAGATGCAAATGCTCAGCTCTCCGATTTTTATTACAGAATAAAAGCCGAAGAGCTGATCTATATGCTGTTTGTCGAACTTTCCAAACGGGGAAATGTTCATAATTATCCGCTTAATATTACTGATGTGAAAATGGTTTATTCCATCAAAGACAAAATCATTTCAGATCTCAATATTTCGCCCAACCTCTATGAGCTGGCATTTTCAGCGGGGATGAGCGAAAGTAAAATGCAGCGTCTGTTTAAGCAGATCTTTGGAAACAGCGTCCACAGTTATTATCAGATGCTACGAATAAATGAAGCGGCCTATCTGATTAAAGAACAAAAAGTTTCCGTATCAGAAGCTGGCTATCGGACTGGATTTACCAATCTAAGCCATTTTACCCGAATTTTTGAAAGACAAATGGGATTGAAACCTAAAAAATACTCAATTTCCTGATCAGCGAATTTTTGTTCGAATCAGTATAATATTCCTTATTTTTTTCGATCAAAAGTTGGGCGGAATGACTTGGCCAATACTCTGGTAATAAGCGAATTTGACACCAGATAACCTATCCCGTCCATCATTTTTTTTGGATAAAACGATGCATCAGCGCTACCAGAGCGGACACATTGAGCGTTATCATTTCCAGCTCGCTTTTTAGTTCGAGACTTGAAAAATCTCCGGCGGAACCAATTCCTGCATTATTAATCAAAAAATTTACTTCCAGATTTCGCTTTTCGAGTGATTTATTTTGAAGAATTGTAGCAGGATCTTTTCTTTCAAAAAAAATATTGGTAACCTTCGGAGCAAATACACAAAATCATGACTGAGCTTCAACTTACCGGCCTGCAAAGACGGGCAGAAAAATATCTTAATAAGCAGATAACGTATGCAAAAATGCCAGGCGAGTTCGTCCGGGGCAATTTTATTGGTTTTGATAAAGAATCGTTAGACCGTGCAGTCATACAACTTTCCAACGCCGCCGACAGAATTACAATTCCGCTGATGTATGTAGTAAATTATTTCGAAGAGCAAAACGATTTGAAAAAAGAAGATGTAAGCAATGTGGGTTATGAAAAAAGACCTGGCTATAAACCGCATAAAAAGTCTTGATCAACCTCAAACTAAAAAATCATTTTGGGTATAATGCATAGCTTCTAAACGGCGAAGAAAGATAATGATGCCATAGAATCATCGTCGCCACGGTTCGGTATGGTTTCCAGAAAGCAGCAACTTCAAGCAGATTTTCACGAGGCGTTTCCCTGACCAGTTTTTTTGCTCTTTTTAATGCATTAACTGCGGCCAGATCACCGATTGGAAATATATCCGCTCTTTGCAAAACAAACATCAAATAAATATCGGTCGTCCAGTTCCCAATACCTTTCAGTGCGGTTAGCTGACTTCGCACTTCATTATCAGGCAAACTTCCCAAAACATCCAGCTCCAGTCTTTTTTCAACCAATGCCAAAGCGAGACCTCTTAAATAAATCATTTTCTGGCGACTTACATAACAGGCTTTCAATTCTTCATCGCTTAGTTTAAGAATATTTTCAGGTGTCAATGCTATTGTTTTTTCCTGCAATTTCTTCAACGCAGCAAGCGCCGAAGCTAAGGAAACCTGCTGTTCGAGAATAATATGAACCAGCGTTTCATACGTATTAGGCCTCGTCCACATCGGCGGATAGCCATGCTCCTTTATGATAACAGCCAAATCTTCGTCCAAGTCACCAAGTTTATCACAAATTTCACGAAAATTGTCTGCTGAAAATGTTTCGGACATTGCATAATTATCTGATATTTTTATTCCCATAACGAAGTCTGTTTGAAAGTTTTTTCAATGTCCAAAAGAATGGTTTTGTTAGCAATTCCTCCACCAAATCCAACCAATTTCCCAGTAGCACCAATCACACGATGGCACGGCGCAATAATGGAAACCGGATTTTTATTTGCTGCACCGCCAACGGCGCGCACAGCCTGAGGATTACCAATTTGTTTTGCAATCTGCCCGTAAGTTCTTGTCTCTCCAAATGGAATGGTCAGTAATGCTTCCCACACTTTCTTTTGAAATTCGGAACCGACAAAATCAAGTTTAAGAGAAAACACCTTTCGTTTTTTTGCAAAATATTCATTGAGCTGCTTTTCAGTTTCCAGAAGAATCGGATAATTGATATCCTCTAAACCGAAACTTATTCCGGTTCGGTCAGAATTATTTTTTTCCCATAAAACAGCCGAAAGGCCTTGCTCGCTGGCTACCAATGTTAATTTCCCCACCGGTGATTCCATTGTTTTAAAGTAATATTCCATTGATTTGCCTTTTGATAAAAAATCAGGCTAACATTATTTCCTGGATTCAATAAAGCTGTTCTGGTAATTTTGAGCCTGTAATATCAAAAAAAATATTCACTTCAGGTCTTTTGTTTTATATTGAGCTGACTTTCAAATTAACATGCGGCGTTCAGTTTTTGACAAGAAATGGTTACTTGGCTTTGCCCTTGCCATTATTTACATTCCGCTCAGAACATTCATCAATGTTCAGCACGATATATGTGGTATACCATTCTCACTAAATTACCACTTTTTCTTATCGAGATTCTGGTTAGTACTATCTTTTACACCAGCTCGATCTATATGATTGACTGGGGACTAAAAAGCTTGCCCGGATAACCGGCAGCGATAAATCCTCGGAATTTCAACTTTCCAATCAGCTTATTACCTTAGTGCCCGCGGTTCTGCTGGCGATCCTTTTTAACTGGATGCTGATCTTTACCTGGGGGTTTATGGAGACATTCCGGGACCATATTCCAATGACATTTTCCTATGATCCTAAACATGCGGCTGCGTTGGGCAGCCGGTATAGGGGGGAATCAGGCATTAACAATACTTGCACCTATTTCGGCCTATTATTTGTGCGTAAGCAATCAGATTCAGGAGAATTTAAAAGGGTACTTGTAGATTCACAAATACTTGAAAAAGAAAACATTAATGCCCGATTCCTGGCCTCAAAAAACCAGATTAGTCCGCATTTTCTGTTCAACAATTTAAGTGTGCTCGCTTCTCTTGTTGAATCTCATCCCGAAAAATCGGGTGAATTTATCAACCAGCTTTCTATGGCTTATCGTTACATTTTGCAACAGGTGGAATTGCGACAGATCAGTCTGACCAAGCGCTTCCCAAATAAAGTCGATCTTAGTAAAACCCATTAATATGAACCGGGCAAACCTCTTTTCAAGGTATCCGAAGGAATATTGCGAGAGGCAATTTCGCCTAACTTCAAACAAACATAAAAATTGATTACAAAAAATTATAAGTAACTCACAATCAATATTATATAAAACAGATCAAATCGAACACCTAACCAGCCTTTTGAAACTGATTCAGGCTATAAATCCAGAGGAATGATCAAGTGTTCAAATCCGATTTTCTATGTAATAACAATCTTATATAATTTGTGTGATAAATTTAAAAGACCAAAAGCGTTTGCTCCCGGTCTTTTAAGTCATTTTGATTAAAGAGTTCTATTGGCATTCTTTAATTATGTCAATTATCGTAATCAACTAAAAAAATAGTTAATTAGCTTAACAACGTCCGTTTTAATTATTTTGCCATTTGCGTCGTATCGTCGAAATCACTGCTGCCTATATGTAAGAAAAATCTCATATTCTCATATTCTCATACATAACCCAAGTTAGTGCTACTGCGCTTTCATCTTGTTGCCTTTTGAATCGTGTGTTACTTCGGCAAGTCCTAATGATTCCATTAGGGGAGGAATATACATACCAAAACGTCCACGAAACCCTTTTTTCAGTCCATACCAACCGCCAACCGGATTCTTCTCTGAACGTGCCCAAGCCTCAACTGTTCCTTCTTTCGCTGTTTTTTGTTCATCTGCACTACCAAGTTCCATCCAATCTCCGTGTACTTTTAGCATTGCATGCAAGTCGAGAAGACAGCGATAGTCATAATGTAGAACAGTTTTGCCAACTGTGCAAACCAATATTTCTTTTCCATCTTTCTCGTCTCTGTGCATTGTGAATTCCGACGATAATGGCGGCGTTTTTAATACCAAAGGATTTTCTTTTGTTCCAATTACATACTGCATTGTTCTATTATTATGGATTAAAAATAGTACTGGATGAACCTATCAATAATGTCAAGCCCAATGTTGCCTTCCCGGCCTTAGTTAACATTAGTAAAAGAACTGCTCCAAAGTTATTTTACCGTCATTAACCTGATATACACATACTTCTTCAATGCTCATTCTTCCACGCCCTTTAAAGGTTGCATCCATAGCCCAAGTAATAGCAAAACTGTTACCCGCTACAATAGGGTCAGAAATGGTTGCGCTATGGAATTCTTCTACTCCCGCTTGAAAAGCTATTGATTTTGCCTTAATGGCATCCAAGCCTTCTACTATCTTAGGCCCCATCATTTCGTTTGCTTCAATACTTTGAGCATTGTCGGCAAATAGGGCTTGCTGAACTTCGTCAACTTTTCCCTGGCGGCAAAGTTCTACCAACTTGTTAGCTACTTCTGCAGTTGTCATTTTTTAAAAATTTAAGTGTACAAGTATAAATGTAAAGTATAAGTTATACTCTAATAAGCATTTTTCTTTTCTTAATAAAACCTTATTATTGAGTTAGTATCCCACAGTTTAGACGCAAACTGGATCTTTAGTAACTCTGACTTGGATGTTTTTTATGTTTGATATAAAATTGTTTTGGTTTAAATAAAACACTCCTATGTTTACAAAGTTAATTCAGTCGGAAGGATAAAGGTTAGATTTGTAAGATAAAGTGATAGAAGGATGAGAGCAGATCAACCTCATAATAACTCATGAAGTATATTGTTATTTAGAAATTGCCTCATCCTTTTTTACCTTTTCGAGTCTGAACAGAATGTAAGGAGTTGAGTATTGCTCAATATCCGGAATATCCAACCAGAAAATAAGACGACGGCCGATGCGATGAAGGTTTTGATAGCTGTCCAAAGAAAATTATTGGAACTGGCTTCTACACTATTTAAGACAAAAACAAGCTATGACAAATTATATGAAAGCAAAAAGCAGGACAAAAAATAGCATGTCAGCACAAAAGGCATAAACATGCTATACTGGCTGGCTCTGGGCCGCCTTCAAGAACAAAGGTATAAAAAATTAAAATTTTTATAGGTTACCAATACAGAATCTCCTATTATCAAACCAGATCTCCGAACCATATAACATTTTAGGCAATTCAGTACAGAGATTTAAACAATATACAGGCGACGAAATACGCCAAAGTCTAAAAAACCTAAAACAATACCAATTAAAATGTTCTACTAAATAAAAAAGTCACTTACAATATTTTTGTAAGTGACTGATAATGAGATCGTGGAGAATATGGGATTCGAACCCATGACCTCTTGCATGCCATGCAAGCACTCTAGCCAACTGAGCTAATCCCCCGTTCGGAGTGCAAAGATGTGTGAGAGAATCGGGATAACCAAAGATTTGATCCATTTTTGCGTAATATAAAATGCGATCAATAATAACGACCTAACTCACAGGATATTATAAAAAGGAAAGGAGGCTTATTTTTTACAATAAACCTCCTTTCCTTTTATTTTAATGTTCTGTTTATCCTTTATTTCCACCCAGTAATTTTGTAAATAGCCAGATAACCAACCCTATAACGGCGATGACAAGGATGGCGCCGGTCCACATGCCACCTTTGAATATACCGCCAACAACTTCACAACTTGTTAGGCCAATTACCAGAAAAAAGACGACGAGGATGTTGATGTAAGCTTTCATGCGTATAATAATTTAGGTTAATTTATATTTACCCATTATTATAAAAATCATTCCACATAAATTTGTGAGATTATTTACACAAATCATACCATATTCACAGGAATCAGCTTTTGAAGATCATTTTCCAATAGCATTTCAAAAAGTTTGACTGTTGCTGCAGCATCACCTTCTGCACGGTGACGGTTTTCGATAAGTATCTGTAAACTTTCACACAAATTACCCAGACTATAAGACTTCAGGCCTGGAAAGATTTTTCGGCTAAGCTGCACGGTACACAACAAATCTCTTTGAAAATGTTCATCCAGTACGCCAAACTCTTTCTTTAAAAATCCATAATCAAATTTTGCATTGTGCGCGACAAACCAGGCATCTTTCGTCAATGCACGGACAGAATCCTGCACCTCCGAAAAAGTCGGTGCATCCTGAACCATCAGGTTATCAATTCCCGTCAGACGGGTAATAAATGGTGGGATAAATGTTTCGGGATTGATCAGGGAATGAAAAAAGTCCACCACTTCCACTCCATTATGACGAAAAACAGCTATCTCAGTTATGCGGGAATTACCTCCTCCTCCGGTCGTCTCTATATCAACAATGGCGTACATTACTTACTGAATCTCTGCATAGGTAAACAAAAAATTTCAAGGGATAACCGATAAAAATCCGGTTTGATTGATATACTTATTTAAATACAAAAATAATAAAAAAATCCCCGCATCAGGCGGGGATCTGTCTTAATATTCAATTAAACTTTATAATTTATTCCATTTGAAAAACCACAGGCAGATTAAACTTCACTCGAACCGGAGTTCCTGACTGGCGTCCCGCTTTCCATTTTGGCATAAGCCTGATCACGCGTTCAGCTTCTTCATCACATCCGAAACCGATCCCTTTCAGCGTTTTCACATCCTCGATCTTACCATCGGAACCCACGATAAACGAGACAAACACGCGTCCTTGAATATTCGCTCTTGATGCTTGCACCGGGTACTTAAGATTTTTTCTTAAAAATTCAGCCATCGCAGCGTTTCCTCCAAAATAGGCAGGTGCCTGCTCCACAGCGACGAATGTTTCTTCTTTAGGAACTTCGGCTTCCACCGCCTTACCTTTTCCTGCCGGAACTTCCGCTGCTGGCGGAACAATATCCATGATATCCGAATTACCTTCCACAGTTTCTTGTCCCGGTAACGCATTCTGCAAGTCTTCCACGGTTGGCGGGGTAGCTTCCTCCACCACCATATTATCTGGCAAAACATCGTAGGAAGTGAACTTTCTGGTGTTTGGCTGAGGTTCTGCTTTCGGAGGTTCCACCGGCACAGGCGGCGGAGGTGTCGCGTCCGGTTTGATATCAACCGTAGTTAGTTTAACCTCAAAACCGATGTCGTTCTTTTCAGGTTCGGGAACCAGCCGTGCATACAAATTTGGCAAAAGCATAACAAGCAAAAAGAATGTTACGCCAAGCAATACCGAGCGCTGCATGGTGCTGTTGTACTCTTTTCGGAGCTGGTATGCACCGTAAGATTTGTTTCGTCCTTCAAACACGATGTCATTTAATGTTTTTTCCATGGCTAATAGATGATTATGTTCAACACTCAGTGTATGGAGCGTTTCCGGATCAGCCGTTTCAACAATATTGCTGAAAGCATGCTCAAACGAATCCCCGTCCCAAAGTCTTTCTTCTGCTTCACACGCCAAATGATCCAGTATCTCGGGAAACAATTCCGGATTCAGGCCATTTTTCTTTAAATAATTGCTAAGCAATTCTATTTTGTTGTTTTGAAGGCGTTTCATCTGTAAAAAAGTTTTAGGGTATTACAGGATCATGGAAAAACTATTAGCCAATGGATAAACTATTCGGTTGCCAGGCTTTTAGGTGCCAGCAATAACCGGATCGCATCTACAAACCGTTCAAGATCATCCGTTTTAATACGTGCCGCTTCACTTCCCGGCGTTGTCAGCGAATAATATTTCCGTAGCCTGCCATCCACTTCAACGGACTCTGTCACTAAAAAACCATCCTGTTCCAATTTATGTAAAACAGGATACAGCGCACCAAAAGTAAGTGCAATCGCCCCTCCTGTCCTTTCCTTCACTTCCTGGGTAATTTCATAACCGTACATACGTTTCTGCTCTGCCAGCAAATTCAAAACGATGGTTTTAAGCGTACCACGTACGTATTCGTTACTTGTTGTGTTCGTATCCATAATGTAGTTTTTACCTAACAAATATATATAAGTTTTTTATATATACAATAGCAAAATTAAAATATTGATGAATTTAGAAAATTCTTCCATTTAACGTCTATTCATCCGTCAGTGGTATAGAGCGATTTATACGTTCTTCGAGTGAAATAAAAGTTTCAGTTCTTTGAATTCCGTTTACTTTCTGAATTTTGTCATGCAGGATTTCTCTCAAATGCCCGGTGTCCCGGCAAACAATTTTTACAAAAATGCTGTAAATCCCTGTGGTGTAATGTATGTTAACCACTTCCGGAATACGTTCCAATTCGGATGCAACCTGCTCATACAAAGAACTTTTATCAAGATAAACGCCCAGGAAAGCACTGATATCCCAGCCCAGTTTAGCCGGATCAATCAATAGCTGTGAACCTTTCACAATACCGAGTTGTTCCATCTTCTTCATACGCACGTGCACTGTACCACCGGACACAAATACACGCTTTCCGATCTCCGTATAGGGTAGTGCAGCATTCTCGATCAGCAATGACAGAATTCTCAAATCAGTGCTGTCTATATCTGAATATTTTTGCATTTAGGGGTTTTTTGTTGAAGGAATCGCAACTTATTTAAGCAATTTATAAAAATATCGTAAATTTTTCGATTTTTTTATGCAAATATTTTATATTTAAAACTTAACCCCTTACTTTTGCAGTGTGGTTTCCGGGAAAACAATTTATTTGAAAGTTTGGAATACACAAAATATCACATTGTAGGGTGATGAAATTGGCAGCCATGCCCTCCTGTCTCGGGGGTGGTGAATCAGGGAAAAACACGGTATAATGCCGACGAGAGTCGACTGGGGTGGACCACCAACAGTATTTTGTATCGAGGCTAACCGCACCGTGGGTGGTTCGAATCCCCCTCCTACAGCAAAAAAAACTTGACAAGCGATTTTTTTCGTAGTAGTTTTATTTGGTTTTTAGTTTGTTGATGAAGTGTAATTTGACACGCGGGTTCATTTTGAAGCCTGCGTGTTTTTTCTTTTTAAGACACAATACGCCGTTTCCTGCTCCCTTTGGCACTTTCGCTGATTATAATTCCCAAAATAATATACCTTTACAAGTCTTCTGGTTTTAATGAAAAATCTATTCTTCGTAGATCATTTTCCTCGTCATGCCCCCATCGATCACAAAATTGGTCCCTGTTATGAAATTATTTTCAGGATTTGTTAAAAATAAACAGGCTCTTGAAATGTCTTCCGGCTTGCCAACACGGCCTGCGGGATGCTGCTCGTGATCGGATATTTTCAGAGCTGAATAATCGCCGGTTTCTATCCAGCCGGGACTTATCGCATTGACCATAATTTTATCTTTTCCGAGTGAAATTGCCATGGCGTGAGTAAGCGCCAGGATGCCACCTTTTGAGGCTGCGTAAGCTTCTGTATCAGGTTCGGACATAAGTGCTCTTGTGGACGCAATATTGACAATAGAACCTCCTCCATTTCCACGCATAACCTTTGCCGCTTCACGACTGCAAATAAAAGTGCCCCGGAGATTTGTATTGAGCACATAATCCCAATCTTCCAAATCCAGTTCATAGGGAGATTTGCTGCGGCCCAGACCTGCGTTGTTTACAAGAATATTTATTTCACCAAAAATCTCTTTCACTTTAAGCATTGCATTTACAATGTCTCCGGGTAAAGTCAGATCCACAATCTGCGTAAAAACTTCTCCGCCGAGTTCACGGAACAGTTTTTCTGTTTTTACCAGATTTTCTGCATCCCGGTCAAGCAATGCCAGTTTTGCACCTTCTTTAGCATAAGCGATTGCAATACTTTTTCCAATGCCTTTCCCGGCACCCGTTACAACTACAATTTTATTGTCGTATAAACCCATTTCCTTCTACTTCAATTTTAACTTTATCAAAAATAATTATACCAGCACATTTTTTACATGCCAGGCATTCATTCAAATTGCTGCTATGCAAAAGTCGCTATATGAACAAAGACTTTTGCCTTTTGGTCATATAACGACTAATATTTTTACGTACCCGAATCTACGTTATTTATTTTCTATGGTTATTCCTTTCATATCTTCCAGTCTTGCCACAATTGCCCAACCAAAAAAATCGTTGGCAACGGCCATCAGTATTTCATTTTTACCTGCTTTGAATGGAATTGAAAATGAAGCATTCTCAATTGAACATCTTCCAAACGGTGCTTTCATCATAGGGCGGCCATAAGCGTTTTTATCAGTATAAAGGAAACGACCATTTAACATGACCCAAACTTCATCACTAAATCCCAAATTGATTTTTTTGTTCTGAGCTGATTTTGAATCAACATTCAGTTTCAACCAGACCATCCTGCGTTTTTCACTCCCGCCAAATTTACGGGTCAGGTTAACCAGTCCCATTCTTTCAGCTGTAATAGTTTCCCATGTTTGATCAGGTTTTGGAATAAAATCATAACTAAAATCTACTTTTTCCGGTGTTTCAAAAGGTTTACTAACCTGCCAGTTGCGCAAATATCTCGGATCATGGGCAGTGAGATCCACGCCAGGAACGGCAGGTAAATTTTCAGTCTCATCCATTTTTATGACAAGATTTGAAATGACAGATTCTCCATCAAACCCGATCAAACCTTTTGACGTATTGCCTTCCAGTCGTGGAATTTCCAGAACAGGCCGTTGCATATCATTCAGATAAGCGCGCATTTGCATGCCCGAAATCACAACTTTAACATGATTCCATGTAGTCTTTTTCAAATACGCATTTCCCTGATATTGGCCCAATAAATCCCAAAGATTGACTCCGGAAATATGAGGGGCATACTGCACAACATCCATCGCTGTTGAATCCTCATAAGTACCGGTTCTGAAATAAAAACATTCATTTTCCAACTTGTCCTGCCAATGAAAATAAAGCGACGCGAACATAGGATCTACCGGAATGAAATCGTATTCAATTGTACCATTTGAAAAGCTGGTATTTTTTAAAACCACCGTTCCGGCATTGGCAGAAATTTTCATAACTGGCCTGGAATCATAGGTTTCAAACTGTACTTTTCCGTTTTGAAATTCCCAATTTTCTGCGATCAAAGAAATGTTGATATCCGTCTTAACTGATACCAATGTCTTGGTTTTGTTTTTTTTCTGTGCAAAAATAACAAAAGGCAAAATGCTGAAAATGATTACAAATAAATGTTTCATGACTATTTGTTTATGGGTTTTATGAGAGGCTTGAAAATGAAAATGCTTTGGAAGATTAATTTTGGGGATTGATAAAAATCCCGGCTCCAAGCTCTTTCCCTGCCGATTCCTTTGTTGGATTCAGATAATCTTTTGGTAAGCCATTTGTTTTAACCTCACTTAAAATCAAACTCCCGGATTTCCGGATCTGATTTTCTATGTGCTCATTTTTGTCGGCAGGGATAGAGCCATCTTTGGCGTAATAACCCATATATCCATCGTTGTTAATGATCAGGGAATTGTTGAAAGTGTATTTTGGAAAAGTATTTTCTGCCCGCAACCAGAAATAAGCACAATTTGAAACGATATTATTTTTGAAAATAAAATCAGAATTAAATGCTCCAAACCACACGGCAGCTTCATAAGCTCCGTAAATAATCGAATTAGTAAGAGAAAAATCGCTGATCGATTTGAAAAGAAGAAGCGCATTTTTGCAGCCATAAAAAATGCAATGATCCACATGCGTTCCCGCACCATGCGCCCAGATACTTCCCTGTATCGGAGCCGAATTTCGTTCTCCAATGAAATAACATTGAGAGATATCCAGCCCTTTCAAACTTTCATTTTCTCTGTTGACCGGGTAATAATATTTCACTTCCGGATTTCCATTCCCGATAAATTTTAAACCTTTTAGCGCAATGTTATTTGATGCAATTAAAAACCCGATGCTGTGAGGAAACTGCGTAACCGAATTATTGGCCGACACCGATTGAATAACCGGCATTTTCGTAGGCTCCCAGTCTGCGTCATCCGGCATTACAGCTGCTTCGATGGTAAGCCAGATGGCTTCATTTCGCATTTTATCAATAACAACCCTGTCTTTAAGAAGGTATAGTCCCGGTAATAATTTAATATGAATAGCCTCTTTACCCGTAAATCCGCCGGCCTGATCCAGCGCTTTTTGAATACTTGCCAATGGCGCCCGTACCGTTCCACCACCAGAATCATTGCCCTTTATTGCGTCAACGAAGATCGTTTGCGCACTTAGATTTTGAAAAAATAAAAACAGCAGAATCGTCGTCAAAGAAGTTACTTTGTTCATATTTAAAATATTTGTTACTTGATAAAAAGATGTTCGGCAGGAGTTAAAACCTCTGAGACAAACCTAAGCCGGACGCTGGTTTTTTCTTTGTTCAAATACAGGTCAAGTTTTTTCAAGTTATACCAGACTGATTATCAATGTTATCCGATATTAGTGAACTATTGAGATGTAAGAAGATAATCGAGCAAAAGCTTGATTGGGGAGAAAGCGAAAATTGGCAAAGCACCGATTTCGAAAATCTCAATCAGCTAATTCTTGATGAAACGGGCATTTCACTGAGCATAAGCACGCTCCGAAGAATTTGGGGACGCGTGGAATACAATCACTTGCCAAGTGTAACGACTTTGAATACGCTGGCAAAATTTGCGGGCTACAACGACTGGCGAAGTTTTGTGAAACAATATGTCATTTCCAATTTAAATCAACCTGAAATATCTTTTGAGACAGATCGAAAAATTACGATACCTGGGAAAAAACTAGCCTGGATTTCCGGAGCAGTTTTACTTATTGGTTTAATCAGTATTCTTGCATTCCAAAATACAAGACAAACGCAAAAGGAAAACTACACTTTTAATAGTCAACCGATTACAAGAGAGATTCCGAATTCAGTTATTTTCACTTATGACGCTTCGGATTCTCCGACAGATTCCGTGTTTATCCAGCAGTCCTGGGATGGAAGAAAAAGGACGCTGGTTGGTAAAAATCTGCACAAACACACTTCCATTTATTACGAACCTGGATTTTATATTGCCAAACTGATTGTCGGGGAAAAGGTTGTCAAGGAGCATAAGTTACTGGTTCCCACAAAAGGATGGCTTGGAACAATTGATGGAAAAAAGATTCCGGTTTATCTCAAAGATGCTGAATTTATCAAACCGGATATCCTGCGATTGCCGGTTTCTGTCATTACAGAAAAAAATATTTCCATGCAGCCCGAACCTCCGTATGTTCATTATTTCAATGTGGGGAATTTCGAATCCGTTTCTCTAAAAAACTTTTCTTTTAATACAGAAATAAAACACGAATATCGGGAAGGTGCTGCGGCTTGTCAGATGGCAAGTATTACCTTGTTAACCGACGACATTCCGATTGTGATTCCACTTTCTGTCAAAGGCTGTGTTTCTGAATTAAATATGCTGAGCATAGATAATTATATATCCGGAAAAAAAGCAGATTTATCCGCTTTCGGTGTAGATTTTTCTATTTGGAACAAAGTTTCCTGCAAAAATACAGGAGAGAAAATTCAATATTTTGTCAACAATAAATTAGCGGCTGAATATCCGCTTCCTAAGCGGGAAATAAAAATTGTTGGCATATCGTATACATTTCAGGGAACGGGCGCAGTTAAAAACGTAAGTTTAAGCAGTGGCAACAAAATAGTTTTCGAGGCATTCAATAACAAAATAATTCTATCAGCTAAATGATTTTGAAAAACCTGAAAACACACGCTTTCGGATATCTTTGCACCTTTTTACTGGCGGGTATCGTATTTTCCTCATGCTCAAAAACCGAGAAAAAAGCACTTGCCGTCGCTGTACGCGATACGACGATCACGGTAAAAAATTCCTTCACCGAATTATTCGTTGACAGCACCGAGCTGACCAGATTTCTGAAATCTTCAAAAAACGATAGCATTTCATCACAAATCCAGAGTTTTTATAACCACAGAAATTACCAGTTTGCCTGGTTTTTTCATGACGGACTTGCCGATTTTGCTACAACTTTTTTAGGTATGCAAAATGATTATATCCATTATTCCGGCGACAGCTCACTTTACAATCCCGGACTGGTTTCGAGAGTTGATTCTTTAAAACAACTGAAATCGGTTAACCCAAAAGATAAGTCCGTTGTCAATACAGAACTGTTATTGACGGAACAATTTTTCAAATATTCCAGTCGTGCTTATGCTGGCGATCACCGGATTAATACGCAGGAACTTGACTGGTACATTCCAAGAAAAAAGATCAATACTGAAGGCTTTCTGGATTCATTGCTGAAAAATAAAGGAAAGAATTTATCAGCTTACGAACCAGTAAACAGACAGTATAACTTAATGAAAGAGAAGCTATTAAGTTATTATCAAATTAATAAAGATGAAGAATGGCCGGCTTTAACCGCGGCTGATAAAAAGTATAAAAAAGGGAATAGCTACGAAAATATTCCGGAAATAAAAAGACGGTTATTCGTGTTCGGAGACCTGGCAACGGCAGATTCTTCGGCGGTTTTGGATACAGCTTTGGTGAGCGCCGTAAAACATTTCCAGATGCGTTTCGGATTGAAACAGGATGGTCAGTTAGGCACCTCCTTTTTCAGAGAAATAAATGTCCCGATCCAGGAACGCATTCAACAAATATTAATAAATATGGAACGTATTCGCTGGGTTCCTGCGCAGCCTGCAACCGATTATTTACTTGTCAATATCCCGGAATATAAGCTGCATGTATATGAAGAAGGTAAATTACTTTTTGATATGAACGTAGTTGTGGGTTCGGAAGCACACAGTACCGTAATTTTCTCAGGAACCTTAAATCAAATTGTTTTTAGTCCTTACTGGAATATTCCGCCAGGTATTTTGAAAAAGGAAATTCTTCCCGGCATCAAAAAGAATTCTAACTATTTGGCAAAACATAATATGGAATGGAATGGCAGTTCGGTAAGACAAAAACCAGGACCGAAAAACTCACTTGGACTAGTAAAATTTCTATTCCCAAACAGCTATAATATTTATCTGCACGATACACCGTCCAAAAATCTTTTCGGCGAATCCAGCAGAGCTTTCAGTCATGGTTGTATCCGGCTTTCTGAACCTAAAAAACTGGCTGAATTTTTATTGAGAAAAGACAGTACCTGGACCGACGAGAAAATCACAACTGCGATGAATCTGGGAAAAGAAAAATATGTCCGCCTGCGTGGAAAGGCTGAAATTCCGGTATTTATTGGATATTTCACAACCTGGGTTGACCAATACGGAAACCTGAATTTCCGAAATGATATTTATGGTCATGATAAAAAAATGGCTGAGCGCCTTTTCAGCAAAAACGATCTTCTCTGATACTAAATAAAAAAGCCAGCTCGAAGCTGGCTTTTTTATTACTATTTTTGGACGTTTATCAATTACAATCCGAATTGCAAAACGTTAAATCTTTCAGCAATTCCATTCGTAAGTACTTCTTCAACAGAAGATGCGTCACCCGAAAACGGTCCCGAAGAACCTATTTTCAAAGTAGCCATAGCCGCTCCGTATTCTCCTGATTCCTCGATATCGCCGCCTTGTATTTTTTTGCTCAAATACCCTGCCATATAGGTGTCACCACAGCCAGTCGCATCGATAATTGCCGTTGGTTTGAAAGCTGGAATTTCATGGAACAATCCGTCTTTGAAAATTAACGACCCCTTACTTCCAAGTGTAATAATCACCTCCTGAACGCCCATATCGGCCAATGCACGTGCACCTTCCTGAACATCTTTTCTGCCGGTAACTACTTCCATTTCATGCTCATTTGCTTTCAATATGGAAACATAAGGAAGCGCCTCTTTTTTATCAGTCCAATCCGTATAAAACACTTTTTTGTTTTCAACATATCTCAGAAAGCCCTGAATATCAAGCGACACTAAACCTTTTGAAGCAAGTGATTTGATCAGATCAACAGAAATATCATCCGAAAGCAAAGGCCCCAGGTGATAGATTTTCGCGTCAATAGCAGGCATTACGGTAACATCAAAAGGTGCTGCTTTTTGCAAAACGTTTTGCTCTCTGTAATCCTGGTTTTCACTATAAATATTTTCAAAATAAACCGAATGCTCACTTGGTAAAGAATGTATTTCAATACCATCAGTACGCAAGCCGGTCACAACATTCATTTCACTTTGCGCCAATGCCGTAATCAGCACATAATTGATATCAAATTGCTGAATAGCCTTCGAAAAATAGAAGGAAGTTCCGCCAGGCATGTGTTTAACAGACTTGGTCGTTACTACTTTATCAAGCGTGATGTGACCTATTGTACAGATGTCATACATGATGTTCTAAATAATCGGTGTTAACAAAATATTATTAATGATAACAGCACTACAAAAGCAGTGCCAAATTTAGTAACTATACCAAATATTTTACCATTGCCGGAAAAACCGGTAACCGGCTTTCATCTCAAACCAACAACATCGGTTTTGTTATAGTTCTTCAAAACGTACAAATACACCGTTCATTTCAAAAATTTTGTACTTTTCTACTTATCCTTCCTCAAAATTTATCAAATAGTAGGATAAAAGCGAGAAAAAAATAAGCAGATCACGAAACACAAAGATTCCGTGATCTGCTTAAATATTCTTAAAATACCGCTTTTATTCTTTTAGCAATGTTGCCAGATCTTTGATCAGTTTTGCAGTTCCGTCTGTCGTTGTGCCGTCATACATTCCACGGATGTGACGATCTTTATCAATCAAAACAAATGCGCCGCTATGGATATAACCGCCCGCCTGAGATGAATCTTCCAGCGCACTTACCATATAATGTTTCTGCCCGATGTCATAAATTTTCTCTTTGTCGCCAGTGACAAATTGCCACATTTTTCCCGTCACGCCAAGATCTGTTGCATACTTTTTGAGAATTTCCGGCGTATCGTGCTCCGGATCAATGGTATGCGACAGAATTTTCACATCCGGGTTATCTTTATACTCCTTATAAACGGTTAGCATATTTTTCTTCATTACCGGACAAATTGTTGGGCAGGTTACAAAGAAAAAATCAGCAACATAAACTTTTCCCTTAAAATCCTTGTCAGTAACCATTTCCTTATCCTCATTAATAAATGAAAAATCCGGAATTGTCGGATAAACAGTTTGCTCTGTTTCTTTCCCATCGACAACTTTTTTCACAACTTCCGGTTCTCCATAAAAGGGTAATTTTTTAGTTTCACAACCGCTGCTTAGTACGATCAGGGCGAGAAAGCCCATTATATATAATTTCATTTGTTTTTAGTTTTTTCAATAAACTGATTTGCATCCGAGAGACTTTTATTCATTTGCTCTCTGACGCTTTCTATTTTCTTTTTTTGATCTGCAACGTAAGAAGCCGCCTGAGTTTTGTCCAGTTTTTCCAATGTGTCAAACTTAAACTCGTGCATCCAGTTCATCATCGCTTTATCCGTACTATCAAGCTGCGAAGTGAGTTTCAACGCTTCTTCTTTACGGTTTTTCAGCACTTCGGTAGATTTCAGAGCCAAAAGGCTGTCTGTGATTTTAACATCATTTTTAAGCTGTTTTTTCAAATCCATCAGCTTGTCCATATGCGGCATAATGCTGTCATGAATCGCAAGCATTGCCTCCGTCTGCTCATTCAAAGGAGTTTTTGCATCGTGATGATGTCCTTCCTTTGTGTCATTGGCTTTATTACAGCTATATAAAAAAGAAATCGTGAAAGCGATTATCAGGTATTTTTTCATTTTCAAAAGGTATTTGTGTTTACTAATCAGACTTAAATTTACTTCAACAAACGCAGGACCGCAGCTCTTGAACTACGCAATGATTTTATTTTATAAATCATAAATCCCGCTATCGTTAAGAAAATTCAGGTGGCCTGAGCAAGCGAAATTCCGGTGAAGTATAAAAGACTAATTGATAGTAAAAGCAGGTTTTTCCGGTTTCAACTACGTATTTACAAATAAATGCAAACTGCGTTTCTGTTTGGGAAAAAAGTTGAAAAAGCGGCAAATTTTGGAGCCGTTGCGCTGTTTCTTTATCTTCCTGTTCTTTCTGCTGTTTGAGGATTTTTGCCAGGTAACATTTTCCATAACACATCGCCAGCGGCTGTTCACGATTTTCACAAAGTGTTCTGGCAATAAATTCCTGGTTCAAACGGAAATAAACGATCGTTCCCCACGGACTGATTGTCGGCAGCATTATTGAAAACAACAATAAATAAGCTAAAAACGAACGCATGAAATGAGGAATCAATTAAAAAGCATTGCCAATGCCGGGGTCGGAAAGTTGGGCGTTAGTGGTAAACTGAGTATCACTTAAAGTCTTTAAAAACAAGA
Source organism: Dyadobacter frigoris (assembly GCF_005280585.1). Classification (GTDB taxonomy): domain Bacteria; phylum Bacteroidota; class Bacteroidia; order Cytophagales; family Spirosomataceae; genus Dyadobacter; species Dyadobacter frigoris. Next base: position 319,886 of record NZ_SZVO01000003.1, read on the forward strand.
TGATACTTTGCTTTTCAGCAGCGGTGAGCACAATTCCCACTTTTCCATTTGGAAGTTTAAAGGTATCATCGAGCGTAGCCATCGACTGCATATTATCTGTATAATGTGTAAGCACCTGTTCCAGCGTCACAAAACGGCCGTCGTGCATGTAAGGCGCCGTAAGCCCGACATTTCTCAGACTTGGCACTTTAAATTTATAACGGTCACTTTCATTTTTTGTAATGCCGTAACGGCCCTGATCATCGATTTTTATAGGAGGTAAACCGTTATTCCGGTAACTATAATCCGTAAACAATTCTCCATTGTGACAAGAGGAACACTTCTGTTTGAAAAGTGCCAAACCTGTTTTTTCATCCGCAGATAACGCAGCGGCATCACCAAGCACGTAATAATCGTATTTTGAATTCGCAGAAACCATCGTCATCATAAATTGAGACAAGGCCTTTCTAACCCGTTCAGAAGTGATTTCTGTGGTTCCGTAAGCAGCTTTAAACATTTTTGGATAATCAACCTGAACCTTTTGCGTGGCAATCGGTGTCGCTCTGAGTTTGACCAGAATATTATCCATCGTTTCATCCATTTCCACTTTATTCTGAATTGGAAAAAGCGAAACGGAATCGAGCACATGCACATTTCCATCCCAGAAAAACGAAGTATTCCAGGCAAGATTTTGGACAGCCGGAGCGTTTCGGGTTCCTAACTGATCATCCACACCGTGGCTAAGATCATGCCCGTGATGCGTAAACGCCGTTGCCTGCTGATGACAAGTTCCGCAGCCGATAATATTGGTCCGGGATAAAATGCCGTCGTAAAACAAATATTTTCCTAATAATGCACCTTCAACCGTCAGCGGATTTTTGGTAAGATCATAAACCGGATCAGGAAAATGTGTTGGTTTTACCCAGCGTAAAGGTGTTGGAGCCGTTGGTTCGGGAACCGGATCTGTCGGCGTTTCCTTGGATTTGGAAGAACAGGAAATATTCAGCTGCATCAATACCGCCAACAAACAAAAAGGTATGCTGAACCTTTGAACTGCAATGAATAATGAACGAATCATATTAGAATTATCAACTTTCAATTTTGAAGAATAAGCTTATTGTACCGCAATGTTTTGTGTTATTTCTCCCAAACTAAACATGGATTTATAATTATTAGCCGCGTTGGAAGAAAGCGTAAAATCAAACATGATACTTGGATTTTTTTCTATACTAATAGGAACCGGACCACTGAAAACTTTTTGCACATCGCCCACCAAACGAACCTGCGGAACATTTCCAGCGGCGACAATTGCCTTATTCCCCGCAAAATCAAGCTTTACGGTCTTGATATTATTGACCGTTTTGGAATCATATCCCCCAAAAAAGCCAATGTGATAGTAAAATTTATTGTTGGCTGATCCTGCTTTTGATGATACTCCTTCCAGCTTCAAAAATATATATCCCGAACTCCATGCCCAGTACATGCCGCCATCTTCAGGATCGCCGGATGGATCCAGTGCGCCAACACGTTTATCAATTCCGGAAACGCTGCGTAAACTATCCACCCCGATAATATATTCGATACCGGTATAATTCCCTTCCGGCAATTGCTTCAAGGTCACGATCTGGGATTTTGGATCAGATTCGCGGATCAGGAAATAACTGGAATCCTGCGGTATGGTGTAGGTTTTACCGTCATCCCGTGTCAGCTTAATGTTTGAGATGAAATAATTTAACGTTGAAACGGTAAAATCTTCGCCGGAGCTATTTGTATATTTTGTGCTATCCAGTTTCAAATCCTGATTTCCGGATACGTTGTCAAATTTTAAAGTCATTTTTCCTGTTCCGGCAACCAGATCCGGATTGTCGGTAACGTCTTTTGTGTCATCATTGCAGGCAACAATTGAAATGGCAGAGATCAATGTTAGCAGGGATAAATAAATCAGTTTTTTCATATTGGCTACAAATATTACGGTGCGCTGCACCTGGGATTGGCAATGTGTTATGGTCTTTTCTACAAATATTGAGGTGCTCCTCACCTTTTAGATGGTGCAGAGCACCCAAATATTTGTAGAAACAAAATCGTCAAATCTTCATCAAGGTGCAGCGCACCGAAATAATTTAGATAAATACTTCAACGATTTCAAAACGGCTAAACAATTGAATTAAATATAAAATCACACCCGAATAAGGCATTAATTTTATGTTAAAACGCAGACACTTTCGGAGAGGCAAGCGTTGGATTTTCCAAAAACTTTTGATCATCCAGACTTTTCAGAAATGTAATCACTTTTTTCTTTTCCTCTTTTGAGAGATTAATCCCGGTTTCCCCATTTTCCTGTATCAAAATTGGATCCAGCGTTTCAGATTTTATCACATTTCCGGAATAATGATCAAGTACTTCTTCCAACGTTTTAAACCGACCATCATGCATGTAGGGCGCCGTGAACCCAATATTTCGTAAACCCGGAACTTTGAATTTGTATTTATCTTTGTCAAGTCTTGTCACATCAAACCTTCCGGTATCATTGGCTTTCAAAGGTGCCAGCCCATTATTTTTGAAACTATAATTGGTAAACAGTTCACCAGCGTGACAGGAAGCGCAGTTCTTTTTAAAAATCGTCAATCCTTCTTTTTGTTCCGACCTTAAAGCATTGTCGTTTCCAGCAACATATTGATCATAAGGCGAATCTGCTGAAACCATCGTAACCATAAACTGCGACAATGCTTTCATCATTCTTATTGAATTAATTTCACCCGTTCCAAAAGCTGCTTTGAACATTTTAGGATAATTCACCACCTTTTTATCTGATACCTTTTTAATTTTTTCAATAACGTTGCTAACATTTTCTCCCATTTCAACCGGATTTTGAACCGGATTAAAAGGCACAAAATCCAGATCATGAACGCCACCGTCCCAGAAAAAAACAGGATTCCAGGCCATATTCTGAATAGCAGGCGAATTCCGTTTACTAAGCTGGCCATGAATTCCCAAGCTAAAACTTTGTCCCTGATGTGAAAAAGCAGCTTTTTGAAGATGACAACTTGCGCAGCTTATCTGATTTGTCTTGGACAAAACCTGATCGTAAAACAGTGTTTTCCCTAACGCAACACCTTCTTCCGTCAATGGATTTTTTGACAAATTATAAACCGGATCAGGGAAATTCGTAGGTTTTGTCCATTTCAACGGCGTTGGTTTCCAAGCTTCCGTTTTCGTGTTTTCTTTTGTCTGGCAACCAAAAAGCAGTAGTAACAAAATGCTTGTCAAAACTTGATGAAAAGTCCTGGTATGAACAGAAAATCGTAAAACTTTCAGAATAATTGATTCCACAGTTTAGCGTTGCGACTTTTGCTGCCGCATTCAGAAGTATAAAATAATTTTAAGAATACAGAAATATTACAGATTAATTAAACCAATCTTAAATAATTACTGCATTAAAATAAATCAGTTAAACAAGAGGTGGATGGAAAATATCGGACGCCGGATTACGGGCCGTAAGCGAAGGATTAAATTGATATTGAACAAAAGAACGGAGTTCAAATGGATTTTGCAAAGCATTAAAAACCAACGTCCTGTTATCCATTACCTGATATAAAAGGTGCGACAAATAATCGTTTTCAGCTTGTCGTTCCTCTTTTTCTCTGGCGTCTTTTACTCTTTTGGTAAGATAACATTTACCGTTGCACAACAAAATCGGTTTGTCTCGGTTCACGCATAGATTGGCAACAATATAATCTCTGCGAATTTCAAAATCCAGGTATAACAGCGGAAGCACCCAGGCTTTTACAAGCATCAGGGTGATCAGGCTCATTGCCATCCATTGTCTTTTTGAACTTTTCAATTCGTTAACTGGTAATTTTATCTTTCAACAATTTGAAGTGGACAAATATAAACATGAAAACTTCATAACGATAGGCAAAGCGGATCATTTGATGTTTTAAATTTCAAAAGAAGTGATTTCCCTTTGCCACGAAGTAGCCAATATCAACGAATACTTTATCAAATCTACATTGCTTCGTCATAAAATTTAATTGTAATTTTATATAAAATATCGTAGGATTGCATAACCTAAACCTAACCGGCACCGCTCTTAAACTTTTAAATGCCCACTCCCACCGACTCAAATCAGGATGATTCTGAACTATGGAATGCATTTCGCGCCGGCGATGATGTAGCGTTTGGAAAAATTGCGAGACAGTATTACCGAAGTCTTTTTAGTTACGGCGTCAAGTTTTCCAAAGATCGTGAGTTTGTAAAAGATTGTATTCAGGATCTTTTTATGGAATTGTGGGCAAAGCGGGAAACCATTGGTGATACAGCTTTCGTGAAATTTTATCTTCTCAAATCGCTTCGCCGGAAAATTCATCGCGAAAGCCAGAAACAGTCCTGGCTGACAGATGATGATGATCTTGATTTCGAAGCTGAAAATCTGGGCGAAAGTTCTATTGAGCAGCAAATCATTGACATTGAAACAAGTGAAGCGATGTTGAAAATGCTTAATCAGCAAATTAATTTACTTACCAAACGCCAGCAGGAAGTTATCTATCTCCGCTTTTTCGAAAATCTGGACAATGAATCCATTGCCCAGGTCATGTCGATTTCAAAGCAAGCTGTTGCTAATCTTTTATACCGCACGATACAGGAATTGAAAGATCGTTTGTAACCAAAGACTACCAAAACTTTCGATTTTAAACTTTTTTCAAAAAAAAGTGAAATTTTTTGATTATTTCATGTTAGTCGCTGCCTATGTATAAATAGAAGCCAATAATAACATGAATCAATACCACGAATATAGCCTTGAAGATTTTGTACTGGACGCCCGTTTTCAGGAGTGGGTCCGATACCGTCGTGATCATGATGTAACTTTTTGGGAGCAATACCAGAAAGAAAATCCGGCGCAAACGGAGGAAATCACGCGTGCACAAACATTATTGCAAAGTGTTTACAAAAATTACGAAACGCATCTTGATGATAACGAGATCGATTTTGAAATTCAGGAACTGCTGAGCAAAGTCCGTGCAATGAAGAACGATAATGTGCAAGAGGAAACTGAAAAGTCTTTATTCAACAAATCGGCAAACATTTTCAGTCAAAATTCAATTTTCTGGGCTGCGGCAACCATTCTTTTGATGCTCGGTTTGGGCTGGTTATATCAACGCAATCAAATTACCCAAAGCAGCTATGATAAGTTAACCGCTGGAAAATCGCTGCGGGAAGAAAAAAATGAAACGAAGTCTTCAAAAACAATTTCGCTTTCAGACGGCAGTCAAATTACGCTTATGCCGCACTCCAAAATCAGTTTTCCCGAAAACTTCTTAGTTGAAAAAAGAGAGGTTTATTTGTCGGGACAAGCTTTCTTCCATGTTTCAAAAGATCCTAAAAGGCCATTCCTTGTCTATGCCAATGAGTTGGTTACCAAAGTTTTGGGCACAAGTTTCACCATAAATGCGCAAAATCAGGCGCTGAAAACAACGGTTGAGGTAAAAGAAGGAAAAGTGTCTGTTTTTCGCCAGGCCGATTTTGCTGATGTAAAGAACCAGAAAGCATTACAGTCAAAAGGAATGGTGTTGACTGCAAATCAAAAAATGGTTTACGAATGCGAAACCAGTAATATGCTTAAAACGATTATCGACAATCCCGAGATTGTTTCAACGGTAAGCACAACTTTTGATTTTGTAAATACGCCTGCCTCAGAAGTTTTAAATGATCTCGAAGACGCCTATCAGGTTGATATCATCTTTGATAAAGAGTTGCTTCGCGGCTGTCCTGTCACGGCATCATTATCAAAACAATCATTGCTTGAAAAACTGGATATTATCTGCGAAGTAATAGAAGCACGTTACGAAATGCTGGACGGGAAGATCGTCGTATATAGTAAAGGTTGCAAAAATTAACCTAAAATGTTCTTTTAACCTTATCTCAACACTTATGTAAAAAACGAAGTATTGTTAAAAAAAAGAGTCGGATAATGCTACCAACATCTCCGACCCTCGTTAAATCCCCCAAGTTGCTTTCGGAACCAACACGACATCCTTCGCAAAAAGGATGCAGGGGATCGTTTTACCAAATCTAACCTCAATAAAACATTTCAAATGTATGAAAGAAGCGTGTAATTTTCAAGTTATTCTAAGAGCCATGCGTATCTCGCTCTATCAGGTTATTATTGCAATATGGGCTTTGGGTAATGCCAATGCGACGGAAGGAAATGCCCAGACGTTATTAAGTAAGAAAATCAGTGTAAACCTGAACAATAAAGAAGTTGAAAATGTACTGCAAAACATTGAAAAACAGATCAGTGGAAAGTTTGTTTTCAGCAGCAAAATCATCAGAGGAGAACGCAAAATTAATATCAGCGTAAAAGATCAGCCGTTATATAAAGTACTGGACGAAACGCTGAAACCGCTGGATCTTACTTACAGAGTAACTGAAAATCTGATCATTATCAGCCGTACTTCGAAAGATGGAGCGCAGTCTCTTTCTTCGATTAAAAGTAAGGCGCCGAATTATACCGTTTCAGGAAAAATCAAAGACAGCAAAGGTGAAACGCTGGGCGGCGTTACCGTGCTTTTGAATTACAAAAGCAATGGCGTGGTAACGGATATCAATGGCGCATTTTCGTTTGTAGACATTCCTGAAGGAAGTTATACACTGACAATCAGCAGTATCGGATTTACAAGTGTAAAAAAAGAAATCCAGGTGATCGGCGGTGACTTACAGGTTGATGTAGAATTAAAAGATGACGTGCTTCAATTGCAGGAAATCGTTGTAACAGGCGGAAATCCAAAAAAGAAGATAGAAAGCAGCGTTGCCATCACGACAATCAATAATAAAGATATACAAACCAGAGCGCCCTTAAATAGTACAGATCTGTTAAAAGCAATTCCTGGATTGACAGTTGAAAGTACAGGTGGTGATGGTCCGGGAAATGTTTGGGTGCGCGGATTTCCTCAGCAGGGAGGTTATATATTTCTTGGGATTATGGAAGACGGATTGCCGGTGCTACCAACGGGTTATAATTCACTTCCTTCTGTTGACCAATATTATAAAACAGATTTAACCATCAGAAATATTGAAGCCGTAAGAGGTGGAAATGCTTCCATCGTCATGGCTAACACACCGGGTGCCGTTATAAATAATCTAAGTTATACGGGTGCTGAAAAAACTTATGGCAAGTTCAAAGCGACGACCGGTTTGTCTCAGGGATTGTATCGTTTAGACGGTAACGTGGGTGGAAAAGTGAACAGCAACATCCGTTACAACATTGGTGGTTTTTACAGAACAGATAAGGGAATTGTTTCTCCGGGTTATACTGCCAACCAAGGTGGACAACTGAAAGGAAACATGACTTATAATTTCAAAAACCAGAAAGGATTTGTTCGCGTTTATGGAAAATATCTTAACGATAAAGTACAATGGATGCTGACCAGTTACTATCCTTATGACGGAACAGGAAAACCTACTAAAAGCAGTTCTTTCGACATGGTAAACCAGTCATTAGCCACGATTGACACAAAATTCAGTTACAAAAGTGCGGATGGTGTGACAAGAAATTATGATATGTCTGACGGAATTCATACCAAACAAGGATCGGGTGGTTTTCAGTTTAATTATACGACTGATCAAGGCTGGGAGATTAATAATAACTTCCGTTACCAGCATACCAACATGAATGTTACGGCCGGAATTCCTGCCAGTAATGTTGCTTATAACGGAACAACACAATACTATTATCTTGACGGAACAGCTGCTTCTTTAAAGGCCGGCGACAGACTTGTGAATGTAACGGGTCTTACCCAACAATTAAAAGATGTTCAGATTATCGATTATATCGATTTCAAAAGGAATATGAATAATCATAGTCTGACTTTTGGTGGCGGTATTCATCAGTACAACAGAAATGACGGACCAAATTATAATTTTTCTTACGTTCAGGAATTTAAAGAACGTGCAAGAAGACTGATCACTTCACCGACTGCGGCACAAATTACACCGCTTACTTTGGCAACAGTAATAGGAAATACAAGAACGGTATCCGCTTATGCTTCGGACGAAATCACTTTAAATCCAAAATGGAGACTTGATCTGGGAGCCAGAGTTGACAACCAGAATGTGGATGGAAAACGTCCTTTTTACGCATACAAAGCGGATGGAACACCTGATTACACAAAAGCTTCTACTTTAATCATTGCTGATTATACCAAATACTCGATCACCACAACAAACTGGGCGGCGACTGCCGGTCTGAATTATAAAATCAATAATCAGGCTGCATTATTTGCAAGAGCTACCAGGGCCTACAACGCACCAAATATTGCAGATTACAACGCAACGGCTTATGATCCTGCCAAAATCAAAAAACGTCCGGTTTACCTGGCTGAGATTGGTTACAAGTATGCAAAAAATAATTTCTCTCTTTTTGCATCCGGAAGTTATTCGGCGATCAAAAATGTGTCACTTTCCATTACTGTCCCAACGGTTTCTTCGGGCAATCAGACACTTCTTGCTTTTGGATCTACCAGAACTTTCAGTGCTGAATTTGAAGCATCGTATAAAATTACCAAATCACTTAATCTGCGTTTAACGGGTACAATTCAGGATTCCAAATACACAGATTATTCCGCAAGCACGAATACAAACTCGGCCATTGTTGCGATTTTGGGTGATACCACTTACAGTTTTACCGGAAAAAGAACGGAGCGCGTGCCGGTTCTTAACACGGAATTATCTGCTACTTACGATTACAAAAAATTCAATATTTATCTGGCAGGAAGTTATATCGGAAGCCGTTTCACCGCGCCAAGTGATAGCTACAAATTACCAGCTTATGCTTTGATGAAAGGCGGTGCTGGTTATAGTTTCACCAAAAATATCAACGCAAGATTCTGGGTAGACAATCTGCTTAATGCCAGAGTACTTACAGAAGGAGACGTGCGCGGGGATCAGTTCCGCAACTTCGCCGCAGTAGAAAAGGGAACAATGATGGCGGGCAGGACTTTATTACCAAGAAGTTTCTGGCTTTCACTTGCTTACGAATTTTAATTTGATGGATAGAAAGAAGGGTGTCGGATATATTATTCGACACCTCTTCGCTTTTAACTAATTTTTCTTAAAATATTATTATATTTCAAGGTATTTATTAACCTAACTATATGATTGATCCATCCGCAGCTTATCCACGACTATTACAAATTTCAAAAACGTCATTAAAAATTTTTACACTGGCTTTTCTCGCATCCTTTACTACACAGGATAGTCCGCCAAAACCTGATGAAAGCCGATTTACGCCAGTCGTAATCGCAGACAATCTGGACGAACCGATGGTCTTCGAAGTGCTGAAAGATGGCTCTGCTTATATCATCGAAAGAAAAGGTGCATTGAAAAAATACAATGCAGCTACAAAATCAACCGATCTCATTGCAACCATTCCCGTCAACACCAAATATACCAGTGCAGAAGGCGTTGTGCGGGAAGCGGAAGAAGGTTTGATGGGTTTTACTATGGATCCGAATTATGAAAAAAATCACTGGATTTATTTGTATTACGCACATCCGACAGAGAAAAAACATATTCTGACCCGTTGGGAAATCAAGGACGAGCAATTGGTCGAAAGTTCCAAAAAATTAGTTCTTGAGGTTGAAACCCAACGCGAAGTTTGCTGCCATACCGGCGGTGGTATGACCTGGGATAAAGCAGGAAATCTTTTTCTGACCGTTGGAAATAATACCGGAAATCAAAAAGCCGCACAAACCGACGAACGTGAAGGAAGAAGCAGCTGGGATGATCAGGGACATGCAGGAAACACCAACGATTTGAGAGGGAAAATCCTGAGAATTCATCCGGAAGCTGACGGGACTTATACCATTCCGGAAGGAAATCTTTATCCAAAAGGAACGGCTAAAACAAGACCGGAAATTTATTCGATGGGCCATAGAAATCCATGGAGAATCTCGGTGGACAGTAAAACAAATTATGTTTATTGGGGTGAAGTTGGGCCTGATGCGAATGAGGATTCAGAAATCGGGCCGAGAGGTTATGACGAAATGAATCAGGCCAGGAAACCGGGCAATTTCGGCTGGCCATGGTTTGTGGCCGATAATCAGGCTTTTCCGGTTTATGATTATGCAGCCAATAAACCGTTGGAGAAAAAAGATCCGTTGCATTTGGTAAATAATTCGCCTAACAACACAGGATTAAAAGATTTGCCGGCAACTGCGCCAAACTTTATTTATTATCCATACGGCGTTTCAGAAAAATTCCCTCTTGTAGGATCAGGTTCAAGAAGTGCTACGGGCGGACCGGTTTATCACAAATCTGATTTTGTGAATCCAAAACGTCCATGGCCTGCTTATTACGAAAACAAATGGATCGCTGCTGACTTTTCGCGTGGCTGGATTATGGCCATCAGCATGAAAGAAAACGGAGATTATGATTCGATGGAACGCGTACTTCCCTCCTATCATCCGGTGCAGCCAATTGATATAAAATTTGGCCCGGACGGTGATTTGTATATCCTTGAATATGGCAGCAACTGGTTTAGAAAAAGTGATAATTCACGTTTGATCCGAATTGAATATAACGGCGGAAACAGAAAACCGATCGTTCAGGTTTCTACGGATAAAAAAGGCGGAACAGTACCTTTCAAAGCAAATTTATCTTCGGAAGGAACAAAAGATTTTGATGGAGATGCTTTAAAATACAGCTGGAAAATAACCAGCGTTGGCGCTGCTCCAAGAACTTTTGCTACTGCAAATCCGACCGTTTCTTTTGACAAATCGGGTGTTTACACAGCAAATCTGACGGTGACGGATTCCAAAGGCGCCAGTAATTCGCAGTCTATAAAAATAGTTGCCGGTAATGAGCCACCTCAGGTTTCAATAAATCTTGCCGGAAATAAAACGTTTTTCTTTGCCGATAAACCGATCGCTTACGCAGTCAATGTAAACGATAAGGAAGATGGCAGCCTGACGGATGGAAAAATTAAACCTTCACAAGTTGCAGTCAGTATAGATTACACTTCGGAAGGATTTGATTATGCGGAAGTTACGCAAAGTCAGCGCAGTGTGGATGCCTCAACCCAATTCGCCGTTGCCTAGATTTTAATGAGCAAAAGTGATTGTAAAGTTTGTCATCAGCCTAATACTAAATCGGTTGGACCTTCCTTCGCTGATGTTTCTAATAAATACAAAGGACAGTCCGGAGCGCTTGAAAAGCTTGTCAAAAAAGTACGTGAAGGTGGTTCCGGTGTTTGGGGAGAAGTAGCTATGGCTGCTCATCCCGCTCTGCCTGTTGCGGATGCGGAAGTGATTGTAAAATACATTTTGAACAGTACCGATAAAACGCTCAGCACACTTCCTGTGAAAGGAGAATACACGCCTGAAATCCCGAAAGGCGATGATGGAAAAGGTTCTGTGTTGATCAGAGCGGCTTTTACAGATCGTGCGGTGACGGGAACGAAAACAATTCCATCCCAAACTTCTGAGGAAATGATTGTGCTGCGAAATCCTGAAATTTATGCTGCCGAAGCTCCGATTGTAAAAGGTGCAGAATTAAAAGCACTAGGCGTTGCGGGATTAGGTTTTAGCGTGGTGGCCTTTAACGGCAGTTATCTTGGATTTAAACAAATTGATTTGGCTGGTATTGATAAACTGGAACTGGACGCTTCGGCTCAGCGAAGAGAAGGCAGCGTTGGCGGAACCATTGAAATCAGACTTGATTCGCCAACGGGTCCTGTTATCGGGGATGAAAAAGTAGCCATAGCACCAGAAGTTGACATTGCAAAAGTGATGGCAGAAATGGAAAGCGAGAAAAAGAATGCGAAACCAGGTGAAGTAATAAAACCTCGTAATCCTTTCGCCAGACCGCCTATTAAAATCAAAATCAAGGACACAGAGGGCAAACATGATATCTATATTGTGTTTAAAAATGATTCTGCAAAAGCGATTGAGCCTCTATTATCTTTTTCAAAAATTAAATTTCAGCAGTAAGCTGAATGATCAGATACTAACTTTCTAATTTATCTTTTATGAATAATAACAGAAGAGATTTTCTAAAAAAAGCAGCTGCGCTTACTGCGGGAAGCCTTGCTATACCTTACTTATCAAATGCATCAGGTTTGTCTGATTTATTTGCTGCTGAAAAACCGGTCGGCATTCAGTTGTTTACTGTTTTTGAAAAAATGAATAATGATCCGAAAGCAACGCTGGAAAAAATTGCTTCCATCGGGTATAAAGAAATCGAATCCGCATTCAGCACACGGGGTGGTTATTATGGATACAAACCAAAGGAATTTAAAAAACTTGTTGAAGATCTGGGTATGAAATGGCGCGCGCATCATGCGCTTGGCGCACCATTTAAAATGCCAAAAGGTGGAAAAATGCCTTTGGGTGCTGATGGAAAGCCGATCACAATCCCGACGATGATGAATCTTCGAGATAATTATCAGCAACTGGTTGATGATGCGGCCGAAGGAGGATTGAAATATCTGGTATGTGCAAGTACGCCTGTGGGCACTATGGATGAGGTTAAAAACTCCATTGAGGTATTTCAAAAAACCGGAGAAGCCAGTAAAAAGGCTGGAATCGGATTCGCCTATCACAACCATGCAACGGAATTCGATGCTGTTGAAGGAGGAAAAACGGCCTACGAACTTGTGCTTTCTCAAACAGACAAAGACCTTGTAAAAATGGAGCTCGATCTGGCCTGGGCAACAAAGGCGGGTAAAGATCCGGTGGCATTGTTCAAAGAACATCCGGGCCGTTTCCCATTATGGCACGTGAAGGATATCAAAAAAGATTTGCAGACCATTACCGAAGTTGGAACTGGTGTCGTGGAATTCCAGCGGATTTTTGAAGCGGCAAAAATTGCCGGTCTGCAATATTTCTTTGTTGAATACGACCTTGCTCCAACATTTGATACGGTAGAATTGTGTTACAAAAACCTGAGGAAAGTTATTGGCTAATATTGTCCTGATTTCTTTTAGTTGTATATCTGAAAATACCGTCTCAAAATCATTTGGGACGGTATTTTTTATTTAAAGCAGGAATATTTTTAACAGTTTAAGCCTCAGTTAAGGCCCCGGAATATTTATAATATCGTTCTACTATGGTCATTTATTTTTTCATTATAGAATTCCGTACTTACCTTTGCCAACCTATTCTACCGGTATAATTTAGATTCTCGTTTGAAAGGTTCTCATAGACAATGGATTGGCCTGTGCCTGCTTACTTTAATGCTTGTAAAAGCGTGGGTAATTCCGTTGGTCTGTCTGGATTTTGAGATCAGAAGAGACTATATTGTCAAAAACTTATGTGTTAACCGGAACAGGCCACAGCTGCATTGTGACGGGAAATGTTACCTGGCAAAAAAACTTGCTGAGACTGAAAAACAGCAGCAGCGTCAGGCAGAACAGGATTATCTTGCCAGCCTGATCTACCAGGTAATGGATACAAATACGCAAAATTTTTTTAGTGTTCAACCATCTGGTTTCGAACTGCCGCTTGATCTTGTATTTCAATATAATTCTGTTCTTTCTCCACGTAATTTCCCGAACGAAATTTTCCATCCGCCTTTGGCTGTTTAACCAGCTACTTTTCAGGACAATTTGATTATTACCAACGGAAGTGTTCGCTGCTTTTCAGGCAGAATGCATTACTATGTTTGATAATTTTTCCATGGAATATTACGCTCATGTTTACCCAAATTTTGGGTTATTTAGCGCTATAAATTCTACCGGAAACAAATTGCTTCTCCACACAAAAGCCCACCACTTCGGGCCGTTAAAATGATATCCGGATTACTATTGAATTGAGTATTAAAATGAATTATAAATTTCTTTTTGCCGCATTTCTTTTACTTTCCAATGTCTCTTTTGCTCAGAAAAAAGATAAATCAACATTGGAATCAGACACTACAAGCAGGGAACTGAATGAAGTTACGATCAGCTCCAAATATTACCAACGTTATAAAATTGACAACGTTTCTGGTAGTCTAAAACTAAATAAAGCACTTCTCTTAGTCCCGCAAAATATCCAGGAAATAGACAAAAGCATTATTCGCGATCAGCAGGCGATTAATGTCAATGAAAGTATAACCCGAAATGTCAGCGGCACTATTCGTAACAATACTGCCGACTTTTATGGGCCATTGATTTTTATGCGCGGAGCCGGAATCAGCACGCTCAGAAACGGGATGGACATTTCTATGATCTATTATGGACCGCTGCCGGAAGATGCTTCTATCATTGACAGAATGGAATTTATCAAAGGTCCGGCTGGCTTTATGAATGCCATTGGTGACCCTGCCGGCTCATTTAATATTGTCACGAAAAATCCTACCGGCGTCCGGTCAAACAATATCAGTTTCACAGCCGGCAGCTTTAATCTTTACCGTCTGACGGGTGATTTTGACGGAAGTTTTGGTAAAAATAAAAAGTGGCAGTACCGCCTAAATGTGGCCGGACAAAAAGCACAATCATTTCAGAAGTTTGCTTTCAATGACAAAGTTGTAGTCCAGCCTGTTATCCGTTACAATATCAATAGCAAATCGTCACTGACCGCAGAATATATTTATGGCAAACAAAGTTTTCAGCAATATCTGGTAACTGTATTTTCTCCTTACGGTTTCGGCTCGCTACCTCGGGATTTCAGTATAACAGATCCTAATAAAAAACCGGCTCAGGCCAATGAAAACAATGGTTTTTTGACCTATCGCAATCAATTGAGCGACAAATGGCAGTTTACAGCCAAGGCCACTTATGCAAGAAGTCACCTGGATGGAAATTACTTTTTTGTCTCTGCTTATAATAAAACCACACCGAATCTTATCCAGAGAAGGCTGACTTACGAAAGATTCAATTCCAGTGTTTACGCCTTGCAGACTTTCGTGAACGGGCAGTTTTCAACCGTTACGATCACACATCATGTATTGGCAAGTTTTGATTACAACCGTAAAAATTTCCTGGGTTACGCCGGTTATAATGATCCAAAAGCAAATCCTGCACTTTATCCTTTGGATGCCTTAAATCCGGTTTATGGTATCACTTTTGATTCAAACGAAAGGACAGGAAAACTTTCTGATATAGCTACAAATATGCAATTCATCGAGTATTATGCGGGCTATGTTCAGGATGAATTAAATCTTCTGAATGATAAATTAAGGATCACGCTGGCAGCCAGACTTACTTCTTCAAAAAACAGCGTGTCACTTCCAAAACCGACAAGTGTTTCCGATGTTGTAGTTACGCCAAGAATAGGTTTGAGTTATTCGATTGTAAAAGATTTGTCTGTTTACGGACTTTTTGATCATACCTACACACCGCAAAGCGGAATAAGTGCAACCGGTGGAGTTTTTGAGCCGTTGAAAGGGAAAAATCTGGAAGCTGGTCTTAAAAAAGATTGGGCGGATGGTAAGTGGAATACTTCGGTTTCGGTTTATCAGATTATCCGTGACAACATTATTGTGACCGATCCGAATAATAATAATTTCCAGTCGCAGATCGGACAAACCAAATCAAAAGGTGTTGAATTTGACTTGAAAGGAGAAATTTTTAAAGGCTTGAATGCTGTAGTTAATTATGCTTACACGGATTCTTATATATCAAAAGATGCCAACGAAAGCAATGTTGGGCTCCCATCGCCTTATTTGGTAAAACATATTCAAAATACCTGGCTAAACTACAAGCTGCCTGTTAAGAAATTAAACGGACTTTCGGTTTCAGCTGGTTATCAGTTTCAAGCCGGAAGAAAGGGAAGATATTCACAGGATGGAAATCTGCCGATCTCCAATTTATTCAGAGTTGATGGCGGTTTGGGATGGTCCAATAGTCGGATTTCTGTGAATGGGGTTGTGAATAATATCTTCAATCGGTTTAACTATGGAAGTGCCTGGACGCGGCCAGTTGGCCTTTTTGCCTACGTTCCTTATGCGCCCAGAGAATACAGAATTACGGTAGGATACAATTTCTAGTGCTAAAATATTTTAAGTAGGATGCTGACAAGAACCGTTACAAAATGGGCATTTAAAGCGCACGGCTGGCTGGGACTGGCAGCAGGAATATTTTTCCTGCTGTTTGGCCTGACAGGCTCAATCCTTATGTTCAGAACTGAGCTCGACAGAAAGATTAATCCCGAACTTCATGAGCTGGCGGTTGGCAGAAAAAAAGTTTCGGTTGATCAGATATATCGAAATTTAGCCGTCCGTTACCCGAACCTGAAAAAAATCGTATTGCACGATTTCCCGCTGGATAGCCACGATAGTTATGAATTTATGATTTATAAAAATCAGCAGGGGAAAACGGAGGGGTATCTTTATTTCGTTTTTGTTGATCCCTACACCGGCAAAGTTTTGCACGAAGGGAATTACAGCGATTTTTCACCTTCGTTTTTTCGCTGGCTGTATCAGTTTCATTACAGCTTGCAACTTGGTATGCCTGGAAAATTGTTCTCAGGGATTGTCGGATTAGTCATGGTATTGTCATTGCTGACAGGCTTGATTATCTATCGGAAACACTTTTGGGATGCATTATTTTTGAAGAATGTATTAAATTTCAAAAACCAGCGAACAGCGGTTTCGTCACTTCACAGAGTTGTTGGCGTTTGGGCGATGGTATTCAATTTGATACTATTTTTCACCGGTTTCTGGATGAATATTGATTTTTTCATGCCTTCCGGTTGGAAAATAAATCCCCCAATCATAAATCAGACAGTCTCCGCGAATATGGATTTCATCATTGATCAGTCAAAAAAGATAAAAGGATTCACGCCGATTGCCGTAACCATGCCTACGGTACACGGACAACAGGTTCTGGTACGGGGAAAATTTGAGAATACAAGCTGGTTTTTATTTCAGGGAAAAGCAAGCGGGATCTCCTTTGATCCGAAAACAGGCAAATTGATCGATATTTCAGACATTGCAAAAAAGAGCCTTTCGGATCGACTGGAATGGCAGATATACCAACTGCACATCGGTAATTTCGGGGGGATTTTTGTCAAAATACTTTATGTACTTATTGGCTTGACACCCGGGTTTCTAAGCGTTACCGGAGCTATGCTTTGGTTGAAAAGGAAAAAGAAAATCAGACCTAAACGAACTGTTTTGGCAAAAATTTAAATCCGATTTTTGCTTCGCTTTTTTTCTTCTCTTCCGGCGCTGTAAACAAATACATAAAGTAGAAGTTCTCCCAGAGGAAAAATAAGTGAAGTCACAATAGCCAACACGGAGCCGGCCATAATGGCCAAGCCTTTTGAAAGTGGGAATTGCGGTTCCACCTGTTCCGCAATTCTGGCTTTATCCTCCATAAAAATTTATTATGATTAAGATCGGCACCAACTCAATTAATTAACATTTGATAAGGTAATAATACTTAACTTATTTACAATAATCACATAATTTAATTAATTATCCTGATATTCATATTCCTTCAAGCCACTTCTAAACTGCGAAGGACTCATTTTGCGCATCGTTTTAAAAAAATGTGACAAGTGGCTTTCATCTGAAAAGCCAAACTCATCTGCAATTTGCTTCATACTCAGCGAAGGAATTTGTAAACGTTTTTCAATCAGTTTAACCGGTAGGACTTCACATATTCACGGTAGCTCATTGCAAATTTCCTTTTGAAATAATCGCTGAAATAGCTGGTTGCAATATTAAAATGTGCAGCTACATTTTTTACCTGAATTAAGGATGGTTCGTAGATATGCTGGTGGATGTAGGAAATGAGTTCTTCTTTTTCCGGCTGACCATCATCAATCCTGATACTGAGTTTTGCCGCCGCTTCTCTTATCAATCCAAAAATGGACAGTATCTGGTAATAGACCAATGGTGATGAGGCAACATCTTTCCGGCAATTGTAGGCAACGATATTTTCCACCGTATTTCTAAGAATGGAAATGTACGACTCTTCCATTTTTAATTTCACTTCTTTCAAAAGCTTATTGCTCATGATTGATTCGGGTGTCGATAAAATAAGTGCGTCTGGCGTATTCATTTTATGACCGGCGAAATAACTGTCGGTAAATTTAATGAAGGTAAAATGTGTACTCTTTGTGATTTCAAAATAATGCTGATCCTGCGGACAAATAATAAAAAGATCAGATTCATCCAGTATGCCCACCGTTGCAAAAGGGACGCCCTTGCACGTTAAAGAATCAAGAATTTCCCATTCAAAACGCCCTGGCCGCCTTTCGCGTCATTAGCCAGAACGGCTATATTGGCCTACCCCAGAAGTTGAGAAGAAATGAGCATTGTAAAAAAGAGTCAATAGAATCTTATCCTTATGAACAACTAGAACTTTTGTAATTTTCCAAGTATTTCATCAACCGCTTCCTTCATTTTTTGATGCTGTAAACCGCCAGAAGCTTCCGCAAATCCGGGACGTTTTAATGCTTCTGAAATATCACTTTCCAGGTCTAATGAGGCTTGTTTTGTTGAAAAAAATAAACCTTGTTTTGACAAATTGGCGGCAAGGTATTCCTGTTCCGACTGGCCGGGTGTTGGAATAAGCAGCGCTTTTTTTTCCATAACCACAAGGTCCATCAGCGTTGAATAACCACTTCGGCAAATAACCAGATCAGCACTGTGCATGAGCTCTTGAAGTTGAAACGCGTTAAGATGCGTATAATAGTCAATTCCCAATGGAAGAACATCAGGCACAGATTCGCCAGGATTTCCGCCGACAACGGTATACCGATATAGCGAATTGCTGGTAATCCGGGACAGAATTTCATATTCCAAAAGGCCTCTTTGCGGTTCCGGGCCTGACAAAAGAACCAGTACCTTACCCTCTTTTACAGTTGACCGGGTTATGTCCGCGTCTAACTGTGAGAGAAGTCCGATATAACGTGCATTGGAAGGTATTTTTTGGGGATGTGAAAGTTCTCCGCCTATGCTGTTTTCATGCTGATGATCCACAACCCAACACTGATCAAACTGCTCTAAAATCTGGCAATGCAGATTCAAAAGCAATCCGTCTATAACGGCACCTGCTCCGGATTTTATTTGTAATTGATGTGTCATGATGACCGAGGGAAGCCCTTCGATTTTCAGACCATACCGGTTGTCGGAAATAACCAGATCGAATTTATATTGCTGCTGAACCTTTGCCAGCCACTTCTTTTCATTTTGTATTGCTTTAAAAATTTTGGGCACCTGCATCAGGATTTTAAAAGCAAAAGTGCCTGCACTCCGGCTGTAACGAATTTTATAACCTTCAATTGGTACTATTGATAACTCAGGAAAATTACTTCTTAAAAGCAAAGCGGCCGCACCTTCGGCAGCAACAGTCACCTCGCACTGCTTTTCAAGCAGATACCGGATGATCGGTATACACCTGGTTGCATGGCCCAAACCCCAGTCCAGTGGTGCTAAAAGTATTTTAAAAGGTTGATTCAACGTTACTTTTTAAATGTTCGCTAAGTTATCTGATTTTTATTTTTTTTCCTCAGGATAAATGGAACAAATACAGACAGTCAAACATTTCAGTTTGTCTTCCAAAATGATCAAACTATTTTTCGAATTGACAAGCAAATACATACGGTGGGCTCTTAGCCAGAATCACAACAAAAGTTGTTTGCGGGATTATTGCTTCTAATGTTTACCACAGCGATTACACTCATTTTATTAGGAGGAAAAGCCAGATTTTATCTGGCTCACAGCCACCCAAATTTTTCAATCAACCGGTCTTTTTGATTACGGGCTACGGGGATATTTTTGTTCGTGGAAAGGATAAGGTAATTGCCGTCCCCGCGGACGTATTTTTTAATATGGTCCAGGTTCACGAGGTATTGCCTGTGTACCCTCAAAAAATTCCTTTCTTCCAGCACTTCCTGTATATCGCCCAGGGTTTTGGCCACGGTATGCTGATGGCCATCCAACATATTAAAACGGGTATAATTGTTATCCGATTCGCAGTAGATCACATTTTTAATTTCAACAAATGTTACCCCGTTCTGGAATGGCAGGGCGATTTTTTCAGGAAGCGATTTTTCGCTCCCGTGCAGCTGGTGTTTCAGCAAATTAAGCTGTTGCTTGTCGGGCCATTTGCGATTTTCTGCTTTTTCAACGGCTACTTTAAGGTCTTTCCCGTCGATAGGTTTCAGCAAATAATCCAGCGCACTAAACCGGAAAGCTTTAACGGCAAACTGATCATACGCAGTAACAAAAACGAGACTGAAATTGATATGTCCTATCTTTTCCAGTAGCTGAAACCCGTTCATCTGCGGCATTTCAATATCCAGGAAAACAATGTCGGGGTGCAGTTCTGTAATTTTTCCGAGGCCCTCATGGCTTTCGGTGCATTCTGCAACTACCTGTACTTGTGGACAATACATTTTTAATTGTAATGCCAAAAGCTTTACACAATCCGGTTCGTCGTCTATTATTACAGCTTTTAACATATCAGCGGATCATACCGGTATTTGAATAGTCACTTTTGTTCCGCACACCTGATTCATTGCGTCTCTGATATCCGTAATTTTCACATCGGCCTTCACCTGATACACCTGATTGATAATATCCAGCCTTTCAGATGTCATTTTCAAACCGTATGATTTTTGACGCGTTGCCGATTTGCTTTTATATTTTGCAGCCAGTTGCCGCCCCACGCCATTGTCAGTAATTTCGATATGCAGCAGATCTTCAAATGGCTGTGTAACATCCACCCTGATATTTCCACCTTCCTTTTTGTGCATTAAACCATGCCATATCGCATTCTCGACATAAGGCTGTAAAAGCAGCGGCGGGATGTCTGTGTATTGCTGGTCTATGCCCGGCTCGATGTTAATTTCGTAATGTACTTTGTTTTTAAACCGCATGGCTTCCAGCTCAATATACAAACGAAGCGTTTCCAGTTCTTTTTGCAATGTCACTTTTTCAGACTGCGAATTTTCCAATACCAGTCTGATGAGTTGGGAGAAAATTGTCAGGTATTCAGATGCGGTTTGCGAATCATTCTCGAGGGTATAAAGCTTGATCGAATTGAGGCAATTGAATATAAAATGCGGATTCATTTGTGCCCTGAGCGCAGTCATTTCAGTTTCGGCAATTTTTTGTTCAAACTCGGTTTGCACCTGTTTTATTTTCTGCGCCTCGCTGATACTGCCTTGCAATTGAAGTTCGCGGCTTTTTTTATTCAATTCATTTTCAAGTTGCATGGCATATGTTTTTTGTAATTCATTTTTCTCTATCAAAACAAGCTTGGCGCGGTAAGATAAGGCAAATGAAAAACAGATAGCCTCTACCGTCAAGCCCAAAATCAAAAAGGCTGGAACAAAAACGAGGACTAAAAATAATTCATTGACTCTAAAAGGAATCAAACCCAAAATACCTGTAATGGGAACACACCATAACAGCAAAAAACTAACCAATCCACCAGCCAGGAACCACTTTACAGAATCTTTGCTCAGGGCTGTCAGTACCAATAAAATAAGGTGCATGACAATGACCGGAGCCAGTGATATGAAGATTTCATAATAGTCAGGGTTAAAGATAAACCAACCCCAACGCACCTGTAAAAGCTCAATGATCATTTGCATGATGGCTATCCCCACCAGCACTTTAACGACCATCCAGCTTTTCTTGAAGTGTACCGGTAATTTCAGCATACTTCCCACAAAAAATGTATAAAGGACAGGTATTAAAAAAAGATAGAAAGAAAAAATAACGTCGCGGACAAAGGCGGGAAAGAGCATAAACTGCAACCGGATATCGATCCAGTACATGGCCGTGATCAGCGAAGCAATGGTATAACTGATATACCACACAAAGGAACCATCGCGGTACAGGTAGTACTGGTAAGTTGCGTAAATGCTGATAAAAAAAAGGCACCCCAGCAATGCTGATAACAACAGGAACAGGTATCTGTCCAGGTTGGCACCTACTGCCGCATCATGGGCGGCAAGATAGGGCGTTTTCAGGAAAATCCCGGGCGGTGCAACCTGCTCTTTACGATCCACATTACGCACCCAGTAAGTCTCTGTACTAAGCGGCAAGATTAAAATTGGCAAGCCAAAACGATTGATTAAGGGAACATCCGCCTGAAACGCGCCGGCAACAACCGCAAGCGTGTCACGGACATACAAGCGCGTGAAGTAATGCATACCCGCATCAATTCTCAGCGAAATGGTATCGGAGCCGGATGTATTCCTGATTGTGAATTTATGCCATTGGATAACAAGCGGACGGTTGGAAAATCTCCACTGGCGGAGTTCCTGAGTATAGGGAACGAAAGCCTGCTTTTTAGCTTCGTTAAATGTGAGCGGATGGTCGCTGATTTCTTCAAAAAACAAACTTCTACCGGCAATATCTAATGTGTTTTTCAAATCAGGCTGGCCATTAAACACGATCGTATCCTGAGCAATGACGCCCAGGGCAGTAAAAATGCAAAGGAACGTTAAAAACAGAATTCGGCTCATAGGGACGCTTGGATTATTAAACTTACCGAAAGCAAATAGTATTACCTAGACCGGATTGCGAAAGGCAGGTTTTTTGAGGCAGTGGTAAATAAACCGCCTTTTCTTTGCCTTCCTAAATGAAAACCGCTACCCCCTAACAAAACCTGCTGCTTACAATAAACCCTTTGACCGGCATTTTTAAATACCCGAATTTTATTGGGATTTCAACAGATTCTTTCAACAAAAAAAGAAATGAGTTACGGCAAAATGATAGCGGTTACCGGCTTAGGCAGCCATCTGCTTTTCCTGTTCATTTTCACCATCGTGCATTTTATTCGGCCAGACAAGAGCGTACTTGCCAGCTTTGTAAGTGAATATGCGCTGGGGGAATATGGATGGCTGATGACCCTTGGATTCCTTTTCATCGGTGTAGGGGCAATATGCCTGATTATCGGGCTGTTCAGTAGTATGAAGCCATCGAAAACTGCTGCAATTACCTTGTGCATTTGGTGCATAGGCACTTTTACTTTTTCGGTGTTTCCCACGGACCTTCCGGGTGATCGGCCCACAACGGAAGGTTTAATTCATGGCTTGTCCGCGCTTTTTGCTCTACTGAATCTGTCCGTGGCGATGATTGCCTGGGGCTTTACTTTCGATAAGTATGACAACTGGCGCCACATGGCAAAACTTTCCTGGTTTTTCGGGGCCATCAGCACTGCGTTATTCATTGGTTTTTTACTTAGCGCTCCTCAGCTGCGAGGGCTTACCGAAAGAATCCTCATCATTTTAGATATAACCTGGATTATCCTGGTAATCAGAAAATTATACACAATTGAAATCACAAGTTCTTTAAATTCAAAACCATCAATATGAAACGTTTCCTCTTCCCTTTAAGCGCTTTAATGCTAGTATTATCAGCCTGTGATAAAAAAGTGGATCATCAGGCTTATTTGCTATCCAAAGCAGATTCTTCCGCCCTTGATTTAACCGGTAATCCTGAAATAAGGAAAGAGGTGATTGCTTACATGCACGCCATTGCGCCGGACAAACCTGCGTCTGGTCAGATCACTTCGGGATGCGGCGACGACCTTGTTGCCGTGGGACCGGAAGGGCTGAGGTCGATCAGCGGGGGTGTTTGGAAAAAGAATACCGAGCAGGATGGTATATCCTTCAAAAGTGTCATTGTGGTTCCCGGCACCGAAATAGTCAGGCTGTATAACGATGGAAAAACAGCCGTTAGAAATGTACTGCTGGATGTAACCTTAAACACGCCGGTTGGCGAGATGAACCTGGATGTCATGCGCCTGGAAACATACATCAAAAAGGGTGACCAGTGGTGTATGATCGCCGGACAGGGAACAATGCCATTTGACCGGATGGATGTCATGAAAACTTTGATTATTCGTCTGGCACTGGCATTTACATCAGGCCTGCTGATCATGTTTCTTATCATGAAAAGAAAATTAAACAAACTAAAACGCAGGCAATCCGGCTTTTCGTCTATCTGAAAAATATAAAAATGCCTGCCAGTTAACCGCCCTGGCTTCCCGATATGAAATATTAAACTCCCTTTCAAAAAATCAAAATATGGAAATGTCAGAAACAAAAAAGAATCCACTAACGTCGATAATTATTGCGGTGATCACCGCTTTCTATCTGGTCAGCTTTTATTACCTGAGTACGATCACGTCCAATTACTTGATCGTATATCCTTCGTTTACCCAAATTCATGAGCATTACGACGCCTACATGGGCGTTTTCAATGCTTCGTCAAGAATCCTGATGATTTATTCTTCCGTTGGTTTGCTTTCAATTTCCGTTTTATTGCTCTGGTTCCGTCCCGACTCATTTCCCCGAATAGCCATATGGATTACCATTATACTAAGTGCCGTTTCTGTCTGCGCCACCTTGTTTTTTATTCTTCCAATGCAATTATCGCTATGGATCAAGGGTTTTGATGCCGAAGTTTATCGGCGTTTGGTACAGGTAAGTTTTTACTTTCAAATCATTCCTTCTTCCTTGCAGATTTTGATAGCATTCTGGTTACTCAACCGGTTTCTGTCCGATATCAAATTTGTAAGCCGCTGGATATTTATCCTGCTCTTTACGATTACCTGCTGGACAACCAACTATAACCCTTTGATCGAGTACTCGTTATATACACCCGTCGGTGCCAAAGATTGGCTGTCTTTCAGAGCTGCGATCGTATCACCAAAATTCATTATATTCCTGTTTGTGGCTTTCATGCCCATGTTACTGACCATTCCAATGTTTTGGCTTCGTCCGAAAAGCATCCCCAAACTGTTTGTAGTCGTGTACGGACTGGCTATATTCTGGATTTTCTTTATCAGTTTCAGTTACATCGCGGTAGACTTGCAGGGCTATTTGACCCACAACTATTCGCGTCCAAAAATTGAAGAACTTATCAACAGCGATTTTCAGTTCAGAGGACTGCCTGCCATGCTGCTCACTTTGATGGCCTCCTGGATGTTTGTAAAAATCGGGCAGCAGAAGATCCTTGAAGAAGAGCTCAAATCAGAAAATTAAAGGCAGTTCTTTCAACTATTTTTTCAATTTACATAACATTATAATTCATGCCGGGGACGGAATTGTAATCAGGCCAGGTTGAAACACAATTTTGCCTGGGTGAAATTTTTCATTTCGCAGCAATTTGAAATTGGAAAATTTGTCTAATCTATTACCGCCACATTTTTAAAATGAGGCACGCATTTGACAAAAAGATTAATTCTTGATATCTAAAATTTTATTTTTTATAAAACGATCCGCATCATGTTCAATCCATGACTTGGTCTTGTTGTAATATGGCTTGGCAATTCTACTAGGCCGTATATCCCAGCCACGATCGTAATTGACAATGCAGGACGCAAGGAAATTATTGCTACTTTCTTTTACAACCGGATCCCATATTGAAAACTTGGAAATCCTTCCCTTCTCAATTCCCCACTTGGAGTTTTCTCCTAACAGCAATGCAGAAAACGCATATTTATCTACCAGACCTGAAATCCAATAAGCGCCCGGCATACCAGATTCTCTTACAGATTCGGTAAAACTGACAGTCAGATCAGTTTCTTTGACCAGCGAAAAATCAGCTTTCTGATTTTTCAAATATTGTTCCACCGCTTTTCTTAGATGTTCTGAAAAATCGATCCCGTCATATTCGCTAAGCTGTTCCAAACCTCTCAACTGAAAGAGCGTGAGGTAAATACTTTTGCGAAACAATTTTGGTTTATCCATTATCATATTGTCGATTTTGGTAGATACATAAGGTTGAGAAAGCGGTTGATTAACGGACGCAGAACTCTAACTTTCTAGAACGGAGCTTGGCAATTAGAAGGGTTGTCAATAAGCTTCCTATGTGTTTTGAGAGCAGTTACACCACTTTGGATTCTTTGGCAAAAACAGCCTGGCAACCAGTATTCATACGAAAATGCAGGAAAAAACATCAAGTTGAAATGTAAAAAGTAAATCTTAAGAGAATCTTAAGAAACAGCTGAGACTTACCAAACCACTGCGCCCGGAACTTATCCCTCCCTGCAAATCACTTTTTTCTTCATTGCCTGGAAATACTTTTTAAGATGATCTTAAGACTTATTTTAAATAGATTACCATTTGCGAATGCTTACTTTACATAAAATTGGAACCCCTAATACCGACATTGCCAACAAGTTAATTTCCTTAACAAAAACGGACATGAGAATCCTTATTATAGAAGATGAAACAGGTATACTGAATTTTCTAAAGCAAGGGCTTGAAGAGGAATCTTATGCAGTAGACATGGCCATGGATGGGCACAAGGGACTGGAAATGGCCTTATCCGGTGAATATGACCTTCTTTTGATCGACTGGATGTTGCCGGGGATCAGCGGAATTGAAGTATGCCGTGAATTCAGGAAACTACATCCAAAAACACCTGTGATTTTTCTGACGGCCCGGGATACCGTCCAGGATACTATTTTCGGTCTTCAGGCCGGCGCCAATGACTATATCAAAAAACCATTCAGCTTTGAAGAGCTTTTGGAAAGAATAAAAGTACAGCTTAGGCCACAAAGTGGTGAACAAGCAGAATTCACACTCGGCCCTATCCGGATTGATACACAGTCGCATCAGGTTTTTAAGGCAAGTGAAGAAATAAAACTTACCCAGAAAGAATTCGGTCTGCTGGAATATTTAATAAGAAATAAAGGAAAAGTATGCCGCAGGTCCCGAATCATCGAAAGCGTCTGGGACATTCATTTTGAGTACAACACCGGCGTGATCGACGTGTATATTAACTCCCTGCGCAAAAAACTAAAACTGGCCAAGGAAGAAGATTACATACAAACCATCCGGGGCGTCGGATACATAGCCAAAGATATTTACTGAAGTCAAATCTTATGACCACTTCTTTCAAAAATAAAATTGCACTCAATTTCACATTGAGCACGGCACTCCTGATTGCCGTGGTTTTTCTGGTCATTTATTCTATCGTTAATCTTACGGTTTTCGGTCGACTTGAAAAAGATCTGAGCTTTGAGGCAAAAGAGCATCTCGAAGAATTGGGGATAAAAAATGGAATACCATATTTCGAAGACAAAATTGAATGGCTTGAAAGAGAGCACCTGTTCCTGGAAATAAACCCGATTTTCGTTCAGCTTTCGGGCCTTGATGGTAAAGTCATAGACAAATCACCAAACCTGAAAACGGATGAATTAAAGCCGGATTTTTCAAAAACGGATATGGAATTTTTTCGGACCAAACTTCTTGGAAGAAGTATCGGGCAAATGCAGATCATTGTAAAAGAGAAATCGAAGAAAGTCGGTTATCTGGTTGTTGCCTTCCCGATTGACGAGTCAGAAAGGGTCATGTCCAATCTTCAGGCCGTTCTACTGATTTCATTTCCGGCAGTACTTCTGCTGCTGTTTCTGATTACCCGATACATGGCCGGGCGCAGCATTGAGCCGGTGCTGAGTGTTATTGATACAGCAGATAAAATTACAAACGAAAATCTTACTGCGCGAATCCCCTTACCGGCCCGGAAGGACGAACTTAAAAAGCTTGTTATCACCATTAATGCGCTGATGGACCGGATTGAAAATGCGGTAGATCGTGAAAAACAATTCACCTCAGATGCATCCCACGAACTCAGGACACCGCTTGCGATTATTAAGGGAACGTTGGAAGTTTTGATCAGAAAACCCAGAACTTCCCAGGAATATATAGACAAAGTTTCATACTGCATCAACGAAATTAACCGCATCAATTACCTGGTTGACCAACTTCTTTTATTGGCTCGCTTTGAGAGCCAGAAGAAAGCCATGGATTCGCAGAGAATTGATCTTTCCGAACTGACTGAGGTTATTTTGATTAGACAACAGGAAAAAATCCTTGCAAAAAGCCTTTCAATTACACTCAAAACCGACGACAGGCATGTAGTATATTCGGACCCATACATGCTGGATATCATCATTGAAAACCTGATCTCCAACGCTGTGAAATATTCCAGTAACTTTGACAACATCATGGTTTATATCAATCTGGAAAATCAAAAACCGGTTTATAAAATTATTGATCATGGAATCGGCATTGCGCCAGCGGAAATTGAAAAAATCAAAGAACCCTTTTACCGGTCCAACCCGCTAGGGCATCCGGAAATTAAAGGAAATGGGCTTGGCCTTTCT
The DNA here is from genome assembly GCF_005280585.1 of Dyadobacter frigoris. GTDB lineage: Bacteria > Bacteroidota > Bacteroidia > Cytophagales > Spirosomataceae > Dyadobacter > Dyadobacter frigoris. The sequence continues at coordinate 347,928 of NZ_SZVO01000003.1, forward strand.
ATCGTAAAGCGCATGAGCGAACTGTTAAATCTTGACTTTTTGATCGAAAGTGAATTAAATAAAGGAACCTCAGTTTCGCTCATTTTCAATTCTTAAGCAAACCTTAAGAAATCTTTTAGGAACCATTAAGAATCGGGCTGATACATTTGATCTGTAAAAAAGATCAGTATCTAACCTGCGAAAAGTTCATGGATATTTCAAAAAGTGAGTCCAATATCAACCGTCACGAATTTTTAAGAAAAATAGGTTTTGCAGGATCGGCACTGGCAGCTGTATACTTTGCCGGGCATCTTCAATCCTGTACCAACGATCGTGTTAATCCCGCTCCTACCAATCTTACGCTGGATTTGACATCTTCTGAAAATGCCGCGTTAAAAACAAACGGTGGCTATGTAATTAAAGACGGCGTTGTAATAGCCCGAAGTAATACCGGCGCTTACATTGCTGCTACACTTACATGCAGCCATGAAGGCAAAAATCAGATAACCTACCAGACAGATCATTTTTACTGCACTGCACATGGCGCCAAATACGATAACACCGGAAAAGGACTGAACAGTGAAGGAAAAAACGGCATTGCTGTCTACACCACCAGCCTTACAGGAAATATTCTTACCGTAACTGCCTAATCTAAAACTTCCTTTATTATGTTGAAAAGACTTTTTGTCATTGGGATGATCCTGACCAGCAGTGCCGCATTTGCTCAGAACGATTTATTAAAAGAGCTTGATCAGGTTCAGGATTCAGTAGTGAATTATAGCGCTGCTACTTTCAAAGGCACCCGGATTATTAATGGACATTCCGTTGAAACGGTTGGAAAAAACAACCTGGATTTTATCATTTCCCACCGGTTTGGGGCAGTAAATTCCGGTGCTCAAAACTTTTTCGGATTGGATGAATCCCAGATCCGGTTGGCTCTGGAATACGGATTAACGGATCGGTTGATGATCGGTGTCGGCAGAAGCAGTTATCAGAAAACACTGGATTTCTTTGCCAAATACCGGCTTTTAAAACAATCTACGGGAGCGAGAAATATGCCGGTTTCGGTTACCCTTTTCGCCAGTGATGCGCATAACTCGACTACTTCCTCCACGGAGCTGCCTTTTTATACGATCATGCAGCGCCAGACGTATACCTTTCAGGCACTGATTGCACGGAAGTTTAATGATAAATTATCGCTTCAATTGAGTCCAACGGTCATCCACAGAAATCTGGCTGAAAACCAGATCGATGCCAACACCATTTATTCATTGGGTATGGGCGGGCGCTATAAACTTACCAAGCGAACCTCTTTTAACGTAGAATATTGGTATACACCCAAAACCTTCGCCGGTACAACCCAGCGCGATCCAAGATTCACCAATACGTTATCACTTGGTTTTGATATTGAAACAGGCGGCCACGTATTTCAGCTTCACCTGACAAATTCAAGAGGAATGATCGAGAAACAGTTCATCGGACAAACCACCGGAAAATGGAATAACGGCGACATTTTCTATGGTTTTAATATTTCAAGAACATTCAGTTTTGACAAAAACAGAAAACGCAAATCCAATGCATACTAAAACCTTCCGGATCGTGCTGGCTTTGATGATCAGCCAGCTGCTCGTTATTACCTGTTTTGGACAATTATATATGACAAAAACAGGTCAAAGCAGCTTCTTTTCAGAAACACCGCTTGAAAATATTGCGGCTGTAAATAATCAGGTGATTGTAATACTGAATACGGCAAATGGCGAAATTGCCATTAAGATGCCCCAGCGCGGATTTCATTTTCCAAACAAGCTGATGGAAGAACATTTTAACGAAAACTATATGGAGACGGAAAAATATCCGTCGGCCGTTTTTGCCGGAAAAATAAAGGAATCAGTAGATTATAGTAAGGATGGAAATTATGCCGTCAACGTCGACGGGATTCTGGATATGCACGGCGTGAAACAAAACAGAAGCTTCAAAGGGCAAATCACTATTGCAGGAGGACAAATCACGCTGACTTCTGCTTTTGACATAAAGCTGACTGATCATAAAATTGAAGTACCAACCCTGGTTTTGGCTAAAATTGCCGAGTCGATTGCCGTGAAAAACAAATTTGTTCTAACCCCTAAAAAGGCGTAAAAAAACGAATCGCACTTCCGATTAAAATTTTAACTATTTTCACAAATAAAAAAAGATTGCTAACGGTTTGAAAAAACTAATTTCCATATCGTTTCTGATGATTTATCTGCTTTCAACTTCCGAGTTGGTTGAGCTGGTAAAACTTCCCGTGCTCTTTCATCATTTTCAGCAGCATAAGAAATGGGATGACAAAATCACCTTTTTTGAATTTCTGACAGAGCACTACGCAGAAAGTATTGCCGACAATGCCGATTACGATCTGGATAAAAAGCTTCCTTTTAAAACGAACACGGATCATACCTCGGGTAATATATGGATTGCTCCGGTTACAGTAGTTCAGTCGTATATTTTCAAAATAAATCCAACGTTTTTTCCTCAAAAACAAGTGTTTACCTACAAGGATGGAGCGCTTCTTTCCTTTGTTCTTTCCAGCATCTGGCAACCGCCAAAATCTTTTTAATACACGTACTGATTTATCTATGCATACAGTGTAATTACGTACTGTCAGAAAGTGCATTTATCTCTAATCGCTGATTTAGAAAGACAAAATATGCTTAATAAAATTATTGGGTTTGCCGTTGGCAACAAACTCATCGTGGGTTTGTTTGTCATAGGCCTGGTAATCTATGGAGGCTTTGAACTCACCAGGCTCCCCATCGACGCCGTCCCGGACATTACGAATAATCAGGTGCAGGTGATCACCGTTGCACCTTCTTTTGGCGCTACCGACATTGAAAGGCTGGTTACTTTTCCGATCGAACAGGCCAACAATAATATTGCCGGATTGAAGGAAATACGAAGTTTTTCCCGTTTCGGCTTGTCGCTTGTCACCATCGTTTTTGATGATGCCACTGACATTTACTGGGCCAGACAGCAGGTTTCCGAACGACTTTTAAAAGTACAATCCCAGATACCAAAAGGCATCGGTAATCCCGAGCTTGGCCCGATCAGTACCGGACTTGGGGAAATTTACCAATATGTGGTTCGGCCAAAAGAAGGCTATGAACACCGCTACAATGAAACGGATCTTCGCACGATTCAGGACTGGATCGTACGGCGTCAGCTTCTCGGTGTCAAAGGAGTGGCAGAAGTGAGTAGTTTCGGAGGAAAATTAAAGCAGTATTCCATTGAAATTGACCCTGACAAACTTTTGTCTTACAACCTGACAATCAATGATATTTTCACTGCGCTGGAAACGAATAACGAAAATACCGGCGGTGCATACATCGAAAAGGGACCAACAGTACTTTACATTCGCAGTGAAGGGCTGGTTGAAAATACAGAAGACATTAAAAATATTGCCGTAAAAAACCTTGCAGACGGTCAGCCACTTTTTATCCGGGATGTAGCCGATGTGAAAATAGGCTTTGCAACACGTTACGGAGCAATGACTTACAACGATAAAGGGGAAGTTTCCGGTGCGGTAGTCATGATGTTGAAAGGCGCAAACAGCAGTGAAGTAATTAAAAATGTTAAGGAAAGAGTCGCTCAGATTCAGAAAACTTTGCCGGAAGGTATTGTCATTGAACCCTTTCTGGATAGAACTAAGATGGTTAATAATGCCATCAGCACCGTTTCGCGCAATCTTATGGAAGGCGCACTGATCGTTATTTTTGTACTCGTTCTTTTCCTTGGAAATTTCAGAGCTGGTTTACTGGTGGCATCGGTGATTCCGCTGGCGATGCTTTTTGCAGTGATCATGATGAATACGTTTGGCGTCAGTGGAAATTTAATGAGCCTCGGCGCGCTGGATTTTGGATTGATTGTAGACGGAGCCGTTATTATCGTCGAAGCCGTGATGCATCAGATTGCGCATAACAAAAAATTCGCCGGACTGACAAGCATTTCGCAAACACAAATGGATGAGGAAGTAAATGAATCCGCCGACCGGATGATGAACAGTGCGGTTTTCGGTCAGGTCATTATCCTGATCGTGTATCTCCCTATTTTCACCTTGCAGGGAATTGAAGGGAAAATGTTCAAACCGATGGCACAGACGGTTGCATTCGCTCTTTTAGGTGCATTCATTTTATCTCTGACTTACATTCCGATGATGAGTTCCGTTTTTCTAAGTAAAAAAATAAAAACAGAACCCGGCTTTTCTGACCGGATCATGAGTAAGCTTTCTGCAAAATACACGCAGGTTTTGCAGCGTGTTATCAATTATCCAAAGATAATCCTGATTTCCGTTTTGGTGCTTTTTTGTAGTGCAATTTATCTATTGACCACACTCGGAGGAGAATTTATTCCTTCTTTGGAAGAGGGAGATTTTGCGGTTGATACCCGGGTTCTGACGGGCAGCAACATTTCCACAACCATTGAAAATACGACAAAAGCAGCACATATTTTAAAAACACAATTTCCGGAAGTTGAAAAAGTTGTCACTAAAATAGGCAGTGGAGAAGTTCCCACCGATCCCATGCCGATGGAAGCCAGTGATATGATGGTTATTTTAAAAGATAAAAGTGAGTGGACTTCTGCAAAAAATTTCCCCGAGCTGACAGATAAAATGAGTAACGCATTAAAAGTAATTCCCGGTATCACAGCTGGTTTTCAATATCCGGTTCAAATGCGTTTCAATGAACTAATGACAGGCGCCCGGCAGGATGTGGTTTGCAAAATCTATGGAGAAGATCTGGATAGCCTGGCTAAATATGCCAAAAAACTTGGATCGCTTGTTAATAAAGTTGATGGAGCCAAAGATCTGTATGTTGAGGCGGTCGCCGGCCTTCCTCAAATCACAGTTACCTACAACAGACAGGCACTTGCACAATATGGACTGAACATTACTTCGATCAACAAAATTGTTAATACGGCCCTTGCAGGACAAAGCACCGGGATGGTTTTCGAAGGAGAAAAGCGCTTTGAACTGGTTGTAAGATTAAGGGGTGAAAAGAAGCAAAACCTGGACGATATCCGTAACCTTCTGATTCCAGGCACCAACGGAACCCAAATCCCGCTTTATCAGCTGGCAGAAGTTAAAATAAAAGACGGACCAAACCAGATTCAAAGGGAAGATGCCAAAAGACGCATTATTGTTGGTTTCAACATCGCCGGAAGAGATGTGCAAAGTATTGTCAATGAACTGCAATTGAAAGTAAACCAAAGTTTGAAATTACCAACGGGATATTATGTCACATACGGAGGCTCGTTTGAAAATCTGAATGCCGCCAAAGATCGTCTGATGATAGCCGTTCCAATTTCACTCGCCTTAATTTTTGTCTTACTGTTTTTTGCTTTCAATTCTGTCAAAGAAGGACTTCTGATTTATTCAGCCATACCTCTTTCTGCTATCGGCGGGATCTTTTTCCTTGCTCTGCGCGGCATGCCATTTAGTATCAGTGCAGGAATCGGTTTCATTGCACTTTTTGGCGTAGCGGTTTTGAACGGAATTGTGCTGGTTGCTGAGTTTAACAGAATTAGAAAAGAAGGGGAAAAAGATATTCGAAAAGCAGTTCTTGAAGGTACACAAAATCGGCTTCGCCCCGTTTTGATGACTGCTTTCGTGGCTTCGCTTGGCTTTTTCCCAATGGCGATCAGCAACGGTGCAGGTGCCGAAGTGCAAAGACCACTGGCCACAGTAGTGATCGGCGGACTTTTGGTAGCGACATTTCTGACGCTTTTTGTTCTTCCGGTTCTCTATATGTTTTTCGAAAACGGTTTTAAATTTAAAACGGGTAGTAAAGCAGCTTTGTTACTGCTTATCATCTCGGTATTTGCCGTTGTACATCCTTCTAAAAGTCTTTCACAAAACAGGATCGATCTGAAAACCGCACAGCAAATGGCTATTGCCAATAACCAAAACCTGAAAACGGAAAAACTTCGCACCGAATATCAGAAAGCGTTGGTACGAACGGCGGCAGTTGTTCCTCAAACTACGGTGCAATTGGAAGGTGGGCAAATCAACAGTTTTTATACGGATACCCGTATCAACCTAACGCAGTCGTTTAGCCTTCCTGTTGTTTATGCCAAACAAAAAAATCTCTTGCAAAGCGAACTTGCGTTGAGTGTGCTGAATGTTGCCGTGCGGGAAAGCGAGCTGAAAAGAAATGTGGCCCAGGTTTATTATCTTTTTGTTTATCAAAACAAAAAAAGAGAACTTCTCAAATCACTGGACAGTCTTTACAGCGGTTTTTACCAAAGAGCCCGGCAGCGGTTTGAAAAAGGAGAAAGTGATATTTTGGAAAAAACCACGGTAGAATCTCAGCTGGCGGATATCCGGATGCAAAGCCAACAGCTTGAATCAGACCTGAACTTATCCAGGTTACAGTTTCAGCTACTGCTTAATACCACAACAGACTTTCAGCCACAAACAGAAGATAGATATGTTTTTGCATCAGGCTTGGATTCGGCCGCGTTGGACAATCATCCCCAAATGCACTATTTGATGCAACAACAGGAAATAGCCGCTGCGACGATTGATGTCGAAAAATCGAAGCTTTTGCCACAGCTCAATGTGGGCTACAACAATATGAGCATGCGTGGAACCGGGGCCAATGATAAAAGCTATACAGCTTCCCAGCGGTTTCAGTCCGCGCAGATCGGCGTTGGTATTCCGATTTTTGCAGGAGCCCAGAAAGCCCGGATCAACAGTGCCCGGATCAATCAGGATATTATGCGTCAAAGTTATCAGGCTGGTGCCCAGTCTCTGAAATCGCAATATTTATCTACTTTGACCGAATACCGGAAGTTTTTGACTGCCGTACAGTATTATGAAACAACCGGGCTTGCCAATGCTTCGCTGATCACAAAAACGGCCAACGAGCAGCTTGCAGGCGGCAGCATCAATTACCTCCAATGGGCGCAGCTGATCAGTCACGCCACCACAATCCGGAGCAATTATCTGGATATGGTAATGAACCTGAACAGCAAAGCCATTGAACTTAGTTATTATCTGGAAAATTAAAATCGCCCGACATGAAATACCTGATATATGCAGCCGTCATCAGCATTGCGTTATCCTGTTCAAAAAAGGAAGAGAATCAGTCTTCCGCGACAGATAAACCAATAAATGAGAATGTTGCTTCACTTAATAAAGAACAAATTCAGGATGCCGGAATTAAAACGGCACTTCCTGAAAAAAAACAGATCTCTGAAATTCTGAAACTGAATGGAAAAATAGATGTGCCGCCGCAAAACATCGTTTCCATCAGTGTGCCTTTGGGCGGATATTTGAAAACAACACGGCTTTTGCCTGGTACTCCAGTAAGAAAAGGAGAAATTCTGGCCGTCATGGAAGACCAGCAGTATATCCAGTTGCAGCAGGATTACCTGACAGGAAAGGCGAAAGTAGCTTTTCTGGAAAGTGATTATTTACGCCAAAAGGAACTGAATAAAAGTAAATCCAGCAGCGACAAAATATTTCAGCAGGCCGAAGCGGATTACCTCAGCCAGCAGGTGATGATGAAATCGCTTTATGAAAAATTGCGCCTGGCGGGTATTAATCCTGATAAATTATCGAAAGATAATATTTCGCGAAGTGTCAATATTTACTCGCCTATCAACGGCTATGTGTCCAAAGTAAATGTCAATATAGGCAAATATGTGTCGCCAACGGAGGTATTGTTTGAACTGATAAATCCAACAGATATTCATCTTGCCCTTAAAGTTTTTGAAAAGGATCTTGACAAAATAAAAAAGGGACAGCACCTTTTGGCCTATACCAACAACGCGCCTCACAAAAAGTACGAATGTGAGATAATACTGATCAGCAAAGACCTTTCCATGGAAAGAACTGCTGAGATCCACTCCCATTTTGAGCGTTATGAACCCGGACTTTTACCGGGAATGTTCATGAACGCTGACATTGAACTGGATAGGCGGACAGTACTTGTGCTGCCGGACGATGCGATTGTAACCTATGAAGAAAAACAATTTGTATTTATCCCAAAAGGTGAAAACAAATTTGAAATGAAAGAGGTTAAAACCGGCACTAATGAAAACGGTTTTACGGAGATTATCACCAAAGAAAATCTTGACAAACAGGCCTGTGTAGTAAAAGGTGCTTATTCGCTTTTGATGTCACTTAAAAATAAATCTGAAGATTAGAAGGGAGGGATTTTAACATCCCTCCTACCAGGTTTAATATCAAGGCTCCCTATCGATATGGATTTCCTTGATGTTTCCTTTTCTATCCCTGATGCTTAATACAGCCGATTTATTGGGCATCAGTGTTTCTGACTTTCCGTTAAGCCAGTCGCAAAGCCCGATTGCCTCACAGGATTCCCCATCGACTGACAGAATCTGGTCTCCGGACTGAATCTTACCTTTCAGGCTTTCCCAGACTACACCGACAGTTAGTTTATCTCCTTCAATCACGGGTTTCAGAGGCCATGGCATATCATTTACGTCATTGCTTTGCCCTAATGGATCAAAGTAAAAAAGATGATGAATAAAGTCCAATGTCACGTTACCATAATCCAAAAGCTTGGCTCCGATCCTGCTATTGCTGCTCTTACTTGTTTCGGTGAATACGTTGTTAAAGACACATCCTGCCAGATTAATTGGTAGCATTTTTAACCGATAGAGACTGTCGGGAGCCTGTAATCCCAGTAAACCCCTGTTACTGCTACCATAACCTGTGGAAACCTTCTGAAAGACACCACTTTTCACCAGTCGCCTTGCATCTTTTTCAGTAAGCCTAAGTAAATTATCAGCTCCCGAATCAAAACCAACTTTCACTGTATTTTTATTTGAAAGTTGCAGCATAAAATACGGATAGCTTTGCGGCTCACCAGTCATCATGTCAGTCTGGTTTTTCCGGTTGATAGTCAATCTTGTTTCATCATCGGTTAGGATTATGATGTGCTTTTCCGGAAGAATCTGTACCACCGACTTCCGAAGCATGTTGCTACCGATAACGCCATCAATTTTCAGGCATCTGTACATCTGACTACCGGTCACCAAAGCAGGTATATCATTAAAAGTGAGATCTCCGATATGAAGCACTTTTATAGAAACAATATCCAACGCGGTCTTATTTCCAGCCGCATCCGTTATATCAGTATGATTGACAATTGCCGGTTTGAGTTCTTCAAACAGTTCAACAGTAACCTGTGTCGGAGCTCCGGTATCGAAGAGGAATCTGCGCTTAATTCTGTTGACTTCGGAAATCAGGAATATCCTGCCGTTTACGAGTTCATAGGGAATTTCCTGATAATAATTTTTGTCTCCAATCCCACCCTTGTTAAAGGTAACGTGCTGACCAAAACATTCGGTGGTCAACAAAATAATGAAAATGCAATGCAGAATCTGTTTCATCAAAATTCAATAATTATCGACTTTGGTTATCCAAAAAAATATATCATTCCGAGCCTACCGTGGTTTGGTAAATTTACCCGGGCAAAACATTTTGCAGTCATTTAAATTCAGAAATATCATATCCACTTATTAAATTATGTAATATTCCATTTAAGAACTATTCTTTTTTTGAATCCTGTGATCGGTTGCAGTTTTTATATATAAGAAGCAAAAACTGCATTGCTGAGCATCGAATATCTTTTTTAATACTTTTGTAAAATTGCTTTAAACGATATTCATGGAATGAACTGGATTACAAGAGAACGACCAAAAATTGACCGCATCGCCTGTCCCTGGCTGATTAAAAGATTTATTGATCCGGATGCGAAGATATTTTATGTTCCTTTTGATCAGGTCAGGATAAAAGCATTGGAGCTTGACGCCACGCCTTTTGATATTCCCGATACAGAATTCACACATTATGAGGACCGATGCACGTTTGATTTCTTTTTGGAAAGATATGAAATAGAAGATCCGGCATTGAAGGATATGGCCGTTATCATCCGGGGTGCTGACACGGACGACCATTCACTGGCCAGCCAGTCATCAGGTCTTTGGGCTATTTCAGCTGGTCTTGCCTATAACATTAACGATGATAATGATTTGCTGGAAAAAGGAATGCTGATTTATGACGCTCTTTACAGCTGGGCCAAACATCTTCAGAAACAAAAGCACACGCAGAGCCCTGCTGAAAAACTGCTGCTTGCCGTTTTCAATACTTATCTGGATAAACAGAAATCCGAAAACCTGAAAACCCCCAAATGGGCTAAAGAGCTTAAAGCAATAATTCAGGACCAGATTGATACCAACCTTAGTTTAAGCCTTAAAGAAATATCAGAAGGTTTACAGATTCACCCATCCTACGTATCCCGGGAATTTTCCAAGTATTTCAGCAACCTGTCTTTTGGCGAATACATCCGTAAGCTCCGAATTGAAAAAGCAATTGACCTGCTTGCAAATCAGGATCATACTTTGTCTGAGGTTGCCTACCTGACCGGATTTTCCGATCAAAGTCATTTCAACCGGATTTTTAAAGCCCATACCGGACAAAATCCGTCCAATTTCAGGAAAACTTTGCCAAAAAAGTAATTCCTGTACAAATCGTCATTTTCATTCTATCATTTGGTTACTGAGCGGGCTAGTATTGTCATTACATTAAGCGACCACCAAATGCTTATGAATACTGTCACTTTTTTTTCACGGAGAACATGGATTCGCACGACCGGATTAATATCAGCTGTGCAGCTTTTGGGCTTAAAACCATCGTACGCAGCAACTTTTATTGCAAAGACACCCGCAGCATTGACTTCTGAGGAAATTGCGGCCATTGAGGCTGCGATGGGTAAAAAAGGAAATTACAACGAAGCCCAGGCGGTACATACTACCCCGCTTCCGCGAAATGATCTGAAAGTGACGCTTAAAGGTGAACCTGTCCCGATCCCTTTCGGCTTTGGTGGCTGGGCTTCAATCAAAAAAACAGTTGATGGAAAGTCGGCAGTGCTAATGAGTGATACAGTCCTTTTGGAAGAAGAGGTGAACCCTTTGATCTCCGCAGCTCAGGCCAACGGTCTTGAAATCGGAGCGATCCACAATCACTTTTTTTATGAGCAGCCGCGTATTTTCCACATGCACCTTCATGGCATGGGAACGCCGGAAGATCTGGCCAAAAAGTTTACGGCAACAATTAAAGATGCCAAAATCTCACCTAAAAACCAGCCAGCTCCATCTGCACCGCCCACAGTTACAGGAAAAGATCTCTTCAATCTACCGGGACTTGATGCCGTGATAAAATATACAGGCGTGGTGAATGGACCAACCTACAAATACACAGTGGGAAGAGAAGATATCACAGTGATGGCGATGGGTGCAGAAATGACAGCTGCGATTGGCCTTAACTCCTGGGCAAGTTTTGCAGGCAATAAAGACAGCGCTCATATCGCCGGAGATATTGCAATGCTTGAAGATGAAGTGAATGCTGTTATTAAAGTGCTTCGTGCCTATAATCTTGAAGTCGTTGCCCTTCATAACCATATGTTTGGAGAAAATCCAAGGATGATCTTTCTTCATTATTATGGCCGTGGCCCTGCCGCTAAACTTGCTACCGGGTTCCGTGCGGCTCTTGACGTTCTTGGAAAAATAAAAGTAATACACTCAGACCACTAATGGAAACAGACATACAAAGCCACACTTACAGCCTGAAAGATCTCACCAGATACTTTTTTAAACTGGGTACGTTTGGATTCGGCGGCCCGGTAGCATTGATCGGTTATATGCACCGTGATTTGGTCGAAGACCGGAAATGGATCAGCGAAGACGAATACCGCGAAGGTCTGGCGTTGGCACAGCTGGCGCCCGGTCCACTGGCTGCTCAGCTTGGAATCTATCTCGGTTATGTGCATTATGGCGTTTTGGGGGCTACGCTTACCGGACTGGCTTTTGTCCTTCCTTCTTTTGTGATGGTTGTTTTGCTGGGCATGGCTTACAAATTATATGGCGGCTTGTCATGGATGCAGGCTGTATTTTACGGAGTGGGCGCTTCGGTGATTGGTATCATTACATTGAGCTGCTACAAACTTACGATCAAATCGGTAAGCAAACTGGAAGTAGCAGCTATTAAAAGCCGGTGGCTTCTTTGGGTTTTCTTTCTGGTTATGGCCGTAGTCACTGCTATCACGGAACGGGAAGAAGTATGGCTTTTTATGCTGATGGGCTTTGTTTACATGGCGGTTAAAGCACCACCAAAATGGCTGGTAAGAAGAGAAACGGCGTTATCGACAGTTCTTTTGACAGGAATCGGTTTCTGGCAGTATGAACCTTCTCAGCTAGTGCAGATTGGCTGGTTCTTTACCAAAGCGGGCGCATTTGTATTTGGCAGCGGCCTGGCCATTATTCCTTTTTTACAGGCTGGTGTTGTCGATCAGATGGGATGGCTCAACGAGCAGCAATTTCTGGATTCAGTTGCCGTGGCCATGATTACACCGGGACCGGTGGTGATTACGGTAGGATTCATTGGCTTTCTGGTCTCTGGTTTTGCTGGTGCCGTAGTCGCAGCTGCCGGGGTTTTTCTCCCATGTTTCATTTTTACAGTTTTGCCAGCTCCTTATTTTAAAAAGATTGCTAAAAATATCAGTATCAAAGCTTTTGTGGATGGTATTACCGCAGCAGTTGCAGGCGCCTTAGTTGGATCTGTCTTTGTAATCGCAACAAGATCAATCGTAGATGCACCATCAGCAATAATAGCTGTTTTAACCATACTGGCGCTTATTTATATTAAAAAATTACAAGAACCCTATATTATCCTCTGCGCTGCTGTCGTCGGCTTTTTGTTAAAGACCTATTTCTGAAATTATCGTCGTTACGATGTATTATGAGAAAATATTTCCTTCTGTTGCTGATACTTTTTACCCTTCCTTCATTTGGTCAAAAACAGATCAATAAACAAAGCGGGGTTTGGCTGGGTTATTTCAATCAGACCAGGCTTACAGATAAATGGGGCATCTGGCTGGATCTGCACGCCAGAAGAACGGAATTTTCAGACCGTTGGTCTACGCAGATTATCCGGCCAGATATTACCTATTATGCCAATGACCATCTTAGATTTACAGCAGGATATGCATATGCCCGTAGTTTTCCTGCCGCCGGACTGCACACAGTTCGACCTGAAAACAGGCTTTGGCAGCAGATACTTTGGACGAGTCGACAGAAGCGGCTTCATACCCAGCAGTGGATCCGGCTCGAAGAGCGCTTTAACAGGAAGATTGCCAATGATCAACTGCAAGACGGCAACAACTTTAATTTCCGGTTCCGGTATCTTTTAAATTTGATGGTGCCTCTAAACCGCGATTTTATAGATGCCAATACACTCTTCTTTGCATTTAATGATGAGATCCATATCAATGCCGGAAAACAGATTACTTATAATCTATTTGACCAGAACCACTTTTTTGTTGGGCTTGGCTATCAATTTACAAAAGGGCTCAACATGCAGGTCGGTTAGCTTTTCATATTCTATGTGTTGAGTCTGAATGCAAATAGAGCAAGTACATTCCGCAGGAAAAGTATTGCAAGGCCGGAATATTAAAACGGAGTACAATAAACGTTTTCATTGCATTTGAATAAACAAATAAAGTTACAGCCCAATTCTGAATTTTTTCTGAACTACAGTATTCCGTACACCTTGTAATTACTGTGTATTATCTGTGCAAAAGAACTTCAAAAAACAAGATGATCATTGCTTTTGAAGTTCTTGCCCCAGGAAGCCAGGTATCACCTTTTTCTATGAAATACCGGAGGTTGAACGTAAAAGTCAACAGTTAATGCCAACCCCGACGTTTTAATAGGTACTGCTCCATCAATCAGTTTGGAACTTAAATTTTTTCTATATCCTGCGCTGATATCAATGCCTCCAAAATTACCCAGTTTTTTGTTATAACTAATTCCCATATCCACATCTACCCGCCGGTAGACACCGGGAAGATCTCCACTTAAAGAATTAATATAGTAGGTTCTCGTCACTGATTCTGCTTTTAAATAAAGAATATCATTAGGCGATAAATTTCTGCGCCAGGCTATTCTTTTTGGAAGCATCATCTCAATACCTGCATTATCCGCATAATTGTAGTTGAAAACAAAAACGGGAAGCACGGTAAGTTTATAACTTTTATTGATCATTGCACCGAACCCAATTTCCTTATTGACAGATTTCTTGCGCAGAAAAGTAGCAGAGACTGTATAATTGACAGGAATTTGTTTTAATGATAATTCGGCCAGATTCCCGCTTTTATTGATGTTGGTTGTTGTAACAAGCCAGGAAGTACTGTCAAGTTTTATGAAGGAGTTTATATCCATTGCATAGGAACGAAGATTCCAGCCAGCCATTTTACTGATTGGATTTTCTCCGGGTGTTTTTAATTCAAACTGCTCGGTCCGGTAATTCGGCCCCATCAGAACAGTTACCCTTTTACTATGAACGACCGGAATCCAGGCCCTGAAAAAATATTCTTCATGCGTAAATTTCTTTGCACCTGCCCCTGGAAAATCGTAGACTTTCCCCGGTGCGTGTGTATTGCGGATGGTTAACCATTTTGAAGGTGCCATACCCGCAAGCCCTGGCTGGAGTGTTTGTGAAAATACATTTGTACCGATCGTACATAGGAAAACAAGCATAGCTTTCCGGTTGCCAGACAGCATAGTGTTATAGAGAAATGGTGTAAAAAAGAAACTAGCTAAACTTCACGGCAGATCCGCTGCCGTTTGAATTCATACCTTTTAAAATCAAAACTGATTTTGCTGCAATATCGGTTTAAAACATATCTGATATTGACGGGTAACATTACCAATGATTAAATAAGTTCCTGATTCTAAAAAGGTCTAAATAAGAAAGTTACATAGGCGCAATAACCTGGCTCCAGGGCACTTAACATTTACGGTCACGAGATCTGCTGAACACCCAGGTATTTGAAAAATCTGCTGTTCTCTTTCGTCTCTTTCTAAACTTGTAAGTAGCTGTATGTGCCCTGAAACCAATATCATTAAAATCTGTTAACAAGCCGAAATTAGAAATTCTATTTTAAATCCTTTAATTTAATGACAGTACCTTTCACACTCCAGAAATAATTCAGATTCAGTAGAAATCTTTGGCTCTTGAAAGTGATATGGCTTACCACAGATTAACAAAAACCGGATGAAACTGTTGATTATTGAAGATGAAAAGGAATTGTCCGATAGTATCTGTTCTTACATGAACAGCGAACAATTTTCTTGTGAAACTGCTTACGACTACCGCACAGCACTTGATAAAATTATCTTGAACGAATATGTCTGTATAATTCTGGATATCACACTTCCCTACGGCAGCGGACTGGACCTGTTATCTGAGCTCAAAGCGATGAATAAATCCGACGGGGTATTGATTATCAGCGCTAAAAACTCTTTGGACGACCGCATCAAAGGACTTAACAGCGGCGCAGACGATTATCTTACAAAGCCATTCCATTTGGCCGAGCTAGGTGCCCGTGTTTCGGCCATTGTACGGAGGAAATCGTTTGAGGGAAAAACAAAAATCAGCATCGGACTTTTAACGCTTGATCTTTCTGAACGAATTCTAAAGTCTGGTGATGAGCAGATCCCGCTTACCAAAAAAGAATATGAGCTGCTGTTGTATTTTATAAGTAACAAAAATAAGGTGGTGACCAAAGAAGCGATCGTCGAACATTTATGGGGAGATGATATTGATATGGCCGACAGCTACGATTTCATTTACTCGCATATTAAAAATCTAAGAAAAAAGCTCATGCAGGCCGGTTGTCCCGATTATATCAAGGCGGTTTATGGTATGGGTTATAAATTTAGTATTAACCACTAAGATTCATGAAATTATTTGCCCGTTACAACCGCATCAACCTGATTGTGATGGTGGTACTTTTTTTGATTTCAGGAATTTCCTACTCTCTGATCATTAATTATGTACTGGTTCATGAACTCGATGAAGCCTTGGATCATTACCGGTTAAGGATTGAAAATTACGTTGCGATTAACGGAAAACTTCCTGCCATCGGGGTGACCGACGAAACAGAGGTGACCTATCTGCCGCTGACAACAGCCGTCGGGCCAGATCGGTTTGAAACCAGGCGACTTTTGGATAAAGTGGAAAATAAACGACACAATTACAGACAGTTAACATATAGCCAGCAGGTTACAGAGAAACACTATGCTATTACGCTGAGCAAACCGATCGAAGGCACGAAAATGCTGACAAAAACGGTCGCTTTGATTACCCTCATTATGCTTCTTGCCGTGATCGGCTCCACAATCCTGTTAAATATGGTCATTCTCAGACGGCTCTGGCAGCCGTTTTACGATTCTTTGTCGGTTATGAAAACCTTTAAACTCGGTAAAAAGCTGATTCCTGATTTTCCCAAAACTGCCATCGAAGAGTTTAACTATATGAATAAACTATTGGAAGAGACTTTTATTAATGCAGAAACGGATTATCAGGTACTAAAAGAATTTACAGAAAATGCCTCCCACGAAATCCAGACTCCGCTGGCTATCATCCGCTCAAAGCTGGATCTGGTCATTCAGGAAGAAGGACTTTCCCAAAAACAAACGCAGGCATTGCAAAGTGTTTATTCAGGCATTAAGCGGCTAACCAAATTAAACCAGTCGCTGCTGCTTTTGGCAAAGATTGAAAATCATCAATATGCGGAAAAATCAACGGTAGACATTAAGGAAAAAATTGAAGAGAAACTTAGTCAGTTCCAGGAGTTCTGGCAACACAACCAAATCGAATGGAAAACCAATATTCAGCCTTTCATGATAGAATCAAATCCTGAATTGATTGATATCCTGCTTAGCAACCTGATTAGCAATGCAGGTCGCCACAACCGGGAAGGGGGCGTTATAATGATCACGCTGCAAAACAATGAACTGATCATTGGCAATACCGGATCTATGGAGGCGCTGGATCCAAAAAGATTGTTCCGCCGGTTTTATAAACAGGTCCAGCATAGTCAGCACAATGGATTAGGACTCTCCATTGTCAAGCAAATCTGTGATCAGCTTGACATCGCGATCCGGTATTCCTTCCTGGAAAACCGCCATCAGTTCACATTAAAATGGAATTAATTTTTCAAGTTTTTTCAAATCTGTAATTTTCTCTAAAAAAAATTCAGAATTGGTCTTTAGGTTTACTGCATCATCTTTTCAAATTAGCTATGAGGCCAATATTTTTGAGCATATTATTTTTCTTTTCTGTTGTTTTTGGTGCTCATTCCCAAAATAAACAAAACTTTAAAGTAACCGGTAAAATCAAGGATGCTTCCACAAACCAGCCTGTGGAATACGCTTCCGTCGGGATTACCAATCAGCAAACAAATGCAATTGTCAACGGAGCCGTGACCGACACTTCCGGATACTTTGAAGTTACAGGACTTCCTTCCGGTACCTTTACCGTCACTGTTGATTTTATAGGCTATCAAAAAAGAGCAATAAAAGATGTCATCATTTCCGGCTCTTCAAAAACGGTTTCACTGAATACAATTACCTTAACGCCTACCGTAAATGTCCTGGCAGAAGTGACAGTCACCGGCAACAAAAATATTGTTGAAAACCAGATTGATAAAATTGTTTATAACGCGGCAAATGATATCACTTCCCAGGCCGGCGTAGCGCTTGATGTACTAAAAAAAGTACCGCAGGTTTCGGTTGATATTGATGGCAATGTGGAGCTTCAGGGAAATCCCAATGTCCGGTTTTTAATCAATGGCAAGCCATCCAGCGTTTTTGGAAACAGCCTCACCGATGCGCTCTCATCAATTCCCGCCAGCCAGATCAAAAGTATTGAAGCTATCACAAGTCCGGGCGCCAAATATGATGCGCAGGGAACCGGTGGAATTATTAACATTATCCTCAAAGACAACAAGCTGCAAGGCATCAATGGGAATGTCAGCCTGACTGCAGGAACCAGACTTGAAAATGGTTCTGCAAATTTGAATTTCAGAAAAAACAATTTTGGCATCAATGCTTTTTTCAGCGGAAATAAACAGCTTAGTTCCAGAACGCCAAGTACTCAGGACCGTCTTTCCAATAATGTTACTGACACGACCACAACTCGTCTTTTGCAAAATGGTTTTCAGGATTTTAAAAGAAGCGGTTACCGCTCCGGCCTTGGTTTTGACTGGACGATCAGTAAAAAAGATAATCTGATCGGATCTTTTGGCTACAACAGTTTCAGCAGTAGTGGAAGCGGTCTTACCAATATTAACCAGACGACATATAATCAAGCAGCAATCCCGATTTTGGCACAGGATATTCTTCGCAATTCTTCCAGTAAAAATAGTATTGGTGCTTTTGACTGGAGTCTGAATTATATCAAAAAATTAAAAAAAGAAGGACAGGAACTGAATGTCCTTTACAGTTCCAGTTTTGGAAAACCACGCAATAATTACAGTCAGATCCAAAGTTATAACGGAGAATCTTTTGCCAACTCCGGAACGATGGGCAATACGCCCGGAAATGATAAACAGACCAATATTTCCATTGACTACGCGCATCCGGTCAAAAAAGGATTTATTATTGAAACCGGTGTAAAAACAGTTTTACAGGATATCAAAAGCATTGCTGACATCAGCGTTTTCACGCCTGCTCAAAACCAGTTTGTCCATGATCCGACGCAATCTTACCAGTTGAGCTATAACATGAAGATTTATGCTGGTTATCTATCAACTACTTTTTCCATGTTTAACTGGCTGAATATTAAAGCCGGAGCAAGATTTGAGCACACCGACGTTAAAATTGATTACCCGAACACCTCGATTCCGTCTTACAACAATCTGGTTCCGTCACTAATTTTCTCTCATAATTTCAAGGACGACCAGTCCGTCAAACTGGCTTTTACGCGCCGCATTGAAAGAGCAGAATACCGGGAAATCAACCCGTTTATGAACCTGAGTGACCCATACAATATCACGGCTGGAAATCCGCTTTTAAAACCTGAAATCGGGAATAATTTTGAGCTGGGTTACAACAAACCTTTCAAAAACGGGGGAAGTGTTTACATCGCTCTGATCGAACGGATCAACACCAGCGATATCAAGCCGTACACAACGTTTTACCCATCGTATATGATCGGGGATTCCACATACCAGAATGTTTCGGTAACCAACCGTCAAAATATTGGTATAGAATATAACTCCGGCGTGAGTTTGTCGGGCTCCATGCCCATCACCGACCGTTTAAATCTTCGTGGAAATTTTGTGGTGACCCAGAAGCGTGTTGTCAATAATTTGCTTGGTGGAAATGTGACCAACGGGACCAACTGGCGCTTTAATCTGAACGCAACATACCAGCTTCCAAAAGATCTAAGCCTGGAAGGTTTTGGAAATTATTCTTCTGCCATCAACACGATCCAGGGAAAAAGGCCGCAGCAGCTTACCTACAACTTTGCTTTCAGAAAGCAGTTTTACCATAAAAATGCAAGCATTGGTTTCACGGCAACAAATCCGTTTACGAAATATATCAGCCAGGTTACCACCGTTAAAACCGGCAATTACGTAGCCACAAACACGGTCCTTGTCCCTTACCGCTCTTTTGGAATCAGCCTGACCTATAAATTCGGGAAGCTTGAATTTAAAAAAGGAAAAGACCAGGGAAATGATTTCCTGCATAATGCCCCAAGTACAGAAAACTAACCCATCCGTTTCAATTCCTCTATCTAAGATCATGAAGCACTTTTTGGTTTACTCCATAGTTATTCTATTGTTTCCTGCGCAGGTATTCTGCCAGGCTGCCGATTCCCTGCATCATGAAATAAGGTTTTCGACCAAACAACTTTACGCGCCTGCCGCACTGGTCTTGGCGGGATTACTTGCCAATGGACATTCACAGGAATCCATCAAAAATGAGGTGGCCGAAGAACGTAACGAACATATGCCGCGTTTCAAAACCAATCTGGACGATTATCTCCAATTTTCACCTTTTGCAATAGCCTACGGACTCGATGCTATCGGCATAAAATCCAAAACTGATTTTATGAACAGGTCTGTTATTTTATTAAAGGGAGAAATCCTGGCTATCGGAACTGCCACCCTTTTGAAAAAAATGACCCATGAATTGCGTCCCGACGGCAGTGCTTATACTTCCTTTCCATCGGGCCACACAACCCAGGCTTTTGCTGCGGCGACATTTTTGAGTGAGGAATACAAAGACCGTTACAAATGGATGCCCTATGCCTCTTACACGGTTGCTTCCTCGGTTGGACTTCTGCGTGTTGCCAATAACAGGCATTACATCAGCGATGTGCTCGTCGGTGCCGGAATCGGGTTTTTATCAATGAAAGTGGCTTACTGGACGCATCAGTATAAATGGGGAAAGAGAAATCATAAGGTGGTCCTTCAATAAAAATTGTACGGTTATCCCGATGTCTATTGTGATTTGGCAAGTTTTTAAAGGCATGCGTTTGAAGATATTTATTCGCTCTGCCACAAGGTTACATAGCTATTGGGAAGGTTAGAATTAATAAGTGATATTCCTTTTGATTCTGTCAATATTGATCACCCCACATTCAGATGATCATATTGACGGCGGATGTAATAAATTGTATTCTTTAAAGTTTAGGTAATACGTTTAACTAAGCTGAACCGCATGGAAAGGCAGTTTGAATTTTTTATTGAGGAACTCCTGCCAGCCCACGGATTTATCTGAATCAGCAACACCTGCAAAAAATTCTTCCGAGATTTCTACGTTAATGGAACGAATCATCAAATGAATAAGAAGCTCAAAAACGTCTGTCAGATAGTAATCAGAATCACTTGAAAATGTAACACCGGTTTTTTCGGTTATAAAACCAAGCATTTTACGGATGTCCTCAACCGACATATGAAGGTGACTCCTGAACTCGGTTTCGAGCGTAACATTTTCCGGTGGCACGCCTTGATTGATAAACAAATAGTGCTGAAGAGTTTCCAAGTTGAATTTCATAATAAACAGGATTGTAATTGGTCAAAATTTAGACTCGGCAACCATTTGACCGGCATCGGTTTGAGATGACTCCATTGATTTAAAAGGGATCATCAGTAACCTGTCAAAACGGCTTAGCTCTTCCGGACATGCTATCGTATCGATCCCGAACTGGATCTGCTGTGCGTCCAGCCTGGCAAAAGTGCCAAACATCCGGTCCCAGATACTTAAAACATCTCCAAAATTCGTATCCGAAAAGGGTTGCTTATCATGATGATGCACATGATGAAGATTGGGGGTAATAAAAAGCCAGCCCACAATCCGGTCAACTTTAACGGGAAGTCTCAAATTAGAATGCGCAAGCACATTCGAAATAATCTGAACAAATTGACGGATCAAAACAGCCCAGAAGGCTGCGCCGCAGATAACAACCCAAAGCAAGGTAAAAAGCAGACGAATACAGGTTTCCCCGGGATGTTCTCTGAGCGTTGAAGAAACATCAACAACCGGGTCACTATGGTGTACAATATGAAATTTCCATAAAAACCTATACTTATGCATGAGTATATGGTAAACATATTCAAAGAAATCAAGCAAAATAAAGGTGGTAAAAAATTCGGCTAACAAGGAGCCTTTAAACGAAAACCAGTTGAGCATCCCATAATAATGCTGCTGGTTCCAATCGAACGCCGCAACAAAGGCTGTCCCCAGAAGAAACTGGACCGGCGCAGCTGTCAAAATAAATAATGCATTCCTTCGGGCGTGTTGCCATTTGTTATAATCAGCGGTAAGGTTTTCCGCATTCCATAACAGGGCAAGTGAAAGGATCAGGATTGCCACCCGGATTTCATCTGGTGCTGATTCAATGTAAAGAATGAATGTCTTCAAGATCAAGAAATTTAAAGAAGGATTATGGAAATCTTGCCATAATTACCATTACGTACAGTCTAAAAAATAGTGGGGTCATTTTTACTTTAATTATTTTCTCCAACAAAAATTCAGAATTACACCCCACCTTCACAGCGCACCTTCCGTATGGAGAAGATGATTTCCAAATCTGATTGTATCTTGTTATTTAAAAGGAAAAATCATTTCAGCGAACAGGATTTAAGCAGCGTGATTCTTGCATGTAAGGAGAGAAATCCGCAGGCTCAACGCTGCCTGATCAGACAATTTACAGGTTATGCCAAAAGCATATCACTTCGGTATGCTGCCAATATACAAGAAGCGGAGGAATTAATTAATGACGGTTTTTTAAAGGTGTTTGTTAATCTGGAGAAGTACGATCATTCGCAACCTTTCAAGGCGTGGCTTAGAAAAATCATGATCAATACGGCCATTGATTATTACCGTAAAAATCAGAAATGGCACGAGCAGGTCAGTATGGAGGGTGTTGAAATTTCGGATTGCAGCAGTGACATTCTGAGCGAAATATCTGCACAGGAAATCCTGACGCTGGTGCAAAGACTACCTCCTGCCTACCGAATGGCTTTTACTTTGTTTGTCATTGATGGCTTTTCTCATAAAGAAATTGCAGACATGTTAGGTATTCAGGAAGGGACATCAAAATCTAATCTGAGAGACGCGCGAAGAAAATTGCAGGCAATGATAAAAATATATTATCCTCATTTGTATCAACTCTATCACTGGCCAAACAGAGGATTTAATGCGAACTGACCAATTTGATGAAGAATTTCGAAAAAAACTACTGGATCTGCATCCGGGAACTGACGAAGACGAAGTGGAACGTATCCATAACTTCATTACTTCGAATGGGAAGATTATACCGTTAATTCCGTGGAGCAAATATCTGATTTATGCAGCGGCTTGCTCAAGCCTGGTTGCGTCATTGTTGTACAATTATGTGCAGTTTAATACCGAAATAAAACTACTATATTCGATTGATTCACTGAAAGTCAGAATTTCGGCAATTAATATTATCCCTACGGTCAGAACCCTTACCAGAGTAGATACAATTTACGTTAACCGCTACATAAATACAGCTCAACCACAGCTTGCTAATCAAAATACGCTACCGGAAACAGATCAAAATATCAATTCACAACAACTGGCTCCATGGAAAACTTCTTCACAGCAGACAGAATTAGCGGCAGATCCTGATTCGTTAGCCAGTCATATGGAAATTTCATTCCCCAAAGCAGGGTTAAACCTGGCAATCAAGGCTGGTCCTAACGAAAACAAGTTCGGTAAAAGTGGCTTGATGATCAACCATAGTGCCGACTCACTTTTATCACCGAAGGGTAACTTATCGGACAAAATTTTTCTTTCAGAAAACTCGTCGGGTCAAAAAAACTCCGGTGGTTCAACTGAGAAGATCTATCGGACATATGCTAACGATTTGACCCGAACCTCGGATGAACCAAATACTAAGAAAATGGCTATTCGCAATTTGAATTACTTGAAAAAGTTCTCATCAAATAGCGGGTCACCAGGCCTGCCTTTTGTCAAGGTCCCGAAAAAATCTGCCACTTATTCGCAGAAAAAGAAAACATTTGGTGCTGACTGGCTTAAACCGCGGCTTAGCCATATGGGCTTGTATACCGGCGCCGGTTTCGATGCAGGTAGCAGTCAGCTTGGAGGGTCGCTTTTGGGAGAAGTGCGCCTAAGCAAAAAATGGAGCTTTCAAACCGGACTTCGGTGGCTGGATATCATCGGAGATCAGTACTTTACAGCTGAACAATACGGTACTAAAACCGGAAAAAATTTCAGGGCCTTGTATGCCCCATATGTGCCGCAAAATTTTGATGTGCTCAATATTGAAGAAAATTATCAGCTGCTGCAACTGCCCGTTTCCATTTATTACCACCATTATCTTGACCGCAACTGGGCATTGCGTTTCGGTCTGGGAACCGACCTTTCATTATACAGCAGAAATAAGATCACATTTGATTATAAAGAAAACAATACATCTTTTGAACACGGTGATTATAGTGCCCGCCTTCCCGTGGGCCTTCTGAATAATATTACATTGAATGCCGGAGTGGAAAGGTACTGGAACAAATTTATTTTCCGGGTTAGCCCTTTTGCTACTCTGCAAACCCGGAACGTAGTTTACTACCGGGAAAACTGGGCGTTCGGAGCCAGAGTTCAGGTGCTTTATAAACTCAGATAAAATTTCAGCTTCAGTATTATCCAAATAAGTATAAAAAAAAGTGCATGGAATTGCCTTTGTAAATAAACTAAACAGAGGCTTTATTAGTGACGGAAATGCCAATGCGGTTATTGTTTTTGATTTAAAAAGATTACTACAATTACTTTGACAGGTGCTAAAAAGGCAGATGCCATTGTTTACGATGCAAACACCAACCGTATTTTCACTTTTAATGGAGATTCCAACAATTCTTCTGTCGTAGATCCGAACACGCTGAAGCAAACCGGCAATATGGAACACGCAATATCATACCCAATACATTCAGGCTTTTAATTTTCAAACCGTCCTTGTTATGACGTTCCCCCTGGCGGTAAATCTTGCAGCACCACGCTTACCATTATTTTGATTACACTGCGAAAGAAATACATGCTATTCATTACGTAATCGCTCTATTGGATTTGCCTTTGCCGCCTGGAAAACCTTCGCACCAATGATCAGACCACAGCAAAGCAGGACAATAACGAATGTCCCCAGATAAGGCTCTGGCCCTGCATCAGGGTGATATTTGTAAATAACTTGAAAAATAAACTTACTTGTAAACAAATAACCCAGAACAGAACCAACGACAAAGGCAATCAACAGGATACGAATAAATTCCCGGTTAACCAGTCCAATGATTTGCAGAACAGAAGCACCAAGTACTTTGCGCATACCGATTTCTTTACTTCGTTTGTCAATATTCAGTGAAATTTGTGCGAACATACCTGACGCTGACAAAAGTAAGGTGACGATGGCCAGAAAAAACGAAATAGACTTGAAGCCCCGTGTCATCCGGATCTCTTTTTCGATCAGATCAGATTGTAAAAAACCCCGATACGGTTCATTCGGTGAGATGTTGTGCCATGCGGCTTGCAGATATTTCGCTAACTGCGGCAATTTGTCTTCATTGGACCGCACAACCATAAATTTATACTCACTGGGTCTGGCCATTCGAAGTACACAAGGCGGAACCAGATCGTGCAAACCATACTCTTTGTAGTCATTCACAACGCCGACAATCGTATAATTTGTACTATCCAGAGTAACGCGCTGTCCGAGTGGCCGGCTCACTCCCAACTGTTTTAAAAAAGTCTCATTGACCAGAATGGATTCATCTGCATCAGCACCGCTATCATAAAAATGACGTCCCTGAACCAAGCGAATTCCCATCGTATTCAGGTAATCTTTCCCACCAATGTCAGCTACTTGTGCTTGTATTTCTCCATTTGGCATTTTGGCAGTCTGCGTATATGTGTTCTCTCCAATTTGTTGGGTACATCCCGCTACGCTTTTGATGTCAGGGTTTTGCTGGATGGTTTGATTAAAAACGCTGTACTCTTGCGCACTATTGATTTCTACAACGGCGAGCTCATTGATCGAATACCCAAAATCAGTTTTCTGCTGAAAGGATGCATGCTGTGTCATGACAATGCCGACCACCAGCGAAAAGCACGACAGACTAAACTGTGCAATCAGCAAAAAACGCGTAAAACGGTTCGAGGCCCCAAGAGACGTTTTGCCTTTAAGAATCCGAACGGGCTGAAAGGAACTGATGTAAACAGCTGGATACAGACCCGAAAAAACAGCACAAACTATGGGAATAAATAGAAGGAATAACCAAAAGCCGTAATCTTTGCCATAGTCAGGCGAAAGATCAACATGGGTAAGCTCAATAACTGTTGGCGACAGTATACTGACAAACAAAAGCGCCAGTAAGGAAGCGATCAAACACAAAACAATATTCTCTGTTAAGAATTGCCTTATCAATTGACTCCTAAGCCCTCCTATTACTTTACGCACACCAATCTCTTTTAATCGGCGACTGGCAAATGCAATGGAAATGTTAGTAAAATTAAAACAGGTAATTATTAAAATAAACAACGACATAATCGCCGGAACAATCACAAGAACACCACGGGGATTGTCTGTGAGCTGGCTTCCAAAGACGTACCCCGGCATATCAATATCTGAGCTGGCGGCCAGCTCAGAGAAAGGCTGAAGGGTAAAACCTTTTACGGGCCAATCTGTGCGGTTCCGATTAAGAAGTGCTGCGTAAGAATTAAGATTGGCAGTGATGAAGCGGGCCGCCTTCTCATCTTTCAATTCTGCAAATGTGGAAAAAAAACCAGGATTCGCCCATTGACTAAGATCTCCTTTCCCACTGACCAACCCGTTTTCAAAGGAGGTGACAAGATCAAACTGAAAACTTGAATTCGCCGGAACTTTTTGCATAACGGCCGTAACCACATACAACTTAGGATTCCCATCCGATCCAACGATCGTTAGTGACCGACCGACCGGCATTTGCCCGGAAAAGTATTTCTGAGCAAAAAAATCACTGATTACTAACTGATTAGGCTGATCAAAGCCAGATAGGCTTCCAAATTTCAGAGGTAAGGTAAAAAAATCAAACAGCGTCTTGTCTGCGTAGTAAATATGTTCTTTGAATGTATTATCCTTGTGTTTTACAATGACGCCAGCGCTGCTTAGTCTGGCAATGCGTGCTACGCCCGCCAGCTCTTTTTGCACAACCTGTGCTAGTGGCAGAGGTACAACAGCCCAGGGCTGCTCATTTCCATCAACCAGCCTTGTACTGTTTAATCGATAAATACGTTGAGTGTTGACGTGATTTTTGTCGAAGTTAGCCCGGTAGTTATAGTTGAGGTATGCCAATATACAGCAGGCAATTGCGAAGCCTAAGCCCAGTACGTTGAGAATTACATAAATTTTATTGCGCCAAAGAACGCGGAAGGCTATCTTAAAGTAATTCGAAAACATAATTTTTATTTTAAATATCCGGTATAAGCAAAGCAATTTATTAAGTAGGCTGCAAATAGTATACCGGCTACATAAATATTGGCTCAGGCCCAATGGTGCACATTTTTACATTTATTCTGTTCGTATACGAACACCTGTGTCCGGTTTTAGTACTCTGGTAAAAGATAAAACAGTAACATAGGTTAGCGCCGGTGAGATCACTTTAAGGTTGAAACCACTGAAAATAATCAGGCGGCTGACAAATACTTCTACTTTTTGAATGCCAATTTTTTTTCGGATCAGATTTCTAATCAATTCGATTTCGAAACCAAAGGAGTTGGTACGAGTATCAAGTATTTCTAAATGAACCATCCAATTGTGCCCCATGTATAATCTCACATGCCCAATACGAGCGTCCTTCGAAATGGTGGGGTTGGTGTATTCTTTTTAAGGTTTTCTTATTTACAAACCCCACCATTATGTCCTCTCTTACGTAACGTGATTAAAACATGTTTGTCAATTAAAATTTAGCTTTTATGCCCACACCGCAAAGTCATAGGATTACTCAAATCCTGCATTTTCAGGATACTGCAATATTAAACGCTGAATGGAAAACACCTTACAATACTTTACGGCATGAGCCAGTATAGAGCATATCTGCTTTACACAACTTCTTTCAAATACTGTCAACCCAAGAATTTGTCCTGGTAAGCAAAATTTGCGGGATGGTTCAGTTTTAAAAGCAGCTTGTTGCAGCCAAAATATATACCCAAAAGCCTTCCATTCTTACTTACGCCATCAAGGCAGCATTAACTATCTCCTGTTATGAGAATTTTCATTATTGTAATTCTTTTCTTTTTAACCTGCTGCGTTGGCCTGTTCATTAATCAGGAATTTTTCGGCAAACGTTATCAATTTGAAAAGCCAATACCTTTCAGTGGGCCGGCCATTTATAATCCCTATAAATCAATTACCACTAAAAATTGGGTAAAATGTAACTTTCACGCGCATACTAAGGTATGGCTGGGCATTACCAACGGACATGGAACGGCAAAGGATATCCATGCGGCTTATAAAGATCTTCACTATGGCTTTCACGCCGTTTCTAACTATCATGATATTGATACCACAGAAGCTGGTCAGCCTAATTATATCTCCGCCTATGAGCATGGCTACAATTATAACAAAACACATCAGTTGGTCCTGGGAAGCAGCGAAGTAACCTGGCTTGACTATCTGTTTACCCAAAGCATAAACAACAAACAATATATCATCGAAAGGCTTCATCAAACGGGCTCAGTAGTTATTTTAAATCACCCTGGTCTTAGAAAGGGCTATAGCACTGATGAACTTTCAAAGCTGAACGGTTATGATTGTATGGAGGTTTTAAACCCTTCGGTCATCTCAACAGCTGGGTGGGACGCAGCCTTATCTGCCGGTAAACAAGTCTTTATTGTCGGAGATGACGATATCCACGATGTTTTTTCAAAAGACAGGCTCGGGCAGATGTGCACCTTTGTAAATGTATCTGAAAACCAGGCTGAAAACGTTTTCCGTGCACTAAAAACCGGACAAAGTTACGGCGTTGTAATCGGTTCAAAACAGCAGATTGATTCGATTCCAAGGCTGCAAAATTTATCGCTTAGCCAGGACACGATTTCGATACAGATGGATCAGTCCGCGAAAAAAGTAACCCTTACGGGCCAAAACGGACGAATACTGGCTCATTTCAAAAATACCGGAGACATCAAGTATGTGCTGCGGGAAAATGATCACTACGTCCGCGCAACTTTCTTTTATAAGAACGGAACGCAAGTGTATTTAAATCCGGTATTTTTTATTCCCAAATCCGGCTATATCCCATTTCAGCTTGTTGATGACAATACCGAAACATTAACATTCAGGCTTTTGGGCACAATCCTGATTTCGGTATGGCTTGTGCTGATCCGGCGGCTTATTCCGAAAAAGAAAAAATTAATGGAGCGAAAACTGAAAAGTATTCACAGCAACGCATTTGGCATTTCGGAGTAGTTCTTTTATAAAAGCTGTTATGGCCCAAAGTCAAACAAACCAATACCGCCTGATCAAAACGCTCTTGATAATGTTATACATGCTCCTGAGTATTGTGCTTCTGTTGGCCGTTAATCAATATTTTTTTTGCCCACGATTTGTGTTTACCAAAGGCGCTGCATTTAGCGGACCGGATCTTTTTAATCCCTATGCGGCAATAAAGCCCGGCCACTGGATCAAATGTAATTTCCATGCCCACGCGCAAGGATGGGACGGAATTTCAAACAACTACGAAGTGGCCTGCAGCGTTCATAATGCTTATCAATCATTGCACTACGGGGTGCACTGTATTTCCAATCATCAAAACATTGATACGACCCGGTCCGGTGAGCCTAACTATATTTCCGCTTACGAACATGGCTACAATTTCACTAAAACGCATCAGCTCGTACTGGGCAGTGCCAAGGTTCAAAAGCTCGATTATATATTCACGCAGACCACCGAAAACAAACAGAATATTATAAACCGCCTGAGCAATGAGAGCAATTTTGTTGCCTTGAATCATCCGGATTTAAGTTCTGGTTATACAGCGAAGGATTTGTGTTCGCTCAGCGGCTACGATGCCATTGAAGTTTTGAATTCTAAAACAATATCAACTGACCTTTGGGATACGGCTTTATCGGTTGGAAAAAAGGCATTTATAATTGCCAACGATGATCTTCATAATGCTGTAACCAAAGACCAGCTGGGAAATATCTGTACTTTCGTCAACGCGGCTGAAAATAGTAAAAAGTCAGTTTTAAAGGCGTTAAAATCCGGTCAAAGTTACGGGGTAATTATCGGTAGAAACCAGAATCCGGACACAGTTCCATATCTTGAAAAACTGACTACATCAATGGATTCTGTATGTATTTTGATGAGTCAGCCCGCCACCCATATTGTACTGACAGGGCAAAACGGAAAAACCATTCAATCCTTTAAAAACACCAATAGCGTAAAATTTGTGCTTCGCCCGGCTGAGCATTATGCCAGGGCTACTTTTACTTATGCCAATCAAACCCGGATCTATTTAAATCCTGTCTTCTTTACAGATAACTTTACTGTCTGCCAAGATAAAGCCTATGAAAATGTTGGCCAAACGTTTCAGTTTAACGCGGACGGCATCTTCATTCTCGCTTTATGGGCTATGATGACAGTAAAGATTCTTCAAATTGCAAGACGCAGAAATTTAGTTCAGGCTCCCTTTCAGTAACATTTTCTCTCAATCCTCATATCATACTATATAAATCATTTTCTGGTACCCTGGGAATTCTGATCTTACTAACCTCACTGATACAAATATTTCCCGCCTGTAACCTTAATGCACAGGCTTAATCATTATTATGAGCCTATGAAAGCCGGATCGGACACCTATTTCATTTTCGTGTCCAACAACTTTATGGATCCACGACCGAGACCCCAACACCGATATCCTCTACACGAAGGTCGAAAGAACAGGTTTTGACAGGCGTTTTCACGACCTGATAATCCAGTCCGGCAAGCCCGATAGCCTGCCAGCTCGTTGGGGCGTCCTGAACAATCTGACCCAGCCGGTGCCAAACTTTTCCTTTCACTGAAAAAAAAACTGTGTATGTTGGTATGCTCTTTGAAATGAAGGTTGTGAGACATAGCACTTAAGATTACATAAAGATCTCCGCAATGCTCATACTACGGATAGCATTGTACATGTGTATTAAATTTTATCTTTCCTTAATAAAGCTTAATCCAAGATTGAGACTTTCATTAAAGTCGCCGATCGTAGCAGAACTTAGTGTTTTTTGTATTTCGGATCTGATAAGTTTAAACTCGCTATGCAACGGACAAGGTTTTGTTTCTGAGCAGTTTTTAAGCCCTAATCCGCACCCAATGAATATATTTTCTCCGTCAATCGCTCTTACGACATCGGCCAGCGTTCTTTTTTGTGCCACCTTGTCGATATAAAATCCGCCGTTTGGCCCTTTGGTGGACTGTACAAGCCCTCTTTTGCTGAGATCCTGAAGAATTTTTGCAATAAAATGAACGGGTGAATCAATACCTGCAGCGATCTCTTTAATACCGATCTTAGCACCGTTCTCCGATTTCTGAGCAATAAAAATTACTGCCCTAATCCCATACTCACACGTCTTGGAGAAAACCATCTTTCATTTTATTTACGATACAAAAGTAACTATTCTTTTTAAATAAAGATTTAAAACTCTTTTATTTGAAAAGAATCAAAAATTGTGTTTGAAAGCGAAAACAATAAACTTTGATTGAAGAGCTGACCGCCTTCGGGTAACACTTATAAAAATAAAAGATAAAAAAGTATTTTATTATTTATTTTTGTAAGTACCTTTGCTGAACAAATGATGGAACAATTAACCAGCTGCAGTTAATTCAGCTGAAAATAAAAGATAAAAAGGTATTTATATATCATTTAAATCCGTGACGACACATAAATCAAATGAGTGTGATAATCAAAAACGTATTGAACCTGTTGGAAACAGCCACTATACCCGTGGTCAAAATCATTCAGTCCAACGAAAACTTTAAGGCGATATTAATCGCATTGAAAAAGGGAATGGTATTGAAAGAGCATAAAACGACATTCCCTACCCGTCTTCTGGTCATGGAAGGGTCGGTGGTTTACAAAACAGATATTACCGGAATTTTTCTTCACAAACACGATGACCTGGAAATTCCGGTTCACCTTCTTCACTCGCTCGAAGCAAACGAAGACAGCCTGTGTTTATTAATTCAGGGCTAAGAAGCCCCAGCATCAATTACAATTTATTAGTATTTAAATCAAAAAATATGATTACGACAGATCAAAAAAACTTGATTAAGGCCACAGTTCCAGTTTTGAAAGAAAATGGTGTGTTATTGACTGACCATTTTTACAAACGGATGTTCAAACACAATCCAGAACTGAAAAATGTCTTCAACATGGGCAATCAGCAAAACAAGAGACAACAAACTGCGCTTGCAATGGCCATTCTGGCTTACGCGGAACATATTGAAAACCCGGCAGTTTTGATGCCTGCTATTGACGGGATTGGACAAAAACACATGAGTCTGGATATCAGGCCGGAGCATTATCTGATCGTGGGAAAACATCTGCTTGCATCCATTTCAGAAGTATTGGGTGAAGCCGCAACACCGCAGATCCTGGATGCCTGGGAAGTCGCCTACAATCAGCTCGCGCAGATTATGTCAGGGCACGAACACAAATTGTACAGTAAACAAGTTCAAAAGCAAGGCGGCTGGTCGGGTTGGAAACCGTTTATCGTAAAAGAGAAAATTGTCGAGTCCAGCGAGATAACTTCTTTCCATTTATATCCTACCGACAACGGTCCTGTTGCAGATTTCATACCCGGCCAATATATCAGCGTTCGTCTTTTTATACCTGAGCTTAATTTGCTGCAACCCCGGCAATACAGTATTTCCAGTGCGCCAAATGGCGAATATTACCGTATTTCCGTAAAAAAGGAAGTTTCCGTAAACGTTAATCCGGATGGAATTATCAGCAACAGGCTCCATGATTTTGTCAACACAAGCGATATCATTGAAGTTTCTGCTCCTGCGGGTAGTTTCACGCTCAATACTGAGAACGATCATCCGGTCGTGTTCATCAGCGGAGGCGTTGGACAAACTCCTCTGATCAGTATGCTTGAAAATCTGATTAAAAGCGGAAGCAAAAAACCAAAAACATGGATCCACGGCTGTCGGGACAAAAATGTACATGCTTTTAAAGATGTTATTGAATACTGGGCAGGAGAAAAGCAGGAAGTAAAAAAGCATATATTCTATAACCAGATTGATGAGCAGGCACGTTCTGAGAATTTATATAAAGGCTGGGTGGATCTGAACTTATTAGACCCCGAAGTGTTGTCGCCAGATGCGGAATATTACATCTGCGGCCCGGGCGCATTCATTACCAAACATTACAAAGAGCTGGTTGGCAGAGGCATAAAAAAAGAAGCTATCCACTTCGAAGAATTTGGGCCTCAGACATTGCAATTATAATCAGGGCTCCTTAAAGGAAAACAAATAACAACCAGTAAATCAATAGATTATAGTCCAAATATTAAACCTGAAAAATCATACAAGGAGCAGTTGGGGATACTTACGTCACCCGAAAGACGGAAGCGTTATTCACTTTGACATCCTTGCATCTGATGAAATAAAAACAGGAGAAATTATTCATACTTAAGATCCAGTGAATGTCAGTTTTGCCATATAGAGGTTTTTCTAACAAATGGGTGAAAATATACGCTGGGGAACTAATCGTTTAGTTTCTCAATGGTCTTAAACCTTTCCCCAAAGTGCTGAATTTGTATTAAAGAGTAATTCCCCAATTGATCTATATGCTCAAAGGATTCAGGAGAGATAAACTTATTTTCATCAATCACATACCCTTGGTGTAATTACTCGATAATTTATGAATATAAACTGTTTAAAATTTTAGATTATAAGTATCCTCTCATTGCTGAAATTTGTTCCTCAGGTGAATGGTTATAAAGAAACCTAACGACAATCTTTCTATCACTTTTTTGCATTTCCGGACTAGATGTGATGCCTATTGTAGTACATGAATTAACACTTAAAAAGAGGAAGTCATATTTTTGAACTTTCACTGCTTTGGGTGAACTAGCCGCCTTTGTAAGCTGAAACTTTTTTCCATATGTTTTCTCCAGTGCAATTTTAAGGGAATCTTGTAAACCTGGTTTTTCAGGAAAACGGAAAATATAAGAATCTAATTCTCTTGGGAAAAGTGTTTCTTTGGGTTGATATTCGTTATTAAAATCAGATAATTTGTATTTGTAAGTCAAAATTACTTCTCCGTTATTTTTAGACAAATTTTTGTAATAAAAGCCAGGAGGTTTATAATCCAGCTGATGCGCCTTTACGGCGTCTCCAACAGTGGAAGGAAAGATCATTTTCCAATCCATGTAAGAAATTGTTTCAGATACACAACCTTCATCTGGTTGGTTACCAAACAAACTAAAATAGAATATGCTAAAACTAATTAAGTAATTTATCATAGACTTGTTTCGATTCCGTCAATATCTTGTAATACTTGGTTAAGATATGCCTGCCATACTGCTAATTTCAAGACCCCTCTACTTCCGCAGCCATTTGCCTTAACAATATCCTTGCCTCTGGCGTTGTTAAATGTATCCATATCTCTCTCTGCGGGAGTTGGATCCCTGTTAATTCCATTACACACTTCATGTAATGAAGCAATAGCGTCTGCATTTTGTTCCCCAATTTCACAATACATATATGCATAAAGCAGAGCGTGTTTATATGCATTTTGTTTTGCCCCCCCGTTTGCATTAGCTTCAGGCAATCCTTCATCTACCATTGCTTGAGTTACATCATCCTTTACATCTCCTAGATCTACTGCAATTAGCGGACTGTCTAATATATGGGCTAAAATATATTGAGTTTCACATTCGTTCGCCTGAATTTTAGTTAAATCCCTGGGAGCAGGCTGTCGGTCCTTAACGTTTAAAAATAATTTGTATCTTCAGGTTATGAAACATTTTGCAGGAGCCAACCGGGGGCAAACGACATTTATGCCTTATGATCTTGAAGAATGGTTGCCACAGGATCATTTAGCCCGATTTACTGTTGAGATAGTCGATAAGCTGGATTTTTCAAAGATTTATTCACAATATCGTGGTACTGGCACTGCCGCCTATGATCCAAAATTACTTCTGACTTTGATCTTTTATGGCTATTCCACCGCAGCGGCTTTTAGATTTACGTCATATGATTATTCTAATGATAAACTTTAATTTAGATTAATCAAAAGCCAACTCCGGTAGAAATATCTTAGCGCGGCGGACCGCATATGATTCCATCACCTTTCGTTTTATTTCTGGCAATCAGCACCCTGACCATGACACGATTGCGGGTTTCCGTAAGCATTTTCTTGGCGAAATCAAGGGCCGGTTTAAGGAAAAATTACTTATTGGCAAAGAGTTAAGCTTGGTAAAGCTGGGGAATGTGTATTTGGACGGCACCAAAATTCAAGCAAACGCCAGTAAACATAAAGCGGTCCACCGCGCGGCGATGAGTTATGAATATATGAAACGGCTGGAAGAGCAGTCAGAATCTGAAATAAGTAAACTCCTTGCGATTGCATCCGGCACGAACGAAACTGAAAAGCCTGAAAAGATGGACATTAGATCTGGGTTGTTTTAATACTGGTATCACCCCAGCATTTTGGAGACACGTTCTATTGGAACCCCTATAGTAAGCGTCACGGTGGTAGCAAAGGTATACCTGGCAAGGTTAAAGGTTAAATTTTTGACAATCCGGCATAGGTCCCCGATCTCTTTCACATACGCATTAAGTTTCTGGCTGGAAAGCACTGGTAGCAGCCGGGTACTGTTAACGCACAGAGGAGGGTCTTTATATCTTTGCAAAATCATTAATGCAGGAGTAAGTAACGGAATCCGGGATTGACCATCGGTTTTCTCGCGATCAAAAACAATCCATTTTTCACCACCGTAACCATCTATAAAATATGTATGCCTAAGTTTGCTTACATCGATGTATGCCAAGCCCGCATAACAACTTAATAAAAATACATCCCGAACCTGGTTCAGGCGTGTATTTTGGAAATCCCTTTCAGTATTTTTTTCAATTCGGCCTCTGCCAGAGCAAACCGGATGACTATCTCCCGGCTCATTTTATAGGCCGAAAACGGATCCTTTGCAAGTCAGTCATTTTTGACACCGATCAAAACCACCTTTTTGAAATTAGTCAGGTATTTCATTACGGTATTATGGGCACATTTCTTTTCACTCCTAAGCCAAAATTCAAACTCTGAGATAAACTCTTGATTCAACCTGCTCAGTTTTATGTCTTTTATTCCATACTTCCTTCCATTGAATAAAATCACAGGTATATTTCAGGCTAGTCTTGCATTTCAATAGCGTTGCAGCGGCATAACCCTTTCCTATAAGCCGCTCTATTTGATCATTATGACGCCGGAAAACGTCAAGTAACGTGACTGATTTTGCGTTTTGCCCCAACCACCTTTCCCTGAAACTGTCAACAGAAACTTCCTCTCCTTCTCCGATCAATTCCTGTTGATTAGAATATACTGGTTTCAAACCTTTTACCATTGATCGTAACCCGTAAATAAATTGGAACCAGCCCTTGTCATTTTCGCTCTTTTCCCATAGAAAAGAATACTCATCCTTGTTTCCATAAGCCTCTGTTTATATGTTATCAAATTTAACTTTTCAAAAAAGACCAGACAAGATGTCCAAATGATGGACAACTTACTGTCAATAAGAACCTTACAAGGAATTCGGTTACCCGAAACGGATACCGTTTCCGGGTAACCGAATTTATCCCCTAAGGATTGAGAAAATTTGAATGATTTGAGTACTTGCGGGAAATAAAAAAGCTTGCAAACCTATGATTTGCAAGCTTTTAACCAATTTTGAGCACTTAATGTGCGGTCTGGACGGGACTCGAACCCGCGACCCCATGCGTGACAGGCATGTATTCTAACCAACTGAACTACCAAACCAATAGCTTCAATCCTTCAATAAACTTGGCGGTCTGGACGGGACTCGAACCCGCGACCCCATGCGTGACAGGCATGTATTCTAACCAACTGAACTACCAAACCAAGTTAACTTTCGCCCGTCGTTCCGGGTTATTGTGGTGCAAAACTAGTATTATTATTCTTGATTGCAATACGTTTGACAAATAAATCTTGTTTAATTTG
Organism: Dyadobacter frigoris; assembly: GCF_005280585.1. Classification (GTDB taxonomy): domain Bacteria; phylum Bacteroidota; class Bacteroidia; order Cytophagales; family Spirosomataceae; genus Dyadobacter; species Dyadobacter frigoris. Next base: position 384,491 of record NZ_SZVO01000003.1, read on the forward strand.
CAAATAAAAATTCAAAAAAACAATTTCATTCTGGCTATCAAATAGTTGCACCTTAAAAAAATGAGACAAATAAAAGACGTTATTCATCAACTTGAAAAACTTGCTCCCCCCTCCTATCAGGAAAGTTACGATAATGCCGGATTACTCGTAGGATCTCCCCTTACCATCCTAACAGGGATTTTATTTTCGTTAGATACAACGGAAGAAGTAATCCAGGAAGCTATTGAAAAGAATTGCAACCTGATTGTAGCACATCATCCGATTGTTTTTAAAGGGTTAAAAAGATTAAACGGCAGCAATTATGTAGAAAGGACTGTCATCAAAGCAATCAAAAATGATATTGCTATTTATGCCATTCATACAAATCTCGACCACGTCGCTGAGGGTGTAAACTGGAAAATCGCAGAAAAACTTGGTCTGGGCGATGTAAAAATATTGTCTCCGAAAAAGCAGTTGCTCACAAAACTTACTTTTTTTGCTCCCGTTGAAAATACACTATCTATTCTGGATGCGATGTTTGCCGCAGGTGCAGGAGAAATTGGTCAGTATAAAAATTGCAGTTTCCGCACGGAAGGTACCGGCACTTTTCAACCCGGCCAATCCGCAAATCCGGCCATTGGAACGCGGGGAAATAAAGAAGAAATAACAGAAAATAGAATCGAAGTGATGTTTCCCAGTTACATGCAATCTTCAATTTTGAAAATCATGAAGGAGAATCATCCTTATGAAGAGGTTGCCTATTATCTTCAAAATCTGGAAAATGAGAACCAGGAAGTGGGTGCAGGTGCAGTTGGAGAACTTGCGGAAGCTCTGGAGCCGGAAAAATTTTTACAGTTGTTAAAAAACCAAATGCAGACGTCTCTTGTTAAACACACGGTACCATTAAATAAAAAAATTCAGCGGGTTGCTGTTTGTGGAGGTGCCGGAAGTTTTCTTTTATCAGATGCGATTAGAGCCAAAGCAGACGTTTTTGTTACTGCTGATTATAAATATCATGAATTTTTTGATGCCGATAACCGCATCATGATCTGTGATATCGGGCATTTTGAAAGCGAAGTATTTACGAAAGATTTATTATACAACTATTTATCAGGAATTTTTAGTAATTTCGCACTCTGTTTGTCAGACGTCAATACTAATCCGGTACGATATTTTGTTTAGAAATAAGTTTTTGAGCAAGTTAGCAACCAAAATAGTGAGAAGAAGAGATTCAGCCTTATAGTCCCACTCATATAATACGCATTGAAACAAGTCCATTAAAGACATACATGGAAAATACAATCGCACAAAAATTAGACGCTCTCCTGAAACTTCAGGAAATTGATTCAAGCCTGGACGAAATCAGAAAGACCCGTGGCGATCTTCCCGAAGAAGTTAGAGATCTGGAAGACGAAATTATCGGTTTTGAAACAAGAATAGGAAAATTCAAAAGCGAAATCGCTGCATTAAACGCAGAAATCGATAGCTTTAAAAATGCCCAGAAGGATGGCGAAAAGCTGATCAAGAAATATAAAGATCAGCAAATGAATGTTCGTAATAACCGCGAATATGACGCTATCACAAAGGAAATTGAATTGCAGGAACTTGATATGCAATTGGCTGATAAGAAAATCAACGAAGCCAAAGCACGCATCAGATTGATTGAAGACGATGCAAACCGTGCAGAGTCTACTTTGAATGAAAGAAATGAAGATTTGAAAGCCAAAAAAGGTGAACTTTCTTTGATCACAAGCGAAAGCGAATCAGAAGAAAAAACACTGTTGGCGGAACGTGAAAAGCATATTAAAAAAGTTGAGGAGCGTTTATTGAAATCGTATCAAAAAATACGTGACAATTCGATGAACGGCTTGGCAGTTGTGCACGTATCACGTGGAGCTTGCGGAGGCTGTTTCAGCATAGTACCTCCTCAAAGACAAGCAGATATCCGCGAACGTAAAAAACTTATCGTTTGCGAACATTGCGGAAGAATCCTTGCCGATGTTGAAAGTGTTGAACCAGTTCACCAACGCCGCTAGGTTTTAAAAATTATAATTTTAGAAGGTTGTCTTTTCACGGACAACCTTTTTTTGTGCTTTTTACTTAATAGATTTTGTATCAAATGATACAGGATAAATTTCTCTTCTTAAATTTGCAGAGCCAGCGCTAATTTTCTCCGAAAATAATCCAGTGAAAAAATATAAAATCATTAATAAGTTTAAATTGAAAGTTTCTGCTAATCTTTTTTTAATTATTGTCCTGTTTTTGAGTAGCTTACAAATCAAAGCCGCGAACTATAATGATGTTCGTTTTACTCCGAAATTACAAAAGGCCTATTTCGAAATTCAAAAATTACGAATTGAGCCTGCCCGGGAATTAATTGAAGAGGAGCGCAAAACTGATCCGGGCAACGCTTTCATTACTTATCTGGATAATTATGCAGATTTGCATTATCTGTTGATTTCAGAAGATAAAAATGCTTTTAAAGAATGGAGTAAAAAAGAAGATAGCCGGTTACTGGATCTGACTAAACTTTCAAATTCTTCCCCGTACAAACGTTTTTTTCAGGCCGAAATCAGAATGCATTGGGCCTTTATAAAAATGAAATTCGGAAATGAAGTAAGCGCTTCCTGGGATATCATCAAGGCTTATCATTTATTGCAGGATAACCTGAAAAAATTTCCAGCCTTCAATCCTACCTTAAAATCTCTGGGACTTTTACATGTACTTATCGGTTCTGTCCCGGACAATTATACCTGGGTAACCAAAGTTCTTGGTCTAAAAGGAAACATAAAACTGGGCATTGAGGAAATACAGTTTGTGGAAAGTGAAGAGCCTTTTTTCAAACAGGAAGCGCAACTTATTGATCTTCTTCTGCATGCTTACACCTTGCAGCTTAGCGATGCACAGAGAACTCTAATACAACAATTACCCAAAAGTCAGCCGGACAATTTACTGCTTCACTTTTTTGCAACGACAATTCTTATGAAAGAAGGACGAAGTGAGGATGCACTTTATTATCTGAATTATGCACCAAATGGTGAAGATTATTTACCATTTCCTTTCCTGGATTATCTACGTGGAGAAATTGCTTTGCAAAAAGGAAAATATGATATTGCCTTTTTCTTTTATTCTAAATTTCAACAGAAATACAAGGGCATTAACTTCATAAAAGACAGTAATTTAAAACTTTTTATGAGCCGCTGGCTGGCTGATCGTGATTCTGATGCGGTCCAGTATATCAAGCTGGCCGGCAGCAAGGGAAGTACCATTGTGGAAGGCGATAAATTTGCACAGCGTTTATCGGAAGAGTATGCGGACGGGAAAATATTACCTGATCAAAAAACCCTTTACAAAGCGCGTTATTCTACTGATGGCGGTTATTTGACAGAAGCTTGGGATTTTATTGATAATTACACTGAAAAATCATTTAATACGCCCGGCGACAAAGCTGAACTTAATTACCGGAAAGGAAGGATTCTTCAAAAAATGAATCAGATCGACCGCGCTATACCGTATTATGACCGGGCTATATTTCTTACACAAGGCACCTCATTAACTTTTGGGCCTTCTGCTGCCCTACAAATGGGTTATATTTCCAGGGACAAAAAGAATAATACATTGGCTATCAGCTATTTCAAAAAGGCCATATCTTATAAAAAGCATGAGTACAAAAACAGTATTGATAACAAAGCGAAAGCTGCGTTGACGGAATTGGGCGTATAAGTCGATTGTTCTGATTTTCTGCATGACCTAATATTATTTTTTTCGTCATAGGAATTAAAAAACTTTCCTATGTCAGAAGATAATCCCTATAATCCAAGTAAAATTCTTAGTTGGGCAGAAGAAGATCGCCCCCGCGAAAAATTGCTTTTGAAAGGAAAAGCAGCATTGTCCAATGCTGAATTAATTGCTATTCTGATAGGTTCCGGCACTGTGAAATTATCCGCGGTGGATGTCGCCAAAGGCATTATGAATGCGGTAAATAACAATATCAGCGAACTTGCCCGGCAAGGGATGAAGGATCTGATGAAAAATAAGGGAATCGGCGAAGCAAAAGCCGTTACAATCCTTGCCGCACTGGAACTAGGCCGCAGAAGAACGGATCATATTCCGAATAAACGTAGAATCATTAATGGATCTCAGGCGGTATATGATGAAATGAGGCAGCACCTGCTGGATAAATCACATGAAGAATTCTGGATAATAATGCTCAACCGGGCTAATGAAGTTATGAAATCCGTTGCTGTAAGTATTGGCGGGATTTCAGGAACAGTTTGTGATCCAAAAATGGTTTTTAAACATGCACTTGAACACATGGCAAGTTCTATTATACTAGTGCACAATCATCCATCAGGACAGCTTAAAGCCAGTGAGCTCGATCTAAATCTTACTCAACAATTGAAAGAATGTGGTATGTTACTAGACCTGCCGGTCTTAGATCACATTATTTTCACTGATAAAGGATACCTCAGTTTTGTAGATGAGAAAATTTTCTAGTCTAAAAAATCAAATCCTTTTTTACTATTCCGTCAAGTTCTTTATAAGGGATTGTAAATGTGATTGCTCCGCGTGCATAAGCCGCAATTTCGTATGGATTGTAATAGAAGTAAATTCCTTCTCTGGTAAAAGCATAATTTGCCGGTAGAAAAAATTTATGGTTTGTTAAAAAATATCCGGCATTTTCAAGGTTGGTAGTATCGGCCAGATTTTCCAATTTCCTGAAAGACTTTTCTACTTTTTTAAGCAAAGCAACAGAATCAGCAAGGAACGAAGAGGATTTCAATTCCTTTCCGGTTTGGGTATCAAAAACATAATAAGTCCGGAAACTATTGGGATGCGCACCACCTGTAAAAGCGTAATGGTCCATTTGATATTGAATGATTTTTGAAGAAATCATAATCGTGTCGCCTTTCAGATCTACTTCCCAGCAACCCGGTGCATCCGGAAATTGTGTTTTGAATTTTGTATAATTCGAAGCAAAAACGTCGTAAGCATTTTTGATACTTTTATCAGAACCCGGGTGAGCAGCGATACTTGCAGAATCTGCATAGTCGTTTATTCTGTCAATCAGTTTTTGATTTAGAAAAGCACGGATCGTACCAGAAACTGTATCTTGAGCGGCCGGTTCCCAAACATTAATCACCAGACTTACGCCACCAATCAGCGTAGTATCGCAATTCCCCAGCTCCAATTTATTAAATCCCCCTGCTTTACTTCCTGTTTTAACTTCTTCTTTTTTAGCAGAAGGAGAACATGCAAATAAGAAAATAAGGTTAGCTAATAATATCAGTTTCGAGAAAATATGCATGATGATTTTTGAGATTGATGAGTGCTTTTATTTCAACAATTCGGAGGTATAATAATTGTTCCCAGGTTTTCATTATCCGTCCGACGGTAAAAAAACCGTCGGGCGGAAGAAGGTCCGAAAATTCCTGAATTAGCTACCCGTCGGACGGCTTTTTCCGCCGTCCGACGGGTAATAAAATGTCTACAAACTCATCAATTCCTTAAACCGAATCGCCTGCCGACGGGAAATTTCAATTTTATCTCCACCCTGCAAAGTCACCAAAAGACCACCGCTAAACCAGGGCTCAATTTTTTCTATCCAATGAAGATTGATAATATGTTTACGATTAGCCCTGAAATAGGTACCCGGATCAAGCCGTTCTTCCAGATTGTTGAGCGACTTCAATACCAAAGGTTTCTGATCGTCAAAATGCAGACGAACGTAATTGCCCATAGATTCAAACAACCTCACTTTCCCTAATTTGACAAACCAGCATTTTTCACCGTCTTTTACAAAAACCTGATCGTTCTCACCAAGAATTTTTTCTACTCTTTCATGATTAGAAACAGGGATTTCGGTATGCGCCTGGTTTTCTTCAATTCTGTGAATTGTTTCTTTTAACCGTTCTGTATCAATCGGTTTCAACAAGTAATCAAGCGCATTAAATTCAAATGCCTTGATTGCGTATTCGTCATAAGCGGTTGTAAAAATCACCTCCGGACTTTTTCCTTCAATAGCAGATAAAAGCTCGAAACCGTTTTTACCAGGCATCTGTATATCAAGAAATAAAAGTTCAGGCTGTAATTCGTCGATCATTACCAACGCTTCTTCCGCATTGGCAGCTTCTCCTACAATTTCAATTTTGGTGTATGGTTCAAGTAATCTTTTCAGTTCATTTCTTGCTAGGCGCTCGTCGTCAACAATAAGAGTTCTCATGGCGGTTTTTGGGAATTGTTTATTAAATAAAAATCTTGAATCGTTACTTAAAATTGAATTTCGGTGACTTGCAAAGATAGCATTTTAGTCAACCTGCAAAAGCTGCATCTGATCAGAAAGCGTTGGTATGCGTACTTCTGAACAAACAATTCCCTCCTTTTCCTGAAAAATTCTAAATGAAGCACCCTTACCATATAAAATAGAAAGTCGTTCAGCAGTATTTTTTAATCCAACCCCACCAGAATCCATGTTTTCCAGATTACTTGAAGTACTAACCAGATTGCCGGTATTCCTTATTTGAATAATCAGAATATCCTCTTCAATATCGGATTTCACTTCCAGAAATCCGCCACCCATTAATTTGGAAACGCCATGTTTAATACCATTTTCCACCAAAGTTTGTAACATCATGGGCGGAACCTGCCAGTAAACAGCTTGTGGATTTGTTTCAATCGTATATTTAAGCCTTTCCTCATACCTGACTTTTTCAAGTTCCAGATAATCTTCAACTGTTTTTAACTCTTCCTGTAAATCAACCGTTTTCCTACGGTCTGCTAAAAGCGAATTTCGTAAGATATTGGATAACTGCGTAATACTGATCTGTGCTTTTGAAGGATCTTCATAAACCAGCGCACGAATACTGTTCAGTGCATTGAAGGTAAAATGCGGATTGAGTTGCGAACGTAAAACTTTTGCCTCGGCCTCGCGCATAGAAGTTTTGAGCATTATTTTCTCATAATCCGTCAACCTGTTTTGTTCAACATAATGATAAACCGTGTAGGAAAGTATCCAGGCAAGTAAATTTTTACACCAGCCGGCATAATAATTCCAGAAGACAAACGGCTGGTTCATCAGATTTTCCTCTAAAATTTTTCTATCAAGAGGAAGATTTACAACGGTCATAATCAGGCCCAAAAATAATACCGACGCGCCTACACGCAGTGCAAGCCTGGGTAATGGCAACGTAGACCAGTTCCAACGACGGATGACAAGTCTGTAAATATGCGTAAGCGTAATGCCCAGAAGAATATTGGCAAGGCTGCTGTATAAATTGGTAAGATCAAATCCGTATTCCAAAGTGTACAAAACGAACTCATACATAATGAGCACGGTCCAGCCCACGATTTGCAAGGTCCAGTAAATTTTCCTTTTGGACATGAGTTAAAGGTTACAGCTGATGACTAAGCCACAAAAGTATGGAACAGCCGTCAGCTTTCAGCCATAAATACATCAAAGGAATTGCCCCTACACAAACGGTTCTCTACAAGGTTTGAGGAATTTCCAATGAAAGCAGATGTGTCGTATCGTTTCTTACTTCCATTTCAAAAAGGCCGGTGTCATAAGAATAATTGATACGGTACAGACACAAATTGCTGTGCTCATAATCATCCATATGGATCAATGATTCCTTGAAAAGAACGGTTAACAATACGCGCATAGCACGGCCGTGCATGGCAATGAGAATATTTCTTTCGTGCGGACGGGATAGAAATGTTTCGATCACCGGAATCTGACGGTCACGAACCTGGATTGGGCTCTCACCTTCTTCTGCGGCGCGGTCAAAATCACCGGCTTTCCATGCTAGTACAAGATCACGGTAATAACTTGTATCACCGGTATTGGGCTCTTTGCCTTCACGAAGGCCCCAGGAAATCTCATTCAGGCCTGGATAACTCTCGTGCGGAATGCCTTGTTTTATGAAACCACGGACCGACTGGTGTGTTCGCTGTAAATCAGAAGTATATATTTTATCAAAAGGTACATGCTGGTAAGCATTAAAAAAAGCAGCGGCCTGAGCCTCTCCCCATTCGTTCAATTTAGAATCAACACCACTTCCCTGTACAACTCCTCTACGATTAAGATCAGTTTCACCGTGGCGAATGAGATATATAGACTTTCTTTTCAAAATAATTGTATTATTTAAATATTATTTTTGCAAATACCTTGTTTATGACTAATATAGCAGGTACAAATTTATACAATTTTTATATGTTCGCAACATCCATTTCTCTTGACGCCATTCATTCTTTTAGCAAAAACACAATTGCCGATCATATTGGTATTGAATTTCTGGAAATAGGAACAGATTATATTGTGGCCCGGATGCCTGTTGATCACCGTACGCATCAGCCTTTTGGGATTTTGCACGGCGGAGCATCAGTTGTTTTGGCTGAAACACTGGGAAGTATTGCTTCTTTTTTATGTTTGAAAGATCCAGACAATCAGCATGCTGTTGGGCTTGAAATAAATGCCAATCATCTTAGGCCGGCAAAGAACGGATTTGTTTACGGACGTGTTACACCTATACATGTTGGAAGGACGACGCATATCTGGGATATTAAAATCACCAATGAAGAAAATAAATTGGTTTGCGTAAGTCGCTTAACAGTCGCCATTGTCAGTGCGAACCGTTAATTTCAACAAAAGTAAGTTATGGATTCAGAGCGGGCTTAGGTCTGTTAAAGATTAAATAAATGATTTCGACTCAAATTAGAACGGCTCAGTCCATTTTAGAACGTTTTGAAGCAGAAGAACTTTGGAAAGCAGCAAAAGAACTGGGTTTTCCATGTGCCATGTGGAAACTTCCCTTTACCAGTAAAATAAAATTATTAATATCGATCAGAGAAGGAATCCGTAGTTGCCAGCCAGATATGGAAAAACTTTCTTCCGGCTTCATGATCAGTCCCTTTCTTTGGAATGAAAACGAAGATGTCCTTTATATGGAAGGAGATATTATCGCTGTTTATTCGGAAAGTGGCTTATTGGAACAACTTGATAATAAACTGGGGGAGGAACATCCGGAAGTTAAAAAGCTTGTTGATTCAGCTTCAAAAATTAAAGAAGAAGAAACCGGAGAATATACAGAAAACCTGCCTTTGCTAGTCGCAACGCTATCCGATCACGATACAAGAGCTAGGTTTGAAAGAACCGTCGAACTTGCCGTTTCTGCCATAAAGCAAAAACAGTTTCACAAAGTTGTTTTATCCCGCACAAAAGAGCTTTGCTATACTGAACACTTCCAACCCGCAAAAGCTTTTCAAAAATTGGCAAAAGTATATGCTCACGCTTTTGTTTCTCTGGTTAGTTTACCGGACCAGAAAGAATTGTGGCTTGGAGCCAGTCCGGAAGCTTTGGTGCAGCAAACAGCGGATGGCACGTTTAAAACAATGTCTCTGGCAGGTACTCAAAAAGCCAAAGATGAAAACGGAGATCTTCTGGCAAAATATGATATTCGCTGGGGACAAAAAGAAATTGAAGAACAGGCTTTGGTAAGCCGTTATATTATTGAATGCTTTAAAAAAATTCGATTAAGGGAATATTTGGAAACGGGTCCGAAAACCGTTTTAGCAGGAAACCTTTATCACCTTCGGAGCGATTTTGAAGTTGACACTAATGCGCTCAATTTTCCGGAACTTTCGTCTGTTATGCTTCGCCTGCTTCATCCGACTTCCGCGATCTGCGGAGTTCCCAAAATACCTAGTCTCAAATTTATTTCTGAAATTGAAGGGTACGATCGTTCTTTCTACAGCGGATTCCTGGGTCCTGTTCAGGTTGATGGTGATTCGAATTTATTCGTTAACCTGAGAACTGTCCGGCTAAAAGATGGTATTGCCACGTTTTATGCAGGTGCAGGTATTACAGAAGACTCAATTCCAGAACGTGAATGGGAAGAAACAGAGCTCAAATGTGATACACTTTTGAAAGTGATTGCAAAAGAATTTTAAAAAAATTACGCCCTTCTGTTAAACTTTTATAGTAGGAAACTATCCAAGCAGTATTACATTTACGTAACAATTTGTAAACTTCCACGGTTTCTGATTGTTACCTATTCCTAACAAGTTAATAATTTAAAAATTTCTTGAAATAGTACACCTCTATGAATCGCATTCTTCCAGGGCCTAATTTTTTATGTCGATCTAGTTTAAAAAAATCTTTTCTTTCTTCACTTTTCTTAGCCGTTTTCAGCACAGTATTTTTTTCGTGCGGAGAAAAAAAAGATACATTCAAAAAAAATGACGGCAAATCTGCCCCTACTACCGTCGATGTAATTATCGCGGCAAGAGAAAATGTAAGCGATAAAGTTGAGGTAAACGGCACGGTGGTTGCCAACGAATTTGCCGAATTACGTCCGGAAGTAAGCGGATTATTAATTTTCCTCGATGTTCCGGAAGGAAAAACTGTTCAAAAGGGAGTAGTAATAGCCAGAATAAATAGTGCAGATCTGGTAGCGCAAATGAACAAATCCAAAATTCTTTTGGATAATGCTTTACTAACAGAAGACCGGTTAAAGAAACTGATCGCTATTAATGGAGTAAATCAGGCAGATTACGATCTGGCTATCAATAATTCGAATTCGCTTAAAGCCGATATAGCCTATACTCAGGCTTTAATTGACAAAACAATTATTCGTGCACCATTTACGGGTGTTGTAGGTTTGCGTAAAGTAAGCGCCGGAACATACGTTTCGCCAACAACAATCATTGCAACGATGCAGCAATTGAATAATTTACGGATTGATTTTACCGTACCGGAAGTCTATCAGACTTTTGTTCAAAAGGGAAGCTCGGTTGATGTCATAATAGATCAGAAAGGAACTGTTCAAAAAGCCCGGATCATTGCTACTGAACCCAAAATTGACCAGTCTACAAGAAATATTACTGTAAGAGCCGTATTAAGTTCAGGAACGCCAAGCCCTGGCTCTTTTGCGAAAGTTCTCTTGAACGCCGGAGCACAAAAAAGCAGCATATTAATTCCTACCAACTGTATAATTCCGGAATCAAGGGATAAAAAAGTTGTTACGGTGAAGGGAGGAAAAGCTGTTTTTGTGAGTATTCAAACAGGTGTTCGCAAAGCCGATTTTGTGGAAGTTACGAGTGGTATCAACGTGGGAGATTCCATTGTTGTTTCCGGGGTATTGTTCGCCCGTCCCGATGCGCCTGTGAAAGTGAGAGCAGTAAAAACCCTGAATTCAACAATAGCCGAATAGCGGCATTTCGGTGCCCATTCTTTTGACAATCATCCTATGAATATTTCGGAATTATCGCTGAACCGGCCAGTACTAGCCGTGGTTATGAACCTGCTTATCATCCTCTTTGGAGTAGTAGGTTATAACTTTTTGTCTCTGAGGGATTATCCCGCCATTGACCCTCCCATTGTAAACGTCCGCACCAGCTATACAGGTGCCAATGCCGATATTATTGAAAGCCAGATCACGGAACCTCTTGAAAAAAGCATCAATGGGATTCCCGGAATTAAAAGTATAAGCTCATCGAGCCAGATTGGCGCCAGTAATATTACAGTTGAATTCAACCTTGAAATTGACCTGGAAGCTGCTGCCAATGATGTGCGTGACAAAGTAAGTCAGGCGCAAAGGAATTTACCACAAGATATAGATGCCCCTCCTGTTGTAGCCAAAGCAGATGCAAACAGTGATTTTATTCTGCTTTTGGCGGTACAAAGTCCATCCAAAGGTCTTCTGGAATTAAGTGAATATGCTGAAAACGTTTTGCAGCAAAGTCTTCAAACAATTGATGGTGTAAGCGCAATTAACATTTTTGGTCAGAAAAGATATGCCATGCGTATCTGGCTGAACCCTGATCAGATGAGCGCTTATAATGTTTCCTTCAATGATATTAACACAACGCTGAGTGCAGAAAATGTAGAACTTCCTGCCGGGAAAATTTACGGTAATGAAACCGAACTTACCATCCGTACGATGGGAAGGCTGACTTCTGAAAAAGAATTCAGCGATCTTATTATAAAAAACGACAGTACCGGAATTGTCCGGCTTAGCAATGTTGCCAAAGTTGAACTAGGTCCTGAAACCGAAGAACAAAGCTGGAAATACAATGGTGTTTACGCAGTAGGTTTGGCCGTAATTCCACAACCAGGAGCCAACTATGTTAAGATTTCAGAAGAATTCAATAAACGACTGGCCGAGATTGCCAAGTCAAATAAGTCAGATATTACCTTCAACGTTTTGATTGATAATACCCGTCTTGTTCGTCAGTCGGTGGAAGAAGTGGAAGAAACGCTGATCATTTCCTTCGGACTTGTGGTAATCGTAATTTTATTCTTCTTCCGGAATTTCCTGGTTGCCGTTCGTCCATTGATCGACATTCCGATTTCACTGGTAGCGACATTTTTTGTCATGTACCTTTTCGGCTTTTCTATTAATATTCTTACACTTTTAGGAATTGTTCTGGCAACGGGGCTTGTAGTGGATGATGGTATTGTAGTAACGGAGAATATTTTCCGAAAGCTGGAAGAAGGTCTCCCTATTCGAGAGGCAGCGCTTGAAGGTAGCAAGGAAATTTTCTTCGCTGTAATTTCAACTTCCCTGACGCTGGCCGTTGTGTTTTTGCCTGTAATTTTCCTTGAAGGTTTCGTAGGAAGTTTATTCCGGGAATTTGGTATCGTGGTAGCATCTGCTGTATTAATTTCTGCCTTTGTATCGCTTACAATCACACCGGTTCTAAACGTATTCCTGAATCGTAAAAACGCCGGACACGGTTGGTTTTATAATAAAACAGAGCCATTTTTCACAGGAATGGAAGATGGATACAACCGGATGCTTACTGGTTTCATTAAAGTGCGCTGGATGGCGTGGGTTTTGGTACTTGCCTGCGTTGGAATAATTTATTTTACGTATAAACATTTACCTAGTGAATTGGCCCCGATGGAAGACCGGAATAGCGTCCGTCTTAGTATGTCCGCTCCTGAGGGAACCAGTTATGATAAAATGCAGGGCATTGCGGATGAGGTTGTTAATTATCTGAATGATTCCATTCCTGAACGTGATTTCGTGTTTTCTTCCACTCCAGGTTTTGGCGGCGGCGGTGTTAATGCTGCTTCTGGTCGTATTGGATTAGTACCAGCCGGTGAAAGAAAAAGAAGCCAGAACGATATCGCGATGGCGATTAATAAAAAACTTCCGCAGTTTAATGATGCACGGATATTTGCAGTTCAGGAACAAACGATTGCTGTTGGTATTGGATCACGTGGTGCACTGCCCGTTCAATTTATTCTTCAAAATCTGGACTTTGCAAAATTGAGTGAAGTATTACCTAAATTTTTGGAAGAGGCACGTAAAGATCCTGTTTTCCAAAATGTTGACGTTAACTTAAAGTTCAACAAACCGGAAGTTCAACTAACAATAGATCGCTTGAAAGCGCGTGATTTGGGATTGTCTACAACAGATGTAGCTGCAACAATTCAGGCTGCATTTAGTGGAAGAAGATTGGCATATTTTATCCGAAACGGTCAACAATATCAGGTGATCGGACAGGTTGAAAGAGCCGATCGTGATAAACCTGCGGACATTGAAAAATTGTATGTGAGAAATAGCCGGGGACAAAACATTCCATTGACGTCTGTTGTTAAAATGGTAGAACAAAGTGGCCCACCGACTCTTTATCACTATAACCGATATAAAAGCGCCACGATTTCTGCTTCTCTCGTTGAAGGAAAAACCGTTGGAGATGGTGTTTTAGCAATGCGTACGATCGCAAATAAGTTACTGGATGAAACTTTCCAGACTTCATTAAGCGGACCTTCCCGGGATTATGAAGAAAGTTCTTCCAATACGAGTTTCGCATTCGGTTTGGCTTTATTGCTTGTTTATCTGGTGCTTGCCGGACAGTTTGAAAGTTTTACAGATCCTTTTATTATCATGATTACGGTACCTCTGGCTTTGGCAGGAGCACTTTTGAGTTTGTATATTTTTGGTTTGACCATTAATATTTTCTCTCAGATCGGTATGATCATGCTGATCGGGCTGGTTACAAAAAATGGTATCCTGATCGTTGAATTTGCGAACCAGAAACGGGAACATGGTATGAAGCGATTACCGGCCGTAATTGAATCAGCAACACAACGTTTACGCCCGATTTTAATGACGAGTCTTGCAACGGCATTTGGAGCTTTGCCAATTGCGTTAAGTCTTGGTGCGGCGGCTACAAGCCGTGTGCCACTGGGGGTTGTAATCGTAGGCGGCCTGACATTTTCTTTGATTTTAACATTGTTTGTAATTCCGGCGATTTACACATTTATATCTCCTAAACATAACAAACACAGAGAAGAACTGGCGGCTGTTGAAGAAGCTCCGGCTACTGTTTAAAACGAATTGTTTAATCATCATAAGTCAATATAGGTTTTGCATGAACCCGCTCAAAAATTTGAATAACAATTTTAAAATTGCAATTTTTCTTCTCCTGACCGGAAGCTCCGCCATGAGCCGTCAGGTTCCAGCTGACTCTTTGATCACACTGGATGATGCTATTGCAATCGCGCTCAAAAACAGTCTGGAAATTCAGATTGCAAAAAATGGTGTAGAAGCAAATACTATACTCAATAATTATGGGGTTGCCGGAGGAATGCCTACCATAACAGGTACTGCTTCCAATGTTGAACAAATCCAGAATATTACCCAGGAACTTCAAACCGGACCTGGTACCAAAAGACGTGGTGCGGATGGCAACAACACCAATGCAGGTATCACAGCAAGTCTTCTTTTATACAACGGAAGAAGAGTAGTGGCTACAAAAAAACGCCTGGCGGAATTACAAAATCAAAGCAGCGAAGTTTTAAATTCCCAGATCCAGAATACCATTGCTGCTGTTATGACAAGTTATTATGACGTTGTCCGTCAGCTGAGTTACATGAATACGGTACGGTTTTCTATCATCGCTTCTCAAAAACGTCTGGAAATTATTGAAGTAAGAAAAACGGCCGGTATGGCTAATAACGCTGACTTGTTTCAGGCTCAGATCGATTTAAATACGTTAAACCAGACTTTGACCAATCAGCAGCTGGCCGTTGATGTTTCCAAATCTGAATTATTAAGATTATTGACTCTGGATCCAAAATCTCCGGTTGCAATCCGGGATACGATCCTGGTGGATCAGACAATTAATATCGATAACGTTCTTGAAAAACTTGCGGTTAATGCAGACATAAAAGCGGCTGACAACCAGATCAGAATTTCTGAATTAATTATCCGGGAAACAGCTGCCTTACGCTATCCAACCGTTCGTCTTAACCTGGGATACAATTATACCCGGGCGCAAAGTTCAGCAGGTTTCACCCTTTTAAATAAGGTAACTGCTCCAAGTGCCGGTGTTACACTGAGCGTACCAATTTATAACGGCAGCGCCTTTAAACGCCAGCAACAGGTTGCAGAAATTAATTCTTCCTCAGCCAAAGTCCAGAAACAAGTACTGGTGCGTGATTATTCATCACAGGCCATGAAAATGTTCCAGACTTATAGAAGTTCTTTGGAACAATTAGAATCTCAAAAGGCAAATTACAAATTAAGCCAGCAGCTTCTTGACCTCACATTACAACGTTTCCAGTTAATTCAGGCGACTATTATTGATGTAAGAGAAGCCCAACGCAGTTTTGAAGAAGCGGGTTACCGTTTGATCAACCTGAATTACGCCGCAAAATCTTCGGAAATTGAATTGAAAAGATTGACAAATACATTGATGTAATTGTCGTTTTGCTTTCTTGCAAAATATTATTTCCAAACCACCTGAGCTAATTTTCGGGTGGTTTGATGCTTTAAAAAAAGAGGAAAAAAGGTTAGTCGATTAATAAAATACAAATCCGGGTTTATACCCTTACCTTTGCATTAAACATAATAAGAAAGAATGCTTTTTATAGGAAAATATAACAACCTCACCATTCTGCGTGATACCAGCGTAGGTTTCTTTTTGGGTGATGTGGAAGGTGAAGAAGTACTGCTTCCCAATAAATACAAAACGGATGACATGCAGATTGATGATGTCATTAAAGTTTTTGTCTATAATGATTCCGAGGATCGCCCGGTTGCTACAACAGAAACACCTAAAATCGTACGTAACGAATTTGTGAATCTGAGAGTAAAGGATGTTTCCGGGCATGGTGCATTTCTTGACTGGGGTTTAGAAAAAGATCTTTTCGTGCCTTTCAGAGAACAAACCACACCAATGGAAATTGATGAATGGCACGTCGTATTTTTATATCTTGACCAGAAAACTTCACGCCTGATAGCAACTACAAAACTTGACAGATATCTGGAAAATGAGCGTTTGCTGGTTAAGGAAGGCGATGAAGTAGATTTGCTTGTCTGGAAAAAAACAGATCTTGGTTACAACGTTGTTGTAAACCAGTTTCATAAAGGATTAATTTATGCCAACGAAGTGTTCAAACCACTAAGTGTTGGTGACAGCCTGAAAGGTTATATCAAAAAGATCCGGGATGAAAACAGACTTGATATCAGTTTGGAAAAACAAGGATACGCCAATGTGGTGGAACCTACCGGACAGCGTATTCTGGATGATCTGAAAAAGAATAACGGCTACCTGAATCTATCCGATAGCAGCGCTCCGGAAGATATAAACAGACAACTCGGAATCAGTAAAAAAGTCTTTAAAAAGGCAATTGGAGGCCTATACAAACAAGGTCTGATCCGAATAGCTACCGACGGAATTTATTCGGTAGAAGGAGAATAATAGGTCACACAGAGAACCACGGAGAAAAAAGAGAGGGACACAGAGATTTATTAAAAATTCTCTGTGTCCCTCTCTCTTTTCTCTGTGGTTCTCTGTGTAACCTAAATTACTTTTGACCGTATTTTTCTTTGTATTTGTCGTACAGTCGTTTTTGCTTATCGTCCAGGTTTACTTTTCCTCCTTTGATAAACACCATCGAAACCGAATTTCCACGCATATCAAGCAAATCTCCGCCTGTAACGATTAACGAAGCTTGCTTTCCTTTTTCAAGTGTTCCTACATATTGATCAATGCCCATAATTTCAGCAGCATTTTTTGTGATCAGCTGTAACGCTTCCTCTGGTTTGATATCACTGAAACCGGAAGAGGTTCCTGCCAAAAACGCCAGGTTACGTGTTCTCCACCATTCATCAGAATAGCTGATCGCTACTTTTACACCAGCTTTTGTCAAAATTCCAGGAAGTTCGTATGGAAGATAAACGTCTTCGTCTGTCGCATTTGGTAGACGGTGTGATTGATTTAAAACAACAGGAATATTGTTTTCTTTCAAAAACGCTGTTATTTTATTGGATTGATCTCCGCCAACAATTACAATTTTTTTGATACCAAATTCCTGGGCAAATTTCACCGATTCGATAATATCCTTTGCATAATCTGCACGGATATAAAGATTGGCAGTCCCGGCAAAAAGATCCTTCATCGCTTCCAGGCGAATATTTACCGGAGAAGGTTTGCTGATTCCCACATAACCTTTTGCTTCCGAAAAAGTAGTCCTGAACAAATCAATTGTTTCCTGACGTTTTTCATTCTTTTTCAACGAAACTGAAAAATCCTCAAAATTGAAACTTGTAGACAAATATGGAGGCCAGTTAAGCCAGATTCCGTCATCTTTCTTCAAAACCGCATCTTCCCAGTTCCAGCCATCTGTATAAAATACCGAAGAAGATCCTGAAATAATCCCGCCTTGCGGAACTGCCTGCGACAACAAAATTCCAGTATTACGTAAAGTGGGTATAACCTCAGAATCCGTATTATAAGCTACCAAAGCCCGCACATGCGGATTGATCTCGCCTACTTCCGAATAATCCAAAGTTGCACGCACGGAAGCTATTTCCTGAATACCAACCGTTGTGTTCATTGAAATAATGCCTGGAAAAATATGTCTCCCTTTTACATCAATTACCTCAACATTGCTTGTGGTGGCAGAAGCCGCCGGTCCTACCTGCGTGATGATTCCTTTATCAAAAGAAATAGCACCGTTTTCTATCACCTGGCCATTTCCCAGATGAATGGTTGCGCCTGTTAAAACGATGGGTCTGGTTTGCGGTTTCGCAGGTGCCGGATTTTGTGCAAAACCTGTGGTGGTAAGGCAAAAAACAGCTGCCAAACCTAGCAGACACGAATTGACCTTAATATATTTTTTTGTTTTCATAAAACAGTTTTGAATGAGTAAATGATGGAAGAATAAATCAGAAATCTTTTATTTTCCTTCCTCATGTTCAGCATGAATTCCGATGATATCTTCACAGTGCCACATACGAGGCATGGTCATTGGCGCCTTTTGTGTTGGCTTGCCATCTGCTTTATCACTCAGCATTTTCTGGATCAAACGTTCGCGTTCCGCAGCTACTTTTGTTTGTTTGGCCACATCTTCCTTGCGGTCAAAATAAACGGCACCTTCAATCATTGTAAACTCAGGGCGTGCATAAATTGACAAAGGATGTGTGCTCCAAAGTACAAGATCTGCATCTTTTCCGGCTTTGATACTTCCCATTCTGTTGTCCACATGCAAAAGTTTTGCAGGATTTAAAGTAACCATTTTCCATGCTTCTTCTTCCGGTACACCGCCAAATACTACGGTTTTTGCAGCTTCCTGATTTAATCTTCTGGCCATTTCCGCATCATCCGAGTTGATCGCAACGGTAACACCTTCGTGATACATCAAGGCTGCATTGTATGGAATCGCTTCTTTTACTTCCATTTTGTAAGCCCACCAGTCAGCAAAAGTTGAACCTCCAATATTACGGGCTTTCATTTTGTCGGCCATTTTATAGCCTTCCAGAATGTGGGTAAAAGTATTGATTTTGAAATTCAGCGAATCAGCTACGTGCATCAGCATATTTATTTCAGACTGAACGTACGAGTGGCAGGTAATGAAACGCTGGTTGTCAAGAATTTCGGCCAGAGCTTCCAGTTCAAGATCACGGCGAGGAACTTCCAAACCCGTTTTTTTCGTAGCGCCATTGTAATCTTTCCATCCTTTTGCATATTCTTTGGCACGGGTGAAATGATCATAATAAACCTGCTCAACACCCATTCTCGTTTGCGGAAAACGAACACGAGCCACATCTCCCCAGTTGGATTGTTTAACGTTTTCTCCCAAAGCAAATTTGATCGTTTTAGCTTCCGGGATCAGCATTTCTGATTGTGTAGCCCCCCATTTCAATTTTACCAAAGCACTTTGTCCACCAATAGCATTGGCAGAACCGTGAAGCAAATGTGAAGTAGTAACACCACCGGCAAGCTGGCGGTAAATATTTACATCATCGGGATTAATCACATCACTCATGCGAACTTCGGCTGAACTTGTCTGAGATCCTTCATTTATCGCAAACAAAGCAATGTGCGAATGTTCGTCAATGATACCATTTGTCAAATGTTTTCCCGTTCCGTCCACAGTACGTGCACCTGAGGGAGCAGATAGTCCTTTTCCAACTTTTGCGATTTTTCCGTTTTGGATAATCACGTCAGCATTTTGTAAAACTCCTTCTTTTTCATTTGTCCAAACCGTTGCATTTTTTACAAATACAGTTTCAGACTTTGGAAGTTGTTCATTTCCAAAACCAACAAAAGGATATACTACCGGGCCAGTTTCTTTAATTTTAGCCACTGCTGTATCTTTCTTCGCTACGGATTTGTAAGGCTCTGTTAAGGTTGCACTCCAGGTAAGCGGCGAACCGTCCGGCATCACACCATCTCCGGCCAAACCTTTGCCTGCAATCCATCCTGTAAGTCTTACCGTTCCAGGCGTTTTCTTTTCAGGCTGATATGTTAGCGTAAGCAGATCATTGGCAAGCATTACTTTCGGAGTAACCTTTACCGTATCTTTTATAGTGATTTTATAATCAGGTTTTTCCACAGAACCGGATATTTCTATCTTGCCGGTTGCCGCTTTATTGATTGAAAACGAATACGTTCCGCGAAGATCAGGTGCATCGATTGGCGCAATAATAAATTTCTTTCCCTGAATCCAGTTTTCATAAATCACATTATCCTTACTGAACAATTCATCCGAAGTAATCAGAAAATTAGCCAGCATACCTGCTTTCAGACTTCCAACCTGTCCTTCCGCTTTAATCAAACGTGCAGGCGTTGTTGTCAAAGCTTCAAGTGCCTTGTCCTTTGGCAAACCATACTCAATGGCCGAACGGATTTTAGACCAGAAATCAGATTTATTTTTCAAATCAGCAGCTGTAAAAGCAAAAGTTATACCGCTTTTTGTAAGAACAGAAGCATTAGCCGGAGCCATCTCCCAATGTTTTAACTGAGCAACTGTGATTGCATCAGCGTCCCATGGATCTGTAACGTCATAAGCCGCCGGGAAATCCAATGGCAAAATCAATGTCGCTTTGCTTGCTTTTACTTCTTCCAGGCGCTGGTATTCATCTCCACCACCTTTGATGACATATTGCGTACCAAACTCGTCACCGATTTTGTCCGCACGAAGCAGGCTATACTTATCATTGGTTTCAAAAAATGAAGGCAACGTTTTGATCTGGTTGAAAGCTTCCAGCGACAGGTTTGTCTCCTTCGCTTTTCCGCCTTTTGCATACCAGTCGGCGTCATAATAATTCTGACGAAGCAACGCTACTGCACCCATACCCGAAGAAGGATAATTTTGACCCGAAGTTCCTTTGCTGAATGAAAAATGTGCCGAAGCCTTTCCATTCAATAAGGCTTTGTTAGCAGATTCATCGGTAAGCGTAACTACGGCACCACTTCCTCTTACGATTCCGTCATGCGAATAGGTCAATACAGTTCCAAATCCGATTTTACGCAAATCGCCACCTTTTTTTGCATCAGGACTAAAAACCTGGCTTGCGTCATTTTCAGGCTGCACAGCCTGATTCCAGCCAAAAGCACCTTTTTTATTTGATTCCAGCTGCGGTGTCTGGCGTCCGCGACCGCGTGCCTCATTTTTCACTTCCGGCATTCCATAATCAGAATCCAGATCAATTAAAGAAGGATAAATATATTTTCCTTTCAGGTCGATCACCACAACACCGGCAGGGATTTTCACCTGCTTGCTCGCCTCCCGGATTATTCCGTTTTCGATTAGCAGGGTCCCATTGGGAATTGTTGTTTTGGAATCGACCACAATGTTTGCATTCGTGAATGCGTACCGTCCTGTTCTTTCATCATAAGTGCCGTTGCGTGGAAAAGTTTCCTGGGCATGGCACAACGAAGTTAAGGTCAGTCCAAACACTAACGTTGATAATTTTTTCATCATAGAAATAGGAGTTTTGGAAAAGAATAACAGTTTATTGATAATAAAGGAATGTTCAGACAATATACAATGAAAACACTAAATATTGGTCTAACAACGATTTAATGTACTATCTGTACAATCCGTACTTGGAATTTCAATATTGGTTTGTTTTTTTGCATCACAATTAATTTTGCCGCTACTGATATGACTTACGATCAATTTAAATCCAGCCTTTCACAAACCAAACCTCCAAAAGGAATTTCAGTGATTTTACAAGCGCTCTGGTATGATGCAAATAAAAACTGGGAAGCAGCTCACGACATTGCACAAAGCCAGGAAGGGACAGAATCGTACGATCGTCTTCATGCCTATTTACACCGCGTTGAAGGTGATACCTGGAACGCCGGATATTGGTATAGGCGCGCAGGAGCTGATGTTTTTAAAGGTTCATTGAAGGAAGAATGGGAGTTTTTGGTAGAATCTTTGTTATAAAATATAAGGCAAAATGCTTATATTTTACAATTATAAGTAAAAAGCCTTATATAATTAGATTATAAGGTAAAAACCTTATATTTGTATATTATAAGCTTTTTACCTTATATGAAAAAGAAATTTCAGGCGGTTGTAACCGCAGACATGGTTAATTCAACTCATTTTTCAACCGAACAAACCGGGAAGTGGTTGGATGAATTAATTGTGATACTCAACAAAGCTTCATTTAAATGGCTGTTAGCACCTGAAATTTATCGGGGAGATAGCTTTCAAGGCGTATTAAAAAATCCGGAAGACACGTTAAAAGTTGCGGTTTTATCCCGGACCATTATGAAATCATATTCTCCCAAAAGTGATTTACGGATCGCAATTGGCATAGGAACGGTGGATCTACTAACTGATAGGCCCGGAACTTCCGATGGAGAAGCATTCAGATTATCCGGCCATTTGGCTGACAATATCAGGAAACAAAAAGCAAGAATTGGTATTGCTCTTCCTGAAAACTCAGAGCCACTGAATGCTATTATGGATTTACTGGAAACCTTAATAGAAAACTGGACACCAGCACAAAGTGAAGTAATCGCTGCGCTTATTCAAAATAAGAATATTTCCGAGATTGTCACTCAACTATCTATAAGTCAGCCGGCAGTAAGTCAACGCATTACTTCATCAAAGTGGTGGGCAATCGAACATTTTCTTCGTACATTCCCGGAACATCTCGCACTATACACCAAAATAAAATGATTGAGTTCCTGCTTCTATTGCTAGCACATGTGTTAGCTGATTTTTATTGGCAGCCCACAGCTTGGGTTGAAGATAAAAGAGCTAAATCCTTTCGGTCCAGATATTTGTACGCTCACATAGGCGTAGTAATTATAACTTCTTACATTTTACTAGGGCATTTTCGAAACCCGATTCCTGCAATTGCTATCGGTTTGGTTCATGGAATTATCGATATTGTCAAACTTGAATTCGACAAAAAAGGAACAGCAAACTGGTTTATAGGCGACCAAATTACTCACCTCCTTACTATTGCCGTTACAGCAATTATCCTTACGAGCACCATTCCCATAGAATTTATTCATTTAAAAGACTGGTTTCACAACACGAAAATCATTGCCATTTTAACCGGAACATTTCTTGTACTTTCACCTGTTTCTTTTCTGGTCGGTATGCTCACAAAACCTTGGCGGGATGAGCTCGACAAACTTCTACCCCACGCCGATGATAACCTCGCGAATGCTGGCCGCTGGATAGGAATGTCTGAAAGACTGCTAATATTTATTTTCGTTTTGTTAAGTCAATACTCAGCGATTGGATTTTTAATAGCCGCAAAGTCACTGTTACGTTACAATGACAAAGCAGCTGCCGGAGAAATTCCACCAACCTACATCAGCAAAAAATCTGAATACATTCTCGTGGGAACGTTAATGAGTTACACCGCAGCAATAAGTATAGCATTAGCTGCAAGATTATTTTATTAAATAATTTCATTTAGCCATTAAACCTTCTCCATTCATTCCTCTCTAAGCCTGGTATCTAAAACTTTAAAACCAATGAAAAGAGGAATTATCGCCATCATAATGGCATTTGCAAGTTTTACCGCTTTCGCACAACGTGACATGGCCAAAATGACACCGGAAGCTCGTGCAGAAAATCAGACTAAAAATTTGACCGAAACACTTGGACTTAGCGCAGATCAGCAAAAACAGGTTTACACCCTGAATTTGACCCGCGCTCAGAAAATGGAAGAAATGAGAAATTCCCAGGACACAGACAGGTCAAAAATGAGGGAATCTATGGACGCGTTCAACACGGAATTGCAAAAAGTGTTGACCCCTGAGCAGCAGGAAAAATATAAAGCCGCTATGGAAGAACGTCGGAAAAATGGCGGAATGGGCAGAGGTCCCAGAAATTAATTCAGCGCACGAAATCTGGTAAGAAAAAAGGTCGTAAGTTTAATAACCAAGAAAACTTATGACCTTTTCAATAAAAAACATAATAATATTCTATTTAATTTTTCAAAAATTAAAACTTACTGTTAATTTAGCATGATAATAGATTACTTACTTTACCAGATTACTTATTGACGCTCCTCTTCAATAGATACAGATACAGCACATCCAACAGTTACTACTCCTATTTCATTTTCCGGATTTCTAAGTTGCTAAAATATCCGGTGGATATTTTCCATTAGATGGTTACTCCTATTATATCTAAATCCGCTTACCTGTATCTCTTAACATATGCTGAATAACTATACCAAACTTTTTCTAATTTCATGGCTGCTGTTTTTATCGACACGAGCAGTCTCCCAAACTTTCACAGATAGTAATTTACCTATTGTGATAATAAATACAGATGGCAGTGCAAGTATTGAGGATGACCCGAAAATAGGTGCCTCGATGAAAATTATTTACCGGGGAGAAGGTCAGCGAAATTATCTTACCGATCAGGCTAACACAGCCTATCTTAATTACAATGGGCGAATTGCCATCGAAATAAGAGGCTCGCTTTCCCAGACTGCCCCAAAAAAAGCCTATGGTTTTGAAACAAGAAAAGATGATAATGTCTCGAACCGAAATGTATCCCTGCTCAATATGCCAAGTGAAAACGACTGGATATTAAACGGTCTTGCCTTTGATCCCAGCCTTTTACACGATTATATAGCCAATAATTTGTCCCGAAATATTGGCCAATATGCTACAAGAACTGTTTTCTGTGAAGTAGTGCTCAATGGAGAATATAACGGATTATACCTTTTGCAGGAAAAAATAAAACAGGACGATAACCGTGTAAATATCATGGAAATGCTGACAACAGATAATGTTTCGCCAAATGTTACAGGAGGATATATTATCAAAGCTGATAAAACAACCGGTGGAGATCCGGTTGCCTTTACGATGAACGGCAATACAGGAGCAGTAGATTTCATTAATGACACTCCGGATCCTACGGCAATAACCAGCCAACAAAAAGCTTATGTCGAATCTATATTCAGGAATCTGGAAACACAGGCCGGTGCAAATAACGCCTCCATCGCTAATGGTTTTCCTTCTATTATAGATATTCCCACATTTATTGACTATATGCTAATCAACGAGATATCCAGCTGTGTGGATGCCTATCAATACAGTACTTATTTCCATCAGGACAGAAATGGAAAACTCAGGGCTGGTCCGGTATGGGACTTTAATTTTGGATTTGGATTAGTAAAAGAGGTCGACGACAGATCTTCGACATCGGAATGGCAGTTTAACAATGGTACTAATGAAGGTCCGAGTTTTTTTAAACAGATCTTCGATAACCCAGAGTACAGGTGTTATATTGCCAAACGCTGGAATGAACTTATTCAGCCCGGGCAGCCATTCAATATCGATTTGCTGGACAGCTGGATCGATTCACTTGCCGCCCAGCTGGAAGAAAGTGAAGTCAGAGAAAATCAAAAATGGAATACAATCGATAATTTCCCGAATCAGATATCATTTTTGAAATCGTTTATCCGGGCCAGAAGTGCATGGATTACTACTAACATTGCCTCATCTTCCACTTGTAGTTTCCCCACTCCTCCCGGACTTGTGATCAATGAAATCATGTACAATCCAAAAGGAACCGCCGATAATGCGAGTAATGATCTTGAATTTATTGAAATAAAAAATAAGAGTAATTCATCTATCGATCTCACAGGAATCTATTTTTCAGGACTTGGACTTTCCTATCAGTTCCCGGAGAGCAGTACATTGGCAGGAGATGGCATTTTGGTACTAGCGAGTAACTCAGCAAAATTCAACACGGTTTATGGCAAGACTGCTTTCGGGCAATATACTAGAAACCTTTCCAATAAATCACAAAAACTTGTTTTATCGGATGCTTTTGGAAATACCATTGACGTTGTTGAATATCTTGACAATACGCCGTGGCCCAGTTCTGCAGACGGAGGTGGGAAATCACTGGAACTTAAAGAAGTAAATCTCAACAATAGCCTGGCAAGTAACTGGCAAGCCAGTGCGGCAGATAACGGCTCTCCCGGTTTAAACAACAGCACAACGCCATTGCCTGTTACCATTATCAATTTTAACGGAATAGCGGAAGCAAAAAGTGTAGTACTTAACTGGGAAATTGCTGCCGAGGTTAATGTAGATAAATACATTGTGGAGATAAGCAGAAACGGGAAAAATTTCTCTGCTATTGGCACGGTAAAAGCAAGTAATGATACCAAATACAGTTTTATCCACAAGGAACCTGCTTCCGGAACAAATTATTATCGACTGCGCCCGGTTGATATGGATAATAGTTTTGCTTTCAGCAGAATAATCTCTGTTTTTGTTCAAAATGGTAATGATATTGTGTTTTATCCTAATCCGGCAAGTACTGTACTGACCATTGATATGAAACAAATTCCGGTTAATAAACAGATTACAATGAATGTGATTGACATGTACGGCAGGGTAATTTTAAAGAAGAAATTTACAAATTCCGGACAAAATGAATTTATTGATACATCAAAAATGGGCACAGGCAGATATGTACTTCAGATCGAATCAGATCAGGGAGTGATTCCTAAGTTTATTGAGATAATCAGGTAATATTAACAATAGTTAAAAGTAAAAAAGAGCATAGCCGATTGGCCATGCTCTTTTTTTACTTTTTAAAACGATATAATTAATACCAAAAGCTACAATGCAACTTCCGTCTTAAACTCAGACGTAAAATGGAAATGTATTTTCGGATTATTTTCACGGTTCATACGGATCATCCAGTCTGATTCAGCAAAGAAAACCGGATTACGGTCTTTGTCAAATGCAATCTGGTTACCTTTCAAACGGATAAATTCATCCATCGCGGGTTTTTCGTCCGCTGTAAGCCAGCAGGCGCGCGTGATGTTCATTGGAACCCAGCGGCACTTTGCACCATATTCATGTTCCAAACGGTATTGAATTACATCAAATTGCAGCTCTCCCACCGTTCCCACAACTTTACGATTTCCAAGATCAAGATTAAACAACTGCGCAACACCTTCATCGGTAAGCTGTTGAATTCCTTTTTCCAATTGTTTCGATTTCATTGGATCCAGATTGATCAATTCCTTGAAAATCTCCGGAGAGAAACTTGGGATACCAGCAAAATTGAGATTTTCTCCTTCTGTTAAAGTATCGCCGATTTTGAAGTTTCCTGTATCATAAAGTCCGACAACATCGCCCGGAAAACCTTCGTCCATCACGCTTTTATCTGAGGCCATAAAGGTAAACGGGCTCGCAAAACGGACATCTTTATTCAGCCTGACGTGGTGATAAAAAGTTCTTCGTTCAAATTTACCAGAACAAATCCTCAAAAACGCGATACGGTCGCGGTGACGCGGATCAAGGTTTGCATGTATTTTAAATATAAACCCACTGAATTTAGATTCTGTCGGTTCTACTTCTCTAACATCTGTTGCACGTGGCTGAGGAAGCGGAGAAATCTCACAGAAAGTATCCAGCAATTCTTTTATACCAAAGTTATTGATCGCACTGCCAAAGAAAACCGGGGCCAACTCTCCTTTTGCATAAGCTTCATTGGAAAATTCATCATAAACACCCTCAACCAGTTCCACATCTTCGGTTAGCTGGATAGCATCTTTTAAGCCGAGCAGTTCTTCCAGTTTATCGTCACCAAGATTAATTTCGACAACGTTACTTTCAATTTTTGTTTTATTGATCTTAAAGAAATACAATTTCTCTTCAAACAAACTGTATACGCCTTTAAAATCAGCACCCATATTGATCGGCCATGTAAGCGGACGAACACGAATTCCTAATTTTGTTTCCAGCTCGTCCAGCAATTCAAACGGATTGCGGCCTTCCCTATCCAGTTTATTTACAAAAACGATAACCGGAGTATTGCGCATCCGGCAAACTTCCATAAGCCTTTCCGTTTGCTCTTCAACCCCTTTCACACAGTCAATAACAAGAATAACGCTATCGACAGCGGTTAACGTCCGGTATGTATCCTCTGCAAAATCCTTGTGACCAGGTGTATCAAGAATATTAATCAGCAGGTCGCGGTATTCAAAAGTCATTACCGAAGTAGCTACCGAAATACCACGCTGCTTCTCAATTTCCATGAAATCGGAAGTTGCCGTTTTTTTAATTTTATTCGATTTAACCGCACCGGCAGTTTGAATAGCTCCTCCAAAAAGAAGAAGTTTTTCAGTTAATGTTGTTTTTCCGGCATCCGGGTGACTAATGATCGCGAAGGTTCGCCGTTTTTTTATTTCTTCTATATTACTCATTACGATATTTTATAATCCGCAATTTTGCTGTAACAGTCTGTAAAACTGAATTTTACATTTCTAAAATTCAAATAAAATGCTGAACAAGACGGATACTAAAGGATTCCTTTTCTTGAAAATTTCCACAAAGATACAAATAAACATAGCCGCCCCTATCCGGAGCGGCTATATTATTAACTGTCAGTCAGCTTGATCCCTGGATTCAATACCGACCTTCGTCATTACCTGGGGTAACGGTGGTATTCAGTAGAAAGAATCTTTGTAATCTTCAACAGAAGTCATGATCACTTCATGCGCTTCTTCACGGCCGTACACATTCGTGATTTCGATATGTGCTTTTTCGCCAGGAAGGTTTTTGTAAGTAAGGAAATAGTGTTTCAAACGCTCAACGATACCTGCCGGCAATTCGCTGATATCTGAATAAGCACCATAAACTTCGTCACCTTTCAAAACTGAAATGATTTTATCATCCGCTTCACCGCCATCAATCAGGCGAATTCCCCCGATTGGTTTTGCCTGGCAGGTGATATCACCATGAGAGATAATTTTTTCACACAAAACAATAATATCCAGCGCATCACCATCACCTTCTGTAACGTCTCTTCCTGATCTTTCACGAGCCAGCGCAGCGATTTTATCCGAGCAATAAGTCTTTGGGATAAAGCCGTAAAGTGCCGGAACAATATTGGAATATTTTTGTGGACGGTCAATTTTCAAATAACCGGTCTGTTTGTCAATTTCGTATTTAACGGTATCCGTAGGAACGATTTCAATAAATGCAGTTACAAGATCCGGTGCATTTTCTCCCATCGGAATTCCGTGCCAGGGATGGGCTTTGTGTACGTTTGCGTTCATTATAAGGTAATAGGTATATGATCTTATTTAATTATCTAATCTCTCTTTTTTATTCTCCCGCTTTTTCCGAAATCAGATAATCACCTGACTTTGATATAGATTGTTTTACAAAAAGTTCTCCAAGAAACCCGGCCAGAAACAATTGTGATCCTACCATGATTGCTACAAGGGCAAGAAAAAACAAAGGATTTTCTGTTACATTCCGGTATTGCTCGTGAGAAATGTAAATTTTATAGATTTTGGTCCCCAGCAGCCAGAAAGCAATAAGGCTTCCAAGAAAAAACATAAGCGTTCCAAGACTGCCAAATAAATGCATCGGACGCCGTCCAAATTTATTGACGAAAGCTATTGAAAGCAAATCCAGAAAGCCAAAAACAAACCTTTCAAGGCCAAATTTTGTGTAACCGTATTTTCTTGCCTGATGCTGGACTACCTTTTCTCCGATTTTACTAAAACCGTTCCATTTGGCAATAACGGGAATATACCGGTGCATTTCCCCATAAATGGTAACATTTTTAACAACCTCTTTCCGGTACGCTTTCAAACCACAATTAAAATCATGCAACTCCACGCCGGAAATCCCGCGTGTTGCAGCATTGAATATTTTGGTAGGAATTGTCTTCGTAATCGGGTCGTATCTTTTCTTTTTCCAACCTGAAACCAGATCGTAACGATCTTCCTTGATCATCCGGTAAAGCTCCGGAATTTCATCCGGGCTGTCCTGCAGATCGGCATCCATCGTAATGATCACATCACCACGCGCTGCCTGAAAACCAGTTTGCAAAGCAGCCGTTTTTCCATAGTTACGAACAAAACGGTGTCCCTTGATATTTGGGTTTTTCAGAGATAAATCTACAATAACATCCCAGGAACGGTCTTTACTGCCGTCGTCGATGAACAGCACTTCGTAAGTAAAATTATTTTCATTCATCACGCGCGCAATCCACTCGCTAAGCTCTGGCAAAGACTCCTCTTCATTGAAAAGCGGGATAACAACGGATATCTGAATTGCTGAATTGGTCATGAATAAAGTACTGGGATGTTACCTCACATCCATATTTTGGTGCAAAGTTCGTGTTTTTCCTGATCAAAATTGTAAATAATACTCCTTCAATAATTTTTCAAACTCAGAATGATAGGTTTTGCCATCCTCTTCGTAGATAAATAATTCAGAGTCTAACGGCCTGTAATCAGCCATTTCACTAAGTTTAAAACTCATCAGTTTCCGAAAAGGTTTCTTTCCTTTTTGATGATACAAAGTTAGTTGACGATATAAAATCCAATCTGATTTCTCCGCAAGATCCTGAAATACAACCCCTTCGTCAATGGGAAGGAGAACATTCCAGACACCATTGGGCAGTAATAATCTTTTCACAGCAATCAGTAAATCCTCAAACGAAAGTGAATCAGCATGATGCGCCAGGTTTATTTTTGCGTCCGGCGATTTTAAATCAGATTGAAAAAAAGGTGGATTTGTAATAATACAATCAAACTTTTCATCGGGCAAAAAGTCCTGGATAGCACCTTTGGAAACCGAAATCTGACTTTGAAAAGGACTTTCTTCAATATTTTCGGTTGCCTGAAAAAAGGCTTCTTCATCCAGTTCAACTGCACTTATTTCCGCGATTCTATTTCGCTGGGCAACCATCAATGATAACAATCCGGTACCTGCGCCTATATCCAGAATTCTTTCGGCATTTTCAACATCCGCCCACGCACCAAAAACACAGGCATCCGTGCAGACTTTCATCGCACTTTTATCCTGATTGATAGTAAACTGTTTGAATTTGAAAAATGAATTTCTGGCCATGAAATGATTTTATTTTCTTCCAAAATCTGCCGGATTTTCACCCCAGTATTCTGTTTCCCATTTCAGGATTTTGTTCGGATAGGTATTGCTTGCCAACCATCTTTCCGCTCTTTGAAGCATTTCAAAAACCGGCTTGTTTCTTGGTGTTAATTGCAATTTTGTATTTGCATGTTTCTTTTTGATCCAGCTAATGGCCGTTCTGGAATCTGAATAAATCGGAATTTCACTGTTATTTTTTTGCAGATAAGCTAATCCGTGCACAATTGCCAGAAACTCTCCGATATTGTTGGTAGCATCTTTAAAAGGGCCTTGTAAAAAAATCCTTTCTCCCGTTTGCAAATAAGTACCCTGATATTCCATATCGCCGGAAGCAGTATTCCAGGCTGCATCAACAGCAATGGCGTTTTTTATGGGCTGACCAATATTGGCCGGGGCTATTTTTGCAACAACTTTTGCAGCGTTTTCTTTTTTCTGAACATACTCCCAATAATTCCGCTGAATCGCAGTTTCTGCTTCCTGTATTGAGTCAAAAGATTTGTAACGGGCATCTTCAAAACCCTTGATTTGCGCCTCACATTCTTTCCAATCGGTAAACACACCTGTTTGTCTACCTTGCCACACTACATAAAATTTTGTCTTTTTTGCCATTATTACAAACTAACTTCTTTCCTCCCAAACCTGGGCCAGGTTTACAATAACCTCAACCGCTTTTTCCATATCCTGAACAGAAACCCATTCCAATCGTGAATGAAATGCATGTTCGCCAGCAAATATATTGGGGCACGGTAAACCCATAAATGACAATCTCGATCCGTCCGTTCCGCCACGGATACTTCTCGTAATTGGATTTAATCCTGAACGTTTCATCGCTTCCCTGGCATTTTCAATGACCTGAGGATGCCTGCTAAGGATCTCCTTCATATTCCGATATTGCTCCGTTACCTTAAATTCACTTTTCGAGTTCGGATAATTGGCCATTACATTATCCAGAATTTTTTTCAGCAAAGCTTCTTTTTCATGCAAACCTGCTTCATTGAAATCGCGGATAATAAAATCGATCACCACTTTTTCCTGAATTCCCCCGATATGTCCCGGATGAATAAATCCTTCTTTTCCTTCCGTAGTTTCTGGCGAAAGAGAACCTTTTGGTAAAGCTGCCAGAATCTCACCTGCGATTTTTATCGCATTTTCAAGCTTTCCGATTGCATATCCCGGGTGCGTACTCACCCCGTGAATCGTGATTTTAACACCGTCCGCAGAAAATGTTTCATCCTCCATGGTCCCTACTGCTTCTCCGTCCACCGTGTAGCCGTAATCAGCCGCTAGTTTAACGAGATCCACTTTTTCAGTACCTCGTCCAACTTCTTCGTCCGGCGTGAAAAGAATTTTAATCACACCATGTTTTATTCTCAAATCAGTAACTAAAATCTCCGCAGCCGCCATGATTTCAGCAACGCCGGCTTTGTTATCAGCCCCCAAAAGTGTGGTTCCGCTGGCCGTTACAATATCATTTCCAATCTGGTTTTTCAAATCCGGATGCTCCGAAACTTTGATCACCTGCTCGTTATCATCCGGTAAAACAATATCAGCCCCGTCCCATTTCTGGTGCACGATCGGTTCTACGTTTGCACCCGTTACGTCCGGAGAAGTATCAACATGGGAACAAAAACAAATGACCGGAATATTTTCCTTGTTGGAATTGGCCGGAATTGTAGCATAAACATATCCATGTCCATCCAGATGAGCATCTTCAATACCCAGTTCCTGCAATTCAACAACAAGCTGATTACTCAGGTCCCGTTGTTTTTCCGTACTTGGAAAACTTGTAGACTGCGGATCAGATTGTGTATCAACCTGAACATAACTAAGAAACCGGTTTAGAACGGAAGACATATTTACTCAAAATTAGAATGAATAATGACTATTAGAATTTCTTTATGAAGCGATAATTCCAGCCAGATCAGCCGGTGAATAATTGATATTTTTCAATGTTTTATCGTCAGCAGTGCGGTAAACAAGGTATTTACCATTGTCTTCTTTATAATAACATTCCGTACCTTTTGCATTGTAATGTGCCACAGTTGCTTCCGCTTCTTCAACGCTTATACAAGCTTTTGACATATTGGAACGCTGTACTTCATCAAACAATTCTCTGAACTTATTACCTAATCCAAATTCAAGAACCGCACCCGAAAGTACATATTGAAGATCGCAAAGGGCGTCTGCAATTTCTACAAGATCCTTTTCAAGAATCGCCACTTCCAGCTCTTTCAATTCCTCAGCCAAAAGTGCAACACGCAAACGGCTGCGGTCTTCGGATGGAATTGTTGGTGTTTCAAGAATCGGATGTTTGAATGTTGTATGAAATTCAGCGACCTGGTTAAGACTATCTAATTGTTGCATTTTATTACCTGTATTTATTATTAAAAATTTAATAATCAGTTAGTTAAACCAACTTTCTGATTTATATAATAAGATTCGTTTTGAAAAGTTTGATCGCAATCGCCAGCAGGATTATTCCAAAAACCTTGCGAAGAATATCCGTTCCGCCTTGTCCCAGTTTGCTTTCAATCCAATAGGATGATTTTAAAACGAGATAAACGAAAAACAAATTGAGAAGCACACCTACTAAAATATTATTAATTTCATAGGTTGTGCGTAAAGCTAAAAGGGTCGTCATCGTACCGGCTCCGGCAATAATCGGGAAAGCGATGGGGACAATCGATGCGGCACTCACACTGATATTATCGTGCTTAAAAATATTTCTCCCAAGAATCATTTCCAAACCCAAAAGAAACAAAATAATAGCGCCGGCAACAGCAAATGAAGCTACATCCACGCCAAAAAGACTTAAAAGCCTTTCTCCCAGAAACAAAAAAGAGATCATGATTGCTCCTGCGGCAAGTGTCGCTTTCTCCGATTCAATTTTCCCTAATTTCTTTCGAAAATCAACAATAATGGGAATTGAACCCAGCACATCGATCACCGAAAAGAGAATCAGCGTTACCGAAAGTATTTCTTTGACATTGAACATTGCGACACCAATTCGAGGATTAAGCCGCAAAGTTGAACAAAACAGACTGCTTACACAAACCTTTTGTCGGAAGCCTGTCGAAATAAATATGGTTTACGCAATACCATTAGGAAGAAAATTTAAAAAAGTATTGAATTGCTTTTTGTATTTCTCCTCGTTGATCCTGTAATAAAAAGCGCCTTTTTTGGAAAATCCTTTTTGCTTTTCATCCAGTTTGACAAGTAAATGGGTCGATAGTAATTTCCTGCTGAAATTTCTTTTATCCAATTCGGCTCCAAAAATCGCTTCGTATAACTTCTGTAATTGCGGGATTGTAAATTTTTCAGGAAGCAGTTCAAAACCAATCGGATGCTGGGAAGCTTTATAACGTAAATGTTCAATCGCCATTTCGACCATAGCGCTGTGATCAAACAGTAATTGCGGTAATTCCTGCATGGAAAACCACTGAGCTTCAAAGTTTTTCGAGATTTTATGATCGTAATCTTCAACGTTGATCAGCGCAAAATAAGCAACAGAAACCGTACGTTCAACAGGATCACGCATAGGATTCCCAAACGTATGCAACTGTTCAAGATATATATCGGTAAGGCTCGTCAATTCAAAAAGAATACGGTTTGAAGCCTGTTCCAGACTTTCCTCGGGCTGTACCCATCCCCCCATTAAAGACCAGGTGTGATGCTCATCTTCAATACCGCGCTTTACCAGTAATAATTTTAATTCATGACCGTCAAATCCAAAAATAATGGAATCGAGGGCCACCAGACACTTTGTTTGTGTCTGGTATTGATGCAACATATCTATTAACACGATGGTGTTTCTGAGAATTGAGTAAAAGACATTTAAACTAATAAATACAATTTGTCCGTATTACTACTCATCCGGCAGTTTCGGAATAAGTTTTCAGGAAAACTTTTAGCTGATTGATTTCATCCAAAGTAATAGCAGGGAAATTGGCGATACGAAAACTGGTTTCTTTCCAGGAACCATATCCGTTTCCCAGCATAATACCATTTTCTGTAGCCGCTTTTTTTATTGCAGCGATTTGTTGTTTTTCTCCCGAAACTGCAATAACAGTATCTGACCGAACTTCTTCATTTTCAACCAGAACCTTATAGCCGGATTTTGACAAAAACTGATACCAATCTTTTGCCCGGTCTTTCATTTGAACCGAAATTTCTGAAAGCATTTCCACTTGCTGCATTACGCGGCCAGCCAGGTAAATTCCCAGCGCATTGGGCGTATAAGGCGTTTGATATTTCAAAAAGTTATCACGAACAAAAAGCAAACTGTTGTAATGATCGCGCTCTCCAATTTTTTCAGCCTGTTGAACAGCTTTCGGAGAAACTATCATTACGCTTAATCCAGCCGGCAAACCAAAACATTTTTGTACAGAAGCATACCAGACATCCGCTTCTTTCCACGGAAAAACGACTCCCGCCATAGAAGAAGTCGCATCGACTGTGATAATTTTTTCGGTCAGTTTTCTTAATTCTTCAAAAAATGAATCCGGTAAAGCAGTTCCGTTTGACGTTTCATTATGCGTTAAACAAATCGCATCGCTATCCTGATATCCAATAATATCAGCTATTTTGGGCAAAGAATTTAAGTCAAAAAATAAACCACTTGAGGCCGGTTTTATCTTCTGGGTATATTCCATCCATTTCTCCCCGAATGCGCCGTTGAAAACATGAAGACTTTTTGTTTCAACCAGTGATTGCGCTATAATTTCCCAGCATTCCGTAGCTGACGAGCAAAAATACACTTCATAATCCGCCGGAATTTCCAGTTTCAGTTTCATCGTTTCAATCGTCTCTTTGAGCATCTTCATAAAAGGCTCACTGCGATGATTAACGCTTAAAATTCCACTTTTATAAGCATCAGATAAATAATGCTCAATTTCTGGATAAACTTTTGACGGGCCTGGATAAAAGGTAATCATGAGGTTAATATTTTAACAAACGTGCGGTTTGATTGTATTTATGTTTTAAAATCTCAATTTAAACAAAGCAGGTTCTTCATCATATTAAACAGAGATGATTAAAAATCAATTCTGTTTATTTAGATAAAGAACCTTCTTATGTCACCCTTTCAGGGTTTTGAAATGTCGATAGCAGCTAAATTTTCTACAATACTATCACCCCGTCGGGGTTTTCATTCCAATGATATTTTATGTGTTAGTAATCAAAAATTAGAAACGGAAGATGTCTGCCATTTTATCCTCCGAATAACAATCCCGAAGGGATGACATTATTATAGAAAAAAATCGATTTGAGCCTGATGAAAACCCTGAAAGGGTGACATAATACATTCAACCAATCACAAAACCTGTCAACAAATTGAACGGTTAAAAAAAGAATTAAATAAACCCTTCCCGAACCATCGCTTTTTCTAATTTTTCACCCAATTCCGCTGATGCTTTCAACAAAGGCAAACGTACTTCCGAACCACAAATACCTTTAATTTCAAGGCATTTTTTTATACCAACCGGATTTGACTCAACATATAACAAGGTATCAAATTCCAGAAATGCCAACTGCAAAGCCGCGGCATCCTTGAAATTCCCTTCCAGTGCGTGCCAGGTCAAATCCGTAAATTCACGTGGAAAAGCATTTGCAATCACAGAAATCACTCCGTGCCAGCCTACACTTACCATCGTCGTTACCAGATTATCGTCACCCGAAAGCAAAATAAAATCCTTTGGTGCCTTTGCAGCAAGTTCCATGCTTTGTTCAATACTTCCGCCTGCATCTTTAATTCCGATAATGTTCGGATGTTCAGCAAGTTTCAGTATTGTTTCCGCTTTCATGTTGATAACCGTGCGGCCAGGAACATTGTAAAGCAAAACGGGCACAGGAGAAGCGTCAGCAATGGCAGTAAAATGCGCGATAATTCCTTCCTGCGTTGGTTTATTATAATATGGACAAACAGACAAAATCGCGTCTACACCAGTCAGGTCCGTCTTTCGGATCGTTTCCAAAACTGCTCTGGTATCATTTCCGCCCAAGCCATACACAATCGGAAGTTCCTTTATGTTGTGCTTCTTTGAAAATGCCAGAATTTCGTTTTTTTCCTCTGTCGAGATCGTAGGCGATTCGCCGGTTGTGCCCTGCACGACCAGATAATCCACACCTCCCTCAGACACGAATTCGATTAACTTTCTTAAACCAGCGTAGTCAATTTCCTGATGCTCATCAAAGGGTGTAATCAGCGCTGCTCCGACTCCTTTGAAACGTTCGTCCAATGGCATTATTTCTTATATAATTATTGATTTTAAAACACAAAGTTAGTTACCTGACTCAATTTCCTTCATCATTTCTCAATCATTCCTAAAAATTCTTCTTCTGACAAGATCGTAACCCCCAGTTTTCTTGCCTTTTCCAGCTTGGATGGACCCATATTATCTCCTGCCAAAAGGAAGTTTAGCTTTCCTGAAACACCACTTAAAATCCGTCCTGCGTTAGATTCAATTTTATGTTTCAGCTCATCCCGATCAAAATTTGCAAATACTCCGGAAATTACAAACGTTTTGCCTTCCAGCAGATTACTTTCCATTTCAACAGGTTTGTCATCCGTTGTCATTTGCAAACCTGCCTTTTCCAGACGCTCCATGACCAGCTGGTTTTCCTGAACTGAAAAATAGGCAATTACACTTTGGGCAATTCTTCCTCCGATTTCGGGTACATTAACTAAATCTTCATAAGTGGCGGAACGAAGCGCGGTAATATTTTTGAAATATGCGGCCAGTTTTTCAGCTACCGTCGCACCTACAAAGCGAATCCCCAGTCCAAATAATACATTTTTAAAAGGCGCAGCTTTGGAAAGTTCAAGTCCTTTCAGAATATTTTCGACCGTTTTTTCTCTGAAACTTATCTTCTTCGATTTCCCGGTTTCTTCATTGACAATATTTTTTTCAAGACCTAGTAATTTTTCATAGGTCAGATCGTATAAATCTGCCGGTGTTCTTACCAGTTGGG
The DNA here is from genome assembly GCF_005280585.1 of Dyadobacter frigoris. Lineage (GTDB taxonomy): Bacteria > Bacteroidota > Bacteroidia > Cytophagales > Spirosomataceae > Dyadobacter > Dyadobacter frigoris. The sequence goes on from NZ_SZVO01000003.1 coordinate 422,111, forward strand.
TATCAAAAAGTAATTCAATTTTACCTTCACCCAGACTATCAATATTCATGGCTTTACGGTGAATAAAATGTTCGATGCGGCCTTTTAATTGAGGTGGACAAGCACTGTCGTTTGGGCAATAATAGGCGACTTCACCTTCATTTCTGGCCAAAAGGGAACCGCATTCAGGACAATTGGTTGGAAAAGCAATATGCTCGGTTGTGAATAAACCACGTTTTGTTACATCCACACCTGTTATTTTTGGAATAATTTCTCCGCTTTTTTCAACAAAAACAGTATCGCCCAACTGAATATCCAGACGCTCCATTTCATTGGCATTATGAAGCGTTGCACGTTTCACATACGTGCCAGACAAATGGACGCCTTTGACTTTGTTATAAGGAACGGTGCGTTCGCTTTCTGCGCATAAATTCGCTACGGGAGTAACGTTTCCTGTTCTTCCAACCTGAAAATTAACCGATCTCAAAATGGCAGGTTTATTCTCTGCTTTATATTTAAATGATATCGCCCAACGCGGACTTTTTGCAGTGAAACCTAATTCACGCTGTTGTTCAAAGGAATTTATTTTGATCACAATCCCATCTGTTGCAAGCGGAAGCGTCGCACGTTTTTCTTCCCATTCATGGATGTACACGATCACGTCATCAATATTATCCACTTTTTTCCAACCCGGCGAAGTATTAAAACCCCATGATTTTAGTGCAAGTAAACTTTCTTCATGACTGGCAAAAATCGTCTCATCGCTTAAAAAAGAATAAATATAGCAGTCCAGCGCACGTCTGGCTGTTTCAGCAGAATCCTGTAATTTGAAGGAACCCGACGCAGCGTTGCGCGGATTAGCATATTGATTCACACCCAATGCTTCCATATCTTCATTCAGCTTTTGAAACGATTGAAAAGGCATAAAACCTTCGCCGCGGATTTCAAAAATCGGGGGTACTTTATCGGCCTTTACACGTAAAGGAAGCGATTTGATCGTTTTCACATTATTGGTAATTTCATCTCCACGTGTACCATCACCACGTGTTACGCCTCTTACCAAAACGCCATTTTCATATGTAAAACTCAATGAAATACCATCAAATTTCAGCTCACAAATATATTCATAAGCCTCTCCATCAAGCCCTTTCCGAACGCGTTCATCAAAATCACGAAGTTCCTGCTCGTTGTAAGTATTATCGAGCGACAGCATCGGATAGCGGTGATACACGGCATTAAAATTCTTTGTTACCGTCCCTCCTACCCGCTGGGTTGGCGAATCGCTGCGTTTAAAATCCGGAAATTCATTTTCAAGTTTGGCCAGTTCTTTCAATAAAATATCGAAATCGAAATCCGAAATTTCAGAAATGCTTTCCTGATAATATTGAAAATTGTAATGGTCAATCTGTTCGATCAGTTCGTTAATGCGTTCTTCCGGGTTCATGATATTTGGTGGCTTGCGGCTTGGTAATGGATTATTTTTGATGAAATGTTAATGCATTCTATTTGTATTCTGGCACAAATTTAGTGTTTATTATATTTTTTGATGCATTGAAAGAATAACAGCTACCAGTGCACTTTCTTATCAGATTTCTGTATTTTCGTAAAAAACATTTCTCATTATGATTTACAAAGATGAAACCTTACTTCAAGACTGGAATTTGACACAAATCATTAATGGTAAGGAAATTATGTCCCCAAGCCCCAGAATCCGTCATCAAAAAATTTCAAAAAAACTTCATAAAATAATTGAGAGTTTTGTCGAAAAAGGAAATCTAGGTGAAGTATTTATGCTCCTCTGGACGTTATTTTTGAGGAAAATATAAATCGTGTTCAACCCGATCTGATTTTTATCAGTCAAGAAAATTCAGAAATTGCCGCTGACGATTGGATTCGAGGCACACCGGACTTATTGGTAGAAATAGTTTCAAAAAGTACTTTTCATATTGACACAGTTGAAAAAAAACAACTTTACGAAAAATTTGGGGTGAAAGAATATTGGATCGTTCTTCCTGAATACGACACTATTGAAATCTATTTTTTAAAAGATGGATATTTTAAATTATTTTCAAATGCAAGTGGCAGTCAGGTAATCGAATCCAGAATTTTAGCAGGCCTTCATTTCCAGGCTGATTTTTTATTTAGCTAGACAAAACCTCCATTTCCAGCCATTTTGCCCATTATTTTCATCTTACAGCAGAAATTCTTTAAATTCGTCCGGATTTATAAATTACTGACCTGTCTCTATGGCCTTCATTGCCCCTTCCATACTTGCTGCCGACTTTGCTAATCTGCAACGTGATGTTGAAATGTTGAACGAAAGTGAAGCCGATTACATACATGTGGATATCATGGATGGCATGTTTGTTCCTAATATTTCGTTTGGATTCCCCGTTTGTGAGGCGATAAACCGCTATGCAACCAAGCTGCTTGACGTCCATTTAATGATTGAACAACCGGACCGTTATCTTGAAAAATTCAGAGACGCAGGTGCCGCAATTTTAACGGTACATTATGAAGCGTGCCCGCATTTACACCGTACCGTTCAATTGATCAGGGAGTTAGGAGTTCTGCCAAGTGTAGCACTTAATCCGCATACTCCGGTTGAAATGTTATCAGAAATATTGCCGGATCTTTCCCAGGTCTTGATCATGTCAGTCAATCCGGGATTTGGCGGACAAAAGTTTATTGAAAATACGTACAGAAAGATTTACAAGCTGAATTGCATGCGCGAAGAGCTTGGACTGGATTTCAAAATTGAAGTTGATGGAGGCGTAAACAATGATAACGCACGTTTTCTCGTTGAAAACGGAGCTGATGTTTTAGTGGCGGGAAGTTTTGTTTTCAATTCGACAAATCCGCTGGAAACGATTGCAGAGTTAAGAAAAAATTAATGTCTAACCCATAACCCGCTCTACATGAATTATTATTTCACAAAAACCAATTTCAGCAGGAGGTTCAATAGCACATTGGACTTATGATTGTCCGTACCTTTTTGGCTGTGGGTTTGCTTTTTAGTATCAAAACAGCAGCCAGCGCAGAGAACAAACCAGCCATTCCGCCGCAAACTTATCAGTATCCTTTAAAAGTCAGCGCCGACGGAAAACATCTTACAGATCAAACCGACACGCCGTTTCTCGTAATAGCCGATGTGGCCTGGCAATTACTCAGAAAACTGGATTATCAGGAAGCCGTCCAATATCTGGATATTCGGAAAGGACAGTCGTTCAATACCATTTTAGTCCACGTTTTGCCTTCACTGCCAACACAAAGGAATTTCCAGAAGGTTACGCCTTTTCAGGGTGAAAATGATATTACAAATCCGAATAAGGTCTATTTTGATTATCTTGAAAAAGTGGTTTCAGCCGCAAAGGAACGCAATATAGCCGTAGGACTGGTTGTTTCCCGTCAAAGCTGGAATGTCATTTTCGAATCACAGGGAGAAGAAGCCTGCCGTACTTTTGGAGAATATATAGGCAAACGTTTCTCAAAATTGAACAACATTTTCTGGATCGTAAATGAAGACGAAAATCAGAAAGATTTTTTATCAAAAACGCTTACGGAAAGTTTAAAGAAAACCTCTGAAAACAAACTGGTCGCCTCGCTATCTACCTGTTCTCCTCCTGATTCACTGAAAAAGAATCATACTGATCTTAAAGTTTTTATCCCGGATTCTACCGTTACAGATTCGGAATATGCAGCTTTGGCAACGTGGCAAAAAAACATTGGCAAGTCAATGAAAAGTCCATTTTTGATTGCCAATTCAGAATTTCCGATCAAAGATCAATCGGCCTTAATTCGTAAACAGGCGTATGAATCTTTGCTTAATTCTGCTGCCGGATTCTGCCACATGAGTACGATCAAGAATTTCAATCCGACCTGGAAAACGAATATTACCAAGGACGGAGGGGAATACATGAAATATCTTGTCAAAATACTCAAAGGACTTCCCTGGGATTATCTGGAACCTGCGGCTTCCCTGAAAATGGTTCAGGATACTACGCAAAGCACAGAGATTTCAGTTTCTGCCTTGACGAACAAACGTATGGTAATGATGTATATTCCAACTTTCCGATCTTTTGGAATTGATTTATCCCAGCTTACCGGCGAGGAATTTCATGCCGTTTGGTATAGTCCGCGTACAGGAAGAAGATGGTCTGGCGGGACTTTGAAACGAAAGGAATTAGCAACCATCGAACCACCAGACCCACAACCGGAATGGGACTGGATTTTACTGGTGGGTTCAAAAAACTAAACTTGACTGTTGTTAATGATAATGTACCTTAGAGTATTAAACTTTTGTCATTCGCTTTTATTATTATAATATTGACTCCCAAATTGAATTAGAAAAAATACTATTGAGAAAATAACTGTGCACGTCAGTCCGGTACAATTATTTTCTCAATAGAATCGAATGATACAACAAGCAAGTGCACCCCGAATGAGCCTTTTGAGAAGAAAATTGAATTTTTATGTTACCCTTATCCTATTGTTTAGCGGAAAACTATTCGCTCAGCAGGTACTTTGGGCAGATAAAATACTTGGATACTCCTCAGAATACAGAAATAATGATTCCGGCCAGGGATTTCGCTCCAAACAGATCCTGGACGAGCCTAATAAATTGCCTGATTTCGGATACAGTCCATGCGCCTGGCAATCCGCCATGCCTGACGGGCGAAATGAAGAATGGATCAAGGTTGGATTTAAACAACCTATCGCTTTAAAACAGATCGCTATTGCCGAAAATTTTAATCCTGGCGCAGTTACACGCGTTTATGCTTACAATGACGCAGGTAAGGAATTTCTACTTTATGATGAAAAAGCAGCCCCAATTCCTGTAAAAGGCAGAATGCTTCATGTATTCTCCAAACAAGAAAACCTTATTGCCACCTCCGTTAAAGTCATTCTTGATCCATCCAAAGTGGCTGGTTTCAATCAAATTGATGCGATCGGTATTTCTTCCGGAACAGAACCAATTGAAGCGATTATTAATGTCGCTCCATCATCATTAAAAGATGAGAAAAAGGAAAACTTAGGAAAAGCGATCAATAGCAAAGGACAGGAAATTAATCCAATCATTTCGGCGGACGGAAGGACATTATATTTCACCCGTGCTGATTATGACGGAAATACCGGTTCTCCTTCTAAACAAGATGCCTGGGTTTCAACATTAGATAAAAATAATAACTGGACAGAAGCGGTGAACTTGGGACCACCTGTAAATACCAGTGGTGATAACGCGATTATCGGTGTTTCAGCCGATGGAAAAACCATTTATCTGATTAATGTTTATTTGCCCGGTGGCGGTTTGGTTTATGGATTATCAAAATCGTTTTATACCAAAAACGGATGGAGTTTTCCCAAAGAAATTAAAATCCAGAATCTGTATAACGAAAACGAGGCGTCTGAATTTGCGATTTCTCCGCATGGAAATGTACTTGTTATGTCCGTGCAGCGTAAGGATACAGAAGGTAAAAAGGATCTGTACGTATCGTTTATCAAAGAAGATGAAAGCTGGTCGGAGCCGAAACATATGGGTTCCGTTTTAAACAGCGCCAGTGATGAAAATTCACCTTTTTTAGGATTGGACAATAAAACACTATACTTTACTTCTTCTGGAAGAAGTGGTTATGGCGGTGGTGATGTATTTCTTTCGCATCGTTTGGATGATACCTGGTTGAATTGGTCTAAACCTGAAAATCTTGGTCCAAACATTAATACGGCCAAACACGATTCTTATTTTAACATTCCTGCTGCCGGAGATTATGGATATTTCAGCTCTGCGGACAACACTTTGGGAAGAGAAGATATTTTCAGGATCAGACTTACACCGTCCATCAAACCAGATCCGATTGCTACGGTAACAGGTTCAGTTTTTGAATTTGAAACAACAACTCCGGTCAAAGCGGAAATAACAGCGAAAATTCTTAAAACAGGGGAAACATTTAGCAAGACTACCTTTGAAGGCGAAACCGGAGAGTTCAAACTGATTTTACCTTTAAAAGAAGCGTACGTCATTACAGCAAGCCAGAAAGATTATTTTTCCACAACCGAAGATATTGATCTGGTTGATGAAACCGGTTTCAGAACAATCCGTAAAAATTTGTATTTGCAGCCGGTCAAGCCTGGACAACAGATCCGATTGGCGAACAACATGTTTACCCAAAGCAGCGCGAATATAACGGCAACTTCTTTTCAGGAACTTGACCGGATAATAGGTATTATGAATGAATATCCGGAAATGGAAATATTACTGGAAGGACATACGGATAATCAAGGCGATGTAAGGAAAAACGTAAAACTTTCGGAGGATCGGGTTTTGGAGGTCAAAAAGTATCTGGTAACCAAAGGGATAGGTGCTTCACGGATTCAAACCAAAGCGTGGGGACCGGCAAAACCGATTGCCAGTAACCTCACAGAAGCAACCCGCCAGAAAAACCGCCGTGTTGAGTTCACTATACTAAAAATGTAAAAGCGCCTAATCATAGGAAATTTCCTTAATTTCGCGGCTTTAACTTCCGACAATCAAACATGGTGCACACATACAAGAAGGAAAGTTTACAAACCTGGATTACACTTGCCGTTATTCTCATCATCGGTATCGCGCTCAGACTTTATCATCTGGACTCTTACAGTATCTTTTTTGATGAAAAAAGTACGATGGTTGTAAGCCAGGGAATTGTACTGGAAGGTGCAAATCAGAAGGAAGTTTTTTCAACAAGAAAATTATCACCTTCGCCAATATGGCAGTTGCCAACAACTAAATATCATCCTCCGGCTGTTTTACGCTCGTTCACATACAACGAAACTTTTTATCCCCGGACTTTTACATCTTCTGAGTTCTGGGCACCCAAAACGACAGCCGACTATTTCGAAGCGATGACACGCAGTGACATAGGAAATGGGTCTTTTTATTATCTGCTTTTACATTTCTGGCTGGAAGTCACAGGTATATCCGATTTTTCAGCAAGGTTATTTTCAGTTGTTTTTAGTGTTTTTATTATCGGCCTGACCTATCTTTTTGGAAAGCGTTTCTTTTCCATGAACACCGGATTGATTGCAGCAGGGATTGTAGCGATCGAACCTTTTTTTATCGCATACAGTCATCAGGCAAGAAATTATTCCCTTACTTTTTTCCTGACACTTCTTGCAACCTATCTGTTTTTACAGATCATTGAAATACGTCCCGGACAAAGAAATACAGTTTGGTTGTACATCGGCTACATTCTGGCAGCAGGACTTGGCTTGTTGAGTAACTTCCTGGTCATTGCCGTTCTTTTGGTTCATGCCCTTTATGCACTTCTGTTTTTAAGATCAGTCAGCGGCTGGGTAAAAATGGCCTTTTCTGCCGTTGCTGCTTTATCCGGGGTAACATGGTGGCTGCTTTATGGTGGCGGAAAGTACACTTTTTACTCGCTCAATCACCAGGCCGATGAATATAGAAGATATGCAGAAACCAATCCGGGGAATAATCCATTCGGCGTCTATCCGGCTACCTTTCCAAACATTCTTAACAAATCGCTGTCTATTTTTTCCGATCTGGTAATCTTTACAAATGGAATGGCCGATTCGCTTGTCGGGAAACGGAATGCCTTGATTTCTATACTTGTAGGGATTTTACTGATTGTCTGGTACCGTTATAAGGACAAATTCAGAATTCACGAATTTATCGCACCAAGAATTCCCTACATTATCGTTCTTTTGAGTGCTCTGGTTTATACAAGCAACAAATTCCAGTTCTGTGTACTTTCTGTGGTCATTTTTGCATCGTCATTTTTATATGATATATACAAAGATGCGGACAGTTTGCAGCGCAGAAGATTGATACTGCTATATATGATGGCACTCGTTCCTACTTTGTTTTTGATCGTAATGGCAATTAACAGTGGCCACACAAGTGGATTGCAGCAAAGATATTCCGGGTTTTCATTTCCTTATGTTATTATATTGATCAGCCTGTTGCTGCAATACTTTTCAACATTGTCAGCCGAATACCGAATACTAATTTTCTTCTTCCTTACCATTCAATTTTATTTTGTAGGACAGAGATTACAGGAATTCTATCAGGATCGGTCTGTAAAATATGGCCAGTTTGCTGAGGCACGCGTTCCAAATCCTTATTATGCGGCTGCACAAAAAATTAAAAAAGAGTATCAAAAGGGCGATACCATTTTATATCCGGCATTTAAACTCGAAATTTTATCAGAAATGGATCGCTCTTTTCTGGCCTATTCGATACGGGACGCCCAGCTTACTAATTTGTATCTCCCAAAAAGTTTAAATTATATTCAGGCGATGGATACAACACAAGTCGACAAAATATTAATTAAACGAAAAATTCAAAAAGATACGCTGGAAATCATCAACTTAAAGGGGATTCGATATTAATCAGAATAATAGAAGTGACTTCTCCGGGCAAAACCGTCAAATAAGATTTTGTATATTGCACACATAATAATACAATTTTGCTCGTTACTTTGTATTTGATTTCATCGCAAACATCGACATTCAAACTGCCATGACAGTAAATGAAATAATAAATGAACCAAGGCAAATCAGCGGTGAATTACGGCTGAAAATCCTTGGACTTTATCATCAGGCAAACGCCGGGCATATCGGCTGCTCATTAAGCTGCATTGACCTGATGATCGCCATTCTGTTTTTAAATAAATCCGAAGAAGATACTTTTATTTTATCAAAAGGGCACGCCGCAGCAGCACTTTACGCCTGTCTGAATGTGCTTGGTGAAATTTCTGATGAAGAACTTTCTACCTTTTATCAGGACGGAACAACACTTCCCGCCCACCCTGCTCCACGTCAATACAAAGGAATTCCTTTCGCAACAGGTTCGTTAGGACACGGCTTGCCAATTGCTACCGGAATTGCACATGCAGCCAAAGTGAGTGATAAAGATAGTTATGCTTTTGCCTTGCTTTCTGATGGAGAAACGAATGAAGGAACAACCTGGGAAGCAGCGCATTATGCGATTGCGAATCAACTGGATAACCTTTTTATGTTTGTTGACAAAAACGGAATCCAGGGTTTCGGTTTTACAGATAAAGTGTTAGGAGAAACGGCTGCTCCTGAAAAATGGCGCGCCATCGGATTTGAAACGGTAGAAGTTGACGGTCACGATATTTATGCCATTCATCAAACAATACAAGAATTAAAAACCCATAAAAACGGACTCCCAAAAGCGATTATCGCCAATACGGTAAAAGGAAAAGGTGTGTCTTATATGGAAAATAAAATGGAGTGGCATTATCTGCCGATGAGTGAAGAACAATATCGACAGGCCAGTCTGGAAGTAACGGAACGCTATATTAATGAACTTACCAATGCTTGATTCTTTACCGCATTACCGCGATAAAATAGAACAACTTAAAGGACCGATTTTCGTATTTGGAGCCAGTGGTTTTATCGGTGCAAATCTTTTTAATGATATTTTCAAAATCAGAAAGGATTGTTATGCGCTGACCCACGACGCAACCAAAGCATGGCGGTTAAAATTATTAAATGTTCCGTTTGAAAATATTATTCACTGCGATATCCTTTCGGACAATTCTGTCCGTGAAGTTTTTGAAAAATATAAACCGCAAACGCTTTTCAATCTTGCCGCTTATGGTGCTTACAGTAAGCAAAGCAGTGTAAATCTTACCTATGAAACGAATGTTATAGGTACGGCTAATATTCTTCAAAATTGCTCGAAAGAAACAGTTTACATTCATGCAGGAAGTAGTTCCGAGTATGGTTTTAACTGTACAGCACCGAAAGAAACGGACCGCGTTGAGCCAAACAGCCATTACGCAGTTTCAAAAGTTTCTGCGGCTTATTTGCTTGAATATTATGCAAAAGTTCTTGATTTAAAAACCCTGAATCTTCGTCTTTATTCTATTTACGGTTATTGGGAAGAACCCGACAGACTTATTCCAAAACTGATTGAAAGTGTCAGAAACGGCGAACTTCCTTCGCTGGTTTCCCCTGATATCAGTCGTGATTTTGTTTTTATTGAAGACTGCGTCGAGGCATTTTTAGATGCAGCGCTTAAAATAACGAGCGAAACTGCCGGAAGATCCTATAACATTGCGACAGGTAGAAAAACGACAATTGGTGATCTTGTTGAAACTTCCCGTAAAACTTTTGGTATCGCACAAGAACCAAAATGGGGAAGTATGTCAAACCGGAAATGGGACTTGGCAGAATGGTATGGTGATCCGGATGCTTTTGAAGCCGATTTTGGCTGGAAAGCAAAAACTTCATTGGAAGATGGATTGGCAAAAACAAAAAACTGGCAGGATGCTTTAAAATATGAAGATTCGATCCTCCCGGCTTTCCTGAATCCTAAATTAAACCCGGTCATCACGGCAATTATTGCTTGTTATAAAGATGCACAGGCGATTCCATTCATGTATGAACGAATCGTAAAAACCTGTAATGACTTAAAAGTACGTTATGAAATCATTTTTGTTAACGACAGCTCACCTGATAATCAGGAAGAAGTGATTAACAAAATTTGTGATAAAGATCCGAATGTTGTTGGTATCAGTCACTCCCGAAATTTCGGTTCTCAGTCTGCCTTTTTGAGCGGGATGGAAATTGCGACCGGTGATTGTGTGGTTTTGATGGATGGAGATTTACAGGATCCACCGGAAATTATTCCGGCGTTTTATGAAAAATGGATGGAAGGAAACGATGTGGTTTACGGTGTGCGTGTGCAGCGTGAAATGAAACCACATATTCACTTTTTCTATAAAACATTTTACAAAATTTTCCAGAGTCTAAGTTACATTCCGATTCCCCGTGACGCAGGTGATTTTTCCATGATCGACAGAAAAGTGGTTAAAGAACTGGTCGATTTACCGGAAACAGAACAATTCCTTCGAGGATTGCGCGCCTGGGTTGGATTTAAACAAACGGGAGTTCCTTATGTAAGACCGGAACGTATGTTCGGAGTCTCAACAAACAATTGGACAAAAAATATCTGGTGGGCGAAAAAAGCAATTTTCTCATTCAGTTTCGCTCCCTTGGAATTGATGAGTTACGCCGGATTTACTTTGACAGGATTGTCCATTCTGGGAATTATCTGGCAAATTCTGGCGAAACTATTTTTCTTCCGGGATACGCCGCAAGGCATTAGTACAGTTATTGTACTGATCGTATTCTTCGGCGGATTAACCATTCTGGGAATTTCGTTTTTGGGAGAATATATCACCAAGATTTTCGAAGAGACAAAAAAACGGCCAAAATATATTCGTACCCGTATCAGACGAGGTTCTAAATCTTACAAAACGGCGGACGAAATCAGGACATTGGTTAAACAGTTAAGAAAATGAGAAAAGAATTTGCAGCCACCATGGAACAACTGGCGACGGAAGACGATTCTATCGTTTTCATCACCGGTGATCTTGGATATGCGGCACTGGAAAGTTTACAGGGCAAGCTGGGAAAAAGATTTATTAATGCAGGTGTTGCCGAACAAAATATGGTTGGTGTAGCAGCTGGTTTTGCACATAAAGGGTATAAAGTTTTTTGTTACAGCATAGCTCCTTTCATCGTTTATCGTTGTCTGGAACAATTCCGTAATGATGTTTGCTTCCACAATCTGCCGGTTTTCCTGGTTGGTAATGGTGGTGGATATGGCTATGGAATTATGGGCAGCAGCCACCATACACTGGAAGATATTGCCTGTTTGAGTGGTTTGCAAAACGCCAATGTCTGGGTGCCCGCTTTTGCTGACGAAGTGGATCCTGTGATCCGACAAATCGTTTCAGAATCCCGTCCTGCTTATCTGCGTTTAGGTTTTGGAAAAAATGCTCCGGAAAATTCTTATTCTTCCGGTTCGTTTAAAGTAATTCATCAGGGAGAAACTCCGGAAATTACAATTTTCGCTCTTGGCCCGATTGCTAATAACGTGATGACTGCCTTGGCACAATCGAATGAGTTGGCAGCAAAAGTGAATGTGATTAATGCATTGCATTTTCCACTGGAACTTACGAGCGATATCGTCAATTTGATTGAAAAAGCACCTGCAATTCTTGTAGCCGAAGAGCATGTCGCAACAGGGGGACTTGCACAGCAACTTTCAGTTCAGCTTTTGGAAAAAGGGGTTAGAATGAGCTCCTTCAAAAGTTTAAAAGCAGAAGGATATCCTAATCGTTTATACGGAAGCCAGGCATATCACCAGAAACTTTCCGAGTTAGATCCGGCTTCATTGACGGCACATATTCATCAATTAATAATACCTGCATGAGCAAGGGGGCTTTAACGCTGCTGGTAAGCCTGATCATTTTTATTCCCATAGGAGTTTATTTTTATGTGTGGGATTACTATGCCATCAATATTCCAAAATGGGATGACCATGCGTTAAAAGCATTTATCGTAGAATATGCACATGCCGGAACCTGGCAGGGAAAACTAAAAGCAATTTTCAAACAGCACAACGAACACCGAATCGCCCTTGACCGGTTTTTCGCCTGGCTTGACTTTTCCACTTTTGGCAAGTTGAATTACCGGCATTTAATGCTAATCGGAAATCTGTTATTGCTTGGTGTAATTCCACTTTGGTATGTACTTCTGAAAAATAACAAAAAGCCTTTATTCGCACTTGTACCCATTTCTTTCATCTGGCTTACGTTGGCTTTTTGGGAAAATATGTACTGGGGAATGGCCGCTATCCAGAACTTTGGCGTGATCACATTACTGCTTTGGACACTTTATTTATGTGTTCATCCCAAGCCGTTTTTGTTCTTTTTATCCTTAATTCTGGCGCTTCTGACCATTTCAACCAGTGGGAATGGCTTGCTGGTTTTTCCGGTTGGAGCGGTCATGCTTTTCCTTTCCGGCGACCGTAAACGTCTAACTGTCTGGTGTATTTTAAGTTTGGCAGGAATTCTGGCTTATTTCTGGACCTACACCAAACCGGAATCAAATCCTGCTTCCAAGGCTTCACTTTTCCAGTTAGCAAAAGGATATATGGCCTTTCTTGGTTGTTTTGCAGAATCTATTCCTGTAAAAGATCATTTTGGCGCCTGCGTTTTCATGGGTATATTTTTGTTCCTCGTTGCGATTTCCATTGCATCGGCCACCCTTTTTAGAATCTCCACAAAAAAATATACTGTCAAATTTGAAAAGATAACAGACCTATTTTGCCTTGGGACTATCCTTTTTATACTAGGAACTGCCGTCATTGTAGTTTATAGCCGCGCAGGTTTTGGATTAGAATTCTTAATTACCAGTCGCTATAAAATATATTCAGTGTTGCTTTTGATGGTTGCATATCTATACGTTGTTATTCCAATTCGCGGCAGTTTTTTATCTCCATATATTACTGCAATCGTTTTTCTGGCTATAACCTTTAATGTTTTCAGCTATCACTATCATCTGGTTGATGCATTTAATCTGCGCAAGGATTTAACGACAAGCCAATTCAACTGGACTTACACAAATAAAGATTTAAAGGCTCCGGCAGATACTTCTTTTGCTGCCCGGATTGTTGAAAAAACACCAATATTCTATGAAAAATGGCTGCCACTAATTGCCATAGCAGACAGGCAATCCTATGCTGGAAATTCCAGTGCACTAACAGAACTGTACGCAGGAACTTCCTTTGAAAAAACATCAAAATCTTTGTTAGTAAAAAATACCGGCTTCACCAGCCAGCGTCTTCAGGATAGCGGGATTTATATTTTATTAAGTTCGGATAAACGTTTTTATGTTTTCCCAACACATAGAAGCCGTAATAATAACAGGAAGGAATTATTTCTGAAACAATATTATTTCGCGCCCGGATTTCATGCTGATATTCCTTTTTCTGCACTTGAAAAAGGGAATTATAAAGTAGCAATCATTCGCCAGCAAGGTGATGAAACAGGTATTTTGTTTAAAGACGACACGATTTCCGTAAATAACGTAACACAAGATAAAGTAAAAGTAAACTGGTAAACATGCACGCAACTGCAAAGGGACATATCATTCAACTGGACGGAATCCGCTTTATAGCAGTTGCCCTCGTACTTATTGACCATTTTTTTTCAGCCGTTAATATTATCCCTTACGGGAAACTGGGAGTAACGATATTTTTTGTTTTAAGTGGTTTTCTGATTTCAAGAATTTTGCTTAAAAGCAAAGAACATTATGTTACCGAACCTGATGGCTTTAAAAAATATATTCGTAAATTTTTAATACGAAGGACGATCCGGATTTTCCCGATTTACTATCTTTTATTAGCGATTTTATTTATTCTCAATGTTCCGCCGGTTCGTGAGAAATTCGCCTGGCTGGCTCTTTATGGTACCAATATTTATATCGGTATTTACCAAACCTGGCTTGGTTCGTGTGATCATTTATGGTCGCTTGCGGTAGAAGAACAGGTTTATTTGTTCTTTCCATTTCTGATATTTTTTGTTTCGAAAAAAAATCTGATTCCCTGGCTTGCTGTCATGGGTATTGCGAGTGTATTGCTTCGTTTTTATTTTTATTTTTCAGGAAAAGACTGGAGCGTTTCCTACGTTACTATGCCAGCTTGTCTGGATTCATTTGCATTGGGCGGATTGATGGCGTGGTTACAGCTTTACAAAAAAGATATTTTCCTGAAACTTTTTGACAAGACCTGGCCGGTTTTACTAGGACTTTTGGGCTGGATTTTAATGCAATACTGGAATAAAAGTTATGCCGATATCCACAACATCGTGGACGTTGTATTTGATCGTCTCGTTTCTTCCATTTTTAGTTTTTTTCTGATTGGACGGGCAGTTACTGGTTACGGAGGCTTGACGAAATATTTCCTTGAAAACCCTGTCAGCGTCTATCTGGGCAAAATAAGTTATGGTATTTATCTGTATCACAATTTTATTTACAACCATTATCACAGTGGCCCAAACCATCCGACGGTCAGGCTAATCCATAAAATTTACCAGCATTTTCCTTCGTTGGAAGGCAATTTAACTTTCGAAGCTTGTCTGTTTTCTTTTCTTACTGTGATCGTTGCTTCGATCTCCTGGTATTTCTTCGAAAAACCAATTAATTCGCTAAAAGATCGTTACGCTTAGTCAATAAAAAATATCCAATTTTCGGATACAGGCTTTTTTCCTTAATTTTGCATCAACATACCAAATAATTTTCTGCATGACGTTCCTTCTTAGTATAGTAATGCCGGCATACAATGAACAAGATTGTATCGAAAAAGTAGTACACAACTGGACAAGTTTCCTGAAAAATAAATTCCCAAACGACAATACCACACTGATCGTCATCAATGATGGCTCTAAGGATAATACAAAAGTACTTTTGGACAAACTTGAAAAAGAAGTAACCAATCTTACAGTTGTGAATCAGAAAAACGGTGGTCACGGCAATGCTGTTGTAAATGGTTATCGCAAAGCGTTGGAGTTAAATTCTCAATACGTATTCCAGACAGACAGTGATGACCAGTTTGTTTCAGATGATTTTGACAAGCTTTGGGAGAAAAGACATCAGTCTGAATTTATTTTAGGATACCGCGAAGTTCGTCATGATGCCGGGGTCCGTTTGTTCATTACCAAATTTTTGAGAGGGACAATTTCTTTTGTTTACGGTACTTATATACTTGACAGCAACATTCCTTTCCGATTGATAAAAGGTACGTTTCTTCAAAAATTGATGAACCAGCTTCCTAACCCGGAACCATTTGCACCGAATATTTTCCTTTCGGTGATGGCAAAAAAATCAGGTCAGGAATTATTCGATATTCCGATTACACATAAAGACCGCGAAACCGGAGAAGTTTCTATTGTAAAATGGAATCTTTGGAAAGTTTGTATCCGCAGCTTTAAAGAATTGCTACGTTTCCGTCTGGAACTGAACCAACACGTGAAAGCGATCCGTGCTTAACGAAAGAGAAACAGCTCATACTGAGTATTTTTATATTTAAAAATAACACAGTTTCCTGTAAGTTTTTTGCCTGAAACTGCTTACTCAATAAGCCCGTGTCGAAAAAACGAATCATTACTATCCTGCTGGCTATCATTCTGGTTCCGGCAGGATATTTTCTATACAAATCATTTCGCGGTTCTTCGGCGGCCTGGAAATATATTCCTTCCAATGCGGTTGTTGTCATCACCAGTGAGCATTTACAGGATTCGGTTTACGAGGCCACGGATGCAAATCTTGATCTGAAAAGGCTTCCTTTACTCGACATTGCAAGCGATAATTTATCACTGCTTAACTTACTTTCACCCGACCATAAAAAATTAAATACATTTTTAAAGGGAAAGGATATCTCTTATTCTTATCACCCACGCACTAATACCGAGTGGGGTGTGATCATGTACATTCCTGTTGAGGGAGAAAAAGACTCCAAATGGCTTGAAAATCCGCATCATGACAATATCCGGGTGATGCATCATACTTTCCAGGACAACAGGATTACGGATATTAACGACACACATTCCCGTCCATTATTTTCGTATGTAATCAAGGATAACTTTCTGATTTTAAGTTACTATGGTGATTTGATTGAAGATGTAGTCCGTACATCTTCGCTGCACATTCCAAGTTCAAATCTAAAATCAACCTTTTCAAAAAGTGATGATTCCAATTACGGAACCAGTTTGTACTTGAAAAATGAGGCCTGGAGATCTATCATTCCCAGTAACAACCAGAGCAGTAATTTTGCAGAATTTGCAAAGGTATTTCCTAACTACCAGGATTTTCATATTGAAAACACCGGAAGCGAAAATAAACTTCAGATGATTTCTGCCGGTACGGATTCGCCGGATTATTACATTACTGACTGGTTGAAAAATAGTAAGGGATCACCTTTTAAAGGTCATAAACATATCTCTCAGCAAACATCCTATTTTTATCGCTTTGGCGTAAAAGACAAACCTGATTTTCAGAACCAGTTTTTGAAATGGCATAAGAAGCTAAAATCCGAAGCATGGGAAAAGCTTGTTTATCATATCGGAAATGAAAGTAATTTGCTTCTGGACAATATGGGTTCTGAGCTTATTCTTTGTCAGCTTGAAGAAAATAACAGTATCAGTGACGGAAAAATAATACTTGCCGAGTTTTCAAACTATGATAAATTACGGCCTGTTCTAAAAAAACTGGCAAGGCTTTCGACACCTGAATCCAATGTTTCTACGGATCAGTTTCAGGGATATGATATTTATTCCATTGCCATTCCTGAATTGCCGGCAGGTATTTACGGCCCAATGTTTTCCGGATTTCCGCGTACTTATATCACGTATGTCGCGCCTTACCTTGTGATGAGCAACAACTCTCAGGTACTCCAAAACTATATTGTTGATTACGAAAATCAGCTGACCTGGAAGCAGTCGGCTGAATATGACAGTGTTTTAACAAGCAGCAAATCAGATGCCCAACTTTCATTGGTCGTAAATTTGAGAAAAGCCCAATCCCGTGGCGAAGGTTCCGACACGAAATCATATACGGATCTGACTTCCAAAATCGAATCTGTTATTCTTCAATGCCGTTACGATGGTGGGGACGCTTATCCTGAAATTACCCTGAATCCAAAGAAAAGGCAGACGGCCAATAAAGTTCTCAATCGCACTTTCCTGAATATTGATATAGAATGGCCTGTTTTGTATGATTCATCTTTAACCGCTCTGCAAAATCCAATTGACGGAAGTTCGGAAGTTTTACTTACCGACAAAGACAATAATCTGCTCCGGGTTAATAATTTGAAAACAGGGAAAACGGAGACAATAACAAAATTGAACGGCCCGATTGTTACCTCTGCTTACAAAGTTGATTTCCTGAATATCGGCCGGCAGCAAAAGATTTTTGCCACTTCGAGTGCAGTTTACGCCATTGATGAAGATGATTCGACACACGTAATTACCAGTTTTTCCAAAGCGTTACCTTCTGCTGCCAGAATTACAGCGCTTAACATGATTGATGGCGGAGAAGATGGCAGTAACCGGTTTATCATGACAGATGCTTCCGGAGAACTTTACATTTGGGAAAGTGTTACAAAGGCAATCCGTAAACTGAACCGGTCGACGCATTTTGATAATATTCAGGGACCGGTTGTGGCACTGAATCAAATTGGAAACCGGAATTATATTGTAACTCAGAGAAACGGAAAAATCTATCTTTTAAAAACCACAGGTGCCATAAAAGACGGATTTCCTGCCGATATTCTGGCACGTGCGGAAAGTCCGTTTACCTGGACGCAAAATCCTGAAACCGGCCAGTCGGAACTTGTCGGAATAAGTGTTTACGGAGCTTTGACACGGATCAGTATGGATGGGAAAATAACTTCACAAACACAGTTATTACGTCCCGAACCTTCCTGCCAGTTTAAAACTTTGTTTGACAGAAATTCTCTGGACTGGATTCTGGCCAGGACTTCTACCAACAAAGCAGCATTCCTGACCAAAGAAGGAAAAGAGCTTTTTGAGATCAAAAATCTGTTGCCAAACTCTAATATCCAGTATCATTTTTTTGGTGTTGACAATCGTTTTATAACGATCCGATCAGGAAATTACACGACAATATTTGATATGACCGGAAAACGTTTAGGCGACAAACCGATCCCTTCCGAAATGAATGTACAGTTAACCTATCTGCCATCCTATTACAAATTACTGATTTTCAGCCGCTCCGAAAAGAAAGTACAGGTTTGGTCGATTAAGCTGCGTTAATTATGAAATATTTGAAATACATCTTCTTAATACTTTTTTCCTTTGTCTGGCTTGTCGGATTGAGTCCTGCATTAAAAACAAAACTGGATGAATGGAATCTTACCAAAGACGGTTATCGTTTTGGCGATTTGTATCGTTTATCCAATTTACCACAGTTTAAAGACCCTGTTAAAAAATGTCCAAAGCAGATTTTTGTTGAGAAAAATAATGGCTCAAAAAAAATTCATTTGTACATTATCGGTGATAGTTTCACGGAAAAGGAACGTATTGAAAAAGAAGATTTTGCAGTAGATCAATATCAATATGTGCATTGGGATAATATTCTGCATCTGAAAACGGACACTTCTGCAATCAATATTCTTTTGCTGGAAAGCGTTGAAAGACATTTTCGCGAAAAGATGATTTCGCCCGTTCATAATCTGGTTCCTGATTCCGAAACTTATGTGTTAAAAGGACCGGAACCATCTTTTATGAATAAACTTGACCTTGCATTTTCCTCAGACGGAACCGAAGGAAGACTGGATGCTGTCTTTCTTCAAAATGACATTTTGTTGAAATTAAAAGAAATGAAAGCGGCATTTACATACCACTTATTTCACAGAGCTGATAAAAAAGTCACTTTGGTAAACAACGACAAAAACGTGGTTTATTACCTTGATACGGACACGCCTGCTATCACTTCATCTTTTACAGATCTGGAAGATTCAGAAGTTGATTCTATTGTCAGCAATGTTTCTAA
Source organism: Dyadobacter frigoris (assembly GCF_005280585.1). GTDB lineage: Bacteria > Bacteroidota > Bacteroidia > Cytophagales > Spirosomataceae > Dyadobacter > Dyadobacter frigoris. The sequence continues at coordinate 441,479 of NZ_SZVO01000003.1, forward strand.
AAGTAAAATACTGGCTCAGAAACTAGGCTTTGATCACGTCATATTATCTGTTATTCCAAACAAAGTATCTGTCTTAATGCCGGAATATGGTAATTATAATAAACTGATCAGTCGAGTTTATTCCAATCCAAAACTTGATATTCCTTACATTGATGTGCTGCCTGATTTCAGGAAAATGAAAGAAAAAGCGTATCTCAGAGGTGATTCTCACTGGACTTGCCGGGCTCAGGATATTTGGCTGCACAAAACGAATGCCCTTATAAAAAAGGTAGCACAGGAAGATATTTAATTCCTGTGTTACCTTTTGTTCAAATTATCGCATCTTCTACATTATCAATTTTCCCGGTCAGTTTCCCAACCGTAAGGCCTTGTACAATTATTGAAAAGAGAACTACGAAATAAGTAATTGCCAGAAGCAGGTTTTTGTTCAGATCATTATCAATCGACAAAGCCAGTGCGATGGAAACACCGCCTCTTAAACCTCCCCAAACGAGAATGATAATGGATTGTTTACCAAACCGTTTGCGAAAAGGAATAATCCTGACCGGAATATAAATTGAGATAAACCGGGCAAATAAAACGACTGCAATCGTAATGGTTCCTATCCAGCCATATTGTTTCAGATCCGGGATCAGCAATAATTCAAATCCAATAATCAGGAATAAAAGCGCATTTAATATTTCATCGATAAGCTCCCAGAATTTGTCGAGGTAATCTTGCTCCGTTGCCGTAATATTTCCCAGATTTTTCCCATAGTTACCAATCATCAATCCGGCAGCAACCATAGCAAGCGGTCCTGACATGTGCATAGCTTCTGCTGCCAAATGCCCGCCCATGACAATTGCGAGTGTAATCAGTACGTGAACATTATAGCCATCCACCTTATTATTGGCATGAGAACCGATAAATCCGAGCACAACACCCAATAATATTCCCCCCAGGGCTTCTTTTGCCAAAAGCGTTGATATACCAACAAAAGAAGTATTGACCTCCTCACCTCTCGCCAAAGCGAGCATGATAATAAAAACAACAACGGCCATTCCATCATTGAAAAGTGATTCACCGGCAATTTTGGTTTCCAGAGATTTGGGTACACCGGCCTGTTTTAAAATACCTAAAACGGCAATGGGATCCGTGGGAGAAATAAGCGCTCCAAAAACCAGGCACTGAATGAACGGAATGCCTAAGCCAAGCCATGGAAGAATTTCATACATCATCAAACCAATCACAAATGTGGAAATCACCACACTTACCGTGGAGAAAACCATGACGGGTATCCGCTGTTCTTTTAAGTCCTCCAAATGGATATGGATAGCACCAGCGAAAAGTAAAAAGTTAAGCATCGCACCCATCAAAATTTCGGTCAGATCGATGCTGTTCAGTAACGTTGTGATCCTGTCAAATGTGTGGGGAAATATATTATCGGTCGCAAGCAAACCCAGAGAAACCAGGAGCGCAATGACCATTACGCCGATGGAAGCAGGCAATTTCAGGAAACGCGCGTTGATGTAAGCAAAGACCGCAGATATGACAATTAATACAGAAAACGAATAGTATAACTCCATGAAAATATTTTTTAGACTGGCTAAAATAAAAAATAAATAGCAGCCATAAAAATTTCACAGAGCTTATAACCAAACTCTAAGTGTATTCTAATAATTGGAAAAAGTCAAATGCAACATGGTTTTGGACTAATTATTTTTCAAAAAAACTGCCGTTAAATAGGAACAAGCACACTTGCAGCAACATTAATTAATATATTTACTACACATTCAACAACAGCTATGATCACACTTCTTCTATCTTTCAAAGTACCGGCAAAAATGATCAGAAGTATCATTTTTTCTTTATTGGTAGCTCAATGCATTATTCCGGCACATGCTCAGACCAGTGTTTTAAAACCTGGTTTTGAGAAACAGGAATATATTGAACTGATGAAAATGCATGCCAGACTTTATGATACCACCAAGAATAAAATTCCATATCCCGTTCATTTCAAATCCATTTACAATTCACCCATTGTGGGCATGGATAATCGCTGGGATCTTTGGAGTAGTAAAAAATCTGCGGTGGCTGTGATTAATCTTCGTGGCACAACAACAAATCCTGTTAGCTGGCTTCAAAATTTTTATGCGGCTATGGTACCTGCTCAGGGAGAACTCAAACTTTCAAACGATTTTACCTTCAAATATCACTTGGCAGAAAATCCACGGGCAGCTGTGCATGTCGGCTGGCTTATTGGCGTTGCTTATCTTGCCAGAGATATTCTCCCTAAAATTGATTCCTGTTATAAAATAGGAATTAAAGAATTCATCATCATGGGCCACAGTCAGGGAGGTGCGCTCACTTATCTGATGACGTCTCATTTATACAATCTTCAAAAGCAAAATGTTTTACCAAAAGATATTCGTTTCAAAACCTATTGCAGTGCAGCACCAAAGGCAGGAAATGTTTATTACGCTTATGAATATGAAAATCTGATTGATGGGGGCTGGGGTATCAATGTGATCAATGGCGCTGACTGGGTTCCGCAAACGCCATTTTCCGTACAGAATTTATCCGATTTTAATGAGACAAATCCATTCCGGGATATTGACGGGGTTTTGAAAAAGCAAAAATTTTTTACAAGAATTGCGCTTCGCCATGCTTACAGGCAACTGAAAAAACCAAGTGAAAAAGCGCAGCGTCATTATGAGAAATACCTTGGGAATTATGTTTCCAAAATGGTTAAGAAAACGCTGCCCGAATTCCAGCCTCCGGTTTATGTAAAAACTTCTGATTATGTGAGGATTGGACCCACAATCACCCTGCTCGGTGATGACGCTTATTACAAATTGTTCCCGGATTCCAAAACAGATGTTTTTGCGCATCATCTTTTAGAACCTTATTTGTATCTGATCGATCAATATAAACATTAGATTTGCACATAAATTAATAATAATGGCAAAGATTAAAAGCACAAAACCGTCAGCAAAATCCAAATTTTCCGGTGTTGACAAAATGTTAGATACCGCGGGCTGGTTTGGTTTAATCGCACTGGGTTTGATAACCGTATTCACTTATGTCCGTTCACCGGACATTATCCCACTTCATTTTAATGTGGTAGGACATGCTGATGGCTTTGGAAAAAAAGTAATGATTTTTGCAGTATTCGCGATCGCCGCTGCCATTTTCATGTGTATTACCTTATCAATTAAATTTGTTTTCAATCCATCGAAAGCAACGTTGGTACCAAATAAAAATTTCGATTTCGCTATCAGGACAATCCGCTTTATTCGGTTAATTGCCATGGTGGGATTTATTTACATTCTGGTCGTTACCAATTTGGTTGTTGACGGACATGTAAAAGGTTTGGGATCTTTATTTCTTCCCATTGTTATGGTTTCGCTATTATTTCCGATCGCTTTTTATTTCAAAAGAACCTTATCTCCTAGAAATAGAAGTTAAAAATTGATTGCTGGCACAGTTTTCCTTACTTTAATTTTGAGATTACTTAATCTTGAATCTAACGTCTAATCATTCGTGGTTAAATGTTTTATCCAATAAGCATTCAAATAAAAGATTTATGGAAGACAAAAATAAATTTGCAGTCGAAATAACATCATTCACTCCGATAAAAGAAATTCCTGGTTCCTGGACAAATACTGATTACAAGGCTTTGTTAGTGAAAATGGATTACGAAAATCCGGATGAAATCAGCGAAGCAGAATTGAAAGAAATGTGTTTCATGTCAATTACCGACTATGAACCGGCCGAAGCTGCCAAACTGGTTTTGGAGTATTTACTTGAAGAAAATCTAACCGATGGCCAGATAGAAAATCTTTCGCATCAGATGCTGACAGAAAAATTGTGGGAAGAAAATCCAAAACTGGATCTGCATGTCAGTTTCTTCAAAGCAACCCAACTTCTGTTTGATGCTTATAACGGCAAATTTCCAAGAGCAGAAGCAGTTCAGTTTAAACTAAAACTTACAGCTGAAAATCCTGAGAGTTTATCGATTTTTGAAGAAAATCCAGAGGCTCCGATTGTAAGAATTTTGGCTCAGGGAATGTCAGATCATAATTTGGTAAACCGTCTTTTTGGCGATCAACTGGAAGGAACAAGTTTTGAGGAAGCCAAAAATATTATCTGGGAGCTTAAAACGATTGAAAAGAAAACAAACGAAATAACATTTGATATCGTAAGCTCGGCTTATTGGTTAGACGATATTAAATATGCGGATAATTATGAAGCTACGTCACATCCCGACATTTTAGTATCAGAAGAAGAATAATTGCCAAATAATAGTAAAGTAAAATTGCATATGGACAGTCTTATCTGTAAAATTGTCGATATGCAATTTTTTTAAAACTATTATGCAAAAAACACTCCTGGCAATACTGCTTTTTTTTTCCACAGCAGCCATTGCCCAGTACCAAACACATTTTGAAAAAAGCGGCGAAAAAGAAACACCGACTTATGAAGAAGGTATCGCTTATTACAAACTTTTAGCCAAAAACTTCCCCCAAATTCAAATCACAGAAAAAGGCCTGACCGACAGTGGAAAACCTTTAAGTCTGGTACTTTATTCCAAAACTAAAACCTTCGATATTGAAAAACTGAAGGCGCAGGGAAAAGCAATTTACTTGATCAATAACGCCATTCACCCTGGCGAACCCGACGGTGTGGATGCTTCCATGCTTTTACTCCGTGACATTGCGCTTCATCCCGAAAAATTCCCGGAGTTGGATAGCGTAGTACTGGCGATTATTCCATTTTACAACATCGGCGGCGCGCTGAACCGCAATAGCACCACACGTACAAATCAGGATGGACCGGTAGAATACGGCTTTCGGGGAAATGCACGAAACTATGATTTGAACCGTGATTTCATCAAAAATGATACGCGTAATGCAAAAAGTTTTGCCGCCATATTTCACGAATTAGACCCGGACCTTTTCGCTGATACACACGTAAGTAATGGCGCAGATTATCAGTACGTGATGACGTTGGATTATGCCCAGCAGGATAAATTAGGCGGTTCTTTGGGAAAATTTCAAAGAGAAACTTTCCTTCCCTTTATGTACAAATACCTGGAAGAAGCAGGTTACGAAGCGACGCCTTATGTAAATTCCTGGGGGCAAACGCCGGATAAAGGTTTTGTCCAATTCCCTGACTGGCCGAGATATTCAACCGGTTATGCTGCGCTTTTTCATACGCTTGGGGTGATGACTGAAACACATATGCTTAAATCGTATGATAAACGTGTGAAGGCAACTTATGCCTATCTGCATGGAAATCTGAAAGTTTTGGCTCAGTATAGAAAGGCTGTTTTACAGATTCGGAAAGAGACAAAAGAGGCCGTAAAAACGCAGGAAAAATTCGCAATTACCTGGCAAAACAATAAAGAGAAATCTACGGAAATCGACTTCAAAGGATTTACTCCGGAATATTATCCAAGTAAGGTAAGCGGTAAAGATCGGCTGCATTATGATCGTACGAAACCTTTAAATGTGAAGGCACCATTTTACGATACTTATGAACCGCTGGACGTTGTTCAAAAACCATTGGCCTACATTATTCCGCAAGGCTGGTTTAACGTGATCGATCTTTTAAAACTCAATCAGGTACAAATGACGCAGATTGAAAAAGATGAAGAACGCGATGTTGAAGTTTATTATATCCAAAGCTACGACGCGCCAAAACAGCCTTTTGAAGGACATTACTGGCATACGAATACGGAACTTCGCACAGAAAAGAAAAAAGTAAAATTCAGTAAAGGTGACTGGTATATTCCTGTAAATCAATGGACAAACCGCTATATTATTGAAACCTTGGAACCGAAAGCGGTTGATTCGTTTTTCAAATGGAATTTCTTTGATACGATTCTTCAGGCAAAAGAAGGTTATTCCAGTTACGTTTTTGAAGATCTGGCTGCTGAGCTTTTGAGCAAATCGCCAGAATTGCAAAAACTATTGGATGACAAAAGAAAATCTGACGAGGCCTTTGCCAAAAGCGGAGATGCACAGTTACGATTTATTTATGAAAATTCTCCTTACAGAGAAAAGGAATATTTAAGATATCCTGTTTTTAGGGTTATGGGGAAATAACCAGAATCAATTTTATTCCAATAACTAAAAACGGCTTGTGATTTCTACCTCCACGGAAGAAATTACAAGCCGTTTTTTTATTTACTTATGATTAAGATAATTACTTCACTTTTGCAAAATCAGCAGCCATAGCATTGATTGATGCATCTGAAAGATGTTCTGATGCAACTACTAACCGGTAACGGAAAGTTGTAGATTCTCCTTTTTTCAATTTGAAATTCAAAACTTCTTTTCCATCACTGAAAGCTTCCTGACCTAATGGGTTCACTGCAAATAAGCCGTAACCTCTTGCATGAAAATAAGCAGGATAACCAACATTTTTTGGATGATCAATGATGGCGATACTGATGTCCTCATCTTTGATTTTTCCTGTCAGGTTACACCAGACTGCTCTTTTAGCCCAAACATCTTCACCTGTAACGCCATTACTGTTACGGTAATTTCCGGTAATTCCTTCATTATTCAGCGTAGGAACTTTGGTCGCAATCCCGCTTGCATCTGTAAATATTTCAGGTTTTGTCGAAGGCAATTCCAGTTCTCTTGCCACACGAATAGCAAACATTCCGTCTTTAACATCCGGCATAGCAGCGTCGATAACGGCAGTCAAAGTCGTTAAACGATCGACGGTTCTGGTAGTACCTTTTCCCGAAAATATGTAAGTCGTTTTTTCCTGCAAAGTCAGCTTGCCGTCTCTGTCAACCCAGTCGGCAGTAACGGTTAATTCTCCTTTATCTTTTCCACTTTTTATGGAAGCAATTCCGGTATGTTTTATGGTTCCGTAAGCATGTTTTACGTGATCAACCGCATTACTGTTGTTCCAGTAATCGTTGTCATTTACATTCTCATAGTTCAGCCAGATCCCGACGTGGTGCGGGTGATCGATACGTTCTCCCGGACGTGGATCTAGTGGCCAGCCACGGGTTACCAAAGTACCTTTTGCTGTCATGACCGGATAAAGAACTGCCTTTTTCAAAACATCTTCACCCGGATAGAAATAAGAAGTAAATGGTTTCCCATCAATATTTACCTCCACCTTTTTTTCTTTTTTATTATCGACCAGGTCAACCTTCTGGGCCTGAACCAAGCCGCTCACTGCCAAAGAAAAAGCAGCAATCGCAATACTGGTATATCTAAACTTCACTTGTATATCTTTTAAGTGTTAAACGCACAGTAAGGGGGAGTTTTACGCAGAGTTACACTGAGGTATTTTATTTTAAACAAAAAACTCTGTGTAACTCTGCGCATAACCGCGCGGCGGCCGCTCCCCTTACCTCTGCGTTTAAATAAAAATTAACTTAGCACGATGTCGCTTTTCTTTGGATCCCAGGTCACTTTTTTACCCGTGTGCAAAGCTTGTGTTGACATAATATTTGCTACCGAATGGTTGAATCCTGCACGTGCCGGCGCGTTTGGCTGCTTGCGGCTGCGTACACATTCCATCCAGTTACGCATGTGAAGTGACGTCATCGGGTCAGATCCAGTATTGGCATCTGTCGAAATTTTTTCACCCGTTTTTAAAGACTGATCAGGAAGCAAATTCGCTTTCATACCCATTGCGGCAGCATCTTTTTCTTTTAATCCACCTTCGGAAGTGATTTTGTTGGTATCCAGATTGATCATACCACCATTTGAGTAATAATATTCTTTCACATCCCCAGCGGCCTGGTGCATACGTGCAGAATAAATTACCTGAAATCCTTTATCCGGATTATCAAAAGGGCCATAGTCAAATGTTGCCGAGAAAGTATCCGCATTTACACGACCGTCTTTCCAGACATACACGCCTCCATTTGCTACAACGCTGCGTGGCGCTTCCAATCCTGAGAACCAGTGAACTGTATCAATCTGGTGCGACATCCATTGTCCCGGCAGACCTGATGAATATGGATAAAACAAACGGAATTCAAGATAATGACGTGGATTCCATTCTGTTTTCGGACGATTCAATAAGAAACGATCCCAGTCAGTATCTTCTTTTCTGATTTGAGAAACCAGTTCGGCACGTCTCCATCTTCCGGGCTGATTAACATTCCAGGTCATTTCAACCATCGAAATATCTCCAAATTTACCCGATTTGATAAAGTCATTGGCAGCATGATAGTTAGGAGCACTGCGGCGCTGCGAACCTACCTGAACAATTTGCTTGGAAGCTTCTACTGTTTTCAGTGCAAGTTTTCCGTCAGCCAAAGATTCAGCAAAAGGTTTTTCAACATATACATCACGACCAGATTTTACTGCTTCAACACAATGAAGCGCATGTTGAAAATCGGCAGTACTGATGATAACTGCATCAACATCTTTACGAGCCAGCAATTCCTCGTTGTTACGTGCTTTAACAAATTCGCTGGCCGACCAGCCTTTTCCTTTTATAAATTTTTCAGCTTCGTCACGGCGACGGTTCCAGATGTCGGAAACGCCCATGAACTCAAAATTCATTTCTTTGGAATGTTCAGCAAAACTTGGAGCAAGCGAGCTGCGGAAACGATCAGAGAATCCGATAATTCCTACACGCACACGGTCATTAGCTCCTAAAATACGGCGATAGCTTGATGCGTTTACTGAGTTGATACTTACAGCAGCTCCTGCGGTTATCAAAGCTGTTTTTTTGATAAAATCTCTTCTGGTAGTCATAATTATGAATGAAATTTTGAAAGACTAAATTTTATTTACTTAATACCTTAACTTTCAGGCTACGGAAAGAAACATTATCCCCATGATCCTGTAACAACAGATATCCTTTTTCAGAAAGACCAAAACCTTCAAAGCCTTTGAACTTCGACTGTGCTACCAAGTCCTTAAAAGATTGAGATCCACGAACATACTCAACAACTTTATGATTATTTAAAAAATGCTGAACGGTGCCATCCGGGTTTACTACAATTCGTCCCAAATTCCATTCCCCAATTTTTTTGATTGCATTCGCAGGTTTTTCGGATGTGATGATATCGTAAAGTGAGCCGATGGTTCTGTTTCCGTTTTTGCCCATTTTTGCATCCGGATGTCTTTCGTCATCAAGAACCTGAAATTCCAGTCCAACACCGGATTTTCCGTTGGAATTAAACTTTTTATCAACAAAATATTTCACCCCGCTATTAGCACCTTCTGTTAATTTAAATTGAAACTGAAATTCAAACGCTGGTCCGTAAAGTTCTTTCGTGATGATATCATTTCCTGTTTCAGAACCGTCTGATTTTGAAATAGTAATAGACCCGTCATTGTAGTTCCAGCGTTTTGAAGGGAATTCCGGACCGGCATAAGAGGTCCATTGATCAACCGACTTTCCATCATAAAGCAAATTCCATCCTTGCGCTTTTTCAGCTTCCACAAGTGTATTTGGAATAAGGTTGACAATACGGATATTCGTTTTTCGACTTGGTTTAAGGTTGGTCGTTTTGATGCGAACATTTTTCCAGCTCACCTGCGTGCCTTCCAGACTTTTATCTTTGTTACCAATTGCGTGAACCTGCAAGCAAATAAATCCGCTAGGAGTCATATCATCCACAACATCAGCCACCGGAATTCCATTGACAAAAGTGCGGATCGAATTTCCGATTGCTTCTATACGATATTTATTCCAGGCATCTTTTTTGAAGGCTTTTTTCCCTTCAGGATTGATATCCAATGAATATAACCAGCCACGACGTGCTTCATCATAAAGTCCGCCTGACCACGCACGGTCGCTCGGATCAATTTCAACCTGATAGCCATGTACCCGTCCGTTTTGATAATCAGGTGTGGAAAGACTTCTGATTTGAATTCCGGAATTCAGTTTATTATCAACTTTTACATCACATTCGAAGATAAAATCACCATAGTTTTTTTCTGTTGTCAAAAAAGAATTTGGCGTATCCATAACCGAGGTTCCTACAATGGCGCCATCTTTTACTTCATATTTAGCTTTTCCATTTAATTGTTTCCAACCGGTCAGGTCCTTTCCATTAAACAGATCCTGCCAGCCATCTTTCGATTTTTGTGCGTTAGCTACTGAAAATGATAAGATTAATACTAAAAACGCAATGTGTACTTTGTAAATTTTCATATTCCATTATCGCCAAAATGGCTGTTTGTAAATTATAACTATGATTGGTTATATAAGAAGGAAAAGCTTTAAACTATATAACGATAGATTAGCACTTTTACCCTGACAAATTGTTGAAAGGTTTAGAATGAATTCTTGGGTAACAGTATTTATTAATCAAAGTAGTCGCGGTGAGGTATTCATTATTAAACCGATAATATTCCTGTCTTTAAAGGATAGACCAGCACTTATCAGTTAGTATCGAATTTGAAATACACTCTTGAAGAATTCCGCAGACAAAAAATCATGTCAGATTTTGGTAAAAAAAACCGTGAAAAATGAAACCACAAAATACAAATAGCATCAAAATCAATAAGGGACTGGAAAGATTTAAAGGAAAGGAATTATTTCCTGAGAAAGTCGGACTCGCGAAAAAAATGCTGGCAAATGTAAAGTTGCCGGAACTGCCAAAGAAAAAATAATTTAAAAAAAAGCGGTTATTCAGGGAATAACCGCTTTTTTAAAACCCTTACCCCAAAGGATACTTCAAAGTCTCCACAATGTATTTCTTATTAATTTCGGCACAAACCAAAGGAGATTTCTCAGGATCAGGTACGCCGTCAAGTTCAATCACAGCCCAACCTTTAAACTTGATTTTATCAAGGGATTCAAATACAGCCGGAATATTTACGCGCCCCTGCCCCAGTTCCACAAATTTGTATCCGCTTTTACTTTCTACCGGTTTGGTATCTTTCAAATGCAGAGAATGAATGATGTTTTTGTATTTGATCACCGCATCCTGGGGCTCTCCACCACCCTGTTTGTAATGTGCTATGTCCAGAAGTAATTTGATATAGCGCGGATCCATGGCCTGCACAATCACATCCACTTCTTCCGGTGTTTCGCCGAGCTGGTTCATATGATTATGATAAACGGCCTGAACACCCATATCTGCCGTTTGCTTTCCGACTTCATTCATTACCTGAGCCAGTTTTTTCAATTCTTCTATTGAAGGAGCACGATCTTTCGGGCGCAAACTGTTGGTTAACTGTAAAGCGTTACCACCCAATGCCTTTACAAAACTCGCATGTGCGACATGCGTGTCAATTGTACTTTGCAGTTTGGCCGGATCAATTTCCACATTCCCGCTTGAAAACATACACAAAGTCAGATTGTGCCTGGCAAGTGAATCCTTTAATTCAGAAACTCTTGTCCGGTACGGAGCAAAAGTATTAGCCCTCAACTGGATTCCTCTAAATCCAAGCCCGGATAGATCGGTTATGGCCTGTTCATCTTTCCCGCCCCAGGTTATAGCGGAATATCCGATTTTCACATCCCCCTTTTTTACAAGTATTTCTGCCCAGGCGGATGAAGTTAACAGCGCTGCACTCGCCATCACCATGTTTCTTAGAAATAATCTTCGGTCAATGGATTCAATATTTTTCATTATAATATTTTTGGTTTTGGTTTATGACTTGTCCTGTAATATCAAGACGACTATAACGAGGAAAAGCCCCCATAAGCGGGAGCTTTTCCTTACTAGTTTGAAAATAGAATATCCAAATACTGATACTCTAAAATTCCATTTATTATTTACAATTAAGCACTTTGATCAATACCCTGGATTTTGTGGAAACACCGAAGCACCATCCGTTCCTTTATCACTTCTGTCAATTTGTGTCTGAGGGATCGGACGAAGATTATTGGTTTCTTTGATATTAACCGCTGCCTCGGGGTTGAATTTTTTTACACGGTCCACAAGATTTCCCCAACGTTTCAAATCCAGCCAACGTGTTTGTTCACCAAGTAATTCACGTCCGCGTTCTTCCATAAGGAAATCCATAGTTGCATCAGCAGCAGTAATTTCCATGGCAGATTCTTTTCCTGAGAACGCGGCACGGCGACGAACCATGTTTATTGAAGTCACAGCATCAGCAGTTTTCCCAAGTTTTATTTGTGCCTCAGCCAGCATTAAATAAGTATCGGCCAAACGGAAAGCCAGATAATCACGGCTACCAGCTTCATATGTTTTGTCAGGACGAAGCGGATCCATAAATTTCACAAGCGTCGGGAAAAGGGAAAGGCTGTACAGACTTGGTACTAAAACCTGGTAAGGCTTCGCAGCCCGCTGCGCCAAAGTCCATTCCACACCTGGTACAAATATTGTTGTATCACCCGCTTTGAACGTTACTGATTTTTTGGAATTGTCAAATACATTAGTGAAAGTTCCACCCGTTGTATTACACAACCATGTATCTCTAAACGTTTTCTTGTAGCGTGAGTCATTTACACGATCTTTGAAAACAGTTTCCAAAGCATAAGTTGTCGGTTTCAAGCGTTTGAAGGGACGATCGTACTGAATATCCCTTTGCATACCTGCCTGTACATCATACTGCATACCAAAAAGCAAGTGAAGATTATTACCGTTACCATTTGTAGTTGGATCGGAAATATTGGTAAGCGGATCAGAAGTATACTGTACCGCAAAAATAACTTCATCGTTAATTTCACCGGCTCCCTGAACAAAAACGCTTGCAAAATCCGGCAACAATTTAAAACCGTAATTAGAAATTACATTCTGTGCATAAGTTGCTGCTTTGGCATAATCATCCGCTGCTTTCACAGTAGAAGTGGCCTTGGCAAGGTAAACTTTTGCAAGCAAATGTTCAGCGGCAGCTTTTGTAGCACGACCGTAATCCGAAGATTTAGCTTTGTTTTCCAAACCTGGCAACGATTCCTCAAGATCCTTGATAATGGCTGCGTACATTTCAGCCTCCGATGCACGTTTTGTTGTCTTTGTCGGCAAAATTGTCTCAGTCAGACGCAAATCTACACCACCAAATTGCTGAAAGAGAATAAAGTAATAATGCGCTCTTAAGAACTTCATTTCTGCTACTCTTTGGGTTTTTATTGCGTCAGAAACACCTGGTACTGCGGCTGCACGTTCAATCACAGCATTACAAGTGTTAATTCCCTTATAAAGCTCTTCCCAAACCTCCTGAATGATACTTACTGTACCAATTAGCTGAGAATCATAAAAGTGAAAGCCTTTAAAACTTCCATCAGCACCGGCAGAGTATAAATCTGTACCATACTCCGTCATGGAAAGGCCTCTTTCCGTACCATAGAAATTTCGTAGCGACGAATACGCAGAATTAACTGCTGAATTAAAACCTGCCGTAGTGGCAAGATAATCATCACTAATGCTTGAAATTACTTTTTCTTCAAGTAAATCCTTACAAGACTGTCCAACCAGAAGCAAAGCCACAATGCCAAGTGCTCTGAATGATTTGGTCAAATATTTATGTTTCATTTTTTTAATTTTAAAATTGTTAATAACTGGCTATTTTTCAATCTTAATCTCAGCCGGCGTATTTTATATTTATCCGGCTGATAGCCTAATTAGAATTTAATATTCAAACCGAACGTCATAACCCGTGTTGCAGGTGTAACATCACTGTTAACATTTCCATCAGAAGATTCAGGATCTATACCATTGTATTTCGAACGGTATTTCGAGAAAATAAATGGCTGCTGAATGCTTGAAAACAGGCGAAGAGATTCAAGTCCAAGTTTCTGAACCAATTTATTAGAGAATGTATAACCAAAATTGATATTACGAACTTTCACGAATGAGCCATCAAAATAAATAAATGACGTGTTGTAAACCGGGAATTCCTGATTAAAGTTTGGTCTTGGAAATTCATTGGTAGGGTTGTTCGGTGTCCAGTAATCAACCTTGATCTGGTTGTAACGGCCTTGCAATGTAAGGTTGTTCTGGTGGAACTTACTAAGAATTTTCTGACCTACACGAGCAAAGATGAAGAATGACAGGTCAAATCCTTTGTAGCTGAATCTGTTTGTAATACCGCCCTGGAAGGATGGAATATCAGATCCAAGAATTACACGGTCATCAGCCGTGATTTTTCCATCCTTGTTGGTATCCTGAAGTTTAACCTGCCCAACAGTGAAGCCTTGCGCTTTGGCTGCATCTTCTTCACCCAACTGCCATATTCCTATTTTTTTGTAATCGTAGAACGAATTTAGCGGCTTTCCGATGAACCATTTGTTACCCGTATCATCTACTTTACCATTGTAAAGAGAAAGAATTGCTTCTTTATTTTTGTAGAACACAAAATCGGTACTCCATTTGAATCCACCTTTCGAGTTGATATTAACCGTTGAAACACCTATTTCTATACCACGGTTACGTGTTTCACCAACATTACGCGTAACGGCATTAAATCCGATAGATGTTGGAAGCTGATCAGAAAGAAGCAAATCCGTTGTGTTAGTCTGATATAATTCGATAGATCCTGAAACGCGGTTTCCAAAGAAGCTATAATCGATACCAATGTTTTTGGTTGCAGATGATTCCCATTTCAAATCAGGATTCCCGATAGAATTCGGTCGGTAGCCATAAGCAGCTGTGCTTCCCCATGCATAAGCTGTACGCTTCACCAATCCCTGAGTCTGATAAGGAGATACCCCCTGGTTACCTGTTTTACCATAACTGGCACGTACTTTCAATTGATCGATCCATTTGATATTTTTAAGGAATTCCTCATTGTACATATTCCACGCAACAGCGACCCCAGGGAAATTACCATATTTTGTATTTTCACCAAAACGGCTTGATCCGTCACGACGGGCAGTAACCGTTACCAGATATTTGTCATTATAATCGTAATTCAAACGAACCATGTAAGAGTTAAGCGTCCACTGAATTAAGTTACTACCTACGCCCAGTACAGTACTTGCATTCCCTGCATTGTAGAATTGCTGCCCTTCAACCGGCACACCCTGTACGGAAATATTATTGTATTCAAAATTGTCGCGCTGAATAGACTGCAAAGCGGTTACGTTGAAATTATGAACCGTTCCAAATGTTTTGGCATACGTAAGGATGTTTTCAATCGTGTAATTAAAACCATACTGGTTGTTGTTAGAAGCCGTTGGATTACCACCTTTTATATCATTGGTTTGCGCTCCGATAAAACGTCCTGCGCGCTGAATACTAAAATCAGGGCCAAAGTTTGCACGGTATTTCAAACCCGGAAGTATCTGAACCTCAGCATAGATACTGTTAAGGAAACGATATTTTTTAGTCTGATCAATTTGTGCCCCTTTAACAAGTTCTGCCATCGGGTTAGTCAAAAGCGCATCAGTTGTCTGGGAAAAAATAAGTTTCCCATTATCGTCATAAGCACGTGCCAATGGATTTTGTGCCAGAGTAGAACCATATGGATTTCTATTGGCTCCATTACGTACGCTGTACATGGTATAAGAAGAAATACCTACTTTAACACGTTTATTGATATTATGATCAAGATTTACGCGAACTGACGTACGCGTGTAATCAAGACCAGGAATAATTCCTTTGTCTTTGAAAAAACCTCCTGAAATATAAAACTGGGTTTTCTCATTACCACCCTGAACACCCAAAGAATGATTTTGCTGAAAACCAGTTCCAACCATCATCTTCTGATAATCCGTTGTTCGGTTATTAGCAATACCATCAAGTTCAATTGCTTCGAATAATTTAGAATCCGCATAAGTATTGGTTGTTCCTGTTGGCACCGCTACTCCGTTTTCATCTTTATAAGTACCTGTTGTTCTGCGGGATTCACGTTTTAGTTCTGCGTATTCTGCCCCGTTTAACAAATGCACTTTGTCTAATGCATTGGTTGTACCTACGTAAGTGTCGTAACTTACAGTAGTTTTTCCTTTTGGCGCACCTCTTTTTGTAGTTACAAGTACTACACCATTGGCTCCCCGGGCACCATAAATCGCTGTCGCCGTTGCGTCTTTCAGGATTTCCATGGATGCAACATCATTCGGATTCAAATCTTCATAACCGCCCGTTACAAAATCAAATGGACGCGTTGCAAGCAATTCATTCCGATCACCTGAAAGTGGAATTCCATCAACAACATATAAAGGGTTATTTCCAGCATTAAAGGAACGACGACCTCGGATAAGAATCTTTGGTACAGTTCCCGGCTTACTTCCCGATTGTGCTACGTCGACCCCGGCAACACGGCCTTGCAAAGCCTGTCCAAGGTTAGTGATAGGCATTTCGTTGATCATTTTGGAACTTACAGAAGAAATTGCGCCAGTCAGCTGACTTTTCTTTTGTGTACCATAACCAACCACCACAACTTCACTCAAATTTTTCATATCACTTGCAAGCACAATGTTGATCGTACTTTTAGTGCCAACAGGTACTTCCTGTGATACAAAGCCAACGGATGAAAATACCAATACGGCTGAATTGTCCGGTACATCAATTTTAAATTTACCATCAGCATCTGTATTTGTCCCCACTCTGCTTCCTTTTAACACTACAGATACTCCCGGAACCGGTGTATTATCTTCTACGGATAATACCTGTCCTGATATCGTTTTGTCAATTGCTGTTTCTTTTGGAGAAGTTCCTGAATTCAATGAAGAGCCATGGGCTGAAAGGCTCAGGCTCATTACACTCACCACGGCACAACCGAATAAGTATTGCCTAATGCACGTAAAGTTTTTTTTCATACTGTATTGTGACTTTAGAATTAAAAATGTTTTAAAACTCAATGTTGCTGACGAAGAAACTACCTCTTACCCCTATAAATGATTTAATTTTTTCATAATATATTTATAAGATCATTACATAGGTTACAGTTTTTTAGAATTATGTCAGGTTTAGTTATTAATTAAGGACGATTAACAAAGAAGAAGATTTCAGGGCAGTCCCGAATTGTAGATTTGATTAAAACAGACACCTTGTAAGCGAATGATCAGAAAAAGTTGTTTTTTCAGCATATTGAGGGACAGGTTAAATATTAATTCTTGATAAACTCTTTCTAAGTTGTTGGACGGACAAGAAATTTCAACTGTCTGATTATTACTGCGCAAGCGACGTATCACTTTTGAACAAAACCAATAAATCTAGTTTTTTGCACACAAAGTACAATTCTCAATTCCTGGTTGAGATTATAGAAAGGAGAAGACAATTGAAAAGGAAAGATGAATTTTATTTATGCAATCGTTATCGGGAACGTTGCCATTATATGGATCATCGAATATTTTATGGTAAAATACTGACAATCTATGATAAAATATATGATATTACTATTCTATAAAAAGTCAATAAAATTGTACTTTATACATATTTAGTACAAATAATATAGACGAAAATTCTGCGGATAATCCGTAAAAAAACCTGAAAAAAATCAGTTGGACAGATTTTGAAGGTATTCCTAAATCCAGAAAATAATGAATAAAAAAAGGAATTCAATGTGCTTTAAAAGCGGAGTAATACAGTGTAAAACAGCACATTTTTGATAAATTTACAGAATGCAGAACCTGGAAAAGCGCTATTTTTTCACAAAACACAGCGCGTAGGAATGACAAGATTACCTAATAAAAATCAGTAAAATAAAACATAAAATACCCAGAAGAGCCATGGAAATCACACCAAGGATCAGGCCGTTTGATTTCAAAATTTCAGGCAAAGGGTCTTGCGGCGAGTCGCCCGGTTCTCTTTCTTTAATGATTTCAAGAGAAGTCCTTATACGATCCCATAATGAATTAACATCCTGATTAGAAAGCGTTTCCGGCTTCCATTCTGATGTTATTAAAACAAGTTCACGCGCTCTGTCAATCGTCTCTTTCTTGTTTGGATATTTTACCATCCAATTTTCCCAAAAAGAGCGTATAGGCGGATCATTTGGAAAACGTACCCATCGGATAAAAAGGTTTTCCATCGCTAACTCTTCGGCCGAATACTCCGAATAGGGTTTCATCAGTTGCTCTTTGAGAGTGTTAAGGGAATGTTTGTCTGTTTCATGAAACAAAACACTTCCGGCAATTATTTAAAAATTTTACCTGGTGTCAATCTTTACTTGTTGATTATTTAAAAAAGAAGGTTCATTTGTTTTTATACTCTATTGTAATAAAAACAGATTTACAATTTTACACACCTGTCGCGCATAACTTATTAACGTGACCTTAATATTACATCTGGTTAGTGTCCAATAAAGTTTACATTAGTCAAAAATAAAATCCGGATTAATCTTATTACCTGTATTTCAAACCGGCAAAATAAAGTGACAAAAATAAAATAGTCAATTAGCTCAAATGCCTAAGTTGGTAATTAATAACCCGGTCGTAATTACAAAATTGCATTTTTCACTAACTTTACGGACATTTTCACAGAGATTTAGTACCAAATTACATACAATGACTTCGCATCAGATACGCCAGTCTTTTCTGGATTTTTTCCGTAGTAAAGATCACCTTATAGTTCCTTCGGCTCCTTTGGTAGCTAAGAATGACCCCACCCTGATGTTCAATAACTCAGGAATGGCCCAGTTCAAGGACTTCTTTTTGGGTAATGGCACACCGCCTTCGCGCCGTATAGCGGACACACAAAAATGCCTTCGCGTTTCAGGTAAACATAATGATTTAGAGGATGTTGGGTTTGACACTTACCATCACACTATGTTCGAAATGCTTGGAAATTGGTCATTTGGAGATTATTTCAAAAAGGAAGCGATTACCTGGGCCTGGGAATTATTGACAGAAGTTTACAAGCTGCCAAAGGAAAGACTTTACGTATCTGTTTTTGAAGGCGATGCCAAAGACGGCGTGCCGTTTGATCAGGAAGCATGGGATTTGTGGGTGCCAATTGTAGGGGAAGAACGCATTATTCTTGGTAATAAAAAAGATAATTTCTGGGAGATGGGCGATACCGGCCCATGTGGACCTTGTTCTGAAATCCACATAGATTTACGCCCACAAGCAGATGTGGATTCAATTTCCGGAAAATCGTTGGTCAACAACGATCATCCTCAGGTGGTGGAAATCTGGAATCTGGTATTTATGCAATTTGAGCGTAAAGCAGATAGTTCTTTAATTCCTTTGCCTGCTACCCATGTAGATACCGGAATGGGTTTTGAACGTCTTTGTATGGCTGTTCAGGCAAAAATGTCAAATTATGATACGGACGTTTTCCAGAATACCATTAAGGTTTTGGAAAAATTATCCGGAAAAACATATGGCAGCGACGAGCCTTTCACGGATATCGCCATGCGCGTTATTTCTGATCACATTCGTGCCGTTGCTTTTGCCATTACGGACGGACAATTGCCTTCCAATGTAAAAGCGGGTTATGTAATTCGTCGGATTTTACGCCGTGCTGTTCGCTACGGATATTCATATTTGGGTTTTTCCGAACCGTTTTTCCATAAGTTGATACCTGTTCTTTCCGAGCAGTTCAAGGATGTTTTCCCTGAACTTACTTCACAGGAGGAATTTGTTACAAGGGTGATTCTGGAAGAAGAAAAAAGCTTTCTGCGCACGCTTGAATCAGGACTTAAACGCCTTGATATCATTATGACTGCGTTAAAAGAAAAAGAAACGAATGTAATAGCTGGCGATGAAGTTTTTGAACTAAGCGACACTTTCGGATTTCCGGTAGATTTGACTGCGCTGATTGCAAGGGAAAAAAGTTTCATTATTGATGAAATTGGTTTCCAGGATGCATTGGCAGCTCAAAAAGCAAGATCGCGCCAGGATGCAGCCAAAGAAGCGACCGACTGGATTGAACTTCGAGAATCAGATGGTGTTGAGTTTTTGGGTTATGATTTTGAAGAAACGCATAGTCATATAGTAAAATACCGTAAGGTAAAAACCAAAACCGGCGACGAGTACCACATCGTTCTGGACCGCACTCCTTTTTATGCTGAAATGGGTGGACAGGTGGGAGATACCGGAACGCTTCATTTCAACGTCCATGGCGAATCCAGGGTTGTCAATATTATAGATACTAAAAAGGAAAACGATCTTTTTGTTCATATTTCAAAAGATAAGAACCTGGACGAAGCTTTGCAAAATGCTGGTATCGTTGTCGCCCATATTAACGAAGAACGTCGCAATAAAATAAAGGCAAACCACTCGGCAACGCACTTGATGTTATCATCCATGCGTGAAGTATTGGGTACACATATCGGACAAAAAGGTTCATATCTGAACGACGAATTATTACGTTTTGACTTCTCGCATTTTTCAAAAGTTACCGATGAGGAACTGAAAAAAATTGAAGATCGTGTTAATGAAAAAATCCGCGAGAATATTCCATTAAAAGTAATGACCAATGTGCCAATCCAGGAAGCAATTGCTATGGGTGCAACGGCAACTTTTGGAGAAAAATATGGTGATTTTGTAAGAGTGATCATCTTTGATCCTGAGTTCTCTTTTGAACTTTGCGGGGGAACGCACATTCCTTCGACCGGTGAAATTGGTGTTTTCAAATTTATTTCCGAAGGTTCTGTTTCTGCCGGTGTACGTCGTGTAGAAGCCGTGACAGGTGAAAAAGCTTTGGAAATAATGCGTCAGCAGGAAGAGACACTTGTGCAATTGAAAGATCTGTTGAAAGGTCCGAAAGATATTGTAAAGGCTGTTGAAAATTTACTTGAAGAGCGAACTCAATTGCAAAAACGCATTGAAGCATTGGAAAACGAAAAAATCCAGAGCTTAAAACTGCATTTACTGGATAAGGTTAAAAGTTACCAAAGTTTCAATCTGATTATTGAAAAAGTAAACGTACCAAGTGCTGATTCATTGAAACAACTTTCTTACGAACTTCGTGAGCAGGTGGAAAACCTTATCGCTGTTTTTGGTACCGAAGTAGCTGGAAAACCTCAGATTTCCGTTTTTATTGCCGAAAATGTTGTTCAAAGTTCAGGCTTAAATGCTGGTAATATTGTGAAGGATCTTGCCAGGGAAATCCGGGGAGGCGGAGGGGGGCAACCTTTCTTCGCAACAGCGGGTGGTTCGGATGCGAGCGGTCTTGATAATGCACTTGAAAAAGCCAAAGGATTATTTTGACAACAACCGATATACAAAAAAAGCGGAGCCCGAACGGGTTCCGCTTTTTTTGTGCTTTAAATCTAAATTATTCTTTTGCAGACAATTGTCCACGGATAGCTCCATTTGGATATTCTTTTGTATGAATATTGACATAGTACAAACCGGCTTTTAAATCAGCAGCCTGATCTGCGGTAAGCGTGTCTGTGAATGCAAATGGAGTAGTAAAAGTTGTTCCGAAATCGATCACGACAGCACCGGTGGTATCAATAGCTCCCTTATGGATATGCCAGGCGGTTGGTATAAAGGCAGCCGTCGAATCTCCTGCGGTTGAATCCACGGCAGCGGTGTCGCTATAAGCAATGTTTAATTTCAAAATGTTGGTCTCCTGATCCAACGTTCCGTCCACCGTACCGGTAGCTGTTAACGTGTTTGCAGGCCTTTCGTTTGCTCCGGAAAGTGTGGTTGTAACTTTTAAAGTTGGCAGAACATCTACCGGTGGTGTTACATCATCGTCATCATCTTTACAGCCCCACGCAACGCCTAATACGCAAATACCTATAAACGCAAATTTCTTCATACTTGTCAATCTGTTCATACTCGTTGAATTAAGTGGAAAATTGGTTATCAACGGGTGATCAGCAAAAAACTATACCAATTCCCGGAAAAACGCTAAGTACGTAAGGCTAAGGTTTAAGCAAATATCTGACAATCAGTAAATTGTAGACTAAGTTCCCCTTTTGGCGAATAAAGCGACACTTTTGAATACTTAAAAATTTATGGAGATTTTAAATGAAAAATTTTACCCGTTATAATTTCTGAACTAATAAGTTTCTGATTCTTCTGCTAAAAAATATGCTGAACACCAACGTTAAAACCAAGATAAAGTCCTTTAAAATCCTTTTCATTTTCCTTTTTCCATATATAATGACTGATCAGATCATTCCCTTTGCCTTTGGAATATTTCACATAATTAATAGACGGCCCTGCAAATATTTCAAACCTATCAGCAATCTTAAACGCGGGCAGTATACGCAAAGTATTTTTAAAATAATCCCCGCTTTTGAAATCTGACAACATAAGATTTACCAACTCGGTATTGACCCTGAATTTTGCTGCAACTGGGATGTGTGCTCCCAAACCTGCCTCAAAACCGTACAACGATTTGTTATCACTTTTGAAATTATAGCCCGCACCAAGTATTCCATATAAAACTCTTCCGCCTGATCTGAATGAAGCAATGGTTGTTGCAGTTTCATCTACGGTAATACCGATTGATTTTTCTCCGTTTTTTATAAAATTCAGTAAGGCAATTGGGTAATCACTGCTATCTGCAATATTGATCAAACCTGCAATTTGAACGCCTTTAACGTTTTTTGCCAAATTAATAAATCCGGAAATCTGGCTGTTCACATCTTTGGATTTATTCAAAAATCCTGATACTTGTACGCCTTTCACTGATTCACGGGTAATATTACCGAATCCCGCAACCTGTGCAGCACCTGCACTTTCGCTAAGATTTAAAAAACCAGCGACCGGTAATCCCCTGGCATTGTGACGAACAAGATTCATAAAACCGGCTATCTGAACGCCATCAGCAGAATCCTGGATTATATTGGCTACGCCGCTGATTTGAACACCTTTCGCATTTTCTTTGATAACGGTGGCCACACCTGAAATTGCAACTCCGATCTCATTTTTTGAAATACCGCTAATGGCGTGGAGAGAAAATTTGTTTGTGAATTCAGCTGCGTTCAGACCATTGGAACTAACCGGATAAATTAGGCCGACGTGCATCAAACGTGTTTTTTCATTTTGTGCTAATACAGAAAGTGAAAAGCAAATAAATACGAAACTGTGGGCCAAAAATATTTTACGAGAATTGAAATAGATATTCATTGTGTCGAAATTAAATGGTAGCTAAAACGATAGCAGACAGAATGTAGATATTGCAGGCCTTCAATTCATTTCTGTTTGCGGTATGTATTTTAGACAATCGAGTGTAGCGATACCCTCATTTCACGGGAAAAGTTTTCGATAATGCCGCGGGCTAAAGCCCGAAAGTTGGTTGAGATTTCTGCCACCCAGGGTTGAAACCCTGGGTTAGTACTATCGACTGAAAAATCATCATGATGGGAAAAGTCTGTCTGGTAGTCTAAAGAATTGAAAACCTGGAATAGCTTAATATCAACCTTAGGCTGAGATAAACTAACTCAAGATTTTAACCTTGGGTCTCGGAGCCCCCCCCAGAAGTTTCCGGCTTTAGCCGAATCATCAAGAACATCCCTCGACAGAATACTAACCCAAGGTTTTAACCTTGGGTCTCGGAGCCCCACGGAAGTTTCCGGCTTTAGCCAAATCATCAGGAACATCCCTCGACTGAATACTAACCCAAGGTTTTAACCTTGGGTCTCGGAGCCCTTCAGAAGTTTCAGGCTTTAGCCAAAATCATCAGGAACATCCCTCGACAGAATACTAACCCAAGGTTTTAACCTTGGGTGTGGCAGAAACCCCCAGAAGTTTCCGGCTTTAGCCAAATCATCAGGAACATCCCTCGACTGAATACTAACCCAAGGTTTTAACCTTGGGTCTCGGAGCCCCTCAGAAGTTTCCGGCTTTAGCCAAAATCATCAGGAACATCCCTCGACTGAATACTAACCTTGGGTCTCGGAGCCCCACGGAAGTTTCCGGCTTTAGCCAAATCATCAAGAACATCCCTCGACAGAATACTAACCCAAGGTTTTAACCTTGGGTCTCGGAGCCCCTCAGAAGTTTCCGGCTTTAGCCGAAATCATCAGGAACATCCCTCGACAGAATACTAACCCAAGGTTTTAACCTTGGGTGTGGCAGAAACCCTCAGAAGTTTCCGGCTTTAGCCAAAATCATCATCCGAATACCCCAAGCTATTCAAAAAATTTTTATACTCTTCACCAAAAGTCTGTTTCTGATGATGTTCTTGTTGATTATCAATATACCTTCTGACAAAATCAATTTTATTATTACTTACAGAAGATGCAAAATATTTATCTGCCCAGTAAAGCCGGTCTTTTGTCAATTGTATTTTATTTGCCCAATTTGAACTTTCACCTTTTAGCAATTGGACTTGTTTGGATATTCCTAATTCAGGTTTCAGAAGCATCAGTACATGAATGTGATCATCATGACCGTTAATTCTATCAATGTAAATCCCGTGTTCCTTCGCATTGCCAAAGATATGATTGCAGATTTTCTTTAAGATATCAGGTTTTAGAACCTGTTCACGGTTCTTTGTTGCCCATACGGCATGAACCCAGATTTTGACATAAGACATAGCAGTGTGTTTTGATGAAACCGTCCATGTCAATTAGACTTAATATGTCAATCAAAGTTTCTATTTTCTTCAAAAGATTCCCCGAAAATTTATCGCCGATAAATTTTTTTCAATCCATCAATCAAAAACATCAGGTCATTCAGCCGGATTTCATACATCGTGCTCAGCATCATACCAAGTTTACCTGTCGGAAAACCTTTCCGTTCAAACCATTCAAGGTAAGAAACCGGTAAGTCTGTGATCAGCCAGTCTTTATATTTCCCGAAAGGCATTCTGTAAACAATCAGTTCTTTCAGTATTTCCGTATCAGGTTTAGGTATTTCATCGCTCATTTCCACTATCGATTTAAAATCATTTGGCAGCTCTTAACTTTACAATCAGATCCGTTTTCAAATCAAACAGTTGCTTTTCAAGTCCAACAGGATAAGTATGTGGATTGACAAAACGCTTGATTCCTTTATGGAAATGTGTCAGCTGTTGTTCAACACGTTCACGGGTTTCATGGATGGACGGCAGACTATATACCAATCTACCTTCTGCAAAAATGGGCACAAGCAAATCCTCAAAAGATAATGTTTCTGAAAACGACCTGGTTTTAGTAAAATCATAAGGATCCACCATCGTTGGTTTCCCGGAAAGCGGTGTTTCAATATTAAAAATCATATCAGAAATAAAACCTTTTGCATCTTTGAAGCGACGAACCTGCTGGATTCCCGGTGTCGAAACTTTAATGGCTTGTTCTGATAATTTCAGTTTATAGTCCCAATCGCCGGATTCATTTTTTATTGCGGCCAGTTTAAAAACGCCTCCTAATGCCGGCTGATCAAATGCCGTTACCAGTTTTGTTCCAATTCCCCAGACATTAATTTTTGCACCCTGGATTTTCAAACTATCCATGATGTATTCATCCAGATCGTTGCTGGCGACGATATTTGTCTTTTCAAATCCGGCCTCATCCAACAATTTCCTTGCTTCTATACTTAAATAAGCCAAATCACCGGAATCCAGACGAATTCCTCCGAGCTCGTAACCTCTTTCACGAAGCTGATTTCCAACAATAATTGCATTTTCAACACCTTTGATGGAATCATAGGTATCAACGAGCAAAGTCACATTATTAGGCATGTACTTCGCATACGTTTCAAAAGATTCCAGTTCACTGTCAAACGACATAACCCAGCTATGCGCATGAGTTCCTTTTACCGGAATACCGTAAAGCTTGCCCGCCAAAACATTTGACGTCGCGTCAAAACCACCAATATATGCAGCGCGACTGGCGGTCATTCCGCCATCCGGCCCCTGCGCTCTTCTCAATCCAAATTCTAAAAGTGCATCATTATTTGCAATCAGGCGCATTCTGGCAGCTTTTGTAGCAATCAGCGATTGAAAATTCAGAAGATTTAGTAGCGGAGTTTCTAATAACTGACATTGTAAAACCGGCCCCTGTATACGTAATAACGGCTCATTGGGAAAAACAACAGTGCCCTCAGGAATCGCATCGACACTGCATTTGAATTCCATGGCACGCAGATAATCAAGAAATTCACTTTCGAAAAGCACTCTCCCGTCACTTCCTGTAAGCGAACCGATGTATTCAAGATCTTCCTCATCAATGCGATATTCATTCAGATAATCGATCACACTGCTCAGGCCGCAGGCAATTGTAAAACCTCCCTGAAACGGATGTTTGCGAAAATAAAGATTAAAAACTGCTTCTTGTTCCGCCTTTCCTGATTTCCAATAGCCATAAGCCATCGTTAACTGGTACAAATCGGTCAGGAGACTTAACGAGGTATCATATAGGCGATTAATCATTCTTAGTTTTCTTGGTTGAAACAGAATGACTAATTACTAAAAAATACCCGGTTTGTATTTATTGAAAGTAGTTTTTATTAATACAAAAGAAAATTCCTGTTTCCACATATCTTAATATTTATCTTTTTTGGTCATAGCTATTTTTATTCTGATATGATCTGACAAGCTTGTTACATCGTATATCTAAACAGAACTTCATCAAAACAACAATTGAGATCAACCTAACTTTTAAGGCGTTATGAAAGTAGTTGTGGAAGCAAAATTAAAAGCGGTAGCCACGAATGTTAGAAAAATCAGGGAATACAGAGGTTACCCACAGGAATATCTGGCAGTGAAACTGGGAATCAGTCAGAATGCTTACAGTAAAATCGAATTGGGTTATACCAGATTAACTGTAGAAAGATTACTTGAAATTACATCAATTCTTGAAATTGATATTGTTACACTTCTGAACAACACAAACGGAGATATGGTACAGCTGAATGCAGTATCAGCAGTTCAAAATAATTAGTTGATGAATATTGGTTATAATTAGATAGGTGGTAAGTATTGAACAAAAGGCAGAAAACTATTCCAAATTGGAAAGTCTTCTGCCTTTTTTGATAAAATAGAATTCAAAAAACTATTTTTTATCCCACCATATTTTTGAAATATAAGAATCTCCTTTTGACAATTTGCTTACCGCATCTTTGTAATTAGTTTCATTCAATAACGCTTCCCGCGATGAATAAATGGTGCGGCGGGGAATTGTACCAGCCGTTGAACCCACATTCGGACCCGGCGTAAGTAATGGATAGCCCATTCTGCGCCATTCCGTAAATGCTTCATAGGAACGCCCGAATAGTTGAATCCATTTCTGAGTCCCGATTTTTTGCAGCTTTTGTTCTTTGCTTAAATCTGTGAAAGAAAGCTCTTTTGAGAATGTTGCAGGAACCGTAGCAATGTTGAAAGGTGCCTGCGCCAAAGCAGCTTTAACGCCTGCCTGATAAAAACTTTCTGCCTGATCTGCCGTTGCTCCCCAGCCTTCCAGCGCCGCTTCTGCTTTGTAAAAACTTACATCAGAAAAAGACATCACGATGCAGGGAATCGCCGGACTATAATCTTTATTGAAAAAAGTTGACTGCGAGGCCGTTGAATAATCGTCTTTTACAAGCGCTTTTAGCAACGCATCAGTCAGCGCCACTCCCATTCCTTTGTAGGACGGCGCACCTGCTTTTACAGAATTGACGCTTGGCTGTGCGATAAAAGGAAGACGCGGATCACTGGTTGTTGCCAACTGGGAAACCAATGTATTAGCCAGATATCTTAAATCAGAACTTCCGGTAAGCCATTGATTTAACAGAGGATGTACATTAGCATTAGTGGCATTATTATAAGTTGGGATGGTTGCGTTATCGGTATTACTTTCCAATAATGGCTGGCCCATTGCTTCCGTAATCGTTTTTTGTGCCAAAGTTGCATCAGCATAACGGATACGCATTCCTAATCTTAATTTTAAAGAATTGCCATACTTTTTCCATTTTGTTACATCACCTTTGAAATAAAAATCTGCGGTTCCATAACTTGCATCAGAAGCATTCAGCTGGCCGATCGCCGCATCGAGATCTGTAATCAGTGTTTTATAAACTGATTCCTGCGTATCAAATTTTGGTTTGTTATTCACATCCGTTGAACCCAAAGCCGTTTCAGAAAAGGGGATATCACCAAAAAGATCGGTCAGTCTTTGCCAAACAGAGATTTCAACGATTTTTGCAATCGCCAGTTTTGTTCTTCCACTAGGATCAGTTTCCTTCCCTTTCAAAATATCTGTTCTGATCTGAGCCAGATTCCGGATCAGTGTGTAATGCGCATCCCAGACATTATTATCGCTTTGTTCCACATATCGTGAACTGGAAACTACCGCGCCCCCGGCCCATTGTTGAATCCAGGAACCGTATTGACTGTTCGGGATTTCAAGTCCTTCGGCAAAGGCTGCGTCTTTTTGTGCTTTTGACAAAATAAGCCCGGCATCAATTGTCGTCACTGAAGTTGGCGGTGTATTTATTTTTTCAAAATCATCAGTACAAGACTGCATCAGGCAAACGACACCTGTTAATATGAGTGATTTAATACTATTTTTCATCGTATAAGAAGTTGTACGGATCGTTTCAGTTTTCGGAAATCTGTTGAAATTCATCCTGTGATAAAATTATAATTCTACGTTAAGGCTGAATCCAAAATAGCGTAACAAAGGCAGCGCAGTCGATTCCAGACCAAGAGAAGAATTGTTCACGTTAAACGAGGATGCTTCCGGTGCAAACCCTTCGGTGTGGCGTTGCAGATAAAACAAATTCCGTCCGTAAATACCAGCGCGAATTCCTTTAAAAGGCGTTTTTCTGACAATACTTGAAGGTAGCTGATAGTTGAAAGTCATCTCACGGAACATGACGTAACTTGCGTCATTCAGCATTTCTTCCGAAACTACATTGTCTTTATCAGGCGCTACCACGTTCCAGTAATCCTGAGCGCGGACTTGTTTTGTATTTTGCTGTCCGCTGCTGGTATAAGTTCCGTCAGCCGATTTTGTAGCAACAACACCTTTGGCAACGTAAGTACCATCTCTTCCATCCAACGTCATTTTATTGGTACCGTAAATCAGTTCTTCTCTCAAACTCTGAGAATATATTTTACCGCCCTGACTGATATCGACCAAAGCCGATAAAGCAAAACCTTTGTAACGGAAACTATTATTAAATCCGCCAATCCATTTTGGCAGCGCATTACCAATTTCATACAAAAGTTTGGCATTACTTTTCAGCGGTAAACCCGTCACCGGATCAATCAAACGATTTCCCTGATCATCTCTCAACCATTGAAAACCATTTCCGATCATCGTACCAAATGCCTTTCCGGGCTCAGCCACAACGTTAACACCGCGGTCACTTCCAAGCAAATAAGTATCAACACCTTCCGCCAGGGAAATTACTTTGTTACGGTTTCTTGAGAAGTTGAAAGTTGCATCCCAGCTAAAACCGTCATCCGTTTTAATCGGTGTTCCGTTTAAAGTTAATTCCACACCACGGTTACGGATTTGTCCTGCATTGATACGGCGCGAAGCAAATGTGCTTGAAGGTGGCAACGGCACGTCAAGAATCTGGTTTTTGGTACTTGCATTGTAATAAGCAGCGGACAAACCCATTCTGTTTTTGAAGAAACGAGCGTCAACACCAAATTCGGTTGAAGTTGTTAATTCATTTTTCAAATTAGGATCAGGAATGATCGAAGCAAAAGATGCCAATGGTACACCTCCGTGTGCATTTTGTTCCAAAGAATAAGTACCTGTCAATTGGTATGGCGAACCTGAACTACCGGCTTGCGCCCATGAAGCTCTTACTTTTAAAAAGCTTAAAACGTCACTTTGAAGATTTAGCGCATCCGTTAATACCAAACTTCCGCTCACAGCCGGGTAAAAGAATGAATTATTGGCAGGCGATAAAGTGGACGACCAGTCATTTCTTGCTGAGAAATCAAGAAAAGCAAATTCTTTATAACCCAACTGGCCAGAACCATAAACCGAATTGATGGACGATTCCGTTAATCCGAAAATATAAGAATTGGTAAGTGTATTGTTGATCACATAAAGATTCGGCGCGACAAATTCTGTTCCGGTATTACCCGTAGTTCTGGATGAGAATTTCTGGTGATTCGCACCTAAATTCAAAGAAAACGAAAGATCTTTTGAAAGCTGCGGATTTAATGAAAGCAAAACATCGCTGTTGTTTTCACGCACGCGGGAAACTTCTTCTCTGATATCTCCATTTTTGTTCAATGACTGATAGGTTCCCTTTTCACGGTAACGAAGTCTTTCATCT
This sequence comes from Dyadobacter frigoris, assembly GCF_005280585.1. GTDB lineage: Bacteria > Bacteroidota > Bacteroidia > Cytophagales > Spirosomataceae > Dyadobacter > Dyadobacter frigoris. The sequence continues at coordinate 471,419 of NZ_SZVO01000003.1, forward strand.
GTATAGAAATCCGTACCGGTCTTCGCCGTTAATCTGATCCAGTCATTGAACTGATAACTCAAACGGATCAAACCAAGAATACGCTGGCGGTCATCTGAATTTCTGGTATGATTTACCGTCCAGTAAGGATTTGCCGTCGAAGAATTCGTAGCATACGTCTTTTCCATACCCACAACAGGCGTGCCTCCGTAGCCAAGCTGGCGGCTCACATCCTGTGCCGTCCATGAAGAATTGGAAAGAATATCCATTGGAATACTACGAGGCTGACTGATAAACAGATAAGCCGGATTGTCGCTTGCATCCGAAACGGTCGGACGGTTTACACCTTTCTGGTCAATGTAATTAACCTTCACATCCATTTCCAGTTTTGACGTCAGTTTAGCCGTTGTCCGAAGGTTGAAATTATTCCGTTTTAATGTATTTCCTGGTGTGTAACCATCAATATTGGTATTTCCATAAGACAAACGATAGCTGATATTATCATTTCCGCCTTCCAGGCTCAGGTTGTTCACAACTTGTCTTTCCTGTTTGAAAAACTTTTGAAAAGTATTTGGCTGAGGTGTAAAATTCAGAACATTTCCCCACTGGTCTTCATACTGCTGACCTTCCATTTTTGCGCCCCAGCTTGCTCTTGTAAAACGGTCGCGACCACCGCTGGCTTTCGGCATTCCTGCAATGCCAGCCGCTTGCGCCGCTGCCCAGGTATATATTTTATCGTCCGTACCTCTGAAATTTGTAAAATTTCCATCATAACCCTGGCCATAAACATTTTGCAGATCAGGTAAAACCAACGCATCACCTAATGAATAATCGATACCATATTTAATACCAATTCCTTTACGGGATTTCCCTGATTTAGTCGTGATCAAAACAACGCCATTACTTCCACGCTGTCCGTAAAGCGCCGCTGCATTTGGCCCTTTCAACACCGACATACTTTCAACATCTTCCGGATTTATGTTTGAAATACCATCACCATAGTCAATTCCACCAGCACTTCCGGGCGAGCTGGGATTGCTGTTATCCATCGGAATCCCATCGATTACATACAATGGCTGGCTATTGCCGACCAAGGAATTGGAACCACGGATCACAACACGGGAAGAACCACCTGCACCATTAGCCGATCGTGTAACCTGTACACCCGCCATTTTCCCGGCCAGAGAATTCGCTAAATTTGCTTCTTTGGCCGTTGAAAGCATCTCACCGCCAATTTCCTGAACCGAATATCCCAATGCTCTTTTATCTCTTTTTATACCAAGCGCGGTAACCACAACTTCCGAAAGATTCTGTGTATCTTCCAGTAATGTCACTTTGATCTCGGACTGCGCACCTGCAATGATTTCCTTTCGCACGTAACCGACAAAAGAAAAAACCAGTGTGGAATTTGCATCGTCAACCGCTATTTCATATTTCCCGTTAACATCCGTTGCGGTTCCGCGTGTTGTTCCTTTTACCAAAACACTCACGCCAATTAATGCCTCACCCTTTGCATCTATCACACTCCCTTTGATTACACTTTCAGCAATCGAAGTTCTGCTATTGACTTTTGGATCATCAATCACAACCCGATTGAAAGAACCTTCTTTTGCATAGAGTTCACTGGTTTTCAGATCAGAAACAATGCCAGAAGTTTCCTTCGCCTTTTTACTTTTCGATGCAAGCAAAACATAGGTACCAGCCTTCACTTTTTTGTATTTCAAACCGGTTGTTTGTAACAACAGATCCAGATTTTGTTCCAGACTTGCACCCGGTTTTATGGTATTGGACGGTACGCTTAGTTCTGTTAACAGTCTTTCCTCAAATAAAATATCGACGGCATAAACATCTTTCAGTTTAAGCAAAGCATCCCGCAATTTCATCGACTGTGCAGGTTTTGTTTCCTGCTGTTTTTGATTTTGGGGAGAATATGCAAATAATTGGGCAAAGGCAAACGTGGGAGAAATACTCACCATAACATAAAGGAACAGCGTCCTTGCCGACGGTAGTTTTAGATTCATCGTAAAGAAATTGGGTTATTACAGTTAAAAAAGATCAACTGGTTTAGGGTTAAAATAAACTTTGTTTTCGCGGTGGGATATATCAATGTCCAGCATTTCTGAAAGTACATCCAAAATTTCATCAACATTCTCAGCTTTAAATGATCCTGTAAGTTCTCTTTCAGCCGTTTGTTTATCTTTTATCTCTACGTCAACACCGTAGATTTCATTCAGTTTTGTGGCTACTTCGCCAAGTTTTGTATGGTCAAAAACCATTCTGTGTTCCTTCCAGACGGATTGAAGTTCCACTTCGGTTTTTGTCAGTTTTTCAAGTTCCATTTTACCATTTTGATAAATCGTAACCTGATCTCCCGGTTTCATTGTCAATGGTTTACTTTCCTGAGCAGACGAAAGCTGGACCTTTCCTTTATTCAAAACAACCCTCGTTCCTTTTTTTCTGGTATAAACAACAAACTCAGTTCCTAAAACCAGAATTTCGCTATCATCCGTCGTGTGCACTATAAATTGCTTGTTATCAACAGTATGTGTTACGTTGAACTCCGCCTCTCCATCCAAAAAAACTTCTCTGCTCGCATTCACAAAATCAAACCTTGGCACTTTTAAGGACGAGTTTGCATTCAAAGTTACCCGGCTGCTATCGTTTAAAATTATCGCTTTTAATTCTCCATTAGCCGTTTTATAATTTTCAAAAAGGATTAAATCTTTTGAAAATATTCCTGTCCCAAGTGCAACAACAGCCGCTGCGGCCCACTTCCAAACATTCAGGTTCAGGTTTTTTTTCTTTGTTTTTATATCAGAAAGATAAAATTCAGTATCGTTCTCTTCAATGTCCGTATCCACTATACGTTGTGAGAATTTTTCAAAGGCGATTTCATTGTCCGGTAAAAACTGGGGACGATTTATTTCCCATTCTTCAAGATATTCAAAATACAATTCAAGGCTTTCAGGACCGCTTAACCATTCTTCAATAAGTTTTTTCTGCAAAGCCGTAGCGTTTCCAGCGAAATAAGTAAAAAGTATATCTTTTGGCAATTCGGATTTCATGTTGATGTAAAACGCTGTTAGTATAATGATGACCAGTTTTTTTACTCTCCCCCTAGCTCAAACTTTTATTATTTTAAATGAGCGGAAGTTCTTTTACCAATTCGGCAAAAAAGCAGATAATATAAACAACCAGTAATTTTGTAATGCTTTTCTTAAAGTGACTAATGCTTTGCTGATATGCGCCTCAACTGCCTTCCCGGAGACATTCAGTTTTTCAGCAATTTCCTTATAACTCTTTCCCTCAAAACGGCTCATCAAAAAGACTTTCTGGCATTGCGGCGGTAGCAGATTTATTGTTTTTTCAATGTGTAAATAGAGCTCATCAAACTCCATAACTCCGTCTGGTTCCAGCGTGGAGGAAGCTTTGTCGTTTTCTTCCAGTTCTTCCGACCTTTCTTTATCAAATTCCCACTTTATATAAGTCAGGCTTTTGTTCCGGACTGAGGTAAAAAGATAAGCTCGAAAAGAAGTGGTGATTTGTTCGTGTAATTTCTTTTTCCAAAAAGTATAAAAAACTTCCGCAACCAGATCTTCTGCAACTTCCCGGTTATAAACAAACCTCACCGCATGGCTGCAAAGCGGACTATAATATTGCCGGAAAAGCAATTCATATCCTTTTACAGAATCCTGTTCAAAAGCTTTACGAATAAAAAATTCTTTATCTGTCTGAATCGAATTTGATATATCCGAATTTATTTCGTCAGGAATAAGTCTTATTTCCTGACTAGCCATTTCATCCGCCTCCAAAGAATTATTAAGCAACAATTTCCTCACATCGCAAAACTTTTAATACCCTTTATATAATTAAGACAAAATATTAAGAAACAACCCTACCTCATACCGGAATAATTTATCATTTATTTTCTAACAAGAATATTCAGGATATTATTCCATTTTATTAAAAATGGCCAAAACCATTTCATTACATCAATTACTGATTTCATCGTCGAATTTTTACCATTCAAACTTTTTTTCTTTCATCATGCAACATTCTTGCTTCACTTTGTATCTATCAAGAGAAAGCCGGATACTTGGTTTCCGTTCATCCAACAAAATAACCTTTTATGTAATCTAAGGTTCTATGCTATACCAAGTACTTATCTTTGCAATGTACCCGATATTCAAGAATACCTGAGTTAATACAATTCTGAATATTTGAAAAATATCGGGCCCATAATATAACTATCTATTAGCCATGAAATTCTTTATTAATCTGACAGTAGCACTGCTGCTTAGCGGTAGCTTTGTGCTTGCTCAAACCACATTGACAAAAGGAAAAGTGTCCGGGGCAATTCTGGATGAGAAATCCCAGCCTTTTCCTTTTGTCAATGTTTTGCTTTTAAAAGCGAAAGACTCGACCTTATCAAAAGGACTTGCAGCTGACGAAAACGGAAAGTTTCTTTTCGATCAGGTCGATACCGGCGAATACATGGCGATGGTGTCCATGGTTGGTTATCAAAAAGCTTACAGCAAAAATTTTTCGGTAAAAGAAAATGCTGTAAACCTTCCCTCTTTTACACTACAACCGGAATCACAATCATTGAATGAAGTGACCGTTGTGGCAAAAAAACCCTTTATAGAGCAGCAAATCGACCGTACGGTAATCAATGTTGAGAACAGCATCGTTTCTGCGGGAGCTACTGCACTGGAAGTTTTGGAACGTTCACCAGGCATAACTGTCGATCAGCAAAACGATAAGCTGCAACTTCGCGGAAAAGATGGTGTCATTGTGCAAATCGATGGCAAACAGACTTACCTGAGTCAGGCTGAGCTTGTAAATCTTTTAAGAAATACGCCAAGTGATAATATTGAGAAAATTGAGCTAATCACCAATCCATCAGCCAAATACGATGCGGCAGGAAACTCGGGAATTATCAATATCAAGTTTAAGAAAAATAAAAATTTCGGAACCAATGGTAACTTTTCAGTTGGTGGCGGTATTGCTACACCGGGTTACGGACGCGGAAATGGTTCGCTGGCATTAAATAACAGAAAAGGGAAAGTTAGCCTTTTTGGAACCGGAAGTGCTTTTCAAGGTGAAGGTTTCAATAACCAAACCATATACCGCGCTATTCCATACGAAGGTAAAACGACGACTTTTAACATGGTTTCAAAAAGTGACTGGAAATCGCAAAACTATAACTACCGTGTTGGAATGGATTATTTCGCTACGGATAAAACAACGATTGGTGTTCTTTTCTCCGGTTTTTACAATGCCTGGAAAAACCCGATCAGAGCGACAAATGCAGAGATATTGAATGATGATCTGAGCCTTCAGCAAACCTATCACACGGACATGAAAGCGAACAATCACATGAATAATATCAGCGCGAATGTTAACCTGAAACATCAATTTAACGACAAAGGCAAAGAATTGACGTTTGATGCAGATTACGTTCAATATGATAGCAAAGGATACAACTTTCTGGACACAAGATATTTTAAACCGGACGGATCTTCAAACGGAAATCCTGACATAGTAAGAAATAATATGCCGGCATTGATCAATATAGGTGTAGCGAAACTGGATTATACGCAACCAATCGGGAAAGGAAAATTCGAAGCCGGATTGAAGTCGAGTTATGTACGATCAAACAATAACATGATTTTCGAAACAAAAACTGATGACTGGGCTCTTGATCCATCGCGTACAAATCAATTCAAATACACTGAAAATATAAATGCAGGTTACGCCAATTACAATGGCCAGTTTAATGCAAAAACTAAATATCAACTTGGCTTGCGTGCTGAATACACCCATGCTGTTGGCAATTCGATAACGCTGAACAGTATCAGAAACCGTAAATATCTGAATGTGTTCCCAAGTGTTTTCTTATCGAGAAATCTTGACAGCAGTAACGTTTTAAATCTGTCATATAGCTACCGGATCGATCGTCCTAATTACCAGTCATTGAATCCATTTGAATATTATCTGGATCCGTATACTTTCCAAAAAGGTAATCCAAACCTTCGTCCGCAGTATACGCATTCGTTTCAGTTGGTGCACGTTTATAAAAGCTTCCTGAACACAACACTGGCTTACAGCCGCGTGAAAGATATGATTGCTGATGAAGTACCCATGTTGGTTCCTGAGAAAAACCAAACCTATGTAACATCAGAAAACCTTGACAATCAGAACTATATAAGTTTAACAATTTCAGCGCCTATTCCAATTACGAAATGGTGGAATGCGCAAACCAACTTATCAGGCGCTTATAATCACTATAAGACCTTTTACCGGAACGCACCGTTTGATATGAAAATTTTCACTTATAACGCTTTTGTCAACAACACTTTTACGCTTTCCAAAACGTGGACAGCAGAACTTTCAGGATGGTTTAATAGTCCGGCGATATACGGTTTGCTATCAGCGAAATCACAAGGCGCTATCAATCTTGGTTTACAAAAATCATTGATGGATAAAAAAGCAACGATCCGTTTTAGCGTTCAGGATCCTTTCTGGACAAACAAATTCAGAGGTACAACGAAGTTTGAAGATATTGATTTAAGAGTAAAAAGCACATGGCCAAGCCGCCAGTTCAGACTTGTTTTCACCTACCGTTTCGGTAATCAAAACGTAAAAACAAGACAACGTAACACAGGTTCTGACGATATTCAGTCACGTGTAAAAAGTTAATCAAAAGAGATAATGACGGTCAGGTTGTGACTTTATTTATAATTAGTTAGGTTAATAATACGGACAATCCATTCTTCATTTGAGGAATGGATTTCTTTTTATAGGCAGCCGGCGATCGGCTGTCAGATTCTAGCTCATTTGGAACAAAAAATTGAGAACCAAACGACAAGCGTCCAATTCTCAATTCTTCATCATTAACAATTAACCATTAACAACTAATTTCCATCATTAACCATTAACAACTAATTTCCATCATTAACCATTAACAACTAACCATTAATACTTAATCCAAGGCTGCAACGCCAGGAAGCACTTTACCTTCCATGTATTCAAGCAATGCACCACCGCCTGTTGAAACGTAGCTTACGCGATCTCCATAACCTGCATTGTTCACAGCAGAAGCCGAATCTCCACCACCAATCAGTGAGAAAGCATCGTTTTCTTCTGTCGCAGCTACTACTGATTCAGCAATGGCATTTGTTCCTGTTGCGAAATTCGGAAATTCGAAAACGCCCATAGGGCCATTCCAAAGAACTGTCTTCGAAGCGGCAATAATGCTTTTAAACAATTCAATTGATTTAGGACCAATATCCAAACCTTCCCAATCATCAGGAATTTCCGCAGTTGGTACAGTCTGGCGATTTGCATCGTTACTGAATTTATCAGCAATAACCGTATCAATCGGCAAAACAAGATTTACACCTTTTTGTTTTGCTTTTTCAAGCAATTCAAGTGTCAAATCCATTTTATCTGCTTCAAGTAAAGATTTCCCGATATTTCCGCCAAGTGCTTTTGTAAAAGTATATGACATTCCGCCTCCGATGATCAGGTTATCAACCTTGTCAAGCAAACGTTCAATAATCAAAATCTTATCAGAAATTTTAGCACCACCCATAATCGCAGTGAAAGGACGCTCTGAATGTTCCAGAAGTCTTTCTGCATTATCAAGCTCAGCCTGCATTACATAACCACAAACTTTGTCTTTGAAAAACTTACCGATAACGGCTGTGGAAGCATGAGCACGGTGAGCCGTTCCGAATGCATCCATAACCCAGACATCTCCAAGTTTTGACAATTTTTCGGCGAAAGCTTCATCCCCTTTTTCTTCTTCTTTGTAAAAACGAAGATTTTCCAACAACAATACTTCACCAGGTTGCAAAGCAGCCGCCATTTCCGTAGCACTTGCTCCGATACAATCGTCAGCAAACTTTACTGTTTTACCTAAAATTAAAGAAAGAGGGTTAACCAGGTGTTTTAGAGAATATTTTTCAGTGGGTCCATCTTTCGGACGTCCAAGATGGGACATCAAAATCACAGATCCTCCTTCACTAAGAATCTTGTTGATGGTGGGTATAGTGGCACGGATCCGGGTATCATCCGTAATCTCAAACTTGTCATTAAGCGGTACGTTAAAATCAACGCGCACCAAGGCCTTTTTGCCGGAAAAATTGTAAGAATCTAATGTTGTCATGGGCTCTAAAAGTTGTTTTCCATAGGAAACAAATGTAAGTCAATTCTTTATAAAATACTACGTTAATGAAAAATGGGAATAATTTGAATTGGTATAGTACAATTTTTACTAATTATTTTTCCAATTAATTTAATTTTAATGCTCAATTTCCATCTTTTTCATAAAAGGTAAAGCAATTGAAGTTCTTACTATAAAACCTGCCGACTAAATATCCCGGTTGTTGAATAATTCTTCTTTTGTCTCGTTATATTTGAATAAAGTTTAGTGGCAAACTGACTGTAACATCTACAATATTCACTGTGCAAATTAACGAGTTTCCAAAGGATCTTCCCCCCAAATATTACCATGATTACTTTGGCTATGTACTGAATTTCGTACGGAAAATGTATGAAACCTTATTGAATGAGAATGAGCTTGAATTCCTGAATTCCTACAATGCGCTTTCGGAAGAAGCCCAATGTCTTTTTATCCGATTCAGTAACCGGAGCAAATCTTTTTTTCGCGTTAATTCACTTTCTTATTCAGAAATCACGGACATTCCAGCGGCTTTGAATGAGCTTCATGACGCACAATTCATTCAGCAGCTTTGTGAACTTCATGAGGACCGCTTCGATGAAGTGATGCACTTGTTTACAAAACCGGAGCATCTGGAATTTACCAAAATTCTGCAACCGGAAATCATGCCTTCTAAATCGATCAAAAAACAGGATCTGATTCGCTGGCTTTTATATGAATATGATTTTAAAATAATCTGTGAGATCATTCTGGAAACCGAACCAGTCGTCAAAGTCGCTTATGAAGCGGAAGTGATGATGATGAAGTTTTTGTTTTTCGGGAATCGTTATGCTGATATGACAGAATTTGTCGTCCGTGATCTGGGTCATGTCCGTTTTCAGTCTTTTGATCAGGAACATCTGTCGGTTCAGTTTGAAACCCGAAAAGATGTAGATGATACGTTGATGATTTCACTCATGAAGGAAACTTTCGATATACTGAAAAACGAATTACCGCCAGAAGAAATCTTCGACTGGTTTATGAACTGGCAGGTTGGTGTTTCCGGAAATCTCAGTCCCAAGTCAGTTCCCTCCTATCATCTATTCGTGCTTCGTGTTGGAGCCTGGCTTGAACGAAAAAAAATGCTATCTCAGGCCTTGACGGCTTATCAGCTAACGAACGATGCGCCTTCACGGGAAAGACGCGTACGGCTTTTGTATAATCTGGGTGAAATTGAAGAAGCATTGGCACTCTGTGAAGAAATTGCCGAAAATCCCCAAAACGCAGATGAACGTTATTTTTCACATGATTTCCATGAGAGGATTGTTAACAAAAAGAAACGTGCGGTAAAACGGACGACGCAGGCTTTGAAAGATGCCAGCAGCATTGACATTCCAATTTCCAACCGATTCCGTGTTGAACGCGGTGCTATTGAATATTATCAGGATTTGGGTGCAGAAGCCGTTTTTAGTGAAAATGAACCTTGGCGGGCGGTATTTGGACTTTTATTCTGGGATATTATTTATGATACCAATGTAAAAGCAATTCACAATCCTTTACAACGCGTTCCATCCGATTTCTTTTTGCCTGATTTTTATTACAAAAGGTCTGAACAGCTTTTGGCCAGAATGAAAGATGCGGATACAAAAGAGGTCATATCCGAAATTGTTGAGAAAACTTTTCATGAAAAATTCGGGACAACCAATGTGCTTGTCAGCTGGTATCCCGGAATGCTTGAAATTGTTTTGAAACTGGTTGCGCTGCTCACACCTGAGCAGATCCATGCAGTACTTTTGGAAATGGCTCAAAACCTCAGAGAAAATACCCGAGGATTTCCGGATTTGCTGGTTTGGGATGAAACTGAATACTCCTTTATTGAAATAAAATCCCCAACCGATCATTTGTCTTCCAGGCAATTGCACTGGCTTCACTTTTTTGCCAATATTGATATAAAAAGCAGAATTGTCAGGGTTAAATGGATTAAGGAAGAAATATAAAAACCAGAAAAAAACCTCTCAAAATTGAAAGGTTCTTTTTCATTTACACCCAAATTCAGATTTACTTTTTCTGATAAGCTCTGTTGAAAACCCCGGCTTTCCCTTTTTTCACAGGAGCAGAATAATTGATTTTATTTTTTCCCTGAGGAATTCCGGCACAGTCACCAGCCACAATGGTTTCAACCGAGGTATAAATTGTTGTAGCCCATTTCGGAATAATAATACCAGAAGTTTCAGTATTCAAATCAAGCTTCGATGCATCGCAATTATCTCTTTTAACGGTTCCTAAAAGATGATATTGAGAAATGGTTTTTGATACTGTATCAATCGGACAAATACAGCCTACACAAGATGTTGGCGATTTGCCATATTTAACTCTTTTGACTTTAACCTTTTTGTAAGCATAAACTTCCAGAAAACATTGTTTGAAACAACGTTCAACAGAATCGATAATTCTGTCTGGTTTTTGAACAGAAAAACCTGTTGTGCTGGCCTCGCTGGTACATGATGCACAAGAAGAAATTTGCTGACTTTGAACAGTCAAATAATATTGACCTTCCACCGGACGGCCCGTTGTTGGATTTAAATACCCTGTCGGCCAGGCCATTTTTGTTTCTTTCTGACAAACAACCTGAGCAATTACATTGTCCATTCCTCCATTCAACTGATGAAGGCGTGCCGTAAAAGCTTCACTTTTGGTACTATCCAAAACACTGCGACTTTTCCAGCTGATTTGGATACTGTCTGCCTTTGTAGAATCCAGTGTACTAAAAACAAGTCCTTTGATTGATTTCCCACCCATCATCAATTCCAGATCAGGTGCTTCACACAACAAAGGCGGCGTAGGATCTTTTCTGAACGGAATATCACGTACAAAATTACGGCGAAAAGCCAAACCTGCTGAGAAGCCGCCGTGTTTTCTTTGGTAACTGTAAATGGTAGCACCCGGAAAAATGTAATTCACTTTTGTACGAAAACCGGTAGCTTCTACACCCCATGACCAAAGTCCTTTTTTACTTGGAAAGAACAGTCCTAATGTTGCTAGAAGACCGGCATGATAACGTTTGTCAGTAGCAGTAACTGAATAAATATTATTTGAAGTAGCCTGATCATAAACAAAAATAGCCGCAGGCGTTGTCCTAAAAAGCCCACCCCGAACAGATGCTTCAATAAAAGGCGATCTTGATTTTTTACCAAAAGCGTAACTCAGAACCGGACCGGCCACGAGATAATGATCTTCGGAAGCGCCTTTTCTGATCACGGCGTTACCTGAACCCGATTCTGCAATAATTTTGTCCAGAAAATCGTCCAGGTCATTTCTTAAAAAGAAAGTCTGCAAACCGGCAATGGCGCCGACACCGAATTTCAACTGTTTGTTTTTCTTAGTGTGAAAAAAATAATCTGCATTTAAATTCGCATGGTAGCCAATTCCATTGAAAAGCGATTTGTCACGATATTTATTCGAATTAAATGTGCTTGACCATTTTCCGCAAAATGCAACGGCAGGCCCTATAAAGCCGCCAACGCGCCAGGGACTTACCCGATGTTCAATTCCTACGGTATCACACCCACCGGCAGGGTTCGGACAACTTGAAGTTTTCATATCCTGCGCGTAAGAAACGGAGAATAGAAAACTGGATAAAATCAGTGGAAAGATTTTAAGTAAAAAATGTTTTCTCATAAACCAATGAATAAAAGTGAGTGATCGTTGTAGAGGTAAAATCTGTTTTGAGCCGGGTTTAAAGACGGCACATTAACATTACAGACGCACAAAAATCACTTTGGTAACAAAGACTTTTATCATTATTTTAATTAATCGAAATACGCTTACAGAAACAAAAAATCCCGATACCGGGATCCATCCGGCAACGGGATTTTCTTATAGAAAACTGATTATCAAGTAATAGAATAAATTCTATTACTTTTTGCTATTAAAAATTCAAATAAAACTATTTGACTAACATCAACTCAGCAAGAACCGGCAAATGATCGGAAGCGTATTTTTCGTCTATCACTTTATGGCTTAGCACTTTGAAGATACCCGATGGTTTTGACATGATAAAGTCAATCGTCTTTTCCGGCTTGTCAACAGGAATGGTGTGCTGACAACTTTCCGCGCAGGTCCTGCTAAAATACTTATCGAAATAATTTATGACCTTACTTCCCGGTTCTGCATTAAAATCTCCGGCCAGAATCATAGGTAATTTTTCTTCCCCAAAATATTTTATAATCGTTTCTGCCTGCAACAGTCTGTTCCTCTCAGTTAAACCAAGATGCGTACTGGCAAAGATAATTTTCTGTTTTGATGGCAGCATCACTGTGATAGCTGCAATTGTTCTCATTTCTTCAACCAGATCCCTGTTAATCGGAAGTGAAAACCGGGCAGAATCTACAATGGGAAATTTAGACAAAACAGCAACACCATAATCGCCGCCCTGATGATCAATCGCTTTGGAAAAATAGAATTTCATACCCGTTAAATCTGCAATTTGTTTTGCTTGGTTTAATCCCTTCCCTGAACGCTCCGTATTGATATCTACCTCTTGTAAAGCTACAAAATCGGGTTTCGCATTATTAATAACTTTCGCAATCGCCTCAACGTCAATTCTTCCACCAGCAGACTCTGGTGGATTGCAGTGATGAATATTATAACTCATAATCCTCAAAGCTCGCTTCGGATCTTCACTTTTAGTCTCTGAAACCCGCGCATTAAATGTAGAAAATGCAATTAAAATACAGTAAAGGGATAGGATCGATTTCATGATTCAGGACGATAATATTACGGTGCTCTGCACCTTTGGTTATACAAAAATATACATTGCTACAAATATTTCGGTACGCCGCACCTTTCTGTTATGTTGAAATATGCTTTGCCACAAATATTATGATACGCTGCACCTTTCGGTTGCGTTGAAATATGCTTTGCCACAAATATTATGATGCGTTGCACCTTTCGGTTGCGTTGAAATATGCTTTGCCACAAATATTATGGAGCACTCCACCGATACATCCTTTGCCATTCATCAAAATGCTGATTTCCGTCCCGGTTTTTTGTTTATTATTACAAAACAAAAAACTGAATCGTAACTATGAAGCTACGCAAACTATTGCTGGGAGCGGCAATAATGGCTGGAATTGGTTTTGCCAATGCCCAAAGTAAGCCCGAAGATGTCAAAACTTTCACGCTGGCTAACGGCATGAAATTCCTGGTACTCGAAGATCATTCCATCCCGAATGCCAATATGTATCTGTTCTGGAAAGTTGGTTCCCGGAATGAAGTGCATGGAATTACCGGCTTGTCCCACTTTTTCGAACACATGATGTTTAACGGTTCAAAAAATTATGGGCCGAAACAATTTGACCGGACTATGGAAGCCAATGGCGGATCGAATAATGCTTACACTTCTGAAAACGTTACCGTATACACCGACTGGTTCCAAAAAGACGCTTTGGAAACTATTTTCAAACTGGAATCTGACCGGATCGCCGATCTGACGATTGATCCGAAAATGGTTGAAAGCGAGCGTGGCGTAGTTTTGTCTGAAAGAAGCACAGGATTGGAGAACAGTAATTACCGTTTACTTAGCGAACTGGTACAATCGGTTGCTTTCCAGGAACATCCCTATATGTTTCCGGTGATAGGATTTGAATCTGATATTAAAGCCTGGACACAATCCGATCTTGAAAATTATTTTAAAACCTATTATTCGCCCAACAATGCAACGGTTGTTGTGGTTGGTGATATTACGGTAGATCAGGTTAAAAAACTGGCTGACCAATATATGGCGCCAATTCCTGCGAGAGGCCTTCCTCCAAAAATCCGTACGGTTGAGCCCGAACAAAATGGCGAGCGACGCGTTACAACCTACAAGGATATTACAACGCCAAATGTCTTGCTTTCTTACCACACACCGCAAACCGGTCACGAAGATTATTATGCATTGGATTTGTTGAGCAGCTTGCTGACATCCGGAAATTCATCCAGATTGGTAAAATCATTGGTGATGGATACAACAATCGCTTCGCAGGTTTTCACTTTTCTGGGCGAAGGTTTTGATCCTAACCTGTTCAATATTTATGCTGTTGCGGGAGATAGTGTATCGGCACCAACGCTTGAAAAATTTATTTTGGCGCAAATTGATCTTATCGTTAAAAGTAGCGTTACCGACAGCGAATTGCAAAAAGTGAAAAACCAGAAACTGATGGAATTTTACAGAAGTATGGAAACCATCAATGGCAAAGCAAACAGTATGGGAACCTATGATGTGTTTTTCGGTGATTACCGTAAAATGTTTGATGCACCCAAATTGTATGAAAAAGTAACCGTAGACGATATTAAACGTGTTGCTGCCAAATATTTTACAGACAGAAACAGAACGGTTGGCTATTTGTTACCGGAAAAGAAAGCTTGATAACCGGCTCAGCATTTGTTTCAAATCTTTTGTAATGATCTAAAAAATTTCAAGATGAAAAATATATTCCTTGTGCTACTCACCCTAACGACTTTGTCGGTTGCCGCACAAAACAATTTTAAAGTCCCGAAATACGAAAAGTTTAAACTAAAAAACGGGCTTACCGTGTATCTGATGGAGCAGCATGAAGTTCCGCTGATCAATGTTTCTGCGGTATTTGACGCGGGTTCCATTAATGACGGCGAACAATATGGCCTGGCCAATTTAACGGCTGACGCTTTGGTTTTCGGCACCCAGAAATACACAAAAGCCCAGATTGAAGAAATAACGGATTATGTCGGCGCAAATTTATCGACCACAGCTGGAAAAGAAGGAGCAAGTATCCGCTCTTCATTTGCTGTAAAAGACCAAGATAAGCTTTTCGATGTTTTGCAGCAAATCATCATTCATCCGGTTTTTGATGCTGTTGAATTTGATAAACATAAACAGCGGACGTTACTGGAATTAACACAAATAAAAGAACGTCCACGTAACGTGATCGGCAATTATTTCAATGCGTTCATGTTCGATAAACATCCTTATGCAACGCCAACCGGTGGTTCCAAATCGACGGTAGAAAAAATCACTAATGACGAGGTAAAGAAATTTTACCAAAATAATTACACAACCGGAAAAGCTGCAATCGCCGTTGTGGGTGATTTCAAAACGGTGGATATGAAGAAAAAAATCACTGCACTTTTTGGCGACTGGAAAACAGCCGAAGCCAGAATGGTTAAACGTGCTGTGCCTGAACTTGCATTTACAAAAAGCCGCGTTTTACTGGTGAATAAAGATGATGCAAGAGAAACTACATTTTTCATTGGTGGAAAAGGAATTCCATACAGTTCGCCAGATTATATTCCGGTTCTGGTTGTAAATACAATTCTGGGAGACCGGTTTACTTCCTGGCTGAATGATGCATTACGCGTTAATTCCGGCCTTACTTATGGCGCCAGCAGCCGGTTTAGCAGGTATAAAATGGCGGGGACTTTTTACATCAGCACTTTTACCAAAAATTCAACAACGGTTCCTGCGGTTGATATGGCTTTGAGTGTATTGGACAGTCTGCATAAAACAGGTATCAGCGAAACGGTTTTAGCGTCTGCAAAATCTTATGTAAAAGGAGATTTCCCACCGGATTATGAATCTGCCGGAGCATTGGCTGGCTTACTTACGGATATGTTTTTGTACAACTTTGACGAAAACTTCATCAATACTTTTCAGGCAAAAGTGGATGGATTAACAACGGCTCAGGCCAAAACGATCATTGAGCAATATTTCCCTAAAGATAATCTGCAATTTATTATGATTGGAAAGGCAGCAGATATCAAAGAGCAGATTAAGAAATACGGAGAGGTTACTGAGAAGCAGATTAAGGTAGACGGATATTGAAAGGACTTCAGCTTTCGGCAGTCGGCTATCAGTTGGTTGCCGGAAATGAGTTTGATATGAATAAATAATCATCGGCTTTCGGTGGTGCGTTCAAGGCTAAAATTTGTCATTGCCATTTTAGCCGATCGCTGAATGCCGAAAGCCGATGTACGAATTATTAGTTTCTGTAATCCAATGCAGGTTTACGATTTCCTACCATGGCGTCGTATTTAAAATTAGCGCCTTTTGCTTTTTCCCAATCCGCATGTGCTTTTTGGATTAAAGCCGGGTCTTTAAATAAATCGATAGCAGTTAACGCAAGTGTTTTTGACGCTACCATCATTCCTTTTTTACCAATTTCAGTACCTCCCGCTGCAACTGCCTGCCAGCTGTGCGCCGGAGTGCCAGGCACCCATGTTGCTGTTGAAAGACCAACCGTCGGCACTGCCCAGCTTACATCACCAACATCCGTCGAACCGCCCATTCCTTCAATTTTTGTTGAAAAAGCAGGTACAGTTTCAGCTTCTGTATATTTTGGTCTGGTCTCTGTTGATGCAGGTAATGTGGCAATAATCTTTTCAGAAAATGCTATTTCCTCCGGTGTATACTTAACACCACCAACAGTTTCCAGATTTTTAAACATAACACGGGAAAGCGACTCAATTGGCAGCAAATCATAAGCACCTCCGGTAACTTCCATTTCTACCCTTGTTCCGGTTCCCATTGCGGCGCCTTTTGAGGCTTCTACAATTCTAGCCCAAACATCCTTTACCACCTCACGGTTGTTATGGCGGGCGTAGTAATAAACCTCTGCAAAGGCAGGAACCACGTTTGGCGCTTCACCTCCGCGTGTAATTACATAGTGAATACGGGTTTCCTGAGGAATATGCTCACGCATCATGTTCACCATATAATCCATTGCTTCCACCCCATCCAAGGCAGAACGTCCGCGTTCCGGTGCTCCTGCTGCATGAGCAGCTACACCGTAAAAACGGAATTTCGCTGAAATATTTGCCAAAGATGATGCAGGATTCGCCGAGTTTCTATCTCCCGGATGCCAGTGTAAAACAACATCTGAATCCTTAAAAACACCTTCTCTTACCATATAGACCTTACCCGAACCGCCTTCCTCAGCCGGGCAGCCCATTAATTTGATAGTACCTGTTTTTCCATTTTGTTTGAGCCAGTCCTTCACTGCAATGGCGGCTGCGGTCGAAGCGGTTCCAAAAAGATGATGCCCACAAGCGTGACCTGCTTTTTGTCCTTCTATTACTTTTCTTTCCGGAACTGCTTCCTGTGCCATACCCGGAAGCGCATCATATTCAGCTAAAATACTGATCACCGGTTTTCCCTTTCCATAGGTTGCAACAAAAGCAGTGGGAATACCTGCAACTCCTTTTTCAAGCGTAAAACCTTCCTTTTCCAGTTCCTCTTCCAGAATTGCAGAGCTTTTGACTTCTTTATATCCAACTTCCGCCAAATCCCAGATTTTTTTCGACACATCGCCATAATGGTCTTTTTTCTTGTCCAGATTCGCAATTACTTCTTTCTGCTCTTTGGTAACCGTCGCCTGGCCGTAAGAACAAACAGCGCTCAGACTTAGTAAAGCCAGAAAACCGAGGTTGATTTTTTTCATAAGTATGGGTTTTAAATCAAAATAAAAAATACTGCATTTTGAGCAGAGTTGAAAAGATAAGCCTTTTAAAATAAGACAGGAAGGCAGCGAACTGCCTTCCTGTTACCTTACTGATCCATTGAGATCAAACATTTTCCCAATTCTTCAATTAAAAATTCGGGTTTACCGTAGCAACGCCAGTTGAAGGATTCAGCACAGATTCATCTGCCGGAACATCCCAGTAATCAAGGAAGTTGTAGTTGATGGTAGCTTTTGTATTAACCACACCCGCTGTTGTAACGATAGTATTGTTGTAACTTCCACCGCCATTTGTGATGTCATAAGTCCATCCCCATCTTCTGTTATCGTAGAATGACAATCCTTTGTAAACCAACGCAACTCTTCTTTCTTTAACAAGTTGCGTAAGCGCTCCAGCCAATGTTAATCCCGTTCCCGCAACAGGAGCAACACCTGCACCAAAGTAAGTTCTCACAGCATCAATATAACCAAGACCTGTTTCGATATTACCTAAGCGAATATTAGCCTCTGCAAGCATAAGTGCATTTTCTTCGTAGCTACCGGCAATGATAACTTCGTACGCGCCTACTGTTTTACTTCCATAAACATAAACTCCGGCTTGTCCTGCACCACCATCAATCTGGTTGTAACGGGTCGTGTATGAGAAGTTATTTTTGTAGGTAGTTGCAGTACTGTAATTATTTGTAAACCTCTTGTCTCCAGCTGTAAAATTCTGAATAAAGCGCTCCTGAACTTTGAAAGTAGAACTTGTATTTACACCCGTTGCCAATGAAGCCGCGGTACCGCCGGTAGCAGTAAACATGACATTATTTGCAGAACTTCTTCCTGTAAATACGATATCACCCTTTTTGATACCGGCAGTAGCCAATGTTAAAACATTAGTCCAGTCAGCAGCAGTCATCGTGGTTGCCGATGATTTTGTGATTTTTGCATCAGGATTTCCGTTAACAAAAGGAGCAAGTTTGTTTACCACGATATTACGCGCCAACATTGTATTGATATTTCTTTTCCAAACATCCTTGCCTGGAATTCCACCATTTCCAACCTGGGTAAATTCAGGGATCAATTGTCCTAGAACCGCCTCGTAATCAGTTTGGCTGGAAATACCGTCAAGCGTAGTAGCTGTCAGTTTGAAATACTCTTCCGATTTGGCAAGGATCGCATCGTGTAATACATAATTACTGTTTGTTGTACCTGCCTCGTCAATGATCAAACCAGCATAATATTGTGAGCCAATGGAAGCATATGCGTATCCTTTCCACCAGTAGCACCATGCTTTTACGGTAGCAATTCTTGAAGCTGCATCACCCGAAAACGGAATTTTATCAACCAGACTGAGAATTGTGTTACATGCATTATTAAGTGCATACATATTTAGCCACTGATAATAGATGGCATTGTTACCAGCACCGGTAGCAGCTCGTGTATTGTAGGTTCTGATCAAACTGATGTTGGGTGAACCATTGGTTACTTTTGTTCCGTCGTCCAGAATGAAATAATTAGCTACACCAATGGTTGCAACCTGGTTGTTGGATGCATCCGCTGAAACGTTGTCAGCCAAAAGCTCGCTATATCCCCAGGGTAAAGAAAAATAGCTGTTTCCAAGCCAGTTATCTCCGTTATAGAAACCGTTGATGTAAACACCTCCCTGAGCAAGAGATATCAAACCGGTTTCGGTATTTACATTGGCATCAATTGTCGGTGCGTTAGGGTTTCCAACGTCCAGTTTGTCTTTGCAGCTAAAACTTCCTAGCATAAGTGTTGCTGCAAAAATCGTTTGAACAAATCTATTTTTATTCCTGATTTTCATTTTTTTAAATTTTAAAGTTTACAAATAGTAGTGAGCAATAAATCCGGCCACTACTGAATCCTGCGTTTTAAATTTTAGTAATGCTTCAGCGATTCTGCTGACATCATCTTCTATCGCCCCGAGCGGTCGTCCGCTACTTGTTAAAACCCAATATTCAACCCAACCTGATACGATTTTGTATTAGGCAAAGTACTATGATCCACTCCTCTGTCGAAAGATGAGTTAACAGATCCAGAACTTACCTCAGGATCATATCCTGTGTATTTTGTAAACGTTAGAAGGTTTCTTCCTGTAAATACAAGCTGACATCTGTTCAACTTAGGAATGTTGAAAAGTTTGGCAAGGTCAAGACCAAGCGAAACGTTTCTCAATCTCATGAAAGATGCATCTTCAAGGAAGTAATCTTTTGTAGCATTGTTACCTGCACCACTTGCACTACCCCAAAGCGCGTAGTATGCGCTACCATAGTAAGAAGAGAATGCGCCTGTTTTCCCGTTGATTGTAACAGGTTTTTCAAAATCACCACTGATACCGTCACGATACATCCATTCTTTTGTCTGGTTGTAAAGATGGCTTTTGTAAACCCAGTCAAACTGGAAACCAAGTGTCAGGAAATTTTTGTAAGTGAAAGAGTTGATAAACGAAGCGTTGAATTTTGGGTTTGGATTAGTCAAAGCATACGTTTCATTTGTAAACTGGATTTGGTAATTGTCTTTTCTAACCACACGTCCGTCAAATACTTCGTAATTGCCTTCGTTAGCTGCTTCGATGTATCTTGTTCCGTCTTTTCTTTTGAAATCAAGGCTTGTCAAAGCTTTGTAACCATAAAGCTGGCCAATTTGCTGACCACCTGTTAGCACTAAACCTGTACTTCCCGCATTCGATGTAAGGATGATATCCGCACCACCCGCAACCGCATCAATTTTTGAGATCTGATGTCCGAAGTTCGTTGTGAAATCCCATTTGAAAGTTTTAGAGCTGTAAACCGGTAAGTTCAAAGAGAACTGAACACCATTGGACGACATGTCGATTGCGTTAGTCAACTGGCCTGTTGAACCGTTTGATGGTGCTACACTTACAGTGTAAATTACATTAGCGCTTTTACGTTTCCAGTAAGTGAACGAACCGTTGATGTTGTTCAACCAGGGACTTCCTTCAATAGCGTTAAAGGTAAAATCTGTACCAAATTCAGTTTCTTTTGAAACTTCCACCTGTAAGTTTGAATTGTTAGCCGTAGTTGGAATTGTGTAGATCAACTGGCTTCCAAGGTTACGCTGACTTAAAACAGGATATCTGTCGAAAGCACCCGGCTGAATACCCGCTTCACCATATGCTGCTCTCAATTTGAAATAAGGAAGAATGTCAGTTAATCTGGTATTCTTGATAAATGAAAGTGGCAGAATGTGTCCGTCAAAGTGAGGGAATGTAAATGGTTTTGAACCACCACCGAAAGCAGAAGACCAGTCACTTCTGAAACCTGCTGTAATACCCCCGAAATCACCGAAATCTACTTTTTGGTTTACTAAATAACCATAAGTAACAAATGGCTCTTTATAATCTCTGTCAACAGCCTGAGAAGACGTTGCAGACAAGTTAGTAGGAGGAGCAAGTGAAAGACCCAATCCGTAAGTATCGTACTCTTTGTACATTTTGTTACGATAATCGAACGAAACCTGAGTACTTGTCTGGATAGGAACTTTGATATGGAAATCTTTTTCGAAATCTGTTCTGATGTAAGCCGTTGCCAAAAAGTTCTGGAACGTCGAGCTGTATTGCCACTCATCAATTTCACCTAACAAATCAGGAGCATAAGTTCCTACATAGTTGTCGTAGTATTGTGAGTTTGAGTTTTCAGACTGGTTTTTGTAAGTCCATCTTGAATTTTCAGTACGATAGTTGATACCATATTTAGCGTCAAGTTCAAGGAATTTGTTGACGTTATAGTTGGCATCGAAGTTCTGGATAATATCGATTTTGTTATCAATGCTGCTTGCATAAGCCTGGCGGTAATAAGGGTTACCGGCGTTGATACTCAAAAAGTCAGCGGTTTGGTAGCCAGGGTAAGTTCCGTCCGCATTTTTTCTTGTCAAATCGAAGAAAGGAGACGTATTAAGAAAGCTAAAAACACCACCATTGCTACCCAGGGAATTTCCTTTGCCATAATCTTCACCACCAGCACCACCAAGACCTGGTACCAGGTCATTTTTTGTATACACCAATTGTGTGGTAGATCGGATTTTAAATCCTTTAAATAATTCAGTACCTACGTTTACAGTAAGGTTACTTCTGTCAACTGAACCGTTTTTCATTACCGGGCTAACCGTGTGGTTATTTGCAGCCGAGATTGCAAAGTCACTTTTGTCTGATCCGCCTGAAAGGCTAAGGCTATTGTTCAAAGTTGTCCCTGTTTTGAATACTTGTTTGAAATGGTCATAATATTTCAAATTAGCATTGTAAGCCTTGTCAGCAATGTTCAACGGGTTTAACAATGCAAGACGCGCAGCCCCACCATTTGTATATGAGATACCTGAAATAGATCCAATGTCATTGTAATCAAGAACATTTCCTTTTGCATCTACAATATTGTTATTAGCATCAGTCAAATAAGGATGCAATTTTGCTTTGTGAACATCACCTGTGTTCAAAAAAGTGTTAGCAGAATAACTTGTTGAGAAGTTTACAGAAAGAGCACCTTTTTTACCCTTTTTAGTAAAGATCTGAATTACCCCGTTTGCACCCTGTGCTCCATATATAGAAGCAGAAGCCGCACCCTGGATTACCTCAATTCTTTCAACATTACTCAAATCAAGCGAGTTGATATCCGTAGAAGCAAGCTGAACCCCATCCACCATGATCAATGGTTTTGTACCACCTTGTACCGTATTAATACCGCGAAGTACAATGTTTACAGGGTCACCCGGGTTACCTGATACAGATGATATCTGAGCACCCGGAATCTTACCGATCAACGCCTGGTCAATGGATGCAGTTGGTGTCTGTGGTAAATTTTTACCTGAAATACTTTCAACAGAAATACCAAGTTTCGCCTTTGTTGTTGCAACACCACTACCTGTTACCACAACTTCACTAAGCATACGCGCATCCGCAACAAGCTTCACATCCATAATGGCAGAATTTCCAAGCGGAACTTCCTGAGGCAGCATACCTACGAAACTAAAAACCAGTTTCCCCTTGGTAGGAGCCGAAATCTTGTAAGTTCCTTCGGTGTCTGTAGTTGTTCCCACATTTGTACCGCCTACCAGAATGTTAACACCAGGCAGTGGCGATCCGTCGTCAGCAGATGTTACAGTACCCGTAACTTGCCTGTCTTGAGCCCATAGAAGAGATGAGCATGAGCATACCCATAGGATGCTCAGTAGTAAAAATTTCTTCATTCAAATTAGTTAGTTAGGTAGAAATAATACTGCACTGAAAACCAAATTTAATTAAAGAAATAACTAATACAAGCTTCTTCGAAAAGGTTTTTTTTTAGAATATAATTTGCCATAAGTGTCAAATCTGCAATATTTTATTTGCCAAATACCAAAATATTCATTATATACCAATAAATATCACTTAGGTGCAATAAACAAATGCGTATTCACCCTGATTAGACATATTTTTTATTAGTATCTGACAATTAAATCGAAATTAAAAAAATTAAAATTTCTCATTAATTTTAGCGAAAAATAAAATTTCCGCAGAGAATCTATCTATTAGCTCACACCTATTGCAAAATTTTAAAAAAAAACGGCATTATGACTTATTCACAGTTATGTAGTATTTATTAGATTAGTGACATAAAACGTTTTTTCATCATATCATAAAATTACTGATACATATGTAGAATTTCTAAAGACATTCCGACATATCCTATACGTTTAATAGGACGAAACAATCTAAGTATACGCCAGATACATATCGAGAACATATTCGCAAAACAAAACAATCAACAGTATTTTTAATTCAGTCCTACCTTTTGATTTCTATGTTGTAAAAATATTCTTCATTTGAATAATCAATCACATCATTACATATTTTAACCTTTTGTTTTGTCATCTATGAATAAAATATCGATTTATACAGGCGTAATATTTGCCTCCGCGCTCCTACACATTAATGTTATAGCTCAGTCGGGTAAGCCACTATACACAAAACCTGTCGCAGCCCAGGCTTATACTTTCCGATCAAGTTTTCCGAAAGGAATTGAAGCAACCCTCGATACAATTCAATCTCTTGGAATCACCGAATTGGAAGGCGGCCCACAAAAAGGCATGTCTACCGAAGAATTAAGAAAACAGCTGGATAAAAGAAATATAAAAATGCCATCGATCGGAGCAGGCTATGAATCGCTGGTGAGTAATCCACAGGAAACTATTGATAATGCAAAAATCCTGGGAGCCAACTTTGTGATGGTCGCATGGATACCTCATGAAAAAAATAATTTTAATATTGAAACTGCAAAAAAAGCAGTCGCTGATTTTAACAAGGCAGGGAAAATACTGAAAGAAAGCGGTATCACACTTTGTTATCATAACCATGGTTACGAATTTCTTCCTTATGAAAACGGAACACTGTTTGACTATATCGTAAAAAATACAAATCCTGAATATGTTTCCTTTGAAATGGATTTGCTCTGGACCGCCTTTCCAGGCCAGGATCCGGTAGCGTTACTCAATAAATATGGAAATCGCTGGAAACTGATGCACCTTAAAGATTTAAGAAAAGGTGTTAAAGGAGATAATACCGGAGGAACCCCGGTAGAAAATGATGTGGCACTTGGAACAGGGCAGATCAATATTCCGGCTATTTTAAAAGCTGCTAAAAAGGCAGGTATAAAACATTATTTTATTGAAGATGAAAGTCCTTCGTTCATGAAACAAGTGCCTCAAACTATTGCTTATATTAAAGGACTGAAGGAATAACCTTTTGAATTTTCAAAACGGGTGTCCGCAAGCTTTTCTTTAAAGTAGCAGGTATAAAAAAAATCGAATGCCGTATCAAGGTGAGCACTATGATACGGCATTCGATTTTGTTATGTTGTTAGATTCTAATTGGCTTTAATAAAGCGAAGATGGGCGTTCTGATCGCCATGTAACACTTTCACAAAGTAATAACCTTGCCCAAGTTTACCAACATTGATGCGATACGAATTCTGGCCCTGTGTTATGTTGATATTGGAAGTGGACAATTTAATTCCCGCCATGTTATACAGTTCTATCCCACTGCTGCCCGAAGTTTTTGAAGTGAACTGAACATTGACAAAATCAACAGCCGGATTCGGAGAAACAAATGCTTCAGATAACAGATCGAATTTAGCGGAAATAATTCTGCTTTTCGTGAATGTGCCGTCATAATCGATTTGTTTTAATTGATAGTAATTGATTCCGGATTCAGGATTTTCGTCCAGAAAATGATAATCGCCTATTCTTTGCTCCGTCAGCGCGACCTTTCCAATTGTCTGAGATGCGTTTAATTTACTGTCATTAAAACGAATAATCTCAAATCCCTCACCGTTTTTCTCACTCAACACTTTCCAGGAAAGATCTATACCTTTTGAAACAGAAGTAGCCTGAAAACCTGCAACTTCAATTGGAAGCGGTACATTTAAAGCAAAAGCTTTTGCACTTACTGCCGAATTACACGAACCACCCTGTATCTGAAGCTCATAAACCCCGTCGGCCAGAGAAGAATAATTTATTGTTGGACGGTTACTTTGCGGACTGACACTATTTTGGGCAATCATTGTACCTGCTTTCATGATTTTCCAGCTGATAGCATAAACTCCGTCACCGTCAAAAAGGAAATTGAGACTTTGATTTGTAACAGAAGCAATATCCTGCACCACAGGTCCGCGGTTACAATTTATATTAATCACAAAACTTTGAGAACTCACAGTGGAGGTACAATCACCACCTTGTATTTCAAGTGTATAAGTACCATTTACAATATTACCGAAAGTCAAAGCGGCTGTATTAGACGTAAGGGTTCCTGTTTTTCCGCTGGCTAATGATGTGCCTGCACTATTTTTTATGGCCCAGTTAAGAGAAGTAATACCGGTTCCTGCAAAATTTACACTTAGGCCGGTTGAGTTAATATTTGTGATCGAAGAAATTGTCGGTCCGCCTGTACATGCAGGCGCTGTAACCGTGAAAGCCTGGCTGGTAACACTTGATGAACAATCGCCGCCTTCAATTTCCAACGTATAATTTCCCATATCGAGTGAGGCAAAAGACAGATCAACGGTGGTTGCATTTGATAAGGCACCCGTTGTACCTGATCTTACAGTGGTACCATTTGACTTAATTCTCCAGGTAACATTTGGGATATTAGTTCCGGCAAAAGAAAAGCGAAGTGATGTTTTTGTAATATTTGAAATGCCTTGCAAAGTTGGGCCGGATGTGCAGGCCGGCGTTGTTGTAATGAGCGTAGCAGGCAACGGCTCGTTTTTCCAGAAACAGCTGTTTATTTCCTCATGATTTAATGTAAAACCCATGTCAGGGTTCATATAACTTCCATTTTCACCATCAATAGTCTGGTGAATCAATGCCATACTCAATCCATCAAAATTGACAGGATTTCCTTCACGTTGCAAGTTAACTCTCAGGCGGCCATTAATGATTCTTGCATACTGCCTAGATATTACACGATCTCCACCGATGTAGTCACCCAGGAAAAGTTTGTCTGTTATGGGCTTATTATTGCAGCGAATTACATTCCCTATCTGGGGCTGAAGATAGCCATTTGATATGGTGCTCGGATCTTCTTCATTAACACAGCTATTAATTAGATTAGTAGCCTGATCTGGTGGAAAAACACGGATGCCATCTTTATAGACATTATATAGAACCTGACTATTATTGTGAACCTTGGCAGGATTATTCTCCTTCCTGATGTAAACCCGATTTTCAAAAATAACAGTCCAGACTTTTTCATGATTATCCTCCCCCAGCAATTCTCCATCAGTCCAAATTCTCCCACCGCAGCTTACTTGCACTGCGGCTACCCGGTTTGATTGCAGGCTGTCATAAGGTGTTGCCGCCACCAACGAAAAAAACGCACATACATAAAATAATTTTTGTAAAAATTTCATAGTCAAATTAGTGGGAGTTGATAAGTAAAAAAATTAACACAATAAGTTTAAATCAGCTTTCGCTGACGTATGGAAATTGAAAACTGAAATTTCAGGAAATACAGAATTGGACAACATTTGTTAAAAATGTCATTATCAATTCGATACATTAAAACAGGCTAAGCTGTCCTTTGGAGGGATTTATAAAAGCAAATATAAAACTATATGTTAAAATACAATAGAATGTATTCTACAATATACTAGTATACTTTCTACCAGACTCATGTTACAAGCACTAATAGCGCCTGTAACATTATAAAAAATTAGTTTAATATACTCTAACAGAGGACTTAATATATCTCAAGACCTTTGAGAAACACCGAGGGGACAAAATATGAATTTGGAAATTTTTTATTTTTTCGATCTGAATCTAACTCATTTACTCTTCACTCCATTGCTTAACCAACTCATTGGTTTTTTGGAGCCAGTAACGCTTGCCCGCAACGTTCCAGTGGCCATCGCTTTTATGGAACCACTCCGGATGCTTTCGGATCGTTGCCTGCACTGAAATTATGGGCGTTTGTAACAGAGGGTTGTTTTCAACAAGAGAAATCTGATTGTTATGCTCAAATCTGTCGTTTTCGCAGACTGTTACTTTATTGGGGATAAGGCAAAAATAAACTTCGGCGAAACCCCGGCCTTTATAGTAATTTCTAATTGTGTTGATGTGTGTTACAACAGAATCGACAGAGGCCGGTGTAATTTCATGAAACGGAGAAAGAACGCTTTTTTTATCTGCTTCAACACTATAAAAAAGATATTGATGATTTCTCGAAATGATTGCACCGGTATGTGTACGATCAAACCAGGTGAGCATTATACTGGATTTCAGTTCTTTTAGCTTCAAAAACGCATTAAAATTAAATAAAAGAAATTCTATCCGCTGATTAATTTGATCGCCAAATTTATCCCACCAGAAAGAACTCCCGGCTCCTGAGTTTGCCACTTCCGTTTTATAGGTATCACCTTTAATCTGGAAACCTCTTTTGATATATAATGCTTCGTATTCTTTTAATAATCGTTCCTGAATGGTCCTTTCAATGATTTCTACTACCAAAATAGATTTTTTGGCAGTATCCAGTTTTACAGTATCGACATTAACGCCCATCCAGATATGGTAGTTTTTAGCTCCCGCATAATAACTTGTATCCATTGGTGTAAAGCTATCGCCAATCGTATATAAATCAACATCATTGTACTTTACTTTGGGTTTATCGGATTCAACCAAAGACGTATTTTTTGCAAAATCCACTTCTTTAAATTTCAACAAATTAGAAGTATTGTACAGGTCACCAAAGCGGTATTGATCCGGAATCAGGCCTTTGGCAGCGATTTTACGCTGAATTGCAGGTGAAAGACTTACAACGAATATTATTCCGGAAACGAATAATAATGAATATCGGATCAACTTATTAATATATCCCATGGCTTAAAATTGGAAATAGATAAATTGATTGCTTGTGAAAACACCAAACAAATAACAGCAAAAACAGATTAGTGGAAACAAAATCCAGAACAGTCGGGTGTCAGGAATATATCTTGCGAAATATTTATCCTTGATCACTAAAAGAAGAAGCAATCCGAGGGAAAAAATAAACTCCCCAACATTCATAGCAAGATCAGGAAGCCCGTAATCAGAAAGATCAAAGATCTTTTTAATTATTTCAAAAGCTTCGGAAACGCTGTTTGCCCTGAAAAATATCCAGGCAAAAGCAACCAGCAAAAAAGTCCATAAAATATGGAAAATCCTGACAGGCAACGGGCCTCCTTTTCCAACATGTTCGCGTCTGAAGATGGTATGCGTGTTGAAAACTTGTGCCAGGATCAGATAAACACCATGAATACCACCCCAGATAATAAATTTCCAGTCGGCACCGTGCCATAATCCGCTTAATAAAAATACAACGAGAATATTAAAGTAAACTCTGCTTTTTGCCCGCCTGTTTCCTCCCAAGGGAATATAAACGTAATCACGAAACCAGGTGGAAAGTGAAATATGCCAGCGTTTCCAGAATTCCGAGATTTATTCGGCAAAATAAGGTGCGTTGAAATTTGTCATCAGTTTAAAACCCATCACCCGGGCCGTTCCGATGGCAATGTCAGAGTAGCCGGAAAAGTCGCAGTAAATCTGAAAACAGTAGAAAAAAGTGGCAATTAAAAGTGCTGAACCACTTTGATGAGAAACATCTGAATAAGCGACGTCCGTAACCAAAGCAAGTCTGTCCGCGATTACTACCTTTTTGAACATACCCCATGCAATGAGCGTCAATCCCGTTCTTATATTTTCCCAGTCATAATCAAATTTTTCCCGAAACTGCCAAAGCACATTTTGGGGTCTCTCGATAGGGCCCGCTACCAGCTGAGGATAAAAAAGAACGTACAGTGAATATATCCCAAAATTATATTCAGCCTTCTGATTGCCGCGGTAAACTTCAATCGTATAACTCATCGACTGAAAAGTATGAAAAGACAATCCGATCGGAAGAATTAAAGCGGGAAACATTTCCCTGAGCGGAGGCATTTCGTTCTTCTGGCCCATAAGTTGAAGAACGTGCGTTATATTGTTATTCAGAAAATCGAAATATTTGAAAAAGGCCAGAAACCCGACATTGGCAACAAGACTTAATACAAGAAGCAGTAACCTTTTTCGACCTTTTGAGTTTTCAATCCAGATACCGGCAAAGTAGTCTATGACAATGACCACACCGAGAATTATTAAGTAAACCGGAATAAAAGATGCATAAAAGTAAGCACTTGCTGCAAGCAAAAGCACCCATCTAAGTTTCCATGGAATGGTATAATATAGTGTGGTAACGAAAATAAAGAATAGTAAAAAGTGTAATGAATTAAAGAGCATTTGCTTTGTTGTAAATGTTAATATCCAATCCAAATCAAGACAAAACTGCACCAAATTCGGGTTTTACGCGGGGGCAAATATAGAGTTATCTCTTTAAATATCGTATTTCTTTAAATTTAGCACGTATTTTTTCTATTAAAAGGTTACCGAAACAATATTACTATTATAGTCTGACAGCTAACAGGTTGTTTCCCGGAAACTGTTAAAAACTGACAAATCCAAAAATAACAAAGTACCCCTTATCTGCGTATGATTAGATTGAATGTTCACGTTAATTAGTTGCATGAACAACAGATTGTTTTATACTTTGCATAAAAAAGCATTATGGAACCTGCATTATTAAACGAAGTACCATCGCTGGACCTGGCAGACTACACCTCGGGAGATGCGACAACAAAGGAAAAATTTGTGGCGGACCTGGGCTCTGCCTTTACCAATATAGGATTTGTTGCGATCAAAAACCATGGCCTCAGCGATGATCTGAGAATAAAACTCTATGACGCCGTTCAGCGTTTTTTCTTTTTACCGGAAGCTGAAAAGAAGAAATACGAACATCCTGAATTATTTGGTCAACGCGGATATATCAGTAAAGGAAAAGAAACCGCGAAAGGTTTTAAGGTCGCTGATCTTAAAGAATTTTATCACATAGGACAGCCGGAACCTGTGGGTGACATGGCATCCAATATTTTCCCTGACGAATTCCCGGAATTTGAAAAATATACCACAGAAGTGTACAGAACTTTTGAAAACGCCGGTAAAACCTTGCTGAAAGCCATCGCAATTTACCTCGGTCTGGAAGAAGATTTCTTTGAAGATAAAGTTAAAAATGGCGACAGTATTCTTCGTGCACTTCATTATTTCCCGATTGAGAATCCTGATCTGGTGCCAGAGGGAGCCGTTCGTGCAGCTGCACATGGTGATATTAACCTGATCACATTACTAATGGGAGCCAGTGCCGAAGGACTTGAAGTTTTACGTCGTGATGGGAAATGGATTGCCATTACTGCCCTGCCGGATCAGATTGTTGTAAATGTGGGCGATATGCTGGACCGCCTTACCAATCACAAATTAAAGTCGACCATTCACCGGGTTGTAAATCCGTCGCGTGAAAAAATGGGAACTTCACGTTTCTCAATACCTTTCTTCATGCATCCAAGAGCTGACATGAATCTGGCTTGCCTGGAAAGCTGCGTAAGTGCTGAATTCCCCAAAATGTATGTAAATATGACCGCAGGCGAATTTCTGGATGAGCGTTTGCGTGAATTGGGACTAAAAAAATAATCACAGTTCGCATAAAGCAATGTCCACATTTGAATATGGACAATGGCAAATCACAAACTGGCTTATCCTGAACCCTTTATCAAAAATACCTTTGAGTAACCCCATCCGCAGGTTTCGTTATATCATTTATCTTTTGGACATCCTTTTGCTATCGTTTACGGCATTTGGAGGCCCGCAGGTACATCTTATGATGATGATCGAAAGGCTGGTCAAGAAAAGAAGATATATCACCGAAGAAGAACTACTTGAATTACAGGCACTTTGCCAGATTCTTCCCGGCCCTAGTTCCACACAAACAGTTACAGCCATTGGCCTGAAAATTGGTGGTCAGCCTTTGGCTTATCTTAGTTTGCTGGTGTGGTCATTACCAGCGATGTTCCTGATGACGCTTGCTGCAATCGGTGTTCACCTTTTGGAACAGAAGAAAATCTCACTTTCCTTTACCCGTTTTGTGGGCCCGATGGCCGTTGCGTTTTTGATGCATGGAGCTTATGCCATTGCCCGAAAAGTAATCCATAATTTGCAGGGATGGAGTTTTCTTATCATTTCTACGATTTTGGCCTATTTATTCCCATCGCCTTATATGACGCCGCTTCTTATCGTTTCCGGCGGTGTAGCGGCATCTTTAAATTTCAGGCAGCATGAAAAAATGGAAAGAGGCCCGATTAAAATCACCTGGCGGCCACTCATTTTCTGGATATCCGTTTTGCTGGTGGCAGCCGGGATTGGTACGGTTACAAAATCTTTACCGGTTCGGCTTTTCGAGAATTTTTATCGTAACGGAAGTATGGTTTTCGGCGGTGGGCAGGTTTTGATTCCAATCCTTTATAATGAGTTTGTTGAATTTAAACATTACCTGACGGACCAGGAATTTCTTTCCGGAATGGCTTTGACACAGGTAGTTCCAGGCCCTGTTTTTTCGGTCGCTACGTATGTCGGAAGTTTGTCGATGCAATCTTATGGCATAACGGGACAAATAATTGGCGGCTTTGTTTCAACAGCCGGCATTTTTTTACCGGGAACATTTTTTATCTTTTTCGCCTATCCAATTTGGGGACAATTAAAAAAATACCGCGGAATCCGTGCTTCTCTGGACGGCCTTCATGCCACAAGCTGCGGACTTACTATTGCCGCCGCGATATCACTTTTTGAACCAATGGCCGTCGACTGGCAGTCGGTACTTACGGTTGCTATTACATTATTGATTCTCTTTTTTACCAAAATCCCCTCCTACCTGCTCATCATTCTGGGGCTTCTTCTGGGATTATTTATTTCTTAATTACAATCCGAAGGCAGGCTTTCGGCATCCAATCTAATAAATCATAAGCTTTGTTTTAATCCATTTGTTTTCCAAACTTTGGACACTTGATCCCATTCTTTTCCATTTCATGAAAAAAGCTATAATTTTCTTCGTTTTTCACCTTTCGTTATTCGCTTTCAGCCTTACAAAAGCCCAGATTACGACGCCGCCTCAATTTTTAAATAAAAACCGGCAGTGGGTAGATTCCGTTTTTGCCACCTTAACGCCGGATGAACGAATTTCACAACTGATCATGGTTGCCGCAGTTTCGGATGTGAAACGAGCGGTGATTGATCCCAAAACCAGTAATCCTGCTTTTATAGAAAAACTGATCCGTGAAAATAAAATCGGGGGAATAGTATTTTTTCAGGGCGGACCTGTACCGCAAGCGAAGCTGACCAATTATTACCAGTCCATCTCGAAAGTTCCGCTGCTGGTAGCCATGGATGCAGAATTTGGTTTAGCCATGCGCATTGACAGTACTGTTCGTTATCCCTATCAAATGACGCTGGGCGCAATTCAGGGAAATGATGATTTAATTTATCTAATGGGGAAACAAGTTGCGCAGCAGGCCAAACGCCTGGGTATGCATATCAATTTTGCACCTGTTGCCGATGTCAACAACAATCCCGACAATCCCGTTATCAGCTTCCGTTCTTTTGGAGAGAACAAATATAAAGTTGCCGAAAAAGCACTTGCCTATATGAAAGGAATGCAGGATAATGGTTTATTAACCAGCGCCAAGCATTTTCCCGGCCACGGTGACACCGGTACAGATTCTCATTTTGACCTTCCGGTGATTCCACATAATCTTACAAGACTTGATACGCTTGAACTTTATCCCTTCAAAGTTTTAATGAACAATGGTTTGAGCGGCATGATGATCGCGCATCTTAGTATTCCTGCATTAGATAATACCCCGAATTTACCATCAACCTTATCTAAACCAATTGTTACAGATTTGCTTCGGACCAAATTGGGATTTCAGGGTTTGATATTTTCCGACGCCATGAATATGAAAGGTGTAACGAAATATTTCGCTGACGGCAAAGCGGATGCAATGGGAATAGAAGCCGGCATGGATGTTTTGGAATTT
Source organism: Dyadobacter frigoris (assembly GCF_005280585.1). Taxonomy (GTDB): domain Bacteria; phylum Bacteroidota; class Bacteroidia; order Cytophagales; family Spirosomataceae; genus Dyadobacter; species Dyadobacter frigoris. The sequence goes on from NZ_SZVO01000003.1 coordinate 504,514, forward strand.
ACAGAAGATGTTTCCAAAGCAGTCGCCGAAATCAAAAAAAGTATTGCCGAAGGAAAAATAACACAGGCAGAAATTGATTTTCGCTGTAAAAAAGTCCTGGAAGCAAAAGCCTGGGTTGGTTTAAATCATTACAAACCGGTCGATCTTACTAACTTATACGAAGATCTTAATCCAAAATCAGCTGAATTGACAAATCGTTTGCTGACTGAAAAAGCATTAACAATTTTGAAAAATGATGGAAATGTTCTTCCACTGCGAGAAATTGATACAATGAAAATTGCTTCGATTTCTCTCGGCGCTGATACAATCACTACTTTCCAGAAAACGCTCGACCTGTATACCAAGGTTGATCATTATTATATTCCGTCAAAAGCGACACCGGCGCAAATGGAAATCGTTCGGGCTAAGTTGAAAGACTATAATATACTTCTGGTTGGCGTGCATTTGGGTAGTATTTCTCCAAAAGTGAATTACGGATTGACCGACCAGATGAGCTCCATGCTGCAGGAATTAATGGCCACAAAAAAGGCTGTAATTTCGATTTTTGGCAATCCTTATGTTTTAAACAAAATACCAAACGCTGAAAATGCCAAAGCGCTGGTAATGGCTTATCAGCTTACGCCTTATACCCAGGATTTATCAGCCCAGCTTATTTTTGGCGCAATTCCGGCAAAAGGGAAATTACCGGTTACCGTTAATACTCAATTTCCTTATCTGGCCGGAATTGAAACGCAGGCTTTGGGACGATTAAAATATACCATTCCGGAAGAACTTGGTTTGGATTCCAAACTGATAACCTTTAAAATTGATTCGATTGCAAACCTGGCTATTAATGAAAAGGCAACGCCTGGCTGTGTTGTTCAACTTGCCAAAGATGGAAAAGTTTTTTTCAGAAAAGCATATGGAAAACATACGTATGAAGGAACTGCCAATGTAAAACTGAACGATTTATATGACCTGGCTTCGGTAACGAAAATCACGGCTTCAACACTTGCCTTGATGAGTTTGTACGATCAGAAGAAATTTGATCTGGACGCGACGATGAAAGATTATCTTCCGGATTTCAAAAAATCAAATAAAGCAGATCTGACATGGCGCAGGGTTTTGACGCATAGCGCCCGTTTGAAATCTTATATCATGTTCTGGAAAGAGGCAAAAAATCCGGATGGAACACTAAAAAAACAAGTTTTCAGTACCAAACAGTCATCCAAATATCCGACGTCCGTTGTAGGTGACAGTCTTTTTATTCGTAAAAACTACGTTAAAAAGCTTTACAAAGGCATCAAGGATTCTCCGCTTAATAAGGATGAAGGCTATGTGTACAGCGATTTGTCTTTCCTTCTTTATCCGAAAATCGTAAAAAGCCTAACCGGTGTTGAGTTTGAAGATTATCTAAAAAATAACTTTTACAGCAAACTGGGTGCGACTACGTTAACTTTCAATCCAAAACGTTTTTACAAACTGGAAGATATCGTTCCTTCGGAAAGGGACACATTTTTCCGTCAGACTTTAATTCACGGTCAGGTTCATGACGAAGCGGCTGCGATGATGGGAGGACTGAGCGGTCATGCGGGACTTTTTGGAGATGCAAATGATGTAATGAAAGTTTGGCAAATGTATTTGCAAAATGGTTATTATGGCGGTCAACAGTTACTAAGCAAGGATGCTTTATTTGAATTTACACGTTATCAATATCCGGAAATGGGTAGTCGCCGTGGACTTGGATTTGACAAACCAACGTTTAAATATTCAGGAAACGCGCCAAAATATGCACATCCGATGAGTTTTGGCCATACTGGTTTTACCGGGATTATGGTTTGGGCTGACCCGTCCAATAACCTGAATTATGTATTTCTTTCAAACCGGGTTTACCCAACCAGAGAAAATCCAAAAATCTCCCAGCTTAATATCAGAACGGCGATCATGGACGTTGTTTATGAGGCTTTGAGAAATAAATAAAATAACTTTTTACAATTATTTTGGAGGAGGTCCTATGGCCTCCTCTGCTGTTTTTAAATCAATTAGTGCTATATTTGAATAGAAAAATTAATGATTTTGTTATGAAACGCTACTGATAATGTTAAATATCGTTGAAAGTTATATTGAGCTAAAAAAAAATATGGCCACACTGATTAACAAGTCTGGTTATAAAAATGCTTATCTGGCAGAACAAATTGGAATTCCTGCACCCACATTCAGCGTAAAAAAGCAAAGAGGTAATTGGACCGAAACAGAAATTCAAAAAATACTTGCCATTATCGAGAATGAAAGGCTGGAAGATTTTTTTATGCTTGAACTTATGCGGAGCGAAAAAGATGAACCTCGCTTTCCGGTTTCAGACTTGAAAAAGAGTCTCGGATGGTAGTCGAGTTTGTTAAAAGATTTGAAAAGGAATTAAAAAATGCTCCGAGAGATATTCAAAAAAGAGTAATCTTAATCGTTGAAAAACTCCAGGCCGCAAGTTCCCTTGAAACGGCCGAAGTTGATTATAAAAAAATGGAAGGTCAAAAACCGGGTGAAAGTTATTACCGCATAAGAGTTGGAGACTGGCGCATCGGAGTCGAATATATTAATCCCGATATTACATTATTAAGATTACTCAGTCGAGGTACTGTTTATAAGAATTTCCCACCAAAATAAATTACCTAATTTTTGTTCAATTCAGGAAAATTATCAAATCTGATAACTTTCTAATATACTATTTTACCAAATGAAATATTTCCTTGCACTCCTGCTTACATCGTTATTATTCAACTCATTTGCCCAAAACCTCACTCCTTCTCCTGAAAACATTTCAAAACATGTTAATTTCTTGGCTTCCGACAAAATGAAAGGGCGTGGAACTGGCAGTAAGGAAAATTTCAAAGCTGCGGAATATGTCATCAAACAGTTCAAAAAATATGATCTAAAACCGCTGGGAACGGATGGATTTAAACAACCTTTTACTGCCAAAGTAAAACGAGTGCTCGTTCCGGACAGTTTAAGAAAAACGGAGAATATCATTGGCTTTCTTGACAATGGCGCTGAGTACACGATTGTAATCGGAGCACACTTTGATCATCTCGGTATTGGAAAACAGGGAAGTTCCAAAGATGATCATCCTGAGGGGAAAATTCACAATGGAGCGGATGATAACGCTTCCGGCGTAGCGGGATTGATTGAACTGGCACGTTATTTTTCAGGTAACAATGTCAAGGAGCCTTACAATTTTCTTTTCATCGCGTTTGGTGCTGAGGAACTGGGACTTCTGGGATCAAAACATTTTGTAAACAATCCCACACTGCCATTAAGCAAGATTAATTTCATGTGTAATATGGACATGATCGGGCGTTATAACCCGGATCGGGGTGTAGGAATTGGCGGCGTTGGTACCAGTCCGCAGTGGTCTGGAATTTTCGAGAAAGTTAAAGGTAATGTCAAGTTTTTTACGGATACTGCCGGAAGCGGAGGATCGGATCATGGATCGTTTTACGCGAAACAAATTCCGGTTCTGTTTTTTCATACGGGAGGCCATGACGACTATCACAAACCTTCGGACGACCCGGAAAAAGTGGATGTAAAATCAGAAGCTGGTATTCTTAATGTTGAAATAAAACTCATTGAAAACGCCATAAAATTGCCAAAACTGGAATTTACCGAAGTCAAATAATATGTTTTGATCCATTGATATTGATAACATAAATAAACTGTGAACCTTTAACTATTCAGGATTTGTTCGGATTTGTTGCACCCTCAGTTACTTTTGGTCAATCACTGACATCTCCGGAAGAGTTGTTTGGCTCGTTGTTTAACGATATTCAAAACAGTCATATTTTTAGTGACTCCAAAACCTTTGCCGACTGTATTCCTACGGAAGATCCGGTATTGATCATTGAAAGATATTATCAGCAAAAAAATGATCCTGATTTCAACCTGAAAGATTTTGTTATGCAGAATTTCAGGATTCCCGCAGAAATCAAGGTTGATTATGTGACGGACAATACGCTGACAACAGAAGAACATATCCGTAAATTGTGGCCATACCTTACCCGCCAGCCAGAAGATCAGGAGCGGGGCGGTTCGCTGATTCCTTTACCGCTGCCCTACGTGGTACCAGGCGGCCGTTTTCGGGAAATTTATTATTGGGACAGCTACTTTACAATGCTCGGCTTGAAAGAATGTGGACGGGTTGATCTGATCGAAAATATGATCAACAACTTTGCTTATCTTATTAACACTTTTGGTCACGTTCCTACCGGAAACCGGACTTATTATCTGAGCAGGTCTCAGCCTCCGTTCTTTTCATTGATGGTGAGATTGTACAGCGAGATGGAAGGCAAAAAAATCCTGAAAAAATATTTGCCCCAAATGAGAAAAGAGTACGACTACTGGATGGATGAAGGAAACTGCGAAAGTGGTGACTTTAATTGTAACCGTCGTGTTGTTCGCTTTCCAGATGGTGTTTTATTGAACAGATATTGGGATGATAAGGCCACACCAAGGCCGGAAGCTTTCCGGGAAGATGTAGAACTGGCCGAGGAAGCTTTTGAAAAACATGACGTATCCAGAGAATCAATTTATCGTCACATACGAGCAGCCGCAGAGTCTGGCTGGGATTTTAGCACAAGGTGGTTTGCGGATGAAAACGATTTTTCTACCATTCAAACAACTGATATACTTCCGGTTGACTTGAATTGCTTAATGCATCATTTGGAAAAAACATTGGCCGAAGCTTATTTGTTAAACGAAGAATTTGAATGTTACCAGGATTTTGAGTTGCGGGCAAAAAAACGTTGTGAAGCGATTGATACCTATTTCTGGGACAGCACCCGGAATTATTATATGGATTACAATTTCGCAAAAAAAGAGCAATCAAAAGCAGTAACGTTGGCTGGAGCCTTTCCTTTATTTTTTAAACTGGCAGGCAAACAGCAGTCGCATTATGTTCGGGCTTATATCCGTCTCAATTTTATGCGTTCAGGCGGTTTGCTTACGACGGGATTAAAAAGCGGACAACAATGGGATGCGCCAAACGGCTGGGCACCGCTGCAATGGATTACTTACAAAGGTCTGCGCAATTATAATTTTCATAAAACAGCTAATGAACTGAGTGACGAATGGCTTTCTTTGAATGAAAAGGAATTTAAGCGTACAGGCAAAATGATGGAAAAATACAACGTTTCGGATACGAATCTGGAAGCTGGCGGTGGAGAATACGATGTTCAGGAAGGTTTTGGCTGGACAAACGGCGTATATTTACGTATGAAAAACAGGAGAAAATAAATATGTCTGTCCTTTTTAAGTCAACTATTCATCATCTTGAACACCTGGCCGGAACAAGGTATTTACTCGTTCCCAATGAAATTGTTGAAAAGCTTGGCGGCTCATTTTCTGTCCGGCTCTGGTGCACTGTAAATGAAAAAGTAAAATGGCAATGTGGTTTGGTTGCTTTGGGTACTGGCGATGCTTACATCAGTATCAATGCACAGCGGATCAAACAATTAAAAGCGAAAGAAGGTGAGTCATTGACAGTGGCTCTGGAAATAGATGATAGTGAATACGGCCTGGAAGTACCCGAAGAATTGAAAGAATTACTGGACCAGGACGATGAAGGAAACAGACGTTTCAATCTGCTGGTTGCCGGAAAACGACGTTTTATCATTCGTCATATTACAGCGGTCAAAAGCAGTCAGCTGCGAATTGAGCGTGCTGTGACATTAATTGAAAATCTTAAAAGATTACCGGCAGGAAAAGAAAGTTTTAAAGAAATTCTGGGCAAATAAGTTCCAACCAGAATTAGGGCATAATTTATCTGATTTTAATATTAATCTTGAAAAATTCCATACCCGACTACGTTTAATCGAAAAAAAAATTAATACCTTGGAATAAATTAACACCTCGAGCCCAATTACATGAAACTTAATATATACCAAATAGACGCATTTACGGATCAGCTTTTCTCAGGAAATCCTGCCGCGGTAATACCGTTGGAAAACTGGCTTCCGGATGAAACACTTCAAAGTATTGCAGCCGAAAATAACCTTGCTGAGACTGCTTTTTACGTTCCAACTGAAAATGGATTTCACATTCGCTGGTTCACACCAATACTGGAAGTGGAACTTTGTGGACATGCCACTTTGGCTGCTGGTTACGTGATCTTTAACATCCAGGGCTACAAAGGTGATCTTATCAAATTCGAATCGCTTAGCGGAGAGTTAACTGTACATTGTAAAGACAACTGGCTGACGCTGAATTTCCCTATCGACCCCTACCATATTGCTGTACCGCCTCCTGCCCTGATGGAAGGATTAAGCGACGCTACGATTTTGGAAGTTTATAAAGGAAAAACGGATTACATGGTTGTTCTTGATACCGAAGCAGAAGTGCGTGACCTTGATTTTGATATAATCGTACTTTCTACGATCCCGGCACGTGGCATTATTGTTACGGCACCTGGTGACGATGTTGATTTTGTGTCACGGTTTTTCGCTCCGCAATCCGGTGTTGATGAAGATCCTGTAACCGGTTCTGCACATACAACACTGATCCCTTATTGGGCTGAAAAACTTTCTAAAACAGACCTCACTGCAAAACAGCTTTCAAAACGCGGCGGCTTTTTGAAATGTGATCTGGATGGCGACCGCGTCAATATTGGCGGGCAGGCTCGCCTTTATTTGAAAGGTGAAATCGAGACCGAATAATTCGATTTAACATAATTCTAAAATAATCATCTATTGTTCTTTGGGACGATAAATGACTATTTTGTTATGGCCTGTAATTTTGATCTTTGTCCCGCATATAAGCCTGCTATAACCAATACAGTACCAATAACCGTATAAATGGTAACCGGCTCGTCCATTAACCACCAGGCAAAGAAAAACCCGAAAAGCGGGCATAAAAAAAGCCATAACGATGCACGGACAGTGTCAAGGCGAAGCAGATAAAACCAGCAAATCAAACCCACTACAGATACAGCAAGGCTCAGCCATAAAACAGAACCCCAAAATGTTATGTCCCAATGTGCTGCGCTAAAATCACTAAAAGAAATAGTGAATGGAAGTAAAAATATACCTCCCAACATAACCTGCCAGCCATTAATAAGCAAATTAGGCAATTCCCATTTCACGCTTGCATAGTATACACTGGCAGCGGAAACGGCAACCATACTGATCAAAAGCAAGGAAATGCCTGTCAATGTTGTGAAACTGTTTTTTAGTAAGGGATAAGTCGCAACGGCCACTCCAGCCATTCCAAGTACAATCCCCATCCATTCTGCTTTTGCCGGTTTTCTGTGAAGCCACCAGGCAGATAATAAAACAATGATCAGAGGATTTGTCGAAACTGCAAGACTTCCGATTCCGGCAGCTGCGTACTTCATCGCACACACGTACAAGCCGAGATACAACGTTGTATTCATAAACCCGAACAAAGCAAGCTGCCTGAATTCATTTCGACCAGGAAGACGAAATGTCGGATCTTTTTTAAATCCGTAAGAAAAACCGAGCAGTAGTATACCTGCAATAAAAAAACGAACGTTTGCTAATATCAAAGGAGAAGCAGACTGAACACCAAACTTGGTTGCGACCGAAGCAGAGGCCCACAGAATGGAAAAGACAAGACCGATTAGAATATTTTTCACTTTAAACCATAATTATGTTTCAAAAATACAAGAAGCATTTCGGCTTCGATCTCTCTTTTTTATATTTTTGAAGATGATTAGTAAAAAAAATGCGAAATGGCTTTTTGTAATTCTTCTTCTTAGCCACTATTGCGATCCCGTTTTTTCACAGACCCAGTGGACTTATGATTTCAATAACGGCCTTTCTCCGATGGAAAAAGGTGGCCCGGTTTTGCATAAACTCGGTCAGTCAGGGCAATTTATAAAAGAGAAAGTTCCTGGAAGCGGCGAAAAAGGTGTTCCGGAAATTATAAGAACGGTTTATCAATTTGAAAAAAATAGCGGTTTACAATTTGACAATAAAGAAGCGAATGGATTTCTGAACAAATCTTTCACGATTGAAATCTATTTCAAACTGAATGAACTTGATAGCTGGAAACGCGTTCTGGATTTTAAAAACCGTAAAAGCGATTACGGAAGCTACATTTACGACGGGAAATTAAATTTTTACGATTTTGCCATTGGTGAAAAAGCACCGGTAAAAGCCAATCAATATATCCATTATGTCTATTCCCGCGACTTTGATACCAAAGCCATTAAAATGTATGTAAATGGTATTTCAAAAGTTGAATTTAAAGATCCCGGGACGGAAGGCATTTTAGATAATGAGCAGGTTTTGAATTTCTTTCAGGACGATCTGGTAGCAAATCATGAGGCAAGTGCCGGTTCGGTGGCTTTGATCCGGGTTTATGACCGCGTAATGACCCCTGTTTTTATCAGAAGAAGTTACCAGACGATAAGCCGGGCACCCAAAGAAGTGACTGCTGAAATTGAAGCTGTTAAACAAGAAGCCAACCCAGTTGAAAAAGAAACACCAGTCATTAATACCAATCTTGTGCAGGTTACCGGAAAAGTGTTTGAAGGAAAGAATCTTGCCGCTGTTGAAAATGCAGATGTTTCGGTTCGTAAAATGAATAATGATTCGCTTGTTGCACAAAGTAAGGTTCATAATGGCTCCTATGCATTTCAGTTGAAGCCGCATGAATCATACAAAATTTCCGTGCAGGCCCAAGGTTATCAAACAAAGAGTATCCCGGTAAGAACCACAGGCAGGGCAACAGAAGTTAAATCTCTGATCAGCCTGAGTCCGGAAACTTTTGACAGTCCGTTGGCAACTTTATTGTTTACACAAAGCACAGAAACACTGGAAAATCCTGCAAAAACACAGCTTGATTCGCTGGTCTCCTACTTTCAGAAAAGAAATGATCTTAAAATTATGTTGAAAGGCCACACCGATAATATCGGAGATTTTGATAAAAACCTCTTGCTTTCCAATCAGCGCGTGCAGGTTGTAAAAAATTATTTATTGGAAAGAGGAATTCCAAATGATAGAATTCAGGGTGTGGGCTACGGCTCGACCAGACCCAGTCAAAAAAATCAGTCGGAAGAATTAAGAAAACTAAACCGGCGGGTTGAAGTTTGGGCGGAGCCTATAAAAAGATAAAGCCATCTCATAAAGACGGCTTTATACTGACTATTCCTAAACCCTTAACCTTTTCTTATCTTTATATTTACCTAAATTAAAGCATACTAATCATATACTGCTACTCAGGTTAAATCATTTTTTCTATTCCAAATAACAAAGCTCTTTTCCAATATCAACGTTCACCTTCCGACTTGCCTTGTCAATTTATTTTAAACTGATTTCTGAAATTTAATTTCTCAGTTTAAAAGATTCCCTTCTTTGACGTTACCTTATTAGACAAAGTCACATTCATCTCAATAATACTCCAATTTTTTTTCTTATCAAAATCAGATATTTACTGATTCAATATACGAAGCAAATCGAACTTCAGTTCACAAGTTAAATAATTATGCCCCATTTTTTTTATCAAGAGGCTTCAAAAACCTATAAACTAGTAATCCTAATTCCTAAACCAAGCACAAATATAATACTATCCGCACGAAACTTCATGGATTTATTCAATTCCTATCGCCTTAAATCGATATACAAATATCACAATAAATTTTGATATTACAAATTCTATTAAAACTTGAAAACAAAATAATGTTTGGAATAAACGATTAAAAAAAAAGCCTACTTCATCATTTTTAGCACTTTATGAAACAATAAATAGAATATTATTTTATCTGCATTCAAAAAACCAAATAAATTACATTCTTAAAATATTTATATATCTTTAAAAAGTACAATCATTGATTATAATTATTCATCGCATATTGTATCCCCAAAGTACAAAACGAAATAACCATCTCACCAGCACTATCCAGAAAAATAGGCAATTCAGCCATTTCTTCCTTGGAAAATGCTTTTAATACATAATCTACTTGCCTTCCGCGAGGAAAATTATTTCCTATCCCAAATCTCAGTCTGGGATACTCAGAAGTGCCCAGAATTTCCTCAATATTCCTCAAACCGTTGTGTCCGCCATGGCTTCCTTTTGGTTTAATGCGCAATGTTCCAAAGGGTAATTGCAGTTCATCAACAATAACCAGCACGTTTTCTTTTGGAATTTTAAACTGATCCATATAATAACGGATTGCTTTACCACTCAAATTCATAAAAGTGGTAGGCTTAATAAAATAAAACTGCCGTCCTTTATGTTTCCATTCAGCTATAAATGCCAGTTTTTCGAAAGAAAACTTAAAATCATTTTGTGCAGCCAGCCTGTCCAGCACCATGAAACCAACGTTATGGCGTGTAAATGCATATTCAGGACCAATATTCCCAAGTCCTGCTATCAGGTATTTCATTGTTGTTTTATTAAATTATTATGATCTGCGGAAAAATTAATAAGTATGTGGCAGATCGTTATTTTTATCAATTATTTCCCGGAAACGGAACAGGGAGAATTTGTGGCCAAAATTAAATGAATAAGCCGTAAGAAAGAAAATAACTTATTAAATGACGTTTTTTTACTGCCAACCAAAGGATAATATTGAGTGATTCTTTATTGACATGTTGTACATATTGCACCGAAAAGTTTTACATTTCATAATTGTGAGCTTAATTTAGGCTTTAATTCAGTAAAATTACAAGATGTCCATCAAACGACTTATTTTAAGCAGCCCTCTTTTAGAGATCATGACCAGCCGGTTGTGCCAGGAACTTATTGAGAATCATCAGGATTTTGATAATTCCGTTATCATGGGCCTTCAGCCAAGAGGAATTTTCTTTGCAGAACGCGTTGTTGCTGAATTGCGGGAAAGAACCGGAAAAAATATTCCGTTGGGCCATCTTGATGCTACTTTTTACAGAGATGATTTTCGCCGCCGTGACTCCCCTCTTCTGCCCAATAAAACAAATGTTCCTTTTTTAATTGAAGGCAAACGCGTCATTCTTATTGATGATGTCCTGGCCAGCGGACGAATGGTACGTGCAGCCCTCGACGCTATGACCGCATTTGGCCGCCCAAAAATGGTTGAACTGATGGTATTAATTGATCGTCGCTACAACCGCGAATTACCTATAGAACCGGATTATGTTGGCATGAAAGTCAGCACGGTTGAAAGTCAGCGCGTACAGGTTGAATGGAAAGAACAGGGTTTTGAAGCCGATCATATCTGGATGGTTGATTAATTGTTAATTATTAATGGTTAAGGGTTAATGCATAGCCGAATCCCTGGTACCGGATCTTCAAGATTCTCTTTAAAACCTTACTTCAAAAAGTCTAATTATTTATAATATAGGCATTAGTTGTTAATGTACCTCCGCTCAAAAGCCTTAACCATTAAAAATTAACCCTTAACAATTAATCATTAACAATTACCTTGGTACATCATTACTTTCGCGGTTTTCAGCTTTCTGAATTCCTTCTGTTTTGTATGTCAGTTTATTGATGTAGAAAACTTCACGCCCTAAGCCAACTGTTGAAGGTCCGACACGCTGCATGCCATAGGCCAGAAAATATTGTCCGTACCAGGGTGCCAGATATGCATTTTCGTTTGTCAGTACCTTATCTGATTCTGATTTGGCCGTTATTTCAAATTTTTCATTTTCTACAACAACTTTACTCCTGTTGATAACTTCCGTATGAATTGTTCCCTCTTGCGGATAAGCCAGAATGAAATAATCATTAACAGGCGTCAGTTGAACCATTTCCTGTAACTCAAAACTATTCAGATCTTTTATTGGGATACAATTATCCCATTTAAATTTCCCGTTACGGTCAAACCCGCAGACTATGGCATGTGTGTAGCGATAGCCTTCAATGCTGCGGCCTGAATAAGGCCTGTTTATTCCATTTGTAATGATTGGCGATCCTGCACGCTGATTAGGATAATAAACTTCGGCAACAAGCACAATTTCATCTTCTGTCTGGATTAATTCATGCACCAACAGACGGTAGCGGAACCGGTTTTCTTTCCCCAGACTTTTACGTTTTCCAATACGTTCCATCACACGTTGCCGGCGTTTTGGCTTCATAAAATTGAAAAAGTTTTGAAGTTCCGAAAACTCTATAAATTCCGGAGCATCCGGTTCGTTATCTGTAATATGTGTAATATATAAACCTTGCGAATAAGGTGTACAACCAACAGAATAATTTCCGATCAAATAAGAATCATCCTGATTTAAGGGGACAATCTGCCCCGAAATAAAGCTGTTCTTTGGATCGCTTAGCGAAGTTTTCTTTACAAGTCTGCCCTCGTATGAGTATGTTTTTATTTCAAAAACACAATTTTTCTTGCGGTAAGCGTAAGTGATAACGTTAATAATTCCATCCTGTTCATTAATATCAACATTGTTCAGCTCCGTATTTTTTTCATACAATCCCGGTAAAACTTTGGAGGTATGATCGAAAAAAGAATGTATCACAACCACAGGGCGTGAACGGTGATAACCGGCTATAACTGCCTTACTGCCAATTACTTTAAACTGATGCACATCTATTCCAGAGAGAAGATCTCCCTTGAAAGTTTCAATGGCCCCATCCATAAAATTCATTTGGATAAACAGGAAATGATCTGTATCCGGCTGCGCAAAAAGCCAGTATCCATGATCTTGCCCCTGATGGGCCATGACAGGAGTATAACGGTTATCGAGCTTATAGTTAACTCTCCAGACAGGATTCAGTGAAATGTCGTATTTAGTAAATTCCCAGGTTTCGTTACGGTTTCCAATAAAATCATCCCCTCGAACAAGAGATATCAGCCCTCCGTTTCCCAAAGTAAAAACTTCAAAAACCTCGGAACGCGAGGAGCTTGTTGGAATTTCAAGACGATCGGATTGTTCTAATTGTGCCCAAACCCTGGAAGGTACGGCCAGCCAAAGTTGTATGATCAGACAACTTTGAATCACAAATAGTAAACGGTTCTTCATAAGTTCTTGCTCCGGGGTGTAAGTCTGTTCAATATTTACCCTAATTTTGCATCAAAAAGAATAACATAATCATTAATATATAAATATTTTTATTCAAATAAAAACTTAGATGATTGTTATGTCGATTTTGATTAACAATCTGAAATACTATAAAAACAATATTCATGACGATTGAAGCCATAATTAAAGCAGACATTCAAAAAGCGATCCTGAAAAATTTCGATATCACAGTCGATGATATCCTTTTGCAGCCTACCAAGAAGGAATTTGACGGATTTTACACCTTCGTAACATTTTCCTTAACCAAAGCTACACGCCGCGCTCCTGCGGAAATCGGACAGATCATTGCCGCTGATCTTGAAGAAAATTCATCGATTGTTGACAGCTGCAATGTCGTTCAGGGATTTTTGAACATCAGCCTTAACGATGAGACCTGGCTGAATTTATTCGGCGATATTATTTCTGACGCTGATTATGGTGATTCGCCGGCGAACGGGAAATCTGTGATGATCGAATTCTCGTCGCCAAACACCAATAAACCTTTGCATTTAGGTCATTTACGCAATGATTTCCTGGGCGATTCTCTTGCAAGGATTTTGAAAGCCTGCGGATATGATGTTGTAAAAACCTGTCTGGTAAATGACCGTGGAATCCATATCTGCAAATCCATGCTTGCTTACCGTGAACTTGCAAACGGAGAAACGCCGGAATCTTCGGGTCTGAAAGGTGATCATTTAGCCGGAAAATATTATGTTCTTTTTGACAAAGAATATAAAACACAAATAGGTGAGCTCGTAGAAAGCGGCATGACAGCTGAAGAAGCCGCGAAAAAAGCACCGTGGATTCTGGAAGCTCAGAAATTGCTTTTGTTATGGGAACAAGGTGATGAAGAAACGGTTGCGCTTTGGAAAAAAATGAACAACTGGGTGTATGACGGTTTCAATCAGACATATAAACAGATTGGTGTTACTTTTGACAAAACATACTATGAGTCTAATACTTATGTTTTAGGGAAAGATATTATTGAGGAGGGATTACAAAAAGGAGTTTTCTTTAAAAAAGCAGATGATTCTATCTGGATTGATCTTACGGCAGAAGGACTTGATGAAAAACTGGTTCTGCGTGGTGACGGAACTTCTGTTTATATCACCCAGGATATCGGGACAACGGAATTGAAATTCGCTGATTTCCATAATGACCGTTATTTGTGGGTTGTTGGAAACGAACAGGATTATCATTTCAACGTTTTGTTTGCCATTTTGAAACGACTTGGCCGCCCGTATGCAGACGGTTGTTATCACATCAGCTATGGTATGGTAGATTTGCCATCCGGAAAAATGAAATCCCGCGAAGGTACGGTTGTGGATGCTGATGATCTTGTAAACCAGATGATTGAAACGGCTGCTAAACGTACGCAGGAACTAGGGAAAATTGATGATTTTGACAGTGAAGAAGCAACGGCTTTGTACCATACCCTGGCGCTTGGCGCATTGAAATATTATCTTTTGAAAGTTGATCCTAAGAAAAGAATGCTTTTCAACCCGGAAGAATCAATTGATTTCCAGGGACACACAGGCCCATTCATTCAATATACCTACACACGAATGCGTTCTATCATGAGAAAGGCGGAACAATCCGGTATTGAAATTCAATTGCCTCCAAAAAACTACGAACTGCATCAGGTTGAACGTGAATTGATTTATACCTTAGCTCAATTTCCACTACGGGTTCAGGCTGCGGGTAACGAATTTGCACCATCGGTTGTATCTTTTTATATGTATGAACTGGCCAAAGTTTATAACCAGTTTTATGCGGAAGTTTCCATTTTTGCAGATAGTGATCCTGTCGCAGTAAAATTCCGTATCGCTTTATCAAAAGTAGTTTCAGAAACGATTCATAAAGGTTTAGGGTTGTTAGGAATAAATGTACCTGAAAGAATGTAAAAGCATTTTTTTACGTTAATTTTATAGTGACAACCACGACTAACAAAAAAGCATTTTTTCTAAACATTTTTAATTCCAACTTAACCAAATTGAATTGTTATGGCCTTGCTAAAATCAGTACTTATTATGATGACAACGCTATTCACCGGCATCTTTGCTGACAAAAGTGAAACAGCGGTAAAACCAGCGGAATCTATGACTGCAAAACAAACTTTGTACGACTTTAAAGTAAAATCTCTTGTTGGTGAAAAAACGATTGATTTGAGCAAATACAAAGGTAAAAAAGTAGTTATCCTGAATGTTGCTTCAAAATGCGGATACACAAAACAGTATGCAGATTGGGAAAAATTCAACAAAGAACATGGCGACAAAGTGGTTGTATTAGGTTTCCCTGCTAACAATTTTGGTGGCCAGGAACCAGGTACAAGCGAAGAAATTGCTACGTTCTGTTCAAAAACATACGGCGTTTCTTTCCCTATGTTTGAAAAAGTTTCAGTACTTGGTCCGGATCAGGCTCCAATTTATAAATGGCTGAGCACAAAAGAATTGAACGGCTGGAATGATAAAGTTCCTACCTGGAATTTCTGCAAATATGTGATCAACGAAAAAGGAGAACTGACCAACTTTTTCGCATCAAAAATATTGCCTACTGACGCTGAGTTTCTGACTGCTGTTGGTATTTAATTCCAACTTTAATAAAACACACACGACATGAAAGAAATACTTGAAGCCAAAAGGCACATCGAAAATGCAAAAGATATCCTGAGCGAAAAAGCCCGAAAAGAAAACGGCTATTACCAGGATCGCAAATATGTGAAAATGGCTGGCCACACAGCTTATTCAGGTGTACTTGTAGCATTGGATGCAATTTTAGGTGATAAAAAGAAAGGCCGTAAAAGTGTAGAATGGTATAAGGAAGAACTGGCTAGACTGGATAAAAAGATCCTCTCTTCATTTCTTGCTGCTTATGACACTTTACATTTGGCGATGAGTTACGATGGAAATTTAAGTTCCGAAGTTTCTACCGCCGGCTTAAAAGACGCAGAGAAAATAATTGCCTGGGCTGAACAAAAAGCCCAGGCCTGATTTTAAGATTATAGTAAAATGAAATTTTGGATCGAAGCAGCCCGGCCCCGTACATTGCCTTTGGCACTATCATGTATATTAATGGGCTGTTTTTTAGCAGCATCAACGGGTCAGTTTAGCTGGCCCGTTGCTTTGTTAAGTGTACTTACAACCACACTTTTACAAATACTTTCCAACTTTGCCAATGATTATGGCGATGCAGTAAATGGAAAAGATACCGAGCTTCGGGAAGGCCCCATAAGAGCGGTTCATTCTGGCAATATTGCGGCATCGACCATGCTGAGAGCTATTATTATTTTTTCAGTACTGTCATTAATTTCTGGCATTTCCCTGTTATTTATTGCGTTAAAAGATGCGCCAGCCAATACTTTCTGGGTATTTCTGGGAATCGGAATTGCGTGTATCATCGCTGCCATTACCTACACCGCAGGCAAACGGCCTTACGGCTATGTCGGCCTCGGCGACTTATCTGTTTTAATATTTTTCGGTTGGGTCGGCGTGTTGGGAAGTAGTTATCTGCACACGCATGTCTGGAACTGGGACTTACTTTTGCCTGCAACAAGCTGCGGACTTTTTGCGGTTGGTGTTTTAAATATCAATAATATCAGAGATATTGAATCCGACAGAGCTACCGGTAAAAACTCAATCCCGGTCCGGCTCGGACGGGAAAAAGCGATTCTTTATCATTGGGCGATTTTAAGTATTGGAATGCTTTGTGTATTGATTTATACGGTACAGCATTTTTCAAGTTACACCAGCCTTATTTTCCTTCTTAGCTTCCCATTTTTTATCAAAAATGGCCTCGCTATTTCCAGATTAAAAAAGGCTAGTGAACTGGATCCATATCTTAAACAAATGGCGCTCTCGACCTTGCTTTTTGTTATTCTTTTTGGAATAGGCGTTATTATTTAGAGAGTATTATGAATCATTTGGTTATGAATGATTCATATGCTTTTCCTAAAATTGAATATCCTTTTGCATTCGGATGCAGTCCGTCTGAGAAAAGCGACTCGTCAATTTTTCCATCTTTACCCGCCAATACCAGGCCCGGATCTACATAATTCACATTTGCTGATTTGGTCAGCTCTTTCAATTTTGCGTTCAGCTTCGCAACACGCTCTTCCTGTTGCCTTCTTGGATAAATTCCCGCCATTGAGATATTCGCCTTAGGCTGACGATATTTCATCGCCTCAATCAGCATTTGCCAGCCAGTCAGAATTTCCTCATCCGAGTTCATTTGAAGATTATTAGTACCGATGTTTACGAAAATCTGTTTGGCTGTAAATCCATCCAGTTCACCATGGTAAACACGCCACAGAACATTTTCAATCCTGTCCCAGCCATATCCCATATTTCTGGCATTTACCCCAAAAGTTTTATCCCAGGAATCGGCTCCAGTAGCCCGCGGACCTTTTGGAAGTCCACCCCAGAAATGTGTTATCGAATTGCCAATTACAACAATTTTCGGTTGTTCTGATTTGTTTGCATTCAGTATTTCAAAATGTCTTTTTTCCCAGTCATAGTTGGCAAGCTCACGCATTTGTGTACAAGGAATAGTAGTAGAAACCGTTCCCTCAGGCTCACGTAAAATCTCCCTGATTTGCTTTTCATAAGCCTCTGCATAACGCATCATTCCTAAGTCCGTGGGATGCGTACCATCCACCATAGTTTCAATATCCTGATGGAAATCTTCTTTTGGAATAAGATAAATCCCGGTTATACCTTCCGATTTCAACTGTGCAAATGCCTCTTTCAAAATAACATTGACATCCTGATAACTTTTCCGGCTAACAGCGTTAATCGCCTCATCCGTATAACCGTCGTGCTCGGCCAATACGATTGGCGTTTCGGGCCGCTTTGCCCTCAATACCCGAACCCCATCCAAAAGTCTTTTCTTAATCTCGTCTGTTGGAATATTGACGCTCGCAACAAGATTTGGAAGACAATCCAGAATATAAATTTTAGCGTCAATTTCCGAAACCAGATCGATCAGTTCTTTTTCCATTCGTCCGTTTCCTGAAAAGCCGAGATTAATTAACGGATCATCCAGTTTCCGTCCAAGAATTGCCGTCCACGCCATTCCGGGACGAGAGGCGCAGGCACCTTGTGCAATAGAAGTTCCGTAAACAACAACAGGTTTGTCTGGCCTAACTGGCAACGGCTCAAACCGGGTTCCTTCCGGCACTCCGATTTCCAGCCATTTTACATTGTTGTAGAGTGGTAAAAAAAGCCGGTATTCTCTGCCCAATTTATGGGTTGGATCAACCGGTTCTATATTTTTAAAATTGTAAGTTATTGTATCTCCAAAAGCATACTTTCCCGCGCACCAGCGCCAGTCGCCATCATTTGAAATGGCATATAAATCCACCCCGCTCACACCGGTTGCCGGCATATGCGGCAATGCCTGTTTTCCTCCAACTGCATATCGGACTCTGATTTCCCCCGAATTAGCCCGAAAACGAATCATCACACCGGCCGTCTGGGTAGATAAATTCCAAACCTGCTCCCTAACAATTTTCTCTGCACGGGCAGGCAGGCGGTCATATTTATTTTTCACTTCATCAGGCCAGGCTTGTCCTTCCAAAACAGGAAAAGAATTATTCGCAGGATTCCACCACGTGAATGCCGAAGTTTGTGCGGAAACAAAATGGCTAATAAAAGCAAGGAAAAGGAAATAGAAGAATTTTGATTTCATAATAAAGAAATAGACACTGTTGGATGGTTACAAAAGTGTCTGTTCCGGTGTTTCTTACTATAATTCTTATTGTATTATTTATTTTCCTTCACCACATAATTGCTTTGGCTAAAGCCGTGGGCCTTTTGGATACTCAGAAACTCAAGGCAAAAGCCCTGGGTTACGCACTATCTACATACCACAAGGTTTAGCCACTGCTACCAATTAAAATATGGATCCATAATTCCAGCTCAAACCACCTTGCCACCCCAACCAGGCATATCCATTTTGACGCATCTTAAATCGCATAAATCCTTTATCAGAAAATGACTGATAATTACTTCTAAATTCCTTTTGTTCAGAATAAAACATCGAGAAAGCCGGCCCGGCACTTAGAGAAAGCGATTTACTTAACTTGATATTAAGCCCGGTTTGAAAACGATAAAGAACAGGCAGATTTTTCCATGTTCCCAGATAAATATTTTGATCCGTAATTTCAGTATTCAGCGTAAGATTTTTGTTAATTTTAAATTCCCTTCCGATACCAAAACCGAAACTATATGCCCTGCTCCCACCAACGTACGAACCAACAGTAAAAATATTATAGAGCTTTTTACTTCCTGATTTCCAGGCAATATTTAAAGGCAGTAATTCATTTCCGTAAACAGAAATTGTTCCCTTACCGTTTTTCACAATATTGAGTAGTCCGAAACTGTAACCTGAGGAACTGTCTGCGAGATTTACTACACCAATCTGAACACCTTTCAGATTTCTTGCATAATTGAATAAACCAGCGAGCTGCAAACCACTTGTTTCTTTTTCGCTGATGTTACCAATCCCGCTGATTTGCGGGCCCGAAAGATTTTCATTTGCCAAATTCAATCCTCCGCTAAGCTGAAAGCCATGCATCGTTTTCAAACTTTTATTAAACAGACCGCTGACTTGCCCTCCGTGCATTTCTCCATTCACAATATTTGCTACACCAGAAACCTGCACACCGTTTATATTTCCCGAAACCTTGTTAAAAATACCTGAAACCTGTGCCCCTTTTAAATGTTTGTTAATAACATTGCCAAAACCCGATAACTGCACACCTTGCAGCGAATCTAAAATTTGATTGTAAAGACCTGCCAGCTGTACACCCTTCAATTGTCCGGCAACAGAATTGAACACGCCGGCAGCCTGGAAATACCTGACATTTTTTTTAGAAATATTAAAAAGCCCCGCCAGTTCAACACCATTAACTCCGGCAGTATAACCTCCATAAATATTCAGCGAAAACTTATTGGTTACCTGAGAACTCAGTTTTCCATGTGTGCTCAAACCCGGGGTTAACGAAACCTGATACGGAAGTGAAACAAAAAACTTCCTAATATTTCTGCTTTGTAAACGTAATTTGGAAGAAACAAAGAGCCTGGCCAGCCATGAATTCCCTCCTTCAGAGTATTTTACAATTAACGGATCCAGATCTATTGCTTTGGGATAAATAATGATTTTCATCCCGGAATCATGTGGAACATTGATAACGATGGAAGTATCGGCATAACCAATCTTACTTATAGTCAATGTCAAAGGGAAATTTTTATCTTTTAGCCGAAGTTTGAAAAACCCTGACTCATCCGTTAACGTGGAAATAAATTGCTGTTTTGAATAAACACTCGCATAGTCAGCTTCCTTTCCGGTTTCACTGTCAAATACCTGGCCGGTTATATAATTATATTTTTCTCTTACAGGTCTTTGAATAATAACATAATCGCCGGTTTCTTTATATTGATAATTCCCTGAAAGCAAAGCATCTAAAGTCTGCCTGAGAGATTTGGACGACGACGAAAAAGTTACAAGACTATCTCCAGGAATAAGATCACTGTTATAGGAAAAATTAAATTTCCCCTGCTCACTTATAGACTTTAAAACCTGGGAAAGCTGTTTATTTTTTATATCAATTGAAATTGTTCTGCTTAGTACATTTTGGGCACGTGAAAGGGTTAACATCAAACTCAATGTTATCAGTACCGCCAATCTGAAAAGAGTATGAATCCGGTTCATATCAAAAGTTGTACTTGTAAAAGCCAGATACTTAATATTCCGGATCAAAGTTATAATTCTCTCAATCAATTTTCATATCACACCAATTGGCTAAACTAAATTCTACTGATTTAAAATTATGACAACCGACCTTGACTTTACCCCTATTTCTTTTTGAGAAGTATGCTCTCAAAACATAAAAAAGGCCGCAAAATATATTTGCAGCCTTTCTAATTTTTTCAAACTCTGTTAATTGAAATCAAGGTTTTTTACCCGCTTTCAAAGAGTCTTTTTTATTAGCTTTAAATCTTTTGTCCGGTGTCCCGTCTTTTTTCAAATTTTTGTTTTCAGCATAACGTTTGTCAAGCGTACCATCTTTTTTCAATTTTGCTCCTGGCTGAGCAACGACGGCATTTGTTTTAACATCCACCTTGGTTGTGCTTGCTGCCTTATCGGTTTTCTTCTTTGTTACCGTTGTTTTTACCGCGGGTGTTGCAGTTTGAGCAAAAGTTGTTCCGGTAATGGCAAGGAACAAAATCAACATAATCGCCTTCAAATTTTTCATTTCTAAGTCTGTTTTTAGGTGTGACATTGGGATTAACTACGGCTAATATACGAATTAGTCTAAAAGATTATTCGTAAGTAAATGCACTTACAAATACGATTAAAATTTTATTAGACAATTCTCACTCACTCCCTCACTCTTTTTTACTAAAAAAGCCATTCCGGAACAATCAAGTACGTTATTCAATTTTTTATTTCAAATTATATAAGAGTATGTTTTGGATTGTATTAAACTAACAATGAGAGCCAGTCGTTAAACTTGTTGAATCTCACCTCAAACAAGTTTTAATGAAAACGAATTTCACAGAAATGACTGACTCTCAATGGCAATTTGTAGAAAAAATAATTGACAACAAAAGATCAAGAAAACATTCCTTGCGAACCATAGTAAATGCCATATTATGGTTAAATGAAACTGGTGTTCAATGGCGGAATATAGATAGCAAATATCCTGCTTGGCAGACAATTTACTATCATTTTAGGCAATTTAAACTACGTGGGAT
>NZ_SZVO01000030.1 GCF_005280585.1 Dyadobacter frigoris
TTTATTGAGTGAAACCAATAATTTCTGCACGTTCTCTTCGGTGATTTTTGAAATATATTTCTGATATAACTGAAAGCTATAAGGGCGAACTACATCAATTTTTATAAATTGAGCACATATCCTGGAATCTGTTTGAGCATATTCCAATTCCCGGTAATCAAGACCTTTCAGCTCCTTATAAATCGCAGCACGGACAATTTGCTCAACACCGGGCATGTCTTGACGGCCAAAATCGCTCTGCTTACAGCCTTTTAATATGTCAGCGGACACAAGGGTCACCAAGCTTGGATGACCCTCTAAAAGCGCAAACTCAGGATTCCGAGACCAATCCGGGCGCTCAAATTTATCAGAAATTCTTCAAACAGTTTCATCTTCATAAACTAAAGATACAAAGAAAAATCCAAATTCGATAGTTTAATTAACTATATTACAGACAGTTGAAGTTTATAGACAGACTCTAATTAATACTACCTCATCTTTTCCCCTTTTTAACAACAAGATGCTCCAAAGCCGGATCATGCAGAATACGTTCCAACTCATAAGTAACGATATCTTTCACATCCTCTTTAATTTGAATATAATTACGCTGAACCATAGAAGTGTCGATGGTGCGAAAAACTGGAATTTCCCTATAAGATTCCTGCTCCTGCTGCAAAGCTTTGTGATCATTGATGATCTCGCAATGAAAGGTCTTCAATTCAATTTTTTGCTGCGGATCATCGGCCACCATACCGACAAATTCTCCTGAGCTAAGTGCCGATATTTTCGAAGCAGGAATCGCCGCGTCAAACTGTTTGGATCTACTGATAGATGTATCAGTACGGTTAATGGAATAACTGGTGCGGTCCTGCATGATTTTCCCGAAACGTTCACTGAGCTGTTTGGCGGTATCCCCCATCACCTGACCTGAAATAATATTCCCTACAATATTCATAATTACATCTGCCTGCTCTTTCCCGTAATCTTTTCTAAGCTGCGAGGCATCCTGAATTCCGAGCGTGGTCGAGACCTTATTGGATCTTGCAGTAGCAATCAGACTATCCATATTACCAAGATAAATGGTCGGAAACTCATCGAATATCAGGCTGCTTTTAAGCCTGCCCTTCTGGTTCACAAGTTTAATAAGACGGGTAACATAAAGTGAAAGCACAGCCCCGTATATTTGAATTTTCTGAGGATTATTTCCCATACAAACAATCTTGGGCTGCTCGGGATTGTTAATATCCATGGTAAAGTCATTACCCGACAGCACATAATAAAGCTGTGGGGATGAGAGCCTTGCTAACGCTATTTTAGCGGAGGCAATCTGACCTTCCAGCTGCTCCATGGCATCATTCAGGTAAGCGGTGATGAACGGATTTATCAGCACTTCAATCTCCTTTTCTGTCCTTAAAATCGTAAAAAGATCTTTGTATTCTACCTGCATTAATTCAATTACGTGCGGAAGACTGCAAAACTGGCCATCCTGATACTTTCGCAAATACCAGATTATCGCTGTTAGAAAATTGATCGGAGATTCTACGAAGAAATCACCTTGTCTTTTAACCCACTCACGGTTGAGGCCCATCAGTATCGTTCGCGCAGATTCAGCGGCATCGGTGATATCAATCATACTGGCATGATCCAACGGATTACAACGGTGAGATCGGGTCAGATCATCAAAGTTGATGGCGTAAAACTGTGGAGGAATTTTGTAATTACCCTTATTTTTAAGCCAGCTGTTGTAGGCAATCACAGATAAATCCGGCATTTTAAAATCATACACAAACATGCAAAATCCTTTGGCAATATGTTGTGTAATAATATGGCGAATAACGAAATAAGACTTTCCGGCACCAGGTGAACCGAGCACCAAAAGTCCGCGAAAAGGGTTGATAACATTGATCCAACTCTTTCGAAATTTATTTTTAAGTTGGTATCTGGCGGGAAGATTAATGGAGTATTCGTTTTCTAAAAGGCTCTCGTGCTGCGGAAAGGTTTCGTTCTCTTTGTTGAATATATCATCGTTATTAATATTTAAATAGATTACTCTGCTGACAAGTGTCCCCCCGGTTAAAACCACAATAAAACCAACGGAAGCTGTGCTGATATAAAGGATAGAAATTAACTTAACGGAAACATTTAAATTTAGTAACAGACCGCTCACAAAGTATAATAGCAGCCCAGTACCGATATAAACAAGTCCGGTTTTCACACTTAGTTTTTCCTGTTTCTTGCCCTTCACTCCGATCAGTGAAATCGCTAAAAAACAAAGGGCGACGATCTTGGATTTATTAAAAGAAGAGAACAATCCAGTCTTTACAATGTTGTCTAATATTTTGTCACTTAAAGGTGAAACCAGTTTCCACTGACCGAAGGCGGCATAACAATAGTAATAAAAATGAAGTGCTATAATAGCAACGGCGAGCATTCTGGTCATATCCAGGATCTTCCCTAGTGCCTGCTGGTTTTCTGATGTTTGCATGGCGATAGAAGTTTAAAATGATTACTGGCTGATATTTTTTTTACGTTTTTTTCTTCTGGATTTCCGAAGCTGCCAGGGCGTGAGCGAATCGTCTGAAAGCGGCGTGAATAAATCTTCAAGCAATGGATCTGAGGATTTATTACTTTCAGGATTTGCATTGAAATCAAAGCTGGCAAAACTGCCAACGCTCTCCTGCAACTTGATGTCACTGGCCTCAGATGACTGTTTTTTATCCAGTTTTTTTGCTGTTGTCTGCAAGGCTGTATTCTTTTGTCCGATCCGGTCCAGAATCCCTTTGGCACTGTATTCTTTACCTAAAACACTACCGTTAAAGACACATTTTGTCCGGTGATCCACATAGGTAATTCCGTAAACAAGTCCGGTGGGACTCTTTCTTAATACTACTTTAACACCTTCCTTTTCCAAAGAAAGCATCAGATCTTCAAGGCTTTGCCCCTGCCCTCTTACCAAAATCAAATCGATGCTGTTTTTGAGTTTGGCACGGTGCTTTAAGCGATCGGTTTCACCCGCAGCAAACTGGTTTTGCAGGAATTTCAACGTAGGTCTGAAATGAAAATCACTGGCCTTAATGCTCGCCCCTGCCCTGTTCCCGTTTGCATCAAGTGCATAGTAAACCAGTCCCTGATTTCTATAAATACGTGAGTCTTCCATGCCGCCATCTGCCATAATATTGTACTGCTTGAGAACTGCATTCAGCTCCGGTAATGATGTATATCTATAGCTTTCAAGCACAGAGGAAAGCACATTTGAAATGGCCCTTTTAGTGTCTGATTTACCATATTCTACCTTTTGCAGGTTCACCGGCTTTAGCTCAAAAGACTGGCCTTTTCGTCCATCTGCTTTGATAAGCCCGAACTGGTTTTCGATCTCCCTGCGTGCTTTCGATGACTGGTTTCTTCCAATGTTATGCAGGTTAATACTGCTGCCGTCCGCCCGTATAGTCGTTGAGACCACGTGCAGATGTGGATGACCGGAATCGTTGTGTTCATAGAGTAGATAAGGCTGGTTTGCAAATCCAATCTTATCTAAATACAAAGCCGCAATTTGCTTCAAATCCTCTTTGGCAATATGTTCTCCGGGGGCAAAGTTTAGCGATACATGGAAGTGGTTTACCTTTACCCTCTGATTTAATTTCGCCCTGTTTTCAAGTCTTGCAAGCCGCTGTTTGAATGTTAAATCCTCCGGATCTTTTGGGTAATAGCCTGCATCCAGAAGCACGGCAACCTGACGCTCGACCTTCCTTTCATTGTAGTTAACAGCTTCCCTCAGACTGCTCCCCTGATGGATCACAGCAACCATTTGTCCGCCATTTTTTTGATAAATTCCTGAGCCTGCTGCATCTGTCTGGCGAGCTCTCTTCTTTCCAGCTCATAGCTGACCAACCAGTGCTCAAACTCTTTAATTTTACTCAGGGTGTGGAGTCTTTTTACTGCCTGATTAAAGTTGTTACCGACCGCACTCAACCCATTTTTCAGCCCGATTAATTCCTCCATGAAAGCGTCCATTGATGCATCCCGGTAGCTTCCAATCATCAGCTTACACTGTAATTTTTTGCGTACAAAATCACTTAACTTAAGATCAGTTGTCAACGCGAACTACTCCTGAATTTGCTCATATTCTTTGTCTGTCAGCCGCAGGTGCAGCCATTTGTTTCGGTTGTTGTTTTCCTCTTTCATCACATTTCATTTTCACGTTCAACAATCATTTATTTATCCTTCAATACCTATAAAATTTCAATCGCCACACGAGTTCCGAGTGTTTTTCGCGATGACCTCCGCGGCGCGGACAGATTCCGTTGGATCCTCCAAGGCGCGTTTTTCCGCGGATTGGTGATACAACGGTACATCTGGACAACCACGGGAAAGCAGGTGGTTTCAGCCTTCCGGAAAGCTTCCAGAAATTTTTGGTTTTTGTGACCTCTGCTAACGATTATTAAATTCTCTATGCTTTTAAAGACTGCATCAATAGGTTAGTGAAAGCGCCTTCGTAGCTTAGCTCGCAGGCAGAATAATGCTTCATTAAATCGGGAACAGGTTAGGAAATCTCAGCTAAAAAATCATGATTGTAAACAACATTTCTTTTTTCTAAAACTGACCTTTCGCTAGAAATTCCTTCCATATTTCTATCTCTCAAAACCGTCTTCACAAACAAGTCTAATGGTTACTGTGATACGAAAATAAAAAGATGAAATTAGAAAACCGCAACCCATTTAAACTCTAAATAGGTCGATTAACACTTAGAGGAGAAGGGATTGGCCATGAAATTACCGAATCACGGTAACTCTTCGCGGTCACAAACAACCCCAACAATAGAACCAAAGATTCATGTAAAATTCCGGGAGTGAACAGGCAGAAAAAAACAACTCCGTCTGTATTTTCCCTAATCATCAGACCACTATTAAACTTTGGCACGATGCGACCGTAAGTTTGGGCCGCTTATAACCCTGAACACATCAGGTTATACCATGGATTATTCCGTAACATTTTGCAATGCAGAAACGTGACAGATTTACCACACTCATTCGCGTCACAGTTTGAAACGAAAGGAATTAAAAACAAAAAAGCAAATCCCGGTCGTTAACCAGGATTTGCCCGTAAAAATAGCTTGAAAACTATTTAATTCACTTCACTTTTCTTCTCTGTAACCTCTTGACGGATTTCCTGCGCAAGAACTTTCAGCTCCTGCATCACGCCGCGGACTCTTGTTCCGGCAGCTTTGTTATTATGTAAATGTTTACATAATAACAATAATGTAAACAATATAATTATGTAAAGAAACTGCTGTTTTAAAGTTTTATAAACATAAAAGGGGTGTTCAAAATAGCTGGACACCCCTTTTCTAAATCGCAACTTTACATAATTTTGGGATTCGTCATAAACTTTAGCCATTCCTTAAGCGAAGTATTTTTCACCCAAAGAGCTTCTTCCGGTGGCACTATTTCTTTACTTGCAGCCTCAATCGCCGTCATTCGACGAGACGCAGATAGTTTTGCGTAGATTTCGGTCGTCTGGACGCTGGAATGGCCCAAAAAGTCCCTGATTATGATTAGATCCGTTTCATTTTCAACCATTGCCATAGCCATAGAATGCCTTATTTTGTGTGGGCTGCAATCGCTTGGTACCAGCGTGGGGTCTATTTTTCTCGCCACCTTTGCATACTTGGATAAAAGGTGGTTAATACCCTGCCTTGTGAATCTTTCATTAGAATGGTTTACAAAAACATATCTGTCAAGATTTTGAGGAAGCATTGAACAGTTTTCTTCTAAATATTTTTCAAGAACAGATGATAAGTGCCGTACTATAGGCACATGTCTTACTTTGCCTCCCTTGCCAAATATTACTATGTGTTTTGGCGCACTCAATGACACATCCCGTCCTCTTATCTCAATTAATTCACTAACCCTTACGCCAGTAGCATATAGCAATGTAAACATTGTAAAGTCCCTTCTTCCAGCCTGGGAAGTTCTGTTGATCTGCGACAGTAGCAGTTTTATTCCTTCAGGCTTGAGGTAGGAGATCTCTTTTGACTGAGATTTCTTCAATTTAATATTCTGGATTTGTATTGCAGTATCGATGCATTCAGGGTAGTCGTATTTCAAAAAGGTAGCCAAACCTTTAAACACAGCGAGCCGTTGGTTCCGAGTTGCTGTTGATACTTTTCTCTCGCATTCCAGCCAGGAAAGAAAGGATTGGATGTGTTGGTGGTCAATATGTTTAAGTTCAATCTTTTCGGGTTTTATCCGAAGGCTATTTTCCATAAAATCAATAAACTGGATAAAAGCATACCGATAGGTTTCTATTGTTCGTTCCGAGCAGCCACGGTCATTAATCAGATAGTCGCGGAAATAACGGTGGACCGCACTTGCAAAATCAGTTCTTTTCATAGCGGTTATTTTTCAAATATTTCATCAAGGTTCTTTTCGAATTTCTCTTTAAGGTATGGATACATACTCGTGGTCAAACGTAAATAGCGTTCCGTAGAGTAGATGTTATAATGCCCTAGATACACAGACAAAATTGGAAGAGCAACGTACATATCCTCTCCCGAATCTATCATTTGCTTGAATGCCTTCACGGCGAAAGTATGTCGCCAGTCGTGAACACGTTTCCCGTAGCGTCCACTTCCCTTGTTCGGTATGCCTGCATATTGGAGGATTTTATGATGTATTTCACTAACCGACGAAGCAGAAATATATTTTTGCCGAACAGATGTGAATATGTAGTCATTATCTACTAAAGCATAGAATGTTTTATCTGCAAAAGATCTCATAAGGGTCAATAAGCTGTCGGACATGACCACGTACCTCTGTTTTGAATTTTTCGTTTCCGACAGCCTTATAATACCCGAATCCAGATCAACATCCTTCCTTAGAATTTTGATCGTTTCAGTAATTCTGGTTCCACAGCATAGCATGATCCTGAACAAGACGGGTAACTGGATCTTATGTTTACGGTCTTTACCCGATTCGTATGAATCCAATGCCCTGAAGTATTTATCAATTTCTTCATCCGTATAAATATGAGGTGTGAAATTTGATTTAGGGTGCTTGATATCTTTTATCTGAACCACTGGAAAACCTTGTATGAAAAGATATTCAAAGAATCTTTTTGTAATATTGATTCTATCATATTGTGTTGCAACGGATTCGTCTTCAGAACGCTGTTTCCATTTGATTGCCTGGTCTCTGGAGAACGAAATCTCGGTAAGCCCTTCTTGAAGAAAGAAAACATCGAGTTTCTTTAGATGAAAAAAGTCAGGGTACATATATTTTACGCCACCGTTTTCTCTAAAATCCAGGAAAAGAGAAATGTGGTTGGCAAAAACCGAATTAAAGATAGGCCTGCTCATTTCCAACCTCCTTTCCAATATTGCTGTAATATAAACTATGCAGATCGGGGATTTGTAAACTACATTTCCGCAAGCGTTCAAAATCTATCTGGAGGTATGTTTTGGTGGTCTCTGAACAGGAATGGCCCATGGCCATACCTATAACGTAGTATCCGGTTCCGCGTTTTAGTAGATTCGAGGCAAAGCTATGCCGCAGAGAATGTGGGCCATGCTTTTTTTCTCTCCAATTAATAATGGTGGACGCCTTAAAAGCCGACTCTACAATAGAATAAATCCCACTGGATGTAATCTGGTCACCCTTTCGCTTGCTGTCATGCCGAACAATGATGACATCCTTCCCCCCTTGGGGCCGACCATGCTTCAAATAGTCTATAATCGCATTGCCAACGGATGGGATAAGGGGATAGGATATTGGGACATCCGTTTTTTGCTGGTTGAAGGATATCTTATTAGATTCCCAATCAATATGCTTAAGGCCTATACTCCTTATATCCGAAGCCCTCATTCCGTATTCTGCGGCCAGGAGCAGGATGAGATAATCTCTTTTTCCCAAAGATGTGCTCCTGTCTACTGATAGAAGCAGGTTTTTGATCTCTTCTTCGGTGTAAGTTGTGGGTAGTTTTGAACCGTGATGGATATGTGGCTCCTTAAGTATGAATGTTGACAGATCTCCTTTTGTAATTCCGGAACTGTGCAGAAACCGGTAAATATTGCGCAGAACTGCCTTGTACCTTATTCGGTTGGATTTTGATTCGGATGCAATAAAGTCTTCGAAATTTGAGGTAGACACTTCTCCGAAATGAAAACCTCTTTCACATAAAAATGTATCGTACCTCAGGGCTATGCGCTTATGGCTATCCAATGTATTTGGCGCTAGCTTTAAACTCACCGTGCACCATTCTATATATTTGCTGAAGACTTCCCCGAGGTTCGTTTTAAGAGATTTTTCAATTGGTGGGGTATAATTCTCAAAATCTTCGTTGCGGTATATCGACAAGAGCATTCTGACAACCCGGAGCCTCCTTTTTTGTTCTGATGTTAAGGCGGGGCTTAGATAGCGCGTACCTATAACCTCATCACAAAACCGTAATGCATTTTCCTCATTAAACTCTTTAAGGTCGTTTTTCTCCCACCATTGCTGAATAGCTCGACATCCCCGTGAATAGTCTTTAATGGTTCCTTTGTAATAATCTCTGTCAACCAATTCGGCAAGATATGCCTCGATAACATCTGAGATTTTTTTAATCTTTTTGTCCATAATTACTTGATTTATATTTAGCAAATCCTAAATCTAAACCAAATAATTATGTAAAGACGGTACATAAATAATGGGTGTCCGAAATAGCCGGACACCCATTATTTATGTTTATGAAACTTTAAAACAGCAGTTTCTTTACATAATTATATTGTTTACATTATTGTTACCCTTCTCATAAAACGCTAAGAAGTCCGCTTCTGCACCTTCGACCAGTTGCTTTACTTTTTGAAATTTTTCCATAGTGGCGATAATTAGAATAAATGAATATTTGACTTGACAGGCGTAAAACTATGCTTTTTTTTCTAAACGAACTTAAACGGCCTGACGTCTTAACACATGAAAAACTTCCGAAAAACTACTTTCCTGATCTAATCTCAGACTCAGACAATAAATTGGCGACTTGCGAGCAGATTTCCTTTTTGGATATAAACACCTCATTTATATAATAATAAAAATAAATAAGTAGAACCAATACGGCATTAAATGCAAGTACCAGTGCCGATGGCATACTTACTAATTCATAAATATCATCAATGTCTGAGGTTATTTTTAAAATATTCAAAAGAAGGAGATCCCTTTCATAGAGGGCACTGAAAAAGTCCGTTTAATTAAATTACGAAAATGGGGAAGTTCATAAATCGTGAACTTCCCCATTTTCTTTGACTTGTATGACGTTTTTTTAACCCAGATTCGGTATAGTCGATTCTAAAAGCGTCAATTTCAATTATTACATTACCTTTTTTATATCGTTTGTTTTCAAGGTACTTTTTCAGTGCCCTCCTTTCATAAGGCGTAATTCTACAAATAGCTATCACATTAAATCACCTGTTTAAACTCTAAATAGGTGATTTTGAAAAGCATATTTTAAATTTGTCATTGTGAAGTTGGAATTTTAAATGTGAAGAGATGGCTACTACAATTGATATTGCACTGATCTATGATACGGTGCTTGCAAGTCCCGGCATGAGCGAAAATGTGAAAATCAACCTGAGTGTTTCCAGAAAAACAGTATTGTTATTGACCCAGACCATTGAGAAAGGTTTACAAGCATTTCAAATGAACGAGCAAGGTTCTAATTTTTCTGAATTTGCTGGAAAACAATCCTTGGCAGAACTGGATGGAATTATTTCAGACTGCCTGCAAAAAGCGGGTCTTACCGAGCTGAATGAAAAACTGAAAACTTTAAACGCCCAATAGCTATGGAAGAAAGCAATAGAAATGTGCTGACCTGGAATCAGGCACTTGACAAAGGCTTTAACCCGTCTGACTATCCCTTTCAAACAGAAGCGGTACCACTGGGAGAATTCCCAGCAACACTGGACTTTAAAATCTGGGCTAAAAAAATCATGGGAATCAGTTGCTTTTTTACCAAGCAGGAGGATCAGACAAAATTTCAATTGACGGTATATCGAAGAAGAAGTGATCGACAATACATGCTTGAAAGCTGTGATTCAGATATTGACTTTTCCACGTGCCCGGTCAATGAAAATTACCATATTGAGATGGCTGTGAATGGGAAAGGAAACATTTCGTTTAAAAATACAGCCTTATTTAATCGCGCGATTTCCCAGCCAAATAAAATGACTGAGACAACAATAAAACTTCTGCCGGAGTTACATTATAATGTGCCGACACTCCTTTTCAAACCTTCGTATAATCTTGAAAAATGATTTTTGATAAAATGGGACAGGCCTGTTTTTGCTTCCAGAGACGTGAGTAAAATCAGAAACTGTAAATGCCTTCGATCTGTTTAAAATGATTAATGTCATGGCCTGCATAATACGTCGCAATATCCTGAATTGATTCCTTACCTCTCTCGGCATGGATTCCATAGTACTGCCACTGTTCTGAATTTAAGCATTCAAACAAAGACAAGTTCCATTGTCGAAGTTCACGAAATAATCGTAAAGATGATTCCATTTGCATAGATTTATACTTTCCATGCTGTGCCCACTTATCCTGATCGAATGCCTGAATAACAGTACCAGGATCACTAAGAATTAATCTGATACGGTAAGCACCTACCAGTTCGTCATCGGCCAGATGGGCAACAATCTCTCTGACGGACCATTTATTCAAAGAGGGACGGACTGATAGTATGTCAGCAGGTATTCGTTTTACATAAGATTCCAGTTTATCCGGCATTGCAGTCTGAAGATCAAGAATATTTTGACCTTCTATATAACCAAGTATCCGTATTTTATAGTCTTGAAAGGATTCAGTCATCACAACAGATTTCAATAATTATTTAGCCTTAAATATTTATAATTCTGATCATTAAATTCTTACCGAGAGTAATATTCCGATAACTTAGCTCTAATCTTCCTTTAC
The DNA here is from genome assembly GCF_005280585.1 of Dyadobacter frigoris. Taxonomy (GTDB): domain Bacteria; phylum Bacteroidota; class Bacteroidia; order Cytophagales; family Spirosomataceae; genus Dyadobacter; species Dyadobacter frigoris. Next base: position 10,923 of record NZ_SZVO01000030.1, read on the forward strand.
AGAGTCAAAGTAAGTAAATCATAAATCATTTCAAATATACATCCTGTTTATATGGATGCACTATCTTGAAAGTAGCTTCGGGCGGAGTAAAATAATAATGCGCCGACGCTCTTTTTATCAAAACTTTTGTATAATCTTTAAAAATGCCATTTGATAAAAAGAGCTAGACCGATTTTCGGCTTTCCGGTTTTGCCCCCAGCGATGGGGGTAAAACCGGAAAGCCATTTTTTCTCGATCTTTGTCAAACTTTAACAGGGGTACATTTAAAGTCTTTCAAATTCATAAAAAAGCCTCTATTCTCCGTAAATCCCTGCCTAAAAAGGTTCCAAAGTAGACTGGCGGCCATATTGGCAAGCGTTGAATTAATAAAAAGATCCTGCTTTTCAAGTGCTTCGGCAAGCGAACAGCTTGGGGTGTTGTCCTCTTTTTCAGATTTTGTCAACAGCTGACTATACTCTTCTGTAATCATGGGAAGTTCTGAAACTGTTTTGTAGACCTTGGAAACAGGTTGTTTGATCTGGCTAATCGTCGAAAGAATAACCTGACCTGTATTTTGTGAATTCCCGCAGTCTATCCAGTATAGGGGCTTATCACGGTTGTAACGGTTTTGTTCTGCTACGAATTTAAGCACTTTGGCAATTCCAAAGCGGGCTGAGGCCGTATCCACGCAGCTGATATAGATGTTAGCGCCTTTTAAAGGATCAGATAATGAGTAATCAAAACGCCGTGGAACCGCTTTCCAGTTGCTGCCAAAGAAGCGGCTAATACGGTTTGTCAATGCCACAGCTTTGTTTAGTCCAAGTTCTGAACCTGCAAAAAGCTGCCTGCCCAGATTGGCTTCCGTAATAATATCATCATCAAAAACAGCTACTTGCAGTCCTGCATGGTTAAGCGCTATCAGTGAATGATTGATCCTTGCAAGGGCAGTCAGCATTTGGCTGCCAGTCCCACCCGCCCCGATCAGGTTAACAGTAAGCGGGTGTGAAGGATTGATCAGGTAATTGTCCGTAAAATGAACGGCTGTTTGGGTATTCATGGCAATAGGTCTTTAAGGGTTAAACCTGTTTTGATAAGCTTTGCTACCGGGAATTGACAACCCGTCTGAATCTGGTTTTTCCAGAGCTGCACAACAGGTTCTTTAACCGGACTTTGCCCTTCGATCAGGTGACTGAAATAGGAACCGAAAAAATACTGCTGCCAACGGCTTATGAAATCTTCAAGGTTATTATGGTTTTCCACATCAACCGTTACTGTTCCCATGCATACGCGCCCGTCAGGATGGATGTTGAAAAAGGGCGCTTTGTAAAGGACTGTCTTTTCTGATCGTGTGTTTGGGCTTTTGAGCGCGTACACATACAGATTTTTCACGGATGCCTTCCAAACCATTGCCGGAATGTTTGCTTTACCATTTGGAATACCTAAACTGTCACAAAAAAGAAAGTCTTGTTTCTGGGCAGGCGTATGCCACACCGCGCAGCCATCACCCGCCGGATTGATATGCAGGATATTTTGGGGCATCAGTCCCTTCGGCGTGAGAAAACGGCGCGTGAGCTGACTACCCGAGTCCAAGGTTTTGGCAAGTGACTGGCTTTCCTTGACGCTCAAAGGATGGGCATTTACCGGATGCCCGCTCTCGTCCATCTCATAGGCTTCTACATAAAAGCCATTTGGGTTGGTACTGCTTTGATAGAGTACCAGAGCCTTTTTGGGAAAATAAAGTTCTCCGAAATGTGCTGTGATGTCTTTCACGGGATCTCATTTAAAAGGTTGCATACATTACGGATCAGGGCAAAAAGCCTTTTTTCAAAGTTCAAACCATCCGTTAAATCGGTAGTGGTTGCACCGTCATAAATTGTCCAAATCACAGGCTCCTGTATCGTGCTGCACTCATTGAAGTCGTTATTGACCATTTCTGTCATCTGCTCAAAGAGCCAACCGCTGCTGTCTGCTATGAAAGAGATATATTGCTGCGGCCTGATATAGCATTCTTCGCTGTCATTTTCCCGGCCAAAATCCTCCATCTTATCAAAAACCGTTCTTTTGGGATACCGTAAAAAGAGCCCGTATGCCTCGTTGGCCATAGCATAACACCTGTTTTCAAAATCACCGGAAGGAATAAACCCTTGCAGTCTTTTTTCAAAGCCTTTTAAATGTTTCTTACGGACAATAAGTGTTTTAATGCTTTCTCCTATCTGTGCAGCCTCTTCCAGTTCTTTCATATTTTCTAAAAATTCAGACTGCTCCCACCCTTCGGGTTCCTCTGTAAGCCATTCTTCAATCATCTGGTAGAGCCAGTACAGATAACTGCTCTGATCGCGGTAAAAGGGTATCTTTACAATCTGGTACAGATAGGCACATACGGATAAAATCAATGCTGCGCACGGCTGTGTGTCCGTGTGTGTCAAAAGCCTGTGCAGGGGCACAACCGGAATGTAAAACAAAGTGGAGCCGGTATCAAAAACCGTTTTGGTAGCCAGAACGGTTTTATTCTTTTTTTGAACTATCAACAGTTTCGTATGCGGGTTTGCGTTTTCAATTTTCAGACTTGCGTGCCAGTGCGCCAGAAGCACATTGTACGGATAGGCTTTATCTGCTCTATCTACTGGCTCAAAATGATAAGCCTTTGCAAGATTGGAAAGCGAGCTAAAAAAATCCCTTTCTATGTTTCTGCCGTTTGGCATGATGGATTCGTCGACACTGCAAAGCGGCAGAAAACGGCGGCTTAAAAAATCATGGGTAGAAGGCTCAGTGGCGCGCTGACTGCTTTGTCTTTCTGCGCCGCGTCCCGTAAACGGTTCAGCTCTGCTGAAAACCGTGCGATGTTGTGGTATAGCTTGCATAAATCTTGATTTTCGGGCGGTGTGATCCTGCCCGCCGTTTTGATTATTTTCATGTTTTAGCCTTTTGTTCCGATCACGGAAGTAAAAGTATACTGGACGGTATCATCTGTAATAACCGGCCCCGAGACGGTGGCCGTAGTCAGGATAGGATAAGTAGCGCAGTAAAAGTTGAGTACAGCCTGCGGACTGAAGGATACCTCGGGGTCGGAAAGCTGAATTTTCTGGCCTTTGCCTTCCATGATAAAGACCCTTAGCAAATGGTTTGTGGTTAACATAGCTGATTTGGTTTAATGGGTTTTACCTAAAATAATTGCGGCTGACTGAATTTGGCGGTCAGTTCCGCGCGGCGTTTGCGGATGATTTCCGCTTTGCCCTCAAATTCGCCCGGATCAGGGAGTTTGATAAAAGCCTCCCTGAATTTACCTTCGGCTGTAAGTGCATCAACTGTTTTCATCGCTGCATCATACTTAATGGTTTTTTCTGCCTGCTCTTTTTGCTGCCTGGTCTGCTCTGCCTTCGCCATTTGAGACTGTTTTTCAGCCTGATCCTTCTGAACCATAAAGGCTTCCATGTTGCTAAACAAAGCTGCGGTTTGTTGTACCGGTGAGGTAAGCGCAGTAAAAAACCCTTCGTCAAGTTCTGGCACTGTGCCTTTCAGGATGATGGGCGGCACGAGTTTCGCCGCTTCATCGCCGCATGTACTGCTAAAAAGTACGGATACCATCAGTTTGTTATCCTGTAAGGGTTTCACTGTGATTTGCCACTGGCCGCTACTGGCAAGAGCGGTCAGGTTTTGAAAGAATTCCGTTTTCATGTTTTTACAGTTTAAATGACATTATCAGGTTCGTTCTTTTGAGCAGTAGAATCCACATCAGACCTAAGCTTCAAGAGCTTGGTATGCAGGTCTGCCCAGTAGATTTTCAATTCATCATCCTGTTTACCGAACTCTGCATCCGTATGCCGGTAATCTTTAAATAAGGCTGCCTGTATTATGGCTGCGGGTAAATCCGTTACCGCTATCATTTGACCTTTGTTATCTATAATGCGCATGGCCGGTAATTGAGATGTAAAAAAATGTTGTTTTAGTGGTTTTCAGTCTTCTTCTGCCAATGCTTCCAAATGAAATGCGGGTTCGCCTGCTATGGTAAAATGATACTCATTCGCTGTAATTGTTTCCGCTACGCTTTGCTCACTGGTCAAAAATTCACACTCTATTTGCAGGCTTTTATACAAATAATCGTTAAGCGTTTCCGCCGTCTTTTGAAACCAGTTTTCCAGATATGAAAAGGCACTCTCAATGTTGGGAAAGTTCCTGAATGAATTGTAATTCCAATCCAGACAGGCTGCAATACCCGTGCTGCTTCTGTGGGCGTTGACGTTTGCTGAAACATCAATAACTCCTTTTTTGATCAGAGAAATAAGACGATCAGACACATCCGGCGCATTTATATCCAGGTCAGATTCAGGCATTAACTCGCTCCAAGCCAGTTCCTTAACAGCTTCCATGAGTTTCACAAGATCAACATCCGCCCGGAAACTACTGCCCGTCACCCTGAGAGTAGAAACCCTTGAAATGTAGATTCTTAGGCTCGACCGTCATACCCAATAAAGCACAAAGCTTTGTGAAATGATCATAGCTGTATTCGTACCAAAAACTATAATCCACATTGATGTTGCTCAGCTTTTGGGTAACCTGTTTTTGTGTCTGTTGCGGTAGCTCTTCAAAGCTATAAAGTGTGATAGTTATCTTTTTCATGATTTCTGGTTTTTTAATTAACCGGTTGAAACTATACGATCATTTTCTCACCGTACTTTGCCACATTTCCCTCCTTAGTTCTTTGCCTGAAATCAAGCACATACTTTTGTATATACTGCTCTGCCGTAGTCCCTTTGCGTCTTTCTTCACGGATCAGCACCACAGGCATATTGATTTCAAACCACCTGAACGTGCGTATCTGCGGATTTCTAAAAATCATCGTGATATAAAGCTGATCCCGGTCGTTTTCCGTGGCTAGTTGCCAACTTACCATATCGCGGTTGTTTTTTTATTTCCTTAACAGCCATAAGAATATCTTCCTTTGTATGTGGCTCCTCAGGAAAAAGTGTAAAAGCCGCTCCGCTGCTCTATACAATCTCGCCTGAATACATGATCCCGTTTGATGTATATTCCATTTGATTTGCCGGTTACGGATAGAAAAAAAGATCAACAGCCTTTACAAATTTTCCATTTTCATGTTGTCTTACAGCGGTATAGGTCACAATACAATGGATGGTAAAACTGGCCAGATATCCATCAAACAATTGATCTGCGAAAAGGTTACTGCTTTTATGCAGTTTTGCACCATATTTGTCTATTTTTTGATCCACCTCACCGGCAAGAGCAAGCCAGAAATCAAAAGTAAAAAGACCATTATTCCATTTGGAGCGGTTCAGTTCCTCGTTCTCCTTTACAGTTTCACACATTCCCTGCACGAAATCGATTAATTCCGGCATTTCATTTGGAAACAACTGGTGAAGCAATTTCCCTTTCTCTGGATTATTCAATTGATTTAAAGCTTTCATTTTAGGTTGGTTTATGGCAGCCACCGCAAGGCGGCTGCCGGGTTATTTAATTCATATTAAATATGTCAGCTCCGTACTGTGTAAAGTCTTCGCAAAGATTAAAGGCAGTTTGTCCGCGGAGTTGCGCCGTACCACCCAAGAGCATGGATTTCACTTTGGCCTCTTCGTCTTTGTAACTTCGTACATTAGAAAAGTAACCCGTGATCGCATTATAACAACCAAAGACCGTCCCGGCCGTCGTCTCCATATTCTGGGTAGGACTGCCGAGCGCGTATTCATAAACACTCTCAACCATGTTGGTATAATGTGAAGACAGTTCTTCAACACGGCTGTCTTTAAGCTTACCCAAAACCTCGCGATTAGGTGCCATGGCCATTTCAATCAGCCTTTTAAGTTCTTTGTCAGTGATACGCACTTTTGCCCATTGGTTAAAAACGGGTTCTATTTCCTGTGAGAACGTGCAGGCCATGCCCATTACCTTGTGGGCTTGCTCCAGCCGGAGTTTTGCATTGGCCGTGTGACGGATGCGTACGACATTTGTCAGATTGCGCATCGCTGCATTTAAAGTATTGCGACAAACTACACGAATCGGCGTAAAAGCTGCGGTGATACTGCCCGAACCGTCATGGGAATTGGTCAGAAAAAGATAACGTTCGATCACATCATCCTTACCTACACGGATATAACCGGGCAATTTGGCAGTGATGAAAATACGTTGACCGTTTTTACCCAGTGCCCCCGCAGTCTCATACAGGATTCCATCCCCCTGTACGATGGAATCAAAAAAAGAAAAAGCATCGCGGTTCTGAACGATCTGATAGTCCTTACCGACAACACCTAGCGGCGCGCCGGTATCCATCCGTTTGGTTGCAAAGCAGTCAGGGACAATAATTTTCGAAGCAGAATAATCTATAACGCTGTCATCTATACGCGAATGATCTGCATCAATAAAAACAGGTGTTTTCACAACCTGATAATCCAGTCCTGCCAGTTTGATGGCTTCGCCGCTCGTCGGGTAGCCGTCCAAAATCAGCCCTAATCCGTGCCAGGGTTTTTCCTTTACCGAAAAAAAACTGTACTTATTTGATTCGTCATTGAAATGAAGGTCATGTGCCATGATATTTCTGTTTTAAGGATTGAAAATAAAAACCGGAATGGATCAGAAAGGAAGATCATCGTCGGAATCGTTGCCCGAAGGAGCCGAAGTAGCCGGTGCGTTTTGTACTACGTTTTCCTGCCCGGTTTGTTTGCCTGTGTGCAGTTTGATCCGGTTCGCATGAAAATTAATGACCCCGACCGGCTCGCCGGATTTATTGGTATAGGCCTCTACCCCGATACGTCCGTACAGCTCAACAAGTACACCCTTTAAGAGACGGGGTGCAATGGCCTCACTGTTCCAATAGGCACACCGGACGAAAGTGGTTGTTTGCACCCCTTCCCCATTTTTTGGTTTGTAATAGTCGTTAATAGCCACTGAGAAATTGACCACTTTTTTACCTGATTTTGTTTCTGATACCTGTGCATCCGAAACAATGCGCGCTACGATTTCCATGATTAAAAGGATTTGTTAGTGAAAAAATATTTTCTGTTTTTTTCTCTTTTCCTCCAATCTGCCTGCTGAAAAACACAATTGTTTTCGCCCAAAGAAAAAACAAGAAAAAAAGAAAGCCCTCGTAAAGTGGCCCCAATCAGGCCAAAAGGAACGCGGAATAAGTCCCGAAGGGTGGCGGCCCAGTGTACCGAATTCTCGGGCAATAACAGGCCGGCATTATGCCGAACCGTTTTGGCTGCTTTCCAGGATGCTCCCCAATGGGGCCACTACCTTAGCTGCACTTTTTGGCTTGTGATTTGGGAGAAAATAATTAAGAATCTTAAAACAAAACGGCCCTGAAACAATAAATTAAAACAAACCTCTATTTTTAGGATAATTACAACAAAACAATTAATAAAGCATTGATTTATAGGACAGTATTTGATTATAGACAAAAGGTTACATATTTTTAACAATCTGACACATTTCACTCGTTAAAATTACAACCATGAGCACTGTCTTATCCATCCTGCGAATCTCAGCTGTTTCCCTTCAAACATACAAAGGCAAGTTTCGACAGACGCTGCCTTGCCATTCTTTATCCTTTTAGCAGGCAAAGCTTTTCTAATCCGCATTTTAATGGTCATTCACGGATCGCTTTCCAAAGCGTGAACTCCGGGCAATTTTACAGTTTATAATGCCGTAACCGGTTATACTCCTAACTTTTACATTTTTTCACCTGTCTTTACCTCTCACTTCCACAACAAGTCCATCAAGCCATGATCATCAGCAAATTAGTTACTTATCTCAATTCCCTACACACTGTCAGTTTCCCGCTTAACAAACACCTGCGGACGGTGGCACAAGAAAAACAGTATCCCAAAGGCTACCATCTTTTTAAACAGGGCAGCATGGTCAATTCCTGCTTTTACATCGCAGAAGGGCTGATCAAATCGCGTTACTTCGGACCGGATGGAAAGCAGTTTATTACGCGCTTTTATGATCAGAACCAGGTCATGCTGCTAGATAGTTTTTGTGACAGGCATCCATCTCCGGAGGATATAGTTCTGCTTGAGGATACCACCCTTTTGCAAATAAGTTATCAGCAGGGAGAATATCTCAACACCCATTTTACGGAAGTCAGTGAGCTGACTGGTAAAATAAACAGATGGGACGGCAGTATGCACGCGCTCCGGGCAAAATTGGCAACGATGCCTACCAAGGCCGCTATCGACCATTTTTCTGTCCGTTTCGATTGCAGCCGGATATCATCGGCAGATCTGGGCTCCTTTCTGGGCGCGAGCACGCGTAGAATTAACCAACTGAGAAGTAATTAAAATATTTAATGAAATTTTAATGTCCGGGAAATATTTCCTGTTTTCTTTAAAATTCATGTTTTAGTTTTAGACTAGCAAACAGCTGTTTTAAGTAATGTAACCTGAGGATACTCATTTTCAGGAAATGAATTTAGCACCCAGCCATTCAAGATACGAACAAACCAAGCACCTTTCCAACACAAAGGCGTGCCGGTGAGCCTTGTGCGTTTTCGATCAGAAAGCAGTATGCCGGTGTATGTTAAATTCATCATTCTAAATATTACCTTCCATGAAAAGCAATTACATCTTCGAGTGGCTCGATGTGCTTGTTACCATCACACTCAACCCTTCCAAAACCGATTTCCCTCTGGTACCACAACAGCAAATCGATTTGCTCGACAAGACCATTGCAACGCAAAAACAAACCTGGAAGACACTCTTTAAAAGCGAAATCTATGCCGTTAAAAACCAGGAGCAAATGCAGCTTCTCCTACGGCGTTACCACTCAGATTTTATTGTGTTGCTCGACCAGGCCCACGAAAATTATATCGTCAGCAGTCAGCACCCGACATCGTTACATCCGGTTGTTGGAGTCATTGTAAACATCCTTGAAGAGCTGCTGGCTTTTATCGAAGGCCGCTATGGAAAATTCCTGGCCCTTGATCAAAGGGTACCGGTAACCTACCTGGAAAGAAGCAAAGAAGAAATCAGAAAAGGCCTGGACCGCCTTAAAAAGAAACTTTTTGACAGGCTCACCGATAAAATTTTGAAAGGCATCGTCTATGATACGTTATACCGCTTTACAGACGGATTCCAAAGGCCTGTTACATTCGGCGAGGTGATTTATTACAAAGATCTTGTTAAAGATCTCGATGAAATATCGTCTCTTAAGTCAGAAACAGATCTGTATAAATCATTAAATGAGGTATTGGTTTACCGTAATTTCAATAAAAAGGCGTACCTGAATTACTTTACAGGAAGAATAGCAAGAAAGGTTAATATGCTACAGACGGCACAGGACAGGCTCGACCAGCTGCTTTTGTCCAATAAAGAGTTCAACCAGATGCTCCGAAAACCAGGCGTGGCACTTAATCCACACTATACCGATATTGAAAAAGTGGTCGGCAACTGGTTTTCCAACGAAATCGGTTATCTGCAAAGCCGCTACCCGTGGGAAGTGACTCCCTTGCCGGCTTATCAGCTTTCAGAAAAAGAACACGAAGCAAAAAAAACGAAAACGAAACTCGACCTGAATACAGATCAGATCGCTTTGCTGTTAAGAGCCCTGGTGGATACCAAAACCGTGGCATTCACTTCAGTAAACGAGGTATTTAAAATGGTAACTCCGTTTTTGTCATCTAAAAAGAAGGAAGACATTTCCTGGAATAGTATGCGGCGTAGCACTTACGCCGCCGAAGATCGTGACAAACATGCTGCTACTGCGGTTTTAGAAAAAATGATACTGGTAATCAAAAACTACTAATCTCAGATCATGATGGATCAACACGCACTGACAACATACCTGTTATCTTTGACACCGCTGAGCGAAGAATTCATCTCGGTGTTAAACCGACACATGCAGCAGCATGTTTATAAAAAAGGGCAGCCTCTTAAAACTTCCCAAAGGAATTCAAGCATCTGGTTTTTGGTTAACGGCATAATCAAATCCTGTTATTTTGACAGTGACGGCAACGAGCATGTCAGCCGGTTTTGGAAAGAAGGCGAGATTATTCTTCTGGAGGAGAATGCCTACCATGAAATTCCGTCGGCCGATTACTTGATCATGATCGAAAATACCGTGCTTTTATCCATACCGGATCTTCGGGTAGCCTACCTGTTAGCGCATTTTCATCAGGCCCAGACCCTGAGAAGTATGATCTTTCAGATGGACCGGGATAAAGCCGAAGTGCACAGCCATCTGCTGCGACTACCGATCAAAGCTGCATACCGAAAATTTGAGAAGATCTTTCCAGTAAACCGTATTCCCATTCAGGATATCGCCCGTTACCTGGGTGTGCCCCCAAAACGTATCAGCGAGATCAGAAGCGGGAAACAATAATCTTGTATCATAATTTTTCAGCCACACAATAGCCAAACAGGATAAAATTTAGTCCGTTTGCTGCCTATGAGCCACCCCAAACGGAATGCTACCTTTACATTAAGGCGGAGGAGTCTGACTAACGCTGACAGTCCATCTATCAATACGGGATACAATAATAGAAAAGTACTTATGAAAAAATTCCTAGCACAAATATCTCAGCTGGTTGGCACGCCTAAAGTCAGGGAGTTATACGTAGATACGGCCAGCCTGCTTTTTATCGTGCTTTTTATTTATGCCTCGGTCAGCAAACTTCTCGATTACCAGAAGTTCATGATACAACTTAGACAATCCCCGTTACTGAGTGCCTGGTCAGTATTGTTTTCCTGGTTTGTTCCGGCTATTGAGATTATCCTGGCCATCATGCTGGTATTTAGCCGCACCAGAATAATGGCCTTATATGGAAGTTTCACCTTAATGGTCACGTTCACGGCATACATTATAACCATCCTGAATTTTAGTGATTATATACCATGCTCCTGCGGAGGAATTTTAGAAAATATGTCATGGAAGGAGCATTTGTTATTTAATCTCGGATTCACAGCACTGGTTGTAATCGGAATCTTACTTGAATCCGAAAAAAAAAGATTTGAGCTTTATTAAAAATATTCTATTGCGCAATAAGAATCAGGGTATCCGAAAACCTGAAAAAGAGTAGGAGCCAGTTGAAATTTAAAAGCAATCAAGATGAAAACTAAAAAATTAATGCTCTCCATTGCTGCCTTTGCTTTTGCCACCATAGGTGCATTCGCCACAAGAACAACGGCTTCTGAAACAGTGGATTCACTATGGAGGCAAAATGCGTCCGAACCCGAAATTTGTGAATCACAAAGTGAATGCTCATTAACCAGTGGCCAGGCATGTTCTTTCCAGTCTTACTCCGATGCAACCTGTTCAACGCCGGTTACCCGGTTTAAACCTTAAAACAAATCAAATAAAGCGGGTTGCAATTTCGACCCGCTTTATTTTAAAACACCTCAGGTATGCTAGCCCGAAAATTATTGTTTTTGTTTTTTTTAACGATAACAGGGATCTTTCCTGTGGCAAGCCTGTACCTTATGCATTACTATCGTGCATTACACCACAATGGCTTTTACCGGATTTTCCCTCCCCACGTCTTTGGCACGCCCAACAGATTGCATTTAGGCCACAACTCGTATTATATTGCGGGATTAACCCAGGACCGTATCTATCTGGGTAATGTAACCGCACCGCTGCGTTTGTTTTCTGTCAACTTTCATCTTAAAGATCCCCAAAAGGTTCTTTTGAAATTAAATCAAAAAGACAGCATTGTTCACGACGCATTAAGAGTACAGGTTGATTTTCCATTTATTTATGTGCATGAACAGATCACGCCATCCTTGTTTTACGGAAACTTATCTGACAGCAGATTATATGCGGTTAAATTCCCTGCACGACGGCTACCGCTTCTGTCTTTATTTCCCCTTTCTACTCATCAGTACATCACCCGCTCCTATGACAGTACTCTGCAAAGCAATGTGTTAAATAAAATCTCAATCAGTCCTTTTACCATCAAAACAAATAAAAAAGCTCTGCAGAAACAAAAGGATGGTTTCTTTTCAACGGATGGTATGCTGGTCTTCGATAAACCGAAAGCAAGGTTTGTCTATGTTTACTATTACCGCAATCAGTACCTGTTGTGCGACACCGCTTTGAACGTTTTAAGTGTTGGCAACACCATTGATACCAACAGTCTGGCAAAAATAGAAATCAGTAAAATAGACTCTGACCAAAAAACCGTTATTTCGGCTCCCCCACTGACGGTAAACAAAAAAATCTGTATCTCCGCCAATACATTGTTCATCTATTCCAATCTGGTTACCGACAATGAAAACAGGTCCGTATTCAAGCATCAGTCCGTCATCGATGTCTATTCCCTTGAAGAAAACCGTTATCGTTACAGTTTTTATATCCCTGATATCGAAGGAAAAAAGGTTAGTAGCTTTCAAGTTGATGGCACGACCCTGATTGTCATTCAGGATCGTTACCTGACCACCTTTTCGCTCAACCTCTAAATCATCTTTCGATCAATCGGCAGTCTTGCTACTCACAACAATAACATTCATTTCTTTGCGGGATCTTACCAAATCCAGCCCGTTTAACTGCAGCCCTTTTCTGACATCCGTTATATCATTCATGACTGCATCCAAATGAATGTCAATGTAATGATCTATTGCCGTCTGGTCTATAATGGGTAGCTCCCCCGGATTGTATTCCCATATTTGTCTGATCAGTTGATACACCGGAATATTGGCCATATCCAGCGATGCCGGGGAATGCGCCATAATACATTTTAAACCCTTACTTTTCAACTTGTTTGCTGCACCTGCATGGGTGACCACCAGTTTCCAGCAGGGCATTTCTCTTTTTTCTACACGAACCTGATAGCCAAAATATTTCATCAGGTCCTGCCGCATAAGTTTGGTCAGATACTGAGTAGTAGCCCGGCTTTTGGGGACTAGCAGCTCATAACAGTACAGGTTTATACCTGTTTGGATGTCCGCTGTAAACTCAGCAGAATCTTCCAGCTCCAAAACCGGATTACTCCAAAAAATCCCGTAGGCCGACCTGGCAAACCTGTCTCTTAATACGCTGCTGCCAGCATGAAAGAATCCAGGCATCCACGACACAGAATCACCATAAGCCAAACGGTACAGCTCAGACAGCGATACCCCGGCAACCCGTATACCATTGGGTTTCATTCCTTCCCAATAAGGTTCCGAACTGCTCATGTAAGGCTGATGGATCATCCGGGTTTCTTTACGCCATTTTTTCAAAACACTGGAGTATACCCGTTCATCGTCAGATGCAGCATCGCCGTCTGGAAATGTTTCGTCCATTTTCTGCTTGTCCGCAGCGGCACTCCGGTCTACAAATTCAAAATCTTGCCCATGAACAAATTTTTCAATATTCGCAGCGGTTAGCTCTGTCGAGCTCGTCAGCGCTTTTACGATCCCTTTGTCATCAACCCAGATCACATAGGGCACAAAGCTGACACCCAGCTTCATGAACAAATCAGAATTGTAGGCTACCAGTAAATCCAGGTTATACCGCTCCTTGTATTTGTTATATACCTGGGCCGCCACGCGTGTGGAATTTTTATCGAGTCTGTCCTTTCCTACCATAAGGATTTGCAGGTCCGGGCCGAATGCCGCCTGAAGCTTGTTTAATTTGGGCAGACTTTCGATGCATGAAAGACATCCCGGCGTCCAGAAATCGATGATTGAAAACCTACCGGCAAGACTGGCCACAGTGCGCTTCTGGTCTTTATTATAAAAACCAACAGTATCGGTCAGAGAGACCGGAAAATTTTCCCCTACCCGCAACCCGGTGAGCTGTGCGGGTGTTTGCGCGAAAGCCAGCTGGTAAGACTTAGCAAAAAGAAAGATGAAAGCAAGAAAAAGAGTATTTTTCATTTTGATATGGTTTGGTTGGCCGTTCAAATCAGTGATAACCCGGATTTTGAACCAGGGAAGGATTGTTAGTCAGATCAGAGCTCGGGATGGGGTAATCTGCATCGGTCTGTTGCCATGATCCGGGCTTTATCGCCTGCATGATTTCATTGATTTGTCCTGTCCGTTTCAAATCAAACCAGCGGTGGCCCCACTCGCAGAACAACTCTATTCTGCGCTCATCGGCAATGGCTTGCAGCAGCAGTGACTGGTCAGCAGCTGTATTCTTCTGCTCTATACCTGAAAGACCGGCCCTGCGCCGGATTACGTTGATGTCCGCCTGCGCTCCTGAAAGATTATTGAGCGACGCGCGCGCTTCTGCCCGGATCAGATACAGTTCTGCCAGCCTGAAAACTACATTGTATTCAGTAACCGCATCCGCTGATTTAATTTTATACTTACAGGGCAGATGATACGACTGCTTATCATATTGATAAGAATTCACCCACGCCGTTTTTCTTTTATCGGCAGTTTCGAAAGCATCCATCACCTGTGAAGACAGGGATGCATAAAGGGGTGTCCCCGTGGTTTGAACAAACAGATAACCATCGCCGGCGTTTGTGCCAGGCACAACGGGTCTGAGCTGCCAGATCGTTTCTTTCGATAAGGCGTTAAAAACCTGCGCAAGATCTGTATTCAACGTATAATTCTGATTATCCAGGACCAGACTGGCCTGAGTTTCCGCATCAGACCAGTCTTCCAGATACAAATAAGTCCTGGCCAGAAGGGCCGTCGCGGCAGCTTTGTCCGGCCGTATGCGGCCCACTGAGCCAGAACCATCTAAAAGTAAAGACTGGGCGATTTTAAGATCAGACAGTATATTTTCATAAACCTTCTGCCCCGGCATCTGGATTGCATGGGCGTTAACCAGGTAATCGGTCGTTGTAATGTAAGGAACCCGTCCAAAGAGATTCACCAGATAAAAATGACAAAAAGCACGGATAAACCTGGCTTCTCCTTCAAGCTGTACACGTACCGGCGTACTTAACATTTTGCTCTGCTCCAGTCCGGACAGCACCGAATTGGCCTGATAGATATTACTGTATAACCGGTCCCAGACATTGCCTTTCAGCTCCGTGTTCGATGCGCTCAGGGCATTGTCATAGAATTCAATTTTGGTGGAAACCGATCCGTGATTGACAAGCTCATCCGATGAAAGCCCGCCATACAAAGTAAGCATCCCGTTCGAATAAGATGTAAGACTTTCCATCATTTGCTCGTAAACCCCACTCATCGCCCCTAATGCCGTAGCGTCATTTTCAAAAATGGCACCTGTGACCAGCTGATTAACCGGGTAGTCGGTTTCAAGAAACTGCTTGCAGCCACAAACAGAGCACAGCCAAAACATGGCCAGCAGCATTGAAGCTGCGCTGGCCGCTATGTATTTTTGTAAATGTATCATTAGAGCGTAAGTTTAAGACCCATTGAGATTGTTCGTAAAGAAGGAAGGCTGATAAAGCTCTGCGTTTCGGGATCAAGGCCAGAATAACGAGTAAAGGTCAGAAGGTTCTGGCCGGTCAAAGTCAGCTTCAAATCAGGTATTTTGATCGCCCTGGTCCATACAGCTGGCAGCTGACAAGACAGCGAAACGTTTTTAAGCCGGATATAGGAAGCGTCACCCACGGCACTGCTGCTGCTCTGGTTGTTTGTATAGGGAATGTAAGTCTCTCCGCTAACATTCTGGGAAAACTTTTGGATGGCAGTGCTGCTTTCCTGATTCTGCCACCGCTCCATAACCTGCACCGGCTGATTATTCTTGGTGCCAGGCATACCAAAGCTGCTGTTGTAGTTATAGCCGTTTTGTTTAACAAATTGAAAAAACACATCCAATTGCCATCCACCCATCCGCAGGTTACTACCAACCCCTCCGTAAAATTTCGGGACCAGCGCAGTGAATTGTTTCTGATCGCCGGCCGAAGAAATCACACCATCCCCGTTCACATCCAAGAACCGGTAGGTACCTGTTTTCGGATCCACGCCCTGAGCCTTATAAACTCTGGCCAGTGAAAGCGGCTCTCCGATCCGGTATCTGTTGACATAAGACGATCCCTGTAAATTGGGGTAGCTGATCAGTTTGGTGGCGGATACGGTCATATTAAAAGACACAGACCAGTTCAATTTCCGGTTTTCCGTTATGACAGCAGACATTTCAAATTCAACTCCCTTGTTTTGCACCTTAGCAGGCAAATTATACTGAATCGTCGTAAAGCCCGTGGTCGCCGGCAAAGGATAACCCACCAGCTGGCTGGAAGAACGGTTACGAAAAAAGCTGAATTCTGCCAGGATGCGGTTACTGAAAAAACCCAGTTCCAGAGCGGCTTCAAGTTTCCGGTTGGTTTCCCATCCATACCCGGGGTTGGCCAGTCTGGTGGGGATGTAAACAGCCATGCCATTATAGGCGTAAGAGCCAGCTGAATAGCTATCCAGATAACCATAATCGGAAATCTGGTCATTACCAGATGTTCCAAAGCTAGCTCTGAGCTTACCAAAACTTAAAGCGGGCCATTGCGACCTAATGCCATTTTCATTTGAAAAGATATAGCCGCCACCGACCGCCCAGAAGTTGGCAAAACGATTGTCAGGACCAAAACGGCTCGAGCCGTCACGCCTGGCTGTCAGGTTCAAAAGGAATTTTTCGTTTCCCACGTAGTTAAGCCTCCCATAAACCGCATTGTATTTGTATTGGGTATTAACGGTTTCTGTGACGTTAACCGAGGATGCCGCCCGGATATTTTCAAGCTGGGTGTCACTGGTAAACCCGGCAGCGGCAAGGGTTTGTTTGTCAAACCGGTTTTGTTGAAAAGTGGATCCAGCCAAAAATGTCATATCGCTCCGCCGAAATGTTTTTTTGTATTCCAGCTGCGGTTCTATAATCCAGGACTCCAAACTTCCGTTGCCAAAATTCGCGCTTCCGGTCAAAATGCCTGTTTGGGGGTTAAAACTGGCAACCGGGACGGAGGAGTTTTCTCCCATCTGCATGGCCGTGTACCCCATACTTGACCTGAGCACAAGTCCCGGGGAAATTTTATAGCTGGCCACGACACTGGTAATCAAATTATGGGTATTGGATTTATACTTCCTGATCAGGTACGCATAGGGGTTGTTAAATGTATAGGGTCCCCAGTTCAGCTTTCCCTCTTTATCATAAATATCAGGGGCATTGGGCAGCAGCTGGAGCGAGTTCCAGGTGATATCACCTGAAAAAATACGCTGGCGCTCGAGCTGATAACTCAAAGACGCCGAAAGGCCAAACCGGCCGTCCTCAGACTGGTGTGAAATGGTAAAATGCCCTGTTGTTTTCCGGTAGGAGAAATCTCCCGGAAAAACAGTCCCTTCCTTGTAATACCCGGCTCCAAGCACAAAATTTGTATTTTTACTGCCTCCCGACAGACTTGCCTGTACATTGGTTCTGAAAGCAGTTCCCCCGATTAATTTCTTCTGCCAGTCTGTGTAACGGGTGGTATCATACTGGAGCAGATCATAGCCATTAGATCCTGCCGTGGGCACCTTGCTGTCATTACGGTAGGCCTCATTTCTCATTTCAAGATACTGACTGGTATTAAGCAGTTTCATCCGGTGAGTCACCGTGCTGGCTCCCCTATCGGCAGTCAGATTAAAACGGGTAGTTCCCGCTTTTCCTTTTTTTGTAGTGATCAGCACAACACCGTTCGATCCGCGCGAACCGTAAATCGACGTGGCATCGGCATCTTTCAGCACTTCAATACTGGCGATCTCTGACGGATTAATGGCGCTCAGGGGTGATCCCCCGCTCATAATCGAATTCATTTGCCCCGACATCAGTGACGCAGAAGCGTAGGGAACGCCATCGACAACGTACAAGGGTTCATTACCCGAAGCGATACTGTTTGCCCCGCGAATCCGGATTTTAATACCACCTCCGGCTACACCGGACTGCTGCTGGACAAAAACACCGGGCATCCGGCCTGAAAGTGCCTGAATCGGATTGGAAACGGGCTGTTTTTCAATGGTCTGCTCGGTTACCTTGCTGATATTGCCGGTACTCAGTTTCTTGGAAGTCTCCCAATAACCCATAGAAACCTTCACCTCTTCCAGCATAGTAAGATCCTGTTGTAAAATCAAGACCAATTCCTTTTTTAAGGGCAAAACCAGCAATGTATCCAACGAACGGTACCCTATAAATGAAAGAAATAATCTCGTTTCTTTTTCAGACGCGGTCACGGAAAAATAGCCATTTTTATCCGTGCTGGTACCGTTGGTAGTTCCTCTCAAAAGCACGCTGGCCCCTGCCAGCGGCTCTTGATTTTCAGCAGATAATACCTGGCCTTGCAGGGTATAAGGCGTTTGCCCTCGTGCCGGCCGCCAGGCGCAAAGCAGGAAATACAGTAAAACGATGTAGGAAATGTATAGGCATAACTTTCCTACCGAACAATAAAGAATCTTCATTGCTAGCTATTTTTAAGGAGTGAAAATAAATATGTATCAGTGGGTTATCCGCGATCCTTTAACTTCTTTTTCAAGATGTTAAAGGATCGCAATTATTGAGGTTTGCGAATGATCAGCTGGAAAATGAAGTTCGGGTAATGGTTCATTGTGTTATGCTAAAGGATAAAAGATGATTCTTTTATAACAATTATTAATTGGCTTGATCCTCTAGTAAGTTATAACTTACTTTAATCTATTTAATTGACAACTCATAGGAAAGTGAAGCCAGTTATATTCAACAGAAGGCAAATTAGTATACTTCCATCGATAATGAAAAATATTTCGGTTGTCTTTTATGTATTTCTGATTGACTCTTATTATATTTGAGTACTAATTCAACAACAATTATGTCAGAAAAAGAGAGTTTTAAAACTATTGAATCAATAGAAGAAAACCATCAAGGCCGAAATGCTCAACGTATCCGTATCTATCTTGGTATAAAACAAGAGGTGCTTGCGCAGGAGCTGGGTTTATCCCAACCACAAATTTCCTCAATTGAGAAACAAACAGTTATAGAAGAATCATTGTTGGTTAGAATTGCCATTGCTTTAGGAGTAACTCCTGATTTAATTAAAAAATTTGATGTAGATAGAGCAATTTACAACATCAATCACTATAAAGATTCTACAATAAATGGTGGTAACAATGGAAGTGGCACTGCGCACCAACAATTCAACCCGTTAGATAAAGTTGTTGAGCTTTATGAACGTTTGCTGACAAGTGAACGGGAAAAGTTAGAACTTGTTTTAAATAAAACAAAGTAGTTTCAAACCAAAAGAACAATGGACAAGGACACCCTGTTTTCAGAACCATCTCAGCATATTGGAGTCAAAATTGGCAGTGCGAGACGATTAGTAGGGATTACCCAAAAGGATTTGGCTGACCGATTGGGCGTTACCAAACAGGCGGTTTCAAAACTAGAACAGACAGAGAAGGTAGATGATGACCGATTGGGTAAGATTGCTGATGCCCTTGGGGTTAGTTTAGAAGGGTTAAAAAAATTAAATAGCGACAATGTACTTTATTATAGCAACAATTTTTATGAAAATTGCGCGCCTCAGATTCAGAGTATGAATGCCAGAGTTGAAACGCTTAATCATTTTTCGATAGAACAGGCAATGAAATTATTTGAAGAATTGTTGAAAATGGAACGAGAAAGATTTGAAATTGTAACAAATAAAAAGTGATAAGATAACTTAGAGGGTTAACCTGGATAAATATATATTCTCATGATACTTACAACAATAAAACCGTAAAAGGACAAATCGAACTGGATATTGCCAAGGAGTTATTAGGAAGGAAGTAGAAGTAGCCTATCTTTTCAGTGAATAAGATTACAAGAAGGAATATTTAATTGACTCCAACGCAGTTATCGATTTTTGTAATGGCAAATCGTCTAACTTTCATTTTCATATAAAGCCGCTGGAAGTTTTCCCGGAATTTAATTTATCCAAGATATATTAAATTCCCGGATTTAGCTCCACTCTGACAGAAGCCACGAAATCAACAGTAACGCCTACCAATTTGGCAATTTTAGCATCATCAAAGACCGTTTCCCGAATAAGAGATTGTGTAAAGGCCCGATTTTTTTCGTACTCCTTTTTAGTCATACCAATTTTCTCTCCTTCTTTCATTAGATAATTTACCGTGCTCATAACTGTATTTTTAATGGTTATTGGTATTTTTTCTATCAATTCCTCAATCTTCTCTTTACCTAACTCACTCCTCTCGAACAAATAAACGATTAAGTTTCTCAGTAAGTTCGCCGGTACATTTTCAGACAACAGAAGTATTCGCACTATGTTAGCTTCTAACCAGTCCTTTTGGAAACTGTGTTTTAAGGCCAAAAACGAAGCTGCCAAAAATTTATTGTTCAAAGCCTCGATGTGTTCATCTGATACTTCATTCAGATTAGTGTAAATATAATCAAAGTCCGGAATAAACTGTTTCCATTCCGGTTCCAAATTCTTAAACAGGTTCGTCAAGGAGTAATATTCCCATTTGTCCTTTCCGTGGTAGAGTAAAACAGGAATAATCAGTGAAATATTCTTGTCATTTTCGATCTGTTTCTGCAACCCCGAAAAGATATAACTGCCAATTTGCACAGGCGTATACTTATCAGGGTAACTCTTGTGCTCTATAAGTAGAGATACTTTTATTTTACCCTTCCTATCCTTCCTTTCGCAAGAATATACAATATCCGACATCGTTTTTTGTAATTCCGCAGAAACATAGACATCAGGTAATTGTGTAAGCGTTGAAAAATCCAACTGTCCGGTCACAAACGGAGGCAGGTAGCTTTCGAAATACTCCAAAGCAATATTCTTATCGGCCATAATGGCCCGAATGAAGGTGTCATGTATTGAGGTGATTTTGCCCATACGGCAAAGATAAACGGTTTTTATATTCTATTAGAATAGTGAGATGATACTATGGATCAACATACAAAGTTAGTTCTACTTCGTAAAAAGGGAAGATTCGAAATCGAAAGTAATAATCCCGAAGAGAAAAAGTACTTCGCTAAGCTCAATTCCTTTCGAACGCATTTCGTAATCCGGATTTAGCATCTGGAAAATTTTCAATCTTGCTGCAATCGATATCCCAATTTTAATATATAATTAAGCTACCATCTAATGTCCGGTTTTTGGAGTAACGTCTAAAAAAATCGACCACCAGAAAAGACAATCTTAATACCAAAGATTAATAAGCGCTGGTAGTTGTGGATAGTTATGTCCAATACCAAATTATAAAATAATGCATTTTATAACTAACCTGAATTCGTGATACGAATATTATAAAAACAAGAAGAATATCGGTATATTTAAGTATCTAACATTCAAATGTATTGGGTTTAAGTTCTCATATTAATTCTTAACAGTTGAAAAAATTGGCAGATTTTTGTTCCCTTATTTGCTAAAATGATCCCTACCTTCGATGAATCACATGAAAAATCTGGGGATGATATAAAAAAAATCAGAGACTACTATGAATTACTGATCAACTATCTTCAACCTATAAAATTAAAACATGAAATTCGACATCGGCACAAAGGAAAAACCAATCGTTTGGAAGACACCTCCATTATCCTCCGAATTCACCATGCATCCAGATACAACAAAGGATGGCAAAGAAATCCTGGTATGCACAGTGGGGAAAACGGTTTTGCATTATGATTACCGGTGCCTCTCAGATCTTCATATGATGCTAAAAGAACACGGTGATTGGATGGAGTTGGGAAGTACTGATGAGCAAAAACAGGTAAAGGAAGGAACTGTGGAAGGCTAGGGACGCTCTGAAACAAAATCCGGTCAGCAGGTTTGACAAAAGATCAACAAGAATACAAATGAAGTGCCATTTTAACTATTAAATTACCCATTGAAAATCCAGCCATTGGAATTAATATTCAAAACAATGATTAGATGTCACTCTGAACAACCAAGTGACAAATCGGGACTCGAAATGAAATAAATACAGTTTGGATGTCAATTTCAGAAAGATGTCCTGTGTAAAATCCTCCGCTTTGTCTCTGTCTTTCAGAATGAAAAGATACTGCCTGAAAACCCTTTGAGACTGTCTCCTGTATAATTCTTCAAAATAAAAGTTTTGCTTTGTTCTGACAAACATCGCAATTAACTCCTCGTCAGATCCAATATTTTCTTATTCCTTTGTTTGTATATTATGATGGACATACAGACAATTGACCAGGTTAGTTTTAAATTCAAAAATAGTATGGCTTGATGCAGGACATACAGTGTATAATCCATTAGTTAAGTGAACCGTTGTCCAAAAATTTCAGCAGAACTTCCAGGATATTTTGATCGTCCGTTATTTTTCCAAAGCGATTGCTTTTGTTAATAACCTGCTGCCTCAGAAGCCACTCTTTGGGATGATGTAAAAAGATAAGAACTGGCTGCTCTGGTTTATATCGCTTCACATAGTCAATAAAGTGCACCTTTTCCATATCTTCAATAGCAGAAGTAAAACAGACAATAAATAAGTCATAACTGTTGTAGCCTCTTTTTGTATTTTCCTTATTCTGAAAAAGCATTTTTCTAAAAACCTGGCAAATACTTCCCGCATCCTCCACCTGTACCCTGCCCTGGTATCCATCAAAAAGCGAGGTCAATCTGCCTCTCAACGGAGCAGGATTCGTATCCAGAATCAGAACATGTTTCATATACGTTGGATATTCAAAATCTTATCGTTATCAGAAAATGCTTGTCATATAATTCCGAAGCCGCCTCTTACAAGTTTGAAGGATAAATCTTCCGGGCATGCATTCAGCAAGGTTTTACAAAGCTTGCCTTTCACTTTAACGGATGCTTAACTTTTGCATAATATCATTCAGATTTACCCTCCGGAAACCCGGAGGGTAATCACATGTGTGCGTATAGCCGCCAGAAGACGAACTTTCTTAATCCCGTTACGAGAAATACGTTTGACTACCCATTGCTACTTAAGTTCCTGATGTCACATACATTAAATTGCACATATTCAATCTCATCCCTCAGTTTCATGATATTATCCACCTGCATTTTTTTAAATATTGTCGATTTAATTGTACTGATGGTAGAAGCTTTTCTGTTCAGCACCTCTGCTATCCAGCTCGTTCTCATACCTTCACTCAGATACTTTGCAATTTCATATTCATGAGGTGTCAGTCTTGATCTTTTTGGCCTTGTAATTCTTTCTTCGTTTATGTCCTTGTCCGAATTCAAAATAAGGTCTATAATTTCCTGGCTGATGTAACGCCTTCCCTTTAAAACAAATTGAATACATTCCATAAGTTCGGATACAACGGCATGTTTGGACAAATAACCACTTATGCCGGTATTCATATAAGATATTACTGTGGCAGATTCAGGTTTTTCCATATAACCAATGAATCTTCCGGCTGGATACCTTTTTTTTATCTGGCAAATAGCATTTATTTCATTGGCCCTGGCCGACTGACTTATTCCTAAAATAATTAAATCGACTTCCTCAAATGGAAAATCACTGTTAAAAGATAAAATCGTATCTGATTCAATGATTGTCACATCAGAAAAACTATCTTTCAAAAACATTAGTACTCCTAAACGAAGTACCGGAAACTTATCAATGATTGCGATTTTCATCTTGTTCTTATTAAATTATAAAAATACTTCTCCCTCTTTGCTTTAATAAAGCAACGTACACTTTGTTCAAAACAGGATTTCAAATGTCCTGTCCGGAAATATCTCAACAGGCACATTTCAGCCATGGGTACGTCCGAATGTATTGGCACACGAAGCAACCCATAACAATAAACCTAAACATTTTGAAAACTTTCCCAAGCAGTTTTCTATCCCTCCGTAACACTTTCATACCCTGATATTCAGTATGCTTTTATTCATTCTAAAAATCATGGAGCATGTAAAAATATTACTCGTTGGCATGCTCATAGCGGATATAATCCACGACTTAGTAATAAATGGTGTGTTGCAGGCAAAAATAATCCTTCGACCAGCGGTAAACAAACGATAGCTACCTTACAGCCTCAGAAGCTGATAATAAAATCACTCCTCAGCCAACATATCATGGATTAGTAAAAACCTGTTTAATTTCTATGACTACTGAATAAGATACAGCTGAACGTCAAATTAACATAACTCTCCAAAGTATACGTCAACCTTTAGCCCGCTAATTTCAAAGCAGAAAATTCACTACAACTTTTATTGAATAATTTAATCTTGCGAAAACGATCCTTGATCTTGATTCTATATTTAAATATAAGATTATTGCAAATAATAAGCAAGTACTTATAAAACTTTTATCGAATTATTTTATCATTTCATACAAATCATTCATCATCCGATTCGTAAATATTGTAGTAGGTTCCTTTCGGGCATATACCATAAAAAAACCAAATTCCGGTACTTAAAGACCATTTTTTACGAGATTATCTGATCCAAAAAAAATCACAGACCAGATATTCATTTAAAGCCAACAGGAGCTATTCGACCAGACAGGCACCGTGTCCAAAATTCCGATCAAAGATAAAAATCTATGTAAAATACAATTTTTCGATCCATCTGAAACAACTTGCCAGACACACAGCCCCAACGGTACATTTTTATTGATGATGACCTCTAATGAATAGTAAAAGAACTTTAAGAAAATATCTTCCCGGAAAATCCGGAAAGATATTTCTAAATACATTTTAACCCTATTTGACAATCACTATTTTTTGTGATGATACCACGCCATTGGTGCGGACAATTTTCACCAGATACATTCCACCCGGAAGATTTGAAACATTGATCTCTCCCGTTGTTGTAGCAGCTGACTGGTGTACAATGCCTCCGTTGGGATTATAGATGGTCACTTTGCTTACCTGACCGAAATCACGGATAAGCAATTTGTCAGTGGCCGGATTTGGATAAACCGAAAGATCCGCTGCATTTCCATCAAATTTCACACTCTGGATACGGCTATAAGCGAACGTTGCATCTCTGTCCACCATTTTCAGGCGGTACAGGTTTTCACTGCCTTTTACCGGGCTGCTGTCCGTGAACGAATATTTGTTTTCAACTTTGCTGTCGCCATGCGAGCTAACTTTACCGATCATATGCCAGTCTTTGCCCGTAACGCTATGCTGAATTTCGAAGAAATCACTGTTGGTTTCAGCAGTCGTTGCCCAGTTTAGTCGAGCTACCTGTCCTTCCTTCGTTACATTGAAAGAGGTAAGTGTCACAGGCAGCGGAGTCGCGTTGATCGTGATTGTGGCAGGATTCGAGATCAGTCCGTTTACATCGGTTACGGTATAGGTAATGGTACTCGTGATCGGCACGGTTACGAGTGGATCCGGAGTAAAGGTCACGTCACCTGTTATCGGATCAACCGTATAAGTTCCTTCATTCGGAATCGTTATCGAAGTTGATGGTATTCCTGTATTTGGGTCTATCAGTTTCACCGTAGTCGGGTCAATCGGTGCTGAACCTGGCGTGTCGTTGGTCAATACCGTCACGATAGCCGGATTTCCGTTGGTAGAAGTTCCTATGTCAGTTTTTGCCACGGGTGGTGTAGCCGTTACGGTAACCGTAATGGGAGCCGGATTTGAAATCACTCCGTTCACATCTTTTTCCGTATAATTAACCGGCGTGGCAGTTCCTGTGAACGTCGCTACCGGTGTGAAAGTGATATCACCCGTTGTCGTGTTCACCACATAGGTACCTTCACCCGGAATGGTCACGGA
>NZ_SZVO01000031.1 GCF_005280585.1 Dyadobacter frigoris
TAAACGATTTCAATAGAAACTGGGTCAGATTTACGGCCGATCTCCACAAAACCAGAGTGTTCAGTGTTTTGATTACGGTAACGTACGCGCCAATAATCCAGTTTGCTCACGCTCACACCATGAAGGTCGGCAAAACTTTGCCGGGTATAACCACCTGACTCAAAATCACTGACAAGACGGTACATCTCTTCTGCTTTTTCCACAACTTTCAACATAACAATAAAAGTTAAATGTTATCATCGTGCAATATTAAGCCTTTTGATATCCTACTGGAAGATGTCCTTTCTTGGGTGCATACTCTTAGAAAGCGAAAGCGCTTTACATAATAATATGCGTTGCTCTAACGATTGCGATGTTGCAATCGGTAAAACAACGCAGCTATGAGAAAAATGCACACATGCTTTGATCAGCTCATCTGTGACGCAGGCGAAGTATTGAGAATCAAATTGTTAAGGACTGACAAAACAGTCAATTGGTATCGTATTTATTGGCGACGAATGTGGCGCGAGATACAGAACCAAAGCATATTCGAATTCACTTCTGATATTGGCAGACAATATTTACTTGACCGGTTTGGTGAGCTCGATTACGCTACACTTTCCAAAAGAGATAAGGACGTTGTGAAAATCGTCAATGTATTGTGTGATTTTTATGACACCGGTACCATAGTTAGTTCCCGGGAACGGATCAAACTGGACGGCCCGATCGGTGATTTGGTAAAGCAATTTGTTGATTACCTAACCTCTCTGCGGTTAAAGCCAACGACAATAAGGGAGCGCGAACATTACCTGAGCAGGTTCCTTTCCTATCTGAAAGATAAAGACCTCGCTTCCGTCGATAAGGTGGACAAATTGGTTATCCTGGATTACCTGAGGACATTAGATATACGGTATTCCACTGTTGCCCATATGACATTAAGAGCGATCAAAACATTTTTAAAATTTCTCTTTGAACAGGGATTTATAAAAGAAGACACTTCGCTTGCTGTCCCCAAAGACAATTACATCAAACAAGCCAAGCTGCCATCTGTCTTTAAAGTCGATGAGATCCAAAGGATGATCGGTAAGATCGACCGCGCCAGGCCCAGTGGTAAACGTAATTATGCCATCGTATTAATTGCCGCCAGGCTCGGTCTGAGAGCATCCGACATTGCAGGGCTGAAGTTTGAGAACTTGTTTTGGGAACAGAGCACAATATCGGTATGCCAGTACAAAACCGGGCGGCAACTCCAACTGCCTTTACTTGCTGAAGTTGGTGAAGCGATCATTGACTACCTGAAGTACGGGAGACCAATTTCTGATGAACCGTATGTGTTCCTGGCGGCTAGATCCCCATTTGGGCGGATGCATAGCTGCGGAATAACCAATCTTGTAAACCGCGCATTTATTCTCTCAGGGGTTAATATTGAACATCGACACCATGGACCTCATGCGCTTCGTCACAGCCTTGCCAGTTTACTTCTGGAGCAGAGCACAGTTTTACCGGTTATTACGGAAGTGCTGGGTCATGAGAACTCCCGTTCAACAAAATACTATTTACGGATAGGCCTGACATCCATGAAGCAGTGTATGCTTGACGCACCTAAAGTTTCTGATGGCTTCTATAACCAGAAAGGAGGTTGTTTTTATGCATAATCACTTCACCGGCATTTATGCCTCGTATCTGGATCAATACCTGGATTATAAAAGGCAATTAGGCTTTAAGCAGCAAACGGAGGAATCCATACTTGCAGTTTTTGACCGCTTTACGGTTAGACGTGGCGAAACGCGGCTGGGTATTACACGGGAACTTTCAGAAGCATGGATGCAAACAGGCGCCAACCTGTCGTCATCATATAATTTTCATCGCGCATTGCTCATCAATAAACTGGCATCATTCCTTAACGAACAGGGTATCCACTCTTATCTGATGCGTTTACCTGTATGTAAAATGGATTTTACGCCACACATTTATTCACAAGATGAGCTACGGTGCCTTTTCGAAGCAGCAGATCATTTTCGCATCAAGAAGGGTTTACGTCAAATCATGTTTGCTATGCCTGCACTTTTAAGGTTACTGTACTGTACAGGCCTCAGAGGCGGCGAAGCATTGGCTTTATCGGTTGGTGATGTTAACCTCGATGACCAGACCATCCTTGTACGGGACAGTAAGAACGGACAGCAGCGCGTTATCCCTTTTTCAGATTCGCTGGCAGCAGTACTTAAGCAATATGCCTTTTACAGGAATGAGTTGCCCGCCTGCCTGGTAAAAAAGGATCGCTTTTTCATCTCCCTTGATGGAAAAAGCATATCACGCGATTGTTTCGGTCGCTGGTTTTCACGCTTGATATTGGCTGCCGGAATTCCAAAAGGTCGCGGTATAACACCACACGCATTGCGCCATTCATTTAGTGTCCATTCACTGGCGATGATGGCCGAACGTGGAGCGGATATCTACTGCTGCTTACCGGTACTATCAACCTACCTCGGTCATAAATCAGTAGAATCGACAAATCATTGTGTCAGGCTGGTATCTGCAATGTACCCTGGCTTGCTGAAAGATATTGACAGGATCTGTATAAACGTTTTTCCTAACACTTCAGGCTATGAAACCTACTAACTTTTCAAAATACCTGACAGGTTTTTTGACCGGGTATTTGGCGCATGAGCGCGGCACAAGTAAGAACACCATCAGCGCTTATCGTGACACTTTCGTCCTGTTCATAGGTTACATGGAAGCCCAAGGTATCTCTGTATCAAGATTAACACTAGAGACAATTAATCAAATAGCAGTCGTCGGTTTTCTTGATTGGCTACAGGTAGAACGCAAAAATGGTAACGCGACCAGAAATGCGAGATTGGCTGCAATCCATGCTTTTTTTCATTACATGCAATATCAGCACCCTGAACATCTTTATGAATGTCAAAAGATCTTGTCCATACCGATGAAGCGTAAGGCGATAGTACCGATGAACTATCTGACAATTGACGCGATTAAAATTCTTTTGCAGCAACCCGATACACGGACTGTTAGAGGTAGACGTGATCTGGCTTTACTTTCGTTGATGTATGACACCGGCGCACGTGTTCAGGAGATTATAGACCTGACGCCATCCAGTCTCAGACTTGATAAACTGAGCACAATCCGGATTGCTGGTAAAGGCAATAAAACCCGCATCGTTCCAATGCTTGAGGAGCAGGTAAGATTATTAAAGCCTTATCTTGAAGAACATGACCTTGTCCAGACCCATAATAACGCGAAACCACTTTTCTTCAATAGCCGGGCAGAAAAGCTTACAAGGGCTGGAGTAAATTATATTCTGCTCAAATATGCTGATATGGCCAGAAAGACAACAGGTGAGGTTCATTTCCCGGAAAAGATCAGCTGCCACACACTGCGTCACAGCAAAGCAATGCATTTGTTACAAGCTGGCGTCAATCTGGTGTACATACGCGATATTCTCGGTCATGTTTCTGTGCAAACGACGGAGGTATACGCACGAGCCGATTCGCGTGCGAAACGGGAAGCTATTGAAAGAGCTTACACATCAGTTGTACCGGAAAAGGAACCGGTCTGGTTGTCGAATGAAAACCTTTTGGACTGGCTCAAACGTTTTTGACCGTTGTTATTATGTAAAGTAATGTGACAGAAAAACGCTACCTATTGAAAATAGAACGTGGTATTGGTCACTTACTTTACATAATCGTCAGCTATGCATAACCCAGGGCAATTGGTCTGATCTGGTTCTCGACAAGATTGTTATCCATTAGCAGGTTTCCATCATACAATAATGCCCCAATTCATCCCATCTCTCAAAAGCATAGCGAAATGCCGCGCCTATCGGACTCATCAGCAACACTTTGGACATATTGGCACTGATCCATTTACCCATCAGGTTATATTTAGGCAATGCCTCTTTCAGCCTAAGTTGCTTGGTTTGGTCGCTATCCAGCCCGTTTTCTCTTGCTTGTCGCTCCACAGCATACAGCTCTTGAGTAAACAGCAAGGCTGTTTCTGCCATAGCTTTGTCGTAACTGATCGACTCTTCAAATTTAATTCGGACATGCGCCCAGCAAGCCGGATGAACAATATCTTCCCTTTGTGCCAAGCCCTCGTATCCGGCGTAACCGTCGGTTTGCAAATAACCATTAAAGTCTTTGAGCATTGCGGTGGGATACTTGCCGCCCCTTCCAGGCTCGTAACTAAAAAAGGCCTGTGCCCCCAAAGGATCATGGTGTGCCCAAAAGTACCCTAAGTGAGTGCTACCCTTCTTTTTCTAGTGATCCAGCACCTTAATCGTGGTCTCGTCGACCTGTAAGTAACTGCTTTTTAGAACCATGTTTTTTGATATTTATACAGCAATTCCAGGAGTTGCATCCCCAATTGTACCCAGTGGTCCGATAAATCTTGTTGGGACTTTGATTGAGATCAAGCAGCCTGTGTTAGGTAATCTTGCGATTAAAAGACCGGTGAAAGGAGGTGATTCGGGAGCGTGGTTGGTCACAAGTGGAAATTCTGGATTGGCGTGGTGTGGCATGATTATCGGAGAAAACCGTCAGGCGGAATACGCCATTCATAGTGAAGATGCCTTATCGCATTTGTCCGCTAAAGGTTATGATCTGTGTTCCTAACCGCTTAGATACGTAATGCAGGAAGTCTTGATTAGTAGAGTCTAAGATTTGGAGTATGGAATATGGAATTTTGTAGCTGCTTCTTCTTTATCCAGGAAGCAACCAGTTTACTGAACTTCTAAGATTAGAGTTAGAATTACCGTTAAATAACATATTTTATTTGTATGTGCATATTAATTATTTTCAATTTACATTGCATTTCCTTTCTATCAAAAATTATTTAAATAATGATATTCCAGCGCGGGGATTTTAATTCCACAAGAGTAGACGAGTCTATAGTAACAAGATCCCTTAATGAATCGAGAAATTTTAAAGCTTCCAATTTTTCATCTTCCGTCAACACGGTATTTTTATCTCATAAGCATTAGGATCTGAATGACCTCGAGGGATTTATGGGACTACTAAAAAACATAGGAGCTCAGGTTTACATCGATAGCATGGATAACAAAATGCCGTCTCAAACGTCAGGAGAAACGGCAACCCGGATCAAAGAGGTAATAAAACATTGTAAAAAGTTTATTCTTCTGGCGACCAACAAGGCAATTGAATCCTACTGGTGTTTATTTCAGTTGAAAAGTATACCACATTTTCAATTCAAAAGTATACCATTTTACTTTTGTTTACAACAGCAAACCAGCTCCTGGGGGTACCCCCAGGAGCTGGTTTGCTCGGGGCTCTGATTATCGTTTTGTGCTTCATTTCGCGTTCATTTGTTTAGTTTCTTTCAGGCGGTATGATTCTCCATTCATATTGACAAGGTAGGCTTTATGAGTCAGGCGGTCTACCAATGCTGCGGTGAGCACCGGATCGCCAAATATCTCTTCCCATCGTTCGAAACCCAGATTGGTTGTGATAATGGTTGACTTTCTTCCGGTACGTAGCGAGAGGTGATTGAATAATAATTCAGATCCCTCCCTGTCAAAGGACACGTAACCGAACTCATCGCAGATCACCAGGTCCCATTTTTCAAACTTGGCTTCCAAAGTCCTTAACGTTCTTTGTGAGTGGGATTCGCGAAGCTGGGTAAGCAGCCGGTGTACTGTTGTAAAAAGCACTTTATAGCCTTGGATACAGGCTTTTAGGCCAAAGCCTACTGCAATATGCGTCTTTCCCGTCCCCGGATTGCCTGCCAGCACGATGTTTTGACCTGAACTGATAAAGTCCAGTCTCTCCAGTAGCGGGAGCTTCTGTTGAGCATCCTTGGGTAGCTGGTCTTTTTTTAGATCCGTCAGGTACATTCTGGACGGAAATTCCGCTTGTCGTATCGCTGATTTCTTCCGGTTTTCAGTTCTGGCTTCGTATTCGCGTTCCATTAATCTAAGAAGGAATGATCGCTTCGGCGCTCCGATCGTAGTCAGCTCCTTGTGAGGCGGATTCGCGCGCAATTTCTTTAAAGTTGCTGCGGAAGACAGGTAATTTTAATTCTTTACTGTATTTTATGACCTGATCGTCGGTTGTCTTGTCCATAGTTGTTTAGTTTAAAAGGTAGGATATCTGAAGTAGCTGGTTTCTGGCAGCCTCACTAATACTGGAGCTATAGGCAGTGGCGTTGCTTTCGCCTTTATTACCTAAAAGTGCCATCAGCTTTTCAGCCTCCGGCTTGCGAACGCCACTGCGAACCAGGCGCTGGACACTTTCTTCGAGTACGGCATCAGACACCTTGTTTTCTTTGCAAAAGGATAATAAATGAATAAAGTCTTTTGGCTGATCTTGAAAATATTCTTCATAAAGGCTTTTAAGATAACCGCAGCTGGCCAAGGCAAGGCTGCCTGCCAAAGCCCCCGGCTGGGCGCCCCCGGCTTTTTCCTAAATGTGTCCAGATAATGATCAATACTCACAAGCCAGTCGTGTTTTCCATAGCTGCGAAAGTGGGTAGCTATTTTTGTATTTTTATGATAAAAGAATAACTCCTGGCTCATAATCCGAACATCCACGAACTCACCCACAAGATGGTCCGGGACCGAATAACGGTTGGTCCTATAGCTCACGGCCGAATATTTATCCACCGCTGCGGCGGCCGCCCGTAGCTGAGCTTGTTCTGCACAGGTCAGTTTTAGGGGTGAGGGCCTTAAAAAGCACTTTTCTTCATCCAGTAATTCAATAGCGGTCTTACCACTTAACTGCTGCATACTGCTATTGAGTTGATCGACTCGTCCGTAAAGCCATGCATTGGCCTGATCCAGGTCATCAAAGGTGGATTTGAGGCTTAAACTTTTTCGGCGCACATACTCAACGCTGCGTTCCACATGTCCCTTTTCATTACCCCGTCGTACATTACAGAACCGGTGAGTAAAGCCGTAATGACCCCGAAGTTGTAAAAGCGCATCGGTTGGTTGCTTCTCGT
The DNA here is from genome assembly GCF_005280585.1 of Dyadobacter frigoris. Classification (GTDB taxonomy): domain Bacteria; phylum Bacteroidota; class Bacteroidia; order Cytophagales; family Spirosomataceae; genus Dyadobacter; species Dyadobacter frigoris. The sequence goes on from NZ_SZVO01000031.1 coordinate 6,955, forward strand.
GTTTACCAACAAACCTGGCTACTGCTACCCGCATGTTATCATAAACCAATTCCTGGTAAACATATCCCAGAAGATCAAAAAAAGCAATGTGGGCCTCCATGAATGACAAAGTATCCTGACGGGAAAATAAACGTGCATAACGGTAGTTGCTGTATGCACTTGTAAATACAGCCAGCTGATAGCGACACAATTCGCCATTGATCCGTAATTTCACTTCTGCCCAGTCAAATTCACATACGCTGCCAGGTGCATACAGCTGTCGGATATATGCTTCTTTGGGTTTTGTGGCCGCTTGTTTTTTGTCCTTAATATAATTACATACACTGGTATAGCCAATTGAAAAGCCTTGCGATTGAAGCTGATCAAAAATATCACACTTCTTTAGAAGCTGCTTGACCAGGCCTTGCTGCTTGTTGTCTTCGTTCAGCAGCAGTAAATTATCAATAGCCTGTTGGATTTCATTCGTAAGTCTTCTCTTACCACGATTCTCAGCGTTATAAGCAGGTGTTTTCGTCAGATACTCATTCAAAGAAGCTGTTTCTTGCGAAGCGGTGCTGCTGCTTGTGGCATAATCGGAAATATACTTCTGAACCGTCTTTCTGCTTATTCCCAGCGTTTTACATATGCTACGCTGGCTTTTCCCTTCACGGTAAAACTGTAAAATAATTTCTTGCGGTCCGCCGCGCGGCTTTGTATACATACTTATCATGTTTCTGGGCACATAGTTCAATGCCCAAGTTTCAAATAAGTGGTGTACTATTCAATTGAAATTTGGCCTACTTTTGGATTAATATAAGCACAAATTTTTAAGCCACTGTGTCGTCCTGATTTTACTTTACATTTTTTGGTGATAATCCTGAATTAACTTTACGCTTCTTTTTAGGTAGTCCTACCATTGGCTTACACCTGATTTTTTTAGTACTGCAATTACTTTACAAGTATAGTGTACGCCTTTCTCTAATCTAAATTTTACATTTATAATTTGCTACTGGCTTTGAACATTGTTTCTTGTAATCCCCCTCAATTAAAATGGGGGGTTATAAGAAACAATGTGGAGGTTGAATTGGCTGGATCATGCTTCCGTTGAGTTAGCTACACTTTTTTTTCGCCGATACTGTTTCCAACGCTTTGCTAACAAACCCTCATGCTCATGGGCCTGCTCAGGCGTTAAATAATCAACACTAGCGTGTGGCCGTTTGCTGTTGTATATCTGGATGATTCTCAAAATAGCCTTTGACCCTTCCTTATGATTTTGGTAAACCCGTTTCGGAAAGAATTCATTTTTTATTATTCCATTTACCCGTTCTGCCAGTGCATTGTCATAGGGGCTACCACTTTGGGTCATACTTATCGCAATATTTTCGCCCTCCAAAAGACTGACATATTCTGCCGAGCAGTACTGGATTCCCCGATCAGAGTGGTGAATCAGGAAATAGGGCGAATCACGCTTTAGTCCTTCAATTGCCATCTTCAACGCATTAATGCAACCTACTGCCTCTAAGGTATGATAAAGCGCATGTCCTACAATTTTCCTCGAAAAAGCATCCGTTATCAAGCTGAGATAACTAAATCCCTCCAGAGTTCTTATGTAAGTTAAGTCGCTCACCCATAGCTGATTTGAACCGGTCACCACTAGCCCTTTAATTAAATTCGGGTACTTTTTAAGCCAGTGGTGAGAATCTGTCGTCTTTACAATCCGCCTCCTTCTGCGGATCAAAAGGCCATGAAAACGCAACAACTCGAACAACTGATCTCTTCCGATTCTAATACCATGCTGTTTTAAATCAGGTATTAATAAGAAAAGAAGTTTTCTGGTTCCTATCAATGGAATGTCGATCCGGTACTCCCTGACTAACGACAAAACCAGCATGTGAGCTATCGATGTTTTCTTTTCATGCTCCGCAGCGTCGTAAAAGGCCTGACGTGTAACACCAAACAGTTCACAGAGACTCCCAAGGCTTTCCTGCGGATGTTCCTGTCTCATTTTTTTTACTGTTTGGTACCAGGCTTTTTTCTGATCTTAATGTGAAGTTCCTGTTCACTGACTTCAATCATGGTCTGCAGTCCGATAATTTTTAGGTTTGCCTTCTCAAGTTGCTTTGTTAGATCCTGAACCTGCTTAGCCAGTATCCGCGTCTTTGAATTTTCAGTCATATTACTGATGGCTTCTTCTGCCACCTCGCGTGGCTTAATATTAAACGAAGAAAAATCAGTAATCCATGCAGTAAGTGTGTTTCGATTTATACCGTATTTCCGAGCAGCACCTCGCTGACCAATTAGTCCGGAATTGATTTCATGAACAATCTTCTTCTTTTCCGCATCGCTTAGTCTTTCGTAAGGTTTCCGATTTTTTACAGTAACTTTTTTCTCTTTTGCTTTCATCCGTCTTCTGCTTTAGTGTAAAGCTATAGCAGGACAAGACACACTCTTGGGTTTGTGCTTCGGATAGTGAAGTAAAAATATCTTCCCTGATCAAACTGTCTTTATCGATATTCTGTACGGTCAGGTCGCGATAGGCACTGTACCAAACCAGCGATTGTACTTGATGATTTCGTGCAAACGCTTTGAAAGGCAATTCGTCACGAGCTCCATCTAGAATCAGGAAACGTGTGGACGGGAATCCTTGTGTGTTGCTCCATATCCCGGTAAGTCCCGGGCTGGCCTTGTCAATAAAGTCATCAAGGTAGCTTGACCAGCTTCCGTCATAATTGCTAAGAAACAGCAGTTGCGTGCCTTTATTGATAATTGACCAATGCGAGAAGTGTATACTTGGAATATCGCTTAGTTTCCCTTTGGTGGAAGTACGGGCCAGCAAGTTAGTAGCAAAGAGTACCACTTTGAGCAGGATCAGCCGAAAAGATCCCGGCTTTATCGTAGTGATATTCGCAAGGCGATTTTGAGTAATCTGGTTTTCTGTTTTTATTAATTCTTCGATTTCTGAAACAGACGGTGATTGCACTTCTACCGGGTCGCGATTCTCTTTGTATCGTAACATGAAGATCAGAATAATCACTATTGGCAGCAGCATAAGTGTTAGAACACCCGCAACGAAAAAAAACAAGCCCTTTCTGGCCTTTGGTATTAGTTTGTCCGTGGCAGTCTGGTGAGGTGGAAGTGGCTTGGAAAGATCTGGCGGGACATGCGTCCTCACGAATTTTTGCAAATTTTTCCGAAGTTGGAAGGGTGAAAAACTTTCGGGTCTTACTTTTTGAAACAGTTGATCTAAATACAACTGTAACCGCTCCCGAAGTTTCTGATTTTCAGCAATATCCTTCGCTGCCCGGCCGACATTGCCGATATGGAATGCGCTTGGCCGGACAACATTTGCTAACAAAAATGTTTTTAAGTTTTGATTCCTGGTTGAAGGTATATAATCAGTACAGCATTGATATATCCAATCAATTCCATCTCCTGCATGAATTATTAACTCATCCAAATAGCTCGAAACGTCGCCGTCAAAATTGTTTTCAAATATCAATAACGGAGGCATTTTCTTATCATCGGATATTACAAAGCTGGCAAAGTGCAACAAGCTAAGCGACGAAAACGGTATGAATGGATTCCTAAGTAAATCCAGCCGGATCTCTCCGAGTATCTGCTCGAGGACCAATCTTTTTGATGGGTTTATTTCGGTTATTATTGTCATTATGGTATGTCTCATAGTGTCTATTAATATCATCTACCATAATTCGACTAACTATCAACCACCTTATATTAAACGTGTTCGATGTTCAGTTTTGAAGTTTCTATAAATTGCTATCCTTCCCTTCTAAATGATTCAAGTATATAAAGAAAAGGTCTTAGTTAGCTTTGAGATTACTCGCGTTCAATTGCCAAAGTAAATGTAGACTTTGAAATTGATCCCGTCAATACTGATTTTTCAGTATTATTGGGCAAATTCAAATATTTAAATAACTCCTTACTTTCTAATGAGTTCGGGTTCAAAACGGAATAAATAGTACAGCCTACAGAACTCTTATCATCGAGAAAAATGTAATATTATTGACACTCACACCGTCTCCTCGGAACAATGCCTTCCTAAGTTTACTACCTGGTTGTCAGTATTCCTTTTTTTAGTACTATCCATGGCGAATTCATCACAAATAAGGGTGCTGTATTTATATGTGTCGCCCTTTTGATGATCAACTTTTAGGTCGTCACTGCGGTTCGGAAGCTGCCGGAATTGAAATTTATAGCGATCATATTTGTTCTCTGCTGCGGTCTTTCTTCATTGCCTAAATTGTCACTGGTTTTTACGGCGCGGATATAAAATACTTAGAAAATTGAATACCGCTGCTATCATTACGTGGACACATCCCGCTAGCTTTACCGGCAACATTGCTCGATAATCGCAGGTTTGTAGAAAGGCAGCACAAATTGGTCTCACAGGGGTTGGAAAATTCGAATAATTTCCTGTTCAGATTCCTTGGCAGCTTACCCGTCGGTGGCTTCTGAATTCCTAACTAATTATCATCAGTGTAAGAGAATCAGTCACAATTTTCTTACACTGAGCGAATAGCATCTCGGATTCATTTCAGTTTTATAATATTTTACAGACGAGAATTCGTAGCATTTGATAATTGGGTCTACTTTTTCAAAATCTTCTTTTGTTGTGTTTACACCAAATATCATTCCGATCAGGCGGTACATAGAATATGCGTGGAAGTAAAAAACCAGGTTTTTCGAACCTCAGCAAATTAACGCCAACAAATAGGTGCGGTAGATTTGTATCCAACAACTAAAATTCTTATATTGTATTTAGATATAATTGATATCAAAACTCATCATATCAAGTCAAAACATTCGGTTACCTAATCGGTTACCTGTTTTTGAAAAAGAGTGAAATAAACAGTTCTGACGCGTTTTCAGCAATAAAAAATGATCCCAGCGGGATCACTAAATGTGACATAAGTTTTTAAAAACTTGTGTCACATTTTTTTTACTCCATCACGCTGATATATAGTCAAATAGCGGTTTTTTGCCACCAAAAACCAGTCCTTAGCTTCAACTTGCAGTAAAATTCGGAACATAATCAATTATTCACTCTATCTGCTTGGTATACAGTCAAATAAGCAGTAAGGAGATGTTTTCTTCTCAAAAGTTCGATGTTTATCATAAGGTTATCCTGCTGGGATTCGAACTCTCTTTAAGCGCTTTCAATCTCACAAAATGAATACGGAAGGCTAACAACAGAGAGATTAAACAGCTCTTTCAGCAATGGATTTTGTTTTAGGAGTATTCTTTGTGCCCGTGTAACCATGATGGCTATCAAGGTGAGTATCACCGTATAGATATACTTTTTCATAAAATTACTTTAAAAGGTTATTAAAATTTCAGGTACATATCGTTAACCAGACGAGCCTTGATTAAATCGGAATTTTCGATTTGGAGCGTTTGATGTCTGCCTTCGTTTTTCTCAGAAAGCAAAGTCAGACACCCAACTAACCGACAAAACGGATAACCAGCCCCCCCACCACCGTATACAATTTGACTACAACAAATACCAACTCGGATACATTTCATCCGACGACAATTAAGAATTTTGTACTTGAAATTTAGTCAGTACAAAAATGGAAAATGAAATATTGAACAATGGAGTAAAGATGCCGCTACTTGGTTTTGGCACGTACTTGCTTCGGGATGGTTTAGAATGTGAGCAGTCTGTGCTAAATGCTTTAAATATTGGATACAGGCTGATCGACACAGCTGCGGCATACCACAATGAGGAATCGGTGGGCAGAGCGATAAAAAAAAGTAATGTCAAACGGGAAGAAATCTTTGTGACCACAAAATTTTTGCCAGCGGATACCGGCTATGAAAATGCAAAGCGCGCCTTTGAAGCATCGATAAAAAAATTGGGTCTTGACTATATTGATCTGTACCTGATTCATCTCCCGCAGGGAGACGTAAATTCCTCCTGGACAGCAATGGAAGAATTATATAAAGAAGGTAAAGTAAGGGCTATCGGTGTAAGTAATTTCAATATGGATCAGGTCCAGGATTTAATTAAGCGGCATCGTGTGGTACCGGCAGTCAATCAGGTAGAGACACATCCATTTTCCCAAAAAACAGAAATGCAGAAAGCTTTGAAATCTCAGGGCATCCAGCTGGAGTCTTGGGCACCCTTTGCTCAGGGTAAAAATAATATTTTTAATAATGAGCCTTTAAAAGTGCTTTCAAGCAAATATAATAAGAGTATTGCCCAGGTGGTTCTAAGATGGTTAATTCAAAAAGAAGTTGTTGTTATTCCGAAATCAGCAAATGTGAAAAGGATGAATGAAAATTTCAATGTATTTGACTTTCAGTTATCTGCTGATGATATGGAAATTATCAAATCGTTAGACAAAGGTAGAGGACTAATTTATAGTGTTTAATAAAAGTTTGAAAATCTGACTACAACAAATACCAACTTGGCTACTTTTCATAGAACGACAATTCCGAATTTTGAAGTTTAAGTCGGTTTTAGAAACAATTCAGAAAAAAATTATGCAAAAAAGAAAATTAGGGAATAGCGGATTAGAAGTTTCCGCATTGGGCTTTGGCTGTATGGGGTTAAACTTTTTGGATGGCAAAGGTCTTGATAAAAAAGAGGCCATAACACTACTACGCAACGCAGTCGAAAGGGGTATCACATTTTTTGATACCGCAGAAGCTTACGGACCTTACACCAATGAAGAACTTGTTGGTGAAGGATTACAGCCTTATAGAAAAGACGTTGTTATCGCAACAAAATTTGGCTGTAAAGATGCCAGGCCAACAACAGGTTTAGACAGCAGACCCGAAACTATAAGAGCAGTAACCGAAGCATCTTTAAAAAGATTAAAAACAGATTATATTGATCTGCTTTATCAGCACAGAGTTGACCCCAATGTTCCGATAGAAGATGTTGCAGGTACAGTAAAAGACTTGATACAAGAGGGAAAAGTAAAATATTTCGGTTTATCGGAAGCAAGTGCAACAACGATTCGCAGGGCACATGCGATTCAACCTGTTTCTGCCTTACAAAGCGAATACTCATTGTTTTGGCGTGAACCAGAAAACGAGATTATACCAACATTAGAAGAGCTTGGAATTGGTTTCGTTCCGTTCAGTCCTTTGGGCAAAGGCTTCCTCACAGGCACAATCAATTCAAAATTAGCGGATGTCGACCGCAGAAATGTCATTCCTCGTTTCAGCGAAGAGAACATAAAAGCCAATCTGGTTCTAGTAGACGCACTTTCTGAGATTGCTAACCAAAAAAATGTTACGACCGGACAATTAGCATTGGCCTGGATCTTAGCTCAAAAACCTTGGATAGCACCAATACCAGGAACTACAAAATTGCATCGTTTAGAGGAAAACATTGGCAGTACAAATATAGTATTAACTACCGATGAACTTGCACAGATCAACGCAACAGTAAATGGAATTACACTTGTGGGAGAGCGCTATCCCGAAGTTTTAGAAAAACAAATCGATAGATCATAAATCAAACCAGAGTGTGAGCAACAATAAAGTATGTGTGCAAGACAAGTAATAGGCTTGCACACATTGCTTTACACAGAACGCGAAAGTATGTGTCCGTCAAAACAAAGTTGATTACATTTGTAACCAAAAATATGCAACGACAATCTAACATAAATCATATAAAAAGTATATCGCAACTTGTGCGGATATTGGGACTTCCTGCTCCATTGCACCCATTGGTTGCACTGGTTGATTACAATAATGTTTCGATTGAAATGTTTCCAAAAGGGCAAAAAACAAGTTTCGATTTTTACAAAATTTCCTTTAAGCCTACATTTATAGGGCAAATAAAATACGGACAAGCATATTACGATTTTGAAGAAGGCGGATTAGCATTTTTGAAGCCAAATCAAATCGTTTTTCCACCGGAAGACATAGAAAGCTATGAAGGTATTGCTTTGTATTTCCATCCGGACTTTATACGAAATTATCCATTAGGAAACGCAATAAATCAATACGGATTTTTCTCTTACGATGTTTCAGAAGCCTTATTTTTATCGGCAAAAGAAAAAGAAATTATAACCAGTTTATTTGCCTCAATAGCAAATGAATTACACAACAATATTGACAGTTTCAGCCAGGATGTTTTGGTGTCGCAAATAGAATTGTTATTGAATTACAGCAATCGTTTTTACAATAGGCAATTTATTACCAGGAAATCAATCAATCACGACATCATAACTTCTTTGGACAAACTTTTAGACAACTATTTTGAAGAAGAAAACAGTCTGAAAAATGGTTTGCCATCCGTGAAATATATCAGCACAGAATTAAAGCTATCGCAACGCTATTTGAGTGATATGTTGAGTTCATTGACAGGACTAAACACACAACAATACATTCAGAATGCAATTATAGAAAAAGCCAAAGAAAAATTATCAATGACAAATCTATCCGTTTCGGAAATTGCTTATGAATTGGGCTTTGAACATTCACAATCGTTCAGCAAACTTTTCAAGACAAAGACAAACGTTTCACCTTTGGAGTTCAGACAGTCGTTTAATTAAAAGACGACAGAAAAGCGGACTACTGAGAGCCACTTACTACTATCTAGGGTTTGGTGTCAGGCGGGTTTTCGTTCTTCGTATGGAGGTTTTTTACTAACCTTTGAACTTTGGTTCTTCGTTTGAAGCTTGTGCAAAAATTACCGCCCGAACGCCAAGCCTTCTGACGACAAACCAGATGTCACTTATAAGCGTAATCTTTTTCGAAAAAACAAAATTACCCCAAGTGCTATGACGAGAAATAACAAAACAAAACCAAATGACATTTCAGTGCTCTCGGGGATCTGATGCCCGCTTCCGATAAAACAGAACCAAATGAAAAGGTGAGCAATAAGAAGAAAGACAATAAGCCAATTTGTCATTTTCAAGAATAACTTCATATCATGAGATATTTAAATCATAGGTACGATATCGAATAATTTGACGTCTTCATTTTTAAATGTTAGATAGAAGTAGACGTTAAGATAATAATTATTTTAGGTATCGGGTAGGCGTAACATCTGATTGATTTAATAGCAGTTTCTGCAATGGATTTTAAAAAGTCAGCAAATGCCTACCATACATTTTGCGTCACCTTACTTGTTCAAATTGAAATCCGCCACTACTGAATTTGAAGTGGTACTGTATTCTTTATTTTACTTTCTTAAATTCGTGACATTGTCTCAAGCTTTATAAGAAAATTATGTCCCAATAAATATACTCTTAGGAAGAAAAAACGCTTGCCTGCTTCCTCAAATCTTGAAGCAAAAAGTTCGACATTTGTACCAGCGGGATCACAAGTATCAAACATGAAAAAGCCTGCAAATAAATAAATTGCAGGCTTTTTCATGTTCTAACTTTTCCAAAAAAACTCAGCTTTTATCAAATGTCCGGTGCGTGATCCGGTGAGTAGAATTACGGATCAAAATTTCATGATAAATCTGGTGAAATAGATATTTACAACTATAATGTGTTAGACGATAATCGTATAAGATTTAGTTCAAAGCAAATTAGTGTTGAAATGAATACGGATAGTTATGAATTTATTGATACCAGAAAATAAAAATTGTATGTCAAGAACGAAATCAATTATTCAGCTTGATTTTTAGAATTTCTAAATTAAATAAGATGTATAAATTTTCATTAAGCAGTTGGTGATAATGGCGGATTTGGTGTAAAATTGAAGGTCGGCTTTTCGACTGAACTTGTATAGCGGCACAGGGTTCAATTTAACAGCGCATGAAGGTGTGACACATTACAATTGGTCCGACATGGAAACAATTTTCAGTTTTAAAGAAGATCGCTTTTCAGTCGATAAAATTTGCATGGACACAGATCTATAAACTTCCTGAAAGAACACAGGCTATGGGCGTCACGGATGTTTCCGGCGGTCTTGACCCTCATTCCCGGTACATAGGCAGCTTCCGGGCCCAGACTTCCTCCCGGGGTGGCAAAAAAAACTTCAAAAATCCCCCCATCCAAGACATCATTTTTTGGAATTGACCTAAAAACAGCTCAATTTTAGGCTTTTTCTGTAAACTGCTGTTGAACTTACCGGTTTGTCAAGACGACAAAAGTTTCTACATGCATTTATACCATTAATTTCTAGCCCAAAAAAATTTAACCTTTTCGATTCATGAATAAAAGAGAGTTCCTTAAAAATGCAGCCGCCTTATCTTCCCTTGCCATGATACCCGCTGAATCATGGGCCTTTTCAGCCGACAAAAGATTAAGAACCGCACATATCGGTTTAGGCGGGATGGGTCAGGCAGATCTGGCATCCATATCGATACACAGTAATGTGGATGTGGTAGCGCTTTGCGATGTTGATTCAACTGTTTTGGCAGAGGTGAGCTCCAAGTTCCCGAATGCAAAGACATACAAGGATTATCGCGTGATGCTCAAAGAAATGAGTAAGGATATTGATGCCGTGATCGTGTCCACACCAGATCATACCCACGCGCCGGCATCGATGATGGCAATGGAAATGAATAAACCTGTTTATTGTCAAAAGCCACTCACGCACTATGTTAAAGAAGCGAGGGCAATGGACAAAATTGCCAAAGACAAAAAACTGGTAACCCAGATGGGTATTCAGGTGCATTCCTTTTATGACTACAAACTGGCCACGTTGCTCATCCAATCCGGAATCGTTGGAAAAGTACACACCGTAAGAGCCTGGTCACCCAAAAACTGGGGCTATAATGGACCTGTACCCGAAACCGGCGATCCTGTACCAGCCAGCCTGGACTGGAATTTATGGCAGGGAACTTCGGCAGAAAGGCCCTACAAAGATGGTTTCTACCATCCTGGCAACTGGCGGAAGCTTGTGGATTATGGCTGTGCTACTTTGGGCGATATGGGTGTACATATTTTTGATACGCCTTACAACGCTTTGCAATTGGATGTTCCAAGAACCATCACAACGAATTGCAGAAAACCGAACGGATTTGGATATCCTGAAAAAAACATGGTTACCTATGAATTCCCGGGCACAAAATATACGGCAGATACCCTGAAATGGGTATGGTATGATGGCGTGGGCGCTGATAAACAACGCGAAGATCTGATGCTTCCCGACGGAGCTGATCTGCACGACCAGGGCGCCATGTTCATTGGAGAAAAAGGGAGATTGTATCTGCCGCATTTCCAGGTAATGCCCAAACTGATCGTTGATGGCAGCTATAAGGATATCGATATCGCGCAGTTCAAATTGAGTGAGCCGGTTCGGGAATATAGTTCAGAAGTGCATAAGCATTACCATGAGTTTGTGGATGCATGCCTGGGGAAAGCTACATGCAGCGCGCCATTCTCTTATGCTTCCCGCCTTACGGAAACCATATTGCTTGGTGTAATTGCCGGCCGTTTCCCTAATAAAACATTACACTGGGATGCCAAAAAGGCACAATTCGCAGAAGAAGATGCCAACCAATACCTGGGCGGCATGTATCGGAAATTTTAGACTATCAAAATAACCTTTGTACCTCTTTGTGTAAAACTTTGTGTCCTTTGTGTTTATTTTTTACCACGAAGCACACTAAGTTTTACACGAAGGGAACTAAGTGTAATAAATATCACATTGTATTTCCGTTATTAAATTAATTTCCCGGAAACATTTCCGGCTCCGTATTAACCTTGCAGGAAACCAGGAAAGGCCATTTTTGACAGAGTTATTTCTACAAAAAGGCACATAACGCTCTACAAACTTTCAGTTTCAGATATTCTAATTTCGAAATATTATTAAAACAGGTATTACCCGAATGTTTTTTATCCTCCTATGAATATTTTGAATATTGAAAGTTATAATGTGATACGGCTGGGACTTAAATGCCTTATTGAGGAGCTCTTGCCTCATGCCAGACTGAAACAAAGTGATAATTTTTATGACAGTCTTTCGCTCCTTTCGAATGAAAAATTCGACCTGGTTTTTATGGATATAGACAAGCCGGGTGGAGAAAATATCTGGATGATGCAGCTTCTGAAGGAATTTCAGCCGGAAACCCTGATACTGATACATTCAGATCATCACGAAGCGCTTTACGCCTATCACTACATTAAGGCCGGTGCCCATGCGATCCTTTCCAAACAAGCGTCGAGGAACGAAGTCAGGCAGGCGCTTGATACCATTATGCTAAAAAAAGGCAAATATCTAAGCCAGGCAACCCAACAAAACCTGCTCGTCCAGTACACCGCCTCTAATCCCCAAAACACGCCCGTTAGCCTGATAGGTATGCAGCCACATGAACTGCAGGTACTAAAATTGATGATCCGGCGCAAATCAAGAAAGGAAATAGCCCATGAACTTGGCCTGAAAGAGAATTCTGTCAACATTTACAAAAACAGGATTTTCCGTAAATTGAAAGAAGAGGACGAAATCAGGCTGGCGGAAAAATGCAGCGAGGCCGACTAATATATCAAAGCGGCACCCGGTCCAACTAAGTAATAGCCAAAAATTAGTTAATACTACGCAAATCATTACACACATCTATCCATGGAAATATTAATCATTGAAGATCACCCGATCATACGGGCCGGATTAAAGCAGTTAATTTCGGAAATAGCGCCCAAAGCAATCGTCACAGAAACAGATAACTTTCCGGAAGGAATGAGAATACTGGAACATAAAAAGTTCAAGCTGCTGATCCTTGACATTGAGCTGCCCGGAGGAGAAAATATCAAGATGATGGCACAGGCAAAAAAAAGGCAGCCCGATGTCATTATCCTGATTCATAGCGGCCACGACGAAAGTGTGTATGCACTCCCCTATCTCCAGGCAGGTGCAGACGGTTTTCTTTCCAAACAAGCTCCCGTTAACGAATTTCACCTCGCTTTTAATTCCCTCCTCAACAACGGTAAATACGTAAGCCACCGCGTCCAGCAAACGATACTGAATAACATAAGCGAAAGATCCGGCAGCAAGTTAAAAAATCCAATCTCCTCGCTTTCACACCAGGAAATGCTCGTGATGGAGCTTTTAATTGAAGGAAAATGGACGAAAGAAATTTCAAGCATCATGAAACTTAAGGAAAATACGATCAGCACATATAAAAAAAGGATCTTCGACAAACTGCGGGTATCCGATGAACTGGAACTGGCAAAAAAAGTCGCCCTGCTCAAAGGCGGTATCTAGGGGAATTATGAGGTTACATGGCCACGTTTAAGGTTACACAGAGGGCCACGGAGCGGACGCCGCGCGGATAAAAAGAGATACACAGAGTTTTTTATAGAAGCTCATTGTCCCTACGCAGACTCACAGCGGTTTTTATAGAAGCTCGGAGTCCCTGAGCAGACTCACAGCATTTTATATAAAACTCTGTGTCCCTCTTTTTACCTCCGTGGCCCTCTGTGTAACCCAAAAGTACTGGCAACATGTAGTATTTATCATACAAAGAAAGTAGCTAATCAACTCATAGCCAAAGAGATATTTCTAAATCAAACGATTGACGCCTCTACAAATTATTCAATTTCTTATTTGCACCTTTACAGCATCGAAAGATAAACACACGTACACACTATTAACAGAAGAAAAATGTTCTACTTTTTACATTCCATTTTCAATTCTTTGGAGCGGTGCCTTCCCGGTTTAGCGGCACACGCAGAAAAGTCCCCGCTGATACCAACCATGCCGACAGGTATACTGCCAGGCACGCGTTTACGATTGCTCCTGAAAAAACATCCTGACGCCACTTTCCCAAACCTGCTCCTCTTATTTTACTTTAAGCCATTTTCTATCCTAACCTGTTTGCCTATCACGAATTCCGGTAACAAATATTCCAAAAAGAATTATTTAGAATAACGGCGAAATATTGGATTGTAGAACTCGCCGACGTTTAGGCACAACCGGTAAAAGGTAAACAAAGCCATAATTAGGACAATAAACATATAAAAATGTGTTATTACAATCCATCATTTTGTTTTGTAAAATGACATAGACGGAACCCATCCGATGTAATTAGATAAAAACTCGACTTTTTGCCAGAGATATTTCTACAAATACAAGAGACGTACTCTACAACTATATCAGATTGAATTTGCCAGCTTTGAAATCAGGAACAAAACCATGACTAACATCACAATCACACATAAAATACCTTCTTAAAAACAATGAATCTTATGAGAAAACTGTACTTCCCAAAGTCCCGCACACAGGTATTACTCAAACTCATCGCACTGATGCTCCTGCTGGCTCTTGTAGCCCTTTCACGGCACGCTTAAAAAAGTGACCAGAAATGTTTGCCCGTAAGGAGTTTAACACACACCATTTACAAGACTAAAACCATACACACACTATTTAAAAACACTTCAGCACAAAGCGCTGGCCTGATCCGAAGCGGACGGGCGGCAACCAGGAAGGTTATGACCTGACGATCCACAAACATAACCACACAAACCAAAACACACATTTTTTAAAACCTTATTTAATCCAAACTTCTACACACAATGAAAACAACACAACTAATTCAAAAAACTATCAGGGCCGGTATTTTTGCCATGGCTTTGTTTTGCTCATCTTCGCTTTTTGCGCAGGTGAAAATCGGGTCAAATCCTACGTTAATCAATGCGGCGAATAATCTGGAAGTGGAAGCTTCAACGAGCGGGCGCGTAACGAGTGTAGATAAAGTTACAGGTCAGATGACCGTGAAAGATGGCACAGAAGGCAGTGGAAAGATCTTTACCTCTGATGCAAATGGTGGAGCGAGCTGGCAGACAACAACAAACCAAACAATATGGATTGGCGAACAAGTTGGTGTTTATCAAGTGCCAGGATGGGCAGGAAATACTAGCGATCCAAATGATAGGATACCATTGGTACCTCGTGCCGGGTCACTTGTGGGTTACGATGCAACTACCAAGTTATATACTATCCAACAAGCAGGATATTATAGAATTCATGTTGGCGCGCGTATGACAGGAACTACTGGTGGTTCTGGAGCTCGATTGGCAATAAGCTTAAATGGACAACTAGGGCCATTTGCAGAACCTCAAACACTTGTTTACGCTGGAAGTTTTCCAATCTACGGTATTTTTTGGGAAGGATATTTTGCAGCAGGCGAAGTTTACGGCCTGATGCTCTGGAACTTCACAGCAACTACACCACAATACATTAATGTTGACAAAGGTTTTATGTCAGTTACAAAGCTATTTTGAAAATAATCAAACTACCAAGTTGATGCCGATTTGTAATTGGTGCGCGCCGCGCAGGCTTGTATGGTCAAGCGTTTGCAACGCGATTTAAAACAGCCCGAACCACCCAAAATCTAATCAACACCAAACGTTATCACCTATCAACCATAAAAAACAGAAATCCTCACATGAATACCAGACAACGTTCTTTAAGAATTACTTCAGCAGTCATTTTTCTTTTTACCCTGCTGTCCGGCTCTTCGGCCGTTTTGGCACAAGTTAAAATCGGAACAAATCCGACAACGATTAATGCGGCTAATAATCTGGAGGTGGAAGCATCAACAGCGGGAAGGAGTGTGAGTGTGGATAAAACAACAGGTAAGGTGAAGATTGCGGATGGATCCGAGGGAAATGCAAAAGTATTGACTTCTGATGCAAATGGGGTGGCAACGTGGATAGCGCCTTCCGCGCAGGACTCCCCGGTTTTGTTTTCTGTCTCAAATTCAACCAATCAATCCGTTGGTTTTCAGGTTACTGCAAAAGCGGATTTTGGTGTTACGAATTATGATAAGAACAACAATTTCAACCTGACTACTGATGAATTTACCGTTCCTTCTAATGGCACCGGAGTTTATCAGGTCAGCACCATGTATTCGTCGCTGAATGTAAACTGGAACCAAGGTACGTATGTATTTATTTATGTAAACGGAGTTCTGGCCAGATACATCAGTATCGCAACATGTGTAGCCGGAGTAGGTCTGGGCGGCGCAGGGACGATCATTATGCCACTCACAGCAGGCGATGTTGTGGATCTGCGATGGGGAGTTTCCGGGCAAACGTCTACCTTCTTCATCTTCAATCTGAGTGTTTCTTACATATCAAAATAAGAGTAAAAAGGCAGGCGGTGCTCACGAGTTACCATTTCGCAGGTTCACGGATTGATTGTCACAAACAGTAATATTTTATTTTTAAACTTAACACGCTTTTTATTTAACCAGTTAACTTAAACTAAATACACACAAATGAACAAGAAACAATTCTTAAAAAAGGCATTCGCAGCGGCATTGGTTGCCGTGATGGTATGCAGCTCATCCGCGCTTTTTGCTCAGGTGAAGATTGGGGCTAATCCGACATCGATTGCTACCGGTTCTGCATTGGAAGTTGAAGCCTCCGATAAAGGAGTAAGATTGCCCCAAGTTTCTTTGACTAGCACAATCGTATTTGCGCCTGTTTTAGGCGTGGGAACGGCCGCTACTTCGCCTGGGATGACGGTTTACAATACAAACCCTGCAATCACTTTTGGCAAAGCGTCAAATGGGACAACTTACCCTGAGTCTGGTGTAGGAGAATACTATTGGGATGGCTTTGGTTGGGTTACGCAAAATGCAACCAAAGGTTATAGGTTAGTGTGGGGAGGCAGCGCGGCTGGCCCCTTTCATTCGGTAACCGGCGGCCCACAATATAATATGTTAACCACCGAACAATTCGATAGCTTTAATGCGGGATCAGGCGGCGTTTTCACAGCTCCATTCGACGCATTCTATACTGTCACTCAGACATTTAGAGTAAAGTACACTGGACCAACAGGTTCGAGCGGTGTTTTAGCCAGTTACATAAACGTTACTCCATTGGCAACAGGTACTGCTGTAACAAGAAGCCAGGGAGGTGGTGCTGGAAATTTTGGCTTTACAATCGGATGGAGCCATACAGTAACATTATCTCTTAAGACTGGAGATAAAATCACTTTCGCTGCTCAGCCTTGTAGCGGATGCGTTGCTGGCAGTAATTATGATGTTACCGACCTTGATCAAACAATTGCAGTTTTTCAATAGTCTCTGCTAGTGTAGTTTTCAGATGCTAATCCATGCTCTGTTTTCTCACAGAACATTCAGACTAACCAAGCATTTTGTAAAGCAGCTTACAAAAACGGGATCGTTCATAAGCAAAAAAATTCAGTTTAAAACTTAACAAACACACAGGATATCTTTTTAACTCAAAACTAAATGCACTCAATGAACAACAAACAATTCTTAAAAAAGGCATACGCCGCGGCAATGGTTGCTGTGATGGTATGCAGCTCCTCAGCACTTTTTGCACAGGTGAAAATCGGAACAAATCCTACGTTAATTAATGCGGCGAATAATCTGGAAGTAGAAGCTTCTACGGCTGGACGCAAAACGAGTGTAGATAAAACCACCGGGCAGGTAACCATTAAGGACGGAACAGAAGGAACTGGTAAAGTATTGACTTCTGATGTAGCAGGTGGTGCCAGCTGGCAACCTTTTGGAACACCAACACTGGCTGTTCAGGCAAAAGTTAAACTCCAGGATTATAGCTATTATCCCACTGCTTCGCGAATGAATTTTGGCACCACGGTTTTTGACAATTCAGGAAGTATATTGGCAAATGCATTTATTGCTCCTTCCAGTGGCGTTTATATGGTAAAGGCGGGTAGTTTCATGTCGCCACTAGGGTCCGGTTCCACAGGGCCGTTCAACATACATATTCAATTATATGTGAACGCTGTATTTAAGGAAACTATCGCTTCACCGGTTGTCTTTGCGGGTACCAATAATTTTGTAACAGGTGTTGTGATACTTCGCGTAAATGCAGGTGACGAATTAAGTATCACTTCTGATTCTCAACAGGCAGGCGGGTATTTCTATTGTTCCGGTGGAGACGTTGTTTTCGCGAAAATATCTAATTAAAAATAAGAATAGTTACGGTCTATTTGCAATCGGTACACATCCCGGAGCGGATTTAATGAAAAGCAGCCAAAAAATCGGGTTTGGACAAAAAAATCAAAACAAACACACAAATTAAAAAACAGAACAATGAAAAAAACATATATGAATCCTTTCCAAATAAAGGGCTGGATCAAGATCATGGCTTCGGCGGCATTGCTGGCCTTAGGCGGCGCAGTGCAGGCACAGGAAGGAAGCCTGGGCAACACCACCATTTTCGGAGGTGCGCAAATGACTTTCTTCGGGAACAGCAATTTCCTTACCCCTACCGGCGGCACCCAGCCAGGCGTAATCCTGACTGAGCGCGCTACGGCAACGATCAGCTACCTGAACTATTTTGGCAATAACCTTACGGCTACGGGTGTAACGGATGCCAGTTATGTAGATGGGTATGTACGTAAATATGGTACGGGCCTGTTTGTTTTCCCGGTGGGAGATAATGGCAATGCCGGGCAGTTTGCGGCTTCGTCGGATGGGACGAGCGGGGCGTATTTTCATACGGATGCTACCACGGCTGTTACAAGCAATCTTTTCACGGGTACCAACTATCCTGTACTTCCCGCGGGCGGGCCATTTCCTACTACCAGCGTAGCCGCAGGCGTGGGTACGGTGAGCAAAATAGAATACTGGGATATTGACGGAGCCACGGCTACGCCTATTACTTTGACCTGGGATGGCGGAAGTAACATTACCACCCTGACGGCAAACGCACTCGGCAAACTGACGATCGTGGGCTGGAACCCGGGCACAAGCAAATGGGAAGCCATCGCTTCGGCCGTGGATGTCACCTCTGTACTGGGTGGTGCAAGTGATATCCTTCTGGGAGGATCCATCACCTCAACAGCTTCGGTAATACCTAATACGTATACAGCATATACATTGGCAGCAGTTGGGACGATTGATCTGACACCAACTTTGCCAAGACCGCTGGTTACAAGTTTTCTGGGAGGGCAAACTTCCGAAGGTGTATTACGTCTGACAAACTTAACTCCAAATCCAACAACAGGAACCGTTGTAGTATTTCTTGAACTTGGCTCAGGTTTCGAAATGACGGTTGATCCTGCGGCAGTTATATCAGGAGGGCTGGCAGTAACAAATGCACAATGGACCATCACGGACTTTGGAGGCGGATCTTTTGAATTTGATTCGAAACCGGGTGTTGTAATAGCAGCAAACAGTTTTGTTAATCTTGGCTATAAGCTAAAAGCAACAGGTCCTGTAACCACCACAGGTATCATCACTGCTACGATTGATACAAAAACAGGAAGCGCCAATGTAGCTACCGGCGACAGTAATGATAATAACAACATCGTGGTGAAAGTTTTAGGTATTGTACTTTAGAATGAATTGTATGAAAAAGCTAATATTATTAATATTTTTTGTGACAGGCCTGCATGTTGCAGTTCTGGCGCAATGTGATCCGCAGTTTGCGGTTGGCCCGACCTACACAGGAACTTCTGTTGTGAGCGGAACGCCAACGATACTGGTAGGAGAAACCGGAACACTCAATTTTGGTTTTGGCGTTGGAACTGATGCAGGATGTAATGCCGCCGCAGGAAATACAGCCGGAGGAATTATCATTACGCTGTCGTTTGCGCCAAGTTATGGTCCTCAATCCGCAGCGGACATTTCCGGTCCATACGCGTCGTATTTCGACTGGGTTTATGACGCTGCCGGAACATCACTGTTTGGCTTCCAGAATGCACCGATACCGGTTGGTCCGCCAGCTAATTTCGTTGTTCAGGTAAAGGGCAATGCAATCACTCCCGGAACGATAGCTCCACCAACTTCTTTAAACTGGACTTCTGACCTCAATCCGCCACCGACTAATGCTTCTACCGGAAATGATATCAGATCGCTTGGACTGAATGTTGATGCCGCCCTGCCAGTAACACTGGTAAGCTTTACTGCAAGAAAAGAGGGTAAAATTGCAAACCTGAATTGGAGTACAACAGCGGAAATGAACAGTGACCGATTTGAAATAGAACACAGCCTAAATGGTAAAAACTGGAATAAAATCGGTGTTTTGAAATCGAATGGTGAAAGTAAAACGCTACTGAGTTATACGTATTCAGACCGCAATCCCGGCGAAGGTGAGAACCTTTACCGTCTGCGAATGGTAGACAACGACGCGACTTTTGCTTACAGCCGGATCCAAAGTGTAACATTTGACGGACTGAACATAGATTTGTCGGTATATCCGAACCCCGCAACCGATAAAATTCTACTTAGAGATTTTAGCAAGATTACCGAAGTTGTGATTAGTGACCTAAACGGCCGGACGGTACATCTTTCGGGTACATCCGCTAACGGGCAGATCAATGTCAAAAATTTAGTTCCCGGTACTTACATTGTTAAAATCACACGATCAGATGGAGGTATCAGCTCACAGAAAATCGTGATCAGCAGGTAAGTCTTCTACACTGCGGCCTGGTAGCAGGCCGCAGGTATTTTCGCGCACTCATCACCAATAATTAATTTTTTAAACAACAACACTATGTCTAAAATGTATAGGACTTTTACATTAGCACTTTTAGGTATCCTTTTGCTGACAGGAGCGGCCAGGTCTGTCTATGCACAGTGTGATCCGAGATTTAGCGGGACCTTGTATACCGGGACTTCCAGCCCTTCAAATATTGCGACAATTCTTGTTGGCGAAACCGCAACTTTGAATTTCAATTTTGGAGTAGGACCGCTTTCCGGATGTACGGCGCCTGCGGGAAATATTCCCGGGGCCATCACGATCACCATTTCCTTTCCGCCTAACTATGGACCTTCATCTTCAGTTGTAACCGGCCCCCAGGCGTCACTTTATAACTGGACTTATGATCCGGTTACGAACAAACTGACGGGTGTAAATAATGCCCTTATCCCTCGTGGGGGATCTGCACTATTTGCAGTGTCTGTTGTAGGCCTTGTTGCAACTCCTGGCTTAGGCACTCCTTTGACTGATTTTCAATTTACCTCCACGACCTCACCACCAATTACAGATGGTAATACAGGAAATAATACTGCTAGCATAGGATTAAATGTTGATCCTAAACCTCCGGTAACCGTGCCGGACACTAAAATAACCGTTGCCGGAACGCCAACGGTTATTTCGGTACTGACCAATGACACACCGGGTACTGATCCGATTGCGCCTGGAACCGTTTTAATTACCGATCCCGCGGATAATACACCAAAAACGTCGGTAACGATTCCCGGCGAGGGCACCTATACGGTCAATACTACAACGGGCGACGTGACGTTCACACCAATTCCAACGTTTACAGGAACAGGTACGCCTGTTTCCTACACGGTGAAAGATGTGAATGGGGTTATTTCAAATTCGTCAACGATTATTGTAACTGTAACTCCTGCTGTACCGCCAACCGCTGTGCCTGATCCGAAAACAACGCCGTTTAACACACCGGTAACTATAACGACGATATCAAATGATATCCCGGGAAGCTCGCCAATTGACCCGACCAGCGTTTTGATCATCGATCCGGCCGATAACACTCCGAAAACATCCGTGACCATTCCGGGTGAAGGTACCTATGTGGTGAACACGACAACAGGTGATATTACTTTCACTCCTGTACCCACGTTCACAGGAACCGGAACGCCGGTTAGTTATACAGAAAAAGATGTGAACGGGGTTATTTCAAATCCGGCTCCCATTACGGTTACAGTAGGACCGCCAACACCGCCGACCGCCGTACCTGATCCGAAAACAACGCCGTTTAACACACCGGTAACTATAACGACGATATCAAATGATATACCGGGAAGCTCGCCAATTGACCCGACCAGTGTTTTGATCATTGATCCGGCCGATAACACTCCGAAAACATCCGTAACCATTCCGGGTGAAGGTACCTATGTGGTGAACCCGACAACAGGTGATATTACTTTCACTCCTGTACCCACGTTCACAGGAACCGGAACTCCGGTTAGTTATACAGAAAAAGATGTGAACGGGGTTATTTCAAATCCGGCTCCCATTACGGTTACAGTAGGACCGCCAACACCGCCAACCGCTGTGCCTGATCCGAAAACAACGCCGTTTAACACACCGGTGACTATAACGACGATATCAAATGATATCCCGGGAAGCTCGCCAATTGACCCGACCAGCGTTTTGATCATCGATCCGGCCGATAACACTCCGAAAACATCCGTGACCATTCCGGGTGAAGGTACCTATGTGGTGAACACGACAACAGGTGATATTACTTTCACTCCTGTACCCACGTTCACAGGAACCGGAACTCCGGTTAGTTATACAGAAAAAGATGTGAACGGGGTTATTTCAAATCCGGCTCCCATTACGGTTACAGTAGGACCGCCAACACCGCCGACCGCCGTACCAGATCCGAAAACAACGCCGTTTAACACACCTGTGACTATAACGACGATATCAAATGATATACCGGGAAGTTCGCCAATTGACCCGACCAGCGTTTTGATCATTGATCCGGCCGATAACACTCCGAAAACATCCGTGACCATTCCGGGTGAAGGTACCTATGTGGTGAACACGACAACGGGTGATATCACTTTCACACCGGTAGCGACGTTCACAGGAACTGCCACGCCGGTTAATTATACGGAAAAAGATGTGAACGGAGTGATTTCAAATCCGGCTCCCATTACGGTTACCGTAACGGCTACACCACCCGTGGCAAAAACTGACATAGGAACTTCTACCAACGGAAATCCGGCTATCGTGACGGTATTGACCAACGACACGCCAGGTTCAGCACCGATTGACCCGACTAC
>NZ_SZVO01000032.1 GCF_005280585.1 Dyadobacter frigoris
GATGCGCTTGAAAATCCCTCAATATGAAGCCATTTATAAAAAGCGAAAGCAAACTGTTGAACCCGTTTTCGGCATCATCAAAAGCGTTTTAAGGTTCCGGCAATTTTCATTAAGAGGAATATTTGAAACAGACAACGAATGGAGCTTGGTGTGCTTAGCTTACAATATAAAACGCATGTTTAAGATGTCAATGACTTCATAGAGAAGCTACTAACGTAAAATAATTCAGCAAATGAAGTCTTAAACCCGAATCCAAAAATTAAAGACAATAAGAGAGCTAAGAGCGACACACTCCTAGGATACTTTTTAAGCGTCCCAGCCATTTCAAGGGTTTTTCTTACGATGTTACTCGCCGCATAGTCAGTTTCATAACTCATATTAGCCACCTTTTCTTCCTTAGTAGCTTTCTTACCGATTTTCACAATTTTAGCTGACATATTGTCAATCTTTTTATAATCAAATTTACAAACCATTCAACTGATAACAAAAACGCATCAAAATTTCTTCCCTTTCGAAAATCAACATACTCAGTGCAATTTTCTGCAATGACGGAACTGAGCATATACCGGAATCGACCGTTTAATTGAAGCACAAAGGATAAAATTTGTTGAGTCGCGATTTGTTTTACACTGAAATGAAATACTCCCGTTTTACTGGACAGCCAATGGATAAAGTTAATTTTAATTAAGATGCTTTTGCGTCAAAGAACAAGTCATTAGGGATAAATCCAGTACCGGTGTGTTTGCGTTGACCGCTGTAAAATTCCACATACGTTTTTACTCCTCTATACAGATCCATCCCGCCGTTGGGTGGGTTTAAGTATACATATTCTTGTTTGAGCGACCTCCAAAACCGTTCGATGAAAACGTTGTCAAGTGCTCTTCCCTTCCCATCCATTGACACCTTTATGCCACTACCTAACAATGAGTTGACAAAGGAGGGGCTAGTGAATTGACTACCTTGATCGGTATTAAATATTTCGGGCCGTCCCTCGGTACGGATAGTATCCAAGAGGATTTCCCGGCACCATTCCATGCTCATCGTGTTTGATATGCTCCATCCGACAATCCTTCGGCTATACACATCGATAATGGCAAACATGTACATAAATCCACGGAACATCGGGATGTACGTGATATCGGCCTGCCAGACATGATTAGGACGCTCAATTTTCAGCCCCTTCAACAGATATGGATATTTGTAGTCAGTCGCTTTGGCCTTGCTCAGGTTGCGTTTGGGATAGATTGTACGCAAATTCATGAGCTTGTATAGCCTTCGTACACGCTTTACTCCAACGTGGTAACCTAAGCCGCGCAGGTAGTCAGTCATGCGTTCCACTCCATAAAATGGACATTCCAGAAACTTTCGGTCTATGGCTTTCATCAGGCGTTGATTTACCAACGATTCTCCCTTGGGCTTGAAATAATAGCTACTCCTCTGTAAACCAATTAGTTTACATTGTGCTGAAACGCTGAGAGTGATGTATTCCGGAGAAATAAGTTCGCGTTTTTCCATGGTTGTCATTTCCCCAAGACTTTTTTTAGGAAATCCACCTGGACCTGAAGCTCCCCGATCTTGGCGTACAATTCCTGCTCCTTAGAGTTCTCAGCCTCATTCGTTGCCGGTGCCTCTTTGTCGAAAACCAACTCGGCTTTCTCCAGAAACTCCCGTTTCCAGGCCGCAATCTGTGTTGGATGGATTTGGTACTTGGACGCTAAGTCCTGGACGGTGCTTACCTCCTTGATGGCTTCGATGGCCACCTTAGCCTTGAAGCTAGCGCTGAATTTTCTACGTTCCTTTTTCATAGTCAACTACTAAATTAGAAATTTTAGCAGCTGTCCAATTATTGGGGAGTATTATAGAAATGACCATTTGTTACTTCAAAATTCTACACAACTATCTTAGATATTTTCTCCATGTCTTTTAAAAAGTGGTTCGACAACTGTTCGGGAAGGGGTACAAATGGCTCCAACGATAAGTCGGGGCCATTTTTTTGAATTATGGTAGCGCCAAAATTGGTATTAATTGGCTTATAATTCGTTGATATTCCCCCAATCAATACGATTACAAACGGTAAATTAGCAAAAGTCGTAGTTTTAAAATTATGCATAATGGGTGAAATGACGTCACCATTAATGAATGACTTTAAAATCACGACTTCCTACAATGTAAAAAAATATTTATAAAATTTGATTAAGTATTCATTGGCATAATATTTAATCAAAAGTGATAAATTTAACATCGCCATTGTTTCTTTACTGAATCTAAATACTTGAATCTTAAATTACAAAAGTGGATTTTACTTCTATAGAAATATGCGCAGGTGCAGGAGGGCAAGCAATTGGATTGGAACAGGCTGGTTTTGAACATATTGCACTGGTAGAGATAGAACCCTTAGCATGTAAAACCCTGCCTCTCAATCGTAAGGATTGGAATGTCATAAATCAAGACGTTAAGGACTTTACAGCAGTTTCGTACCAGGGAGTTGACCTTTTTGCAGGTGGAGTTCCTTGCCCCCCATTCTCTATTGCTGGAAAACAGTTAGGCCATTTGGATGAGCGTGATCTATTTCCTGAGGCAATAAGGCTTGTAAAGGAATGTAATCCTAAGGCTGTTATGTTAGAAAACGTTCGAGGAATTCTAAGTGCTAAATTCTTAGATTATCGTCGGCAAATTTTAAATGAGTTTTACAAATTGGGTTATCAATGTGACTGGCGAATTATTAATGCATCCGATTATGGAGTTTCACAAACCAGATCGAGAGCCATTTTAGTCGCCCTTAAAAGGGAATATTTTGAATTTTTTGAATGGCCAAAACGGCATGAGATCTTGCCCTTGACTGTTGGAGAATTATTATACGATGAAATGGCATCATCAGGCTGGGAATATGCTGAGGCTTGGAAATCAAAAGCAAACACGATTGCACCAACGATTGTCGGCGGATCGAAAAAGCATGGAGGAGCAGATCTAGGTCCTACAAGAGCTAAACAATCTTGGGCATTGTTAGGTGTAGACGGAAAGGGGTTGGCAGACTCACCACCCCTACACGGAGCTGGGGAAATACCAAGATTAACACTAAAAATGACAGCACTCATTCAAGGTTTCCCGAATGATTGGCAATTTGCAGGAAAAAAAACACCAGCATATAGGCAAGTAGGAAACGCATTTCCTCCTCCTGTTGCAAAAGCAATGGGAATATCCATTAAAAAAGCCCTAAATAAATATGAGCACGAAAGTTCCAAGAAGAAAAGGATCGAGAACCAAGTTGCGTGAGTTTTTTTTAGAAAATGTTGGTCACGTATTGAATTCCGACCTTTTGCGTGATATTGCTGGTACAAGCGAGTGGGCTCGACGTGTGCGGGAGCTTAGAAACGAGGAAGGAATGAATATTGTTACGCATAATGACAGAAGTGAATTAAAGCCAGGTGAATATTTGCTTGTGAATATAAAGCCCTTACCCTCTTTTGAACGTGGCATTTCGAAAGAAACACGAGCATTCGTGTTGGACAGAAATGGATTTACTTGTCAAATGTGTGGATCAGCGGCTGGGGAACCCCATCCTTATGACCAAGGAAGAAAAACAAGGCTTCATATCGGACATATAATTGACAAGTCAATGGGTGGTAATGATGACCTCTCTAATCTAAGGGCTATTTGCTCAGTTTGCAATGAAGGTGCTTCGAACCTTACTTTAAATAGACCACAAGCCATTAAACTCCTTGCGCAAGTTCGAAGAGCGCCAACATCCGATCAATTAGATGTTTTGAAATGGATCGTTGAAAAATCCCCAAAACAAACTCTTGGGCTTTTAAATAAAACGCAGTGATCTTTGTAAGATCCAAAATTTCCAATTCGTTTTTTGATATCCTGATCCCTAAATCCCAAAATAGCCCAACCACCAGATTCTAATATACATCGTTGTATGTTGCGTTTTTTAACATTACGTACATAAATAAAGGGCCGGTTGTAACGGTATACAACAAGTGATATCTTTGACAATTTCTTACTCAGTTCGTGCCAATAAATTAGAAAAATATCGATCACCCATAGCTTAGGAGCGACAGAAATTTCACACCCTCTTTTTGCTTTTTTTTACAAAGCGTTGCCTTAGTTGCTAAACATCAACCTCCTACCTCACCCCCTGAATTATGCCTCAAATTCCACTCCGTTAACATATTCAAAATCGGTAATAATTCCAGTCCTTTGTCTGTCAGAAAATACTCCACCCTCGGCGGCACTTCCTTAAAAGCCTCTCTTTTTATAATACCGTCTTCTTCAAGTTCCTTCAGCTGTTCCGTCGGAATTTTCCTGCTGATGATACCCATTTTGGTGTGGATAATGCCAAATCTTTGGCGCTTCAGGCCTATTGTATAGATGATAACAGACTTCCATTTTTTGCCTATTGTTGCCATCGTCCCGGTTATTGGACACTTGTAGCAGATAAAATTTCGTTGGCCATATTTAGATATAGCTGGGCTCCTCTAAATTTCAGTCTGGATAAATAACAATCGACATAAATTGTGCTCTGAATAGTTTATTCCCTTTCTGCACTTTGTTCTTAGAATACAGCGCACTTCATAATAAAAAAACTCAGATCTCAAACACGACCTACATTCAAAACATAAAGTATTCTAAATTTTAAAAATCCCACAACAACTACTAAAATAAAATGTTTGATTCTATTAATTTTGTAACATGAACAAAAACCTTGAATGTCAAGTTGCAGGATTCCAAAGTTCCGATTTAAAATTGAAAGGTTTTAAAGTCCACGAGATTACGGGGCCTTCCTATCCTTCACTTTTTTATGGCAGACGGGATTTTTACAAAATCGTTTTAGCGACAGGGCATTTTAATATTTGTTACGGTGATCAGACATTTGATATCAATGACACTTTCCTGTTTTTTGGCAATCCACACATAGCCTATTCCAATGAGCACTTGTCTCCTCAGCAAAATGGGTATGCTTGTGTGTTTACCGAAAGTTTTATCGGAAGCAGAGAACGGACGGACAGTTTGTTGAATACTTCAATATTCCGTTTTGACGGAAACCCTATTGTCCCATTAAACCGTGAACAGGCCGATTTCATCAGCTCTCTTTTCCAAAGAATGCAAACTGTTTATAGCGGAGAATACGGCAAAAAAGCTGAAATGCTCAGAAGCTGCATAGACCTCATCATTCACGAAGTATTGCGTATTCAGCCACAAAATGAGCTGAAACAAAAAAATGCCGCTACGAGGATGACCTATTTATTTATGGAATTATTGGAAAAACAATTTCCAATAGAAACCGCAGCAGATCCGCTAAGGTTAAGGTCTGCCCAGGATTTTGCCGAAAGCCTGGCAGTTCATGTCAACTATCTTAACCGCTCCGTAAAAGAAATTACCGGCAGGCCCATATCTGTACATATCGCTGAGCGCATCGCATCAGAAGCAAAAGCACTCTTAAAGCATACTAATTGGAGCGTGGCGGATATTGCCTATGCTTTGGGCTTTGAATATCCAAGCTACTTCAATAACTACTTTAAAAGAATTACCAACACTACTCCCAACGCTTTCAGGAAAAGTAAAGAAAAAGTATGAAAATCATAATTTTTGGTTTGATTCTCTTTACCCATAAACGTCATTAAACCGGAGCTTTGTATTACTAAATAAATTGAAGCTATCAGCCATAACGGTTGCTCTTTGCTTAAACTTTTATAATACAAAATCATGAAAGAAGGAAAATTAAATGAACCGGAAGTAATCAATATAGCCGATAATAAAGCGGTAAAGGTGCCAACTCCTGTGCTGTCTGTCAGTCCTATTTTGTTATCAGCGCCGGGGCGTGGGGAAGAAATTCAGCTGCGGGTTTCTGCGCCGACGAGCGGGAGTCAATTACCAATTATTGTCTTCGCGCATGGTTATGGCTCTTCACTGGACGGATATGCTCCACTCGTAAATTTCTGGACGGCCAACGGTTTTGTGGTTATCCAGCCAACTTTTCTCGATTCAAGAACGTTGGCTCTCAGTCCTGACGATCCGCGAACGCCTTTGATCTGGAAGTTCCGCGTTGAAGATATGAAGCAAATTCTGGATGAACTCGACTTCATTGAGGATTCTGTTCTCGGGCTTAAAGGGCGTTTAGACCGAAGCCGTATCGCCGCGGTCGGGCATTCCTTTGGATCACAAACAGCAGGAATGTTGTTGGGTGCACGGATTATTGGTATTGACGGCAGCTTTGGCGAAGATATGTCTGACCCGCGAATTAAGGCTGGAGTGCTTCTAACTCCGGCTGGCAAAGGCGGAGAAGACCTAAGTCCTTTCGCCGCCGAGCATTATCCTTTCATGAACCCGAGCTACACCGAAATGACTACTCCGACCCTTGTCGTAGCAGGTGATAAGGACATTTCTCCGTTAACGATTCGCGGATGGGATTGGTTTACGGATGCCTATACATTAAGTCCGGGTGCTCATTGGCTGGTTACGTTGTTTGATGGAGAACATTTATTAGGTGGAATTTCCGGATATCTCGTTACAGAAACAAGCGATGAAAATCCTGAGCGGGTCGCGGCAGTACAGCGACTTACCTTGGCTTACCTCCGCAGTGCACTTTATCCGGAAGATCATTCCTGGGCGGAAGTGCGGAAAGAATTTTCTGAGGGCTCAAATCAGATTGGTAAGGTTGAAGGGAAATGAGGTCTTGAAAGATTGAGAATTTCAACCAGTACAAAATGGCTCTGGCGATAAGCTGGAGCCATTTTGTGATCAGGAATAAAAACTTTATTGATCTGCATTAAACCGCTTCCTAAACTAACTATACAAAATAATTCATATTAAATATAAAACATATCCAACCTTTTTCCATAAAATCGAGTCTTGATAAAGCTACTCATCTCTCATTTTATGAAAAGATTGATCCTTCTTAGTTTAACTGCGATTTGTTTGACCAGCTGCTGGCCGTTTTTTTCTCATGATAAGGATGGGAAGTTTCTTGAAGAAGTTGTCCGGCTCGATGATTTCAATTCTGAATTTGACGACTACAATTCCAATATGGCATCAAACCGGTCAGGTTCTACGCATTTATTATTTTCATCAAAAAGAGAGAAAAAGAATGTTTTTAATCTTGTTTCGGCAAGAGCAGATTTTAGTTATGGCGACAGACTGGAACTAAAACCACATGTCGCGGGATCATATTCCAATGACCCTTATAGTGGAGTACAATTCCTGGCATCCCGGGCAAATGGAAATTTCAATGTGCTCGGACCTAAGTCAATACGATTAAATTCAGATTTCGATTCCTTCGGAGAAAAGAATGATCTAATGCTGTTTTATGCTGATGATTCTGAGGGTACTCTTGACATAAAACATCTTACTTATGGAGGCGAACCCGATCCTGAAAAGTTTGACATACTGAATTCGGATAAGGATGATGCTTATCCGACCTTTTCCTACAATGGTGAGAAAATCTACTTCTGTTCCAACCGCGGGGGAAATTTTGATATTTATGAAGTTACTATTCTACGAACAAGTGCCGAGCATGTTACCAGGGAAAATCTGGTTCATCCAAAGGATTACAGCATAAGAAAAATGGATGAACTTTCCAGTCCCTATGAAGATAAATGTCCTTATTTACTAAACGACACTATGGTTTTTGTTTCGGACAGACCAGGTGGAAAGGGTGGTTTTGATGTTTATACTTCCAAATTGACAAATGGAAAATGGTCAGCACCCGTGAACGCGGGCGACCGGATAAATACACAATACAATGAGTACCGGCCGATTTTGCCAATGTTAGATTTTACTTACAAGCTCATGATATTTTCCTCTGACCGCCCTGGCGGTAAAGGCGGTTTTGATCTTTACATGACCGGATTGGAAAAGAATTTTTAGGAATCTCTCTTTTGGGATATTGTCTTATCTTTAAAATTGTTTGAAACGTTAAGGGCTTACACAAAAAACTAGCGTCACTGAATCTGGTGATAAGGCTAAAACTAGCTGTAAAAACTTACGATAAATATCAATTACATTCTTTGTTATGGCAAAATTTCGTTTGCTCTTTTTATACCTGCTTTGTATTGCTTTCACTACGTTTTCACAAGTAAACCAATCCCCTAATTTCCCTGACGGAACGAAAATACCGGATTGGTTTTCAGACAGTTCAAAGATCAGTTTAAAAGATTTGGGTAAACAATTTGTGATAACCACACACGGAGCGAAAACGGATAGCACCGTTGTCCAAACAGCTGCGATCCAAAAAATAATTGACTTGGCTCATAAGCAGGGCGGCGGCGTAATTGTTATTCCAAAAGGTACTTTTTTGAGTGGCGCTTTGTTTTTTAAGCCTAATACTCATCTTTATATTTCGGAAGGCGCCGTGTTAAAAGGCTCGAATAATATCGCAGATTACCCAATCATGCCTTCGAGAATAGAAGGACAAAGTCTTGATTATTTTCCTGCTTTGGTAAATGCGTATGGCGTCAATGGTTTCACAATTTCAGGGAAAGGCACGATTGATGGCAATGGATTAAATTACTGGAAGGCATTTTGGCAAAGAAGAAAGGAAAATCCCAACTGTACTAATCTGGAAGTTTCAAGACCGCGACTGGTTTTTATTTGGAAAAGTAATAATGTACAGGTACAGGATGTCCGGCTTCAAAATTCAGGTTTTTGGACAAGTCATTATTATCAATGTAAAAATATCAAGATTTTAAATGTGCGCATCACTGCACCTCATGAACCCATAAAAGCACCAAGTACGGATGCAATTGATTTGGATGTGTGTAGTAATGTGCTGATTAAAGGCTGTTATCTGGCAGTAAATGATGATGCGATTGCCTTAAAAGGAGGGAAAGGACCCTATGCTGATACAGATCCTGGGAATGGTGAGAATACAAATATCATCATTGAAGATTGTGAATTTGGCTTTTGTCATGCGGCGCTCACGTGTGGAAGCGAAGCAATACACAACAAAAATATTATGATGCGAAACTGCCATATTACAAATGCCATGCGCGTACTTTGGCTGAAAATGCGACCGGATACGCCACAAAAATACGAGTTTATAAGTGTTGAAAATATTGATGGTTACGCTTATAGTTTGATCTACGCGAAACCATGGACCCAGTTTTTTGATTTGAAAGGAAGAAAGGATGTTCCCCCATCCTATTGCGACAACATCAGCTTGAAAAATATCAACCTGAAATGTGAAGTTTTTTTTGATGTAAATCCCGGCAAATACGACAAATTATCGAAGTTCAATTTTGAAAACCTGAATATTACGGCCCAAAATGGCACTTATGATAAAACTGTTATACAGGATTTCAGGCTGAGTAATGTAAAGTTGAATGGAAAGATGGTTGAGTGAATCAATTTTACCGATTTCAGAAAACAACTTCATGTTTTGTGTGATTAATCATTTACAAAACTTAGAATAATTGTCTGGCCAGTAGCTTTCAAAATCATTTATTTCAATAAGAAATCAAGATTCCGAAGTACAAAAAAGTCATATGCACGCTGAGCCAGATCTTGCAAATGCTTTCGCAACTCAATCGGTTCAAGTATGGTAACGGCGCCAGCATAAGGCAGCAGCCAGGTTGCAAGGTAAGGCAATGAGCCGATAAAAAATATCATTTCCAGACTTCCATCGGGCAGAAGTTCCTCGTGTGTCCAGCCATATTGGTGCTTGGTATCGTGCAAATGCTGCGCGAGAGCGGGCAAAACAGCAACAGCCTGAAAGCGGATAATAACTTTTTCCCTGGATTTTCTCCTGGCCTCGTCCGCCCAGTATTGCTGTAATGTTTCCGGACGGGCTGCAAAAACTTCTTCACTTAACAGTAAGTTTTGAATACGGTCGAGGCGAAAATCCCGGAATGCCTGTCGGAGCCGGCAATAACCAACCACGTGCCATTGTTGACTCAGATAAAGACCGATAGGTTCTATTTCTCGATGAATAGCTGAATCGTTCTCAGCGCCGCGATATAAAATATGCACGACCCGATGAGCCGTAACGGCAGTTACCAACTGCTGGTAAGCATTCGACTGGCCGGGCTGGCCGGGTAATACCAGAATATGAGGAGCAATTATTTCAAGGTGGTCGCGGTCAGATTGGCGCATCGCTGCACGCAACTTATTCATTGCTGCTCCGCTGAGTTGCGCTGTGGTTATGTCGGTGAGCTGGGTGGCAAGTTTTTCAGCCGTTAGTAATGCTATGGCTTCCTCACGTGTAAACATGACCGGCGGCAACCGATATCCATCCAACATCCCATACCCCTTACCTTCCTGGGTTACTACCGGAATTCCTGCACTTTCCAGTGTTCTTATATCCCGGTAAATAGTGCGGGTACTGACTGAAAACCGGTGCGCCAGTTCTGTCGCCGTCAATACCCGTTTTGTTTGAAGCAGTGTAAGCAGCGCTACCAGGCGGGAAAGGCGGGTTATTTCCGGGTCAATCATTTGCTATTTTTTTGTCCACTGAATGGCTTTGGGTTTCAGGTTCTGATCAGCAAGTTCTGCAATTTCGACAATTCGCTTTTGTCGTGTTTCGGGTCGTTTAGCTCGAACCAGCCATTCTAAAATACTTTTTTTAACGGATTTACTCAAACTTAGAAAATAGCTTTTGGCATTTAACATTTTTTGAAATTCCTCTTCCAAATCCTCAGGAATTATCAGTCCTTCAGTATCATCCAAAATCGTCCAGGAGCCATTCCCTTTTGCAATTTCAATACTTTCAAAACCTTTTTTTGTCATGAGGCCTTCTTCAACAAGTCTCCGGACTTTTTCTTTATTAATTCCAGACCAAACGCTATTGGCCTTTCTCCTGCTGAAAAACCGCATAAATTTTTCTTCGTCAACAGGTTTTGCAATACTGTCTATCCACCCAAAACAAAGTGCTTCATCCACAGCGTCGCTCCATGTGATGGTTGGAGTGTTTGATTTATTTTTGTAGAAAATGAGCCAGACGGATTTTTCCTTATCCTGGTTTTCTTCTAACCAAGTTCTCCATTGCTGCCGGGTTGCCGGATAAAAAGTTTTCACCTCTTTTTCTGTCATGATCGCTGGCTGAAATTTCTCAAAAATAGCATAAATCGAATAAGTAATCGCACAGACTTTTATTTCATTCTTACTAAAATCAGACTGACAATCAAAATACCAACGAAATGGTAAGCACCACTAATTAGACCATAAAGCAGCGGTTTTGGTATATTAGGGTTGATTGCAATATTGACGGTATTGGCCACCAGATATCCCAATCCGACCAGTATAGCAAATATCACAGCGTTCTCATATGAATCAATCTTTAAAGCATATATCAAAATTGCACTTGCAATTGTAATAACAAGACAGCAAAGTGCTGGCCCGATAATGAAAATCGGGGCCAGTTTTTGTGGCAGATCATTTTCTCTACCCAATGAAACTTTATATGGTTTGGAAAAAAGCAAAGTGAACCAAAGGGCACCAAGAAGAAAGTAAGGCACGAATGCGAGTAAAACACTTAACCAGGAGATTTCTGCCAGTACATTAAACATGTTTTTCATTTTTTAGTGATTGAAATTGTATCAACACCACAAAGAAAAACATGCACAGTGACAGCCCTATGTCATAGGTCAATCAGGCAGACTAGAAAAATATTTTTTTAGTCTGTTTAATCTTCAAGCCCGAAAACCCATTGGTGTAAAAGAAGTCTGTTTTTTGAAAAAATTGGAAAAGTTGGCGAGATCATCAAATCCTAGCATATAGGCGATTTCTGAAATATTCCAGTCTGTTTGTTTAAGTAAGATCTTTGCTTCCTGAGCAATTCTGTTGCTTATGATTTCGGTGGTCGTGTTTCCGGTGATTTCTTTAAGTACTTTATTCAAATGATTCACATGAACGGCAAGTCTGTTTGCATAATCTTTCGCAGTTCGAAGGCTGAGCCTTTGCTCTTGTGATTCCAAAGGAAACTGTCTTTCCAACAGCTCGATAAACAGCGAAGAAATTCTGTCCGACGCATTTTGAACAGAACTTAACGAAGATGCCGGTTGTAATTTCTGTCCAAAATGGATTACTTCCAATAGCAAATTACGCAGCAGGTCATATTTATAAATGTAATCCGTTTGCAGCTCTTTGTACATTTTCCGGAAAAGATATCCCAGTTCTTCTGATTGTTCGGAGGTAAGTTGAAAAACGGGAAGTTCACCCGGACGGAAAATTGGCAAGTCATCCAGAACAATTCCTGCTCTGTTTTTGGAAAGAAAATCACTTGTAAAAATACAGAATAATCCCGCCTGATTATCGTCCTCCGGAATCCAGTGATAGGAAATTTTGGGCGTTGCAAAAAGCAGTGCGCTTCCGTTTATTTCAATAATCTTATCAGCATATTCTGCCCGGTTTTTACCTTGTATAAAACTGATTTTGTAATACGCCCTTCTACTGTAAGGCATAATCCGGGTTCCTGTTTTTTTATCAAAAAGTTTTTCAATCTCAAACACATTGAAATGACCAATTTCTTTCGAAATTCCTTCCGGAAGTGTGGCCGTAGCTCTTTTATAAAAGTCATCAATGGAATTTAAGGTCATGGCACTCATTGGACTATTAAACTCAAATTTAACAATCTGATGGCAGCTTTTCAAGATTTCTTTGGCTATAATGAATTGTTCCCCACGACAATATGACCGGAGGATATTTTGTCACATTCATAAAAGACATAATCGTCTGGCTAGTATTTTGATAATATTTCCAAGGCACCGGGTCTCCATACAAATTACCAAACCGGATTATTGTGAATAGGATAATGGCGGCGATTCCAATCAGATTAAAGAGCCTTTTCCTCTTTGTTCCGGGAATGGGTGAGCTGTAAAATTGTCCGAAATAATACCCAAGGGCCATCACGCCGACCCAGGGAATAATGGGATAAACAATGTTCAGCATTCTGCCTGTTCCTATGCTGAAATAGCCGGTTTCATGAAGCAAGCTCCAAAAAAAATTGCCTTCAAAATGAATGTTATCCAACAGATTATGGCCAAAAATCAACGTGCAGGAAATAACCAAAATTACGTTTAGTGGAAGATATATAAATACTGCGGGAAAGATCATACTCACTCCCAGAACCCAAATGACTGCCAAATCAAAATTATTAAAATACACATTGAAATACCATGCAAATGAGATTAGCGTCAATTCAATGAAAATCAGCCAGAGGCCGCGTTTGATCAAAAAGACAGAGCGTTAGCCTTTGTTTTTCTTTTGCCCGACATGAAAGCAGAAATCCCTCCAGAAAGCTGAATGTCGGTGCGCAAAAATGCGTGATCCAGCGCGATACATACAAGGGTATGGAAGCATGCTCCGGATTAGTAATATCATAAAGCGCACGGGTTTGATAAAAATAATCACGCGTGTGATCGAGCGCCATTAACACCATTACGAGACCTTTCAAAAGATCAATGGATTCGATCCTGTTTTTTGATAAGGAGGTCATTGTTATTTGATAATTACAGAAAAAGAGTATCCCGATTGTTCTGTTAAATCTTGTATTAAAAGAAAAGGTGCAAAGCACCAAAATACTTGTAGAAACAAACGCGCAACGCTCCGCCGAAAAATTCTATAAAATTTATTTTGATCCAAGCTACTTTTTGAGCCGCAAAAACCGCGCTGCATTATTATACAGAATATCCTCCTTGTCTTGCTTTGTCAAAAAAGTAAGACTATTCAAAAAGAGAATCGATTTTTCGATAGCATAAGGCCATTTCATCTGGTCGGAGCCAAACATGACGCGATCCAAATAGCCGGCCTCTTTCGCATTACGCAGAAAACCTTTAATATATCTTTGTGTATTTGGTTCAACCCATAACATCACAGCGAGATCTGTGTAAAGTTTTGGATAATAAGCCATTAGCCTAATCCCGTGTTCAGGCCAATCCTCTCCTCCCGCATGCATCATGTAAATACGGAGCTTCGGGTAATTTACCAGAACATCTTCGATTAAGAACGGATCCCCAAACGTGAGTCTTGCTTTTG
Organism: Dyadobacter frigoris; assembly: GCF_005280585.1. Lineage (GTDB taxonomy): Bacteria > Bacteroidota > Bacteroidia > Cytophagales > Spirosomataceae > Dyadobacter > Dyadobacter frigoris. The sequence continues at coordinate 13,972 of NZ_SZVO01000032.1, forward strand.
GCGACCATGAATAAGTTCCGCCCGGATCACCTCCGCCCGTGTGAACGGCTACCGGAATATCATATTTTTCGCAGATCCGTAAGTAAGGTCTCCAGGCAGGGTCACTTAATGTCATACCTGCGTAATACGGTCCAAGCTCTCCAAATATTTCTATTTCTTTATTCTTCACCATTTGCTCAAATTTCACACTATCCATGTGATAATCTGTTGGAGAAAACATTTCGATACCTTTGATAATACGATTGCTGCTATCCGTTTCAACCCAATTTTTTACACTTTCAGGCGACCCGCTTACAGCGGCTTTTACAATATTGTATTTTTTAAAGGCAGCAAAAGTTGCAGCACGATGTTCTTCTGCATTTTTGGAGCCCTTATTGCCATAATAATCTGTCCCCGGTTCCCTCTCACCAAAGTCGCTTTCCGTATAGGAATGAATGTGCATATCAATAATTTTCTGTTTTGGCTGCGCATTCAATACGTTATAAAAGAAAAGAAGGAGAAGGAGAGTCTTGTTCATAAGAACTTTGTTGGGAGAAAACATCAGACAAATATTTAAAATCAAAAGTTATTTCACTATTCCGATATTATAGGATTTTCGCGCCTCATCGGCTGTTTTTCCCAATAAGTCAGACTTCTCCAAACCCATTCAAGCGGACCAAAACGGAAATACTTCAACCAGATCGGACTGACAATCAATTGAAAAATCCAGACACTAAATACAATGTAGTACAGCTGATGACGGTGCAGCATTCCGTATAAGGAAAAGCCATAACCCATGAAAATGAAATTACAGATAATGGATTGGCTGACATAATTTGTAAAAGCCATTTGCCCAACCGACGAGAGGCTTTTTTGTAAAAAAGGAAGAATCCCCGATTTAATAAAAAGCATAATAAGTGCAATGTGTCCAAACGTAGTAGACACTCTGCCAACATCATAAGTCCTGAAAACGGATGCCATGGAAAGCACATCAAAATGATGATCTATCACATAACCTGTTTCAAAATAATTAACCGTCAAACCGATTCCATACCCTATAATCGCCATCACAAAATAGAATTCATTTGACTTGGCTGCCCTGAAAATCCCGTTTTTAAGAAAGGCCATTCCCAGCAACATCATTGCCGCCATTTCGATAAAGAAGTAACGGTACATATAGACGCTTTGCATAAACTGGCTTATAGGTGCCTTCACTTTAAGGATGCTCCAATAATCCTGATGCATTGATTTTATTGCCTTATCAATTTTTTCTTTGGATGGTTTTGCGTCAGCCACTTTACCCTTCCAGGTTTCTATAGCGGTAGAATCATCTTTTGTCAGTTTCTTTAATTCCTGCTTTTTCAACTCTGCTGCTGTATACTTATCAAAGGTCGTTTTTGTATCGAAATAGTCGTAGTTGTAAATAAGTGACATCAATACAAGAAGCACAGCGGCTGCGAAAATCAACCTACCTGGATTCCAGTGCCTGAAACTAAAAGCGAACATGCCTACGATGGCATAAGGATAGAGTACTTCGCCATGCCATAATAAAATGTAAGAGTGGATAATACCGAAAAGAAACATCCATAACAACCTGCGAAAGAAAGCATCAGTAACAGAAACGCCATTGATAATTCCTACTGAACGGCTGTTGAATAATACTATGCCTGCCCCAAACAACATCGAAAACATGCCGCGCATCGTTCCTTCAAAAAACATGGCATTTATCCACCAGACTTTTAAATCCCATCCTGTCGCTCCGCCGTTCACTGTGGGATCGTCATAAGATCGATACAAGCCAAGACCTGTAATATTCATCAATAAAATACCCAACAACGAAATGCCCCGGATCGTATCCATCGCACTGATTCTGGCCGTTTTTTCGGTCGGTTTGAGCATAAGCTCCGGGAGCATTTCGGGTTGAGCATTCATCCGGTTGAGTGTAATAAGTATGTTCAAAGGTATCGATATCAGAAAAGAAAGGCTTTTGCTATTGTGCCAAAAACTTGGTCTATTTGGTCAAAATCAGGTTTTTCGCCAGAAAACTTAGTCTATTGTTTCAAGACATACATTTCTTACATCAAAAGTTTTCTAAGACCATGAAAGGCATGTTCAATTAATCTCAAATCCGTTGTTACAATTTGAGCAGTACCGGCCATGTCAGATATGAATTTAAACTTCTGCTTATATCTACTCACCAAACCGTTACTCAGGCTTACTTTCACCCGGTAAGAATGTATGGTCAGTGAAGGTTCCATACTGATCACCTTTCCTTCCAGCATACCAAATTCCTCATAAGTTTCAGAATTACTTTTTGTCCGATCCGCGCTTTGCCCATACCGCGCACAGGAATATCAACGGCTGCTATAAATGTTTCTTCAACGGGCATAAGCGCAAATAATGTATCTGTGGCTTTAAGATACTGATTTTCAGCCAAATTTTTAAGAAAAACCAACTTACCATCAGCTGGTGCGGTAATCAGATAATTTTGCTGCCAGTGCGTGCTGAGAAGTAAAGAGTAATATAAAACCGCAGGTGTTAACGCTGGAAAACGCGAACTTTAATACCAAAAGTAGCAGACCGCCCTTCGGGAATCTTAGCGTATTGTTCCAAAAACGTTGTTTATTGTAGCATGGGCTTGGTTTATTGTTGCTTCCAAGCCCTTTTTAACTCATTGAAGCAAGTAGCCCGTTGATACACTTAAAAATCGACTATTGGACGATTTGTTGAATCAGTAATTCGTAACGTTCGTCCTGTAAACGGTCAGAAAGCCAGTCACGCACAATAAATTTAAAAAACAGCATTGGTGGCTCGTGCTGGTCAATAGCGGTTTGAAAATAAGTCAAAGCCTTATCCGCATCGCCCACGCTGGCATGTACAATTCCCATGTCATAATTGGCCACAACCTGGGTTTTGCTTAATGATGTCATTTGAGTAAGAATATCCCAGGCACTTTCCGTCTCATCCGACAACCCGAATAAGGCGCCACATGCACTTAGGGTAATGCCATTATAGTTGAGTTCCAGCGCAGTTTCCAACGATTCCTGGCTATCCGGATAGTTTTTCAGCGTGATCAGATTTAAACCAGTGATCATATATCCACCCCAGAATGATGGCTCCAACGCAACCAGTTTTTTTCCCTGGGCAACAGCTTTTTCAATATTGCCGGCTATCCAATATACATAGGCAGCATAAAAGTTATTGATCAGCGAAAATGGTTCAAGCGACAAAGCCTGGGTTACGTGTTCATCCGCCTTGGCAAGATTGCCTGTCAGAGCTGAGTACAAGGCATATTGCATATGCAATTCGGCCGCGTTCCAATTTAATTCCAGGGCTTTTTTAAAAGCGACGGACGCATTTGTAAAGTCCCATTCGTATAACATTTGCATACGAGCCAGCGCCAGATAACTTTCTGCAATACTGCTGTCCAGTTCCAGAGCTTGTTCCGTTGCCTTTTTCATCAATGGCAAAGCATTGGCTGCGGAAAGATGGCGGTAAAACCACATGTTCAGATAACAGGAAGCAATACCGGCATAAGCGATTGCGTAGGTTGGTTCCAGTTCAATAGCCGCCTGAAAATAGCCGATCGCTTTGTTAAATTCATTCGCTCGTGCAAATTTGTTATGATAAAAACGGCCGTGCAAATACAGCTGGTAAGCTTCGGGATTATTGGTATATCTTTTAAAAGGCGTCGCTTCTTCGCTGCCTAATAATTGTATTTTTATTTCTTTCAAAATCGCAAGCGCGATCTCATCCTGAATGTCAAAAATATCGATCAGTTCCCGATCATATTTCTCTGACCAGATATGATATCCGTCCTCTACTTTTATAAGATTTGTTGTAATTCGAAGTTTATTTCCGGATTTCCGTATGCTGCCTTCCAGAATATGATTGACGTTCAGTTGTTCGCCGATTAGTCTGACATCCTGATTTTTACCTTTAAAAGTAAAAGAAGATGTCCGCCCTGCTATCTGTAAATCAGGCACATGGCTTAATACATTAATAATTTCCTCTGTTACGCCGTCACTAAAATACTCTTGCTCAGGATCTGTGCTCATGTTCAAAAAAGGTAAAACAGCAATGGACACTTTCTGAGCTGTCGGTTTTGTACTTTTTCCCATGGCAGACTGGTTTCTAAATTCGGTTGGAGTAATTTTGAAAGCCTCGGAAAAGTATTTGCTAAAATTCCGGGGACTTTCGATGCCCACAAGATACGCAATTTCCGAAATCCTCGTATCCGTTTCCAAGAGCAGATTTCGGGCTTTGTCTAATCTTTTCTCACGAACATAAAGTGTAACAGAAAGCTGCGTTTTTTCTTTGACGATCCGAAATAACTGGGAGCGACTAAGTCCCATTGCTTTGCAGAGAACGTCAGAGGTCAAAGTCAGATTATCAAGATTTCCGTCTAAAAAGTTATTTAACTTATCAATAACTCCATTTTCGGTTTGCATTATCATTTACGCTAGTCAGGTATTTTACTGGGTTACTAAATGTTAAATCCGGGAAAAACCACATTACCAAAATACTAAATTTGCACGTCTTTCATTCGAGCTGAGCCATACCTTTTTGGGTTCTGTAAGGTGCTTTGAAAAAATCTCTGACTACCTGATTAAATATATTTTTGTACACGACAAGCGTCGAATGCCCTGAATTTGGCAAAATCCATAAATAAGATTTGGGAATAGACTCGGCAATAATCATCGTATGCCTGGGCAAAATCACATCGTGATCACCACCGATAACGAGTGTTGGACATTTTACGTTTTTCAAATCCGCGGTTTTAATATTTGGATTGAAAACCATCAGGTTTAGCAGTTTCTTTTGCACTTTCACTGAGGCTGTTTGCTGTACTTTTGCCAAACTATCATTGACAGAAACAATCCAGTTAAAAAGGGAAGCTTCAACAGCCGTTGTATCAGGCCATAAATTCGCTCCGGTGATTGCCAGTTTTTTCACTTTTTCAGGATGCCTCGTTGCCAGTAGAAGTCCGTCGATCCCGCCGTCACTCCAGCCAATAACATTGCAGGAATCTACATGAAGCTTATTTAGTAATTCGTTCAGATCATCCGCCATCATTTCATAGGAAAGTGAATCGCTGGCATCCGTTGATTTTCCCTGAGCGCGGCTGTCAGCCACAATTACTTTGTAGCTTTTGGCAAAATAAGGAATTTGATTTTTGAAGTTTTCAATAGAACCGCCGTTTCCATGAATCAGCAATAGTGGTTTTCCTGTGCCGTAAACTTCATAATACATCTTGAAACCACGAATGTCTGCATATTTACCTGCTTTTGCATTATTGCCAAATAAGGCGTTTGCAGATGAGGTTATCGGTAGAGAGGATTGAGCAAATACGCCTTGCGCGCACAGCATGGAACACAGATAAAAAAGTAGTTTTTTCTTCATTTTATTAATTGAAATTGAAATTTTTACCCAGTAAATCGATCATTCGATCGACACTTTTTATGTGGTTTTTGGATGAACAAATATACCTATTCGAATGCAACTTTCTGAAAAATCGGGATCTAAACCTATTTTACGGATTGGATTTCTATGAGCAAAACTGTTGCTGTTTTTTTAGCAATCCGTCTGAATGAAATAGTAAGCTTTGAAAGGTTGTTGTGTAGCGACCTTTCCTCCTGTTTAGATTTTTACAAATCAATCCCTGATTACAAAAGACGCCGTTGACTGTTGCCCGGCGGAAATTATTTTCGCTACGTATAAACCTGCGGTCAGTTTTGGAAATTTCGCAAGTGAAATCTGTTTGTCAGTTTTAACTTTCAATCGCTGGTTTTGATAAAGAACTTGTCCTTTGATATCCAGTATTGTCAAATCAGTTTCCCCCGACGAATCATTTCCGCTAACCTGAAAAAAAGTATTGTTTTGCGTTCCGGGATTTGGAATGAGAATAGTCCTGAAAATTTGAAACGCTCGCGGGAGAGGACTTGCTGAATCCACTGGAAAGAGCGTATAGGTACACCTCGTCTGCGTGCCCCGTAACACCTTTGCCTGTAGTTACTCCGGGAAAGTACAACTAATAATTCTGAGCCTGACTTGCAAATGATAGAAAAATAAGAACAAATAAAACCGGGTAGAAGTGTTTCGTTTTCATAATGTAAGTAATGGTTAAATAATTATTTTTTATGAAAATTATACGATGAAATTGAATTCAGGTTTGATTATTAACAAATCAGGCTTCCGGGATAAGATCCCCGGCAATATTTTCACCTTTCTTCATTCTGATGATAGGTGTCATATCGTAATAAGTGTAGTAACCGTCAATCAATTTATCTTTATCAAAGTGGATTATAAATTTCATTTTGACAGATACCGTACCATTTTCATACATCATTTTGTTTGAAAAGCGGGCGATAACCTGAGTGCCCGGCAACACACCGGATCTTACTTTTTTTTCAATACAAATGGGTACATAACTTGCGTTTTCAATGGACATGGATTTTATCCCGGAAACTGCGATGTAATTTTTCCACCAGGCCAGCAAGGCCGTTTTCCCTATCAGTTTTTTAGAAGTTTTTTCATCTCCCTCAGGAAAATAATAGACTACACTGTCACTCAGCATCGTACTCCATGTTTCCAAATCAAAGTCTGCCATCAAATCCAGGGACTTTTCGGCGAGGATTCCATACACAGATGAAGCGGCTGTAAAGCTTTCCATTTCTGAATGGTCAACACTACATCTTGTCCCGTTAAGCACCAGAAAAACACCGACAGTAAAGGCCAGAAAAGGTCTTTGAAAGATCGTTTTCATCTTTATCTTTCCAGACACAGTGAGAAAGCATATTAACAAAACAAAATTACCTAACCACTTTCGGGGCGCGTTGGTATATCTGTTCAATTGCTTGGTGTATTGTTTCGGGATTGGTTTATTTGATCAACTATTTAGTCTATTTGGTCAAACACCCGATTTCGGAGAAACAGAAGATGTTTTTATGTTTACGAAAAGACTTATTACAAACCGAATTTCTTTAAGACAGCTTTGTACTGACGCTCACCACGAAGCGTAGCAAAAAAGCTGGATACTTTTACATCCGTAGGAATTATACCCGCATCAGCTGCTTTTTGGAGATAGTATAAACTTTGCTTTTTGTCTCCCAGTCCTGCATAAATAACACTCCTTGAAACATAATTTTCAGGAAGTTCCCGCAATTGTTTTAAGTACGAATAGACCTTATCAACCTGTCCATCCTTAGCCTGGCAATAGACCGTCTGGTACTGAATTGATTTTATTCCTGGGTTTTTCTGATTCGCTTTGGCATAATATTTCAGAGCCTGACTGTATTGTCCCCTGGCAATAAAATAATAGCCGGAAACCCAATAATATACCCATGACTCACTGAAAAGAACACGCCCCTCATCAATATTTTTTTTTGCCAGGCCAAGTTCTCCGCCGTATATACAATTCACAATATTCCCCCCAAAAATAACATGATGCAGCGGATCCAGCTCCACAGCCTTTGAGCTGTACCGGATCGCTTCTTTCATACTACCGGTGCTTCTTAACAACAGGCTGAACCAATAATTAATCAGGGCATCATTCGGACTATATTTTAATGCGATCTCGTAAGCCGTTTTTGCCTGTTCCCATTTGTATTGATTACGATAAATGTTCGCCAGATTGGCATACGCAAGTCCATTTTCTGCATCAAGTCTGATGGCAGTGAGTGAATTCTGCTCGGTCATTTTCAGCGCCTTCGCGTTATCAACAAAGTCACTTTCTCCCAAAAGATAATACGCCTGTCCTCTGCTCGCATAGGCAGCGGCAAATTCAGGATCAAAGTCGATCGCCTTGTTTAGTTTCACAATACTTTCTTCAAGCTCATTCTTTTTTCTTGAAACAATCAGCTGACTTCCTTTCAAGTATTCATTATAAGCGGCGGGATTTGTAGTTGGCACTTTCCCAAGTTTCTCTATCGTGGCATCACTCAGTTTTTGGTCAAGTTCGCTGGCAACTTCTCTGGAAACAGTTGTCAAATATTTAAAAACATCTTTGGTATCGCCATCATAACTTTTCGTCCAGACAGACCGGTCATCGCGTGCCCTGACCAATTCCACATTTATCCTGATCTTATTATTTGCCTGAAAAACGGAGCCTTCGAGAATATAATTTACATTCAGTTCTTTGGCGATTTGCGGAACCAGTTGAGTAGAATTTTTATACTTATCCGTGGAAGTTGTAGAAATAACTTTCAATTTCCGGATCAGCGAAAGCGAGCCGTGGATTTGCTCCATAATACCATCACAAAAATAGGCCGTTTCCGGCGAGCCAAGATTTTTGAATGGCATGATAGCGATAGAATTTCCTGAAAACACAGGAAAAGCGGAAACACTCTGAGTTTTACCAACCAAAGGTTTCCAAAAATAAACGACCAGCGCCAGGCATAGAAAAAATCCGATCGCTAAATAAAAGTATTTTCCGGAATATTGTTTGTAATTCCATTTTTCAGAAACCGGCGGCAATGCAGAATCCGGAATTTCTGTCTCGACTTTTCCCTCTGCCTTATTACGCCCTTCCAAAATCAGTTTCCGGTAAGCAGTCGGCGAAAGCCCGAATTCCTGTGTAAAATATTTGCTAAAATTCTGAGGACTATCAATTCCCAAAAAATACGCTATTTCCGCCGTTTTCATGTCAGAAGATTCGAGCAGTTCCCGACCTTTGATCAGTTTTCTCTGACGGATATAAAGTGAAGTCGAAAGCTGGGTTTGCTCCTTAATATAGCGGTATAATTGCGACCGGCTCATACCAAGTTCCTGGCAGATTTCATCAATTCCAAAATCAGATTTATGAAAGTTGCTTTCAATAATCTGATTGAATTTATCCAGCATCACCTTTTCTCTTTCCGAACTTCTCATTTTACAGGAATCTATATCGAAATTCAAAAACTACCGGTCTGGCAAACTTCGCAGTAATTAAACTTCCATTATTCATGCAAAATAATTGATTTTCTGCGCTTTGGTTATCCCTGCCATTTATATTTCAGGTTAATTTTATTGAACGTATTTTAACGAAAAATCCGGACACAAAAAAAGCTCCGGAATTTCCGAAGCTGTTTCTAAACCCTCCTCTATCCGAACTTTAAAGTCACGGACATAAAACATACGATACAGATCGAACTTTAGATTTAGCCAATCAAAAAAAATAAAATTATTTTAGATACTGTTTTAAGTCTTATAGTTAATGAATGAACAGTTTGCTGAATCTTCGAAATCTCAGGATAAAAAAGTTTAGAAGTTCTTCTATATTCAAATCATAAAAAGCCTTTTCCTCCTCCGTTCCAATTAACGAAAAAGATTGTTTGTTAGCAGGATCCTGAATAAAATGAAAATCAATTATTGTTTTGTATTCCGTAGTATGGCTGTTATCCGTTTGCTCATCAAAAATTAGTTGCTCGCACCGGATATTGTCGATGTGAATACCAATTTCACTATACTTTGACTGATCAAACTCTGAATAAAAGCGTTCATAAAACACTTTAATCGCTAGTGTGTAATCTCCGTTTCGTGCACTTTCTGATTGGAAAAGATCCGAACGGAAAAAGCTTTGTAATTCTTCGGGAGTAGGCTTATTCATGAAATAATTTTGGCATCAACGTTTAATATATCGATCTTAAATTTATCTGCGTTGTTTGAATATGCAAGTTTTGAAATTTTTACTTCACGAGAATTCCAACGGATATTTCAAATAAATCAGTAGCAAAGGCACGATCAGAAATGGTATTTCAATTAATGTAGGTTTGATTTCGCCAACGTTCAGAAACATGGCCATAAGAGATACGATTACAACAACATTCAGCAAATTCCCGATAAAAAAGGTTTGCGGAGCCAGAATAAGAAGCGCTCCCATAATGCTCAAAACGCCAATAGCTTTTATAGCAACCGGACTTAAATTCAATTTATTAAACAATTCTACTTCCGGACCCGTATCGCCTGGTTTTATATGAAGTGCCTGCCAGCCATGTTTCAGACCCATATAAGCTGTGAACAAAATAAGTACTCCACTGATTAATTTGATGATCATATCTGTGTTGTTTTTGTTTTCACAAAACTATGTATTAGACGGATGCCGTTGTTTGCCAAAAACAATCCGATGTTTATCAAATTCAAATATTCTGGTTTCTAATTTCTATAGGCGACAGCGAGGTCTGTTTTTTGAAGAAATTCGAGAAATGTGATAATTGTTCAAAACCAAGACTGTAAGCAATTTCGGAAATGTTCCAATCTGTTTGTTTTAGCAGGATTTTGGCTTCCTGAATTAATCTTTTGCTGATATGTTCAGTGGTCGTTTTACCGGTATTTTCCTTTAAAACTTTGTTGAGATGATTACTATGAACGGAAAGCCGGTCGGCGTAATCTTTTGCAGTACGCAGGCTTACTTTTTGCTGGGGCGTTGCAATCGGAAATTGTCTTTCCAGCAACTCAATAAAAAGCGACGAAACCCTGGCGGATGCATTATGCGTATTGTTATAAGTCGTTACCGGTTGAAGCTTTTGTCCGTAATGAATGATTTCCAGGATATAATTCCTGATCAGATCATATTTGTAAAGATAATTTGAAGCAATTTCTTCCTGCATTTTCTTGAAAAGTCCTGCTATCTCAATGGCTTCCTTATCCGAAAGCTGAAAAACGGGAATAGCTCCCGGCCGAAAAATTGGAAGCTCGTCTAAAACAACACCGCTCTTGGATTGAACCAGAAATTCATCTGTAAAAATGCAAAAGTAGCCCGATTGATCCATATCCTGCGGAACCCAGTTATATGGAATTTTTGGAGTAGCAAACAGCAACGCGTTTTTTTCAATTTCAAAAACTTTATCGGCATATTCTGCTCTGTTTTTCCCTCTCACGATACTTATTTTGTAATAAGCACGACGGTTATAAGGCATAAAATGAGCATCCGAAGTTGCTTTTGCAATCAGGTCTTCGACACAAAATATATTAAAGTGCCCAATTTCTTTATTGATTCCTTCCGGCAGCAGCGAATTCACACTTTCCTTTGTAGAGGCAGCTATATCTTTATAAAATTCGTCAATGGTTACCGGCAGCATAATAAATATTTTCAGTGTGCTGCAATGTAAGAATATTGTTTGAAAAGAGGAATCAAATAATTGAATATGGTAAGTCTGTTCAACAAACCAGACGATAACTTATACGTTCACAGCCATCAGGATTTGAATTTGATAAATAATGGATTGAAATGAGTAAACGTGTATTTCCGACTACACTTTACTTTTACACCATCAAAATAATCAATCTAAAAAATGGAACTTACGAACAACACGATATTAATAACCGGCGGGACAAGCGGCTTTGGTCTGGAATTTGCCACCCGATTATTGGCCTTGGGAAATACGGTAATAATTACCGGCCGGGATCAATCTAAACTTGATTTAACAAAAACGAAATTACCCGGGATTCATACTTTCCAAAGTGATGTGAGCGATCCGGCCGCAATAATGGCATTATTCGAAAAAGTAACCAGCATGTTTCCAGAGCTAAACATCCTGATCAACAATGCAGGTGTGATGCGTAAAATCAGTTTGCATGATACTTCGCTGGGTCTGGAAAACATTACCCGTGAAATCGAAATAAATCTGATGGGACCTATCCGGATGGTACAGCAGTTTCTTCCTCATCTGAAAACTAAAAAATCGGCCGCTATTATGAATGTGACGTCTGGAATTGCAATTGCACCCTTTCCGGTTTCTCCCATTTATGGTGCTGCCAAATCCGGGTTACGTTCTTATACACAGTCGCTCCGTGTACAATTAAAAAAGAGCCATGTCAAAGTTTTTGAACTTATAGCTCCCGCCGCAAAAACTCCACTCGGTGATCAATTCGATGATCTTGAAGGATTTGATGAGAAAATGCTGATGGATCCGGTTAAATTAATTGATGTTGCCTTGAAAGAATTTGAAAAAGATACTTTCGAAATATATCCGGGAATGGCAAAAATGATGAAACTACTGGCCAGAATTGCACCAAAATTCCTGCTAAGCCAAATGAGTAAAACAGGAGCGGAATTTATGGCGGGATGAAATGACAAGTCACCACAATTACACTATCCAATTAATTAATAGCAGTTTGCAGCAATCCATTGAAAGTTTTACTACAAACTTACCAGAGAAGCAGAAAGTTGATTACATTTAATAAAATTTTTTAAAATGTTTCCTGGACCAAATTTTATATATGAAACGAACATTTTTGCTCCTCACTTCTATTTCCCTGATGCTTTCCCAGACAATTTTTCCAGTTTCCGCAAAGGAAGCCGAAAAAACTGCTGTTGAGGAAAAACCAGTTTCTGATTCAAAACAAAAGCCGCTTCCACGCATAGGAATTGTTGGTTTAGCCATTGAATCAAGTACATTTTCTCCTGCCCGCACGAATGAGGAAGCTTTTCATCCAAAACGTGGTGACCAGATTTTTACTTCTTATCCATTTTTTTCACCAGATTCCATACTTCGCAAAAGTGCAAACTGGCTTCCGGCATTTATGGGCCGTTCGCTGCCCGGCGGTACTGTGACAAAAGAAGCTTATGAATCGATGGTAAAACAATCGCTGGATTTGCTAAGAAAAAATCTTCCATATGATGCCATATTTTATGATATCCACGGTGCCATGAGCGTAGTGGGTATGGATGATCCGGAAGGTAATTTCCTGATCCGGATCCGTGAAGTGGTTGGCAAAAAACCGTTCATTTCAACTTCCATGGATTTGCACGGAAATGTTTCATGGCGACTGGCGCAAAACACGGATCTGATAACCTGCTACCGTATGGCGCCGCATGAAGATGCAATGGCTACAAAAAGACGTGCGGTCGCGAATATGTTGTCCCGACTGGAAAGCGGAAAAGGGAAACCTGCTTATAAAGCCTGGATTCCTATCCCTATATTATTACCGGGCGAACAGACAAGTACCCGGATCGAGCCCGGAAAAACTTTGTATTCAGCCGTTTCTCCGGCTTCTTTGCAACCGGGAATTATTGATGCTGCAATCTGGATCGGGTATGCCTGGGCGGATGAACCTCGTAACCATGCGGTGGTGATGGTGACCGGCGATGATAAAGATAAAGTGACAAAAACGGCGGAGCAATTGGCCGGCAGTTTTTGGAAAGTACGGTCTCAATTTGATTTTGTAGCACCAACAGCCACGTTGGATGAAGCACTTAATGCAGCTGTTAAAAGCCAAAAACATCCATTTTTTATTAGCGATTCCGGTGACAATCCTACTGCGGGTGGCGCTGGTGACGTAACATGGACGCTGACAGAAATTTTGAAACGCCCTGAATTTAAATTAGAAAATGGCCCTTCGCTCATTTATGCATCTATTCCGGGACCGGCCGTGGTTGAAGCAGCTATTAAAGCAGGCGTAGGCGGGAAAATCGATGCTTTGGCTGGTGCAGCGGTGGATGCGCGTTTTGCTCCGCCAGTAAGGCTTGTAGGAACGGTTGAATCCATTGAGCATGGTGATTTAAATGCAGAAACCGAAGTGGTGATAAAAGTAGGAAGTGTGCATGTGATTGTTACCAAAAAACGCAAACCTTATCATAAGGAAGCAGATTTCACCAGACTTGGACTGAACCCGCGCAAATCGGATATTGTAGTTGTTAAAATCGGTTATCTTGAACCTGAACTTTACAATATGCGGGCTGACTGGCTTCTGGCACTAACACCGGGAGGCGTTGATCAGGATCTGAAAAGACTTGGCTATAAGAGAATTCAGCATCCGATGTATCCTTTGGACAAAGACATGAAAGATCCGGATTTGAAAGCTAAACTGGTTCCTTCATCTGAAAAATAAATAAATAGAGCTGCCATACTAAGTTGGCAGCTCTATTTATATTTATAACCTGATCTAAAAATTATAATCCTTCTGTATATTTCTTAAAATTATTCAATATCGATTGCCAGCCTGCTTTTTGCATCTCGACAGGATTTTCTGTTTCTGCATCAAAATTTTCCGTTACAAGCGTCTGATCTCCTTTTTCTTCAAATTCAATTTTGACTTTTCTGCCGTCTTCCAGAGAATAGGAAATCAATTTGTGATCGGTTACTTCGTCATATATTCCTTCAAAATCAAATCCAAAACTGCCGTCTCGGGCTTCCATCCTTGAAGAAAATTTCCCACCCGGACGTAAATCGTTTTCCGCTTTGGGTGTGAACCAGTCGTCCGACGCATTGTTCCAATGCATGATATGCTCAGGTTTGGTCCATGTTTCCCAGACTTTTTCAATCGGTGCTTCTATTGTAGCTTCAACTATTATCGTTTCTGATGCCATTTCGCTGTTATTTAGTTTTGCTTATTTTTTAAGTTAATCTAAACTGCACATTTTATCTATTTAATCAAAAGGCAAATAGCTTAAAAACTTTTAGTATCCATGAACTAGGTCACAATTTCAACGCCTCACACCCAACAGATGCAGCATCAGGTTGCAGCGAAAAGGCTCCATCACTAATGTGCAGTAGCCTTGACGATGCACCGATGTTCTCAGAATTCTCAAAATCAGAAATTAATGCCTGGATTGCCGGTAACGAAAACAGCTTGCTTACTTCGGATTACAACTTCGAAATTCTTGGAGATTCATCGGTTTGTAGTACTACAACATTCAGAGCGAACTTATTTGGAACCTTGGTTTTCTGGTCAAGTAGTAATTCTACTTTACTATCCATCAATCCTACGACAGGTGCTGCAAAAAGAATTGGAACAGAAAATGGCCTTGTTACGATAACCGCTGTCATCGACGTATGTAGTACACCAATCAGGGTCACAAAAGAAGTTTATGTAGGAATACAGATATGGCGGGCCATGTTTCCACAGTAATAACCAGTTCTACTATTCAGAGGAAAATACTGGACAGTAGATTGTTAGCACGGAAGACTATTATGTCTAAGCTTTGCAGCAAAGGCCAAGTGAAATAGTGAATTTCAATTCATGCCGGAATATGGTTTTGTTGTCCCTTTAAGTTACCGACTGGGAGTTTAGAGCCCGTATAGAAAACTAGACTGTAATGGACAACGAGCAAAGTGTTTGTAACTCTAAATATTATTTCTATGAAAAAGGAATCCCGTAAAAAAGTGAAGGAC
>NZ_SZVO01000033.1 GCF_005280585.1 Dyadobacter frigoris
TGACAGGTTCGGCAATGCCTTACTGGATGGCTTGCGTATGTCACATCCATCATGGATTAGCTCTATCACATTTTTAAAACGAACATGGGAAAGTCCTGCCGAAAGGGTTTGTCCATTGATTTGCTCGGGAGAAAGACTATTTTTCAAGTCTCCGCTTAATAGATTCCTGTTACGCTCGTACTGATTGGCATCTTCGGAAAGTGCCCACAACTGCGTATGCTGCTCGCTGGCCATTTTCATCATGAGCGATTTCGCGTTTTTTTTAACCTGGAATCATTGATTCTGCACGCTAGGTTATCAATATAATCTGTCAAGTTTTTCATTATTTGGCCAAAAGAGCTTTTTACCAAATAATATTAAAACTAAAATTTTAAATGTAACCGGTAATTTACTGGTAATGAATGGATTTAGATAGATGAAAAAGTTTTACTGAGTTTTCAAAACAATATCATTTGCAAATCCTGATGGCTCATTTTGAGCCTGAGAATTAGCAGCGCCATTATCGGATTGTTGAGCATCTTGTTTACTGTCCAGAAGAACCAGTTCACCTTTAAAGGGTTTCTGGCTTACTTCCTGTACTTGTCAACGCCATTGTTGTCAGTCCATTTACGGGTTTGCAGGGAGCCAACAATATAAAGCTTTGAGCCTTTTTTTGACGTACTTTTCAAGGATACCGACCAGAGCGTCATTCGTTACAGAGACTTTTGTCCACTCAACGCGTTCTTTATACTCGCCCGAAGCTTTGTCTTTCCAGCGTTCAGAAGTTGCAATCGTGAAGTTGGCAACACGGCCACCGTTAGGAAATGATCGAATATCAGGTTCTTTTCCAACATGACCAAACAGGGTTACTGAGTTTACTGAGGCCATTATTCATCTTCTCCATTAATAAATGTTTCTATTTCTTCTTGGCTTATTCCAGTTGATCACCTGTCCTGTATCAAGATCAATATCAAGGATGATATAATCTCCGTAATGGTCTCAGGGCATGAAGCTCAGTACATAACCTTTTTCTTGCTCTGCAAAGGTATCGCCATCTTGATCGACGATCTCACAGCAGAAACGGTCAGTTACCCTTGTGTGAATTTTAAGGGTTTTGGCCTGAACAGCCACTTCTTTTTTGATGGATATTTCCATGATTTTACTCCAATCCAATAGCGCATTTATACAGTTCCAAGATTTCCTCCTGTTCCTGACGTTTCTGACGATCCATTTTGCGCAGTTTCACAACTTGCTTAATGGATCTTTGTTTCAAAGCCTGCTGATTTTGCTTCGGAATAAACATCGCTGATGTCGTCAGCAAGTCCAGCCTTTTCTTCTTCCAGTCGCTCAATTCTCTCAATTAGTTGAATTAAACGTTCTCCGGCAACGCCGCCGATATTAGTTGGTTGGGTCAATTGTAGTCTCCTTTGGTGGTTGTAGTTAGGTTATTCTTTCTTTGGCAGTTTGCAAAATGTCATCGTATGCCTTGACATCATTAGCCGCTACACATTCAGCTTTCGCGTCAGTGTTCAGCTTTTTAACTGTAGGGATATCCTTTACATTTTTGATTGTGTCAATGATAAAGGCTTTGCGTTCGGGTGAGATTGGATCAACCTTTGGTTCAGGCTTCTTCTGTTCAGCAGATTGGCCGTCATCATCATCCTGCGCGATATTGAGCATTGCACACAAAGCATAGCGTCTTGCAAAAGTAATTGCTGATCCCTGACCTTGTGGCGTTTGTTTTTCCATCCGTAATTAGATGGACGACACAACTTTATCTTTGCTTGGCGCGTGGATAATTGCTGTTTCCAGATTGCTTCCGTTGATAATCTGCATCACATATAAGCCATGCTTAGCAAGAATAGGGGTGACTGAGTTTCTAATTTCCGGGAGGGTAGTATATTTGGATTTGAAAAACGGGTTGTCTGTATCTTTGATCGGGTTGGTCAATTCTGACTGAACCGCCAGCATAGCCAATTCCAGTGTGTCAGGGTATTTTACTTCGTTCATTAAGCAGCCTTTCTGTCTAAGTGGTAAAGTTCCTCTTTCGACATTTCTGATATTGAAACCAGAACATGACGGTATTTGGAAGCGTGGTTTAGGTTCATTACGTGACCCATGTTAATCATGGAATTCACGTTTTGCAGAATGGTATCCAGAACCAAATCCAGTTGATCGTCAGTAACGACCTTGATTGGAACTACATTATTGTCTTTCATTATTTTATCCTTTCGCTTGACAAATACTGTTTTACATGCCAATACTGATAATGTCAATACCTATTACGGAGAAAAATGATGAAAAAAGAAAAAAAGATTACGCCTGAGAAAAAGAATGAAACGTTCACCATGAAGCTGACTGCAACAGAGTTGAAGAAGCTGCATGCTACGGCCAAGAAAGATAAAGTTACTACAAGCGAAGTTGTTCGCCTGTGGATTGAAGCCGCTTAGTGCGCCGCGCTGCAAAAGCGGATGATAACCAGCCGGTGATTGTTAAGTCATTCCGGCAATTGGGCTGGACTGTCGCACACACTCATATGATCGGCAGGGGATTTCCTGATACTGTAGTAAGTAAACAGCTCCCCAGCGGTTTGAAGTTTACTGCGGTAATCGAAATCAAAGACGGTGCGAAACCAAAAAGCAGTCAGGCACTAACCCCGGATGAAGTTGTTTGGCGTGAAGCGTGGCAGGGTGAATATAAGATTATCAATTCAATTGAGGCCGTTCTGGAATACCACGATTGGGTTATGAAGAAATTCTGATGAGCAGTAAAGAAATTATGTACGGGGATTATACATGTCAGGCGACACGTAAGTCCAAGGCATCCCGTAAACAGAAGAAAAAGCCTTTCCCCAGTATCTATGCTAATGCCCCAGAAGATTACGAATTGTATGAGACTGAATCGTCTCAGATTGATGCATTAATGGTTGAATGCGGCATTTTGGCGTTCAAAACTGCAATGTAAAAAAAATAGTTGAAAAAATTTTTTAATAAGTTTTTCTTTGTAATCGATTTGTTACGAGATTCTTAACAATTTGATAAATTAAGTTATTGCAGAGTTTTGTAATCTACTGATAGCTAAGCAGATTGAAGTGATTTTTATATTTCTTATATTTGAATAATTGTTCTAGGAGTAGTTCATAACAAAGAAAGACAGCGGTACGAACGCTGTCCTCCATATCGAATAATTGCACTGAATTAATGCCTAGTGAATTGTTGGTCTGGTGGCACTCTTTGTCACCATTAGATCAGGCAGCAATGCTCGTTCTAGTCCCCATTGTTTGGGATGCGGTTAAATACGTCATTGACTTGATCAGGGAGATGTTCAAGTAATACGATTAACTTTTAATTAATTTCACACCTTCTGTCGCCCCTTCTTTAACTCGTAGCTCTAACTACTTATTGATGGAGGGGCCAACTCTTTTAAGAGTAGGTATATTAAAATGATATACAAATGTAAGTGTACCTATTTTACTAAACAAAGGTTTATTAAAATATTTTCATTAACTGCTTGATGAACTATTTGATTAGATGGATTAATAAAAATATTATAATCTGCTTTACTACTGTTATCTCCACAATTATCAGAAGCACAATCGTTAACTTTTATACTATATCTCTATTAGAAGTTGATCCTTGAGCTAGATCACAGGGCATAAAAAAAGGCTGGATCAAACATTTGTTTACACCAGCCCTGAAGTACCAATCAAAAAACGAAAATAACGATTTAGCAACAAAAAAACCCGATAGTTTCCTACCGGGGCTTCATTCATACAATTCTTAGACTTTTAGTGGCCGGACATTTCAAGAATTCCTGCTTTATTCAGTTTGGCGTAAACAGGTAAACGGTGACCTTCTGCATAAATCGCATTTACAAGACCTTCCTGATGCAAACGCATAAGTGCTGGGCCTATTTCATTTTCCCACCGTTCAGTTGGATAATCATCTTTGTTGATAGTTCCGTGTTCTGCGAAATAGCCTAAGGCATTAGTTTTCTTTTCCATCGTATTTATATTTAAAAAAGTGTGTGTTGGAGAACATTCTCCACTACAAGTCTACTGGGATTTTATTGATTTATCAAATTTTTGCAGGTAAGATTTAATTCCGGATATCTTCTTATCTTCTGCAAGCATCCAAGAAATTACTTCCAAAGCCTGTTAATTTCATTACATCGGTTGCAAGGCTTTCGACGTCAGTCACCTCATAAGGTTCACCATTACCTCTGATGGGTGTCTTTGTTACTTTGTACATTAAATCCTCTTTTATGAGATTTAACCTCTCCAAATTTGTAATTTCCTCTATCTCGTAATCTAGTGGTTTTGGATATTTCCTTAAATCAAGTTTTTGATCCTTAGCCTTATCCATATAGATCAGAACCTTTACCTCGTTTGTTGAAAGCTGCTTTAAAATTCCCGGGTAGACAATAAGATTCAGGTTTTTTTTGCTGTCGATATAGTTGATAAACATATTTGCCCAAAGTTCGCGCAATGTTTCATCTTCTTCCAATGATATTCCTTCTAGAATTGGTCCTACTATCTTTGGATTTATTTCCTCCAAAGGTCGTATCAAAACATTTTCTTCTGACAATTTCTTGTCTATTAGAATGGCTCCCTTCATTCTATTAATGGTAACTGTCCGCCGAAAATGTTCAGCATAATCACCCAATAGTCCCCCGATCTGCTCAGCAGTAGGTCCAAATATTTTTATAGCCCAGCTATTGGCGGCTTTTATAAACTCACCAATTAGGCCCGCTTCTTCAGATGTCATATGGATAAATATGGTTTACAAGCACAAGTTCACTTCGTTAAAATTTGGATGCAATTTCTTATTGACAGGTGGTAAAATAATGCTACTGTTTGGTTATGGCGGTGGACAAGTCCCTCGATTGATGTTCCTACAGGTCAAGGCCGCCAGCCTTCAAAACAACTGTGGGATGACTGTAGGAGGTCATAGATGTTTCAGATTGTGAATTGGTCATCGCACCAATCGTATAAAAAACCGTAGACCGCCGTGGATACGATTTCACAAAACCCTTTTAGACAATTTTGACTTTCAAAGCATGTCCGTGAATACGCGGGCAATCCTTCCTATGCTCTGGCTTCTTGCAAGTGAACACGCAGACCCTACTTCTGGTATCGTTGACCAAAGCATTAAGTCAATTTCTTTCCGGTTACGGTTAACAGAAAAGGAAATACAGTCAGCAATAGATGAAGCTGAAAAGTGTGGGTTTATCATGATGTTATCAACCCGTAACGAAACCGTAACAGAACCGTTGCCAAACCGTACCCCCAGAGACAGAGAAGAGACAGAAGAGCGCCCTTCAAGAATTTAAGGATTCTGATCTTTCCGAATTAACGGAATGGTTTTCAGAGTTCGCCCCTTCCGTAAACAAATCAAAAATCAAAGACACGTTGATTAATTGGTGCGCTGCAAAAGGGAAGCCATACAAAGATTATTTTGCCGCAGTGAAAAACTGGGCAAAGAAAGAACACGAGGAAAATGTCAAAAAAGGATGGGTTTCACCAAAAACCCCAATTGATAGATATAATCCCTACGCCCACCTGACCGGAGGCGCATAATGTTAAATGTTGATCCGCACCTAATTCAAGAACTTGAAGAACAAATCCTTGGCACTCTGATCCTTAAACCAGAATTGTTTATGGTCGCCTCGTTGACTGTTGATGACTTTGTTGTAAACCCGTTGGCGTTCGAGATTATTCAGGATCAGTACTATGCCACGGGAAGCCTGAACACCACCAGCCTTGCAATACAGTTTAAATCCCATAACCTCGAACAATGGCAACCTTCTGAATTTGTTTCGTCAGTGGTAACAACCACAAACTTTGAGCAATTATGTGATGTGGTAAAAGGCCACTCTTTACGCCGAAACGCCATTAAACGTGCTCAGGAGGTAATTAGTCTGGCAAATGACATGACCAATGCGCCAGATACTTGTGTCAATATGCTGCAAGGGATGAGTGCCGAACTGATGCGCTCTGACAGCATTATCAGCCAATCACAGATTTTGTCTGATATGCGTGACAACGGGGTAGTCAAAGAACACTTCTCTACCGGATTGCGTGGCCTTGACAGCCTTATGGGTGGTGGAATGTTTCGCGGGAAAGTCTATGGTTTCTCTGGAAAAGCTAAATCTGGCAAGACGCTTTTGGCATCCACAATCAGCTATAACCTTGGGGAAAATGGTTGCCGGCATCTTTACGTTGCCATGGAAATGGGCGCAACTGAGATTGCACAACGGAAGTTTGCCCGAAAAGGAGGTTTCAATAGTCTGGAATTCATTCAGGGAAAACGCACTTGGGAAGGCTTAAAACCCAATACTGAAATCCGTTATTTGGATGCGCCTGGAATAACTTTCCCGGAACTTAAAAGCCGATTACTGGAAGCGGTTGCCCGACACCAGATAACAGGGGCGGTTATTGATTACTGGCAGCTTGTTCAGGGGCAGGATAGCCGTCAGACGGAAGAAAAACACCTTCGCGATGTGGCTCAGGGATTGGCCGACTTTGCCAAAAAGCACAATATCTGGATTTTCCTTTTGAGCCAGACGAACGAAGAAGGCAAGACATTTGCGGGTCAGGGATTGATTAAAGCTTGCGACCAGCTTTATATGATCCATGGCACCGATGACACTCGATGGCTGGAAATGAGCGCCACAAGATACACTGAGCGAGTTAATTACGGTTCAGAAGACAATCCATCATTAAGCATTAACAAACGAGTAGGGCCTTACTTTGAAGAAATTTAAAACACCTGACGATTTTTACAACTCCCCTGAGTGGCTAAGATTGCGGTACCGTGTGCTTCGGCACTATGGAGCGCGTTGCCTATGCTGCAAACGGAATGACGTGGTAATTCATATCGACCATATAAAACCACGTTCATTGTACCCAAAACTGCAACTGGAATTTACGAATTGCCAGACGTTATGTGAGTTATGCAATAAGGGCAAGTCCAATGTTTACAAGGATGATTGGCGACCACCGCATCCAGTGCCTAAGCTGAACCCCAGCAAAATGATGGCATTTTTAAACAAGTTCACGTCCTAACCCAATGACTGGAAGACAAGACTACGCGTATTTTTAAACATTAAAGCTTCATGAAGTTGCAGCTATGAAAAAAGAGCCAACTTAAGAAAGCTAAGGATGTCAAGAGATGCAGTTGCGAGCCTGATCCAAAATTTAGAGCGTTTTTTTGGTTCCATCGGTTGGTGATTTAGACTGAAAAATAGAAATAAAAGCAATACCAAAACTTAAAACATGATGAACGGCAAGGATAATTTTAATGACCGATAAAGAAGCAGTAGAATACCTATACAAACACGGCCTATCACCTTTTGAAGATGCAAAGCTTTGGATTGAGCAGCAGCCAAAATGACCGTAAATCTATTTGAGGGCGATAAACGCCTAGAAACGCTGTACGAGGCAATTGAGGCAGTTGTTTACGAGCGGGGTAAAGGTCTACCCATTCCGGCAATCATTGGGACCTTGGAGCTTGTTAAGCAGGGAATTATGGAGGCAGCCAGTGACAGACCGTAAAACACGTCTAGCCCTTCAATGGCTGGAATGCAAAGAAGCTTGTGAACGAGCTGGTTACGATGGATCAGTTGAGTACGCCAAGGATTATATAGAGCTTGCCGAACCTGAGCTGTTGATGAATTTCAAAGACGTTGACGCAATCAAAACCTATGCACAGGAGGCAAGGAATGGACTACACCCTTAAACCTGATGAATACGAGCCTTTCTTTACTAATTGAACATCAAATTGTATTGTATTAAGATTATGAATGCCAGCGAGAACCAGAAAAATATGCGGGTCAGTGGTTTTGTTTCCAGCCCAGGAACATCGTTAAGCCAAAAGTCTCGTATTCCCGCAATTAATAAAACCAGAGAACCAAAGAGTGATATAAACATTGGCAAACCAAACCAATCGGTCCAAAGATTAAGTATTATTGAAAAAGCAAGGATACCGAAGCCGAAATAAACTGTATCTCTGTTCATTTCCCTTAACTGACGATCTGAATATTCTTTCGGAACTCGCTTCCTATCTTCCTCCATCCTCCTTTTTCGGTCTGCTTCCATGTTGTCATTAATATGCTCCATGGCAGTCTTTTTAAACCAAGGCTTGTATTCCTTTTCTAACATGATCTGATTATTTTAGAGCGAACAAATAGATTTCAAACACAGCAACCCCAACAACGATAAGGAACACAAGCCATGAAACCACAGCCCGATAATTTATCACCAAAGGCGCTTTCTCGATCACGGAAGCCACTGGTTTACGGACAACCTCTGGACGCAGTTGCACAACTGGAGCTTTCACAGCTACGGGTGGAGAATAAGGTTTTACGGGCGCACTTGGGCCAACATAACGAACTTGTTCTGGTGCTATTTCTGGCTTGGGCGGTGATGGCTGCGGCGCTGGTGCTGTTGTGGGTGAAGGGGTAGACACGAGCTTAGCCATGCGCTCCTGCATATCAAGAATAGCCTGTTGTTTACGATCCATAATAACGGTGAGTTTACGTGCTGGAAATTAAGGAATTGCCATGAAAATAACAATGAGGGCAAAAAAATATATCGGTAATGAATAGTTGGTGACAACTTATTTAACGGCTAATGTGTAAGGCTCAATTTTTTTAAATTGCTTTGTTTATTTCCATCTCTAACAACTCAACCTTATGAGACGATTACCCTTTCTCAAATCATCTTTTCAGTTATTATTTGCCGCCGGTCTATCATTTATGTTTTTGGGGTGTGGTGATGACGATGACCCCACTCCCGGTTCCGAGAACATTTCTGGTTATTACATGAAGTTCAGATCAAATGGAAAAGAATTCATTATAAAAGATTCTAATCCCTCCGAAACAGTACTTGGGAATGTAAACGGTGGTAATGTTATTTCTTATTGCTGGAAAAACTTACTATTCATTTCAAGTTGGTGGTATAGGTAATCAGGGCGGTGCTTATCCTATTTTAAATATGACCATTGAAAGCAAAGAAAAGATTGCGGTCAAGGAATACAAGCTGGATGACTTACAGTATTCGAATGTAAGTCAAATCATGTTCGGGCAATTACCTATCGCCGATGTACAGAAAAAGTCAGATTTTTATAATTACAGTACTGGAGGGGTCATTACGATTAAAGAAATTACGAAAACGGGGATTAAAGGCACCTTTTCTGGTACAATTATCGGCTTAACAAGTAAAGACAAAGCGGTAATAACAGACGGAGAATTTTTCGCAAAGCGTACAGATTAGTCTTGACCATATCATTTATCCAAGGGGGGTACTTCATTGGATCGCTAAGTGCCATAAAGGATTGTTTTGTAACTGACCATATTTTAATATATGGTAGTGGCTTCGATCTTTGGGTTGCAAAAGGTACCTTTTAGGTCAAGTACGCTCAATAGCTTCTTCAGTGCTTCCAATGCTTGATTTTTATTTCCCAATATGAATTTCATTTGGACGGTGATCCAGAACCGAATTAAATACTAAAATTGTATTTATCTAAAAGATATTGTCGTACCGTTTCATCAGGCTCTGTTCCATAACAACTTCCAATTACCGTTCCGTAATCCTCTAGATCGATCACACGGCTTCTTTTTAGTGCTTGGATAAATACTACTTCCTTATGTGGTGGTACATATATAAAATAGTACGCCCATCGACCTGTGGTGTCTTTGGCCTTTATTTTATGTACATATTGACCATTATTGGCTATCAATTTATCTATATGATTCATATGAGAAAATTTATAATTTTGTATATTATGTGAGTCTTATACGGAGCCGCCACTGTCCGAACTACTAGAAAGAGTATTGGAAGTAGTGGAATGGCTGCTCAGGACGTCGTCTTGCCTATCAGAACAAGACACTTCCGATAAAGAAGATGTGTCAGTTGGCTGATAGGTTATAATTGATTCTGCCCTTATTTCTGGTACGGAGCTATTTTCAACTCGGTTCGCAGTTTCTATACCGTGGTTAATTGAAGTTGCCCCTAAATCGGTTACAACTAAATTCTCAGTGCTTGAAGGTACTTCACCGTAAGTAATTGCCCGTTCAGGTTCCGTTTCAGGTAAGCTTCCAAAAGCTTCATTAGTTTCAATATTTGTTTTACCGGGGTCAATTTCTGAATGGCTTATCTTTTCGGAATCACTAGTTGCCTCATGGTTTACTTCAATACGATCGGCTACTGTATCAACCGAATTTACTACATCGGTCGTTACTTCACTTTTGTTCACCGCCTGTTCATATTCAGTATTATTGGCTTTTTCTAATGTGTGAAGTGTGTTGTTGTTTTCAGTGAATTCATATTCTGTTTTCTGAGCCTGTATGTTATCTGTTTGGACAGGCATTTCTGTTCTTGTGACCGCAGTTTCATAGTACTTATCAGTTTCTTGATGTGATCCAACAAAGTCATTGCCAGCAGTTGTATGGTTCGTTCCATTAGCCTTGGTGCTATCAGATTCTGCAAGGTTATTTTCAGTGAGGGCCTTTTCATATTGAGAATTTTCGATTGTTTCGTTTCTGTTCGTGACGTGGTTATCTACGTCATTATAACTGGTTTTAGTTGAAAGGGATTTGTCATTTTCTGGTTCTGTCTTATCAGCTACATCACTATTGACATTTGTACTGTCTGTCGAATCATTTTCTGTTAAAGCAGTTTTTTCAATATTATCCTTTGATAATTCCTCAGAAATAAATTCATTGTTCAGTGGGGAATACTTGGTCACTGTGTCTGCATCTTCATTCCCATTGACGTCGGACTGGGATGGGTTTACAATATGACCTGACTTTTTATCAATGTCTGCTGTCCGTTTTTCGGTTTTTTCTATCTTTTCATCATGATGTTTTAAATAGCGGCTATAGAATTCTTTATTTCTCGACCCGAGTGGTTTATGGTCAGAATAACGAGTATACTCTTGAGCAGCTTTTTCCCAATGATCATTTAAAACTGCTGTTCTGAACTCTATAAATTTGCCTAGTACGCCATTATAGGCGTAATCAAAGAAAATTTCCTGTTTTTCGATTGGCAAAGCTTCGAACTTCTCTCTTGTAATACCTAAAGTGGTGTAAGTTTTTTCTTCAAAATCTGCAATTGCAGTATTAAATAATGCCGCTTGTTCATCTTCAGTTATTTGAATATCTTGGTTATTAATGGCAAATTCTTTAGCATCCTTTCCAATTAAACCAGCGCCCTTTGATAATCTTGTCGCAACTTCCTCTCTAAGACCTAAATTAATAAGATCTTTCCTACAATTTTCTTGCCCTTTTTCTGTTCGCTCGTAACTCTTTAGATCCCGGCCGGGCCCAATGGTAACTCCACTTTTTTTTTCGGAAGGCACGTGTGGACGACGACTGTTTAATCCAATTTCATTCTCATATGTGAACTGATATTTGGCAACCTTTGTATTTGATTTTGAGTCCATTTCTATTGGTTTAAATTATTTACTTTGATAAGTTGTGCATTACTTAATCCATTGGTAAGCACGATGGCTTCCCCTGGGTTAAGATGAAGTGCATACTGAGTCTGACCTGCATCAAGGTTCATGGCACGTCCCATGATTCCTCTGTCGTCATAGCTTTTTACGGTGTGCATGACTTTTGTGGATGTAAACTTGATTATATCAGGAATAATTTTACTGACACTTTGCTCGATAATAACAAGTCCTTCCCGTTTTGCTCTAAATTCAGCCATACTTTGCTGAAACAATTCAATGAATTTTCCAGTTGAATTTAATGCATGGGAATGATCCCCTGTTGCATGACTTTGCGTTCCATTTGCCGACAAAAATCTGTGACTTTCTTCTAGTACAGTTACGTGCATTGGATCGTTTCCATGAGACTTCCTAAGCATGCGAGCTTCATAAAGGTAGGTGAAAATAAGACTCATTATGAGCGCTTTTCCTTCATTTCCGGGGATGCCATGGAGATCTATTATGGCGTTCTCATTTAATATATTTTCAATATTGTTTGGAATGTTCGAGTCGCCTTGTTTACCCATTCGCCAGAGTTCCGGTGAAAGTATATGGCCTAGCGTTCCTTTGGTCATGAAACTAAGTCTTCTTGCTAGTGCCCCTTGCATTTCCTCCGCCATTTTTGGATCATATTGATGGCTGTTTTGTGCAAAATATTCAGGAAGTGAACCCAGTAGCGTTTTAAGGGTTATTTGATCATTGTTAACGGTGATTAATTCATTTATGGAGTTATATTTTTTAATGAAAAAATGGGGAGCATGTTGAGGATCGAAATAATGCTTTTCTTTCAGCCCCATTCCTTTTCGTATCCGTGCATCCATAGGATCTTTGAATTGCGTCAGTTTAAACAGATCATACATGACATCAAACAGTACCTGGCCAGTTAAGCCATAAAATGGAAAGGCAGCGGTAATGGCAGCGTGAATGTAAGAAAGATGTTGTTCTAAGGATATTCCAGGATATGGTATCAATGGATTGATACGAAGGAACGATGCATCAATAGTGTTGCCAATGAAAGGAGTTTCTACCTGAAAAAAGTGAACCGTTTTGCCAAGCTGCTGAGCACTTTTTATAAAAGTGTTTTTATACTCAGACTTAACGGGCTCAACAACGAGGCAGTTGACATTTTCTTTTAACAAACTATTCAGTATTACGCCCATGGTCGTACTTTTGCCACTACCAGTTGTACCAGTCAAAATCATATGATTCAAAAGATTTTCAATAGGAATCTCAAATGGCTGGTCTAATCCATTGCCAAAGTCTGTCAAGGTTGTTCCAAGTGGAATTCCGCCTTTCTTGCAATCTTCAAATGACCGAGAGAATGGTTTGAATTTTTTGGTAATCATAGGTATAAAACCAAATTTTGAATCTATCAACGGGGCAGGGAAGATGGAATTGATCTCATCAAGACTGTACAAGTACTGCATTCGTTCTAGAATTGGCGATGCTTGCTCGTGTATTAAATCATAAGGTGAAGCGAAAAATTGCCCTGCATGGAGTTCAGAAATATGCATTACTGGGCGTACTTCAAATCTGTTAGAACCAATCTCTGAAACCAGTGTGTTACTGAGTAAGACGGTATTCGACTCATGGTCGGATTGAATAAAAATCTGCATAGCTGGCAGTTTAATCCCGTTCATTATATTTATATAAACAGATAGATAATTCACTGTCATTTCATTTTTTACTGAAGTATTCCTTTGGTAGGTGTCTGAAAGGAGTTCATGAAAATTAGAAATATATGCCTTGTCGTAAGGAAAGATCTCCGCCGAGGTGAATACATATCTTATCACAGTATCACCATCAGTTTGTCCTAATATTACATGCGTTGCTAGTGAAAACTCTTGAGTTGATTTTACAGTTTCCGATACAGGAATCTGATAGTTTAACTCATTATAGTAGCCACGAGAAGTGGGGTGGAATTCTATTTTTCCGTTCACCGGGCTGATTTTTGAATTTAGTCTGAATGAATCGAGTTGTGGGATGACAGCATTCGTTTTATAAAGTCCACCAAAATGACCAGTTTCTATCATTTTTACTTTTCGGATCACTTCCGTGGCATGTGTGAACCGACGGTCTGTAATTATTTTAATTTCATCAGCAGTTACATGGCTATGTGGAAAGTGAATTAATAGTTGATCAATCCCTTCAAATACAGCTGTAATTTGACTTTTATTTGGTGTATACTTAAAAAATATTTTAATTATTAGGTACATGGATATTCCATTGTTTTGAACTTTACTACTCTGCATTTCAAGCACATAGTGGTCGGTAATATCGTTCAAATAATTCATAATTGCCAT
The DNA here is from genome assembly GCF_005280585.1 of Dyadobacter frigoris. GTDB lineage: Bacteria > Bacteroidota > Bacteroidia > Cytophagales > Spirosomataceae > Dyadobacter > Dyadobacter frigoris. Next base: position 13,775 of record NZ_SZVO01000033.1, read on the forward strand.
TATATTATTTAGTTCTGCCGCACGAACCTGTTTCATATACATCTCACCTAAATTATGATTGGTGGTATCAAATTGCAGCGGTAAAATACGAACCGCTCCGATTGCCTCTATGCCTCGCGCACTGGTCCTACTTGGGAAATTCGAAAGGTTTTCCCAGACCTGACAATTAGCTTGTATATTGATAAGGTGTTCCATGTTTATTCAGAAAATATTTTCATAAATAGAATAGTATCTATTTCCTCATTTTGGCCCAGCAGCTGTTTTTTTCTAAGCTCGTTCTGCAAATTCTGACCAGCCATTTGGGCATTCACATCGGGGTCTAAAGCGCGCAGTCTTTTTAAAGTTTCCCGGATTGCTTCGTCTATATCTTCTTGGTTCGAATGGATTGTTCCAACGTTTAAGTGCGGTACTTCCGTAAAACTTCCAGACATCATCTGCTGCATTTTTTCGAATGAATCTGTATTAGAACCAAAACTGGAGTTGAAAAGGAGGGGTAACATGTTCAACATCATTTTATAATTATCACCTGCCATGTCATGGAAAATTTTTAACATACTGTTATGCATTTGGGCATATTCTCCTTTAAGTACTACATCAGTGGTGGTTAGAGAAACCTTAAACAAAGGTCGGGTGCGGTCAATCTTCTGGTCACCTAAGATATATTTCTCCACAGCCACTGAAATAATAGCAGTGATTTTTTTGGAGTCTAAATGTTGCATAGAAGTGATCAATTGATTTGCTGCTTCTTTAAGGGTACTAATATTGTTCAGGGACATGGAACTTTTTCCAAAACCCTCATAAGCCGATTTAATATTTTCGGAGAACATCGGAGCGAGTTTATCAATTTCTGATTCAAAAAAAGGTATCAGAGAATCTGTTCGCGTAAGCAGTACTTCGAGTTGTGCCATTTGAGCTGAGGAGAGTCGGTTTGGAAACCGACTTGTATCTGCCTCTATCAGTAATGATAAATTCCCTTCATACACCGGAGTTTTTAATTTCAGTTCAATCTTTTGCATCAAGTGTGCTGGTTTGAATATAGCCAATCGCTGGTCGATAATTATTACAAAATTGGTTTTGCATAGTAGCCATTCTGAGCTATTAGGCAGCTCTGTATAGGCCAAAATAGGGGATATATAAACACCAGTACCTCTGGAGGAGAAGGGTACGTCGTATGTCCACTCAAGTACCGTGGGTACGAATGTGTAATTGGCAAGCATTGTTGCAAATACCATAAAGTAACTCAACGTAAAAAGTCCTTTGGGGTAACCATCGGTCATGAATAAGATCCGTAGTGAAACGAAAATCAAGCATAGACCAATGGCGCCCAAAACTACCACAAAGCTATTCTTAAGGAAATCTGCAGTTGAAGTTCTTAAATTCAACAGACTGTCATTGGATAGGTAACGATAGCTTATATACGCTCCCCAAATCGGTAGGAATCCGGATTGATGCAGAGTTTGAATACTAAGGATTAATGAAATAACAGAAAGTAGAAATGAAAACAAGGTACCTATGGATAGAAAGTGGCGCATCAGACAGGTCTCAGGAGTCCATGATAACCATTGGATTAGTCCAAAAACAGTAAATATTAAGATGGCAGTTTTTCTCGGTTCCATGTTTTAAATATTTAAATCATTATTAAACGTGAGGTGTTATAATAGATTTTTTTGATCCATTTTATGCTTATACAGGCTATACAGTTCGTTTTTAACTATTTCTTGTGGGCTTATTGGTTCAGTATATGCCACGAAAACGAGAATTAGATCTAAAATCAATAAAGTACAAGCCAAAGCGATAAAAAAAATGATATTGAATGCATCTTCGAAAATAATTCCATGTAGTACAGCCAATCTGTGTTTTATTCCCCAGGGTAGTTTTGACTCTTTTATAAATTGAGTTTTTTCTACCAGAACCGTGTCTTCCGCTGTCTTAAGAATTATTTGAGCTCTCTTTTCATAATTTCGAGCCGTATCAAGTTCAATACGTATACCATCTGCAATACTTCCAACTCCTGTTTGGCTTCCATCTTTTCCTTGTATTTCATCTATCAGCTTTTTGTTTAACCGGAGTGTTTCACTGGTTCTATATTTCAAATCGTCTACCAAAGGCTTCTTTCGAACTTCCGATGTTTGATCAAACGACTTGCTCAGTGAGTCTTCCTTTGCAATTTGTTTAATTTTTAGAACTTGTTCGATATCTTGGTTGTATATTTGTAGTTTTAATCCTACAATTCCGCAAATTGAGAGACAAATGGCTAGGAAAATTCTAGCGGTTATAACGATAACAGATCGGGAGGTGCTGTCTGCTATTGTTCGTTCCACAAGAAATACCAATAATGCACACATGCACCCGGTACATAAGCATATAATTGTTGGCTTCGATAACGCAGTTTGTGCGATGAAAAAGCCGTTCCAAAACCATAGTATTACAGGTATTGCGATGCTAAAAGATATTAGCCTGGACCTGGCATCTGAGTGTTTAGACACATTAGTTGCTCTAACCATTTTTGGCGGATTCTGAATTTGAGTTTCGAAAATTTGCATGTTCTTGATTTTTAATTGTTGAAAATACCAAACCCATTTTGCTCAAACCGCGATTGTAATTGAGATTTTTTATGACGGCCAGCTATATAACCCGCGCGATAGTCAGCCAAAATTCTAGAAAAGTCATTTTGCTCATCCGTAAATTTGATGCCATGCTGTTTCGATAGTGAAAGTTTTAAATATCGAAAGAAACGAATATTTGCTTCCGTCTTTGTTTTCTTATCTTCATCGAATTGCCCACAGTTTTTTGCAACTGTCTCTTCTCTGATTATCATTCTTGTAAGAATGATCATTGACTCAATCCGAGAGGCATGAAAACCTTCGTATATGGCCATGGTCTTGGCGTTGAAGTGTTCATCCGTTCCAAATTGTTGGCCATGTTGGTCACCAATAGTTTCAAATGGTTTTGACTTAAAAACTTCAAAAGGAAGTAAGCTAGTTGTTGGTGGTAACGGTTTTGAATCAAATGAAACATGATTTAATTCTTTTTCATTTTGGGATCCACCTTCAAATTTTAGTCCTAGTTTGTTCATCAAAATAGGCAATGACTTTATTAATGAAATAACCATTTTATTTTATTGTTTTGTGAATTTTTTAACTAATTGTATATGCGAATTATGTATCTTGGTAAACAGGGTAAGCAGCATTTTTTTATTTTTTTCTGTCTTGTTATAAACAAATGTGTTGAATCTAGGGAGGCTTCAGTATTTTTCTCGTTTTTGTATACATGGCTTTCGATTTTAAAAGGTTAATTTGTTTTCATTTATTACTTATGTACCATTGTTTGTTTGGTGAACAGGGTAGATAAGTTTTTTTTATATTTTTTTTGGGCCAGTAAATGTTTAGGGAAATGCGCGGTTTATAAGTGGATGTTGGTCATATTTTCCTTTGAAGTAGGAATCGTTCAGATAGTTTAATTTTTCACACAACTGTATATTTCCTTCCATTACCAGAATTTGCTGATCTTTTGTGAGATTTAGGATTATTTCAGGATGAATTCCAATAACTTCTGACAATGTTCGAGCAGCGAGATGTGAGCCCACTCCAAATATTTGAAGTGGGCTGTTATTGATAACATTCTCCCAATCAGGATAGCATTTTTTTATTTGGGACAGATCTTGCCAAAGTGTGTGTGTAATACAGCCGAACCCGCGTCCCAGCGGAATCATACTAGATAACTGATCAAAACTACCCAAACTTGATGCCTCGTCAAGTACAAAAACAGGGGGTAATACTGGAATGGTTTTTCTGGTTGTAATCGAGTGCATAAGTGTGCCCATAATCAATTTCACATAGGCTGCATGACTTTTTAAATAGGCCGGTGGGATGTTAATATAGATTGTAGTAGAAATCCCATTCTGGAAATCTTCTAATGAAAAACTACTCGTATCTAGAGTTTTTAATATCCTGCTGACATTGAATGATTTAAGATAACTCTGGGTGGTACTTAAGATACCACTACGTGTGACTTCAACTGTCTGCAAAAGACTGCTGATATTTTGATAAGTCATTTTGGGCAAATCTTTGCGTGTATCAAGAAGCGTAGCTAAGGTGTAGATGGTATCGTCTGCAAAAAGTAGCTTACATACTTCGGTCATATTTCTTTTAATAGGATCTGAGTATGTCATTACAGCGGCTAATACTCCTGCAAGAATTGAGCGAGCCTGTTCATCCCAATAAGGCTCTCTTGAAAATGAATTCTGAGGTCCTATTAGTGACGCAATTAGTTGCGATATAACTTCAACATCTGATTCCAGATTTATTAAACAATGGATTAAATGCATCACTTCCGTTGTTGTCAAAAGGGCTAATATGGATAACTTTGCCAAACGGGCTGCGGCCACGAGCCGTTACTGCCGATAGATCGCCTTTTAAATCAAGTACCACCATGCTGCCCGGATAATCCAACAAATTTGGAATTACACTTGACACGCCTTTACCGCCACCCGTACGTGAAATGGTACACAAATGGGCATTCATATCGTGATAAATGAGCTCCGGAGTTTTTTTTATTCTCTTCGATTTTACCTGCTGACTGAAACCAATAGCTTTCGACTGGCCTGAGTCTTGTCTACCCAATATTAATTTTTCGCTCTGCATCATTGTGAAATGATTTTTTTGTTAAATTGCATTTAACCGCTCAAATATTTTGAGGTTGTTTAATTGCTTATGAAGTAATAGTGGCTTGGTAAACAGGGTAGCCGAATATTTTTTTAAACTTTTTAGTATTTGTTTAGACCTCCTCGAAAATGGATCACAGTAAGTTTATGCCTAATAGGAAACAGGCGATAAAGGATCTTTATAAGTTAACTGAACTAATAGTACCCATTGTATCAGGAAAGCAATCGTTGACTGATGAGATAAGGTCTCATATTGCTGAATTCTGTTATGACCAGTTTAATCGGAAATACAGTTCCGTTGATGGGTTAACCACCCGCGATTTGGCAAAAAAAATCAAAAACAGATTTCAAAGTTCTCTAAAAAAAACGGGTAAGAAAGGTGAAAATGGGGCCATTCGTTTTGATCTCGAAGAAAAAGCCGTTTTCGAAAGAAATTCGGCAGAAATAAAGAAAACAGACGATATGTCGGATGATGCCGTTTTGTCAGATGCCTTGCATTCGATGTACTTAGCTTCATTGTTCGAAATGATTAGGTCTAATCATCCTGAAAAGAAAGAAGTCGAGCAATATTTTTGGGCCGAATGTCATAGCGAAGGAACCGGGTTGAAAAATATTTACCTGCTTCTACCGAGCAGAATAAGATCGGTTGAAGCGGAAGTGCATTTGTTTATTAAAGACAGAAACATATTTGATATTCTCAAAACTGATCTTTCTACGCACCGAGATGTGCTACAGGATAAAGTGATAAGGGTATTATTAGACTCTGACAATAGCATATATTTAGAAGGAGCCGACATCAATGATGTAGTTTGGAAAATCTATCTGGAACAATTTGCTGTTTTGCAGTTTCGACTTAGCTTTCAAGAAAAAGTAGAGGAAATAAAGAAGGAACGACTTAATATTTTAAATAGTCTGGTCTACCTCCAATGTTCTCATTACATATCGAGATATAATATTGCAAACCCTTCTTTATTGGCAACCAAAATAGATAGCTATTGTGAAATAAAAAATTATGCCCTTGCAATGAAATCGATAGCTCCAATTTGGAATTCAGAAATCTTTATTGAAAAGGAATTTATTAAACTTTATATCAATAAAAAGAAGGAGGATTTTGACTTATATGTATTGCTGGGAAAATTTCTATCTCGACATATTGGTTTGAACGGAACCACAAAGTTTCATCGGGGAAATGCGCCATCGACAATTATATCTTTTGAAGGTTCTGAATTTGATACTGAGGATGGCGAAAATGCAAATTATCTAGAGAAAGGCCTCGAAAGCGAGGATACAAAAAAATTAAGGTATACTAAAAATAGTGAGGATACTATAAAACTCTATGAAAGAGCTCAGACGGCCATGTATGAAGTTTTTTATGGAATAAATTATGATCCAGAACTACCAAATCAAACGAAATTTGGTGTTTTTGAAAACAGGCATGAATTTTTGATGTTTGGAAAAGATCACGAAAATAAAAGTTATACAACAATTTATGCAGATCTGGTTGGCCTTAATATATCACTAGAAAAATATGCCGCAGTAATAGCTGAGATTCCAAAAAGAGTTGATAACCAGTCGTTTATTGCAGGCCAATTTATAGAGGGGTCGAAGGATCGTTTCCATGGAAATATTGATTCATTTAAAACTACCAAAAGTAGACATTTTGCGAAATTTTTGAATGAGTTGAAATTTAAATTAGCAGAGAAATCGCACAAGAAGTTAAATAAGCAAATACGGTAAGATTATGTCTGAATATAAAAAACGAAATAAATTTCTTGCATCACTATATCTAAATGATATTTTGTCTGAAGAAGATCGGCTATTAATTGAAGACACTCGACGTAATGACCGTGACTTGGATCAGGAAATAGCCCGATTGCATGAGTTTCAGGAAGAGGAGCACGCAATTAGGCAGCTTCTTGAAGAGGACAAAGAATATTTTAATTTGAGCAAACAGGGACTTTCTGATTTTGCCATTTCCGAGGAGGTTAAGCCATTGGGAACTCCGGAATCTGAAAAACGATGGAAGATTATCCCTTTGTGGATGAGTTTAGTAGCGGCAGCAAGTGTTATCTTAATTTCAGGGGGTGTCTTTTACGACATATTTATTCAAAAAAAAGAACAGGAGAATACAATAGCTGCTTTTAAAGACAGCCTAAATTTGATGAGGGAAAAGGAACGATTGGCAGCCATTGAGTTGGAAAATTTAAAATCAACAGCCAAAGGAATAAATATAGGAGAAGGTGTTGGTGATTCCCAAATGCCTGGTCCACAGTCAACACCTAATGAAGAAATTCATAGTCAGCAAAATTTAGCACAAGTTGAATCTAAGTTGAGTGAATTTACTGTGGATGAAAAACTTGCAATTACATACACGGATAAAACGCCGCACCGCAATAAGGCATTCTCGGCAGGAAACTCTTCCGAGAGTGGCAATTATAAATTAATTATTAAATCTACCAACGATGTTTTTGAAGGAAATCAAGTTGGGAGGATGCAATTAAGTCACGAAAGCAAGGGAATTACCTTTTGGCTGAATAGTCAAGGGTGGCAAATATTGAAAGGCAAGTCCCACATAACCGTTGAAAGAACGAATTATATTGGAGTGGTTCGTGCATACCAAGAACAAATTTTTACTATTAATTTCGATGAAGAAAAGGTATATAAATTTAATTAGCTTGCTTTTTTTTTTAGCTTCTAAAACATATTCTTTGGGACAATGCGATTGTAAAGAGATTATGAGAAAGATAGAAAGAGAAAGTAAAAATGCTATGAGTAACGTTAAACCTTCTAAAAATCAACCATTAATAAAAACAATTACATTTGATTCGGGTAGTCGCCGTATCAGAATTGATAATTTACTACATGAGTACCATGAGCTCTTGAAAAAGGGAACCGGGAAATTTAAGAAACAGATTTTAGCCTTTGAATGCCCAGCGACTGAGCTCGAAGCTTTAGATCCTTGTCGGGCGGACACATCAATTATTGCCTATTCTGCTGAGTTCATTGATAAGACTCGACCATTGTTATTTGAATTTATGTTTGCCCATGAATATTTTCATCACGTTAACGATCATTTTAAAGAGACCGTTGGAGAATTAACGGATAAATCAGATGGTATTGACCGCAGAAAATGGAGAGAAGAATTTAATTCCGATGCTTGGGCATTTTGGTTGATGTCAAAAATGAAGGGAAGCTGGCTTGAAAAGGACGAAGTTGATTTGATTTTTGCAGATATTCGAGTTCTCAAGCCAAATGATACTAAAAATTCATCTACACACCCTTCTTTTGAAAACCGGCGAAACCATCTGCAATTGCAACAAACTCAATTTGTAAAAATTGATTTGCTATCAAGTGTTCGAGATAATATTTTACTTGAACGTGTAGATTCACTTACCGAGTCTTTTATTGATGTTAATGAACTGTTTTTGTCGGCTGAACAGAAAATCGCGCGGATAGAAAAACGGAAAGAGGAATTCAGGTTGAAAAAAAATGAAAAGATTCGTGTCGATAGTTTGAGAGCTATGTCAGTTTTCGAAAGGTCATGGATCAAATTGAGAACAACCATAGATAAAAATCTAATGGATTCACTAGTTTATGCCAGAGATTCAATTATCATTGACTACAATAGAAAGGCCAAGATCGACTATTTAATTAATAAGATATATGATGCCAATAGTGATAGAAGCGAAGAATACTTTACCGTTGAACCAATTTTAGGTGGAGGTATTTTTGGTGGGAGAATAGGTAAAAATGACTATTTACTAGATACTCCTTTGAAACCATTATATAAAGTCGGATTGCGGATGTCCAAGCAAATATGGTATAACCAAAATTGGTTCTATACCTATATTACCGATATTACTTTCAATCAAACCAGGATGGATATCCATCAGTTTCTAGAAGGTAAGAACCAGACGATTGAACGGATTGATTTTAAATATCTTCAAGCGATTCCTCGTATTGGAGTTGCTCGTCGACTTACCACTTCAAGCGGCAATTCCATCCATAAAAGTACCAAAACTAATTTTTTGACATTTTCAGCTGGAATACCACTGCATTGGAATAAACTGGCTTGGAATCAATATGAAAATTTTTTGCTGGCAGGCGATGAGGAAATCCGAGTAAAGTGGAACAACATTCACTGGGATGCACTTAAAATCCAAGGTGGTATTTTGCAAAGAATTTCCAAGACGAACATTTTTCAATTGGCCAATTTATCCTTTCAATTGGCTTATCATCATTCAAGTCGGGTTGGTGCTGGATGGAGTAGGATGAAGCATTTTTTAAGTTATTCTGTTGCTTTATCATACCACAGACCTTTTTTAAGTACTACCATTAATAATTATGGTATCACATATACTAATGAAAATATGCCGAACACAGTTACAAATCGGGTTGGATTTTATGATATTACTTTTTCGTGCCGTTGGTGGCGTTAGATGGAAGATGTTGGCTTTTTTGCCTTTGGTTATTTGGTTGTCAGCTTGTAAGAGTTCATTTCCAGATCCTGTGGCGTATATTGGATTTGATGACGGATGGGAATCCGTACCCATTGCCAATAATTGCGACATCATTCCTTATTTTTCAAAACCCTTTAAATTTCGGAATTTCTCACTTGATGAAGCAGTAGATTCCAGTTTTGCTATTTGGACAAAAGGTTTTCCACGGCTTGTTTTCCAGTCCATGGAGTTAGAAAGTAAAGCAGTGGTTAAGGTGGAAGTTGCAAATCCTATCAATTTTAGTTTTCCTACGCTAAATGATGGAGATTCGAGTCTTTCAGACAACTTAGTTCAGAGTATAACTTTTTTGAAGCGAGTTGATGGGAATTATGTCATTCTTGTTAATAGCGATTATCCTTGGACTAGAGCGTTACTTATTCGGGCAATCACTTTTCAAATTGGCCGTCTGCTGGGGGTTGAAAAAAGCGAAGTAGAAAATGATGCCATGTATCCAAAGATATACGCGAAAAAGAACGAAAACTCGGACCTTGAACTCACTTCGAATGATTTAAAAAAAATAAACGACTTATATTCAACGTCTTGTGGTTTCGGTAGGTGGGTAAACCGGAAGTCTATGCTTGCCCCTTTCTTCAATGACCAGAATAAATACGCATTACCAGTTACTTTCAGTTTACCCGAGAGTGATACTTTGTATTTACTTTGGCCTAATCAGTCATTGAACGAATGGCTTTTTTACAAGATTTTGGTGGATAATGATAACTCTCAGAAAGATATATGGTCAAAAGGAGTTTCTTTGAAAGTTAAAATTAGCTCATTTGCTACAAGTAGGCAACCCGCAGGGATATTTGCGTTTACAGTGGGAAGTCGAGCTTTTATTGGATCAGGACAATGGTTTACCGATCCCAAAGAATTCTTTGAATATAATGTTATAACAGGTGTTTTTGAAACTCGCCAGGTTTCTTTGAAAGTAATTCGGGAAATTTATTCAATTGCCATCGGCGGGCCTAATAATAAAGGCTATTTACTTTCTGTCGATCAGGATAACCCAGCTTTATCTTCATTAGCAATTATGGACCCGAATCGAAATGCTGGGGATGCTTGGTTGGGAAGTGTTCAAGTACCAGAACCAATTTATACAGCTACAACAATGTTTGCAACAAATGATAACCGGATTTGTTTGTTTACGGGATATGCTGCATATTTTCTAAGTAACACCAATCAATGGGAGAAACTGACCTTTAACATTGCCGATCCCGATCAATTTAAGGAACCGCGTCTTACTATTGTTGGGGCGAATGAACTTTCCTTAAAGGCTTTTGCTGTTGACAGCAGAACATTTTTGTTACGAGACAATTACGGTGTGGAAAAAAATCGGCTAGGAGCAGGAATTGATAGTGAAGTTTTTCCAGAAGATTTTTGGCAAATTGATCTAAATAGTAATTTTAAATTTCTGAATCGTTCTTCTTTACCAGCCCAAGGACTAGTTTTAGCTGCTTTTGGACATAAAGGAAGAGCTTATGTTTTGACCTCGAAAGGGCGGCTTTATTCCATAGTACCTTGAAAATATTTCTTGCTTCTTCGCTAACTGGAGAATCTGGATGACTTGACCACTAAATTCCGTGGCAGATTGACAAGCAATCCATTCTTTTCATTCATGAGTTAGATATTTGGCAATCAGTCATTTATACTGGTCGATTCGGGTCAAAATGACATGATCATAATTTCCGAATTGTAGTTGTCAACGGCTCCGTTTTCTCCAAACAAGGTTCTCAATTATATAATTTGTTAATTTTCATTCAGTTAGGATGCGATATCGTGCCTGAAAATTTATTACTATCTTTTTTCTAATTTTTGCACTTCTGATGTCCAATGTTTAACTAAAAGATTTGGCTATAATGTTAATAATACTGACCGATCGGAGAAAATCAGAACTCCTCCCTTTTGGATTGACATGAGCAAATTGTTTGAGTTATATGTCTTATTGAAAACTCGGTAAAAGTCATGAAATTGTTTTAATTATCTGATCCACATCCTGTTGTGTTAAATTTTTATCTTTGATGAATTGCTGAAACAGTAGAAAATTTGCTATGATCTTCAATCCTTCGAGGTAAAAATGCCTTGTGACCTTCCCTTTGCTTTTGGCAAGCGAGCAAATGACCTTGGCCTGCGGGTCTTTGGTGATCTCTTGCTGGTTTTCGTAAAAATACCCGCCCACAAAAAAACACAGGGCTATTAAATTCTGGATGACATAAAAATCCCGTACCCTGAAATCCTCCCAACCCAGATTTGTTTTCAAAAATTTAAAAACGGACTCTATTTTAGAACGTCGTAGATAAGCTTGATAGATGGCAAATCCCTCCTGAAAGTGAGTGACAATCTCATTGGTTATCAGCATCATGGGCTCTTTGAATACAGGATTTTGAGTCCTGTTAAGCACATGAACCCTGATGACCGTGTACGTTTTTTCTCCCAGTGTCAAGCTGCCTTTCACCAGGTGTATCCGGGCTTGTGAATACACTTTGTTCTTCCGTACAAAACGATTCAGGACTTCTTCAAATCCCTGTTCCAATTGCGCATCGACCAATTTGACGGCCTGCGGCTTCCCTTTTTGGTTGAATGTAAACTCGTTCGAGTTGCGGGAAGACTTTAAGCGGACAACAAAATGACTGCTCAAATCATCAATGTGTTCGAAGAGTTTCTGGTCGTCATGACCCCTATCCAGCAAATGACGGACAGGAAGTCCGGCAAATTGCGCTTTGACTGCCCGGTCGCACTCGCTGATCTGACCCAAAACGATCTCATCCTGATCAAACCCTGCACCCGCTATCACCTTATAATGTGGATCAGAACTGGAATAGGGCTTCGACCCAAGCAAGTGCAAGGACTTGTCTATATCACTGATAACGATGCTATTAAACGATTTATACCCATTAATGATATCGCCATCAAGGTCACGCACCTTTGACAGGTTCGGCAATG
>NZ_SZVO01000034.1 GCF_005280585.1 Dyadobacter frigoris
TGAGTGAATTTTGAATGAGTGAATAAATGAATGACTGCATCGGCAGCCACCATTCAAAACTCTATCATTCAATCATTCAAACATTGTACACTCACAAAGAGCTTGTTGGTGGCTATTGGAACGGTCTGGGGCGACACTCGCTTCAACTCTTCTCATACCACAAATCAACAGAAAATCTTGTTGGTGGCTATTGGCCCGGTGTTCACCTCTTCCCATCCCGAACAGAGAAGTTAAGCCCGGAACCGCCGATGATACTTGGGTCAAACCTGGTAAAGTAGGTAGCCGCCACAATACTATTATACAAATCCCATCTTCAAAAGAGATGGGATTTTTTTTGTGCCCTGCAAAATTTTATTTTATGTAACTATTGCAGGACTCATTTCCTTTTTAATATCTTTGCAGAGACTTAAATCTGTCGCAAATCAAATATGACAATTACTTCAAATATTACATGGTGGTGGCGTGCACGTCTTAACAAGATGGACGAGTAAGCGCTATTGTGTAGTATAAGATAAAAATATACTTTCCAAGCGGCTCGCTGTTCATCTGACAGCGGGCCGCTTTTTTGTTGTTACACCCTATAAAAAACCAATATGACGTCCTTAACCAAAAGTTATTCTATCACCACCCGGCATAAAAAATTGCTGGCAGATACGCTAACACCTGTTTCAATTTATCTGAAGCTCCGGGATCGTTTTGTTAATACAATTCTACTCGAAAGCTCGGATTATCACGGTAACGAAAACTCATTTACTTACATCTGCTGTGATCCGGTTTCTTCTTTTAAACTAAACAACGATATCGTTACCCAAAAATATCCGGACGGCACCAGCGAGACATTTACACTAGCCAAACGTAAAGATGCCGTACAAGCGCTATATGGCTACGCCCAAAGCTTTATTTCACAAAAAAGCGGTTTTCCATTTATAAGCAATGGCCTTTTTGGTCATATGACTTATGACGCAGTAACCTATTTCGAAGATATCGAAATTCAACCTACAAGCCCGGAAACTGAAATTGACCAGATATTCTATCAGGTTTACCGCTACGTGATTGCTATTAATCACTTCAAAAATGAGCTATACATTTTTGAACATCAATATGGTGAAACAAATGAGGAAAGCGGTTTGGAACAAATTGAAGTTTTAATCAAAAACAGAAATTTTCCTAAATACGACTTTCAGATCACATCAGAAGAAACTTCAAACGTCACGGATGATGAAATGAGAGGTGTTATTCAAAAAGGTATAGATCATTGTCTACGTGGAGATGTTTTTCAGATTGTACCTTCCCGCCGTTTCAGCAGAGATTTCCAAGGCGATGAATTTAATGTTTATCGTGCTTTACGCTCAATAAATCCATCTCCTTATTTATTTTATTTCGATTACGGCAGTTATAAAATCTTTGGTTCATCTCCTGAGAAACAAATATTTATTAAAAATGGCCAGGCAGAAATTCATCCGATAGCCGGTACATTCCGCAGAACCGGAGATGATCAGGCTGATGCAGAAGCTGCACAACAATTACTTAACGACCCGAAAGAAACCGCTGAACATGTTATGTTAGTCGATCTGGCCAGAAACGATTTAAGTCGTAGCTGTGATGCCGTAAAAGTCACCAATTACAAAGAAGTTCAATACTATTCTCACGTCATTCACCTGGTTTCAAAAGTTGTAGGAAAGATGAATGAAGGTGTAAATCCTTTACAATTGGTTGCAGATACATTCCCGGCCGGAACGCTATCAGGAGCGCCAAAACATAATGCAATGAAACTTATCGATCAGATGGAAACAAGCAATCGCAGCATATACGGCGGTGCCATCGGGTTTATGGATTTTAATGGAGATTTTAATCACGCTATCGCCATTCGCACTTTCCTAAGCAAAGACAATACGCTCTTTTATCGCGCCGGAATGGGCGTTGTGGCTAAGTCAAACGTAGAAAGCGAGTTGCAGGAAATTAATAGCAAGCTGGCTGCGTTACGTAAAGCAATTGTAGTTGCGGAAGAAATTTAACAGCTTCAACCATCAGGATTTATGGGACAAATCAAAATTTATGGCTTAAAAGAACATTTAACTCCTATACGAAATAAGGTTTCTGACACCTTACATTCCTGTGTTGTTGATGCCTTTAAATATCCAGAAAATAAACGGGCACACCGCTTTTTCTATCTCGATCCGGAAGATTTTTTCTATCCCGAAGGTCGTAGTAATCAATATACAATTATTGAGATTTCACTGTTTGAGGGACGAACCATAACATCCAAAAAATATCTGTACCAACTAATCTTTGATCGGTTTGAAAATGAATTAAACATTTCTCCAAACGATATTGAAATTACTTTAACAGAAACACCTCTATACAATTGGGGTATCCGGGGCAAACCTGCTGATGAACTCATGCTTAATTATAAGGTTTCAGTTTAATCAGCATTTAACAACCCAAACTTTACATCTACTATTCATATTCCATTCAGATGAAAATACTTGTTTTAGATAATTACGATTCTTTCACTTACAATCTGGTCTATATTCTGCGCGAACTTCATGGTGAGGTAGATATATTCCGGAACGATAAGATCACACTGGAAGGAGTCGCAAATTATGACAAAATCTTACTTTCTCCAGGTCCCGGAATTCCTTCCGAAGCTGGTATCATGCAGGATTTAATTCGTGAATACGGTCCAACCAAAAGCATTTTAGGAATTTGCCTCGGCCATCAGGCTATCGGTGAAGTGTATGGCGCCACGCTTGAAAATATGAAGGACGTTTTACACGGTATTAGTGATAAAGCCATCGTCACGGATCCCACCGAACGTATTTTTCTTGGTCTGCCTTCTGAAATACAAGTCGGCAGATATCATTCCTGGACAGTAATGCCTGAAACTATTACTGATGATTTAACGATTACAGCACTGGACGAAGAGGGTAGGGTTATGGCGCTTTCACACAAAAAATACGATGTGAAAGGTGTTCAGTTCCATCCCGAATCTGTTCTTACGGATCACGGAAAAGCCATGCTGCAAAACTGGTTAAATATATAATTTTCATCGTTTTAATTATTAAAAGAATACAAAGGCTCAGCGCCTCGACGGATTTGATATCATGAAAAATATTCTTGGACAGTTATTTGAGTACAAAGTTTTAAGTAAAGATCAGGCTAAGGAAGTATTGATTGGGATTAGTACGGGTAGATATACCAATTCAGAAATAGCTTCTTTTCTTACCATTTACGCCATGCGCAGTATTACCGTGGAAGAACTGGAAGGTTTCCGTGATGCGATGCTGGAATTATGCTTACGGGTTGATCTTTCCGCTTTTGATCCTATTGATGTCTGTGGAACCGGTGGGGACGGAAAAGACACTTTTAATATTTCAACACTTTCCTGCTTCGTGATAGCAGGAGCAGGCCAGAATGTGGCTAAACATGGCAACCACGGGGTTTCTTCTCTGTGTGGCTCTTCTACGATTCTTGAATTTTTGGGAGCAAAGTTTACAAATGATAAATCCATTCTGGAACGTCAGATAAGTAAATCAGGAGTTTGTTTTCTTCATGCCCCTTTGTTTCATCCGGCCATGAAAAATGTGGCGCCTGTTCGTAAAGAATTAGGTATAAAAACATTCTTCAATATGCTCGGCCCAATGGTAAATCCTGCCTCACCAGGAAAGCAGTTGGTTGGTGTTTTTAGTCTTGAATTAGCACGACTTTTTGCTTATCTTTACCAACAGACTGATAAACAGTTTCTGATTGTTCACGCCTTAGACGGTTACGATGAAGTGTCATTAACAGGTGCATTTAAAATCATAACAGCTCATACAGAGCAAGTTCTGACTCCCTCTCACTTAGGGCTGGATACATTGCGCGCCTCTGAACTTTCCGGTGGAGAGACTGTCGAAGCCTCTGCTAAAATTTTCATGAACGTATTGAATGATGAAGCTACCTCCGCCCAAAAACAGGCTGTGCTGGCTAATTCTGCATTGGCATTACATTGTGCTAATCCAAAATTATCATTGTTAGACGCAGTAGCAACGGCCCGTGAATCTCTTGAAAGTAAAAAAGCGTTGAACAGTTTTAAGAAATTAGTAGCGATATGATAACAAGCCTGGATCAACTCGATTTGAATGAAACATACAGCTATGCCGATTATTTAAAATGGCAGTTTGAAGAACGTGTGGAGTTGATCAAAGGAAAAATATTTAAAATGTCACCGGCACCAGCCAGGAGGCACCAACGGATTTCAAGTGTTTTCCAGGGTGAACTTTACAGCTTTCTTAATAACAAAGCCTGTCAGGTTTATGCTGCACCATTTGATGTTCGTCTAACCCCGAGAAAAAGTGATAACACAAACAAAATTTATACAGTAGTACAGCCAGATATTTGTATAATCTGTGATTCTGCCAAACTGGACGACAAGGGCTGCATTGGTGCACCTGACTGGGTTATTGAAATTCTTTCCCCGGGTAATTCTCAGGTGGAAATGAAAAACAAATTTGAAGTTTACCAGGAAAATGGGGTGAAGGAATACTGGATCGCTGAACCAACTACTGAAACCATTTTTGTATATATATTAAACGAGGAAGGAAAATATATTGGATTACACCCGTTCACAACGGCAGATGTTATCACAAGTCATATTTTCCCCGATTTTGAATTAAGTGTTGCCGATATTTTTAAAGACTGATGAATATATTAGAAAAAATTGTTGCGCGTAAACTGGTTGAAGTAGAAGCGTCAAAAAGGACAAAAAGTATTTCTGATCTCGAAAAAGAAGCGTTGTTTTCACGTACTTCTGTTTCGCTTTCTGATGCTTTAAAAATTGCTGCAACACCAAAAATTATATCAGAATTCAAGCGTAAATCGCCTTCAAAAGGAATTATTAATGGTGATGTTTTACCAGAAATAGTAACAGCAGATTATGTTGCTGCCGGCGCTGCTGCATTATCCGTTTTAACTGATACTGACTTTTTCGGCGGTTCTTTTGATGATTTTCTGAGAGCGCGTAAGGCAAATCCAAATATCCCGATGCTTCGTAAGGATTTCATCGTGGATGAATACCAGCTTTTTGAAGCAAAATCAATCGGAGCAGATATTATTCTTTTAATTGCTGCATGTCTGGAACCATCAGAAGTGGAATCGCTTAGTAAGAAAGCGCATGATCTTGGACTTGAAGTACTGTTAGAAGTTCACAATTCAGAAGAATTGGCACAAAGTTTGTGTGACCATATTGACATCGTTGGCGTCAATAACAGGAATCTTAAAACTTTTGAAACATCGATCGAAACATCAATTGAATTAAGCGAACAAATTCCCGGTTCTTTTGTCAAGATATCAGAGAGCGGGCTGAGCGATGCAGAAACGATTTTACATTTATATAATCATGGATACAAAGGTTTTTTAATCGGCGAAACATTCATGAAAACAGCAAATCCGGGAGCCGCACTGGCGGATCTGCAAAATAATTTATCCCAAATTAGTAACAGAAACCCTCACGTTGTATGAAAGTAAAAGTTTGTGGAATGCGCCAGCAGGGCAATATTGAAGAATTGATTGAATTACAACCTAATTTCATAGGCTTTATTTTCTCGGAAAAATCGCCTCGGTTTGTAGGTAATGATCTTGATCCGGCTTTTGTAAAAAATATTCCCAATACGATTAAAAAGGTGGGTGTTTTTGTAAATGCCAGTCCGGGATATATTCTTGACACCGTTAAAAAATACGACCTGCAATATGCCCAGCTGCATGGAAACGAGTTGCCGGATATGTGTCGCAGCATTCGTCAAAAGGGGGTAAATATTATCAAGGCATTCTCCATTCATGATCAGTTTAATTTTGCCATGCTGAACAATTACAAATCGTTTTGCGATATGTTTTTGTTTGATACAAAAGGAGACGCTCCGGGTGGCAATGGCAAAACATTTGACTGGAACCTGCTTAGAAAATACGACAATGAAAAGCCCTTCTTTTTGAGTGGAGGCGTTGGATTAGAGAATATAGATGAAGTGATCGCTTTGTCAAAAACTATGCCTATTTACGGAATTGATGTAAACAGCATGTTTGAAACAGAACCAGGCGTTAAAGACATTTCAAAGCTGAAAGAACTTTTTGATAAAGTCAGAGTAAAAAAAGGAGAGGAAGCGCAAGCATAAATTATGGAAGCAGTAGTAGAAAAAAAATCCTACCAGGCCAATAGCCAGGGTTATTATGGGACTTTCGGAGGTGCATTTATTCCTGAAATGCTTTATCCAAATGTGGAAGAATTGCGTAATAATTATTTACAGATTATTGCAGAACCTTCTTTTCAGAAAGAGTATAATGATTTGTTAAAAAATTATGTCGGTCGCCCGACACCTTTATACCGTGCTAACCGTCTTTCTGAAAAATATAAAACCAATATCTTTTTAAAGAGAGAAGATCTGTGCCATACCGGTGCTCATAAAGTTAACAATACTGTTGGACAAATACTTCTTGCCAAACGTCTTGGAAAACAGCGTGTAGTGGCTGAAACAGGTGCCGGACAGCATGGTGTGGCTACTGCCACAGTTTGTGCCCTGATGGATATTGAGTGCATCGTGTATATGGGGGAACTTGACATAGAACGTCAGGCTCCGAATGTTGCCCGTATGAAAATGTTGGGAGCGGAAGTGAGAGCTGCAACCTGCGGATCAAAAACGTTGAAAGATGCAACGAATGAAGCGATGCGTCACTGGATCAATAATCCGGTTGACACGCATTATATCATCGGTTCTGTTGTGGGTCCTCATCCCTATCCGGATATGGTTGCGCGTTTTCAGTCTATTATTTCTCAGGAAATAAAATGGCAGTTGAAAGAGCAAACCGGAAAACAGAATCCTGATTACGTAGTAGCCTGCGTAGGCGGAGGAAGTAACGCAGCCGGGGCTTTTTATAATTACCTTGATGATTTGGACGTTAAACTTGTAGCCGTTGAAGCGGCTGGACAAGGTTTAACGAGCGGTCATTCTGCGGCAACAACAGCTTTGGGAACGCCTGGCGTTTTACACGGCAGCCGTACCATTTTAATGCAGACAACAGACGGCCAGGTTGTGGAACCTTATTCCATTTCCGCAGGTTTAGATTATCCGGGCATAGGTCCTCAACATGCTTATCTTTATGATAGCGGCAGAGGTACTTTCTTATCCGCGACAGACGAGGAAGCTGTTCAGGCTGCCTTTGAACTTACCCGTATGGAGGGAATCATTCCTGCGCTGGAATCATCCCATGCACTGGCGGTTTTAGGCCGTTTGGGTGCTGGTTTAAATGAAACTGTCGTTGTTAATCTTTCCGGAAGAGGGGATAAGGACATGGCAACTTATATGAAATATATTGACTAAGGGCAGTTGGCTTTTAGCGATTAGTCTCTTCTGTTATAATTTTATCGTATTAATATCTACTTTAAACATTGTCAAAATGGCTACACTGGCATTACCAGAAGTTTTTGAAATGCGCCTGAAAGTTCAGGAGCTGGAAGGCAAAGTAAATTCCGGAGAATTATCTCTGTTTGAAAGATGTGAAATTGAAGATGAAATCCTTGAATTAAAAGAACAATTAGGCGAGTTTGATCGTCTGAAATTCAGTGACGAAGGTGAATGCCTTAACTGCTCAGCATAAATAATTCTTAATACTCAACGCAATCATGATAGTATTCTAATCATTACCATCGATTGTCAATGAACACACGCACGCTATTCACTGTTGGCCATTCGAGCCATCCACCGGACTATTTCCTTGAATTACTAAGAGAATATAAAATCACTTGCCTCATCGACGTCAGAAGCGTTGCGGCAAGTGCTTATAATCCTCAGTACAACAAGGAACCTCTCGCCGCTTTTTTGAATAAAAACGGCATACAATATCTTCATTTTTCAAAGGAATTCGGGGCAAGGCATACGGAACCTGAATTACTGGACGAAAACGGGAAAGTCGATTTTGAGAAAGTAAGAAATTCAGATTCTTTCAAAGAAGGCGTACAAAGACTGATTCAGGGTTTGGACAAAGGGTTTATTATTTCCCTCATGTGCTCCGAAGCAGAACCACTTGATTGTCACCGCTTTTCAATGGTTTCTGTTGCTTTGTCCAATGCAGGATTTGAAATAAATCATATTCTGAAAGACAAATCCCTGGCTACTAATGCCCAGTTGGAAAACGCTCTTTTCAAAAAGTTTTATAAGAAATTACCAGTTCCTACTTTTTTTGAACCCGATGTAACTATTCAGGATCAGATCAAGGCCGCGTATCGTTTAAAAAACCAGGAGATTGCATTTTCTCCGTACACACACAACACAGAAGAAAATTTATGATTCAGCTATACACCATTGGTTTTACCAAAAAATCAGCAGAAACATTCTTCACCATGTTGAAGGATTCTGGCGTTACGCGACTTGTTGATACCCGGATAAATAATGTTTCCCAATTGTCAGGTTTCGCAAAAGGAACCGATCTTAAATATTTTTCAGGAGAACTTGTCAATATTTTCTACGAGCATAACATCGATTTTGCGCCAGCAAAAGAGCTTTTATCTCTTTACCGAACTAAAAAACTAACCTGGCCGGAATACGAAATTGAATACCTGAATTTACTCGACACCCGGAAAATTGCTCAAAAAATAAACATCGAAAAACTTCATAAAAATTGCCTGTTGTGCAGCGAACACAAACCTGAGAAATGCCATCGAAGGTTACTCGCTGAATATTTGCAGCAGGTAAGAAATGATATCCAAATAACACATTTGATCTGATTCAGGTTAAATGACAATTCGTTTTGTCTGTTTAGCCAATTCTATCAAAGAAGGGGGAAGGTGCCTGGCAGGCATTCAGCTAAACAATAACAATGAGCCGCTCATTGAAATAAATGGCCCGAAATGGATACGCCCGATTTGTAAAACCCAACATGGAAAAGTATACACCCATTGGGTTACGCATATAACACTGCTGGATATTATCGAGATAGAATTAACCGGATTTCCATCAAAACTATCCTATCAGTCAGAAAATGTTTTCTTTAAAGATGAGGTTTTAAAAGTTGTCGGTAGATTTGAGCGTGATAAGCTAAGTACCTTATGTGACAATCACTATTATATATTTAGCAATTGGGCAAAAGCACTTTCTGTGGACGAAGCTGCGCTTTTGACTCATTCCCTGATTCTTATAAACGTCAGTAAATTTGGAGTAATTGAAAAGATAGACATTGAAAATCCGGATAAAAAAAAGGTCCGTTTGCAGTTTTCACATAACGAAACGGTATATGACTTTCCGGTAACAGATCCTGAATTTTTAAAGCTTTACAGAAACAATCCCAGGATTTTACGCATCGTTAAAAGTTTATATTTATGTGTTTCAATAGGTATAAACTACAAAGACTTGCATTATAAGCTTGTTGCCGGAATTATTCCAGCCCCATTCTAATTCAAATAATTAATTTTAAATTGCTTAACTTTTATAAAACCTAAATAATAAACCTGTTCATAATGAAATACATCTCTCTGTTCCTGGTTGGTTTTCTTCTTTTTGGAACCATCGCTTATGCAAATTCTGATAATAAAACAGCTCCTAAAAAAATGCTTCGTCACGCCGTATTATTTAAATTTAAGGACACCGCCACACCGGCACAAGTAAAAGAAGTTGAAGATGCTTTTCGCAAACTTCCTTCAAAAGTTAAAGAAGTAAAAGGTTTTGAATGGGGAACAAATAATAGCCCGGAAGGACTTAACCAAGGCTTCACACATATCTTCTTTGTTTCTTTTGATAGCGAAGAAGGACGTGCAGCTTACCTTCCTCATCCTGAACACAAAGCTTTTGTAAAAGTTTTGGAACCGCACCTGGACAAGGTTTTAGTGATTGATTACTGGACACAAGAATAATGAATAGAATAACAAATCTTTTTAAAACAAAACCTGACGAAGGACTTTTGAATGTCTATTTCACCGCCGGATTTCCAGCTTTGAACGATACAACGAAAGTTTTGAAAGCTTTACAGGAAGGTGGTGCTGATTTAGTAGAAATCGGAATGCCCTATTCAGATCCCGTTGCAGATGGCGAGACCATTCAAAAAAGCAACGATAAGGCGTTGGAAAATGGCATGACTGTCCGGGTACTTTTTGAGCAGCTTGAAGGAATTCGGTCGACAATTTCGCTCCCGATTTTATTGATGGGTTATATCAATCCGGTATTACAATTTGGAATAGAAAACTTCTGTAAAAAATGTTCTGAAGTCGGTGTTGACGGACTTATTTTACCGGATATGCCCATGGATGTTTATTTGAACGAATACAAATCAACGTTTGATGCGTATGGAATTTTGAACATTTTCCTGGTAACGCCGCAGACATCAGAAGCGCGCATCCGCCAGATCGATACTGCTAGTGATGGATTTATTTATACTGTTTCATCGGCCAGCGTTACAGGCTCGAAAAGCGGTGTGAGCACGGATATGGAATCTTATTTCAACCGGATCAATGCGATGAATTTACGTAATCCACGTCTGATCGGCTTCGGGATTAAAGATAACGCAACCTACCTGAAAGCCTGTGATTATGCGAACGGTGCCATTATCGGAAGCGCATTTATCAGGGTTTTACAAGAAACCAAAGATCTTGAAAATGACGTTCGCAATTTCGTGAGGGATATTAAAAATCCTGAGCCTGTTGCGCTGGACGCCTGACAAGTCATTTATATTTAATTGATAAAAATGCTAATAATTGGCTTTTCGCTGATTGTTAGCATTTTTCAATTTAGAATCTCCTTCAAAAAAGTCGCTATTTCACGCGTTGTCAAATCAATATCAGACAATCGCCTTCTTGAAAAACTCCATTAAAATATATATATTAGTCCGCTCTATGGTCAGCGGGGAAATGAGTACTTTTTACTTTGTAAAATCGTTACCATAGTAATCATTAGATTCTCAACTATATGGCGGCTTTTACACCAGTAATGGAAGGTCTTCTCCTTCGTATTCAGGAATATCGGCAGAAGTACTATCAGAATAAACTTTTGAAAGGAATTATCTTTTCAGCAGCTTTGCTTTTGACTGTATATTTGTTGTTCAACACGCTTGAATATTTCGGACGGTTCAGTTCAGGCGTGCGTGGTACGCTGTTTTTTGGATTTCTGGCGGTTCTGCTATTCTCTTTTTTCCAATGGGTTATTCAGCCGCTCATTCACCTTTTGGGTCTTAAAAAACCGATATCGGATGAAGATGCAGCTTTGCAAATCGGACAGTATTTTCCGGAAGTAGGAGATAAATTGCTCAATACACTTCAGCTTAAAAATCTTTCCGGAAGTCAATCAGATCTTATTGAAGCCAGTATTCAGCAAAAATCAGGTCAGCTTTTAATTGTAAAATTTACAGACGCCATACGTTTTAATGAAAATAAAAAACGTATCAAATATGCTATTTATCCGTTAGCCGCTATCGGCGTGATTTTGCTTTTTAATCCGTCATTTTTTACATCAAGTTCTGAACGGATTATTCATTTCAGGAAAAATTATACCTACGCGCCTTTTTCATTTCAACTTGAAAACAAAAATTTAAAAGCTTTCAGAAATGAAGATTTTACTTTAAAGCTGACGTTAAAAGGAGAAGCTTTGCCTCAGGACGTTTATCTGGTTCAAAATGGCAGCAGGTTTAAATTGACACAGGAAGGAAATCAGCATTATTCGTCTGTATTTAAAAATATTCAGCGGGAAATTGCATTTTCATTTGAAGCTGCTGGTTTCATTTCAGATGATTATAAAATTGATGTTATAGAACGTCCTTCTTTACTTTCCTTTGATGTTAATCTTCACTATCCGGCTTATCTGAACAAACCTTCCGAAGGACTCAGTAATGTAGGAAATTTATCCATTCCCGAAGGCACAACCATAGAGTGGAACTTCAATACTTCTTCTACAAAATCACTTGGCATACGCTTTGAAAATGATTCTCTTTTATACAAAGCCGTGGAAAAAGAGGATGAAGGATTTCAGGTTGTAAAACGTTCCGTACGTAAATCTGCGCAATATCAAATTCAGCTTAAAAATGACGAGGCTGTAAATTCTGATAAAATCGGATATTATATCAATGTCATTCCTGACAAATTCCCGGTACTTTCCATAGAGAATTTCCAGGATACAACGCTGTTCAATTATCTGGTTTTAGGTGGTTCGATCAATGACGATTACGGATTTTCACAACTGAAATTATTCTATTCCATCCAGCGTGAAAACGATAAAAAAGGATCTGCTCCGAAAAGTATTCCAATTCCATTTAACAAAACGGTAAATACACAAAGTTTCTATTTCCAATGGTACGTAGATAGTCTTAAACTCGCTCCCGGAGATAAAATTGAATACTATGCCCAGGTTTGGGATAATGACGGCGTGAATGGTGCAAAAAGTGCCCGTTCAAGATCCATTCAGTTTACCGTTCCATCGAAAGATCAGCTGGAAGCCGACATCAAGAAATCAGAGCAGGAAACGGAAAATCAAATTGAATCTGCAATGAAAAAAGCGCAAAGTCTTGAAAAAGATCTGACCGCGCTGGACGAACGTTTGAAGAGTAACAAAGAACTTGACTTCAAAGAAAAGAAACAGATAGAAGATGTTTTGAAAAAGCGTGAAGAACTGATGAAAGAATTGCAGTCTCTTCAGGAAAAAAATCAAAGCACGAATGAGAAGTCGAAACAATTTGATCAGAAAAGTCCGGAGCTTCAGCAAAAAATGGATCAGCTTGAAAAGTTGATGAAAGATTTGATGGACAACGATACCGATAAATTATACAAGGAATTACAAAAATTGCTCGAACAAAAGAAAAGTGAACGGATGTCGAGCACGATGGAAAAATTGAAAAATAAGGAGCATAACCTTGAAAAAGAACTGGAACGTACCATGAAGCTTTTCAAGCAGATGCAGATGGAGCAGAAAATGGAAAAGCTCGTCAACAAGCTTGATAATCTTGCTGATAAGGAAGACAAACTTTCAGAAAAATCGCAGGAAAACGATAAGAACAAAAATTCAGAAGACAAAAAAGGCAAGAACGAAGACCTGAAAAAAGAGCAGGAAAAGATTCAGGAAGATTTCGAGAAAGCAAAAGAGGATACCAAAGAAATTGAAGAGCTAAGCAAAGAACTGGAAAAGCAAATCGATTCAAAAGAAGAGGAGCAAAAAAGCGCTTCTGAGCAGATGAATGAGAGTAAAGATAAACTGAGTAAGCAGCAAAATTCCAAGGCCTCAGAAGCCCAGAAAAAGGCAGCTAAGTCCATGCGAAATATGTCAAAGGCAATGTCTGATGCTATGGAAGCAGCGGAAATGGAAAAGATGCAGGAAGATATGGATGCGATGCGTGATATTCTTGAAAATCTGATCACTTTATCTTTTGATCAGGAAAAACTGATGAAAGATTTCCGGGGTGTAAATTTGCAGGATCCACGGTTTATAAAACTTGGTCAGCAACAGCTAAAATTAAAAGATGATGCAAAAGTGGTTGAGGATAGTTTGTATGCTTTGGCAAATCGTGTTGTACAAATTCAGTCGTTCATTACACGTGAGCTGAATGATATGAAAATGTATATGGACGAAAGTGTGAAAAGCATTCGTGACCGTAATTTAAGTGTAGCGACTTCCAAACAACAATTTGCTATGACTTCCATGAACAATCTGGCTTTGATGCTTAGCGACGTTTTTAAACAGATGCAACAGCAAATGGCGATGGCTATGCCAGGTGAAGGAAAAGGCAAGAAAGGAAAAAAAGGCGAGCAGCCTGGTATGGGTGAAATGCAGGAAAAACTGAACGGACAGATTAAACAACTGGGACAAGGAAAAGAGGGGCAGGGAAATTCATCCGAGCAACTGGCCAGAATGGCGGCACAGCAGGCGATGATCCGTAAAATGGTTCAGGCTCTTAAAGATCAGCAAAAAGGCACAGAAGCCGGAAAAGCACTGGGAACTGAGCTTCAGGATATTATTGAAAAAATGGATGAGACTGAAACGGATCTCGTTAACAAACGTGTAACTCCGGAACTGATGAAACGGAATAAAGAAATTACTACGCGTTTGCTGGAATCTGAAAAAGCGATGAAAGAACAGGACGAAGACGAACAGCGTAAGGCACAAACGGCGAAACAATTGCCCCGGAATCCCCCTGCTGCATTTGAAAAATATGTTCAGGAAAAAGAAAAACAGACAGAATTACTGCGCACAATACCGCCGACTTTTTCGCCTTTTTACAAAAGAGAAGTCGATAATTACTTCCGTAAATATCAGTCAAAGAACTGATTAATCATTCGCTGTGTTATTATTCAGTCTATTTTCAGAGCTTTTACAACTCTTAAAATAGGTTAAATACAGCACGAAACAGGCACTTAAACAAATCGTATTTAGATACTTACTACCTTTACAACAAATTTGTTTTCAGGTTATTAAATCGACTCTGAGTGACAATTTTTATAACTAGTTAATATACAATCGATTCTGAATAATAGTATGCTTAAATTTTTCTCGGAAGAGATTGATTTCAAACTCCCTTTTCCTCAAAAAACCTCGAAATGGATTAAAACGATCTCTGAATCAGAGGGTTATAATATAATTTCTTTGAATTACATTTTTTGTACTGATGATTATCTGTTAGAAATCAATAAACAGTATCTCGATCATGATTATTATACGGACATTATTACGTTTGATAATAGTGAGGAAGAAGGAAAAATTGAGAGCGATATTTATGTCAGTGTTGATCGGGTAAAGGAAAATGCTGAGACTTTTGGCGCAGACTTTGAGGTAGAAATGCGCAGAGTATTGATTCATGGTCTCTTACACTTAATGGATTACACAGATACGAGTGAGGAATTGAAATTGCAAATGCGTGCAAAGGAAGATGAGTGTCTTCTTCTTTTTTAAAAATATTTCCACGTGGAACATTTGAGAAATTTTAAAATTTCTGTTTCACACCAAATAAGAGAAAAACTAAAATTATGTTTCAGGAATATGATGTAATAGTAGTAGGTGCGGGACACGCTGGTTGTGAAGCGGCAGCTTCCGCTGCAACCATGGGTTCTTCAGTTTTGCTCATTACAATGAATATGCATACCATCGCTCAAATGTCGTGTAACCCGGCCATGGGCGGTGTGGCCAAAGGACAGATCGTTAGGGAAATTGATGCACTTGGCGGACAGTCAGGAATTGTGAGTGATAAAACCATGATTCAGTTTCGGATGCTTAACTTATCAAAGGGACCTGCCATGTGGAGCCCAAGATGTCAGAGCGACCGGATGATGTTCGCTCTTGAATGGAGAAGTGTTTTAGAAAATAATCAGAATGTAGATTTTTGGCAAGATACTGTTAAAGGAATTTTACTAGACGGCGACAAAGTCTGCGGTGTAACAACCAGCCTGGGAATTGAAATAAAATCCAAGTCGGTTGTGTTGACCAACGGAACATTTTTGAATGGCCTAATCCATATCGGAGAAAAAAACTTTGGCGGAGGAAGAACAGGAGAAAAAGCTGCTACCGGAATTACGGAGCAATTGAAAACTTTGGGTTTCGAATCCGGAAGAATGAAAACCGGAACTCCACCAAGAGTTGACGGACGTTCACTGGACTACACAAAGATGGAAGAGCAGCCAGGCGATGAAAACCCATCCAAATTTTCATACAAAGACACCAAAAAATTAACGAAGCAAAGAAGCTGCTGGATCACTTACACAAATAACGAAGTTCACGAAATTCTGAGAACAGGATTTGAAAAATCCCCAATGTTCTCAGGAAGGATCAAAGGACTTGGCCCCCGTTACTGTCCATCCGTGGAAGATAAAATCAATCGTTTCGCAGATAAAGACCGTCATCAGATTTTCGTAGAACCCGAAGGATGGGATACTGTTGAGGTCTATGTAAATGGTTTCTCGACTTCTTTACCAGAAGACGTACAATACGCTGCATTGAAAAAAATCCCTGGATTTGAAAATGTAAAAATGTTCCGTCCGGGATATGCGATCGAGTATGATTACTTCCCACCGACACAATTAAAATCAACGCTAGAAACGCACCGTGTGAAAAATCTCTTTTTTGCCGGACAAATTAATGGCACCACAGGATATGAAGAGGCAGCCTGTCAAGGTTTAATCGCCGGGATTAATGCGCATAGAAATGTTCATAATCTAGAGCCCTTCGTACTGAAAAGATCAGAAGCATACATTGGTGTTTTAATCGACGATCTAATAAATAAAGGCACAGAAGAACCTTACAGAATGTTCACTTCCCGTGCCGAATATCGCACGCTTCTTCGTCAGGATAATGCAGATATTCGTCTTACCGAAAAAGGTTTTGACATAGGATTGGCCGATCAGGAAAGACTGGATAATGTTCGAAAAAAGATTCAACAGGTTGAAGAGATTATAACTGAATTCAACTCGCACAAATTATATCCGGAAGAGATCAATGAAAAACTGGAAGAAGTTGGCTCTGCTCAAATCAGGGAAAAAACTTCTGTAACACAGCTTCTAAAACGACCTCAACTAAACATAGATAAAATCGCAGAGGCAAGTCCATTGATTGCATCATTGCTTGAAAAGTATGGAGAGGACACAATTAAGCAAGCAGAAATTCATGTCAAATACGACAGCTATATTGAAAAGGAAAAGCTGCTCGTAGATAAAATGAACCGCCTGGAAGACCTTGGTATAATTGAAAACTTTAACTACGATGGCGTTACATCTTTGTCTTTCGAAGGACGCGAGAAACTTAAACGTACCAGGCCATCAACCATTGGCCAGGCTTCAAGAATAAGTGGCGTAAGTCCCTCAGATATCTCAGTACTCATGCTCTTTATTGGAAGATAAATGCTTTTGGAAATTTTAAAAAATTGCCCGGTTTGTAACAATACCAGCTTCAACAATTATTTAAACGTTGAAGATTATACAGTTTCGAAAAAGGAATTCACCATACAACAGTGTAATTCCTGCTACTTTCTCTTTACAAATCCACGCCCCGATGTGGAAGAAATAGGAGCGTATTATCAGTCTCAGGATTACATTTCACATCATGACGAGGCCAATGACGTAATGAGCAGGGTCTATACTTCTGTGAGAAATTATACCATCTTACAGAAGATAAAACTCATTAATCAGCTTTATCCAAAGCAGGGAAATTTACTGGATATTGGATGTGGAACCGGTAATTTTTTGCAGGCGACTAAAGAAGCAGGATGGAAAATATCCGGCACAGAACCAGATCCGGAAGCACGAAAAGTAGCAGGAAAAAGAGTAGGGGAAACAATCTATGAAACAATTAATGCACCCGAATTTTTAACTGCCAGGTATGACATAATAACGATGTGGCATGTTTTGGAACATGTGCATTTACTGAATGAAACCATCGCCTGGCTAACAGATCATCTTGCTCCCAATGGCAAAATAATCATTGCTGTACCCAATCCACAGTCACAGGATGCGGCTAATTATAGCAAGTTCTGGGCGGCTTATGACGTACCCAGGCATCTTTATCATTTCACAAAAGATTCAATGGCATTACTCATGAAAAACCACAATTTCAAGATCGATACTATTCATCCAATGTGGTTTGATTCATTTTATGTGAGTATGCTTAGCACAAAATATAAGGAAGGAAAAACAAATTTGTTTGACAGTTTTAAAACCGGAATTATGTCCAATATAAAAGGTAATTCCAGCGATTCAAAGAGCCTGAATACGTCCAGTTTGATCTATGTAATTTCAAAAATTTAACCCATTCAAAAACCCTGAAACCCTCAATATCGTAAAGCATATTGAGGGTTTTTACTTAACATATTTATGATGCTGAAGAAATATTTTCTGGCTGTAATTTGTCTTGTGATTTTCGCAAAATGTGCACAGCAGGTAGCTCCGACAGGAGGGAAAAAGGACATTATTCCACCCACTCTTCTATCCAGTGATCCCCCTAACAGGACCATTAATTTTAAAGGAAATAAGATTACCCTCTTCTTCGACGAGTATGTCGTAATCGATAATATTACCCAAAAATTAATCATCACGCCTGAGGCCGATAATCCTTATAGCTTCAAACAAAAAGGGGAATCCGTTGAGCTTAACTTCAAGAAAAAGTTTGTTGACAGCACCACATACACACTCAATTTTGGAGACGCTATTAAAGATTATGCAGAGAAAAATCCGGCAAAAAATCTAAAACTTGTATTCAGCACGGGAGGATCCCTGGACTCAGGACGCATTTACGGAACCATAAAAGACTTGCGTTCCAACAAACCAATTTTTGATGCTCTGGTAGGTTTATACAATATTAGTGACACGCTAAATATAGCAAAACAAAAGCCGTTTTACTTCTCAAGAACAGACAGCAGTGGGCGATTTTCGATAGAAAATACGCAAATAAGGCCGTACAAATTAATTGCTATGGACGACAAAAATCGTAACATGCTCTATAACACAAAAGATGAAAGAGTAGGTTTTATTAATAATCCTGTCAATGCCGGTTCCGATTCTTTAAACTATTCGCTGGGATTATTCCTCTCCGACAACTCCCTATTTCGTGTGCAGAGAACCATTCCAAAAGTTAATAATTACACAGTCGTTTTTAACAAAGGCATAGAAACGGCGGATGTCGTTTTTATGAATAAAGACACACTTCCTTACATTCTGGAAAACAATCTTCAGCTCAAATTCTTCAATGTACAGCCACATCCTGACACAACCTTAATTCGAATGACCATTACTGATTCATTAGGAGTTTCAGCTCAGGATACTATCAAAATAACCTTCCAGCAGCAGAGAGGAAAAGACAGACAAAAAGATCCATTTGGCATGACCACCATACCTGCTCAAAACAAGCCGCTAAGCAGGAATTTTACCTATGAACTACAATGGAACAAACCTGTAAGCTTTCTGGACGATAAAAAAATTCAATTAATCAGCGATAGTTTAACCAGAGAACCTCTTGCTAATCTGAGTTTGTCCTGGAATAAATACCATAATAATCTTAAAATAACGGGCAAATCAACGGCTAAAGATACCATCAAATGGGACTTTCCCAAAGGCAGTATAATCAGTGTTGAGGGTGATACCCTTGCAAAAATGCTGATAAAATACCCCGTTTTAAACGAAGACGAATTTGGTGTGCTCTCCGGATCAGTACTTCACTCCGATACTCTATCCTACATCGTCGAGCTCGTGGACGAACAATATAAAATCTTTCAATCTCTTTACAGCTCGCCATATACTTTCCGGCATATTCCACAAGGAAATTATTTTCTGAGAATCATTCTGGATAATAATAAAAACAGGAGATGGGATACAGGCAATGTCATTAAGAACAAACAGCCTGAAAAAATTCTCTATTACCCTCAGAAAATTCTCATCAAAGCCAACTTTGAGATCAATGATACCAATCTCGACTTATCAACATTGAAGTAGCAAAATTTTCTTATACACTTTATGTGGATAACTGTGTTGATATCTCTAAATTTCTGTGGGTAAATACCGAAAATTTGTTAACAATTATGTGGATAACAGCTATTTCGTGTGGATAAAAAGCGAAAATTTATTCTCCAGTGTATAATCCACATCTAAAATGAAGTTAACAGTACGTTAATACACTGTAGACAATGTGAATAACTAAATGTAGCTATCGATATCAGTTATTCACATTCCAATGTCTATAAATATTTTCCTATATTGTAATTCAACTACTTAAATGTTGATAATAATTAAAACTCCAGTGGATAAACCTTAATACTTATCCACAATTTGTGGATAAGTATGTTAATCTATAGTGGAAAACATCTTTATCTACATATCCACAGTGCTAAAGAATGATAATAATTAAAAAAGAAATTTTTTTATCTATTATGAAAAAGGGTTTAAGGTGGTTATTTATCTACATATTAATTTCCGGCGCGGCGGGGACGGCTGCCCGGGCGCAGAGTGAAAAAGAGATGGCTGAGGAGTATTTTAAGAAGGATGATTGTCCGAAAGCTCTGACCTTTTATACGGCGCTATTAAAGACGGGTTTTGAAAAAGGATACCTTAAGAATTACACCAGCTGTATCATCAAAACGAAAAGCTGGAATGAGGCGGAGCAATTCTTTAAAAAGCAAATCAAAAACGATGGTTTTAATTCCGCCTGGTATTATATCTATTGGGGAACCCTCTTAGAGGCGCAGGGAAAGCCTCAGGAAGCTGTAAAGAAAAATGAACAGGCAATCGCCGTTTCAGGCTTAAGAATTGATCTGAAGCGAGATATGGCCGACGAATTCAGAAGTATGAGCCAGCCGGTATGGGCTAAAAATGCTTTGCTAAGCGGAAGAGAAGTTTCCAAACGAAGCGATCTGTTTCAGTTGGAAATGGCAAGTGTTTATCGGGATCTTAACGAGCCTGAAAATATGATCGATGAACTTTTGTCATATGGTACAAGATATCAGAATATAGAGGTGGTCCAGAATATGCTCCAGGATTTTACCAGAGACGAAAAGGAGCAGGCACTATTGGAAAAAGTATTGTATGACAAAATTCAAAAGTTTCCGAACGAAGGTTTTTACAATGAGCTGCTGATCTGGTATCAAATTCAGAAAAAAGATTTTTATAAAGCTTTCATTCAGGAGCGTGCCCTGGATAAAAGATTCAAGTATAATGGCAGTCGTCTTTATAATCTTGCGATGCTGGCACTACAGAATGATGACTACGTTAATGCAGCGGCGATATTCGATCATCTTGTAAAGGAATATCCAAAAGGGCAGATCTACCCGGTTGCACGTCGTATGGCGATTTTTTCGAGAGAAGAACAGGTTAAAAACACATACCCTGTTCAGCGTGCTGAGGTTCAGAAATTATTGGCTCAATACCAGCAGCTGGTGGACGAACTTGGTATAAACGCCCGGACAGTTGAGGCTTTGCGTAACATGGCTACCTTGAACGCTTTTTATCTTGATGATTTTAAAAAGGCAATTGAGATCATGCAAATGGCTATTGAAGGCGGAAAGCTGGATAAAATGTTTGTAGATAAATGTAAGCTTGATCTTGGCGATATTTATTTATTGCAAGGCGAGCCTTGGGAAGCTTCTTTACTTTATTCTCAGGTTGAAAAATCCCAAAAGGATGATCAGCTGGGTTATGAAGCAAAACTTCGCAATGCAAAATTACACTATTACAAAGGTGATTTTGCGCTGGCCAAAGAGGTACTGGATATTTTGAAAAAAGCCACTTCCCGTGAAATTGCGAATGATGCCAATGAACTCGGATTGTTGATTATGGATAATACCGGGCTGGATAGTACCGAAACGGCAATGAAACAATACTCAGCCGTTGAGCTTTTATTATTTCAAAATAAAAAATATGAAGCGATTGATTCGTTAAAAGTTTTGTATGGAAGATACAAACAGCACAGCTTGTCGGATGAAATTCTTTGGCTTACTGCAAAAACTTACATGAAACTGGATAGTAACCAGCAAGCGATGATAACTTTGAAATTGCTTTATTCAAAATACAGTGTAGACATCCTTGGTGATGACGCTTTATTTGCGATGGCAAAACTTGACCAGGAAAAATTGAATAACAAAGATGAAGCAATGAAGTTGTATCAGGAATTAATGGAAAAATACCCGGGAAGTATTTTTGTGGCCGAATCGCGAAAACGGTTTCGATTGCTGAGAGGTGACGTTGTAAATTAGAAAATTTGGAGGTAGGATAGAAAAAGGAAGAGCGAGGCTAATTTTAGCTTCGCTCTTCCTTTTTAGAATTAAATATTTGCGAACCACTGTTCAGTTCAATCCGTTTACGAAAATCTAAGACGGTTATTGATCTAATATTATTGACTTAACTTACTAAACAATAGTTCTTTAAAGTCGGAATATACCGGTTTTAATTTGATCGACTTTTTTTCAATAGAAAGAAGTAATTTTAACCTTTCCGGAATTTCAACTGGTTTTCCCAATGTTTCTTCAACAAGATCAATAAATTTGGCAGGATGAGCTGTTGAAAGAAAAACTCCGGTAAAATTTCCGCCAGAATTTTTTCTATATTCTTCAAGTCCGCGATATGCTATTGCGGTATGAGGACAAAGAACATAATTGTTATTTGAAAAAACTTCACGCATCGATTCTTGTGTTTCTTCATCATTGAAAAAATAGCCTGAAATTTTTTCTTTTACCAAATTCCAGTCATCACCAAAAAAACGAATCATTCTTACGAAGTTGCTTGGGTTACCTACATCCATAGCGTTGGAAATTGTTTCAATCGATGGGTGTGGTTCAAACGTTCCTTCTTCCAGATATCTTGGAACTGAATTGTTCAAATTTGTGGAGGCGATAAAATGTTCAACGGGTAAACCCATACGATATGCCAGAAGTCCTGCACTTAAATTTCCAAAGTTTCCGCTCGGGACTGAAAAAACCAATGGCTTACCAAGTTTTTTAAGCTGAGCATAGGCAGCGAAAAAATAAAAGGATTGTGGGATAAGACGTGCTATATTTATGGAATTAGCTGAGGCTAAGTTAAATTTCTCCGTCAATTCAGTATCTAAAAACGCTTCTTTTACCAATTTTTGACAATCGTCGAAAGTTCCGTCAACTTCTAACGCTGTAACATTATGCCCAAGCGTTGTAAGTTGTTTTTCTTGAATCTCGCTTACTTTACCGCTAGGATATAGAATAGTCACCGAAATTCCTGGTACTTTATAAAATCCTTGTGCAACTGCTCCGCCTGTATCTCCGGAGGTAGCTACAAGAATTTGAATTTCTTTTTTTGATTTTACTAAAAAATAAGACATTAGTGCTGCCATGAAGCGCGCGCCAAAGTCTTTAAATGCCATAGAAGGACCGTGAAAAAGCTCTAAAACATAATCGTCCGCCGTTATTTTTAGAACGGGAGCATCGAAGTTATAGGAATCTTCTATTAATTTTTCAATGTCTTTGCGGGAAATATCATCACCTAAAAGCGTATTTGTTATTTCAACAGCAATTTCTTTAAATGACTTGTTTTCGATTATATCTAAAAATTCCTGTGACATTTTTGGAATACTTTCAGGCATATAAAGACCGTTGTCTGGCGGCAAACTTCTAAATACGGCTTCTTCAAGAGATGCTTTTAATGAAGCAGTTTTGGTACTATAAAATATCATTATATAAAAAATAAGGTCGCACTGGAAAAGTACAAATTTAGTTAAAATACCTGCGTATCAGATATTTTGGATGTGTAATTTTAAGAAATGTATATAACTTGCATTGTTAAAACAAGTATTATTTTAACAACTTTATAAAGGTAGTTTTACTCTTTTTGAACCTACGTGAGCTAAAAAGGATTATTATTAAACATAAGAATATAACAGGTGTGAAAAGTTTATTTTTACAATATATTTTTTACCATAATTGATTCATTTTCAAATTAATATAATAGATGTCACAAGGACTTTTTAATGTTCCGGCTCTAAGAAACGAGCCTGTTAAAAGTTATGCTCCGGGAAGCCCGGAGAGAAGCGAATTGAAAAAGGCGTTGGAAGAAGCCAGGTCAAAACTGGTTGAGATTCCTCAGTATATAGGAGGTGAAGAAGTATTTTCGCAAAACAAAAAGAGGGTTTCTCCACCTCATGATCATCAGCATATACTGGGATATTTTCATGAAGGAAATACAGAAGATGTAAAAAAAGCTATTGATTCAGCGTTGGAAGCCAGGAAGACGTGGGCAGTTATGCATTGGGAACAACGTGCTGCCATTTTTCTGAAAGCTGCAGATTTAATTGCCGGACCTTACCGTGCAGAATTAAATGCAGCGACGATGTTAGGACAGTCGAAGAACGCTTACCAGGCAGAAATAGATTCGGCCTGTGAGATCATTGATTTTCTTCGTTTGAATGTAAATTTTCTTACAGATATATATAAACAGCAGCCGGTTTCTTCGGATGGTGTATGGAATCGTATGGAATATCGTCCATTGGAAGGATTTATTTTTGCTATTACGCCTTTCAATTTTACGGCAATCGCTGGAAATCTTCCGGCGGCTCCTGCACTAATGGGTAATGTTGTGCTTTGGAAACCTGCATTTACACAGGTTTACGCAGCTAATGTGATTATGAAGGTATTCAAGGCTGCCGGTCTTCCGGATGGTGTTATTAATATGATTTTAGCTGATGGTCCAGTGGCGGGAGATATTGTTTTCAAACATGCGGATTTTGCGGGAATTCATTTTACAGGTAGTACTAAAGTTTTCCAGACAATTTGGAAAGAGATCGGTGAAAATATTGGAAGTTATAAGACATTCCCGAGGATTGTTGGAGAAACGGGAGGTAAAGATTTTGTATTGGCTCATAAGTCCGCAAATGCTAAAGCTTTGGCAACAGGATTGATTCGCGGTGCATTTGAGTACCAGGGACAAAAATGTTCAGCTGCTTCCCGCGCTTACATTCCTTCTAATTTATGGGATGAGGTAAAAGGATATATGCTGGCAGATCTGGCTGAAATCAAAATGGGAGGAGTTGAAGACTTTTCGAATTTTGTCAATGCAGTGATTGATGAAAAATCTTTTGATAAAATCGCTTCCTATATAGAGGGTGTAAAAAATAATCCGGACGATGCTGAAATTGTTGTAGGAGGAACTGTTGATAAAAGTAAAGGATATTTTGTCCAGCCAACGATTATTAAGGCCTCAAAGCCGGATTATGTGACGATGTGCGAAGAGATATTCGGGCCTGTTTTAACTGTCTATATATATGATGCGGATAAATTCGAAGAAATTATTCCAATTGTAGATTCCACTTCTCCTTATGCACTAACAGGTGCTGTGTTTGCTCAGGATCGTTATGCGATTCAGTATGCGACAGAACATTTGGTTAATGCGGCGGGTAATTTTTATATCAATGACAAGCCGACCGGGGCAGTAGTAGGTCAGCAGCCATTTGGTGGGGCGCGTGCTTCCGGTACGAATGATAAGGCAGGATCTGTGTTAAACTTGCTTCGCTGGGTTTCCCCACGAGTAATTAAAGAGACATTAGTTTCACCTGAAAACTACAAATATCCCTTCCTTTTGGAGTAATAATTGGATAATTTTTTTGAATAGTTTGAATACTTAAAGAACTTTCAAAAAAAGTAAAATATTTCTTGCTGACTACTTGCAGCAAGAAATATTTTTTCTACCTTTGCAATCCCAATCGCAGACAGCGGAAACGAAAAGTGAGAGTGAAAGTTTGATTGGTACTGTTCTTTGACATGATGAGATAAACTAAAAGAGTAAGAAAAACTCGTTTAAGAAGATAAGGTGGAATTTTTCGGAATTACCACAAAACAAAATTTACAATGGAGAGTTTGATCCTGGCTCAGGATGAACGCTAGCGGCAGGCTTAATACATGCAAGGCGAGGGGGCAGCAATGTCACCGTCGTACGGGTGCGTAACGCGTATGCAACCTACCTTCAACTGGGGGATAGCCCGGGGAAACCCGGATTAATACCGCATAATACATATGAGTCTCCTGGCTTGTTTTGTTAAAGATTTATTGGTTGAAGATGGGCATGCGTTCGATTAGCTAGTTGGCAGGGTAACGGCCTACCAAGGCAACGATCGATAGGGGAGCTGAGAGGTTGATC
>NZ_SZVO01000035.1 GCF_005280585.1 Dyadobacter frigoris
GTAGGCAAACGAAAGCAGAAAACGGTGTTTCAGTGTACGAGGTGCTTTGAAAAGTTTTTTACATTCCTCTTTTGACAAAACCTCAGGCAATTTCTTTTCCTTTTTAATCACGGGAAGCTTGATAGCATGCTCATCCTGACCAAATAGTCTATACCAAATCGGATCGCCGAAGCGACCTCATTCCGAATACAGTCTGCTTGAAATAGCTCTCCGAAAACCCCTCGTGTACAGACTTGCGGTACAGGTAGCCGTTGACCTCCGCAATGGATACCTCATGCGGTAACCGCATAAA
The DNA here is from genome assembly GCF_005280585.1 of Dyadobacter frigoris. Taxonomy (GTDB): domain Bacteria; phylum Bacteroidota; class Bacteroidia; order Cytophagales; family Spirosomataceae; genus Dyadobacter; species Dyadobacter frigoris. Next base: position 293 of record NZ_SZVO01000035.1, read on the forward strand.
GTGCAATACAAGATGTGCCACGTTTCGACCATAATTGGTCACCAAACTCTTGCTCAACCGGTCCAGTACAACGCGCTCCTCAAACATTGAGAATGCTTCCCCGAACCCCGGAACCAAGTCTTTAGCCTTGCTAATTGTTGTTGTAAAATCTCCTTTCCTGAATGTCATAAAATGATTGATTTAATGAACTTTCAAGAAAGGATTTATTACGCTATATTGTCCCAGAGATCGGGAGCTACAGAAGGTTTAGTTCAACAGCACATTTGCAATAGGCGGGGTTTCGTGCACCGCAGGCGGTTTTGTGGTTAAAAGAAGTGCCGTTCTCCGAATGAACATTTGTGCTAAAAAACCCACCCATCGCAAATCTGCAAAACGTTGTGTGCCATTTATCAGCCCCCCCTGCACCTGCTAAATTTTCATTATGACAGACTGATTTTTTTAAATTTTGTTACCTTCCAGCTAAAATTTTTTATTTGACGAAACTATGTTTGAGCCACTCTTTAACTATCTTGAACTTTTTCAAAAAATACCTTTACAGGACAAAGAAGCCATTTGTCAAAACATAGAATGCAAAAAAGTCAAGGAAGGTGAAATTTTATTGCAAGAAGGAAAGTTGGCAAAAGAACTGCTTTTTATCTGCAAAGGCGTTTTGAAAATTGTGAGTATCAGCGATAAGGGAAACGAAGTCATTCATTTCTTTTTAAGTGAAAATCAGTTTTGTACTATTTTGAAAAGTTTTACCGAAAGCACAGTATCAACAGACAGTATCCAGGCAGCTTGCGATTCCGAAATAATTGTTTTTCAAAAAGACAGGTTACATGCCTTGTATAACACTTTACCTTATTTCAAGAACCTGTTGGATAACATTACCAAACAAGCTTTGCTAAACAAAATTACATTACGAAACTCTTATATCGGCGAAGACGCAACTACACGCTATCAAAAATTTATTGTGCAACAATCCAATATAGCGTTAAGGGTTTCACAAACTGATATTGCATCTTATCTTGGCATCACAAAACAATCACTAAGCAGAATAAAAAAGAATAAGCCTTAGTTCACTTTTTACCATTTGGTAAATCCTTTTCATAACTGACTTTCTACTTTTGTTCAACGAAAAATATTTTCAAGAGCAATAAAAAATAGAAAAATGGAAAGTTTAAAAGCCAAAAAAGTAGTAATTATTGGTGGCAGTTCGGGTATTGGTTTAGCTACAGCAAAATCAGTTGCTTTAAAAGGTGGACTCGTCATCATTGTCTCGAGTAATCAACAACGTATTGACAAAGCTTTACAAGAATTGCCAACCGAAAGTATTGGCTATGCCGTTGATGTAACGAATGAAATGCAAGTCAGAAATCTTTTTGAACGAATTGGAGCATTCGACCATTTGATTTTTACAGCAGGTGAAAATCTCATTCTTGGTAATGTAGCAGATACACCATTGGAAATGGCACGTAACTATTTTAATATTCGTTATTGGGGAGCTTTTACAGCCGTAAAATATGCTACGCCATTTATCAATATCACAGGCTCAATTGTATTAACAAGCGGCATTGCCAGTAACAGACCCAGCAAAGGATGGGCATTGGGTGCAAGTATCTGTGCTGCTATGGAAGGTTTTGCAAGAGCAATGGCAGTGGAATTAGCGCCAATAAGAGTAAATATTGTTTCACCAGGAGTAGTAAAAACGGAGCTTTGGGGCGGGATGTCGGAAAGCGACAGAGAAACGATGTACACAAATATTGGAAACGCCTTGCCCGTAAAACGAGTTGGGGAAGCTGAAGATATAGCCAAGACATTTGTATATTTATTAGAACAACAATACTGTACAGGACAAACACTTATCATTGATGGCGGTACTTCATTAGTATAACCACCGAGCCCAAAAACGGCACACAACAAAAGTATTGGCAAAAGCTAGGCAGACGGAGGCCATGTTTCAGCAGTTTTGGTAAGTTGTTCGGGCAGGACAAGCAAGTTTCAGCGAATTGCAAATCATCAACTTTTATTTCTATTTTCATCATCGGTTAGGCGGGCTGGACGGAATTCTATCTCCCAGCCTTCCTCAATACCTGAACGTTCTAGCAGACGACACAACTAAAACTGACAGTCCGACAAACTCATCTATCTCCCGCTGAACTCGCAAGTTAGCACAGTCCAAATTATTGGATTTTAAGCCGGCATTGAATTACTACTTAAAAAAAATTATTTTTTGAATTACACTGCATTTTTATTGTTTATCAATAATTATTTATTATATTTTCGACATAATTTAAACTTTTAAGAATTATGTCAAAAGGAAACAACTTCGTATTTAAAGGCTTACATGTTGTTGCGTGGGTCATCTTCGTTGGCTTGTGCATAGAAGCCGGTGGTTTGATAGTCAATTTTGTATTTAGTATTTACAAACCTGAATTTGTCCAAAACCTGTATCAAAAGTTGGACTTAAGTGAAATGTATCATCGTAGCAAATGGGCTTTCTTCGGAATGTATAGTTTTATCCTGGTCGTCGTACTTTTGAAAGCATACTTATTTTATATAGTTGTCATGCTTATGTACAAAATAGATTTATCAAAACCATTCAACAGCTTCGTTTCAGAACAGATAACAAAAATATCTTACTGCACTTTTTCCATAGGTATATTAAGTTATACAGCCCGACAAACAGCCAAAAATTTACAACACCATGGTTATGCTATTGACAACCTAAACCAGTTTTGGGCAGACAGTCAGGCATTTATCTTGATGGCGGCTGTAATCTATGTTATTGCGACTATTTTTAAAAAGGGAGTTGAAATCCAAAACGAAAACGATTTAACTGTTTAGCTATGCCAATCATTGTAAACTTAGATGTGATGATGGCAAAACGTAAAATTTCTCTGAATGAACTTTCTGAAAGAGTTGATTTGACATTATCTAACCTTTCTATCTTAAAGACAGGGAAGGCAAGGGCAATCCGCTTTAGCACCTTAGATGCAATTTGCAAAGCCTTAGACTGCCAGCCAGGTGATATTTTGGAATACGTAAGTGACGAAAAAAGAACAACGAACCGCTAACGTGGTATTTGCAAAAGCACGGCTGACGGAAGTAGTTGAACATTTGTACTGCTATCGGCATTTCGGCTGAAGGTTTTCAAATTCCCTGCCTTCGCAAATACCCTAAACCGTTATGGGCATTTTTAGAACGACACTAACAAATTAAATACATACAACAATGACAGAATTTTGGGAAGAAGCCTTTAAAGATAAACAGGAAATGTGGGGTTTTGAACCTTCAAAATCTACCATATTGACAAAGGACTTTTTTGTTGAGAATAAAGTGAAAAATGTACTTATTCCAGGCATTGGTTATGGACGAAATGCACAAATTTTTTCAGACAATGAAATGACGGTAACAGGAATTGAAATTTCCCGAACTGCCATTGATTTAGCTCAAAAACATTTTAGAAACCACTTGACAATTTACCACGGTTCTGTAACTGAAATGCCTTTTGATAACAAATTGTATGACGGGATATTTTGTTACGCATTAATTCACTTGTTGGACAAAGATGAAAGAGTGAAACTAATCCAAGACTGTTTTAATCAGCTGACTGAAAATGGATATATGATTTTTACTGCAATAACAAAGGAAGCCCAAACTTACGGACAAGGAACCTGCGTAAGTAAAGACAGATTTGAAATGTTTGGTGGTGTAAGAATGTTCTTTTATGACAGGGAAACAATTAAGGAAGAATTTGGAAAATCCGGACTGTTTGAAATTATAGAAGTAACAGAAAACTATCCTTTTTATCTCATAAAGTGTAAAAAGAATAAAACAGAAAATTGACGAAACAAAAAACTGCCTATAACCGGGGTTTTGCAATAGTGGGCCTTCCGTGCTAAATTGAACATTCGGAATTCCAATAAACATTTATGCTAAACTGGATATTTGTGCTTCTAATTCTCCACCATCGCCAAGCCCCAAAACGCTATAGGCAATGCGAATCGCTCCGAACAAACTTTTGTGCGTTATCAAAACGAAACCGCTCCGAACTTTTCGGCAAAGCCGTTTTGGCTATCCCTTCTGTAAAATAAAAAAGAAGCACAACTCTTTTTATTTTTAAATTTGGTGTGCTTCACAATTTATTTTACGCCAACGCCCACACTTCGATTGAACATTCGTGCTATTTATTTAAATTGCAATTGACAACTAATCTTCCTACATTAACAGAATGAGTTCAAAACATCTCAACCTGCTCCTTGCAGATGACGATACTGACGATCGCATCTTTTTTAAAGAAGCATTAGAGAAATTGCCACTATCCACGCACCTTACAACTGTGCATGACGGAGAACAACTCATGCAGCTACTCACAAAAGAAACAAACGAACTTCCTCATGTCCTTTTCCTCGACCTCAATATGCCCCGCAAAAACGGAAGAGAATGTTTATTAGAAATAAAGCTAAACAAAAAACTGAAACAGCTTCCTGTAATCATATACTCCACTTCCCTTGAACAAGAAGTTGTGAACCTGCTTTACAAAAACGGGGCGCAATATTTCATCCGCAAGCCCGCTGAATTTTCACAACTCAAAAAAGTAATTCAACAAGCGCTTACACTTATAGCACAAGAAAATATTTCACAACCGACCAGAGAAAATTTTGTGCTCACAGGGTAAAACAGTTTGATTATCTAATGAATCATTAAAAAAAGGAATTACACTGAAGAAGTATTTACAACGTTTTTAAAACACAAGTTATACCTCTTGGAAGGAGCCCTTTGGACAACATTAAAACAAAACAACTCTGATGAGACAGAATATAGATAAAAAAAAATCTGAGGAGTTGATTATTGCTCACAAAGAACTTGCCTTTCAAAAAGAAGAGAAAGAAAAACTGGCAGCAGAGTTAGGCATTGCTCACAAAGAACTTGCCTTTCAAAAAGAAGAGAAAGGAAAACGGGCAGAAGAGTTAGGCATCGCCAACAAAGAACTTGTTTTTCAAGACGAAGAGAAAGGAAAACGGGCAGCGGAGTTAGGCATTGCCAACAAAGAACTYGCCTTTCAAGACGAAGAGAAAGAAAAACGGGCAGCGGAGTTAGGCATTGCCAACAAAGARCTTGCTTTTCAAGACGAAGAGAAAGGAAAACGGGCWGCTGAGTTAGGCATTGCCAMCAAAGAACTTGCCTTTCAAGACGAAGAGAAAGGAAAACGGGCRGCAGAGTTAGGCATTGCTAACAAAGARCTTGCCTTTCAAGACGAAGAGAAAGAAAAACGGGCAGCGGAGTTATTCATTGCTAACAAAGAACTTGCCTTTCAAAACAAAGAGAAAGAAAAACGGGCAGAAGAGTTRAGCATGGCTAWCAAAGAACTTGCTTTTCAAAACGAWSAGAAAGAAAAACGGGCAGAAGAGTTAGTCATTGCCAATAAAGAATTAGCCTTTCAAAACCAAGWGAAAGAAAARCGGGCAGCAGAGTTAGTTATTGCCAACRAAGAACTTGCCTTTCAAAATGAAGAGAAAGAAAAACGGGCAGCGGAGTTAAATATTGCGAACAWAGAGCTTGCCTATCAAAACGAWGAAAAAGAAAAACGGGCAGCTGAGTTAAGTATTGCTAACAAAGAACTTGCCTTTCAAAACAAAGAGAAAGAAAAAAGGGCAGAAGAGTTAAGTATTGCTAACAAAGAACTTGCTTTCCAAAACAAAGAGAAAGAAAAACGGGCGGCTGAGTTGAGTATTGCTAACAAAGAACTTGCTTTTCAAAACGATSAGAAAGAAAAACGGGCAGAAGAGTTAGTCATTGCCAATAAAGAATTAGCCTTTCAAAACCAAGTGAAAGAAAAACGGGCAGCTGAATTAATTATTGCTAACGAAGAACTTGCTTATCAAAACAATGAGAAAGAAAAAAGGGCGGCAGAATTAAAAATTGCTAACATAGAACTTGCCTATCAAAACGATGAGAAAGAAAAACGGGCAGCTGAGTTAAGCATTGCCAACAAAGAACTTGCCTTTCAAAACAATGAGAAAGAAAAACGGGCAGCTGAGAAAGAAAAAAGGGCAGCTGAGCTGATCATTGCTAACGAAGAACTTGCCTTTCAAAACAATGAGAAAGAAAAACGGGCAGCTGAGTTAGGCATTGCTAACAAAGAACTTGCCTATCAAAACGATGAGAAAGAAAAACGGGCAGCAGAGCTGATCATTGCTAACAAAGAGCTTGAGGCATTCACTTATGTATCAAGTCACGATTTGCAGGAGCCGCTGCGCAAAATACAAACCTTCGTCTCGGTGATCCTCGAAAATGAAAATGAAAATCTATCAGACAAAGGCAAATATAATTTCCAGAGAATACAATCAGCAGCCGGAAGAATGCAACAACTCATCGAAGATTTACTTGCCTTCTCACGCATCAACACCACCGAAAGAAAATTTGAAAACACCGACCTCAATATAATTATAGAAGAAGTAAAAATCGAACTAAAGGATACCATTCAGGCAAAACACGCAACCATCGAAGCCACCGAACTCTGCCTTGCCAACATCATCCCATTTCAGTTCCGCCAGCTCATGCACAACCTCATAAGCAATGCACTCAAATTTTCATATCCCGACATACCATCACACATACTAATAAAAAGCAGAATTATAAAAGGCAGTAAATTAAATAACGAAAAGCTTTCACCCGAAAAAAAATATTGCCATATCACTATCAAAGACAACGGCATCGGCTTCGAACCCCATTTCAGCGAACGCATTTTTGAAGTGTTCCAAAAACTTCACAGCAAAGAGGTATATGCAGGCACAGGCATCGGGCTTGCCATCGTAAAAAAGATTGTCGAAAATCACAACGGCATCATCACTGCAACAAGCGAATTAAACGAAGGAGCAACATTTGATATTTATCTTCCCGCTGCCTGACAAAATAATTCACATTACGCAAAACACAACAGACACAGCTACGAAAGCCACCAATAAAACCGCAAAAGTTAATTTTGTAAAAACAAAACGACCATGCGAAAACTAAAATTACAAATACAAATATCGGTTGACGGATATGTTGCAGGGCCAAATGGTGAAGAAGACTGGGTCGTGAGGGCGTCAGATGAAAAACTTTGGCAGCTCATCAATGAATTACCGGATAGTTCGGATACACTTCTGCTTGGCAGAAAAATGGCAGAGGCCTTTATCCCTCATTTTGAAGAATTTGAGTCCGACAGCCCTAAAATTACCTTCGCACAGAAAATGGTAAACATTCCGAAAGTTATTTTCACCAGGACACTGGACAAACCATTTGGTAAAAACACCTCGCTGGCAAAAGGAAATCTGGCAAAAGAGATCGCGAAACTAAAAAATCAGGATGGAAAAGATATTTTGGTTTACGGAGGCGCAGGTTTTGTTTCTTCGCTGATTGCCGGTGGTCACATTGATGAGTTTTTTCTCTTTGTCAACCCGGTGATGATCAATAAAGGAATGAGGATTTTTGACCTGCTGGACAAGCGGCAGAAACTTTCTCTAATCAGCGCCACTCCTTATGAATGTGGCGTGACGGTGATCCGATACAAACTGAACAACGAATAGGCGGTGGAAATATCACGCTTTATTTTCTTTCACAAAAAGAAAGGCAGAATGTTTCGACAAAATTCCACAAAGTACATTCGCTTTTATTCCTATCTTCATTATCCGTAATTTCACAGAGCTAATTTCAGCACTGGACGATATAAATTCCCGCCTGACAGTAATTCCCAAAACATTTGTAATCTCAAAAAACCATGCAAACAGTGTTAATCACAGGAGCCACGTCAGGAATTGGTTTGACAATTGCAAATAAGCTTCATGCCAATGGCTATAAGGTTTATGGAACAAGCCGTAATCCTGACCAATATCAGCACAAGGTAAAGTTCAAACTTTTGGAATTGGATGTAACTTCCAGATTATCTATTGAGAACTGTGTTACTGCTTTTTTATCAAAATCTGCAACTATTGATGTCTTGATAAATAACGCTGGAATTGGCGTTTGCGGCAGTGCAGAAGAGACAAGCCGGGAATTAGCTGACAAACAGTTCCAAACAAACTTTTGGGGATGTGTCGACGTTACGAAAGCCTTTTTGCCAGTTATGCGCCAACAAAGGAATGGTAAAATTATTACCATTGGGTCATTAGCAGGACTTATTGGTGTGCCCTTTCAAAGTTACTATTCGGCTTCCAAGCATGCTTTGGAAGGTTTTTATAAATCATTGAGATTTGAGCTAAAAACGTTTGATATCCATGTATCAGTCATTGAACCCGGCTTTTTCAAAACCAACCTTAACCAGGCATTTGAATTTGCAGAATCAACTATAAGCGATTATGACGGCACGCGAAAAAATGCGTTAAAGAGTTTCTCCGATTCAATCAACAATGCGCCATCACCCGAACCTGTGGCAGATATTGCTTTAAAAATCCTTCGTTCAAAGAAGCCGGGATTTAGCTATAGGGTAGGTTGGGATGCTAAACTATTGCCCTTTTTACAATTTATGTTTACCTCTTTATTTGAATGGGGTGCTGCAAGAAAATTTAAAACCCAAAACAATGGTTAAGATTGCATTAGTGATCATTGTTTGACCCAGTCAACAATTTGCTAACTTTCGGACAAAATTTATAACCATAAGGTTTTAAGCCAGGAACCACAATTGCTTATGAAAGCAGAATTAATTCAAACGTTACATCCGCAAGCAGGCAAGACCAATAAAAAAATCTCACTGGACAAGTACACTTTCATCAGGGAAAATATACTTTCGATTTTGACCGAATCGGAACTAACACATACACAACTTATGGAAGAGCTATTTTCAAGAGTAAAAGAAAATTTTGAAGGTGGGGTTCAGTGGTATGGAGAAACAGTAAAACTTGATTTAGAAGCAAGGCAAATAATTCAACGAACTGCAACCAAACCTGAAAAATACAAATTGAAAACCACAAACCGCTAACATTGGGTCAGCGTTATTGAGTCTTTAAGGAAAAAATCTGTCAGGTGCAACCTTTAATAAGCAAACGTAGAACATGGGAAAACTAGCGGTAATTAAAACCAAACCTACCTTTTCAAGCGTAGAAGATTACCTTAATAGTATTGCTGATGAGCTTAAACGAAAAGACAGTTTTGTTATCCTTGAATTGATGGAGAAAGCCATGGACGAAAAACCTAAAATGTGGGGTAATTCTATGATCGGTTTCGGAGATGTAAGGTATAAAAGTCCTGCTACCGGGAGAGAAGTTGATTGGTTCAAAATTGGTTTTTCCCCGCGTAAAGCCAATTTATCATTGCACTTAATTGACTTACAGCGACACGCGGATGCGTTGAGTAAATTGGGCAAACATAAAACCGGCGCTGGCTGTCTTTATATCAATAAACTAGCAGATATTGATATGCAAATATTGAAAGAAATGATTTTTTCTGCTGCGAAATAAATAGCTCCGTTTCATCATTACTGCTGTGTTATAGTCCCTTCCGATGAAATGCGACTGGCTATGGGAACAGCAATAAATTTTTACGGAATCAGTTACAGTTCACAAGTCTAATTTTGCTTTACCTATCCTCCTATGCCCACCGCCAAAACCAACCTCCACCAAGGCCTCACCAACAACCAGGTAATCCAATCCCGAAACACTCACGGCGAGAACAAGGTAGAAGACAAAAGTAAAAACGGCTTTTTGGCTGCGGTACTGGGTTTGGTAAAAGAACCGATGCTGATCTTGCTGATCGTTGCCGCCGCCATTTATTTTCTGACGGGCTCACAGGGAGAAGGTCTGTTTATGCTTGGTGCCATCATCGTCATTTCTGCTATTTCCATTTACCAGGATACCAAAAGCCGGAATGCGCTTGCCGAGTTAAAAACACTTACACAGCCCAAATGTAAAGTCATCCGGAATGGTGTAGAAGTTGACATGCTCAGGGAAGAAATTGTGATTGGCGATTACCTGATATTGGAGGAAGGAAATAAAATTCCGGCGGACGCTTCGATTCTGGAAGCGCACGATTTTTCCGTGAACGAATCCATTCTGACGGGGGAATCGCTGGCTGTTGCCAAAAATGAAGCCGCAAGCGAAGTTTTCCAGGGAACACTCGTAACAAGTGGCAGGGCGATTGCAGAAATCAATGCAATTGGAGACAAAACAAAACTGGGCAAAATTGGCATAAGCCTTGAATCGATAGAGCAGGAACCTACCCCACTCCAGATACAGATCACCAATTTTGTCAAGAAAATGGCGGTCATCGGCGGCGTTGTTTTTCTTATCGTTTGGGGGATCAATTACATCCGCACGCAACAGCTTTTAGACAGTCTTCTAAAAGCCTTAACGCTTGCGATGAGTATTTTACCGGAAGAAATCCCGGTGGCTTTTACTACGTTTATGGCTTTGGGAGCATGGCGGCTGATGAAAATGGGCATCATTGTCAAACGAACCCAAACCATTGAAACGCTTGGCAGCGCCACGGTAATTTGCACGGACAAAACCGGGACGATCACAGAAAATAAAATGGAGCTGGCCAGTGTTTATGTGCAGGCGACAAACGCTATTCAACCACCGGACAAAACATTAAACGAAGAAGGTCAAAAACTGTTAGCAATGGCGATGTGGTCCAGCGAACCGGAGCCCTTCGACCCGATGGAAATTGCACTGCATGAGACATATGGGAAACGGACAGCAGCCGATAAGAGGCCAGAATTTAAGCTGGTTCATGAATATCCGCTCGAAGGAAAGCCGCCCATGATGACACATGTGTTTGAAAATGCAAAGGGTGAACGCATCATTGCGGCAAAAGGCGCTCCGGAAGCGATTATGGCACTTTCCGGATTATCCGAAAGTCAGAAGACCGACATACTCCATGCAATCAATGAACTTGCCGCCAAAGGTTACCGGATATTAGGGGTTGGTCAAAGTACATTTGCAGGTGACCCATTCCCTGCAAAACAACAGCAGCTTTCGTTTCATTTCATAGGTCTGGTTGCTTTTTATGATCCGCCGAAAGCAAATATCAGGTCGGTTTTTGAATCGTTTTATAAAGCAGGTATTCAGGTAAAGATTATTACGGGCGACAATGCGGCTACTACGCAAAACATCGCCAGGCAAATAGGATTCAAAGGAGCTGAAAACGTTTTGCTGGGCGACGAACTGGTTGCGATGGACGAACAAACCTTGCAGCAGAAAGTGATGCAGACCGGCATTTTCGCCAGAATGTTCCCGGAAGCAAAATTAAAAGTTGTCAATGCGCTTAAAGCACAGGGACAGATTGTAGCGATGACCGGCGACGGGGTTAACGACGGCCCGGCATTGAAGGCCGCGCACATCGGGATTGCGATGGGCAAAAAAGGTACGGAAATTGCTAAACAGGCCTCTTCACTTATTTTGGTAGATGATGATCTGGCCAGGATGGTGGATGCTGTGGCGATGGGCCGCAAAATATACATCAGTCTTAAAAACGCAATCCGCTACATTATTTCCATCCACATCCCTATTATCCTGACCGTTTTCATTCCATTGGCACTGGGCTGGATCTATCCGAATATTTTCACCCCGGTGCATATTATATTTTTCGAGCTGATCATGGGACCGACCTGCTCGATTATCTATGAAAACGAGCCGATGGAAAAGGATTTGCTATTACAAAAACCAAGGCCTTTTACATCAACATTTTTTAGTTTAAAAGAGCTGTCAGTCAGCATTTTGCAAGGCTTGGTAATCACAGCAGGTATGCTGATGCTCTATCAGTATGCAGTGATGCAATCCTATGATGAAGCGCTTACCAGATCGATGGTTTTTATTGGGTTGTTGTCTGCAAATATTTTTTTAACGCTGGTAAACCGGTCGTTTTCCCACTCCATTTTCACCACTTTACGCTATAAAAACAATCTGGTCCCGATGATCATTGGCATCACGATTTTATTCTCGGCACTCATCTTTGTGATACCAGGCGTTAACCGGTTTTTCAGCCTTGAGACTGTGAATTTGAGCCAATTGCTGATCAGTATCAGTGTAGGATTTGTGTTTACGGTCTGGTATGAAGGAGTCAAATTTTATAATCGCAAACGCGGTAAAATTTTCATCGAAAAGTAACAGCCGGAACAGAGTCTCTCTCAGCTTCCGGCAAATTTTGAAGAATTTTAGTAACCGCAGATCTGATCAGGACTTCGGTGTCGGTTTTGTCATAATTGACCACCTCCATCGCTGCGACAGCCCAGCCACGCCAGACCAGGTTTCTGTTTTTTGTATTCACGAAATCAATGCTCAGGGTTCCCTGACGATAGGTAAATACATCCGATCTGGGCCGCATAAAATAATCCCCATACATATAACCATCCGGATCCGGCCAAAATACGGAGCGTTCTTCCATTTCAATATGGTAACGCACCGATAGATCCGAATCCTGATCCGTGAGCAGATATCCCTTTACCTGCAATAAATCATTTGCTGCACGCTTAATTCTTCCATCTGTCAATTCATTATAATACAACGGGTTGATGTTCGCCTCTGTTTGTTTTCCAGCCGCCCAGTTGAAAGTTTTATATTTCTGAATAGGATCCTCCTTGTCGTAATTGTAATATGCCCGAATGGCAGGACTGCATCCATACAAACCAATCAATGCGATGATTAATATCTTTTTCATAATGTTGAGATTTTCTATGCAGCCAATTTAGATAATGCCTAAAATTAGCGTCATGATCGCTGACAAAACGTGACACCACGCATCCACGAAGGTGACATTGCTCAGAATTTCGTCAATGGTTGTTTAGCAAAAACCTGTGATATATGTAACAAATTTATGTTGATATATAAAAAAGGACAGACAAATAATTCAAGCTTTACGATTGCGAATTTCGGTGGGCACTTCAATTAGAGCCCATACCGCCAGGCGAAGTCAAGCCATTTAAAAACCACTCAGAATGCTCCCGGAATCTCAGATTACTTCCATCAATGACATAAACCTTTCTCCAAAACCAGGTAAAACCTACTGGAAAAACGCTGGCAGGGAATGGAGGGAAGAATTTATTTACTTTTTAATGGTTGACAGGTTTCATGATGATCTGGATCGAAAGCCGGTTGCAAACGAGGCCCGGCAAAGTGGTTTCGGAAACAGCGAACAGTTGCAAAAAATATGCGGCGGCACCTTGAAAGGTATTACCAATCATCTGGATTATATCAATGAGCTGGGTTGTACCGCCCTTTGGCTGAGTCCGGTATTTGAAAACAATCCTTCTTCGTATCATGGCTATGCGATTCAGAATTTCCTGAACATCGATGCGCGTTTTGGCACAAAACAGGACCTGGCTGATCTGGTTGATGCAGCACACGCTTTGGACATCAAGGTGTTTCTGGACGTCGTACTTCATCACAGCGGAGACAACTGGTTTTATCCCAATGACGACAATTACTATTATAATCAGGGCGCCATATTTCCGTTTGGAGGTTGGCGTAATGATCAAACGCCGATACCTGTCGAGCTTAGAAATCCCGAACTTTATTGGAGAAAAGGCCAGATCCGCAACTTTGACAGCTATCCTGAAACACGCGAAGGTGACTTCTCGACGTTGAAAAGCTTCAAAAATGACACTTCACCCGAAGCCTTGTATGTGCAGCAAATGCTCACCAAAATACATTGCTACTGGATCAGGGAAGCGGATATTGACGGATTTCGGATCGACGCAGTAAAACACATGGGCGATGATTACGTCAGCCAGTTTTGTTCGCATGTAAGGGAATATGCCTATAAACTTGGCAAACACAATTTCTTTTTATTCGGGGAGCTTGTCGGGCCGGAAGAAATGTACAACGCGTATATCGGCCCAAAAACGTCGGTTGTGGTGGAAGACAAAGCCATTTATTTCGGATTGAATTCCGTGCTGGATTTTCCTTTATACCACATCCTTGCCGACGTCATTCACGGTGTTTCTACCCCTGACAAGCTCATCAGCAGGTACGAATCACTCCGTAAAAACGCGATGAACCGTGGTGGGTTTGGGGAGTTCCTGGTCACGTTTATCGACAATCATGATCAGGTGGGGCAGGTTCTCAAAAAACGGTTTGGCAATGGAGCCACTGAAAACCAGATCATTGCCGGTATTGGCTTTTTGCTATGCGCCGTAGGGACGCCCTGCATCTATTACGGTACCGAGCAGGGTTTTGACGGATCCGGCGATGGCGATTTCAATATCAGGGAAGTGATGTTCAGCCTGGAAGATCCTACATTGAATGCATTGAACAAGTCAGCGCGGATTTACAAAGAAATCGCCTTTATCGCAGCTTTCCGAAAACTTAACCCGGTTTTGAAATTTGGAAGAATGTACATGCGCGAACTTTCCGACGACGGAAAAAATTTCCATTTACCCATATTTAAAAAGTGCCTGCTGGCCTTTTCAAGAGTACTTTATGACCAGGAGATTATTGTCGCCTACAACAGCTCACTGACCGACCAGGACGAAGAATACATACTGGTAGATCCCATGTTAAACCCGGAAGGCAGTAAATTCAGGTTTGTCTATGGCCAGTCAGGGCATATCAGCGTACTGCGTAATGAGGAAGGAAACCGTCATTTTATCAAACTAAAACTGGAACCTGCGCAGTTTGTTATTTTGAGTAATAGTGAAGAAAATCAGTAACTTTCTGATTGTGAAATATAACTAATCTGACTGCACATTATGATCATTATCGTCTGTGGATTGCCAGGATCGGGCAAAAGCTTTTTTGCTAACAGGTTAGCAGCAAAACTACATGCGCCTCATATCAGTAGCGACCAAACAAGAAAAGAGATGAATGCTTTGGGACGGTACACCTTCAACGATAAAATGACGGTGTACCAGGCCATGGCAAAAATCGCAGACCAAAACTTGGCGGATGGTAAGCCTGTCGTGGTCGATGCCACTTTTCACCATCATACCATGCGTGACATTTTTACAGAACTTGGAAAACAAAGACAAATACCCGTCTTTTTTATACTGATAATGGCTACCGAGGCCATAACAAAAAAACGATTGAGCAGCGTAAGGCCCGATAGTGAAGCAGATTATCCGGTATATCTCCAGATCAAAAATCAATTTGAAAAGTTAGACATGCCTTACCTGAAACTACAATCCGAAAACGACAACATCGATAGCATGTTAAACCTGGCAATCGAATATCTGACCGATGCTTATGAATGACCTGGATATCCATACACTTTGCCGGACAGGCATTTTTGAAGATCAGCCTCTTGACGGAACGCTGGAAGAAACCCATATTTCCTGGGTTATTTTAAACAAAAAACGGGCCTTTAAAGTTAAAAAACCTGTAAAACTGTCATTTTTAGATTTTTCTACCCTTTCCAAAAGAAAAAAATACTGTGAAACAGAACTTCGTCTTAATCAGCGTTTTTCAGACATTTACCTGGCTGTATTACCAATCCGTCATCCTAAAGATGTGTGGTTGATCGGGGAAGGAACCGGGAAGATTGTTGATTATGCCGTTGTGATGCGGCGGATGATGCCTTCCAAAAGAATGGATAAACTGCTAAAAAATGGCAAAGTGTCCAAAGCCTCCACACTGGCCCTGGCAAAACAGGTAGCGGATTTTCATTCCCATGCAAAGGTCATTTCCTCGCATTTCGATCCGGATGAGGCCCGGGGCACTTTCAACGATATAAAAAACATCAGCACTTTTGTAAAAGAGAACCTTGGAGAAGATTTTGAAAATATCATCTCACTGGCCATCCAATGGAGTGATCACTTTTTGAGTACAAACAAATCGCTTTTTGAGCAACGTATCAGGCAGGGATTTAAGCGGGATTTACATGGTGATCTGCACAGCGGCAACATCTTTCTGTACAAAAAGCCCGTCATTTTTGATTGCATCGAATTTAATAATGATTTCCGCCAGATCGACACCGCCAGTGAAATTGCCTTTCTCTGCATGGATCTCGAAGCCTTTGGGCATGCGGAGCTTTCCGATATTTTTAAGGCTGAATATTTAGATCATTTTCCGTGCATCCGAACAGCGGCAGATCAGGAATTATTCATCTATTACAAATGCATGAGAGCCAACATCCGAGCGAAGGTGCACGCCATCAGCGCCGGACAATCTAGCGATGGCGAAATTCGTGATTTGCATTTGGCTGCTGTGCGGGAGTATCTTGGGTTGGTGAAAAGTTATGTGGGTTTGGGGTGAGGATTTGGGTTTTTGAAATTTGACTTAGACGCCGGAAAGGATATAAAAGTGTCAATCATGATCGGACAGCAGGCGGGGCTAATTGCGGGTGCAGCTCAACTCGGTAATTTTATATTTTTTACATAATTGTATATTTGAATACAAAAAGTACGACCGCGCGTCCGCAAAATTTTCGCATATTAGGGAGTAAGCCGTAATTGTACCGACCAATGTGCAGATACAAGCAGACCAACAAAAATTGCTATATTTGAACCTAACATTTTGACAAAAATTATGAAGCTACCGCATCCCATACCATATCAAGGAAGTAAACGGAATTTGGCTGACCAAATTTTACAGATGTTTCCTAACCATTTTGACAATTTGATTGAACCTTTTGCAGGTTCTGCGGCTATAACCATTGCTTCGGCTTATTATTTTAAGGCTAACCATTTTATCATCAACGACATCAACCAACCATTGATTAATCTTTGGGATACGATAATCAACGATCCCAAATCAATGGTGAAGTCTTACCATGAGATTTGGCATGGACAATTGGGTAATGAAGAAGAATATTATTACCAAATCAGGGAGAAGTTTAATGATACAAAGCAGCCTGAATACTTATTGTTTCTTTTGGCAAAGTGTGTAAAAGCAGCCGTTCGCTATAATGCACAAGGTGGTTTCAATCAAAGCCCTGACAAAAGGCGTTTAGGTAGAAATCCTTCATTAATGCGTGATGACATTTTAAGAGTATCGCAACTTTTGAAAGGTAAAATACAGCTTCATTCAACTGATTACCAAAATGTACTCGACCTTGCAACCGCAGACGATTTAGTGTACATGGACCCACCCTACCAAGGGACGGGCGTTAATGGTGGTTTTAATTATGCAGGCAACATTGAGTTTGACAACTTCGTGGTTTCACTTTTTGAACTTAACAACAATAACGTACCATACATTTTAAGTTATGATGGGCGGACAGGTGATAAGACTTACGGAAGCCCATTGCCTGACAACCTCAATTTGACAAAAATTGAAATCAACGCAGGACGTTCGTCACAAGCAACTCTTTTGAACAGAAGCGAAATAACATACGAAGCAGTTTTTTTATCGCCAGCCTTAATATCAAAAATTGACTTGCAGAAAGTTACAGGAAAACAAAATTATCAAACAGAACTTTTTGCAAACTAATGTCAGAAGAAAAGAGAGTTTACCCCAAAGAATTTTTAGAATATGTTCAATCAATTACCAATAAAAGAGCGAAAGTAGTTATTGATCATATTTTAGCTCATGGTTTTATAACAACCGAAGACCTTGAAAAAACTTACGGTTACAATCATCCGCCAAGAGCAGCTAGAGACGTTAGAGAAGCAGGAATTCCACTTGAAACATTCAAAATAAAATCAAAAGACGGTAAATCAATTGCGGCTTATAAGTTTGGTGACCTTGCGTCTTTACAAACCAATCGTGTTGCGGGACGAATTATGTTTTCCAAAGACTTCAAACATTCGTTATTTATAGCTTGTGGCGGACGTTGCCAAGTTTGTAACGGACTATTTGAAGAACGCTATTTACAAGTTGACCATAGAGTTCCTTATGAAGTTGGTGGAGACGTAACCGACCGAGAACCAGAACATTTCATGCTATTGTGCGGCTCTTGCAACAGAGCGAAATCATGGAGTTGCGAACATTGCGACAATTGGAAAACGGAAAAGATACCACCAGTTTGTATGCAATGCTATTGGGGAAGTCCTGAAAATTATAATCACATCGCCATGGAACAAGTTAGACGACTTGACCTTCAATGGAACGGCGACGAAATCAAGTATTATGATGCTTTAAAAGTTATTGCAGACCATAACAAAATTGAACTTCCAGAATTTATAAAACAGCTCATTGCGGACAGGACGAAGCGTAAATAACAACTACGTCCAACAAATAGGGCTTAAACGCGACGTAGTTTACGGAGTTGCGTTTTAAGCCTCTGTTGAACTGAGGCTTCGGTAGCTGTTTCTATGGGATTTTAATAAAGGGCTGTTGTTCCTGGATAGGAGACTGAGATGGAGAAAATGTCATAATGTACCATAATGCGTGGGCCGTCTAATCGTATTTCAGGCCGAAGTTGGAGGCTACATTGAAGACAACTTTTAAAATAAGTATTTTTTCGCCATTTCACTTTTTTTCGCCAATAGGTTACCAGGCCGGACTTGCGGCTTTTTGTAACGATCAGAA
>NZ_SZVO01000036.1 GCF_005280585.1 Dyadobacter frigoris
AATACCTAAACGGCAAATTAGTCTGTTCCATGACCGTTCCGGCCCGCAAACTTTTACGGCTGTGGCACTTTTTACACTCAAATTTGTAATCGGTCTTCCTGAAATAATGCTCTGTACAGCCACATTTATGACAAACAACTCCAAGTTCCAAACGTTTGTTCTTAAATGCTTCAACGCAACTCGCTTCATCAGGGTATTTCTCGAAAAATTCACTCAGATTCATAGGAATATTGCGTTCAATTTAATACTACAATATACCTATTTTTATTCAATAGTACAAGTAACGGACAGTCATATAAGATTATTTGTTGATGACAAAATGTTTTGTCGTGCTAATCAGTCATTAAATAAAGATCGCTGGCTGATAAGATCTTGTAACTGCTGAGCTCAACACTGCATAAATCTGCTCTTTTTAAAGGCATTAATAATGTTTGTAAAGTTCATTTTATAAAGCCCTTCGATTGTTACACACAAAACACGGATCCTTGCATGATTCACTGATTTAAATATATTTCTTCAACGCAGTTGTGATGCATTTGCTTTAAAAAAGTATAGTTAAGCGTATTTCAGGTGTTAAAAGATCAGCATCCCACGTTCGAATAGGGTTAACTGCCAGAATTATTTAATGTAAAATCATCATCCGGGCCGATGATCAATTTTATGAAAGAACTGCGCGAACGATCTAAAAACCCGGAAAGCTGGGAAAAGACAGCCATGCAACTGCTGTAATTCTGCCGAATTCCTGAAACATGTGATTGGTATAACTATTACCATTTTCGGTGTAACATCCGGGCTTCGACAGTAACTATCTTTATATACGAAAGCCAGAGTTGTTTTTCAACCACCCGACATCCGCTCAAATTGGTTCTATATACCTGATCGCCATTTATATACGAATTAGTCAAACAGAATATAACGGAAAACATAATAGAGGCTGCTCGGTAATCACACAAGAAAAATACTACCTTGCCATTAAAACAACTGAAATGGAGAGCAATTTTGTTGAAAAACACTATGTCACACGAATGGGATGGTTAAGAGCATCTGTATTAGGAGCTAATGACGGAATTCTGTCTACAACCAGTATCGTTATCGGCGTTGCGGCAGCTAATCCGGAACGAAATGCTATCATCCTGGCTGCTCTTGCAGGTCTTATGGCAGGAGCAATGTCCATGGCGGCAGGAGAATATGTCTCGGTGAGCTCACAGGCGGATACGGAAAGTTCAGATCTTACAAGAGAGAAGCGTGAATTACTGGAAATGCCCGAATCGGAGCTTGCAGAGCTTGCGGCCATATACGTCGCACGCGGTATTGATCCTGACCTGGCCCTTAAAGTCGCTTCGCAACTTACCAAACATGACGCGCTTGCAGCCCATGCACGGGACGAATTGGGCATAAACGAAATTACTGCCGCCAAACCCCTTCAGGCTGCTTTTGCATCTTTCGGCTCGTTTACCTTCGGGGCTTTGTTGCCATTTCTAGTTTCTATGCTGGCGCCATTAGCTTTTATGGTATACTATCAATATGGCTTCTCCATTATTTTCCTGATGATTTTAGGGGCTCTTGCGGCCAAAACAGGAGGATCCAGGGTCGGCATAGCAGTAGCCCGGATCGCGTTCTGGGGAACCGCAGCAATGGGCATAACTGCTTTGGTCGGGCATTTTTTTGGAGTCAGCACGGTTTAAGCCAATGGATAACCAGGTTTACCTTCTCAAGGCTAAGATTAGCTATTGGAAAATGACCTCAGGGACGATCAATGATTATTTACCAATTCCTTGTAAACGGTTAATTATTATCTAAAATTTGGATCCAGCAATATCAAATCTATACTTATTTTAAAAATACACAACAACGACTCCATCAAGTCTAAGCTTCCACCATTGCAATCTCCTCCGGCGTCAGATCGTAAAGCTGATAAATGAGTTGATCGATCTTGGATTCGAGGTCGGTAGTAGAATCCAACGACTTATTTTCTCTGGCTTCAAGTATGGCATTGACTATAACGCAAATGTCTGCATTATTTATTAAGGCTTCCGCAACAGGTAACCCAAGAATATATGGACTTTGCAGAGCCAAAGCTCCCCTTAATCCATTTGCTGTGTTATTTAGATAAAACCAGACCAGCTTGCTGTTTAAAAATCCAAGTAAAGAAACATCATCCGTAGGAATCAGAAACAACTTATTGTTTGTGTAAAGTCCTTGTCTGTCGTAAACAAAAGTAGAATATGCCGCAATTTCCTGATACAGTATTTTAGGCTTTTCAAATTCATTGTAGTAATCGCAGGGGCGCAACTCCCACCAATAATCTCCTTTGTCTCCTCTCGCTTTTGCCTTTAATTCATGTACCTGCAAAAAACTGAAAATGGCGGGGAATGCTGAACTCATTTCACGAAAAGCTTCCGCCTCTGGCAACTTTCCAACGATTTTTTTTGTAAATCCAAGTGGAATCAGAATCAGCCACTTATCGTTTACAGGCTGCTGATATCTTTTAATATCTCTCCCTGCCAAAAACGGCTTGATGATCTCAACACTTTTCGGGTCCTCGTTGATTAACCTGTCTTTTGTAACGGTATCAATCACGAAAGCTTCATTAAGCCCTGTCAAAATGCCGCGATAAATTTTACCATTCAGATACTCACCCAATGGCTTCCCGCCCGCTTTGATTTTTCCGAGCAAATTTTGCAGACGACTGTCCACCAGATTCCAGCCTTCCACAGAAAGGCTCTCACCGCTGACGGAAATCCAGCGGTCTGTCAGGTAGGAATTAATGCCATTGGGATAAATCAAAGTGTCTACCAAAGCAGCCTGGAACCGATTCTCCGTACTGTCTTTCCTTTGCATCAGCCAGACGCTGGGATAGGTTGTCGCTTCATCAAAAACCGGCAAGTCGCCAAAATCAACCATCTGAATCGTCTTTTGCATACCGGCATAATTCCGCAATGCCTTCCCATAACCGCCTTTCATCCACTTATTTGGCAGAATGTAGCAAAAAAATCCTGCTTGTTTTAGCAGCTTCATTCCTTTTTCTACAAAAAAAACATAGAGATCTGCCGTGCCTGCGTATGTTTCGTAATTGGCTTGCAAATAAGGTTTCTGATCCCTGATTTCCTCCTGCCTGATGTATGGCGGGTTTCCGATCACGACATCGAAGCCCATAAAGTCACCTGCGTCATTGAGCACATCCGGAAACTCAAACCGCCACTCGAAGGCATTTTCATAAATTTTGTTGCTTTTTATCTCCTCAACGCCCGTGCTCAGCAGCGTTATCTCTTTTTCAAGTTTTTCCTGCTGCTGTTTTTTAAGTTTCTTCTCCGCCCGTCCGGGCGCAAACAACTGGCTCTGGTTGAGCAGATTATACAGCTCACCTGAAAGACGGCTCAACCGCCTCACTTTCGGGTCATTGTTATGGATCTCGCTTCTGAAATTGCCTTTAATATCATCGATCAGCCGTTCCATCTCACGTTTTTCGTCTTTGCTTTGTGCATTCCGGTACGTTTGCACCGCCAGCTTATAAGTATCAATACTCCATTTGGTCTTTTTCAGGGCGAGTTTCAAATCCGCATCCAGTCCAAACCGGCTGATCAGACTGTTTCCGCACTTGATATTGATGTCTATGTTAGGCAATGTTTCGAGCTCCTTAAACTGGCTGTCTGCCCTGTAATAAGCATTTTTCAGCAGTTCGATCCACAACCTTAACCGGCATATTTTCACCGAATTCGGATTGATATCGACGCCGAACAGGCAGTTTTCGATGATGGTCTGCTTTTCATGAAAAAGCGTTTCCTGTATCCGCTGGCTTTCTTTATTGTGCGGCTTGTAAACAAATGCATTTCCTTCCTCATCTGCAACTGTCAGCTCATCATTTTCCACCTCGATATGATATCCCCGCAACACAAGTCCATCCTTATCCATCAGCACTTTCAGGTAACTTTTGATGGCAATGATTTCATTCAGCGCCGAAACCAGAAAATGGCCCGAGCCAACGGCTGGATCACAGATCCGGATCCCGTTGATGACTTCGTTGACTGCATTTTTAGAGATTTTCTCACCGATCTGGTTGTAGACCGCATCGAGTGATTCCATCGGCGTCATGTCCGGATGGCCGTCGGCGATGATTCGTTCGTTTATTTTCTGAATAACAGTGCGGCGAATTGTTTCACGGCACATATACATGGTAATAAAACCAGGGGTGAAAAATGAACCGTCTTTGTATCCGTTTATTTTTTCAAATATCAACCCCAAAACCGAAGCATTGATCAGCGTTTTGTTCTCCTCCTGAATATCCTCGCTCCCCTCACTGCTGAAATCGTAGGCCTCCATAAAAGCGAACAGATATTCAATCGTGTTGAGCAGGCCCGTCCGCTTCCGCCCCGACTCCTGTTTCAGTACGGTGCCCGACAGGATAGGCAATGTGCGCTCATCCCGCAGGTTACTGATCACAATAGCCTGGTTTTCGAGGCTTGTAACTTCAAAAAGTGAGCTGTTCAGATACGGTACTTTTTCAAATTGTTTCCTGACTTCCTCCACCCGAATGTCCTGCCGCCGTGCCAGTACCGAAAAGAAAAGACTATTCAGGTCATCATAATTTTTAATTTTCCTGAAATTCAGGAAGGCATAAGCCTCGTCACCTTTGTGGTAACTGACCAGCTGGGCTTCCAAAAGTTTCAAAAACAAGATCCGGTTCACCCAGGTAATGACCAGTTCCAGCCCCACATTAAAAAGGCGGTCTTCGGTCGTTGCACCAAACTGACCTGGATTTTCCAACCTGTTCACTTTATCGAGACTGTCAAGCTGGGTGATCGTATTTTCCAGCAGCGACCCCCCGTTGCGCTGACCATCAGCTGGTCGGCGAATCATTTTTTTGCCGCCATCTTTTATCTCCGTGAGCCCGATAATGTGGAGCAGTTCCGAATAAAAAGCCTTATCCAGACTGTTGCTGTCATTGGCAAAAGGCTGTTTGAGCAAATGATAAGGCGACAGGATTTTGAAGAGAGCGATCAGGTTCCGGTCGTCTTGCTTATCTTCATTAAATAAAAACTTATTGTATTTTCTGATATCAAAGCAGGTAACAGCTATCTCGCTGTCGATCGTCGGGATGATCTTCCCTACCTCCTCATAAAAAAACCGGGTATCTTTTTTGTCCCTGCAATAAGTTTCATATAACCTTTTGATCCGCGTATTCCGGTAAATAATCTTATCAAAATAATTGGCATCGATGATAAACCATTCGTAAACGTTGGTGATAATAAGCTGTTTCAGTTCATTATTTCCGGCTTTGTTCCGCTCGTCAAAGTAGTATAAAATAAGTTCGTGCAGTGCTTTTGTATTTACCCGCTCCACCGAAAACATTTCGCCTTTGTTGCTGGGCCGTTTCGCTTCGATGATCACACCAACACGATCCTTGTTGGTCTTCCCCAAATGGATCACCAGATCTTTGCTGTCTTTGGTATTTACCTCGTGGTTTTCACGGTAGAATGTGTCAAGTAAAAAATCCCTGATGTGATTTTTCTGATTTTCTTCGCGTTCAATTTCGTCAATCTTCCCTAACAGCCTGATCAGATTTGTCTTAAACAAATCGATGTCTTTTCTTAACGGACGCTGTTTTAAAAATGCCTTGTTGAGTGTCTGCTTGGGAGTATGCGAAATAAATCTCATTAAAATCAAATTGGGTTTGCGGTTTGCTAAGTTACGATTAAATCTCCTACGACAAATCCCGAAAGAAATAACAGCCGCACCGGCGAGCAGGTCACTACTAATGTAATGTTCACTAGCATTATCATCTCTTCCCCTTTTTGACTACCAAATGCTCCAAAGCCGGATCATGCAGAATACGTTCCAACTCATAGGTAACAATATCCTTAACATCCTCCTTAATTTGAAGATAATTACGCTGAACCATGGCGCTGTCCAGGGTTCTAAAAACAGGAATTTCTTTATAAGATTCCTGCTCTTGCTGTAAAGCTTTATGATCGTTGATGATCTCACAATGAAATGTCTTCAATTCTATTTTTTGCTGCGGATCATCGGCCACCATGCCAACAAACTCTCCTGAGCTAAGTGCGGATATTTTTGAAGCAGGAATCGCCGCGTCAAACTGCTTCGACCTACTTATTGATGTATCAGTCCGGTTAATGGAATAACTGGTACGGTCCTGCATGATCTTCCCGAAACGTTCGCTGAGTTGTTTGGCGGTATCTCCCATCACCTGCCCTGAAATAATATTCCCTACAATATTCATAATCACATCTGCCTGTTCTTTCCCGTAATCTTTTCTGAGCTGCGATGCATCCTGAATTCCGAGCGTGGTCGACACTTTATTGGATCTTGCCGTGGCAATCAGACTATCCATATTCCCAAGATAAATGGTCGGAAATTCATCGAATATCAAGCTGCTTTTAAGCCTGCCTTTCTGGTTTACCAGTTTAATAAGACGGGTAACATAGAGTGAAAGCACAGCCCCGTATATTTGAATTTTCTGAGGATTATTTCCCATACAGACAATCTTTGGCTGCTCAGGGTTATTTATATCCATGGTAAAATCATTACCGGACAGTACATAATAGAGCTGTGGAGAGGAAAGCCTTGCTAACGCTATTTTGGCGGACGCAATCTGACCTTCCAGCTGCTCCATAGCATCATTTAAGTAAGCTGTGATAAACGGATTTATCAGCACTTCAATCTCTTTTTCTGTTCTTAAAATCGTAAAAAGATCTTTGTATTCTACCTGCATTAATTCAATCACATGCGGCAGACTGCAGAACTGACCATCCTGATACTTTCGTAAGTACCAGATTATCGCTGTTAGAAAATTGATCGGCGATTCTACAAAGAAATCACCTTGTCTTTTAACCCATTCGCGGTTGAGTCCCATAAGGATCGTACGTGCAGATTCAGCGGCATCTGTGATATCGATCATGCTGGCATGATCCAGCGGATTACAACGGTGAGACCGGGTCAGGTCATCAAAATTGATGGCATAAAACTGCGGAGGTATTTTATAATTTCCCCTATTTTTCAGCCAGCTATTGTATGCGATCACAGAAAGATCCGGCATTTTAAAATCATAAACAAACATACAAAATCCTTTGGCTATATGCTGCGTGATATTGTGCCTGATGACAAAATATGACTTTCCGGCACCAGGTGATCCCAGCACCAAAAATCCCCGAAAAGGGTTGATAATATTGATCCAGCTCTTGCGAGTCTTATTTTTAAGCTGGTATTTGGCAGGAAGATTAATAGAATATTCGTTTTCTAAAAGGCTTTCGTGCTGCGGAAAGGTTTCGTTCTCTTTGTTGAATATATCATCGTTATTAATATTCAAATAGATTACTCTGCTGATAAGTGTCCCCCCGGTTAAAACCACTATAAAACCAACGGAAGCTGTGCTGATATAAAGGATAGAAATTAACTTGACGGAAACATTTAAATTAATTAACAGACCGCTCACAAAGTATATTAGCAGCCCAGTACCGATATAAACAAGTCCGGTTTTCACACTTAGTTTTTCCTGTTTCTTGCCCTTCACTCCGATCAGTGAAATCGATAACAAACATAAGGCGACGATCTTGGATTTATTAAAAGAAGAGAACAATCCAGTCTTTACAATGTTGTCTAATATTTTGTCACTAAAAGGTGAAACCAGTTTCCACTGACCGAAGGCGGCATAACAATAGTAATAAAAATGAAGTGCTAAAATAGCAACGGCGAGCATTCTGGTCATATCCATGATCTTGCCCAGTGCCTGTTGGTTTTCTGATGATTGCATGGCAATAGATGTTTAAAATAATTACTGGCTGGTATTTTTTTTACGTTTTTTTCTTCTGGATTTCCTAAGCTGCCAAGGCGTGAGCGAATCGTCAGAAGACGGTGCAAATAAATCTTCAAGCAATGGATCTGAGGATTTATCACTTTCAGGATTTGCGTTGAAATCAAAGCTGGCAAACTTGCTAACTCTCTCCTGTAATTTGATGTCACTGCCCCCAGATGACTGGTTTTTATCCAGTATTTTTGCTGTTGTCTGCAAGGTTGTATTCTTTTGTCCGATCCGGTCCAGAATCCCTTTGGCACTATATTCTTTACCTAGAACACTACCGTTAAAGACACATTTTGTCCGGTGATCGACATAGGTAATGCCGTAAACAAGCCCGGTGGGACTCTTTCTTAATACCGCTTTAACCCCTTCCTTTTCCAAAGAAAGCACCAGATCTTCAAGGCTTTGCCCCTGCCCTCTTACCAAAGTCAAATCGATGCTGTTTTTGAGTTTGGCACGGTGCTTTAAACGCTCGGTTTCACCAGCAGCAAACTGGTTTTGCAGGAATTTTAACGTAGGTCTGAAATGAAAATCACTGGCCTTTATGCTTGCACCTACCCTGTTTCCGTTTGCATCAAGTGCATAGTAAACAAGTCCCTGATTTTTGAAAATACGTGAATCTTCCCTGCCGCCATCTGCCAAAATATTATACTGTTTAAGAACGGCGTTTAGCTCCGGCAGCGATGTGTATTTATACCTTTCAAGTACGGTGGAAAGTACATTTGAAATTGCCTTTTTAGTTTCTGATTTTCCGTATTCTAACTTTTGTAAATTCACTGGCCTTAGCTCCAAAGCCTGACCTTTTCTTCCATCCGCCTTAACAAGTCCAAACTGGATTTCGATTTCCCTTCGAGCTTTCGATGACTGATTTCTTCCAATGTTATGCAGATTAATACTACTGCCGTCTGCCCGTATATTTGTGGAGACCAAGTGCAAATGGGGATGCCCGGAATCGTGGTGTTCATAGAGCAGATAAGGCTGATTCGCAAAACCGATCTTTTCTAAATACAAAGTTCCAATTTGCTTTAAATCTTCTTTGGCAATATGCTCGCCGGGTGCAAAATTTAGCGATACATGGAAGTGGTTTACCTTTACCCTTTGATTTAATTTAGCCCTGTTTTCAAGTCTTGCGAGCCGCTGTTTGATCGTTAAATCCGCCGGATCTTTTGGGTAATTGCCAGCATCAAGAAGCGTGGCAACCCGGCGCTCGACTTTCCGCTCATTGTAGTTAACAGCTTCCCTCAGGCTACTCCCCTGGTGGATTACTGCAACCATTTGTCCGCCATTTTTTTGATGAAATCCTGAGCCTGCCCGACTTGTTTAAAAAGCTTTCGACGGTCTAATTCATAGCTTACCAGCCAGTGCTCAAACTCTTTGATTCTACTCAGCGTATGCAGTCGTTTAACCGCCTGATTGAAGTTGTTACCAATTGCACTCAGCCCATTTTTCAGCCCGATTAATTCTTCCATGAAAGCGTCCATTGATGCATCCCGGTAGCTTCCAATGATCAGCTTACCCAGTAATTTTTTACGTACAAAATCACTTAATTTCAGATCAGTGGTCTGCCTGAATTGCTCCTGAATCTGTTCGTATTCTTTGTCTGTGAGCCGCACATGCAGCCATTTGTTTCGGTTGTTGTTTTCCTCTTTCATCACAATTCATTTTCACGTTCAACAATCATTTATCTACATTTTCTAAACCATCCAGCTTTCAATCGCCACACGAGTTCCGAGTGTTTTTGGCGATAACCTCCGTGGTGCGGACAGATTCCGTTGTATCCTCCAAGGCGCGTTTTTACGCGGATTGGTGATACAATGGTACATCTGGACAACCACGGGAAAGCAGGTGGTTTCAGCCTTCCGGAAAGCATCCAGAAATTTTTGGTTTTTATGACCTCTGTTGATTTTTACAGAATTCTCTCTGCATTCAAAGACTCGACCAACAGCTTACAAGGCGCAACTACCTGACTTAAGTTGAAGGCAGAACCATACGCTATTAAACTGGAAACAGATTAGTAAATCTCAGCGAGAAAAAAATAGGCTTGGAGCCAACATTTTTTTCTGAAACTGATCTTTCCCTTAAAAATCACTTCCGTCTTTCTAGCAATAAAATCCTTCTTCACAAACAAGTCTAAATGTTACTGTGATACGAAAATAAAAAGATGAAATAAGAAAACCGCAACCCATTTAAACTCTAAATAGGTTACAATGAGCATCTTTTGACAATGCCAAGGATCAATTTAGTGAAGCTAAATTGCTGCATTTAAACTTGAAGCAGCATCTTGAAGGTTTACTTTTTAGCAGTTATTGACTATGAGAGAAAAATTCAATTATGTAAATTCTGGCCAAAACTACTTTGTGAAAATAACTGGTGTTTGATTGATATACCAATCGTTTTCCAAAATCGAGATAATAAACCTTGCGACGTTCTTTCGACTTATTGTTAAACCTGGTTTTGGAGCGTTATTCAAACTCACCAAAACATTTTTTTCCGTCTCAGAATTAATGAGACCGACTGGACGAATGATGGTGTAGTCCATTCCAGAATCTGCCAGTAATTTTTCCTGCCGCTCATGATCCCTGTAAGCTACACCAATATTGCTATAATCTATGAGCCACTTAAACCACCAGGGGATATCACTTTTTGTATGACCTACACCCCAGGCTGAAAGAATAATTACGCGTTTAACTCCAAGGCCAGTACCAACGGTAACAACGTTACTCAAAGTTTGAGAAAGAAAATCAGGCTGAGTCCGAAGCGGTGCCCAAGGAAAGTCACAAGTACGGGAAATATTAAGAGCACTAATTATCACGTCACAACCTTCGATTGCTTTCTCCAAGGCTTTCTCATCAATCGGTGTCCCCTCAAACACGGACATGTTTTGATGCATTACTATTCTTTCTTTATCTCGGATCAACACATTTACTTTGTAATCTCGGTTCAGCATTTGCCCCAGAAGAAGCTTTCCGGTTCTACCAGTAGCTCCCAGAATAAGCGTTTTTTTGCTCATCACCAATTCTGTTCTTTTGTAAAGCGGATCCATGAGACGGTCGGCGGTCAGAAAATCTAAGTTAAATTATTTCCTTTTCAAGCTCAAATAGCACGTCGGGAAGATATTTGAGCAGGGAATAACATTTAAAAAAAATTGCTTCGGTTCCGGAATTTATGTCCATACCATGCATGACTGTGTGTCTGTTTATTTGGAAAGGATGATTCCTGGCATCATTTTCACTTAAGCATGATTACTGGAGAAGTCATGATAGGTGCAAAAAAGAAGTTGTCAACTAATGGAAATTGATCACTGATATAAACTGAAATTTTTGGCTTGTATCCTCGTTTGTGATCCTTGGCAAAAAATTTCATATTGATCATATCATTACAAATCCCGTCCACTTGGCTCAACACGGTTGGAATGGCAGCGAAAAACTTTTTATTTTCAACGCAAAAAATGATATCCTCAAAAATATTTTTTCTTTTAGGATGACGCTCGATCAGGTCCTGTGAAATGCCTTTCAACTCACTAATGAAATATGCGACCAAATAGTCGCCCACTTCATTAGTTTCATCACTCTGCAACATATGTAATAATTGGACCGCTAAGCCCAGCTCAAATTCCAGATTCAGATACCAACCATGATTTCCCAAAACAATAAATGCTTCCGGAAGTAGCTTGAAACTTTCACTAATCTTTTTAGAAAATCCCTATTGCGCTCTGTTAATTCCAAAACGGCACTACTTACAATCAGACTGCTTACTTTGAAGGAATCCAAAAATGTAGTTGCGGTAAGGTTCGATAAGTTGATTGATTTGCTTAAACTTGAAGCAATCGAAACTGCCTGTTGATTAATGGCAGATAACTGGTTAACAAATAGAAAATCATGACTGTGAACCAATACCCTATTCCATGAAGGTGAGACTAAATTAACCTTTGCTGTCAGCTCCCCTATTCGGTTCAGATTTGAAATTGCTGGATTAATTTTTGGCAACGCATCTGCAAGCCGTGTAGCGTCAGGTAACGCTGCTGTCATTTTACTTGTTCTTTCAAAGGGCTCCATCATACGCGCGAGCCTTTCAAGTTTTTCCTGATCCATCGTGAATTTCCTTACGCTGCAAATACAGGTTAATGATACTTTAAAATTTCAACATTCTCTTCAAATACATTTAGCGAAATAATTGGCACCAAGCGGATTTATCACCTATTTAAACTCTAAATAGGTGATTTTAAAAACCATATTTTAAATTTGTCACTGTGAAGTTGGAAATTTAAAACGTGAAGAGATGACTACTACAATTGATATTTCCCTTGTTGTTGATACGCTGCTTGCCAGTCCCGGTATGAGCGAAACAGTAAAAATTAATCTGAGTGTTTCAAGAAAAACGGTGTTGCTGTTAACCCGTTGCATTGAGAAGGGCTTACAATCACTGCAAACCAATGAAGCTGGCTCGGCTTTTCCAGAATTTGCAAGAAAAGAATCTTTGTCAGAACTGGAAGGCATTGTCGCAGACTCCCTGCAAAAGGCCGGTTTGACTGAACTAAATGAAAAACTGAAAGCGTTAAGCGCCCAATAGCTATGGAAGAGAGCAATAGAAATGTGCTGAGTTGGCATCAGGCCCTGGACAAGGGTTTCAACCCATCTTCTTATCCTTTCGAAACAGAACTCGTTCCGCAGGGAGAATTTCCCGCCACACTTGACTTTAAAATATGGGCTAAGAAAATATCGGGAATCAGTTGCTTTTTTACCAGACCAGAAGATCAGACAAAATTCCAATTGACGGTGTATCGAAGAAGAAGTGACCGACAATACATGCTTGAAAGCTGTGATTCGGATATTGACTTTTCCACATGCCCTTTGAATGAAAATTACCTGATTGAAATGGCTGTGAATGGGAAAGGAAATATTTCGTTTAAAAATGCAGCCTTACTCAATAGCACTACTTTAAACAGCACCCGTATCATTAAAGCATCTGCCGGGGTTGAATGATAATGCACCGAAGCACTTTTTAACAAATGTTTTGAATGGTCTTTGGAAATGGATTTTGTTAAAAAGTACAAGACCGATTTTCCGCTTTCTTGTTTTTGCTCCCGGCGACGGGAGTAAAAACAGGAAAGCCATTTTTTTACTTTTCAACAGACTTTAACAGCGGTGCATCTAAAATCCTTTAAATTCAGAAAGAAACCCCTCTTCTCTGTAAAACCTTGCCTGAAAAGGTTCCATAGCAGACTTGCGCCCATATTGGCAAGCGTGGAGTTGATAAACAAATCCTGCTTTTCCAGTGCCTCAGCCAGTGAACAGCTTGGGGTATTATCCTGTTTTTCGGATGTTGTCAGCAGCTGTCCATACTCGTCGGTTACCATCGGAAGGCTTGCTACTGTCTTGTATAGTTTAGAATCTGGCTGTTTGATTTCACTAACCGTTGACAAAATGACCTGCCCGGTATTTTGTGAATTCCCGCAATCAATCCAATACAAAGGCTTGTCGCGGTTGTAACGCTTTTGTTCTGAAACGGCTTTCAGGACTTTGGCAATCTCAAAGCGCGCTGCGACCGTATCTACACAGCTTATGTAAATATTAGCCATTTTACAGGAATCGGCAATTTTATCATCGAAGCGGTACGGAAATGCCTTCCAGTTACTGCCAAAGAAACGGTTAATACGGTTATTCAGAGCGGCCGCTTTGTTTATCGCCAATTCAGAGGCCGCAAAAAGCTGCCTGCCAAGATTGGCTTCTGTAACAATATCATCATCAAAAACAGCCACTTGCAGGCCTGCATGATTTAGCGTTGTCAGTGAGTGGTTGATCCTTGCAAGGGCTGTCAGCATCTGGCTGCCCGTGCCTCCCGCTCCAATCAGATTGACTGTGAGCGGGCTTGACGGATTTATCAGATAATTATCCGTAAAATGAATGGCTGTCCGGGTATTCATGGCAGAATGTCTTTAAGCGTTAAACCTGTTTTGATAAGCTTTGCTACCGGAAAGTAGCAACCGTTCTGAACCTGGTTTTGCCAGAGCTGAACGACAGATCCTTTTACCGGGCTTTGCCCTTCGATCAGGTGACTAAAATAGGAGCCGAAAAAATACTGCTGCCAACTGCTGATAAAATCTTCAAGGCTATTCTGGCTCTGTACATCGACCGCTACCGTTCCCATACATACGCGCCCGTCAGGATGGATGTTAAAAAAAGGCGCTTTGTAAAGGGCTGTCTCTTCCGAAAGCGTTTTCGGGCTTTTGAGCGCGTACACATGCAGGTTTTTTGCGGACGCTTTCCAGAGCATCGCCGGGACATATGCATTCCCGTTCGGTATGCCCAGACTTTCACTGAAAAGCAGACCTTGCTGCCCGGCAGGCGTATGCCAAATAACGCAGCCTTCACCTGCCGGATTGATATGCAGGATATTTTGGGGCATCAGTCCCCGCGGCGTCAGAAAACGGCGCGTGAGCTGACTGCCCATGTCAAGCGTTTTAGCAAGCGACTGGCTTTCCTTTACGCTCAAAGGGTGGACATTTACCGGATGCCCGTTTTTATCCATATCATAGGCTTCTATGTAAAAAACGTTTGGGTTGGTACTGCTTTGATAGAGCACCAGAACCTTTTTCGGAAAATACAGTTCCCCTAACTGTGCTGTTATGTCTTTCATGGGATCTCATTTAAAAGGTCACACAAATCACTGATCAGGCTAAAAAGTCTTTTCTCAAAGTCTAAACCATCCGTTAAATCGGGAGTGGGTGTTCCGTCAAACATTGTCCATACTACAGGTTCCTGTATAGTGCTGCACTCGTTAAAATCGTTATTGACCATTTCAGTCATCTGCTCAAAGAGCCAACCGCTGCTATCTGCGATGAAAGACATATATTGCTCCGGCCTGATATAGCATTCTTCGCTGTCCTGCGCTCTGGCAAAATCCTCCATCTGGTCAAAAACAGTCCTTTTTGGATATTGCAAAAACAGCTCATACGCAGATTTGGTCATAGCGAAACACCTGTTTTCGAAATCATCAGAAGGCATAAACCCGTTCAGTCTTTTTTCAAAACCATCTAAATGCTTTTTCTGGACAATGAGCATTTTAATGCCTTCTCCTGTCTTTGCAGCCCTTTCAAGTTCTTTTAAATTGTCCACAAAGTCATTTTCTTCCCACCCTTCGGGTTCTTGGGTAAGCCATTCTTCAGTCATTTGGTACAGCCAAAATAGGTAACTGCTCTGATCCCGGTAAAATGGTATTCTTACGATCTGGTGCAGATAGGCAAATACGGATAAAATCACTGCTGCACAGGGTTCTCTGTCTGTGCGTGTTAAAAGCCTTTGCAGGGGCACCACCGGAATGTAAAACAAAGTAGAGCCGGTATCATAAACCGTTTTGGTGGCCAGAACAGTTTTATTCTTTTTTTCAACTACCAACAGTTTGGTATGCGGGTTTGCATTTCCTATTTTCAGACTTGCATCCCAGTGAGACAGAAGCACATTGTAAGGATAGGCTTTATCTGTTACATCTATAGGATCAAAATGATAAGCCTTTGCAAGAATGGAAAGAGAACTAAAAAAATCCCTTTCTGTATTTCTGCCTTTTGGCAAAATGTTTTCATCGACACTGCAAAGCGGCAGAAAGCGGCGGTTTAAAAAATCATAGGAAGCAGGCTGAGCGGCGAACTGACCGGTTTGTCCTTTCCGGCCTGTGCTGCGTCCTGCAAACGGTTCAGCTCTGCCGAAAACCGTGCGATGTTGTGGTATAGCTTGCATAACTGTTGGTCTCGGGGCAGGGTTATCCTGCCCGCAGTTTTGACTGTTTTCATGCTTTATCCTTTGGTTCCTATCACGGATGTAAAAGTATACTGCACGGTGTCGTCTGCAATCACCGGCCCCGACACGGTGGCCGTGGTCAGGATGGGATAAGTGGCAGAATAGAAATTCAGCACAGCTTGTGGGCTGAATGTGACCTGTGGGTCTGAGAGCTTTATCTTTTGGCCTTTGTCCTCCATGACAAAGACCCTTTGTAAATGTGATGTGGTTAACATAGTTGATTTGGTATGGTTGAGCTTTTTTAGAATAGCTGCGGCTGACTGAATTTAGCAGTGAGTTCGGTACGGCGTTTGCGGATAATCTCGGCTTTGCCCTCAAACTCAGCGGG
The DNA here is from genome assembly GCF_005280585.1 of Dyadobacter frigoris. Lineage (GTDB taxonomy): Bacteria > Bacteroidota > Bacteroidia > Cytophagales > Spirosomataceae > Dyadobacter > Dyadobacter frigoris. The sequence continues at coordinate 15,935 of NZ_SZVO01000036.1, forward strand.
ATCGGGTAATTTGATAAAAGCTTCCCTGAATTTACCCTCTGCTGTAAGGGCATCGACTATTTTCATAGCTGCATCATACTTGCTCCCCTTTTCTGACTGCTCTTTCTGCTGCCTGCCTTGCTCTGCCTTCGCCATTTGAGACTGCTTTTCAGCCTGATCTTTCTGAACCATAAAGGCTTCCATGTTGCTAAATAATGCTGCGGTCTGCTGTACCGGTGAGGTAAGGGCAATGAAAAAACCTTCGTCAAGTTCTGCCGCCGTGCCTTTCAAAAGGATAGGCGGCACAAGTTTTGCGGCATCATCACCGCATGTACTGCTGAACAGTACGGAGACAACCAGTTTGTTATCGGGCAAGGGTTTCACCGTAATTTGCCACTGACTGCCGCTATCAAGGGCGGTCAGGTTTTGAAAGAATTCCGTTTTCATGTTTTACTGTTTAAAGGTAACATTAGGTTCGTTCTTTGAATAAATATGATCTGACTCAGATTGAAGCTTCAAGAGCTTAATATGCAAGTCCTTCCAATAGAATTGCAATTCATCGTCCCGTTTACCGGATTTTGCATCCTTATGCCGGTATTGTTTAAATAAGGCCGCCTGTCTGATGGCCTCGGGCAAATCCGTTACCTTTATCTGCTGATCATGGCTATCTGTAATGTGCATGGCTGTGCTATTTCAAGTTTGAAAGAATGCGATTTCCTTAATGATCATAGATCTTCTGCAAGTGCTTCCAGATGAAATGCAAGCTCGCCGTCTGCGGTAAAGATATTCGTTGGCTATAATCGTTTCAGCTACGCTTTGCTCACCGGTCACAAACTCATACTCTGTTTGCAGGCTCATATACAAATAATCGTTAAGCGTTTCTGCCGTCTTTTGAAACCAGTTTTCCAGATATGAAAAGGCCCTCTCAATGTTGTGAAAGTTCTTGGATGAATTGTAATTCCAATCCAGACAGGCTGCAATACCCGTGCTGCTTCTGCGGGCGTTGACGTTTGCAGAAACATCAATAACTTCTTTTTTCATCAGAGAAAAAAGACGGTCAGACACATCCGGCGCACTTATATCCAGTTCATTTTCAGCCATTAACTCAGACCAAGCCCGGCTTTTAACAGCTTCCATAAGTTTTACAAGATTGACATCCGCCCGAAAACTACTGCCGTCACCCTGAGAGTAGAAACCTTTGAAATGTAGACTCTTAGGATCGACTGTTACGCCTAAAACAGCACATAGCTTTGTGAAATGATCATAGCTGTATTCGTACCAAAAACTATAATCCACATTAATGTTACCTAACTTTTCAGTAACCTGTTTTTGTGTTGCCTCCGGCAGCTCCTCAAACCGGTAAAGTGTTATGGTTATCTTTTTCATGATTCCTTGTCTTAATTTGTATGGGGTGGAACTATATTAGCAGTAATTTCTCACCGTACTTTGCCACATTTTCATCCTTAGTTCTTTGCCTGAAATCAAGCACATACTTTTGTATATACTGCTCTACCGTAGTCCCTTTGCGTCTTTCTGAGCGGATCAGCTCCGCAGGCACATTGATTTCATACCACCTGAATGCGCGTATCAGGGCGCTTCTGAAAATCATCGTAATGTAAAACTGATCCCGATCATTTTCCGTGGCTACCCGCCAGCTTACCATATCGCGGTTGTTTTTTATTTCATTAACAGCCATAAGAATATCTTTCTTTGTATGTGGCTACTCAGGAAAAAGTGTAAAAGCCGCTCCGCAGTCCGATACAATCTCGCCTGAATACATGATCCCGTTTGATGTATATTCCATTTGATTTGCCGGTTACGGATTGAACAAAAGATCAACAGCCTTTACAAATTTGCTGTTTTCATGCTGTCTTACAGCGGTATAGGTCACAATACAATGGATGGTAAAACAGGCCAGATAACCATCAAAAAGCTGATCCGCGAACAGATTGCTATTTTTGTGCAGTTTTGGCCCGTACTTTTCCGTCACGGCGTGTACATCTCCGGCAAGACTGAGCCAGAAATCAAAACTAAAAAGACCGTTATTCCATTTGGCGCGGTTCAGGTCCAGGTTTTCGTTGACAGCTTCACACATGCCCTGTACGAAATCGACAAGAGCGGGCATTTCATTGGGAAACAACTGGTGAAGCAACTTCCCCCTTTCTAAGTTATTCAATTGATTTAAAGCTTTCATTTTAAGGTAGGTTTCTGGCAGCCACCCAAAGGCGGCTGCCGTTTGTTTAGTTTAATTCAAGTTGAAAGTATCAGCTCCGTAGCGGGTAAAGTCTTCGCAAAGATTGAAGGCAGTTTGTCCGCGCAGCTGCGCGGTTCCACCAAGCAGCGTAGATTTGACTTTCGCCTCTTCGTCTTTGTAACTTCTTACATTTTGAAAGTAGCCCGTGACCGTTATGCAAAGCTTTGCATAACGGTAATTATGGAAAGTAAAAGATTATGTAAAGCAACATCATAAAGAGGGGTAAACAGGTGTGTTTGGCCGTCTACTTTACAATATCACTTTACATAATAATGCAGCTATTTTTTAAGGTTCCTTAGCCATTCCAACAAGGTATCATCTTTCTCCCACGAGTTAGCTTTGGATTTTTCAGGTTTCATTTCAACATAAACCTTTTCAAAAGCATCCCGTTTTTGCTTGGAATCAGCACGGGCGTAGATGTCGGTTGTCTGAATGGATACGTGT
>NZ_SZVO01000037.1 GCF_005280585.1 Dyadobacter frigoris
GCCGAAACTGCGGTGTTGCTTATCCAGGAACTATATGCCGTTGAACGTCTTGCACGCGATAAAAATCTGGATCCGGAGCAGACTAAAGAGCTTAGATTGGAAAAATCATTGCCCACCTACAATCTGCTAGGCAAATGGATCAGCAGCAACATGTATAAAGCCCTTCCTAAAAGTCCGATCGGTATTGCCTTCCGGTATACTATTGAAAGATGGGATGAGCTGGGGCACTACATGTATGATGGAAGGCTTCAGTTGGACAATAACTGGGTGGAGAATGCAATTAGAGCCATTGCTGTGGGTTATGCATAGTTAAAGATTATGTAAAGTCAGCATATAAAAGTTGCTTCCGGGCTTACCGGAAGACGAAAGTACTTTACATAATAATACGTTGTTTTAGTGATTGCGATGTTGCAATCACTAAAACAATGCAGCTATGAGAAAAATACAGACATGCTTTGATCAGCTCATCTATGATGCAGGCGAAGTGTTGAGAACCAAACTATTAAGAACTGACGCGACAGTTAACTGGTATCGTATCTATTGGCGACGAATGTGGCGTGAGATACGGTGCCAAAGCATACCCGAATTCACTTCTAATCTTGGCAGGCAACATTTACTTGACCGGTTTGGCCAGCTCGATTACGCTACACTTTCCAAAAGAGACAAGGATTTTGTGAAAATTGTCAGTGTACTATGTGAATTTTATGACACCGGTACCATAACCAGATCCCGGGAACGGCTCCAACTGGACGGTGTAATCGGCGCGCTGGTTAAGCAATTTGTTGATCACCTGGCTACGCTGCGTTTAAAGTCAACAACAATAAGGGAGCGCGAACATTACCTGAGCAAGTTTCTTATCTATATGAAAGATAAGGGTATCGCTTCCATCGACAAGGTGGATAAATTTGTGATTATAGATTATCTAAGAACCTTAGACATACGGCATTCCACTGTTGCTCATATGACATTACGAGCAATCAGAACATTTTTAAAATTTCTCTTTGAACAGGGATTAATAAAAGAAGACATTTCACTTTCTGTCCCACAAGATAACTATCAAAAACAGGCCAAGCTCCCGTCTGTCTTCAGCGTCGATGAGATTCAAAGAATGATCAGTAAAATAGACCGCGCCAGGCCCAGTGGTAAACGTAATTATGCCATCGTATTAATTGCCGCCAGACTGGGCCTACGAGCATCTGATATTGCCGGGCTGAAGTTTGAGAATTTGTTTTGGCAGCAGAGCATCATATCAATATGTCAGTACAAAACCGGGCGGCAACTCCAACTGCCTTTACTTGCTGAAGTTGGTGAAGCGATCATTGAGTACTTGAAATACGGAAGGCCAATTTCTAATGAACCGTATGTGTTCCTGTCAGCTGGATCTCCCTTTCGACGGATGCATACCCCTGGAATAACGAGTCTTGTGAACCGCGCATTTATTCTTTCAGGCGTTAATATTGAGCATCGGCACCATGGACCTCATGCGCTTCGTCACAGCCTTGCCAGTTTACTTCTGGAGCAGAGTATAGTTTTGCCGGTTATTACAGAAGTGCTCGGTCATGAAAACTCCCGTTCAACAAAATACTATTTACGGATAGACCTAACATCCATGAAGCAGTGTATGCTTGAGGCGCCTGCTGTAGCTGATGACTTCTATAATCATAAAGGAGGTTGTTTTTATGCATAATCACTTCACCGGCATTTATGCCCCGTATCTGGATCAATACCTGGATTATAAAAGGCAATTAGGCTTTAAGCAGCAAACAGAGGAATCAATACTTGCAATTTTTGACCGATTTACGGTTAGCCGTGGTGAAACCCGGCTGGGTATCACGCCGGAACTTTCGCAAGCATGGATGCAAACAGGTGCCAACCTGTCGTCATCCTATAATTTTCATCGCGCATTGCTAATCAATAAACTGGCATCATTCCTTAACGAACAAGGTATCCACTCTTACCTGATGCGTTTACCTGTATGTAAAATGGATTTTACGCCACATATTTATTCACAAGATGAGCTTGGACGCCTATTTGAAGCAGCAGATCATTTTCGCATCAGGAAGGGTTTACGTCAAATCATGTTTGCTATGCCTGCACTTTTAAGGTTACTGTACTGTACCGGCCTGAGAGGCGGCGAAGCATTGGCTTTATCGGTTGGTGATGTTAATCTCGATGACCAGACCATCCTTGTGCGGGACAGCAAGAATGGACAGCAGCGTGTTATGCCTTTTTCAGATTCGTTGGCAGCGGTACTTAGGCAATACGCCTTTTACAGGAATGAGTTGCCTGCCTGTATGGTAAAAAAGGACCGCTTTTTCATCTCCCTTGATGGAAAAAGGATATCACACCATTGCTTTGGCCGATGGTTTTCACGTTTGTTATTGGCTGCCGGAATTCCAAAAGGTCGCGGTGTAACTCCACACGCATTGCGCCATTCATTTAGTGTCCATTCACTGGCGATGATGGCCGAACGAGGTGCGGATATCTACTGCTGCTTACCGGTACTATCAACCTACCTCGGTCATAAATCAGTAGAATCGACAAATCATTATGTCAGGCTGGTATCTGCCATGTACCCTGGGTTGCTGAAGGATATTGACAGGATCTGTATAAACGTTTTCCCTAACAGCTCAGGCTATGAAACCTACTAACTTCTCAAAATGCCTGACAGGTTTTTTGACCGGGTATTTGCCGCACGAGCGCGGCGCAAGTAAGAATACCATCAGTGCTTATCGGGACACCTTCATCCTGTTCATAAATTACATGAAAATCCAAGGCATCCCTGTATCAAGATTAACGCTGGAGAATACTAATCAAATGGCGATCGTCGGTTTTCTTGATTGGCTACAGGTAGAACGCAAAAATGGTAACGCAACCAGGAATGCGAGATTGGCTGCAATCCATGCTTTTTTTCACTACATGCAGTATCAGTATCCTGAACATCTTTATGAATGTCAGAAGATTTTATCCATACCGATGAAGCGCAAGGCGGTAGTACCTATGAACTATCTAACAATTGACGCGATTAAAATGCTTTTGCGGCAACCGGATACCCGGACCGTTAGAGGTAGACGTGATCTGGCGTTGCTTTCGTTGATGTATGATACAGGCGCACGTGTTCAGGAGATTATTGATCTGACGCCGTCTAGTCTCAGGCTTGACAAGCTGAGTACAATCCGGATTAATGGCAAAGGCAATAAAACCCGCATTGTTCCAATGCTCGACGAGCAAGTGAAATTATTGGAGCCTTATTTGAAAGAACATGATCTTCTTCAGGCATATAACGACGTACATCCGCTGTTTTTTAATAGTCGGAACGAAAAGCTTACAAGGGCTGGTGTAAATCATATTCTACTTAAATATGCTGATATGGCCAGAAAAACAACAGGTGAGGTTCATTTACCAGAAAAGATCAGCTGCCACACCCTGCGTCACAGCAAAGCAATGCATTTACTGCAAGCAGGCGTCAATCTGGTGTACATACGCGATATTCTCGGTCATGTTTCTGTTCAAACGACGGAAGTATATGCACGAGCCGATTCGCGTGCGAAACGGGAAGCGATCCAAAGAGCATACACATCAGTTGTACCGGAAAAGCAGCCGGTCTGGTTGTCGAATGAAAACCTCTTGGACTGGCTCAAACGTTTTTGAGCATTGTTATTATGTAAAGTAATGTGACAGAAAACTGCTGTCTACTGAAAATAGAACGTGGTATTGCTCACTTACTTTACATAATCATCAGCTATGCATAACCGAGGTTATGTAAAGCTTTACATAACCTGGGACGAAAGGCGTTTTTGTTCGCTGGTTCCCACCAGTCAGCTGAAATGACAGCAGCTATGTATTCCTTTATGGCAACATGCAAGAAAAACGGCGTTGACGAGCAGCAGTGGCTGACAGATGTATTTGAAAGAATACAATCCCATAAACACAAAGATCTTTATCAACTGCTACCAAACAACTGGGAGAAGTTCAGAAATCTCGAAAATTAACCCAGAATTACGTTTACCAAATTAGCAACACGGGTTTTGTCGGAGCGATACGTAAAAATGATAAAATAGACGCAAAACGGATTGCTCAATTTGCTTTTCTGCACCATCGTATATTGAAGCCTATGCAGCTGCCATCTGCATGTTTGCTCAAATTAAAGAATCTAATGGCTTTTCGTGACAGGCTTGTCAAGACAAATGTAAGTCTTAAAAATGCAATTAAGGATCTAAAGAATATTATAGATTTAGTAGATAATTCGTTTATTATCAAACAATCAGTAGCTCAACATAAACTTATCGAAGAGCAAATAAAAGATACGGATAAACAGATAGAAGCGACTTTAAAAGAGGATGGACAAGTACAAAAGCATTTTGATCTGATCAAGTCAGTCGTTGGTATTGGCATGATTACAGCAGTAGCTTTTCTGATCTATACACAGAACTTTACTGCATTTGATACTGGTCGGCAATTCGCCTGTTACGCAGGAATAGCACCGTTTGAATATAGTTCTGGAAGCAGTGTTAGAGGGAAAACCAGGGTTAGCCCACTGGCCAATCGAAAAATGAAGGCTTTATTAAGTAATTGCGCCAGTGCTGCCATACAAACTGATCCGGAGCTTAAATTATATTATCAACGAAAAGTAAACGATGGTAAAGCTAAAATGAGTGTACTCAATGCTGTTAAGGCCAAACTTATTAATCGGGTATTTGCTACCATAACTCGTGGAACTGAATATGTTGAAATTATGAAGTATAAACAAGCAGCCTAAAATAGCAGATATGAACTTAGAGTTTTCTTTGAACATTATTTCTCGCAATCCCCTCTCAATTATAATGGAGGGGTTGCGAGAAATAATGTGGAGCTTCCATATGGCTTAAATTTGGAATATCTTGAAAAAGTTACATGCTTTAAGTTTGTTTATATCTTAGAATTCGGGCGGTCGTAAAGGTAATTGTTGGGATAATGCAGTTGCAGAAAGTTTTTTCAAAACTTTAAAAGCAGAATGTGTTTATCAAAATAAGTTTGTCAATAAGCAGCAAGCGGCGGTAATAGTCTTCGAATATATTGAAGCCTGGTACAATAAAAAAAGGCTTCATTCTGCCCTGGGATACATGTCACCCAAGGAATTTGAAGAACTTTTAAATATGCAGAAAATTGCGGCTTAACATTTTGTCCTCTTTATTGTTGCAATTCCATCTCATAAACTATTGAGACAGCATTTTTCTCGATTTCAAAAGCTTGGTTGAAATTACATTCATACCACCGTGGCCGTTGCAGAACTAACAAGGTTTTTTTCGAAATTTGGAATAGCCTGAATCACTTTATTGAAATTTGATAAAATAAAGCTAAAAACTGATTATAAACTCTATAAAAACTCTGTTTAGGTGAGTGAAGGCCTCCATTGCCTCACTTTTTAATGGTTTTCTTTTAAATGCTTTGAGATACTTTTTAAGATTAAAGCAGGTGGCTGCCATCAGCATGACCTTATGCGCACTAGCTTTTCCTAAAACATTGATTTTGTTTAATCCGTAATAATGAACACCAACGATACAGCAGATTTTCAGCAATTCCAAAGGTCTCAGAAATTTCACTCACCTTTTTGCCCGAAATTATCATTTTGAGAATCTCGGCTTTGAAATCCGGTTCATAATTGCGGCGTTGCTTCGACTTTTTTTCATCTTTCATTTTGCGAAATTTTATGCAAGAAAGTGTGCCGCTTTTCTAGACCACCTCATACACCATAGGTATCCTTGTAAATGGAGTTCAAATCCAAAGATTCTCTCAGCCTTCGATAGAGATTATCCTTCGGCACCCGATCAGATAATTGAAAGCTGGTGAACAGTTTTTCGGCGTAGTTCTTTCTTCCTTGCATGCCTGAAGTTACAAAAAATCAAGCTGTTTTGAAAGAAATTTAAGCTGTTTTTGTTCGAGTTCTGCAACAGCCACCACCGTATTATTTAGGTTCACTTCACATAGATATCCTCTATAAAACAAGATCTAGTTAGAGCCAGTATGTTAAGAGTCTGGTTATTTTTTTTGATCTCTAAGAGAAATAAAATATAAAATGGATATATTCGCTAACATAACCTAAGACAATAGAAAGCTGAAAGGAACTTCAGTCTTTGAAGCTTTAAACAGAGGGATATCTGTAGGTTGGGATTCAAAAATATCAGGATCGTATCACCTTTACAACGGGCAATGCCTAGTTAAGACTTTACTGCCAATTTATACAGTGCTAAACTCCGAAAAAGATCGGTTGTTTTTAATTCGGCAGGGTGATGGTTTCTAACGCTCATTTTCAAAATCTAGCCGCTACATCATTCAAAATTTTAGATAACTTTCACAAATCAAGGGCACATCTAATGGCATGGAACATTACTACTTAGCTTTCTTTAATTTTGTGGAAGAGATTGTAACATTGCCGGAAATGGATAAGGCTTCGATTCGTCGTTCCTTTAAGCCTATTTTCGTCCCAAAAGATACGATTATCGAGTCCGCAGGAAAAATACCCGAATATCATAATTTCATCGTATCGGGTCACATGCGAAACTACTACCTGGATAAAAATGATAACCAGATCACAACCGACCTAAATAATGGCCCCAGGTTTTTTACTTCCTATCACCACTTCATGAACCGTTCTGTTTCCAATGAAAACCTGCACTGTATCACCGACTGTGAGCTGCTACGGATCAAGCGGGATGATGTTGACATAAGCGCTGAGCTTAGTAAGACGCAGAAAGATTATACAATAGAAATTTTACGAAGACACCTTCAGCAAGATAAAGAGCGAATCGACGACATGGCAAACCTGACTGCCGAAGATCGGTACCATAAATTTCTAAGAGAGAAGCCAAACATTGCAAGGCATGTACAGCTGGGTTACATTGCCTCCTACCTGGGGATTACACAAAGACACCTCAGCAGGCTGCGGGGCGATCAGGGCAGCAAGACTTCCATACCGAAGTAGAACCGCTCATACGTATTGGACATTTGTCTAATTGATAAATATTGGCCAGGTTTTAAGTTTGATCAACTTAAAGCGATTTGCCATGATGACCGAAACAAATGTCCCGCCAGTAGAAAAAGTACCAGCCTTCCATGCACCACGAATCCTGAACCTGGCCGCCTCAGCCTGGCTGACCACTGCCTCAGTCGGTCAATGGGTATTTGGTTTTTACATCATCTCGTTTTACGGCAAGTCCACAGCCGCGGGAGAGTTTGAAAAATGGAACCGGGTCCTGCCGCATGGTTACGTGGAAGGTGACTGGAAAGGAAATTTAATCGTAGGACTGCATGTATTGTTGGCAGCAGTGATTGTGATTGGAGGACCTTTACAATTGATTCCCGCTTTAAGAGCACAATTCCCTCGTTTTCACCGCTTGCTTGGCAGAATATACGTTACTATTGCTATCCTGGTAGCCTCAGCTGGGCTATTCATGATTTGGACACGTGGCGGAATTGGTGATTCGACACAGCGCATCAGCATCAGTATCCAAGCGATTTATATTATTTCATTTGCCGTGCTCGCAATCCGCTGCGCGCGTTCCCGGCAACTGGAAAAACACAGAAGATGGGCACTACGATTGTACATGGTAGTTAACGGGGTATGGTTTTTTAGAGTTGGCTTAATGTTTTGGATTCTCGTCAACGGCGGCCCGGCCGGTTTTGACCGCGAAACATTTACCGGGCCATTTCTGACAACACTTTCGATACTCACCTATGCTATCCCCCTCTCGTTGATCATCCTCGAAATGTACTTCTTCGCCCAAAAAAATCAGGGGAAAGTATTTACAATAGCGACATCGGCGCTCATCCTGATTTTTACCGTCATCATGGGTATTGGCATTTTTGGAGCAACAATGGGCATGTGGCTCCCTAGATTAAAATAACCGCAACTATTAACAACAACAGGTACCATTTCATCTCGACCACAAGGCCCTACATCTGAACGATGCAGGATTTTATGGATATTCTGTTTATCTTGAAGTCAACTTTTACGGCCGTCTTCGAATTAATTGAACAATTCCAGTACAAAATCATCGCCAATTGAAAATGGTTTACAATGATATCGCTGGTAAATATCTTTTTATTGAACAGACAAACTTTTGTAGTTTAAACAACAAATCAGAAGGGCCAAACAGACATCAGAACCTGGAAATAGCAACAAAAAGGTTGCGCAAACAGCTGGCATCTCTATTTGTATGTAAGCGGCAGGTATCTTCAATGAAGCATTCATGTGGGAAACCTCCTTGTTGCAAGTGATGTTACCGCTACTTCCAATAATATTCTGGTTTCGCACCTTGCGTAGAGAGCGATTTTGCAAGTCCAATCATCATGCTTTTTTACTTATTCGAACAAAGAGTTTTCCCAAGTCTCTCCAAAAACTTTCAAAGGTCTGAAAAATCCAACACCCCCGAACTCGTGGCGATTTCTTATCAGCAGAGATCTTTTAACCCTGCAAAGCTTTGGCCCAGGATCGCTTTGTCGTCTGCGCCGAGCCAATCGCGCAGCAACGAGGCGTAAATATCCCGAAAATCAATGGAATGCTTTAAATCTCCGCCGTTAAGGTCGGTCAGGGCCGGTGCCTCATTGTAGATGACCGAGTTCCTTGGCGGGCCGCCCATCAAAAAGACATTATTAGCGGTTCCGTGATCGGTCCCATTGCTGCCGTTTTGTTTGACCCTTCTTCCAAACTCACTGAAAGTAAGTACCATGGTACGATCGAGCTGCCCTGTTTTTTTAAGATCGTTGATGAATGCACGCACAGCTTCTGCATATTGCGTCAGAAGCCGGTCCTGCTGGCGACGTTGCCCGGCATGGGTATCGAACCCTGAAAACGATACATAATATACGGTGGTTTCTATCCCGGAACTGATCAGCTCCGAGACCGTTTTCAGATTCTTTCCGAGTTCACCTTTTGGGTATTCCGCGGAAATACTCTTTGCATTTGCTTTTTCATATAAGTAATCGGCACTCGAAGCGGTATCTGCCAGGGTCTTGTACAAATAACCGATGTGGCCAGGGTCTTGGTCGCGGGTGTGGGCCGTCTTGGCAATTTTGCTGACAGACTCCCTTTTTGTTTGACGATAGAGTGTTCCGGGATCCAGCATTGCCAGGCCGTTTGCCATTTCCCCCTTCAGCGCCAGAATAAGCGTATCATCGATTTCAAGCATGTGGTGTGCTTTTACGTTGCAGCTTGCACAGGAAGAATCCAGGTATCTGCCCAGCCATCCTGAATTTACATACTGGTCCGCGTTGCTGGCCGAGTGCCAGATATCCATCGAACGGAAGTGTGAACGATCCGGATTGGGATAACCCACATTATTGAGGATCCGGACACGCCCATCGTCATACAAATTCCTAATGGCCTCAAGGGCAGGATTGAGACCGATCTCATCGTTCAACGTAAGTACCTCTGATTTGTTGATAGACAGCGAGGGCCGCTCACGGTAATAAATATCGTTTCGGTAGGGAATAACCGTATTAAGACCGTCATTTCCACCGGACAACTGGATAACGACGAGCACTTTGCCCCGGGTCGCCCCAGCTGAAGAGAGCTCATGTGCCTTAAGAAAATGCGGGATGAGCATCGTTCCTGCTGCAGCGAACGTCGAATTTTTTAAAAAATCACGTCTTTTCATTTTGTTTACGGTTAGAATTGGATACTAAGCAACCTGATATTCCGGCAGTCCGAGGATCGACAAAGTGAGTTTCCGGATGAATTGCACCCTGTCGTTTCCGGCCGTCTCTGGATCAGGCAGTGTGTCCATCGTTTCTGTGGACGGGGCTACAGCGAGAAGCAGGCCTGCCAGGAACACAGGCAACTCCGCGGTTTCAATTTCCCCGAAACGGCAAGCCCATTTATGCCAGTCGATAACCGCACCACTATTTCTTTTTTCCCGGTTGGCCGCTATATCATTTGCATCTCCGGTATCCTTGGCTTTCACTTTTGATTCCCCTGCCCCAGCAAGCATCCCGGGCAGCTGCATCCTGAAGAGCAAACTGGAACTGTCTATCCAGCTCCTGCCGCCTGGCCAACCGGCCACACTGGGAGGAGAAAACAGGATTTGCCCGAGCACTTTCTGGATAAACAAAACCGGTTCATGGTCTGCATAAACGGCGCCAAGTGCCCGCTGCATCCCAACCATGAGTTCTACCGGGGATTTGATCAGAAGTGTTTGGGGACCAGAATCATAGAACCAATCAGATTCAAGGATATTGCGAAGCAATTTGCTGATATCGTAGCCCGATTTATAAAATCCGTCAGCGAGTTTGTTAATGCGGGCTTTGTCGGGGATTTCACTGACAAATGATTTGTAGATTTTGCCTGTCACAAAAAGGGCCGTTTCCTTTTTTTCCAGCAAGATGCGGATGACGTCTTCTCCCGCGAAATTGCCGTCTCTGCCCAAAACCCGTTTAACACCATCGTCATGCAGTTCCGGCCTGAACTGAAAAATGCCGGTTGGATTTGATACCCATCCCGTAAATGCCCGGGCCGCTTCCTTCACATCCTGTTCTGAATAATTGCCCCTGCCCATCGTAAAAAGTTCCATCACCTCCCTGGCAAAATTCTCATTTGGGCTCTTCTTTCTGTTTTGCTGGTTGTTCAGGAATTGAAGCATTGCGGGCTCCTTTGAAACGGTCAGCAGCATCTCGCCGAAATTGCCCAGCGCATGTTTCCTGAGTGTCTCCAGGTAGCTTTGCACCGCCTGGGGGTTCTGGACCCTGCAGGCAAAATGACCGTGCCAGAAAAGCGACATCCGTTCCCGTAGGGCACTCTCCCCGTCAACCATCTTTCTAAACCAGGTTGCGTTCAGGTTTTTAAGGTTTTCCCGTATAATTTGTTGTTTGATTTTCAGGTCCTCTTCGACGGTGGCTGAATTGGTCATCGAAGGGCCCATCATTGTCCCGCCGTCAGCGGCAGGGCCTGTGAGGGGTTTGAAATCAAGAGGGGCGTATTCGCCGCTGTCTTTAAAAGCTGATCTACCGCTTTTCCGAGCGAAATATTTTTTACCGGAATATGGCCCGGTGACATGCGGCGGTAAAGATGCAGCAATTGAGACTGTAAAACCCTGTCCTTCATAGCGTTTTATTATTTGGGACTTGGACTTAACTAAGGGTGTTAAGGTTTAAACGAACAGTTATGTTTTTTTATAGTCAAAAAGTCAACGTCTAATTGATCAACAGTTTTAGCGGTGGTCAACGCAACTAAAAACCGACGGGATTGTTGTTTGAAAGGGCTACTTTGGAAAATCCTGTATGAGCTCTCAAGCTGAACATCACTGTCGTGAACCGTAGGGTTAAATGAGAAGGCAATTTTAAGATTTCCATAATTTATCCAGTGATTCCTTTACAGTCGATGGGGGTTGGTCAAAGCGCCAGGCTGTTGACGCGACCAATTAAGAGCAAACTGTTGCAAGATCATGGAACGGTATGATCGGCAGAAGCGTCATGGAGGTAAAGACAAGCTTGCAACCAACCAGATAATCGTAGCTGAAAGTGATAACCAAAGCCACTGATATTTCTTATTAACCGTTTGTAAATATGTATCTACTCCGATGGATAGACGTTTGTAGTTTAGAACTACAAATTTCGACTATTTCATCAGAAATCAGAAAATGGCTACCTCACTTAAAAATACAGCTCGAATTTGCGGGTTTCTATATCTTTACGTCATTGTCGCTGGAATTTATAGTGAGGTATTTGTAAGGGGCAGTCTCATTGTTGCAGGAAATGCTACTGCAACTACTGACAATATTATGACATCACAATCATTGTGGCGGGTCAGCTTTGCCAGTCAAATTATCATGCTATTATGTACTGTATGGCTGGCACTAGGCCTTTACATTCTACTTAAATCGGTAAATAAACAACTCTCTATGGCTGCTATGCTATTCAATTTGGTATCCATTGCAATAGAGTCCTTAACAAAGCTGCTGCTTTTGGCAGTATTGTATTTATTGGATGATTATGATTACCTGAGGAGCTTCGAACCTGCACAGCTGCGTACTTTGGCGTACCTTTCTATAAGGCTGCATGCTGCTGGTTATAATATCGCACTTGCATTTTTCGGTGTCAACTGCCTCTTTTGGGGACATTTGATTTTTAAATCGCCCCATTTTTCCAAAATTTTGGGCGTAATGCTTGTTATTACCGGTCTGTGTTATATGATCAATAGTTTTTCTTGGTTCATAGACCCATCATTTGCAGCAAAGATATTTCCCGCAGTTCTGGTACCTTGCCTGGTCGGCGAACTATCGCTGGCATTTTGGCTATTATTTAAGCCAGTCCGCAGCGAAGTGCCGTTATAAACAAATAAACTGAATGGTACGGTACCTGACATTTCATAAATCATGGATAAAATGAAAACTGTGGTCTGTGACAGCTATGGACCACCGGAAGTACTTCACTTCACTGAGCTACCAAAACCGGCCCCGCAAGCTCATCAGGTTTTGTAAGGATTTATGCGACCACGGTTACAGTGGCCGATTTTCGCACGAGAAGCTTTACTGTTCCAAAGGGTTTTTGGCTTCCTGTCCGGTTAATGCTAGCAGCCTGTCGGACTTGAACGTTTAGAAATAGTTTTGTATCTTCAGATTATGAAACATTTTGTAGGAGCTAACCGCGGGCAAACGACATTTATGCCATATGATCTTGAAGAATGGTTGCCACAGGACCATTTGGCCCGATTCACCGTTGAGATCGTCGATAAGCTGGATTTTACCAGGATTTATGCACAGTATCGTGGTACTGGCACTGCTGCCTATGACCCCAAATTACTTCTGGCTCTGATCTTTTACGGCTACTCGACAGGCATTTTTAGTTCAAGGAAAATAGAATCTGC
>NZ_SZVO01000038.1 GCF_005280585.1 Dyadobacter frigoris
GGCAGATTCTATTTTCCTTGAACTAAAAATGCCTGTCGAGTAGCCGTAAAAGATCAGAGCCAGAAGTAATTTGGGGTCATAGGCAGCAGTGCCAGTACCACGATACTGTGCATAAATCCTGGTAAAATCCAGCTTATCGACGATCTCAACGGTGAATCGGGCCAAATGGTCCTGTGGCAACCATTCTTCAAGATCATATGGCATAAATGTCGTTTGCCCGCGGTTAGCTCCTACAAAATGTTTCATAATCTGAAGATACAAAACTATTTCTAAACGTTCAAGTCCGACAGGCTGCTAGGCCTACTCGTAATTAATAGTTCTTACCTATCCCGTAAGGGCAAATCATGATGCAGACGACTCTCTGCCGTAAAGTTAAACTCGATACAGAGTTCATTTTAGTCTATGGTATTTTTTTTGTTAATTTGTTACCATTGCATCGTTAAGAAGCCTTTAACAAACCTTTTTCCTTCATTCCTGTAAGTACCGAATTAAACTAATGTTTAAATCAGTACACTTTTAATATTTATATGTCTTGAAGGAAACCGGCAGCAGGGCTGTTTTAAAGTTTATACTTTAAATCGTTACAGTTTCACTATGTTTTATCAACAAACGCATTACACTAAAACTGACTCTCGATTTTGAAGTCCCAACTCAATTAGGATTACTAAAATCGTCGGCTGGCCATATCATTCAAAACATTGCGTCTACCTTTTATATGTTTCGGTAAGAAAACGGTGGTTAAAGTGAAAAATATATCAGGATAATTACACTTTCAAAAAGCTCTTTTCTAGAAAGTTGAGTAGCATTTTAGTTCATTTAAGTTGTTAGGCGATATTGTTTAAAT
This sequence comes from Dyadobacter frigoris, assembly GCF_005280585.1. Taxonomy (GTDB): domain Bacteria; phylum Bacteroidota; class Bacteroidia; order Cytophagales; family Spirosomataceae; genus Dyadobacter; species Dyadobacter frigoris. The sequence continues at coordinate 845 of NZ_SZVO01000038.1, forward strand.
GTAATTTAATTGGGCCGTCCCAAAATGTGTTGACCATTCAACCGACGTTTTGGTTGAAAAAGACAACTGGACAGGGTTATGCGATGAGTTGACCTGCCCGAAACTTGACAGTGGGGTAAAGAGCATCTTGCACCTTTGATAATAAACCTGATTGGTACAATATTGGGAAAGATAATTTATGTATGATAACATTTAGTTATGATACATGCCTTTTTGTGATGAAAATATGAATCCTAAATCCAGGACCTTTGAGTATCAAAACAGAAAAGTCATGAATACTCAAAATCAGATTACAAAGCAAACGGGTGGATTACTTGTTAACCTAAGCGAAAACGGCAGAAAAATAATATTCATTGTTTGTGTTGTGCTTTGCATTACACAATTGTTAAGTCCGGCCATGGCCTTACTGATGGGCTTGGTTGTTGCTCAGCTAAGCGGCCACCCATACCTGCACTTAAACCATAAAGCAACGCACTGGCTTTTACAGGCTTCTGTTGTTGGCCTGGGTTTTGGCATGAATGTGCACAGTGCGATTAAAGCAGGCAGTGAGGGCATACTTTTCACAGTAGGGTCAATCAGTATGACCTTGGGCTTCGGTTATCTGCTGGGAAAATGGCTGCGTATTGAAGAAAAAACGTCCTTTTTGATTTCGAGTGGAACGGCGATCTGCGGAGGAAGCGCGATTGCAGCAATTTCTCCCGTCATCCAGGCGAAAGAGAAACAGATATCTGTAGCTCTTGGCTGTGTTTTTATTCTCAATTCAGCTGCATTGATCATTTTTCCGCTAGTCGGGCATTACTATAATTTGTCCCAGGCTGAGTTTGGCCTATGGTGTGCTTTGGCGATCCATGATACCAGTTCGGTAGTAGGGGCGGCCAGCAAATACGGCGCGCAGGCACTTGAAGTAGCCACCACAGTAAAGCTTGCCAGGGCACTGTGGATTATACCGGTTGCCTTTGCTTCCACCTTTATCTTTAAGAATGAATCTAAAAAGATTAATATTCCTTACTTTATAGGATTTTTCATACTTGCCATGGTGGTCAATACCAATGTCCCTCAGATCGCCCTGGTAAAGCCCTTGTTAACCGGTATCGCTAAGGCGGGGTTAACGCTTACTTTGTTTTTGATCGGTGCTGGCCTGTCACGAAAAGTGCTTACATCCATTGGGTACAAGCCGTTACTTCAGGGACTTGCACTCTGGATCGTGATCTCGGCCGCTGCCTTGTATGCAGTTGTGCATTGGGCCTGATAAAGGACTTTAAAAAAATAGAATATAATGAACGGATGGAAAATCCGGCTAAACTAACTTTAAAAAGAGCTATGCTATTCGATTTTCGTTTGCAGGTATTTCAAGCAGTTGCTACCAGGCTTAATTTTACAAGAGCAGCTTCTGAGTTGTTTATATCCCAGCCTGCTGTGACCAAACATATCCATGAGCTTGAAAGCCAGCTTAAGATAAAACTTTTTGAAAGAAACGGTTCAAAAATCACCCTGACCCAGGCCGGACAGCTGCTGCTGGTGCATACCAAGCAGATACTTGAAGCCTACCGGAACCTGGAATTTGATATCAATGCGCTGGCTGGACGGCATAGCGGTATACTCAGGCTAGGTGCCAGTACCACGCTTGCACAATATGTTTTACCTCCTATTTTAGCCGCATTCCATAATAAGTTACCGGATGTGCAGGCGACACTTACGGTTAATAATACCGAGCAGATCGAGCAGCTGCTTCAGAACAAAATAATTGACCTGGGCGTGATCGAGGGTTATTCCAAAAATACAGCCATCCGGTATTCAGAGTTTCTGAAAGATGAAATCGTGCTGGTTTCCAGTATGAAAAATACATTTGTACAATCAGGGTCTATTCTGCCGCAGCAGCTCAAAGAAATTCCGCTTCTTCTTCGGGAGCCGGGTTCGGGAACACTGGAAGTAATCGGACATGCACTAAAAGCGGCAGGCATGAGCCTGTCTGATTTAAAAAGCGAAATGCAGCTTGGAGGAAGCGAAAGTATAAAATTATACATGCTTCATTCTGATTGTATGGCATTGCTTTCGATCCATGCGGTATTGAAGGAGCTTCAAAACAAGGAGTGCTACATTGTCGATATTGAAGGGCTTAACATAGAAAGGTATTTTTATTTCACACAGCTTCATGGTCAGCAAGAAGCGCTTCCTGAACTGTTTATGAAATTTGCCTGCCGTAATGCCGGATTACCCAGGTGATGAAAGTATATGAATGGTACGCTCTTCTATAATGAAATGTTATGGCACATCACTTTTAATGATTTCTATCAGGGCTGTGTCCACCCTATCTTTGTATCATCAATCAGCAGAACATCATCATACCCTTGAATCTGCCTGAACAATAATTTTCTAAACCTGATAAATATGAAAGATCCAATAACCCTTCTGAAGTTGCTGAAAAATACTCTGACTTGTCTTCTTGGATTGGCAGGTATGTTGCTGCTGATCACTGGAATTCTACTGCCTGGCCTGGCGCAAAGACCGGCTAAAATTCCATCAGCCAGTGCTGGTAGTGCCCCAAAGAAAACGGAATCAGTGCGGCCGCAAAAACAACTCTGGCAGCCGCCGAAGACAGATTCTATTCCCAAAAGCAGCGGGATAGAGCTGATCCGGTATGGAAAAGAGCTGATTGCACACACCGCTGACTACCTGGGGCCAAAAGGGACTGTGATGCAGATTAGTAATGGGATGAACTGCCAGAACTGCCATCTTGACGCAGGTACCAAAATCATGGGCAATAATTATGCGGCGGTATTCAGCACTTATCCCAAATTCAGGGCACGTTCGGGCACAAAAGAGACCATCATCAAACGCATTTCAGACTGCTTTGAAAGAAGTTTAAACGGAACAAAACCCGACAGCGCCAGCAAGGAAATGACAGCGATGGTCGCTTACATGAAGTGGCTGGGGAAGGATACTCCCAAAGGTGTCGTGCCGAAAGGAACAGGGCTAGAGAAGCTTGCCTACCTTGACCGAGCCGCAGATCCTAAAAATGGGCAGATCATTTACAAAGCCAAATGTGAAAGCTGTCATGGTGTTAACGGTGAAGGAATACCCAATCCGGAGAAAGGGTCTTACATCTATCCGCCGCTTTGGGGTAAAAACAGCTACAACGACGGGGCAGGACTTTACCGGCTTTCCTCCTTTGCAGGCTATGTGGTAAACAACATGCCTTTCGGTGCGAGTTATGAAAACAGGCTATTGACTGAGAAAGAAGCCTGGGATCTTGCCGCATTTGTCAATTCACAGCCACGCCCGCACAAAGACCAAAAAAATGATTGGGTGGACCTTACCAAAAAACCAATTGATTTTCCGTTTGCACCCTATGCTGACGAATTTACGGAGAAACAGCATAAGCTTGGGCCGTTCAAGGCTATTGCAGATGCAAAAAAAGAAAGTAAATAATTTAAACAGTACCATAATCTTTTAAAACCAAAACAGATGAAAACGTTGAAAACAATGATGTATGTAGCAGCAATGCTTATTTCCGCAGGTGCGATTGCGCAGAAATCTCCCGTAAGTCCAGCAGATTTTCACGGAGCTATTGCAGATCAGAAATCCTATAAGGTGGTTTATCAGCTTAATAGTGATGACGAAAAAGTAATTAAAGCAACGATGAGAAACATTATGAATGCGCTGGATGACCCGCGTTTAAATGGAAAACTGGAAGTGGAACTTGTGGCGCATGGCGGGGGAGTGACCGTGTTTAAAAAGGACCAGCCCTATGAAACCCAGCTAAAAGCTTTGCAGCAGCGAGGGGTGATTCTGGCTGAATGCGAGAACACGATGCGAGAAAGAAAAATCAGCAAAGATGAGCTCTTTGACTTTATTTCTTATGTGCCCAGCGGAAACGGAGAAATCATTATCCGTCAGCAGCAAGGCTGGGCCATTGTACATCCATGATCATCATCAACCTATTAACAACAGATATGAAACATTTAGTAATCATCACCGCACTCATTTTGAGTTTAACAAGCCTAAGTCAGCTTCATGCCCAGCAGCAGGAACACCGTTTTGACCCACCCTGGAACAAACCCTGGAACGAAGGCCTTTCCTTTACCGTAGCGGGTGTTGACAATGTGCCTGATCTGTACGGAGATATCGTTGATCCGCAGCTGGTTGTGTTTTTTGCCGGAAACCAGTTTATGGTCATTGATGACCTTCTGGCCGGCTTTAAAAAAGCTTATCCTGATTACACCCGCATTTTTGCTGAGACACTTCCGCCCGGTATTTTGGCCAAGCAAATTAAAAGTGGATCAATAACAGTTGGCAACATGCGGATTTCGCATCAGCCTGATGTTTATACGGCGGGCAAATCCAAGATCTCCGAGATGCAGGATCTTTTTAGCCGCAGCGAAGTATATGCTAAAAACAATCTGGCAATCATGGTGCAAAAAGGTAATCCTAAAAATGTAAAAGGGCTCTGTGATCTTGGAAGGGCAGATGTGATGGTGAGCATGCCCAATCCTGAATGGGAGGGAATTGGAAAAAGGATAGAAGAAGCCTATGTGAAAGCCGGTGGCGAAATGCTACGAAAAAAGATCATGGAGCTAAAAGTAAAAGATAAAACAACGTATCTGACCCAGATCCATCATCGTCAGACGCCCATGCGCATCATGTACGGACAATCACAGGCCGGGCCCGTGTGGTATTCTGAGGCCTATTACCAGAAGATGATCGGCAATCCAATCGAGATGATCCCGCTTCCGGAAAAGGAAAATATCCAGGCAATCTATATGGCCGGGCAGCTCAAAACCGCGCCACGTCCCAAGGCTGCCGAAGATTTCATGAACTTTCTGGTCAGCAGCGAAGCAAAAAAGATTTACCGCCAGTATGGCTTTACAGCGGATTAAGCCAATGGTCTTATGAAAAGGACTTTTTTTAGCCAGAGGCTTCTGATAACAGCGACGGCAAATGCACAGCCCGGTACGTGCTATATAACAATCCGGGAAGCCCGTTTTATGCTGTTAACAAATGTGCACAATAGGCTAGGGTTAAAATAACAATCGGACCTGAAGAAAAATGACAGAAAAGTGCAAGGGTACATGCAGGAATTTTTTGGAGGGTCTGAATATATGCTGGCATAGTTTGTCATAAACCATCAAAGGATATGTAACCAGGAGGTGGGGATGAGAGTAATTGTTTTATTTCACTTACTATCTGCTATCCAGCCAGTTCAGGAATGCGGCAGTTTTATCTTTTCCGATCAGAAGTTTTTCTGATGTGTCAACAGATAAAGTTACAACCAGTTTGCGTGTAAAATAATGTTCTACTTCTTTAACAGCGCTATAATTTACAAGATACTGACGATTGATACGAAAAAACTGCTGTGCTGCCAAAAGCTGGTGAATTTCATCCAAAGATTGGTTTACCGGAAATTCCTGTTTGTCAAACGTCGTTATCAAGATCATTGTAAAGTTTACTATCCTGAAGATCAAAATTATAATTTACCTTTTGTTCTGATTATTATTAATTGCATTTTAAATGCTTTATTCAGCTATTGAATATTCAATATAATTCGTAGTATGGTCTGAGAATGTAATATATTGACAATACTCAAGCGCTAAACCGTATGTATAAGTCTTGACGGATTTCCCCTTTCTTTTAATTGACCCCAATATAGTGAATTAGTTTTGCTCTATATAATATTTTAAGATGTAGAATGAGTTGAAAATAAGAAAGCTTAGTGAGCTAACTTCTCATTTGTTATTTAATGCAGTAAAGCAGGATCGTAAAAGCAAATGGCCGTAAAAACTCATGCAATTTCAATAAGCCCCAATCCATATTTAATAAAAAGTGTATATAGCAAGGCGAGAACCATTTAAATCAAATTTTTGATTGATTAATTGAATTTATTGATGTAATTGTAGAAGCTGAAAATACAGTGGTGGTAGAACTATCTTTGAATGGAACACACAAGGGCCCACTTCAACTACCTTCCGGAACGATACCTGCTACGGAGAAAACAATGCAAACGCCTTGCTGCGATGTTTTCAAAATTGAAAACGGGAAAATAAAATCATTCCATTATTACACTGCGACAACCATATTTTTAAAACAACTGGGTGTTTTTGATATTATGTCACCCAAGAAAAAAAATGAAAACTGGGTTTTAACCGGCCGGGGGGCTGGAGCAGCACTTAGCTGCTTCGGTTAGTGTGTCAATAACAGAAAACATTAAGTGTGCTTTTTTCACCAACGCGCAAATGCTACACTTGGGGCTTTATTATAAACCCATGAAAAGGTAAAATGTATAGGGATAGTAGCTTCTTAGGGGTTTCCAGGCCCTAATAAAAAGACACTAATTTCCCCATACAAACAGGTTATTTTTTAAATCTTTCATACAATATGCCCAAAACTATTGCGAATAGCCAGTTGGCAATAAAAAAATAAATTATGCCACTGAGTGGTAATGCCTGCAAGCCAGCAATGCCCTGCCCAAGTAATGGAAGCACGATAAAAGCATTGATGAGCCAAGGGACTAACGAAAATACGCTTCCTTTTTGGCATCCTTTATAGGGCAACCAAGGTTCCAAAATATAAACATACAATGCCACCATCGCAAATCCTGTTAAGTAATGAAAGATTAACCAAAATGAAGTTGTTTGAAAAATGCTGTGAAAGGAACTGTTTAAATACGGAGTGCTATGAAGCAATATTAATTTCAAAAGCCCCCCGCTTTCTGCTTTAATCTTCAATAACGGGCCTGCTTTTAAAAATATAGTATTTATGGAAATTGCTAACAAGCCGGCTTTCAAACCATTTACAAACGTTGATGATTGTTTATTCATAAAATGATTTATTGTATGCAAAGCAGGGTACCATGGAGCGATCCGCGGCACAGGTAATTACAGTTGAGATACTTAACGAATAGGTAAAACACCACAGCAATCCAAAGTGTCTTCTTCAGTTATTATCTGCTGTCCAGCCAGTTCAGGAATGCGCCAGTTTTATCTTTTCCGATCAGTAGCTTATCGGGAGTGTCAACGGATAAAGATACGACCAGTTTGCGGGTAAAATAATGCTCTACTTCTTTAACAGCCGTATAGTTTACCAGGTACTGACGGTTAATGCGGAAAAACTGATGTGGTGCCAATTGCTGGTAAATCTCATCCAAGGATTGGTTTACGGGAAATTCCTGGCCATCAAAAGTCGTTATCGTGGTGGTATCATGATGGGTGTAAAAGAACGCAATATTTTCTGTTTGTATGGTTAGATATTTGTTATTCTTAAATACCAGAAAGCCTTTTTTACCACGGACTTCAATTTTATTCAGCAGAACTTCTAAATCCGGCAAAGCATTGTCATGTGTTTGAAAAAAGTTTTTCAGGTGAACGACTTTATCCAGTGCTGCCGTTAAACTTTCCCTGGAAAACGGTTTAAGGACATAATCTACTCCGTTAGCTTTAAAAGCTTCCAGTGCATATTCATCAAAAGCGGTACAGAATATAACCGGCGAAACGACTTTAACCAACTTGAATATGTCAAAACACAAGCCGTCCGCCAGCTGAATATCCATAAAGATCAGGTCAGGACTTTCATTTTCCCTGATGTATTTAACTGCTGTTTCAACACTTTGTATAGTAGCCAGGATTTTTGTAGCCGGATTGATAGACAAAATTAATTGCCCTAATGCCTTGGCTGTTTTAATCTCGTCTTCGATCAACAGGATTTTCATAAATAAGAGGTAAAATAACCTTAAAGGAAATTGTATTCTGTTCTATTCTGATTTCTTTCTGCGTAAGATGCTGGTAACGCTGATTGATATTTTCCAGTCCCATTCCTGTTGATGCTTCCGGATTTTTCTTTAACTGCAATTGATTTTCAACAATCAGCGTATCATCAGCTGTGTACAATTTAATATTTAAAGGATGTTCAAGAGAAATCACGTTGTGTTTTACACAGTTTTCAACCAGTAACTGTAAGGTAAAAGGAGGAATAAAAGTGGTAGCTGCGGATGTATCAATTTTAATGCTCAGGTTAATGCCTTCTTCAAACCTTGCTTCCAGTAAAAACATATAGGCCTGGAGTATTTTCAATTCATCTGCAAGCGGAATAATATCCTGCTGGCGGCTATCCAGTGTAAAACGGTAAAAATCAGAGAGTTTAAGAACAAAATCTACTGAATGCGCATCACCGATCTCAATCATCGATTTCAATGTATTTAGGCTGTTAAAAAGGAAATGCGGATTGACCTGCTGTTTCAGTAATTCATATTGTGCCCCGATATGGTCTGCTTTTACACGTTCCAGTTCTATACCGATAAGCTGTGTATGATAACTTTGATAAAGCAGGTATAAAAACATATAAATGGTAAGGTTGATGAGTATGCCGCGAAACTCATACATCATAATCATCGACTCAAATTTATAATGCGGAAACAATAGCTGATGGGCACTGACCAGCAAAAGCATCAAACCAATGCCCAAAAGCAAACTGTAAAGCAGTCTGAGGTTAAAAAACCGGCTGGTAAATTGACGGTTTGAAAATTTAGGCAGACTGTATAAATTATAATACCAGACAAAAAGGGAAAACAAAAAAGCAACGGATGCGTCCACAGCCAGTTCGATAAGCGTAATGTGCAGTTGAAGTATTTTCGGTATAGACGCCAGAACGCCCATGAATAAGGCACTGAACCATATCAGTTTGGCAGAAACACGAAACACAGTGCTGTTACTCAACCGGACATTTTTTTTTGGTAATCATAAAATAGTTGACAGTCGGCCAAAGATAACCTTAAAAAATCATAAAGGCGTATCAAACAGTCTGTTGTAAATCCACTTTTTAAAGTTGATCTGATAATACAACATTCCCGGTTTTAGTGTCGGTTAAAATCACATGACGGAAAGACTTACTATCAACACCGTTAATCGTTTTAACCAGCCCGGTAGACTGACCCATGTATTTGCCATTCGCATCGGTATCAAAAGTATTGATCTGATAATCAGAAGAAAACGGCGCTTTCTCTGATCTTGATAAAGCCAGGGTATAAGAGGTGTTCGGTTGTAATGAAGTGAAAATCTGCTCCACCAGATCAGCCAGGCCAATGCTTCGCACAGCAAGTCTGCCATGTGATTTTTGGTTTGTGTTAACTGCATTTAATGCAATTACCTGTGTGGAAGCCGTATCGTTCAGCGCAGAAAGACCGGATTTAGTGTTGATATTAGTCACCGCATTTGCAGCATAAACCAGTGCCTGCGGACTTTGTCCGATCTGGATCGTGCTGATTACTTTCATCGTTTGCAGGTCAACAGCCTGCACCTGGTCAGCGAATTCCAGGCCTACATACAGTAATTTTCCATCCGGCGAAGGCCACAGGCCATGAGGCAAAGCTCCGATATTAACCGTATCGGTTTGTTTAAAATCCTGAGCTGCATCAAATACCCGCAGTTTGTTTTCACCGCCAACTGTAACGAGCATCATCAGTTTATTTTTCACATAACTGAAAGAAACATGATTGGTTATCGCGCCGGTCGTAATCACTTTGGCAACAGACTGAGAAGCGGTATTGATAATGGTAACTTTCCCGGTATCCTTGTGCGTCATGGCTATCCATTCACCTTTGGGACTGGTAAATATGTTGGGTGAAAAGGGGCTGGTAACCGGAATCTTTTTTACAATTGTATAAGTTGCTGCATCCACAATATCTACCTCCGGCGTAAAGCTAGAACATACATAGGCCAGTTTGCCATCCGGTGTAAAGGATACCATGCCCGGTCCGTCTGCAACGGGTACGCGCCTGATCTCTGCCATTTTTTCAACATCAATGACACTGATGTATGCTTCTCCTCGTACAGATACCCATATTTGTTTACTGTCGGGCGTAAACGTCGGCTCGTGCGGGGAACGGCCAACATAAATTGTCTTCAATATCTGGTTTGTTTCCGTAGAGATCAGGGTAACAGCATTGGAGCCGATGGACACCACAGCCAGTATTTTTTTCTCCTGTGAGTATCGAAGACCATGCACCAGCGCCTGGCCTTTGTATAAGGGACTCAATACGTTAGGGTAGGGTTTACCCAGTTTAATTTCTCCCAATAACTTATTCGTCGATGGGTCTACAACAGAAACTGTATTGGAAACCTGGTTACCTGTATAAACACGGTCATGAGCATACGGACTTTGGGCAGCGGTAATTAAACCAACAAGATTTAACATGACTGCAAGCGCTATTGTTTTCATTTTCAATTATTTTAAGAATAAGGACATTTGTTCAATTTCAACCTGCTGTGAGGAAATAAGTTGTTTGGCAAAACCAGAAGTCAGCTGATCACCGGAATATTTTAATATGATTTTGGCCATATCAACAGCGGCCTGGTGATGCGGGACCATCACAGCTGCAAAAGCATGATCAATATCTGTAAGCTGCTCATTTGAAGGCATGGTAAGCATCATAGCCTCCATCGACCGGTTCATAGACTGCTGGTAACCGGAGGGCATTTCTTTGCCCGTTGCAGAAATTTGCTTTAACCACAGGTTCATCTGCTGGATCTCACTAGTTTGCTCAGTCAGAATACTTCTGGCGAGCTGTATCATGTTAAAATCTTTGCCATGCTGAATTTCATACTTTGCCATGGCTACGGCACCTTCATGATGCGGTATCATCTGCTGTATAAAATCAGATTCTGGTGAAGTGGCTTTTGGCAGTTTACTCATTTGTACCATCATGGAATCCATCAGGGTAAGGAGAATGTTTTTACCTGCCGACGAATGCTGATGATGCATCTGCATAGATTGTGCTTTAACGGGCCTGATGGCTGTAAGCAACGCTAATACCAGAATTATTTTGAACGTATTAAACATTTTATTTTTCATGTCTTTCAGATTTAATAGTAAAACTAGGAGAATGAGATTTATTTCCTGCAGCGGCTATTGTTAAAACCGGCACATTGGAAGCTAAAAGCGGCAGAATTCAGGCTGATTACTATATTGGAAATGACGGAAGATCCAGATGTGCTGCTCACTGTTGGCACTTGTATTCGCTGATCAGACGGAGTCTGGTGATCTTGATATGCTTAAAGTACTCAAAATGCTTTTGATTCATGATGTGGTAGAAATTGACTGCGGAGATACTTTTTTATATGATCAGCAGGGTAGGGAGCAGGCAGTGCTCACAGAGCGGGATGCAGCAGCGAGGATTTTCGGCCTTTTACCCGAAAAGATTGGTAATGAAATGCTTGCTTTATGGCAGGAATTCGAAGAGCGCATAACGCCCGAAGCAAAATATGCTGCCAGCATGGATGCACTGCAGCCGTTACTTAATTAGAGTCTGTCCATACAGTAAGGTTTTCGAGCTAATGTGATGATTTCGCACGGTTAAACAGATTTGACAGGTGGCTTATTAGATGTTTGGCTGCTTTTTTTACGAGCTGTGCGCAAAATATATATTTCTGATGCTCGTTTTCGCTTTGCAGGACGTAGTTATCCCTTGGGCCTCATTAAAGGCTCAAGTTAGCTGGTTTTATAGTTGCAAAATTAACTTCGATGTCATCACCCTCACATTGTAGGCAATGGCACTCCATAGTACCTTAGCCTTAAAATGTGCATCTCCCTTCCA
>NZ_SZVO01000039.1 GCF_005280585.1 Dyadobacter frigoris
GAAACACGTAAGTCCAGGGGAACGCAATCCAATCGAGGGGAAGTTTGGCCAAGCCAAAACAGCTTATGGCCTAAACCGGATAAAGGCAAGATTACAAGCAACAAGCCAATCCTGGATTGCATCCATCATCCTAGTGTTGAACCTGGTCAAGTTGGCCGGGGAAGCACTATTGTGCCATGTGGTGCTAGTTACTTATTCAGCAAGACAGATGAAGTTTGAGCCGTGGCTGCGGAATCGTCAACCACAGCTCAAGCTCGCAGCGTAAGACAAAAGAAGACATATTCAGCAGACCCTAAGTAAACGCATCTTAAAAATGACTGAATACCAGGTTTACAAAGAAATTTCGTCCGGCTTCTGGAAAACCTTCCACCAATGTGGAGTGCATCAAAAAGTGTGGGAGATCATGCCGCTTCCTGGATGAAGTCAGGATCCTTCACTGATTTCATCGGCCTGAAATCCGGATACATCTTTCGAAAAGTATCTTCCCATTCATTGTTCAATACTTTTGTTCGGACTTGAAGCAGCAAGTGTGCACCTTTTTTAGTCCACTGCATCGACTGTTTTTTAGAAAACCGTTTGGCAATTACATAATTGACTGTGGATTCCACAAAGCTGGTTGAAATAACTTCGCCGTAATTGTACCGCTCGGAGTAATTGACGATAAAATTTATATTGTTTGAAATGTATTTGTCGAAGTCGGTAACATATGTTTGGAACGGTTTAATCTTGTCATATTTTTTCTTTTGCGTCTTGTCTTCCAGGTGATCGGTAAGATAGAAGTCAAGGTCATCACAATGCTCAATTGCCCGTACAGCATTACCGTGCCATAAATTCCATTTTATACGGGTCAATAAATGTTGAAAATATTTTCCTCTTTTTTCATCAACCCAAGTGCGCACTGGTGCAGAACTGTCAGTTTCATCGTAATATGAAACCAATCCAGAATGTGCGTGGATTCTGCATTAAGGTAGGTTTGCAGGTTTCGTAAGTTGTCAGCACCATCTGAAAAAAACTCAAGCTGCTGGTGGGGCTGCATTCCTTGTGATACAAGATGGTCATAAAACCGGCGTTTGGATTTTAAATCATATGATCCTACAAATGCAAAGCATTTGGCTGGTTTTTCAGCCGGAATCGACTTGCCAGCGATAACTTCGAATATGCTTTTTTTATCTTTCCAGTCCCGGACATATCCGCCATCAATCCCAACAACCATTGTTCTTTCGGGCCTTGGCAGCGCCTGCCGCTGGTTTATGCTGCCACAGTCGTACATCCACTGCTCTTCTCCAACCTCTTGCTCCTGGGCTAACGCCAAGTCATATAGATGGTTCTGGACCGTTGTCGCATTAATCGTTTCCGCAACCGGCAGGACTTCTTTCAATAAATTTGCCGTCTTTTCAAAAGGGATTAAACATGCCCATTTCGTTTCAAGAAACAAAAGCTCAGGAGTAGTATGATTTGGAAGCAGTTCATTCAGAGGGCTGAACGTTTTTTTATCTTCGCCATAATATCTGGGGCTTTCAAAAGTGATATCACCAAAAAGTGTTTTGAGTTTAACGGTATAGTTCCCTTTTTTACGAAGCTTTTGCATCCCCTTACTTTTGATAAAAGCGCCCAGTTGCTTTTCCACGATGGATTGCTGCAAGTTTTTCAATAACTGCTTTGATTCACAAAGGTTCAATCCAATGTTTTCAAAAGTATCAAATGACTTATCAAAGGTGAAAATCTCGTCAGTGTAAGCAGTTTCATTTTCGCCGGGTTCGCATACTAATTGGAGTTTGAATTTCATGATTATTAAGGTTATCAGGAAATATAATCTTTGACTTTTCTTACCGTATTGATAGAGGTATCACAAATTTTAGCCGTTTTACGCGCACTGATACCCAAACGTAGATTCCGGACCACCGAGGGGTACTTCTTTAAAAAAGCCTCCTTGTCTTCGCTTGATCCATCTGGCCGGCCTAAATGTTTCCCTTTCCGGCGTGCTTCGTCCATTCCCGACAGGATGCGTTCCCGCAATGTTTCCCGTTCCATCCGTGCAAATTCAGCCAGCAGCGTAAACATAAATTGAGCAATGGGGTTTCTCTTGCCGTTTTTTAATGTTTCAATACCAAAGTTCTGTACATAAACACTGATTTGAAGTTTGGTCAGCTCCTCCAATACATTTAAGACTTCAACCGTCGAGCGCCCCAAACGGGAAACTTCCTGAACCAGGACCTTATTGATCTCGCGTTTACGCGCCATGGCCAGCAGCTCCTGCAGACCATCACGCTCCTGATTATACTTTGCACCGCTTACCTTCTCAGCTATTTCTGCAACAATCCGTAGGCTTTGGGTTTGAGCCACCACCCGTAGGTCTTCTATCTGCCGTTGGTAGTCCTGTTCTCTTTTTGATACCCGGACGAAAATCACTCCCTTTTCCATCACACCAAGTTACAAACTATAATCAAATTAACCACTAGGTTTTATTGATACAGAAAGTATTGCTCTTAATCATCAAAATAAGCATCGTAACCACCCAAAGTTCTCCAAAATTTACCATCACCCTTTTTTTGATACAGTTTGGCTAATGCCTGGTTCATTTTTTTCTTATCGAAGACTTCACTGCGGTGTTTGAGATACCACCAAGGGGCACTATCCAGATCAAGGTCCGGAACTTCTCGGTTCTCGATACTTTCCAGTACGTTTGACAAGGTTTCCTGGATCCAACTGAACTGACCTATCAAAGCATCCTGATATGCATACGGGCCACCGACATCTTCCGGAGGGCAAGCTCTTCGTCCGGCTGTACAAATTGGATGTCGGTATCCGGGCCTGGTATTCTCAACCTTCTCGACACGGATTTCGTGTTTCCAATAGTCGCCAAAATCATAAATATATGAAAATTTATCGCCAGCCCTCAGACCTAAATCTCCGATAAAAATTTCACTGGGGTCATCACGATAATAAGTGCCTCCTTCATAGGCAATTCCATAATCAACTCCCCAGATATGAAAAACATGTAAATGCTGGTTCTCCCAGCCCATCATCATCTGTATCAAATGATGCAGCTCTGCAATATGCGTATTGCCGTCAATGATAAAGCGCCGGAAAATCATTGGCGAAATATTTAGGATGTGTACCTTCAAATGATAGATTCCAGTTCGAGGATCAACGGCAACTGGCTGGGCTACATTTTTGCTTTCATGACAAGGTGGGGACGCTAAGGCTTTCAAATTCCTTCTCAAGTTATCAAAGAATCAATTACCCCACACTTTTTGATGCTCTCCAAAAAAAGGAATAATGGGAATTATATATTCCGTCTTCTGCTGCTTATTAATCTACTTGCAAAAACTACACATTTTCAGGCACTTATTGAAAACATATTTAATTTTAGTTGACAAAGTCAACTTTATTAATTTAATTTGTAATCAATAATCTGAATCAAACTTTAACACCTGCCAATTTAAATATTGCCAATATGGAAACCCTAGTCAAACCTGATTTATCCGCAATCAAGATCAGAAATGTTTTAATGCCTGGAGATCTGGGATATATTGCACATGTCCATGCAGATTTGTATTCAAAAGAATACGGTTACGGCCTGAATTTTGAGGCCTATGTATTGGATGGACTGAATGACTTTGCACATGAATATGATAGTTTAAAGGATAAGGTTTGGATTTGTGAGCATGAAGATAAAATCATTGGTTTTCTGGTAGCCCAGCACAGGGACCTTGCCATTCAACTCCGTTATTTTCTGTTCCAGCCAGCATACAGAGGCGCCGGATTGGGAACAAAACTAATGAAAGAGTTTATAAGCTTTATGAAGGTAAACAAATGCACTCAAGCTTACCTATGGACAACCGAAGAACAGCAGGCTGCAATCGGTTTATATATGAAATTCGGTTTCCGTCTCACAGAGCAGAAGCTGTCAAACGCTTTCGATAAAAAGCTTGTTGAAAGGCGTTATGAACTGGATTTATCCAAAGATCAGCTATGAGCTTAGAAAAGAAAATTGTCCAGATCAGAAGCTTTAACCGTTTCTATACCGATGTATTAGGCCTGGTTAACAACAACCTGTTGGACAGTGAATATTCACTTGCCGAGGCCCGGATACTTTACGAAATTTTCACAGCGAGAACTGTGTCAGCCTCAGATATCATTAGCAAACTGAGCATGGATAAAGGCTATTTAAGCCGTATCTTAAAAAAATTCGAACGGTCAGGATTGATCATAAGAAAAGCTTCCAAGGAAGATGCCAGGGTCTATCTGCTTTCATTAACCGATCAGGGTAAAAGCGTTTTTGATACCCTTAACCATGCCTCTTATCAGCAGATTTCAAGGCTCGTGTCGAATATGGCTGAACAGCAGCTTGATGAGCTGGTTAAATACATGCACGAAATAACAAGACTTCTACAAAAAGCCAACAAGCATATTACCGGATCTCATTAAACGCAGGATTTAAAAATCCCGCGATTTCATGTTCAATCACTGGCATAGACCACGAATTTCCAAACGGGCAGAGTTTTACGGTCTAACCATCTGGGTATTTTTGTTTAATCCAGCTTGTTTAAACTGCACTAATACTTCACTTAATGTCTGACTCAATAATCGAAACAAAGGAACATTATATTAAGCGTTAACCTTGAAAACTTATAACCTGCCAGATGATTTAACTACCGAACCCTCTATCAGTGAGACTGAAGTGATTATCCGGTACTACCGGTCAGGGCATAATACAATCAAAAACAAAATCATATTAAACCGTAATATGATTAATCTGCTTATTAGTGGTAAGAAAACTGTTGTTTACCCTGAAATTTCGATTGATATACACCAGGGAGAGTTGGTCATTCTCTCAACCGGCAATATCTTGACAACAGAAATCATTTCCAACACACAGAACTTTACAAGTGTACTGCTTTACTTCAGCAATGAACTGTTAAACCGCTTCTGGATAAAATATCAATCATTACTAAAAGGATCTATTACGAAAAATACCGACCAGCCATTTCTTACCTATACTCAGGATTCCTTTATTCGCCAATATGTTGAATCGCTAATCGTGTTACTAAAAAGTCCGGTAACATTATCAGCAGAAATCAAACAAATAAAATTAGAAGAACTGCTTTTATATCTGATCCTTCTGGATCCTGCGAAGTTCCAGTCATTACAACTCGTTTCAAAAGATCATCAGGATTTACTATTAAAGACGGCGGTTGAAGGGCACATCGGGATGCCT
Organism: Dyadobacter frigoris; assembly: GCF_005280585.1. Classification (GTDB taxonomy): domain Bacteria; phylum Bacteroidota; class Bacteroidia; order Cytophagales; family Spirosomataceae; genus Dyadobacter; species Dyadobacter frigoris. The sequence goes on from NZ_SZVO01000039.1 coordinate 5,222, forward strand.
ATTACAGTGCAAGAACTGGCATTTTTGTGTAACATGAGCAGTTCTACTTCTAAAAGAAATTTTCAGCGCATATACGGTACATCACCACAGCAATGGTTATTGGAAAAGAAGTTGCAGAAAGCCGGAGAGCTATTAAAATTTCCAGGGGAAAGTCCGTCCGGGGTATATCTGAAAGTTGGCTATAAAAATCATTCTAGCTTTTCACATGCTTTCCGGCATTACTTCGGCCTTAACCCAAGCGAATACCAGGTCCAGAATTTGAACGTCCATCGACAAGATCTGGACGCATAGCCCTCACATCCAGACAAGCCTTTGCTGTACCTTCGTTTTATGAAAGTATCCAAACATATACAAAAGGTAGCAGTAACAGCAATAATAATTTGGGTATCTTATGGCCAAAGTATTGCTTTTGGCGTTCCGCCCAAAGTCCATCAAACAAATAAGTACATGCAAACACAAACCGAAAAAAATAAAGCCGTCGTGCGACGCTTTAATTTAATAAGGAAGTTATCGAAGAAGGCGACGTTGAAAGTTTTAAAAACTTAATCGATGAGCAGTTTATTAATCATTCTGCACCTACTGGCGCTGACAACGGCCCCAACGGGATGATAAATACTTTTAACAACATTTTACGGCCTGCGATGCCCGATATGAAAGTAATGATTTATGAACAGGTGGCCGAAGGAGATCTTGTAACCACACGTAAAAACATTAGTGGCACACACACTGGTACACTACTTGGTTTGGCGCCAACAGGCCACAGGATCAGCATCGATGTCATCGATATTGTACGGATCAAGAATGGAAAATATTTAGAGCACTGGGGTGTCAATACACTGCCAGAAGTTTTAACAGAGCTCAAGAATGCTAGCAAGTAATATTAATCTGCCAAAACCAGGCTTCAACATTCCCGGAAATGAAACTTATTAGGTATGGGGATCAGGGTAAGGAGAAACCAGGTATAGTGCTGGATGGGTCCATATTTGATCTTTCTGAATTCACAGAAGACTTTAACGAGCACTTTTTTGAAAGTGGCGGTTTGGAACGGCTATGCAAATTTATAAGCAATGCCGCAAAAAAACTTTCAAAAGTGAACAAGGCTGTCCGCATTGGGTGCCCGGTGGCAAGGCCCTCAAAAATTGTAGCTGTTGGTTTAAATTATCTTGAACATATCGCTGCTACCGGACTGCCTGTTCCAAAGGAACCTGTCATTTTTTTAAAAGCAACTTCTGCTATATGTGGCCCCTACGATACAATTTTATTACCACCTGGCTCAGAAGAAACCGACTGGGAAACGGAGCTTGCCGTCATAATCGGTAAAAGGGCAAGTTATATTTCTCAGCAGGATGCACGGGGTATTATAGCGGGGTACAGTGTTATGAATGATATCAGTGAACGTAGTTATCAGCTGGAAAGGGGCGGAACTGTTGATAAAGGCAAAGGATGTAATACGTTTTGTCCAATCGGTCCTTATCTGGTCACACCGGATGAAATTGAAGATCCGAATAATCTGGCTATCTGGTTAAAGCTAAATGGGAAAATGATGCAAAACTCCAGTACAAAGGATCTATACTTCAAAATACCATTTCTAATATCTTATATTAGCCAGTTCATGACCTTACTTCCAGGCGATATTATTGCCACAGGCACTCCTTCTGGTACGGGTCACCGCCAATCACCTCCAGTTTTTTTAAAAAGTAAAGATGTGCTCGAATACGGTATTGACAATCTTGGAATTGCCAAACAAACTTGTAGAAATACTAGTCTTTCCACGCAGTGAAAATCTGACAGATATAATAAACAAACATGCGACAGGCCTTTGCCAACGCAGTATACCGCGTATATTAATAAAATTTTTCCGTTATGAATTCCCCGATTTACCGGTTTTTCGGCTCAATGCAGCGTATTCTGATGAGCGAAAAGGAGACAGCATCCCAATATGATCTTATTGAAGGCACATTCCCACCGGGTGCACAATCCCCGTTGCATGTACATGCTAATTATTCTGAAACAATTATTGTGCTTGAAGGTCAGGTAACGATTTATATGCCTGGTCAGCAGCATTCACTTAAAGCTGGTGAAAGTCATTTTATTACCAGAGATGTTGTTCATTGTGTTGTCAATCAGTCTGAAACAAGTCCGTTCAAAGCAATTGTTGTTGCTTCGCCTAGTGGATTTGCCCGCCTGATCAGAAGCGTAGGTATTTGTGAAAATGGAACAAATGAACCCCAGCAATCATTTGATATGCAGTTGGCTGCACAGGTCATGGCTGAGATTGGAGATACCATCCTGGGACCGCCTGGCGCTCGCCCTGAATAGCAGATTATGTAAGCATAAGTTCCCCCTCTTTGCTGACTTTACCTGCCGTAGGATTTAAATTCTTAACAGAAAATATCAATTAGATAGTTTTGAAGAAAATATTTAAACTTCCTTGAAGTGTCAAATGCTTGCTTCTTATTTTTGTTTTTATTGAATAATAATTAAAACACGGTTATTTCGATGCAATATCAGGATCTGGTCTATGGAAAAGTGGTGATTAAAGACCCCGTTTTGTTGGATCTAATAAAGACCAAAGCATTTTGAGCGTCTGGGTGGTATATCTCAACATGGCATTACAGGATTTTTAAAGTTAATACAGCCCGTCACCAGGTTTCAGCACTCTATTGGCGTGATGTGGTTAACCCAAAGATTAGGATGTTCATTACAAGAACAAATTGCCGCACTGCTTCACGACATCAGCCATACTGCTTTCTCCCATGTGATTGATCACGTCTTCAATGGTCCAAACGGGGAGAGTTATCATGAGCTAAAAAAAGAAGAGTATCTCGAAAAGTCGGATATTCCGAAGGTTCTAGGAAACTACGGCTTTGATTGGCGTGATTTTATCAGCGAAGACAACTATCCAATTTTAGAGCAGCCAGCACCCGCTTTATGTGCGGATAGGCTGGATTATTTTTTCCGTGACGGTATTGCCACAGGTCTGTTCCAGGCAAAAGAGGTTAATAAAGTGCTAATGCATTTATCCGTGAGAGATAAACTTATTTGTGTTAATAAAATTGAAGAAGCCCGCTGGCTTGCATACAACTATATGAAGGCTGATGAGCTGATTTGGTCGGAGCTTAAAGCCCTGGGTCTGTACGAGCTAATGGCTCAGCTCACACAAACTGGCTTTTTAAAATCTATTATTACTGAGGCAGACGTCTGGCTTACAGACCAGCAGCTCTGGAATAAGGTTTCCAGCAGTCCGGATCCCGAACTTCAATTTCAAATTTTACAAATTACAAAGGTTCCCGATTTCGTTTTAGCCGACAAATATCCCTGGCGCATACTCACGCCGAAAATACGAACAATCAACCCGGCCTTATGGATGGACGGCAAAAAGGTCCTATTAACAGATCTTGATACTGATTTTCGCAGTGATTTAACCGCTTACAATCAAATGAAACAACGGATTTTACCCCTTCAATTAGTAAGGTAATTACCAATGAAGTATCATCAGCCAGGATGATACAACCCCTTCTCAACACTTTTTGTAATTGTGTCCTTTGCAATTTGCCATAAGACAGCAGAAGTTTGCTGAATAATCTTCTTCTTTTCAAGCACGGCTGACATTTTAATATGGTCAGGATTGCAATCCCTTTTTCCTATTTGTAAATAATTAGAGTCTGTCTATAAACTTCAACTGTCTGTAATATAGTTAATTAAGCTATCGAATTTTGATTTTTCTTTGTATCTTTAGTTTATGAAGATGAAACTGTTTGAAGAATTTCTGATAAAATTTGAGCGCCCGGATTGGTCTCGGAATCCTGAGTTTGCGCTTTTAGATGCGCTTATAGAGGGTCATCCAAGCTTGGTGACCCTTGTGTCCGCTGACATATTAAAAGGCTGTAAGCAGAGCGATTTTGGCCGTCAAGACATGCCCGGTGTTGAGCAAATTGTCCGTGCTGCGATTTATAAGGAGCTGAAAGGTCTTGATTACCGGGAATTGGAATATGCTCAAACAGATTCCAGGATATGTGCTCAATTTATAAAAATTGATGTAGTTCGCCCTTATAGCTTTCAGTTATATCAGAAATATATTTCAAAAATCACCGAAGAGAACGTGCAGAAATTATTGGTTTCACTCAATAAA
>NZ_SZVO01000004.1 GCF_005280585.1 Dyadobacter frigoris
TGGAAGGGAGATGCACATTTTAAGGCTAAGGTACTATGGAGTGCCATTGCCTACAATGTGAGGGTGATGACATCGAAGTTAATTTTGCAACTATAAAACCAGCTAACTTGAGCCTTTAATGAGGCCCAAGGGATAACTACGTCCTGCAAAGCGAAAACGAGCATCAGAAATATATATTTTGCGCACAGCTCGTAAAAAAAGCAGCCAAACATCTAATAAGCCACCTGTCAAATCTGTTTAACCGTGCGAAATCATCACATTAGCTCGAAAACCTTACTGTATGGACAGACTCTAATTAATGTGGGGCTCGAACTGGTGATCACCTGGGTGAACAGGATCTTGTTTTTAAAACTGCTTGAAGCCCAGCTTGTAAGTTATCACAAAGGCGACGAAACATACGCTTTCCTGAATTTCAGGAAAATTAAAAATTATGATGACCTGAATAGTCTTTTCTTTTCGGTACTGGCGCGGCGGCAGGACAGCCGGGTGGAGGAAGTCAGGAAACAATTTGAAAAAATACCGTATCTGAATAGCTCACTTTTTGAAGTGACGGGCCTTGAAAACCAGGCCATCGTGATCAGTAATTTGCGGGACGAACGCACGCTTCCTGTCATTAGTGCAACAGTTTTGAAACAGGATTCGGGCAAGAAAAGGACCGGTTCACTCAACACCATTGAGTACCTGTTCGCTTTTATGGAATCCTACGATTTTAGTAGTGAAGGAAGTGAAGATATTCAGGAGGAGAACAAAACGCTGATCAATGCTTCTGTTTTGGGGTTGATATTTGAAAAAATAAACGGGTACAAAGATGGTTCCTTTTTTACCCCTGGTTTTATCACCATGTACATGTGCCGTGAAACGATCCGCCGCACGGTTGTTCAGAAAATAAATGAAAGGATCATCGCCGACGGTTATCCGAACATGCAGCCGTTGCAAACGCTTGATGACGTATATAATCAGATCGGTGAGAAGATTTCTAAAAATGCTGTTAACGAAGTGATTAACAGCATCAGGGTTTGTGATCCGGCTGTGGGCTCTGGTCATTTTCTCGTGTCGGCACTTAATGAAATTATTGCGGTCAAAAGTTACCTGAAAGTGTTGCAGGACAAAGATGGACTTTTGCTGAGAGATTATCATATCGAAGTGGAAAACGATGAGCTGACCGTGGCGGACGACGAGGGAAATGCTTTTGTCTACAAACCACACAATAAGGAAAGCCAGCGGATCCAGGAAACACTTTTCCACGAAAAGCAGATGATCATTGAAAATTGCCTTTTTGGTGTGGATATCAATCCTAACTCAGTAAAGATCTGTCGGCTGCGCTTATGGATCGAATTGTTAAAAAACGCCTATTACAGGGCGGACAGCCAATTTAAGGAACTTGAAACATTGCCTAACATAGATATCAATATCAAGTGTGGCAATAGCCTGATCAGCCGGTTTGGACTGGATGCAGACTTGAAACTGGCTTTAAAAAAGACGAAATGGAATATCGAAACCTATAAGTTGGCTGTACAAACGTACCGGAATGCGCAAAGCAAGGAGGAAAAACGCGAAATGGAACGGCTGATCGACGATATCAAGGGCAATTTCAGAAGCGAGATCCATAACAATGACCCGAAAGTGAGGCGGTTAAGCCGTCTTTCAGGTGAGCTGTATAATCTGCTCAACCAGAGCCAGTTGTTTGAACCCGGACGGGCGGAGAAAAAGCTTAAAAAACAGCAGCAGGAAAAACTTGAAAAGGAGATAACACTGCTGAGCACCGGCGTTGAGGAAATAAAAAGCAACAAAATTTATGAAAATGCCTTCGAATGGCGGTTCGAGTTTCCGGATGTGCTCAATGACGAAGGTGATTTTATGGGCTTCGATGTCGTGGTCGGAAACCCGCCTTATATCAGGCAGGAGGAGATCAGGGATCAGAAACCTTATTTGCAAGCCAATTACGAAACATTCGCGGGCACAGCAGATCTCTATGTATTTTTTGTAGAAAAAGGAATGAAGCTCTTAAAACAAGCAGGATTTTTTTGCTATATCCTGCCAAATAAATGGATGAAAGGCGGTTACGGGAAGGCTTTGCGGAATTATGCCGGTATGCAAAAGACGATTCAGATGGTTGATTTTGGCGACTTGCCGGTTTTTGATGAAGCGACAACCTATCCCAGCGTCTGGCTGATGCAAAGGGAAGAAATTACGGAGAATCGATTCCAGGCTGCTGTGGTAGATACTTTGAGTTATCCCAATGGCATTAGTTCCTATCTGACAGATCGCTGGATTTCTGTAAGCGGTGAGAGTCTTTCTGCGGAAGGCTGGAATCTGGTGGACAGTCGTCTGCAAAATTTGATTGGAAAAATCAAAGCGGCCGGGAAGCCCTTGGGTGATTATCTGAATGGTAAAATTTATCGTGGCGTTTTGACAGGCTTAATGAAGCTTTTGTGATTGATACCGGTACAAAAGACAGGTTAATCAGCGAGGACCCTAAAAGTGCTGAGATTATCAAGCCGTTTTTGGCAGGGAGAGATATCAAAAGATATCAGCAGCCTGTTAATGATAAGTGGCTGATTCTGATTCCATTTGGATTTACAAAAAAAATCGTTGGAAAGTTGCCAGAGGCGGAAGCTTTTCGTGAAATGAGTTCAGCATTCCCCGCCATTTTCAGTTTTTTGCAGGTACATGAATTAAAGGCAAAAGCGAGAGGAGACAAAGGAGATTATTGGTGGGAGTTGCGCCCCTGCGATTACTACAATGAATTTGAAAAGCCTAAAATACTGTATCAGGAAATTGCGGCATATTCTACTTTTGTTTACGACAGACAAGGACTTTACACAAACAATAAGTTGTTTCTGATTCCTACGGATGATGTTTCTTTACTGGGTTTTTTGAACAGTAAACTGGTATGGTTCTATCTAAATAACACAGCAAATGGATTAAGGGGAGCTTTGGCTCTGCAAAGTCCATATATTCTTGGGTTACCTGTTGCGGAAGCCTTGATAAATAATGCAGACATTTCCTTTACAGTCAATGCCATACTTGAAGCCAGGGAAAATAAATCATTGGATTCTACTACCGACCTCGAACCGCGGATCGATCATCTCATTTATCAGCTTTACGATCTGACGCCGGAGGAGGTTGCAATGGTGGGAGCTTAGACTTGATGGAGTCGTTGTTGTGTATTTTTAAAATAAGTATAGATTTGATGTTGCTGGATCCAAATTTTAGATAATAAGTAACCGTTTATAAGGAATTGGTAAATAATCATTGATTGTCTTTGAAGTCGTTTTCCATTAGCTAATCTTAGCCTTGAGAAGGTAACCTGGTTATCCATTGGCTTAAACCGTGCTGACTCCAAAGAAATGCCCGACCAAAGCAGTTATGCCCATGGCTGCGGTTCCCCAGAACGCGATCCGGGCTACTGCTATGCCGACCCTAGATCCTCCTGTTTTGGCCGCAAGAGCCCCTAAAACCATCAGGAAAATAATGGAGAAGCCATATTGATAGTATACCATGAAGGGTAATGGCGCCAGCATAGAAACAAGAAATGGCAACAAAGCCCCGAAGGTAAACGAGCCGAAAGATGCAAAAGCAGCCTGAAGGGGTTTTGCGGCAGTAATTTCATTTATGCCCAATTCGTCCCGTGTATGGGCTGCAAGCGCGTCATGTTTGGTAAGTTGCGAAGCGACTTTAAGGGCCAGGTCAGGATCAATACCGCGTGCGACGTATATGGCCGCAAGCTCTGCAAGCTCCGATTCTGGCATCTCCAGTAATTCACGCTTCTCTCTTGTAAGATCTGAACTTTCCGTATCTGCCTGTGAGCTCACCGACACATATTCTCCTGCCGCCATAGACATTGCTCCCGCCATAAGACCTGCAAGGGCGGCCAGGATGATAGCATTTCGTTCCGGATTAGCTGCCGCAACGCCGATAACGATACTGGTTGTAGACAGGATTCCGTCATTAGCTCCTAATACAGAAGCTCTTAACCATCCCATTCGTGTGACATAGTGTTTTTCAACAAAATTGCTCTCCATTTCAGTTGTTTTAATGGCAAGGTAGTATTTTTCTTGTGTGATTACCGAGCAGCCTCTATTATGTTTTCCGTTATATTCTGTTTGACTAATTCGTATATAAATGGCGATCAGGTATATAGGACCAATTTGAGCGGATGTCGGGTGGTTGAAAAACAACTCTGGCTTTCGTATATAAAGATAGTTACTGTCGAAGCCCGGATGTTACACCGAAAATGGTAATAGTTATACCAATCACATATTTCAGGAATTCGGCAGAATCACCGCAGTTGGATAGCCGTCTTTTCTCAGCTTTCCGGGTGTTCAGATCGTTCGCGCATTTAGTTTCATATATCGATCATCGCCACGGATTATGATTTTACATTAAATAATTCTGTCAGTTAACCTTATTCACACGTTGGATGGTGATCTTTTAACACTTGAAATACACTTAATCGAACTGTTTTAAAGTAAATGCAACAAAACTGCGTTGATGAATTATTTAAATCAGTGAATCATGCAAGGATCCGTATTTTGTTTGTAACAATCGAACAGCTTTATAAAATGAACTTTACAAACATTATTAATGCCTTCGAAAAGTGAGGATTTAATGCTGGGGTGAGCTCAACAGCTACAAGATCTTATCAGCGATCTTTATTTAATGACTGATTAGCACGACAAAATACTTTGTCATAAAAAAATAATCTTAAAATTTTGGTAACCCGACATAATGAATAACAATTTTTTAAATCTGTTTCTTAAGCGGTATCAGTGTTCGGCGGCTGGCCCGTTGTGGTCACCAGTTCGTCCGTCATTTTAGCTGTCACCTTTTCTTCGGCAATTGGTCTTTTTTTTGGTTGGTACCCTGCCCGGAAAGCAGCGGCGCTGAACCCGATTGAGGCTTTACGTTATGAATAATTGTACCTAATAATTAAGTAATGAAAACAATCATTCTCGGGGTCCTTTTATTACCGTTAGGAGTTCTGCTATTCATTTTTAATCAGTACGACTTTGTGACTTCCGGCAAGATTATCCATGTTGGTAATCTAAAAATAGCCCGCGAAAATGATCATCTGTTAGAATGGTCGCCCTGGTTGAGTATTGCCGTATCACTCGCCAGAGTATTTACAATGGCTATCGGAATCCTGAATCGAAAATAAAAAAACTTCACCATCTAATAAAACCAAAACCATGCTGCGATTAACAATCCCATTTTTTATGATCGGAAGCCTGTTGTCACAAGGTTGCGAGCGTAATAATAACACAAAGACTGAAAAAAATACCGACTTATCCATCGGGGAGGAATTAGTTAAAAGGGATACGACGATAAACATCGGTAACGCATATAATGATTTGTTTTTAGATAGCAGTGCTGTTGAGAAATTCATCCAAAGCCAGCAACTTAATGACTCTGTTTCCTTCGTCCTTCGTGGTTTTTACAATGCCCGTAACTTTGAATATGCCTGGTTTTGCACTGACGGGCTCATTGAGCAGTCGCTCAGCTTCCGGAGTTTGTACAAAACAGAAGACGATCCTGATTCCCTTAATAAGTCGCTGGAGACAAGGCTGGACCGTTTAAGGGTTAGTAAAGATAATTCGGTTAGTGCTGATGACCCGTTAACGATTAAGACGGAGTTACAACTGAGCTTGCAATTCATCCGTTATGCACTTGTTCATTTTAGGGACATGGGCATCAGTCCATCTTCCTTAGCTACTTTTATCCCCGTCAGAAAAAAGCAGGTTTTAGAGTTCGCCGACGAAATACTTGATTCGGGCAACACTGACAATAAAAATTACGCGGCCTTCAATATATCTTACGGTCTGTTGAAAGTTAAACTGGGACAATACAGAGCGATTAAAAACAATGGGGGCTGGCCGGTCTTAGGCACCGATGTAAAGAAATACCGTTTAGGGACCAATAACGACGAAGTTAGGGTTTTGAAAAAAAGACTTCAAATATCTGGTGAATTGGTCGCGACTGACACCACTGGAATATTCAGCCCGGAATTAGAAAGTGCGATCAATATCTACCAGTCAAACCAAGGAGAGAAACTAACCGGACAAATAAGCTTAAATCTGCTTAAAAATCTGAATATCCCCGTTGAGGCCCGAATTCAGCAAATCATCCTCAATATGCAGCGTATGCGGTGGATGCCAGACCAATCGGAAGCCCTGCTCATCAAAGTGAATATTCCCGAGTTCGTTGTTTATGTGGACAGTGCACAAAAGACTTTGTTTAAGATGGATGTTGTTGTTGGTGTACAAGGTCATAACACGACGATGTTTTCGGGAAATATCAATCAGGTTGTTTTTAGTCCTTATTGGAATATCCCACCCAGCATCGTCCGAAAGGAAATTATACCCGGACTGCGCCGGGACAAGAATTATTTAAAGAATAGAAACATGGAGCGTGTTGGCAGTTCCAGTTTCAGGCAGAAACCAGGGCCAAGGAATGCGCTTGGGAAAGTAAAATTTTTATTCCCGAACAGTTTTAATATCTACATGCACGATACGCCGCAAAAAGGTTTTTTTGACCGGGACAAAAGAAGTCTGAGTCATGGCTGTATACGGCTTAGTGATGCGCGGAAAATGGCCATTTACCTTTTACATAATTACCCGGAATGGACACCCGAAAAGATAGATAAAGCCATGGATAGCGGGCATGAAAGATTTGTTAAGCTGAAACCGACTGTACCGGTCATTATCACTTATTATACCGCCTGGGTTGATAAAAATGGCTCACTTCATTTTGCCAATGACATTTATCGACATGATAAAACCATGGCTAAAAAGATGTTTACCAATCCACAATAGACGTGTTGTACCTATGGTTGTTGAGTGTTTACTTGTCAGTAAACTGGCTGCTGACGGGGCGGGCATTTTGATATCTTACCTCCTAATAGTTAAGAACAGGATTTTGTCTTTTTGTTGAGAAATGATCTGTTCGTATAATTTTGTTTCCTGGCTTGGAATCCCATTATTGACAACATATCCGTTACCTGTCTGGTTATGCATTCCGTTGAAGATCATTTTCTCATTGAAATTGATAATATCTTCAACGGTCACTTTAAGAATTTCGGCTATTTTTTCCAATCTTGGATAAGTTATTTCTCACTCATTCCGTTCAATCTTATACATATCCGGCTTGAGTCATTTCTAGTTTTTGAGCCATGTACTCTTGGGTATAGTTTTTCAGCTCACGAATTTTCTTAATTTTTTCTCCGATTTCCATCCAGTTTTATTTTACCCAAAGTTGTAAATAAATCCCCACAGTTCTAAAAAGAATCATTACTAACTTATTACAACTCTACTTTTGTAAATAAGCTTACCTCAATTCGAGTAAGTAAAAACCTTTTAATCCGAATAATGATGACAGGATTCCCATAAGTTATTTTTTTCTTTTTGTAGATATGCCCAGAATGGTGTAAAGCGGACAATAATTTATCAATGAAGTCAAAAGCAACACCGCCCCAACGGCAATCAGCGCGATTCCCATTATGCCGGATGTTACACCTGTAAAATATAACACCGTAGCACCTACCGCCAATAACACACGTACTATTTTATCCGTATTTCCTAAGTTCGATTTCATGACAACCGGGTTTAATGATTTCAATAACGATTTTTTACAACATGGTACTTGGACACACATACTCCCTTATCTGAACAAGACCGGAGTTTTTAATGGCTTTAAAACCGCCCTGCACATCAATCAGATTGTCGTATCCTCTGGATTTGAGAATGGAATTGAATATCATTGACCGGTAGCCTCCTGCACAATGGACCAGGTAGGTTTTGTCTTTGCTGATCTCGGCGAGGTAATCATTCAGATAATCCAGTGGGATGTTTTCCGAGCCTACCACATGCTCAGAAAAATGCTCGCTTGCCTTGCGTACATCAAGCACTGTCAGGGAAGGGTTGTCTTTTATCCGCTCTGCCATTTCATTCGTAGTGATGGACTCGATTTGATCAATTTCCTTCCCTGCCTTTTTCCATGCTTCAAAACCGCCTTTCAGATGCCCGATCGTGTAATCGTACCCGACGCGCGCCAGCCTGGTTACCACCTCTTCTTCCCGGCCTTTGTCGGTAATTACCAATATTTTTTGTTTTATATCAGGAATCATGGCACCAACCCAGGGAGCAAAATTTCCGTCAATCCCGATATTGATTGAATTTGGGATAAAACCCTGGGCGAAAATCCGGGCTTCACGGGTATCGAGCATGACCGCATCGGTTTCGTTAGCGGCTGCTTCAAAGGCCTCGGGATCAAGCGCATGGTTTCCGCGTTCGAGTACTGTGTCAATACTGTCATATCCCCGGATGTTCATCATTACGTTTTCCGGAAAATATGCTGGCGGGGGCATCAGCCCATCGGTTATTTCTTTTACAAACTCTTCCTCAGTCATATCAGCACGTAAAGCATAGTTAAACAACTTTTGGTTGCCCAGCGTATCGGTTGTTTCTTTGCTCATATTTTTACCACATGCACTACCGGCTCCATGTGCAGGATATACAATGATATCGTCTTGCAGAGGCATGATTTTGGTCCGTAGGGACGTAAACAAATGCCTGGCCAGTTTGTCTTGGGTGAGCTCTGCCACTACTTTTTGTGCCAGATCCGGGCGTCCTACATCCCCGATAAACAAAGTATCGCCTGTGAAAATTGCTGTATCTTTTCCGTTCTCATCAGTGAGCAAAAAGCAGGTGCTCTCCATCGTGTGTCCGGGTGTATGCAGGACTTTAAGCGAAATATTCCCAACTTTCAGTATTTCGCCATCCTGGGCCACATGAGCTGCAAAAGCTGGTTTGGCAGTTGGTCCAAAGACAATCTCGGCACCGGTTTTCTCAGCCAGATCAATGTGGCCAGAGACAAAATCGGCATGGAAGTGCGTTTCGAGCACATACTTGATTGTGGCCCCATCTTTTTCGGCACGGGTAATATAAGGTTCTACTTCGCGAAGCGGGTCAATCACGACTGCCTCTCCATTGCTTTCAATATAATATGCGCCTTGTGCCAGGCAGCCTGTATAAATTTGTTCGATTCGCATAGCCTTTTTGATTTTGATTTTCTAAATGAACAATACAAATTTCGCAAGTACTATGAGCCCGATCAGTGATATTTGTCACGTATGGAAAAAGTTTTTTGTTACTGTAAATGAATATGTTTGTTTTATCGCTAGGTGAAGCTCAAATGAGCTAATTGCTCATTCATTATTGGAAGCAGGTTATAACTTGTTCTTTTCCGATGATCAGACTGATAAAAGAATTCAATGTGACAAAAGTCACGAACAATATCATCTCAGATACGATAATTTGTCCTTTCACAAATAAGAGCTTCAAACGGCATCTCAGAATAGGATATGGAAAAATTAAAAAATAAGTTACCGGTGTTTTGTCTCGGTATGTATCCTGCCAGCAGGCAGAATGAGCCATTTTATATGATCAGGCTTGAAGAATTAGCAAAAACAGTTGATGGTGTAGATCGTCCACATTCACATTCTTTTTATATGCTGATGATTGTCCTGAATGGTTCTGGTAAGCATCATATTGATCTTCATACATATTATATTGAAAAAGGTCAGGTTTACTTTCTTAGCCCGGGCCAGGTTCATAGCTGGGAACTGAGTGATGATATTGTTGGATACAGCCTCTTTTTTGAAAGCAATTTTCTTACCAACCAGTATCCTGAACGCCTTTATACCTATTCGTTTTTTAATTCAAATGGCCAGTCACCGCTTATAAAGCTGAAAGAAGAAACGGAATTGGTTTCACTATTGTTTCAGCAGGCTTACAGAGAATTTGAAAACCATCAGGCGCGTAGAAATCAAGTTATTTTATCGTTTCTGAACATACTCCTGGAAAAGGCGGACCGTATCTATCTTAAACAATTTTCGGCTCATGTAAATCTTCCGGGGCATGCACTTGTGCGGCGTTATGAACAGGAGATCAATCGCCATTTTTTGAACCACAAAGATGTAAAGTACTATGCAAATCTTCTAAGCATCACCCCCAATCATCTAAATTTCCTTTGCAAGAGCATCCTGGACAAAACGGCAAGTCAGCTGATTTATGAACGGGTAGGGGCAGAAGCGCAGCGTTTGTTAAGCCACACAACTGCAAGTATCAAAGAAATTGCTACGGATCTTAATTTTGAGGATTCATCCTACTTTAACCGCTTTTTTAAAAAACAGTTCGGAATATCCCCGTCTGAATTCAGACATGTTTTGTTGTAATCGTTGATATGTGCCGAAGATGGCATTATTTGGCTATATGATCTGGCCGTTATAGCAGATAATTTTGATATCGCTATCAAAGACACAGATTAAGATGCAGAACCAAGAAAACATTATTACAACATCTGAAGCATTGGGTGAGAGTGCTCATCATTCACAGAGCTTCTGGTCCAGGTATATTTTTAGTACAGATCATAAAGTAATCGCCAAACAATTCCTTTTTTCTGGAATTTTCTGGGCACTGACTGGAGGGGCTGCTTCTATGATCATCAGACTTCAGTTAGGATTTCCTACAATGAATCTGGGGTGGCTAAGACCAGTTTTAGGGAAATGGATTAGCGACGGGGGAAAACTTGACCCATCAATGTATCTGGGCCTTGTTACCATGCACGGGGCGATTATGATGTTTTTCGTGCTGACAGCAGGGTTGAGCGGGACATTCAGTAATCTGCTTATCCCGCTTCAAATCGGAGCACGTGACATGGCTTCCGGTTTTATGAACATGCTTTCCTACTGGTTTTTCTTTGCGGCCAGCGTTGTTTTATTTTCTTCCTTTTTTCTTCAAACAGGTCCTGCTATGGGCGGTTGGACGGTTTACCCGCCTTTAAGCGCGATGCCGCAGGCCATTTCAGGCTCAGGCATGGGAATGTCTCTGTATCTTCTATCGTTCGCTCTGTTTGTGATTTCAACTCTTTTAGGATCCATTAATTATATTACGACCGTCATAAACCTGAGAACCAGGGGGATGTCTTTTAATCGGTTACCGCTGACAATATGGTCATTTTTAATTACGGCTGTCATCGGGTTAATGTCCTTTCCTGTTTTGTTATCCGCATTTTTGCTTCTTTTCATGGACCGAAGTTTTGGGACCAGTTTTTTTCTTTCGGATATATATATAAACGGGCAGGCACTACCTAACGTTGGTGGATCTCCGATTCTGTATCAGCATTTATTCTGGTTTCTTGGTCACCCCGAGGTTTATATTATTTTCCTGCCTGCACTTGGCCTTACCTCGGATATCATTGCTACCAATTCGCGAAAGCCGATTTTTGGTTACAGGGCAATGATCGCCTCGATGATGGCCATCATGTTTTTATCATTTATTGTCTGGGCCCACCATATGTTTGTAACCGGAATGAACCCGTTCCTTGGATCCGTATTCATGTTTCTGACCCTTATCATTGCGGTTCCATCCGCAGTTAAGGGATTCAATTACATTACTACGCTATGGCGGGGAAATATCATTTTTACGCCAGCGATGCTTTTTTCAATAGGCATGGTATCATTCCTGTTTTCGGGAGGTGTCACAGGCGCGATACTTGGAAACTCGGCACTGGACATACAGCTGCACGATACTTATTTTGTCGTAGCTCACTTTCACCTGATTATGGGGTCTGCATCTTTCTTTGGCATGATGGCAGGTATCTATCACTGGTTTCCAAAGATGTTTGGGCGGATGATGAACAGAACATTAGGCCAGATTCATTTCTGGATCACTTTCGCCGGCGTATATATGACATTTATCCCGATGCATTATTTGGGAATTGCCGGATTCCCGCGCCGTTATTATGCATTTACCAGCTATGATTTTACAACGAAATTTGTTGATATGAATGCCTTTATCAGTGTTGCGGCCATTCTGACTTTTATAGCGCAGTTTATTTTTCTGTACAATTTTATCAAAAGCATTTTTTACGGAAAAAGGGCATCGCTAAATCCATGGAACTCAAACACCCTGGAATGGACAACGCCGTTGGTGCCCGGTCATGGAAACTGGCCTGGGAAAATCCCTTTTATTTACCGCTGGCCGTATGATTATAGTAAGCCTGGTGCCGAAAAAGATTTTATTCCGCAAAACATTCCTTACTCTCAGACGCCAAGCTCAAACTTTCCTCATGAAAACGAGTTGATCAAGACAGAGGAGCAATTGATTACCAATTTTGTAATCAAAGAAGAACATTAAAAGTCAAGTTTGTATTTTATTTATATATCCGGAGAGCACTTTTGTTGCCTTCGGATATTTTGGTTTTATCAGGAGTTTAGGCTTTCCGGCCATAAGAAATGAACTATGTGACAAAAGTCACTTTATCGAAGCGGTGAAAGTACGTGCTTTGCATGATTAAAATATTACTATGGAAATTTTAGCTTACATAGCCTCTGTACTTATTGGTATTTCACTTGGTCTGATCGGCGGGGGAGGGTCTATTCTGACCGTACCTGTGCTGGTGTATATGTTCGGGATCTCGCCACTTTTGTCGACATCTTATTCGCTGTTTATTGTAGGTTCAACAAGTCTGATTGGTGCATTCAGCAGTTATAAAAATGGGGCTGTCAGTGTGCGTACCGCGCTTTTATTTGGCGTGTCTTCTATAACGACTGTGTTTGTGACCAGAAAATTTCTGATCCCGTTGATTCCAAAACAGCTGTTTAAAATTGGTGATTTCCAGGTAACCGAACCGATTTTAACGATGATCCTGTTTGCATTGTTGATGATGGCAGCCTCATTTGGTATGATCAAAAGCGATTCACAGAAAACAGAGAATCCGGAAAAAGCAGGAGATAATCATATCAAACTTTTTGTGTTTGGTGTCGGAATCGGCTTGACAACAGGCCTTCTTGGTGCAGGTGGTGGTTTTTTATTGATCCCCACACTTGTCCTGCTTTTGGGAATGCCCATGAAAAAGGCCGTGGGCACCTCACTTCTGATCATCGCCTTGAATTCCTTAATCGGCTTTGCAGGAGATATAGGACATTTTGAAATTGACTGGCCTTTTCTTTTGAGAATCACCGGAATTGCTATTGCCGGCATCGTATTTGGAGGCATGATAGGTAAGCATATCAATTCAGATCAGTTGAAAAAGGGGTTCGGGTGGTTCATACTGGTGATGGGAATCTATATTATTACTCATGAGATCATAGCGCTGTAATCTGAATGAGAAAACTCAAAGATATGGTATTTGTCGGTGTTCAGCTTGTGTTGTTTGGCCTGTATGCTTTCATGCCGTCAATACTGATATTTTCAGTGAACAGGTTTGGCGAAATTGCAGGCGGGCTTCTGGCGCTTACCGGTCTGGTCATAATATTGACAGCGGTATATCAGATCAGAAGGAGCCTGACCCCTTTTCCATCTCCTGTAAAAAACGGGCAACTCATCACCTCGGGATTGTACCGGTACATACGCCACCCGATTTACTCAGGTATCATTCTGGCTTCGGCCGGTTATGGTCTTCATACTGCCGATACAATTAAACTTATCATTGCCCTGGTTCTTTGGCTGCTTTTTTATTTAAAATCAAAATATGAAGAAAGAATGCTGATGGCTTTTTATGACGATTACAGTCGGTACAGCAGCCGTACCTACCGATTTTTCCCATTTTTATAAACAACTTTCAAGAAACCAAAAACAATATGTTAGAATTGATAAGACAACCCTGGCCGTGGTATTTCTCAGGCTTTGCCATCAGTCTGATCATGGTCATGCTTTTATATTTTGGAAAATCCTTCGGGTTTTCGTCCAACCTCAGAACGATCTGTGCCATTTCCGGAGCGGGGCATAAAGTTAAATTTTTTGATTTTAACTGGCGCAAGGAAATATGGAACCTGTTGTTTTTAGTGGGATCAATAATCGGGGGCTACATTGTTTCCCAATGGTTAAGCAGTCCTTATCCGCTGCAATTGTCGGCTTCCACGATAAATGATCTGAAAGGGCTGGGCATCCATGTTGACGGAGGCCTTAATCCCTCACAGCTTTTTGGCAAAGATTTCGCCACTTCTCCAAAAGGATTTTTCATCTTATTGACCGGAGGAGCACTCGTTGGTTTTGGCTCACGGTATGCTGGCGGCTGCACGTCTGGACACGCCATCAGCGGGCTTTCCAATTTACAGGTTCCTTCCCTTGTTGCTGTGATAGGGTTTTTTATTGGTGGCCTTGTGATGACTCATTTTCTTTTCCCGTTAATTTTTTAAGATTATGAAAGGTTTAAAATTTATTTTGACTGGTATTCTTTTCGGTGTGATCATGGCCAAATCCGAGGCTGTTTCCTGGTACCGCATCCAGGAAATGTTCAGGTTCCAATCTTTTCAAATGTATGGAATCATCGGAACGGCAGTCGTACTAGGAACCATTTTTGTATATATGATCAAAAAATTCAACATCAAAGATTTCAGCGGGGAACCGATTGAATTTAAGGATAAAGACAAAAACTGGTTGCGTTATTTGATTGGCGGATCGATATTCGGATTGGGCTGGGCGTTGACAGGCGCATGCCCGGGGCCCATGTTTGTCAATCTGGGTTATGGTTACTGGCCGATGCTCATTGTTATTGCAGGGGCCCTTGGCGGAACTTATGCCTATGGAATAGTTAAAACATGGCTTCCGCACTAAAAATAGCATAGTGAAATGTGGTTTTTATAGCATTATACTTTGAAAAATTTATATTGGCTTATGTGACATAAGTCACCGTCAGGCGATCAGACTGTTGGTAGATTTGGTATATAAATTAAACCAACGACAATGAAAACGAACATGGGAATATTTGACCGGGTTTTGCGGATGCTGATTGCAGTCGCTATTGTGATCCTTTATTTCACCCATTTCATTTCGGGTACCGTAGCGGTGGTTCTTCTGGTTGTGACTGGCATTTTTATCCTCACAAGCTTTATCGGTTTTTGCCCATTGTATAGAACATTCGGTCTTCACACAAACAAATCAATAACATAATGAAAAATCACTTTCAGATTTTGGTTGTCGGAGGCGGTAACGGGGGGATTTCAGTTGCAGCCCGGTTATTGAACCATGATAGTAAGCTTGATATTGGCATCATTGAACCGTCGGATAAACATTATTACCAGCCTGCGTGGACCCTGGTGGGTGGGGGTGCGTACGATATAGACAAAACGGTCCGGGATCAGGCAGAATGCATGCCACAGAAAGCGCACTGGATCAAAGACCGGGTCGTGACTTTTGAGCCGGACCAGAACGCACTTAACTGTGCGGGAAATGGTAGAATTACCTACGATTATCTGGTGGTAGCACCCGGTATTCAGCTGGACTGGGGCAAAATCAAGGGGCTCAGGGAGAATCTGGGTCAGTTTGGTGTATGCAGCAATTATACTTTTGCGTCTGCACCCTACACCTGGCAGACATTACGCAGTATCAAGCGCCCGGTTAAAGCCATATTTACGGCACCCAACACGCCGGTAAAATGCGGCGGAGCTCCGCAAAAAATTATGTACCTGGCCGCGGATTACCTTAAAAAACAGGGTCTTCTATCAAAGTCTGAGGTGCACTTTTACAGTGGCGGTGGGGTAATATTCGGTGTGAAAAAATACGCTGATGTGCTAAATCAGGTGGTGGCAAATTACGGAATACACACGCATTTTAATCACAACCTGACTGAAATAGACGGCCGCAACCAGATGGCTTTTTTTGAAACCAGGGATCAGGACGGAGAAATCCGGCAGGTGGTCCAGAAATTTGATATGCTGCACGTAACGCCCCCGCAATCAGCACCTGATTTCATAAAAAACAGTCCTTTGGCAGTTATTGGTAACCCCCTTGGCTGGGTTGACCTGAATAAGGATACTTTGCAGCACAACCGATACAGGAATGTTTTTGGCCTGGGCGATGCAGGTAGTACCCCCAATTCCAAAACGGGCGCAGCCATTCGTAAGCAGGCACCAGTAGTGGTCAAGAACCTGCTCGCGCTGATGAAGGGACAGACCATTGGTGAGGTTTATACAGGGTACGGTTCTTGCCCGCTTGTTACGGGTTACGGCAAGCTGGTGCTGGCCGAATTTGATTATAATAACAATCCCATGGAAACCTTTCCATTTAATCAGGCCAGGGAAAGATATAGTATGTGGCTTCTTAAGACCAAAGTGCTCCCATGGCTTTACTGGAATAAAATTTTAAAAGGAACAGCTTAATTGCAAAAAAAAGTATTTTATGAAGATCCAACAGTTTGAAGATAAATTTCTGGCGCATTACAGTTATGCCATTCTGAGCGAGTGTGAATCCAAAGTGGTATTGATCGATCCGGGACGCAATCCGGAGCCGTATTATGATTTTGCAAAAGAGCATCAGGCAGAGATTATCGCCGTGATAGAAACGCATTCCCATGCCGATTTTGTCAGCAGTCATCTGGAGATTGCGCAGACGACCGGTGCTGCCGTTTATGCGAGTAAAAAAATTGAGGCTGCATATAAGCTGACGCCTTTTGACCAGGGAGATGTGCTGGCCTTTGGAAAGATTGTCTTGAAGGCCATCAACACGCCCGGCCATTCGGATGACAGCATATCGGTTCTTTTAGAGCATGATGGTAAGCCTAAATATTTGTTCAGCGGGGACACACTGTTCATTGGAGATTGTGGCCGACCGGATTTGAGAGAGTCTGGCGGAAATATGGACGCGCAAAGAGAAAAGCTGGCGGCCAAAATGTATTATTCACTTCGAGACAAACTGATGCTTTTGCCTGATGATGTGATCCTGTATCCGGCCCATGGCGCGGGCACTTTATGCGGAAAAGCGCTGAGTGATGCGGCAAGCAGCACGATGGGAGAGCAAAAGGCAGAAAACTGGTCACTTCAACCCATGAGCGAAGAGGCTTTTGTAAAGGAGCTGACATCTGACCAGCCTTTTATCCCGGCCTATTTTCCTTTCGATGTTCAGCTCAATAAAAAAGGCGCATCCGGATTTGTGGAAAGTACCGCCAAGGTGAAGGTGTCGGATTCAATAACGGGTCAGCTGGCTACCGGTATTTGGATTGTAGACAGCCGTAGCCAGCAGGATTTTAAAAAGGGACATCTGGCCGGATCGATCAATATCATGGATGGAACCAAGTTTGAGACCTGGCTTGGAAGTGTGATCAATCCTTCGGAGGAATTTTATCTGGCTGCCCAGGATATCGAAACTTTGGAGAGGCTTATCAGGCGCACTGCATCCATTGGATACGAAACCAAGATCAGGGAAGCTTTTGTGTTAAAAAGTGGGGAACAGACCATGCAGCCTTTGGATCTGGAAGATTTTAAAGAAAACCAGGACCAGTATACGATTGTTGATATACGGAACACCTCGGAAGTATCGGCGAATAAAATTTTCAAAAGCAGTATCGCAATCCCGCTGGCTGATTTAAGAAGCAGGATTAACGAAATACCTCTTGATAAACCGATTGCTGTACATTGTGCGGGCGGATACCGGAGTGCTATTGGCAGTTCACTGATCGCTTCTTTGATCGGTGAGGACAAAGCCGTATTTGACATCGGCGAGCACATCAAAGAATTTGATCAGCAGCTGGCTGTTCACTAAGGATAAAATCTGATGGCATATTTTTTTTCAAAATAAACATCCTGTTGATTCACTAAAACCCTGATCGTTTGCGTTAGTATGATTACAGCAAGCGGTTAGGAATTGTAATCTGATTCTTTTATACTTTGCCTTGATAATATTTACAGTGAAACAATACCGTCAAAAACATGAAATTCAAGGATGCAAGCCTGTCAGGGCCGTAGTCTTCTTGTTTTTTGCTTTGTTTTTATTGTCTAACTGTCAGGTCAAGAAATCGCTGAGCGAGGCGCTTCTGGATCAGTCCGGTGCAGGGCACACAGCGGAAAGAATTGACAAGGGATTGCCGGTTTCGGCAAAAGTTATTGAAAATGAGCCCTGTGCTTATCAAAAAAGCTCAGCCTATTCTGATCCGGATCTTCATACTGTATCAGAGACTGTCACGCTGCCGTCCGCTTCACTTTTTTTACTTTCCTATTTACCATTTCTGCTGATTTTTGACGGATTTTCGGGTGACGACCATTTCCCTTTGACAAATCTGTTTAAAGTTTTACCTGCCGTAAGCGGCAGTCCTATCTACATCAAAAACAGATATCTTCTGATTTGAGCCTTCTTGTTTTTTCTGATTTTAATATGCACGTCCGGGTTGTATAAGCCTGTGTTTGTGGTTGTTACATTTTAAACAGATTAAATATGATAAAGCATAAGCTTTGTCTGTCAGGCCTTTTATTAGTGCTTGTCAGTCCTTCTTTGCATGCACAAACCGGTCTGAGACTTTCCGAAATCTGGGACATGACCCTTTCGGATTACCCGGGGATAGACTTGAAAAAGGCGCAGCTGGAGGAGTCCCGGATTGTAAAGAAGCTTACCAGAAATAATAATTATTTTCCCTCCGTGCAATTGCAGCTCCAGAATTCGATGGGGAGCTACCAGAGCAGCAGCGGCTCCTTTTTCCCATTGCCGGGCGTGATCAACACCAATGGCAGGGCTTCCACGGTCGCCGGACAACCTTCAGCGGCGTTTAATACTTTCGGTTCGGTAGTGGCCGACTGGAAATTTTTTGAGTTTGGCCGCAAAACATTAGTCATGAAGGCCGCTGATCAGGGAATTGAGCGTGCAACGAGTGATCTGGATGCGCAGCAACTGAAACTCAGGACCCGGTCTACCCGGCTGTATCTGAATATACTAAACAGTAAAATAAATTTGCTCTGGGCCTTAGAAAACGCAGCGAGGACAAAGCAGATCTTTGAATTGTCCGCCAGTTTATCGGCTGCCGGCTTAAAACCGGGGGCGGATAGTTCTCTGGCTCTCTCGTCCTATCTCCAGACACTTTCCGCCCAGGAGTTGTGGACGGCAAAGCTTGGATCAGATCTGACGGATTTGAAAGCGCTGGCCCTGAAAGCCGATACAGCGCAGGGGCTGGCTTACGGGCCCTACTTAAATGCTGCGACTATCAGGGATGACCAGGTTCAGATTATCATGAATCACCCATATTTGCAGGTGCTGGAAAGTACCATAGAATATGGCCAGACCCAGGCAGCACTGGCGGGTCGCCGGGCATTTCCAACGGTTTCAGCAATCGGAGGACTTGCGCTTAGAGGTAGTGGTATCGGGCCTGACGGGCTCGTCGACAACCGCCTGGCGGCGGGCTATAACAATGGGTCTGCGAATTATCTGGTCGGAATTGCCGTAACTTTTAATATTACAGATGCATTTAACAGCGGTTTAGAAAATAAACGTATAACGCAGAGAGTCAGGGCTGATCAGGCAAATTATGCCATGCAGAAACTGGATCTGGAAACAAATCTGAGCTCGGTAACCAAGCGTATCGCGGGGCAAAAAAAGCAGATTACAAACGTTACAGCAGCTGTCAAAAATGCCCGGCTTGCGTATGATCTGTATATGTCAAGATACGAAAGCGGACTGATCAGCCTGACAGAATTATTACAGATACAGTCCATTTTACAGCAGGCCGAAAAAACCAATATCGATGCCCATCAGCAATTATGGGAACAGATCCTGGTGGAATCTGAGGCAACTGGCGATTTTTCCTATCTGCAAAACCAATTTAATTAGATACTATGAACCTTATAAGGCTTGCTTTGCGAAGACCTTTATCAATAATGGTAGCTGTTATTGGTATTGCCTATTTTTCCTTCACGGCGATCAGGAAGATCAACGTAGATATTTTCCCGAGCGTCGAACTTCCGGTGATATACATTGCCATGCCCTATGGAGGGCTGTCGCCAGCCTATATGGATGGCTTTATGGCTAATGAATTTCAGAAGGTCCTGATTTTTGTCAGTGGGGTAAAGGATATTGACTTTAAAAGTATTCAGGGTTTCACGCTCATGAAGCTCACTTTTTACCCAGGTACGGATATGGCACAGGCCTCCGGTGAGGTTTCCACACAGGTTTCCAGGGCCATGGGGTTTCTGCCGCCGGGCGCGGTTCCTCCTCAGGTGGTGCGCTTCGATGGCAGCTCAATCCCGATCGGACAGCTGGTTTTTGAAAGTCCGCAAAGATCGATTACTGAACTTCAAACTATGGCCCTGACTAAGATCAGGCCCATGTTTGTTTCCATTCCGGGCGTAACCGCCCCCGCGCCATTCGGAGGGAATATCCGGACAATGGTCGTGAAAGTCAATGCGGATCTGATGCAGTCTTATGGTCTTTCTGCGGAAGAGGTGACAACAGCCATTGCAAAGAATAATTTCCCTGCCCCGGCAGGTAATATCCGGATCGGCAATCAAAATTTAATGAGCCCACTCAACTCAATTGCCAATGATCCGCAGGAGTTTTTGGATATCCCGATCCGGAAGGGTTCAGGAACCAATGTGTATGTCAAAGATATTGCCAGCGTAGAAGATGCAGCTGATATCACGACGGGTTATGCCATCATCAATGGAAAGCGTTCTGTGTATTTACCTGTGATTAAAAAAGCCGACGCTTCAACGCTGAAAGTGGTGGAAAACCTGAAAGCTGCCATACCCATGCTTAAAGCCGCGTTGCCGGAAGATGTAGACATTCGTTACGTTTTTGACCAGTCGGGTTACATTGAGCGTTCACTGGAAAATCTGATCCATGAAGGCATACTGGGAGCGCTGCTGACCGGACTGATGGTGTTTCTTTTTCTGGGGGATTCCCGCGGCTCGCTGATCGTGGTGATGACCATACCGATTGCAATCCTTTCGGCTGTGATCATGCTTTACATGCTCGGGCAGACCATTAATGTGATGACACTGAGCGGGCTTGCACTGGCTATCGGCATCCTGGTGGATGAAGCCACGGTGACCATCGAGAACATTCACCAGCATTTTGAAATGCACAAACCTAAGAAAAGGGCAATTCTTGATGCGCTGCTGGAAATATCGGTTCCAAAGCTTCTGATCCTGTTATGTATCCTGGCGGTTCTGATACCTTCTTTTATGATGAGCGGCATTCCAAAGGACATGTTTATGCCGCTTTCCCTCGCTGTCGCTTTTGCAATGGTTGCATCCTTTGTGGCTTCTCAAACCTTTGTGCCGATCATGGCAAACTGGCTGATGAAACCGGAAAATTTAAAAAGCCATAAAAAGGTAAGAGGAGCAAAGCGGGCACGGTTTGACTCTTTTAAGACCCATTATTTATCGCTGACCCGGCGTTTGCAAAAAAGACCAACGGCGGTTATTATCGCGTATGTGATTATCGTTGGAATTATGGTGACAGGATCTTTTTTGACTGTCGGTACTGATATTCTGCCGGCAAGTAACAGTGGTGATATCCAGCTCAGGATTGTAGCTCCCGAAGGTAGCAGGCTTGAAAATACGGAAACTTACCTGAAAAAAGTGACTAGCATTATCAAAGATGAGCTTCCTGAAAGTGCCATTAAAATCAGTTCTGCCTTCGTAGGACTTCAACCGTCAGCCACGGCCATTAACCCCATCTTTCTTTTTACAAGTGGGTCGCATGAGGCTGTTTTGCAGCTTTCCATTGATCAAAATATTTTCGAAGAACCCATTGCCGGCTTGAAGGAAAAAATCAGGAATCAGGTAAAAAAGCAGTTGCCCGAGCTTAAAATTAATTTTGAACCCATGGAACTGGTTGAAAAGATCATGAGCCAGGGTGCTATGACACCGATACAGATTAAAGTAGCAGCCGGTCAGTTGAAAGCGGCGAATCAGTATGCTATGAAACTGAAACGTGAAATGGATAAGATACATTTTCTGAGGGATGTACGCATTGCGGAACCGGTCAATTATCCGAGTGTCAAAATCAACGTGAACAGACAGCTTGCAGCGCAGTTTGGTCTTACCATGGAAGATGTTTCACGGGCACTTGCCATTGCCACGTCATCGACCCGTTTTACAAATAAAAACCTTTGGGTCGATCCCAAATCCGGTCTGGTTTTCCAGGTCCAGGTGCAGATACCCGAATCAGATATGGGCTCGCTGGACAAACTGCGCTCATTGCCGCTTAAAGCAGGTGAGCCGCGTCCGGTGCTGGAAGATGTTGCCAGTCTGGAAATGGTAAAGCAAGCAGGCCAGGTGAACCGTCAGGGAGCCAACCGGTATGTGACGATCCTGGCCAATACGGACCACAAAGATCTGGGCAGTGCGTCCGCGGCGGTCAGAAAAGTCCTGACAGATGCAGGCGATGCACCCCGTGGCGTGATCGTTTCTACCGAAGGGCTTATGCAGCTGCTAGATGAGACGATGTCAGGACTTCAAACGGGTCTGGTGGTCGCGGTCGTTGTTATTTTCCTGATGCTGACGGCCTACTACCAGTCCTTTAAAATATCTGCGCTGATCCTTGCGGTGGTACCAGCTGTGATTGGCGGAAGTATTCTGATGCTTCTTTTATTTGGCAGCACACTCAATTTGCAATCTTATATGGGCATTATTATGTCGGTGGGTGTGTCGGTTTCCAATGCGGTCCTTTTGATCAACCAGGCCGAATACAACAGGCTGACCCTGGGTATGCAGGCCCGGCAGGCGAGTCTTGCCGCAGCTTCTTCTCGCCTACGACCGATCGTGATGACGACCCTTGCTATGATTGCCGGTATGGTGCCGATGGCTTCCGGAATGGGAGAAGGCGGGGAGCAGGTAGCCCCATTGGGACAGGCTGTTATAGGAGGTCTGCTTCTATCAACACTAACGGTGCTTCTGGTAATGCCGCACCTGTTTACAAGCGTGATGCGCAAAGCAGGCAGGGATAGTCCATCGCTGGACCCGGACGATGTGGATGCCCAATTAATTGAACTTTCTAAATGAACCAATCAAAATGATGCGTATAAATAAAAATTCACTGGTTCTTATGCTCGGTGTGCTGCTCAGCATGGGTATAAATGGCTGTGGCAGTAAACCGGAAACCGAAAATCAGACTAAACCAGAAGTGAAAGGGCCTGCGACGGTACAGGTTATCATGCCCATAGAAGACCAGCCCGATTACAAGCTGACACTGCCCGGCGAGCTCAAACCGTATGAACAGGTTAGTTTATTTCCAAAAATAAAAGGGTTTGTTAAAACTATTTCTGTGGATCGCGGAAGTCTTGTCAGAAAGGGACAGGTATTGGCCGTTTTGGAAGCGCCGGAAGTCTCACAACGTTTTCAGTCTGCCAGATCGGACCAGCAGAAGTTTTACGAAGATTATATGTTAAGCCGTCAAATGTATGAAAGGATCTTAAAAGCTACCCGTAAGGATGGGTCGGTTGCAGCCATTGAGCTCGACAGGGCTAAAAGCAAATTAAAGAGCGACAGTGCTGCTTACCGGTCGGCTATATCAAGCGCGCAGTCATTTGGACAGCTTGCACAATACTTAAAGATCATCTCGCCATTTGACGGGGTCGTTGTGGAAAGGAATGTATCGGTCGGAGCGCTTGTCGGGGAAAATAATACAATGCCACTGCTGGTGATTGCCCAGAACAAAAAGCTGAGATTAACCGTGGCGATCCCGGAAAAACATGCACAGTCGCTTGGGAAGAATACCAGTATCACCTTTATGGTTTCTAATCTCCCAGGAAAGGTATTCAATTCGGTTTTGTCCAGAAAAAGCCAGGTTTTAGAGCAGAAGAACCGCTCAGTGACAGCAGAATTTGATGTAGATAATAAAGATGGATCGCTAGACGGTGGAGAATATGCACAGGTGACCATGACCCTGCGACGGCCGGATTCAACCTTATGGGTTCCTGCCAGTAGCGTAGTTCATGCGCAGTCGGGTACATTTGTACTTGTTGTAGAAGACGACAGCGTAAAAAAAGTAGATGTTTCAGAAGGGACCCGAAAAGATTCACTTCAGGAAGTTTTTGGTTCCCTGACGAAAACAGATAAGGTTGTCAAAAGCGGGAATGAAGAGCTGCTGAATAACGGGAAAGTTAAAGTCAATTAATGTACCTTTTCAAACAAATCTAAAATATGAAAAAGAAATGGTTTTCAGTATCTAATATCACTACGGCAGTGATGGTGGTATTTTTAGCTGCCATGGTCATAAGCCCAGAGGTAAAAGCATGGACAATTCAGACGCTGATGAAGGTAGGCCTGTTCCAGCCCAAAATCGATAAGCAGCCCGATGCAGCTTCGGCGGAAGCTTTACCAAATGTTTTCTTCCGGAAGGGCGATGGTAAAACGGTTGATCTGGCCTCACTGAAAGGAAAAGTCATATTTATTAATTTCTGGGCCACCTGGTGCCCGCCCTGTATCGCCGAAATGCCCTCAATCAATGCGCTGTATGGCAAATTCAAGGATAATGAAAATGTCGTCTTTTTAATGGTTGATGTGGACGGGAATTATCAGAAGTCGGACAGTTTTATGAAAAAGCACCATTACGGTTTGGAAGTCGTTAGCCCGGCTGTCGAGATACCACCCGTGTTTATGCAGGGGGCTGTTCCCACCACGGTGATCCTGGACAAAGAAGGGAAAATGGTTTACCGGCAGGAAGGCGCAGCCGATTATAATAGTCCGAAGCTGGTGGACATGATCAGTAAATTGGCTAATTAGTGTTCTGTGACAAATATCACTAATTTTCTTAACTGATTGGATGAAATTTGAGAACCACTTTGAAACGATTGATTCCCATCATATCTTAGATAAAATTGTAGATTATGAATAATTTACGAAAAAGTAGATCGCCCGTCGCCAATAGGATGAACCGCACGCTGATGATACTGATCACGTCTTTTTTAGGTAGCGCTGTTTTGGTTGTGATGTCTCCGGCTGTGTTCAGTTCAGATAAGTTTGGGGCAAATCATCTGAAAGCTGACACGCTGGCAGGTGCGCAGACGAAGGTTATTAAGCATACAGCCGATACAGATGAGATGAAATTGATCTTATATGGTAAAGATTTGATTGCCAATACGTCCGGTTATCTGGGCCCGAAGGGCAGTGTCATGCATATATCGAATGGGATGAACTGCCAGAATTGTCATCTGGATGCAGGAACAAGGCCAATGGGCAATAACTACTGGGCAGTTTACTCAACTTATCCCAAGTACCGGGCTAGATCCGCGAGTAAGGAGACAATCGTGAAGCGGATATCGGACTGCTTTGAAAGAAGCCTGAACGGAAAAAAGCCTGATAGCTCCAGTAGAGAAATGAAGGCAATGGTGGCTTATATGAAATGGATAGGAAAGGACGTGCCGAAAGGCGTTGTACCCAAAGGTGCAGGAATCAGTAAACTAGCTTATCTTGACCGGGCCGCTGCCCCCAATACAGGTAGCGTGCTTTATAAAGAAAAGTGTGCGGTTTGCCATGGGGCCAAAGGGCAGGGCATCATTAATACGGATGGAAGGTCGTTTATTTATCCGCCTCTTTGGGGAAACCAAAGTTACAACGACGGGGCAGGGCTATATAGAATTTCTACCTTTGCTGGTTTTGTGAAAGACAATATGCCGTTTGGTGCAAGTCATGAAAATCCCATTCTGACCGATGAGCAGGCCTGGGATCTGGCAGCATTTGTAAACGCTCAGCCGCGGCCCCATAAAGATCAGGTAAACGACTGGAAGAACGTGTCTGAGAAACCAATAGATTTTCCATTTGGGCCTTACGCAGATACCTTCCCCGAAAAGCAGCATAAATATGGTCCCTTCAAGCCCATTGTTTCGGCCAGAACAGTTAAATAACAAACATTTCAATTTAAAATTATCCAAAATGAAAAAGATCGCATCCGTTTTATTTGCAGCCTCCATACTATTTTCAGTTGGTGTCCGTGCTCAGATTAAGGCAATTAACCCAGCCGAATTTCACGGAGCTGTGGCTGATAAAAAGTTGTACAAAGTTGTTTACCAGCTCAATAGTGACGATGAGAAAGTCATTAAAGCCACAATGAAAAACATGATGAACGCATTAGAAGATCCGCGCCTGAAAGGGAAACTGGAAGCAGAACTCGTTGTCCATGGGGGAGGCGTTGCAGTATTCAAAAAAGATGGTCCTTATGAGGAGCAGTTAAAGGCATTGCAGGCGAAAGGGGTTATTTTGGCAGAATGCGAAAACACGCTCCGGGAGCGCAAAATCAGCAAAGACGAGCTCTTTGATTTCATATCATTTGTTCCCAGCGGCAACGGGGAGCTTATCATCCGTCAGCAGCAGGGATGGGCGATGGTGCATCCATAATATGTAATTTTAGTTGAGCATAAATCAGTTCGGCATCTTGGCCGGACTGATTTATTGTTTTTATCCAAAGCCTGTATAAAACTTTCGGTCTATTTTACAATGAATGTGACCAATATCACATAACCGAATCTTTTAATCAATTACATTTGAAAAGGTTGATGTCGGCAGCAAATTGCTGGTTGGGTACAACTGAAATACTAATTATTTAATATCAAATGGAAAACCAGGAAAAGGAAAGTTATATGCCTCGCATCGGCGATCAGGCACCTGATTTTGAATCTATAACCACCACAGGAAAACTTGTTTTTTCTGAATATAATAAAGGCAGCTGGGTGATCCTGTTTTCACATCCGGCGGATTTTACCCCGGTGTGTACAACCGAAATGACCGGTTTTGCCAACGAAAAAGATTTTTTTGCAGCACATCAAACTAAGCTGATGGGCCTGAGTATTGACTCTATTCATTCACATATCGCCTGGGTTAATGCAGTTTATGATAAAACAGGCGTGTTATTTGAATTTCCGATTATTGCAGATATTGATATGAAGGTAGCCAAACTATATGGTATGCTGCAGCCCGGTGAGAGCGAAACTGCAGCCGTACGTGCCGTGTTTATCATTGATCCGATGGGAAAGGTCAGACTGGTGATGTATTACCCTTTAAGTGTAGGCCGTAATATGGAAGAGATCAAACGGTCGTTGCTGGCCCTTCAGACTTCGGACGAATACAAAGTGTCCCTTCCGCTGGACTGGAAGCCCGGTGACAAGGTCATCATCGGTGCACCCAGGACCGTTGAGTCCTTACTGGAAAGAAAAGCATCCAATCTGGACATGGTTGACTGGTATCTGGCCATGAAGACTTTATAGGCTGACGTATAAATATTTTCGTTAGCTGTTAGGGGCTGTGATGCAATAACTGTTGTTCATTACAGCCCTTTCTGGTTATGATTAAATTTCTTAATACATGACCGAAGCGTAATGCTGACTTGGGTATTTCTGTCACAGGTATTTTGTACAATTTAAATAAATGAAGCTATGTATGTGGTTCTTTCGTAAAAACAGGTGGCCGTTGGTCACTTTATTGTCTTTTTCAGCCTGGCAAACCGTAGCCCAGACACCGGAAAATCCAGTCCTGTATAAGGGTACTGATGTAGGAATAAAATTACTGGTTTTGGTATTGCTGGGATTATTTTTGGCATATATCATAAAAATAATCATTTCGCTGAGCCGGGCAGGCAGTGCTATGTTAAAAAAGCCATCGTTTACGGTGGATAAAAATCAAATTAGCGGATTGACAGCTGACCAAATTGATATCATGTTAAAAATCGTTCCTCAAACGCCTGGTCCGGCCTCGGCTGTAAAAATCATTTTGCCGGCCGTGATCTTATGGATATGGCCCCATTTTTCAAATGCACAAACAACGGTACAAGCCGCAACGCGCGAAAATATTTTGACACAGCCAGGTGTACTGATTACCTTCGTTCTGCTCTTTATTCCCCTTTTAGCGGGGTTTTTACTGTTAATTAGCAAAATTAGTACACTGCTTAAAAAATACCAGCAGTCCAAAATCCAGGTTGAGCTGCAATCCATCGCCAATAACCTGGGTAATGACCTGTTTGATGATGAAGTATCGGTGCTGAATGATCGGAAAAGGGCCTTGCGTTTTCAGTTATCACAGCATGAACTGGCTGGGAAAAATCGGGCATCAGATGAAAAAGGCCTTTTAAATAACATAAAAATTCAGCATGGAACAGATATATTCCCGGTTAAGAAAAAGCCCATTCCACGACCCAAAATTGATCCGAAACTTACACAGCTGATTTTAGCTTTTATCGCTTCGGCGGTGCTTTGGCTGGTTATTGGAACAACAATTGGTGAGTATGTCGGGATTAAATTCGTTGCGCCGGATGCCGATGCGATCAGCTGGCTGAGTTTTGGACGGCTAAGGCCCGTGCACACCAATCTGGTTTTCTGGGGCTGGGCTACTTTGGGTATGCTGGGGCTAGGTTATTATGTCGTCCCAATGGTTGGGAATGGCAAACTGGCCAGCATAAAAATGGGCTGGGCTTCGTTGCATTTCATCAACTTATCCCATGTTTTGGGAACGGTCTCACTAATGGCCGGAATTAATAACGGTGGCGGGGAATACCGGGAATATATTTGGCCAATCATGCTTCTGTTCGCAATCGGACTGGGGCTTAGCACAACTAATTATCTGAAAACGATTGCACAGCGTAAAACAAAAGAGATCTACATTTCCAACTGGTATATCAGTGCAGCTGTCATTTTTCTTCCGATTATTGCCCTGGTATCCTATCTGCCTTTCTGGCAAAATGGTATAGGTGAAGTCATATTGCAGGGTTTTTACATGCACCAGGCAGTCGGTTTATGGTTTATGATGTTTTGCCTGGGGCTGCTGTATTATTTTTTACCGCAGCAGTTTAATAAGCCGATTTACTCCTATAGTCTGGGAGTACTGGCTTTTTGGACGCAGATACTTTTTTATACGCTTATCGGTACCCATCATTTCGTTTTCAGTGCCTTGCCCTGGTGGCTTCAGACTACTGCCATTGTCGGTAGTGTTGGTATGCTGATCCCGGTAACATCGGGGACTATTAATTTTCTGATGACCTTTAAAGGGGGCTGGGACAAAGTAACCAACAGTTATTCCTTGCCTTTCTTTTTGGTAGGGGTCATTTATTATTTTACAGGATCTTATCAGGGAACAGCTGAAGCGTTTCGTTCGACCAACCTGATCTGGCATTTTACGGATTTCACCATTGCCCACTCCCATATTACCATGTATGGAATCATAAGCTTTATCATCTTTGCCGGAATATATGCCATTGTTCCCCGTCTTACCGGGAAGGAGCCACCACAGATTATGGTAGGAGCTCATTTTTGGCTGGCTCTGATCGGCCTTCAGTTTTATACAATTCCCTTAATGATCGGCGGTACACTTAAAGGTCTTTCCTGGGGAGATGCCAAACCTTTTATTGAAAGCGTGGTTCTGATGGGCCCATACTGACTGTGGCGTGCAATCGGTGGTTCGATGATGTGGCTGTCGCATTTGGTTTTAGCCTACAATCTTTACAAGATGGTTTATCCTTCTGAGGAGTTTACTGTAAAAGAAGAGGTTTTTAAAATTCTTAAACAGAAGGCTGATTTAAATACCCCATTAATTAAAACGGATCATGAACCTATTTAACGACCATAAAAAACTTTTTTGGGCCTCATCCGGATTATTTGTTCTGCTGATGCTTTTTGTGGCAATTATGCCGGCAGTTAACAATCAAATGAATAATGCACCTTTGCCCGGCAGTCTGCTACTGACGGAGGACGAACAGGCCGGCAAAAAACTATATATTAGTGAGGGCTGCGTAGGATGTCATTCCCAGCAGGTGCGGAACGTTGACATGGATAAGGTGTGGGGAAGCAGGCCCGGTATAGCGGCAGATTATGCCGGGATGCACCGGATCAGTTTCTGGCAAAATACTGCCACGCTAATGGGCACGGAACGTACAGGCCCGGACCTGACAAATATCGGGCAAAGGCAACCGAGCAAGGAATGGCATCTGCTTCATTTATTCAATCCAAGAGCGGTAGTAGCCGAATCAATTATGCCTTCTTATGCCTGGCTTTTTGAAGACAAAGATGCAGCAGACTCCGCAGATGTGGTCGTCACTGTACCTGAAAAATTCAAGGGCGGGCGAAAAAATGTTATTATAGCTTCGCAGGAAGTCCTGCAGCTTGTTGCATACCTGAAATCTTTAAGCCAGGTCCCACTGCCGGACGGCACTGCAAAGCCGGAATTTTTATATCAGACCAGCAAAAAAGAAAGTGAAACTGCACTGACTGCTGACAACGGGCCGGATGGAGCAGCACTCTATGCATCTAATTGCCAGAGCTGTCACCAGCAGACCGGCGAAGGATTGAAAGGTGCCTTCCCTCCATTAAAGGGAAGTGAAATTGTGCTTAACGAAAATCCTCAGGATCTGGTAAATATCATTATGAACGGTTATGATGCGCGGGAAGAGTATGCAGTGATGCCGGCAGTAGGGAAAAATAATAATTTAAAGCCGCAGGAAATAGCCGCCATTATGAACCACGAACGCACCAGCTGGGGAAACAATGCAAAAAAGGTTACTGCTCAGGAAGTAGAAAAACTTTTGGAAGCCATTCAAAAGCAGAATGCAGTGCAATGAACCAGTATTAAACAGAATTAACATGAAAAAGGGAATCTTATTGATCGTTTTATTTCTGGCTGCGCAGGTGTTAAATGCCTGCCCGCTTTGTGAGCAGAAACAGCCTAAAATATTAAGAGGAATTGCGCACGGGGCAGGACCGGAAAGCCAGTGGGATTATGCCATCGTCTGGGTGACTGTCATCATCACTGTGGTGTCGTTTGTTTATGCGGTTAAATATCTTTTTAAACCAGGTGAGACCGAAACCGATCATATTAAACGGGCCTTTCTAACTTTTGAATAACATGGAATACAAAAGTAAAGTCTATATTTTTTTAGATGATCAGGTTGTACCGGTCGGTGAGTTTGAGACGCCGGTCCGTTTTGAACTCGATACACGTAAACTTGTAGATGGTAAACATACGCTTAAAATTGTTGGGAAGGATCCTGTCGGCAATGAGGGGATCAAACACATTCCTTTTATTGTAAGAAATGGACCCGCTATTGCCATTGAAGGGTTAAAGGACAATGATATCATTGACGGAATTCAGCCCATTATGATCAATGCCTACGGAAAAGGGAACCAAACCCAGTTTTTAATTGATGGCAGCGAGACACCGACCAGTATCCCTTCCTGGCTTTGGGCGGGATTGATCGTTTTTTTTGGCTGGGCTGTTTATTATGTTCTTACATCCTGAATGGAATATTGTCTTTGATATTCTGGTTATTTGTTTAAGCTAAATTCAGTAAATAGAAAAGTAGGAACCTGTCCTTGGATGATGTTCATGCAGCAGATGAAAAAATATATGGTAGTGGAGCCGAGTTATGGTATTAAGAGAATTTGAGTGAAGGCCTTCTGGTACGGAGCAAATTTACCAGATCTATGCGGAGAGTTTTGTAAGTAAAACGAATTTGAAACAGATCCTAGCAGAAGCGCAGGCTATGGTGGATGGAATTATTGGAGATTAAGTTATAAAGATTTATTTTATATATCTGATTGTTAGTTAGTTGTATTTGGTTTCTCTTTTGACTTTATGCTACTCAAATGTAAAATCATCTATGCATGTCATGAGGTGGAAATCTCACTTTATAATGGCGAGATATCCACCTTATAACATCACGTATGCATACAATCCCCTTAGAGATTAGTTTTTTTATTCTGTTTCAACTTTTTTATAAACAAACCCTTTTAGCTGGTAAGTGGAAATGGGTATTTGCGCCGATAAGGCAATTTTCATCCAAGGGACCAATTGGCCCTTGGTGATATTTTGAAAACTTATAGACTGCCCACAGGCGACAAACTTAACCGGTAATGCTAACAGCTCATCAAATAAAGCCATGTTTGGATTATCAACATGATACTGCGATTTATATACAGCATTAGTATAAAAAGCTTTCATGGCACCGCCGTGTACCACCACGATCACGTCAATCTTATTTTTAGGAACCCCGGCAGCAATATGGGTATTAATGGCTCTGGCAACCTCTGCCAGGCCGTCGTTTATTTCATTTGCAGAAGCACTGTCTTTCATACCGGTACTTACATCCATCAACAGCTTGTATTGCATATTTGGATCCGGTAATTCATCCACATTTGGTACTGGTACAACCCCTGAATACCGGCTGCTTTTGATAAGTGGGTAGATAGCTTTGGAGGCAACATGCGTTTGGAAAGACTTAAACCTCGATGGCTTAGGACTGGCAGATTGTCCCCAGGAAGATGTATTGATCAGTACAATTACAAGTACAAACAGGATAGATCTTTTCATTGTTGTTAAATTTAGCATTGTAAAAAAATTGATTAAATTATAAATGTTGATGTTGGCAAGACAGATGCCCCAAAATCTCACCCAATGCTCTTTACAAATTTTCTTTGTTCTGTCATACAGCAAAAATAGGACAACCGGACGCATTCTTTTCTGTTTTTTTGCCATCGTTCTTCTTTGTTTGGCGGTATTTTGCTGAAAGGAAAATTAGTTGCTAGCAACGGCTGTCTTTCTTTCTCAGCAATTTATTATTTTTTCTGTGACATAAATTTATTCCCTTCCAAATCGTTCAAAAATGCTGTGAAGCTGGTAATATGGTTTGTTCTGTTGGTGGCCATACATGATCAAGTGTCTCTATCAGGACATAAGGAGGTTCTATGAGGGTACTGGGCCTGAACCAACAGGCTTGTCACATGAATCAAGGCTACGCCACTTTACAAGGCTGATATTCGATTATTTTGAAGTGGGTGACATTTGTCACAAATCAAGCCCCTTTAATATCCGAGATTTGTACATGCTGATGCTGGCAGTAATCATTGCCTGGCATGGTTGACATTTTACAACAATTAATCAAATGGAAAATCTCGAAAAGGAATTTCGTATGCCCCGTATTGGCGATCAGGCACCTGATTTTGAATCTGTAACCACCACAGGGAAACTTGTTTTTTCTGAATATAACAGAGGCAGCTGGGTGATCCTGTTTTCACACCCGGCAGATTTCACCCCGGTGTGTACAACCGAAATGACAGGTTTTGCCAAAGAGAAGGAGTTTTTTGCGGCGCATAATACAAAATTGATGGGCCTTAGCATTGACAGCATCCACGCACACATTGCCTGGGTTAATGCGGTTTATGATAAAACAGGCGTTTTATTTGAATTTCCGATTATCGCTGATATTGATATGAAAGTAGCAAAACTTTATGGTATGCTGCAGCCTGGTGAGAGCGAAACAGCCGCCGTACGTGCGGTTTTTATGATAGATCCGTTGGGTAAGGTCAGATTCGTTATGTATTATCCTCTGAACGTAGGCCGTAATATGGAAGAGATCAAACGGTCACTGCTTGCTCTTCAAACTTCTGACGAATATAAAGTGGCTATGCCGCTTGACTGGAAGCCCGGTGAGAAGGTAATAATAGGTGCCCCTAAAACCGTTGAGTCATTACTCGAAAGAAAGGAATCTGATCTGGAGATGGTTGACTGGTATCTGGCGGTAAAATCAATTTAACCGGAGAGTGATATTTATAGATAATCCAAGGCTGTGACCAATGAAAAGAAGAACCGTAGTGAAAAACATTGATCGCAGCCTTGCATACCGCAGACATTTTGAAAGCAGTAGAAGCCTCTGACTATTGTTCACTATTTGTAATAAAAACGTATGAATCAGTTGTGGGACGAGCGGTACGGTAGCGAGAAATATATCTATGGTACAACGCCAAATTTGTGGTTTAAGGAGAATTTGAGTTTGCTCAGCCCGGGCAGTTTACTTTTGCCTGCCGAAGGTGAGGGTAGAAATGCTGTATTTTTAGAGAAATAATGAAAAACACAGATAGTAAAAATCATTGGGAAAAAGTTTATGAAACTAAAAACCCGGACCAGGTGAGTTGGACACAACAAATCCCCCAAACTTCGCTTGACTTCATTTCTTCATTTGGTCTGACGAAAGATGTTAAAATTATTGATGTTGGTGGTGGCGATAGCAAACTTGTGGACTATTTTGCTTGACAACGGTTTTGAACATATAACTGTTTTAGACATTTCTGAAAAAGCACTAGAAAAAGCCAGAATTCGTCTGGGAGAAAAAGCCGGGAAAGTAAATCGGGTAGTGAGCGACATCACCGAATTCGAACCAGACACTACATTTATTTTCCGGACTTTCAAATTCAACTGGTATTTTAATGGTTGTTAACTATTCATTTCGAAGTGACTGGACCGGGTTCATCAGTGCCGCTTTCAAGCTTTGAAAGCCAACTGTGAGCACCGCGATGACGATTACCAGTCCTGCTGCACCAGCAAACATCCACCAGGCAAGATCGATCTGGTAAGCAAAGTCCTGCAGCCACTGCTTCATTAGATAACCAGCGACCGGACAGGCAATTACAATAGATATCAGGACCAGCTGTAAAAAATCTTTTGAAACCAATGCAAGAATGTCGGCGATGCTGGCACCAAGTACTTTCCTGACACCAATTTCCTTGGTGCGCTGCTCGGTCATGTAACTGGCCAGTCCGAACAAACCCAGGCAGGCGATGAATATGGCCAGCATTGACGCCAATGCAAAAACCTGGCTATATTGTTTTTCAGTGTTGTATTGCTCGTTATATTTTTGATCGACAAAGAAGTATTCGAAAGGATTTCCCGGGTATGCTGCTTTGTAGAGCGCTTCCAGCTCTTTCAGTTGCCGCTGCATATTGGAAGTCGAAAGCTGCAAAACGAGCTTTCCACCTGATCTGCGCGGCATGAAAATGATCGGATCAACGGCCTTTTGTAATCCCTGGTGATTGTAATCTTTTACTACACCGACGATCTCAAATGGCTGGCCCCAGCTGACGATAGATCCGGCCGCTTTTTGAGACGTTTCAAACCCAAGCTGACGGGCTGCAGACTCGTTGATCATTAATTTCCCGCTTTTCTCCCAGGCCTGCTCTGCTTCCTGTACTGTGAAATTCCGGCCTGCCACGAGCCCAATCTGAAATACGGAAAGGTATCGGTCGTCGATGATACCCATTGCATACCCTTTTTTTGCATCATCCGGCTTTTCGCCCTGTCTGACAATACCGGCCGCATTGAACGAATAGTATGTACCCGGCACGATACCTGTGTGGCAAATATTTTTGATATAAGGCAGTGCACTGACCTGGTTGTCAAGCAGTACCGAACTCGTCTCGAGCAATTTCCCATCACCTAATTGCGGGCCATTAATTACCAGCCGCTGCTCAGCTTTAAAACCGAGGTCTTTATTCTGCATGTACTGAAGCTGCCTGTACAGAACCAGTGTGGCAATAATGAGGATAATGGAAACGCTAAACTGGGCGACCACCAACACTTTGCGGAGCCAGCTGTCCTTGCCAGCATTCGGTTTCAAGCCTGAGCCCCCTTTCAGTATTTGAACTGGTTGCAAAGAAGTGACTGAAAAAGCCACATAACCGCCTGACAAAAATGCACCCAGCACCAGCAGTGTGGCTGCTGCGATCCAGGAGGGGTCTGCAAGCAACCCCTCCAATGAAAAATCCTTTTGGGTAAAATCATTGAAGCTTTTTTGCACTGAATAAACCAGCAGCAATGCTACGGCGAAGCCGATGATGTTCAAAAGAGAAGA
Source organism: Dyadobacter frigoris (assembly GCF_005280585.1). GTDB lineage: Bacteria > Bacteroidota > Bacteroidia > Cytophagales > Spirosomataceae > Dyadobacter > Dyadobacter frigoris. The sequence continues at coordinate 35,367 of NZ_SZVO01000004.1, forward strand.
TTCGCCCAGGAACTGATTAATAAGCTGGAACCTGCCAGCCCCGACCACTTTTCGGATGCCTACTTCTTTGGCCCTGTTAAGTGAAGCCGCCGTAGAAAGGTTAATGTAATTGAACCACGCAATTACCAAAATCAGGACTGCAATACCGCTCAAAAGGTAGACGAACGAGAGGCTGCCGCTGGTTTGGTAGGGGTCATCGATGGAAGAGCCGAGGTGGATCTGTGACATCGGCTGCAGTAGAAATTTGCTTTTATCCTGTGAATCCAGTTTTTGTTTTAGTGTATTGATTTTCTTTTCCAATGCGATCTTATCGCTATGATCTTCCAGCTGAAAAAAATTGGAGACGTAAGAGCCATCAAAACCGTCCAGGCGTGCCCAGCCGTTTCCGTTGAGATTGGCCGGGTTGGCCAGTGTCTGCAGTGAAAGGATTGCACTAAATTTAAGATCAGAGTTCTCGGGCATATCCTTATAAACAGCGGTGACGGTATATAACGTTTTACCAAACTGGTTATTAATGGTCAGCGTCTTTCCAAGGACCTTTTCGCTCCCAAAATACTTTTTAGCCCGTAAAGCTGACAGTGCAATGGTGTTGGTTTCTGAAAGAGCCGTTTGGGGGCTGCCTGAAAGCAGTGGAAAAGTAAATAGCGTAAAGAAACTGCCGTCAGCATAAGCCAGGGCATCTTCCCGGAATGTTTGGACGGAGCCTTTCTTGCCTGGATTTTCAATCGTTATGATTCCGTTCGCCGAACCTTCCGCTACACGGCAATAGGCCTTCACTTCACTGAATTCCTTTTTGATCAGGGGTGCTATGGCCGGGGCCATTTGTACAAAAACATCTCCGGTAGGCCGGCTTTCCAGCATGCGGTACTGGACCGGCAGGTTTTATGGAACATGTTGACGCTTTTTTCAAAGGCTACATATTCGAAGATAAAAATAAAGGCGGCGATACCAAGGCCAAGGCCGGCCACATTGATGATTGAAAACAGCCTGTTTTTATAAAGGCTGCGCATGGCGATTTTTATATAGGATTGCAGCATAGTAGTAAAAAATTTTATTTGCCTGGCAAGATTACTTTGCGGCCTTCATCATCTGGTTGGACGGTTAGGAAGGGCTTGTCCTGCAAAATTTTACCACTCATGACAAGGTCTACCTGTTCTTTGGTAGCAATGTACACTTTCGTTCCGACCACGTATTGCTTCTGCTTTTTCTGGTTCGGTGCCAAAATAAATCCATTCGTTTCATTGGCTATCTCTCCGGGAGCATAAGAAATCAGGGTGACCTGCTGCGGTGATGCATTGCCATTTACAAAGTGCAGTGTTATAAGCTTTGAGCGATTAGCAGAGAAGGTTTCAGCTTTTGTTTTAGATTGTGTTTGGTGATCACTGACATTTTCTATGTGCGCAAAAGCCTGGGTAGCTGCCTGAATTTTCTGGGTATTCAACCGGATGGTGGCATTGGCGTTAGCCACTACGTATGCGGTTTTCACTTCAAATTTTTCAGCGTTAATCCTACCGTTTGCATGGCTGACCAGGCTGAGCGTACCAGATTTGCCTTGCAAGGTGATGTTGCCGTTTGCATCGTTGATCAGGTCAAAAGCCGTACCGTTCAGGCCATTCACAATCACATTTCCGTTTGATCCATTGCGGAGACTTTTCAGGTTTCTTGTCGAAATGCTAACGTTAATCGCTGCTTTGCTAATCCAGAAGTCTTTATTGTCAGGATTTTTCAACGCCAGTTTTAAGATCCCATTTTCACTTTTGACGTTAAGAAGAGAAACCAGGTTTTCATCCAGCGAGATGATCACAGAAGGAGTTTTATCTGACACTTCTATCCGGACATCTGCCGGAAATTGTTCTGTTTCGACCGCATCAAAAGCAGGAACGGGGTAAGTCCTGGTTACGATGTTGCCATTACCATGAATTTCCCGGGTACCGCCCTGGGACTGCGCGGATATTGAATTGAAAAAGCAGAGCGCCATGGCGCATGCAGTTAGAATTGTTTTCAAGTTGATCTAGTCCAGGTTTGTTTAACTGACTGTTTTCAACTATTGTACCAGAATCCAAAACATGGCTTCATTTATTCAAAATGGTGTTTGTTTACTATTTTATTGTCCGATTTCGGACAGTCAGATTGAAAAGTGTGCGCTGGTCAAAGTTTACATCATTTCCATCCGACTCAATCTTTTCAACTGGACGCAATTTAATTCCTTCACTATTTCCACCGAACGTTAATCAGAAGGCAGCTGATTCTATTTAAAGTTAACAAACCAAGAATACCGTTGCAGGTTTGTGACCCTTGCTGTGGTCAATTATTATGTTTTCGGATTATTTTCCTTTGACAGCAGGTTAATCACATTTTCTTAACATAGACTTTAAGTGAAAGTTGATATATTTGTTTACTAAATTCGATTTATTCGTTTATGAAATTTGATACCTGACGCCAAATGACTCGTTATGATTGCCAAACTGATGAGGAGTTACTGGAGTTACTGAAAAACAGTGATGAAGAGGCATTTACGGAACTGTTCGACAGGCACTGGGAGCGTATATCTATGTACGTGTCCAGAGTGATCAAATGCCGGGATGATGCTCAGGATATTGTTCAGGAGATATTTATTTCAATCTGGCGTCGTCGAGGAGACATTTCCTTAAAAAGTACTTTTCTGGCTTATTTATTAAAAAGCGCCCGAAATCTTTCCATCCGGTATATCGAAAAAAATATAAACAGGGAAAATTTTGTTGAAAGCCTTTCAGAGCAAATGCAGTCTGTGGACCTCTCTGCTATATCTGCGCTGGAATTGCAGGAGCTGGAAGCAAAAGTTGATCAGGCGATTGCAAAATTACCTGCGAAAATGCAGCAGGTGTATCACCTTAGTCGTCGTGAAAATCTGTCTTACAAGGATATAGCCGCTCAGTTGGGCATTGCGGAAACAACCGTAAAGAAACAAGTAAGCAACGCACTGAAACAGATCCGTTCTGAAATCGAAACGCTTTCAGCCACGTCTTTTATGTTGGCGTTCTTCTTCTGAAACAGTGGTTTAGGAAAAAATATCTATTTTTTTTAAGCTTCATCTACTACCACCATGCTGTTTTCGGAATATGTATTTGGGTAAGGCGCATGTTGCTTACACAAATCGAAAGCTTATGAATTCAGAAGAGGCAAAACTACTCCTGCAACGCTACCGGATGGGGCTTTGCTCTGACTCCGAAAAAAAGGCCGTTGAAGCCTGGTTCGATACTTTGGCTAGTCAGCAGGAGGTCAACTGGACTGAGCTGGAAAAAATGCAGTTTGGCGACTCTTTGAGAAGTAATGTGATGAAGGCAGTGCGCCAGGATGCGCCAGTCGTTTCGGCAGGTAAAAATAAAGTGTTTCCCTTTCTGCGTTATGCTTCCGCCGCGATCATTCTCTTTACTATTGGATTAGGCGCCTATTTCCTGGTGCTGCAAAAACGGGAACCCAGTGCGGTCAGCGTGAAGATGCAACCCGATAAGGAGGATATTGCGCCGGGCAGGGACGGAGCGATACTGACACTTGCGGATGGCAGGCAGATTTTGCTGGATAGCGCCGGTAATGGGAATCTTGCCATGGAAGGTTCCACAGTTATACGTAATAACAATGGGCAGATTCAATATGATGGGCAAGGAGCGCTAGCCTCAGAGAATTTGTACAATACGATGACCACACCGAAAGGACGGCAATATGCTTTGATACTGTCTGACGGTACCCGGGTGTGGCTTAACGCGGGGTCATCCATTACCTATCCCACCGTGTTTAAAAAGAACGACCGGCGGGTGACGATTACCGGAGAGGCATATCTGGAGGTTGCCCACCTGCCCGATGTTACACAGAACGCTTCTGAGCGCAACATTCCTTTCACGGTCCTGGTAGGCGATCTGGAAATAAAGGTTCTGGGGACCCGGTTTAATATTAATGCCTATCCCGATGAAGCATCTATAAAAACCACGCTGTTGGAAGGTTCGGTTCAATTGATGAAAAATGGCAAAACCAGCTTGCTCAGCCCGGGGCAGCAAGCCATAATTAGTGGCAATAGTACGATGAAGGTTTATTCGGGTGCGAATCTGGACGAGGCGTTAGCCTGGCGAAACGGCCTTTTTACATTTGATGATGCCGATATTGAGACGGTCATGCGTCAGCTGGCCAGGTGGTATGATATGGAGGTGTATTTTGAGGGGGAGATACCAACGGAAACTTTTTGGGGAGATTTGCAGAGAAATGCCAATTTGTCGAGTGTACTTAAAGTCCTTGAAAAATCCGGTGTAAAGTTCACAATTGACGGCAAAAAAGTTAGAGTCTTACAGGTTTTGCCGCCGCCAAGATAAGAGATACAATAGTAAATAGCCAAGATTTTGCAGAAACAAAAACCGCTTCGTGGTCGAAGACGAAGCGGCGGAATTTCGGGTCTGCATTATAAATACAATCGTTCAAAACTGTTTTATTCAATTTAACCCAAACGCAAAGTTATGTATTTAACTTTTAAAACCATTTGTAATCCACCCGGAATATCCGGGTGGAAAGTAAAGACCCTGTCCCGGATTATGAAGATTACGGCGATTTTTATCCTGATGATCTGCCTGCGCGTGAGTGCGGGCACTTATGGTCAAACTGTCTCTTATGCCGGGAACAATATCACCCTGCAAACCTTTTTTACTACCATTAAAAAACAGACGGGTTACACGGTATTCTGCAATTCGAGCATACTTAAAAGAGCGGAAAGAGTGTCTGTTAATGCGGAAAATGCATCTTTGGAAGAAGTGCTGGCAAAAGTGCTGCACAAGCAGGGGCTGGTCTTTACCATTGAGGAAAAGATGATCGTAGTTTCCCGGGGATCTGCTCCTGACCATGAGGATAAGGTAATTCCGCCGCCTGTAAATATCAGGGGCAAGGTTACCGATGAAAATGGATACGGACTTCCCGGCGTTAGTATTTTGGTCAAAGGTACGCAGCGAGGCACAACCAGCAACGCGGATGGAACCTTTAAGCTAGACGTGGAAAGTGAAAATACCCGTTTGATATTTTCATTTGTAGGCTACCAGTCACAGGAAGTGCTTATCGGCAGAAAAACGGATTTGAGTATCTCAATGAAGACCGATGATAAGTCCTTTGACGAAGTGGTAGTGGTAGGTTATGGAACCACCAGAAAGAAAGACCTTACAGGATCGGTTATTTCAATAAAGTCGGATGAGCTGGTGAAATCTAATCCGGTAACCCTGGAACAGGGTATTCAGGGGAAAGCAGCCGGTGTTTTTGTAACACAGACCGACGGAGCGCCAGGCGCAGGCATGAGTATTCAAATTCGTGGCGCAAGCTCATTTATGGGTGGAACCGAACCATTGTATGTGGTGGACGGGGTACCGCTGGTAGACGACAACGCGAGCGCTACGCCTAAGTCCGGTTCTTCTTTCGATCAGCAGAAAACCAATATGCTTTCATTCCTCAATACGAGTGATATCGAATCCATTGAAATATTAAAGGATGCTTCTTCGACTGCCATCTACGGATCAAGAGGAGCAAACGGGGTTGTGCTGATTACAACTAAAAAAGGAGGGAAAGGAAAGGACCGGATTGAGCTGAATCTGGTGACAAGTCTTTCGCAGATCTCTAAAAAATATGATATGCTCGATGCAGAGCAATTTGCAACTTATCAGAACGAGGCTTACCTGAATTCAGACACGTATCTGGGAACGACTTATGGTAAAGACAAGACTATTCCTTATCCCGGCCGCTTTGACCTGGTTCAGAACAGTTACCTGAAAGCACCGGCCGATTTCCGTGGACGCTCAACCGACTGGCAGGATGCCATTTATCGTACAGCACTGAAACAGGATTATACGCTAAATTTTTCAGGGGGATCGGGGGGTAATACTTACCTGATCGGTGGAAACCTCATCGATCAGAACGGGATTATTAGTAATTCGAAATTCAAACGTTACAGCCTCAGAGTGAACATCAACAGGCAGGTGAAAAACTGGCTTCAGGCAGGTGCAACGCTGAACTATTCAAATACAATCAATAAAATGGTTTCGACTGGTGCGAGTATTGTCGGGCCGGAGGGCGGTGTGGTTAAATCTGCGATGACTTTTCACCCAACCATCCCCATGCGCGATACACTGACAGATCAGTTCTCGCAACTTTACATTACGTCAAATCCCTATCAGTATGTTAAGCAGTCCCTGAATCAGGTGACCGGCTCAAGGCTTACGTCATCGGCGTTTGCAGATGTCACCTTCATGCCCGGATTCAGATTTCGGAGCATATTCGGGTGGAACACCTCTTTTGACAGAAGAGACCAGTATTTTCCTCAGTCGATCAACGAAGGAGCCACAGCCAAGGGCAGAGCCTATGTGTCCGATAATAATTCTCAGAACGTCAGCTCTGAGAGTTATTTTACCTATGATCATAAGTGGGGACAACATGCTGTAAATGCCACTGCGGGAATGTCCTACGGAAGTGGCGTCTGGCAGTACAAGTATATCGGAGTGAGCGGATTTATGAATGATGCGCTGCAGAACAATAACCTGGGAGCAGGCACAATTGTGGATCCACCATCCTCGGCAAAATCCGAGTGGTCGCTTTTGTCGTATTATGGACGTTTAAATTACATTTTTGACGACCGGTATCTTGCCACGATTACCTACCGCCGGGACGGATCCAGCAAGTTTGCAAAAAACAACAAATGGGCAGGATTCCTTTCAGGCGCATTTGCATGGCGGTTCTCACAGGAACAATTCCTAAAAAACAGCCCCTGGCTCAGCAACGGAAAGCTCCGGCTGAGTTACGGACAATCCGGCAACCAGGGAATCGGATCCTATGGCTCGCTCTCGCATATTTCTGCTGCCAATTATCCTTACGGCGGTGTGTTGACCAACGGCTATCTGGTTACCAGCCTTGGTAATGACAATTTGAAGTGGGAAACAACCGCGCAGGTTGACGGTGGTCTGGATCTTGGTTTTTTCAAAGACAGATTATCCTTTGTTTTTGATTATTATTACAAACGTACCCATGATCTACTACAAAATGTAACGCTTCCTTCGAGCACAGGATACACCACCCAGGTCAGGAATATCGGTGAAATTGAAAACAGGGGTTTCGAAGCAACGGTAAATGCACGGCTTGTTGACCGTAAGGATTTCACCATAGGCGTGAGCGGGAACATTTCCTTCAACAAAAACAAGATTCTTGATCTTGGTGATGTGACCGAACAATGGGCTGCGCAGATCGGTACAGAGCCAATCAACTATAAGCCCTTTGTGCAGCGGGTCGGGCAGCCAATCGGGATTGTGGTCGGCTACCAGGAAGATGGGATCTTTCAAAATGAGGAAGAAGTGGCAGCCAGCGGATTCTTTAAAGGACAGCCGGCGGCGGTGATCAAACGTATGCCTGGTGAAATCCGGTATAAAGATCTGAACGGCGATCAGGTTATAGATGATAAAGACCGTACTGTGATCGGAAATGTAAATCCGGATTTCTATTACGGTTTTTCAACCAATGTCACTTACAAAAGATTTGACATGAGTGTCTTTTTTCAGGGTGTTCAGGGTGGGCAAATTATCAATACGCTTCGGTACGTGACAGACAATTTGGGGGACTTCTCAAATACCACCCAGCAGGCTTATGATAACCGCTGGACCGGCCCTGGTTCAACAGGGGTAAATCCCAAGGCGATTCTGAATTCTTTCAGGGATCTCAAATTCTCCGACCGTTTCGTAGAAAATGGGTCTTATCTAAGAATAAAAAATATCAATATGGGCTATAACTTCAATTTTAAAAGTAAGAAAATCGTACAGGCCATCAGGTTGTATACCAGTATCAATAACGTGCTGACATTTACCAAATACAGCGGTTATGATCCCGAAGTGAACGCTTACGGGCAGGATCCTTCGCGCCGGGGCATCGATCTGGGTAACTATCCAAATTCCAGGACCTTCTCTCTGGGTGTCAACTGTACATTTTAATTCCAAAACCTATTGCTGAACATGAAGACTATAAAATATTTACTTATACTGCTTACGCTCGCCAGCGCATTATGGGGCTGTAAAAACGAGCTTGAAGAAAAGGTCTACGACTTTTATTCACCCAATAACCTTTACAAAACCCAGGAGGACGCTGAATCGGCTATTACGGGCATGTACGGATATCTACATTCCTGGAATTTCTTTAAAGCTCCTTATCTTTTTGGTGAAGATGTAGACCACGATCATGTGGTAGGGCCGCAGTGGATCATGAGTGACATGGGGGCCGGAAATTTTAACAATTACTGGGGTACATCCGCTTTATGGGTGGGCTGGTATAGTCTGGTTTCCCAGTCAAATATTACACTGGAAAAGGTGCCGGGAATTAAAATGGCGTCGGATTCGGTGAAAAACCGTATTTTAGGAGAAGCTTATTTTTTCAGAGCCTGGTCATATTATAACCTGACACGCCTTTGGGGGCCTGTTCCTTTACGCCTTGAAAACGTTTCCAGTGGTGCTCCGATTGACCTCGCACGTGCTCCGGTTACCGAAGTGTACAATCAGGTGATCGCCGATTTACAGAAAGCCGAACAGCTTCTTCCGCTACGCTTCAGTCCCAATGCAGGTGCTGCCGGAAAGGTGAACCGGGGAGCAGCAAAAACACTTCTTGCTAAAACCTACGCAACGATGGCATCCTCGGCATTGAATGCAGAACAATTGACGGTGCGTGGAAAAACCTACACCAAGGATGTCGTAAAGGGCTATGAAAGCCTAGACAGTAAAGCGTTATATACAAAGGCAAGAGATAAGGCGCTGGAGGTGATACAAGGAGGAGAATTCAACCTGATGCCGACTTTCATGCAGGTATGGGGACGGGCCAACAAGAATAATCCGGAAATGATCTGGGAATTGCAGACACAGGATAACGATACCTACGGAACCCTTCTTCAGTATTATTACTCGGCGCCCTGGTATGGCGGGACATCGTATCAGTGGATGTCCGCCAAATTGTATGACAGTTACACAGCCAAAGATACAAGGGCTGTGGATGGCGTTTTTCACCAATACTATATGTACGGAGCCTGGATGCTTTACCCGGAGCGAGATACAACGCTTTACAAATCTGTTTCAGGAGGCTTTACCGCCAAATTTTATCCGGCCTACTCGCACCCGTTTACAAAAAAGTACTGGCTTGGTGCATCCACCGAAATTGGTGCCACTGGAACGACGGTGCGGGCCGGAAACAGGGACTGCGATTTTCCACTGCTTCGCTATGCTGACCTTCTGTTGATTTATGCAGAAGCGGAAAACGAGATCAACGGGCCCACACAGGCCGCCTATGCGCAGCTGAATAAAATCAGGGAGCGGAGCAAGCTGGCTGCCGCTTCGGGGCTCAATAAACAGGAGTTTCGGTCGCTGGTTTTTGAGGAGCGGGGCAAGGAGCTTTATCAGGAAGTTAACCGTCGCCATGACCTGATCAGGTGGGGTGTATATCTTCAGGTAATGAACGATCTGGGAACCGACGAAAACGTGATCAAAACCCGTTCTGATAAAAATCTGCTGTTTCCGATTCCCCAGGATGAGATCAATTCCAATAAATTGATTGGTGTCAACAACCCTGGCTGGTAGGTGCTAATGAAGAAGTATTTCTATTTGTTGAAATTTGTTTTGCTTGCACCTGCTGCGCTGCTGATCAGCGCAGCAGGCGCGAAGAAGCCGGTTGAGCACCCCATAGCCAAAGGTACTTTTATCCAGAATAGCCTCGTTGCCGGCTGGGACGATGTCACCTGGCAGAAAGAACTGGGTGCGTTGAAGGAAGTAGGAATGGAATACCTGATCATTGCGCCCGTTGCAGAAGCGGGAGGATCCGGTATTTATCAGGCGGTTTATCCTTCAAAACTGGCAGGGATTACCAGTAAGTCCGGGTCCGACATTGTTGAGAATTGCCTTAGAAATGCGAAGAAGGCAGGATTTAAGGTTTTTATCGGGCTGAATATGCATGAAAAATGGTGGACTAATTTCTCGCATGAATGGCTGGAAAAACAGATGCTTATTGGAAATGACGTCGCTACGGAAGTTTATAAAAACTATGGGCCGAGGTACGCAGGTACGTTTTATGGATGGTACTGGGTTTGGGAAATTGATAATCTCAGATTCAATACGCCGGCGCAAATGGATATGCTGACCCATGCGCTGAACGTAAATCTTGACCATCTGCACATGCTCTCACCCGGGATGCCCTTTATGTTCTGTCCTTTTATGAATTACAGGGTGGGCACAGCGGCACAGTACCGACAGTTTTGGGAATATGTTTTCGCGCAAACTCATCTTAATCCCGGCGATATTTTCGCTCCTCAGGATTGTATCGGTGCGGGTGGTTTGGAAATGGACCAGCTCGATGACTGGTTCGCTAACCTTGCTCAAGCTGTAAAAACCAAACCCGGGCTGCTGTTCTGGTCAGATGCTGAAACCTTTGAGCAAAGATTCTGGACCAGCGCGCCTTTAAACCGCTTTGTAGAACAGTTACGCATTGCAGAGCCGTATGTAAGCACGATTATATCCTTTGCATACAGCCATTATTACAGTCCTGTCACCGTGCGAAAAGGTTTTCATGAAGCTTATAAAGCGTATGTGGATACCGGTAAACTACCGGGGCCATCTGCTGTTGCCCCCGGCAAAAACCTCGAAATTGGTTGGAACAAGGATGGAAAGGTGACTTTAAAATGGCAGGCTTCCAAAGATACCAGTCGCATTGCCGGATACTATTTGTTTCGGAATGATATTCTGATCGGCAACATTCAGGGGCGGAGAAAGGGACTTCCGCAAACGGCGCTTGATACGACAACGCATCAAAAGGGACTATATGCCTATTCGCTCAAACCTTATGACTTCTCTGGAAATATTTACCCGGGAGCATTGGGCTCGATTGAGAAGAAATAGAAACCAGCATTTCGGAGATCAGCATTTTATAACATGTTTTGCCTTTGTTTATGAATTTGTTAAAAGAAACAAAATATAGAAAAGCGTTGGCTTTTTCAACGATCCTTAGCCTGCTTCTTACGATTGGGGCATGGGGACAGCTTACGCAGCCTAAAAACGTAAAGGCTGATTATTTTACCATTTCAAAAGAAAATTTAAAGGATAAAATCAAAGGTGGCTGGGCAGGACAAACGATTGGTGTCACCTTTGGCTGGCCCACCGAGTTTGTCTACCAGGGGACTTTCATACAGGATTATCAGCCTATCAAATGGCATCCGGACTATGTAACGGAGGCCATGCGCGTTTTCCCGGGCTTGTTCGATGATATTTATATGGATCTGACATTCATGGAGGTTTTCGAGCGTAATGGACTTTCAGCGCCAGCGGATTCTTTTGCCCAGGCTTACGCCCATCGCGGTTATGAGTTGTGGCATGCCAATCAGGCGGGGCGATACAACGTTTTGCAAGGTATTCCTGCTTCGAAATCCGGACATTGGCTCAATAATCCTCATGCGGATGATATTGATTTTCAGATTGAATCCGATTTTGCCGGACTGATGAGCCCGGCTATGCCCAATGCTTCGTCCGAAATTTGCGACCGCGTAGGCCACATTATGAACTATGGGGATGGCTGGTATGGTGGTGTTTTTATTTCGAACATGTATGCCAACGCCTTTAAAAGTAATGACATAAGTTATATTGTCAACGAATCTTTGAAAGCCATACCCGCCCGTAGCCAGTTTTATAAATGTATAGCCGATGTGATTCAGTGGCATAAAAAGTATCCGCAGGGCTGGAAGCAGACCTGGTTTGAGATCCAGAGAAAGTGGTCGCAGGAAGTAGGTTGTCCGGATGGGGTTTTTCATCCGCTGGATATTGATGCCAAACTGAATGCTGCCTACGTAGTGCTGGGACTGTTGTATGGCGCTGGCGATTTTACCCGGACGATGCAGATATCTACCCGTGCCGGACAGGATTCGGATTGCAATCCATCAAGTGCCGGAGGTATTTTGGGTACGATGATCGGCTATAGCAAAATTCCTGCCTACTGGCTCGAGCCCGTCAGGAAGGCGGAAAATGACCATTTTAGTTTTACGAACCTGTCTTTGCATAAGGTGTACGAGCTGGGTCTGAAACATGCGCTCGAAAACGTGCAAAGACACGGAGGCCGGGTGAACGGGGATATGGTAGAGATCGTATCCGAGCCGGTAAAGCCGGTTTTATTCGAAGAGAGTTTTCCTCAGCATTATCCAAAGCAGCGCGTGCCGTTAAGCCAGGTAAGCCATACAGGGATCAAATTTACAGTGGAAGGTGTAGGGTTTGTGCTGCGCGGGCATTCGCGCAAAACCTCATTGCAGCAACCTGATGCGGTGGTCAGAGCCGCGCTGTGGATCGATGGGGCAAAAATTGAAGAGATAAATCTGCCCACTGCTTATAGTCAGCGAAGAACCGAATTGTGCTGGCGGTATCAGCTGCCGCCAGGTAAGCACCAGGTTGAAGTAAAGGTTTTAAATCCCGATCCTGGTTATGAACTGGTCTCGGTAGATTATCTCGAATATGCAGACAGGCCAGTAAGCACTAAGTTTGATTAAAAACATTTGTTCACTTAAGAATTCAAAATCAATAATTTTATGAAAAATATAAAAAAAACGGTCTGCGCAGCATTGGGCATTCTTGCTTTGCTGACATGGTCTTGTAAGGATAAAGACCAAACTCCGATTGCTCCTACGCCCGTCACTACCAAAGTGATCGCACATCGTGGTGCATGGCTCAGGACTGGTGCTCCCCAGAATTCGCTGGCCTCGCTGAATGCGGCCATAAAATTGGGTGTTTACGCAAGCGAATTTGATGTGCAAATGTCCGCAGACTCCGTTTTATTTGTGAGCGCCGCTGATTCCATAACCCTGGGCAGTAAGGATCCCAAAGGAAATAAAATGTTGATTGAACAGGCACCTTTCGATTCACTGGCAAAAATAAAGTTATCGAATTCAGAATTGTTGCCTACCATTGAAACCTACCTGGGTGCAGGCAAAGTGCAGGCCACTACGAGGCTGATCCTTAAAATAAAACCTTCCAGGGTTAGCAAGCAACGTTCGTTACAATTAGCCAGGAAAGCGGTTTCTGCCGTACAGGCGCAGGGGTTACAGACCATTGCAGATTATAGCAGCCTTGATTATGACGTTTGCAAGCTGATCAGACAGCTTGTGCCTGCTGCAAAAGTATCCTACGTAGGTTCGGATAAAACCCCTGAGCAGATACAGGCTGACAAAATCAGTGAAGTCGACTATATTGCAGACACGTATGTAAACGACATTGATCTTGTCAAAAGGGCTCAGGGTCTGAAACTGACAACCAATGTCTGGCTTGTGAACAGTCAGAATTTAATGGATTACCTCATTTGGAAAAAACTGGATTATATTACAACCGATGAGCCGGAACTACTGCTTAAAATAATAAAAAAATAACCTTTAATACTGAACCGTGGTGAATAAAACACGAACAATTTTATGGCTATGCATAGCAGGGGTAATTTCTTTTGCTTTTGTAGTTCCGCTCAAATCTTCAGTCTTGCCTTTAAAGGGGGGCTTCAATGAAAAAACACTTGAATCCGGCTATAAAAGCGATTCCATTGTGCGTCCCGATTCAAGTCGTTTTACTTATTCGTCTCTGGTTTCAGGGCTCGACGAACCGATGGAGATGGCCATCCTTCCCAGTTATGACGTAGTTGTGGCGGAAAGAAAGGGAGCTGTTCGTTATTACAGCCAAAGTTCAAAGCAGCTGAAAACCATTGCACATTTTAATGTTTTCAGCGGAATTGAGGACGGACTTTTAGGCGTGGCCGCTGATCCGCAATTCAGTATTAATCACTGGATCTACTTTTATTATGGCCTGGCCGGTGAGAAATCGGTAAGTCAGCTGGCGCGGTTTGAAATGGATGGGGAGAAGCTCATTGAATCTTCCAGAAAGGTGCTTCTGGAAGTGCCAACCCAGCGGAAATACTGTTGCCATTCCGCTGGTTATCTTACTTTTGACTCAAAAGGATTGCTCTATCTGTCGATTGGAGACAACACCAACGCTGAGGAAATCGAGGGTCACAATCCGACAGACGAGAGGCCAGGGCGGGAGTTGTCCGATGATCAGGCGGCTACGGCAAACAGCAACAGTTTTAAAGGTAAAATTTTGAGAATCAAGCCCGAGTCTGATGGTACTTTCAGTATCCCGGATGGGAATCTCTTCCCAAAGGACGGCTCGCAGGGTAAACCCGAAATTTATGTAATGGGCGTTAGAAATCCATTTCGGTTTTCGGTTGATGCAAAAAACAATTACGTATACTGGGGGGATGTGGGGCCGGATACCGAAATTAATGCGAGTGAAGGAAAGCTGAATTATGATGAAATTAATCAGGCTCGTAAACCGGGCTTTTTTGGTTATCCTTATTTTTTAGGTGCTAATGAGGTGTTTCCCAAATATGATTTTGTGACTAAAAAAGAAGGGCCTGGGAAAGATCCGCTTCATCCGTTGAATGAATCGCCGCATAATACCGGTATCAGGGAATTGCCCGCCGCCCAGCCTGCTTTTATCTGGTACGGCAAAGGGCCTTCCAAGCGCTGGCCGCTTGTTGGAAAAGGCGGAGCGAGTGCCATGGCAGGGCCTGTTTATTACAGCGATTTGTTTGCGGATTCGCCTTACAAGTTACCGGATTATTACGATGGTAAATTATTTATCTACGACTGGATCAGGAAATGGATTATGGCCGTAACCCTGGATGTGAACGGGAACTACGTATCGATGGAGCCATTTTTACCTCAGCTGAAGGTAGTAGCACCAATAGATATGCAGATCGCCCCTGACGGAGCCATTTACCTTCTGGCTTACGGAACCAACTGGTTTGCCCGTAATACGGATTCGGGTATTATACGCGTGGAGTATGCTGAAGGAAACCGCAACCCGATCGCGTCTTTGAAAATCAGTAAACTTGTTGGTGCCGCTCCCCTCAGCGTTAGCTTGTCCGCCGGTGAATCCAAAGATTATGATCCCGGTGATAAGCTCACATACGAATGGAGTATTGGGAGTAAAAAGATCAAAGGTGAGCGAATTGGGCATGTATTTACCAGACCCGGAATATACAACGTGGTGCTTACCGTAACGGATCAGCTGGGAGGAAAGGGCTCTGCGACCACGCAGGTGAAGGTGGGTAACACGCCTCCGGAGGTGAAGATTCAGACCGCTGCGAACAGGAGTTTTTATTGGGATAATCAAAAGCTGGACTACCAGATTCAAATTAAAGACCGGGAAGATAAAGTAGCTGACGCCAAAAGAACAAAGGCCAGTTTTCATTATCTTCCCTTTGGAAAGGATTTGGCAAGTGTTATGTCGTCGTCCGAAAATGTTCAGTTTGGGCAGACCGAAAAACTGGTCGCTTCCCTTGACTGCAAGGCCTGCCATACGGTCGCGACCAAATCCATCGGACCAGCTTTTAAAGCGATTTCCATGCGCTACAAAGGTAAAAAGGATGCGGCTGATCCGTTGAGTGAGAAAATAATCAAAGGTGGCAGCGGCAACTGGGGAACATACCCGATGCCGCCTCATCAGGATCTGGCCATTGCAGATGCCCGGCAGATTTCAGAATACATTCTCTCGCTGGCAGAAGAGCAAGTCAATATTCCTTTAAAAGGACAGTTTTATCTTACAGACCACATAGGGAAAGGAGATGCTGGAGCTTATGTTCTCCTGGGTTCGTATATCGACAAGGGTGCAAACGGGATTGAACCTTTGCAGGCGAGTGACCAAATCGTCCTCAGAAGTCCCGTTATCCAGATGGAAGATTATGACGAAGGTAATGTAGGCGTAACGATTGCCACCCAAAATACTGGGTTTGTTTCCTATATCAGCAACATTACGAACGGGAAATTTGTCCGCTTCAATCAGATTGACCTGAACGGTATCGGTCAAATCGACTTCCGTGTGCAGCGTGAGGGCCAGGGCGGGACGATTGAAGTGAGGCTGGATAATCCGCAGGGACCTGTGGTCGGATCGGTGGAAGTAGAAGCCGGAAAAGTAAAAGATCCTAAAAGCGAATGGGAACAGCGGATCGCTATATTATCACCAGAAAAGGGTATGCATGATCTGTATATTGTTTTCAAAAATCCAACATCCCAGTGGGGGTTATTCCATGTGGACCTTATGAAATTTCAAAAATAAATGAATGTAATTGAATCGTAAATAATGAACAGACGCCATTTTATACAGCAGACCGCCCTTTTGTCGGCGGCAGGGTTGCTTGTGCCAGAAAGTAGTTTTGCGGCAGAATTTTCGGACACCGGAAAACGGGTGGGAATTATCGGTCTGGATACGGGACACAGTGAGGTTTTTACCAAAATGATCAACACCGGAGGGGCTGACATGAAGGGTTACAAGGTGATAGCCGCTTACCCGCACGGCAGTAAGGACATTGAATCTGCCCTTAAAATGAAGCCCGACATCATAAAGGCCGTGCAGGCAATGGGCGTTGAGCTGGTAGGTTCCATTGAAGAACTTCTCGACAAAGTGGATGTAATTTTGCTGGAATCCAACGATGGCCGTGTGCATCCTGAGCAAGCACTGAAGGTTTTCAAAGCGGGTAAAAAGGTCTTTATCGATAAACCTGTTGCCAGTTCCCTGGCTGATGCGCAGGCGATCTTTAAGGCCGCCGAAAAATACAATACGCCGGTTTTTTCTTCCTCGGCGTTGCGATTTGACGCCAACGTGCAGAAAGTAGTATTGGGTTCGATAGGATCGGTGACAGGTGCAGATGTTTATACGCCGGGTGATATGGATAAAAACCACCTGGATCTGGCCTGGTACGCGATTCATGGAATAGAAATGCTTTTCACTGTGATGGGTACGGGCTGCAGGACAGTAACCAGAACCCATACAGAGGGTACCGACCTGATCGTGGGTGTCTGGAACGACGGCCGCATCGGTACGGTCAGAGCCATACGTAAAGGAGCATCCAATATCGCCGGAGTTGCTTTTGGCGAAAAGGGAATCGGTCAGCTCGGGCCATTTTCGAGTTATGAGCCTCTGGTAGAAAAAATTATCACATTTTTTGAAACGGGAAATCCTCCTGTATCTCCCGCGGAGACCTTAGAGTATGTTTTGAATTGTATTAAACTAATAATGAGAGCCAGTCGTTAAACTTGTTGAATCTCACCTCAAACAAGTTTTATGAAAACGAATTTCACAGAAATGACTGACTCCCAATGGCAATTTGTAGAAAAAATAATTGACAACAAAAGGGCAAGGCAACATTCTTTAAGAACCATTGTAAACTCTATTTTTTGGCTTGTTGAAACCGGAGCTCAATGGCGTAATATGGAAAGTAAATACCCTGCCTGGCAGACAGTTTACTATCATTTTCGGCAGTTCAAACTTCGTGGAATCTGGACTCAATTACTTGAAAGTATAGCTATTAAAGAACGAGAAAGACAGGAAAAAGACCAAACCCCAAGCCTACTAGCAATTGATAGTCAAAGTGTTAAGAAAATGCAGTTTATTAATTTAGATTCTGGTATTGACGGCAATAAAAAGATTAATGGACGTAAAAGAACTATCCTTGTTGATACAATCGGAATTCCATGGTCAATCAAGGTTACATCTGCTAATATCTCTGATAATCAGGCAGGTATCCAAGCACTTGAACAACTGAAAGGAAAGGTGCCGCGTTTGCAAAAGATTACTGCTGATAACGGTTATAAAACTACATTTGTTGAACACATAAAAAATAACTTCGAATGGGAAGTAGAAATTGCACAAAAACCAGAATCTGCACAAGGGTTTGTCCCACAAAAGAATCGATGGCAAGTCGAAAGGTCATTTGGGTGGCTCAATTTTAAGCGTAGACTCTTCAGAGATGTTGAAAAAACGATAGAATCTTCTGAATCGATTCTTGAAATTGCTTATTTATCAATCTTTTTGAACAGAATCACAAAAGAAGTTTCCAAAACATAATCTTAGAGATCTTTAAATTTATTAATGCCGCCCAGGAAAGTAAAAAGCGCAAGGGTGCTGTGGTTGAAATGGCTTACTGATCTGTGGCAGTGAGGAACTAGACTTGCCGAATAAAACAAACGCCGTATTAAATGTAACAGACGAATTAATTGCAAAAATAAGTATACATAAAATTATTAATTTTGTATACATAAATAATTGCTATTATATTTGCTTCTGTACTTTAATTCAAAACCGGCGTTTGAAAAATCTTAAATTACCTCTGTATCGTTGGCTTGGCTCATTGGGCCCGGGCATCATCACAGCTGCTCTGGTATTTGGTCCGAGCAAACTGACCATCACCTCGAAACTGGGTGCCTTATATGGGTATTCCTTATTGTGGATCGTGGTGGTGGCTATCTTTTTTATGGCCATTTTTACATCGATGGCTACCCGCATTGGTGTTGCTACCGAGCAGTCGTTACTTGGTTCGGTAAAACAAAAATGGGGTAAGTGGGCCTCTTTGTTAATGGGCGGTGGCGTTTTCCTGGTAACCACTTCTTTTCAGGCTGGGAATTCCATCGGAGTTGGTATAGCTATCGGTGAATTATACCATACATCTGCTGTGCCCTGGATTATCGTCTTTAATCTAATTGGGATAAGCCTTCTCTTTTTCAGAAGCTTCTATCCGGTTTTGGAAAAGATCATGATTGCCTTGATTTTTATCATGTTAATTTCCTTTGTAACCACATTTTTCTGGGCCAAGCCGGATTTCTCCCAAATTGCCAAAGGTTTTACCACTCCGGCAATCCCTGAAGGCTCTCAGCTTCTGATTATTGCATTTGTGGCGTCATGTTTTTCAATTGTAGGGGCATTGTATCAGTCGTACCTTATCCAGGAGCGTATCCGTATTCGCCCCGAAATCAAAAACGAGAAAACAGACAGCGTCACAGGTATTGTGCTTTTGGGCGTGATGTGTAGTATTGTTATCATTTGCGCGGCTGCGATTTTGCATCCAAAGGGTATCTCTGTCAATTCGGCGACGGATATGGCCAAAGCGCTCGAACCCATTTTTGGGAGCGGTGCGTCAACGCTTTTTCTAATCGGGTTGTTTGGTGCTGCATTCTCATCTCTTATTGGTAATGCTTCGGTGGGCGGCACATTACTGGGAGACGCTCTGGGCTATGGCAGTTCATTCAATGTCAAGGCGGTTCGCTTCCTGGTGGCGACCGTGATGATCGTCGGTGCTTCTATCGCAATTAAGTTTGGAAAACTTCCTCTCGAACTGATCGTCTTTGCTCAGAGTGTCACCATTTTTATCGTTCCTTTTATTGGTACGGCACTATATTTTGTTGCCAATGATGCAAAAATCATGGGCGTCAGAGTGAACGGTATTTTCGTTAAAATTTTCGCCGGAATCGGCCTGCTCCTGATTTTCGTCCTTGCCCTTGTCAATTTTAAAGAACTATTTTTTAATAATCCCCTTTTCAAATAACATGATATCGCAGATCTTATTGGAAGAAAAGTACCTTAAACCATCCGAAGCCCTTGTCAGTGACCTCGCGAAATTAGAAGGCGATATTCTGATCCTTGGTGCTGGTGGGAAAATAGGACCAAGTATTGCAAAGCTAACAAAGCTGGCCGTCACCAAAGCCGGGCTGGACAAAAGGGTGATCGGTGTATCCAGATTTACCGAAGAAGGCCTGGCCGAGCAACTTCGGAGTGCAGGTATTGAAACAATATCGGCCGATATTATGAACGACAGGGAGCTCCAGGCTTTGCCCGATGTAAAAAATGTTCTCTACCTGGTCGGGACCAAATTTGGTACGTCTAATAATGAGCCCAACACCTGGGCGATGAATGCCTATTTACCTGGAAGGGTTGCGGAAAAATTTAAGCATTCCCGGATCGTGGTCTATTCCACGGGTAATGTGTATCCTTTTTCTTCGTTGGTTTCCGGGGGAGCTACGGAGGATATTGCTCCGGGGCCAGTCGGTGAATATGGGCAATCATGCCTCGGAAGAGAGCGGATATTCCAGTATTTTTCCGCACTGCATAATACACCGCTGCTGATCTACAGGCTGAACTACGCCATTGATTTCCGGTATGGTGTGTTATTGGAAGTAGCGAAATCAGTTTTGGACAACAAGCCGATCGACCTCAGTACCGGGCATGTGAATGTGATCTGGCAGGGTGATGCCAACGAGATAGCTATTCGCTCGCTGCTGCATTGCGAAGCTCCCTCAAAACTTCTGAATGTAACAGGGCCGGAAACTGTGTCACTTCGCTGGCTGGCCAATGAATTTGGGAAATTATTGGGTAAAACACCCGAATTTGTGAACGATGAGCAATCTTCGGCATTGCTAAGTAACGCTGCGGAATCATTCCGACTTTTCGGATATCCGAAGGTAACCCTCAGAGAGATGATCGAAATTACAGCTCTTTGGCTTTTGGGTGGCGGAGAGACAATTAATAAACCGACGCATTTTCAGGAACGGAAAGGACAATTTTAATGATGAAAAATAATTTGTTAAAAACTGATATCCAGTCTTTTTTACAGAAGGGGACGGTTATTCCAGCTCACCCACTGGCGTTAAACGCAGATCTTAAATTTGACGAGAACCGGCATCGTGCATTGACCCGATATTATATAGCGAGTGGTGTTGGCGGTATCGCCATTGGTGTTCACACCACCCAGTTTGAGATACGTGATCCGGATGTGAATCTTTATGAAACCGTACTGCGTGTGACGGCTGATGAAATAGGTGAAGCTGATATGCCAGGAGCTTTTATCAAGGTTGCAGGGGTTTGCGGGCTGACAACCCAGGCCGTAAATGAAGCCACGCTTGCGCGCAAATATGGTTACGATCTTGGGTTGGTGAGTATGGCTGCTTTAAACCACCTTTCCGAGGAGCAGGTTATCGAACACATCCGTATCGTCTCAGAGACTATTCCGGTTTTCGGGTTTTATCTGCAGACAGCGATAGGAGGGCGAAAATTCAGTTTTGATTTCTGGAAACAATTTGCAGAAATACCTTATGTTATGGCTATTAAAATTGCTTCCTTTAATCGCTATCAGACGCTGGATGTCGTCCGTGCAGTTTGTTCTTCCGGCAGAAGAAACGAGATAGCACTCTATACCGGCAACGATGATAACATCGTGGCTGATTTGCTTACGCCCTATCGCTTCATGGTGGATGGAAATTGGATTGAAAAAAGATTTGTCGGAGGATTGTTAGGCCATTGGGCGGTGTGGACCAGTAAGGCGGTAGGCCTCTTCGGACAAATTCGGGAGTGTCTTCAAAACGATTACCAAGGTATTGAAGAACTGCTTGCTAAAAACATTGAAGTGACTGACATGAACGCTGCCATATTCGATCCTGGTCATGGATTTCATGGTTGCATTGCCGGCATCCATGAGGTGTTGCGAAGGCAGGGTTTTTTAGAGGGGACATGGTGTCTGAATCCTACTGAGGGGCTATCCGCCGGGCAGGCGGAGGAAATAGACCGGGTGGTTGCCGCCTATCCTGATCTTGTAGATGATAAATTTGCCAGCAGTTTCATGCCGGGCGGAGCAGGCGGGATTCGTCATTTTACATCGTGAAATTTCCCGGAAAATGACTCGATCGGCCATTTGAAAGCATTGATTACACTTTGTTCTGGAACCATCAGGATAATCCTTGTATCGGCTGTGATTCTCCGATATTTTTCGTTTATTTTTATTGCATCAAAATTTCTAACTTTGATGTTTAATAATTATTACGAAAAGAGTTCTATTTAGTTTACATTGATTATGAAAGAAGATTCGCTAGCCAGCAAGGCATATAACGAATTAAGGAGAAAAATTCTTTCCAATCAGCTGGTGTCAGGTTCGAGGTTAAAAGAGGATACATGGGCTCAGAAGATGGAAGTTAGTCGTATCACTGTGAGGGAAGCACTCACGAGGCTAATGGGTGAGGGGCTCATTGTGTTTGGTGAAAAGGGCGGTTTTTTTGTGAAATCTTTAAACGCGGATGATATAAAGGAGATCAGGCAGCTGAGGGAAGTACTGGAACTGGGTGCGCTCAGGCTTGCTTTTCAAAGTATTGACAAAGAGAAGATAAAAAAGCTCGAAGAGATTTGTGATGATTTTTCCGCGATGGTTCGCGGGGGTTATTTTGGCGGCGCTTGCGAGGCCGATGTGAAGTTTCACGAAATGCTTATCGATTGTTCCAAAAATGAAAAATTAAAAGAGCTTTACCGCACAAGCAATATCCCGTTATTTCACCAGAAGCTTGGCCAGACTCAGACGCACATGGATGATTATGAACTAACGGATGCCGAGCACAGGCAAATCGTTGAGGCGCTGAAAAGCAATGACCTCCCCAGCGCAGAAGAAGCTCTTTCCAGGCATTTGATCAGAGGTGAGCACGCTTCGATTAATTTTTGAGCGTGCTTTTGTTTTTTTTCTTGAGTAAGTGGTTGCCCTTATCCCCTGTAATTGGGGATGAGGCTTTTTATATTTGCCGAGTATTCAACAAATTTTATTTTTTATTCTCGTTAATTAATTTATATGTTAGTTTTGTATCCTAATTTTTAATATAATTGCATATAAAAACAATATTTTTTGTATACAATTATTAGGGTGCCGTTTTTATTTTGATTTTATCGGGTACGTACCCGAAACGGTAATGAATCTCGGACGATGAGCGTTATTCAGGATCCAAATGAAGAGAATGTACTTACCGAATTGTATGATTAGTGGCAATTGTTTTAATCACGAAATAACGGGCTTCATCCGGATGATATGGCTGGGAAGAAAAAACTTAGGACGTTTGCAATATGTGGCCTCAGCGGTATTTGTATACTTGGCTTATTATTGATGTCCACGTGCGGTTTCGCCTTGAATCCGGGATATGAGAACACCGACTGTGCCAAAGTTAAGCCTCACATCGTTTTTTTGGTCAATCAGGATTCTCTGAACTATGAGGCCCATAAAACCATTCCGGTCTTCGCAAAGGAACTTAGGGATACAAAGAAATATAAAGTTACCGTGATTTTGGGGAATGGTAAGAATACTGCATTTCATTTTCCCGGTCTTGAAGTTATTTCCGGGGCTGATCTATTGGTCATATTCGCGAGACGAGTCGCCCTGTCACATCATCAGATGGCCATTGTTAAGCGTTATTTTAAAGAGGGAAAACCCCTTGTTGCCATACGCACAGCCAATCATGCATTCTCTGTGAGGGAAAAGTTGTCCGAAGGTTTCGAATCCTGGGATGGGTTCGTGCCGGAAATATTAGGTTGTCAAAACCGTGGATATGGCCCGGTGAATATCGGAATAGACGTAGCAGTACAGGGGAGTCCTCATCCTGTATTGAGTAATCTCTATGGATTGAAATTTCACAGTGAGGGCAATTTATATCGGGTGGCACCCTTACTGGATGATCTGGCAACCGTGCTTTTAAAAGGTAATTCAGGAAGTGAAACCGAGCCCGTCGCCTGGTTGCGATTTTCAGGAAAGAGTCGTGTGTTTTACACTTCATTAGGTTATCCGACGGATTTTAAAAGCTCATTTTTCAAAAACCTTCTGGTCAATGGAATTGATTGGGCAATGGAAAAAGAAAAGCTGTAATTAGATATCATACTACCTCATTTGTTAAGCATATTTCATGAAACAATTCAAACTTTATTCGAGGCGTGAGTTTATAAAAAAGAATTCGGTGATCGGGATGGGTGCTGTTCTGGCGACCGGGGCCGTACAACCTCTCATTGCGCTCGGTTCGAATGGTGTGCAAGCGCCGGCCATACTGGGTGGGACAGCGGCCTGGAATGTGACTAAATGGCCTAAATGGCCGATTTGGGACCCTGAAACGGATGAAAAGCTTGTTTTGGAAGTGCTGAGAAGCGGCGTCTGGTCACGATCAAAAATGGTTACACAATTTGAAAAAGAATGGGCAAATGCAGTAGGAGCGAAGCGTTCTCTGGCCGTTGTAAATGGTACCAATGCACTGGTAGTTGCCACTAATCAGCTTGGCATCCATGGAGGAGACGAAGTTCTGGTTCCTCCGTACACTTTTATTTCTACGGTATCTTCAATTCTGTCCAATGGAGCCATGCCCGTTTTTGTTGATATCGATCCGGAAACATTCCAGATGGATCCTGCCAAAATAGAGGCAAAAATCACAAACCGGACAAAGGCCATCATGGTTGTTCATATTCTGGGACTGCCTTCTGATCTTGTTTCGATTATGGAAATTGCCAAAAAACACAATCTCATTGTGATTGAAGATGCCTGTCAGGCGCATCTTGCCGAAGTTAATAACCAAAAAGTGGGCACGTTTGGGCATGCCGGTTGTTTTAGTTTTCAGAATTCCAAAAACCTGCCTATCGGGGAGGGCGGTGCTATTGTGAGCAACGATGAAAAGTTTATGGACCGCTGTTATTCCTATCATAATCTGGGCACGCCGCATGGAACTGCCATAGGCTCAGTTTCTGACGGAAGTATTATGCAAAGCACGAAGGTCAGGATGACGGAATATCAGGCGGCCATCGGTATAGCCCAATTGAAACGACTCGACAGTGAAACAACTACAAGGAACCTGAATGCGGAGTATCTCAAATCTCAGATCAAAGATATTCCGGGTATTTTACCATACAGGGTTTATGAAAGCGTTACCCGGGGTGCTTTTCATTTGTTTGCTTTCCGGTATCATAAAGAGCACTTCAAAGGGCTTTCACGGGATCAATTTCTGAACGCATTAAGCGCTGAAGGTCTTCCGTGTTCAAGTGGCTATACACCGCTGAATACGCAGCCCTTTTTGCATGAAACATTCAAATCAGCGAATTATCAGAAGATGTATCCGAAAAGTGCACTGGATATCAATCAGTACAATGAAAACAACAAGTGTCCTTTAAATGACAAGTTGTGCAACGAGGAAGCGGTTTGGTTTACTCAGAACGTTCTTTTAGGTACCAGAGATGATATGAAGTCCATAGCGAATGCGATTGAAAAAATTGCTAAAAACGCCGAGCAGATTAAAAAGTTAAACCCTTGATCATGCAGAACAAGTCCACAACACATTCCCGTCGTGATTTCTTAGCTGCCACTGGCGCACTGGCTGTGGGTGCCTGGCTGGGTATAACCCAGGATGCAACCGGTGAACCAAAGGCGGAGCCGATTATTGACATCCATCAGCATACCAATTATTCGGGCAGGTTAAATGATGATTTGCTTCTTCATCAACGCAAAATGGGCATTACAACCACGATTCTGCTGCCAGCCGGTACGCCTGCGTTTGGCTCTTCTACCCACAAAGGGGTGTCTAACGGATTGCAGGCAATGTGTACAGGCAATGAGGTATGTTATGAATTTTCCTGCAGGTATCCCGGCGAATTTACTTTCGGTGCCAACGAAGTACCCGACCTGCCCGGAGCAGGGCAGGAAATTGAAAAATATTTAAAACGCGGCGCCAAGGTAATAGGGGAGGTTAAATTTGGCCTTGAGTGCGATTCCGCTCCCATGCAGCAGTTGTACCGGATCGCCCAGGAATATGATGTTCCAATCCTGCTTCACTGGCAGTTTCAGATGTATACCTATGGTTATGACAGATTTTATAAAATGCTGGAAAAATTCCCAAAGGTCAATTTTATAGGACACGCACAATCCTGGTGGGCAAATATTGACAGGAACCATACGGATCAGACAGTTCTGTATCCAACAACAAAGGTTACTCCCGGGGGGCTTACCGATCGTTTGCTCAGTGATTATCCCAATATGTACGGTGATCTTTCGGCAGGTTCGGGATTGTTGTCTTTGACCCGTGACGAAGACCACGCCCGTGCGTTTTTAAAACGTCACCAGCAAAAACTACTTTATGGAAGCGATTGTAACGACTCTGCCGGGTCCGGCGATGCCTGCCAGGGGGCTCAGACCATCGCTGTGATCCGAAAGCTTGCTCCGTCAAGGGAGATTGAGCGAATGATATTTTATGAAAATGCAAAAAAGCTTTTTAAGCTGGGTTAAAAACGTAGACTAAAAATTTTACTTGAAAAGATAATTTTTATGGAACAGGGAATAATGAATGACAGACCAGCTGTGTCTGACAAAAAAGCTCTGCACGGAGTACTTACAGCCAGGACTTTTTTTTCAGGATTTGAACAGGCCCATGATACTTATAATGCTATATCCGTTGCAAGCGACGGGAAGATATATTATGTGCTTTCCTCGGACAGCTATGAGGTCGGTGGCCAAATGTATGTTTTTGATCCGCAGGCAGCCAGTATAAAGTTTCTGGGCGACCTTACTACCATTTGCGGTGAGAAGTATCTGCATGCCATACCCCAGGGTAAAAGCCATGTGCGCTTTTATGAAAGAAAAGGAAAACTGTATTTTTCTACCCATGTAGGTTACTACCAGTTGATCGATGGAATGGACAGATTGCCCGAAACGGCTCCGGAGGGTTACGGCTTATACCCGGGTGGTCATTTTTTGTCCTACGATCTTGGTACAGGGGAATTTGAAGACCTGGCCACCATACCCGGCGGAGAAGGGATGGTTTCGATGACAATGGACGTGGAACGCGCCCAGCTGTACGGCATTTCCTGGCCCGGCGGCAATTTTATTCATTACAATCTTGAAACGGGCATTTTGAAAAACCTTGGCCCGGTTTCGGCAGGTGGAGAAGGTGGCATACCGGGGATCGATTTCAGGTCGCTTTGTCGCTCCTTATTTGTCGATACGCTTACGGGTGGAGTCTGCTTTTCTGTTGCAGAGGGTGATATATTTTGCTATAAGCTTGAAAATGAAACGCTTAAAAAACTGGAAAACGTTGATTTACGCCTTGATTATTTTGGCAAATATGACCCGACCCAGCCCGGGAGTATGAGCTATAACTGGCGGAAGGTTTTCTGGCATCCAACGGAGGAAGTAGCTTATGGTGTACATGGTAATTCTGGTTATCTGTTTCGGTTTGATCCAAGGAATGAGACGATTGAAATCATTGACCGGATTACCTCAGAGGCTTCCAGGAAAAGTGGTATGTTCGATCAGTTCAGCTACGGTTACCTGGGTTTTCAGCTGGGACCTGATCAGAATACAATCTATTACCTTACCGGCGGGCCAGTCTACATCGATGGAAAAAGGATTATAGGTCAGCAGCAAATTGCCAAAGGTGCAGCAAAAGGCTTGGAGAATTTACATTTGGTGACTTATAATATCACTGATCACCTGTATTGCGATCATGGGCCGGTTTTTTATGAAGACGGTTCCAGGCCAACCTATGTAAATTCCATTGCGGTCACTGCCGGGGGAGATATTTATACGTTGGCAAGACAGACACAAATGGGAAGAGAGATCCAGGATCTGGTAAAAATTGAGAATCCGTTCGAGTGATCCTTACCCAACCCTGTCGTTTAACGTTCGCATCCGTATATGTTTAACCGTTAGTCTGTTTTAGGGGTGATCCTTCACTGGTTCATTCCTGTCTTTCGGAGCCGGTCACGGTCCGGAACTTACTCCGGGCTGAGATCGGGGATAACCCCATTGGGTCGTATTTAGATTGTTTTGTAATAGAAAATGAGGTCGAATTTATGGATTTGAAAGAATGAGATCAGTTAGATTATCCAGGCGAAATTTCGTAAAAGGTGCTGCTTTAACGGTTGTCACTACTGCCAATGTATCCTCTTTATGCAATTTCACAACACAGGAGCCGCAAAAAACTGTTAAAGGTAAACAGAAGCCTACGATTTACACGCCGGAGAAAATCAGTAATGCCCGTGAAAATATAGCACGATATGACTGGGCAAAAAGCGAGAAGGACCGCGTTGTCGCGGAGGCAGACCATTATCTTACCCGAGGGCTGCATTACTGGTGGGGCCTGATAACGCCCCAGTCTTTACCCAGAAGTTATGCAGTGAATGAAGTCGGGGGAAGTCCCACAACCGGATTGAAGATCAATGAATTCGGAACGTATCCTTATACTTACAATGCCTTTGCCCATCCCTGGAAAATTACCGATCCCAGTACCGGTTTACAATATCCTTCCAATGATTTTGCCGGTTACTACACCAGCGGGCTCGACGTAAACGGAATTTTTACACCCGCCCTGGCAGACCGTTCCCTGCTAAAAAACACACTTTATCCTGACAAACCAGTCAACTGGGGCGTAGATGATGGTTTTGGATGGGTGGATGAAAATGGTAACCGGTTTACCTTCGTAGCGTATTATGTTCACTGGGCTTTATGGGATCACAAAGGGCTTATTTCCAGGGCTCTGAGTGCTTTCAGGCAAGCTTTTGTGTTTACAGGAAATCCCGTTTATGCCCAAGCCGGCATCGTCATGCTCGTTCGTATTGCGGACGTTTACCCGGATATGGATTCGTTGTGCTACAAATGGGAGGATGGCTTTCGGAATTCGCATGGCGGAACCGGGCAGGGAAAGGTCCTGGGTTGTATTTGGGAAACAGAATACTTACCCGATATGATTCGAGCCTATGATGCTTTTTTTTTATCTTTCAAGGATGAAGCAGTCCTCACTTTTTTACGTAGCCAATCCTTTACAGCAAACCGGAAAATTCCGTTGGATTCAGCTGCTGCCATACAACTTCATATCGAGGAAGGATTTATAAAACAGATTTTTCCTGCGATAAAAAAGGCGCAGATCCACGGAAACACAGGTATGCACCAGATGGTACTTGCGCTGGCAGCGGTTGCTTATGATACATTTCCCGATACAAAAGAGTGGCTTAACTTTAATTTTCAGGCGGGGGAAAGGCTCAGTAGCCCGAACTGGCATGTCACAGGCGGAAATTTACTGGCAGTGCTTGTCAATGACCTGGACAGGGACGGCTTTGGTTATGAGGCTTCTCCGGATTACAATAATCTTTGGTTCGTCCATCTGAAGCTGGTAGCAGATATTTTGCTTGATTACAAGGGATATACGGGGGCGGATCTGTATAAAAATCCAAAGTTCCGTAAAATGTTCTATTCCTTTTTCAATCTGATCCTGTCCGATCACTTCACTGCGCAGATCGGAGATTCCGGCGCGACAGGAAATCGTGGTATTATTGTAGATCCCAAAGATTTCGCCTGTGGATACCAGGTCTACAAAGATCCGCTGCTTGCCAGGCTAGCCTATTATTTCAATGGTAATACCAGCCAGGGTATGCGTGGAGATATTTTTTCACGAAATCCATTAGAGATCAGTGCGGAAATAGACAGGGTGATTCTTAAAGAAGGAGCGTTCAGTTATGAAAGTGTAAATTTATCCGGTTATGGATTCGCGGCGCTCCGGAAGACGTTTCCTGAAAGTGAAGTTCGGGGTGGAATACAAAAAGAACAACATGATCTGTGGCTTTATTTCGGCAGAAGTGGCGGTCATGGGCACAGCGACAAACTTAATATCGGTCTGCATGCTTTTGGTCTTGATCTTGCACCTGATCTTGGTTACCCGGAAAGAACGGGGGAGTGGCCTTCCAGGCTGGAATGGACCCGGAACACGATAAGTCATAATACCGTAGTTGTTGATGAGTGCATGCAAACGGATAGCTGGGAAGGTACACCACTTCATTTTGAGAACCATGATTTCATCAGGCTGATCGACGTAGATGCCAGTAAGGCTTATCCGCAAACATCCGAGTACCGCCGCACCGTTGCCATGGTCAGTGTAGATGATGAACAGGTCTATTATCTTGATCTGTTCCGGATTTCAGGAGGGAATCACCATCATTTTAGCTTTCACGGAGGCGAAAGCTTGTCGGTCAGCACTTCTGGTATCCGGCTGACACCTCAGTCCGGAGGTACTTATGCAGGGGCCGATGTAAGTTATGCGACCCGTAAAGACAGTAAAGGCGGCTGGGATTATAAGGGAAGTGGGTTTCATTATTTGAAAAACGCAGAACGGGATACTGATCCGGCTTGTCCGTTTTCGGTGGACTGGCTGTTGGTCGGGAATAGGGAATCAGTACAACAACAAGAGCCCCATTTAAAGCTGACGATGCTTAATTGTGTCGATGATGTTGCGCTTGCTGATGGTATTCCTCCGGTAAACGGACGTAATCCCGCTAGTCTTCGGTACATGGTAGCACATCGGAAAGGCGTTGACCTTCAAAGTGTCTTTATATCTGTTCTGGAGCCGTATCTAAACCATTCTCAAATTAATTCCTGCGAAAAAGTGTCAGTCAGATGCAATAATCTGCCTGTTGCCGACACGATTGCGGTGGCGGTAAAGGTATGCCTTAAAAATGGCCGGACTGATTATCTGGTACAGTCGACAAATCCTGCCATGAGGCTGTGGGTAGACGGAAAATACGTTTTCCAGGGATTTTTTGGTGCATTGGCAGAACGGAATGGGAAGATTGTTAAGGGTTTTATAAGTGATGGTGGTTTTATCGGTAAGCCGGCCGGCGTCTTTGTAAAGAATGCTGTTCCTGCCGTTACGGGAACAGTAACCGGTTTTACAAAAGAGTTAAGGGGCGATAATTGTCTGATTGTTAGCCTAGATAGAAAAATTTTGTTGCCCGAATCGCTTAAAGGTCGAACCATATACATCAATAACGAGGGCAAGAGAAATGCCACTTATAGGATTGAGGCTGTCAGTAAAACGGGCAGCCGGAAACTTGAACTTGCACTAGGAAATGTAACCTTAATTCAAAGATTTGCAGATGATCACCAAACCAGTTCCTGGTATATTTACGACATAGCCGAGGGTGATAAGTTCAGGATACCTATGTCCAGTTCAAAACTGATCCATCGCTTTTAAAAAAGCACAAAATTATCCCGCCATGATAAAAAAGACAATTCTACTGTTCCCGCTCTTAATTTTGGTATTCAAAATCAGCGCTCAGAGTGTGCGCGTCGGTGTTTTTTATGCAAATGTTACACCGCTCATCGGCAGTCCCGTGGCTTACTCTGCCGTGCGGTCCATTCAGGATTCGTTGAGCGCAAGGGGTATTGTAATTCTTTCGGAAGAAAAACCGGTCGTTATTTGTGCGGTTGACTGGATCGGTATATCTAATGAAGGGCAGGATTTATTTAAAAATGCATTGGCCAAAGCAGCCGGTACAACATCTGACCGGGTTTCTATCCATGCACTTCACCAGCACGACGGGCCGGCCAGTGACTTTACAATTGCCAAAATCCTGGCGGACTACGGGCTGGGAGGGGTTTATTTCGATAATTCATTTTTATACAGAACTATAGATCAGGTAGCAAAGGCTGTAAAATATGCCAAAGAGAATGCCCGGCCCGTGAGCCATGTAGGATTTGGAGAAGCAAAAGTTGAAAAAGTTGCATCCACACGCAGAGTGATGGGGGCGGATGGCAAGGTGGCCTTTGTCCGCTGGAGCAGCGCAACGGATTCTGCATCCATGACCGCTCCTGAGGGATTGATTGATCCGCTGCTGAAATCTGTAAGTTTTTGGAACGGAAATATACCGCTCGTTGTGTTGAGTTTCTACGCGACACACCCGCAAAGCCACTATGGAAAAGGGGATGTGAGCTGTGAATTTGTGGGGATTGCCAGAAATGAAAGGCAAAAAAAAATGCACGGCGTTCCCAATATTTATCTTACTGGCGCAAGTGGAAATGTGGCTGCTGGGAAGTATAACAATGGCGCCGATACTACCCGCTATGTTTTGGCCGGAAGGATAGAAACAGCCATGCAAAATGCCTGGATAGCGACAAAAAAGAAACCGGTCAGGATGAGTGATCTGTCATGGAAAAGTATACAGGTTTCCTTGCCTCTGGGCCAAAATATTGTGGAAAAAGATCTGAGGGCGATATTGTCAGATCCTAAGATGCTGCCACTGGATAAATACGGAGCGGCAGAAAAACTCGCCTGGTTGTTGCGAACACAGCAAGGTTTCAAAGCCAGTGTTTCAGCTTTGCGGATTGGGAATGTGTGGCTCTTGAACCTACCCGGGGAGTGTTTTGTGGAATACCAGCTGGCTGCGCAGAAAATGAAGCCGGGCGGGCATGTCTGCACAGCCGCATACGATGAATATGGTCCGGGTTACATCGGTACAAAGTTATCTTACGCCCAGGGCGGGTATGAAACCAGTGACCTGAATTCTGGTGTGTCCGGTGACGCAGAAGCTGTTTTGATGAATGCGATATCAGAAGTTTTGAAATGAAAATTGTATACAAAATGTAAGATGTAATTTTAAATGCTTTAAAAACTTCTTGCACGACAACTGTAAATCCTGCTTAGGACGCAGTGGTCGTGGGATCGATGCCAGTATTGTCAAGGCTTTGGGTTGTGCTTGCGTAAAGTAAATTCATCATTGAATGTCAATTTTCTATCGCCAAATGATATTCATTCGAAGTAAATGATTGCATATTTCAATTTAACCCCAAGAAAATTTTTGAAATTTAAGTTATATAAAAATGTTATTCTTTTTTTATAAACATTTATAGCATATATTTGTATACATAAAATTTCTAAACCGTATATTTTCCACTTGACAAGTATCGCCTATGAAAAGGAATTAAACAATTGATTGCCTCTATCCGTCTTAATCCGGCAACTTTCCGCTGGTCAATCCCTTTTTTGCCTTTTTTAAATCCGTTCATCTTTTCCTCTTAATTCAGGGAACTTTTTTGTGTGAATTAAAATACAAATGCTTGGTGTCGGTGGAGTGCCGCAGATGCATACATTCTGGTTTGCCAGCATTCCTTTGAGACCTACGTGGGAAGTATTTCCATGTATTCATTTTTTTGACCTCAATACATTACCATTTTGAAAAAACATTATCTAAAAAAATCACTATGAAAAAGCATAGCTGTCTGCAAATCGGTATAGCGCTTCTTTTAATGTTCAGTTTTTTACTTATTGATCCGGACATTGTTCTGGCTCAGAATTTAAGGGAGCTGAAAGGTTCTGTTACAGACGCAAAAACAAAGGAACCCATTCCGGGGGCCAATATCGTCCTGAAAGGAACGACTACGGGCACTTCAACCGATAAGGATGGGAATTTTTCCATCCAGGTGAGTGACGAGAGTATCATCACTGCATCTTTTGTCGGTTATGATGCTTATGAAGTAAGAGTATCAAATCGTTCCTCTTTAAAAATATTGCTGGAGCCCGGCCAGGCCAATCTGGATGAGGTGGTTGTGGTTGGCTATGGTACCCAGAAGAAGGCAAATCTGACTGGAGCCGTATCTTCCGTAGATTCAAAAACGATTCAAAACAGGCCCGTCAACAATTTGGCGAGTGCTTTGCAGGGCGCCGCGGCAGGACTTATCGTAACCCGGAGCTCAGGCCAGCCTGGTAATGAAGACATTCGGATTCAGATCCGCGGGCAGACTTCCGCAAACGGAGGTGTCAATCCACTTCTTATTGTCGATGGTGTTGCGGCGCCAATTGGTACCCTTACTGCCCTGAACCCGAATGACGTTGAGAATGTAACCATTCTTAAAGACGCTGCTGCGGCTGCAATTTATGGAGCGCAGGCAGCCGGAGGGGTGATTTTGGTTACTACAAAAAAAGGTAAATCCGGTAAGACCGTTTTTGAATATTCCACACTTTACGGAATGACCAAGCCAATGAACCTGCCCGAAAGGCTGTCGCTGCTTCAGGAGGCGGAATACGTAAACCTCTCGCAGACCAACGCAGGTTTTGCCAGAGGATACACGGACGTGGATCTGGAAAGAATAAGAAATAATGTTCCGTATGTTGTCAATCCTTCCGATACAAACAGGTATATTTTTTACAACCAGGAAAATCCGATGAAGCAGATCCTACGGAACCATTCCTCAACAAGAAGTCATAATTTCAGTGCTCGTGGCGGTACCGATAAGATTAACTATGCTACTTCTCTGGGTTATTTTGGGCAGCAGGGTATTTTCAAAGTTGGTCCTGATAAACTTGATCGTATCAATGCGCGTATAAACATGGGCGTTCAGCTTACCAAAAGCATTTCTTTCGACACCAGAATAGCCTACACCCATCAGGAAATAAAGTCTTCTTCGCGCTCGGCGGGTGGCGTGGGAAGTGTCGATCTGCTTAATCAGCTTTATCGTTTTCGTCAGCGCTGGCCTTTACTTACACCCGAAGGGCGGCTGAATGGCGCGGGTGTGGGATCCGGCATCGATACGTACGCATACCTGAAAGAGGGCGGATACAATAATACCAACAACAATAATTTTGACGGGGTGTTTACATTAAAGGTGGCCACTCCCATCAAGGGTCTCCAGCTCAGAGGAGTGTATGGGGCGCAGTATCAGCGGAGCGACAATGCTGTCTTTAACCGTACGGTAACCACTTGGTATCGCTACACACCCGGATTGCTGCTCAACAGCCCTAACAGTTATGGTCTGGACAGGGCGCTTACATCGAATAAGAATGTTCAGTTCCTTGCCGACTATGACGTCGTGTTAGGTACAAGACATAAAATTCACGCGCTCGCGGGTTATCAGTGGGAAGACAGCCGCTACTCATCCGTTTATGCGGCGGCCCAGAATCTGATCAGTAACGATCTGCCATCGTTAAACCTGGGTGACAACACCACCAAAACAAATAGTGAAACCATCTACACTTATGCAAACCAATCCTACTTCGGAAGACTGAATTACAGCTTTGCCGATAAGTATTTGTTTGAGGCTACGCTGCGGATGGATGAAAGCTCCCGGCTTTCTCCTGACCTGAGAAGGAAGACATTTCCGGCCGTATCAGCAGGTTGGAACTTACAAAAGGAAGACTGGTTTGCCAATGTGCTGCCTTTGTTTTCTGAATTTAAACTACGTGGATCCTGGGGCCAGCTGGGTAGTGCACTCGGCGGTGCGATTGGCTATTATGACTACATGAATGTATTGTCGAGTGGATCGGGGCTGGTATTGGGTAATCCCGAAACGCGCAGTACATACTTTTATCAAAGCCAGGTTCCCTCCGCTAACTTGACCTGGGAAACAGTTCAGACAACAAACTGGGGGGCGGACTTTGGCTTTCTGAAAAATAAGTTGCAGGTCAGTGCTGACTATTACGTCAAGTACAATAAAAATATGCTGACTCCCCAGATTTTGCCCGCCACTTTTGGTGTCAGCACACCAAGGAAGAATAACGGTGAGCTCAAATCCTGGGGCTGGGAGCTCGAAGCGAAATACAATGACCGGGCGGGCAATTTGATTTATTCGGTTGGTTTCAACGTATCAGACAATAACAATAAGTTGATAAGCTACAATGGCGAAAAGGTAATTTATCCAGGCACAATAGGTACGCTGGAAGGATATGGGCGCAATTCGATTTGGGGTTATAAAACCGATGGATATTTCAAATCCAAAGAGGAGGTCAGGGATTCATGGACTTTCCAGGATACCCGTACCGGTCCTGGTGATGTGAAATATATTGATGTAAACGGTGACGGCAGGATCAACTCTGGAAACGGAACGCCTGAAAATCATGGCGACCTTGTGTACATGGGAACAGATCAGCCACGGTATACTTTTGGGTTTAATGGCAGCATGGAGTACAAAGGATTTGACTTTTCGTTTTTCCTGCAGGGTGTAGGAAAGCGTACGCTATTTCCAACTTATTATGCTGTTGCACCGCAGCCCGACAGCTGGATCATGCCTTTGAAGCTGCACATGGATTACTGGACTCCGGAAAATCCTAACGCTAGATTTCCCCGGCCTTATCTGCGCGATACCCATAACTATCTTCCCTCCGATAAATGGATTTTTAATGGCCGGTATGTCAGGCTGAAGAATATTCAGGTTGGTTATTCTCTTCCGTCAGCGATGCTTTCGAAAATTAAGATTTCCAGGGCCAGAATCTTCTTCAGTGGTCAGGATTTGCTTACGCTCAGCTCTTTGGGTGTTTTTAAACAGCTGTTGAATCCGGAGTACGCAACCGGTGGTGGCCATGATTATCCGATCGCATCGACGGCTTCTCTGGGTTTGAATATTTCATTTTAACCATATTCAGATACATTAAATCGATAAAAATGATGAGATATATTAAGTATTTTGTATTTGCGAGTCTCTTCCTGGCGACAGCCTGTGATGTGGACAGGATTCCGGAAACGCAGCTAAGCGATGAATCTTTCTGGAGGAGCGAAAGTGATCTGAAAGCCGCTGCCAATTATCTTTATATATTTTTACCTTCTCAGCCTTTCACCGACGACAATTGGTCGGATGATGGTTTTGGGAGTGAGAATAATGCCATAAGCAGTGGTTCCAGGCAGGCAACCTCCACCGATTTTGATTATAACTATCCGTATCAGCTGATCCGTGCGGCAAATAATATCATAGAAAAGGCACCTAAGGCAGCCAGCAATGGCGTTGCTGTGTCCACTGTTGACAGCTACATTGGCGAGGCCAGATATTTCCGTGCCTGGGGTTATTACAGGCTCGTTCAGCGATATGGTGATGTACCGCTTATATTGAATACACTGAGTGACAATGACCCTATGCTCACAGCGCCGGCCAGTTCACGTGAGCTCGTATATGATGCCATTTATCAGGACCTGGATTTTGCAATCGCCAAACTTTCTACACCGAGTGTCCTCGGGGACGCGGGCTACGGACGTATTTCAAAAACGGCGGCATTGTCTTTTAAAGCAAGAATTGCATTGTTTGAAGGGACCAGATCGAAATTTCATAATTATGGCGATTATAAGAAGCACCTTAACCTTGCCGTCGCTGCGGCCAAAGCCGTAATCGATAGCAAGGAGCACAGCCTGTTTCCGGACTACTATGAGCTTTTCCGTTACCCGGGTGAGGGACGAAAAAATCCGGAAAATATCATGGTTCACCAATATGGTATCAATCTTACACAATCTGTTGATGCGCATAACGCGCCAAGGCAGATCATCAACGGTGCGATAAATCCAACAAAAGTTCTGGTAGATGCTTACCTGATGAAGGATGGTTTGCCTATTGATCAGTCACCTCTATACAAAAAACCAAAAACTTCACTCGAAGTATTCAACAACCGGGACGCGCGGTTAAGTGCTTCTGTGATGAAAAAGGGTGACCCGTACAGTATTACCGGAAATTATGTAAATCCATCGCTTTACTATCAGCCAACCGGTTATTGCTTCCGGAAATATGTGATTATTGAGGATATGCCAAGCAGTCTTTCTTATATAGATCTGCCCATTATCCGCTACGCAGAGGTACTGCTGACTTACGCGGAGGCAAAATACGAACTGGATGGGAATATTTCCGACGGAGACCTGGATCAGACAATCAATCTGCTGCGGACCAGAGGTAAGGTCGTTCCGTTGACCAATTCATTTGTTAAAACCAACAACCTTAATATGCGTGACGAGATCCGCAGAGAACGGCGTGTCGAGCTGGCCATGGAAGGGTTCAGATATTGGGATTTGATCCGGTGGAAGACGGCCGAAACCGAATTGCCGAAACCTGTATTGGGCACCTATTATTTTAAGGCAGAATTTGACGCAACCGGTGAGGTGATTAATCCTAATCTTACGGCCGATAATTGTTTTATAGCTGAGAGTGCAAGTGTCAGAAGCTTTAATCCCAAAAGAGATTATCTGTGGCCGTTTCCCGTGAATGAGCTGGCATTGAATCCGTCATTGAAACAGAATCCGGAGTGGTGAGGCTTTGGGAATAGGGTATAATGTCAACTTTTAAATTAATCATCCAATGAAGAAGATAAATGTGCTGGCAATCATTGTTTGTCTGATATTGTCCACAGGACTTTACAGTTGTGACAAGCAGGAAGAAAATGTTTCAAAAAGATCTATCAACAGAGCTTCTGATCTGATACTTGGCGGCTGGGACAGCGACTATGGAAGTTGCTATGATGTGGATAAAGCGTATGTTTACGGATCCGGCCAGATGGCAGATCCGGATATATTACCGATGATTGATCTTTTCTTTGATCATGGTCAGCTGTGGAATATCGACGGAGCTGGCCTGAACAGGCTGCCGGATACCGGAATCCGGTTTGCAAAAACCGAGATAACCGCGGATCAGTTTGATATCCTCACTGATGACAAGTCATTTGCCAACCTGGAACCGACTCTGGAGGTTATACCGATTCTGCCTGGCGATGTAGTTTTTTTTAAAAGTAAAAATGGGAAAAAGGGCCTTTTGAAAATCAAGTCGATGAATTCACCAACCGGAGAGGCCTATGTCGATGAGATCATTCAGAATATCTAGCCCTTTCTGCGGATTGTAAATAATAGTCGCAAGGTCCCTGGAACTTTATTCATTAAGGCCTTGTGACAACTTTATTTTTTAAGCTGTTCAAAACTGAAAACTTAGCAAAGTTCTGTTATGTCTGTTTCAAGGCGAGATTTTATTAAAAAAAACACCCTGGCTGGTCTGGCGCTGGCTGCAGCAGGTCATCTCAACCCGCTTTTTGGAGCGGAGGCCGACATTCAGGAAAATGCTGGAAATTCGGTGTATTTTGATGGTTATACCCGTATTGGACCCCGCAAATACAAACATCCGGCAGAACGCTGGAGCCTAGGGCATTTACAGGAGGAGATGAACCACTGTTCAATTTCAGGAGCACTGGTAGCTTCAACATTATCGGTGAATTACGATGCCATGTTTTCAAATCTGGAACTTAGCGGGCAAATCAGGGCCCATGCCAATTTATTCGCGATCTGGAATGTCATGCCGCATCAAACAGGCGAATTCCCAGATCCGGTTGAGCTCGGAAAACAAATGAAACTGCACAATGTCCGCGCGGTTAGTTTATTCCCTCACACCAATGAATGGGACTGGAAGGATCAAGCCAGCCATGAATTGCTCAACTGGCTGTCCAAAAATAAAATCCTGACGATTGTCAATGCAGGTGAGTTTGGCGGCATGTCGCCATTCAACGAATTCCTGACGAAATACCCTTCATTACCGGTCTATTTGATTAACGCCAGCTGGTCGGATCAGCGCTATGTGCTTCCGATGGTCGCCAGTCATCGAAACCTGCATGTGGGTTTCGATAATTTTCAGATCAACGAAGGGATAGAGTATTTTTACAGGAAGGGTTATATAGATCAGGCTATTTTTGGATCCAATAGCCCGACAATGTCTGCAGGTGCGCATCGTGCTTACATGGACTATGCGGACATCCCAGCGGAAGCCAGAGCAAAAGCAACCGGTGGAAACCTGACGCGTTTACTACACGGATTAAAACCACCCGAAACCAAAAATAATCCCAATGATGACATCCTGATGGAGGCTGTAAAAAACGGGAAACCAATTCCTGTGCCGCTCATTGATATGCACATGCACATGCTTAATGAGGGGTTGAACGGAGCCGGCTGGGGTTACAGAATGGAAAATGGTGGCCCTGATAAAGTTTTCAGGCTTTTAAAGCGACTTGGATACGATGGCGGTGGAATTATGAGCTGGAACGGGGTGGTAAGTCACGATGCAGCAGGGGGTAATATATCGGCAAAAAAGTCTTTGGATCTGGCCCCTCCGGGATATTGGGGGCTTGCAAATTTTGACCCGACACATTACTCTCAGGAAGAGTTGAAAATAATGATTCCGAAAATGTATGAAGATAAGAGATTCATTGGCATGAAGCCCTATCATTATTACGGCGTGGAATATCAGGATCCGTCTTATGATATATGGTGGGAATATGGCAACAAGCGAAAATTTTATGGGTTACTTCATAATTCAAGATCCGATCTTTTTGAAGCAGAAAGTCTGGCAAAAAAATATCCCGACGTACGCTGGGTCATTGCCCATGCAGGTGGAAGTTATCAGATGGCTGACATGGCCATTGCAGCCATGAAAAAGTTTCCCAATATATATGCAGAAATTACGCTGACGCCGGTTCATCTGGGTATTATCGAATACCTTGTTGCCGGTGCAGGAGAAGACAGGATCCTTTATGGTTCGGATCTCCCTATGCGCGATCCGCGGCAGCAGCTGGGATGGGTTATTTTTTCCAGATTATCATTACCAGTCAAAAAAAAGATATTGGCCGGGAATGCACTAAAAGTGATTGAACCTTGTCTGGCGGATCTGCCGGCGTATAACCGGCCAAAACTGACGAAAGGGTAGAAAATTCTTTCCATTGAAATTAATTTGGTTAAATGGTGACATTTAGCTGTTGATATAATCGGTGTAACCCCGCCTTTAATCAGAGGGGGGCATCAGAATCTGGGTAAAGGAAACTGGTCATCTTGGGTGTCGGTTTCGGAGTTTTAAGTTAATTTTTCAGGGAGAAATGGATACGAACGATTTAAGCAGGCGTAAATTTATAGGTAAGTTAGGTGCCGGTTCGGCGGCTATGATGGCGGCTTATGCGATACCGTCTTACAGTATTAGTGCAGGCGGAGGAATTGATAAACTGGCTGCCCTTGGAGGCACACCTGTAAGAAAGAATGTGAGCTGGCCGAAATGGCCTTACATAGACGAAAAAATGGTGGAAGGGATCGTAAAAACTACCCGAAGTGGCATATGGAGCCGAATTGACGATCCGGATGGAACAGTAGGCACATTTGAAAAAGAATACGCAAAGCTGTTTGGTGCATCTTATTGTGTTGCGACAGGATCCGGTACGCAGGCACTAAGTACTTGCGTGGAAGCGCTGGGGATCGGGCCGGGTGATGAGGTCATCACTTCTCCCTATACTGATATGGGGACGGTCTCTGCTATTATTACAAGCCGGGCGTTACCTGTGCTGGCCGATCTGGATGCAGATTCCTATCAATTTGACGCCGCTGACGTAGAACAGAAAATTACACCAAATACAAAAGCCATCATTCCGGTATATATCGGTGGTGTGCCTTGTGATATGGACGCTATTATGGCCATTGCAAAAAAGCATCGTCTTAAAGTGATAGAAGATTCCTGCCAGGCACATCTGGCTTCTTACAATGGGAAAAAACTCGGTACTATCGGGGATCTGGGTTGCTTCAGTTTTCAGGCAAGCAAACAAATAGCCTGCGGTGAGGGAGGTGCAATTATCGGAAATGATCAGGCGCTTATGGAGCAATGTTACACCGTGCAAAATCATGGGACTTCACGCGAGGGAAAACATGAAACGATTGGTGCAAAGTACCGGATGAACGAATTTGAAGGATCTGTTTTGATGGGTCAGCTGCCAGGCGTAAAAGAAAGGTTTGCGTTAAGAAATGAAAATGCCAGTTACCTTAATGCCAGATTAAAAGATTTCCCTGGTCTTGTTCCTCAGAAGCGGTATGTGGGAACAGAAAGTGCCGGTTTGTACATTTATGCGCTGACCTATCATAAAGAGCATTTCAATAATGCAGACAGAAGTAAGTTTCTTAAGGCAATCAATGCCGAAGGAATCGGATTTGGAGGTTATATAGAACAAGGTTTACATCGTGAGCCCTGGGTGGATCATATTCTTGGCCTGCGCTCTTACAAAGAAATGTATACCGCCAAAAGGCTTAAAAAATACAAAGAAGATATGCACCTGCCTCAGTGTGATCTGGCTTGTTCAAGAATGGTATCGCTTTGGGCATCGGGAACACTGCTGGGATCGAGACGGGATATAGATCATATTATTGATGCCATTATGAAGGTTTATGATAACAGAGATAAGCTGAATTTGCTCTGATGAAGATCTAATTTTTTTTTGCAAAGCTGATGTAAAGCATTTTACTAAATCTCGTTCCTGCTTTGTTAACGAGTGAATTGATCTGTTAAGATGTTTATTGCTGATAATCAACTGATTAAACCGATTACGTATTGTTAAGCCAATTAAAAGAAAGTTTCTTATTAATGTTTACAAATATTTAGTATTTTTGTAAACATAATTACAAGCTGGTCCTCGCTTTAATATTCTAAATTATAGAGATTACTGTTGTCATGATATTATCAGAGTCAAATTATCTAGCGCTTAATGAGGTAGTGCAAAATATAGTTGTACTATTGCCT
Source organism: Dyadobacter frigoris (assembly GCF_005280585.1). Taxonomy (GTDB): domain Bacteria; phylum Bacteroidota; class Bacteroidia; order Cytophagales; family Spirosomataceae; genus Dyadobacter; species Dyadobacter frigoris. The sequence continues at coordinate 77,100 of NZ_SZVO01000004.1, forward strand.
CTTGGCGCTATCGAGCAGCACGGGCCGCACCTGGCTGTTGCCACTGACACGGATATCGTTTCGGCCATCGCCTATGCCGCAGAAGGAAAGATGGCCGATCGCATTCTTTTGTGCCCGACAATGCCTTTTGGTTCAAGTCATCATCATTTGGCTTTTGGAGGAACGTTGAGCATTTCGATCACCACTTATACGCAGGTGATTGTAGAACTGGTAGAATCTTTGCTGCAAAACGGCTTCCGCCGTATTGTATTATTAAACGGTCACGGCGGAAATATTACACCTGTAAAGCAGGCTCTGGCAGTACTGAGTAACAAATATGATGATACGGTCGCTCCGAATATTGCTCTGGCGACCTACTGGGAGGTTGCAGGAAAAGTGTTTGCGGGCTTGCCTCCGATGGAAAGTCCTGCGCTCAGCCACGCCTGTGAATACGAAACAAGCCTAATGCTTCACCTGTTTCCTTATAAGGTGTTCAGGAATGAGATAGAGCGTGCTACGCGTCCTGAGAGCAACGGATACATTCCCTGGGAGGATGATGAACCTTATCGGGGCGTGACGATGGTGAAAAAAACACAATTCGTTTCCGGAAATGGCAGTAGCGGAGAGCCTCAGCTTGCAACGGCCGAAAAGGGTCAGTATCTTTTTGAACATGCCGTTGAAAGCGTAGTTAACTTCCTGAACGACTTTAAATCCTGGCCGCTTATGGCGGATCTGAGGGAATAGTGAATTTAAAATCTGATTGGTTTGTGCGTGTATGAAAAACGAAACAATGGAAAAAAAAGAGATCAGTCATCCTGACAAAATAGCAGATACCGGTGCGTATTCGGCTGGGGTGTTGGCGGGTGAGCTGCTGTTTGTAAGCGGGCAGGGGCCACTAGACCTCGTAACGGGCGAAGTGGTACCGGGAAGCATTGAAGAAGAAACCCGCCTGACTTTATTACATATCCAAAAGATAGTGGAGGCAGCTGGTGGAAAGATGGACGACATTGTAAAATGCACGGCGCATCTGAGTGATATCAATGATTTTGATCGCTACAATACGGTTTACAAGTCATTTTTTACAGGTGTGATGCCGGCCAGGACGACCGTTCAGTCGGTATTATCAGATGGAATCAAAGTAGAAATAGATGCCATTGCCATCATTAAAAATATATGAGCGAAAAAATACGAATCGGAACGGTTGGACTGGGACTTATGGGAAGTAGTATTGCTACCTGCATACTGGCTTCTGGTCATCAGGTAACTTCGGTAGTGAGGGATATTTCTGAATCGGCTCCTGCGCTTGAACGTATTTTGTCTTTTCTTACAGAATTGCATCAGGAGGGAATACTCAGTGCAACGGCTGAGGAAATCATTAAAAACATCACTATAACGGATAACATAGCTTTGCTTGCAGGGCACTCTGTGGTGATAGAGTCCATTATTGAGCATGTAGATGAAAAAAAGCGGGTTTACCGGCAACTTGAGGAAGTACTGGCGGCAGATGCAATCATTGGCAGTAATACATCCGCTATTCCGGTTTCTTTATTACAAAGTGATTTGAAGCATCCTGAGCGTTTTTTAGGAATTCACTGGGCTGAACCTGCCCACATTACCAGGTTTATGGAGATCATCTGCGGAAGTAAGTCCGATCTGGTTTATGCAGAAAAAATGATAAAACTGGCAGAAACCTGGGGAAAGGAACCGTCACTTCTGAAAAAGGATATCAGAGGATTTATTACCAACCGTGTGATGTACGCCATGATGCGGGAAGCTTTTTATCTGGTTGAAAACGGCTATGCAACCGTAGAGGACGTTGATCGTTCGCTTCGCAATGACCTGGGTTACTGGATCACGTTTGCGGGACCATTCCGTTTTATGGACTTAACGGGTATTCCTGCGTATTTGACCGTTATGCAGGATTTGTTTCCTGAGCTAAGCAATTCTGCCAAAGCACCTGAGTTGATTGAAAAGCTGGTGGATCAGGGAGCGCGTGGCGTCAGTAATGCCAAAGGATTTTATTCCTACACCGAGGATTCTGCCAAAGCGTGGGAGAAGCGGTTCATCGAATTCAGTTATGATATTAGAAAGCTGGCCGAAAAATATTCTCAGAATATCGGGGAACAACAAAGTGATGTAAAATCATTTTGAATGAGAAAGTATCCTAATATAACTTTTGAAAGACAGAGAATCAGGCTAAATGCTGGCTGCTAATAGCTTCTAAATACATGAAAGACACCAATATAAAATATATCAGAGCAACCGAAGTGATCGTGCCGGCCAAACCTGGAAGCCTTAACTCGGATACGGTACTGGACACAGATAAATCATTTGCCAAAAAATTCATGACGGGTGAAAGCTGGACAGAATTTGCAAATCAGCCTAAATGGATTATTGAAATAAAATTAGCAAACGGGCTGATCGGGCTTGGCGAAACGTACCGGAGCGCCTCCCCGGAACTGATTGGCGCGGCCTGTAAAGAACTGATAGGAAAAGATGTACTTCGTTTGAACTGGCGGAGACTACCGGTAAATGATCAGCGGATATACGAAGCTTTTGAATCGGCTATCCTTGATCTGGTAGGGAAACTGTTGGGGGTTCCTGTTTACCAGATTCTCGGGGGAGCGTATCGCGACCGCGTCGATTGTCTGGGATGGACAGGCCGGCGTACTCCGGAGGAAGCAACTCAGAAAGCTTTTGAAGCCATGGAAAAAGGCCACAAGGCATTCAAATTTAAATGCTCTGATGAAGATAAAGTGAGCCTGTGGACCGAAGAAATAGCAAAGCGATGCGGCGACGGTATCAAAATAATTCTCGATCCGAATCAGAGGTGGACAACTGTTGAAAAAACACTGGAATTGATGGAGGGAGTTGAAAAGGAAATCATGCTGGGCCTGGAAGACCCTATCCTGCATGGTGATATTGCAGGCTTCCGGTTTCTGAAGGAAAAGCTGGGGATTTCGATGTACAGACACATCTCACTTCCTTATACTCAGGACATCCGTGATATGATCGCGTTCATCCGAGCGGATGCCGTGGATGGATACAATTTCAACGGATCGGCATACAATTCGGTACTGCTTGCAGAAATGGCACATATGGAAGGAAAGTCATGCTGGAGAGGTTCCGAGGTGGATTTGGGAATTTCCGAGACCGTGGGATTGCACATTGCAGCAGCAAGCATTAACTGTACGATCCCATCAGATCTTTTCGGAGAGTTGGTACGGGAGGACGATTTGATAGTAGATCCCATAAAATTTGAAAGCGGAGCAGCCCTTGTTCCTGCCGGAAACGGGTTAGGGATCGAGCTGGATTATGAGGCCATTTCGCGCTATAAAACGGGCATGCAACTAGGTCAGCTATGAAAAACACCATCTTGTCCTGGGGATTGCTTATCGCCTGCAACCTGATGTGGGCGCTTCAGTTCACCTGTATAAAGCTCACGCAGGATCAGGCAGGGCCTTATTTTACTGTTTGGGGGCCAATGCTGTTTGCTGCCATTTTTCTCTTTCCGTTTGTGATCAGGGATTTTGGAAAAAGTAAAAAGAGTTTTAAAGATCTGCTGGTTTTTGGTCAGCTTGCGCTGCTTGGCGCATTTCCTGCCCAGGTTCTGATGACCTGGGGAACACAATATTCCCTTGCAAATAACGCAGCCATTATCTCGCTTGCCTTGCCAGTCATTACCGCGGTATTTGCATTTTTGATACTTAAGGAGAAAATGACACTGACCCGGTGGATCAGTTTTGTCATAGCGGTGGTCGGCGTCGTATTATGTTCTGCCAATGATCTCAAACAGATGGACTTTGGTTCGAAATATGCGGTTGGAAATCTATTGATTTTTCTGGCCATTGTCGGCAATGCATATTATAACACCGGTTGTAAAAAAATAGCAGAGAAGTTTACAGAAATGGAGATGGTATTTTACACCTATCTGGTCATGGTAACGTTGCTGACTCCACTTGTGATTTTTTACGAACCGGATGTTTTTGCCCGTATTCCATCCTTCACAACACAAACCTGGACTGGCATTCTGTTATTGACATTCTTTCATAACTTTTTGTCCATGCTGTTGTTTTTCAAAGCTTTAAAGGTGTTGGATGCTACCCAGGTAGCGCTGTCGAATTACCTGATTACCTTCTTCGGATTGCCGATCGCGGCGATATGGCTGGGTGAAAAACTGAGTGTAAACGCCATATTTGGAGGCATCCTTGTTCTTGTCTCTACCCTTATTATCACCGTTGTGGACTATCGGATGAATCAGTCGGCAGCTCTAAAAAGTAATTCATAAAAACGTTAAAAAATGAAAAAGACCAAAGAACTCTACGGTGTCGTACCTATTATACCCACACCTTTCACAGAAGATGAAGAAATAGATGACAATGCGCTGAGAAGATTAGTTGACTTTGCGATCAAAAGTGAAGTCAGTGCAATTTGCCTGCCCGCCTATGCAAGTGAGTTTTATAAGCTCACAGACGAAGAAAAACTACATGTCGTAAAAGTAGCAGTGGAGCACGCCGCTGGCAGAGTCCCTGTGGTAGCGCAGTCCAACCATGCCTCGCTGAAAATCGCCATCAGGTTGGCGCAGGCTAATGTGCAAGCGGGCGCTGACATTATCTCACTTGCCGTTCCGCGTATTTTCAGCCTTCCGGAAGACTCAATTAAAGCGTATTTGTCTGAATTTTTCAGGTCAATCCCGGATACACCCGTTCTGATACAGGATTTCAACCCAGGAGGATCTTCCATTAGTGTAAACCTGATTAATGAATTAAGACTCGAACATGCAAATTTTAAATATCTTAAACTGGAAGAACCCTTGTGTTCGCCCAAATTTGAAGACATCATTAAAACGACCGAGGGTTCTGTGGGACTACTTGAGGGATGGGGAGGTTTGTATATGCTTGAGCTTATTCCGGTTGGTATAACCGGAGTAATGCCCGGTCTGGCTGTTTCTGATATTCTTCAAAAAATATTCCTGCTTAGAAAGCGCGGCCAAAACAGTGATGCTTTTGAAATGTTTGAGAAAGTTATGCCGCAAATATTCTTTTCCTTACAGAATATGGAGCTTTTCCATTATGCTGAGAAAGAACTGTTGATGGCAAGAGGCATTTTGGGCAACAGTATAGTGCGTTCGGCTGCTTATGTTCCTGATGCTAATACAAAAAGATACATCAAAGAGCTCAATGAAAGGGTCCTTCTGCTTGTTGGAGAGCTGGATGCAGTTATTTGAATGGTTCCTTAATAAGATAGAGTATGAGTACATTTAAAGGTAAGGTAGCTATTGTAACGGGTGCTGCTTCTGGGTTGGGTTTGACAATTTCTCTCAAATTATTGGCGGAAGGATGTTTTGTCGCTCTTTTCGATTTGAATAAAAATGCACTGCACACCTGGTTTGGGAGCGAAGCAAACGCGCAGATTATGCCACTTGATATCACGAAGTCAAAAAGCGTAAATGCAAGCGTAGAGACGGTTTTTCAGACATTTGGCAGGATTGATATCCTTGTTAACTGTGCAGGTATTACCGGCATTACCAATATAAAAAGTCATGAAGTAAATGACGAAAACCTGAGAAAAGTGTTCGAAATCAACTTTATGGGGAGCTTTTATACTTCGAAAGCGGTAATTCCTTATATGTTAAAAGAGAATTATGGGCGGATACTTCACATCGCTTCCATCGCAGGCAAAGAGGGTAATGCGGGAATGCTCGCGTATTCGGCTTCCAAGGCAGCGGTTATTGGGATGACAAAGGTACAGGGCAAGGAGTATGCGGAAACCGGAATAACGGTTAATGCCATGGCCCCTGCTGTTATTCGGACAGCCCTCGTCGAGGCTATGCCAGAGGCTCAGGTAAAATATATGGCTGATAAAATTCCGATGAAGCGCTGCGGAACTCTTGAGGAGGCGGCCAATCTGGCGGCGTATATTGTCTCGGATGAGAATAGTTTTACAACAGGTTTTACGTTTGACCTTACCGGGGGCAGGGCTACCTATTAAGGAACCGAAAGTTAGTTATTGTGTTCCTCCGGGCGGTATTTCAGCTATTTATATTATCATCATTTTCTCAGATTCTGTTGTAATGTTTCAGAAGGCTTTTCCCGAACTCAGGAAACAATATGAGGACGTGTTTTCACAAACGCGATTCATTTCAAATCCCGAAGGATACATCCCGGATCAGAACAACGATCCGATGCTGGCCAGCGGTACCATCCACAGTGACTGGATGCACGTTTTTGAACTGGCGATGAATACGCGTATTTTGAAATGGGGCGAGTGAAGCAAGAAAAAATGACAAATTCCTAAACCTTTAATAATGAAACGGTATTTTTTAATTCTGGCCATTTTTTATCTGAGTAGTTTTCGAACCACCCTTGGAATGGACAAAAGAGCTTTCGAGCAAAATTTCAAACTTCTGCCAAAACCGCAGACAACGGAATTGATAAAGGGAAAGGAATTGAAATATGATGAATTGAAATTCGTAAATCTGAAAGGCGGTATCAAAAGGCCAAAGGTGCCGGTTGTCTCGCTTCTGCCGGTGGCATCAGCTCCCGGTGAAGGAATCCTGAGCCTGGAAATTGTGAAGGATAATACAGTGCCCGAATCTTTGGAAGGTTACACACTGGAAGCAGGTAACGGACAGGTCCGGATCCGATCACGTGGAGAAGCAGGGCTGTTTTATGGGTGTCAGACTTTGGCCCAGCTACTTGAAGACGCCCATGACCAGAATCTAGGCATCCCGGCTTTAAAGATTACAGATTTTCCGGGTGTTCCTTACAGGTCGGTTCACTGGGATCTTAAATATCATCTTGATAATCAGAACTATTATTATGACTTGATCGACAGGCTCGCGAAAATAAAGATTAATGCGGTGATCGTTGAGTTTGAAGATAAACTCAGATACCGGAAAGCACCCGCTGTGGGCGCAGGCAATGCGGTTTCGGTCGAAGAATTTGCTGCCTTATGTCGGTATGCCAGCGAGCGTCACATAGAAATAAGCCCGCTGGTTCAGGGTCTTGGACATGTTTCATTTATATTAAAACACGATCAGTATAAAAAATTACGTGACGATCCGTCTTCCGACTGGGTGTTTGATCCGCTCAATCCTGACGTATACCAGCTTCAGTTCAAGTTATACGAAGATGCCATTGAAGCAACACCGGGCGGAAAATATCTGCATGTGGGAGGCGACGAGGTATATAACCTCGGCCGTTCGGAATTGTCGAAAAAATCGGGGATGAAAACGTTTGAGCTCCAGATGTACTGGCTTAATAAAGTCTGTGAGTTTGCCCGTTTGCATAACCGGACGCCTGTTTTTTGGGATGACATGGTTTTTTCTCTGGCCGGCCTGTACATGACACTCCATGATCCGGCACTTTCAAAGGAGGAAGTGGACAGGCAATGGAAAGAGAAGCAGCATATCATGGACGAAAACGTTCATCTCTTTCCAAAGGATTGTATCTATATGCGCTGGCATTATGCAAATCCAAAGTTACACGGTAACATAAAGGCGATAGACTGGTTCAAATCGCATAACTTTAAGGTGATGGCCGCTTCGGCTTCTCAGGATATGAATGCCATGCTGCCGCGAAGAAGCTCTATTTTTGGGCCGACCAAAGATTTCTCTGAGATAACAACAGAAAAGAAACTGGAAGGAATACTGACCACGGCCTGGGATGATTCGTCTCCACATTTCGAGACCTACATGCGGGGTTTTCATGATTTTGCATCACTCACCTGGAATTATCAGAATATCAGTGCAGAAGAATCTCATCAGGTTTTCAGGCATCGGTTTTACGCACCCGCTGTCAGCGATGCTTCGTATGAGTTTCAGGATACACTGGAAACAGCATTATATTTCTGGGATACCGCATTGATAGAAGATAGTGGAAACCGGAGCCATTACCCCAAGGATATAGATCTGATTGGTTTGCCGGCAGAAAACAAAGTTGGTAGCACATGGAGCGAACTTTACAGTGTGAAATTACAGCGCGCAAAAGTAGAAACAGCCAGGTACGAAGTTATAAAAATGCGGATTGATCTTACAAGAAAGGCTGCCCGGAGAAATCATTTTGCCGTGGACTATCTTTTTCAGATGAATGAACTGCAGATCTATCCTGCAAAACTTTTACTGCTTCTTGAGGAGTTTGATAAAGCTTCCCCGACAGGCAAGCAGGAGGCCCGGCAAAAAATTAGCCGGTATGTTGAGCACTTTTCGAAAATAAGGGCCGAATATGAGGATGTGTTTTCTGAAACCCGGTTTATAAGAAATCCGGAAGGTTATATCCTCGATCAGAACAATGATCACATGCTGGCCAACGGAACCAATACCAGTGACTGGATGCATGTTTACGAACTGGCGTTTAATGATAAAGTGAGGAAGTGGCTGCAGGCTCAATAAGAGAGGATATTTTGTTAATAAAAGGTTTTGTGAAAAGAAAAGTTAAGAGAACATCTTATTTGAAAAAATATAAAATGAACAGATTCACAATTGGTTTATTCATGCATTCTTACGCCAGGAACATTAGCATCGGGCTTTTGCTGACTCTGGCTGGCACGCAGGGTATTGCTCAAAGGTATAACAAGGCTCTTTCTCCCACCGAAGCGATGAAAAGTTTCCAACTCAGGGAAGAGTTCCGGATCGAACCTTTCGCCGTAGAGCCCAATGTGCTGTCACCGGTGGACATGGCTTTCGATACACATGGAAATGTGTTTGTCATTGAAATGGGGGACTATCCTTACGAAGCAAAACCTGGAAACTACAAGGGAAGGATCAGGCTTCTGAGAGACACAGACGGGGACGGCAAGCCGGATAAGTCCTATGTTTTTGCCGAGTCGCTTCCCAGTGCAACAAGTGTGCTGCCCTGGAAAGATGGGGTGCTCGTTGCTGCTGCACCTGATATCCTGTTTATGAAAGATACGGACGGCGATTTTAAGGCAGACATCAAAGAGGTTGTGTTTACCGGTTTTTTTGCAAAAAACTCGGAAGCTCAGATTACCTGTATGCGTTACGGTGTTGACAACTGGATTTATGCCAATAACCATGGCCAGGGTGGGATGATTATCTATAAACAAAACCCCGGAGCACCGGCTCTAAATGTTTCGGGCGGAGATTTTCGTTTTCGTCCGGACAGGGGATTGTTTGAGGTAGAATCGGGCACAGGGCAGTTTGGTCTGGCAATTGACGACTGGGGACACCGTTTCTATACACAGAACACTTTACATATTCAGCAGTCACCCATTCCCTATCGCTACATCCATCGGCATGAGTTTATGCCGACCTATTCGTCAGAGCTGAACATTTCCGATCATGAGCTGGAAATGTATCAGAAGTCCGCTACGCCTTATTGGCGGCAGCTTCGGAGTGATCGCCGTCAGGCTGCTTATGATTCTATCAAAAGTGGTTATAAAGAATATGCAAGAGACCATTTTACGGCGGCATCGGGTGGTACATTTTATGGTAGCGATGTTTTCCCCCGCTCCTTTTATGGCTCGATCTTTACCGGCGAAGTCGCAGGTAATCTGGTTCACAGAGATGTGCTTAAATCGGTTCAGGGTCAGCCAGCTTTCGTTGCTTCCCGTGACGAAAAGGAAAAGGATCGTGAATTTCTTGCAACAACAGACCCCTGGTTCCGTCCCGCAAATTTTTATGTAGGACCCGATGGGAACCTCTATGTAACGGATATTTATCGTCAGCATATCGAAACACCTGTTTCCATCCCCGAAGACCTGAAAGCGGATATGGACTTCTCAAATGGAGTGCAGTATGGACGTATCTGGCAAATATCTCCTAAAGAAGGTAAAAGACGTCCAACGGTATTTCCTGACTGGTCAACAAAAAGGCCGGAAGAACTCGTGGCTTTCCTGGAATCGCCGGATCAATGGTGGAGGCTAACTGCCCAGAGGATTTTGCTGGAAAAACAAGACAAAAGTATTGCTCCATTATTAAAGAACATGTTTTTAGAAAGTAAAGATGCCCGGGGACGGCTTCATGCGCTGTATACGCTGGAAGGCCTTAATATGTTAGAAGCCGAACTCGTCAAAAAAGCGTTGGCTGATAGGGAAGCGGGCGTACGTGAACATGGATTGTTACTTTCAGAAAGATATCCGGGGTTTCTGCCTGAGATTTTAAATCTTACAAAAGACGCTTCCCCACAGGTTGCTTTCCAGGCAACATTAAGTCTGGGGCAATTTCAGAGCGAGGAAGTTGTTTCTGCTTTGTCCGAAATTATTGAAAAAAATGCAGAGAACAGTTCTTACCGGCTTTCGGTTTTAAGCTCTTTGCGTGGTTGTTCGCCTGAGCTGGTAAAGCTTCTTTTGAAAAACGGTGTTTTTTTTGCAACCCCTTCGGCAGGTAAAATTAAGTTTATTGAAGATTATGCTTTCGTAGCCGGCTCACGGAATGGAAAGGACGATATCAGCGGTTTGTTAGGTGTGATACTGAAGACAGGAAATGACTACCAGATCGCAGCTTTAACCGGTTTGACGAAGGGGACAAGACGATCCAAAAATAAAGTAAACATGGATAAAAATCTTGTAAAAAGTTTAGAGAAGTTAGAAGGAGCCGGGTCAGAAGACCTAAAAAGGGCTATTGCCGGATTAAGGAAGGTCCTGTCGATTTAACAAACGCTTACTAAAAGGTTAGTCACCGGCGGGCGGGCTTAATTTCTTTCCCGCAGAAATGAATCAATAATGGAAAACGGAAATAGCAGAAGGGTGTTTTTACAAAAATGCCTGATTTTATGTTCAGGTGCTTCGGGCATCGGAATGATGGTCTCAGGCTGTGCAGGTACCAAAAAAGCGGTAGTGGCAAAGAAACCATCTCCCGAAAAACAGGGAAATCCATGCGAAGACCTTTCAGGTGTCGATCCGGTTGATATTGAAAAAAGGAAAGCACTGGGGTACGTAACCCTGTCACCCATTCCCGATAAACAATGCGACAGTTGCAAGCTTTGGATTCCGCAAAAAGAAGGGAAGGACTGCGGCGGTTGCCTGTTGTTTGCCGGCCCGGTTTTGCCGGAAGGGCATTGTACCTATTGGGCGCCAAAGGTTTAGCTTTAACATTTCCAAATCAATTTTAATGCAGCCTGCTGAAATACTTCTGCCGGAAAATACAATGGTGGCTCTGCGCCGACTGGACCGATAACGGCAGGAAGGATAATGAACAGACGTGAATTTATAACAAAAGCGGCACTTATTACAGGTTTTGCGACGAGTAAGATGAATGATAAACAGATTTTTTCACCTGATAAAGCGTTAAAAAAGATTCAGGTAGAAACGACAGGTTCGGATTTTGAGCGGGAGCCACTGGCAAAACCTTTCGGTTTTAAGGGCGGCTACCTTACCGAGCTCTGGCAAACCGCTTCTCTGCTACGGTCGGGAAGTGGCGGCCACGTTGGCATCGCTACTCAAAGTGTGCTTTATGGCGATGCCGACCTGTTCTCCCGTTATTCGGAGGCAGGAGGGAACGCGTTCATGTTTGCCGTAACGCAACGAGCACTGGAATTGGTAAAGCAAACAAGTTTTGAGTCACCGCTGGATTTATTGGAAAGTATTTTGCCGGAACTAAAGATGGAGGCAGTGAAAATAACCGGTAGCAGGCAGCTCAATCCTAATTTTATTTTTAATGCGCTCATCAGTGTCGACAATGCGGCATGGCTGCTTTATGCAGCCGAAAACGGTTTCCGGAATTTTGATGAAATGATACCCGGATCCTATAAAGAGGCCCTTTCAACGCATAATAGCAGGGTAGGCGTGATGTATCAGGTTTCTTATGGGATGGCGGCAAAGGAAATACTTCATGCCGTTGACCGGGGCTATTTTATTGTCAAAATAAAAACCGGGCAAGCCGGCAGCCAGGAACAGATGCTGGAAAAGGATAAGGCAAGAATAACGCAGATCCATGGGTTGTTAAAATACAGGACTACCGGGCAGACATCCAATGGGAAATTGATTTATACACTCGATTCCAATGGAAGGTACGAAAAGAAGGAAACGCTGCTGAGGCTGCTCGACCATGCAGACAAAATAGGGGCTTTGTCTCAGATTTTGTTTGTAGAAGAGCCGCTCTCGGAACGCAATAATGAAAGTGTTGCAGGCATCGGCGTTCGAATGGCTTCGGACGAAAGTATCCATACTGAAGCAGATGCGCTCAAGCGGCTGGATCAGGGGTATCAGGCTTTCGTGCTTAAAGGAATTGCCAAAACATTAAGCCTATCCATGAGAATAGCCAAACTGGCTGCTGAACGTAATGTCCCCTGCATTTGTGCAGATCTGACGGTCAACCCAATCCTGGTTGACTGGAACAAAAATCTTGCAGCCCGGTTGCAACCCTTTCCGGGCCTGGGAATGGGTATGATCGAGACCAACGGAGATATGAATTATACAAACTGGCAGGCTATGATGCAATATCATCCTATGGCGGGGGCAACGTGGATACAAGTTCGTAACGGCGTTTTTAATCTGGATGACCATTATTATGCCAGTAGCGGAGGAGTATTATTGCCTTCCGGGCACTATACGGACATGTTTCGGTGAATGTGATATTCTTGAATTGGATGGGGTTGCACTGATCAGGGCACTTTCGGTGTGTCGGCCAAAAGACTCTAAAATTAGAGAAAAAGTCAGTTTTTAATGGAAACATCAGAACATAGAATGACCTTTCACATTTTTTTGCACAGGGCAAAACCATTTGTTTTCTCCTATTTGCTTTCGTAGCAAGAATCGGTTACGCCCAAGAACTTCTTGCAGGTTTTTCTGACAATCATTACAAAGGAGCTTTAAAGCTGCCAGTATTTTTGTACCTTTAGCTTAACTACCCTCTATTCTCAACGATTCATGATGACTTTCAACAGGACTTGCCCATTTCGTGGTATCCAGGTAAACGCCGCGCCGCCTCAGGCCAATTCTTTTTGTGAATTTCCTCTTACCACCCCCCTATTTACAATAGAAATTGCCTACGGCTTTTTTTATGATAAAATATTGGGACTTGACTCAGCTACTGCCAGCAATGGCATAGGTCCGTCATTCTGGTAAATTCTTATCCAACCTGGAATATATTCATTCATCCAGGTTACTCTAACAATTTCAACTCAACGTTCCAATGAAAAAATTGCGTGTTATCGGAATGCTATTTGCAATAGCTTTTTCGCATCAGATCATCGCACAAATTACGCCTGCCAATGGCATCGTGTATGTTAAAAAAGGGTCAGCAGGCAACGGAAGTAGCTGGGCAAGTGCCGTAGGCGAGCTGGCCGATGCGCTGGTTGCAGCCAAACGAAATTCTGCAATTGGGCAGATTTGGGTGGCAGGCGGTGTTTATAAACCTCTTTACAGCGCACTAGATGATAATTTTGGTAACAACAGCCCCAATGTCAGCTATCACAAAAGCAATGCATTTCTGATGGTAAATAATCTGAAAATCTACGGTGGGTTCGCGGGCAATGAAAACACCCTGGCAGAACGCAACTTAACCCTGGCCGCCAACAAATGCACTTTAAGCGGTGATCTGGATAATAACAATTCCGCATCGGACGGCGATGCCTACCACGTTGTCGTCTCCGCGGGGAATGTAGGCTCGGCCGAGTTGAACGGTTTTATGATCAGCGGGGGTAGGGCCTTCGATTATTATTACAACCAGGGCCAGTTTAGCTACGGTGCATATAGAACCATAAACGGAAGGACCGTAGAAGTTGACTTTGGCGGTGGCGTGTTTTTGGCCGCTTCGTCACCGATACTTACCAATTTGATAATCAGCGGAAATATTGCCAATTACGCCGGTGGTATGTCTAATAATGACTCCTCTTCTCCGGTGCTTACCAATGTGATCATTAGCAATAACGCCGCATTTTATGGTGGCGGGATGTTCAACGTGGGCTCTTCGCCTGTGCTGACCAATGTCACCGTCATCGATAACGTGTCGGACTGGCCCGGTGGTGGGATGTTTAACAGTGGTTCCTCACCAAAAATCAATAATAGCATCATCTATCGCAACGTCTCAGGTATCAATGCCGACAACGGGGTCAGGAATATTGATAAATCCAACCCTGTTTACAGGAATAGTTTGGTCCAGGATAACCCTGCGGGCATCAACATGGTGGTTTACGGCGGAGATGCCAACAATATTTTTGATCAATCCCTTGGTGAGTTATGCACTTAGAGCCGGCAGCCCTGCCATCCATGCGGGCAGCAATGCTTTTTTTGCAGCCGGACAATCACCAGACCTTTCAGCCGTAAAAACCGATCTGGCCGGAAACCCACGTATCAAAGGCTCGGTGGATCTGGGCGCTAAGGAAAGCCCCTATGTGACGGTTTTGCCTGATGCCAATGGGATTGTTTACGTAAAACAGCCTGGCGCAGGTAATGTGAAGGGCAACAACTGGGCAAATGCGTCTGCGGAACTCGCGGATGTGCTGGTAGCTGCAAAAACCAATCCTGCCGTTACCCAGATCTGGGTGGCAGGCGGTGTTTTTAGACCGTTGTACAGCCCGGCGGACGATAACTTTGGTAACCCGACGGGAGAAACAACAGCTTTTCGCTGGTTAGCTATATACCAGTCTATGGCGGCTTTGCAGGGAAAGAAACTACGCTAGACCAAAGGGACTTAACCCTGGCGGCCAACAAGAGCATCTTGAGAGGCGATTTCAATGGAGATGATGTGGTAACCGGATCTGGTGCCACCCTGAGTTTTTCAGGAAACACGGAAAACGCTTATCATGTAGTTGTTTCCGCAGGAGATGAAGGCTCGGCGGAACTGGACGGATTCACAATTACTGGTGGAAATGCCAATCTCGCTAGCTCGATCATCGTGAATGGACGAAATGTTAGTGGCGGCATTGGAGGTGGTTTGGCCAATGTCAATTCGGGTTCAAGAGAAGCCAACCTGATCATCAAGCAGAACAGCGCTATTGTGGGAGGCGGAATGATGAATTATTCTGCATATCCGAGGCTTTACAACTCGACGCTGAATAACAATTATGCTGTATCTCATGGAGGTGGAATGGCTGATGATAATTCCCAGTCCGTACTTAACAACTTGTTTATCAGCGGAAACAATTCCTCGGGGGATGGAGGCGGAATATATAGTTACTCTTCCGGGATCTCGCTTGGAAATACGACCATAAGTGGTAATGTGGCAGCAAGCGGTGCCAGCGAACTGTATTTGTCAGATGGCTCACTACACGTTTACAACAGCATTCTTATTGGTTCTGAAGAAAATGCAGTTGTCCTTGAATCTTTGACCGGCATTGAGGCAAGTTATAGTCTGATGCTGGGTTCGACTTTCCCCCACAACATCAACGCTTCAAAGTATGCACCTGGCGACATTTTTACCAATCCCAGCCTTGGAGACTATACACTAAAAGCGGGCAGTGTGGCCTTAAATGCAGGGAGTGACGCCCTATATGAATCATATTCGGGCAGTATTACTACAGACAAAGATATCGCGGGCAATCCCCGTCTGGTAGGTTCCAGTATAGACATGGGTGCTTTTGAGGCACCACAAAGCGTATTGCCGGTTACACTCATCAGCTTTACCGCTTCTTTGCAGGGAGAGAACAATGTGTTGCTGCAATGGAGCACCGCATCGGAGCTAAACAATAAAGGATTTGAAATAGAAATGTCAAGCACGGGTAAAACTTTTCAAAAGGTCGGTTTTGTTATGGGCAATGGAACAACGGGGGCTAATCATCATTACCAGAGCCAGTTGACCAATTTGTCCGCCGGAGTGTCTTATTTTCGTTTGAAGATAATTGATATGGATGATAGCTTTACCTACTCCAGGCTACGGAGTGTCAAAATTACAAATGAAGTGGAGTTGACCAGTAAATTGTATCCAAATCCGCTGACCGGGGGGCACATATACCTGGAAATGGTCCGCCAACCTATCAGCAGTGCGTCTGTAAAAATAACAAACACCCTTGGGCAAGTAGTGAAGACGTCTGACTACAAGAACATTACCGGTCCACTTGAAATTGAAATGCAGGGTGCAGCAGGCACGTATTATATTGAAGTGACCCTGGAAAATGCTGAAACTTTCGTATGGAGAATCGTTAAATTCTAATTAGCCTTAACAATATTGAAAAAGGATTTTATCAGTGAAGGAAGTTAGGCCTAGCCATACTAGTCTAAACTTCTAAAGTCCTGATTTTCGTAAACTGTAATTGCAACCTTTTGTTGGAAGAATTTACTAGATTCTGTGTTATTTACCTATAAAAACTTTATTTGTATACCTTTGTTTTGGAGGAGGCCCATAGCTAGTGAGTATAGCATGTTTATCCATTTTACGCTGACATGCTGGATGTTCTGGACCAATGAGGGTTCTTTGTCACTTATGGTGAAAACGCACAAATAGATTAAACTTTCATAGTTCTACGAATCATTGCTTCTTTTCAAAATTCATCCCCATTTCTTTTAGGACATATATAATTGGGCCTTTTTTACTCCGCCGAGAGTGGGATTTGAACCCTTATCATTCCTCTAACTTTATCGCCTGAATTAGTTTTAAAAGCTTGGTCAATTGTTCGATTTCACTCCCCTTAGCTCCACGCAAGCTGATTATTGTTTTATCCAAATTAGTATTAACCGGAAGTTATTTTATCTCTCGAAAAAGCTTTAGAAGTGGCGTCAATTGTTCGATTTGGCTCTCACTAGGTGCACGCAAGGAGAAAACATCATTGTTTTCTCCTTTTTTTTCAAAATTATACCAGTTAACTTATTGATATTTAAGTTATTACCCAATAGTGAATCCGTCAAAAAAGGTGTTCGACAGGCGCCATCTTAATAGTATAATCTGTTGTCGGACACTATTATGGAAGAGCTGCTTCAATTGCCTATTTTTTAAGCTTTGGGAAGACTAAACAAGGTCAGAAAAACACGCGTGAATTAAGAATAAATGATGTTAAAAAAGAAGAAAAGCTTTAACATAAATTTGTCGCATCCAACTACTCTCTGAATCTTTTTTACCCCTTGGATATTCTAAATATCTATCTAATGAAACTATCTTTTACCATCACAAAGATTGTAATTTACAGCTCTAAGACGTCAATAAAACGGTACAGAAAGGCAACATCGCAAGTTGCCTATATACTTGCTTTACTTGGACGAAATAGTTAAAAAATCAATATCGCGTTCGGACTCTACCAACTTTAACCCTAGTTTACTTAAAGATTCTTTCATAGAATTATCACGATCTTCTTGTAAAATTTCGAAAATAAAATCATAATGTTTTTCTAGACCGGATTCGTCAATTACCGGACGCCCCAAAATGTTCTCAATATAACTTTTCAATACATCGACCTTTGCACCAGTAGCTTCGATACCACGCCCGCTAAAACTGATCGCCTCCTTTAAATTTGAGACACAAATTTCCGGATAAGTTGTATTTCGTGTAAGAACATAAACAGAAGATTTGTGTTTTACAAACCTTGATTGGATTGGGAATTGCTTCTCTACTTCGATAATCATCATTTTATCCAGGTCAGCTTTTTTACTTTCGGGTACAATTATGTCAAAACAGATCAGGTTTTCAGGAACAAATTCGGTGAGCTCTTTGGGTTGTTCATTTATTGTAACCTCACTTGTTAAATTATAACCACGCCGGATAATCATACTAGGCAGTACATTAATGAAACTTATTCTGCGGCCCTTAAAGGTTCCTTGGCCAATCTTAGCCATAGAAGGAAACCCTTGCATATATGGCTTTATCATAACAGAAAACTGAATATTCGGATTGGCAAAAAAATAATCCTTTTCGGGATCAAACTCAGAATCGATTTTCACCTCAATATTTACATTCTGCCCATTTAATAATGATTGAATAGTTGTCTCATTAATTTGATCAGGAGTTGTGATAGCGACAATATTTTGGTCTTTATCTATTAAAATGGTATGTGGAACCATCTGGTATTTAAATAATGCTTGCATTGTGTGTTCTACATCTTATGCAAGAGGTATTGAAATTGGATTTTTGGTTAGAAACTTTTGTAACCGTTCTTTTGAATCATCAGAAACTGCAATGACAACTAAATCATTTGAAAAATGCTTTTGAAGTACATCAAGATGAGTCATAGCAGGGATGCATGGGGCACACCAAGTACCCCAGAATTCAATAATAGCAATCTTTCCACGTAAATCTTCTGCTTTTATTATATTCTGTTTACTATTAATAACTCTATCCAAAGTAAAATAGGGTAACTTATCCCCTATTTTAGGACTCTGTCCATATGTAATTTCTCCTGGAAGGATAAAGAGAATCGTAAGGTAAAATCTATTTATCATAACATTTAAATCCAGATGTTAAAACCAATTAATGTGTACCTATTAATCTAAAAGCAATATGGCGCTTTTAAATATGACACACCACTGGTTATCAATATATTAATTAAAAAATATTGATCAATACTTTGCTTGCTTTCGATACCAATTGTCCACGGTGCGCATTCCACGAACAATCCGAGCAAAAACGTACGAATATTCGTACATAAGGAATGAGAATTTTTGAAGTAACGGTGTCAAAGGACGGACAGTTTCGACCGAAGCATTGGCGTAAACCAGGGCGGATATTATAGGGTTACCTGCACGGTCCGTAATGATTGCGGCAGCAGTATCAGCAGTGATGGAAGGACAGTCAATGTTCAGAATGCACCTTGTAATCCGCCAAATGCACCTTGGGTTTCTGTGGACTACATTACCATCAATTCCGGCAGGAGCGGTATAGGCGCCCCTCCCCAGTTATTGTTCTTATTCAACTGCTTTTTTACAGTCTAAAGATTTCATGACGGGACATACACAAAAGAAAAAGCCGCTACGAATTTCCATCGTGGCGGCTTTTTCCTATACGCTTTCGGACAGAATCGAAGCGCTAATACAAGCATTATCTTCTAAAAAGATCTGTCGGCTTAGATGTCAAAAGTTTGAAGCTTTTCCTGTATCCCACCATAGGCGAGTTGCAATATCATCTTTTGCCCCTGTACCCATTTTTGATACAGCGTCTGTAACAGCAGCCGTATTGCCGGTTCTCTCCGCATTTATAAACGGCATTCTTTTGATCCAGTCATTCGCTGGAATAACCCCCCAATCGCCATTACTGTCATTCTTGGCCACAAACGGTATTTTTGGGTAGCGCGTACGTCTGAAATCTACCCAGGCTTCTACCGTATTGGTGAATGTGTTAAGGTATTTCTGTGTAATGATCTTCTCTAGTTTCAATTCATTCGAATCTGCGTCGTTCCATGCCACAGTAATGGTTGAAGCCGCAGTAAAATTGTTGCGGGCGTCAATTGGATCTACATAGTTAATTGGCTTGCTTGTAGCGTCGGCAATATAGGCATCTACGCCACCGGCTCCCCAATCAGCGAAGGACAACTTTATACCATTTTCATAATTGGTTTTTGGGTCACCTGCTCCTGCCCAGCCTCTAAGCCCCGCTTCTGCTTTAAGAAAAGCTACTTCCGCTGCTGTAAAATTCCTTCTGGTCCGAATAGTCTGGAAACTTTCGGCAACTTTTGAGAATGGTACGTGATCCGCTTTTGCTTTAATGTAGGCACCATTTCGTACACCTTTGTAAGGCATCGATGGGTGATCTGCATATAATGCCGCATTCGAAGAAACCATAGGTGCATAATATTGCGAAATCCGTCCGTCCTTTAAGCCGATCAAAAACGATTCCATAGGCGCACCCATTCTTGTATCATCCCAGGACAGCCCTTGTAGAACCACCTGCGCCCGAGCTGCTTACTTTTATATCAATACCTGCTGCCTTACCGTTAAGGGCGTCAACAAAGTTTGTGTTGGAGGCACGTCGCAATTCGTCGCCCCAATCTGCTGCGTTGCATAGGTAAGTGCTTTTTTGTCTCTTTGGATACCAAGAGCAGTTACTACTACTTCGCTAAGGACAGCAGAGGATGTTTCCAAAACTATATTAAATATACTTTGTGATCCGACAGATACCTCTTTGGTTTCATAGCCAATGGATGAAATAGTTAAAATGGCCGCGTCATTGGTAATCTCGATCGAAAACTTGCCGTCTGAATCAGTGATCGTACCGGTCTCGCTACCTTTCACAATCACGGTAGACCCTGGTATCGCCTCACCTTTGCCGTCGGTTACTTTACCTGTAACAGGTCTCACCGCGGTTTTAGATTTGACCGTACGACTGGAAATACCTCCCGATTTCATCGGTGCTGCTGCAAGCGATATACTTATGGAAGCTGTAAAAACGACAATTTGGTAAAAGGCAAGTTTCATCCACAAGAGACATTTTACTTCCTGCTTTCTTTTCATTGTTTCGGATAGTTAATTGTTGGAAAATTTGGACATAGAGACTCTGTTCATCCAGGAAGGATAATTAAAAAGCTATCAAACCGGTAAGTACTAACTCTGAGGTCTCTTTTCGTGGTGGGGATTGGATGTAGAGGGTTTAGGGCATAGGCGTTTACGGATTTTTTGTGAAACAGCGATTTTATTTGGCCATTTTCATTGTGAACTGGTAATGGATTTTGTATTTTTTTTCAAAGTAATATTTAATTAGGTAAATATTACTTTGAAAAAGCTAATAATTTTTATTTAATTTGTTGATTTTTGATGCTGAAATTTAGTCTTTTATAAATAATAATTTATACTATTTCAATTTTTAGCTTTATCTCCAACCTTGACTGTCTTTTTCTTGATCACAGAGCGCGAATGCGTCAATACATCGGAGTCCATGGTTCACAAACGAACTTAACCAGGTGAGGTCGATAACCTATCATCATATACGACACTTAACTTGTATACCTTTTTCAGGTTATTTTTTTGACTAAAAAAACGTTCGGTAAACCTCAACAACACAAAGAATTATCCATTATAAGAGCGGATAAAGAGTTATCCTGATAATATCTTTGGCCACAGCGCCCGAAGCAGGCCGAAAGCCCGATCTGCAAATAAATTTTAGAGAGTTTGCCATCAAAATAGAGAAAAACGGATTTGAGGATACGTATGCCTAGTGCAAAAAGCAAAGTTCCCGGAAAATAATTAACCAGGTATTTTTTTGTGTAAAAAAGAAGAAATACAGGCTTAGCACCAGTCCGTTGAAAGCGCCTAACGCACTAAAAAAGAATAAAAGTTCTTTGCCAATATTCATGGATAATGCCCTGGTTATTTAGATATGCAATTAATTTTCTGAAAATGTATTGCAATATCGAATTGTTAGGCTAAAACGGAAAGAATACTTTTGTTTTTCTGAGTGAAAGTTATTTCGTAACGTCTCTTTTGAAATATACACTTATTAAATTTTCTGATTTTGCTGCGTTGATTTCTATTCCGTGATAACTATCCGACGGATTTTAAATTCTCCGCCAAAGCTTTACCGAGAATTTCAGGCTCTAATTGGCTTATAACATTCAATGATTTGTTATTATGGTTTGGTATTCTATCAAGATTTTAATATTTTTATATAATTCCTTTTAATAGTTCAAAAAGATTAACTTATGTCAAAACTTCCCTGGGCAAAATATTTATTCGGCATTTGGATAGTTGCTATACCAGCCTGCCTGGTAGCAAAGTTCGTTACTAATAGTCTATTCATATTGGTGCCGTTTTCTATTGTTTTGTACTGGATATCCGTCCGAAGTTTAGCCAAAATAAAAGGCTATCAATAAATTATCTTTTATTCCAAAATAAACATATCTCTGGCTTTCCAGCCAACTATATCTTTTATTGGAAAGGAAAAAAATATCCCAATGTTTATTTCAAAAAAGAAACTGCTTGCTCTGCTAAAAGCCAATTCGGGGAAGATAAAACAGGAAATTCTCGACTTTAATAAAATAGAGCGGTTTTTTATTTTGAGTGATAAAAAGGATTTTTATCAGGTCATTTCAGACCGGACTTTTCAGGACCTTGACATGAATGAGATATTTATGTTCATGGACCGAACGACTTCAAAAGTCGGGCAGCAATTTTTGTACCAGGTGCTGAGAACTATTCCAGGCAGTAATGACAGAACTGAAAAGTTTGAAAAGATCAACCAGAGTCTGAAAGAAAATCCTGAGGTCCGGGATAATGTCTTACTTGAAATATCTGCATTAAACAAAAAAGATGCTTACTACATCCCGTCACTCTTTCTTGAAAACCATATCCAAAAACCAAAGTGGTTTTCGATTATTCCGCTCCTTTCTCTGGTGAGTGTATCTTCGGTTTTATTATCATTTATTTTTCCGCAGGTACTTATTTTTCTTGTTTTGTTACTGGCCGTTAACTTTGGGATACATTACTGGAATAAGCTTAATTTGTATCAGTATAGTAGCTCAATCCCGCAATTATTAAGATTAAACCAGGCAGCTAAAAAAATTGTAACGTTCAAAGGTATGAAGGATTTGCATCCCGGTATCAGTGAATCGATTAAGGCAATAGATAGTCTGGGGATACAAATGTCACTATTTAAGCTTGAAGTAAAACTACAAAGTGAGGTTGGCCAGGCCGTAGAATATTTGGTTGAATTAGTAAAAGCATTATTTCTGATAGAGCCGTTAGTGCTTTATAATGTCTTAAAAGAACTTGATTCAAAAAGGGTGCAGATACAGCAGGTCTACGAATATATAGGAGAAATAGATGCAGCTATGTCTATCAATTTTTTACGTGAAGACTTGCCATACTTTTGCTTCCCAACGATGATCCCGGATAAAAAACAAGTAACAGCAGTAGGGGTTTATCATCCGCTGATCTACCAATCCGTTCCGAATTCGATAGATCTAAATGAAAAATCAGCCTTGCTGACCGGATCAAACATGTCTGGAAAGACGACCTTCATTCGTACAATAGGTATAAATACAATCGCTGCTCAAACGATTAATACTTGCTTTTCAAAGGAATTTGTGACTCCTGTTTTTAAAATACATTCTGCAATCCGGATTTCTGATGACCTCTTAAATGATAAAAGTTATTATTTTGAAGAAGTGTTGACAATCAAAGACTTACTGAAAGAAAGTAACTCTGGTTTTGGAAATTTATTCTTGCTGGATGAGATATTTAAAGGGACAAACACGGTTGAACGAATCGCAGCCGGTAAGGCAGTTTTGACATACCTGAACAAGGGAAATAATATCACTTTTGTAGCCACGCATGATATGGAACTGGCTGAATTATTAAAAGATACTTTTTCTATGTTTCATTTCACCGAGATAGTCCGGGATGGCAATATTGTGTTTGATTATAAGATCAAACCGGGTAATTTAACCAATACGAATGCGATAAGGATTTTAGAATTAAATGATTACCCTAACGAAGTTATAGAAGAAGCCACTCAATTGGCCAGCCAGATTTACAATTATAAAATTAACGGCAATGATTAAGCCGCATTTATCATGTAATTCTAATTTTTTATTTCCTTTCAAGCATTGAGCAGATAACAGGTTTGATAAATTTTAGACCTGCGGGCCGTTTCTGTATTTCAGAAAACGGCCCGCAGGTGAGATAAAAATCTCTATAAATATTACGGGATGATGTAAGCTTTTTTGCTTATGTCAGCTGTGTATTTTCTTTTTTGCCATCGTATAATCTGCGATTGACTTTTCCGCTCAGTGATCTAAGAAATGCAAACACAACTATTCCGGTTACGACGCCTAATCCAATTATCTTTTTCATAGTTACAATATTTTATTTTGAAAAATGCATCAATGTCAGATGCCCCGTAACACTTCCTGCAAAAAAGATACCAGCCATAATCCGTCGCCATTTTACTTAACCGGATGTTCCAGCACTTTAACTCCAAAACCGGGAGAGCCGCTGATAAGTCCATGTGTAAAAACGGTATAAATTTTACCTGCTTCCAATGTTACAGAGGTTGCGCTGCCGGTAGTGTTGCCGTTGTCTGCTTTGGTAAAATTTAAATCGTAAATACCCGGACTAACATTTTGAAACGGTCCGAGAGACCATGCACTCAGCGTCTCTCCAGCAAGAGATGAGTTTGCTGCCCTGCCATAAGCAACATTGCTGAACAAGGCTGTTTTGCCGTTGAAAACGTTTATTGTTCCGTTTTCAGGCGAAAGATTAACAAAACGAAGCTTGGCTTTCTGGGCATCCGGAGCTTCCAAATCATCATAGAAAAGGATCAGTGAATCCGATTTGTTATTACTTGTTCTGGCCGCCACAACGGTATGGTAAAAAGTTGCAATAGGGCCATTTGGCCTTCCGGTGGCAGAAAATGTTGCGCTGTTTCCAAACTGATAGGAAGCTTTATAACTTGTGTTGGTGCCTTCGGTAAAATTGATCTGTACATTACCAAAAACAGTTGGATAATAGGCCGACGCTTCATTAATTGCGACGGCAGCAGGGGTGATTTTATCTGTAAATGTCCAGAAATTAAGCGCTGTATTAATCGGTCTTGCATTAACAAAACTGATGAATGCGCTCAATGGCGGACGATCTGCCGCATCAACATCGAGATAGTCTGCGTCTTTGCAGGAAGAAAATCCGGTAAGCAGAACGGCGGCGATTATGGTCTGTTTCAGGAGCGAACCTGACCGAATGGTTTTATATAAATTCATTGGGATTGTTGTTAATGGGATTTGTTATTAAAGTCTCGCCGTAATTCTGATGAAAGGCTGAATACCTGCACTTCCATTCTGGATTCCGATAATGGAGGGTTTACTAAGTGCATTAAGTTTCGGGTCTGAATAGTCTCCCAGCTGATTGAAGGCATTGTTAACACCAATAGAGCCCTGCAATATTTTTGAGAAAGAATAAGCCACAGAAGCATCGACAACCCAGATCGGTTTCAGTTTTTGGTAGAAATAGTCCGGCTTCGGGAAAGTTGCATTTAAAGCGGAAGCATTGGTGACCGATCCGAAATAAATTGCCCGTGCCATGTAGGTTAGTTTCCCAATCTTATAGGTTCCTTGCAGATTGATCTTTTTGCCCGGAATATTCGACGTTACCCTTGCTTTTTCTCCATCATTAAAAATAATGTATTGATATGCTTCCAGTCCTTTGGGCGTGTTCACTTTGGTAACTTCAGTTTTTACAAAATTCGCTCCAAAAAGTAAGGTAAGCGCGCCGCGGCGGAATGGTGTTTTGTAGCTTCCCGTTAATTCCAGACCTTTTGTGCGGGTACTGAATGAGTTATAGAAAAATTTCGCCTGCGTAGTTCCGGTTTGTACAAATAGGCTCCTTACTTCCTGGGGTAAATTAACATCTGTTGCAGAAAAATTTCCTGTATTTCCAACACGATTATTGACATCGACAAGATAAGCATCGGCTGTAAATTCAAAATTTCTGAAAGGCTGCGTTGTGATGCCCAGAGTATAACCTTTTGATTTTTCCGGTATTAAAGTCGGAATGCCAAGCGCACGTGTTGCTGCACTCTGATTGGACGCCGTTACCTGATCAATCGCCCGTCCCTGCTGAAAACTGGTCGACGTTTCGGTGTAGTAATACTGAGCCAGATCCGGCGCACGGAAACCCGTATTATGTGATCCTCTGATACCCAACCAGTCCGTAATGCTGTATTTTGAAGCGACTTTGTAAGTTGTAACATTACCCAAACCCGAGAAACTTTCCAGTCTTAATGCTCCGGAGACAAGCCAGTTCTGGGTGAAATTCACTTCCACATCCGCATAACCTGCCAAAACAGAACGGTTCACGTTCACAGCATTTTCCGGTCGGAAACCAGCGTGAATCTGAGATCCGGGCGAAAGTCCGTTAAGTCCGATACTTCCTTCTTTCGTAGTATAAATAATTCCGCTGGCTGTTGTGTCCAGGCCAAAAACGGTCCGTAAATCAGCTTTCGAATAAGACGCTTCTTCTCCGGCGACAATTTGGTAC
The DNA here is from genome assembly GCF_005280585.1 of Dyadobacter frigoris. Lineage (GTDB taxonomy): Bacteria > Bacteroidota > Bacteroidia > Cytophagales > Spirosomataceae > Dyadobacter > Dyadobacter frigoris. Next base: position 102,864 of record NZ_SZVO01000004.1, read on the forward strand.
GTTTCAACGCGATACTGTGCTCCAAATGCAACATTGATTCCTTTCAGTGCTTTATCAAAATACCGGCTGATGTCAATACTGCCCGTATTTTGGCTCGCGTTGTAACTTCCTGCATCAAATGTAGTTGGCGTTTTTAAACCCAGACTTGCGTTTAAAGAATTGGTAATAACATTGCCAAAATTATTCTTTCCATACACATTGGAGATATCAACCGACCAGTCTCGTATTTTTCCTTTAATACCAACAGCAAGAGATTTATCGGTGATAACGTTTTCCATTTCAGGCAAAAAGCCATCCGGATACAAGAATGCATTATTGCGCTCAGTCCAGCCGGGAAGACGGTAAACTGCGGTAAATTGTGAATTACGATGGCTTATACCTCCAAAGGCGTAAACTTCTGCATTTTGTGCCAGCGGAATGGCGGCATTAAAAAACAACAGCGCATCTTTTGCCTTGTTGGAGCCGCCGCCGCGCCTGTCGAAATAATGGCGGTCTATACCGCGGTCGGCCAAAATTTTCTCATCGATTTCTTTGGTGTAAATTGCGTCATAACTTCTGGTGTTGGCGCCGCCTCCGTAAATCGGTCCCAGGTAAAGTCCTGCCTGATCATTTCCGGGTAAAAGTGCCACGGCTTGCGTAGCAAATTCTGCGGTAGTATTCAGATATCCCCCGGTTTTGCCTAATGAAAATCCATAATTTGCATTCGTTCTTGTGGTGGTACCATCACCGCGACGCCTGGTGCTGGCCGTTGAACTAAGGGTAAGCTGATCCACATTTTTATTTAAAACGATATTTATAACGCCAGCAATCGCATCCGAACCATACTGGGCCGCTGCGCCGTCCCGCAGGATTTCTACCCGTTGTATTGAAGCGGTCGGGACGGAATTTAAATCATAACCCGTAGCACCATTTCCTAATCCACCCCAGTTAATATTCGAACTTTTGTGTCTTCGTTTTCCATTGACTAAAACCAGAACCTGGTCAACGCCCAGCCCGCGAAGCTGTGATAAATTCAAAGCAGAACCCGCATCTCCGGCATTGCTTCCATTAACAGAATGGAAAGAGGGCGATACATACTGCAATAACTGTGTGATACTTACCTGAGGAGCGGATTCGAGCAGTGATTTTATGTCAATTACATCAACCGGAACAGGTGAGTCGAGTTTCGTACGGTTCGCATTTCTGGATCCTACAACCTGAACTTCTCCCAGCGTGTGTGTGCCTGGGGCCAGCGAGACATTATATTCATTGACAGATCCGATGCGGACTTCCTGCGCCGTGAAACCGATGAAAGAAAACACAAGTGTTTCTCCTTTGACAAGATTAAGGCTGAATTGCCCGTTTACGTCCGTGATGGTTCCTTGTCTGCTGCCTTTGATGGAAACGTTAACGCCGGGCAACGGACTGCCATCTTCGGAGGTGTGGACTGAGCCGGAAAGAATTCGCTGCTGCGCAAATGAGGAAAAAGATGCCAGCAGATAAAATAACAGGATAAATTTTTTCATAAACATGAATATTATTCAGGGTGAGCCGGAAGCCGGATGGCGGCAGGAAAAGATTAACCTTAAAGTAATACTGAGCGCTAAAAGGTCATATTTCCCTTATTCCGGTAATAGATATACGTAGCTTGAATTGTCTTAATTCGGCGATGCGCCGACTTGTTAATACTGGTTGGTGAAAGTACGCCGGAGAGCCTGCAGTCCCGGGAGCAGCCAACACCTTTCAGTAAAACATCAGGCATTTGCCCTTTGCCGGCACATCGCCGAATCGATAGCGTAGTGTTGTAATAAATGAAGTGTTGAATTATTTTCCTTTGACACTTGCTTTGGCTGGCGATTGTGATGTAGAGGCAACAAGCGTTACATTCAGGTCAAAAGTGTCATCAATCGCTTTATCTCCGATGGACGAAAAGAAACTTTTTGAATTATATTTAATACCGTATTGGGTTCGGTCAACAACAGCTTTGGCATTTGCTGTAAGTTTTTTGCTGTCGGTAGTAATTTCTGTCGGGAACGTTATTTCTTTGGTAATTCCCTTGATCGTCAGCTTTCCTTTTATGGTGTATTTGTTTGCGCCTGTTGGACTGGCAGATACAATTTCTAACTTTGCCACCGGATATTTTTCAACAGCGAAAAAGTCATCATTTTTTAAATGCGTAACAAGTTTAGCATTATATTCAGGATCTTTAATGTCCGTTACGAGGAGATCTTTCAGATTAATTTCCACATTTCCACCCGTTAATTTACCAGCGTTTAAAATAAGTGATCCACTTTTAATTGGTGCCGTTCCTGCATGTTCTCCGGTCACTTTTTTGGCATTCCAGATGAGTTTACTTTGTTGTGTATCAACTGCATAGGAAGTTTCTTTTACTTTCTTATCGATAGGATTGCTAAAAGATAGGCTGTAAGCCGTTAATGAGATCAGTGATAATAAAATCGTTTTCATAACTATGTTTTTTTGAGAGGTGATTATTAATTATATTAAATCTATAGTTTTAGTATACTAATAAATTATAATAATGAGTACACTGAGCGGTAATAATATTTTAGATGATTAATGATTTAGAATATCGGTTTAATCCCGGGAGCATTTTTCCCATTGGTGACCAGCATTTATTTTTATTAAAGCCGGATAGGTGGTTATCGGACTTTTATTATAGTCAGGAAAAGAGCAATCGTCAATCTTTTTTCCTGATTTACCAGCGGAGTGTCATTGTGGGACGATGCAAAGGTAAGGGTAAGATTTCCGGATTGTGAAAGATTTCCTGAACTATTTTGAAATGAATCGGGGAGAATGCCACCAAATCATTTTGTTTTGTGCTGTCTATTTACGCTTTTGCTCCAAAGGATATTTCTTGTCAATTTTGGTCAAAACCACATAAACAGAGTCTTTACGCTCGTTTAATCCGTATAAAATAAAATGATTATCGTCAGGATGCTGGTAATGTAACACAAGCTTGCTCGCGGTATCGGCCCGATTGGAGAGCGTGAAAACATGTTTTAACGTATCTGCTTTATAGCCATAATAATACCTGCCGATGCTGCCGTAAAACTCAGTTGTGCGGATGGAATTTTTAGTATTAACCTGAAATGGCTTATCAATTTTGACGCTGATGCTGTTGAATTTCTCAAAAATTACATTTTGCCAGCGCACTGTATCACCAGCTGAATAGGGGATGGTTTGATTATTTATTTTAAATTCAGAGACGTTGTAAATACCACTAACGCCAGGAATACCATCGTCAAGTGGAAGTTTAAAGGATTTTCCGTTGGCATAAAGATTGCCATAACCAAAGCCGCGGTAAACGATAAAGATCAATATAAAACCATATTTAAAGACCAGTCGGGCATTATTTTTCCAGCGGTCTGAGAATTCAATTTTTGGAATGTAAGTTAAAGCAACCGGTTTATGCTCAATAAGAATTTCGTAAAATTTCTTGCTGTCAGGTACAAGAAGAAGCAGGGAAAGACTTAAAATATGCATGCTCGTAAGCTCAACACCGGCGTCATAACCAATGTTTACAAACCAGATCGGCACCAGAATTGCAATCATCATCAGGGCGCCCGTTGTGGTTGTTCTTCTGTACAAAATCAGGATGGTGGCCAATAGTTCGAACACGCCGGCAAATACCTCGAAAAAGGGAGAAACTCCTGTTGTGAGCCAGTAAAGTTTTCCCGGAGTGAAATCCCCAAGATTGGTATTTAGCTGGCTTATAGTAGGAAAGGGCATTTGCACCGGAAATACTTTCGCCCACGCAAACCAGGACATTCTCAACGCGATTCCATAACGGGCCGCCACATAAAACCAGTAGTACAAACGCTCATAGTCTTTGCGTTTTTTGTCAAGAATATTCCAGAGAAAACCGGCGAGCGCACAAACTAAAACTGTGATAAACCAGCCCGTATAATTTTTCCCTTCCTGACTTGCAAAGAACCAGGGTTTGTTTTGCGAAATGGCATCAAACCAGCGAAAAGTGTAGGAATTTACATTGAAGCCTGCATCGAAATCCTGTGTGTAGAAATCAGGTGTGAAGGGAATGGTGCTGATAACTGCGTAGATCAGGGCAGTTCGGAGCGCAATTTTTTCATACGCCTTCCAGCCGGAAGATGTATGCGAAGAATCTTGTAAAGACATAATTATAATTTAGAGTTTGGGCAAAAGTATACCTGATAAAACTTCCCTGCAAGGAATCTGGTGGTACGAAAACGGATTAAATCTATAAAGTCTATAAAATTAATAGACAAATTATTGTTATCATGTTTTCCTGTTTTATATTTGCAGCACGTTTAAACAACGACTGATTAAAAACCACCTTTGATTAGTTAACTTTTACACCGGAAAAAATCCTGCAAATGTTTCCGGTTATTTTAACTATTTTTTATTTTAACAAAACGATTTGTATGAAAATCAACAATCAGATGAAGGCGGTGGCTTTGGCAGGTGTCACTATTTTGAGCAGCTATGCAAATGCAGCCGAAAACCCCGGAGCGAAAGCACCGAAACAAGGAATCTGGCGCGGAGAATTTGTAATCAGCGAAACCCACATTCCTTTCAATTTTGAATACAACGCAAAGGATAAAGAACATCCGGTTCTTACACTTTTAAACGGATCTCGCAGGGATGATTTTAAGGTTACTAAACTTTCAGGAGATTCTATTTTTGTAAAAATGAATACCTATGACGCCGCTCTGGTTGCCAATGTGGAATCAGATGGAAAGATCACAGGAGAATACAGAAGTCTGGTTCCGGGCTTCCGTGGAAGTTCGCTTCCTTTTTCTGCTGAATATGGAAAAGATTACCGCTTTGTAGAAAAAGGTAAGGAACAGCCTACAAAACATAATTTATCAGGGAAATGGGATTTACAGGTTTTCAGCAAAGCAAAAATGCCCGACAACGTTGCCCTGCTAAAACAGGAAGGTAACAGACTGACTGGTGTGGTGATGTCGACCGTTGGAGACAGCCGCGAGCTGGAAGGTGTAGTGCAGGGCGATGAATTTGTGCTGTCACATTTTTCCGGTCCTAACCCAAGAGTTTACAAAGGAAAGATAAATGAAGATGGATCCATCACCGGCGTGATCAGTTCCGGGATTTATGACAATACGAAATTTGAGGGAAGCAAAAATGACCAGGCAGCTTTACCTGATCCTTACAAACTGACACATTTGAAAGAAGGGTATAGCAAACTTGATTTTACGCTCCCGGATCTGGATGGAAAACAGGTTTCATTAAGCGATGATAAATACAAAGGGAAAGTAGTTATCGTCGAGATCGTTGGTACCTGGTGCCCGAACTGCACAGATCAGACCGCTTTTCTGTCGCCTTGGTACAAAGCAAATAAGACGCGTGGGGTAGAAGCAATCGCCATTGGCTTTGAACAAAAGGATGATCTGGAATATGCAAAATATACATTGGGCACGCTGAAAAAGAAATATGGTATCGAATACGATATTCTTTTTGGAGGTATTGCTGATAAAAAAGTAGCATCTGAAAAACTTCCGGCACTAAACCGCATGATGGCTTTTCCAACGACGATTTTGATTGATCGTAAAGGTGATGTTCGCCAGATACACACAGGATATACCGGAGAAATCACGGGCCAATACTTCAAGGACTATGTAGCAAAATGGAATAAGGATCTTGATGAACTTCTTGCAGAACCGGTACCGGCTACATTTACTTCACTGAATACCAGTGAGACTAAGGGCTCTAAATAATCCATAGGTTACTAATAAGTACGCGGTATTTTGAGACAACTGCGAAGACAGCAATGTTCTTTGCAGTTGTTTAACACGTTATCAAAATTCGCAGACAGATCGCTAACCTTATCAAAATTAGGTTAAATCAGTAAGCAGACTAAAAATTTACAACCATGAAGTTCCGTATTTTGATTACCATTTTTGTCTTTGTATCAACTTTTGCGCTTGGGCAAAAGGACAAAGATATTTCCAGATGGAAAGTTACCGTTTCAAATACGACAGCGATACCCGGGCAGGAGCTCGAATTAATATTTTCTGCCGATATCAATGAAAACTGGAAACTTTATTCCTCAGATTTTAAGGGCGATATTGGCCCGCTACCTACAAAATTCGGTTTTGAAAAAAACGAAGCCTACAAACTTGTAGGTGAAATCACTCCTGTTAAACCTAAAAAAACAATCGACCCGACCTGGGATGTGGCTTATACTTATTTCACTGAAAAGGCAGAATTCAGACAGAAAATTAAGTTGGTAAAAAAGGACTATATCGTCAAAGGAACCATTAAAGGACTTTTATGCAGCAGTAAAGATGGTATCTGTGTGCCTTTTGAGGAATCTTTTCAGGTTAATTAATCTCCGATAAAACAATGTTCAGGATACGAAAATACGGTATGGTAATACTGGGTGCGGTAGCATTTGTTTTTACTGTTGCTTTTCAACCTCAACGGGAGGGAAATGAAGTTTTAACAAAAGAAGAGCTCGGTGAAAAACTTTTTTTTGACCCTATTCTTTCAAAAGGTATGGCTATCAGCTGTGCCTCTTGCCACATTCCGGCTTTTGCTTTTGCGGATACTGCCGCTTTTAGTATAGGAGATAAAGGAACAGTTTTGACGCGAAACAGTCCATCCCTGACAAATCTTTCCGGAAGAACCGGATTCTTTTGGGATGGAAGAGCCCAATCACTGGAAGAACAGATATTAGGCCCGCTGTCAGCACACGACGAGATGGATCTACCTGTGGAAGCAGCAGTGGAAAGACTAAAAAAGAATGTGTTTTACAGTACTGCCTTTCAAAAAATATTTAAAACCGAAGTAAATAATAAAAATGTTCTGAGCGCAATCGCGGCTTTTGAAAGAACGCTGGAAACCACGGACACGCCTTACGACCGTTTTCTGGACGGAGATGAAAAGGCGATGACCGAAGCTGCAATTCGTGGACGTATATTGTTTATCGGTAAGGCCAATTGTGCTACTTGTCATTCAGGTGAAGACTTTACAGCAGACCGTTTTAAAAGCATCGGTTTGTTCAACGGAAAAGAGTTTAAAGATCCCGGAAGATTCAAAATAACTTCTGATAGTTCGCATATTGGTGTATTTAAAATTCCGGGACTGAGAAATGTAGCTGTCACGGCGCCCTATATGCATAACGCCATGTTCAAAACATTGCGTCAGGTTGTTGAATATTATAATACGCCGGATAAGTTTGTTACCAACAGTATTAACCGTGACTTGTCATTGGGAAGTTCACTGAATTTGTCAGACGGAGAAATTGATGATGTTGTCGCATTTCTCGAAGCCTTAACCGATGACCGGTTCAGGAAAAAATAATGGAGCGATGAGGTTTTTATTATCCGTCTCAAAAAATAAAATTTATTCAATTTAATCATTCATCAACATGACCGGAAAATATCTAATCGCAGCCGTGCTTCTTGTACTGTCTTTTCAGGTTTCGGCTCAGAAAAAAGAGGTTGTTGGTATTATCACTTCGTCAGAAAACCGTGATCTTTTATCAGGCATTGTCGTTTGGGTGAAAGGCTCAAATCAAGGATTAGTAACAGAAAACGATGGGTATTTTGATTTGACAGTATCGGAAGGAGATACGATTGAGGCTTCATCGCGCTTTTTTAAAAGCAAAGAAATAATCGTTGGAAGCGGCTGGCGTTATGAGATACGGCTCGATGAAAATAAGGAAGAACGAACAGGTTTTTTAGGTTCAAAAACGCCTGATACCGGAGAAGAATTTTCTGCTGCGAAATCTGTTTTAAATTTTGGTTCTAAAAAGAAGCCGGCAATTTCAGAGCATTGATACAATAAGTAAAAACATCTTACATTTATCTGTAAAGGAAAGGATTTCGAGAGAACATCGATCATTGAAGCCTTCGATAAACTTGAATTTAATACGATTATTAGAAGAATGAGCGCCAACGAAGAATTAACTTCTGTAATTAAAAATAAAGAAATTTTATTATTTAAATAGCTTTTAGTTAGATATTTATGTTTTAATAAGAGGCGGGAATGAATAATTCGCCCCAAAGTCATGAATATTAAAAAGCTATGATTGTTGTATTTTTAATTTTTTTTAATTTACTTTGTCTATCATTTAAGTATACTAATAATCTTTACTTGTAAACCACCTGTGGGTAAGGAGTCAATTTTTCAATCATAGCAGTTATGAAACCAAAACATTTACTCTCGGCAGTTCCTTTTTGTGCCAACCGCGCCACGTCATTTCTCCATCTCAATTCATGTTGCTGTAATTAGATCCGGGCTTTGCGAATTGTTTGCTTAATTCACAATCAAGTCATCGCTAGTTCTGATCCGATTGCCTTTTCTCCTTCCTGAGTTGAAAACTTCGGAGTAGGAATTCCTATGTCTGCATCTGTCCTGACCAGACAGAGCATGGCCGCTTATACTGTTTTTGATCGTAAAAATTACCCATCATTTATACCTATTAGAATGCAAAAAAAATACTACGCTTTACTGCGGAAGTCCTGGAAGATAAGGTCTGTCCACGCACTCGTCCCGCTTGCCGTTTTACTAGCCGCTAACCCGGTTTTTTCCGAAAACAGAAAGGGGAATAATTCAACTTTCAATCATACAATTTCACAGGATGCGGCTGAGAGAGTTATTTCAGGAACCATAAAAGACAAGGAATCCGGTGATATTTTACCCGGTGTTTCGGTATTGGAAAAAGGTACTTCCAATGGCACAATCACGGATCAAAACGGAAAGTATACGATAACGGTTAGTGAAAATGCAACGCTGGTTTTCTCCTTTATCGGATATAGCCCTATTGAGCGTTCGGCCAATGATAAGGCAGGTTTTAATATTGAACTGCTTACGGATGCCAAACAATTGAGCGAGGTGATGGTGGTTGGGTATGGAACGCAAACGAAAGCCGAATTTACAGGCTCAGCCGTGCGCATATCGGGAGAAGCTATAAAGGAGCAACCCGTTCAAAGTTTTGACCAGGCGCTGGCGGGCCGTGCGGCCGGGGTAAGCATCGCTCAGCCAAACGGCGTGTTAAATAATCCGCCGGTGATCAGGATCCGTGGTGTGAATTCTATTTCACTGAGCTCTTATCCGCTGGTGGTTGTCGATGGAATTCCGATCAATACCGGTAACGTTTCAGCCAGCACGGCTGTGCCTAATAATCCGTTGGGTGATATTAATCCGGCTGATATTGAGTCAATTGACGTATTGAAAGATGCTGCCTCTACTTCCATTTATGGATCCCGTGCAGCAGCCGGAGTTTTGTTGATTACGACTAAAAGAGGTAAAGCCGGTAAGCCACGGATTTCGTATGAAACCTGGGCAGGTGTTTCAGATGTGGTCAGATTGCCCAAGCTTTTGAATGCAGAACAATATATTGACATTAAAAATGAGGCGGTTTTGAATGCCAAAGTTTTAGGCGGAAATGCAAATAATGATAATGTAGCTTCGGCATTGTTTTTCCCTAATACCCGTTCTGACGGCTCGCCGATAGATACCCGCTGGTATGATTACGTTTACCGGAAAGGGGTTTCCCAAAATCATAACGTAAATGTTTCAGGTGGAACAGAAACGACCAAATATTATTTCTCGGCAAATTATACCAAACAAAATGGATTTTTGGAAGAGAATGAATTTAAAAGGAAAGCAGTACGCTTCAACATAGACCAGACCGTTAACAGCTGGTTGAAGCTGAAAGGAAGTGTTTCTTACAATACCAGCTACAATAAATCACCCTATAACGGGTCTCTGCCAGGATCAAATTTCTTTCTGGTAGGTGCTGCACGTCTGGCCATTTCATTGCCGCCGAATGTACCCGCTTTCAATGAAGATGGAAGCTACAACATCAGCACAGCGAGTCCGAATACTATCGGAATGGGTAACAATAAGGTAGTTAGTAATTTTGGAAACCCCGTAGCGCTTCTGGAACTGAATCGGTATACATCAGAAAATGATCGTGTGATTGCAAGTTTCGGAGCTACGGCAAAGCTTCTTAAAAACCTGGATTTTAATACTTCTTATGCAGTGGATCGTCTGCGTACCGATAATGTAAGTTTCGATAGTCCTGTTCAGGGAAATGGTTATTCAAGCAAAGGTTCGGTAGCCAATGTCTCCGCAATTCGTGATAGCTGGAACTGGACTAATACATTAAATTATTCAGAAACCTTTGGGGGCAAACACGGGGTAACCGTTCTTGCAGGTTATGACATTCAGAAATTCAACAATTCCTCTTGGGGGGCCACCCGAACGCAAACTTCTGATCCTTTTTATCAGAATTACCAGGGAAACTGGGGTTCGATCACTGCTTCGGATAATGATCTTAATGAGCGCGCTTATCTGTCTTATTTTTCAAGGATCACGTATGATCTAAGTAAAAAATATTTCCTGACATTTAACTTCCGACGCGACGGAAACTCAGCATTGGGTGCCGGGAAAAAATACGGAAATTTTGGAGGTGTTTCGGGAGGCTGGGCACTGTCGGAAGAAGAATTTTACAAGAATTCGAGGGTTGCTTCTGTGTTGAACAACATTAAATTACGGGCAAGCTGGGGACGCGTTGGAAATGGTAATTTGAGTAATTCTTACAGTTCGCTTGAACTATACAGCGGTTCGTTATATGGGAGTGTACCAACATCAGCGATTTCTCAGGCAGGAAATGCGGCGCTGGGCTGGGAAACGAGTGAGCAAACCAACATCGGCGCAGATTTGGGCTTTTTGAATGATCGCGTTCAGGTTGAACTGACGTATTTCAATAATGATGTAAATGGTCTTATTTTGAGCGCACCACAGGCCGTTTCAAAAGGGATACCGGGCAATGCCATTCTTGGAAACGTAGGCTCTATGTACAACCGCGGAATTGAAATAGGTATCAATGCAAATCTGATCCGTAAAGGAGATTTTTCATGGAACGCTTCTTTAAATTATACCAATCTGAATAACAAGGTAACAGCCCTTGCAGATGGAAATACGGACATTGTTGGTACGACCCACGTATCCTATGAAACAACCAATGTTACTCGTGTTGGAAATTCGGTTGGTAGCTTGTACGGAGCAAAAACAGCCGGAGTAAATCCGGAAAATGGCCGTAGAATTTTCATTAATGCAAAAGGTGAAAAAGTACAATACAGCCAGGTTGTCGGAGCCGGAGATAATCAGTGGTCTTATCTGGATGGTACGAAAGCCGCTGCTATTACGGGTGCAGATTATTACCTGCTGGGTAATGCCTTGCCAAGGTGGTATGGAGGATTTATCAATAATTTCAAATACCGAAACTTTGATCTGGGAATTAACCTGTCCTATTCGGGTGGTAATCTTGTCATGAACGGCACCCGGGCAACGCTGCTGGATCAGCGTGCCTACAATAATTCCACGGAGGTTTTGACTCGCTGGCAAAAACCGGGTGATATTACCGATGTTCCAAAAGTGGTTTACAATGATCAGCTTTCGAGTGGTTCTTCTTTCCCTGTTTCCACCAATGCAGAGAAAGCGGATTTTATTCGTTTGCAAAATGCTTCGCTGGGATACCGTTTGCCTGCATCAATTTTGATCAAAACAGGAATTAGTTCTGTCAGAGTTTATGCGCAGGTTTCCAACGGGTTTTTATGGACTAAATACAAGGGAACCGATCCGGAATCTTCTGTGAACGGAAATTCAAATACCACACCGGGAGTTGAAAAAAACTCGATCGGCCAGGCCAGGACATTCACTGTTGGTCTTAATGTAGGGTTTTAACAAAAGCGATTTAAAGAAAAGATTATTATGAAAAAAACAAATATATCATCACGCCGAATCGCAGTTTATTTGGGTTTAGCTTTATTTCTGGGTACAACCGCCTGCGATAAAGAAGAACTTTTAAACCCGGCACCCGAAGTATCCATTAGCGGAGCCAATGCTTTTGACACGGCGGACAGAATTCTCGCTTTGGTAAATGGAATCTACAAAGCGGCTAAAAATGCCAACTTTTATGGCGGGAATTATTACACCTATACCGAAGCAAGGGGTGAAGAATTCATAAACCGGACGAGCAATACCTTCACTGCTTTTGAAGCATGGAGCCAAACACTGAACGCGGGATCGAATTTTGTCGCTGGTTTCTGGGCTGCGGCATATACAACGATCAACAATTCCAATATTCTGATCAAAGGAATTGCTGATAATCCGGGAAAAGTTACGGATGTAGTTGGAAAACAATATGTTGCAGAAGCGAAATTTTTGAGGGCTTTGAGTTATTTTGATCTGGTAACTTTGTATGCGCGTCCTTTCAATGAAGACAAAGGTGCATCAAAAGGTTTGCCTTTACGTTTACTGGCGGAAACCACGACAGCGAATAATGATCTGAAAAGGAGCACGGTAGCGGAAATTTATGCACAAATTATCAAAGATCTTGATGAGGCAGAAGCAAATCTTCCGCTAACTTATTCGACGTCGCTGCTTAATACCACAAGAGCGCACAGAAATACGGCGATCGCTTTAAAAACGAGAGTTTATCTGAACAGCGGTAACTATGCAAAAGTGATTGAAGAAGCAAAAAAGATCGTTTCAACGACCGCTCCTTATACAGCCGGAACCGGTGTAGCGCATAAGCTGCAAAATATTGTGGAGATTTTTACAACGAATTATACCAGCACCGAATCGATTTTATCAGTGCCAATGACCGAACTTGATAACGTAACCGGACAATCTTCTTTTCCTTATGTGTTCAATGCCAATTCAGAATATAACCTGAATCCTGCCGGGATTTGGGGAGAAACAGAATGGAAATCGACCGACTTGCGAAGAACTTTTGCCAGAACCGCTTCCGGCGTTCAGTTTTTGACAAAGTACAATAAACCTTCACCTTTTCTCGATTATTTACCGATCATCCGTTACTCCGAAGTATTGCTGAACTATTCAGAGGCAGCGGCCAGAACGGGAGATCTGCAAACGGCAACTGCCTTATTACAAGCGGTTAGAGGCAGGTCCGATGCCAGCTATGTTTTTCCATCGGCAGCCATCAGCACACAGACCGCACTGGTTAGTACTATTTTGAAAGAAAGAAGAATAGAGTTTTTGGGTGAAGGATTCCGGTCAAATGATTTGCTGAGAAATTTATTTACTATTCCGGCAAAATCCAGCAGTGCCCTGATTGCGCCCGCGGTTGAGCCGTCACAAACCAATTATATTTTCCCGCTTCCTAATACAGAAATAACTTCCAACAAACTGTTACTTTAATAATAAGCTGAATCTGCTTGTCCGATATTGTGGCAAGCAGATTCAGCCTTTTTATTTTGAGTTTTTTCGACTTTTTGTTGTGGTAAGGTTTGCATTTTTATTGATTATATATTAAATCTATTGATTTTGTATTCTATATTTATGACTCTTATTATGAGCGTTTTCTGAGTTTATTATTTCATTTGAGCTTTGTGAAAATTTTTATCGGACTTCTATTATGACTACTAACTTTAATATCAAAACAAAGATTGCAGGTTTACTTTTTCTCGGGCTGATCTCAGTTGGTTTTGTGAAAGACAGTGCCTACGAAAACGAAATCAAGACCTGGCATGCAGAACGTGTTGAGGCATTGAAAACGGAAAATGGCTGGCTTAACCTGGCTGGTTTATTTTGGCTGGAAGAAGGCCGGAATTCTTTTGGGGGCGACGGGAAAAATAAAATTATATTCCCTGCTGATCGTTCTCCCGCAACACTTGGCGAGTTCGTGGTTGAAAAAGGACAAATCACTTTGGAAGCCAAGCCGGAAGCTGAAATTTATTATAACGATCAGCTTGTGACAAAGCTCAGTATATTTCCATATGACAAACCGGTTGTTTTGAAACATAAATCGCTGAGATGGTTTATCATCAAACGCGGGGATAAATTTGCGGTAAGGCTAAGGGATCTTGAAAGTCCTTTTTTGAAGGAATTTACGGGTATCAACACATATCCGATTTCCGAAGACTGGCGTGTAAAAGCGAAATTTGAACCGACTGAAGGTAGAAAAATTCCCATCATCGACATCACTGGCAGATTGGATCAGCAGGATTCTCCGGGTGTTCTGGTTTTTAATATCAAAGGCAAAGAGTATCGTCTGGACGCACTGAAATCAGGCGAAGGATTTTTTATTCTTTTTGGAGATCAAACCAATAAGAAAGAAACTTACGGTTCCGGCCGTTTTCTTTACACGACAAAACTTGATGCAGAAGGCTACACTTATCTGGATTTTAACAAATCGATAAATCCTCCGTGTGCTTTCACCCCCTATGCAACATGTCCGCTTCCACCCAAACAAAATGTGCTTGCACTGGCTGTTACTGCTGGTGAGAAGAATTATGGTCATCATTGATTTAAAGAGCGAAGGACTCTATGCAATCCTTCGCTCTTTGGATAAAGAATTTATAAAGCAGACAGCAATTTAATTCTTCTTCGATTAATCTGATAGTACCTGAACTCAGTTTTTTATGCAAACCCGGCGGGTTATCGTATTACAGTTCGAAATTGGAGAAGTGTATACAATTTGTTCATTTTAAATTGAACAAAGAAATCGGTGATTTTGGAAAATTTAAAAATCAATTTAGTTAAGTACCTGTTTTTTAAACAGTATCGGAGTCATGCCAACCTCTTTTTTAAAGAGTCTTGAAAAGTAGGACAAATTATCAAATCCCAGTGCGTAGGCAATTTCTGATACGGATTGCTCCTCATATTTCAGCCGGTTTTTTGCTTCGGATATAAGGTAAATGTGAATATGCTCCAACGCCGTTTTTCCACTTTCCTGTTTTAAAACGTCGGTTAAATATCCTGACGAAATGTTCAGGCGTTCGGCCATATACTGAACCGAAGGGAGACCTTTGCTATTCAATAATCCGTTCGCCAGGTATGCATCCATTTCTTCAACAAATTTGCTGACCGTTTTTCCCGAAATTTCTGTGCGGTTGATAAACTGTCTTTTGTAAAAACGCTGCGCATATTTTAACATCGTACCAACATTGGCTAGTATAATCTCCCGGCTGTATTCATCCTGATTGTTGTTATACTCGTTTTCAATTTTGTGATATAAATCCCAAATCGTTATTTCTTCCTTCGGTGAAAGGTGCAGTGCTTCATTGACTTCATAATCAAAGTAATGATATTTTTTTATCTCATTATGAAGGATGTGGCCATTCAGAAAATCTTCGTGTATAAACATCAAAAATCCATCTTCATCCAAATGAAGATTTCTCATTTCAATCACCTGTCTCGGTTTTACAAACATCATTGACCCGCAGTCATGGTCATATTTGGTGCGACCATACAGGACGATGCCGGATTTCAATTTCTTAAAGCCGATCATATAAAAATCACTGGTAAACTCTTGCTCACCCAGTGAACAGGCTCCGTTGCACTGATAAATACTGAACAACGGATTTTCATTCGGAGGAAATCCGTTATCGCGATGCAGGTCACTCAGGTTTTTATAATGTTTCATTTTTTTATCAGCTAAATGAAAGACAATCTACAAAAATAATCGTGCAGATCGTCTTTCAGATTATATTAAGTATGTTTTATCAGTGGCCGTGAGCCGCCGCTGAAACTTCTTTCCAGGTTTCAAATTCAGCCAGGCGTTCGCTATACACTTGTTTTACTCCCGGATATGCAATTTTGCCTAATAAAAAGTGCAAAGGAGGATTTTCTGCATCAATTAATTGTAACACTGCATCTGCGGTTGACTCCGGTTTTCCCCAGGTATCCGGAGTGGCACCTTCGGCAAATGCTTTTCTGATCGGTGCATATACTTCATTTGCCTCAGTTTGGAAAGCCGAAGCGCCTGACCAGTCTGTTGAAAAACCGTTTGGTTCGATCAAACTAACATTGATGCCGAAACTTTTTACCTCAGTCGCAAGGGTTTCGCTCAAACCGTTCACTGCATATTTCGAAGCATTGTAAAGTCCCAAAACAGGAAGCGTTACTAATCCCAGGAAGCTTGATACCTGAATGATGTGTCCGCTTTTTTGCTCTCTCATGATTGGGACAACAGCTTGTGTAACCCAAAGAAGTCCAAAAAAGTTTGTTTCCATTTGAGCGCGTGCCTGCTGTTCAGTTGTTTCTTCAATAGCACCAAACAAGCCAAAACCTGCATTATTGATCAGCACATCAATGCGGCCGAAGTGCTCTTTGGTTTTATTTACTGCAGCAAAACAGTCTTCTCTGTTGTTAACATCCAGCTGGATAGGAAGAATTGAATCACCATATTCTGCGATCAGATCGTTCAGGTTTTCTACATTTCTGGCTGTTGCAGCAACTTTATCTCCACGTTCTAATAACGCTTTTGCCCATAGTTTACCAAAACCGCGGGAAGCTCCTGTAATTAAAATTATTTTTGACATGATTTTTTTTTGTTTTTAATACATTACAAAGGTATTGCTACCCGTTGCGCCGGATTTAACACAAAATCAGGATTCATTGACACATTACAGGAATAAGCGATAGCGGGGATGGAATTTTCAAACAAACTGACTTTTTTAAATCAGGGAGATCCGATTTTATAAATATCAAAATAGTAATCAACGTAAACTCCTCATCAGATTTTCACGATAAACCTTACCGACCGGAAGTTTTTTACCACCGATAGATATCTCGTTCCCTTCTATATATTTAATGTTTTTGACGGATGCGATATAGGATTTATGAATACGGGTGAATTTTGATGCAGGCAGCTGTTGCTCAAACTGGATCAGGGTTTGCTTGGACATAATACGCTCCTGACTGGTGTGAATAAAGATATAATTGCCGTAAGCTTCTACATAACTGATGTCTTCGAAGAAAATTTTGGTTAGTTTTTTGTCAGATTTAACCATCAAAAACAAGTCTTCGTCCTTCATAACTGGCAGATTTTCAGTTGCTCTGTTTACAATTTTTTCAGTAGCCTGTACAAAACGTGCGAAAGAAAATGGCTTCAAAAGATAATCGGTTACCGACAACTCAAAACCTTCAAGTGCATATTCCGGGTAAGCAGAGGTGATAATCACTGCGGGATAAATTTTCAGAGAACGCAGCATTTCGAAACCGGAAAGACGAGGCATATTAATATCAAGAATGATCAGGTTAATATCCTTTTTATTGAGAATTTCCATGGCTTCAAAAGCATTTTCGCAACTGGCCGCCAGTGTCAGATAAGGCACTTGTTCGATATAGGTTTTAATGATTTCCCGGGCGATCGGCTCGTCGTCTACGATGATGCAGCTGATATTCATTTAGCTTAGGTCTATTTCAAGTTTTACTTCAAAATAATTGGTTTTTGCTGCCGTTTCAAGGTTATATTGACCCGGATAAATCAAATCCAGCCGTTGTTTTACGTTATTCAAACCCAGTCCTCCTTTTGTTGTATTCTTAACCGGAATGTACTCAGGATCAACTGAGTTTTTAACAATCATGCTAAGTCGACTGTTTGAGATCTTAAAATCGATATGAACAAAAGCCTGCTGGTTTTTTGCGGCTGAGAAATGTTTAAATCCATTTTCAATAAAAATAATCAAGAGGAGCGGAGCGATGTAATCATTTGAAGAATCACCAGAAATATCCAGTTTGATCTCAGTCTTTTCGTTGAGCCGTATTTTTTCCAACGTTACATAATTGCTGATATAATCCAGTTCTTTTTGAAGAGGCACAAAGTTTTGATTTGTATCATAAAGAGAATAACGCAGCAGTTCCGATAATTTCAGCATCAGATCCGGCAGTTTTTTAGATTCTGTCACGGACAAACCATACAGGTTATTCAGGGTATTAAACAGAAAATGAGGATTTAGCTGAGCTTTCAAATGTCTTAGTTCATTCTCTTTTTGCTGTTTGTCAAGAATCAGTCTGTCCAGCCCGATTTTGAAAATTGTTGCAACAACAGTAAAAGCGATCACACTGAATGTGATATGTTCGTTATGCCAGTTGACCCGGTCGCTGATAGGAAATAAAAGGCCAACAGCGTTAAGTATATAGGGCAGAAAGTAAATCAGCAAAACCACCTGAACAATATATAGTACTATCCCGATTCCCCATTTTCCCCTTTTGAAAAACGGTACTATTAAGAGATTTTGTGAATAAGAGGGCAAAGCCAGTTCAAGCGTTTGCTGCAAAACAAGACAAAAAAGTGTCAGGCCGTTCATCCGGTCCGGGAATTCTTTGAGTACAATAAAGAGCACAAAAACAATGACCCAGAATGCCAGTTGGGTGAAAAACCGGAATGGTTTGGCAAAGAGTCTTGTCCAGTCGAATTGTTTCATATCCAAAGAAAAAGCAATAGCAGACACAAACAAAATTTTGGGGATGAACAACCGGTTTTTGATGATAAACACTTTATCATCAGTCCGAACACGTTCATCACCATGTTTTTGTGGTTTGACATATATATTTTTCAATGCGTTTTGGCGGAGATAATTTTGATCAAATCTTAAAAAACATGAAAACAAAACTGATCATATTCCTCGCCGCAATGTTCGGCCTGATTACTATTACAAAGGCTCAGCAAGATACTGTTCGTCTGGGTTTACTACGTGACATACCACACTGGATGGCCGAATATCATGTGCCTTGCGTGGGGGTAGGTTTGATCGAAAATGGGAGGGTTAAATGGGTTAATAATTTTGGTAATTTACAAGACGGACATCCTGCTCCTAATAACACTTTGTTCAATATTGCGTCACAAACCAAGCCTGTCGTTGCCATGCTTGTCGTGAAACTGGTGCAGGATAGAAAATGGGATATGGATGAGCCGTTGAGCCATTACTGGATTGACCCGGATATTGCAGGAAATCCCTTTACGAGCAAACTGACCACACGTTTGGTACTATCGCATCAGACAGGTTTTCCAAACTGGCGTTCGGATAATGGCGAGAATAAACTTCACTTTAATTTCGAACCGGGCACCAAATTTGGTTATTCCGGAGAAGGATTTGAATATTTAAGAAAAACGCTGGAAGCAAAATTTCACAAGCCCCTGAATTTTTTACTGGATTCCGTTTTGTTGAAACCGCTGGGTCTCGAAGATACCCAATACTGGAGCGAAAATTTGGATAAACCCCGCTTTGCAATGTGGCATAACGGACAGGGAAATCTGTATCCAACATCCATACAAACATCCGTTAATGCCGCAGACGATCTGATCAGCAGTATTGAAGATTATTGTAAATTAGGAATTTATGCGATGAATAACGCGTCTTTGTATGCTAAGCCAGAGGTGAAAGTGAAGGGAAATTATTTTCGGGGTTTGGGTTGGGGTTTGGTACAAAATTTACCTGATGGAGAATATGCTTTTGAACATGGCGGCTCAGATATCGGCGTGCGGACGATGGCCATTTTTCTGCCCAAATCTAAAAATGGCATTGTTGTCATGACCAATGGGGATAATGGCATGTTCATCATTGACCGGATCATTAAGTGTGCGTTGGTTGCAGGAAATCAGATACTTGGAATAATGAACAAAACTGAAAATACGCATAAAAGAATAATGTTGCCGGAGAATATTATCCAAAGTTATGCTGGTATTTATGAGCAAAATAATGGAAAGATCATGAAAGTGGAACACGAAGGAAACGGGATAAAAGTTTCCGGTGATGGCCTGCCGACAGCCATATTATCTCCTGAATCCACCACTAAATTTTTCCTCGAAGGTTACGATGTGCAGCTGGAATTTACTGATGCCAGTTCACTAATCGTTTATGAGAACGGGAAACAGGTGATGAAAATGAATCGGAAATAATATGAAAAAGATGCTTCGGTAAAAAATAAACACAAAGCGCACAAAGCGGACGCCGCGCGGTTTTACACAAAGAAGTACAAAGGTTATTTTATATTTTAATTTCTTTGAGAATAATGGAAATACAATGTGATATTTTTTTTAGACTTAGTGCCCTTCGTGTAAGATTTAGTGAATCTTTGTGGTAAAAAAACAAGTGCCGGGTAATTTTGTTATAGGTTTATTTCAAAGTCGAGAAGAAATCCTGAATATCTTTTGCGAGTAAATGCGGTTGTTCCGCAGCTGCAAAATGTCCGCCTTCCGGCATCTCGGTCCAATGCTGAATGTTAAAACCTTTTTCAATATAAGAACGTGGAGGAGTAGGGAGTTCTTTTGGGAATTTGGCAAAACCGACAGGAATTTTCGCATATTCATTCTCAGCAAATGCCACTGGTTTTTTACTGTTTTCGTTATAGATCCGCATGGAGGAATGGATGGTTGCTGTGAGCCAGTACAATGTCACGTTGGCAAGCAGTTCATCTTTGGTAAAGGTGCTTTCAATATCTCCATTATTGTCGCTCCAGCTGTTGAATTTTTCGATGATCCACGCGCATAATCCTGTCGGAGAATCATTCAATCCATAAGCGGCAGTAAGCGGTTTTGTTGCATGCATATGCGAATAAGCACCTTCCCGGACAGACCAGTCGGCTCCGAACTTTTGGAAAGCCAAAACTTCGTCAGAAAGTTTTTCGTTTTCTTTGAGATAAGGTTTATAAGAGCCGGAAATAAAATTAAGATGCAGTCCGATTACGTTGGACGGATATTTCAATGAAAGCCAGGTACTAACCCCGGCACCAATGTCTCCTCCCTGAGCTCCGTAGCGGTTATAGCCCAATTTCTTCATGAGTTCATGCCAAAGATCCGCTGCAACAGCACTATTGCAACCAGGTTCTGTGATTTTACCAGAAAATCCAAATCCGGGAACGGATGGAATTACGAGGTCAAAGGAAAGTTCCGGATCTTCGGTAAGTAATGGTATCAGTTTCATCATTTCAAGAAAAGATCCCGGCCATCCGTGTGTAATGATCAGAGGAACCGATCGTTTTCCCTTTCCTTTGATGTGAAGAAAATGAATCTTATATCCGTTAATTTCGGCAATAAAATTGGGATAAGCATTGATTTCATTTTCAGTTTTACGCCAGTCAAATGTGTGCTGCCAGTAATCTGTCAACGACTTCATGTAAGAAAGATTCGCACCGTAATTCCAGCCAGATCCGGTTATTTTATAGGGCCAGCGCGTATTCTTTAATCTGAATTTCAGATCATCCAGCTGCTGTTGCGGAATGTTGACTGAAAATGGTTTTATCGTGTTCACTTTTTATCGTGTTATTTTTTCTTGATACAACAGGAATTTTAATTTCTATTCGGAAAGGTAAGGAAGTATAGACAAAAGCCATAATCGTAAATTGCCTCCAATAATTTGATTTTCACAAATAATGGATTGATTGCCACAAACAGTAAAACGCTCTTGGCCAATATCTTTGTATTACAAAATATAAACAAAGGATGGAACAGAAAAATAAAATTGCACTTGTTACCGGCGGTAGTCGCGGATTAGGGAAAGACATGGCTTTGCGCCTTGCAGAAAAAGGAATTGATGTTATAATCACATATAATAGTCAGTTACATGATGCAGAAAATGTTGTAGCCCAAATAAAAGAAAGCGGACGAAAAGCTGCCGCGCTTCAACTGAATACGGGCGATATAAAAGGTTTCGGCTCTTTTGTCTCCAAGTTGCAAGAGATTTTAGAAAACACATTTGATGCAACCCATTTTGATTATCTGGTAAATAACGCTGGTATTGGCGGTTATCTTCCCATTGCTGATGTTACTGAGGAAGCATTTGATGAATTGCTGAACATCCATTTTAAAGGTGTTTACTTTTTGACACAAAAAATGCTGCCGATTTTGAATGACGGTGGTGGTATTGTCAATGTATCATCCGGCCTAACCCGTATTTCTGTGCCCGGTTCTTCTGTTTACGCCTCGATGAAAGGTGCCATGGAAATTTTCACACGTTATCTGGCCAAAGAATACGGGTCACGTGGTATCAGGGCAAACATTATAGCACCCGGCGCTGTAATGACAGATTTTGGTGGAGCGCATTTGAGAAATGATGAAAATCTGCAACAATTTATCAGTAACGTAACCGCGTTAGGCAGGCCGGGAGTTGCAGAAGATATTGGTGGTGTCGTCGCTTTTTTATGCTCGGAAGAAGCGCGCTGGGTTAATGGACAGCGTATAGAAATTTCGGGAGGAATGCAGTTGTAATAAATTTGAACTGACTTATTGACCGCGGCACAGGAATCATCTGTGCCGCGATTTTTTGGGTTGAAAGCAATCAAAGATATTCCTTGGCCTTGAAAATCCATTTTGGAGCATTATTTATTTCCTGCCGTAAAAGCAGATTTAATTGTGCGGTGTGATGCTGAACATGCCATATAAGGCAGGTTTTTTGCCAGAAAAACTTCCCGTTCCAACCCAATTCTGGTTTGAGTTTATAAAACTTTCCAATTCCGTTAATTGGTATCGTGCTCATAATTCGAGTATTATCGATGGTTATCTGAAATATACCGCTTGGGCTGAGCTCGAAACCGTACCGGAAAAGATATTTATCAATATGGTTTTGTACCGATTGTTGTTTGCCCAGTCACTGGAAGAAGGTCAGGATTCGTTACCAAAACTCAGCAAAATCCTGGGAGATCCCAGAGGCGGTTCAGTGCAATTTATTACCGGCCTTGACCCATATTATCCGGATCATTACCCTATGAATGAGCAGGAAATCAATGAAGTTCTGGGCAAAACACATAGTCTGGCTGAGTTTGGTGTCAAGTTTCTGGATGATGTTCTGATAGAACCGGAGCTTACTTATTTATATCAAGCGGCTTCCATATGGAACAAACAGCCGGATTTAGTGACATTAATAAAAGATCACAAACCTGCTTATCCCTCCGGTAAAGAATTTCCGGATACCTTTAAAAGCTTGATAATGAATATATTGATTTGGTTTAGAAACTTATTTGCCAGAAAAAATAAATTTAACTAATAAGAGCTCAGCTGCAACCCGAATGGAAACCCCGAAAAAGAAAATTGTAATACTTGGCGGTGGCATGGCCTCGCTATCTGCGGCTTATCTTTACTTACAGAATTTGTCCCGGAATTGGGTAAATGGACAAACTGGCCGCTGATATTTCCTGAAACCGATGAACAGCCGGGAATAGGCGGGCCTTTGCCGATGTGGACGTTGATTGAAAAAGGCCTCGCACTTTCTATAGAAATGCTTTTGGGTAGTCCATATTCCAGGAAAACCGGTTCATTTGCTGCCAGGATTCTGAGTCGTTTTTTTTCAAAATACTTAAATGGGGTTCGACAAAAAGATCAGGAAAACAAAGGGTGCATGTACTTTTTGTTAAAGCCATTTTTGGGAGAAGGCGGAATAATCGAGCGGATGGTAAAAAAGGAAATGGCCCATATTACGGAGGCGTTGAAAATGTTAAAATAATCCGGGGTAGACAATAAACATCAGCATCATAGCCTGATTCTGGATTTGATTGAAAGGGAAATCAGGCATATAGAAAAAGAAGGACTGCCTTATGCAGAAGATGAGCAGGAAAAAGAGACACATGGCGATCGGCATTTGTTTTGCTTATTACAATATCAAAGGTATTCTTAAAGACGTGTATGATCCTGTCACTGAAAACTTTGATTTCACCAAAATCGATCAGTACGATTACCGCCAGTGGCTGTCCATGCAGGGCGCTCCGCAGTGGTTAGTGGATTCGGTAATTGTCCGTTTTTTTTACACCGGTACTTTTGCGCAAACCTTTACCACCGTTTTCAGACCATCAGTTTCAGGCTGGTGAAAATGCCAGATTGAAAGATGCCTTCGAACAATGGCTGCAGGATAATTCCGCATGGTTTTGGCCAAAAGGGGCAACCTACTTATATCCGCAAGGCCTGAATTTTCAATTATTGGCTGATCCCAACAATTCTGCTGATGGTTACGATCGTTTTTTAAGTCAGTTTTTCAGGGCAAATGTAAGACCGACAGATCATTACACACTTTCCGTTCCAAATAGTGCCCTTTACAGATTGAAAGCAGATGCGAGCGGTTTTGCTAATTTATTTCTGTGTGGAGACTGGATTGATTTTGGAGGTAACGTAGGTTACATTGATGGAACGATTCAATCCGGCCAGCAGGCAGCTCAGGCGTTGCGCACAAAAATGAATCTGGGTGGACACAAAGAAATCTGGTCAGCGCTTAAAGCTTAATGTCTAAAATGAAGTGAAACAGGCCGTTTTTTTTGAAAACGGTCTGTTTTGTTCCACCCTGGTTAACCTGTGTTTATATTCATTGTGAAGAAGAACAATTCAACAGTCAGAAGATTTTGATTTTATTAATGAAAGATTTGTTTTTCTTCAACTTCTTTGAAAATTGTCATGCCTCTGCCTGTCGGGTTAATCAATAAATGGAACTCATCAATCTTTGCTGGCATCAGTTATCTTATTTGCCGCTTCGAATTCAGGATCGTCATGATTTGATGCTATTTTAGCCCAATAAGGAATAAATCCTTCTGCCGGTTTTCGTCCAAGAAACGATGCAGTCAACAGGATCGATTATTTCTTTGATGTAATTTTTAAGTTCCTCATCCCAATCCCATACCATCCATTCCATTTGCCCATTTGGTCCGGCGATGCATCCATCAAGGCTGATTTGAACCTGAAGTTTTAGTTTTCTCTTGATGTGTTTTAGTTATGTTTTTACAAAATTAATTGGTAAGATTTTTATCGATGCGGTGCATACGCGCCTAAAAATGGGGTAACTGCGACATTTTATTTATCTGAACTTAGGATAAATATTACGGGGTTTCAGATAAAGTAGGTTACGGTATTTTCGTCTTTTAGTTACACTTATATGTTGATGACTATTTTGATCATTTGCTACGCAGATTTTTCTAAAATTCGGAGACAATAAATAATTTTAATGATATAGATTTTTGATAATCAGGTAAGTGAAAACAGCCCCCAGGGGCTGTGCACTGATGTAAATATCCTAAACCATGACCTTAAATATGCCAAAATCACCAGTGTCGCCAGACTTCATACCAACCATAAAACGCAGAGATTTTATAACAAAAAGCAGCATTCTTACAATCGGGTTTTTGTTTTCGCGGCACTTAGGCTGGTCCCGATCTCTGAAACCTGTCGGCTATCCTGTCCATAATATTCCTGTAAATAAAAATCTTGATTTGCTCTGGGTCAAATCATTATATCAAAGAGGAAAGCCGACCATTTATTTGAAAAGCAGAAATGAGTTAAAATACATCGGAATGCCCGTTGGCGGACTTCATGCCGGAACAGTATATCTGGGCGGAGATGGAAGACTCTGGCTCTGGGGAATTTACAATGAATCCGAAGAACCAAAAAATGAAGGAATTGATCCAAAAACGGTACTTTGGAATGATGGAAATACGGTCAGGAAAATACGATCAAGGGATGGTGCTTCCTATGTTGAACCGGCAATCGCCGAAAATAAACGCGTTTTAGAGCAGGGTTTTGCAGTCCGGATTTTATATAAAGGAAAGGTTTTCATTAAAGAATTGAACGAGAATCATTGGGATGAAGTAAGTTTTCAGGCAACGTATCCCACGGCAATTGTCCAATATACAGATCATCATTTGCCGGTTTCCATTATCCTGACCGGATATTCACCATTCATTCCGATGGATGCGGATAACTCGTCACTTCCTGCGACGATTCTGCGCATTGAAGTGAAAAATCTTTCCAGTGAAAAAATAGAAGTATCGCTGATTGGCTGGATGGAGAATGGTGCCAGCAAATTATCTGCTAAAAAAGGTGATGGAAAAAAGGTAAATTCTGTCATGCCATCAGAGAAATTTAAAGGTATTTTTTCGGAATTTAATTTTTCGAAAAACGGTTTGTTTACGGCGACAGATTCGGGAACCACATCTTTTGCAATACTTAATCCGAAAGCAGGAGTTCACACTGCTTTTAATACCTGGCCGGTAACAGATGCAGGTTTTACGTCCGGATTTTCTCAAAATTCAGAAATGGAAGCGCCTGAAAAACTTATCGGTGCACTTTTTACTTCGAAAACGTTAGTTGGCGGAGCGTCAATGAAGGAAGATTTCATCATCAGTCGGCATTTTAATAATCCCAATGACAAGCTTAAAGAATTGGTAAAAGACGCCAAAGAGGGATATTATTACGGAACAAAATTTAAAAATGCAGGAGAAGTTACCGAATATATTGCCTCTCATTTTGATCAATTATCTGCTCAAACTGAATTATGGCAGAGGACGTGGAACGATTCTACGTTGCCGCACTGGTTTTTAGAAAGAACATTTGTTAACATTGGAACGCTGGCAACGGCAAATACATACCGTTTCGCGAGCGGTCGTTTCTGGGGTTGGGAAGGGGTAGGAGCCTGCGCCGGAACTTGTACACACGTTTGGCAATATGCACAATCGATGGGCAGGATCTTTCCTGAACTGGAACGAATTCTTCGTCAAAATGTAGATTTAGGTGTAGGTTTTCGTCCGGATTCAGGGGCTATTATATTCCGGGCTGAGAACGAAAGTCGGCCTGCTATCGACGGACAGGCAGGTACGATTTTAAGGTTTTACAGAGAACACCAAATGTCAGCCAATGACGACTTTTTAAAAACGAACTGGCAGAACATAAAAAAAGCGATGCAGTTTATGCTTGCTCAGGATAAAAATGGCGACGGTATGACGGATACGCCGATGGAAAATACACTGGATGCAGTCTGGGAAGGAGAAATTGCCTGGATCGTAGGTCTTTGCATCGCAGCGGCCCGGGCTGGACAGGCAATGGCGGAAGATATGGGTGATGCCGATTTTAGCCTGGTTTGTAAAACCTACCTTGAAAAAGGCAGGAAAAACATGGAAGAGCAACTGTTCAACGGCGAGTACTTTATTCATAAACCAGACGCCGCACAAGGGCGCAAAAAATTAGGTTCTTACAATACCTGCCATATTGATCAGGTTTATGGGCAAAGCTGGGCACATCAGGTTGGTTTACCAAGAGTTTTGGACAAGGAAAAAACTTTGTCAGCATTGCGTTCACTTTGGAAATATAATTTTACGATGGATGTGGGGCCTTATATTAAAACCCACCAGGGCGGTCGTCCCTATGCGGTTTCTGGCGAAGGCGGGATGGTCATGAACACTAATCCCCATAATGAAGACAAGCCTTATGGGGAGAATGAAAGCTGGCAGCTTGGTTATTTCCACGAGTGCATGAGCGGGTTTGAACATCAGGTAGCGGCCCACATGATGGCGGAAGGTATGGTCGATCAGTCGCTAACGATGACACGCGCGATCCACGACCGTCACCACGCAGCTAAAAGAAATCCCTATAATGAAATTGAATGCAGTGATCATTACGCCCGGGCTATGGCCAGTTACGGTACATTCATTTCTGCCTGCGGTTTCGAATATCACGGCCCGAAAGGTTATATGGCTTTTGATCCGAAAATTACCCCTGAAAACTTCAAAGCACCTTTTACTTCGGCCGAAGGCTGGGGTACATTTAAACAATCGCAAACGGCTGGAAAACAATTGAATACGATTGAAATCATATATGGTAAATTACGATTGAGAACATTTGCTATAAAAGCTGCAAAAGGAATGGTCATTAAGAATGTTCTGGCAAAAATGAATGGAAAAAGCCACGAAGTGAGTTTTCGGAAAGAGGAAGATAGGTATATTATTGATTTTAAATCTGATCTGGAATTGACGCCGTTGCAGAAGCTGGAATTGATTTTGAGTTGATCGTCTTGCATTAAATATGAAGCGACTAACCATCCGGAATTCCTTTTTTTGTAATTATGGATACATTGTAAAACCAATATTATAACAATGAATTTCAAGACAAAAGTTCTTTTGTTCAACAGGGTTTTAATTGCCGTGACAACTTCGCTGATTACATCAAACCAACATTATTCGCCGACGTAAATAACAACATGCACATTGCAAGAGAAGAAATATTTGGCGCCGTCGTAGTAATGATTCCGTACAAAGATGAAGCAGATGCAATAAGAATTTCCAACGACTCTCATTATGGTTTAGCAGGTTCTGTTCTTACCGAAAATCGAGGACATGGCTTGGAAATAGCAAGACAAATCAGAACTGGCCGGATGAGTATAAATGACAATTTTGGCAATTTCGACTGTCCTTTTGGTGGCTATAAACAAAGCGGTATTGGCAGAGAATTTGGCTCGTTTGGTATCTGTGAATATGTTGAGCAGAAAGCAATTTTTGTGTAAAAGTAATCAGATAAAATCTCCTGATCACAAATTTGCTGTGATCAGGAGATTTATCATTTTTCTTATGAAAATAATTGTGGTTTGGCTTTATAAGTTTCCCACAAAAACTCCCCAAATAAAGTATTTGCCCAGGCAAACCATGATCTTGTAAATTTGGTTGGATCGTCCTTATGGAAAGATTCATGCATAAAACCGGTACCGCCATGGCTCTTTTTCAGCATATCAATACAGGATTTTATCTCTTTGTCATTGTTGCTTGTCAGTCCGCGGATAATAATTCCCAGCGGCCAGATCATGTCCAGACCTATATGCGGTCCGCCTATTCCTTCGCCGGCTTTTCCTTTGAAAAAGAAAGGATTATTTAACGATAACAGCATTTTACGGGTATTCTGATATACCGGGTCACTTACCGGCAGTGCATCCAGATATGGCAACCCCAAAAGACTTGGCACATTGGCATCATCCATCAAATTGTAGCTTCCGTAACCATTCACTTCGTAAGCGTATACTTTGCCAAATTCCTTGCTATCCACGACTGCGTGCACTTTTAATGCATTTTCCACTTCCACAGCAAGCGCAGTTAATTCAGCTGCGGCGGCTTTGTCGCCAGATATTTTTTCAACCATTTTTGCAGCTTGTTTCAAGCTGACAACAGCGAAGAAATTAGATGGTATAAGGAAGGAATAAATCGTCGCGTCATCACTTGGACGGAATGCGGAACAAATCAAACCAACTGGTTTTACCGGATATCCATATCCACCCATCGGAACGCCATCCGTTGCCCAGGAAGTTTTGCGCTGAAAATGATAAGGTCCGTTATCCTTTTTTCTCTGTTGTTCTTTAAACGTTTTCAGCGTAAGCATGATCGCTTCTTTCCATTTGGCGTCAAAAGGCGTTGTGTCGCCGGTCAATTGCCAGTAACGATGTGCAAGGCGAATAGGATAACACAATGAATCTATTTCCCATTTGCGCTCATGCAAGCCGGGTTTCATATCCGTTTCATCCGTTTTCCATTCACCCGTTTTGTTGGCATCGTCATAAAAAGCATTGGCATAAGGATCTCTCAAAATGCATACAGCCTGACGATTGATTACACCGGCTATCAATTGCTGAAGCGTTTTGTCTTTTTTGATAAAATCAAGATAAGGCCAAACCTGCGCAGTGCTGTCACGCAGCCACATCGCATCAATATCTCCCGTAATTACATAAGTATCAGGTTTTTCGCCTTTGCCGTTATAGGTCACGGTGGTATCCAGCGTATTTGGAAAACAATTCCCAAAAAGCCATCCAAGTTCTTTGTCTTTAATTGCCGACTGAAATTCGAGGATAGAATCTTCGATCACCTTGCTGCTGAATTTCCGTTCACCGGGATTTACTCTCACAACCGGAAAATCAGGATTGGCAAAGGCTGGTATTTTACCGATCATAAGACCTGTACCTAACAAGGCAGTACTTTTTATAAATGTGCTTCTTTTCATAGAAAATTGTAAAAATAAAATTGCTCGTTGCGACGGTATGCTATCTGCAATCCACTAAAATAAGATTATATAATGGAGAAATTGTTTTAACATCACAAATAACGTGTTTAAACAAATTGCTGGATAGCTTGATCATACATTTTATTTTGTACGATGAAAGGATTGGCATTGACAGCAGGTTCCGGAAAGAAAGATGATTTATTTAGTTCGGGCGAAAGTTAAGGCGGGAAAGCCACAAAGAATTAATAAAAATAGACATAACCAAAGTTACCAATTTTTGGTAACTTTGGTTATGGTAAAATGAAAAAACATTTACGCGATGGGCAAAAATACATCCATATCAATTGGTCAATATTTTGATTTATTTATTTAAAATCAAATTGATACAGGCCGGTATACATCAACTAGTGAGGTAGTTCGGGCAGCACTACGTTTATTAGAAGAAGAAGAGCAAAAACTGAAATTATTGCGGCAAGCACTTATTGAAGGGGAAGTGAGTGGTTGGGTGGAAAATTTTAATCCGGCAGACTTCAAGGCTAAATTAAAGAAGAACGCCCCCGGCCAATGAGTAAGTATAAACTAACCTAGCTCGCGGAGCATGACCTGGAAAAGATTTGGGAGTATACTGTCAATGAATGGTCACTGAACCAGGCAGAAAAGTATATTGACAGTTGGCGCCCTAACAAGATGGAATGTAATTATTCAGCTATAGCGCGAATCTGGAAATTTACATGATAATTCCTTGCGGTGTTGTAAATAAAAGTTAGGTCCCATTTTAATTTTTTATAAATACAGTGAAACAAAATAAAATAACCCTGAAATTCACCTTCATAGCTGCAATTTTCACATTACTTTTTTCAATCATATCTGAAAATGTTTCGGCGAAGATCCTAACTGAGAAAACAAATAAATCGAGTATGACAGCTGAAAGCTGGCACTTCAAAAGAGAAATTATTATTAATAATCAAGGTGGTGCTGCAACAGATATAGTAATACAAATCAAGCTTAATAGTAACGATTTCGATTTTTCAAAAACAAAAGCGGATGGTGCTGATATTCGTTTTTCTACTTCCGCCGGCAGACTGAACGACAGCGGTTTGTCTTACTGGACGGAGCAATGGAATGAAAACGGGACGACTATTATTTGGGTAAAAGTGCCTGTGCTTAAAGCGAAAACACGAAATTCTATTTTCATGTTTTATGGAAATTTCAATGCTGTACCGGTATCAAACGGTGATAAAACTTTTCTGTTTTTTGATGATTTTGAAGAAGGTGATTTTACCAAAAAATGGACGAATACATCGGTTGGTGAGGTTATTGAAAAAGAAGGTCAGTTAAAATTAAAAGAAACCGACGGCCAGGACGGAATCGTGACGGCCAATTTCAATGTCACAGGGAAAATGATCGTTCGTACATCGTACCAGCGGGAAGGTGCGGATGGACATTGGGTCAGGGCAGGCGTGGGTGGCTGGAACAACTGGCTTGCTTTTGGCGATCACACGGATCGGGCCGCAAGCGGAACAAATTATGTAATGTTATTTGATAGTTCAAGCATTGGAAGTCTGAAAAGTGCGCCACTTATCAAATCCCCAAATTTGGTTATTACAGACAAATGGCGGCGGGCAGAATATTGGTTCGATGGTAAAAAACTTTACGGAAAACAGGATGATATAACAGTTGAATTACTACTTAAAAATGCTGCCTCAAAACTGGCATTAAGAACACTGGACAACGATAGCTGGGATAATTTTGCTTATATATCAGTCAGTAAATATGCAGGCTCAGAACCGAAAGTTACGCTAGGAAAAGAGCAGGCTAATTAAAAGTATCGACATAAAAAAGTGCCAGAAATTCAACAGAATTTCTGGCACTTTTTTATAATAATTTTTTTGACCAAAAGAAGAAATCAGAGCTTAAACACCCAAACTCCATCCTTCACGATACGTACGTTTTACATATTGATTCACGTCGTCAAAGTTGGTTACTTTCATGTTTTTATAATCCCAAAGCATTTTCATATTGGCACCCGGATAGTCATATCCTTTTCCATTTTCTCTGGCTTTTGGCATGTCTGCACCTCTGATTGCAAGGTTGGCCATAAGTATTGCTTCGGTCAATGGTCCGGCCAGTTCAAAAGGAGAACTAAGTTCCTTATTTCCATAACCCGCAATCGCACCTTCAACCCACTGGGCATAATGACCTTCTGCACTGCCTGGCACACGCGCAAACTTTTGTTTCACTTTCACTTCCTCCATCCGTGAAAGCGGTAACAATCTTGGATTTGCGGCATATTCGCTGGCCATCATTTTTCCTTTGGAGCCAACAAATAAAATACCGCTGTTGCCGTCGCCGAATAATTCATTCGGTCCCAATTCTTCCGGACGTTCAGGTTTTATGCCGCCATCCATCCAGTGCATGGTTACCGGGCCTTTTGTTTTTGCTGTTTTCGGGAAAGTTAATGTGGCGTGGCTCGATGGAGGACAACTGTCCGGGAAAATTCCTCTTTTCCCAAAATCAGTGAAAACGCTGCTTACACTTGCCTGCACATCAAGCGCATATTTAAGTCCAAGTACACGGAAAGGCGCTTCCATTAAGTGGCAGCCCAAATCACCCAAAGCACCGGTTCCATAATCCCACCAGCCTCTCCAGCTTCCCGGGATCAATTTGTCTACATAATCTTTTTTAGGTGCTGTTCCCAGCCATAAATCCCAGTCAAGTCCTTTTGGTACAGGTGGTTTTTCAGTTGACCAAGGGATGCCCTGAGGCCAGATCGGCCGGTTTGTCCAGATATAAACAGTATCCACCTTGCCAATAATACCGGCATCATACCACTCGTGCAATTGTCTTACACCATCCCCGGACGACCCCTGATTCCCCATTTGCGTCACCACTTTATAACGTGCAGCCGCTTCTGTAAGCTGGCGTGCTTCGTATATATCGTGTGTCATAGGTTTTTGCACATACACGTGTTTACCAAGCTGCATGGCACCCATAGCAACCACGGCATGTGTATGATCCGGTGTTGAAACGGACACGGCATCAAAATTTTTCGATTCTTTCTCAAACAATTCCCGCCAGTCTTTGTAATATTTTGCTTTCGGGAAATTCTTTACACTTTCGGCTGCACTTCTGTCATCAACATCACACAAAAAACCAATATCAGCTTTGCCGCTTTTGGCAAAATTGGCAATATCGGATCTTCCTTTTCCGCCGACACCAACACCTGCAACGATCAGTCTGTCGCTTGGTGCCAAAAAGCCTTTTCCGCCTATTACATGACGTGGAACGATCATAAATGCGGCTGCTGCCAAACCGGATGTTTTGATAAAATCTCTTCTCGAAGAGGCGATTTTATCATTTCCTGTACTCTTTTCCTGCATGTCAAGATTCTGGTTAAGTGGTTTATAATTAGGAGGACTTTAAGCCCGATAGTAAAAGTCACCGACAGTCTTATTCTTTTGCTAAGCAGGATATTATATTTTTTTACTCAAAAAATGCAAACGATATCCAAACTCTTTATTTCCCGGTTACTTTCAAATAATACTCATAAATTTCATAATAGGCTATAAAATAAAAGATCGTCATGAAAAAATACCGGTCCAAACAGGATTGGCAGCTTTCAGGACGATCTTTATAGTTAATTTAAATCAGCACTAAAATCTTGCGATTTCAGACGGTCAGGACTTTTTCATTTAGAAAAATCAGCTGTCCGCGGTGATAGTTTTCGTGACTGGTACGGTTCATCAGTACGTTTAATTTATTTCTTGTCGGATCCAAAGCAAAGTCTTCGTCCGAGACACTGTTATGTCTGGAAAGCCATTGTTCGGCTGTCAGATTTTTAAAATGACCGGCAAGTGTGATATTAAGCGTTTCCCATTTGTTTCTTAAATCAGCGATCGACAATTCAAAAGGTACGGCACTTTCCGCTTCGGAAGCTAATGGAGCAAGTTCCGGAAATAATTTTTCTCCCAAATTAAAAAGCGGCAGCAAAGCGTCGTTTGTGGCAATAAGATGAGCAAGCAAATAAATTCCCCGGTTCCGTCCCGGCGCAACTTCGCCAAGATATACATCGTCTTCGTGTTTGTTGAAAAACGCAGTAATTGCTTTATTGTTCGCTTCCCAAAAATTGATCACTTGCCTGATCACCAAATTAGTTTGAGCATGGGCAGTATTTATTTTTTCCTGATCGTTCATTGTTATGTTTTTTTGTTAAAAAGGGAAACTAAGTATTTAAAGGCGGCGTCAAAGTCTCCCTTAAATCTACTTCAAAAGTATATATAAAATTGATATATTTAAATATTTAGATAAATAAAATTAAAGTAATTGTCGAATATTCTTAATCGTTAGAACAAGGAAGGAATGATTATTTAATATAACAGATGAAGATTTATCTTGTGGACAGATTAGCTTGCGGAGGTTAAGAGCAAACTGTAAAACAGGATTTAAGCAAACAGCAAAATCAACCGATGAAAATACAACTTTCCTTTGAATACCAGATATTTGAAAACGATCAGCAGCTGGTCGGAAATTTACAAAAACTTTTAAAAGCATCGAAAGAAGCGGTAAGTCTTTCCTACGCACCCTATTCAAAATTTCATGTGGGTGCGGCTCTTTTATTGTCAAATGGTGAAATTGTAAAAGGCAGCAATCAGGAAAATGCATCTTTCCCGGCAGGAATTTGCGCTGAACGGGTGGCATTATCAACTGCTTCCTCCATATATCCAAAAGAAAAAATACTGGCCGTTGCTATATCCTATCACAATAGTGCTGACGATAGTTCTACCGAAAATATTCTATCACCTTGCGGGATTTGCCGCCAAAGTCTTTTGGAAGCGACACAGCGGCAGCAGAGCCATATTGAAGTTATTCTGAGTAATCCTGCCGGGAAAATTATTTATCTCCAAAATGCTGATAATCTGCTGCCCCTTGCATTTTCGTCTGATCATTTTTGAGTCGTAATATCCTCCTAAAAGGATTTTAAAATAGTAACTATTTGATAATCAATACCTAAATATACTATTTTTTTTTCTGAAACAATATTACATCAAAAGGCAGATTACTGATTTTAAGAGAAATTTGTGATCTGTCTTTTCCTTTGTTTAGTAGGTATTTGTGACTTTCCGACGATTTAGACGAGTTGGCGAAACAGATTTAATAATTCATTAACATGCATCGCGATTCCTGTTCATATTGAGAACCTAATTTCGTGTTCCCTTATAAGAAGCGAAAGATGCATATTGTGGTTTGGCAAAACAGGCGTGATACGATTTTGTTTTTTAGATTATTGATTTTCATAGTATTATGGGAGTCGACGCTATCATTAAATTGTTTCGCTCAAAATTCTAAAAGCATTTTATTTTCTTCTGAAATGAAAATGACAGAGGCAGGAGCGTTTACAGTGATAACTTATAATATCGCCGGTTTGCCGGAATTTATTTCCAGCGCCGTTACTAAAAGATCTTCGAGCATAGCAGAAATCGGGGAGAAGTTGAATCGCTTTGATATCGCCCATGTCCAGGAAGATTTTAATTACAATAAATATCTTTACAATTCAGGAAACACGCATCCGTTTCGTACTGAAAATAAGGGAAAAGTGCCTTTTGGAGACGGGTTGAATACGCTATCAAATTTTCCGGTTCATGATCTTCAGAGAATTCGCTGGAAAGATTGCAGCGGAACGGATTGCCTTACACCAAAAGGGTTTTCTTTCAGCCGGATTGAAGTTGCAAAGGATATCTTTATCGACTTTTACAACGTACATGCCAATGCCTGGAATCATAATTCGGCCTCCGCAGCCAGGAGGAAAAATATTAAACAGCTATCCGATTATATCAAATTCAATTCTGCTGAAAACGCAATAATCGTGATGGGTGATCTCAACGCACGTTATTGTTTTTATAACGATAATATCAGTTTGCTTAGCACCGTAAACGGACTTACCGATGTCTGGGTTTCTGAAAAAAATGAAGGCAAGTTTCCGGATCTTTCAAAAGATTTTCCATCGGAAGATATTCTTTCAATTACCGATTCTTGCGAAACGATTGATAAAATCCTCTACAAAAGCAGCAGCGAAATTGATCTGGCGGTTACGAATTACAAATTTGAAAATCTTCTTTTTTCCAATGCGGAAGGATTACATCTTTCTGACCATATTCCGGTTAGTGCAAAATTCTTTTGGAAAATAAAGCGTAACATCCGTAATCGTGTTGAACCAATACTTACCAAAAATGAAAAATAACTATTCATTTCTGGTAAGATTAAAGGCTAAAAATAAACAATTACTTCCCGGTTGTTGCGGCATTTCCAGAACCTAATAATCCGTGATAATAAGCCATATAATAAGGCAGTAAAAAGAAAGTGCCTTCATGTTCCTCGTGTCCGTTGCCCTCGGAAGCGAGTAAGGCAAAACCATCGCGATCCTGGCGTACATGTCCGCGCTCGTCTACCGGTAAGGCGTAACTATCTGTCCTCCATCCAATATTTTCATTTTGTAAAGGCGAAGAATCAAAAACAACATCCAGACGGTGCGTATTATCGATCGTATAACCGATCAGATCCAGCGGGATTTTTTGCAGATTTTCAAGGATGAATTCTGATTTATTGCTGGCTTTATACATGCTTTTAACAACTTTCGGGGCGTAAAGCCTGTTTTCAGGAAACAGATTTTTACTTTCAAAATATTTCTGGTCAGCTAGTTCTGTGAAACGGTTAGCGAGCGAAGCATAAATCGCATCCCAAAACGCATTTTTCTGCTTGCTGATATGCTGCCAGGCAATTTCCAGCGACTGGCGATACATTAATAAAAGCGAAGGATCGGTTTCGTAATTGATCAATCCGTACATGCTCATCAAACAAAGGTTATTGTCCCAGGGCACCACATTTTCCGGTGGAAAAAACTCTTTTGGATGCATGGCATTGATGTGATAATTGTATTTATCACGGAGGATTTTTGCTTCCTTATCATATTTCACATCTCCGGTCACATGTTTTGCAACATTCAGAAATGACAACATAATCATCGAGTTCAACCCGCGCTGATCATATCCATAAACTGAATTGAAATATTCAGGTGAAAAATCGCCCCAACGTGTCACTTTTCCATCGTGATCAACAAGCTTGTAACCGTGACGGATCATGTGATCCATGATATCACCCACAACTTCACGAACTTCTTTTTTTTCTTCTTCTGTTTTAGCAACCAGATCGTAATAAATTCCGTAAAAAAAGAAATGTCCGGCCAGCTCGTCGGAACTGGTATCACACTTCCATAAAAATTTGCCGTCTTTGCTTTTTGGGAAACGGGGATAAATATTCTTCCACATCGGATCGCCCTGCTGATGTCTCAGGTTTGCTTCCTGACTGTAAATTTCGTTCACAGGTTCACGCCAGTCGACCGGGATAATGACACGTGCCGGAAATCCTTTTTCATGAGTAATATCCACCAGCCATTTGCACGCTTTGAAACTTCTCACTGCTAATGCTTTTGCCTCCAAATCACCCGTAGCCGCATATCTGAATGCATTTGCCGCACCATACATAGCAGTATACATGCCGTCATTATCTGAAATAGCAACTTCGGAAGAGGCCGGATTAAACTGTTCTTTCAAATGGCTAGGAGCAACAAAACCCATCCGGTTATGTTTTTCTTCGACCTGTTTGGTGAAAATTTTTGCTTTATCTTCCAGCGACATTTCAGCCGGTGTTATCTGGCTGATTCCTTTATTTGTGGCAATCCATGCAGTTCCGTCATTTTGAACTGAAATATCGTTTACATGATCATCAGCCATCCAGCGACGGCTGAAACGGTATTTGAAATAATCATTTTTGACTTCAATAGCGCCTTTCTCGGTTCCAAACCAGACAATTCCGTCTGGTCCGGCAGCGGCGCAGGTAAATTTGTTATAAGGCAATCCTTCCTTTCCTGTAAACAATTTCCAGGATTTACCGTCCAGGCAACCAACGCCTTCTTCTGCGCCAATCCAAAGTCTGCCTTTAGAATCAGTAGCCAATGCGGTAACATTTTTTAGTGACCAGTCGTATTTATCACTTTCCGGGAAAATTCGTTCGGTTTTTTTGCCATTACTAACAAAGTAAAGTCCTTCATCACAACCAACCGCATAACCGCCTTTGAAAGCAATTGAGGAAAGTACTTTTCTGCCCGGAATTATGTGTAATTTTTTTGGAGATTTCAACAGAGAATTTTCTGCTGCTGCCCATTTTCCATTTTGAAACTGAAATTTTTGTTTCAGGATTTCGGCAATAGGAAGTCCGTTTTGGAAATATATTTTATCGACTTTTCCTTCCGGCAGTCCGTCTTTCACGGAATGTATCTTGACAACTTCCTGAATAAATTTTTGATCCCCGGCCGATTGGGCAGATAAATAAAACGGAATAAGGAGCAACCAGAAAAATAAATACTTCATGCAACATGCGGTTATAAACATTGCCAACCTTGGCAATCAATAGCATTATTACTTCTTTGGCGGATAAAGAGACTATGATCTGACCTGTAATCATCTCCCAAGTGAAATTAAATTTGAAAATATCCGGTAGGCTCCCGGAACACCGGCAGGTAACTGCCGGAACCAGCTCATGGTGGTATATACATAATTTCCCTTGCCATATTTGGCTATCAGGATTCCGCTGTCGAGTTTCTCACTGCCCGGATCATTGCAGGAAATCACGGCTTCATACTTTTCAGACCAGCTTTCGGGTTGGTATAAACTGCGTTCCTGCACCCAGCCGTCGAAATCTTTTTGGGTTATCTTATTTGGATAATTAAGCGCCTGGCAATCCGGTTTCAGAAAACGGACTTCCGCACCTTCCACCGTCACTCGTTTGCTTGAAAACTTGAAAGGGTAGGGGCCGAAATCCTGCATCAAAAGTCCCTGATCAGAATTGTACTGGACAATTAAATTGCCGCCATTTTCTACATAATGCAGCAAAACCGGATTAATCACTTTCAGTCGTTCCACAATATTATAGGCCTTTACTCCAATGACAACCGCGTCATATTTTTGAAGTTTTTCATCAGAAATGTCACTGTCTTCTAATAAAACGACGTTATAGCCGATCTGTTGAAGACTGGCGGGAACAAGGTCGCCGGCTCCTTTAATATAACCGATCAATCCGTTTGTTTTGCTAATTGTAACTTTCACCACTTTGGCTTTTGCCTGCGGAAAATAAACCTGCGAAGGAATGTGGTTGTAATTGATCAAGCCCAGACTTCTGTCGTAAGCTTTATTTTCGAAACTCGCCTCTGCAATAATTTCACCCTCGCTGGCTTCCTTTGGTGGAAACAGTTGGAAATCTGCACATTGTTCCGCACCTTTTGTTTTTAGTTTAAATGCAAAAGAAGAAGGAGAGACACGCCAGCCGTCGGGAATTTTTAGTTTTATATCTCCTGCAACGTTATCTTTTCCGGCTTTAACAACCACGCTCACTTTTTTATCAATCTGTCTGTCAAACAAATAGACCTTTTCATTAACCGAAACATAAACAGGTGGCGTTATGGCAACAGGCTGATAAACTTCTCCAAGTATCGGATCTGTTTTTTGATAAATTACCGGGATGTTATAGTGGACGAAACTTCCGGCAATATCCAGATTAAAGGTCAGTTCTGCCACCGGTTTATTTTCCGGAACGCCTCTTTCCTGTTGTTTGTCAATATTAAAAAGACCAGCAGAGCCATTTTTACGCAGCCAGTAAGGTTGTGAATACTCGGTATTTTCCGGAATTTCGATAGAATCCGAAAGTATAAAATCCTGATTATTCGCCAATTCGGAATTGATGATGGAGTCCTTCTTACCAAATGGGAAATTTATCTTTTTTATCGTAACCGGGATTGAAGAACGGTTAATTGCTTCAATCTGAAACTGCATTTTTTGTCCCGGCGTGTAGGAATTGTCTGTTGATGTAACCTGAATAAATAATCCAAGGGCATCCTGAATCACTTTATTTAAATCCTGTAATTTTGTCTGTTTCCAGTAACCATCCGGCAGTTTTTCAAGCGCGGTTTTTATTGCCAAAAGCTGTGGGACAACCCGTGACGGATTGGTAAGTTTGAAAGAATCTTCTGCTTCCAAAATGAGTTTGCTAACTTCCTGAGCGCCTTTTACACGTGTCCAGTCTGTGGAAACGCCATCCATTAAATCATGACCAGCTTTTTCACCTTTCACATGTTTGAAATATTCGGTCAGCGTTCCGCGGAAACCCACAGTGCCAAATCCCTGACTTCTGTGCAAACTGCGGCTTTCTGCTGCAATTTCGCCATATGATTTTCCAAGCAAAGGATTGAAACCGCCTACATCCACTTTGATATATTCTTCTGCTTCTTTTTCATCCACTTTATCTCTTCTCTGATTCCACCACATACCTGCGTTCCAAACCAGACGTTTTGCTTTCCAAATCGGTACAAATTGCAGCTGTTCAGGAAATTTTGTAGGATCTCCTGCCTCTTCAAATGCTTCTTCAACAAGAAGGGCGGAGGCGATATGTTGCCCGTGACCTGCTCTTTCATCAGGAGGAAAACGGCTGATTATTAAATCCGGTTTAAATTTCCGGATCACCCAAACTGCATCAGAAAGGAGTTTTTCTTTGTCCCAGATCGTGAAAACTTCTTCTGCACTTTTTGAAAAACCAAAATCAACGGCACGGGAAAAAAACTGCTGTCCGCCGTCAATTTTTCTTGCCTGCAAAAGCTCTTGGGTTCTTAATATGCCGAGATTTTCCTTCATCTCACTACCAATCATATTCTGGCCGCCGTCACCGCGGGTCAGGGAAAAATAGGCTGTGTTATAAAGTTTTTCATTGGCCATGTAAGCTATGAGCGTAGGATTTTCATCATCCGGATGTGCTCCGAAATAAAGTACATTTCCAAGCACATTCAGTTTTTGGATGCTTTGAAGAATTTTGGAAGATGAAGGTTTATATAGCGTCTGTGCGTGCAGCTGGATGGGAGTCATAATCTGAATCAGTAAAAATCCTGTTAGCAAAAATCGTTTCATACCTGGTTGCATAAGTTTCGCATATTTATTCAGCATGAGCTGGTTTGCCCGGGTTTACACAAAGCGGAGGAAATATATTTACCGCTTTCAAGTGCAATATACTCAATTTGATTTACAGTCTATAAAGTTAATAGGATAAGTATATAAATTAATAAAATAAAAATCCCGGAGCGCAATTCCATTAAGGAAAACAGCACTCAGGGATTTCCCGATTCTGACAATATTGACTTTTACCAGCCTTTTATCTGGCCTCCTTTAAATTCAGTTTCAGCTACTTTTGCTACTTCGTCAGACTGATACGCTTTCACGAAATTTTTGACTTTTTCCTGGTCTTTATTATTCTCGCGTGATACAATCAGGTTCACATATGGTGAGTCGCTGTTTTCAACCATAATACCGTCACGCTTTGCGGTTAGTCCAATTTGGCCGGCAAAAGTATTGTTGATTATGGCTATAACGACTTCTTTATCGTCCAAAGATCTTGGAAGCTGCGGAGCTTCCAGTTCCAGGATTTTCAGTGATTTTGGATTTTCAACGATGTCCGTAACCTTTGGTAATAAGCCAACGCCATCTTTCAATTTTAACAGACCGTATTTCTGTAAAAGGAGGAGGGAACGCCCCCCATTCGTCGGATCATTTGGAATGATGATCGTACTTTCAGGTTTCAATTCTGAAATGTTTTTGATCTTTTTGGAATAACCAGCAATCGGATAAATGAACGTTTTTCCAACGATGGCCAGTTTATATCCGCGTTGTCTGGCTTGCTCATCCAGATATGGTTTATGCTGAAATGCGTTTACATCAATATCGCCCTGATTTAATGCTTCATTTGGCATCACGTAATCCGTAAATGCAACAAGCTCAACTTCCAGGCCATATTTCTCTTTGGCAACTTTTTGAGCAGCCTGAGCAACTTTAAATTCCGGACCGGCCGAAACACCCACTTTTATAAAATTCGGATCTTCTTTTTTAGAGTTTCCAGAGCAACCCAAAAGTGTTATGGAAGCTGCTATCGATAAAAAGAGAGAAAGGTTTTTTAATTTAAAAAGCATAAATTTTTATTTAAAGTATTGTTAATGAATTACATATTATGTTATCTGTGATCCACACTTTTTGAAATCCGGTCTCCTGAAAACTGAATTAGGAAAACCAGCAAAACGAGCAAAATCAGGACGGTATTCATGATTACAGCATCATAACCAATGTAACCATATTGATACCCTATTTGCCCCAAACCGCCGGCACCAACTGCGCCACCCATGGCGGAGTATCCAACGAGTGTAATTAAAGTAATCGAAGCGGTATTGATAAGAGAGGGAAGTGCTTCCGGAAGTAACACTTTCCAGACAATCTGAAAAGGTGTTGCGCCCATAGCTCTCGCAGCTTCAATAAGTCCGGACGGAACTTCGATCAGGCTATTTTCCACCATTCTGGCTATAAAGGGAGCGGCTCCGATACTGAGCGGAACGAGCGCTGCACTTACGCCGATGGATGTGCCAACCAATGCTCTG
This sequence comes from Dyadobacter frigoris, assembly GCF_005280585.1. Taxonomy (GTDB): domain Bacteria; phylum Bacteroidota; class Bacteroidia; order Cytophagales; family Spirosomataceae; genus Dyadobacter; species Dyadobacter frigoris. The sequence continues at coordinate 144,869 of NZ_SZVO01000004.1, forward strand.
GTGAAAGGTATCATCCAGACAATCAGTATTATAAAAGGAATTGAACGGAAAATATTAACCACAATCGATAGTATGCGGTTGAAAATTTTATGTTCTAAAACCTGTCCCTTTCGTGTCAAAAAAAGAAGAATTCCGACGGGTAGTCCCATGGCAAAACCAAAAAATCCCGAGACAAAAGTCATCACCACCGTTTCCAGCGTTCCTTGCAGCACGAGGGTTGTTAATGAATCATACATAACCTACAATTTCTACTATAATGTGTTTATCAATAAAATAATTAATTGCGTCCTGGCAGTTTTTTGCATTTCCGGAAAGCTCGATCAGTATTACGCCAAAACTTGCTTCGCCGGCCTGATCCATTTGTGCCGTGATAATTTTTGTATCTACATTAAACAAACGGGCGGCTTGTGATAAAATCGGTTCGTCGACAGATTTTCCGGTTAATTCCAGTTTTAATAGCGGATGCTGATTTTTTGAACTTGTAGTTTCCAACCGGTTTTTATACAAAACCGGTACTTCGATATTTAAAGACGAAGCAATAAATTCCTTTGCAAGTTCTGTTTTAGGATGAAGAAAAATATCTCCGACTGAGCCCTGTTCGATCAGTTTGCCATTACTGATTACCGCCACGGAATCACAAATGGATTTTACCACATTCATTTCATGCGTGATCAGCAAAATCGTGATGCCAAGCCGCTCGTTAATATCCTTTAACAAATTTAAAATGGACTTTGTCGTGCCCGGATCCAATGCGCTTGTCGCTTCATCGCAAAGTAATACTTTAGGATTGCTGGCAAGTGTCCTCGCAATAGCGACCCGCTGCTTTTGTCCGCCGGAAAGATTGGCCGGATAGTCGTCCGCTTTTTCCAGAAGTCCAACCAGTTTCAATAAATCATAAACCCGTTCTTTGATCTTGTCTTTCGGCATGCCATCCAGTTCCAGTGGGAAGGCAATATTTTCAGAGACGGTTCTGGAAGAAAGCAGATTGAAATGTTGAAAAATCATACCGATATGTCTTCTTTCCTTAGCAAGCTGCGAAGAAGCAAGATTGGTAAGATTGACGCCATCCACAATAATTTCACCCGAAGTTGGTTTTTCGAGCAAATTCACACAACGGATCAGGGTACTTTTCCCGGCTCCGGAAGTTCCTATAACACCAAAAATTTTTCCGGCTGCAACGGTTAAGGAAACGTTGGAAAGCGCATCAATTTGTTTGTCTTTTTGATAAAAAGTTTTTGTAACATTCCTTAATTCTATCATTTCTTAGCGGCAGGTCAGTGCAATAAATGGTGCAATTTAAGCAAACTTACTCTTGAAATACCTAAACTTTCGATTTACTATATTAAATAAGTAGACTATGTTTTTTGCTTATTAATAAAACTTCGGAAAATTATATTTTCTTCATAAATCATTTTTCAAAATTGCTTTTTCGGGCTTGAAATGGCGAAATTAAAATGGCTTTGTGGTATGTAACCGGATTAGTTGTTTGAAACTCTACTGATTTTATAGAGTAATAAAATTTCATCACATATATTTGTCCTACGCTTAACCAGCAAATAATTAAAACCACCTTGATTAGCTTGAACATTTCACCGGCAAAAGCCGGTGGTTTGCCAGCATGCCCGGTTGATTGTCAACTATTGATTTGTCAGGTCTAATCAAAACAACGTAATGAAGAAAATTACCATATCAGCCTTGTTCTTAGTTATTTCGATAAGTTTTTCATGCCGTACAAAAATTTCTGAGGAACCTTCTGAAAAAGATGTGGAGAGAATTCATGAATCGGCCATTACGATTGATACCCACATTGATATTCGTGATGATTTTGATGCCAAAGGAAACGATGCCGGAGCAGAAACGGTGGATCAGATTGATTTATTCAAACTTGAAAAAGGACAGTTGGATATTGCTACTTTGGCACTTTTTGCAGATCCGTTGCGACGCACACCTGAAAATATTACTCTTGCCCGGAAACAAGTGGATTCCAAACTGGCTGTGATTGAAGATTTTGTCAACAAACATCCTGATAAACTGGAATTTATAAAATCATCGGCCGACATAGAAAAAACGGTGAAAGAGAAAAAGCATGGAATTTTACTAAGCTTTCTCAATGCGCTTTCACTGGGGAAAGATACTTCACTTATTGAGCATTATTACAAGCAGGGAGTCCGGCTTTTTGGTTTTGCACATGCCGGAAATAACGACTGGACGGATTCTTCACGCCCCAGCGAAAGCTTTGGTGACAAACCTGACGAAGCGGGCGGTTTGACTTTAACCGGTAAACTTGCCGTTCCCATTTTAAATCGTCTGGGTATTATCATTGACGTTTCGCAGCTAAGTTCAAAGGCACTTACCCAGACATTGGAACTTAGCAAAGCACCGGTCATTGCGTCACATTCCGGTCTTAAAAGTGTGGTTGATAATACCCGGAATCTTTCAGATGATGAATTAAAAGCAATTGCTGATAAAGGTGGTGTGGTCCACATTGTTGCTTTTGCGGCTTATCTAAAAGATACGGTCGCGTTTAAGGAAGATTATCAAAAGAAAATTTTTGAACCGCTTGGACTAAAAGCCGGAAAGGATAATCCTAAGGAAAAGCTGGATTCGGCGGGATATGCAAAGTATAAAGCTGCTTATCTGGATTTTTCCAGAAATGAGTGGAGGTATGCAACATTGTCAGAATATATCAATTCGGTAGACCGTGCTGTCAAACTGATTGGTATTGATCATGTTGGTTTCAGCTCCGATTTTAATCATGGCGGCGGTGTCAAAGGATATGCGAATGTGGGCGAGGGGCTGAACATTACAAGAGAATTGGTTAAAAGAGGTTATTCAGAAGAAGATATTAAAAAGCTCTGGGGCGGCAATTTCATCAGAGTATTTAAGGAAGTAGAAAAACACGCTGTGCAGAAACAGTTGCTTGTCGAAGCAAAAAAGTAAACGACAATTTTAAACCTTCATCATAAAAAAACAAACGTATGAGCACTTATCAAATCAACGTAATTTATCCAAAGACGGTCAGTCTTTACAGAATAACGTCTCTTGTGGAATCTGTTAGTGGCACAAAAATCCAGCATCTTAATTTTACAAGCCAGGGAAAGGATTATGTAGGAACGCTGATTGTTGAAACATCTGACAGAATTGGCTTTGCGTCCATTGTTAAATTAATGCGGGCCAGCAAAGGATTACTTTCGGTTGTTGAACATCAAAATGTAGCCTGATCTAAAAGGGCCAGGCTACATTTCTTGAAAGGCTTGTTACCCTTTGAAAATAAAATAAACGGCCCCGACTAAAAGCGCAAATCCGATCAGGTGATTTTTTGTGAATTGCATATTTTTAAACACAACCACAGAAAAGATCATAAAAATGATCAGCGTAATCACTTCCTGAATTATTTTCAGCTGCACCAGAGAGAACGGGCCGCCCATTTCGGATGAGCCGATCCGGTTGGCCGGAACCTGAAAGCAATATTCAAAAAATGCCAGTCCCCAACTTAAAAGAACAATAGCCCAAAGCGGTGTGGTACCGTGTGGACCGTCTTTATTGAAAAACTTCAAATGCCCGTACCAGGCAAGTGTCATAAAAGCGTTGGAAAGAATCAGCAATCCAATCGTGTAGATGTATTTCATCATAATAATTTTAAAATGTATAAAGCAACAATTATGCCGCTATATACATTTTAAAATTGGATCGGATCCGGTATTTAAATGAAAGGTTTGTTGAAAATTTTACACGATTATTCGTGCAAGGTTTATGAAACTTTGGGTCAGATCTTGAACGGAATAATCACCTTCACACTGAAATTTCTGCCCATATTAAAAACACCCATTCTGCCGGTGACATTGTTGACTGCCGTATATTTCAGGCGGCTCAGATGGTTCTGGTAAGCTACGTCGGTTATGTTATTGGCTGATAAAAAAATACTTAAAAATGTTCTTTGTTTACTAACCAGATCACCGCCAAGTCCTGCGTTGAGCAAACCATAACCTGCTGTTTTTGTTTCTGTATTAAAACCTGTAAAAGGGTGATTTTGAGCAAAAGTATTGTCCAGTTCAAGTTTCAGATAAGCGTTTCGAAGCTTTTTATTTTTCTTTCCAAATTCAGCTTTTATCGTGTTGATCAATCTTCCGGAAGGTATTAACGGAAGGTTTTTACTGCCATCCTGTTCTTCGCTCAGTGTTGCCCGCACATAGGAAAACGTGCTTTGGATGTGCAGCCAGTCAAGTGGGTGAGGGTGTATATCAATGCTTATTTCACCTCCATAAAGATTCGCTTTATTTTGGGCATATTGATAAGCGATGAGTTTTTCATTTCCGTCCAGTACAATAGAATCTGAGCCTGAACCAGATACCAGTTTTCGGTAATAAATAAAATTACTGATGGAATTATAAAAAGCATAAGCCGAAAGCGTAAGATGTGATGTCGACATTTCTATGCCGCCATCCAACTGAAGACTTGTTTCGGATTTTAAGTTTTGCTGACCATGAACGTAACGGTTAGTTCCTTCATGTGCGCCGTTGCTTGCCAGTTCGGGAATATTGGGAGCGCGGAATCCTCTGGCGATATTAAATTTCAGGGTAGCAGCTTTTGATAAAGTATAACTCAAACCTCCGCTGGCCGATACATTGGAGAAATTTCTCTTAAAATTTTGAAATTTCAAAACCTCATCGATGGATAATGCATTGCTGTTCAGGAATCTGGTATCAAACCGGATCCCGCCGCTGATCGTTAATTTGTCAATTCTTTTTTGGGTATAAAAAAATACACCGGCGTCAAAAAGAGAATATTCCGGGATCAAAGCTTCAACGCCTTTATTCCGGTTCATCTGCTGCATTCCGTTAATTCCAATAGAGTTTTTCCAACCGTTATTTTCTGAAAAATGATATCGAATGTTGTAGTTTATCGTACTCAGATCAAAATATAATGCTTTTTCTCCCGGATCGAGAACATTACCAAATTCTTGTCTGCGGTTGCGCTGGTAGGCAATTGTGGCGGCCAGACGGTTGTTCCCAAGATAAAAACTGTTATCCGTCGCCAGTTTAAAATGTTTTATTTTTTGATAGGGAATGACAGGATCTGAGGTATCAAAATCTTTTGAACCAACCGTAACCTCTTCTTCTGTTCCGTTGTTATTCACAACTTTTGTGAATTTTCCGCTAACAGCGTCCCGGTCCCCCTCAATTAATCCAACAGTCTGATTAAAACGTGTCAGGTACAAATGACTGAATCCCCAGCTTTTGTTAACTCCGATGTAGGTACCGAAGTTTTTCTCATTGAAATTAGAATTGAAAACCTTTCCGTCGTATTTATTTTTATAATCCGCGGCTGCTTTGTAAGTACCGTTTAATCCCCAGACCAGACCGTTTTTATTCCCGTTTACTTCTCCATGCACACCGCGCAAATTGTTATTTGACTGATAGGCAGTTAAAATACTTCCGCTGGTTTCTCCCTCCGACGCAGGTTCAATGGAGGTGAAATTGATCACGCCCGCCAGTGCATCACTTCCATACATAATCGATGCCGGGCCTTTGAGCACTTCGGCCCGGTTGATACTGTATTCGTCAATTTCGACACCATGTTCGTCTCCCCATTGCTGGCCTTCCTGCCTGATCCCGTCATTGACAACAACCAGCCGATTATAGCCAAGTCCGCGGATAATAGGTTTGGAAATCGCAGCGCCGGTAGAGACCTGGGAAACGCCGGGAATCTTTGTCAGTGCGTCAATAATATTGGTGGAAGTTCCTCTGTTTAGGTCTTGTTTTTTGATAATCGTTACAGGAATCGGCGTACGTTTGACCGAAGTTGCCGAAGAAACGCCGGTAATTGTAACCGCTTCTGCTTCCACAGCCGTGGGCGACAGCGTGAAATCTTTTGTCATATTTCCTTTCAGCTCAATCGTTTCCAAAATTGAACTGAAACCTACAAATGTAACCTCGATCAGATATTTTCCTTCGGGCAGATTTTTGAAAGAATAAACGCCTTGCGCGTTTGTTGTTCCTCCAATTTTTAAGTCGGGAAAAATGATGGACGCGCCTGGCAGAACTTCTCCGTTTTCAGAATTTGTGATTTTTCCGTTTAAAAAATTTTTAACATTTTCAGGAGTTTGCAAGCGGTTATCCGGCTTAACCTGAGCCTGCACGTTTAAATTAAATATGATTCCTGCAATAAGAAATAGAACTTTCACTAAATCAGACTTCATATTTTACATTTTAGTAAGGTTTGGACTTAAATTACATAAATTATTCACAGATTACCGACCTTATTGGTGATCAAAAATCACTTTGACCGCAAATTATTTAAGGGATTTTCTCACCTTCAACCTCTATTGTTATGTGGAAATATTATGCCGTTTTATCGGCACTTTTCGCTGCTGCAACCGCTATTCTTGCTAAAATCGGAATTAAAGGAATTAACGGAAATGTGGCTACGGCAGTCCGTACCGTTGTTGTGGTTTTCATCGCCTGGGGAATTATTCTTGCCAGCGGCGAAATCAGGGAGGTCAAAATGCTGAGCAAAAGTAATCTTCTCTTTCTGGCACTTTCGGGTGTAGCTACCGGACTTTCCTGGATATTTTATTTTAAAGCACTGGAAACCGGAAATGTTTCCAAGGTGGCACCAATTGATAAGTTAAGCGTAGCCATTGCCATGGGGCTGGCTTTTCTTATTTTAAAAGAACCGATTGACTTAAAAACACTGATAGGAGGATTGCTGATCGTTGCCGGAACTATTGTTATTATTTTATAACGATCTATTATTAATCCGGGAAATTGCTGGTTGCAGAATATCACAAACTATATTTGTATTAAGCCGGTGATACGGTTGAATGATCAAATTTATCAATACAAAACCCCAAAACGAGATGAAATTCTATTGCCTTTTTATATTCCTGTTTATCATTTTTCCGGTGTTTGCACAGGTGGTTACAGCGCCTGCGAAAATCTCCGCAACTGACCTTGATTATCGTAAAGACGGAAATAATTATCTGCTTGTAATTAAACGCGGACAACCGCTTATTGCCAGTTTGACGGCTTTTATGGAAAGTGAAAAATTACCAGGAGCGAGCATTTCCGGAATTGGAGCTGTTCAGCATGTGGAAATAGGGTATTACGACCTGGACGAAAAAAAGTATAAATACAAAAGATTTGAGCCATCCATGGAGGTACTTTCACTGAGTGGGAATATTGGATATTTTGAAAATAAGCCAATCGTTCATGCCCATATTGCGCTGGCCGGATCGGATTTTAACGTACATGGGGGCCACGTTAAAGAGGCAGAAGTGTCACTGATCCTGGAAATTTTTATTACGCCAACAACAAGACCAATCACGAGAGAATGGAATAAAGATCTTCCTGAACTGCGGACTATGACGACTGTTCGAGAGTAAAAATAGGGGTTCACGCAAAGCAAAAAAGATAAAACGCAAAGACCGTTAAGTTTTCTCTTTGCGGTCTTTGCGAAAACCTTTTTTGCTTTGCGTGAAATCTTAAAAAGTCTTTATTTGAACAAATTAAGCCAAAGCGAAGCCCTCAATCCAAGGTTACTACCTGACGGAGTGTTGACAATGTTTCGGAAATCATAGACATAAAAGGGCGAAAGCTGGGCCAGAATTCTTGATTTTTTATATTGAACACCAGCGCCAAACATTAAATTATGGAAAAAATTAGGTTTGGCATCGGTTTCAAAAGTATTCCTGCGTTTTGAATTATTCAGGTAACTTTCGAAATCAACCTGCTGATAAGCAGATAAATCCAGACTGGTTCCGGACTGTACAAATATGGAAATATTCTTTTTTAAGGGGATATAATATTTTAGGCTGATTGGTAAACTGACCACAGATGTTTTGATCGAAATGTCCTCAATCCTGTCAAATTTTGATGGAAGATAACTCCGGTACTGAACAAGGAAGAATTTTCCGGTAGCAGAATTATAATCTCTGAGTGCTTTATGATTTTCAGCTTCCAGCGTCGAAGCCTGAATTCCAAGAGAAATACCCAGGTTTTCGGCTGGGAAAAATTCAACAACCGGGCCAATTCCATAACTGTGAAGGGAAAGCAGACTTTCCATACCCAGGCGCGGCTGTAAAGAGGAAAGTTTGAAAGGTGGTCTTTTGGGTTTTATCACAGGAGCCGCTGTCTTTTTAGCAGAAAGGGAATCAACAAGTGCTGCCAGGACTTTATAATTATAAGCCTGAATTACCCGATTGGAATCGAGCAACATATTAAATCGATCTTCATCGGTTACTTTTTCGGTTGTATCTGCCTCAGTATTTGTTCCCGACTCGGTATTATGCGCAATTGAGCCTTTTTCTAAAAAAGTATTTTTATCAGCTTCCCGGTGATTTTCTGCTTCAGATGTTTTAGTTAGTAAAGTTTCTTTTTCTTCATGTATATCGTTTATTTCTGAATTACTATCTGATGTAAATACGGGAGTGTTCGTAGAAATTTTTCGATCAGGATCTTTTCCATTTTCCGCAAACCGATTGCGACCGTCAGGCGGCGAATCATAAAAATGCCGGTGTTCTATTATCGTTTTTTTGACAATATAAACAGTGTCCGTGAGGGCGACAGATTTATTTGTTTTGGTAACCTGATCAGTCTGGACAGATCCTCTTCCGGCATTATTTTCATAAGCCATATTCCTGCCGGGTTGATTACTTAATTGGCGGATCAGTTCCTGATTTTCCCGCAGTGTATAAAGTGTGGTAAACCAACCGGCCAGCATCATGGCTGCTAGTGCCCAACCGCCATATTGTTGTACCCAGGGGAAAAATCCGACAGCAGGCAATTTTTTACTGAACCGGTCCCATGCAGGTGGCTGATATTCCGGCCTGACAGATTCCAGATTCTTTTTTATTAGTTTATCGAAACGTTCACTAGACATAGTTTCGTGTGTTTATAGATCCGTTTGAGACCCAGTTAATGAGTAGTTCCTGTAATTTAATTCTGGCTTTGGCCAGATTGGAACGAGAAGTCCCTTCATTGATTCCAAGCATTCCTGCAATTTCGGCGTGCGAATAGCCATCAACGACATGTAAAGAAAAAGCTGTTCGGTAGGATGGGGGTAAAAACTGTACAACGGTCAAAATCTCTTCTGCCGATAACCGTTCGATAAGTCCTTCATCCTGACCTATATCGTAGGCTTCTTCAATATCAGCAAATGTTATTTCAGATTTATTCTTACGATAATGATCAATAGCTGAGCGTATTATTACCGTTCTGAACCAGGCATCAAATGGCTGGTCCGGATCATAATAACCTATTTTGTTTAAAATCCGGAGAAAGCCGTCATCAAACATTTCTTCTGCTTCTTCCCTATTGTCGGCATAACGCATGCAAATATTGATGCCAAAGCTATAATAAGCTTCAAACAACTGTTTCTGTGCGGCTGGTTTCTGATTGCGGCATCCTTCCAGTATTTCCGTCAATGGTAATGTTTTGGATCTTCTAAAAAGCACAGATTTGTCAATAAGTAAGTTCCACTATTTTCTACGCAAAAAAGCACTGCTTTCGTTGCCTGACAAAGGTAAATTTTTTTTTCTGTACAATCTCAGGCAACGGGGACACGAGGATTTTCCGTAAGTAATATTAGAATAGTTGTAATTGTCGGAATAAAATTAATAGGCTGTATGTCAATATATTATAATTAAATAGTAAGCAATAGCCCTCTTTACATATTTGGCCGCGGACGTTTAATATATGTCTGTAACCAGCCCAACCCTAACAATAAATTTTTTAATGAAACGTATTGCCGATTTTTTTTCAAGGGAAAACGTAATTTTATTTGTTTACATTCTGGTTAGTATCATTGTCGGCATTCAGAATTATGTCGGTGGTCCTTTGAAGTATAATAATTACATTATATTTCGTCAGTCGCTGTTTCATCTTTTAGGCAAAACAAATCTGCATCTGGAATATCCGAAGGAGTATTTTGATCTCTTTCTGTACCATCCTTCCTTTTGTATCATGTTTGCCCCTTTCAGTCTCATGCCCGTTGTGGCGGGGATGTTTTTCTGGCTGTTATTTTGTTCCCTTGCCCTCTTTTATGCTATACGAAGCCTTCCTCTTTCTTATAAAAACAAAATTTTTTTCTGGTGGTTTATTCTTCTGGAATTAAACACATCGATACACAATGAACAAACAAACCCGGTGATTGCGGCGCTGGGTTTGTTGACATTTTCTTTGTTGGAAAAAGGCAGGGTAAAATGGGCTGCGTTACTTCCTGTTATAGCTTTTTGTATCAAGGGGTACGGACTGATCTTCGCCGCTTTGTTTCTTTTTTATCCCAAACGCGGGGAGTATATTCTTTACTCGGTTTTCTGGCTTGTTGTCATGTCGCTTTTACCATTACCATTTGTCGGGACAGACTATTTTTTACAGATCTACCGGGATTGGTATACCTGTATGGTAGATGACCATAAAGTCAATTTCGGGCTCTCTGTCATGGGGCTTATCAAGTTATGGTTCCCTGCGTTTACAGACAAAGGTGTGATACGTGTGCAATATCTTGGCGTTGCCCTGTTTGCGGTTACCTGGATATGGACCCTTGTGAAACATAATTTTACCACGCAGCAAAACCGCTTTCTTTTGCTCGCTTATGCATCGCTATGGGTGATTATGTTCAATCATGCGGCCGAATCTCCCACGTATGTCATTGCCATTCAGGGTGTAGTTGTATGGTATTTTGCCAGCCGCGAAACATTGGGGCAATGGGCTGAAATTCTTGTTATCGGTGTTTTTCTGTTTAGTGTTCTGGCTCCGACCGACGTGTATCCGGCATCCTGGCGCCATGAATTTTTAGGTCCGAATCTGATCAAAGTAATTCCTTGTTTTATAGTATGGTTTGTATTACAATTTCAGTTATTAAGCCTTGAAAAAAAATAACCTCCCTCAGCTAATCAGTATCGTGCTTCCCTGTTACAATCCCGTTGACGGGTGGTGCCAGACACTGGAAAATAATATTACGGAGTTGAATGGCAGGCTGTCATCCAACCGGATTCAGTACATCATTTCTAATGATGGGTCCACACGACTGGATAAAAGTAAAGTATGCGTACTCACTGAGAGTGACAATGTTATCTTTCTTGATAATATGGTCAATGAAGGGAAGGGTTCAGCAATTCGTAAGGGGACAATGCGAGCGGATGGCGATATTATTATTTACACGGATATCGATTTCCCTTTTGGAACAGATCCGATTGTGGAAATGGTGAAGATATTTAATGAAAACCCGGAATGCTGGTTTGTGTATGGTAACCGTACGAGTGAATATTTTAAAAAGCTGCCTCTGAAACGTCAGTTGATTTCCAAAGGACTTCATCTGCTTAACCGTATTTTCCTTTCCGGGCACATAACAGATACCCAGGCGGGAATAAAAGGTTTGAGACGTGAAATCCTGCCGGAAGTACAACGTACCAAAACCAACACATTTGTTTTTGAAATTGAACTGATCAGAAAATTGATCAAGAAAAAGGTGGATATACAATCCGTAAATGTTTTCGCAAATCCCTCCATCATTTTTAGTGATTTCAGCCTGAAAGTTTTGTTCAGGGAAGCGGTCAGCCTTAGCCGTATTTTTATGATGAGCTGGGCATGGAACGATGCTTTATGAAAGAAATAAATCCATTATTAAAATTAATTTAACCTAGCTAAAAAGTCCTTTTCCCAGTGAAAGCCGGGAAAGGGCATCGAATTTTAGTTTTTTTGATAGAAACAAATCTGGCTTGTTTTAAATGTATTGATTGGTATAGTTAATTTAAAAACGAAATCGGCCGATTAATCTATAATAATTTTATCGCCATGCTAATTCCGATTTGAAACCGGAATTGGCATGGTTTGGTATTTTATTTATTCCCGTTTTCATTTTATCAAAACAAAAAAATGTTTTGGTAATCTATTTTTAATAAACTTACTTTGTCTATCAATATAGTAGGATATTGATCTTTTTATTAACCACCAGTAAGAAGAATATTTTGAACTTTTATTCTTATAACGATGGATACGAATTCTTCGCGGCAAAATGCTGTGCATCGGGTGGCCAACCTTTCTTCTGTTTATTTTTTGGTCTGTTGCAGTTAAGCCGGAATTTTGCTTTCCAATTTGCTTCCTGATTTATTGACGTTGGTTTGCGGTCAACTGTAAACCAGCGTTTTGTAAAAAAGCAATTGGATAGGGTCCTCAAATCGTACATTCATTTAAGTTTACGTATAGTCATTTAAGTTTCTTAAAAATACACTAGAAAATGAAAAGATCTCTTACCCGAAATTATAAACCCCAACTTATTCTATCAATCATTTTTGCCGCAGTTTCACCAATATTTGCCCAGCATGATCCGGTTCAGCCTTTTAAAGGGAAAATTGGAAAAACAATTGAAGAAACGGAACAATGGTGGCAGAAACAACCCGAAGCGAAAAAAGGCGCACCGAATGTAGTCTGGATTCTGTTGGACGATGTAGGTTTTGGCGCAACTTCTGCTTTTGGCGGATTGATACAAACGCCTAATTTTGAAAAACTTGCTAATAACGGTTTACGATATACCAATTTCCACACCACCGGCATATGCAGTCCGACAAGAGCGGCGTTGCTTACCGGCAGAAATGCACACAGCGTCGGGATGGGACATCATGCAGAATTGGGAATTGGAACGCCTGGATATAATGGAAATATTCCTTTTGAAGCAGGAACAGTTGCTGAAATTTTCAAAGAAAACGGCTACAATACATTTGCTTTGGGAAAATGGCATGGGAATCAGCCAAAAGATCTGACGATTGCGGGGCCATACAACCGCTATCCAACCGGGAGAGGTTTTGAACATTTCTACGGATTTCTGGGCGGTGCGACGGATCAGTGGCATCCGCAGTTGATTGAAGAAACTTCGCCGATTGATATTGAACCGAACACAAAACATTTGAATCAGCTGCTTACCGACAAAACGATTTCCTACATTGCCAACCAAAAATCGGCAGATGCAGATAAGCCATTTTTTATTTATTATGCAACAGGGGCAGCACACGCGCCTCACCACGTTTCGAAGGAATGGAGCGATAAATACAAAGGGAAATTTGACGGTGGCTGGGATCAGTATCGTGAAGAAGTTTTCAAACGGCAGCAGGCACTTGGCCTGGTTCCAAAAGGCACAAAACTTCCGCCACGCCAGGCTGGTATTAAACCGTGGGAAACGTTATCGGCAGATGAAAAGAAGATTTACGCGCGTTTCATGGAAGTTTATGCAGGATTTTTGTCTTACACGGATTACGAAGTGGGCAGGGTTACCAATTATTTGCAGGAAATCGGGCAGCTCGATAACACCCTTATTTTCCTGATCGTTGGTGATAATGGTGGAAGCAAGGAAGGAACTTATAAAGGAACAACCGGCATTGCAGAAAAATCAGAGGGGGGTGATGTTAAATTTTTACTATCTCAATATGATAAAATCGGAACAGAGTACAGCTTCCCTAATTATCCTCTGGGTTGGTCGCAGGCTACTAATACGCCGTTCCGTTACTGGAAAAGTGATGTGAATGCGGAAGGTGCTTCGCATACTACATTAATTGTCCATTATCCAAAAGGGATTAAGGAAAAAGGTGGATTACGGTCGCAGTACACGCATGTAACGGATATTTTGCCAACGACAATCGAACTGGCCGGATTGAAAGTTCCGGAGGTGATCAACGGTTATCCGCAGCGTCCGTTTCATGGAACTTCTTTGAATTATTCCATTGCTGATGCCACTGCTCCGACACGTCATACGCTTCAATATTACGAGTTACACGGCGGCCGTTCCATTTACAAAGATGGCTGGAAAGCCAGTGTTTATCATCCGCGAAATGTTTTTGGCGAAACTACGACCGATATCAATTTCATTGCCGATTTTAAAAGAGACAAATGGGAGCTTTATAATCTGAATGAAGACTATAACGAGATCAATGATTTGTCGGCAAAAAATCCTGAAAAGCTGGAAGAACTTAAAAAAGTTTTTGATGTAGAAGCGAAAAAATACGATGTGTATCCATTGAAAAATTTTCGGGCAGGACTTGCCGCGCCTGAAATAAAAGCGAAATCTGTGATTTACGAAGGCACGACGATAAAAACCCGGGTTTATGTTGGTAAAGGCGCGGTAACAATTACAGCAAATGTAGAAATAAAAAGCAAAAATCCGGAAGGCGTCATTTTTGCAAATGGTGGTTTGATAGGTGGAACGAGTCTTTTTATCAAAGATAATAAATTACAATATCTGCTTAACGACGGTGTGAATACGGTTTTATTAACCTCATCTAAAAATCTGGATGCCGGTAAAAACACAATACGGATTGAATTTGCTGACGATAAAAAAGTGGTACTTTTTGTAAATAATGAGAAAACGGCGGAGCAAAATATTATCAATAAAAACAATAAATATTTAAGCTCAGCTTCCGGAGACGGTTTCAGCACAGGTAAGGATTTGAATTCTCCCGTAACAAAAACATACAACGGAACCTTTGCTTTTTCTGATGTTGTAAAAAGTCTTGTAATTGATCAGGTAGTAGAGAAAGAAGATAAGGTTGGTCTTTTGGAAAAGAAATAATTGTAATTAATATCACATCATGAAAAAGTACCTGGTGTTTCCAATACTGTGCTTCACTGTTTTTCAAGCATCAGCACAGTCAATTAAAACAAAGCCAAATATCGTTATCATCATGGCAGATGATCTGGATAGCAAGCAGTTGAGCTGTTATGGCGGACAAAATCTTAAAACGACTAACATTGACGCGTTGGCTAAAAACGGCTTGAAATTCAATCATATCTATACTTCGGAAGCGATGTGTGTTCCTACGCGCGCTTCTCTTTTTACAGGTTTGTATCCCGTCAGGCATGGTTCTTTTCAAAATCACAAACCGGTTTATGACAATCTGAAAAGTGTCGGCCATTATCTTGCTGATCTTGGATATCGGGTTGGACTTACCGGAAAAGATCATGTGACGAAACCTAAATCTGTTTTTCCATTTGAAATTGTAAAAGGTTTTGAGCCTAATTGTGTTTCACCAACAGATGATTATCAACTTGAAGATGTAAAAAAATACATCACCCAGGACGAAAAACCGTATTGTCTTTTTGTGATGAGTATCAATCCTCATGCGCCGTGGACGGTTGGTGATACGACGGAATTTAATGCCAATAAATTAATACTTCCAAAAAACTGGGTAGATACAAAAACTACACGCGGACAATTTGTTAAATATCTGGCTGAGGTAAGAAGGCTGGATGATCAGGTTGGCGATATCACAAAATTGTTGAAAGAGACCGGACAGGATAAAAATACGATCGTAATATTTCTAGGTGAACAGGGTGCGCAATTTCCCGGAGCTAAGTGGAATCTTTGGGACGCAGGTCAAAAAAGTTCTATGCTCGTGAACTGGCCAGGAAAAGTAAAACCTGCTTCTCAAACCAATGCGCTTGTTCAATATGAAGATATCACACCAACGCTGATCGATATTGCGGGTGGAAAAGCGATTCCGGATCTTGATGGAAAAAGTTTTTTAGCGGTTATTCTTGGGAAGGCAAAAGAGGCGAGGGAATATGCTTATAGTATTCACAACAACATTCCTGAAGGTGATCCTTATCCAATCCGCAGTATTCGCGACAAGCAGTATAAGCTGATTTTAAACCTGACTGCCGACAAAGATTATTATAACCGGTTCATGATGAATCCGAAAAGTGTAGAACGTAATTCTGTCTGGTTTTCATGGGTGGATGAATTAGGAAAAGATCCTCAGGTTAAAAAAATAACGGACCGGTTTACAAAGCGTCCGGCAGTAGAATTTTACGATACAACAAAAGATCCATGGGAATTCCATAACCTGGCGAATGATCCGGCTTATCAGAAAACAATTGAAAAATTTAAAGAAAAGCTGTACGCTTGGATGAAACAGCAAGGTGATAAAGGGGCGGAAATTGATATTGTTTATAACAAAAAACCATAATGAATAGGTACTGTTTATTAGAGAAAATTGAATATTGAAATGTTGAAAAGTTGACACTTTAACTATTTTTAACCTGTTTTATGGTACATTCATAGCGAATACTAACTATATTTTTAACTACGTTTTGAATTATCATGTTTATGGTATTAATTTGTCTATAATTTTACTAGACTAATCGTTTCGCGAATAATTTGCAAAGGAAAAAGTAAGTAAATATTGTGCCAAAAATGAAGCTATTGAACTTCATTTTTGACGAATGATATTTAAAATAATAGGAGAAATGATTTACGAGAAGAGATTTATACTGACAGTGGGCAGAGAAGCCAAAATTATTCTAAAAGCAGATTTTCAAAAAAACAGTAATGAAGTAACGATCGATTTTGAATTTTTACTAAAAGATACGAACGAAAGTAATTTCCACGACCCAATAACGAGCAACCATCCGCAATACTGGAAACTTAAAAAGTCGACACCGGAAAAGGCGCAATTGTTGCAAATGGAATACAGTGGCGTTTCCAGAAAACAACTTTATTCGGCCATGAACGAATTTAAAAAACGGATTGGCCAAGGTTACAATATTCATTGTAATATGATCATTGAAGAAAAGATCAAGAATTTGAAAGGAGTCCGAATTAGTGCGCTGAACAGAACTTTGCTTACCCGGATGTAATCAGACTAAAATCTGAACCTGCATTTTCTGTCAAAACGGAAATAATTCCGTTTTGACAGTTTGTTTATTTATATTCCACATCGACTTCCCGGGCGTATAAAGCTAAACGGTTGTGGTATTGTACCCGATTTTTAATTCTATAAAACCCATTAAAACGATAGAATTATATGAAGAATTATCTTTCTTATTTAAAGGGTATTACGAAATTATATTTCTGTTAAGACCAGATATTTATAAAAATAATTTTAATAAATTGCATTAGATTGAAAATCCGGTAGGCTGAAATCCGGTGGTAGTGGTAGGCTGCATTCTTCTTTCAGTGGTAATAAATACAATGCTGTAAGTTTGTAATACGGCTTTTAACATCTTGTTTAAAAGTACTTTCAGTTAAGAGAATTTACCCGTTAAATTTAAATTTCAAGAAAATGCCAAAATTAAACGAAAAGCAAACTGCATTAGGTGACGTAGCAGCCAGGCAGTTAGCCATCGCAACGCGTACAGTTCCTCAAATGGGAGCGATCACGCCGCGTTGGCTGACTCATTTATTGAACTGGATTCCTGTTGAATCAGGTGTTTATCGTCTCAATAAAGTGAAAGATGGCAGTACAGCCGAAGTTGATTGTTCAGGACGTGACGAGCGCGAGCTTCCTCATACTTTTATTGATTATGTTGAAAACCCGCGTGAGTACAATCTGAATGCTGTCAATACAGTTCTGGATGTTCACACACGTGTTTCGGATTTGTATAGCAAACCTTACAATCAGATCAGCGAGCAGCTTCGTCTTACTATTGAAAGTATTAAAGAACGTCAGGAAAGCGAGCTGATCAATAACGAAGAATATGGTTTGTTGTCGAGCATTGCGCCGTCACAAAGAATTTCTACCAGAAATGGGGCGCCAACACCAGATGATCTGGACGAGCTGATTTCCAAAGTTTGGAAAGAGCCGGGTTTCTTTTTGCTTCACCCGAAAGCAATTGCGGCCTTTGGCCGCGAATGTACACGCAAAGGCGTACCACCTCCAACAGTTTCTCTTTTCGGATCACAATTTATCACTTGGAGAGGTATTCCGCTTTTTCCTTCCGATAAATTACCGATCGAAAATGGCAAGACTAAAATTTTACTTCTTCGTACAGGCGAAAGCCGCCAGGGCGTTGTAGGGCTTTATCAGCCAGGTTTGCCGGGCGAACAATCTCCCGGATTATCGGTACGCTTCATGGGTATTAACGACAAAGCGATTGCGTCTTATCTTGTTTCCCTTTACTGCTCGCTTGCAGTTTTGGTGGATGATGCGATTGCCGTACTTGAAGACGTAGAAATAGGAAACTATCATGAGTATAAATACTAATCAATTTCCTGCCGACGGAAATATTTCTGGTTTGCCGGACGTAACGGAACTGGAAAAGCTGGCAAATGAGCTGTTTTCATTGCTTCCCAATGAAATGCCCAAAGCCAATTTTTCTCCTGATCTTGCTGATCATCCGAGACTGGAAAAATCACTGAACCTTGTTCATGACCGGCTTCCGTCATTGTTCAGCAAAGGTGAAGGGTTCAATCTAAATAATCCGCAAACCAGTTTGCCGGATCCGCATTTTCCTGTTAACAAAACACCTCAATCAGGTTTTGGTGTTTCACCGCCGGCTGTAAGGCCGGGAAATGAGTTAAGTTTGAATCGGCCGGTGAGTCCAAATAGTATTACGACAAACACGGATTATCCGGGTCTTGATCATAAGCAGCCTTCTGTTGCCGGAAGTGGAATATCACCATCTGCCGCGCATCAGGGAAATGCTGTAAATCTGGAAGATCCGCAAACCAGCTTTCCTGATCCAAATGTTGGGTCTTCTGTTGGTTTGGGTCATGTACCTCATTCAGTTGCAGGAAGTGGTATTTCTCCGTCTGTTATTCAAAACGGACCAGGTTATGCAGAGGCATTTCCATTTTCACCTGACACCCCTTTTGAACCGGATTTTAATAAGCTCTGGTCATCGATCAATACTTTTAAAAGTACGCCGCAAATTCCTGAAATTCCTGGAACTGGCGGTGCACAGTATTATTTTTTACAAGGAGCTGGTTTTAAGGGAAATGATCCTTTTGGAATAAATCAAAATCCGACTTCTCAGCTTAGTGGGAAAACATTTTCGCATATACAAAATGGTGCAGGACATGCTCCGTTTGACGTTAATCTAATCAAAAAGGATTTCCCAATTTTGCAGGAACGCGTTAACGGACGACCGCTTATTTGGCTGGATAATGCAGCTACAACACAAAAACCGAAATCGGTGATTGACCGGATCACTTATTTCTACGAACACGAAAATTCTAACATTCATCGTGCCGCGCATGAACTTGCCGCCCGTGCGACAGATGCTTATGAAAGTGCGCGTAGTAAAGTTCAGGTTTTTTTGAATGCAGGGTCTGTCAACGAAATTATTTTTGTTCGTGGTGCTACCGAAGCTATTAATCTGGTTGCAAAAACCTGGGGCGAACAAAACCTGAATGCAGGAGACGAAATCATTGTGAGCAATCTTGAACATCATGCAAATATTGTTCCGTGGCAGCAGCTTGCAGCTAAAAAAGGTTTGAAACTACGGGTAATTCCGGTGGATGATGACGGACAGATTTTGCTTGATGAATATGCCAAATTGTTGAACCCAAAAACAAAACTGGTTTCTTTTACGCAGGTTTCTAACGCCTTGGGTACTGTTACTCCGGCAAAACAAATTGTTGAAA
This sequence comes from Dyadobacter frigoris, assembly GCF_005280585.1. Classification (GTDB taxonomy): domain Bacteria; phylum Bacteroidota; class Bacteroidia; order Cytophagales; family Spirosomataceae; genus Dyadobacter; species Dyadobacter frigoris. The sequence goes on from NZ_SZVO01000004.1 coordinate 164,222, forward strand.
TGGCGCATCAGGCCGGTGCGAAAGTATTGGTGGATGGTGCACAATCTGTCTCACATTTACGTTCGGATGTCCGGGCTTTGAATTGTGATTGGTTTGTTTTTTCAGGTCACAAAGTTTTTGGCCCGACCGGAATTGGTGTGCTTTATGGAAAAGAGGATTTATTGAACGAAACCCAACCATGGCAGGGTGGAGGAAATATGATTCAGGATGTAACTTTTGAGCATACAAAATTCCACGATGCACCAAACCGTTTTGAAGCGGGAACTGGTAATATTGCTGATGCAGTCGGACTTGGCGCAGCGATTGATTATGTCAATAAAATCGGCATTGATGTCATTCACCAGTATGAGCATTATCTTTTGGTTTATGCAACCAATCTGATGAAAGACATTCCCGGCCTTCGTTTAATCGGTACTGCACCGGATAAAGCATCGGTTTTATCTTTTGTTTTTGAAGGATATAAAACAGAAGAGGTAGGTGCGGCGTTAAACAATGAGGGAATAGCGGTTCGTTCGGGACACCATTGCGCGCAGCCTATTTTGAGAAGATTTGGTGTGGAAACTACGGTTCGCCCGTCACTGGCTTTTTACAATACCTGCTCGGATGTGGATATACTTGTTGAAACATTGTACAGGCTCAGAGGCGCCCACAGATAAGTTTTGCACTAAAATTATATCAGGCAAACGGCTATCCGTAAACTTTCCTTTTTATAACCGAAACCGGCATTCAGGGAAAATTCACAGATAGCCGTTCGCATATTACCAGATTCATGAACAACAATACTAATACGCAATCGCTGATCAGTCTTTTGAGGCAAACACATAATGCTGAATGGGAGGCAACTCCTTCGTCTCATGACGCTATTGCCTGGTTAAATGATCTTGTCCAGTTTCTTTTTCCAAGTAATCATTTGCCAAAAAAGTCTTCATACGAAGGTATTTTAAAGAAAAACCAGATTGATCTTGAAAATATTCTACTAAGTTATCTTGAACCTTCGGGACTGGATATTCTTGGTGTGGTTAGTGATTTTTACAATTCTCTTGAAAATATTTACCAGAATCTGAGACTGGATGCGAGCAAAATTTACGAGTACGATCCTGCTGCGACGAGTGTTAATGAAGTAATTGTTTCTTATCCGGGATTTTACGCCATCACGGTTTACCGCATTGCCCATAAATTAACACAGCTGAATATTCCCGTTCTTCCACGTATCGTCAGCGAATATGCACATGGAAAAACGGGTGTTGACATTCATCCAAATGCGAAAATCGGCGTGCCTTTTATGATCGATCACGGGACAGGAATTGTGATTGGCGAAACAACCGTTATCGGGAAAAATGTAAGCATTTATCAGGGTGTAACTTTGGGCGCTTTGCAGGTTGCCAAAAATCTTGCCGATATCAAAAGACATCCGACAGTAGAAGATAACGTGATTATTTATGCCCGGACGACGATTCTTGGCGGAGATACGGTTATCGGGAAAGATAGTATTATTGGTGGGAGTGTTTTTCTTACAAAAAGTATTGAGCCTAATTCACAGGTTTTTAATACACACCAATTAAGAATTACCAACAGAGAAATTCCTGCTGAACTCAACAACAGTACCGGTTTATAACCAGTACTGTTGTTGAATATTTTTATCAGTGATAAACAAAATCCAGAACGTAGGACTCGTAAACTGCTCCGGATCCATCGTAGGCTTTTACCGCCACTTTCTCAGGATAGCCATTCGGAAGATAAGTGTAGTCATATGTGTTGGTAACTCTGTAAGTATTATTTACGGTCCGGCCTTCTTCAATAATATTATTAGGACTGTAAGATTGAACAGAAAACATTCCACCACGGTCGACGCCAATTTTGAAAAACGGATTAGGATTTGTATCGTATTTATATTCTGATAAATTGCTTTTTTCTGTTTCGAATGCACTGATCTGCCAGCTTGATGCAATATTGTTCTGAGCATTTCGGATGTAAGTAATCACCGTTGGATATTGTTCGTTTAAGCCTTCGGTATATCTTTCCTGAACAATAAATCCGGATTGATTATATACAAATTTCTTTACTGCTACTTTCGGCTGATAAAACCAGGTTTCACTGATTTTCTGTATTGTATCAGTTTCAGGGGTATTAAATTGCATGGTATAAAGTTTTATCATGTCTTTGGAAATATATTGACTTTCAAAGGACATTGTACTTGTATGTAATATTTCATAGCTATCCAATTTTCCGCTTTTGCGTTTAAATGTTCCTGTTAAGTAGGGAGGCGTATCTTTTGTAGCGATATACGCCCGGTATTCACTCAGGTACCCGTTTTCGTATAAAAATTCACTTGTCAGATTTCCATTAAATAATATTCTCGCCAGTTTTACTTCAACAAGATTATCCCCAAAAGGGGCTTGTTGCTTTGAAATAATGGACGGCGTTGGTTCACCCTCTTTTTTGCAGGAAATGATAGTGACAAAAAGGAGTAGATAATAAATGTATTTCATGGCTGATGATTAAGTTTTGAGTATTCCTTACTCTTCTTGATACAAAATAGAAATTAAGGGAAAGAATTTAAAATAATTTCGTCCAACTTAAATTTTAACCCGGCGAATGTGCCTTAAATTGTTTTAAATCAAATAGTTTACATTGAGAGATAAACTGTGACAGGATTTAAACCAAATAGAATTTAAGGAAAATCTGCATTTCATTCTGTAATTTTAACCGTACCGGAAAACAAATAAATTCATTAATTCCGGTTTTGTTATGGAAGATATATTTGAGATTGATGTTGAATACAAGGGTGAAATCCGGGAATTTGAAGGACGGCTTGTTCTTTCTGGTTATGAGCACAAAATAGAAATTTTTATAGAGGATATTTCGGTTTTTTTTGAACCCGACGAAGAACGAAATTATCGGGCGATTGTTGGTCTGGACCAAATGAGTAACAAAAATCTAAGTCCCGGATTATTGCAGGCTATTGCGCATAAGCTTGAATCTTTGTTGAAATAAGTATAAGGAATATCAAACTTTTCAATTTTGCTTTTTAATAAGTCCGGACAGACTGGGCCGGAAGATCACTCGTTGAAACGCCGGTGCAAATCGAGGATCATTTTGATACAGTAGCCAGTAGAATTGAAGCAAGTAAAAAACGCAACGGGCAGCGGCAGGGAGATCCGGTAAGAGGTGTCGAAGCGATCACTACTGCGGTGATGTCCGAATCCAAAAATCTTAGGCTATTATCTGGCAAGCCTGCGCTTGATATGGCATATCAAAAACTGGAAAATTGAAGTCGAATTTCGATTCATGGAAAGAGCCTAGGTTAAGTGCTGATTTTCCGGAATAGGTTTTAGTTGTTAAAATTAGAAAACAGGATTCTCTGGGAAAAGTAAACCGGAGAATTCTGTTTTATTTTAAATCATTTTACGACAGCTTATAAAACTCTATTTTTATAAAAAACGGAAGTAACTTTCCAAAGTTAATTAATCAATAAAACAGACGTGAAAAAATCAATTTTTGCCTTTATCCTTTGTTTCTTGTCCTGCCGGATTTTTGCTCAGGCATCACTTCAAAAAGATTTATCATTAGCATATCTGATAAGTCAGCCGCGGGTAAAAACGGTAAAACCCAAACTGATTATTTTGCTGCACGGCTATGGAAGTAATGAAGCTGATTTATTTGAATTGAAAAATATACTTCCTGCTGATTTTTTAATAATCTCGGCCAGAGCCCCGTTTACAATTGCACCAAATGCCTTTCAATGGTATGGAAATGAAATTGTAAAGGGAATTAAACAGGAGAGTACCAAGGATTTAAAAACCAGTACAGATCTCATTAAAGTCTTTATTAATGAAGTGGTAAAGAAATACAATGCAGATCCTTCGCAGGTTTTTCTGGCTGGATTTAGCCAGGGAGCCATGATGAGTTATGAAGTCGGATTGACCGCACCTGAGCTTTTACGAGGAATTGCGCCATTGAGCGGCCGAATTTTTGACTCGTTAAAACCTCGGATCAAGCCTGCAAATGCGTTTAACAATTTTAAAATTTTTATCGGACACGGTACCGCGGACGACAGAGTTCCTTACACTTCTGCCACAGAGGCGGTTTTTTATCTTAAAAAGAAAAAGATCAACGCGACACTACATTCGTATCAGAGTTTGCCGCATTCCATAAGTGAGCAGGAATTAAAGGATCTGGTGGCCTGGCTGAATGAAAAATAATTTTTCTGATAAAAATAACGGGAAACTGATTCAGAAGTTATACTTGATAATTGCTGAATCAGTTTTCTTTTAAAGCTAAATTGATTTGTTATTTGGGATAATCGATTTGATCTTGTTGTGTATTTAAAAGTCCCGCAGGAACATTTAAAACACCTGTTTCAGCGTTCAGCAAGCCGTTTTTCTCTTCTTCAATATTGGTGGCCTGCGTATAAATATCACCTGCAAAAGATCGTTTTCTTAATTCCTGTTTAAATTTTCGGATCAGATCTGCACGATCATCGTCGTTTTTCGGACCGCCATAGTTATCAAAACCAAAACCACCCCATTCACTTACGATTAGCGGAACCTGATTTCGATAGAAAAAAGGATCGCCAACAACCAGTGGAAATGCAGCCACGCGGTTGAGTTCTCCCGCTGCAAGTTGGTCAAGTACTTCATTCCACCTTTGTAAATCCGAGGTATATAAGTGGGCGGTCAGTAAATCTGACTTTAACCTGCCCTCAAAAGAAATATGTTGCCAGCCGTCATTGTCTACAACAAGAAACTGAGGATAAGTGAGTTGCATGTAATGATATGTGTCAATAATATATTGCCTCGTTTCCGGGTTTGTTGCAATATCCTGTGCGCCCCAATCTTCATTATACAAGCTCCAAATGATTATCGACGGGTGTGTTCCGATTAAAGCCAGCATTCGCAATAATTCATTCCGATGGTTTATTCTGCTTTTCTGGCTGGATTGATGCGGACTTGGAACTTCAACCCAAAGTAACATTCCGATTTTATCGGCAAGTTTATAAATCCGCGGGTCTACACCTGCAATATGAATCCGGACCAGATTACACCCCAACTCTTTCATTGCATACATATGCTGCCTGATCTGCTCATAGGTTGATGCCCCGGGCTGGTATAAAATTCCATCCAGATAAACCGGCTTATTATTTAAATAAAGACAGCAGCCCCGCGCCTCAATTTTCCTCAATCCAAATTTTGTTTCAATTTCAGCAGTATAACCACTGTCATCAATCAGCTGGGCAATCAAGCGATACTGATGTGGATCCCCGGTCGACCATAATTTTGCATCCGGAATTCTTAAAACGACAAGCTGGGATTTTTGCCCGGCTTGGAGCATTAATGGATATTCGTCTTCTGCAACAGGCGCAGTATCATCCGCTTTATCATCAAAAACTTTCAAGCGAATCCGGTAAGCACCGGGATCTGAAATGCGTGTTGAGAGATTGAACCGCACCAGATTATCTTCTATGCTGCTGACTACGCCAACTCTGGAACGAAGCCGGTTTCTTTCAACCGTTTCAAGCCAGATACTTCGCACAGCGCCGGTGTAGGTCTGATACCAGATTCCGCCACGTTTATAGACATAAGATTCCTGCTTTCCACGTGTATTATCGGCGTCCATTGAACTTGCAATCCTGACCGTAATCCTGTTTACAGGCCTGAGAATTTTTTTATCCAGTTCATATGAAAAGGAGGTGTATTCTCCTAAATGTTTCGTTTCTCCTTCAATGGTAACAAGTGCAAAACCGTTGAGCCATACCTGCGTTTCGTAGCCACAGGCGCCAAAAGAAAGCTGCATCAGGGAAAATGGATTTTTGTTTTCAGCATCCGTTTTCGGTAAATTAAATTCCCGCTCGTACCATACTACAACCGTATCCTGCCAGGTTTTTTCGGATTTCAAAGCACTTGCTATATGTTGTTCAACACTTCCCGGCCAATGCGCAGTTTGATCGTAACGATGACCGACAAACCAACTTTCTGACAAACCTTTGTCCTGGATATCATGAGAAAATTTCCATTCGCCGTCCAAAAGCATATATTCATTAGGACGTATAACTGCCCGCGGAAGGGCATCGGCATTATTGTCAGATTTTTCTTCTCTGGATTTTGAAAATCCGTAGTTAATATGATTTTCTGTTCCGGTCATAATAGCAGGTTCCCTTATTGGCATTTATCATAATTGAGCGCTAAAATTACCATTCCAGCTGTGTTGTTTTATGTGTTGGAAATCGTGCGCCAGCGTATTGTAAATTGTTCATTTTTAATTATAAATAGTATTAAAATGATCTTTTTTAATTTTATTGCGCTTAATTTCCGTTTTAAAGGCAGTAAGGTATACTTTTAGTAATAGTGGTATAGATTTAACTACTTCCTCATGAATTGCAGGTTTCCGGTAAATATGTTTTCATCCCGAAACGATAATTTTTTTATTTGTTTTTTACTCCTGGTTATATTCTGGCCATGTTTTTTGCTTGCCCAAAGTCCTGGTAATGTGCTGGAAAGAGATTCGACTGTGCGGGGTGATACCAGTAAATTGTATGATTTGATCGATGTTGGTAAAAGGTTGCTGCATATTCAGACAAAGAAAAAAGAATCAAGTCCCGGTAAAACAATTTACTTTTCTGTGTTGCCATTTTCTACGCAGGTTCCGGGTGGTGGAACGGCGTTGGTAACGTCTACAACCGCTGGTTTTTATCTTGGCGACAGAAAGGATACATACATGTCGAGGGTCACTTTTACGCCTTACTGGAATTTTAAGCAGCGTTTCGGACTTCCAATCCGTTCTTATATCTGGCTTGACAAAAACCGGTGGGTGATTAGCGGTGATACCCGAATGATGGTTTATCCGCAGTATACCTGGGGTTTGGGAAAACAGCATCAGGAAGGGGATGAGCTGCTTGTTAATTATTCTTATTTACGGTTGTATCAAACGTTACTCAAACGGCTTTCACACGGTTTTTTCGCAGGCATAGGTTATCATATAGACTACCGGGTTCACATACATACGGATGAAGGGTCACCGCTTCTGGCAGATTATACGGGATATGCCTATGGTACAGCGCAGTCCGCTAATAGTTTTTCTTCGGGATTAAGTTTAAATGCGCTGTTTGATACCAGGAATAATTCTATCAATCCTTGGGACGGATATTATGCCAGCGTTCAATACCGTTTCAATCCGACATATTTAGGAAATTCAAATTCATGGAAATCTATTTACATTGATTTTCGAAGATATATCCGTTTCGATCAGAACCGTGAAAGACAAAATATGCTGGCCATCTGGACTTATTTGTGGAAGGTTTTTGACAAAAAAGTACCGTATCTGGATTTGCCCAGTATTGGCTGGGAAGACTACAACCGATCCGGGCGCGGCTTCGACCAAAACCGTTACCGGGGACGGAATCTGCTCTATGTTGAAACCGAATATCGCCGTGATATTACCAGTAACGGCTTTTTAGGTTTCGTTGTTTTCGCCAATGCCAATACCGTTAGCGGACCCAAAAGCCTGTTTTTGTTAAACTGGAATCCTGGCGGCGGCGCAGGACTTCGTATAAAAATGAACAAACGATCCGGGACGAATATCGCGCTGAATTATGGATTCAGCAAACATTATTCAGGCTTGAAACTTACCTTGGGCGAGGTATTTTAAATCTCAATCCTTATTAGTCTCAACCGGAATACTCTCAATAAATTTCCTTGCTTCGTCTCCAAGCAATTCCCGGAAATGTTTACTTCCATATTCATCATAATAGAATTGCCAAACCATCTTTTCAGTAACAATTACATAATGTAAAACCGGAGAATTTCTGGGGTCGTTGGAAGTTTGCATAGCCGTAATTTGAAGTTCGAATCAAATTTAATGGAATAAATCCAAAAAATGGAAATAATCCATTAAATTTATTTTGTGATAAGAATCATTTTTCTACCCCGTTATAAATCAGCTTTTAAGCAAATCCATTTGGAGATTTTTGTGTCAGGATTTTTATATCAACCTGATTCATTATCAACTAATCTATACTAACCTGTGAAAATTTATCTTTATCTTTTATTTTTTTCGTGTGCCTTGATGGTTTTGCTTGCCTGCAATTCCAGTCCCACGCAAAATTCAGCAGTTAATATGAAAACTTCTGATAACGACAGTACTTTCAACATTTGTTATTCTTCTGTTATAAAAAAAGACACAGTACTTTTAAATGCTTTGATGTTTGGAGATAGCGTTAAGGGTAGTTTGGGGTATAAACTTTATGAAAAAGATCATAACAACGGTTCGCTGCTGGGAAAAATGTATGGTGATACTTTGAAAGCTACCTGTACATTCATGGTTAAGGGTTCAGAATCAATTCAGGAAGTGATTTTTCTCAGAAAGGAATCTTTGTTTGTTGAAGGTATCACCAGTCGAAAGACGGTAAATGGCAAAATTGTTTTTGCTGATCCCCAAAAAATACATTTTGATGGATTGGTTTTAAAGCATGTACCTTGTAAATGAGGCGCTAAAATTTAGATATTCTTTATTGGTTGAACTTAACAGGTACTAATTGTATCAAATTAATTTCAATTTTACAGACGTTTTTAAGACTGCTCCGGTTTAAGCGGTCGGTCTTTTTTGTATTTATTATGGCAAATTGTTTTTGCCATACCAGTAATAGCTATTTGAGCAACTTTGATGTAGCCATCTGTAAATTTCAAATCTTTGGAATTATCACAATAATTCTAAAACCAAATAAGCTGTCTTTTCAATTTGAGACAGCTTATTTGGTTTTGCACAAATTTATAACTTAAATTTTTTCGCTATTTTTCTCCAACATACCTTTCGAAAAATTCATAAATTCTTAGTATTCTGTCTATTCGCTGACGTGGATTTCCACTTCTGCTGAGTTCATGTGTTCCGCCGGGCATACGCACATATTCCACATCTCGACCCAATATTTTTAAACTTTTGTATAACAATTCGCTTTGAATTATCCCCGTTCTTAAATCATTTTCACCATGTTTAATCAAAAGCGGCGTATGAATATTTTCCACGAAAGTTTGTGGAGAATTGGCCTCGAGCACTTTTTTGATTTCCGCCTGCCACGGATAACCTCCAAAATAATTTGGCACAAGATTCCATGCATTACCCTCGCCCATAAACGTAGTCAATTCATAAACGCCGCGCTGTGAATGTGCGGCTTTGAAACGGTTATCATGGCCAACAATCCAGGCGGTCAAATAACCCGCATAAGAACCGCCGGTGATAACCTGGCGGGAGGTATCCGCCCAGGATTCTTTTGCGGCCATACTTGCAGCAGCCAAAACATCTTCCGCCGGACCGGTTCCCCAATCCTGGAAATTAGCTTTCATGAAATCTAACCCATAACCTCCTGAACCGCGCGGATTGGCATACACAACGCCATAACCCTGAGCGCAAAAGAATTGTAATTCATGCCACATCGATATTTCTCCCGGTCCCCACATGGCAGTCGGGCCACCGTGCATTTGTAATACCAATGGATATTTCTTGCCAGCTTCCGTTTTTGCCGGTTTCATAATCCAGTATTCGACCGTCTGTCCTTTGGAATTTTTCAGGGTATGTTTCTCAGGATAAACCAGTAATTTATCTTTCAGCCATTCCGTGTTGTGATTACTCCGTTTTATTTCCGCTTTCATACCGAGATCGGCAGTATAAAGTTCGGAGGGATCTGTAATTTCAGTTTTGGAATATACAATGGCCGTGGTAGAAACATCAAAGCTGTTGATGCCTGAATCATAACCGGTTAGCTGATCGATTTTTTTGTTTGCCAAAGTCAATTTATAAACTGGAAATCCGCCATTGGATGCTGCTGCGAAATAAAGTGACTTGCTGTCGGCAGTCCAGGTAAGATTTGAAGCAATCCGGTCGAAGTTAGAAATATATGGTTTTGAACCTGATCCTAATGTTAATATTCCAATATGTCCCTGATCAAGAGTAGCTGGTTTTAAAGCTGCGATGGAAGAAATATAGGCCAGAGATTTATTATCTTTTGAAATCGTTGGCTGGCTGAAACTATAAGCCGGATCGTTCAAAAGAACATAAATCTTGCTTCCGTCTGCATTCATACTTATAATTCTACTGGCTTTGCTTCGGTCCGGATGTTGCAGACTGTCGCCCTGCGTTACCAGAATAATGTTGTTATCAGGAGTCCAGATTGCTTGTCCGTAGCTGTAAAATCCTTTTGTTACCGGTTTCGCTTTGGCACCTTCTTTTGGTTCGATCATGTAAAGATGGGCAAAGGTAAGCTCTGGCTGCGTAGTAGATTCTCCCTGAAAGTTAAGACGGTTGATGACCTTGGCTTTTTTGTCTTCCACATCTTTATCCAGATATGCACGGATTTCTGCCAAACTTCCATCGGGATTTGCCTTGATAGATTTATCATTTTTTATAAAGTTATTATTCTGAAATCCAGGTTTTTCTATCGACCATACCGGTACCATTTTTCCGGGATTCATGATTGAATCTTTCAACATTTCGCCCATGGAAAGGCTGGTAGAAAACATGATTTTATTTCCGTCAGGAGACCATTTAGGATTGGATGCACCGTAGCTTAAATCGGTTAATTGCCATGCTTCTCCACCATTAACCGGAAGAATAAACAACTGTGTTTTGTCTTTTACTTTTCTTGAAAATACGATTTTACTGCCATCCGGCGACCACTCCGGTGCGCTGGCACTTTCGCTGCCGTGCGTCAAAGCAACGGGTTCGTTTTTATTGGTAAGATCAATAAGATATAAATGTGTCCGGTAATCATATTCAAAAGGAGAATCGGGTAGGGGCTCGACCGTGAGAAGCGTGTAAATAGCTTGCTTTTCTGTTGGAGAAATGGCGATATTGCCTACCTGCCTGACCTTTGTCAAATCACTGACTTTGATTTTTTCTTTTTGCTGCGCCTGAACGGAAAAGGAGCAGATCAGAAATAGAACATATAATTTCTTCATAAGGTTGAATTTGAATAACGGGTGGTAGTAATTGGAGTTAATGAAACAATTTAATACAAATTGCCGAAATTCACTGTAATTACGACAGGCTAACCGCTTGTGACTTCTGGTTATCAGAAATCACCTTGACCATTTGCAGCGCAACGGAAAGTATTATCAAACCAAGTCCGGCGTAAAAAGCCCAGTTTAATTCGCGGTTTTCTCTGTAAATAAAAATGGCAAGGATTATGGTATAAACCGGTTCAAGATTAAAGCTCAGATTTACTGTAAAAGCAGGGATTTTATGCAAAGCTTCGGTTAAAAGCATGTATAAAAGAACGGTGCAAAATAGGGAAAGTAAAATAAGATAACCTATGTCAGACCGGGAAGGAAGCATGGTGGCAACCGGAAAAAAGTGCAGATAAAGAGGCATGATTACCGCTAAGCAAAGACTTCCGCCAATCATTTGATAGACAGTAATAGTTTCACTTTTATAAACATGTGCCAGCCGCTCATTGGCTATTGTGAAAAATGCTACCAGTAATGACGATACAACTCCAAGACCAATCCCGAGGCGATATTTGGAATCAAAACTGAAAATTAAAGCAATTCCAAGAAGCGTAAGGCTGCTTAGGAAAAGCTCGGATACGGCGAATTTCTTTTTATTGATCAGCGGGGCGAGAACAGCGGTGAGAAATCCTGTCAGTGAAAAGCATACCACGCCGACTGAAATATTGGAATACTTGATGCTGCCATAGAAAAATATCCAGTGAAGTCCGAGCAGGCAGCCGGCAAAAGCTATACGCCCGAAATCTTTGGCTGAAATTGTTTTAAATTTTCCGGAAAACGCCAGAATAAGCAACAGTAAAATACCTGAAATAATCATGCGGTACCAAACCAGTAAACCTTCATTAAGCGTTATCAGTTTTCCAAAAACTCCTGTGAAACCTGCAAGTAAAATAGCGCAGTGTAATTGTAAAAATGCTTTTCTCATTGGTATAACTTATGCCGGATTACTGTTCATAATTCCCGTATTGTTATAAGTTTATAACAGTTACTTAAATATAAGGAAATTGTGTAAATAATTCTGTTAATTATAAATTGTAGCAAGGTCTAAATTGTAGAATAGCACTGATTTACTAGGGTTTAGCCTTTTCAAGATAACCGTTATCACTCAGCCAGTCGGCCATACGTTGTGGCCAGGATTTAATACTTTGCCATGGAGAGCGATTTCCCATATTAAATCCATGATCGCCTTTTGTGAACAAATGGGCTTCTACCGGACGTTTTGCTTCACGATATTTTACCAATAAGCTTGTTGTTGTAACGGCGCAGCAGGGATCATCGTTGGCTGCAAGTAAAAATGCAGGTGGTGCATCCTGAGGAATAACATCGGGAATTCCCAACGGTCCAGGGTATATCAGCATCTGAAAATCAGGTTTTCCGTTTAATCTATCAATAGGATCTTTAGCGGCCGGATCTCCTTTGCCGGATTCATAGGCTACGGCTGCTACAACTTCGCCTCCGGCAGAAAAGCCCAGCATACCAACGCGGTTATTATCAATTCCATATTCTTTGGCCAAACTTCTTACTTGCCGGATTGCGCGTAATCCATCTTCACGGGGCTGTTTTTCGAGAGAATAAGGAGAACCATCTTCCCTTGGAAGACGATATTTTAAGACAAAAACAGTAACCCCAAGTTTTGCCAGATATTCCGCCGGTTCTGTGCCTTCTGCATTATAAACGAGTAATCGAAATCCACCGCCCGGACAAATGACAACCGCCGTTCCATTGGCTTTTCCGGCAGGTGGAAGAAATACCTGAAGAGATGGATTGTGAATATTTTTCACCCAATAATCCTTGGCAGATTCAGTCTCTTTTGACTTTGCTTCGAAGCCTGGAGGGCCATTTTTCCATAAGGGGATGATTGTTTTGGCCTGTTGTGCGTTGGCTGTGAGTGAGATTAGTACGAGAGCAAAGACTATCCTGATTCTATTTTTCAGGATTTTGTTCAGAGAAGATTTCATATAGGTTATTGGATATTTTAATTTTAAATATGTTAGGTATAAATTTATGATTTAAACCTAAACTAATAAGTGGAAACCTTTTTTTTATTATAAGATGAAGACATCAAAATATAGTGTCAATCAATAATTCCTGAACTACACACATGCTTTCCTTATATTAATAGATGCACATAGAAAGATACATAACAGATCATTTGGATCCCGATTCTTATATTGAATGCAGTTTTTTTGATATTGTTGACGTCCTTGATTCACATAAATTTTATAGTTCTGGCAGTAATGGAATCTTTGAGTTGCGTAGTATCCTGACGAGGTTAAAAACTACCACTAACAGACATCGACTTAATCTTGGATTTGAGGTTTGGAATTCTTCTGCTCTGGATATTGATGACTTATTCGAAACAAGAAATGGAGATGCTGACGAAATTTTAGCCACAGTAGCGTGGAAAGCACTTGAGTTTCTCTTAATGAATCCGGAGACAGAGATTTTTACTAGTGGAAGTACATCTGCCAGAACTCGACTGTATCAGATTGGAATTGCCAGGAATATGGATTATTTACCTGAAAATTTGAGAATTGAAGGAATAGAACTTCAAAAAAAATCTGGATGGGTAGAATTTCAGAAAGGAATAAATTATGATGCATTCTTGTTATCAGTTAAATGATTATTAACTTTGAGTAGAAACAAAAGAAAGAAATATGCCAACTACAATCACAAAAAACCAACAAAGGGCTAGTCGTAAATCAACGAAAGCAGTTGCGAAATATGTTGAAGGCGGGATAAGTAATATTGAAAGAAAAACCAGAGAAATGGAAAGAATTCTAGATGAGTTCCCAATTCCTTTAAGAACACAGAAATAACAATTATTCTAGTGGTTATAAAAAAGTCATCTTTTCTATTAATTAAAGGTCAGGTGACTTTTTCTTTAAATTACTTATTTCGAAATAATTCTATTTTTTCGGAATTCGGCCACAACAATTCCCGTTACGGCCGCCATTTGAAAGATTTGTGGTCAATTGCCCGCATGGTACACAAAATACCGTCCAAATGGTCATACTCATGTTGCAGCAATTCCGATAAGTCATCAGCCATTTTCCATTCCTGCGGCTTCCAGTTTTCATCAAGATATTTGATTGTCAAACTTTTATGCCGTTTTACTTTGACTAAAAGGTTCGGGAAGCTCATGCAATCATCCCAAAGCTCGAACATGTCTTCGCTTAATTCGCTAAACTCAGGATTGATAAAAACAACAGGCTTGTCGATATGCATGTAAATGAGCCTTTTCATAATGCCAAGCTGTGGTGCTGCAACAGCCCGGCCAAAATTGTATTTTGCCCTGATTTCTTTCATAACGTTATCCAGATCTGCGACCCATTCTTTTACCAGTGGCAATTCAGATTGCAAAACAGGCTCACAAACTTGATAAAGAAGTGGATTTCCCAGTTGCAGCATATCATTCAGACCTTTCATTTATTCAATTCTTTTTCAAAACAAACACTGTTTTCAATTCCAATGTACTGACCGTAGTTAGGAATATTTTTGTACCCATTTTTCTCATAAAGTTTAATCGCTTCCGGTTGTCTTTTTCCGGTTTCCAACACACATTTTTTATAAGATAATTCCGCTGCCCATTTTTCCAATTCAGTTAAAACTGCGGTTGCAATTCCCTTACCACGGCCCAACGGCGCTGTGTACATTCGTTTCATTTCCATGCTGTCGGGCATAAATTCCTTCATCGCCCCACATCCGATGGGCTCGTTATTTTCAAAAGCAACTACGGCGTGTTTTATTTTGTCAATTTTGTTGAATTGAGAATAAAATGCATGATCGGCGCCATCTCTTTCGGCGAGGTCTGCGTCAAGCTTTTTTACAAGTGATATGAAAACAGGATCGTCGGAATTGGTTCGAATTAGATTAAGCATAAATTTATTTCGGATAATAACGTATGTTGAAGAAGACAAAAATATGGATTTCAAAGAAAAACGCTACACCCGGCTTTATGCTTTTTTTGAAAGACTTTTTGTATCGTTAACTATTACCGTTTTTTAGTCAAGATTTATTCCTTTAAAAACCGCAGAACGTAATCATTAATTTCCTTCTGCTGCACTTTTGTTCCGCGGTTGTCCATATCGTTATGAATGGTAGCCGGCAGTTTAATAATGGTAATTGCCAATTTAGTTTGCTCTTCGGGTGACGGCAAAACACCTTCATCTGCGGACTGATCGCTTGAACGGATGGAATATACTTTCGGTTTTATTGTTCTGGGCAAAGGCATTCTTCTGTTGTCCAACGTAATTATTTTACTGACAATACCCGGATATTTTTGTGGAAACAAAGCAGTCATATCGCCACCATTGGAATGTCCGACCAGTGTTATGGTTTTGAAGTCAAGATCCGGAAATGCTTTTTTTAATTCATTGATTACAAACAAAATATTATCCGCTCCTCTGTCCCAAAACGGACGCCTTACAATTTGGGGAATTCCTGTTGTCGGAATTAACTCATCCGATGGTAACTCGTGCTGGATACTGGCTATGAAATATCCATGTGCCGCCAGATTCTCTGTCAAGTATGAAGCTTGTTTATTTCCTGACGGCATATTCTGATAATACCCATGACTAAAAATCACGAGCTTTTGCTTTCTGATTTTTCTGTCTGTAATGGGCAAATACAGCGCTATCGGAACGGAGCGATTTCTTACCTTATCGAACAAATTCAGGCTGTCTGTTTTAACTGGAAATATCTGTATGGATGATTGCGCAGATGCGTTTTTGTTTGAGAGAATGATTGCGAAAAACAACAATAGTAATCGCACATAAATAATTCTGATCATTTGAATTAGGTTTATCGGGCAGAATAATGAAAAGTATTAATTACTTATAAAGTTTTCCAGATAGCTATTTATTTCCTTCCGCTGCTCTGCGTTTGCGTCATTATCCATCTCTGTGTGCTTTGTATTAGCTAATTTAACAATTTTAATTCGATACTTTTCTGCTTCAGACGATGTGGGTAACACGCCGTCGTCTGCTGGCAAATCACTTGAACGGATAGAATAAATTCTTGGGTGCCTGCTTTTGGGAAGTGCCATTCGCCGGTTATCCAGGGTAATTATTTTGTCTGCCAAATCCGGATACTTCGTAGCAAATAATGCGGTCATATCGCCACCATTTGAATGGCCTATTAGAGAAAGGTGTTCATAATCAAGGTCGGGATTTAATCGTTTCATTTCATTTAAAACAAAATGGATATTTCTAACGCCACGTTCCCAGTTTGATTTTCTGGTAATGTAATAGGGCTCAGTCATAGCCAGGAGACTGTCAGTCGGTAATTCATGTTGGATACTGACTACAAAATATCCAAGTGAAGCCAGATTTTCGGTCAGGTAAGAATATACTAAATAATCTCCTCCTTTATTTTCTCCATACCCATGACTAAAAATCACCAGCTTTTGCTTTCTGATTTTTCTGTCGGTAATGGGCAAATACAACGCTATCGGAACGGAGCGATTTCTTACCTTATCAAACAAATTCAGGTTGTCCGTTTTAACTGGAAATATCTGTATGGATGATTGCGCAGATACATCTATGGATGCAAAAATTAGTATAATTAGCAGTTGATAAAAGAAGATTCGGGTCATTCGGAACGGCCTGTTGGTTTGGACTTTTAAAACAAAATACATTAGCCAGATTAGCGATTAATTTATACTGTTAGGCGAGTAAATACCGATTTGCATTTACTGTTCGTAAATATCATATTCGTCAATTGTATTTATTCGTTTCAAATCCGGAAATTTATATCCCAGAATATTTTTGGGTGTATCGCCCTTTTTTGCCACAACAAATCTGATCTTATTTTGCTTCACCAGACTTTCGAAATTCTGAAAATTAAAAGTCTTATTTTTGTCTGCCAGGTATACAATGTCTGTGAAAGGGACTAAAACGTTTCTGAATAAGAAATGTTTTAGATACACACCTTGGAAATTATCACCATCACAAACATAAACCCATTCCTTATCAACCAGTTTTTTGTCGTTTATAAGAAAATTTGCAACTTCTTTTTCTTTAAAATATTGATGCGTATATAAACTATGCGGCTGGTTTTGATACGTCATGTACACAAAAAGCGTGCAATGAATTGCAACAATAATAAGGTAAGAGGCAAGAAGGGCTCTCAGGATTTTCGGCTGAAATAAATTCTTCCTTTTAGGCTCTGTGAAAAACAGCGTGATTTGAATAGCGGCAATGATAAGGTAATCCTGATAGTATCCAACACCTGCACCAATTTTAAATGCCGTAGCGGTAGCAAACAAAAAGAACATGGAACTGGCTATTGCCAGAAAACGGTAAAATGCCGACTCTTCACGAATCAGAGAATAAAATGTTATTATGAAATTACAAATAATGAGCGGGGCAAACTGAAGCAGGAATTTCTCCAAAGTCCAGTCGTAGAACCAGTCCCAACTTACTGAATTTTCTACTCCGCCAATGATGTTCGAAAAGAAAACAGGTATGGAGTTTGTAGGTAAAATAAGGAAATAGAACGCAAAGAATACTAAACCTGATAAAATAAGTTTAGCCAATAGTTTCCACTGATACTGGTAGACGCAAAAGAGAGCCAGTGCGATGGCATGAATGGTGCCGCTTTGTTTTACAAAAAATGCAGTAACAGAAATAAAAATGGCGAGGATGTACCAAAGATCGTTTTTAGATGTGGACGTTATTGCCTTGAAGACCGCACATACGTATAAAGCTGTAAGTAATACGATCAGGCTGTCGGGCCGGGAGCTGGTTAATATCCAGAAGGCTAAAACCTGAAATACAAGACATGCCGTAAGCATTCCGGTTATTCTCTTTCTTTTGGTCAGTTTGATCAGGAAAAATGCCAAAACCAGAGCCGTTAAAACTGTAAGAGCCATGGAAACGAACCGGTTGCTCACAAAAACCTTATGCACGTCATCGGGAAGCCAGCCGTTGATTTCTAATAATAAATTGGTAAAAAGAAAGTATAAAGGTGTGTACTGGGTAAAACGGAACGGAGCATTTTCGGGATTGGAATATACCGGGCGGTTGTCTGCCAGAAACTGAATCGGAAAAATGGTACTCGTTTCACTTCCTGACATATCTGGAAGAAAACTCAGAGAAAAGTAAACTTTCACAACAATTAAAATCAGGCACGAAACTATGCTGATCGTTGCCGCGATTTTAAACAAATTAATTCTCATCCAATTATATAATATCATTTTGTTGGGGATAAATTCTTTAAAGGGCATGTGGAACAAATAGCTTGCCAGAACTGAAATTTTATTTAATGACCAGACTACAAATTTCAAGTTCATCAATTATATTAGCAGTAATTCATCAGGGTGATTTTATGCTTTTGATATTTAGTATTTTGTGGCTAGACCCGCATTTGAGCCGGAGCAATTGACAGTTTCAGTCAAGTAAACAGAAAGTCTCAGGACAGTATTATAGCAGGGATAGATAAACATCCAAAATTTATTAGTGAGGGTGAGTTTTATTTTATGTCAAACAAATTTAAGAATAGCGGAGAATATGTAACCGTTAGGCGATAAATTCCCCTATATCGTTGATCTTTGGACGGTTAAATACAGTCATTTAAAAATCTTATTTTTGCCCAAAGCGTAAACCGGCAGCTATCCCTATCTGGTAAGGTTTGACCTGAAATTTACTGTCAGGATTTACTAATTTCATCAAACTGTATTCAAAATATGGGCCAATCGTTAAGCTTGTGTTTTTACTGATCATTATTTGTTTTCCGAAACCGGCATTCCCCCATATCACATTACTGCCAGCTGTTAGTTCTCTTGAATATTCGATTCCAACATCGCCAAAGTAATTCCGGAAAACAGAATTTTTCGTAATCAGAGTATGTCTTTTAAGTCCGATCCCAAACAATTTCAATGTGCTGTTCTCATTATATTTGATTCCCTTTCTGACAATTTTATCACCAACCGGATTTTTTTCATTTACCACGAATTCGTCTGTCGCAATTTCGTATTGAAAGGACTGATCAAATTGGCCATAATTTAAAAGCAGTTGGAATCCGTTTTTTTCTACACCGCCAGTTAACTTCAATCCAAGCCTTTTTGCTGAAAATTTTGTTGGAAAACCAATGTTTTGGTAAACAACACCGGGAATAGCTTGCACCGTTAGTTCTTGAAAAGTATTCATACTAGTGATATTGAAAAGAAATTTTAGTTTTTTCTCAGTCTTTAATATTTCTGGCTTTGCGTTTTCATTTCGTGATATTGCCTGCGTGTTTATTTTTAGAACAGGGTTAAAATTTGATGCAATAAAAGCCCGGATTGCTAATGGTTTGATTTTAGGAATATTAAATTTTAACAATTCCGTGCCTGGGGATACCTTGGTCAACGGGCTGTCAGTTAACAAATCCTTCTCCTTAGATAATTGATTACTTATCCGTGCAGTTTCATTTTCTGTAAAAGTTGACACCTCATTATGCTTGCCTTCGAGAGCTTCCTTCACCATTTTAACTTTGCTGGCAGAATGTATTTTTTCCTCTTTCCCTTTTTTAAAAGACATATTGCCAGTGTTTGAAAACGAAAGCTTGCCGGGCTCTGGGATAGAACTTTTTAGGTCAAT
Source organism: Dyadobacter frigoris (assembly GCF_005280585.1). Taxonomy (GTDB): domain Bacteria; phylum Bacteroidota; class Bacteroidia; order Cytophagales; family Spirosomataceae; genus Dyadobacter; species Dyadobacter frigoris. Next base: position 183,798 of record NZ_SZVO01000004.1, read on the forward strand.
TATTATTTTTGATTTTTCAGCAGCGGTTTCATTCTTACTTTTTATTTGCCAGCCCGAATCATGTCTCACAGTAATTTCTTCATTCGTAATGTCAGATTTCCTAATCATATTGATTGAAATAAAATCGTATTCTATTGCCGTCAAAAAAAGGATAACAATCAAGGCAGCAGCTACCAACAACGGCCTGATATAGGCAGTTCCGTTTGATATTTGTAAAGTATCAAAAATGCCTTTTTTCCATGACGGGTCCGGTTCGGGCGCAAAGTCATCAAATTTGCGTTTCAAAGCTTTTTGCAATGCTTCGTCCTCGTTGTTATCAGGAGTTTTCATATTGCGTGATTCCTTTTTCCTGTAATTTTTTCATTAATAAATGTCGTGCTCTCATGAAATTGGATCGCGATGTGCTATCGGGTATTGACATTATCTTTCCAATTTCAGCGTGTGTATATCCGTCTATTAAATGTAAATTGACCACCATCCGGTAGATATCAGGCAGCTGATTTATTATTTTCAGAAGCACTTCAACATTCAATTGTTCAATAATTGTATCGTAATCTGCCGATTCCAACTCCTTCGGAAAGTCGTCGATAGAGGAATGTAAAAGTTGATCTTTCGTTGTCCGGTTATAATAATTAATGGCGGTCCTGATCACCACTGATTTTACCCAGCTATCAATTGAGGCAATATCCTTCACCTCATTCAAATTTTTAAAAACTTTGATAAAAGCCTCTTGAAAAATATCTTCTGCCTCCATTTTCGTTTTGGCATAACGCAAACAAATACCTGTAAGTTTTGCTTTGTATCGCTCGTAAAAAATAGTTTGCGCACTGGGTTCAAGCCTTTGGCAGGCCAGCACCAGTTCTGTTAAACTATTGTATTTTTTACTGCGAAAAAACTTCATTAAAGGGTTGTTAGTGGGGCGAGGTTTGAGATAGTAAACTAAGTCTTAAACAAATAAGCTCGCTGTGTATAAAAAATCAACTATGTTTCCATTCCTGTCCAGCCATACTTGAAATGCCTCGGTATTACTAAATTGCTGTGTAATTTCACGGTTAAAAAACATACCAAATGGTGCGGCTGCTTCCGTTTTCTTCTCGAACCCGCTGCTAAAGTGCATCTTAGAGGCAAATTCATAATTATCGACAAATTTAGTTACCTGCGTGGGGAAACTAGAAAGAGAAGAAAATTCTTGATTGTTTGGTGCGAAATACTCAACGGCAAGATTGTTACTTTCATCGTATAAAAGATTGCCTGGCCTATTTGGCATCGAGAAGGGATCCGACGCAATAATGTAATATGACACTTTATTTGCATCAGAAACATATCCGGTAGCCTGATCAAGATAAAGGTTTAAGGTAGCTATATAGTTGTTGATAGCTGGCGGAACAATGGTTTGTATTTCAGGTTCATCACGAACAATATCATATTCAAATTTAAAATAAGGCTTAACAGTTACTTCGTAGATGTGTTTGCCGGCATATGTCCCTTCTTGTGAATTTGTTTCCCATTTAACTACATAGGGAGTTCCGTTTAAAATATACTTTGCAGTATAATACCGTGTATTCACCGCAAAATCCTCCTGTCTGAAATCAGAAAAAGTACCACCTTTAATAGATAATGTAGAAAAAGTATTTTGCAATGAATCCGGTACCGTAGGGCTAAGCAACTTATATGCCCTAAGAACCCGGTTTGTGTTCAATGCAACGTAAAATAAAGTACTATCCGAGGAAAATCTTGCCTCCCAAAGTTTATCTTTTAATACAGTTTTCAGTGTAATATCCTTTGCGCGTGGATATGCATTTGTTAACACCTGAGCAACTCCATCCGGAACATCTTCACCACCGGCAGGTTGGAGATCCTTTACGTTATTGCACGATACCAATATCAGGAAAGTGAAAAAATAGAATATATGGCGGTGTAGTTTTATTTTCATAAGTCGTTAAACAGGACGAAATTAGATTTCTGCATTTATATCTTATAAGGTCAGACACCGTTTATCTGGGATAACGTTGCAATAAGTTTAAAATAATATTTGTAGTGATAGTAATAGTTCAAGAAGTAAGATCCTTGATGGGAGACTGCCAATTAAAATCAACCATTTTGCATATCATTCTGCCTGCAAACTTTTAACCGGATTCATTAAAGCAGCCTTGATACTCAGGTAACTGATTGTTCCAAAGGCTATAATGACCGAAAGGATTGCTGCAGCTGCAAAAATCCACCATTGGATATTTGTTTTATAGGCGAAGTTTTGAAGCCATTTGTTCATACCATAAAAGGCCAGGGGAGAAGCAATGACAAAAGCCAGCAAAACAAGTGAGAGAAAATCTTTGGATAAAAGCCCGACAATATTTCCCGTTGAAGCACCAAGCACTTTGCGCACACCGATTTCTTTGGTACGTTGAATGGTACTATAAGATGCAAGTCCAAGTAAACCAAGGCAAGAAATGAAAATGGCAAGGATGGCGAAATTGAAAAAAAGTTTTTCAAATCGTTCTTCGCTGCGATATTGACGGTCAAAAAATTCATCTGCAAAATAGTAACTGAAAGGGCGGTTTGGCATCAGTAGTTTCCATTGGTTTTCAACAATATCCAGTGTTTTCCTGATATTATTTCCTTCTATTTTGACAGAAATGAGATTACTATTTGCAGGATCAATACGCATGGTCAGCGGTTTGATTGTTTCGTGTAATGACACAAAGTGAAAATCTTTCATCACGCCAATAATTTTCCCTTCATGGCCCCATTGTTTGAATTTTTTGCCAATAGCTTCCTCAGGCGAACTGTACCCCAAAAGTTTTACGGCAGCTTCATTGACAATCATGGCGTCGGTAGTATCGGTTCCGAAATCTTTGGAAAAAATTCGTCCTGCCGCCATTTTTAGTTTGTATTGCGGCATATAATTAAAATCCACAAGATATAATCCAAGATGGCCTACCTGGAAATCGCCGCTTTTATTTTCAATTTCGGAATAAGCACCGTTAAATGCACCACCGGGAATACTGGAAGATGCAGCGGTGGACTGAATTCCTGCAAGTCCGTCGAGGGACTGTCGGAATACGGCGCGGTTAGGGGCACCTTCTGAATTGATTATCAGCATTTGATCTTTACTAAAACCCAGATCTCTGTCACGCATAAAAGTCATTTGTGTGTAAACAATAAGTGTGGCGATAATCAATATAATGGAAATTGAAAACTGGATGGTTACCAAACTTTTTCGGAGCAAGATTCCTTTAAAACCTGTGGTGAAACGTCCTTTTAAAACCTTTACCGGTTCAAAAGAAGATAAAATCAGTGCCGGATAAATGCCTGCCAACAGGCCGATAACTATGGCTGAGATAAATAGGCCCGGAACAAATAATGCATTTTCCAGTATTCCATAACTGATCGTTTTTCCTGCCAAATTGTTAAACCAGGGGATTAAAGAAGAGGAAAGAAGCAGTGATAAAATAAAAGCAAGGATACTTATCAATACAGATTCAACCAGAAATTGTCTGGCCAACAGTATTTTACCTGCACCAAATGTTTTTCGGATTCCGACTTCTTTTGCTCTTTCAGCAGAGCGTGCCGTGGATAAATTAATGAAATTGATACAGGCGATCAATAAGATAAAAATGGCGACAGCTGAAAAAATATAAATATTCGCAGCATTTCCCTTTTCAGCACCGCCACGATTTGAACGAAGATAAACCTGCCTCAATGGTTCCAGCGATAAAATGTAAACTACATGTGATTCTTTGAACATTTTTCCGGCATGACTTTCAAGAAAAGCAGGTAATTTCTTTTGAAGTGTTTTAGCTATTGATCCTGGTTTCAAAAGTAAGTAGGAAGTTGCGCCAAAATCACCCCAGTTTTCATCCAGTTTTTTATTGAGTTTCCGTGTAAAGGTTGACATCGAAATAAACATATCCGCCTTAATCTGCGAGTTTTCCGGAATATTTTTCATCACGCCGGTAACGGTGGCTGCCAGTGTGTCTGCTGATAAAAACAGTATTTGTCCGATTGGATCAGTGTTTCCAAAATATTTTCTTGCCGTTTTTTCTGTTAAAACAACACTCAACTGCTCTTTCAGGGCCGTTGAAGGGTTCCCATTCAGGAGCTGAAAATCAAAAACTTTGAACAAAGACGAATCTGCAAAAAAAGCCTTTTCTTCTTTGAACTGAATATTTCCCTTTCGAACGTTAAAATTCGCCGCATTTATCCTTGTAAAAGCTTCAACTTCCGGAAAATCATTTTTCATCCCTGGTGCAAACGCCCAGGTTGTGACATCAACTTCCAGCGTTTCTGATGGCGTTTTTATATCCGTTACCAGCCTGTAAATCCGGTCTGATTTTGAATGGAAATTGTCATAACTCAGCTCAAAATGTACATACAAACCAATAAGAAAACACGCCGACATACCGACGGTAAGCCCCATGATATTGATAAATGAAAAGGCTTTGTGTTTCCAAAGATTTCGAAATGCGATTTTGAAGTGGTTTTTGAGCATGGAAAAAGGGTTGGAGTTTGTGAACGGATTTACTGAGAGATGCTACTATCTGGTATTTTTAAAACTGATTGTTGCAAAAGTAATCACCATGCAAAGTATAACGACTCCTAAAAATACCCACTAATAAACTCTGGTTTTATCATCTTCATCCATTCATTCTGAATTTGTTAGCGTAAATTTTACCGTTAAATCAGTGCGTCAACTTTTTGTACACCTCTTTTTCAATCCCATCAACCTTTTGTATACCCTCTAAAATAGTTGCCGGATTTATTCCTGTCTACGTTTGCATTGCCTTCCGGAACCAGATGATCTGCAAACTGTGAGGGGAAATAATTCTATCATTTATCTAAATAATTTAGCATTTATTGCCATGAAAAATCTAATTATCAGAGCTCTGTTTATTTCATTATCGTTTACAACTTTCTCTTGTAACGAAAACGCGGATCCAGAGCCCGTGACACCTACGCAAACTGCGAAGATGGGGGATGTGAGTTTTACGGATGAAAAAACACCAATTTCAATGATTGATCCCGGTCATTTGCCAAACCGGGCGCCATCTACTTTTAACTGGGGGCTTGTCAATACAACAAAACTTGGCCTTGATAAAAGTATGAAGCTAACCAGTCCTTTTACAGTAGCAGCATATCCGGCTGGTGATATTGGATGGAAGAGTGATGGAGGATGTTATTCTGCGTTATTCCCTACAACGGTTACATTTTCCAATCTGGGAATTGCCAATATTAAAGATATTACTATCGAAAATTTAAAGATTTTAACATTCAAATCCTACCAGATCAATGCCGCTCCGGACGGTTCTTATTCCTGGACAAATTACTTACCTGTCGGAACCATTGTTGCCTGTAAAACAGCTGCCGGAAAGTATTATCTTTTAGAAGTTAAAGATATAGCCGTTCCTGGTTGGATCGAGTTAAATGTTTATCACGGTCTTTACTCAATTTAATTTGGTAACCGGCTTTAAATAAGATATTTGCATTAATATTGATGTTGAATATTTTACAACAAGAAACCCCTCCAATAAAATCGGAAGGGTTTTTTTAGTTTCTCACTTATTTTTCAACAAGTTTTTTATTTTCCAACCACTATTTTATGGGTTGAAAAAGTGCCGTTAACACGTGATATTTTGACAATATACATTCCCTGTGAAAGGCTTGTGAGGTCAATAAAACCATTACCGGATGCAAAGGAGGCTGATTTGTAAACTGTTGTTCCGTTAAGATTGCTCACAACAATATTTGTTACAGAGCTATAATCGCGGATAAATAATTTATCGGCAGACGGATTTGGATAAACGGATAAACCAGAATTTGTACCATCAAAAGTTATACTTTGAATACGGCTAAAAGCAAAAGTTCCGTCTTTATCCACCATGCGTAACCGGTAAAGATTTTCTCCCGATAGAGGCTTGTCGTCCGTAAAGGAATAGTTAACCTGTCTGTCACTTTCGCCATTTGCGGCGACATTGCCGATGTTATTCCAGTTTTTACCGGTTGTGCTGCGTTCAATATCAAAACGATCGGAATTGGTTTCAGCGGATGTAGTCCAGTAAAGTAAAGATGAGGCAGTCTCTGAACCTGCTGTTTTTTTCTGAGCGGTGAAATTAACCAGAGTAACAGGTAACGGCGTTGCAATACTACCGATCGCAAGGGCGGAAATCGTACCTGTCGCCGGAGTTGTACCCGTGATTGTACTTCCTTCTATATTACCGGTGGCATTAGCCGCAGTGCTCAAATTGATCCACTGCGTACCATCCCAACCTGCAAGCCGAAGATTTGCGGCCGTTGCAAAAGTGGTAAGGTCAGGTATTGAGGCAGTAATAGTTAATCCGGTAAAGCTACCCGTTACAGGTATCCAGTCCCAGAAACCTGCCTGGCTCACAGCTACTAATGTTCCGTCCAGAGTAGCTACACTATGCGTTTCTGCATCCGAAGGGTCAGTCACTGTCGAAGGATTTCCGCTGAACCACGCCACTGTAACTTGTGAAGTTGCTGTGGATGGAGCCGAAATACTTAATTGCCGTAAATCAGTACCGTTTCCTGTTGGAAATGTAAATGCAGTATTACCAATTTTGGAAACATAACCATCTACATGATTGGCGTCATCCGCAGCTGTTTGTGTAGCCGCAGGGCCAAATTTCAAAACGCCGAAAGGTGAAGTTCGTATTGTTTTGACAATTCCTGGCTGGGTGCCACCGCCACCGGTAACAAAGTTATGAGCTCCGAAAACTGTGATTTCGGCACCGCCGAAAACAGTTGTATTTCCCTGGCTGGCTTGCTGGGCATTTGCAAAAAGCGATAATCCCAGCAATGGAAATATTGAACATGCCCAAAGCCGGCATGAGGCCCTGGATGATTTTTTATATATTTTCATTTAAGTATATGTTATAAGTCTGTAATGATTTTCCTCTTTTCATTTTGAAAAGTACAGGCAACATTAATTAACTATATAACATACCCCGTTTAAAGAAACATTGTGGTTAATTGTGAACTCGGCGTCAGGCAAATAAAATCCTACGGCTCCGTTTGTGTAAATGATCGGTGTGTAGATTTCCCATGCATCGGCATGTTGAAGTCCGAAATTTCCTCCGCTTGGCCCTTGCTGCACAACTCTTGGTGTATAACCAGCAGGAATTAAGGCGATTCTGAACTCATTTCCATTTTCATTGGGAGCTAATGTCTCCAATGCATTAATGTTACCTTCCAGGCATACGACATTTCCCGTTCTTACAGCATTAACTGCAACGTTAACCTGGTCACTTGTATAACGGGTTGGTCCTGTCAATAATCCAAGAGGTGCAACAGTGACATTGGCCCTTAAAGTAAGATTTCCACTGGCATCTGCGGCGACACTTTTATCGGCCAGGGCAGCGGCAGGTAAAGTTTTGATTTGTGCATTTCCATCAACAATAAGTTTTCCGGCGTCTTTTGTAATAACTGTTTTGTTGGCGTTTGTTGCTTCCACTTCCAGATTTGAGTTTGCTCCGATGGTTGTAGAATTTGCTCCGATTTTCACCTGAGCGAATAGTGTAGAGGAGGTTAAGATGAATGCAGAAACGAAGGTAACCGCAAAAAGTTTGGTTGAGAATTGTAGTTTTCTTTTCATTTGAGTAAAATTGATAAGATTAATTTAAAAATATAACTTATTGATGGTGAGGAGATTTTTGTTTTGTATTTTTCGAAATATCTGTTACAGGTAGGTTAGCTGATTATTGACAGGAGGCCTGATGATACTTATCCTGAAATAGTTTTGAGAACTTTGTCTAATTATTTTAGCACAAATGTAGATTCATAATTCCTAAGGATTTGTAGAGGAATCCGACGCTTCGGGTAGTAATTTCTTTGTAAATTTTGTAGTAATTTCTTTGTTGTGTTTGATAAGATACAAACAGAAAAACCACAGACCTTGCCGTGGTTTTTCTGTTTCACATGTTTTTTACAAAAATCAGCCGTTAATAGGTTTCAGGACCAGGGCATTTTCACCGCTATAAGGTTTGTCCATCGTCAGGTTATTTTCTTCGCTGATACTGCGCAAAGTTTTTTGGTCCATGAATATGGAAATCGATTTGTACTCACCTCCCAAAGGCGGGATTTTTGAATATTTTGTCAATTGATTTCTTCGTAGAAACCTGAAATCGCCTGCTTCGAAAACATATTTTTCCCTATTGAAATACATTTCCGAATTGCCGGAAATAATAAAGCCAAAGACGTGCTCAGCTATGAATTGTTCTCCTTCACTGCTTTTGTGAGAATAACAGGAATATAAAATATGAGGATTTTTTTTTCCTTTTCTGAAGCGTCCATTTTAACCTTTAATTATTAGGACTTCAATCATTCTTCGCTTGTGTCAGTTGTTGCCCAAGCTCTGTTTCCAGAAAATTAACTGCCTCATGATGATCTGTGGAAATACTTACTGGCAGCCATTTTTCCATTTCTGCGGTTCTGGCGGCGTCAGCCAATTTTAATATAGCAATTGCCTCACTACCCAAAACTAAATGTACAGGAGGTTCGGGATTCTCAACCAGGTCGATCATCACTTTTGCTGCCTTGTCCGGATCGCCCATCGGAACAAAATTTCCGCTTGCAAAAAAATCTGCTCTTTGATCCACGGTTGTTTCATATCCCTCGATTTTTGGAGCGTAACTCATTGATGCACCGGCCCAATCGGTACGGAATCCGCCAGGTTCTACACAAGTAACAAAAATTCCGAGCGGTGAAACTTCTTTTGCCAAAGCCTCGCTAAATCCGCCCAAACCGAATTTTGCTGCCTGATACATCGTTAAGCCAGCATTCCCTACACGTCCGCCTACGGAACTTATTTGCAAAATTCGACCTGAACGCTGCTTACGCATTTGCGGTAAAACGGCACGCGTAATTTCAATGGGCGCATATAAATTTGTTTCAAGCTGGCTGCGAACCTGTTGATCCGTAAATGCTTCGGCAGCACCGATTATTCCAAATCCTGCATTGTTAACCAAAACATCAATTTTGCCAAAATAAGCTATCGCATCCGCAACGGACTGATAAATTTCTTCATGTATGGTTACGTCAAGTTTTACCGGGAAAACATGGTCCGGATACTTTTGTACCAGGTCGTTTAATTGTTCTGTATTTCGGGCAGTTGCCACAACTTTATCTCCTTTTTCAAGAACTGCTTCTGCCAGATTGCGCCCTAATCCGCGGGAGCTTCCTGTAATAAACCAAACTTTTGTCATCGTTTCCGTTTTTTATTGATATGACAAAGGTAAATTGGTTTACAAACGATCGTTTTGTTGAAAAGCTCAGATTGTTTTGTTGAAAAGCTCAAAGGAATTTAAGTTGAAATTAATCTTTGACCTGAAAAACTATTATGTGCCCGTATTGATCTCATTAACGAGCATTACATTCCGCAATTCCAGAATATTACTCACTTTCAGTTTTTTGAGGATTCTCATTTTTATTGTACTGATCGTTGATGTTTTTCTGCTGAAAATCTGTGCTATTTCAGAAACATTGATACCCTGGCAAATGTACTGGGCTATTTCGTATTCATGAAAAGTAAGATTGCGGTTTTCTTTTAAGCGGGTTGTTTTTTCAAATGCAGAAACGTCTCTGTTTGTGCCCAAAATCTCTTTACAGACATACCGGTTTCCATTCAATACTTTACTTATGCAGTCTATTAGCTCTGATTCATCGTTTTGTTTTGACAGATAACCCATAACACCGGATCTCAAAAAAGATACTGCCAGGTAGGGTCGAGGCTCTTCATCGTATACAATGATGGGACCAAAAGCATCTTTATCCTTTAATTTGTTTAAAAAACGCAAATTCCCGGCATCAGAATCAGGACTGATTCCAAGTATGGTCACATCCGTTTGGGCCTTTGTTTTAAGGAAAGAGCTCATGCAGGATGATTCCAGGATCAATATGTCGTTAAAGTTATCCTTGAGTAAAGCAATCAGGCCAATACGCATAACCGGATGTTTATCCACGAGGGCAATAGTTATCATTTTAAAGAGGGGTTGTTTTAATTTTATGGCTGGCATTTTGCACTGTTTTAAATCAGTCTTCAAGGCAATGCCTCAAAGATGACTTATGCTCAACATTTATAAATTCAATCCGTGTGTTAGTCATTAACGACGGTTTCGTATGACGAAAAATTATTCATTTATTTCACCGGATTTTTTCGATACAGTAATATGTCAGCTGTTTTTCGCAAAGGCTGGCTTTGTTCATTTACAGACAAAAACTTTCAGTTCTCCGGAAATAAATCGTCAATTAATGACAATTCTACCCAGGGACCTGAATTACAAATACGAAAAGTATATAAATAATATCACCCTAAGCTAAATCGAAGAATGATATTCCTATATTTAAAATGCTGTTTTGAATAACTTTAAATTAAAGTCCAGTTATAAGTTTTACTGCTTAAAAACAGATATTTAAATAAAAAAAGTGCAGACGTTATGAGAGGATTGAGATGAGGCAGTTTTAAATAATTTTTCATGATATTTTAATTTTAATAAAGTGAGAAATACGTATTATAAAGATATGTAATAATTTATCAGAAATCAATTTAGTAACCGTGCCTGGCCATATTCTAATTTAGCCGAAAATATGATTACACTTATTTTTGCCCTTTTAATAACAGGGAATTGCAAAATCCGCAGTTTGGTACAGCCATATGGAACAAGGATAATTTCTTCTTCTTCCGGTCTTGTTTCTATGTTATAAATCTTACTGAAAGCTACCTGTCCGGCCATTTCATTATATAATTTCCATGACGGAATCCGCCTTGACAATGCGTTCGAATTTTTACTATTTTACCCGAATAAATTAAAAGCAGATTATCATGTCATTTATAAATTTCAATTCTGGTAAAATTGTGCAGATATGGGACGGGATTTCCGGCACGCTTGCGCATACTGAAAATTCAACTTTTGGATATTTTACGATTGAAAACGGTACCGATTTACCTGAGCACAGCCATATTCATGAGCAGTGCTGTCATGTGCTTGAAGGAGAGCTGGAATTTAATATCAACGGAGAAATCCAATTGCTGACCAAAGGTATGGCGGCATTCATTCCATCCATGGCACCTCATTCGGCCAGAGCTTTGACTGAATGTAAAGTAATTGATTGTTTCACGCCGGTGAGAGAGGATTTTGTTGCGTTGGAAAAACAGTAATTCTGATTTTAAAATCCGGTCACAATCCGAAAGGAAATAATTTATTTCTGATTGTGACCGGTATGTTTTTTGTTTAAACAACTAATGTCTGCAAAGCGCTGACCAGTTTGTCTATATCACTTAAAGAATTATAAATGTGCGGGGCAATACGAATTCCGCCAGTCGGCGCAGTAGCAATTCCGAACAGATCGTAAAGTTTTTGGGTAATATCAGCTGGTTTTTTACCTGGTAAATTGATATTCGTAATGCCGGCACTTAGCTCAGGAGAAATTGGCGTGAGGAATGTAATAGCCGGAATTTTAGTCCTGATCTGATCTTTTAAATAATCATTGAGCTGCACAACACGGTTGGCGATATTGGTTTTACCGATAGTTTTATGAAAATTTACAGTCTCTACCAGTCCCGCAAGTGTGGCTTCATTTCGCTGGCCGAGTGCACAAAATTTTTCGTCGACCGTCATGTTGCTGTCTTTCCAGCCAACGCTGATGATATTCGGCCAGACCTGAGCAACTTTATCTTTTTTGATATATAAAATTCCATTTTCCAGAGGTCCCATAAACCATTTATGCGTACTTCCGGTGTAGAAATCACAACCCATCAATTTCAGGTTCAGATCAGTTGATCCAAGTGATTGTGCTCCATCCACAAACGAAAGAATATTTTTAGAGCCAGCGAGTTCACAAATTAATTTTGCGGGTAATGCGATGCCGCTCGTATTTGAAATGTGTGAAAATGCAATCAGTTTTGTTTGTGGTGTAATCGCTTCGCGAAAAGGTTTTACCAGTTCCTCCACCGATTTCGGATTTTCGGGCATACTTACTTTTTTAACCTTGAAACCGTATCTTTTCGCACGTTCTTCCCAGGCAACGCCATTGGAAGGATGATTTTGGTCCCACAAAATAATTTCATCCCCGGCTTTCAGATCAAGTCCGTTTACAATGATATTATTACTTTCGGAAGTATTTCTGGTAATACCGATTTCGTCAGGTGCAACACCGGTATACATAGCCAGCGCCTCAATCGAATTTTTTCTGCCTTCTGTAAATTGTTTCCGGTATTGAAATGACACATCTTTTGACAAGCCGGACATAATCCCGGAAACCTTTTCGTTTACGGAAGCCGGGGCGGGACAAAGATTCGCGGCGTTCAGCATAATCAGATTCGACGGTACTGCAAATTGTTTTTTAATCTGTGCCCAGTACTTTTCATCTTGTAAAAAAAAACCGTTATGAACCGGCATTGCGGTTGTCTCTTTCGGGTACAAAATGCCCGGGAGTGATATCGCGGCCAGTGAGCCCGTTCCCAGATTTTTCAGGAAATTTCTTCTTGCGTTTTGGGTTGTAGTTTTGAATTTCATAATATATAAACAGGAGTGACTGAATGATGCGGATACAGGAAAATTGCACGCATTTAAATTTAAACAAATGCCACTAATTTTGAGCTTTTTTTCTTTTCGTCACACGGATTGACGTTTCTGTCACTGATATTTTTTTGGATAAAATTCCTGCCCTAACATTGTTGAAAAAATAAGATATGAAACTACGATTGAGTGAATTTTGGCTGGCAACGCTTTGCTGGATTTTTGGTGTTTATACATTTCTTGACAACGCCTTTTCAGCGAATCAGCCGCATCGACCCTATATTGATGAAATGACGCAGCTCTTTGGGGAAAAAGGTTTGCCATATGATTATGACACCTATTTTCTTTTACCTCGAATTTCGGTGGCTACGGGTTTATATCTCAGTTTTATTTTCCTGAACAACTGGGTTTTTCCTAAGTATCAGCCTCGTAAAAAGTGGAATATCATTGCTCTTCTTATAATCTTCACTTTTGTCTTTTTAACAACGATATACGCCAGCTATTATCGTTATGACAACTTCCTGGCATATCCTTCATTTGGTCAAAGTTTTATTAACAGCGTTCCGGCGACATTCAAAATATTTCTATTGTTTCTGAGCTACACGATTATCAAAAACCTCGTGTTACTTTATCTGGTTGGGAACAATAAAAGTCAAACTTTACGCACCAGAATCATGAGGGAGGTACTTGCGGTTTTCCTGATTTGGGCTGCTATTTCGTTTGTTTTAATGAAAAGTGATAACAGTGATTTTGGCCCTTTCTGGCTTTGCCTAATTCCGTGCGGTTATTTTGTTTATGCTTTCAATCTGTATTTTCTAATACCAAATTATCAAAAAGAGCCAAACAAGCTCTCGGGCTACGTTATCAGACTTTTGTGTGCTTTGATTCTTGCAGGATTTTTCTCAATGATTTTTTTAAAAGGTCTTGACAAACTTTCGCCGCCTAAGGCTTTTTTAACAATGCATTCTCTCGTTTTTGCAATAGCCGTTTTATTCTCATGGTTTATTTATAACCAAAACAAAGATCAGCTCCAACAACTGTATTCACTCAAAACTGAACTTGGAAAATCTTCTGCTGACCTGCAATTTCTTCGATCGCAAATCAATCCTCATTTTCTTTTCAACGTACTGAATACCTTATACGGAACAGCGATTCAGGAAAATGCAGACAGGACGTCCGAAGGAATTCAAAAACTGGGGAATATGATGCGGTTTATGCTTTATGAAAATAACCTGGAAATGATCCCCGTAGCACGTGAAGTGGATTATCTGAAAGATTATATTCACTTGCAGAATCTTCGGCTGGCGAAATCTGAAAATATTAAAGTCGAAGTAAATATTTCTGAAAATTCCTGTCAGCATTCCATTGCGCCGATGCTTTTAATTCCGTTTATTGAAAATGCTTACAAACATGGAATCAGTTTACAAAATCGTTCATGGATCAACATTTCGCTGAGGTGCCAGGATAGTAAGCTGGAACTGGATGTTTATAACAGTATTCATCCTAAAAACCAGACTGATCCGGAAAATGAACATAAAGGAATTGGTCTGGAAAATGTACGCCAGCGGCTTGATTTGATGTATCCGGAAAAATATGAATTGACGATCCGTGAATCTCAGATAGAATATTTTGTACACCTTACTTTAAGTTTTTAGGCAAGGTATTTACTTTGAAAAGATAACCAAAAATGAATGTAACGATAAAAGCGATTGCCGTTGACGATGAGCCTATTGCGTTGGAAATTATTGAAGCGTTAGCATCGAAAGTTTCGTTTTTAGATTTGCCGGCCAGTTTTGTCAATGCTTTTGACGCGATAAAATATTTGAAAGAAAATCCGGTTGACCTGATTTTTCTGGATATCAAAATGCCGGATATTTCAGGGTTTGAAATGTTAAAAGCACTGGATAAAAAACCGCTTGTTATCTTTACAACTGCTTATACCGAACACGCTTTTAAAAGTTATGAACTGGATGCTGTGGACTATTTGCTCAAACCATTTTCGTTAGAGCGTTTTTCCAAAGCCTGTGATAAAGCAGCAGAAATATTGGAGTTCCGGAATAAAACTTTAATGCAAAAACCTGATTTTCTGTTTCTTAAATCTGGTTTTGGGCAGGTGAAGATTTTTTTTGATGATATTTTATTTATTGAAAGTTCGGGTAACTATATGGTTTTTATGCTTCAAAACAGCAAAACTTTATCCCGGCTGACGATGAAAGAAGTTTTGCAGTTTTTACCGGAAACTGATTTTATCCGGGTACATCGTTCATTTATTGTATCCAAAAACCGCGTCAGTAAAATTGAACGTAATCAATTACACATTGGCAAAAACATTGTTCCGGTAGGCAGTATGTTTTCAGATCAAGTTGAGACTTGTTTTTCCGATATCTCATCATAAGACAAGATGAAAATATCGCTTGACACCTTGGGTTTTGCACACCTCGTCCCTTCGGCTTTAGCCACAGAAACAGGAGTATAAATTTATCGTTTATATCTTTTATTGAAACTAATCACCCCTGAAATAGCCATGAAAATTAATCAGCTTCTGATACTAATTCTCCTTTTAAGTACATCCTGTCTTACCTCCGCACAAACTTCTAAATCTAAAAAATACATCGTTAACGGTTACGTTGGCGGATTCAGAGGACTGGTAAATACGGAACAGATTGATGCGAAAAAACTCACACATATCAATTACGCATTTGTCAATGTACAGGACAGTCTTGCTGTACTCACTAATCTTGCAACAGATTCGACCAATTTTAGAAAGCTGAATGCACTTAAACTTATTAATCAGGATCTCAAAATTGTCATTTCAATCGGTGGCTGGGCGTGGAGTGAGAATTTTTCAGATGCCGTATTGACAGAATCTTCAAGGAAAAAATTTGCCGTTTCCAGTGTTGAAATAATCCGTCAATATGATCTGGATGGTGTTGATATTGACTGGGAATATCCGGGCATGAAAGGAGAAGAAGGAAATATTTACCGGCCTGAGGACAAGCAAAATTTTACGCTTATGTTCAAGGCAATTCGTGAAGAGCTTGATAAACTGGCACTTGAAAAAGGTGAAAAATATCTGCTTACAACTGCTGTTGGAGGATCGAAATCTTTCGTAGAACATACAGAAATGGGTAACGTTGCTCAATATACCGATTATATCCTGATCATGACTTACGATTATGGTGGAAAAAACGGAACCGTTGGCCATCATACCAATTTATACGCTGACAAAGGAGATTCAACCATGTCATCTGCTGATCGTTCTGTTCAAAATTTTATTGCAGCAGGTGTTCCTGCGGAAAAAATTGGACTTGGTGCCGCATTTTATGGAAAAGGTTGGGAAGCTGAAAATATTACGGCAAACGGTTTAGGTCAAAAAAGGATAAAATCCGTGCAGGGTGGGGGTTATACCAAAATCAAGGATACACTGATTAATCAGAACGGATACAAAAAATTCTATGATAAAAAAGCAAAAGCCTCTTACCTTTTTAATCCTGTAACGAAAATTCTCATCACCTATGATGACGAAAAATCAATTAAAGCGAAGTGTAAATATGTAAAAAGGAAAAAGCTTGCTGGCATCTTTTTCTGGGAATATTTTAGTGATCCCAAAGGATATCTGCTCTCCGAAATTAATGAGAATCTGGAATAATTTTGAATGATAGAATGAGTGAATGATAGAATGTTGGATAACGGGAACTAATTCGCTCAGTCCCGCACTTTTTTCATTCTATCATTCTATCATTCTATCATTCTATCATTCTATCATTCTATCATTCTATCATTCTATCATTCTATCATTCTATCATTCCAGAATCCGCCGGTTAGTAACTGGTAGTCAAATTAGATCAATTTGTATAAAATGTTTTCTACGAAATATATTAATTTAGTAGAACTATTTCGAATCTATTGATCTAATATTCAGGAATATGAAACATTTTCAACATGGGTTAGCCATCTTAATTTTTCTATGCTTTTTTACTTCCTTAGCTTATGGAATAGATATCACCCAAACGATAACTTCCGGAGGAAAAAGCAGAAGTTTTGTTTTTCACGCACCAGGAAGTACCGTAGCACAAAATCTGCCGTTATTGTTCGTTTTTCATGGTGATGGTGGAAGCGGCTCAGGAATTAAAGGAACTACCGGTTTTGACGCCATCGCCGATGTCAATAATTTTATCGTCGTTTATCCCAATGCAGACAATGATGGCAATGGCTGGAATCGGGCTATTGATCAGTTAAAAGATGTAAATTTCACATCCGATATGATCGATTATTTTTGTTCAACTTATCATATCAACGCCCAGAAAGTTTATGCCTCCGGACATTCGGCGGGAGGTTTTATGACATATAATCTTGCGGTTAATCTTGCCGGGAGAGTTGCCGCTTTCGCTCCGGTTGCCGGGAATATGTATGCCAATAATGGCAATTATTCTTATTTCAGCAGTGCCAGTTTCAAGCCGGTTCCTATCTTACATATTCATGGTGATCCTGATGGAACTGTTGATTATCCCGATCCGGATCATCAGCCTACGGACTGGAGCGAGTGGCCGCTTACCGAATTTTCCTATTACACCTGCGGTAAAATTACCTACACACTTCCTAATACGACAATCGCGCCGAATGTTACAAAACTTTCTTTTTGCGTTGGTTCTCCGCCTGCAACCAAAGAGATTTCATTGATCCGGGTAGTGGGTGTCGGACATAGCTGGCCTGCCGTTTCAGGCTTCAATCCGGCTCAGGTTATCTGGGATTTTGTGAAAGCTTATTCCATAACAACGGTGCCTTCCTGCCCGGTTGTTCCGGAAACGCCAACCTATGCTGAGGGAACCATTCATACGCAAGGAAATACGATCATGAGTCCTTGTAATGAGGTGTTTATACCAAGAGGTGTGAATTATTCGCTGGCGGATGACTGGGAATTTCCAGCCAATATCAACGGAGATCCGACTGGTGTAAATAATGAACTGTCAGCCGAAATAATCAAGGCGAAACCTAATATTGTCAGAATCGAATGGTATGCAAACCGCGCTGCAAACTGGAAACCTTATGTCGTTGCAGATCTTGACGTAGTGGTCACCCGTTTTCAAAACGCAGGAATAGTTTCTGTGATCGATTTACATGACCTGACTTGTTCGGACGATTATACCCAATTTAATAATATCATTTTGCCCTGGTGGAAGCAGCAGTCGGTTAAGGATTTGATTACCAAACATAAAGGTTTTGTTATAGTCAACGTTGCCAACGAATTTGGAAATGTGAACTGGGCTTCCGATCCGGCAACGGCCTATGCAACCTGGCTTAATCATTATAAAACAGTCATAACAGATTTGCGTACTGCCGGAATTCAGGTTCCGCTGATGATCGATGCCCCCGATTGTGGCCAAAGTCTGGATATTGCTTTGCAGGCCGGAGCCGCACTCATAACGCAGGATCCTATGCATAACATTATCATGAGTGCGCACGCATATTGGTACGCCGATAATGCCGCAGCTATGGAAGCACGTGTTCAGCAAATTGCCGATGCTGCATTTCCGATTGTTCTGGGAGAAATTGCGAACATTCAGGATGCTACCGGCCCTTGCTCCAATACGATTCCAGCGTATAAAGATCTCCTGCAAAGCTGCCAGAATCATAACGTAGGCTGGCTGGCCTGGACATGGACGGACGATTTTTGCGAAGGAGTTAACGGTCGCCGGATCAGTATGAATGGAGGTTTTACCAATCTTTCAACTTATGGCAATACGATCATAAACGACCCGAATTTTGGACTTGCTACACATGCTGCAAAAATGAATGTGTTATGTTTGAGCACGCCGCTGCCTGTTAAATTACAATCTTTTGAAGCAAAAGAAACCGAAGAAAATCAGATCTTGGTGCAGTGGAAAACGAGTAGTGAAATCAATTTCAAACAATTTGAGCTGGAAAGAAGTGTTGATGGAAAACATTTTGAACAACTGGCTGTTTTGAAACCGGCTATTCCTTTAAATACTTCGGGCTATCATTTTGAAGATACTAAACTTATAGAGAAAGAATATTATTACCGGCTAAAAATGGTCGATCTGGATGAGACTTTTGCTTATTCAGGAATTGTTTCTGTCGAGCGAAAAACAGAGGAGGAAATAACAGTTTATCCTTCTCCGGCTCGTGATTTTATCCAGATTAAAGCCGATGAAAATGCTTTTCCGGCAAAGATTAAAATCATCGACCAGTCCGGAAGAACAGTTTTGTGTCAAATAATTTTAAAACAAAGCCAAAAGATTAATATTGAAGGCCTTGCAGCGGGATTGTATATCATTTCAATGCAGGATAAAGTGGTTGGGAAAGTGATTGTCCAGGAGAAATAAACATTGCCTGAATTCTGTCCATGATCAGCCGTAATTTTGATGATCATAGGACAGAATTGTTTTTTTATAAGTAAAAAAAATCAGGCTCTGTTCATTGAAACAAGAATTTTACGAACCAGGTCAAGAACATTTTTTCGAAGTAATATGCTTACTATACCAAAAATTATAAAGGCGCCTAACAAAATGACATAACCCAGATAGCCACTGTTCAATGATTTATTAAGGAAATTCCCAAGCAGTATCAAACAAGTGATAAGCATTGTAAAAGCTGAAACAGCAGTTAAAACATAAAAGATTATTGAAGCAGACAATGATTCAAAAACGGGCAGGATTTGCTGTTTTACAATATCAAATTTGTTATCAATAAATCTGATAACGTTATGAATGAGTTTTTTGCCTTCTTCCGGTAAAGAGGCGACTATTTTTAAAGACGGTTTTGAAACTTCCGGTGTGCTTGTGCCATGTTTTTCTACCACTTCCAGTCTCGAAATTAATACTGCATGTTCATTCGGTGAAATATCTTCACCATCCGTTTTGGCATAAACCTTGGTAAATTCTGCACCGAAATATAGGATAATTGAGGAATAATAAACCCAGGTTAGCAGGATCACAATGGAAGCTGATGCTCCATAAGTAGCGCCAAGATCCTGCTGGCCGAGGTACAAACTGATTCCGGATTTTCCGATTGCAAAGAGAACGGCGGTAAAAGCAGCACCAATCATACATTCTTTCCAGCGTACATGTCCGTCGGGCAAAACTTTAAAAATGGCCGTAAACAAAGCTGTAAGCACAATCAGTACCAAAATAATATTTAAACCGGTGAAAATAATGACGGAAACTTCGGAAAAGTAACGTTCCAACCTGCTGCTTAATAAGTCGATGGCGGTATTAACTCCCAATGATACGATCAATAAAAAGCCCAGCGTCAGGATTACTGAAAAAGATAAAAGCCGGTTTTTTAGATACGCCAGCCAGCTCTTTTTAGGTTTTGATTTGATAGACCATATATAATTGATCGAATCCTGGATTTCTGCAAAAACCCCGGTTGCACCAATTAAAAGCGTAACTACACCCACAGTAGCTGCCACGGTTGATTTATTGGATACTTCGGCATTCTTGATAATTTCTTGTAGCTGAACGGCAGCATCTTTTCCAACCAGTCCGCTTATCTGACCAAATAATTCGCCCGTAAAAGCCTCTTTGCCATAAAAAAAACTTACAACAGAAATGATAACAAGCAGCATGGGAGCCAGGGAAAATATAGTATAGTATGATAACGCAGCAGCCAGTTTCAGGCCATTATCATTCAAGAATTCATTAAAACTGTCTTTAATGAGTGAGAAAGTAAATTTTATTTTGTTCATAACGGTCTGTACGGTTGACAGTTGCTTGATGAAATTTTCTCCATCAGATAAATTTTTATGCCAAGGAAAAACGGCTTAAAATGTGTAGGTTTATATGCTCACGTGATGGCATGAAATTTGAGTTGTTCAGGAAAGAATCAAACTACCGTTCTTATGGAAATTAAAACAAACCAAGCCACAAAAAATCGTCCGGAAGGAGACAGGGTTATTGACGCTCCTTATGTTTTTATTGATATTCCCGGTTTTGTTGAACAATTAAAAAGCGAAAAGTCATGGGAGAAAAACGATAGGAACGGAATCACTGTTTTTAAATCCGCAGGACTGACAATGGTTATCACAGCCTTGAAATCAGGAGCTGTCCTGAATCATCAGCGAATGGAAGAGTTTTTTACTTTGCAGGTCATGCAGGGGGAAATTCAGACCGAAACGGATGGTAAAATCGTGCAAAGTATTCAGGGACAGGTAGCTGTTTTTCATCCCAATATGGCACATACGATTTTGGCTTTATCTGATTCGGTTTTGATGATGACAACCTATGTCTGCACGTAATGCAGTTCGATATTTCAGCTTATTACTCTTTGATTAAAAACGATAGTGTCGTTCTTTTGGCGTAATCAATCGTTTTATGCCCTGTTAACTCAAACTTTTCTTATCTTTAAAACATGTGTTTTTGAAGATATTTAAACAATAGGGTTGCTATGAAAACAATTTTTACGTTCACACTTCTTCTCTTTTCCGTTTTTTCTTTTGGGGTTGATACAAACAATACCAGAATGCTTTCCCAGCCAGCGATCAGTGCCGGGCATATTGCTTTCATTTACGCGGAAGATCTTTGGATAGCCAATCCGGATGGTTCGCAGCCAAAACGGTTAACGGTTGATAAAGGAATTGAATCAAGCCCAGCATTTTCACCAGATGGAAAACTCATCGCTTTTAGTGCTGAATATGATGGAAACAAGGACGTTTTCGTAATACCGGTTGAAGGCGGCGTCCCAAACAGATTGACCTGGCACCCGGGAGATGATATTGTTAAAGGATTTACACCAGACGGTAAAAATGTTTTATTTACTTCCAAACGTGCTGTTTTTACAAATCGCTACGCCCAGTTATTTACGGTTCCGATAGTCGGCGGTTTCCCTGGTCAGCTCGAAATTCCAAATGCTTTTCACGCTTCTTATGCACCGGACGGAAAATATATGGCTTACACACCACTTGCAGATGCTTTTCTGCAATGGAAAAATTATCGTGGCGGTACCACTGCGAACATTTGGTTGTTTTCTTTTCAGGACAAATCGATAGTGAAAATTCCCCAGCCAGCTGGCGGATGTAATGATACCGGCCCATCCTGGATGGGAAATACGGTCTATTTTAGAAGCGATCGTAACGGGGAATTTAATATTTATTCTTACGACGTTCTATCCAAAGAAATAAAACAGTTAACCAGTTTCAAAGATTTTCCGGTACTGAATATATCGTCCGGAAATAATAAAATAATTTTTGAACAGGCTGGTTATCTGCACACGCTTGATCCGCTTTCCGGAACTGATACCAAATTAACGATCGGAATTGCAGCGGATTTATTGGAGTTGAGGCCAAGATTTGTAAAAGGTACTTCCTACATCCGTTCTGCGGATATCTCGCCGTCTGGCTCACGTGTTGTTTTTGATTATCGGGGAGAAATTGTCACGGTGCCAGCAGAAAAAGGTGATCCGCGGAATCTTACAAATACACCAGGAGCGCATGAAAAATATCCGGCCTGGTCACCCGATGGAAAGTCAATCGCTTACTTTTCTGATGCTTCCGGCGAGTATCAGCTTTACATAAAATCGCAGGATGGAAAAGGGGAAGTCAGAGCAATTCCTTTGACAGGAAATGGATTTTATGCCAATATCAGATGGTCGCCTGATAGTAAAAAACTGAGTTATGTTGATAATGGGAGAAATCTGTATCTAATGGATTTGAAATCCGGTATATCGAAAAAAATTGACGCAGATGAATTGTATACGCCGGGACCTTTCCGGGAGCAATTTGGTGACTGGTCTCCTGATTCCAAATGGATTGCCTATACCAAAGTTGAGGATACTTATTTCAAAAGAATTCTTTTTTATTCTGTGGATCAGGATAAATCTTTTCCGGTTACGGATGGATTAAGTAATGCTTCGGATCCCGTTTTTGATCCGAATGGCAAATATTTGTATTTTTTCGCATCAACAAATGCAGGGCCGGTGGTCAACTGGTTTGATCAGTCGAGTATTGATATGAGAGCGACCAGTTCTATTTATTTGCTGACACTGCAAAAAGAAACGGTTTCTCCTTTTGCCAAAGAAAGTGATGAAGAAGGTGTAAAAGATGAGAAAGAAGAGGATAAAAAAGTTGAGGAAAAAACAGCTAAGGATAAAAGTAAAATTAGCAAAACACCTGTTGTAGCCGAGAAAAAGGATAGCGATAAAAAGCCGGTTTCAGTCAAAATTGACATGGAAGGAATTGAAAACCGGATCATCGATATTCCTGTAAAAGATGGTGATCATAACAGCCTGGCTGTGGCAAAAGAAGGTGAATTGCTTTATATACGATATGCCGACGACGGTAAGGCAACATTGCACAAATATGATATCAAAAAACGCAAAGATTCAGAGGTAATGGAACTGGATGAATATTTCATTTCTGCCGATGGCAAGAAAATGCTCTATTCTAAAGGCGGCGCTTATGGAATTTCCAACGCGGGCGAAAAACCGGAAGGCGAAAAAGGAACTCTTAATATATCGGATATACAGGTAAAAATTGATCCGGTGGCGGAATGGTCAAATATTTTTAATGAAGCCTGGCGTGTCAACCGCGATTATTTTTATGATCCCAAAATGCACGGTGCCGACTGGAAAGCAATGAAAGAGAAATATGCTGTCATGCTTCCGGATCTGGCCACGCGAAATGATTTGAATATGCTGATTCAGTGGATGTGCAGTGAGTTGGCTATTGGGCACCATAGGGTAAGTGATCCGGGTGATAAAATGAATAAGCCTTTGAAAGTGAATGGTGGTTTATTGGGTGCGGATTATGTGATTACCAATAATCATTATCAGATCAAAAAAATTTATGGTGGTTTGAATTACAATCCAAAGCTTCGCTCACCTTTAACGGAACCGGGCGTTAATGCAAAAACGGGCGATTATATTTTGGCTGTTAATGGTGTAGAAGTTACCGCAGCAGAAAATCTGTATAAGTTTTTTGAAGCTACTGCGGATAAAATTGTAGAGCTGAAAATTGGACCTACTGCGGATGGGAAAAATTCAAGAATTGTAAAAGTAGTACCGGTTGAAAATGAGTATGCGTTGCGTAACCGTGACTGGGTTGAAGGAAATCTGAAAAAGGTAAACGAAGCTACAAAAGGGCAGGTGGCGTATGTTTACGTGCCGAATACAGCCGGAGAAGGACATGATTATTTTAAACGTTATTTCTTTCCGCAAGCCAATAAAAAGGCAATCATTATCGATGAACGTTTTAACGGAGGAGGCCTTTTGGCTGATTATTATACTGACATTTTACAACGGCCTTATCAGGCAAACTGGCATATGCGTTACGGCCGGGAGTTGAAATCGCCAAGTGCTTCAATTCAGGGGCCGAAAGTAATGATTACGGATGAAACCGCCGGATCGGGCGGAGATATGCTTCCTTTTATGTTTCATAAATTCAAAGTAGGAACTTTGGTTGGGAAGCGCACCTGGGGCGGATTAGTTGGGATTTTAGGTTTTCCTGAATTTCTGGATGGAGGCTCGGTTACTGCGCCAAACGTTGCGATTTGGACGAAAGATGGTTTTATTATAGAAAATGTTGGTGTTGCGCCGGATATCGAAGTAGAACAAACGCCATCAGAAGTTATCAAAGGAAATGATCCGCAGCTGGAAAAAGCGATTGAAGTAGCGCTGAAAGAATTGGAGAAAAATCCTGTTGTCGAGTCGGTACGACCTGAATTTCCAATTCGTGTGAAAAAATAATTGTTTCAAATTTATTCCCTCAACTTATGAAATATTTTGCAGTCATTTTATTTCTTTCGGTTTTTTTGACGGGTAGTATCCCGGAAAAAATAAAGCCGGGAGAAGGTTTTGTAGAAGTTAAAGGCGGACGGATCTGGTACAAAGTTGTGGGTAAGGGCAAAGGAGTCCCACTCTTGCTGATTCACGGTGGACCTGGCAGCAGAAGCTGTGAAGGAATTCCGGGATATTCCACTTTGGGAAATGACCGGTCCATTATTTTTTATGATCAGTTAGGTTCCGGACATTCAGACAGGCCGACCGATACCACGCTTTGGCAACTACCAAGATTTGTTGACGAGATAGACGCTTTGCGCAAAGCATTGGATTTGAAAGAAATTAATATTCTAGGAAGCTCCTGGGGCGGAACGGTTGCCGTGGAATATATGGTGACCAAAAAGCCGAAAGGAGTGAAGTCTGTGATTTTTGCCGGGCCGCTGATCAGTACATCAAAGTGGATGCGGGATGCTAAAATCCTGATTTCTCAACTGTCAAAACCGGTGCAGGATTCGATAAACAAATATGAAAGTCTGAGAATTTACGACCACAAATCATACATGGCTGCGACGGATACTTTCAATATAAATTATCTCAGCAGAAAACCAGGAGCAAGAATTTCTGCCCCGGATTGTGCAGGATCGGGAAAAGGAAACGGAGAGATTTACAGATATATGTGGGGGCCGACAGAATTTAATGCAACGGGAACGCTGAAAAACTTTGAAAGAACGCCCAACCTGCGTGAGATCCAGGAACCCGTTTTATTTATTACCGGACGCTTTGATGAAGCCAGGCCGGAAACGATGTACGAATTTCAAAAGGAAATTCCTGGTTCAAAAGTAGAAATTATTGAAAATTCTGGTCATAATAAAATCAGAGATAATCCTGAACAGTACCTTGCCGCGATCAGGAATTTCCTAAGTACGAAATAATTTTGAAAAGTTACATTGAATGATAAAAAACAGTGACATCCAATTTTCATCTTGGCTGTCACTGTTTTTTTAAGTCCTGTTTTTCTCCAAACTTATTTGGCAGGAATAAATTTCAAAGCCCAGGAATTCATACAATAACGTTTTCCTGTCGGTGCAGGACCATCGTCAAAAACGTGGCCCAAATGTAATCCCGTGCTACTTTCAACGACTTCATCTCTTGACATTCCAAGAGAATTATCCGTTACAACTTTTACCGCTTTGGGATCAATTGGCTGGAAAAAACTTGGCCAGCCCGTTCCCGATTCAAACTTGGTATCTGAGCTGAATAATGGTTTTCCGGTCGCTGCACTTACATAAGTTCCTTTTTTGTGATTATTCCAGTAAGGATTCCGGAAAGGAATTTCTGTTCCTCTTTGAACCATAATCTGGTACGCCTCCGAAGACAAAACTTTTTTCCACTCAGTATCTGATTTTGCTCCCGGAAATGCTACGGTATCTACGGCACTTTCTTTGTTTTTATTCTTACGATTTTGGCCGCATGCATTCATTGAAAGCAACAAAATCAGTGCTATTACGATATTTAACTTTTTCATTTTTTTTTGTATGAAGTGATCATTGAAAACATTTTTTACTCAATTAAAATTCTGATCCTGAGGTCTTATCTTACTACAATCCGGAGTAATAATCGTAACCTCTCTCCGCCCAGTAATCGCGTGGTCGCTGATTGCTGAACGTTATTTTTCCAATACATTTCAGATTTTTAATTCCATACTTAACCGGAATAATCAGCCTTAGCGGCGCGCCATGAGCGGTTTGTAATGGCGCATCATTCATTTCATAGGCCAGGATCGTTTGCGGGTGCAAAGCGCTTTCTATGTCCAAACCTACCTGATATTCTCCATTGGGCGTTTCAAGGCCTACGTATTGCATAGAAGTTAAATCGTCCAGTTTGTAATGTTTGATAAAATCAAGGAAACGAACGCCTGCCCAATGCTGAATCTGATCCCAGCCTTCCACGCACTTAAAATCAAATACAATTTCAGTTTTTGGCAACGCTTTAAGCGCTTCCAGATTTATTTTCAAAACTTCGCCCTTACTTTTTACGACGGAAAGCTGCCAGTTTTCAGGGTTGAAATTTTCGTCTTCATTACCAATGTTGCTGTTGATCCGGACATTTCTGGCAGCCATTGATTTTGGGTATGTTTTTACCAAATGGTTATCACTGAAAAACCTTCTGAAAAAAAGCTCAGTTTTGTTCATTGCAGCGCGCAACGGTTTCCTGGAACCGGCGGTAATGCCATTTGCTTCGTCAGGTGCGCTATAAAGCCAATTCCATCCTTCATAAGTCGCCGCGCTCATGGCAAAAAAAGTAGCGAATGAGAAAAAAGTCCGCCTCTTGATCTTTTGATCTACGGTCAATTCTTTCTTATTTTCCGGATCGATAATCTCCATTGTGATATTACGGTTTAGGTAGAAATTATTCGATTACAAGATTTTCATTACCCGAAGAATTTTTATCTTCATGAGTTAACACAGCAACATTTGTAGGCTCTTTTATTACAATTTCAAAACCGGAAATGACAGATCTGAAATTATTCCAACCCGCAATAATTACCTGAACGATGTGAATAATAAAGAAAAATAAATATCCAATCGTCAAAGAAAAATGCAGTATTCTGGCAAGATTATAACCACCAAAAAACCAGCATAACCAATAAAACTGAACGGGTTTATAAACGGCCAAGCCGGTCAGTACTGAGCCGAAACCCATGACTATAATAGCCGTGTAGGCAATCCTCTGGGCGGCATTATATTTGTCTTGGGGCGGAGCCGTTTTCCGTATATGCAGA
The DNA here is from genome assembly GCF_005280585.1 of Dyadobacter frigoris. Taxonomy (GTDB): domain Bacteria; phylum Bacteroidota; class Bacteroidia; order Cytophagales; family Spirosomataceae; genus Dyadobacter; species Dyadobacter frigoris. Next base: position 210,843 of record NZ_SZVO01000004.1, read on the forward strand.
TCATGTAATAGTACGAGCCACGCTTCTTTGAAAGACTTTTTTTGAGGTACAAGATTTCTCCATTCTCCTGAAAAAATCGTGTACAAAACATAAAATATTCCGTTCAGCGTAAAAAACCACATGAACAAAAAGTGAAATGCCATACCTTCCGCAAGTCTGTATGGAATGTTGAAAAAGGTATAGATCGATTCTGGGAAAAAGTGATAGAATGTGTGATCGAAAATAGTGATTGTATACGTATCATTAGCCCAATAAATCAACATTCCACTCCATATCATGATCGTCAGTATCGGGAAATTTACCCAGTGCGTCCAACGCATGGCTAGAGAATGTTTTTCCTTTATAACTTTCATATGATGAGGTATTTAATTAATATTAAAAATTAGCTTTTTCATTCTTAGTCGCTTATCTTTTAGAAACCTTACAGAAAATGTTTAAAAACTTTGTAAGGATCTTAAACCGAATCAGACTAACTTCATAAAAGGTAACTACAACCCTCTTAAACTGAACTCACACTAATGATAGCAATGAAAATCATCAGAACTAAATGTTAATCGATAAGAATAAGTCAGCTTCCGGCAATGAACATATTGATCCGCGTCAATGGGTGAAAAAATATGCAGACTACCTATATACATACGCTGTCACGCGCATTAACGATGAAGAGCAGGCAAGAGATCTGGTACAGGAAACATTTCTTGCTGCACTGGAAAAAGTCAAGAATTTTGAAGGGAGAAGTTCGGAAAGTACCTGGTTGACAGCGATTTTGAAAAATAAAATTATCGATATTTATCGCAAAAAATCTTCGGGACTGTTAAAGAAAACTGATGTTGCCGATGCGGAAACGGCGCAAAAGGATTTCTTCGATCCGGATGACGGACATTGGAATGAAGAGTTCAGGCCAAGGGAAATAGGAGTGGAGGAAGATCTGCTTGTGAGTGCAGAGTTTTCAATCATTTTTCAAAAATGTATGGAAAAATTACCGGCCTTATGGTCTTCCGTTTTTGCGATGAAACATATGGATGAGGAGTTGACGGAAAATATTTGTGAGGCTTTGAAAATAACGCCTTCCAATTTTTGGGTGATCATTCATCGGGCGAAGCTTAACCTTCGTGCTTGTCTTCAAAAAAACTGGATTTAATTAAACGGACATGAATTCATTAAAAGGAATAATTTACAATTGCCGGCAAGCCACTTTTCTGATTGAAAAAAAGCAGATTAAGAAATTAACATTTAGAGAAAATGTTGAATTGCGCATCCATCTTACAGGATGTTCGGTTTGTCGTGTCTTTCAAAAGCAAAGTATACTGATCAATCGTTTGGTTAAAAATCTGATTCACGATTCGCATAATAAAGACAGGAAACTGGACGATAATTTTAAGAAAAATTTGCAGGACAAGATTGAAGATGAGCTGAATAAAAATAAATAAGGAAAAGTTTTACGAAATTTTGTAAGGATTTTAGATTTGCTACGACCAAGGAGAAAACAACAAATTTCACAATTAAACGAAGCCCAATGAAAACGTTAAAATCCAAGGTATTAACATTTATTGCGATCGCCGCTATCGCAACTTTTTCTATTACCGCTCAGGCTGCACCTGGAAATTATTCTACTCAGGACTCAACAAAAATGGATAAAAAGATGTCCAAAATGAGTCATAAAAAAGATGATAAGATGGGTAAAATGGATGGGAAAATGGGTAAAATGAATGACAAAATGGAGAAGAAAGGTAAAATGTCCAAAAAAGATTCTACCATAAAAAAATAATTCAGATTGTGCGAAAAGGAGGGATTAAATGTCCCTCCTTTTGTTTTTATAAAGGGATTCGTAAAGACTAATCCAATCTTTTGGACTCATTTTTGATGCCAGTTCTCCAATCAGCTTAAAGGGTATCTCATTGCTCTTTTTAAAACGCAGGCAACTTTTTCCCATGTCAGGTTTTGTCTTAACGTGTTTTGGATATTCACCGGTGAACCATTTCATAATGTCTTCATTGGCATAAATACCCATATGATAAACGGCGATGAAATTTTTTTGAGAAGCCACATTCATGAAAGGCAGCGGTAATGAAGGATTGCAATGATAGCCATCCGGATATATCGAGTGCGGAATCACATACCCAATCATGCCATAGCTCATAACCTCCGTAAATCCTGACGGCAGGTTTTCCAGAATTACTTTTCGCAATTCGTTAATGGCAGATTTTCTGTCATCCGGAAGTGAATCCACGTATTCCTGGGGTGTAGTGGCGTTGGATTGCATTTGATGAGTTGATTTATATGGAAGTCTAAAATTAAGAAGTCTTGGAAATAAACAGCGTTATGGCTGATATTTTTTAATCCTTTGGTTATTTATTTATCAAATTATTTTGAAAGGATATTGGCAAAGCGAAAATAGAATTTTATTTGATAACTCAGGAGGCTCCTATGGAGTCGGGAATTTGGCAAGATTCAGCATTTCTATGAACAAGGTGCTCCAAAGGAGCGTTGCAAAAGTAATTTTTGATCAAAATATAAAAATCCAAAACCGTTAATTTATCTTGATTTTACCCCTTTGGGGTATCTTGTTTATAGAAAAAGCTGGGATCCCGGTACGTTTAACTCCTTTTGGAGTTTCCTGTGATTGTCTTAAATTTATCTCTGGAGCCAGGAGTTCTTTTGAATAGGAAATTTTAAATGAATATTTCTTGGTTGTTGCGTGTATATACATAACCGTTACAATGAATTGCTGCAATTAACTTTGAGAATTCGTTAACCGCTGATTTGGCTTAAATGTCAAGATATAACTTTTGAAAACTGATTTAACGGTTACTTTTTCATGATCATTTCTAATAGATTTGTTTACATTGGAAAATTTTGTTGAATTCTTAATTTGTTATTATTGAGAAGTTTACGAAATTGAAAATATCATTCCTATAATCTTAAAAATCCCAACTCTGTGAAATTAACTATTCGGAATCTTCAAAAAACTTATCCAAATGGTGTTCAGGCGCTGAAAGGTATAAATCTGATCATTGAAACCGGAATGTTTGGTTTGCTTGGTCCAAACGGTGCGGGCAAATCCTCACTAATGCGTACAATTGCCACCTTGCAGGAGGCCGACGCGGGAAGTATTTTTCTGGATGAACTTGATGTGCTCAAAGACAAAGCCGAGGTTCGTAAGATCCTGGGATATTTGCCACAGGAATTTGGGGTTTATCCAAAAATCAGTTCTGAGCTGATGCTGGATCATATTGCTCAGTTAAAAGGAATTCTGAATGCCAATGAAAGAAAACAAACTGTTGCTGCTTTGCTCGACAGGGTGAATTTATATAACGACCGCAAAAAACATCTTGGTACGTTTTCCGGTGGTATGAAACAGCGGTTTGGGATCGCTCAGGCACTTTTAGCTAATCCTAAACTGATTATTGTGGATGAACCAACGGCAGGACTTGATCCGGCGGAACGAAACCGTTTTTACAATTTATTAAGTGAATTAGGAGAAAATACAATTGTAATTCTCTCAACCCATATTGTTGAAGATGTGCGGACATTATGCAGTGATTTTGCCATTATTTGTAAGGGAGAAGTACTCAGGAATGGCAATCCGGATGAAGCTGTAAAAGAACTGAATGGTAAAATTTACAGCAAACTCATCGATAAGGGCGATAAGTTGGGTTACAGGGGAAATTATCAGGTTATTTCTGAACAAATGAAGAGCGGAAAACTGGGAATCAGGATCTTTTCTGAAATTGATCCTGGAAATGAATTCTTACTGGCCGAACCTGTTTTGGAAGATATTTATTTCCATCAGATAGCCAGCAAACCGGATACAATTGCGCTGTAAGTCGCTTGTTCCAATTCCTGTTGTTAAATAATCCCTTTTTTCAAAAAAGACTCCGGCATGTTCCGTCAAATATTTTCGTTCGAAATAAAATACCGTTACAACCGTCCTGCGACCTGGATTTACTTTTTCATTTATTTCCTTGTCGGTTTTCTTTCCGTGGCAGGAGGTTGGTCTGCCGCTTCGGAAAAGGTAATGTATAACGCTCCCTGGACCATCGCGGAAGGAAATTTATTTTTTAGTTTCACCATGATGATGGTTTGTTCCGCCGTTATGGGTGTCCCGTTATACCGCGATATTGAATACCAGACCCGCAATTATTTTTACGCCATTCCCATTACAAAAGGAGGCTATTTCTGGGGAAGATTTTTCGGGTCTTTTGTATTTGTATTATTGATCGGAACCGGTTTTAGTTTTGGAACTTTGGCTGGAAGTTTCATTGGTCCGGCGTTTGGCTGGATTCCTTCCGAAAGAGTTGGCAGTTATGGCCTATGGAATTATTTCTATCCCTACTTCGCCTTCGCCATAGGAAATTTACTATTGTCGTCTACAATATTTTTTGCGCTTGTTTCCTTTACCAGAAATATAAAAGTGATTTATTCCGCCAGTATTCTTTTACTGATCGCTTATCTGCTGGGAAATTTTTTGGTGAGGGATATTGAAAATCGTGATCTTGTCAAGCTGCTCGATCCGTTTGCAATCAACACTTTCAATCTGGAAACCCGTTTCTCGACACCTTATGAAAAGAATAATTTACTTGTCCCGCTAACCAGCGTTTATCTGTTGAACCGGCTGATATGGTTAGGATTATCTATCGCGCTGATTTTGTTTACTTATTATCAATTTAGTTTTCAAAAGTTCTTACAACCTGAAATTTCCAGAGAGAAAAAATCAGGAAAGGAAAAGGATGAAAAAGCACCTGCTCTCTTAAAACATGTAATGCAGCAGTTTGGTGGAGGGTATAAAAAAACCATTTTGTGGAATCTTACCAGAATTGAGTTTTTGAATATTGTCAGAGACAATTATTTCAGGGCGATTTTATTGGGAGGACTGATTTTTCTGGTACTGGATATCTGGATCGGGAACACATTATATAGCGTAGGGGACAGGCCGCTTACGATTTTTGTAATGGATTTTAAAGGCTTTGATTACACGGTCTTTATTTTTATAATCCTTCTTTTTTACACGGGAGAGGCCGTTCACCGGGAAAAAACAACGCGTTATAATATTCTAAATGACGCACTTCCGGTTTCCAATACGATCCTGTATTTATCAAAACTTTTCGGACTTTTTGGTATCGCCGTTATCATGGCCACGATACCGCTTTTCGTGGGAACCATCATCCAGACGCTCAAAGGTTTTACGGATTATAACCTGCCTGTTTATTTTATCGATCTGTATTTGCTGACATTACCAGGCTTTATCCAGATGATCCTTTTATCCTTTGCTGTGCATGTCATTGTCAACAATAAATTTGCAGGGCATGGCGTAGCGATGCTTATTTGGGTGGCCATGTTTCTGCTTCGGAATTTTGGGGAATTCGATTACAATCTGTTCTTTTACTTCTTTACGCCCGAATACAAATGGTCGGACATGAATGGTCTTGGGCATTTTGGCAAGCCGCTTTTCTGGTTTAATTTTTACTGGCTTTTGTTTGGTTCATTGCTGGCAACGATCGCTTATCTGTTTTTTCAACGTGGTGTTGTAGGTGGTTTTAAAGAGAGAATCCGTGTAGCAAAAGAACGGTTTTCAGGAGTTCCAAAATTCCTGGTTCCGGTATTTTTTATCGGTTGGTTAGCCAGCGGGGCCTATATTTATTATAACGTCAGTTATCTAAACGATTATTACAGCGTTTCGGAGCAAAGGACGAATCAGGCTTTGTACGAGAAAAAAATGAAGAAATACGAAGGCTTGCCGCATCCAAAAGTGACGAGCCTTATTCTCAAAGCTGATATTTTTCCGGAAGAAAGAAGGATCAATATGTATGCCAAAATGCTGATTAAAAATAAAACGAATAAGCCCATCCAAACGATTCATATGCTGGATAATGAAAATCTGGAATACAAGCTTATTTATAATGGCAAAAGCCTGAAATTCACGGAACCGCTGCATCAGCCTTACTCAAAATTTACCTTTTTCAAAAAAGGTGATAAAGTGGCCGGGTATCGGATTTACAAGCTTGAAAAAATCATGCAGCCTGGTGATTCTGCGGTGATGGAAATCTATTCCGTGAAGGAAAATAAAGGTTTTTTGAATAACGGTTTCAGCAGGGAAGTTTTATACAACGGCACATTTTACAGCGGCGGTTTTCCGCATATGGGTTATCAGGAAAGCCTGGAACTGGAAAGTGACGAGTATCGGAAAAAGCTTGGCTTGAAAGAAAAGAAGGATGATTTACCACCACAAAACGATCCAATTGGGCGCAGTACCATGTTGTTCAATGACAATGCGGATCTTATGCATTTTGAAGCTACGGTGAGTACCAGCGCTGATCAGATTGCTATTGCGCCTGGGTATTTACAAAAGAGTTGGGTAGAAAAGGGACGGAAATATTTCTACTACATCCAGGACACGCCTATACAATTATTTGAAAGCGTTTTGTCTGCACGATACGAAGTTTTACGGGAACCGCTGAAACTGGATAACGGGAAAAAAGTGAATATCGAAATATTTTACGACAAACATCATCCTTATAACCTGGACCGCTTTAAAGCTGCCTATGTGGACGGACTGAAATATTTTTCGGATGTGTACGGGCCGTTTCAATTCCGCCAGATGCGGCTAATGGAATTTCCAAGATATGCAGGATTTGCACAAAGTTTCGCCAACACTGTTCCTTATTCAGAAGCTTTTGGCTGGGTAGCGGATTTTAAAAGTCCTGACGATTTTGACTATACCTATTTTGTGACAGCACATGAATTGGCGCATCAATGGTGGGGACATCAGGTTTCTCCAAACAAAACGAGAGGTTCCAATCTGATATCCGAGGCTTTGGCAGAATATACTGCACTCATCCTTACAGAAAGAAAATACGGAAAGGATAATATGAAACGCTTTTTGAAAGATGAGCTTGACAGATATTTACGTGGCCGGGCAAATGAAGCCAAAAAGGAAAATACTTTTATAAACTGCAACCGTCCGTATGAGTGGTACAACAAAGGAAGTCTGGTAATCTACGGTCTTCGGGATCTGATAGGTGATACTGCTGTAAATCATGCGCTTCGGGAATTCAGGGATGAATTTGCACTTCGGGAAAATCCACCTTTTCCGGGAAGTAATGACCTGTTTTTTTACCTGAACAAGCATACGCCTGATTCACTTAAATACTATCTTAATGATACCTGGAAGAAAATTACCTTGTACGAAAACAAATCTGAAAAGGTGACTTCCAAACCATTAGGGAAGGATTTTTACGATGTTAAATTCTCGTTTACTACGAAAAAATTGTATGCCGACAGTTCAGGAAAAGAGACTGTTGCGCCTATGAATGATTATGTGGATATTGGAATTTTCGCAGCGGAATCAAAAAATAAGTTGGGACAGAAACAGATAAATCCTTTATTTCTGAAAAAATACAAACTTAAACCAGGTACACAAACAGTTACAATTCGTGTAAAAGGTAAACCTGTCAAAGCTGGAATTGATCCTTATAACAAACTGATTGACCGTATCCCGGATGATAATTTGAGCGAAATTGATTAAAATGCGCCAAACAGGAAATAATTTTATTTTGTAACAATTGTTATTGCCTTATTTTTTTTTAACTACCGAATTTGGCTAATCATCTGTAAAAATTTTAAAGTGTTAAATTTATTCTAAGTGATGAAACAAATCAGTAGTAAAGTTTTTCAGATCAGCCTGGGCTCTGTTAATGTCTTTTTAATTGTGGATGACGGTCTGACACTCATTGATACGGGGATGAAAGGAAGTGCGGATAAAATATTTTCAGCAATAAAAAAGGGCGGAAAAGATCCTGGAAATATAAAAAGAATTATACTTACCCATGCGCATCCGGATCATTCAGGAAGTGCTGCGGAAATAAGCAGAAGACTAAATATCCCTGTTTTTGCACATTACATTGATGCGGCATTAATTGAGAAAGGAGTTGGCGTCCGTGAACCAACATATCTTTCACCAGGAATAATTAACTGGCTTATCTATAACATATTTATCAAACGTTCTGATAGAAATATAGAGCCGGTTTTGGTGGAAAAGAAATTGTCGGACCATGATATTTTACCTATCGCCGGAGGTATTCAGGTTATTCATACACCCGGGCACAGCGCTGGACATGTTGCCTTGCTGATCAAAGAAGAAGGTGTTTTAATTGCCGCAGATTTGTGTGCAAATTTTGTCGGACTGGCGCTTAGTACCGTTTATGAAGATAAAGATCTTGGTGTAAAAAGCTTGGGAAAAGCAGCGGAATTTAAGTTTGACAAAGCACTTTTCGGTCATGGCAATCCGCTTGAAAAAGATGCCAGCCAACAGTTGAAGAATTTCTATAATAAGTTAATCGCTGAATAGAAATTATTCTGGCTCATTTCGGATTATCAAAATCTTTGATGAGCCAGATTTGTTTCAGGCATTATCATAGGCTTCCTGCAAAAGTGCAATATCAAGCTTTGTCATTTTCATCATCGCCTGCATCACGCTCTGTGCCTTAACGGGATCTTTGGAACCCATCAACTCGCCTAAAATGGAAGGGACGATCTGCCAGGAAATGCCAAATTTATCTTTCAGCCATCCGCACTGGCTTTTGGATCCGCCTTCTGATAGTCGTTCCCACAAATCATCAACCTCTTCCTGCGTTTTACAATCAACAAAAAAAGAAATTGCTTCCGTAAATTTAAAACTGGGCCCTCCATTAAGGCCATAGAATGTTTGTCCTTCCAATTCAAATGTCGCTGTTATAACATTACCGGCAGATCCAGGACTTTCTCCTGGTAATCGGTTTACATTCAGAATTTTTGAATTTTTGAAAATGGAAATATATGAATTCATCGCTTCTTCCAGTTGATTGTCGTACCATAGAAACGGGGTTATCTTTTGCATACTGCTGAACATTTAGGTTTGAAAAAATAACGACTCCGGGATTGTTATTTTTCCGGATTTATTATGACAAAAATAGATAAATCCCAATTCATAAACAGGGTTTGAAAACGACTTTATCAGGGGGTATTTGCGACTTTTATTTTTGATTAAAACAATGTCTGATTCTACTGAAAAACAACAGATTTTTATGAATAAAAAAACCTGCTTGCGACATTTTGAAGTCGGAGCAGGTTTTCTCTATACGCTGTATGCAAAATGTCAATTAGAAAAATTTCTTAAAACATTACAAAACTGTCATTTTCCCATTGTGTGGTGTGAAATTTATAGGGGTATACAGGTCTGAAAGAATAGTAATAAGTTACCACACCCGACGACTCATTTTCCTGTGCAATGAAAGTGATATTTTCGGGTATTTTTGAAGCCTGCGCTTCTTCCATCGTTTTGTATAGAATGAGACTGGCTTTTTCCAGATGAGCTATTTGGTCAACAGGGATTTGCAGGATTTTTGTCCCGTCATAACAATGCGTGACCATAGTTCCGGCCGTATCGTCCCAGTGATAATCCAATCCAACAGGAAGCACTATCCGAGTAAATATTGAAAATGTCCGGGCATAAGCCGGGAAGTTGTGATTTTTCTTTACTGAATCACTTGTCGACTCATTTCCCGAATAAAAACCTACAAATCCGCTTGAATAAACAAATGAACATTGGGTCTTGTAGGCAGTATATTCCGAAGAAGATGGCAATTCTGACCTGTTGCCGGTTCCGACCTGTTTTTCAATTTTCATCAACCCCCAGGTTTTATTTTCAATCAGGGGCAGGACATCGTCTTTTTTAATGACAATATCTTTTTCATCCTCTTTGGTAAGTTCTTTGTCTGTGCAGGCAAAATTTACTATCAGCAATATTATTACACAATAGTAGCGCATTAAGGTTTTCATATAGTAGAATTTTTCATGAATAATAAATAAGATTAATCTTTTATTACTAAGATACTACGGATATGAAGAGGGTTGTTGTCTCTGTAAATTTAAGAAAAAATGTAATAATAATTATTATTGTATATACAATTATTTTGATATTCTTGTAGAATACTGACTAGTGCCGAATTGATAATTTCAGAACATGAAATAAACATTGAATTATTGGTGATCCCTGACTTAGAAAGAAGTTTTGATTACAACCTGCAAAATGTTATTTCGCATATTTGCTTCTTTTTCAATCTGGTAACGAAACATATAACCGATTTCCAGGTCAAGACTTTCGCTGAATCGATAGCCGGGGCCTGCGTAAGATCTGTTCTGGTCAAAGAAGTGATTATTGACCTGATCTTTTCCCTGGGCATTTAAAAATAATTCATTTTGGACTGAGAGATATAGTCCTTTTGTAAAAAGAGGATTAGTGAAAAGGGGAATTTGCGCCTGAACGTAATACCGGAATCGCTGTGCAAAAGCTTTGCTATTTTCAGATTTAGAAACCGCTGCTCATATCTGAACCTGTTTGTGATTTCAGTTCTTTGGATCTCGTTTTCTATCTGAAACTGCTCAAATATCCGGTTTTCGGGCTCGTATACCTTATGTTGGTTTTCTTTGTCCCAAGTGCCAAAATAGGTGTATCCAACAGTAATGGTTTGGTTATCTGCAATTTTGTAACCTATTCCCGGACGTATCAATAATGTATTTAGATAATTTAATTTGTCCGCCGAACGAACCTGAACGTCAGCACTAAACTGCCATCTTTCAGAAATCTTTTGCTGGTGGGACCAGAAAAGCCAGCCATTATGCTCGATTGTCTGTGCCGAGGTTTGCTGAAAACTTAGCAAAAAAAGGCATTTTAGTAAGGAGTAACAAAGCTTTCGACGTTTCATGGTACAGAAGATCAACATTATACAGATTGCGTCTATATCTGTGCCAGACATTTATTGATAAATGTGATTTGATAAAAAGCCAATGATTTCCTTGATTTCGTACTCAACTATTTTTGTGATCGTACAGACAGGCGATGATAACAAGCGATAAAGCAGTCACAGCCGCAACCGTCCTGATGGTGTGCAGGCGATTCCAGGGTACTTCAAATTTTATTCTCTGATCAGCAATTTCATTAATGCTTGCTGCTTTTATATCATATGAGGCCAGAGTATCATTAAGTGGTACGTTACCTAAGATTGTGATACCAAATGTTCCTGTTATGTAAATCAGGGAAGCGATACCTAGGAGGACAAACCTGGCGGGAAAAGGCCTTGCATAGTGCAGATAAGTACACAAAGGCAGCAAAATTAATGTTCCCATAAAACTCAGTATGAAAACCGGATTTATTATGGCGAGGTTAATAGATTGCATCGCAGCAATGTATTCTTTGTCAGGTAATTTTCCCAGTCCGGGGTTTACAGAACACGAATATGCGTAAAACAGACCCGCAATCAGAGCCGTGGATATTGCGGTGAAACCAAGTGTGATATTGGTAAAATTTGTCATGGCTATCGGTGATTTAATTCGCTATGAAAATAGCGACTTTGGTTGTGAAAACTGAGATTTTTATAAATTTTTGTGAATGGAGCTGGCCTGTTTTATGAAATTCTGATAAACCAGATCTGGTATTTCAAACGTTTTCCGAGTTGTAGAATTATGTAAATCGTAAGATGGATTGGTATGATTATTTGTTAAACCCAGTCAATTACACTTTATCAACAATAAAATAATAGAAATCATGAAACGTATAAAATTGAATATCATAACATTAATGGTTTTAGGGGCGTCGGCGGCATTTGCACAAACTACGCCGGCATCAACGCCAAGCAGTACGACACCAACAACAGTACCAGGTACAACCCGTCCAAGTGGCTCAGCAGGATCCAATGGAACAATGACGCAACCAGCCACTGTACCAGGAAGCACAACACCATCATCAACGGTTCCGGGCAGCACAACTTATCCGGGCAGCCCAGCACCATCAACGACTCCCGGCAGCAGCACATATCCATCGACAGTCCCTGGCAGCACAACATTGCCATCGTCGACAGTACCTGGAAGTACTACATATCCGTCATCAACGACACCTGGAAGCACAACTTTACCAGAAAGTACAACTACACCGGGCAGTACGACTTATCCGTCGACAACAACTCCTGGCAGTACAGCAACACCGTCGTCAACAACAACTCCTGGTAGCAGCACTTCTCGCCCGTCAACGGGAAGTACAACTGCCAGACCCAAATAATTATAATTCAACCTGGTAATTTTTTTACCAAATAATAATAATGAGAAAGCCTGATTACAAAATCCATCAGGATCTGTAATCAGGCTTATCTTTTAAAAGAAATTATTCGATTGCCAGTTTTTTACTGCCTGTCACTTTTAGATTGGATTTGGGCATATTTTCGATGTTAATATTTCTTCCCAAAACATCACCCGACATTTTTGTATTGCTTATCTCAACCCTGGAGCAACCATTAAAATAGAACATTTTTTTATTCTCGGATTGTGGAGGCAAAGTGTTGCTTCTGATGATTGTATTGCCACTGAAAACAAGTCCCTCTGTACTTTTTGCATAAAGGACAGGAAAGTCAAAAGTGGTGAAAACATTATTTTCAATCCTGATATTGGAATGAACCGGCTTCTTGAAATCAGCAATTTTATTGGAAGGGTTTATTCCAATGACTGCATTTCCCGGACCACCCTGATAGGCGCAGTCGATAAACTGATTATTTCTGATGGTCACGTCCCGCACAGGTCCGGATTCATACCAGCCTTCCGCATCTGCTTCAATAAGGATTGCACTCATACCGGTCCGGTAAAAAATGTTGTTTTCTATAACGGCCTTTCGCGGCGTGGTCAGCAGGATTCCTCTGGTATTGGTTCGGGTGAAATAGTTATTTTTTATCAAAACCTGTGGAGTCCAGGTCATGTTTTCCACACAATCATTGGCTTCAAGTCCAGTGGGTACCACATTTTGAAATGTTATAATAACGTTCCGGTCGCTTATTCGTTCAACTGCTTTAACAATACCTTTTTCAAAACGGATCATTGACGAAGCATGAACAAAAGCCACAGTATCACCGGCAAAAAATGCATTGAAACCATAACTTTGTCCGTGCATAAAACGGAGTTTCAATCGATTGTTATCCATTTTTTCAATCATTCGAAGATTTGTTCCATGTACATTAACAGGGTCATCATGTGCTCCTGAAAATTTACAATCCTCAATAGTAATTTGCCCGCGGCAACCGGAAAAATGCATAAAATCGGCAGAGGAAGCTATAATACGTTTGGTTTCTTCTCTCGGAGCGCAAGTCACACGGTGCATGGTTATGTTTTCGGTGTATTGGCTCACAATACCAAGTCCATGCATATAATGCATCCCAACGTCTTCCAGTGTGATATTCTTGCTTTGAAGAATCAGTAGACCAACCTGATCTCTTATAATATCGCGGACCGTTAAAATATTTCCTTGTTTTGGTTTAAACCCGGAAGGCGTATCAAAATGAACAAGATTTGGGCTTATCTGAGTTGCTCTGCTTCCGTTGAAAGTTTTCCAGTCACTGTAACGCATCGTTTTCAAAGTAGTATCGAATTCAACACCATGAAAATGACTGGTTTTCCAGCCTTCACCATGCCAGATAAGTTGCCCGTTACTGATCGAATATTTGGCGTCCGGGTGAATTTCAAGATCGACACCCTGTTCGCTCACTTTTGCATAACGCATTTCCGACATCGTTGGCCGTTCAAAATCAATGTGAATGTTTTGAAGTTTTAAATTTTCGCATTGGTCCAGAACAATTGTAGTCATTTTTCCATGGAAAATAAAAAGCGAACCATTCCCATCAATGGTCAGGTTTTTAGCCTTTTTGAAGAGCATTCCAATGGTTTTTGTTTTGGTTGAATCTTCTTCTTCGGTTGAAGTATTCGATACAAAATATTTTGCCCTAATTGCGCCATCCGGCCAGAAATCATAACGGCCTTTTGGAAATACTAACTCCGTACTGTGCCTGGCAATAGCTTCATCAATAATTTTCTGGATCCGGGGGGTAATATTCTCATAAGTATCCGGTTTTACCCCAAAGTCAGCAATTGAAATGGATTGGCTATAAGTAAGTTGTGAGACGAGTGAGAATAAAATCAGCAAGGTTACTGATAGTATAAATTTAAAAAAACGAGACATAGGAAAACAAATTTAATCTTTAACATAGATATAAATAAAGTAAGCTGTTATGTGTTGTGTTTTACCGCAAATTCGAGGAATTAATAACCAGCCCGTTTATTATTCAGCAGCATATAGGAAACCGGCTACAATCAGTTTTGATTAAATCGGTTTTAAAATACTTAATCATCTTACTGGCATTCATCAGGTTCAGAGCTGATAAAGCCGAATTACTCGGCGCTAATTGCCAAAACCTGTATTTATTTGGTAAATTGACTTCCAAATCAGCAAATACAACTTATGACTATTATAAAAGCAAGTGAAATTAAACCGCTTTCAGCGACCGGAGATACGGTTATCATTGATGCAAGAGGTGGTGCAGATGCAGAAGATCGTTTTGAAACAGAACATTTGGAAGGTGCCCTTTTCGTAAATCTTGAAACGGATTTGTCGGAAAAACATGAAAATGCTGCCGTTGGCGGGCGTCATCCATTGCCGGAAGCGGTTAAGTTCGGTGAATTGCTGGGCACACTTGGCATAACGCCTTCTACCAGAGTGATTGTCTACGATGATAAAAGGGGAGCCATGGCTGCTGCCCGTTTCTGGTGGATGATGAAAGCGATTGGACACGAAGAAATTTATGTGGTTAGCGGTGGACTGGAAGCAATTAAAAAAGAAGGTTTAAATATCACCGATGAAACGGAAACATTGCTGACTGAATTTCCGGCATATCCCGTAGAAAACTGGATTTCACCCGTTGTCAATATAGAAAAAGTGGCGGAAGCAGCTAGAAACAACGATTATGTAGTGATTGATGTGCGTGAGAATTTCAGATTCCGTGGCGAAAGTGAACCGATAGATCTGGTGGCTGGTCATATTCCGGGTGCTATCAATATTCCTTATCTTGGAAATATGGATGCAGAAGGAAATTTCCTTTCGTCCGATGAATTAAGGGAAAAGTACAAAGTCGCTTTGGGCGATCATAAACCTGAAAATATTATCGTACACTGCGGCTCCGGCGTAACGGCTTGCCATACACTTTTGGCTTTGGAAGAAGCAGGAATTCAAGGAGCGGAACTTTACGTAGGTTCATGGAGCGAATGGTCGAGGAACGACAGACCTGTGGCTACCGGCGATTTGTAAAATCATTTTAATATTCCAATCCCTGATTTTGAGTATCAAATACTTGAATCAGGGATTTTATTTTGGTACATACGGCCCACCCGTTTCTCCCCAACCCCAAACCGGCATGGGTTCAGAATTGTCCAACGGATTTTCACTTTCTTTGGAATTGATCACCGCAATCCGGCTTCCCCATTCCAGATATCCCACAAGGGCGGACCGGAATTCCGGATCATCTGCCAGATTAACTTCATCACAACTTTCAAGCAATAAAGCGATCCATCGTTTCCTTTTTGGTTCGTCCAGCATTTTTCCCAAATGATGGGCAATCATTTTGTAATGACTTCCTTTATCTCCATCGGAATAAAGTTTCGGGCCTCCAAAAACTTCTCCGATAAAATGAGCCACGTGTTTACTGTGATCTCCGGACATGTTTTTGAAAACCGGATATAACAAATCGTCCCGAAAAACCTTGTCATAGAAAACCTGAGTTAGTTTTTCCAGCGCTTCATTGCCGCCGGCCCATTGGTAAAGTGTCGGAATCTGGTTTTCCATTATCTCAACATTAAATGTGTCATGTTACTACAAAAGACTTTTCCGGAGAATATTCCTCTGTTAACTAACAATTTATCAAAATTAACTTACAGATTAAAGGAAAATATAAATTTCCACGGAATGGATTTAGGTGATAAGACCTCGAATATTTTCGTTTTTTTTAATACTTCGGAATATTATTTGATGGAAATTGATAAATTCATAATTATACTAATGTTTTATATTATTTATCCAAATAAATTAAAATGAAATTCGATAATATTGAAATAATTAATAACGATGTAAGTAAATTGTGGAAGCAATTTTCACTCCCATTGAAAATACTTGACCTAACTAATTTTCACTCTTAATCTTTCCGGTAAATGAAGAAAAATGTATACGTTTTTTCCAGATATAAAGGTATGCTGGCAAAGGGAATTTGCTTTGTTGGTACCATGGCTTTTATGTCGGGTAATGTTACGGCGCAGACCAAAATGACGCCGGCAAAAATTGACGCGCTGAAAACGGAACTTTCAAAAGAAATTGAGGCCAACAAAAAGTTTTCACAGGAAATGGTGGATATGGTTTTCAGTTTCGGTGAACTTGGATTTCAGGAAACAGAAACGTCGGCTTATCTGACGGATATTTTAAAGAAAAACGGATTTGCGGTGGAGATGGGAATTGCCGGAATGCCAACGGCGTGGACAGCAAAGTGGGGTTCGGGAAAACCGATTATTGCCATTGGAAGTGATATTGATTGTATTCCAAAAGCGTCTCAAAAACCAGGTGTTTCTTACCACGACCCGATTGTAGAAGGTGCTCCCGGACATGGAGAGGGGCATAATTCTGGCCAGCCATTGAATATTACGGCAGTTTTGGCTTTGAAAAAAGTAATGGAGCGTGAGAAAATCCCAGGGACGATCATGTTGTGGCCAGGCGTTGCAGAAGAACAATTAGGATCTAAGGCATATTACATCAGAGACGGTTATTTCAAGGATGTTGACGCTTGTATTTTTACACATGTTGCGAGCAATCTTGGAACGTCGTACGGCGATCCGGGAATGGTTGGGATGATTTCGGTTAAATTTAGTTTTGAAGGACAGGCAGCCCACGCAGGCGGAGCACCATGGCGTGGAAAAAGTGCTTTGGATGCTGTGGAACTGATGAATGTCGGCTGGAATTACCACCGTGAGCATATGGAACCATCCCAGCGCTCACATTATGTGATCACGGATGGCGGCGATCAGCCAAATGTGGTTCCTTCCAAAGCAGCCGTTTGGTATTATTTCCGCGAGCGTACATATCCGAAAATTATGGATATGTATAAAGATGGTATCAGAATCGCGGAAGGTGCTGCGAAAATGACGGAAACGAAAATGACTTACGAAGTTTTGGGAAGTGCCTGGCCGGGACATTTTAACCAGCCGATTGCCGAAGCGATGTATGAAAATATTAAGGCAGTAGGTTTACCAAAATGGAGTGAAGAAGACCAGATTCTAGCCAAAGCGGCTCAAAAAGAAGTAAATAGTCCAATTGCAGAAGGTTCGGGATTAAGTACGACGCTAAGTCCCCTTGGAAAACCGACTGCTGTTCCCTCCGGTTTCTCGGGTGGTTCGGATGATATCGCAGACATTTCCTGGAATGTTCCAACGATTGTTTTGGGATATCCTTCCAATATTCCCGGATTACCCGGCCATCACTGGGCGGATGCCATTGCCATGGCAACGCCAATCGCGCATAAAGGTGTAACCGCGGGAGCAAAAGCCGAAGCGATGACGTTACTTGATCTTTTCGTAAAACCGGATATTCTGAAAAATGCCTGGACGTATTTCAAAGACGTACAAACAAAGGATACCAAGTACATTCCGTTAGTTTCTGCAACAGATAAACCTGCGATTTATCTGAACAAAAGGATCATGGAAGAATTTCGGCCTCAGATGAAAAAATTCTATTACGATCCATCCAAATATGCTACTTACATGGAACAGCTTGGAATTAAATATCCGACCGTTCGTGATGTGAAAGCACCTAATGTTGGGAAATAAAACAAACCATTCTACTCACTTTAAAACATTGTTATGAAAACAAATTTTGCTTCATTCCATTCCCATAAATTACTGCTTTTTGGTGTTGGTTGTATGCTGAGTACTTTTCTGATTGCGCCATCTGAGGCACAAACCAAAATGACGCCTGCGAAAATTGATGCGCTGAAAACGGAGCTGACCAAAGAAATTGATAAGCAGCAAAAAATGACCCAGGAAATGGTGGACATGGTTTTCAGTTTTGGTGAACTTGGTTTTCAGGAAACTGAAACATCGAAATACCTGACTGATATTTTGCAAAAAAATGGTTTCACTATCGAACACGGAATCTCTGGAATACCAACAGCCTGGACTGCAAAATGGGGCTCCGGAAAACCGGTTATCGCCGTTGGAAGTGATATCGATTGTATTCCAAAAGCATCCCAAAAACCCGGCGTTTCTTACCACGATCCGATTATTGAAGGAGCTCCCGGACACGGCGAAGGCCATAATTCCGGCGAACCGTTGAACATTACCGCGGTATTAGCTTTGAAAAAAATCATGGAACGTGAGAAAATTCCGGGTACGATCATGCTTTGGCCAGGTGTTGCGGAAGAATTGGTAGGAACAAAAGCGTATTTCGTTCGTGACGGTTATTTCAAAGATGTGGATGCATGTATTTTCACGCATGTTGGAAATAATATGACGGTTTCTTACGGTGATGCAGGCAATAATGGTCTGGTTTCCGTTTTATTCAAATTTGAAGGACAGGCAGCTCACGCTGGTGGCGCACCATGGCGGGGGAAAAGTGCTTTAGATGCGGTGGAATTGATGAATGTTGGCTGGAATTATCACCGCGAGCATATGGAAACCACGCAGCGTTCGCACTATGTTATTAAGGATGGAGGCGACCAGCCAAATGTAGTTCCTTCCAAAGCTTCTGTCTGGTATTATTTCCGTGAAAGATCTTATCCGAGAATTATGCAGAATTACAAAGACGGGATAAGAATTGCCGAAGGAGCAGCGATGATGACGGATACCAAAATGACATATGAAGTATACGGAAGTGCCTGGCCAGGGCATTTTAATAAGGCGATTGCGGAGACGATGTATGAAAATATCAAGGCAGTTGGTTTACCAAAATGGAGTGAAGAAGATCAGGTTTTAGCGAAAGCGGCACAAAAAGAACAAGGAAACAGTGAGGGTGGATCTGGCGAAACCAAAGGGTTGGCAACAACTTTGAGTGCTTTGATCAAACCAATTCCGATCACAGATCCGGGGAGTGGCGGCTCGGATGATATCGCTGATATTTCCTGGAATTTGCCAACGGTTGTGTTAAGATATCCTGCCAATATTCCTGGTTTGCCCGGTCATCATTGGTCCAATGCTATTGCGATGGCAACACCTATTGCGCATAAAGGTGTGACTGCGGGAGCGAAAGTGGAAGCGATGACTTTGCTGGATATGTTTGTAAAACCGGATGTGCTTAAAAACGCAAAAGCCTATTTCACAGACGTGCAGACAAAAGATGTGAAGTACGAAGCAATCATTTCAAAAACCGACAAGCCGGCCATTCGTCTGAATGAAAAGATTATGGAAGAATTTCGTCCGGAAATGAAAAAATTCTATTATGATCCATCTAAATACGCAACTTATCTTGAACAGCTTGGAATTAAATATCCAACAGTAAAAGAAACAAAAAGCGGAGGAACGGGAGAATAACATCGGCTTTCGGCAATCGGCTGTCGGTACCAACTGACAGCCGATTGCCTATTTTTCAATAAACTCAATTCTTATCCAGATCTGGCCAACAGCTAATCGCTATAAGTTAACAGCTAAAAGAATGCTTCAACTCAAATCCGTTTCCCATACCTACAATGGAAAAGAAGTGCTGAATTTCAGTGACTGGGATATTCGACGTGGAGAAAACTGGCTTTTATTGGGTGAATCAGGAAGTGGGAAAACGACACTTTTGCATATCCTTACCGGCATAAAAAAACCAACGAAAGGTCAGGTTATGATTAATGAAACGGATTTGTATAAACTTTCCAGTCGCCAAATGGACCGTTTTCGGGGAAGAAATATTGGTCTGGTTTTTCAGCAGCCGCATTTGATCAAAAGTCTGACCGTTGAAGAAAATCTGAAATTGGCTCAAACTTTTGCAAAACTTCCTGAGGATAAAGTACGGATAGAAGAAGTTCTATCTGAGTTAGGCATTATTCAGAAAATAAAAAGTTATCCTTCGGAATTAAGTCAGGGACAATTACAGCGTGCTTCCATAGCAAGAGCCGTTTTGAATAAACCGACTTTACTGATTGCAGATGAACCTACTTCCAGTCTTGATAACAAAAATGCAAAAGCGGTAATTAATTTGCTTTTGAAATTATCTGAATCGTCAAATTCGACACTCATTATTTCTACGCACGACGACCGGGTGAAGGAATCGTTTTCAAAAGAATATTTGCTTTAAAGAATAAATGAATCCATTACAAATAAGTTGGAAAAGCCTGTTGTACCATAAGTGGACATTTTTTTTGAATGTGCTGCTTATTGCTTTCGGCACGGGTATCCTGACTTTACTTTTAATCGGAACCACACAAATCGGAGATAAATTAAGAGGCAATGCAAGGGGAATTGATCTGGTGGTAGGAGCGAAGGGAAGTCCTTTACAACTCATATTAAGCAGCATTTATTTTATTGATTTTCCAACGGGAAATATTTCTTTGGCTGATGCAAATCAGCTGGCGAAAAATCCGATGGTTAAACGTGCTGTACCGCTGGCTTTGGGGGACAATTATTTTGGTTACCGAATTGTCGGGACGGATAGCAGTTTTATCAATTTATATCAACTGAAACTTTCACAGGGGAAGTTTTGGAAAAGGGATTTTGAAGTTGTTATTGGTTCAGAGGTAGCAAGAAATAGAAAACTGAAAGTTGGAGATACTTTTCATGGCTCGCATGGGTTGACTTCCGGAGAGGAGGGCGCCCACGAGGGGCACCCCGACCGGGTTACCGGGATTTTGGAGCCGGCTGGGAATACTACCGATAATCTTATTCTTACCAATATTTCAACCATTTGGGATATTCATGGAATTGAAGCCGGAGAGCAAAATGATAAACGAGAAATAACTTCACTTTTGATACAGTATCGTTCGCGCATGGCGATGATTGTGCTTCCGCTGTTTGTCAATAAATCAACATCGATGCAGGCGGCTTCACCTGCAAAAGAAAGTGCACGGCTATTTTCGCTGATCGGTGTTGGGGTGGAAACGATGCAGTGGTTTGCGATAAGTCTGATGTTTATAGCCGGTATCAGTGTTTTTGTAAGTTTGTACAATTCCCTGAAAGAGCGGATGTATGATCTGGCGATTATGCGTGTCATGGGCGCATCTCAGTTCCGGTTATTTCTGATTATTATTCTTGAAGGGATAATTTTGACTTCTATTGGATCGGCATTGGGCATTATTCTCGGCCATTTTACACTGGAAATAATTGGCCATTTTCAGGATTCTTCACAGGCGCGACTGTCTGGATTCTTTTTTTTGAAGGACGAATTTTACCTTATTGCCGCAGGATTAATTATAGGTATTTTGGCTTCCGTTATACCTGCTGTTCAGGCTTATAGAGCGGATATTTCCAAAACAATTTCAAAAGGTTGAATTTATGATTTTGAAAAAAACAGTATTTCTTTTCTTCTTTTTAGTAACTGCTTTTGCTTTAAAAGCGCAGCCGCCTACGCATGTACCTTTGATGACAAGCACCTGGAAGCTGATTGCAGAAAGATCATATAAGAAAAATAAAGATTTTAAAATGGTACCGACTTTTCCGGCCAAACTGGAAGCGCTTCAAAACAAACTGGTTGAGCTTCCGGGTTACATGATTCCGATCAATGCAGATGTGGAGCACAAGGAATTTATGCTGGCGGTGGTACCCATGGATCAGTGTCCGTATTGCGGACAAGGTGATATTCCTTCCATGATTGAAGTGAAAATGACAAAAGAATTGGGCTATACCGACAAACCGATAAAGATCCGTGGAAAACTTTTATTGAATAAAACCGGAGACCTACGCTCTGAAATATTTCTGCTTAATGCAGAATTGATAAAATAAAATGCCGAAATTTTGAAAAAATAACTCCTTACTAATTATATGAAATTAACCTTTAATGCATTAGCCGTTCTGCTTGCTGCCGGGACTTTGTCCTATGCACAGAATCCGGCTGGAAATGCCGGCCCGGCCAAACCCGCGGCAACACCTGCTACATTTGCTTCGGTGACTCAGGGATTGAAAAAATACGACGGTTTTTTTAATTTTTACTATGACGAAAAGACAGGAAAGGTATTTCTTGAAGTAGACAAGCTCGACAAAGAATTTCTTTATTTTTCATCACTGACAGATGGTGTGGGCAGCGGTGGGCCGGAGCGTGGACAAGCGTCTTCTGCAATTGCCAAATTTGTAAAAGTAGGGCCAAAAATACTATTGGTGGAACCTGTTTACAATTATAGGGCAATCACACAAAATCCGGATGAGAAAAAAGCGGTTGAAAATAACTTTGCCAAATCCGTTATCTGGGGTTTTGTTCCGGTAGCAACGGAAGGTGAAAAAATGCTGATTGATATTACTCCTTTTATCGTTCGTGACAGCCAGAATATTGCATCACGTTTGGGTGTCAGAAGAGCCGCCGGTCCGGTTGCGGTTTCACAGCCATCAGGCGGTGGCGGTGTTTACAAAATGGATGATACCCGTTCGGTTTTATATATTGGTAATACCAAAAACTTTCCAAAAAACACGGAGTTTGAAGCGCTTATCACATTTACCGGAGGAAATCCGAGCACCAGCTTTTTCGGCGGCGGCGGCGGATTGGCGCCAGATCCAAGTGCTATTACGGTGAACATGCACCAGTCGTTTGTTGAATTGCCGGATGATAAATATAAGTCCCGGAAATTTGATACCCGTTCTGCTTTTGGTCAGTTTAGTTATATGGATTTTTCCGCGCCGATGGATGAACCTATTAACAAAAGATTTATAAGACGCCACCGTCTTGAAAAGAAAAATCCTGGTTCGGCGCCCAGTGAAGCTATAAAACCAATCGTTTACTACATTGACCGGGGCGCACCTGCACCCGTTAAAGCAGCATTAATTGAAGGTGGAGCATTTTGGAATCAGGCTTTTGAAGCGGCAGGGTATAAAAATGCTTTTCAGGTAAAAGAACTTCCGGAAGGAGCCGACCCGATGGATATTCGGTACAATGTTGTGAACTGGGTGAACCGTAACGGAAGTCCACGTGGATTTTCTTACGGAATGTCATTTATTGATCCACGTACAGGAGAAATTATTAAAGGTGTAGTAACACTCGGTTCCGACCGCCACCGCCAGGATTACCTGATTGCCGAAGGTTTATTACAGCCTTATGAAGATGGAAAACCAGTACCAACGGCTATGAAAGAATTGGCACTTGCGAGGATTCGCCAACTTTCAGCGCATGAAATTGGCCATACATTAGGCTTTAACCACAACTTTGCCGCAAGTCCGAAAGACCGCGCTTCGGTGATGGATTATCCTTTTCCAAAGTTTTCTTTGAAAGCGGACGGAACGGTGGATATTTCTGATTCTTATGCAAAAGGAATTGGAAGCTGGGATAAACGTGCAGTAATGTGGGGTTATACTGAATTTCCAAAAGGAACGGATGAAGACGCTGCTTTGGAAAGAATTATGCAGGAAACATTGAAACAAGGTTTTATTTACATTCCTGATATCGGTGGAAACGCGCATCCGACTTCGCATCAATGGGATGATGGCTCCAATCCAATTGACCAGATGACCAATATCATGACGGTCAGAAGAAAGGTATTGGATAATTTCTCTGAAAAAGCAATTCAAAAGGGAGAGCCTATGGCAACGTTGGAAGAGGTTTTGGTACCTGTTTATTTACTCCATCGTTACCAGATTGAAGCGGTGGCCAAATCTGTGGGCGGTTTGTATTTTACGCACGCTGTGAAAAATGACGGTCAGGTAATTACCAGAATGGTCGAACCAAAAGAGCAATGGAGGGCACTCGAATCTTTACTTAATACCATTTCTCCCGAAGCACTGGCATTACCGGAAGGTTTGATCAAAAAAATCCCACCGCGACCAACAGGTTATCCATCAAGTCAGGAAACTTTTACGGGCCACACCGGACCAACTTTTGATCCGATTGCGGCAGCTGAAATGGCAGCCGGAACTACGCTCTCTTATTTATTCAGCTCCGAACGTGCAGCGCGTTTGATTGAATATAATGCAAGAGATGAAAACCAACCTGGATTGATGCCTGTGATTGATAAAATTCTGGAAAAAACCTGGAAAGCTCCGGTTGTTACTGGCTATAAAGGTGAGCTTCAAACATTGGTTAATAATCTTTCACTGAAGTATTTACTAACCTTAGCGGCTGATTCGAAAGCACCGGAAAATGTCAGGGGAGAAACGCTTCTAAAGGTGGAAGAACTGGGGCAATGGATGAAGGATAAAATGGCATCAGCAACACCAAAGCAAAAGGCGAATATACTTTTCGGTCTTTCACAGATTGAAGAATTTCACAAAAATCCGGATAAGTTTGAGCCTGCGACGGTATTGGATATGCCTCCCGGCGCTCCAATTATGGGTTTAATGGATTTTATGGGTTGTTCCCAAAGTTTTAGTCAGCAATAAATTATTTTAATTTAGATAAGAAACGGCTGTATGAGAGTTGGAGAATAAATAAATTAAAAACCAGATCGGAATCCGGGAAAGCTCGAATTTCGATCTGGTTTTTAATTTATATTAGTTGGGGCTTTACTTTTTTTCGTTTAATTCTTGCTGAATTTGTAATACCAGTTGTTCAGTTACCTCTACCAGCATAGCTACTTTTGATACTGGAAAATCGGTATTTATAAGCAAATTTTTAACGAATTCGATTTTACTTTCTTCACGAGCTTTTTCGTCTGCTGTTCCCACCGCATAGTCAAGAACATTTTCATAATCCCATTTTGCTTTTAAACTTGAATCGTATGACATACGCTCTTCTTTGTTTAAAATTGGTATTCATTATATTTTATAGTGTGTAAACCTCAATTTAAACACATTTCACTTAACTTCCACTTTGCACATCATCATTTCTAATCCCTCGTTTATTTTTTCGAATGGCGTCTTTCAATTTCCCGAATTTGTAATTTACACTAAAATTAAATGCTCTGAAATAGTCTCTCCGGATATTGGACTGGGTAAAATCCGGGCCAAATGAATCATTGATATTGCGGCGGTATTTCTTAAATGGATTGCCAACAGAGGCAGAGAACGACAACTTATCCTGATAAAAATCTTTATTTATACTAAAAGAAGAACTAAGAAAGCGGTTTGTTGCTCCCTGTAAATTAATACCGCGGCCGTTTGCATTCAGACTCGCATTAATACGCCATGATTTTTCAAACCGGTATCCGGTAGAAGCAGAAAAGTTATACATCAAACCTTCATTTTTAATTAAAATGCCATTGACAATACCTCGAACCATTCCGTACGCCGCACGCACATTCATACTGAAATTCCATTTTTTAGTAATTGGATAATTAATATTCAGATTTCCCTGCGGCAGTTTGGCTTGTCCTGTATTTCCGTAGGAAGTTCTGGTAATATTTGTGGTGGAGTCATACACAGCAACCGGGAAAATCAGGTTTTTGAAAAAAGTAAATCCCAAGCCAAAGTTTATAGAAAGTTTTTTAGACCAGTTATAACCAATTTGAATATCATTAACTAAAGCTGGTTTTAGATCTGGATTTCCTGTTTTTTCAAAATTTGGATTCGATTTGTCTACAAATGGATTGAGCTGATAGATTCCCGGACGCTGAATTCTTTGCGTATAACCCAGATTTATAGCATTGTTTCCGGACAGTTTTCTACTGACTGAAAGTGATGGAATTACATTGAAGTAATGTGTAGAAAGTTTTGATTCATTGGAAATGAAATTTGCATTAATAACAGTTTGTTCAACCCTGGCGCCAGCTTTAATGGTCCATTTTTTTAGATTATATTGATAAGTATTATAAGCGCCAAAAACATTTTGTTCGTTCCTGAATTTATTGCTCAATCCGGGCTGAACTTCGTATAATCCTGTTTCATTATTCTCAAAAAGATTTTGAAAATCGCTTTGATTATTGCGTAAAATTGCCTTCAAACCTGCCTCGATGCTTAGTTTTTTTAACGGATGAATATAGTCGGCCTGAAAGGTTTGTTCTGAAAATTGCTGGTCGTTAATTTGTTTATAATCAGGTTGATCGTAGTTGGTTCTTTCGGTTATGTCAATGTTGCTGTTCTGATTATTTGTGTAAGAAAAATAGCGGTAGGATAAAGTTAGCAATCTGTTTTTATCCGCTTTAAACCCCTTTTGATAATTTAGAGCCGCATCCATTCCCGAACCTTTTGTTCCGGTAGTATTCGCCAGCAAATATTTTTGTAAAACAGTTTCTGTCGCGGTTAACAAACTTCTTTGTCCGTTTTCTCCGCTTGAATTACTGCCGTTGATATTAAACTGGCCGGAGACAAGATTCAGGCTATCAATTTCATACGATATTTCGTAGCCAAGGTAGCCGCTTTTGTTTTTAGATTCTGCGGTACCATTTTGTTCGAGAATCGTATTTTCGGCACCAAAGGTGTTTCGGGAAGTCGAATTTATAATCTGTGGAGATTTGTAAATGCTTGCTCCTCCCAATGCTGACATACCTAATTTGCCAATTTTGGCTGAAAAAGATCCACCAAATCCCGGTCCTCCATTTGGGAAACGTTCGTTTACATTCAGGGAACCGTTATATCCATTATCAATTTTTTTATTGGTAATAATATTAATAATTCCTGCCAGTCCTTCTGCATCGTATTTTGCTGGTGGCGTGGTAATCACCTCAATCCGTTCAATGGATGAAGCCGGCATAGTCCTCAGGATTTCCTTATAATTTCTTTCAACCATACTCGACGGTTTTCCATTGATCAGAATCTTGAAATCACTATTACCTTTCATCAGGATATTATTGTCGGCATCCAGCGATAGCATCGGCACTTTCCGCATCATGTCCAATACGCTAAAAACTTTACTTTCCGGATCAGCCTGCAAATCATAAGAAATCCTGTCGACTTCCTGTTTCACAATTTGTTTTGTCGCTGTAACCGTAACTTCCTTTAAACCTATTGTTTGTGGAATTAAAAGTAATACACCAAGATCGGTTTTTAGTTTTGTTGAATCGGTCAGATCAACAACAATGGTTTTGTTTTTATAACCCACACCAACTAGCAAAACAGAATATTTTTTAGGCTGCAAGGTTGAGAAAGTGAAAGATCCATCGATTTTCGTGTAATCCGCTTTGAAAGGAATCCCCTTATCCGATAGAAGATTTACGGTAATGAAATCCAGTTTTTTCTGCGAGGTGGAATCGCTGACAAATCCGCTGATAGTATAATTTTTATCACTTACCTGAGCGAAAATAGTAGTGCATACCCACAGAATTCCCAGCGCAGCAAGCAGCAGCTTCTGCGTTAATTTTTTAATTTTCATGATGTTATTTTTTATGGCTAATAAATTGAAAAAGACATAGTTTTCCTGGCCGGAAATTCCGGATTTCTAAAAACTGTATGGGTTAAAATCAGTGAGGAGAAAGAGACCACGGGTTCGGATCCCAGTCCGGAAAAGTTAAATTATTCTTTACTACCGAGCTTTCTTTCAATTAAAAAATTGATAATCAGGCTTAAACCTCCAAAAAGGAATATCATGGACATAAATGCTGTCGCCTTGCTGAAATAATAATAGTCGTGAAGTAAGCTGCCGATGATCAGGCCCAATGCAATACCAACAAATAACATCCCGAATTTCAAAGTCGGAGACAAAGAATGATTGTTTTTGCCAACAAATATGGAAGCGTCAACACCTTTTTCGATCATGGCTATACGTTCCCGGTGACGTGTCATCATAAACACATATAGTATTCCAAAAATCCCTGCAAATGCTCCCAGGGAAATAATTACATTCATGGAGGTTCCGCTCATATTTTCTGTTTAAAGTTAAATTCCGATTATACAGCATTAGACAAGAATACTTTCGCATGGGTTACAGAATTCTATAAATTTATTAAAAGAAAAAATAATTAATACGATCTGTAACTTTATTGACGAAAGATCAGTCTTATAGCCTATATGCCATGGATTATTAGCGAATGAAAAATACGGGCGACCAGTTTTATATCGAAAAAATAAAAAAGGGAGATCCGGCTTCTTATGCTTTTCTTGTGAACAGATACAAGGATATGGCTTATACTATTGCCTTGAAGATTTTGCGTAATGCTGAGGATGCAGAGGATTCTGCTCAGGAAAGTTTTGTAAAAGCATATCAGCAAATTCATAAATTTGAGAATAAATCGAAATTTTCGACCTGGCTGTATACCATTGTTTACCGGACTTCAATATCCAAATTCCAGCAAAACCGATTGCCCGTTTTTTCTATCAATGAAGATATCAGCGAAAATTATACTTACGATTTTTCAACACCGCAAATAGAAAATTTACTAGCGACAGAGCAGTCAAAATACATAAAATTGGCCATCGGTAAATTGCCGCAAACAGAAGGATTGCTTATTACTCTTTTTTATATGAACGAAAATTCGATTAAAGAGATTGAAGAAATTACAGGTTTGACAGAATCCAATATTAAGGTTAAACTATTTCGTGCCAGAAAAATACTGGAACAGGAATTGCGTTTTTTATTATAATAAAGATTGTCTGGAAAATGGAAGAAGATAAAGAAGATCTTTTCAAGAAACTTATTCGGCAATCGGAGCCTGATAAAATGACTCCCGATTTTACGCAGAATGTGATGAGAATGGTACAGGCCGAAGAGCTTGTCCGAGAATCATCTCTGCGTACTTTATTGATAACAAATGAGGCAGACAAACCGTCTTTTTCTTTTGAAAGGAAGGTTATGGCACAAATTACGCCTGCGGCAAAAAGAGTTGAAAAGCCAATTATAAGTAGAAACGCCTGGTATTTAACAGCAGCCTTTTTTGCATTAATGATTGGATACAGCATTTTCGCAAAGTCGCCTCAGCCTATAACCAGTAATGATTCTCCGCCTTTTGAAATAGCAAAATCCCTGACCATATTTTCAGTAAATGTTACTCAATTGCCGGTTATTTATTCAATCGTCATCACGGCACTTTGCGTACTTCTTTTGGCCGATTATTTTATTCTGCAAAGATTAGGGAAAAGAGCAGTTCATTGAGAATATTGTTTTTAATAACTCATCATTTATAAAAATTCCTGGTATTGAATGTTTTACATTCAATACCAGGAATTTAACCATTAACCATTAACCATTAACCATTAACCATTAACCACGGCGGTTGTGACGGTCAAATTTATTACCGTGTTGAAAAGCCATTAAGCGTTCACGTTGGGCTGGCGTAAGGACATCCATAATTTCCTGCTGTTTTTTCCATTGAAGTTCTTTCAGGTTTGGTGTTCTTCTTCCTGCGGTCAAGCGGTCATAATGGTTTTCAATTTTCTTGATTTTATTTTCCTGTCTGCGTGACAATCCGACGATGTTGTCCAGTTTATTAATTTGAAACTCTTCAAATCTATTGTCGATTTGATTATCTGGAACAGGTCTGTTTCCGTATGCACGACCTTGTTGAGCATAAGAACTTCCAACTGCAAGTGTTGCAAAAAGCGCGATTGATAAGATGATCTTTTTCATGGTTCTAAAAGTTTAATTTGTTTGTTACGTCTTTTAGAGAGCGTTTTGGCCATGAAGTTTAACGGGTGAAATACATAATCGGTCAATAGACTGTATTAATAGACGGAGAAGCTTTTGACATCGACAAATGCTCAGATATTCATTGGGGCATTTTTAATTTTATTGGGTAAAAAATAAAAATGGAATAATTATGCATAAACACGATCATTCCATTTTTATCATAGACAACTAATAACTATTCACTTTTCAGACTTTTCACCGGATTCATCAGCGCTGCTTTTATACTTTGGAAACTCACAGTTAGCAATGCAATACCAACTGCAATAACACCGGCAAGGACGAAAACCCAATAATTAATTTCTATCCGGTAAGCAAAATCCTGCAACCACTGATCCATGAAATACCACGCGACGGGGGATGCTATGACGAGTGCAATTAGCATCAATTTGATAAAATCCCTTGAAAGTAAAATCACAATGCTTGAAGCCGTAGCACCGAGTACTTTCCTTATACCAATTTCTTTTGTCCGCTGCTGCGAAATAAAGGCTACCAACGCAAATAATCCGAGGCAGGAAATCAGAATTGTAATGGTTGAAAACAAACCCAGGATTGCAGAAACCCGGCTTTCTGCTTTGTACATTTCATCAAATTCCTGATTTAGAAAATGATATTCAAAAGGGCGTAACGGAAAATTGGTTTTCCAGGTTTCTTGCAAAAGTTTAAGTGCATCCTGCATTTTATCTCCCGAAATTTTCACCATCATCTTACCGAAATAATTGTATTCAGGAATGATAGCGATCGGTCCTATTTTTTCGTGAAGTGATCTGAAATGAAAATCCTTTGCGACTGCTTTTACTTCTCCCTGGCGACCATTCATATTTACTGATTTTCCAATAGCGTTTGCAGCTGTCCAACCCAGTGCTTTCACAGCAGATTCATTTAATATAAAAGCAAATTTTCGTAATTCGGCGCTGTCTTTTGTGGCTTGCAGGATATCCGTTTCATTAAAATTTTCACCTGCAACCAGCTTCATACCAAGAGTAGGAACAAAATCTTTTTCTACCGGAATAGCGGTAATATTCATATTGAAACCTGGTGGTTTGTCTTTCGCAGTGATCATATACCCACCTCCAACATTAACGGGTGAATCGTAGGATGCGGTCACGGATTCAACCGAGGAATTATTTAGCAATTCATTTTTTATGGAAGCAAGCTTACCTGAAGAAATGCCTGTGCTGAGATCCAGCACGATAATTTGCGAAGGATTGATACCGAGATTTTTATTTTGAATGTAAGAAAGCTGTTGATTAGCGATGATTGTACCGATGATAAAAAGAAGCGAAACCGTGAATTGGGAAACAACCAAAAAACTGCGCAATCCGCTTCCGTTGGCTTTGGATAAAACTTTTCCCTGCAAAACTTTAATAGGTTCAAATCCTGACAAAACAGCAGCTGGATAAACACCTGATAAAAGCGTTACCAGAATTGCTAATAATAAAAGAACCAAACCGACGGAATAGGTTGGCCAAACACTAAAATTCAATATACTTCCTGTTAAATTACTTAGCGAGGGAAAACCAAGCAGGGAGATGACGATACCAACAAAAATGGATGAAATTGTGATAATTCCGCATTCAAACAGATATTGTCTGAACAATTGAAAACGTGCGGCCCCCATTACTTTTCTAACGCCAACTTCACGTGCACGGACAGCAGAACGTGCCGTTACCAGATTGATAAAATTGATGCAGGCGATAACAAGAATCAAAATGGCAACTCCCGAAAGGATGTAAATGTATTTGTAATTTCCGGAGACTTCCATAGAGCCGGAAGCTTTGGAATATAGATGAATCCGGTTGAATTCTTCAAGTTCCAGTCGGACTTTTGTGGAAGGATCCTGAGGATTATTCAGATTTTTATTTACAAAACCATCCACTTTTGACTGCAAAGTTTTAATATCAGTATTCGGTTTGAGAAGCAAATAGGTATAATCATTGGCAGATTCAAAGACCTCTGTTTTGGAACGTGGTAATGTACTATAACTCGCCAGCCAATTGAATTTGATGTGCGAATAAGAAGGGAGATCGGTGACCACGCCGGTTACCTGCATGGAATATGTTTCGGCAATCTTTACTGATTTTCCTATGGCGCTTTCACTCCCAAAATATTTTTTAGCAGTGGTTTTGTCAATCACAACAGAATTGGGCTGAGAAAGTGCTGTTTTAATATCTCCTTCAATAAAAGTCTGAGGGAAAATCCGGAAAAATGAGGAATCTGCAAAAACCACCTTTTTTTCATTAAATAATTTGTCCTGATACTGAACAGCAACTGCGCCTGAACCGCTTATAGGATACAATCTTACTGCATCCTTTACTTCTGCAAATTCCCTGGAAAAAACCGGAGCGACTCCGGTTGGAGTAATGGCTACATAAACAGGTTCGCTGTCGCCGGACTGATAGAATAAATTAACTCTGACGATGTCTTTTCCATTGGTTTGAAACCGGTCATATTGCAATTCGTGGAGAATGTAAGTAGCCAGTAAAAGGAAACAGCCGATACCAATAGCCAATCCGGTAATGCTGATAATGGAGTTGGTTTTGTATTTCCAAAGGCTCCGGAATGTGATTTTGAGATAATTTTTAAGCATATCGAAATAGTTAACAGGTTGGTAGTGAAAATCGAATCGTATTTCTTTGAATTATAAAAGGGTGGTTTCTGTTTTCAGGAGGAGAAGCAATTGGTAATCTTCGGATTATATGTTTTTTTAATTAGCTTTGAGAACAAACAAATGAAACCGATATGGAACTGATCAGGGAAATCATCGTGCCTACCGACAATACTTACCTTCTCAAATTGCCAGACGAAATGATTGGTAAGCAGGTTGAGATTATTGCTTTTGAAATTGAGGCAAGACCGGATGTTGATATTGAAGAAAGGGAGAGGCGACGAATGGAAATAAGGGAAATCTTTAAAGATTCTCTTGTTGATCTGAGCAATTTTAAATTTGACAGGGACGAAGCAAATAATTATGATGAATAATATTGCTTTGGATACTAATATCTTGATGTATTTGTATGATTCAATTGATGAAACAAAGAGAATAAAAAGTGAGTCACTATTAGGAGAAACGCCTTTCGTTAGTGCCCAGGTGGTTTCTGAATTTTTAAATGTTACAAAGAGACTCTTAAAACTTCCGAAATTTGAAATCCTGGAAAAATGTAGTAAAACATTGTCCTTTTGTGAAATTATTCCTGTAAACCAGAAAACGTTAGAAAACGCACTTTTTCTAATCAAAAGATACGATTTCCAACTTTTTGACAGCATCATTATAGCTTCCGCACTAGCCGCAAATTGCAGCATCCTGTATTCTGAGGATTTGCAGCATAAACAGCTGATTGATAACCGGCTTACCATAATAAATCCTTTTTTATAATTTCATCAATGTAATCAGGAGGATAATATTATTCGCTTTTAAGACTCTTTACAGGATTCATAAGTGCTGCTTTTATACTTTGAAAACTTACTGTTAATAGTGCAATTAGCAATACCAATACAAACGGAGCGGCAAACAGCCACCATTGAATATCAGTACGAAATGCATAACCATTTAGCCAGCGATTCGTAGCAAACCAGGCAAGCGGAGCAGAGATTACGAATGATATCAAAATCAGTATTGCAAACTCACGGTACAACATTTCCACAATAGCATAAACGGAAGAACCCAGTACTTTTCGGATGCCGATTTCTTTGGTACGCTGAGCTGTGGTAAAGGAAGCAAGTCCGAATAAACCTAAACAAGCAACCAAAATAGCCAGTCCTGTGAATACACCAAAAACTTGTCCAAAGCGTTGATCTGCTTTATATTGATCATTGAAACGATCATCCAGAAAGGAGTATTCAAAAGGATTGCCTGGGAAAAAGCGATTCCATTCTGACTGAATGCCGGCAACGGAAGTATTGGCTTGTCCTGTGCTAAGTTTGACTGAAAAATAACCTCTGATATCCGGAATCAAACGAATAATTAATGGCTCATAAGCATCTTTCAAAGATTGCTGGTGAAAGTTATCTGTTACGCCTACAATGGTAAATATTTCTCCCCAAAAATTAATTTCTTTTCCAATGGCTTGATCAGGATTGCTGAATCCCAATTGTTTAACCGCCATTTTGTTGAAAATTACGGCTTTGGGGTCACTTCCGAATTCTTTGGAGAAATTTCTTCCTGATACTAATTTCAGATCATAAGTTTTAAGGAAATCATAATCTACACCGATAATCCGGTATTGTTTTCCGGCACTTTCATCGGTTCCTTTTAATCTGATTCCACCTGCATTCCATTGCGACGGTTGGCCCGGAACTACCGTGGAAGCTGTTACGCTTTTCACACCTGATTGGCGTAATAATTCATCTTTAAAAGCAGACATCTGGCGCATGAACGTAGAATCGTCGGCAACAATCGGCGGATTTATAACGAGTGTCTGGTCAATATTAATACCCAGACTTTGCTGACGCATGTAACGGATTTGTTGAAAGACCGTCAGTGTACCTACTAACAAAAATAGCGAAGCTGCAAATTGAAAAACTACCAGAGATTTTCTTAGTAAAATCCCTTTCGTCGAAGTACTTACTTTACCTTTTAAAACCACAACCGGTTTAAAGCCCGATAGCACAAAAGCTGGATAAAGCCCGGAAAAGAAAGCGCCAACTATGAATAAAGTAATAAGCGGAAGCCAGAACATACGGCTTCCCAGTAAAGCAAATGAAAGTTGCTGGCCCGAAATTTCATTAAATTTGGGTAGAGAAAGCGCAACCAGAATAAGTGCCAAAACGACCGCTAATCCATTCAACAAAACCGATTCCGTCATAAATTGTCCAATCAACTGGCTGCGCTGTGAGCCCACAGCTTTTCTGACACCAAC
The DNA here is from genome assembly GCF_005280585.1 of Dyadobacter frigoris. GTDB lineage: Bacteria > Bacteroidota > Bacteroidia > Cytophagales > Spirosomataceae > Dyadobacter > Dyadobacter frigoris. The sequence goes on from NZ_SZVO01000004.1 coordinate 245,190, forward strand.
TTCCCGTGCACGGTTTATGGCTCTTGCAGTCGACAAATTGATATAATTAACCCATGCGATTACCACAATAAAAAATGCAATTCCCAGAAGAAGATAAACCGTATTGCCATCACCGTTAGGCTCGGCTTCCATCATCAGGTGAGAATACAAATGGATATCCTTTAATGGTTGCAGCAAATAAACAGCAGCGGAATTATACTTTTTATGATCTTCCCCGGCAAGTTTATCAACGAGTGCAGGGAATTTTGCTTCCAGTTTTGGAATGTTGGTACCCGCGCGCAGTTTCAGATAAGTAAGGCAGCCGTCCCATTGCCAGGCAAGGTCTGGGTTTTCAGGTTTTACATCATTCAAAAAAGTAGCGTAGGATATAAGAATATCAGTTTTGAAATGTGTGTTTGCCGGCATATCTTCAAACACGCCGGTTACCTTTGCCGATTTTCTTTTATTTATTTGAATTATTTTACCAACCGGATTCTCACTTCCAAAAAGCTTTTTAGCCACTGATGCAGAAAGAACAACCGTGTTGGTTTCTGTGAGCGCAGTTTTTGGATTGCCATTAATTAAGGGATAAGAAAAAACCGAGAAAAAAGATGAGCTTGATATGTAAACTTTTTCTACTTTAAAACTGCGTTCCCCGTGATCTAAAACCATTGAGCCGCGGTTGATCAGTTTCACATAATCTTCTACTTCCGGATATGCTTCCTTAAATGAGTTTCCAACGGCAAAAGCCCCGGCAGCCCACTCAGTGCTTAATTTCCCTTCGTTGTAACGATCCTGACGGACACGATAGATCTGGTCGCCATTTGCATGGAAATTGTCAAAACTTAATTCAAATGCTACATATTGTAAAATGAGAATACAGGCTGCAATGCCAAGCGCAAGCCCAACGATGTTGATCGCTGAAAAGGCTTTATTGCGCACAATATTCCTCCATGCAATTTTAAAATAACTTTTTATCATGGCTTGTTTTTGGTTTAAGCTAATTTCTATTCGCTTTTCAGTGATTTTACAGGATTTGTCAAGGCTGCTTTAATGCTTTGGAAACTGATTGTCAGCAGTGCAATTCCTGCTGATAAAACACCTGCACCTACAAATATCCAGGCAGAAATCTGTGTGTGATAGGCGAAGTTTTCCAGCCATTTATACATTCCATACCAGGCAATTGGCGAAGCGATGATGATGGCAATGAAAACCAGTTTAAGAAAATCACTTGACAAGAGAATGACCAGATTGGAAACCGAAGCGCCAAGAACTTTTCTGACACCGATTTCTTTTATACGTAATTCAGCCATGAAAATTGATAATCCCAGAAGACCGAGACAGGAAATGAAAATGGCAATTCCTGCAAAAACCCCGAAGAGAAGTTGCTGTGTTTGTTCACGTGCGTAGAGATTTCCAAAACGCTCATCCAGAAATTCATATGTAAAAGGCTTATCCGGAAATCTGCTTTCCCAAACCTTTTTTACATGCGCCAAAGAGGATTTAATATTCGAACCTGAAATCTGTACCGATAGCCATCTCATATTATTTCCCTGCATAAACATGACTAAGGGTGCCACTTTTTGATGTAGTGATTCGAAATGATAATCTTTTGTCACACCAATAATCTGGCCACGAACTTTACCATAGCCAAACTGATTTCCTATTGCGTCTTTCGGACTTTTGAAGCCAAGAAGACGGATGGCTGTTTGATTTAAAATGAAGCCTTCGGTCTTATCTGTTCCATATTGCTTAGAAAAATTTCTTCCCGCAGCCATCTCAATTTTGTACGTAGGAATAAAGTCTTCATCAATAGAAAGTGATTTTATATTGATATCAGATGGGGTCATAGAATCACCTTTCATCACATAAGCATCCCACGAATCGAGCAGGCGACCGGAAGGAATTCTGGATGAACGACCGGTTTCAATAATGCTGCTGTTTTGCTTTAATTCCTGACTTATCGCTTCAAAATTGGTTGTAGAATCGGAGGGCGGAGATAGTAGAATAACCTGATCTTTGGAATAGCCAAGTTTATAATTCTGGATATATTTCATCTGGCTGTACACCACCGCAGTGCTGATAATGAGTACAACGGCAATTGCAAATTGTACAACAACCAATGTCTGACGCAATTTCCCATTTTTTAAGGCAGAAGCAATTTTGCCTTTAAGCACACTGGTTGGTTGAAAAGAAGTAAGGAAAAATGCCGGATAACTTCCTGCAACCAGTCCGGTGAAAAGCGTTATTGCAATAACAATGGCAATGAATGACGGATTGATAAGTGATGATATTGTGAGTTGTTTCTGTGTAAATTCATTCAAAAAAGGTATACAAAGAGCAACGATCATTACAGCAATAGAAAGCGAAATGCTGACCAGTAAAATTGATTCGCTCAAAAATTGATTAATCAGCTGACTGCGCATGGCTCCCACAACTTTTCGCATACCAACTTCCTTCGCTCTTTTCGCGGAACGGGCCGTCGCCAGATTCATATAATTGATGCAGGCAATGAAAAGAATGAAAATAGCAATGGCCGAAAACAAGTAAACATACTGGATATCTCCATTGGATTCCATTTCCGAATCAAGATGTGAATGCAGGTGAATATCCGTTAGTTTGGTCAGATTAAGAACGGAATAAGATGAGGCTTTTGGATCAATATGTTTGTTTTGAAATGCTGGAAATGCCTTGACCAGCTTCTCGGAGTCATAATTTTTAGGTAATAAAAGAAAAGTAGCAAATGAATTATTGCCCCAATTAGTACGTAGATTTTCCGCCCCGTAAATCCGGTTATCCGAAAGTGTTGAAAATGAAATAAGGAAATTAGGGTGGAAGCTTGACTGTGCAGGCAAAGGTTCATAAACGCCGGTTACGGTATAATCAAATAGGTTATCCATCCTGATAATCTTGCCAATAGGATTTTCACTTCCAAAATATTTTTCGGCCATCGGTCTGGAAAACATAATCGAAAATGGATTGACCAACGCATGGGCAGCATTTCCTTGTAAAATATTGAAAGTGAAAACTTTAAAAATGTTTTCTTCCGCGGCATACATATGTTCCTCATTAAAAACGTGCTCTCCGTATCGAACCATACCTCCGGTTTCAAGCATACGGACAACCTGTTCTGTTTCGGGGAAATCCTGATGTATCAGCGGTCCGAAAGGCGGTGCCGCATGTCCAAGTCTGAGTGATTCGGTTCCGTCTTTTGAAAGGAAAGTTCTGGATAAACGATAGATTCTATCGGCGTTAACATTATGCCTGTCGTAGCTGAGTTCATCTTTTACGTACAGTGTCAGCAGCAAAAAACAGGCGAGACCAATCGCAACGCCAATGATATTTATAAAACTGAAAGACTTGTGTTTTACAAGATTTCTGAAGGCAATTTTGAAATAGTTTTTTATCATAGCTAACGGATTATTTAGGTTGCACCTTCGGTGAATTTAATAATTGTATGCCAGTTTGATAATCAGATGTTTATGAAATTTATTTATCTTTAAAATGTTCAATAGCGGACGTTTTTGTCCAGAAGCGGACAGCGGAAAGGTGCTTGTTAAATGTTAATTATCCTTGAATCCGTCAGCCAATTAATCCCTGAAAGCCGAATGCCGATGCTCTTAAACAGTATTCTTGTTTCTTCCATAACTTCCCGGTGTTTGTCCGGTAACATTTTTGAAGATTCTTGAAAAATAGGAAAGACTTTCAAAACCTGTTTCACTGGCAATCTGACTAAGCGAAAGATCGGTAGTAAGTATCAAAAACTGAGATTTTTCGATTCGTTTTTGCTGAATATAAGACAGCGGCCTGGAACCTGTATGGTCTTGAAAAACCCGTGAGAAATAATCTGCATTCTGACAAGCCTTTTCGGCAAGATCGGCCACTGTCAGGTTTTCGGATAAATTCGTGTTGATATAATTTATGGATTCCATAATTTTCGATGGAATTACTTTGGTATCGGAAAACTTGTAGTTTTCAGGCGTTAGAAACCGTGATAAAAGTTGAAGAATAATTCCCCTGGTTTCCATAAAAGCTGAAATTGGCAGATCATTGTTCATGGCTTGTGCATGTCGCATAACTGGTTGTTTTTGATAATCTTTGGGATTATATGATCTTTTAAGATCCCGTCCCGGATTTAACATCAGAATTCTTTTAAAATTTTCGAGATCATATAATCCGGCTGGAATTTTTATAATATTCTGATGCGATGAAAACAAAGAATTTCCGTCTGGTGTTTCTTCTAAAAAGTGAATGTAATACTGGCTCAGATATTCAGGACAAACATAATTACAGAGTGTAAAACTGGGAATAAGATATAAAAAATCCTTTTCCAGGATCACTGTTCTGCCTGCATGAAAGAGTTGACCAAATCCGTCGTCGATAAAATAAAGGCGGTAAAACGGGCTGATAATATTCCGGTAATTCCAGCTTTTGTTCAATTTAACATAATCAACATTTAATAGTGAAAATGATGATTTAAAGATATTGTTATTTGTCATAGTCAGCTAATAAGCTATTGATCTTCACAAATTAATTTATAAAAAGTCGGATTTGTGAAAAATTACAAAACTTTTGTATAATTTTTATATTTAATTAAATTATAATTTTGTAGGAGGCCTAATTTCTGACTTTAATTTATATGCGTTTTTTTCAGTTTATCATCGCTGTTGTCTTTTGTTGCGGCATGTTTTCCTGCGGGCCGGATCTTCCTGGTGATGTACAAACTGCTTATGACGAATTGCCTGAAAAACTTGATTATAACCGGCATGTGAAACCGGTTTTATCGGATAAATGTTTTGCCTGCCACGGTCCGGATAAGGCGAAGCAAAAAGCAGGATTAAGGTTGGATTTGAAAGAGGTGGCTTACGGAAAACTTTCAAAAAGTCCGGGAAAGGTTGCTATTAATCCGGGCGACCTGGCCGGTAGTGAGTTTTTTCACAGGATTATGTCCGATGATCCGGACTATATGATGCCAACCAAAGAGTCACACCTGAGTTTATCGGCAAAGGAGAAGGCCATTTTGATCAAATGGATAGAAGATGGTGCTGAATATAAGCCACATTGGGCATTTGTAAAACCTGAAAAAGCGGAATTGCCGGAAGTTAAAAAGACGGACTGGATCAAAAATCAAGTTGATAATTTTATTCTGGCAAAACTGGAACAGGAAAAGTTGAGTCCGTCAAAAGAAGCAAACAAAGAATTACTATTGAGGAGAGTATCGCTTGATTTAACCGGATTGCCGCCAACAATTGAAGAACTTGATATTTTCCTAAAAGATAATTCTCTAAATGCTTATGAAAAACAAGTTGACCGGTTGTTGAATTCACCACATTACGGGGAAAAAATGGCCGTAGACTGGCTGGATCTTGCCCGGTTTGCGGATTCTCATGGATATACTGTTGACCGGCTTCGGGACATGTCGCCTTACCGTGATTGGGTGATCAATGCGTTCAATAAAAACATGCATTATGATCAATTTGTGCAGTGGCAGCTGGCCGGTGATCTGATGCCGAAACCTACAAAAGAAATGATTATTGCCACAGCATTTAACCGTAATCATCAGCAAAATATGGAAGGCGGGATTGTGGAGCAGGAATTTCAGACTGAATACGTTATTGACCGAACTAATACTTTTGGCGATGCCATGCTTGGTATTTCGGTTGGCTGCGCAAAATGTCACGACCACAAATACGATCCTATTTCGCAAAAGAATTATTACCAGCTTTTTAGTTTTTTCAACAACGTAAAAGAAGCAGGTCAAATTTCCTGGGATGATGCGCTTCCGACCCCAACATTAATGCTTCCAACCGATCAGCAGGAAAAAATGCTGCGGTTTATTCATACAAAAATATCGATGCAGGAAAAAGCTGTTGAAACGGCTAAAACAAGGGCCGGGCCCGAATTTAGAAAGTGGATTTCTGATAAAAAATATCAAAAGCTGAAAGATGACAAGTTTCCTGAATCCGGTTTGCAGGCTTATTATTCATTTGAAAAAAAGAGTTTGAAAAACGGAATAAACCCCAGGCAAGCGGGCATTATGAAAAGAGAATCCGGACAGACCGGAGATGAGCCTGTTTTTGTAAAACATGACAACGGACAGGCCATGACTATGAATGGCGATGTTTTTCTGGATCTTGACCAAACCGGTGTATTCAGAAGATCGCAGCCTTTTAGTATTAGTATCTGGGTCAATATTCCGAAAGATTTAAAAGAAGGCGTTATCCTGCATAAATCTCAGGCTGAGCGCTTGTACAATTTCAGGGGCTATCATTTATATTTAAAAGACGACAGGCTGGAACTAAATATGGCCCATACGGCGCCATCCAATGCCATTACCAAAATTTCCCGGGCGGGTATTCCAAGGGATAAATGGATTCAGCTGGCAATTACTTACGACGGTTCTTCCAAAGCCAAAGGTTTTAATTTATTTCTGGACGGAAATAAAATGGCGATGGAAACGACAATGGATCAGTTGACCAAGGATATTCTTTTTAAAACAGACAAACAACCTGGTTTGCAAATCGGAGGCTGGTGGCGCGGACTTGGTTTTAAAGGAGGTGAAATTGATGATATTCGTGTCTATAACCAGGTACTTACGGATTTTGAAATAATGATTCTTGCCGGGAAAAATTCCTGGTCGAATATTGTTTCAAAACCTGAAAACCAGCTTTCCGTCAATGATTTAAAAATCCTTGAAAACTTTTATATTAACGCTGTTTCACCCCATGTTTTAAAAGCGAATAATGAATTAACTCAAATACGAACCTCTGAATCAGATTCCACAGAAAATATCCGGGAGCTGATGGTGATGCAGGAAATGCCAAAACCTAAAAAAGCACACATTTTGCTTAGGGGGAATTACGATGCTTTTGGCGAGGAAGTTTTTCCGGCTACACCGGAGTCGATATTGAAATTTCCAAAAAATTTGCCTAAAAACAGATATGGTCTTGCTCAATGGTTGACGAGCAAAGACAATCCGCTAACGGCACGTGTGGCCGTGAACCGTTTCTGGCAGAATTTCTTTGGAACCGGTCTTGTCAAAACAACCGAAGATTTTGGGAATCAGGGAGAAATGCCAAGTCATCCGGAATTGCTGGATTATCTGGCGATTACTTTCCGGGAGACGGGCTGGGATGTGAAAAAGCTTAATAAATTGATCGTCATGTCTGCCGCTTATTGTCAGGATTCTCGTTCAACGAAAGAAATGCAGGAAAAAGATCCTGAAAATCGTTTGCTGGCTCACGGCCCTTCCGGGCGAATGAGTGCAGAAATGATCAGGGATAATGCTTTAATGGCCAGTGGTTTGATTAATAAAAAAATCGGTGGAAAAAGTGTAAAACCATATCAGCCGGAAGGTTTGTGGGAAATTAACAATACAACGTATCAGGCAGATTCAGGAAATGCTGTGTACAGGAGAAGTCTTTATGTGATCGTAAAACGATCAGTCCCAAATCCAACATTGGCCACTTTTGATGCAGGTTCCAGGAGTTTTTGTGTAGTGAGAAGACAAAAAACAAATACACCTTTACAGGCGCTTGTGACACTGAATGATCCGACATTTATTGAATCAGCAAAAATTTTGGGTGTGCAAATGACGTCGGCAACAGATTCCAAAACAGCGATAACAACTACTTATAGAAAACTTACTGGCCATTTTCCACTGCCACAGGAGGTGGTTTTGTTACAGAAAATGTATGAATTGGAATACGAAATATTTAAACGTAATCCGAAAAAAGCGACTGGCTGGCTTAATGCGGGACAATATCAGATTAACAAAAATACAGATCCTGCGAAAATTGCTGCGAATGCCGTTGTGGCAAGCACCATACTTAATTCGGATGCGTCTTTAACCAAGAGATAATTATGTCACATCATCATCACGAAGAATTCAGGTTAAATTCCCCTGAATTTGATAAGCTAAATAGAAAGCTGGACCGGCGTCAATTCCTGACGAAAACATCTCTCGGCCTCGGCGCTTTGGCTGTTGGTTCCTTGTTTGGTGCTGAAAAACTTTTTGGAACAACGCCCAAAATATCAGAGAATCCATCCAATTTTGAAGAGGAAATATTAAAAGCATTACCGCACATTGCACCAAAAGCCAAGCGTGTAGTTTACTTATTCATGAGCGGGGGGCCGTCACAATTTGAAACCTTTGATTATAAACCAAAACTGGTCGATCTGGCCGGAGAGAACCTTCCGGATTCGGTCAGAAAGGGGCAGAGGCTTACGGGTATGAGTGCGAATCAAAGTGCATTGCCGATGGTGCCTTCAATTTATAAATTCAATCAGCATGGAAAAAGCGGGACCTGGATTAGTGAACTGATGCCGCATACTGCCAAAGTTGTGGATGAACTTTGTATCATAAAATCAATTCATTCCGAGGCAATTAACCACGATCCGGCTATTACTTTTTTTCAAACAGGAAACCAGTTGCCGGGAAGGCCGTCAATCGGTTCCTGGATTAGTTACGGGCTTGGTTCTGATAATCAAAATCTTCCTACTTTTATTGTTTTGGTTTCAAAAAATGGCTCGAAAGATCAGCCTTTATATGCGCGTTTATGGGGAAATGGTTTTTTGCCCTCCAAACATCAGGGCGTACAATTCAGGTCAGGAAAAGATCCGGTTTTGTTTCTAAATAATCCTGAAGGATACGATGGGACAGACCGAAAAGAAATGCTGGAATATTTGTCAAAACTAAACCAGATTCAAAACCAGGCTTACGGGGATCCGGAAGTAGATGCGAGAATTGCACAATATGAAATGGCATATCGGATGCAAACTTCGGTGCCGGAAGTGATGAATACGGATGATGAGCCGGACGAAGTTTTTGAACTTTACGGACCAGATAGTCGTGATTCGGGAACTTACGCTGCTAATTGTATTCTGGCCAGGAAGTTGTTGGAAAAAGATGTAAAATTCGTTCAGCTTTATCATCAGGGCTGGGATAACCACGGCGGTCTGCCGAAAGGTATTGCACATCAATGTAAAAATACGGATCAGGCAACAGCGGCCCTGGTTATGGATTTGAAAAGAAGAGGACTGCTGGAAGATACGCTCGTGATTTGGGGCGGAGAATTTGGCCGTACCGTTTATTCCCAAGGCAAGTTAACCGCGGATGATTACGGACGCGATCATCACCCGCGTTGTTTTACCATGTGGATGGCAGGAGCCGGTGTGAAACCGGGAATAAGTTATGGAGAAACTGACGATTTTAGTTACAATATCGTTAAAGATCCTGTGCATGTACATGATTTTCAGGCAACTTTAATGCACCTGATGGGTGTGGATCATGAACGATTAACGTACAAATATCAAGGCAGAAGATTCCGGCTTACTGATGTGCATGGAAATGTGGTAAAGGATATTTTGAGCTAGATCTTTTTATTTTAAGGTGCGGAAGCACCGAAATACTTGTAGAATGCATAAGACATACCGTGTTGCCAAAGGTGCAGCGCACCGTAATATTTCGTTATATCTAATTCAACTCCTATTTACTTTGTCCGAGCATTTTCTGGATCTTTTCCAAGTATAGCTTCTTTGACAAAATTGCTGTCCCACGAATGATCATTATCGGAAAAACTGAGCAGCAGATCATTTTGCAGCAACTTTTCCTGGATAGCAATTTCATCTTTTGAATTAAGCGCATATTCTTTTAAGTCATGCCGGGAGGAAGCTAATTTGGCAAGCGCTTTTTCATCAAACTTTATAAATTTTTGTCCCTGACGGGTTGCAGTGTGCTTTCTGAAACCGAGTTCTCCCAAAGCATCAACGGCAAGCTGAACTGCTGTATATAGGGTTTCACGATAAACGTTCGTAACGCCAGTTTCCATCAATTCATGCGCGTCAAAACGGTTACGGGCGCGTGCGAGAATTTTGATATGCGGAAAATGTTTCCTGACCGTATGAACCAGATTGCTGTTAACTTCTGGTGAATCAATCGCTGCGATGAGTATTTTCGCACTTTCAATACCGGCAGATTTTAGCATATCAATACGGGTTGCATCGCCGTAATAAACCTTAAAACCCATTCTTCTGAGCAATTCCACCTGGTCCGGGTTATTATCCAGAATGGTTGCTTTAATCCCATTTGCCCTAAGCAATCTTCCAATGGTACTTCCAAAATGTCCAAAACCTGCAACGATTACGTCATGATGTTCTTCAATGATATCACCTGGCTTTTCAACCGGTTTTTCTTTAATACCAAAATAGGGATGAATGAATTTTTCATGAACCAAAAGGAGAAGCGGCGTAGTCATCATGCTGATTGCCGTTATCGCCGTCAGTTTTCCAATCCATTCCTGATCGATGATATTTAGCTGTCCTGTAAAAGAAAGAAGTACAAACGCAAACTCTCCAACCTGGCTGAGTCCTAACGCAAAGAGAAAATTCTGATCGTTGTTCAATTTATATATTTTTCCAATGCCAAAAAGGACAATGAATTTAATAAGCAATACCAGCAAAACCAGCATTGCAATTTGAGCAGGAGCTTCCTGAATCAACTGGAAATTAATCGATGCACCAACACCCATAAAAAATAATCCCAGCAAAAGTCCTTTAAACGGATCAATATCACTTTCGAGTTCATGCCGGAATTCACTGTTTGCCAAAACAACACCAGCTACAAATGTGCCAAGCGCAGGACTTAAACCAACCATTTCCATCAAAAAAGCAACGGCCACAACCAGTAAAAGTGACGACGCCGTAAACATTTCGCGAAGTCCGGTTTTAGCAATTACCCGAAGCAGCGGAACCACAAGATAAGTGCCGATTCCATAAATAGAACCTACCGCAGCAATAACCAGAATCGTTTGAACCCAGGCCGGAAGTCCGCTTAATAGTGACGGATGAGCTTCGTTCGCGACTACTGATGTGGTAGCAAGCAAAGGCAAAATTGCCAGAATTGGGATGACGGCTATGTCCTGAAAGAGCAATACTGAAAATGATGCCTGTCCAGCAGTAGTATGCGATAATCCTTTTTCTTTTAAAGTTTGCAAAACAATGGCGGTGGACGACATTGTTAAGGTAAGTCCGGCAGAAACCGCCGTTGTCCATTGCCAGCCCATTAATATAAATACAAAAAAAAGAAGGATACTTGTGCCAAAAAGCTGCGAAAATCCAAAACCAGCAATGGCCTTTCGCATTTTCCAAAATGCAGAGGGTTCCAGTTCCAAACCGATAATGAATAACATCATGACCACACCAAATTCTGCAACATGCATAATATCCTGACCCTCTCCTCCTATAAATCCAAGGACGAAAGGGCCAATAATAATGCCAGAAAGCAGGTATCCAAGAACGGAACTCATGCCGATTTTTTTTGCAATCGGAACACAGATAACCGCTGCACCCAGATATACCAAGGCCTGAGAAAGAAAATCGGTGGTCATAATAGTTGGTTTTCTTTTACCCAATCATTCAGGTAGTTATATTTTTTAAAAGCCTCTATATCAAGATCATTATTGGCCAGATAATCCAGTAGATAATGATAGGCAACGGCTTGTTCATCGATCTGATCTTTGAGAATCCGGTGGGATCCATGCGTGACAAATGGAGGCAGATAATTCATTTTACACAAAGTTGCCGTCTGATCAAATGGGGCTAGAAACTGGCGGATCGTGAAACGGTTATTGGCTCCTTCATGATAGGAATGCTCCGGTGCTCCGGTAGTGATAACCTGAAAAACAGATTTTCCTTTAAGGGCAATTCCACCCGGTCCATAGGCCCATCCTGCTTCAAGTACCAGATCAATCCATTGTTTTAAAAGTGCAGGACAGCTATACCAATAAACCGGATGCTGCCATATGATGATATCGTGCTCCGTTAAAAGTTGTTTTTCCTTTTCTATGTCAATATTGAAATCGGGATAATGCTCGTACAGGTCATGAAAAGTTACACCGGATGGATAATGCGATACCAGCGTTTTGTTTACCCTCGATTTTTCAAAAAGAGGATGGGAAAATAAAATCAGTACACGATTTGACATAGTACTTTTTAAAATGTGGACGGCGATCTGATCTTAAAAATATAAATCTTTTATCTTTTTTCGGCTAATAATATCCCATTCTTCAAAACGGCGCAAAGTCACAAATGAGCCAAATCGCCAATCCGTATTGACAATAACAGCACCTACAACAAAAAGATATTTTCCTGTAAAATCCGTACTCTGAATCATATGATCAATCATTTTTCCTGATTCTTCATAAATGATATCAGTGGATTCCCTAACTGAATCTGTCGAGTTTAAAACTCTGTCTTTTTGATTAAATAGGAACTCCTGTAAAGTATGCTGCTGGTAATCGTCGGCTGGTTTTTGTCCGGATTTTATTTCATCATTTTTTAATCGGTTAAGCGCCAGAATTGTTGCTCCGCAGCAAGTTGAATCATGATTTTGACCGACGCGAAGGATTTTTCCGGTATTTCCTTCAGCATTAATTCCGATGTGCGGTGCATAAAAAATCATGGCGGCACCCTCTTCCGGGACATGGTGTGCAAATGCAGCCATCCCGGTTATACCCGTAAAAGGATAACCATTCAAGCCGCCAAGATTAAAGGGGCCGAGCATTTCCCTTCCTTCTGCCGGATATTCAATATTATTCACATCATCGGAACATACCGAATGAGCAAGTAAAATCTGGTCAGGGGCCAGACCATAACCAGACATACTTTTATAAATATTTAAAATAAAATCGGACGAGCTGACGGCGTTGGGATAGTGGGCCTGGACTTTATCAAGCATAACAAGACAGGTTTCGGATTAGAGAAAGATTCACGATGCAAGATTTTAATTTGATATGATAATTCCTGTTTTTTACAATTGAAACTGACATTTTAGTGTGCTAAGCTGAAATTTTGAAGGGTGTAGATTTGGGTGCCGAAAATATTTTCCCCGGGAATGAATTCCCGCGCTACAATGTCAGCCATGCTTACGGCATTTGGATTTTGGCAGAAAATAGGTTGGTTTGGATGAATTGATTTATTTTCCAAAAAACATTTCGGATTGTTTAACTTATTCATCTCTTGAAAATTCGAGGTTATTAAAACAATGCCGTAGGCATGACCGATATTGTAGCCCCGGAATTTATTCCGGGGGAAATAATTGCGAATTTGCTATCCTGAATGCCGTAGGCATGGCCGATTTAAAAGTGAGTTTTAAGGTGTCTCTTCAAACCATTTTTTAAATGTTGGAACGCGCTCTTTGCTAACCAGAATAAGATTAGTGGAAACAGGATAAACACGCATCAAAAGTCTTCCGTTGAAATATAACTCAATATCTTTAATACAATCTCTTGATATAATAAACTGACGATTGGCTCGAAAGAAATTGGAAGTATCTAGTTGATTTTCAAGTTCTTCGAGCGACTTGTCCAGGATGAAACTGCGGTCATCATGAAGCATCGCCGTCACAATTCCATTCTGGATTGTGAGCCAGGCGAAATCCAGAGCTTTCAACGGAATCAATTTATCACGATACGGGACTAAAAAACTTCTTCTTGCATTCTTTTTGTTGAGGATTTGTGAATGGACAATTTCTTCAAGTACTCTGACTTTTGCGGTGGTATTTTCCTTATTAAGCTGGTAATATTTGTCCATACTAAACCGAAGCAGTTCCGGACGTATCGGTTTTAACAGATAATCAATGCTGTTAAATTTAAAAGCACGCATTGCATACTGGTCGTGGGCAGTTGTAAAAATAACCGGACAGCCAATTGAAACCTGTTCGAAAATTTCAAAACAAGTGCCGTCACCCAGCTGGACATCCATGAAAACCAGATCAGGCAATGCATTACTTTGCAGCCACGCAATGGCCATTTCTACACTTTCCAGCATACCAACAACATTGGCCTGCGGATCCATTTGTTGTAAAAGACCTTTCAGGTAATTAGCCGCCGGGACTTCGTCTTCAATGATTAATATATTTGTCATGGAGATTCGATTAAAGGGACTTTGACTAAAAATTGTTGCGCATCGTGGATTTGGGAAGTTTCTTTCCCTGTTTGCAGGCGATAGCGTGCATCCAGATTTTGTAAACCTATCCCGCTGCTTGCAACATTTGTTTTCTTGGTAATAGAATTTATGACCAGCAACTGTTTCTCGGCTTCATCCAGTTTTACTTCAATTTGAAGAATATGATTGGAGGTAATTACATTGTGTTTGATTGCATTTTCGATCAGGATTTGTAGCGAAAGCGGAATAATATACCATTCACGGGTCGTTTCTACATTATCAAATTTGTACATCAGCTTATCTCCAAACCGAGCTTTATGAAGTGCCAGATAAGAGCGGGCAATGTCAAGTTCGTCCGACAATTGAACAACATTCTGATTCTGGATTTTCAGGTTATAGCGAAGAATATCCGAAAGATCATGAACAATTCTCTGGGCTTCTTCCGGATTGCTGGCGATGGAAATATTCAGGATATTAAGTGCGTTGAACAAAAAATGCGGATTTAACTGATGTCTTAACGCGTCCAGCTGAGTTTTTAATTTTTCTCTTTTGAGTTGTTCATTTTCCAGATTGATCTGATAATTTCTTTGATCTACTTCCAGAAAATCACCAAAAACCCGGATTGCCAACAATACTAAAATATTGTATCCAAAAGTTACCTCATTAAAGAAAAAAATATTTTTTTGGGAATTTAAAGTTAAAAGCTGGAACTGAAATAAAAGTTCGGTCAGGACAAAAAATAGAATAAGAGATAAGAAGATTTTGACATACGTTTTTTGCCTGTTGAACCATCCCGGAATATTGCAAATATGAAATAAATACAGATTGCTGAAAATCCAGGAAAATAAGAAATTAGATATCAGCTGAACACCCAAATATGCCAGCCCAAACCCTTCGACCGTTGGAGATGGAGAAGAATTGATGATCAGAAATAACCAGGGAACGCTAATAAACAAGCTCCAAATAATACAGAACCGCCAGGCAAGTGCCACACCTTTGTCATAGAGAATTTTCATACTATGCGGCCGGTGTCACTTGTAAAGGGTTCGTTTCGAATCTCAGAGGTTTCTCTTTTTGAATATGTTTTTCATGAATTAATGTACAAACGGACTGAATCAACCCAATTTCATCTATTGTCCATTCCCGTTGATTCATGGTATCTTCCAAACCCAGAAATCCTGCCCATTGTTTTTTGTAAAAAAATGGAACCGCAAGAATGGATTGAATGTCGCGATTTTGAAACATTTGCTGCTCGCCTTCCGGTAGTTCTTTCAACAGATTTGCAACCGGCTGACGGTTTTCGAAAAGTTTGTCCCAGCGTTTGAAATAAGGATACCAGGCAGAAGAAGAATTCGCCAGATAAGTTTTATCCTGGTTGTAAACTCCGGGTGCGCGGTATTCATTGGTTTTAACAATACCAAAAAAAGTGTCGGGAAGTGTCACTTTTTGACAAATATAAGAGCGGCTCACATCCAGCGCTTCGGTCAAAAGATTTAGCGTATTCATGACACAGCATTCTTTTTCACTTTTAAAATTGAAGGACGTCAATTCTTCCTGACATCTGGCCAATACTTTTTCGTGAAAACTTTGCTTGTTCTGATCAATTTGGGCGAGACGTATCAAAGCATTTTGCTGCCATTTGGCCAGTGTCGTCTCCATGGCTTCAAGCCAGGAAGTTTTGTTGGCACTCGTGATATAAAAGTTGGTAGCAAGAATGGACAAAGCTTTGTCGGCATTAACCGGACACACACCCTCGGCCATTACAAGACACGGAATCTGATTTCCTAAAACACTTACAAGATCAGACACTTGTCCGTCCGGAAGTGTGCAATTCGATATAACGAGGTCAAATTTGTCGTGGTAGCAAGCCTGAAGCGCCAACTGCTTGGTAGCGGCGATTTTAATTTTGTAAATATAACCTGCCGCACTGAGAGACTCGACAATAAGGCTCTGCCATTCATTTCGAATTGAAACGATTAGTAATTTTAAGGGTTCCATGAAGTTAATCTTTACGTTGGTCGGGTTCAAAACCACTATATAAAAATACTGGGATTGTCAATGTGAAAAATAGCGAAGCTATACGATTGTACGGCATGAAGATCACTATTGTTGCGTAAAAAATGTTTTATTTAACAGGAACTTCTGCTTTGATTTTGTCAGGAGTTGTTTTTAAGAAAAACCGGGGAGATATGAAAATGCATATGTTTTTCATGAATCAATTCTGACACAGATTTCAGAAAACTGATTTCAGAATTGGACCAATCTCTTGGATGCATACTGTCCTCAAAACCAATGAATCCATCCCAGCTTTCTTTATATGAAATAGGAATGGCCAGAAAAGATTGCATATCTCTTGTTTGCCACCAGGATTTTTGGTCAGCTTCCAAAGCTGAATATTTTATCTGAACAGGTTTTTGTGCGGAAAAAGAGCTGTCCCAGCTTTTATAGTAAGGATAGTCTGTATTAGAATTTTTTCTGTTTTTTGACGCAACGCCGGGAGCACATACTTCTAGTGTCTGGACAATTTCCGTAACATGATTGGCCGCTCCGTATTTCCGGCAGATATAAACCCGGCTGATATCGAGTACTTCACGGAGTAGATCAAGGGTATTCAATACTGCATTTTCTGTGGATTCATTTGCCGGCGATAGTTCTTCTGCACAGCGCAAGAGGGCTCTTTCAAAAAGATTATTATAATTTTGATTGAATAGCGCAATACGCTCCTTGGCAGCGTTTTCCCAGATTGCCATGGTATTTTCAAGATGCGTAAGCCAGGAAATTTGTTCAGAGCAGCTTATATAATAATTCGTCTCAGGAATAAAAAGTATCGATTCTGCCGTGAAAGGGCATTTTCCTTCTGCCATTACCAGGCAGGGAAGCAAGTCTCCAAGCACGCTGACAAGATCAGTTACCGGCCCGTCAGACAGTTTGCAGTTAGAAATCAATATGTCGAATTTTTTCTCACCACAAGCTTGCAATGCATTCTGTTTGCTATCCGCATGGGTAATTTTAAAGCTGTAATTTGCTTCGGCAAGTGAGTTCTCAATCAGGGTTTGAGATTTTCCTTTTAACGATACTACCAATAATTGCAAGGGTTCCATTGAGTGAATTTATAAGGGTTTACGTATTTGGAACGGGTTATCGTTCCAAACAGATATATTTTATTTTCAGTCTAATGTGTGCAGGGTAACAGATCGATTATTGTCGACAGTCAGATCAATAAAAAAACGAAATGGCTAATATTATATGTGAAAGGTGTCGGTGACGTGTGTATGTAATACAAAGATAGCAGAGTCCTTAAATTTTCAATTATAATTTCCTGAAAAAAGGAAAGGAAAATCTTGATTTTTTCAAACTTCCCGTGCTATCTCTCACTACGCCAATATGTGCGTTTCGGGCTATCAGGCAAATGAATTTAAATATTTTACATCAAAATATTATCGATGGCTTCAATCGGAAGCGGTATTTTTTCTTCGTTCAGCATATCCCTTAAATCCGTTTCTATAATCCTGCAAATGGCGGTCATGGGGACGTCGTTAATTGCATTTTCAAAAGGATTTTCACTGGTATCACCCACAACTTCCATTGTGTGAAATATCCAGGCAATGACTACGTATAAAGGAATTCCCAACCAGACAGCACCTCCGGGAAGTTTGGCAAATTCGGTAAGCAATCCGAATGGTAAAATCAGGATAAATAACCAGACAAACAATTTGCTGTAATAAGCGTATTGCCTTGGAAACGGAAAACTTTTTATAGCCTCACAAGCACCCTGATGATTATAGAATTCCTGAACCAACTCCATTAAACGGCGATGTCCTATTTCGGAGATAAATCCTTGTTCAGCCAGTTGAGTTATCCGCGCCGTCTGCTTTTTCATAATTTGCGTTGCAACATTTCTTTTTCCGGCATAACTTTCCGCCTCAATTTCAGGAACAAATTCCAGTAATATTCTCGTAATATCTGACGAAACCTGGGCATGGTTATCCGTGCCCACTACCTGGTGCGCAACGGTACTGGTATCTCCCCAGACACTTTTCCGGCGAAGTTGAACGCGAACTGTGTTTAGATAAGCAATATGTCGATATAATATTTCTTCTTTAATGAGGGCTGTTTCATCGGGTGAAAGATCCGTTGATTTTATGAAGGCAGTTATATAAGCGCCAAAGCTGCGGCTTGCATTGGTCATTCCTCCCCAGAAACGCCTGGCGTCCCATAACCTGGAATACGAAGCATTATTTTTAAATCCGACAGAAAAGGCAACAGCCGTACCTATAAGTCCGATGGGAACAAAAGAAACGCCGATGTGAATTTCAAAATAGAAATGAAAGAGGAAGAGAATGCTGGAATAGATAAGGAAAAACAAAACGGAACGCCATGAAAACTTGACAATAAGGTTCAGTTTGATTTCTCTGGCGGTATACATTTTTCGTAACGTTAATAATGTGGCTTAGTTATGGAATCATCGGTACAAATTTTTAATTTCACTAACGTTTTCCGGCAGGTTTGATCCTCAGGCTGAAAACATGACACTTGAAGCAGATCATTCCGGCCCTGAAATCTTTCTTCAGATATCATGGTTCTTTAGCACTGGTTATTTATTTTCGTTTTTGATTTATATCAATATAAATTATTGAAAAATAACTATTATACTTGATCTGTTGCCGCTTTTTTGTTGTTTGTTAATTATAGGTAATATTAGCTTTGGTAAAATATTATTTTATTAATTGGCTTATAATCAAATGAAATACTGTCTTTTTGGTTTAAAATTAAGTTAATGTTAAGGTGTCGTAACTTCAATTACGCATACAGAAGGTTTGAAGTACCAAATCAACAGGTTCAGGTTTATTTTTGTCAGTTTCAGCAATGATTTGTATCAGCTCAGAAATTTTAGTCAGGATATTTACAACAGAATCTACGCAAAAGCTAATTAGAATAGCACAGCATGGCTTCTCTTTACTGTTCAATAATCAGTAATGTTTTAAACGTTAAACCCTGAAAAACTTCATTTCCAATGAGCGCGAACAAGTCCCTTGCACGTCGTTATTTTTATCAGATCATGAATGGAATGAATGCGGAAACAGCGCATGAAATTCTTTCAGAAGATTTTGTCTTCACATTACCAACGCATCCTGAACCTTTCCACGGGCCAGACGGATTTTTAGGTTTGGTTTCTATGCTCCACGGATCTTTTCCCGATTTTTACATCAATCCACAAGAAATGATGGCTGGCGGCGACTGGGTTGTTACCCGCTGGGTCGGTGGCGGGACTCATTCCGGTTCACCACTTTTAACTGTCAAAGGAAATGTCGAAGCCACCGGCCGTTTTTTCGAAATTGACGGAATGACCTGGCATACGATTAAAGATGGGAAAATTGTTGAGTCTATCGGTCACGAAGATACACTTGGATTGATGCTTCAATTAGGTGTTTTGCCAAGTGAAGCAAAAACAGCGCAACCTGATCTCGCTGCTAACGAAATTCTGGCAACCCGTTATTTTGAAGAAATCATGAGTCAGGGCAAACTGGAAGTAATCGAAGAAATCCTTGATCCGGAATTTGCTTTTATTATTCCTACACAGCCAGAGCCAATAAAAGGTTATGAAGCTTTCACCGGTTTTGTTAAATATCTGCACAATGCTTTCCCGGACATTAAGTTTACGGTAATGCGCCAGACTTCGGAAGGCAATAAAGTAGCGTCGCGGTGGAGCATTGCAGGAACACACCAAGGAGAATTCTTAGGAGTTCCCGCTTCCGGAAATCACCTGATCGACTATGGTATTGATATTTTCACCATCAAAAACGGTAAAATATTTTCGGTTCATGTGAATGAAAATGATTTTGGATTGATGCAGCAATTAGGCGCCATTCCATCCTGATCAGTTATTCTCCTCTTCTAAAAACTTCACTGTTATGTCTGAATTAGAAAAAAACAAAGCCATAGTACGTCGTTACTGGTTCGAACTTTGGAACGAAAAGCGATTTGAAGTACTTGACGAAATCGCGATTGAAAACGTCGTTTTTCATTTTCCCCAAGGCCAGGCGCATCAGCCTGCAACTTTGAAAATCTGGTTTGAAACCGCCCTGATAGCTTTCCCGGATGTTCATTTTACATTGCATGATGAATTGGCAGAAGGTGACAAAGTAGTAAGCCGCTGGTCGTACGAAGCCACAAATACAGGGAAATTTCTTGGACGTGAAACTACGAGCTTGAAGGTAACCGATTTAGGAATTGATATTTTCCGTATTGAAAACGATAAAATCGTAGAAATGTGGGTCGCTCAGGACAGTCTGGGTTTGTTGCAGCAATTAAAAGTGCTTCAATAACAATTCTGGTTTTCCCAATCATTTCCCTTTTACTCCAGCAATTTTACAAAGACCACAACAATCCTTTAATTGATAAAAACCATGTCATATTCTGCTGAACAAAACAATGCGATCTGCGTTGAATTTTTTGAAACTGCCTGGAATACAGGTGTTATTCGCGAAGATTTATTATCAGAAGATGCTATCGACCATTCTCAGGTTGGCGGCAAAACAGTAAGTGAACCAGGTTCCGGAAGCTTCAAACATATCGTTGGTATGTTCCGTGGCGGAATGCCTGATGCAGCCATCAGTATCGAAGATGCCATTTTCGCAGCTGATAAGGTTGTGCACAGATGGAGATTAAACGGAACAGACACACAAGGAATTATGGGTATGCCGCCAAGCGGAAAACATATTTCCATGACCGGTACAACAACGGTTCGTTTGGCTGACGGTAAAATCGCTGAGCGTTGGGCTAATGTTGATGAGCTTGGTTTGTTACAGCAGCTTGGTGTAGTACCTCCGCCTCCGGGAGCGCATTGATAGTTTGAGAAAGTCAGATTTTTGTTTTCGTATACAGCATATAGTTAAGCAAAAATAGACCGGATCAGTCAAATAAATTGGTTTGAATTAGTTAACCCATACTTCAAAATATCAGTGTTATGTCAAAGAAAATATTAGCAGTTCTTTCCGAGTACGGTTATTGGGGAATAGAGCTGGTTGGCCCTCTTGAAAAATTGGAAGCTGCGGGATACACCGTAGAATTTATTACGCCAAACGGAAAAAAAGCAGAAGCCTTGCCACCAAGTTACGACACTACGTATGTGGATCCTCCGCTTGGCACTTGTGTAACTACGCCGCTTGCAGCAGAAAAAGTGATCGCTTTTGAAGCTACAAACCGGTTGGAAACAAGACAAAATCTTTCCGAGGTTATTCCGCAGCGTCCTTATTTTTCTACGCCTGATTTTTTACGGGCATTCGAAAAATATTACAGCGATCTGAAAATTGCACAAGACAAAATAACAGAAGAATATGCAGCTGTTCTTTTGGTAGGGGGCAGCGGGCCGATTATTGACATGGTTAATAATCAGCGTGTTCATGATTTGATCCTTGCTTTTTACAAGAAAAATATGCCGGTTGCCGGTATTTGCTACGGTGTGGCACCGCTTGTTTTTGCCCGTGATTTTAACGAAAGAGATTCGATCATCAAAGGCAAACATGTGACAGGCCACTGTATCGAATATGATTACCACGACGGAACCGGATTCCTTCACACAGATTTGAATATGGGGCCACCGCCATATGTTTTGGAATACATTCTTTCTGATGCGGTTGGGCCGGAAGGTAAATACCACGGAAATTTTGGAAAAGAAACTTCTGTAATTGTTGATTATCCATTCATTACTGCCCGCTCATTGCAATGTTCTTTTGAGTTTGGAGATCAGTTTGTAAACGTCCTGGATAAAGGTCTCACTCGTTATGGCTGGTAAAACCGGAAATCAGAAAATTATTGAACAATTCCTGGCTGACGGCATGGATCACATGTTCGGAAATCCCGGTACGGTAGAGCAAGGTTTCCTTGACGCGCTGGCCGAATATCCGGAAATGAAATACATCCTGACGCTCCAGGAAACCATCGCGGTCATGGCTGGTGACGGATATGCCCGTGCTACGCAGAAACCAACTTTGGTTCAATTGCACAGCTCGCCCGGAATCGGAAATGCGGTTGGAGCAATTTATCAGGCAAAACGCGGTCATGCGCCGCTGGTAGTAATCGGCTCGGATGCAGGGGTGAAATACCTGAATATGGATGCACAAATGGCAAACGATCTGGTGGGTATGATGGCGCCGGTAACGAAATATTCAACGATGGTAACGTCTTCGAAATCTGTTTTGCGGACGTTGAGAAGGGCAATTAAAATTGCTTCGACACCACCGATGGGCCCGGTTTATGTTTGTCTGCCAATGGATATTCTGGATGAAATTAATGATGAACCGGTTTTCCCGACATCGATACCTTCAACCCGTGTAGCACCTGCTGCGGAATTGATTAAGCAAACTGCTGAAATCTTGCTTGCTGCTAAAAAACCGATGATTTTTATAGGTGATGGTGTGGCTTATTCAGGAGCTGTATCTGAACTTGCAAAAGTGGCTGAACTGCTTGGTGCAGAAGTATATGGTGTCGAGTTTGGTGATCTGGTAATGGATAATACACATCCGCTTTACCAGGGATCTACCGGTCATATGTTTGGTGAATTCAGTCTTCCGATTACCCAAAAAGGAGATGCGAACCTGATTGTTGGAACCTACATGATGCCGGAAGTTTTTCCTGGTCTTGATGATATCTATGCTTCTGATGCGCAGGTAATTCATATTGATCTGAACGCGTATGAAATTGCCAAAAACCACCGCGTTGATATTGGTATCGTAAGTGATCCGAAACTTTCTCTGAAAGAATTGGCAGCAGCCATCGAGGAATTAATTACAGAAGAACAGAAATTAGCCGCTGCGGCAAGAGTAAAAGAAATCGGGGATTTGAAGGCTGAAAAGCTGGCGAAAGATAAGAAGGTCGATTTGGAACAAGTTGGAAAATCGCCACTTCATATGTCTCAGTTTGCTTCGGTACTGGCAGAGAAATTACCGGCGGATGCAATCATTTTCGATGAAGCATTAACCAATTCCCCTCCGGTAACCCGCTACATTCCACCAACAATTCCAGGACACTATTTTGCAACACGCGGAGGTTCGCTTGGTGTAGGTTTCCCGGGTGCGATCGGAGCGAAAATGGCTAATCCTGATAAAACGGTAATAGGGTTTTCCGGAGATGGCGGTAGTATGTACACCATTCAGGCATTGTGGTCTGCGGTGCGTCATAATACCGGCGCAAAGTTTGTAGTGTGCAACAATGGTTCTTACAAACTGCTTCAACTGAACATCGATGTCTACTGGAAAGAAAGAGAAATCCAGGGCCATAATCAGCCTTTGCCTTTTGATCTTTCTTATCCTGCGATTCGCTTTGATTTACTGGCTCAATCACTTGGTGTTGATTCAGTTCGGGTTGAAAAGGAAGAAGATATTCCGGCGGCGATTGACCGGATGCTGGCTGACGACAAGCCCTTTTTAATTGACCTTGTTTTAGAAGGAAATTATAAGACAGATTGGGTAGTAACCAACTGTGCACAATAAAATCACAAATCCCTCCTCTACAAAAAAGTTATGGATTCTGATTCTAAATACGATTATGTCATAGTAGGTGCTGGTGCCGCGGGAAGTGTTCTGGCCAATCGCCTGAGCGCTGATCCGGCCAATAAAGTTTTGCTTGTGGAAGCGGGTGGTGCGGATCAAAATCCGGCTATCAAAGATCCGGGCGGCTTTGTAAGCTTGTGGTTTTCGGAACTGGATTGGGCGCTTAAAACTACAAATCAGCCCGGATTAGCCGATCGTTCGATTGTTATTAATCAGGGAAAAGTATTAGGAGGAAGTTCTTCCATAAATGCGATGATGTATGTGCGTGGTAATCCCGGAAATTTTGAAGCCTGGAAAGCACAAGGAGCCGATGGCTGGGGTTATGAAGACCTTTTGCCTTATTTTATCAAACTGGAAAATTTTGAAAACGGCGCTTCCGAGTTTCATGGAGCAGAAGGTGAATTATCTATCCGTGACTGTCCTGACGACATAATGCGTTCGGAACATTTTTTGAAAGGTGCCATGGAACTGGGTTATGACGGACCTAATTGGGATTACAACGGCGCTCGTCAGGAAAACGGAGCAGGTTTGCTCCAATTCCATATTACCGGAAACGACAAACGTGACAGCGGCGCATCTGCTTTTCTTGATCCGGTTTTTGATCGGGATAATTTAACGGTACTAACAGGTTGTCACACTACCAAGATTATCATTGAAGAAGATACAGCTGTTGGAATCGAATACATTATTAGTGGAGTAAAAAATCGGGTTTTTGTTTCAAAAGAAGTGATTATTTCAGCCGGTGCGCTTGCCTCTCCCAAACTGTTACTGTTATCAGGAATCGGCCCTGCTGCTGAGCTTGAAGCTTTGGATATTAAAGTAGAAGCAGATCTTCCCGGCGTTGGAAAAAATCTTCAGGATCATTTGCAGCTTCCTATGGTTTTTCGTTCCAAAATTGAAATGCCTGAAACTACACTTTTGACTGGAAATGTCCTTTTTGTCAATACAAAACAGAACAACGGTCTGGTTGATTTGCAGTTGAATTTTACACCCAGTTTGCCGGGGCCCTTGGCTCCGTTATTACCTGATTTTGGCGGGCCGATCTGTATTTTTCTACCCATTCTTGTTCAGCCGGAAAGCAGGGGAGAAGTGACTTTGTCATCAAATGATCCGTTTGAACCGGCTGTGATCAATCCGCATTATCTTGAAAAAGAGGCAGATGTGAAAGTGCTGAAAAACGCGGTAGAATTGGTTCGGAACCTTGCCGCGACGCCTAAATTTCAGGAATTGAGTGGTGGCGAAATAGCGCCGGGAGAAGCGGATGTCACAGAATATATCCGGACGCAAAGTTCAACCTTATGGCATCCGGCCGGGACTTGCAGGATTGGAAAAGATTCGCTTTCGGTAGTTGATTCAAGACTTAAAGTGCATGGAATTAGAGGTTTGCGTGTAGCGGATGCTTCTGTGATGCCAACGGTAACAAGCGGAAATACAGTGGCGACCAGTTTTGTAATCGGTGCCAAAGCCGCTGATATGATCCTCGAAGATCATTTAAATGATTAGAAATCTAGTATTCAAACATAAAATTTAGAAGCAATGCTTACGGAGGAATCAATAAAGGAATTAGCTACCGAATGGTATAAAAAACTGGACGTGCACGTACCAATGGTTGAGGTATTGCCACACCTTGCCGACAAAGAGCTGGAAATGGTTTTTCCGGAAGCAACAGTCTACGGATACGCCGGATTTGAAGGCTGGTTTCAGCGTGTGATCAGGATTTTCTTTGATGAAGTTCACACGGTGAAAGTAGTTGAACCGGTAATTACCGGCAATACTGCAACTGTAAAAGTAGTAGTACAATGGGAAGCCAGCGTATGGAATGCACCGGAAGCTTACAGCAAAAGAATCAAATGTGACGCGTTCCAAACCTGGGAAGTGAAAGGATTGGACGGCAAAGCGATCATCACAAAATATATAGTCGACGGCCTGGAATACCATGAAGGCTCGGCAACACTGTAATTAGAACATTGCATTTACTCAACGTTAGAGCAGGATCTGTCAACGAAAGGCAGGTCCATGTTCATCCTGAAATAACCACTTTTTTAAAATCCTGAACGATGAAAAACGTACCAGATACCAAATTGGGGAAAATGTACAAAGAGCATATTCAGCATATTCTGGATAAGAATATTGAAGCGCTTTTGGATCAATATACAGACGACGCCACACTGATCAGCAGCTTCTCAAAGTCCCCGGTAATTTATCAGGGAAGAGAGCAGGTGAAGGAACATATGCAGGGAATTTTGGGAATTGACGGTCTTGAAACGGATATCGTTTTTTGGGCTGAAACGGAAAACCCGGAAACGCTCATGATCACAGAACAGATTACGATGACGGCAGGAGGAGCGAAAAGTGAAATGCGTTTCGCCGATAGCTGGGTTTTGAAAGACGGAAAAATCGCTATTCACTTCGCCGGTATGGTGCAGTATCCGGACGGAACTTTGGCTTAATTCTATCACTCCTCAACATACAAGACATGAAACTTGCCGGAAAAAAAATCGGAATTCTCTTTGAAGCCGATTACTTCGAAAACGAAATTTTCTATTACAAATACCGCTTTCCGGAAGAAGGCGCCGAGATCCATTTTTTATCCAGGCTATGGGGAAATGACAAAATAACTTTCACCGGCCACGAATACAAAGTGCCGATGGATTGCTACGAATCTTTTGAAAACATGAGCGACGAAGAATTGCGCAGTTACAGCGCAATCATCGTTCCATCCGGAATGGTTTCTGACCGTCTTCGCTATACAGAGGATGTTGAAAAAATCCCGCCGGCAACGGAATTTCTTAAACGTGCTTTCGCAGAAGAAAGCATTTTGAAAGGAATTATCTGTCACGGTTTGTGGCTGACGGCGCCTGCTACTGAGCTGGTTAGGGGCAAGAGACTGGTTTGTCATAATAATCTGATCGGTGATGCAAAAGCTTACGGCGCGATCTACACCAATGAAGATGTAGTTGTTGACGGTGACTTGGTAACGGGCCGTTCAGGTGGACACGCGCATTTATTTGCTAAGAAAATTATTGAGATTTTATCTGAATCGACTAAATACTGAAACCATGAAAACGTCCTTTTTTCATTTGGCAGTAACAGTGAAAAATCTTGCAAAGTTTGAAGCTTTTTACGCGAAACACTTTGGTTTCAGAAGAGCCAGAGTGATCAGTCTGGGTGACGACGCTGAGCTGGTTTTCCTCAAAAACGACCACGATTTTTACTTCGAAGTATTTCCTCCCGAAGAAAACCGTCCCTGCCCGATGGCAGAAGCGGACGGCCCGCATTACCCAGGTCTTCGCCACATTGCTTTTACAGTCGATGACATAGAAGCAAAGATGGAAGAAATGGGAACTGACGCTGTGGTAACACTTGGTCCGCTTCATTTTGACGACGTGATTCCCGGGTGGAAAACCGTTTGGCTGAAAGATCCCGAAGGCAATATCATTGAAATAACGCAGGGTTATAAAGATCAGGGCGATCTTCTCTAATCCGGATACGAATTGAATTATCCTCATCTGAAAATTTAAATCAACAACCCTTTTTATCGACTCAAATGAATATAGACTTCACCTTTTCAGACACCATTGCGGGCTATGTGTATGCCTTCAGTCCACAGGAACGCTGGTTTCTTTTAGAAACTTCGGATAAGAGAAAATTCAAGGTTAACCTGATCCCTTCTACTTATGCACGCGGAACACGTAACCTTACAGAAGGATGGCAAAATCCTGGCGAAATTGATACTTTTCTTGCGACAAGCGGACAGTACGTTTTTGCTTACGGTACTTTTTATCCAAATGCAGGTCAGGATTCGGCAACTTTTGAAGCGCAGCAGCTTGTGTTTCCGGGAAATGCACCTTCGGCTTATCGTCATGAAGAACAAAACTGGTGGATTGAGCAGATCAGTTCTATTGCTACAAGTTATTTAAAATGGCAGTTTAACTATCCACAAGACGAAATTAATTACAAGAACTACCGCACAATGCTTCATTTGGGTGGTGCGAAAAAAGGTGATTATCTTCAGGAAACTGACACCATTTCCCGTATGGTTTACGGATTTGCATCTGCTTATTTGTTGACTGGAAAAGAAGAATTTCTGGAAGGCGCAGAGCTGGGTACGGAATATCTTCGTGACCACATGCGTTTCTTTGATCAGGACGACGATCTTGTGTACTGGTATCACGGTTTGAAAGTGGAAGGTCAAAAAGAAACTAAACTTTTGACTTCGGAATTTGGTGATGACCTGGATTCACTTCCAATGTACGAGCAGATCTATGCACTTGCAGGACCTACGCAGACATACCGGATCACGGGAGATCCTAAGATACGCTTTGACATTGATAAAACGATTGATCTTTTTGAAAAATATTTCAAAGATCATAACGGCGAAGGTTATTTCTCTCACCTTGACCCGATTTCAATGGATGCGCACGAAGAGTCTCTGGCTCATAACCGCGCCCGTAAAAACTGGAACTCGGTTGGTGATCATGCACCCGCTTATCTGATCAATTTGTATCTGGCAACGGGCGAGAAAAAACACGCTGATTTCCTTGAATATACATTTGATACGATCACAAAATATTTCCCGGATTACGAAAACAGCCCGTTCGTTCAGGAAAAATTCCATGAAGACTGGAGTAAAGATCAGACTTGGGGATGGCAGCAAAACCGTGCGGTGGTAGGTCACAATCTGAAAATCGCATGGAATTTGATCCGTCAGCAATCGTTGACACCAAAAGACGAATACCTTGCTTTTGCAAAAAAAATCGCAGAATTGATGCCGGCAGCTGGCTCGGATCAGCAACGTGGCGGATGGTATGACGTGGTTGAACGTGTAGCGAAAACAGGTGGAAAACATCAGTTTGTATGGCATGACCGCAAAGCATGGTGGCAGCAGGAACAGGCGATTTTGGCTTACCTGATCATGTACGGTGTTTTGGGTGATGAAGACTACAAAAAATACGCTCGCGAATCGGCTGCTTTCTATAACGCATTCTTCCTTGATACGGATGATGGTGGTGTATATTTCAACGTATTCTCAAATGGTATGCCTTACCTTCTTGGAACAGAACGTTTCAAAGGAAGTCACTCGATGAGCGCTTATCATAGTACTGAATTGTGCTATCTGTCAGCGGTTTATATCAATTTATTGATCACAAAAGAGCCGACTTATTTCTACTTCAAACCATATCCGGGTGGGTTTAAAGATAATATCCTTCGCGTTTCGCCGGATATTCTGCCACAAGGAAGTATCTACATCAGTGAAGTATTTATTGACGACGTTCCGTACACAAATTTCGATGCTCAGGCCTTGACGGTAACATTGCCGGAATCTGACAAAGCAGTTCGTGTGAAAGTTCAGATCAGTCCTGCCAAGTAGTTGTAAAAACATACTAACGAACTTCCTATGAAAGTTACAATTAAAGACTTCGACGACATCGCTGTCGTCGAAGTAGAGGGCAACATCGATAGTAAAACGGCGCCTGAGTTTGAACGCAGTACCAAACTTGCAACGGATAAATCGAATACTATTGCGATTGATCTGACCGCGGTTGAATTTATGTCCAGCGCAGGTCTCAGGGTACTTCTGATGCTTTATAGAAATGTAAAGGCCAAAAACGGGAAAGTGGTTTTGGTAGGGGTTTCCGAAGAAATTCAGGACGTGATGTCGATGACTGGCTTTATCAACTTTTTCAAAATCGTTGAGAAACAGGATGAAGCACTTTCCTTTTTAAAACAGGATTAAGCCATGGCGACAGACATACGCATAGACTATTATCCGACCCACGAACAGGAAGGGATTAAATTCAGAAGGGGGCATGTGCTTCCATTTGGTGCGACAATGGTTCCAAATGGTATCAATTTCAGTATTTATTCCAGTGAGGCGATTGATTGTACGCTGGTTTTATTTGAAAGAGGAGAACTTGCACCATTCGCCGAGATCCGTTTTCCTGAGGAATTCCGTACGGGGAATGTATATTCCATGATCGTTTTTGATCTGGATTATGAAAGACTGGAATACGGTTACCGTATGGACGGTCCTTTCAATCCTGAAAAAGGACATCGTTTTGACAAGAGTATTATCCTGAGCGACCCGTATGCAAAAGCCATCGGCGGGCGCGATACCTGGTTGGCAAAACCAAACTGGGACGATGTTTATCCTTACCGTTCGCGTCTTGTTTTTGAAGATTTCGACTGGGAGAATGATCACCCGCTGGAAACGCCGATTGAAGATCTTGTGATCTACGAAATGCACGTGAGAGGTTTTACGCAGCATCCGTCTGCGGAAGTTAAAAATCCGGGTACGTTCGCAGCCATTAGGAGCAAAATCGCATATCTGAAAGAATTGGGTATCAACTGTGTTGAATTGATGCCGATCTATGAATTTGATGAGTGGGAAAACAGTAAGGAAAATCCGGTAACGGGCGGTTTGATCGTCAATTTCTGGGGTTACAGTACGGTTAATTTCTTCTCGCCAAAAGCAGGTTATGCCGCTACCGGAAAGTTTGGAATGCAGGTTGATGAGTTGAAAACGCTGATCAAGGAACTGCACAAAAACGGTATTGAAGTAATGCTCGACGTGGTATTTAACCATACTGCCGAAGGTGATCACCGCGGACATACGATTTCTTTCCGTGGAATTGACAACAAAACCTATTACATGCTTACGCCGGAAGGTTATTATTTCAACTTTTCCGGAACGGGAAATACGCTGAATTGTAACAATCCCGTTGTGCGAAATATGGTACTGGATTGCCTTCGTTACTGGGCTGCCGATTACCACATCGACGGTTTCCGTTTTGACCTTGCGGCCATTCTTGGTCGTGACCAGAATGGTGCACCGCTTAGCAATCCGCCGCTTTTGGAATCGCTGGCACACGATCCGATTCTGGCCAAATGTAAACTGGTCGCTGAGGCCTGGGATGCAGGCGGACTTTATCAGGTTGGATCTTTCCCCGCATATGGCCGCTGGGCTGAATGGAATGGGAAGTACCGCGATGGTATACGGAAATTCTTGAAAGGTGATGATGGATTGGTTGGCAAAATGGCCCAGCTCGTTCAGGGTTCTCCTGATCTTTACTACTACCGCGGACCAACGGCCAGTATCAATTTCATTGCCTGTCATGATGGTTTTACGTTGTACGATCTTTTCGCTTACAATGAAAAACATAATATTGCCAACGGTGAGAATAACAATGACGGTGGAAATGATAATGATTCCTGGAACCATGGTGTCGAAGGAGAAACCGAAGATGCAGGAATTAATCAGCTTCGTCACCGCCAGATTAAAAATGCACTTTCGATACTGATGGTTAGCCAGGGTGTTCCGATGATCCTTTCAGGAGATGAAATGGGTGTGACAAAATTTGGTAACAATAATACCTATTGCCACGACAACGAACTCAACTGGACGGACTGGGGATTGCTGAAAAAGAATGATGATATTTACTTTTTCGCCCGCCATATTTTGCGGTTCAGAAGAGCGCATCCGGTACTGAGAAGTGCGACACATTTTCAGCACAGGGACTATGTGGGCAGCGGATTTCCGGATATTAGTTTCCATGGAACACAAGCCTGGAAACCGGATTATTCAGATTCGAGCAAGTGCCTTGCGTTTATGCTTGATGGTGCCCATGCAAAAAACGGTACGATCAAAGATGACATGATTTATGTGGCGATGAATACCTATTGGGACGCCCTTTATTATGAACTTCCTGTACTTTCTGCGGGGAGAAACTGGTATCTGGCAGTCAATACAAGTATGCCGTCAGGAGAGGATATTTTCGAAATTGGAAAAGAACCAATCCTGAGCGAACAAGGTAGATTTCTGGTTGGAGGAAGATCGACGGTAATTCTGGTAGGAAAATAAAATATAACTTTTAGGCATTAGCAATTAGCGGTTAGTAAACTGCGAATACCCAAAACTGACAGCCGATTGCCGAAAGCCAAAATAACTTTTTGACATAACTATAAAATTAAAATACTCATGGCTTTCAAAATAGATTCTGTTGTAGCTGAACCGGTAGCAACGTTAACACTGGTAGGAGAGCTTGACTCACTGTCAGCACGGGTTTTCCAAACGGAAATAGAAAAACTGACAACCAAGTCGATATCAACACTGGTACTTGACATGGAAAAGCTTGATTTTATGTCATCAGCCGGCCTTCGTGTGCTTATTTTTTCAAAACAAAAAATAGGGGTCGGTCTTAACATTTTTATTGTAAAACCACAGGAGTTGATCATTGACACGCTTGAGAAAACGGGCCTTCACCACAGTGTAACAATTGTTGATCAATATCCTGTATAGATCCTATGGGCATGGAAACCAGAAGCTTTCCGGGTAATGTCGATTCTCTGGACCCGTTGCGGGACTACATAGGTGAGCTTGCGCAACAGGCAGGATTATCCAAAAAATCTACCTATAATCTCAAAGTGGCAATTGACGAAATTGCCACCAATATCATCTTGTATGGTTATGAAAGTGAAAAGATTACAGGCACTTACAACTTGCTGAGTGAAATCACTGAAACTGAATTGATCGTCATTCTGGAAGACGATGCCAAGCCATTTAATCCGCTCGAAAATGAGCTGCCTGACGAACTGGATCTATCAGTTCCTTTGGAAGAAAGAGAAA
Organism: Dyadobacter frigoris; assembly: GCF_005280585.1. GTDB lineage: Bacteria > Bacteroidota > Bacteroidia > Cytophagales > Spirosomataceae > Dyadobacter > Dyadobacter frigoris. Next base: position 277,290 of record NZ_SZVO01000004.1, read on the forward strand.
TTGGAGGCCTTGGTATTTTTCTGACAATCAATGGCGTAGATGATTTTTCCTACGATTTTTCGACAGGCAAGAATCGGAATAAGTTTATAATGAAAAAAGGGTAATAGAATTAACGATATGGTCAATATTACAACGCTGTCCAATCCTTTTCCTGGGCTAAGAAGCTATGAATATGAAGACCACGCTTTATTTTTTGGGAGGGATACACATATCAGCGAGCTTCGTCAGAAGCTTCTTGGAAGTGGTTTTCTGGCGCTGATTGGTTCTTCTGGTAGTGGTAAATCTTCTCTGATAAAAGCGGGGCTGATACCTTCTTTGGAAAACTCGAAAGAGGATAAAGAGGCATGGACTGTCGTGGTTTTTAAACCCGGAGCACATCCTGTTCGTAACCTTGTCAGCGCTTTGTACGGCCAGCTCAGAAAAATGGCGATTACAGACTTTTCAGAAGACCTCTCTGAAAGTGACTGGTCGTTGAATACTGCCGAACAAATGGTTTTAACGCTTGTTTCCGCCTTGGGCGGGAACAAGCTTTTACTGGTTATAGATCAGTTTGAAGAAGTTTTTCGGTATGAAATGGCTGTTGGCGGCGATCGTGAGATCCGGGCCGAAGCCTCCGTTTTTATCGAAATAATTCTAACGCTCATTAATCCTGATCACGCGCTTGCCTATGCTGCCATTACCATGCGATCTGATTATCTGGACCATTGTACAGATTTTAAGGGATTAACCGAAGCAATAAACCTGGGCTACTACCTGCTTCCCAAAATGACACAGCGGGAAGTAAGGGAAGTAATCGTCAAACCGATTGAAACGTCGGGTGCTGAAATTACACCAGAACTTGTCAAAATACTGCTTTTAGAAATTGAGAATAATCCGGATTCGTTACCGATTCTTCAGCATGCTTTGCTTCGGACCTGGAATAAATGGAGTGTAACGCAGCTGCCGTCTGTGCCGATTTCAGTTGTTGAATACGAGGCAATTGGTACGATGAAAAATTCAATCACCGTCCATGCAGAGGAAATCTATAATCAAAAGCTTGATGACAGAAGAAAAAACGCTGCTGAAAAATTATTCAAAACGCTGATCGTACTCGGTGCAAACGATGCGCCAACATTACGTCCTACACCACTAAAAGACATTGTAAAAATAACGGGAGTTCCTGAATATCAGTTAATTGACGTGATTGATGCATTTCGGGAAAGAGGCGTTTCTTTTCTTTCTCCCCATCAGGGAATATTTCTGAGCCCGGACACTATTATTGATCTTACTGCTGAGAGGATTCTTAATTTATGGAAACGATTAAGTCGCTGGATTGATGAGGAACTTGAATCCGCCAAACTTTACAAACAACTTAGCACGACGGCTCTCCTTTATAATGACGGAAAAGCAGGGCTTTGGGTGAATCCTGAATTGCAGTTGGGATTAAAATGGCAAAAGGATAATAAGCCAACTGCCGAATGGGCAAAAAGATATGATCCTTATTTTGAAAGAGCGATCAACTATCTGGAATACAGTAGGAAAGAATACGAGTTTGCAGTAAAAAGTCAGGAAGATAAACAAAGAAAGGCGTTGACCCAGAGTCGGTATCTGGCCATTATGGGGATCGGTTTGGCCATTGTTGCAACGGTTGCTGTGTTATACCTGACTTATTTGCAGGCAGAAACCAAGCAGGCTTTAAAAGAATCAGATATAAAAGAGCAGGTGGCTCAAACGGAGCGGAAACGTGCGGAAGAACAATCCAAAGAAGCAGTTGTTCAAAGTAAAATTGCTGAACAACAGCAGGAAATCGCGGAACAGCAGCGGCTTTTGACAGATGAACAAAAGCAGATTGCATTTCAACAAAGAGAAATTGCTGTAAAGAAAGAAAAGGAAGCCGTGCAGGCGAAACTTTTTGCAAATCAGAGTGAAGATGTTGCCAAAATTGCTTTGGCTGAAACCCAGCAGCAAAAGAGGATTGTAGAAAACGAAAAATTGGAAGTTTTAAAACAGAAAGTAAAAGTGGATACGCTTGTTTTGGTTGCAAACAGGCAACGGGAAAAGGCTGATGCCGCAACAGAGAAGGAAAAACAGCTAAGGCTACTGGCGGTGGCTCGTTCCATTGCGATTCAGTCATATCAAATGCCTGAAAGTAAGGATGATATAGCAGCGCTTCTGGCTTTGCAGGCTTATCGTTTTAATGATAAAGACGCAAAGGATTCGCCTGATGTTTTCAACGCACTTTCAAAATTGGCGGAATCGAAAACGGTTTTACGAAGACATACTGATATCGTCAGGTCAATTTCCATTAATGCGGATCATACAAAACTTGCCTCGGCAAGTGAAGACGGAACGGTGAAAATCTGGTCGCTGGCTAATATGTCTCAAAGGCCGGAAAGTTTTCCTTTGCCAAAAGGAGTTAGCAAAGATTTGCGGTCTGTTCTTTTTTCTGCGGATGGGAAAAATGTATTTGCGGGGAGTAGTGACGGACGTCTTTTTAGCTGGAATGATGGACTTGTTACAGCCCCTCCAAAAGTAATTCGTGCTCAAAATGCGCCGGTCAATACTTTGCTTTATGATAAAGCCAAACTGATTTCGGTCAGCTCCGAAGGAAGTATCCGGTCCTGGAAAGTAAATGGAAATTCGCTGGACTCAATTCAGAATGTCAAAACCCGTCACGCATTATTATGCGCAGCAATAAGCCCGGATGGAGAAATTTTAATGTGTGGTTCTACGGGTGGGAAAATACTTGCCTTTGATTTAAGTGATTTGAAAAAAGATCCGATTGTTTATAGCGGTCTGGAATTTGGGAATCAGGTTTCTTCTCTGGCCTTTAGTCCTGATGGGAAAAGATTGATTACCAGCAATAATTACGGCTCACTTTACGCCTGGAATCTTAAAAATAATGCCATTAACGGTAGAGGAAATTCTATTACCGGAAGACATACTTCGGCGGTGAACAGTATCATTTTTTCACCAAATGGAAAAAAGATGGCGAGTTGCAGTTTTGATGGCTCGATTCACATCTGGAACTATAAAGACATTCTATTACAGCAGCAACCGGTTGTGATTCGTGATAATGATAACTGGGTGATGGATCTGTGTTTTACGGCCGATAGTAACAAACTTATTTCCTGCGGTGCAGACAAGTCTGTCCGGATTTGGGACATTAATACCGATCAGCTATATGCAAAAGTTTTGGCTTTGGTAAAGCGAAATTTTACGACCGATGAATGGAATACCTATATCGGAAAAGACATTGATTATCAGAAAACAATGAGGGAGTAATCTCTAATCAGCTGGGTTATGAAATTGAATATTTACGTTTTAATTCTTCTGTTAATATGCGTATCCGGGGGGCTCATGCCAGTATACGGACAGGATATTTGTGGGGAATTTAAAATAGCCGAGGCGCAGAAAAAATATAATAACGGGAATTTTCAGGAAGTTTTTGGCTTGTTGGATCCTTGTCTGAAAGAAGGTTTCAGTGATACAGAAAAGATCAACGCCTATAAAATTCTTTCTATGACTTATCTGGCGATTGATTCAACCGAAAAGGCAACGGAAAATATCAAGCAAATGCTAACCATGAATCCTGCTTACGAGCCGGATTTGGATTTGTCTGTTTCCGTGAGATTTATTGCAATCGTAAATCTGTTAAAAAATGCTCAGGAAAGAGTGGTTCGGGTAAGTTCTGTTTCCAAAAAACTTGAAGATATTAACAAAGCACCAGCAACTGTAATGGTTCTGACCAGTGAAGATATCAGACAAAGAGGTTATATCGATTTGGAAGCGTTATTCAGCGATTTGCCCGGTTTTGATGTGTCAAGAACCTATGGGTCAACCTATTCCAATATTTACCAAAGAGGCTATCGTTCAAGCAACACGGAAAGAACGCTGTTTATGATCAATGGTATTGAGGAAAATGATTTTTGGGGAAATTTTGTTTACTGGAACCGCCAGTTCCCTATTTCGAATGTTAGTCGGATAGAAATAGTTTATGGTCCGGCTTCCACGATGTATGGCGCTAATGCTTTTTTGGGAGTGGTTAATGTGATTACAAAACAGCCTGGGGATTTTATCAAAAAAGACAAAAAAATCGGGGTTGCTGCTGACATGGGTTATGGTACCTATAAAACCAAATATGCGGATGTTACTGCTGCCGCCAAATTTAAAAATATTATTTTTTCGCTTACGTCAAGAGGGTATTATTCCACTGAGCAGGATTTGTCAAAATATAATGAGTACAGTTTCAATCCGGCTGATTATGACAAGATCGATTACAAAAAAATAATGAGTGTTACCACAGGTGCAGCCGCTTTTGTTACCGCAAATAAAATTCAGGATGGCAACGCTTATTATACAATTGGCAAAGATGTGAATGGCAATGTGACTTCGGCAAATCTTACCGATGTGGGAGCAAATGCGGCCAGAAACTTTGATAAAACGGCATTGCAGGGAAATTTGAATGGTAGCCCAATCGGATATTCCAATAAACTGGCACATTTTTATATCAAAGGAAGTTTGAAAATCAGTGATTTTACACTTGGTTTTCAAAACTGGCAAAATGTTCAGGGATCTATCAATTATTCCAACGATAATTCGCGGGCTGGCTCCGACAATGGCAACGTCTGGATGCCCAGACAATCTCTTTATTATGCAATTTATGAGAAAGAAATTATCAAGGATAAACTTGTTATTATTAACACAGCCCAATACCGAACCACGCAGATAAATGACCATTCTCGTATCGTCACGGTTCGGAATTATTCGAATAAAGCATTAACTGGTGCCAGCTTGTTGAAAAATGTACAACCGTTCTGGCGCACACAGTTTTATTACCAGCAATCACAGCAGTATCGTAACGAGCTAAAAGTGCTTTACAACCCAAATTCCAGACTTGATATTGTCGGTGGGTTGGAGGTTCGTCAAAGTTTGATTCAGGGTGATTATAAAAAAATTACGATTGATTCTACCCTTCGGGACGACTATTATATCAGCGCGCAGGATTTTGGAAAAAGTGATTTTGATAATGTTCCGGGTGGAAATTTATTTGAACAAATCAATATCGGAGCCTACGCACAAGGAACTTACGAAGTGCATAAAGCATTGCGGGTAACTTTGGGTGAACGTTTTGATTATAGTCGTATCCGCAAAAGCGGTGGTTACGGGGCACAGTTCAACCCGAGAGTTGCGGTGGTTTACACACCGGGGAAATTTGTGATAAAAGCCATTTACGCGCGATCTTTTCAGGATGCGTCGAGCCGTGACCGGTATTCTACTTCTGCTCCTACAAGGCTGATTGCCAACCCAAATCTTAAACCGGAAGGAGCTAATAATTATGAGGTCTCATTCAATTTCAGCCCGGTCAAAAATGCCAGACTGGATGTGAGTATTTACCATGCTATTTATAAGGATATTATCGAAGAAATTTCCGTGCCGTATAATAACGGTTATACATTACAAAAAAATAATACCGGCAAGTCTTATGTGACTGGCGTACAAGCCGTTTTTGACTATAAAATTTCCAGGAATTTCAGTCTGTACAGTAATTATACTTTTACTGATGCCAAAAAAGATTCTATTGCAGGCGGTATTGTTACGGACGCTATTACCAATAAAAAGCTGATCGTAGGCGACATAGCCCGGAATCATTTTAACGCCGGAATAAATGGCGTTTTTCTGAATAACGACAGACTGAATGTCAACCTGAGATTTAATTATGTATCAAGAAGAAGGGTGGGTCAGGGCACATCCGTTCCGGCAAATCCTCAGCCAAATGGCTTCTTTCCGGCTTTCAGCCTGATCAATGCAGCGGTAACTTATAAACTGACAACCGCAATCCAGACCCAGTTAATTGTCAATAATGTCTTAAATGCCCAGTATTCCGATCCGGGAATCCGAAGCGCAAATGGCATAGACCAGGCTTACCGAACTCCTCAGAAGGGTATCAATTCGATGCTCCGCGTTATTCTTAATTTTTAACAAATCTTAACCCGACTTCTATGAAAAATTCCTATGATGAAAGAGTGATCCGTTATGAAAGTGTTACCAATTTCAGTGATGACATGTTTGATGACCTCGTTGCGATCATCAATCCGCAGGATGGAGAGGTGATATTGGATTGTGGTGCAGGATATGCACCTGTAACACAAGCAATTATAGGTAAGGAGCCTATGCTTGATATTGAATATTACATATTGGAATACAGCATAGTGCAGCTTCAAAGAGCACAGATAGAAGTCTCCGAACTTCTGGATTCAATCGGTCAGATAAGATCGGTTTCTTATCAGCAAAACAGCGCTGCTTCGATGGATTATCCGGATAATTTTTTCGATAAAGTGGTAACAAAAATGGTTTTGCATGAATTACCCGCCGGAGAGCAGATTAAAATGATCAGCGAGATTTTCAGAATATTGAAACCTGGCGGAAAGTTGATTTTATGGCAAACCATTCTGGATGATTCGACGGTGCATTTTTACAGAAATATGTTCCGTAAAAAAGACAGTCTGGCGGGATATGATTCACTCGTGGAAAATAGAAATTTTATCACACAGGAGGCATTTTATTACCTGCTTGAAAATGCACGTTTCGAAAAATATGACCTCGCAAAAGCCTTTATATACAATTTCAACAGTAAATACCGCCTATATTCTGAGTTAAAGGGAGATTTGGAAAAATTAAAGGCTTTGAACACGTATCTGCTCGAAATGGTAGAGACAGAAGGACAAGGATTTTCTGAAAAAACCCAATTTACTTTCGAAGATGACAACGTTAGTCTGTTCTTCAAACAAGGCGTTTATCTGGCTCAAAAAGCATCTATTTAATACGTAAACAAATGATAATCAGGGAGTCGCTGCATACTACTTTTAATATAAGGAAAGACGAGGAGCAACCCGTCTTGCTTTTGCTTGGCTATTCCTTTTTCAGCGGGATATCCATTTATATATTTTATATCGTAGCCAATGCACTGTTTCTGGTAAACTATTCAAAAGCAATGCTTCCGGTAGCTTATATCGCCGGAGGCATCCTGCTTTTTTTTATTGGAAAGATCAACGTTTCTTTCCAAACCAAGGTCAATTTTACAAGGCTATCGGTCGCTTTGATCATTTTTCAGTTCATTTCAGTAGCCATTATGCTTTATTTTTATGAAACTTTTTCATGGAAAGGCATTACGCTGGTTATGTTTATCTGGAACCGGATTTCTGTTTATGTCAGTAATGTTACCTTCTGGACTTCATCATCGAAAATATTTAATCTTGAACAGGCAAAACGTATTTTCAGCTTAATCGCAACGGGCGATGTCGTAGCTTCTATTATCAGTTATTTTGCCGTCAATGTGCTTCTTAGCACCAAAGTTCTGCACACCGAAGAATTGCTTTACATCAGTCTGGCGGCCCTTTTGGTTTCACTTGGGATTATGATGGTGATCATCAAAAAATACGATCATAAATTATCCACAAAACCAAAGGAAAGTGAAGTACAGCCGATAAAGGAAGTTCAGGTTGCCGACGAAAGAGATATAAGGAAGGGATGGAGACTGAGTAAAATCAAGTTCCTAAAACCGGATTTCTTTGCAAGTTCGGCTGACGATTCTCCTACAAAAAAGACTTACAAATATCTGGTTTTTCTTCTGGGTATGGTTCCGGTTTTAGGTGTTTACTTCGCTGAATTTATTTTCTCGGTTGAAGTGAAAAATCAGTTTCCTGCCAAAGATCAGCTTACCGCTTTTCTGGGACAGTTTTTCTTTATTTCTGCCATTATCGAATTATTGGTAAAAGTATTTTTCTACCGTTTTACCATTCGTACTTTCGGCTTGATTTCAGGGATAATTCTCCTCCCAGTCGCTCTGATCGTTGTTTTCGTATTTGCAATTACCATCAGTTCCTTTGACCTTTCAGTCTTCTTTTTCATTTTATTAAGTAGGTTTTTGTGCATTTCGGTCAAAAAATCTTTTAGTGATACTTCCTTCCAGATATTGTATCAACCGCTCGAAAAGCAGGAAAGTATGGCTTTGCAAAACAAAATTGAAATTTATGCCAAACCATTGGGCTACATCTCGGCAGGTGTTATTTTGCTATTTCTTGTCACTGTAAATCTGGGGGCACCGATCTATATTATGTGCGCCTTTCTTATTATTCTTATCGGTTGGGCCTTAACTTCTTTCCGGATGCAGACCGAATACCAGAATATGCTTTCAAGCCTTTTTACATTGCCGGCGGCAAACGTTACCAAGGAAAATCCATCGGAGCTGATTTCAAAACTTGCGGCCGTTAATTCAGAAGATGACGGGCGAATTTCCTTCGAATCAATTGTCGGAAAATCATTATCTGAAAGTCAGCCGGAGGTATTGGAAGGCATAACAATGCTGGGCAGATCCAAAAGGTTTTTGTCATATAAATACCTTATCCCGCATCTTCAAAGTGTCAATCCTGTAATAAAAAAAGCCGCCATCACTGCGGCCGGCGAAAATGGAAATCCGGAGCTTTGGAATTACTTATTTGAAAATCTGTGCAATAAAAAATATTTCCGGGAAACGCGGCAGGCCATTGTCAAAACGGGTGATCGTATCATTCCGGCGCTTGATGAGTATTTTAATCTTTCCAAAGAAGATGTTGAGGTTCAATTAAGCTGCATTGAAATTATTTTCACGATTGGCGGCGATATAGCGATACGTTCATTACGTCAAAAACTGAATGATCCTGTTCAGTGTGTTAAAGATAAGGTGTACGAATCTTTGGCAGCTATGGGTTACGGCGTCAACCTGATAGAAAGGTCGAATCTTGTTCCGGAGGTACGCCTGCATATTGGTTTTATCATTTGGGTCATTGCCGCGCAGCGGGATTTATTTAGTACGCTTCCGGTCGACAGTAGTTTGGGGCCTGAATTGGTAAAGGAATACAACCGGGCAATTTTAAAACTGCTTAACATCCTGACTTTACTTACCAAAGACAACCGGTTATTTGTTGTTCAGAAATCGATTAGTTCCCGGAACGAGAATACAAAAAGTTATCTTTTGGAAATCCTCAATATTGCAATTCCTGCGGAGCATAAGCCGCAGGTTATTCCGCTTTTTGAAGACATATCGATCGCTGAAAAAATACTCAGATTTAAAAATTTCTATCCGCAGCAAAGAATGTCCGTTCAGGAACGATTGTATGACATCATTAACAAAGATTTTTCCAGATTAAATGTTACTACAAAAATCGCGGCCATTAAACAGCTTGAAGATTATCCGTCCGAGGAAACCACATTTATTCTCAGCGCTACCGCTGTTTCTTCCTCTGAAAAATTATCAGAAACAGCTATGGAAATTTTACTGGCAACAGATTTTCAGGCCTTTACGGCTTTGGGTCATATTATGGTCTGGAAAAAAGATGATTTCCATTGTAAGATTGGAAACCGGTTGGAAAGTAGTGTTTTTAAATCTTTTTCAAATCCGGCTTTATGAAATACCTTTTTTACATATTGACTTTTTTAAGTATTTCCGCTGTTCATTCGGTGGCTCAAAGCAATTTGCAGGAAATGCCCGCGCCGTTAATTAAGCTTTATTCTCCTAAAGATTATAAAGCGCACGGACAGAATTTTGCCATTGTGCAAAACAAACAGGGTGTTTTATATTTTGGTAATTTTTCGGGCGTCCTGGAATATGACGGCGTATTTTGGAAAACGATCCCAACGAAGAATATTACAAAAGTTTCCGCTCTTTTTCTTGACAGTACACAGCGGGTAATGGTAGGTGCTAACGGCGAGTTCGGCTATCTGGCGCCCGACAAATCCGGATCGTATAATTTTGTTAGTCTCAGTAACGCAGAGAGAGATTTTGGCGCAGTAATCAGTATTTTCCAAACCGCCGACGGGATTTATTTTGTAGCAAAAAATAAAATTTTTCTATGGAACGGTAAAAAACTTAAATCCTGGAAAACGCAGGAGTCAATAACTTCGGCCTTTTTGGCAAACAACATTATTTATGTGTTCAAAACCGGCATTGGCTTGACACGTTTTGATCATGGGAATTATCTTAAATTTCCCCTGGCCAAAGAAACGGAAAATATCCAGGACGCAAATTCGGTACTGTTTTTAAATGGAAAAACGTTCATTACAACAAGTCATCAAGGCATTTTTACTTTTGTCAATGGCGAGATCGGTCATCTTCAATCGCCGGCAAATGAATATCTGAACGGAAAGGAAATTTTTAGCGGGAAAGTCATGAATGGCAATACGTTGGGGATCTTTGCTTCCGGAGGAAATTTTATTTCAATACATCCTGAAAACGGAGAAATTAACAGCCGTGTCAGAGAAAATGACCGTTTTGTGGGTGAGCGGGTAAATTACTGGATCCAGGATAGAATGGGTGGACTTTGGATGGCGTTGAATAATGGTATTGCCCAAATGGCGATCACATCACCGATTTCGGAATACAGTGAAAACGAAAATCTAAGGGGCCAGATCAATGATATTTTTCGTTTTGACGGTAAACTTTTTACGGCAACCAGCAGTGGATTGTATTATCTGAACAACGGCAAATTTCTGTCGTTCCCATCCATAAAAGTTGCAGTTTGGTCTTTGACAGGCGCGAATGGAATTTTGTATGCTGCTACCAGCCGAGGTGTTTACAGTATTTCAAAAGGTAACAAGGCGGCACCTCTTTCGGATGATTTTACTTTTTGTATATATCAATCAAAAAAAATAAGGTCAAAACTATATTTTGGGCTTGAAAACGGCCTCGCTGAATTGGACCTTTCGAAAGGTGGCCGCATAAAAAATATACCGGGAATTACTGGCCAGATTTTTAAAATGGCAGAAGATCAGGATGGAAATTTGTGGCTGGAATCCCAGACCAATGGAATTTTTAAATTTGATCAGGACACGCAAAAAGTTATAGATTACAGCGCTGGAAAAGGCTTGCCAACCCGATTGCTAAACCGGATTTCGGTTGGTCCGGCAGGCCTGTTGGTCAGTAATATCAAGGGTGTATTCCATTATGAAAAAACGACTGATCGTTTTGAGCCGTTTACTGCTTTTAATAAAGATAAATCAGCTGTGTGGAAAAGTCTTATCAGCCAGGATTCCAGAGGTGATATCTGGACGACCAACGGCGATGAGAAATTTGTCACCCTTTATCAAAAACAGACAAACCGGAGATATAAGGAAGTAACTGTGCCATTTCTTCCGCTTGCCGACAGGACTTTTAATGTGATTTACCCGGATGCTAATAACATTGTCTGGTTTGGCGGGGCTGACGGCATGATCCGTTTTGATCGGAACCAGAATATTTCCTATTCGCTTCCTTACGCTGCTTTTATCAGGAAAATTACTGCAAAAGGCGATACTGTGCTCTTTAATGGGTTTAAGGAAGCGGCAAAGCCGGGAGAAGTCAGCACGAAATTGAATTACAAATTTAACGACATAAGCTTTGAATTTTCCGGGGCAAGTCTAATTCCTGATGATAATCTTTTATTTCAGTATTATCTTGAAAATTTTGATAAAACCTGGTCGGTTTGGACGCCGAAATATCTGAAAGAATATACCAATTTGCCTGCTGGCAATTATAAATTCAGGGTTAAAGCTCAAAATGTATATAACAATCAGAGTGACGAAGCTTCATTTGATTTCACTATTCTTTCGCCACTTTATCAGCGTTGGTGGGCGATGTTGATTTATCTGGTAGCACTTATTGGCGGAAGTTTGATTATCAGACAAAAACGGATTGAATTTGTTGCAAACAAAACCAGAAATCTGGAATCGATGATCAACGAGCGGACTGAGGAAGTTGTACAGCAAAAAGAGGAACTTGAAAAACAATCCGAAGAACTTACGGCGACGAACGATCAGCTTGAAAGGATTGACGAATTTGTAAAGTCAATTAACAGTGAGGTTAATACCGGGAAATTATTTCAAATGGTGCTTGACCGGTTATGTTTGTTTCAAAACGTGGATAGTGCTTCGGGATTGATATATAATAAGTTGACGAAAAATTACCAGTTTATAGCACTGGCCGGAAAAGTGGATATTGCTTCGGTAGAGAATGTGTCGTTTTCTTATGAGCAGGCAGCGCACCGATACATCGATTCTGCCACGGAAGTTTTTGAAGATATCTTTGTTAAAAATGATTTTCTATATGAAAATCTGGATAACTCAATCGATAGCCTGTTTGCTCCCAAGTCGCTGATAACCATTGTGATTCGTGTTGAATCAGAGGTGAAAAGTTTTATTACGATGGAAAATATGGAGCACAGCCACGCCTTTGGCCCGCGTGATTTTAATATGGTCCGTAACCTGAAAGAGCATTTGATCGGTGCTTATATCAAAACCAGTATTCTTGAAAACCTTGAAAATACGCTTTCAAATCTTAAATCAACCCAGCAGGAATTGATCAGACAGGAAAAACTCGCGTCGGTTGGGCAGTTGACGAAAGGGATTGTTGACAGGATTTTAAATCCATTAAACTATATTAATAATTTTTCCCAATCCTCGAAATCGTTGCTGGAAGAGATTGAAGAAGTAACTGATAAATATCAGTCCGGATTTAGCGAAGAGGACCAGGATGATTTGGGAAGTGGCGTAGTAATGCTTAAAAAGAATCTAGAAAAAATTTACGAGCACGGAGCCAGCACAACGCGGATCGTGAAGGATATGCAGAAGCTTTTGAAAGGGAAATCAACTGAATTTCTGGTGACTGAACTTAATCCTTTTCTGGAAACAAAGGCAAAAACGGCTCTTACCGAAGTGCTCAATGATTACAAAGGCTGTGATTTACATCTTGATTTTGATCTTTACAAAGTTCCGGTAAAAGTAAGTTTATTACCTTACGAATTCTCGGAAGTACTACAAAATCTTATCAGCAACGCTTGTTACGCGGTTATTGAGAAGAGTAAAATAGCAAAAGACTATGTTCCGGAAGTTTCTATCAAGACTGCAATGACCAGAGAAGGGATACGGATTCAGCTACGTGACAATGGAAAGGGAATTCCACAAAAAGAAATCGAACAGATTTTTAGTCCATTTTTTACAACTAAACCAACTTCGAAAGGAACAGGACTGGGACTTTATATGAGCAAAGATATTGTGGAATATCACAAAGGGAAAATGTCAATTAATTCAAAAGATGGAGAATATACAATAGTAGAAATTCTATTGCCAGTCGTTAGTTAACACACTTTATCGAACCTACTTACACTTAACAATACCTATTATGGAGCAGCAAAAAGACAATCATGCAGATTCTCCGCCTACGGAAACGAGTCTCCATACCGGGATTGAAGAATTGAACAAAGAAATTGAAGCTTATCAGCAAAAAATATCCGAATTAAGCAGACTGGCTGACATTGGGCAGTTAAGTGCGGGCATACTCCATGAGATAAAAAACCCGGTAAGTTTTGTAAATAATTTTTCCCGCTTGTCGCAGGGTTTGGTAGAAGAATTAGCTGAAATTTTGGAAAAACCTGCCGGAGAACTTAGTGAAGACGATAAGGCTGATCAAAAAGATTTGCTTGAATCACTGTCAAAAAACCTGATAAAAATTAATGAAAACGGAAAGCGGATCGAGCGGATTATTCAGGGAATGCTTTCTCAAACCAGAACGGACGGGGCGTTTTTGGAACCCACGGATCTGAATCAGTTGCTGGAAGAATTCAGTAAACTGGCATATCAGGGCGTTCGTGCGGAGGACAAAGAGTTTAATGTCACTTTGAAATACGATCTGGATCCGTTGGTAAAAGAAGTGAAAATATCACGCGGCGACATTGGACGGGTAATACTTAACCTTGTCAATAATGCTTGTTATGCGGTCAATGAGCGGGCAAAAAGACAAACGGATGGTTATGATCCTTACATCAAAATCACAACAAAAAAACGGGATGATAAAATTGAAATCCGGTTTGAGGATAATGGAATTGGCATTCCGGCAGATATCGTTTCAAAATTATTTCAACCTTTTTTTACAACGAAACCGCATGGAAAAGGTACCGGACTTGGACTTTCGCTGACTTACAGCACCATCGTGGATACGCATCAAGGCACGATTGAGATTGCTTCTGAATTGAACGAGAAGACGGAATTTCTAATTGTTATTCCAGCATAGTAAACCCAGATTTTTAAAAATACTCATAAAAAAACTCCACGATAATGGCAATCCGAATATTAAGTGTAGACGACGAGCAGGATATGGAAATGCTGATTCTTCAGCTTTTCAGAAAACAAATCAGAGATAAAAAATATGAATTTGTTTTCGCAAATAACGGTATCGAAGCACTCGAAAAATTGGAAGAAGTAGGCGATGTTTCTCTGATTTTGTCAGATATCAACATGCCCGGTATGGACGGTCTTACGTTCCTTGCCAAAATTAACGAGAAGCAAAATCCTCTTTTAAAGGCAATTATGGTTTCAGCTTATGGCGATATGGACAATATTCGTACGGCTATGAATCGTGGCGCTTTTGACTTTGTAACAAAACCTGTCAACTTTGAAGATCTTGAAATAACGATCAGCAAAACAGTGGAGCATATTGAAATGCTGACAAGCCTTGAAAAGGGAAGAGAACAGCTGATTGCGATACAAAATGATTTGAGCGTGGCGAAAGAAATTCAGCTTTCGATGCTTCCAAAAACGGTTCCGGCTAATATCGGAAAAGCAGGAATTGATCTCCATGCATTTTTACAGCCAGCCAAAGTGGTAGGAGGTGATTTATATGATTATTTCATGATGGACGAAGATCGTTTGTTTTTCATGATTGGTGATGTTTCTGATAAAGGAATTCCGGCAGCACTTTTTATGGCTATAACCAAAGCGATTTTTAAAAGCCAGTTTTCCAATAGAAATGGTGATAGTCTGGTGCAGAAAGTGAAGATTGTCAATGAGTTTCTGTGTGAAGATAATTCCATGTTTATGTTCGTTACCGCCTTTATCTGTATTTTAAATACAAAGACAGGAGAAGTTGAATATGTCGATGCAGGCCATGAACCGCCGATTATTCAAAGGGCCGACGGCACAACTGAACTTGTGAAAAAAGAAGAGGGTATGGCTTTATGTTTCGATCCTGAATATGAATATGAAGCCAGACATCTAACGCTAAATCCGGGGGATAAATTTGTACTTTATACAGATGGTGTTACTGATGCAAATAATCTGAGCGGGGCCCGGTATGGGTTACATCATTTGCAGGATTTTTTTACAACGGGTGAAGGTTCAATACAAACTTCTGCCAAGGAAATGAATGAGTCGACTTTATCAAGTCTTGTAGAATTCATTGGTCCGGCCACGCAGTTTGATGATATTACGATGTTATCATTAAGGGTGATGAATGGAGAGTAGTATTTTATAGAAATGTGCTGATACTGCGTTTTTCCAGCCACGAATACACGAATTTTCACAAATATTGAAGGTGAAGTTCATTGTATTCGTGGCTTTTATTTTAGTATAAGCTCGTAGCTGGCTGACTCCGAACCATGGCCAGATTATAGCTTTCTTCATAACGGGGTTCAATTTCTGACCAGCATAATTTTTCGACAGCTGTATTTTTTATATTGCTTCTGGGGATGAACTGGTTGTTAATGAAGTTTTGTATGAAATTATACAGCATTTCTGACAGTTGATAAGCAGCGCCTTCATCCGACTGGAATTTCCTGTCAAGAATGTGCATTTCTTTATCTTCGTGGTCCGGGATATTGGTTTGGATAAATTGTCCAAATCCGGAATGATTACTGACAATAGCCGGTGTTCCCAGGACAACAGACTCCATTGGTGCATATCCCCAGGGCTGGTACAGATCCGGGAAAATTCCTAAATGACACCCGGAAACAAACTCAGCATAATCCATTCCCAATAAGGAAGTTGCCCTTTCAATAAATTCGTTATGATATACCACTTTTACGGCAGAATTTTTACTATTGTCAAAACCAGCCTGACGACAGAAACCGGTGATTTCATCTTCATTTATCAAATGATGCGTAGCTAGCGCCGGTAATTGTTTTTGCTTGAATCCGGCTACTGTACTTTTCCATGCTTGTATCAATTCATCGTCGAGAAGTTTATTTATATCAGGTAATGCGGAACCTCCGTCATGTGTCACCGAGGCGTATATACGAGGGCCCAGTTTAGAGCTGATTTTGCGGCACAACTTCTGCATATGCTGATATCGTGACCTGGCCTCGAATGCATCCGCTTTTACTGAATGATGCGGCCTGGGAGAAACAATAAACAGAATTACTGTAATCCCGGCATCAGCTTCCCGTAGCTTTTCATTGAGTTGTTCTATTGCTTTCAGTGTTATATCAAAACCTTTGTTTTTGTATTCGTAACGTCCCGAAGTGAATAAATATAAAGTTTTTCTTATATCGAAATGATAACCTGGAAAGAATAGCCCCTTTACAAATTCATCAATCATGCTGCGATATTTTTGATGCTGCGCAAAGCTTTCGTGACTGGATCTTTGTTTTAAACTTAATCCGTTGGCAATGATGGAATCCGGATAGCGTCCTAGAAATATTTCGCATTCGGCGGCGCATTGCTGACTTACCGTAGTAAAAACATTAGCATGAAGAGCGGCAGCTCTTTCTATTCCTGCCGGCGCCTCAACATTATAATGTGCGGCTTTTTCCTGAATATTATACGTATGAAGTTTATTATAAAAATCATATTCATTGGGAGCAAGATATCTTCCCAATACTGTGGCGTGTGCAGTGAAAATAGTAGCGATTTTGATTTTATCCTCATGAAGCTGTGGAAGACAACTTGCTGACATCCATTCGTGAAAGTGTGCTATTAAATCCTGGTCATCATTAGAAAATTTTCTAAGTGTAGTTAAGAAAATCCGGACTATTTCGCCAAAAGCAAGGACCTGATCTGTGAGCGCATCCGCGCGGAGGGAAGAAATTTGATGATCATGCCAAAGTTTGGCTTTTACTTTATTGAGCTCTATTAGAGGACTATCCGGATTAAATAAAATGACAAGCGGGCGGGTTGATTCCAAAAGCCAGTAACCTAAATGAATTTCATAACCCATTTCCCGCATAAGCAGTATTGTCTTACCGGCCGGGCAGTCGCCGGTTACGGTTACAGCTTTAAAATCCAGCTTGGAATTATTTGGGAAATAGGGGCCTAAAAGATAATAATTATCTTCCCTGGCATCCATCACAGCAGGAATTTTGGACTTAATGAAAGTATAAATCCCTCCGACTTGATTACAGATTTCCCATGCAACTTCAAATAAAATAGTGTTAAGTTTCAAAACGATGGAGGATAGAAAAAAGTTGAGTTTTCATAGAGGGTAAAAGTGCGTGATTGGAAAAATCAGTATTAAAAAAAGACGGATTTTGAAACGAAAATAATTACAATAACAAATGGAATTATTACATAATAGTTTAAGCAGAAAAAATCGGCTTTGAAGTATCTAAAAGTGGGATTGAGATGAAATCGTTTTTTCTTATATCAGGAATGACGTTCAGGGGAGATAAGTTTCGTCAGCGAATTTGTTTAAGTATACAAAAAGGCCCCCGGATAATCAGAATCCGGGAGCTACTTGAAAACGTATGTTTTTTGAATATATTAGATAATAATATTGGCACCGTTTTGTACGGCATTTATGGCTTCTGCTGCGACCTCAGTATGAAGAGGTTTTCCTGCAATAAAACGGATTAAATCATCATTCAAACGTTCTTTTTCCGTGATGAACAATCCGTGCGGCGCATTTTCATAAACAATATATTCGGCAGCCGGCATGAGTTCAGATGTTTTTTTTCCGCTGACCTCAATAGGAACAGTTTTATCCGCGTCACCGTGAATGATTAAGGTTGGAACGTTAATTACTGCAAGATCTTCCCTGAAATCGGTTTCGCTGAATGCACGTATACATTTGCTTGTAGCACGGCCGGAAGCCTGCAAAGCCAGCACATTGTGCCAGGTTATAATTTCATCACTGACATTTGGGTTCAAAAATGAATTTCCATAAAACCCTTTTGCAAATTCCGCTAAAAATTTCGGACGGTCGTCTTCTGTCGCGGTAACAAATTCGTCAAACATTTCCTTTGGAAGTCCGTCAGGGTTGTTGTCGGTTTTCAACATAAACGGGACAACAGAACTGATGAAAACTACTTTGGATATTCGTTTATCACCATATTTTGACATATAACGTGCCACCTCACCACCGCCCATTGAAAAGCCGACAAGCGTTACGTCGTGGAGGTCAAGTTTTTCAAGTACAGCATTTAAATCGCCAGCCAGCGTGTCGTAATCGTAACCATCCCAGGGTTTATCCGATTTGCCAAAACCACGACGATCATAAGCGATACAGCGCAAAAAATGCTTTGGAAGTACATTCAGTTGGTATTCCCACATCTCACTGCTCAAAGGCCACCCTGCAATCAGTACAACAGGCTTTCCTTGTCCGATATCCTGAACAAATAATTTAACTGATTTATCTGAATTTACGGAAGTTGATTCTATGAAAGTCATAACGATTTGTGATTATTTGGATTGATAGTTTGATTAAGCGACTTGTTATCACTTGATACTGATCCAGCCGATTTTACCTTTATAAAATAATCGTTCCAAAAATTCAGGAAATTCGGAATTTCGTTTTTCTTATTACCAAATTACACAGTGAAAAAACCGCATGAAAGCCGAAGCTTCAATGCGGTTTTATTTTAGATAGGTATACGTAATGTTAGCGGCTGATCACAACTTTATAAGATTTGTTGTTGCCATCAATATAACGTAACGATACGATATAGGTCCCGGCCGGGAATCTGGAAACATCAATTACATCATTCAGTGTTTTTTCTGATTTGTATATAGATTGTCCCTTTACAGAAATAAGCTCAACAGCAGAAACTTTGTTCCAGTCCTTGACATTTAAAAACAGCTGATCAGAAACCGGATTTGGATAAAATGACGCCTGTATATTCGAATCGAAAGTCAGGCTACGAATTCGGCTATATGCAAAAGTCTGATCCTTATCAATCATTTTCAGGCGGTAAAGATTTTCACCCTCCTCTGGATTTTCATCAGAAAACGAATATTTCAAGGTTGAAGAACTTTCTCCCTTCGCATATTTAGTACCAATGTTTATCCACCTTTTTCCATCCTGGCTACGCTCAATTTCAAACCGTTCACTGTTCGTTTCCATGGTTGTTTCCCATTTTAAAGACGCTGAATTTCCTTCTTTGGTCGCTGTGAAAACGGAAGGTGTAACCGGAAGCGGTGTTACATTGATCGTAATAGACTGTGTTGAGGCAGACGTGAATCCGCAGGACGTTGTGTCACTCACGCTTTTCAGTTCATAAACAAACTCCCCGCCCGGGTTGTTGGCTGGCTGGCTAAAGCCGTAGAGGCACTGCCAACGGTGGATGCCGTTTTCGTATCTCCGTTTAATGTGTATGAGAAAGTATAGGGTTTGATGCTGCCCGTTGCTGCAAAAGTAATGATTAGCATTGTACTGTTCTGGTCGGTACTTGCACTGCCGGTGATGGTTGCGGTGATATTGATGAAGATTATTTTCTACGGGTTTCGGCAGAGGCAAACGCACTACTTATGCTGCTAACACTGAGTGCTGTACAGAAAATAAAATTACTTCTTTTCATCAGGTAAAAAATATATTCAAATAGAGATGCTTCCATTTGGGTAATAAAAAGGATTTTTTTTATTACTGGTCAATCGAATAAGTTTTATTGACTTCTGAAATTAGTAAAAGTTTGTAACTTTTAAGTCGCAGGGTAGTGCATTATTTCGAAATCCTGGTATTGAATAATCACCCCGATTTATTTGGTTTCTTCAATTATTTTATAGTTAATAATTTTATTATAAGTGTATTATAGATTTAGGTCATGTTTTTTTGGGGCTTTGTATTGTTTTCAACTAATTTATATTTCGGTTACATTGTTATTAGAAACAGGATCAAAATTGTTTGATAATTATAAACGAGCTCTTTTATTACCCCTACATTA
This sequence comes from Dyadobacter frigoris, assembly GCF_005280585.1. GTDB lineage: Bacteria > Bacteroidota > Bacteroidia > Cytophagales > Spirosomataceae > Dyadobacter > Dyadobacter frigoris. The sequence continues at coordinate 297,206 of NZ_SZVO01000004.1, forward strand.
TATTTTGTTTAAAAAGTGAATAAAAAAAGAAAAAATTGTATCTTACAATTAAGATGTTTAGTAATACTATATTTTGAATAGTAAAAGTGTGCTTTATAAAAATATAAGTTAGATTTTTACTCAAATTTTCAAGACTTGGAAAATCTTTACATCTATATAAAAAACACAGCAAACTTATCGGAGAAGGGGTGGAGTGCCTTAAAAAAGGTTCTGAACATCAGGCACTTTAAAAAGGGTGAATATTTATTGAAAAGCGGGGAAGTAAGCAACTCTCTTTTTTATATTGAAACTGGTTATTGCAGAGCATATTATGATTATGGTGATCAAATGATCAATACTAATTTTTACTTTGAAAATGAGTTTGCCACCAATATTAGAAGTATGAAACTTGGCATAGGATCGGAATATTTTATCCAGGCCGACGAAGATATTGAAGCAGTGGTTTTTGACAAGGACAAACTATATGATCTTTTCAGCCGGTCGGTTGAGGTTGATACCATGGGCAGAAAGCTGATGGAAGGAATTTTGGGAAGACAGGAAGAACAAGCTTACATTTTTAAGCTGCATACCGCGAGGGAACGGTATGACTATATGTGTAAAATTCAGCCGAAAATTCTTGAAAGAATACCGCTGATTCATATCGCTTCTTATCTGGGTATCAGTTTAGATACGCTGAGAAATATTCATAATGCTGAGAAATAATCCATTTTATCCGGCGTGACTTTGCAGATAAGTTTACGAATAGAAATTTTCATTCTCAGATTTGCCCTTATTATTACTTGCTGAATTATACATCCTGACGTAAAACTTCCAAAGGCGATTTTGACAAAATTCCTCTGCTATTGATAAGTCCAATAATGACAGTAAGTGATGAAACCAGTATAAACAATATCAGCACCGGCAAAAGCTCAGGTTTAAATTCTGTTTCAAAAGTGAATTTCGCAAGTGCCCAACTGCTGATAAGTGCCAGTAAAATTCCAGTTAAAGATGCCATAGCGCCAAGGAAAAAATATTCCAGTGCGGTAATTGCAAATATTTGTTTTCTGCTCGCTCCCAATGTTCTCAACAAAACACTCTCCTGTAATCGCTGATATTTACTGATCAGTACCGACGAAATCAATACCACTATTCCGGTCAGGATACTAAAACCGGCCATAAACCTGATCACAAAACCAATTTTATTAAAAAGATCGTCGATCACTTTTAAAACCAGCGCAAGGTCGATGATAGAAATATTTGGAAATTTTTGTACCAATACCTGTTGGAATCTTGCAGAAACCTGGGCAGACGGTACATGGGTTAAAAGCACGTGAAACTGAGGCGCATCTTCCAGTACTCCTGTTGGAAAAACGACGAGAAAATTGGTCTGCACTTCTGCCCAGTTTACGTCGCGGGTACTTGCTGCATATGTTTGCATAATGGTACCCTGGACGTTAAAAACAAGTGTATCACCCAAAGCAATATTACTTCGTTTGGCAAAACCTTCTTCCACAGAAACAGGGATTAATTGAGACTTGGGATCATATTTACCAATCCATTCACCCTGCACAATTTTTTCGGATGACGTAAGAGAATCCCGGAATGTAACACGATATTCTCTTCCAAAAATACGGCGTGATTGTTCTTTGGATGTATCACTTTCAATCGTGGCGGCACTTCTGGAATTTACCTGTTCAAGGCGCATATTGATAATAGCGACCGTTTCATTGACCGGAAGTCCTTCCTGTTTTGCAAGTGCAATCACCGCGTCTTTCTGACCCGACTGAATGTCAAATAAAACAATATTAGGTTTATTTCCACTTGACGATAATTTGACCCGGTTCAAAAGAATTGTCTGTGTGAAAAATAAAGTGCAGATAAACAAAGTACCAAGTCCAATTGCGACAATCAGGATGATCGTCTGATTATTTGGCCGGAAAAGATTGGCGAGTCCCTGGCGCCATAGATAGCTCCACGAAGTGGGGAAAAATTTGCGAACCAGCCACATAAGTAGTGACGCCATTCCGGTTAGGATAATAAACGAGGCCAGGATTCCAGCTGTAAAGGAAAGTGCCTGGATCCAGTTCTGTGTCTGAAGATAAGAGAATCCAAAAATGAAGCCGATGATCAGAACGTATACAATCCAGATTACCGGATCTCTTTGTGATTTTCCGGTATCAGCTGTATTGCGAAGGACATTGAGCGGAGAAATTTTCCGGATGGAAACCAAAGGAGGCATCGCAAAAAGAATTGAAATGATTAATCCAATACCAATTCCTTGTCCGATTGCCGGCCATGACAAACCCGTTGTCAGTTCAAATGGAAGGAAATCTTTGATGACAATTGGTAAAAACTGCTGAATAACACTTCCCAGAATAGCGCCTAAAATGGAACCAAAAAGTCCGATTCCTGCAATCTGGATGAGATAAATTAGAAATGCCTGATATCCTTTAACACCGAGACAACGTAGAATCGCGATGGAATTCAGTTTTTCCCTGATGTAAATATGAACCGCGCTGGCGACGCCTATACAGCCGAGAAGTAAGGCGATAAAACCGACCAAAGCAAGAAACTGCGTAAGGTCTTTGAAAGATCTTCCGGTATCTTCTTTCTGGCTTTGAACCGTTTTATGATCAAGATCGGCCGCGTCAAATCTTGATTCCAGCGACTTGACCAATTTTTCAACATCTGTTTTTGGAGCAAATTTGATATAGGTACGGTAAGCGATCCGGCTTCCTTTTTGCATCAAACCGGTTTGGTCCAAATACTTCATTGGAATATAAACCGATGGCGCAACGGAGCTTGTCAGACCCGTTTGTCCGGGAGCTTTTAACAACACACCAGCAATGGCAAAAGTCACTTCACCCACTTTAATAGAATCACCTACTTTGGCTTCATATTGCAGCATCAATGTCTGGTCTACTAACGCCTCTTTTCCATTTCTAAATGTTTTTCCCGCGCTCAGAGGAGAGGTTTCCAGGTCACCATAAAAAGGAAAATCACCTTCCAGCGCTTTCACCTGCGCCAAGCGGTTTCCATTGTTTTTTGTAAATAAAATCATCGAAGCAAAACTTCTTTCTTCCGAACGTTTTATGCCTAATGAATCTACCAGTTTTTTTACTTTTCCGGTTACCGGCTTGTTTCCTGAAAGTTGAAGGTCTGCTCCCAAAAGTGTGGCAGCCTGACTATCAATATTTTGTCTGAGATTATCGCCCAAGGAATATATCGCTACCAAAGCCGCGATGCCTAACACGATGGACGACACAAATAAAAGCAACCGGGAACGGTTTCGTCTGCTATCACGCCAGGCCATTTTTAAGAGCCAGGGAAGGTTTAGGCCTTGTTTTATATCTTCAGGTGATGTTTCTGATGGGATCATTTTGTATCAAATTCACTATAAAAGGAAATGAAAGAACTCAGGTTTTTAGATAATCAGGCCAGGTGTATCTGAAATGATTTTCCCTCCTTTTATTTTAATGATTCTTTGTGTTTTTGCAGCAAGTTCAAGGTCGTGCGTTACTACTACGAGTGTCGTTCCCGCTTCTTTATTAAGGTCGAAAAGCAGTTTTACTACTTTTTCGCTCGTTTCCGCATCAAGGTTTCCGGTTGGTTCATCAGCAAATAAAATTTGTGGTTTATTTGAAAATGCCCTCGCCAGGGAAACACGCTGCTGCTCACCGCCGCTGAGTTGGGTAGGATAGTGGTGGCTCCGGTCGGCAAGTCCAACTTTATCCAGCAAATCCAGCGCCCTTGGTTTTATATTCTTTTCTCCTCGAAGTTCAAGCGGTACCATCACATTTTCCAATGCCGTCAAAGTTGGCATGAGCTGAAAGTTTTGAAAAATGAAACCCACGTATTTATTTCTGACAGCAGCTAGTTGGTCTTCGCTCAATCCATCCAGACGTGTTTCGTGCAATTCCACTTTACCGGAAGTTGACCGGTCTAAACCTGCACATAAGCCCAAAAGTGTGGTTTTCCCACTTCCGGATGGTCCGACAATGGACATCGTTGAGCCAGCTTCAACAGAAAAAGTGATATTATCCAGTACTGTCAGTGACCTGTCGCCACTTTGATATATTTTACTTACCTGATCAAGATTCAGTATCGTATTCATTAAATTTTTCGTTGTTAAGGTTTTTCCGGGACCATGACGGCGTGATCTTTGTATCAAATAATCGAACCTGGTTACCTGACAGGAAATATAAAGTATTAATATTATATTTTTACATGTTGATTGCAGCCAATACCAAAAATAGGCGGTATTAAATTGTATTTAAACCAAAATCAAAAAAGCTTAAACCGATAGTACCTGACTTATGAACAACCTATTTTCAATCGCACGATTATTCATTTTAATAATAGTATTGGCCGCTTGTGACGGTAATAAAAAAACTGAACCAACTGAATCGGATAAATCCTCAAAAGAAGCGACAGTCAAAAAAGGTAAAAAAACGATTTTGTTTTTTGGTAACAGCCTTACTGCCGGATATGGTCTGGACGATCCTTCGAAAAGTTTTGCCAGTTTGACACAAAAACGAATTGATTCTCTTGGATTAGATTATAAAGTAGTAAATGGTGGCGTAAGCGGCGAAACCACCGCAGGAGGAAATAGCCGCGTAGACTGGATTTTAAAGCAACCAGTCGATGTTTTTATACTTGAATTGGGTGGTAATGACGGACTGCGCGGAATCCCGGTAAGCGAAACCAAAAAGAATTTGCAAGCCATTCTTGACAAAGTAAAAGCAAAATATCCGGATGCGAAACTGGTATTGGCGGGGATGCAAATGCCGCCGAGCATGGGTAAAAAATATACTATGGAGTTTAGAAATGTTTATACGGATATTGCCGCCGCGAATAAACTTACGTTGATACCTTTTCTTTTGCAGGGAGTTGGCGGAGAAGCAAAATTAAATCAGCAGGATGGAATTCACCCAAGTGTGGAAGGACATAAAATAGTGGCAGAAACGGTCTGGAAATCGCTGAAAGATATTTTATAAAAACTTTGGGAATCAGACAGGTTTGATGATTTTCCAAAGTTCAAGTTTGGCTTCCATGATTTCCTTTTTCGAAATATAATTGTCAAACGAATCGTGTTTTGTAGTGTTTTTGAATTTCGGTTTGATAACCCTGGTAATGTATTCACTGTCGCTGAAAGGATCAATCCAGCGATCAGATTCCACCTCACGAAGGAATATAGAATATCCCCAATTTGATTTATTAAGATGAACATATAACCAAACTGATACTTTAACCCGGCTCCCGTCCTTACGTTTAAATATCTTTTCGTGCGTCATTTAAATAACTGTTGATCAGTACTTTTAACCCAAATTGTTCTATACTAATTCCTTGATTTTATATTCAAGGATGCTTTTTATAGTATTCATTTTAACAAGAACCGGATCGTTTCCTTCCTCATCCAGAATCAGTTTTACATATTGTTCACGAATCCGTCCGGTTACCTGAAACGAATGATCATCGGCAATTTTATACGTTATCGCTTCAAGATCCTGATTAATAAATTCTTCCAGAATGTCATTTGCAATATCTTCCGGGTATTTTTCTACGGTGTCAAAAATGAAAAACCCGTTTTGATGACGGCATTTAATATATTTTTCCATGGCGAGGACTGCGATTTTTTATTCCATAACAATGTAAAGATTTTCTTTCAATCTTCATGAACTTGTCTCCCGCCGAAACCATTCCATGCGGTAATAATTTCCATTCGGTCTTCAACCGTTTTTGGTTTGAATCCGATGATTATCCCGCCACCTTTCAGGCTTTTTTCATAATGTTCAGCATAATGTTTGGAAATCCCGGAACCAACGAGCGCACCAATGATACCACCGGTAATTCCACCCGCACCCGCTCCGGTTAAGGATGCTAAAATTGGCCCGGCAACAGCAATACCAAGTCCGGGAATAATAACAGCGGTTCCAATCGCCGCAATGGCACCTGCTACCGCTCCGGCAGTTCCTCCGATGGCCGTTCCAAGACCCGCTTTTTCGAGTATTTTATGCTCTGAATGGTCTTCGTGGTTTTCTTTTGAAAGATGCAGTGCTTGCGTTTCGCCGGAAATGATCACGATGATGTCATCGGCGTTGTAACCACGATAAATCAATTCATCATAAGCTTTTTGAGCTCCTTCTCTGGTTTGAAAAACGGAGGTTATTGTATCAGGAACGGGATTGTAATCTGAATTTTCCATAATTATATATCAGGTTGGCCACTTAACGCCGACAAATCATTTTTCATAACAATTGTGCCAAAGTATCAAATTTGGAGTTGGTATTTTGTTTTTATGAGGACAAAAAAAACTCAGGATTTCGGTTGGAAATCCTGAGCAAATATCATTGATGAAGTATTAATTCAGACGACTCTGTCTCCACGTATCACTCTAAGTATAACGGCAACGATGGCAATGACCAAAAGAATATGAATGATGTTTCCCATTCCAAAACTGGCAAAGCCAAAATAACCGATAAGCCATAAAATAACCAGAATTACCGCTATTGTATAAAGTAGATTTCCCATGGTGGTAGTAAGTTAGTTTAAGATTAAATGTATACAAGAATGTATTAAAAATAGATGCCAGTGTGGTTTTGACCATATTAGGCGTAATTATTCCCCGTATTTATATTTTATTCCAGTTAGGAATATTGATTTTTATCTGAGTTGTAGAAAAAAACACTCAAAAGCCTTCCGAAATGGAGTATTATAATCGGAAGTATTGAAATAGAATAATTGATACTGAAAGAAGCAAACCTTTGTATAAAGCTTCCTGATCAATTAAATTGCCCTGAATTAAATTTAAAGTGTAAGACATGAGTGGAAAATATGACGATATTCCTTTGGTAGACAATAAGGAGAAACACAATTTTGAATTTGTAGTAGATAATCACAGATCTTTTATTGACTATGTTATTAAATATGAACACGTATATCTGATTCATACCGAAGTTTCTCCGGAACTTGAAGGAAGAGGTGTGGCCTCAGCCATGGTGACTAAAACACTGGAATATATTGAATCCGAAAATAGAAAAATTGTTCCGAGATGTTCGTATGTGCTTGATTATCTGGAAAGGCATCCGGAATGGAAAAGACTGGTAGCGAATTATTAAGTGAGCTTTTTAAAGCTCACTAATTTTCTTCCCTTGATTTTGATCGAAAAATGAATTTTTGGGTTCTCCAACAACTTGTGCATGATAAATGCTGGTGTTGCCTGAAAACAGGTAGGAAACTACACACGCTATGGCGACATAAACTCCGGACTCGGCACCAAATAATTCGATGGCCATAAGCATACACGCCAGAGGTGTGTTTGTAGCGCCGGCAAAAACGGCTACAAAGCCCATTCCGGCCAATAAACCGACGGGTAGCGGAATGAAATAGGAGAGGGCATTACCCAAGGTGGCTCCTATAAAAAATAAAGGTGTCACTTCACCACCCTTAAATCCAGCACTTAAAGTAATAATGGTAAAAACGATTTTTAGTAAAAAATCATAAGCCGGGAGACTTTGTTCAAATGATTCCAGGATTGTCGGAATACCAAGTCCTATGTAATTTGTTGTTCCGATTGCCCATACGCCACATGCCACCAAAATACCTCCGACAAATGGCCGCAATGGGGGATATGTGATATAGGTTTTAAATAATCTGCCGGTTTGACGGATCGTTTTACTGAAAAACGCAGCTGTGACCCCAAAAAATAGTCCTGCAAGAATACTAAAAAGGATGTTGACGACAGAAATTTTTGGGATAAAAGAAATATGGTAATGGGTATGCGAAACCTGCCAGGCATCGGTTACCAGACTTGCCAGAATGGCCGAAAGAAAAGCCGGAAAAATGGCATCATATCGTAAGCGTCCGATCAAAAATACTTCCAGACCAAAAACTGCTCCGGCCAGCGGCGTTCCGAAAACGGAGCCAAAACCTGCGCTGATGGCTGCAATCAATAATACTTTTCTGTCTTCCGGATTAAATTTAAAAATCCGGCTAAGCTGATCTCCGATAGCGCCTGCCATTTGCAGAGCCGTTCCTTCCCGTCCTGCCGAACCCCCGAAAATGTGGGTTGTTATGGTTCCAATTAATACAAAAGGCGCCATTTTGAAAGGAATCCAGTCTTTCGGATTATGGATCGTATCGATCAGTAAATTATTCCCGCCTTCAACTTCTTTGCCAAAATAATGATATAACAAGCCTATGGCAAAACCGGCAACAGGAAGCAAGGCAATAAGCCAGAGATTTGACTCTCTAAGTTCAGTAGCCCATTGAAGGGAAATTAGAAAAAAAGCGGATACAGAGCCTACGCAGATTCCTAGTATGGAACAGATACACAACCACTTGAAAATGTACCCCGCCGACGGGAATTTTTGATTGACTTTGGAGAAATAATGGTAACTTTTTGTTTCTCGGAATTGAGATTTTTGATCTGAAAAAGGCATAATTATCCTGGCTTAAAATAAACATAACCAGGCGCCATCAGCTTTTTTAGGGCGGTTCAAATAGGAAGACACCATTTCGTTAACACAACAAAGATAAAAAATCCGGTTAACTTGTTTTTATTTTTATATAATAAAATCGATTATAAGTCTTCACTTTTAATATTTTGCCAACAAACCGATAAATGAAATAAATGAGCAAGTTAAAACTTTACATGATTTTATTAGGCTGTCGCCCACCGGGCCGTTTCACCGAGCAGCATGATATATTTTTTGGAATAGGAAAATCTGTTAAAGATTTACTTCCCGAAATCATTAAAAGCTGGCCTGAGGCGAAAGGTCAAATACACCTGGATGCTTTTCAGGAAGTTAACTATGTAAACGGTTATGGAATTGAAGTTTTGGAACGCGATCAGCCGCCAGCAAAAGAAGAAAATCTGAAATTATTTTTCATCAATCTGGGTGGTTACAAAAAAGGAGAATTTGATGAATTTCATTACAAAACGCTCGTTGTTGCAGAAGATCAAAGTGCAGCGATCCGGCTTTCCAAACAAACCGCTTTTTATAAGCATACCGGATTTAAAGGTGCGCCTTCGCATGTAGATGACAAATACGGTATTGATGTGGATGATATTTTTCAGGTTCAGGAGATATTAGCACCTGCATTCGTAGAAAAATATCATTTGAATATTTCAAAAGAGGAAGGACCCGAAGATGAGATCCGGTTGGGATATTTTCCTTTAAAAAAGATAGCAGATGAATTTTAATATTTACATAATAAAAAGACCCTGAAAGCAGTTGCCGTCAGGGTCTTTTTATTTTATTTCAAAACGTAATCTCTTATAAAGAAGCCAGTTTGGTATGTAGTGTCGAGCCATTTCTGACTTCTTCACTTGCTTTTTTTACCAGCTGATCTTTTATTTGAAGATTGCTGCTGAAAATTTCTACGGTGCTGTCCATTTCTCTTCCCTTTTTAACATCAACCCATAACGCTTTGCTGTCCACCACTTTCACAACAAAAACCCTTTCCATAGAATTAACAAGCGCTGTTTTTGGGACAACAAAAGAAGGAACGTCCGATGAAAGCGGAATCTCAACCTCTGCAACCATGCCCGGAAATAACTTTTTGTCATTATTGAAAACGTCCATTTCAATTCTTTCTGAACGAAGTCTGCTGTCAAGTACGCCGGCCAAACGTTTTACTTTGGCTTTAAATTTCTGATTTGGATAAGCTTTTACTGAAAAACTAATTTCTGTCTGGTTGGTAACATAACCCACGTAAGCTTCCGGAATGGAAACTACCAAACGCATTTTTCTTTGTTCCTGCAAAGTGAATAACGGGAATTCAGATCCCTTTCCTGCTGGGCCAACATAGGCACCCGGACTTATATTTTTTGCAGTGATGATACCAGCAAAAGGTGCTCTGATTTCAAGGTAATTTTTGCTTGCGCCAACTTCTTTCTGACTTGCTTTTGCTGATTGAAGCTGTGCATAATCGGCATCCATACGAGCCAATGCCTGATCAAGGTCGTTCTGGGAAATTGTTCCCGGCGTTTTGCTGGTTTCTACCAGACGTGAATAATTTGCTTTGCTGGCAATGTAGGCAGCTTCCTGTGCTTTTGCTCTTGATTCCGCTCCTGCAAGACGCGAATTTAATTCTGGCGCCTCCATGGAAACGAGTAATTGTCCTTCTTTAACTTCTGAACCTACATCGGCGTATATTTTTTTTACAAAACTGGTTTCTCTTGCATATAGGTCAACATTTCTGAATGAGATAAGTTCTCCAGGCGTATGAAAAGCCGTGGACAAGTCTTCTTTTTCAAGAGGGAAAGTTACCGTGGCAGAAGGAACAGCAGCAGCTTTTTCAGCTTTCTCCGTTTTTTCTTTTTCCTCAGCATTGGAACTACATCCTATGACGGTGGCAATCAGGATACTGAAAATCAGTCCGTTAATGATCGAATATTTATTGGTTGGTTGCATCAGGTTATATTTTATAATTAATGAGCAGGTACATAAAATTTACTTTCCTTATCTTCCGGATCAAGAGAAACCGAAGCAGTCGATGTTTTTTCCTGTACCCAGGCAAAAACCAGCGGTAAAATAACAAGTGCAGCCACCGTGGAAGCAATCAAGCCTCCGATTACCGCCCGTGCCAGAGGAGACGCCTGATCTCCGCCTTCACCAAGTCCGGCAGCCATAGGAATCATCCCTACGATCATCGCGACACTGGTCATCAAAATCGGACGCAGACGAAGTTCCACAGCTTCTTTCGCTGAAAGCAAAGCATTGCCGTTATGTTTTCTGAGCTGCTCGGCATTGGTTACCAGAAGTACAGCATTGGAAATTGAAACCCCGACCGACATAATGATACCCATATAAGACTGCAAATTTAATGTAGATCCCGTAATTGTCAACATCGCCAGCGCTCCTAATAACACAGCAGGAACGGTTGTAAGTACTACCAGTGAAACTTTAAACGACTGGAAATTGGCAGCCAGCATTAAGAAAATCACCACAATAGCAACACCCAATCCTGACTGAAGACTGTCAAGGGTTTCTGTTAGAACAGTACTCAGGCCAATTGGTTCAATCGTCAGCCCGCGTGGCAACTCACCCAGAGAAGCAATGGCTTCATTGACCGCTTTGGAAGCTGTTCCTAGATCCGTTTTATGCAAATTTGCCGTTACCGACATAACCGGCATAGCTCCCAAATCGTCATTTTCTCCGTATGTTGTATCCAATTTTATGGTAGCCACATCGCTTAGTACGGGACGAGCTGAATTTTTCAGGATTGGTATTTCTCCGATACTGTTTATGCTATTCATCTGATTTTCAGGAACCTGAACCTGAACGGCATAACTAAGGCCGATTTTTTCATCCAGCCAAACATTTTTCTCAGTATAACGGGAAGACGAAGTAGAAGCAGTCAGCGAACGGGAAACATCCGACATGTCCACGCCTAACTGTGCTGCACGCTTTCTGTCTACGTCAATATTTACGGCAGGATAGTGCAGTGGCTGAGCAATCTGCACATCACGGAGGAAACTTACCTGTTGCAGTTTTGCTACTATTTTGTTAGCATATTCTTCATTTTGTTTTTTATTTTTCCCCATAATCCGAACTTCAACCGGTGTAGGTGAACCTTGGCTAAGGATTTTATCGGTCAGTTCAATCGGTTCAAAAGAAAGCTTTACATCCGGCAAGTCCTGTTTCATTTTATTTCGAAGATTTTCCTTTAAATCATCCAGATTTACTTTATAATCTTCCTTCAAACTAACCTGAAGAATCGCATCATGCGGTCCGCTCGTGAACAAATAAATCGGGTTTACAGAAAATTGAGCCGGGTGCATACCAACAAATGCAGAAGTGATCGAAATATTTTCCTTCCCTACAATTGATTCAAGCGCGCTGATCGTTTTGATCAGTTTTTCTTCTGTCCGCTCAATACGTGTTCCGTCTGCCACGCGTATGTGAAGCTGAAATTGTCGGCCATTGACTTTTGGCAAAACGTCACGGCCAATGTCAAAAAGTAAAAGGCCGGCGGCACCCGTAATCAGCACTACATAGGCAAGTACCACAAGTTTTTTACTTGGAAATAATTTGTCAAGAAAACGCACAAACCCATTTCTGAACTTTTCAAAACCGCTGATTTTTCCGTCGTTGTTAAAATCTTCACGTTCTACCAGTTGTTTTTTCTCAACCCAGCTATCGGTTTCAGTACCTATGATGCTTAAATCCGCTGCTGGTCTCTTATGCAAATGATCTTTCATGAGCCAGTTGGCCATAATCGGAACGAAAGTCTGGGAAAGAAGAAATGATACGAGCATGGAAAATCCAATCGCAAGAGCCAGCGGCAGGAATAAAGCTCCTGGTATACCGGTCATTGTAAACGCCGGTGCGAAAACCGCCAGAATACAAAGCAGGATAAGGAGTTTAGGGAAAGCAATTTCTTTACAGGCATCCCAAATCGCGAGCGCCTTGGGTTTTCCGAGATCGAGATGCTGGTGAATATTTTCTATGGTTACAGTCGATTCATCAACCAAAATACCAATCGCCAGGGAAAGTCCGCTCAGCGTCATGATATTAATAGTTTGGCCAAATAGTTTCAAAAATAATACCCCTGCTATAATAGAAGTAGGAATTGTCATGATCACAATGAGGGCACCACGCGGGTCACCCAAGAAGATCAATACCATAATCCCCGTTAAAATTGCACCGATTGCTCCTTCGGTAATCAAACTTTCAACAGCATTAATTACATAAGCCGACTGGTCAAATTCATACGATATTTTTACATCTTCCGGTAAAATACTCTGGAAACGCGGAATTGCCTTTTTTAGATTTTGAACCACTTCCCAGGTAGAAGCATCCGCTGATTTTGTGATTGGAAGATAAACTGATCTTTTCCCGTTTACCAACGCATAACCTGCCGTAAGGTCAGCACCATCTTCAATTGTGGCTACATCCTTTAAATAAAGATTCTGTACCGTTCCTTTAAACAAAGGGATATCGCCAAAATCTTTTACGTTTTTAATGGAAGTATTTGCCGGAGTCAGGTAATTTTTATCCCCGATCCGTACATTTCCCGCTGGTGTGGCCTGGTTATTAACCCGGATTGCTTCTACCAGCTGATCGGGCGTAAGATTGTGAGAACGAAGTAGGTCGGGGTCAGCTTTGATCAATATTGTACGAAGGTTTCCTCCAAAAGGCGGTGGAGAAACAAGGCCTGGTATCGAAGTAAAGGAAGATCGGATATAAACCTGGGCAAGATCCAGAAGTTCGTTATTTGAACGTGTGGCACTGCTGAAAACCAACTGGCCGACCGGAAGCGTCGAAGCATCAAACCGGATAATAAATGGCGGCTGTGACCCGGGCGGAAAGGAAGACTGCATCCTGTTGGCAAAAGCACTTAACTCTGCCGCTGCCTGTGCCATATTGGTTCCCTCATAGAAACTTAACTTCATTAGCGTAAGTCCCTGAATATTTTTTGTTTCTACGGCTTTTAATCCATTAACAAAAAGGAATATATTAACGTAAGGCTTCCCGAAATATGCTTCCATCTGGTTCGGCGTAAAACCACCAAACGGGTGAGATATATAGATAACAGGCAAATCCATAGCCGGAAAAATATCCACTTTGATCGTACGCACCGCGTTAATACCAAAAAAGAACATCCCGGCAACGAGCACTAAAATCGAGATGGGTTTGCGAAGCGCATTTCTTATTAAATCCATAATAATTGGGTAGGCATTATGCAGTAAGGGCCATTGAGTGAAGATGGCGATCTGTTCATAACAAATTCTAAAAACTGCTGGTAAATAAACTAAAATCTCCTGCTGCGGCTGCTTTTAACAAAAGTGCCTGCCAAACGTTACTAAACGCAATGTCCCGGTCTGTTTCGGCACGGTTCAAAATGTACAATGCCTGGGTAAGGTCTACAATATTGCTGAGCCCGTTCTTATAGAGCGTACTTTTCTGGATAAAGGCGTCGGAAGCAGATTTGATCTGAATAGGCGCTTCCTGATAATTGTCAAGCGCATTTTTTATCTTGTTGTTAGATAAAAGAAGCTGATTCTTGATTTGCTGGTCAATAAGATCGTATTCATTCTGCATGGCGTTGGATACAAATTTTTGTGCCAAAACCTGATTGCGAACCCGAAGAATACTGGTCATATTCCAAACAACACCAAGACCAAAAAGGTAATTGGAACGGACTGGCTTTACTCCGTCGTAAAAACTCTGAGTGTAGGAATGCTGATCAGTTGCATAGTTGGAATTAAATCCGGAACCTCTTGTTTGAAATACACCAAATGCTGAGAATGTAGGATAACTAAGTGTTTGATAATATTTCGCCTGCTGGTTACTAAGCGCAATACGATTAGAATAATATTTTAAAAGTGGGTGGTCGGGGCTGGAATTAGTAATTGAATCACTAAAAGAAATCGGGATTTTGGCAATGAAAATTGTATCCAGCGTAAACGTCTGCTGCTCGACGCCCATCAAAACTGCCAGTCGGTTTGCTTGTTCCTGTTCAAAATCTCTTGCACGTGTAATTGCGATTTTTGCACTGGAAACTTCCGCGTTTGCCAGAGAAGAATCTACACCGGCAATCAGCCCGTTTTTCGCTCTTGTCACAACAACGTTTTTAAGTGAACTGGCGCGAACAAGATTATTTTGCCAGGATTTGGTCAATCGCTGAGCTGCCAGCAAATTCAGGTAAGCGGCTGCTACACGAATTTCATGTTGGAATAATTCCTGATCAAGATCACTCTGGTCACGAACCACGGTAGACTTGGCAACGTTTATTTTTTCCTTTGCGCGTCCGAAAGCAAAAAAGTCCCAGTTGACATTGGTAAGATACATCGCACCAAATGCCGAATTCCAGTTCTGGCTTGCTAACGGCAAACCGGATGATGCAACACCAAGTCCGCCCAAGCCATATAAAGGTCCGTTTTGACCGTTTACTGTGCCATAATCCTGCTGAAGAGAAAGGTTAAGATTAGGCAGGTAATCTTTTTCACTTTGACGGACCGACGCTCTCGAAGCATTGATATAATTTGCTTTTGCTTTCAGCGTGCCATAATTGCTTTTGGCCGTTGCAATTGCGTCAGAAAGTGTTAAGGCTTGTGCTCTGGTTTTTGTCTCAGAAAGAAACAAACTCAGAATAACAAGCACGAAAAAACTTTTATTTTTTATCAAATTGGGCAAATAGCAAAAAGACCGGAAGATTATTGAAGTCTGATAGGGACTTAGGGCGAAATTCAATTTCATTTTAACCATTTTCTAAACTTGTATTCTAAGGTTACAAAAGTACTATATGGCAAAGCACTTATTACTATGTATTTCAAATAACAAACTGTAAAATTCAAACATTCACTTTCGAAATGAATTTGGTGTTATTCCGGTTTGTTTCTTGAAAAGATTATTGAAGTACTCGGGATATTCGAATCCCAGGCAATAAGCAATTTCAGAAATGCTCCAATTGGAATTTTTTAATAATATTTTAGATTCCTGTATCAATCTTTCTGTGATGTGTTCAGTTGTAGTCTTTCCGGTGACTTCTTTCAGCGCCCTGTTCAGGTGGTTGATGTGAACTGATAACCGTTGTGCATAATCTTTGGCTGTGCGGAGCTGTAATTTATGCTCGGGAGAGTCGATCGGAAATTGCCTGTCCATCAGCTCAACAAAGTAAGATGTTATCCGGCTCGACCCGTTTATGTGACTGTCGCTGATTTGGGAGGCTTGCATTTTTACGGCTTCGTGAATGATCAGGTTTACATAGTTTTTAATGAGCTCATACTTATAAACGTAGTTGGATTCAACCTCAGAACACATTTTTTGATATATATCTAAAAGATATTTTTCCTGCTGTTCAGTTATAAAAAATACAGGAATTGTATCAATTTTAGAAATAGGCGAATCCATGAAATTTTTCGTGCGATTCATCCCGTTCAAAAATTCGTCATTAAAAAGACAAAAATAGCCCGATTGTTTTTCTGAAACTGTTTCCCAGGAATAGGGCACATTTCTATTAAAAAAGACAAGGGCGTTTTGATTTATCTCAATTTCTGTGTCGCCATAGAGCAATTTTCCCTTTCCGATGATTAAAGAAATCTTGTAATAATCCCTGCGGCTGTAAGCGTTATAACGATTGCAAAATTTCCGTGAAAATACGTTGAAGTGTCCTTGCGGCTGTTGTGCGTTATAAGGATCCGTCGGTACTGGTTTGGCAGTAGGGTGTGATTTGTAAAAATCCTCGATTGATTCACTGGTTATCATGCCATAAAGCTATGAAATTCAAATAACAGCAGCAAAGATTGGGAGAGAATGGCGGATATTTTAATTATAAATTAATTTTTTTTACCCCGTTTTAGTAATAAAATCCCAGGTCTTCTTCTGTAAAGGAAGTCTGGAGGAATAGCGGGAGAAAGCTGAAAAACGTATGTAAACAAAAAAACCGGAAATAAATCCGGTCAGAGTAAGTCGTTAGTAATCAATAGCTTCGAAATGTCTCAAACAGTCAGGATCAATCAATGAAAGATCGTGACAAATAGGATGGGATACAAATCTTATACACTTTGCAAGTTCGCTGATACGAATATCGTCTTTTGGCTTCCATGCATAAGTCTTACCGGATTGAGCGGACTTACCCGGAGTAAATTCCTCAAAGCCTGGTCGTGGGTTATTACTGTGCTCTCTCATGCATGAAGTTAAGGATGAGTGATTTAGATAACCAAACTTACATAATCGTCAA
The DNA here is from genome assembly GCF_005280585.1 of Dyadobacter frigoris. GTDB lineage: Bacteria > Bacteroidota > Bacteroidia > Cytophagales > Spirosomataceae > Dyadobacter > Dyadobacter frigoris. The sequence continues at coordinate 313,877 of NZ_SZVO01000004.1, forward strand.
GTCAATGTCAAGCAATGGTAGTTATTCTTCTATAAGTTTATAGAAGAATGTACATAAGTAATTTATAGTACTTCCTTAGCAGGAGATTGAGGAAATCAAGATTAATTCGGGAAAGTAGTCTCGTGAAAAAACAATATACACATTAACTGCAAATCTGCATTTGTAAGAGGATTGTCAGTATTTGAAATATCTGGGGAGGAAGGATAATCAAAAGATCAATAGAAAGAATTTACAATCCCGCGTAAACGGAATGTTTGTCAATGGCAGGCAGGGATACTTTTTGTGCCGATGAAACTGTTTGTTCTTTAACAGATTTTTCAGCAATCTCGACATTCACTGTTTTTGACAATGGTTTGGTCCAGCAAATATAAAATCCCAACATCAAAACAAGTACAACTGAGGATAGTCCGAGAGACCACAGGAGTGCATCCAGGCAACGTTTCGAGAATGATAAAAGACTTTTCATATTGTTTCAAAATGTGGTTAGTTTGTCAGAAAAAGTGTGTTACCAGGCCCGTTACTTTTCTGTTTGCAGCATACTTACGAAAATCATGCCTGATTGGATTAAATGGAAGTTCATTTGTGGGAAATTATCTCAGTTTCCGGCCTTTCCATTCGTATTCTGGTTTTTGTACAATTAATCCGAAGAAACATACATAGAATGGATAAAGGACCTGAGTGAACGGTATGAAGAAAATTGACACAGATTTTTTTAAAAAATGTAGAATTGTACCCAGAAATAACCATTCCGGGGCACATTTAATCAAAAGTAAAATTCCAAAGTTTTGGGTAGATATGTTTCCTGATAAGCATAAAAGACCGGCAATAATCACGGAAAGATTACATGCAAATATATATAATGCAAGTACCAGCGGCGTTCTGCTTTCGTAATGTTTCCATTTACTAGCCCACCGTTTCCTTTGTTTAAAAAAAAGCGGCCATTCCGTATGCGCCTTTGTTGAAACAATAGCTTCCGGATTTTTCAGGAATTTGATACTTCCCGGATATTTAGAAGAAATTTTATGCATCAAAAATTCATCGTCACCAGAAGCGATATGATGTACGCCGTCATATCCGTTGACAGCAAAAAATGCGCTTTTTTCGTAGGCCAGATTCGCTCCGTTGCAAAGTGAGGGGAAACCTGCTGCAATAGCGCTTGCACCGCTTCCGATTAAGCTTGAAAATTCAACAGTTTGCAAATGATCTGTAAATGAAGTTTCTCTGAAAAAGGTAACCGGCCCGCTGATCAGTTTTGCTTTGGAAGAGACATGACAGTCGGAAATAGCCTGAAGCCACCCGGATTTTACCCGGCAATCTCCATCGGTAGTTACGATTAAGTTTCCCTTTGCCTGGTTTATCGCAGTTTCAATAGCTCTCTTTTTGGGGGAGCTGGTTGGTATATCCGGTAGAGAAATCAGAGAAATGCTGCAGGCTGAATGCAAACTCAGCCTTTGTACAATTGCCGCAGTCTGATCGGTGGAGCTATCGTCGACAACCAGTACTTCAAAACGTTCATAAGGAAAACTTTGCTTTTCAAGATCGGTTAAAAGATTTTCAATATTGTCCTGCTCGTTTCTTACAGGGATGATTATTGAAATGAAATTGGAGGTACTGCTTTGTTTTTTATTATTGGAAGGTAGGAATTTCCAGAGTACATATAATAGGACAGTAAAAAAGCCATAGCTCAAAATCAAAATCCATAAAATTGGCACCATCCACGGAGCTACGTATTGTTCGGTCATTCTTGTATTTGTTAAAAATCAGAAAGTATAATTATCATCGCCTTATTTCAAGCCCTTCCATTTATACTTCCATAGTAAGAAAATTCCAATGAGTATGGGGCCGAGAACATTTATTATCCATACCAGAAAGGTAGCTGCGATAATTTGTTCTGCCGGAAGATTGTATTGTTTGAAAACGAATAGCGCAGTGAATTCCCTCAGGCCAAGATCTCCCAAAACATTAACGGCTGGTATAAGTGTTTTGGCAAGAAAAATAAGAGCGGCGCAGGCTGAAAGATTTGTATAGGTCAAGCCAAAATCAAATAGAGACAAAACCAGGACGAACTGGGATAAAAAAACAGCATAACGCAGTAATCCGTATGTGGTTGCAACAATCAGATCTGCCGCGCTGTACTGACCGATTATCTGAAAATAGGATAAGAGTTTTGTTAAAAATACTTTTTCAGTTTTCCATTCGGTTAATTTTCTGCGAAAAGAAACAATGGCGGCCGCCAACAATATCAATAGAATGAGAAGTCCGTTAAGAACCGATCTTGTGACAGGATCCAGTCCGAGTTTTTCACCAACATAAAGAAGACCCGTTCCGCCGCCGATAATAGAAACGTAAAACTGAATACCATTGGAAACCAAGGCTGCACCAATTGCCTTTAACCGATCATGGGAGCGGAGTGAGGCTACCCGTCCAATAGTATCTCCAAGTTGTGCGGGTGCTGCAACACCAATTGCCAAGCCAGTCAGTGTGCCCCGAAAAGCTTCCAAAAAGGTAACTGGAACTGCTTTTCTGGCTAGTCTTTGCCATTTTAGACTTTCTAATGCCCAGTTTACAGGAACAAGCAGTAGTATTATTGATATAATTAAAACATGAGTTTTACTCAGAATTGTTTTATACACCAGGCCAATGTCCTGAATTCCTTTTTGTTCATTTTCAAAAGTGTGATAGATATAGCTGAGGATCAATAATGTGATCACAAGCTTTGCCACCCAAAAAAGCTTTCGCCAGGTTGTTTTTTCTTTTGGAGAAGAGAGTTGCTTATCTTGCACCATGATAAAAATGCAGCAGGCCGACGCTACCGAAAAGGTGATTATTGGAGTCGATCCCGGAACACAGGTGATGGGTTATGGGGTGATATCGGTAAAAGGTCAACAAATTACTTTGGTTCAGTACGGTGTGATTCATCTCAGCAAATATACTACCCACGAGTTGAAGTTGAAGAAAATCTTTGAACGTATCTCACAATTGATCGATGATTACCTGCCCGACGAGATGGCTATCGAAGATCCTTTTTATGGAAAAAACCCGCAATCGATGCTGAAACTGGGTCGCGCACAGGGCGTTGCAATGGCGGCGGCCCTTGCCAGAGATATCCCAATTGTTGAATATTCCCCTAAAAAGGTAAAGCAGTCGGTGACTGGAAGCGGAGCGGCTTCGAAAGAACAGGTTGCATACATGCTTGAAAAAATCCTGAAAATGGAACTTAGTAAGGAATTTATGGATGCAACCGATGGGATCGCCATTGCCATTTGTCATCATTATCATGCAAATACACCCGCATCAGCCGCGTCATCAACTGGTAGCAAAAAGTCTAAAAAAGGTGGCTGGGGTGCTTTTGTCAGTGAAAATCCTAAAAGAGTTAAATAATTGTCCCATTTATCAGATCGGTATTTTTTAATCCTTTGTTTGTGTCAAAACATAGTTTGTCTAATATTGACATTTAACTCTTTAATTTTAAGTATTAACGGCATAAACAAGTGGTTGCCGAAGATATTTCTTGTGCAGCTTCCGCAATTATTCCAAAATTTCCTGGCTCAATTTTTTATAATTCCTGCTGAAAGAAAAGCGGGAATCACCAATATCACGACTGTTGGAATCAGATGTAACTATGGTTTTACATTAAAATAAATTTAATGGTACTTATCCTATGAATGCTTGAATAAATCAAACGTTTGTTTTGATAAATCAATCAAACGTTTGATTTATCATTTTTCTTATATTACATTTGTACATCAATCAGCACAGAATTGAATCTTAATCACTAATATGCTGAGGATCAAATGAAATGGAATACAACGCAAAACAATTACAGATTATTCAGGTAGCGGAGAGGCTTTTTGCGGGTAAGGGCTTTTCAGGAACTTCGATACGCGATATCGCACATGAAGCTGATATTAATGTTTCGATGATTTCATATTATTTCGGTTCAAAGGAGAAATTGATCGAGGCGCTTTTTGAAGTTCGTATTGTTGAATCGGCGGAGAGGATGGAAAACATTGTCTCGAATGAGGATCTTTCACCGCTTCAAAAAATTTATATATTGATTGATGGTGTTATCGACCGGCTTCTGGGAAACCAGTGTTTTCACAACATTATGCTGCGAGAGCAGCTTTCGGGTGAGGAGCGGACGCCAGTAATATCTGACCTGATTTATGAACTGAAACTCAAAAACTGGGAGGGAATCAATAGCATCCTTCGTGAAGGACAAGCGAAAGAACATTTCAGGGATAATGTTGATGTTGCCTTACTTTCTGCAACTCTTTATGGAACAGTCAATCATTTTCTTACCACACAATCTTTTTACCGTAAAATAAATAATCTTGAATCATTGGGTCAGGAAGAATTTGACAAATCCCTGAAACAAAAATTGAGCAAACACTTAAAAAGTATCTTTAAAGCAACAGTAGCATATGAGACCATCGAGTAGTAGAAGAATGGCTTTTGTGGCAGTCGGTTTAATCCTGATCGCTTCCGCCTCCCATTCCTTCGGGCAGACAATCCGGAATATTACCCTGGAAGAAGCCGTAGAGCTTAGTCTGAAAAATAGTAAACAATTGAAATTAAGCCAGTCAAATGTTGATTTGGCGGGGCTTAACATTCGTCAGATCAAGGATAACCAGTTACCAAGTTTTAGTGTTTCGGCTTCTTATCTGAGATTAAATACACCGAATATTAATTTAAAATCGTCAAGCGACACAAGCAGCGGAGCCAGTTCACTTCATGTTAATTCAGTGGCGTATGGTATGGCGAGTGCTTCTGTGCCGCTTTTCTCCGGATTCCGTTACAAATACAGTCTTGAATCGGCTAAATATTTGCAGGAAGCATCAAGGCTGGATGCCGAGACGGATCGTCAGGCTGTGATTCAGAATGCGATTATGGCATATAGTAATTTGTACAAGGCAAAAAGATCAGTTGACCTGGTTGCAGAAAACCTGGTGCGTGAACATGAACGTGTAACTGAATTTACTAACCGCGAAAAAAACGGAATCATTGCCCGTAATGATTTATTGAAAGCAACGTTGCAGGAATCTAATGTGCAGTTGACTTTAATGGATGCTGAAAATGATCTCAAAATCACAACCATTAATATGAACCTGATTCTGGGTTTGCCAGAAGATACGCAGCTTGCAGCAGATTCAGCAAGTTTTGAGGTGTTGAAAGATGCCGGAAATGCTATGGATTGGGAACAAACAGCACTTACACACCGTAAAGACATGGCCGCAATTGCGATTCGCCAAAAAGCTGCCGGCTCAGATATCCATGTGGCCAAGGCTGATCTTTATCCAAGTGTAGCTTTAACGGGCGGTTATGTGGCGTTAAGTATTCCTGGTTTTGTAACGGTTCCAAATGCGTTTAATGCAGGCATCGGGGTTAGTTATAATCTGGCCTCACTTTGGAAAACAGGTTCAAAAATTGAAGAAGCTAAAACGAGACTTTACCAGCTAAAAACAAATGAAGAAATTTTACTTGATCGTGTGCATCTGGATATTAACACTGCTTATTACAATTATGTGTTAAGTAAAAAGAAGATCGAGGTTTATGAAAAAGCTGTGGAGCAAGCGACTGAAAATTACCGGATCACCAAAAATAAATATGATAACAGCCTGGTAACCACCACTGAACTGCTGGATGCCGATGTGGCTCAGGTTCAGTCCAAAATTAACTTTGCTTCTGCAAAAGCTGATGCGATCGTAGCTTATAAAAAGCTTGAACAAACAGCCGGCGTTATTAACTAACCAAATTTTAACAGCGGCGGATCTTGCCAGCTCCTTCGCACTTACTAACATTATATTATTCCAAAGATTATGGAGACCAATCAAACCACAGGTGTTGCAAACGAACCAGCACCTAAAAAGAAAAGTTACACTTTCCCTATCATCCTGGCACTTCTTGTTGTAGTAGGAGGAACCTGGGGTTACACAAAATACAACCACGGATTGCACCATGAAGAAACTGACGATGCACAGATTGATGCAGATATCAGCCCGGTAATTCCACGTATTTCAGGATACATTACAGAAATTAAAGTAAAAGATAACCAGCTGGTTCACAAAGGCGATACGCTGATTGTACTTGACAACCGTGATCAGCAAATAAAACTGGAACAGGCAGAAGCGAACTTATATGCATCTCAGGGAAATCTGGTTGTCGCCAATGCTACTACTTCTGCATCCGTAGCTACGGGTAGTACTTATGTTGCGAATGTAGAAGTTGCCGAAGCGCAGATTGAACAGGCAAAAGTAAGTGTGTGGAGAGCGAATCAGGATTTTGCCAGATATGAAAATCTGATCAAAGATCACTCGATCACACAACAGGAATACGAACAGGCTTTGGCTACAAAACAAACGGCGGAGCGTCAGTTGCAGGTTTTGATTTCACAGAAAAATGCGGCACAACGTCAGGCGAAAGCAGCAACTTCTCAAACAGCAGCAACTTCACGTCAGACCGGCGTTGTTAACGCAAATATTAAAGCACGCCAGGCTGATATTGACAATGCAAAACTGAATTTGTCGTACACCATTATCACAGCGCCAACAGACGGGCATGTTTCAAAAGTGAATGCGCAGTTAGGACAATATTTGCAGGCTGGACAATCTCTTTTCAGTATCATCGCAAATTCGCAGCCATGGGTTGTTGCTAACTTTAAAGAAACACAGCTAACAAAAATGAAACTTGGACAGAACGTTAAAATTCATATTGACGCATATCCTGACCATGTTTTCGAAGCCAAAGTAGCATCATTCTCTCCTGCAACGGGAGCACGTTTTGCGCTTTTGCCTCCTGATAATGCAAGCGGAAACTTTGTAAAAGTTGTTCAGCGTCTGCCGATTCGTATCGAATTTAAAGAAAGCAAAGATGAGTTTATCCAACGTTTACGCCCTGGAATGAATGTGTTTGTAGATGTTGAGCTGGATTAAGATGCAGAAATTTAAATGGTGAGTTTGCCCGGCAAGCTCACCTGATAATCTTCTCATCAATAAAATAATAAGCATATGGAATTACAACCATCCCTGGTAGAGTACGGCTTTCGACGGGTTATCATTACAATCACAGCCGTAATGTGTGCGCTTCTGGAAATTGTCGATACGACGATTGTGAACGTGGCTTTGAATGATATGCGGGGGAATTTGGGTGGAACACTTTCCGAAGTGAGTTGGGTAATTACAGCTTATGCCATTGGTAACGTGATCATTGTACCGATGACAAGCTGGCTTTCACAGCAATTTGGCCGTAGAAATTATTTCGCCGCATCGATCATCATTTTTACAGTAGCATCTTTCTGTTGCGGTAATTCGGATAATATCTGGGAACTTGTATTTTTCCGTTTAATTCAGGGTTTTGGTGGCGGAGCATTATTGGTTACTGCCCAAACGTTGATCACGGAAAGTTATCCTCCTGAAAAACGCGGAATGGCGCAGGCAATTTATGGTTTAGGTGTAATTGTTGGCCCAACTTTGGGTCCTCCACTGGGTGGATATATCGTAGATAATTACAGCTGGCCTTACATTTTTTATATTAATATTCCGTTGGGGATCATTGCTGCGCTTTTGACTATGCAGTTTATCCGCAGCCCCAAATATTCCGAGAAAAAATCAGCCAATGAAATTGACTGGTGGGGAATTGGTCTGCTTGCAGTTGCAGTTGGATCTTTACAATATGTATTGGAAAAAGGTCAGGAAGATGACTGGTTTAATGACGAAATCATCACCATCTGTACGGTATCGGCAGTTTTGGGATTCTTCTTCTTTATCTGGCGCGAATTAAGTTATAAAAGCCCGATTGTAGCACTGAGAGTGCTCAAAAACAGTAATCTTATGGTTGGGACCATTCTTTCCTTTGTATTAGGATTTGGTCTTTACGGTTCAACATTTATTATCCCGCTTTATACGCAGGCAACGCTTGGGTGGACAGCAACGCAATCAGGTATGTTGATGGTGCCTGCTGCACTTGTAACCGCCTTTTGTATGCCTATTGTCGGGCAGCTAATCCAGCGCGGTGTTAAGCAGCAATACCTGGTAGCAGGCGGAATGGTGGTTTTCTTTGTATATAGTTTTTGGGGTTACAGTATTCTTACGCCGGATACAAGTTCAGATGCATTTTTCTGGATGCTTATCGTCAGAGGAGCTGGGTTAGGATTCCTTTTTGTGCCTATTTCAACATTGGCATTATCAACACTGAAAGGTAGAGAAATTGGCGAAGGAGCTGCATTTACGGGTATGATGCGTCAGCTTGGCGGATCGTTCGGGGTGGCGGTAATTACCACTTATATAGCCAGACAAAATATGCAGCATCGCAGTGATCTGGTTAGTCGCCTGGATATTAATAACCCTGCCGTACAGCAACGGGTTGAAGGTTTGCAAAGAACTTTTATTGGCAAGGGCATGACGCCGGATGTTGCTTTGAAAAGTGGTTATCAAATGCTTGAATATAGTGTATACAAGCAAGCCACGGTACTATCCTATATGGACGTGTTTCTTTTTCTGGGATGTCTCTTTTTATTCTGTGTCCCGTTTGTTTTGATAACAAGACCCGGGAAAACGAAGATCGATCCCTCGTCAGTACATTAAAAATGAAGTGTTTGTTAAATTTGGTATAGTAGTAGTTTCAAAGAAGCTTTCCCAGTTTAAAGGGGAAGCTTCTTTTTTATTTTATGGTACATTCGGGAATAAAGCGAATTAATTTTTCAATCATTTTCCCGATTTGTCCGTATGTTTAATATTGAATAGTCGCTTATAAGAAACTTATTTTCTTTATGTTACCAACTTTGGGAATTGATAATATAATCCAGGTTCCGGCTGCCACTGAATCTTTCCGGATTTTGCATCATCAACCCATCAATATGCCGCTGATAAAAGAAGCGCATAAACATGATTTTTTCATGTTATTAATTATTGAAAATGGGAGTGGAATTCACACCGTTGATTTCGAAAATTATGAGGTTAGCGATTTTACTGTTTTCTTTCTTGCACCCGGACAAGCGCATCACTGGGATCTTTCGCCGGAAACCACCGGTTATCAAATTCTTTTTCCGGCAGATTTCCTTCAATCTTATCAAACAGAAAATCCCTTTTTCAAATCAAAATCCATTCCGTTTCTGCGTATAAATCCGGATTATTATCATCAATTGACTGGTGAAATCAGGCAAATGGAAATGGAGTTAAAACATTCTTTACCTTACACCGACTCCATCATTCAGAGCAGGCTTCTTGTTATTCTGTCGCTTCTCAGGCGCTGGTATGAGGCAAGTTATGAGGGCTCATATATTGTAAAACCGATCAGATTGCTTCAAAACTTTTCAACACTGCTGGAAGAACATTACCAAGATCATAACGACGTCGCGTTTTATGCAGGTAAGCTTCATGTAACAGCTAACTATCTCAATACTGTTTGTAAAAGAGAATCGGGACAAACGGCCGGTGAGCAGATTCGCGACCGTATTTTGCTGGAAATCAAACGGATGCTGATTTTGACAAATGCGGATATTAAAGAAATCGCTTTCGGGTTGGGTTTTAATGACACTTCCTATTTTGGCCGGTTCTTTAAAAAATTCACAGGACAAACTCCGTTGTCGTTCCGTAAAAATCAGTAATATGTACTATCAAAGTACTAACCTGTGCCATGAGACTTAATTTTGTCCGTGTAGTTTTGTGAATTATTATTCACTCCTGGCGTATTTTACTGTAACTTAAATTCACTCCGATATTTTACTATGAAAAAGGTATTCATCTGTTTCCTGATTAGTCTAATTTCTTTTTGTTCATTTGGTCAAAAAATAAAAGCAGACCTGATCATTTCTGACGTTAATATTATTGATATAAAAAGCGGAAAAGTGATTTCGCATCAATTTATTACTGTTGAAAAAGATCTGATCACCGGTGTTTTTAATCAAAAGACAGCGGGAAATATTACAGCCAAAAAGACGATATCCGGAAAAGGGAAATATGCGATTCCGGGACTTTGGGATATGCACATGCATTTTGGCGGCGGCGAGTCTTTGATTCAGGAAAACAAAAACCTGCTTCCACTGTTTCTCGCCCATGGAATTACGACGGTGCGCGATGCTTCTGCTGACATCAGCAACAGTGTTTTACAATGGAGAGAAGAAATAAAAGCGGGCACACTTTCCGGCCCAACCATTTTTACATCCGGTCCGAAACTGGAAGGTTATAAATCCGTCTGGCTCGGTGATATTGAGATTTCAACAGCCGAAGAAATTCCAAAAGCATTGGATTCACTTGATGGTTTGAAAGTTGATTTTGTGAAAATCACAGACAATACCATGAAACCGGAATTGTTTTTGGAAGCCGTTCGCCAGGCAAGAAAACGAGGGTACAAAGTTTCGGGACATATACCATCTTCGCTGACGATGCAGGATGTGATGACAGCCGGACTGAGTTCTATTGAACATATGTCTTATGTACTTAGAGCGGGAACAAAAAATGAAAAGGAAATTGCTGAATTATCTGCTTCCGGAAAGCTGAAAGGAAGAGAACTTAGCAACCGGATTCTTGCGGATTTTGATGAAAACACTGCTTTAAAAGTTTATGGAGCCATGGCAAAACATGATATATACGTAACGCCAACACTTTCGCTGCCACATCTTTTAGCGCATCTGGATGAAGATAATCATCAAAACGACGCATATCTTCAATACATGGGAAAAGGCCTTCAAAAAACCTATCAAATGCGAATTGACCGGGCCGGTAAAGATGATAAGGACGCCATTGCTTTCAGGAAATTGATGAACGATAAATCAGAATCGCTGCTTCCTTTGCTTCAAAAAGCCGGCGTTAAGATTATGGCCGGAACAGATGCCGGTTACCTGAATTCTTTTACTTATCCGGGAATTGGATTGCACAAAGAACTTCAATTAATGGTGGCAGCAGGTTTGACACCGCTTCAGGCTTTACAGGCTTCCATCATTAATCCGGCGCTTTTCTTAAACAAAAAGGAGTACGGAAGTTTGGTAAAAGGTAAAAAAGCGGATATCCTGTTATTAGATGAAAATCCGCTTTTGAACATATCTTCTACGCAAAAAATTTATTCAGTGGTGGTAAAAGGGTTACCAATGAATCAGACTGATATCAAGGCTGCGCTGGATGATGTGAAAACGAAAACTGGCGCCGGTCTGTAATAGACTTTATTTCAGTTTTTTAAGTTCAGTTAAGCCGGCTTCTGCTTCCAGCGTAAGCTGTCTTAATTGTTCTTTCAAATCCACTGAGCGGATATTGTTTTTCAGGTCACCTTCAATTTTTTTGTATTTGTCTGCCGTAGAAAGCATTCCGACAGAAAACAATGACGACCGGAATTTGTGCACTGCCTGGCGTAATTTTTCATTATCCCCAGATTCCTCAGCCTTGATAATCAGTTCAGATTGTGTTCCTAAATCGCTTTCAAACAGAGAAATAAGTTCATCTCTCAGCTCAGCGTCACCACCTGTGATTTCATTTAAATAGGTCATGTTCAGGATTTCCGAATCATGGGAACTCTCATCATTGGGGTTATTCGAACTCATTTCTTTGTAGTTTAGGTTTTGTTTACCGGTCAGATTTGAGATAGCATGTAACAATTCGTTTTCCCGGAAAGGTTTTGAAATATAACTATTCGCGCCTATGCTCAGGCACTCTTCTTTTTCTCCTACCATGGCATGGGCCGTCATGGTAATGATTGGTATAGTTTGAGAGATATTGCTTCTGATTTTCTTAATCGCAGTATAACCATCCATAATAGGCATTTGTATATCCATCAGCACAAGATCATAATCTCTCTTTTCAAGCTCATTGATTGCCTCCTGACCATTATTTACTATGGTTAATGGAATTAACATTCTTTCGAAAATGGCTTCCAGCAGTTTTTGATTAAGAAGATTATCCTCAGCTGCAAGTACCCGGATATCACCGATTGGAGTAATCACCGATAATGAATCATCTACTACTTCCAGTTCTGTCAGATCTGTTACAACTTCAAAAGGAAATTCCAGAATAAAAGTTGTTCCCCTGCCAAGAACGCTTTCTACACGTATCGTTCCACCGAGTAAGTGAACGAGCGATTTTACAATACTCAGGCCTAGTCCGGTGCCGCCAAATAATCTGGTGGTACTTTCAGATGCCTGAACGAATCGCTCAAAAATTTTATTTATTTTATCCTCAGGAATCCCTATTCCGCTATCAATAATAGAAAAACGGATGGTTTGCATATCGTCCTTTAAATCCGAGATTGGATCTACAATTAATTTTACAGACCCTTTTTCAGTAAATTTTATAGCATTACCGCAAACATTCAGAAGGATTTGCGTCAGTCGCAGTTTATCCGAAATAATCATTTGGGGTAATTCGGGCGAAAGAATTTTCTCATATCCAATATCTTTTTCACTGGCACGTTGACTAATGATGACCGATACTGAATCAACAAGTTCGAATATTGACGTATTGGTTTTATCCAAAATCACCTGACCCGCCTCAATCTTGGAAAAATCAAGAATATCGTTTATCAGGTCAAGCAGATTTTTACTGGCAATTTTGATATAACCAACATAATCACTGCTTTTTAAATCCTTAACCTGTTCTTCCAATAAATTAGTAAAACCAACAATAGCATTAAGCGGTGTGCGTATTTCGTGACTGACGTTAGAAAGGAAAATGTCTTTTACACGCACAGATTTTTCAGCAATGGACCGGGCTTTTTCCAGCGCTGTTTCATAATTGGCGCGCTGAGTAATATCCCGGAAAACAGTTATCGCATTGGTTATTTCCCCATCCAGACCAAGGATCGGCCGGGCACTGGTTTCTAAATGAAAGATGGAATTACCTTTAAGCAGATCAATTTTATTTCCCGTAGATTTTACGCCGTCGAGTGCTTCACTCACAGGTAAAGTTTCTGATGTAAATCTAATGTTATACCGCATTGGATCCAGCAGCGTGATATTGTTTATCTGCTCTTTAAGTGACTTCTCCTTGTCGATTCCAAGTATTTCCTTCCCTGACTGGTTTAAAAGTACGATTTCCTTATTTGTATCAATAACCATTACACCGTCTGGAATCGCTTCGATATATTGATAAAGAAGGCGTTCTTTTTGTTTGATTTCCAGTTGAAGCAGTCGTTGCTTTTTCTGGTTTCGCAAGAGGGAAACAATGGAAAGCACGGTCAGGAAAAAACCGAAAATGCTGGTTCCCATAATGAAAAGCGTCGTCTTTTTCTGGGTTTTTTGGATAAGCAACCTCTGTTTATCAAGGTGCCTGTTTTCTGCCTGCTCAATGGATTCAATTTTATTCATAAGAAGTTGGTTCAGATGTAAACCTTCTCCTTTTTGTATCATGTCAAATGCTTTTTGTGTTCCCTGTTCCCGGTAAATGGTCATTATTTTGTGCGTGTGCTCAACTATCTTACCGGAAATGTTCAATAATTCTTTTACTCTTTCAGTTTGTATTTTATCGTTTTTTACCAAACTGAATAAAGTATCACTCATGCCCAGAAGTTTTACTTTTTTGGAATAAGTATCGGCCAGCAGATCTTTATTCCCGGTGATTACAAACTCATGTATATTCGATTGAATATCCTTGGTCGATAATCCGAAATTTGCTGTTTGGTTTAATATTCCAATGGTGACATTTACTCCCTGGTTGTGCAGTGATAAGTCCTGTACATTTTTATATGCAAAATACTGGGATGCGAATATTAAGATCAGACCTATAAAAATGCTGATATAAGACCACCGGAGAGTTTTGTCTTTTATTGTTGAATGCATGTGAAGAAAAATATTTTCCGTTGAGCTTTACCAAATGTAATATTGTTACCGGGAAAGTAAAAATATTTTGGGCCGGGGCAAAGTTTAATCCCGTTGGTTCAGAAATTAATTAAAATGCCGCTGTAAGATTGTATAATGTTAATCTGTGTAACGATTTGGAGCAATGCAATGTTTCCAATAATCTATGATGGTTTTAATCATTTGCTGCAATTCATCAAAACCGGCCGGTTTTTGGAAAATCCCCTGAACCGATAATGAATATGCATCAAGAACCAATTGTCTTGTGGTACCGGTTGTGAAGAAAAGATAGGGGATGCATTTGATACTTAAATCTTCATTGGTTTTGATAATATGTCTTAATTCAAAACCATTCAGCCGCGGCATATTTACATCGGAAAGAATAAGAAACGGGTTTACTTCCTTTTTATTGAGGAAAGTTAGCGCTGCTTCGCCGTTATCAAAATAAAAGATTTTGTTGGTATAGTTAAGATTTGCAAATACCATTTCGAGTAATTGCTGATCGTCCATGTCATCTTCTATAACAATAATCGGCCCGTTGTCGGTAAGCATAATAATATATTTTTCCGTAATGTAAATTTTTACCGGATCATTACAAAATCAGGCAAAGTTAAAGAACACGAAAAAATGTTAATACAAGGACACCAGGCACAGAGGATGCATTTTTTACAGGAAAACTAATGTAGATTATCTGAAAAAGTATTAAAGAAACGATGCCATCCCGTCAAATTTAGCAATTATGTTTTCACGAAATGAAACCGGTGCAGCACTTTCAAGACTCATCACCAGAAGAACAAGCCCTTCTCTTGTGATAAGAATTGCAGGATCTGCTTTCCCTGATGGCCAAAGATTGGGGGACGGGAAAAAATTGGATTTTTTAAATTCCTTACTGCATTGAAGTTTCTCAATTGATCTTAAAATATCATTATGAGACTTCCCAAACTGATCAGCTACCGCGGAAGAGGAGGTTGTAGGTTTCCCATTATTGTATGATACGAAATACATGCCTATCTGTGATTTGTTACTAACATTTTTTATGACAAATATCATACCATGTTAAAATCACATTAGAATGGTGAATTATTTTCTCAGCTGTAACGGTCATTTTTCCATGGGTAAGCTGTGTTGGAATACCCGCGCACCTCCCAAAAACCAGGCTTATTTTTATTGAGAAATTCGATGCGGTTAATCCATTTTGCGCCCTTCCAGGCATATAACTGGGGAGTGATCATGCGCACAGGGCCACCATGGTCACGTTCAAGTGGTTTGTTATCAGCAGAATGGACGAGCAAAACATCTTCCTTCAAAGCTTCTTCGATGGAAATGTTGGTTGTGTATTTATCGTACCCATAACAAATAATATGGGTAGCAGTGGATTTGGGCATAACCAGTGCTGCGAGATCCGCTAATTTTACCCCAACCCAGGGAACGTCCATGCGTGACCACGTTGTTACACAGTGAAAATCGCTGATATCGGTAGTTTGAGGAAGATTCATGAAATCCTGCCAGCTCAGTTCAAGTGGAGAATCAACTTCCCCGTTTATCGTCAATTTCCATTGCTGATGCGAAATATCAGGTTTGAAACCCAGATCAAGAACCGGCCATTTTACCGTTTTTATTTGTCCGGCCGGTAATTTAGGCATTCCATGCCTGTTGATTTCACCGGTCCCCATCGGCTTATAGTCAGATACGGAAGGTGTTTGCAGCATTTTTTCCTCAAACCGCGCCTTCAGTTTCATTCTTGCATCAATGATTTTGTCGAGTTTATTTTCTTCGGACATAGTGTATCTTATTTGGCGCTGGAGAATATTTAAAGGTATAAATTATTGCTTGTCAGTTTTTTAAATTATTTCAATTCATTTAACAGTCCGCTCAGGTTCAAAGCTTTTGTATACATTTCCAAAGAGCCGTCTTCTGTTTTTGGCCAAAATTCTATTGGCCTGTCCCAATATAATTCCACACCATTATTATCCGGATCATTGAGATATAAGGCTTCAGAAACGCCGTGATCACTTGCTCCGCTTAATGGGTACTGCGCGTTGATCAATCTGTGATAAATCGCTGCAAGATCTTTCCGGGTTGGGTACAAAATGGCTGTATGAAACAATCCGACGCCTTGCTGACTTGCAGGCGGAAATCCTTTGCTATACCAGGTATTCAGCCCAATGTGATGATGATAACCGCCGGCAGAAATAAATGCAGCCTGATCACCATAACGGGCCATAATTTCAAAACCCAGCAATCCATTGTAAAAATCCAGCGATTTTTCAAGATTCGAAACTTTCAGGTGAACATGCCCGATACGGGTTTGTGCAGGTAAGGAATATTCTTCAGACGGCATAGTTATGTCAAAAACAATGAGCGATACGAAAAGCAAACCCTAATTTAACAATCAAATTTGAACTTTCACCGGTAAAAATCTATTTGAAAACTCTTTGGTAGGAAATCATTTAGATAAAAACACTTTCCTGATGAATCGCAGAGAAGCTCTTACTTCCGTTCTGGCAGTATCAACAGCCACCTTAATACCTGTGGAGACAAAAAAAGAAAAACCAGGTTCCTTTATATACTCGCTTAACATGAGCACGTTGCGTGGTCATAAACTTGGCTTTAAAAAGGAGCTGGAAGTAGCGGCAAAAGCAGGTTATAAATCCGTAGAAATATGGATCAATACATTACAGGATTATATAAAAACCGGTGCTACGCTGGCTGAGGCTAAGCGAATAATTGATGATCTGGGTTTAAAAGTTGAAGACGCGATCGGTTTTGCTACCTGGATTGTAGACGATCAGACGGCACGTTCAAAAGCATTGGATCAGTTAAAAATGGAAATGGACCAGCTTGCTCAAATCGGTTGCCCGAGAGTTGCTGCACCACCTATGGGCGCAACAACGGGTGAAAGTCTGGAACTTTCCAAAATCGCGGAACGCTATCGGAAGATACTTGAACTGGGCGATCAGACAGGTGTAGTTCCTCATCTTGAACTTTGGGGCTTTTCAAAGAATCTTAGCAGAGTAGGAGAGCTGCTTTATGTGGCCGTAGAATCAAATCATCCATCAGCAAAAGTTTTGATGGATGTGTATCATTTACATAAAGGTGGTTCGGGGATAGATAGCGTAAAAGATGTTGGAAAACCCCTGATCGAAATTTTTCACATAAACGACTATCCGGCAACTCCGCTAAGGGAAACAATCGTGGATGCGGACAGAATATATCCGGGGGACGGAACGGCTCCGTTGAAAAAATTACTACAAACGCTTAAAAACCCTGAAAAACCAGTTATTCTTTCTTTTGAAGTGTTTAATAAAGATTATTACGCCCAGGATGCTTTGCTTGTGGCAAAAACGGGTTTGGAGAAGATGAGGAAGGTTACGGAGGGGATTTGAGGAACATATTAAAGGCATTTAACGAATTTTACAAATGGACATTTTATCCGTGCATTTGGGTAAAATGTCCATCTATGCGAACTGTAACCAAAAACAGTCGTAAGTCATCCAGGATTGGTGAAGATCTGGCAATAGTACTTCGTAGAAAAGCACCGGCAAATGAAATTACCTGGATGATCCTGGGAGGTAAGCAATTATGAATTTATACAGAATTGCAAAAAAGCGGGAACGAGCCAATGATTTAAGCGGTCGGGGTGCTGCCAATGAAGTTATATACTAGCGAGAGCCGCGCACTCGCCATGTTGGTATTAGTCCATGTAGACGAAACTGAATTGCCTCCCTATCTGTTTGTAATGACTATTGAAGTTGAAAGTTCGGCTCAATTTTACGAAATAGAGGATTCAGACTTGCCAAACGACAGGCGAATTACTGAAAATATTGCTTTAGAAAAAATTGGAGATAGTATTTTTAAAGCAAGAAAATATATAGGAATTAAAGCACGAAGCGCAGTAATGCCTCAGGAATATAATTTAATTCTTAATCCTTTATATCCGGGATATTATGACTTGATAAAAGTAATTTCAGTTGAAGATTATCAGAGAGATAATCGGTTGTGAGACTTCTTTCTATTCCCAAATCCCGTTAACCGCAGTCAAAATTACCGGTTTCCCATCCGTTACCAGAATGGTATGCTCATGTTGAGCAACATATCCGCCTTTATCTCCAGTTAGCGTCCAGCCATCTTTTCCTTTTTGAGCAATTGTTGATGCGGTGGAAATAAATGTTTCAATCGCAACCACTGTATTTTTTCTGAAACGCTGTTTGTTATCGTTATCACACCAGTTAAGGATTTCATGCGGGTCCTCATGCAAGCTTCTTCCTACGCCGTGTCCAGCCAGATTTTTGATCACTCGGTAGCCAGATTTTCTTGCTTCTATTTCAATTAACCGGCCTATATCCGAAACCTTTACGCCTGATTTAATACGATAAATTGCTTTATGCAGAATGTTTTTGGAGGCATTTACAAGTTTTTGGTGATTACTTATATCTTCCCCCAAAATAAAAGACCCTCCGTTATCTGACCAGAATCCATTCAGCTCTGCGGAAACATCAATATTAATCAGATCACCCTCTTTCAATATTTTTCCTGCCGAAGGGATTCCATGTGCTACTTCATGATTGACGCAAATACATGTCCAGCCGGGAAATCCGTAAGTCAGTTTTGGTGCTGATTTTGCTCCCAGTGAATTTAGGATTTCTCCTCCAAAATCATCCAGTTCTTTTGCGGTCATGCCTGCTTTGGCAAAAGCCCGCATTTCCTTTAATGTAGTAGCAACTGCTTCACTTATTTTTTGAATTCCTTCTAACTCTGCTGCTGATGAAATGAACATAACCCTGCTTCCTGACTTTAATGTTTACTGCTGACCGTTAGAAATTCAACAAGAACGGACGGAATTTAGTTTAGCTGACAGTTTTTCAAATCAAGATCATACTCGAAATCGAGGTTTTATGTTATCACATTTTTTTAATACTTTTAGAAAGGTTTGGACAGATAAAATTCCAATTACTATGGCGATATATAATTTAACAGTTAACAGTAAAAAAGTAAAAGTCGACGTGGAAGATGACATGCCCCTGCTTTGGGTAGTCAGAGACGTTGTCGGCTTGAAAGGGACAAAATTCGGATGTGGAATGGCACTTTGCGGTGCCTGCACGGTACATCTGGATGGCCAGCCCGCGCGTTCCTGTCAGACACCGGTTTCCAGTGTTGGGAAAAACACTAAAATAACGACCATTGAAGGAATTGGCGACGTAAAATTGCACGCTATTCAGCAGGCCTGGATCGAAGAGCAGGTGCCGCAATGCGGTTATTGTCAGTCGGGGCAGATCATGTCTGCAGTAGCTCTTCTTAAAACAAACGCAAGTCCGAACGATCAGGATATCGATGCTGCCATGAGCGGAAATTTGTGTAGATGCGGAACGTATGACCGTATCCGTAAAGCGATTCACCGTGCCGCGGAAGCGATTAAGGTAGAAGAAAAGGGAATCGGGAAAAGATAGTTTTTCACCAACAGCTGATTAAAGACATTGGAAAATATACAAACATCACGCCGTGATTTTCTGAAAACCACCGGTTTAACTTCTTTCGGACTCGCTCTGGGCATTTCTGCTTTTTCAAAAGATGCAATAGTCAAGAAGATTAATCCGGCAATTTTAAAACTGGAAATCAATCCGTTTATCATCATTGATACGGCCGGCAATATCACGATTGTCAATCCTCGTCCGGATATGGGACAAGGTTCAACGCAGGCGGTACCGTCTCTTCTAGCAGAGGAACTTGAAGTACGGCTGGATCAGGTAAAAATTATTCAGAGTGACGGAAAAGATAAATACGGCAGCCAGACTTCCGGCGGAAGCAGTTCTGTCAGGTCTTTATGGGAGCCAATTCGTAAAGCAGGAGCGGCTGCCAAAGAAATGCTTACGGAATCTGCTGCCAAAAGATGGAATGTGCCGGTTGCCGAATGTTTTGCAAAAGACGGAACCATTATCCATAAACCGACAGGAAAAAGCCTGACGTATGGTGAGCTGGCCGACGACGCTTCAAAACTCGAAATTCCTAAAAATCCCAAATTAAAAGATCCAAAGGATTTTACAATACTGGGCAAATATAACAAGCGTCTGGATGTACCGGAACGTGTAACGGGAAAGGCAATTTACGGCATTGATATTGATGTTCCGGGAATGGTTTACGCCAGTATTTTACATTCACCTTCGCTCCACGGGAAAATTGTTTCCATTGACGATTCCGAGACTAAAAAAATCAAAGGTGTTCTTAAAGTGGTAAAAACAGAACGCACCATGCCACACAGGACTTCGGAAGCCGTTGCGGTAATTGGTACAAATTATTGGGCTGCGCTAAAAGGAAGAAAAGCACTTTTGGTAAAGTGGGATAATGCAGATTATGAAAAAACGCTGAGCACAGAAAAATACTTTGCAGAAACCTATGAGGCTGCAAAAAAAGAAGGAATTAATTTTGAAGAGAAAGGTGATTTTAATGCAAAATATAGCTCAGCGGCTAAAAAACTGGAATCAAACTATGAAACACCATTCCTTGCACATGCACCTATTGAACCGGAAAATGCCGTTGTTCATGTAAAAGATGACGGATACATAGAAATATGGGCTCCGGTACAAGGGCCGGATTGGGCATTGCGTGATGTGTGCGCATACATGAAAGTCGCTCCTGAAAAAGTTAAAATAAATGTGACGCTTTTGGGTGGCGCATTTGGTAGAAAAGCGTATCACGATTTCCTTTTGGAAGCCTGTCATTTATCAAAGGAATTGAAAAAACCTGTTAAGGTTGTCTGGACGAGGGAAGACGATATTTCTCAGGGGCCTTATCGTCCGGGTATGCTCAGTCATATGCAGGGCTTTGTTCAGGACGGCAAAATTGCGGGTTATCATCACCATGCCATCGGTGAATCAATTCTGAATCAGGTATATAAAGGACTTAAACCTGACGAGGCGGATCCCTGGCTGAGTGAAGAAATCAGTACCAATAATAACAAATACCATTTTGATGTAGCTTCAAAAGTAAGCTGGACACATGTGAAAACGGATATTCCTGTTGTTTGGTGGCGATCTGTTTATGCTTCTAATTTTGGATGGGGGCAGGAATGTTTTATCGACGAACTTGCGCATCTGGCTGGAAAGGATCCGGTAAAGGCACGTTTGGAAATTACAAAAGATGAACGTTTCAGGAAGGTTTTGGAAACACTGGCAGAAAAATCAGCCTGGGGTGCAAAACTTTCGGAAGGACAGGGAAAAGGAATAGCGGTTTTTAAATCTTTTGACAGTATTTCGGCTACTTGTATTACCGTAACAAAAAAAGACAATGGCGTTAAAATAGACAAAGTTGTCTCTATAATCGATTGCGGTTATTATGTCAATCCGGATAATGTGAAAGCACAAACGGAAGGAAATATTGTTATGGGTATTACAGCGGCAACAAAAGATGGTATTACTTTTACGAACGGTGTTTGTGACCAGAGTAATTTTCATCAATATAATATTATGAGGCTAAATGAAATGCCTGAAATAGAGATACATATTGTTGACAGCGGCGCCAGTCCGGGTGGGGTAGGTGAGCCGGGACTTCCCCCGATAGCTCCTGCGCTTGGTAATGCTATTTTTGCAGCTACGGGAAAGAGAATGCGAAAACTTCCTTTCGATATTAGTAATCTGGTTTAGATAAGCGAATAGCAATCTGTCAAAAAATAGAAAGGTCTCACTGAAATTCATTGTTTCGGTGAGACCTTTTTTACTTAAATGTAAAATATATTAAAATCTGCCAAATTTTAAAGTCATGTTATACGAGATATTGCTTAAATCTCCGTCCGTTAATCCATTTCCTTTTGCACCAAAAGTTTTGCGGTAAGATATGCCCGGACTTAACCGCATCCATTTCAAAAGATTAATTTCAACCTGAGCTCCCGGTTCAATTGCATAGAAGAATTTAGCGTCGGTATGATTGTCATTCCAATCATCATTATCCCAGTCATCCCAGTTTTTTCTGTCGTATTGTAAAGTGAAACCGGCACCATTTATAAGATTTACAGCAAAATGAACTCGTTTATTTGAAGCGAAAATATATTCCGTCATAAGGCCAAATTGTCCATATTGGTAGGTGATTTTCTTGTCTGGAGAATTATTGAAATTGGGAGAAGGGATAAAATTTGTTGTTGCCGCTAATTCAGCACCGATGAGGAATTTGCTGTTCACGAACCAGCCTCCATAAATTTCGGGCATATTCGCAAAGTCGCCGTTGATGGTTGTGAACTTGTTGGAGATTGCTGCATAGCCACCTGATCTTTTGATTTTGCTGCCGCTGAAAACGGTTTGCACCTGTTGCGAATAGGAAAAATAACCACTTAGTAAACAGCATAATACTGTTAATGACGATAATGTTTTTTTCATGACTTTTCGTTTTAAACCTATAACAACTTAAACCGAAAAGACCCCTATACCTGAAAATGAATTAATTTTTCATTTCGATAAACTAGTCTCTTTTTAGTAGAATTTATACAAAAAAGCGATGCGTCCGTAATGGCTGCACCGCTTTCCTGTCAATCTCAATACTTTTATTTTTCGGCACCATCAGTTAATGCCCGCTGAACTGCATAATTTCCAACTTTATGACCTGTCACCAATCCTTGTTCACAGTCGAAACGATAATGAATAAGACCGTAAATCCGCGAAACCGAGGCTTCAACAGCCATCGCATCAACAGTAGCTTTTTCAGATGGGAAAATATGGCCAAGC
Source organism: Dyadobacter frigoris (assembly GCF_005280585.1). Taxonomy (GTDB): domain Bacteria; phylum Bacteroidota; class Bacteroidia; order Cytophagales; family Spirosomataceae; genus Dyadobacter; species Dyadobacter frigoris. The sequence continues at coordinate 336,362 of NZ_SZVO01000004.1, forward strand.
ACTTCGGCAGCAGCTCCCGAAAACATCGAATGTCCTGACGTATAAGAAGGGAAGTTAGGTAAACCCACAGAGGTTTTTACCTTGCTGTTCATCTGGTTTGGACGGGGATAGTAATAATAATATTTTGCATCCCAGCAGCATATCCCGGCATCCTGCATGGCAGTTCCAACCAACGCAAAAGTTCTGGCCGTTCTTACCTCACTGAAATTATTATCATGAGCCAAGGCGGCCGCCTTACGGTGCCAGTGTCCCGGAGGAGTGTAACTTCCTACACCATCCGACCAGAAATTGGCGATTCTTGCCTGTTCTCTTGTCTGGCTTTTTGCAAGCGTTAAGAGCTCATTCAAGTTTTGTTCAAACTCCGGGCTGCCGATCGCAGGTGGTGCAATCGGGCGTAGCGTAGCAACAGTTGCAGTATTAAAATTCCAGGTAAGAACTCCGCCATAGGTAGGAAGCATAGGAGGTCGTGCAGGAAATTCCTGACTTTTCCATGGTTCGGTTATACCAATTTTTAAAGCATTGGCGATTATATCAGGGACTTTTGCCTGGTTGTTGGCTGCGCCCATTCCATCCGTTTTCGCACGGGCCATTACCTTGGCTCCAACTGCACTTCCCAGTGCGTTTCCAGCTGTAATATCACTTTCAACGTTCATTCCAGCCAATAAACGGCTGTTTTTATGCTCAGCCAATTTGGCATCCAGAAAAGGAATTTCACCAGGAAACATCGCTTTCAAAATAGTATAGGAAGCGGCAGCAACCACGGCGTCTTCCGAAGGATAAGATGGTAAATCCGAAACGGGAAGAATTGCTTTAATAGAAGCGTCATTTTTTGACGGCGCTTTACGGTTATATTTAAATTTATAATTCCATGCACTCACAAGCGCATCATACTGCGCAACACTCAGGTAAGCCAGTGCGCGGGCCGTGTAAGGTGGATTTGCAAAAGGGAATTTTGGATCAGCCAAAGGATTTGCAGCATCAGGAACAGGATATTTCCCTTCCGCATTTACAGCCGGTGGACTGTTATATCGCGCCGCAAGTTCACGGGCGATTTCATTCCAGCGGTAGGCGGCTCCGGCTCCCCAGTAGTTAATCTGGTCACGTTGCTGAGGTGTAACAGTGCCCATGGTTGTTTTCAGTTTGGCAAGTTCAGCGATGTATTCCGCCGATGTTGCCGCCTTTGGTTCTTCCACTGCAATTTCGCTGGATGAAGCCAGGATGTAAGGTTTCCAGGTACCGGCATTCTCATCCAGGGTAGAAGGATTATTGATAGATGCAGTTGGTTCATCAACCGTTTTGCTGCATGAGAAAACGGTAAAAGCTAAAATTAAACCTGTTGCGAAGGATGCAGCACGGCCAGGGGATTTAAATATCTTATTCATGATCTTTTTGTAATGACTGTAATTTATTTTTTACCAGATTTAATATATCTGAACTGATACAAAAGTCCGGCGGAATAGGTCATTGCCTGGCCTACATTTTCTCCTCGGGTAACATATGCGACACGTGCATTAAAGCCAATATTTTTTGGCTGAAATTTTCCGTACCAACCCACTGTCGTTGATTTCATATTGTTCGTCGGGAAAGGCATTCCGTTGCGACGGATATAATCTCCGTTTACACATTCACTGCGTTCAGCATAAACCTCAGTTTGAATAGCTTTGTTGGTGAAACCAACACGTGCAGAATAATCAAAAGCATTAGGCACACTGACACGGTTTGTGTTGTAAAGCGTTTCTCCCATCAGGTAAGAATCACGGTCAATGGTAATTTTACTTCTTAAAATATAACTTCCGTAAGCGGTAGCATAAATACCCGTTTTATGACGGTAACGTGCCACAAGCCTTCCAGTCGCTGTTTTGCACTGCAAACCAATAGACAGCGGCATGAAATCAGGTACGTAATTGCTACTTGGAATCGATGCGCCGGCAACTGCATTTAACGAAAGCCCAGCTTTGTTATAAAAGCGGTATTTCACCCAGCCCGATACATCCTGAAAACCTTTACTCCATTTCATATTCCCTGCACTTGCTTGTGTCCAGATATATGGAAGGCTTACAATAACATTCAGGTTTTTAGTTACACCAACTGCCAGCATGGCCATTCCAACCTGCGTAGTTTGCGTTCCTATATTGAGATTTTCTCTTTTTAGCTGATTTTCCCAGTATTTATCCCATGAACTATGGGTGTAAGATAAAGCCAGACAGGCCGTATTTTTTGACATATAAACAGCATCATTAGGCATTTGCGCATAGGCGCCTGTGAAGCTGATCATTGCCAGAATTAACATCAAAAGATGTTTTTTATTCTGTATAGTTGAAAACATAAATTATTAAATAAAGATGGTAGCTACCGCTTTAAAAGCGACGGGTTGGTTAAATTCATATTTACCTGCTTTTGAAGAACATGTCTTCAAAAATCAGGATAACTTGAAGAATTCTGATTGCAGGAGGCAACAGATTTTATCAGGATTTGAACAGAGTAAAAGATCAGCAATGTTCCGGTGGGGGTGTTGGAAGTTTTAAAAGAAAGCGGATATGTTTTACTTCCTTTAACGGATAAATGGCAATAACATCAGCAGTACGGAACGTTTGATGGTGAATTGAAAAATGATAAATGTTTTGAACGTAGTTTTTGATAAGATTGTCCAGGAGTTTCAAAGCCTTTCCATGTGAAGAATCAGCAGTTTGATTACCAGGATCTGTCATGGACTGCATCTGGTTTGCCAGTTCGAAAAAACGGTCGCGGGCTGGCTGATTGGATTTCAGTGTAACATACAAAGTATCGTTTGTATGAAGCACGTGAGTGGTGTTATAAAAACTGCCGTTACTTTTAGTAAGGCCTTCTATTTCTACTTCATTTTCCCAACTGGCTGTATAAGGAAGTGAAGGGACATAAACTTTCAAAAGTTGGTAATCATCTTCGCTGTTTGAAGAAACGGCTGATTTATATTGGTTGTCAAATAGCAACACAGCAGTTGTTAACCCCAGCATATTGTAGAGCAACAAAACCAGCAAGCTTATGGCAACTATTTTTTTCAATTTTCAGGGATTATTCACTCAAATATAATACTTAATTTATTATTTTAAACGGTACGTGTTGATTAATGAATGATAATTTGTGATTAGGCAGTTTTGTAAAATGCTACTATTAAAACATAAATTATTATTCATAATGTCCAAAATCGTGATTGTTTGTGAAGAACAAAGTACATGATAGCTAATATGACAATAGTCATTTCTTAAAGTTTCTTTATTAATTTGTGACTTTAAACAGCCCATTTCTATGAAAAGATCAGACATTAACCCAATGCCAGCGTTTTTTGACCGGTATATTAATCTGGTGGAAGATATTGATATTTTTGAAGCTTTTGAAAAACATTCTCCCGATAAAGTTTATTCTGAAATCAGTAAACTGACTGATTTACAGGCCAAAATTTATGCACCGGAAAAATGGACTGTGAAAGATATTTTACAGCATGTTATTGATAACGAGCGTATCATGGCTTATCGTGCACTTCGTTTTTCCAGAAATGATAAAACAGTGCTTCCCGGTTACGAAGAAGAATTGCTCGCCGCCAACACGGTTGCAAGTAAACGTTCAGTTACAGATTTAATGGAAGAGTTTAATTTGGTGCGTCAATCGACCGTTTTGCTTTATAAAAATATGGATGATGAAATGATACTGAGATCCGGAGTTGCTTATAAAAGCGAGATTTCTCCATTAGCACTCGGGTTCGTAATTATCGGGCATCCGGTGCATCATATGAATATAATCAGGGAAAGATATTATCCGCTGCTTGGCTAGTGAGATATAAAATAGGCGTTTACCATGAAGTAAACGCCTATTTTATATGCCAAATTAGAAATTAGCCTAGTTGTTCAAGTGCGTCCTTAACGGAAGTTACCGGAAGCTGACAGGTTTTATCATAACAAACGTAAATAGCAGTTTTGCCATTAACCTTTGTCCGGTTTTCGAGCAGTGGAAGTTGGGATGAAGTTTTTGTCCCGACCACTACTTTGTTCGGAACAAAAAACCGGTCAAAATCTTTTCTAAGCTCATCTGCATCTTCTCCAACGATGGCAATTTCAGCAGTGGGAGAGGTTTTCTGACAATAAAGTGCTGCCCAGTTAGTGACCCATTGGACATCAGCAAGCAAAATTTTATTCATTTTTGAAAGCATCTGATCCGACAAATCAAGATAATCCTGACGGTCAAGAATTTTCCCCAGCACATACAGATTTTGCGCCATCATGGAATTGGACGCCGGAATTACGTTATCAAAAAGTTCTTTTTTGCGCGCAATTAAGGCTTCACCTTCGGAATCGGTAAAAAAGAAGTAGCCATCCGAGGAATCATAAAAATTGGAAATCGTATAATCGCTCAATCGAACGGCTTCCGTCAGCCACAAAGGATCAAAAGTGATTTGGTAAAGTCCGAGATAGGCTTCGATAACAGCAGCATAATCTTCCAGAAAAGCAGTTATACTGGTTTTTCCATTTTTATAACTATGCCACAGTTTTCCATTTTCGGTCATTTTCTCCAAAATAAACCGGCCTCCGTTAACGGCCATATCACGAATGGATTCGTCACCCAAAGCCTGGTAAGAAGTTGTTAAACCTTTAATCAAAAGTCCATTCCAGGAAGCCAGTATTTTGTCATCAAGTCCCGGACGAATGCGGTGAACACGCGCTTCGGCGAGTTTTTGAAGTGCGTTTTTATATTTTTGATCAAAAGAATCAGAATAAATGCCCGCCGCTTTTGCCGTTTCTGAAACGTAATTTGTCAAATGCAGGTGATTATAACCGTCCTCCCAATTACCCTGTGCGCTGATATTGTATAATTTGGAAAACCATTCAAAATCATCACCCAAAAGACTTTGCAGTTCTGCTTTTTTCCAGATGTAAAATCTTCCTTCAATGCCTTCACTATCCGCATCAAGCGCAGAATAAAATCCTCCATCAGGACTTTGCATTTCATTGCTCAGCCAGGAAATTGTTTTCGTAACGCGATCGGAATAAAGACTATTTTGGGTTAACGAATAGGCCTCAGCAAAAATGCCAAGTAACTGTGCATTATCATAAAGCATTTTTTCGAAATGAGGAATAAACCATTCATCGTCAACGGAATATCTCGCCCATCCGCCAACTACATGATCATAAATACCTCCCAAAGCGATTCTGTTCAGAGAAAGCTCAACCTGTGCCAGAGCCGCGGGATTTTGGGTTATATCAAAGTAACGAAGCAAAAATTTATAAATTGAAGGCATCGGGAATTTTGGCGCCCGGTCCATTCCTCCTTTTTTTATATCAAAGTTCAGGCTGAGTTTCTCATACATCTGATCCAGCGCATCAATCGTGTAACCTGATTCAGAACTTGTAAGGCCATATTTGTTGGCTTCTGGCTGAACCATATTTTCAACAAATCCTTCCGCCGAATTTGCCAGTTCATCATAATGATTGACAAAAGCGTTATTTACACTTTTCAAAAGCTGCACCCAATTTTGCGGAGGCAAATACGTGACGCCATAAAACGGTTTGCTATCCGGAAGTAAGAAAACATTCAGCGGCCAGCCGCCCCGTGTACCCATAGCCTGCAAAGCGTCCATATAAACGGCATCCACATCAGGACGTTCTTCGCGATCCACTTTTATGCAGACAAAATGTTCGTTCATCACATCCGCTACATTTTGATGCTCAAAACTTTCACGTTCCATCACATGGCACCAGTGACAGGCCGAATAGCCGATACTAACCAGAATGGGCTTATTTTCTGTCTTTGCTTTTTGCAGCGCTTCGTCCCCCCAGGCAAACCAGTCAACCGGATTGTTGGCATGCTGCAATAAATACGGACTGGTTTCTTTGCTAAGGCGGTTCATTATTTTGTGATAATAATTTTTTGAGTAATGGTTTTATCAGGACTTTTGAAACGGGCAATATACAAGCCCATGCCAAGCTGAGGAAGGGCTATACTTTGATCTGTTGATCCAACAATAGCTTGTAATTTTCCGGAATAAACAACTTTTCCCTGATTATTGAAAAGATCAAAATCGACACTAACCGTTCCATTAATTCCGGTAAGTCTCACTTTGGAATCCGCCGCCATGGGGTTTGGATATAAAAATGCTTCCGTAATGTTGGGTTCCGTTGAAGAATTATCCTGACTCAGATCAAATTTGCAAAGAAAAACTTCCTTGCCTTTAATACTGATCGTTTTTACCCATTTCTGGTAAGAAAGTGTAATATTCGTTACGTCATTATCACCAGCGTATGGATTTTGAGCGGCAATCAGAATGTTTCCATTTTTGACAACTCCACGCCAAACCGGTTTTTTAGAAGTCATCAGGTCCCGCGCCGATTCCGGAATTACCAGATCATATGAGCCTTCGAACATATCTTTAAACTCGGAAAGGCGATAGAGTCCGTAAATGAAATTCTCATAGGTCGCATAATTTTCCTGGCGGGAACTTGCAAGTCCACCATTTTCCCAAAGCCAAAGGCCTTTTGCTCCTGAAAAGAATGGAAAAATGGCTGTCGCCTGTGCCTGAAAGGGTAATATCATGGGGACAGTCGGATCGAAACTATCATGAATCCGCATCCATACAAACGGAATATTTGGTTTGTTGCTCCACGCGTTATTTACTTCAACCTGGAAAAGAAGATAAGTTAGATAATCCTTTCCAATCGGACTGCTGTATCCATAATAATAGTAGGGCGAAGGCGTCAGGCTCGTCAACGAATTGTAAAAAGTACCACCGATTTTCCCGTTATCATCCTGCATCAGATAATGCGTACGGGCCGTATTGGTGGTCCAGTCCTGCCAGCTGTTACTTTCAATATTCAGCCAGGTCGCACGTACAGGAACATCACTGTAACTTGTTATGGTTGAAGATTTGTCAAAACCTTTGCTTTTCAGATAGTTTACCGCTTCGGTATACCACCAGCGAATATCTCTTTTATACGTAGCGATAAAATCCGCATCGGACAAACTTGCATATTTTGTCGGAGTTGCTGCATTTGTTTTCAACTTCAAAATATCACGATCCTCTGTCAGCATACGCTCTACGTCCAGACAAATAATATCCGCTTTGGGTAATCCGCTTCCCTGTGAATCCTGAAAACTGTTGGCTAGCAAAGTAAGATATTGAGCCCAGCCCTGGCGGTAAGCAGTTGTGTCATTTCCCCATGGACTTCTGAGTTCATCCATTCCCCAGGGTTGATTGGCCGCTATGGTTGCTACGCTGTTCCAAAGTAAAGCGCGGTTGGCAGCGGGCAGTGTCGCAGGTTCATTTCCGGAAAATAAAGCGAGGTGACTAAAACCATGTTTTAGTGGAAGAGATTGGGTATCATCAAATCGTGGCCCATTGTATATTATTTTGAAAGGCAGACTGAATTCCGGGAACTTATTCCATTCAATAGCATTGTTACCTGTAACCGGATTTAAGATATATGATGGTGTACAATCCTGTGCAAAAGAATGGATTGAACTGATTGTCAACAGTGTAATTAGTATAGGTAGGTATCTTGATAACATATTTGTGTGTCGTTCGATAAGAATTGATGAAACAAATTCGTTAATTTTGCAAAACTCCCGAAAAATCTGTTAATTTAACTTTTTTAAGATATTCACTCTTAAAGGTTTAAAATCAGAAACCGGAATTTTAGCCAAACTATTACTTTAAAAACACAAAAATGAATCGATTAATTAATCTTGTTGCTGTATTTGTCATTTTATTTTCACTTGGTTCTTGTGGAAGTAAAGATAATGACGATTCTGTGAAGCCTGCGGAAAAGAGCAAAATTCTTGTAAATTATCCATGGCGCATGAGCTCGGTGACGGATTTAAGTGGCAAAATAATTGCTACTAACTTGCTGAATGAAGAGACAAAAGCCATTGGCAGTTATATGGATATCCAGTTTTTGGCAAATAATGTTACCAAGGCACTTGAACAAAAAACAAGTCAGGTAATTAATGGAGGCACCTGGTATCTGCTTGATGATGCCGCAACACTTGACATCGCGGTAACCGGCTTTTCCGGAAAATTTGGTGTTGTAGAATTGACAAACAGCAAATTGAGATTAAAAAGTACGATGCCTGTTGGCGGCGTGGATGCTGAAACTATTATGGTTTTTGAACCTGTAATAAAATAAGAAGCATTTTATAAATATTGTAAGAAAAGCGGCAGAGGAATCTGTCGCTTTTCTTAGTTTTACAGGAAATAGACCCTTTATGAAAAAGAACGATCCAAAAATAATCAATGCCTGGTGTATGTACGACTGGGCGAATTCTGTACACGCCCTGGTTATCGTTTCCAGTATTTTTCCCGTTTATTTCAGTGCTGCTGCGTTAAACGCCTCAGCGGGAACGGGTTTGGTTGATTTTTTTGGTTTTTCCATAAAGAGTACGGTACTCTTTTCCTATACGGTATCGGCTTCTTTTTTGTTGACTGCGCTTCTAATACCACTTTGTACGGCCATCGCGGATTTTACGGGAAATAAGAAAAGGTTTATGAAGTTCTTTTGTTACCTGGGCTCGGTAAGCTGTATGCTGCTGTTTTTCTTTACAAAGGATACGCTGAATATTTCGGTACTTATTTTTGCTTTGAGTTTGATCGGTTGGAGCGGAAGTATCGTTTTTTATGATTCTTATCTTCCCGAAATTGTAACTGAGGAAAACTATGACCGTGTGAGTGCCAAAGGGTTTTCCATGGGTTATTTTGGGAGCGTTTTACTGCTGATTTTCAATTTAAGTATGGTGCTTTTTCCGTCTTTTTACGGGATAACAGATAAAGCGATGCCAGCGAGAATTTCGTTTTTTACCGTTGGCGTATGGTGGATTCTATTTGCTCAGATTCCTTTTAAATATTTACCATCTGCCAATAAAGGAAAAAAACAGGTTGGAAACTGGATTTTTAGCGGGTTTAAAGAATTGGTTAAAGTATATGGCCAACTTCGGGAACAACCGTATCTGGCCAAATTCCTGCTTTCATTTTTTGTTTATACCATGGGTTTGAGAACCGTTATGTATGTAGCGACCATTTTCGGATCCAATGAGCTGAAATTACCATCACAAAGTTTGATTATTACCGTACTTTTAATTCAGCTGGTTGGTATTCTTGGTTCTTATTCCTTTTCATGGTTATCTTCAAAAATCGGAAACATTTATGCGCTGATGACTGGTGTGGCTATCTGGATTGGGATTTGTGCCGGTGCTTATTATACAACGACTGCTGGTCAGTTTTATATTGTAGCTTGTGCTGTTGGTATGGTTATGGGTGGAATTCAGTCACTTTCCAGAGCGACTTATTCAAAACTGATACCTGAAAATACAATTGACACAGCATCGTTTTTTAGTTTTTATGATGTGACTGAAAAGATAGCCATCGTTCTGGGAACATTCATTTATGGAACAGTCGAACAAATCACGGGAAGTATGCGCAACAGCATTCTGGCGTTGCTTCTGATTTTTGTTATCGGACTTATACTTTTATCAAGAATTCCTTCCCAAAAAGTATACCGTTTCCGATTGCAGACAGAACCAAATTAATATATATTTACGACCATCAAAAAGGATGTTAGCTCAGTTGGTTCAGAGCGTCGCGTCGACAACGCGAAGGTCAGCGGTTCGAGCCCGCTACGTCCTACGGATTTTTTTCCGAATTAAAACAAAAACCCGTTCGTCTGAACGGGTTTTTGTTTTAATTCGGAAAAAATTTTAAAGCTTACGCCCAATCTTAAAACGTTTCAACCTGTCTGCGACGGAAGCTGTTGTCAATCTTCCGTTTGGATCGTAAGGGCTGTAAATTGCATAAAGGCCAAGATCTGTATCGACACCTACTAAAACCCCGAATGTTCTGGCATCATTGATAAATACAACGCTGGAATCAAGCGTTCCATAATCAGGATATCTTTCCTGATAAAATGTTAATGCTTCTGTGGCTACTGCCTGTGTGGTTGTCAATAGTAAAGCAGAAGACGTTAATTTTCCACTTTCCAGAATATAACCAGAAGCTGCTATCTTGGTATTTTCTCCTTTAAAAAATATCGTTTCGGTTGTTTCAGATAACAAAGTTCTTTTTTCTTTTGCCTTGATTTGCGTGTTTGTGGCGCCCCAGTCCGTTACCGGTTCTGCTGCCAGGGTACTGGTAGGCGAAATGGTAATTTTTGATTGAAACGTTTTTCCATCCGCGGTTGCGGTGATGGTCGTTTCTCCAATTTTTCTGGCTGTAAAGTTTCCGTCTTTTGAAATTTTACCAACCAATGTATCACTGGATTTCCAGGTGTAGGTTGAGGGCGTTACCACGGTGGTACCTTTGGTCAGTGCGAACTGGTGCGTGGCATTGTATTTCAGGTCTAGCGTTGGAGAATCCAAAGTTACGTCCGGCTCGGGATCGCTCTTTTTGGAACAAGCTGTTATGATCAAAAATAGCAGGGGTAGAAAATAAATTTTTCTCATGGCAGCGAGTTGGTCAGGTGAATAATGGTCAATAATAAGAATTGTTTTTGACCCACACTAACCCTTTGATAAATTAAGCATGAGAGAAAAAAGGCAGTATTTTTTTAGTGGAAGTTTTTTTCTTGTTTTTTGTAATTAAATATGAAAAAACAAAGTGCTGTGTTTATCTCCAATCGCGTTAAAATCTGATTAAATGAATTCCTTTTTGAATTAAATCACAAAAAATTTGATTCTCATAACATAGAGTTTATAATAAACGTAACAGCAATATTGTAATTAATTCTGGTCACCCAGCATCTTTTTAATTCAGAAAAAATTCAGAATCTGCTTATACTTTTAATACCTCTTGCAAAATTGAATTAAAACCCCTTTATATGTTTCGTAAATTTTTGTTGCTGCAACTGGCTATTGTTTTGTCGTTGCCTTCATTTAGCCAGCAGCAGGACTCTGTTCAGATCAATCAAAAGCTTTCTTTTACAAAAAGTCAGTTATATGTACCGGGAATTTTAATGGTCTCCGGGTTATTTACAACCGTGTTTTTCAAAGACCAGATCAAGTTTAAAATCCGTGATGAGCGGAACAAACAAATTCCGGATTTTCATACCAAACTGGACAATTACCTGGAATATGCGTCACTGCCTATTGCCTATGGGCTGGATGCTTTTGGTGTAAAGTCAAAAAATGATTTTCCTAACCGAACAGCGATTTTGATAAAAGGTGAATTGTTTATGTATGCTTCGGTGACGATTTTGAAAGGAATTTCTCACGAAACCCGTCCTGATGGAAGCGACCGGTATTCTTTCCCTTCCGGACATGCGGCCCAGGCATTTGCCACAGCCACTTTTTTGAGTGAAGAATATAAAGACCGGCTTCCCTGGATGCCTTACGCAGCTTATACCATAGCAGGTACAACGGGATTGCTGCGGATTGCCAATAACCGACATTATCTCGGTGATGTGCTTTTTGGAGCAGGATTCGGGTTTTTATCGATGAAAATGGCCTACTGGACGCATCAATATAAGTGGGGCAAAAACAGAAGAAAATCGACGCCGGTTTATTAGTCGATGGAATAAATTGAATAAAAATTATAAAAGAACTTTCAATTAATTGCGTATCTGAAACATTTAATTGAAAGCTGTGTAAATTGGGTTCCTGATTAAACTGAACCCATGAAACGTAGAAAAATTTTAAAAAGCCTGTCCACTTTGCCATTTCTTGGCTCGCTTTCCATGCAGTCTGCCGCGGCTGCTCCCTTGAAGAAAAAACGTGATGTCATTGAGGAACTGGGAATCCGTTCCTTCATTAATGCGGCCGGTACACTGACGTACATGTCGGGATGTATTATGGATGAGGAGGTGGTTGAAACAATTGAAAATACTTCACGGCATTTTTGCATGATTGATGAAGTGCAGGATAAAGTGGGGGAGAAAATCGCAAAACTTGTACATTCAGAGGCAGCCATGGTTTCCTGCGGCGCCTTCTCGGCCATGACGCTTGGACTGGCCGGTATTCTCACCGGTCTTGATATCAAAAAAGTTGAACAGCTTCCGCATTTGGAAGGAACCGGGATGAAGTCAGAAGTGATTTGTCAGAAATCTCATAATGAACGCTACAATCATGCTTTTCTTAATACAGGTTGCCGGGTAATTGAAGTTGAGACTGTCGAAGATGTCAGGAAAGCTGTAAGTGAGAAAACGGCCTTACTTCATTTTTTGAATATTGAAGCCAGTCACGGCCAGATAAAACATGAGGAATGGGTAGCGCTTGGAAAAGAATTGAAAATTGCAACTTCTATTGATATCGCAGCCGATGTTCCGCCGGTTTCAAACCTGTGGAAATTTAATGATATGGGATTTGATCTTGTATTTATCTCGGGCGGAAAAGCGATGCGCGGACCGCAAAGTGCTGGGATTTTAATGGGAAGAAAAGACATTATTGCAGCCGCCAGACTGAACGCTCCGCCCCGAGGTTTTACCATAGCTCGTGGTCATAAAGTGAATAAAGAAGAAATTCTGGGCATGTATGTGGCACTGGATAAATTCATTTCCGGCGATCATGACAAAGAATGGAAAGGGTGGGAGGCCAGCATTGCACATATTGAAAACGCAGTTAAGAATATTGACGGAATTACAACAAAAGTAATTGTGCCGGAACTTGGAAATATAACACCAACGCTGACGATTTCCTGGGACGACAGTATCGTCAAACTGACAGGAAAGGAATTGAGAGATAAGTTACGATACGGAAATCCGTCCATCGAAGCCAGTTTTGCCGGTTTGCCTTTATATCACTATCAGGCCGGTTCGGATTCGGTTGATCCCGCACTTGTTGAAACTTTGAAAGGTGAAAATCTGATCAGGGTAACGGCCTGGATGCTTCAGCCGGGAGAAGAAAAAATTGTAGCAAAAAGAATAAAGGAAGAGCTGTCTTCTGCTAGTAAGCCAGGTTGAAAATAGCTGATTTTCCTCATTGCTAAGGGGTTAATTTTTACAATTCGAAATTGAGAATACCGGCTTGCATCAATAAACAGGCATGATTATTTTCATGTTTGCGCGATGGATAGCTACATTATTACGATAACGTTAATAGGAGTTGCGGCATTGGGAATGGCATGGATGCCATCTTTTACAAAGAGAACGGGTATATCGGATTCTGTTGTTTATGTCCTTCTTGGTGCTGTTTCTTATTATTTCATGGACATGCTCCCCAAGCCGGATCCGGTAAGATATGAGGATTATACAGTTCATTTTACGGAGTTTGTGATCATCATTTCTATCATGGGCGGAGGGCTGAAAATCGACCGCCCATTTTCTTTGAAAACCTGGATCGTTCCTTTTCGGCTGCTTACTATTACCATGGTTTTGTGTATATTTTTGCTGACTATGTTGTCTTATCTGGTACTGCATTTTGACTTTGCATCTTCACTTTTACTTGGCGCTGCGCTGGCTCCAACAGATCCCGTATTAGCCGCAGATGTACAGGTGGGGCCACCTTTGGAAACGAGAAAAGACAATGTCCGTTTTGCCCTTACAGCCGAAGCCGGAATGAACGATGGTATGGGATTTCCATTCACATGGCTGGCAATTTCCGTAGCGTCACTGGGTCCGAATAACGCGGGAAGTATTTTAGAATGGTTCGCTTATGATTTTGTATATAAAATTCTGGCAGGAATTCTAGCTGGGTTTTTACTTGGGAGATTGTTGGGGTATCTGATTTTCAATGTATCCAAGAAAACTAAATTCATTAATATCAACGATGGATTTATTGCCGTTGCGTCGGCACTTTTGATTTATGGGTTAACTGAAATGATCCACGGATATGGTTTCATAGCCGTTTTTGTTGCCGCAGTAACGCTACGGAATTATGAGTTCAAAAGTGAATTTCACAAGGATCTTCACAACTTTTCAGATCAGGTTGAGCGTATTTTAGTCGCGGTGGTTTTACTGGTTTTTGGTGGTAGTCTTATTCACGGAATTTTGAATGCACTGACTTGGAAGATGGCTGTGATAGGAATTATTTTTATATTTCTGATCAGGCCTTTTAGTGGTATCGTTGGGCTTATGAATACGCATCTGCATTTCAAGGAAAAATTAGGCATCAGTTTTTATGGTATCCGTGGACTGGGATCATTTTACTATCTGTCGTTTGCACTTACCCGAAAAGATTTTTTATATAGTAATGAACTTTGGTCAATTGTTTCTTTCATTGTTTTATTATCCATCATTGTACACGGACTCACTGCGGCACGTGCGATGGGCTGGCTGGAAAATAAGTTTTCCGAGGAAATCCCGCTTTGATTTTCAGTTTTATAAGTGCTCGTATTGATAATTTTCAATGAGGTTTTTTACCCGTCCGGCGGCAGGAAAAGCCGTCGGACGGGCTACGATCTCCCGTCGGATGGCTTTTTACGCCATCCGACAGGTAGAAAACAAAGAGATTTATATTCTTCAAACTAAAAATGGCCATTTCCATATGAGAAACGACCATTCAAAATTAATCATTTTGTAATAAGCAATTTGTCGGGTTAATGTCTTTATGACAAAACCGTTAATGTTCTTTGTGGTAGCGTCCTTCGTGCCAGACGTACTTATTTCGTTTCCATTTATAGTTGCCGGGAACCCAGACGTGTCTTGACGACGGAGAAGCTGGAATTACTTCAACTCGTGTTGCTGGTGGCCCCGGTCTTCTTCTTTGGCTGACACAGCTAAAAACGAGCGTTATGCATAGAAGAAATATACCGTAAGCAGCGATTTTTTTCAGGTTTTTCATAAAATAGTAAGTTGATGATTAATAAAACTTCGAGACTGCCAGGAATCAACAATTTAGTATTATTTCCGGGCAATACTACTTAGATTGTAAAATGTGAGAATGGTTTAAAAGCAGACGATAAAATATTAAAAAAGCAGGGTAGGTGTTTAGGTTAAAAGTGGCGCGCGAAGGAGGAATTTTGATGTAATTCTTTCCGGACTGATTTTTTTATTGTGCAGAACTATTACAACTCAAAGTTGCTATGAAAGATAAAATATATCCATCAGATCTACTTTTTACGGATGTGAAAGGTGTAGTCCGGAAAGGTATTTATATGATAGACATGAACGCCTGGTAGAATTAGTTGAGGATTCTATTGTAAGGGACTGCCGCAATATTTTCCCGGATAGTGATACTGCCCAATGAGAATTTCTGGAAACTGAAAATTCAGATTCAGAATTTATTACGGTTTTATAATACCGTTTAATAGAAATCTAAAACATTGGTTTTTAAAATATTTTTACAAATGGCGGTATTTTGGAGTTTATGAGATATTTTGGAACAAATTAGGTGCAGTGAAAATTATCATCGAATAATTTCTTATCTTATAAGCTCTTGTTATTCTCCCCCTTTATAATATATTTGTACTATAACACACTTACTAAGTGTGTAGAGGAGGGTAACATATATAAGAATCTCGGGCTTCCGGGATTCTTTTTTTATTGATAAATGCCTGAATCAGAATAGATTTATCTCGGTTTATTGAAAATGTTATGTTGGGATTTCCGGTTTATTTTTAATTAGATTTCAATCTGATCAGGTGCTTTTCTGGTAGTAAAAATTTATGGGATATAGAAAATATTTTCAGCCAGATCCCAATATAAAACAATTCTTCAGGTCCGGTTTAAATAACATTTCAGGAGAGGGAGAAACTAATTTTTGAAAACCTGAATTATCCGTTTCCCCAGGTTTTACCAAGCTAATTGTTTATGTCGAACCCATTGATTACCTATCTACAACTGTTCAGATTGTTCACAGTTAAAAGAGCAAGACATAATTTCCGCCTCATTTGAATCGAAAGTATTTCAGTAGGGCGGTTATCTTTTTCAGTCCGGAAAGGTTTGCAAGAATTTCTTTTTCATTCCAAATTATAATAATTTCAACACAGCTTCATTTATTACAAACTTATCAATCATGGATTTTTTATTACAACCTCTGAATAAGAATTTTTATCATCATTGATTTTTAAAATATAATTTCCCGCTGATAACCCTGGAAAATTCTTCATTTCATAACTTGTTTCACCGGGGAAAAGATATTTGTGATCCTTCTTAATTGTCCGTCCCTGAATGTTGTAAAGGGTGAAATGAACCAATCCTTTATTCAATGTTTTGATCGAAAGTTTTAAATAATCCTGAAATGGATTCGGCCAGATAGTGATATCAGGATTAGCCAATACATTGAAATTCAGTGATACTATCCTTGAATAAATAAAATTAGCGGAACCTTCCGGCATTTTTATCCGGTAATAAAGAGCAGGCACATTTTGTTCTCCGATTTCCTTGTTGAAAATATATTTGTTGATCTGTGAAGAAGGTCCGTTTCCGGGAATTTTTCCGATGTTTTTAAAATCTTTGGCGTTAACACTTTCCTCAATATCAAATAAAAATCCAGCATCTTCATCGGTTGTTTCCCAGGTCAAAACAGCATTGTTATTTTGCCTGGACACATTTACAGAAACGAATTTGACCGGCAAAGGAGTGGAAGGAATAAAATTAACGAGATAATCTTCGGTTTCTCCCAGCGCCAGATTTTCACAGGAATTAAAACTTTGATAGAAATAATTTGAGCGTAAACGAATTCTGGTGCTAATAGAAATTTGATTATCCGGAATTTTAAATGTGCCGGAAAAGCTGCCGGTCAGTGACGTTTTCGTTTCTGCAATTAATTCGTCGGTGGTGAATTCTCCATCATTATTATAATCAATCCAGGCCTTAACTTGCTGTGCAAAATTATAACCAATCAATGAAAAATTGAAGGCATAATTTTGTCCGGCTGTAAGCTGCAGAACCGGAGCGGAGGTATTAAAAGTATAACCGCCAATAGCGCAATCAGAAGCAACGCTTAAAGGTAGATTGTTGATATAAACTGAATTGAGGCCGATCCCTATGGCTTTGGAGCACTGGTCAACGGGTTGACAATAAGTTGGCTGGCTGTTATTTGTTGCAAAAGTCTGGGTTTCAGTATAGTCGGAACAATTTCCTTTAACCCGCCAGTTGTAGTTGGTATTGGGTGATAAGTTGGAGAGCAGGATTGTATTTTTTATAGTTTGAGATTCGTTCCAGTTTCCACTGGAATTTACTGTCCTATATTGAATGGTATGTGTA
This sequence comes from Dyadobacter frigoris, assembly GCF_005280585.1. GTDB lineage: Bacteria > Bacteroidota > Bacteroidia > Cytophagales > Spirosomataceae > Dyadobacter > Dyadobacter frigoris. Next base: position 353,452 of record NZ_SZVO01000004.1, read on the forward strand.
GTATTCGATCCGCTGAAATTCCATTGTAATTGTGCACTGCGGGCTGCTATGTTATAAGCCAGTAAGTCGGACGGCAGACTATTTGAAACAGGTAAAGTTGTGTTATTTGAAACTCTGCTGCGTATCAAATTGCCGGGAAGCGGGCCAAAACCTAACGCTAAATTGATGCCAATGCTCGTATTTTGGCAATAGCTCATGATCGTCCCGCCATTTACGGGAGTTGGCCCCGGCGCGCAATTCCCTTCCGCAGTCTCGCAGTTGTCGATAGCTCCACCAGGCCATGTGCAGGAGTGCGTGTGCGGAGAACCAAGGTTGTGGCCAAGCTCATGCGCAAATACTTTTACATCCCATGAATAAGCAGGCACAATTTTGTAGTTTCCATAAATCATGTTTACTCCATATGCTTTATTCCGGTCATCCATCGCTTCCATATTTGCATTCCCGCCGCCCAAAGGGCGGCAGGTTAAAAGGTGTGCAAATTGCCCTGGAAAGTTATTATTTTTGGCATTCCAATAGCTTTGAAACACGTTTAAGGCGTCATCTAAATTAGTTTGGCTGGATGCGTAAGGATCTAACGTATCCCAAATGTATAATCCTGAGATACGGAATGCGATATTCTCAGCACCAAACAAAGTCGCCACCTGATTGAATAGTCCCAGGACATAAGCGGTAACATTAGTTTTGCTGCCTAATTTATCATAGACCGATTTGTCTGTTTCAATATAAATACCTAAATATTTACACTCATTTCCATCTGCTTGTTCTGCCATACGGACATTTTTTCTCTCTGCGAAATTCCGTTCCATTGCACCGCAGAGGAATTGAAAATCAGTAGTAATATCATTTTCATAATAAAGTATGTAGCTGGTCTCTGTCATAGTCAGATCCTGGTTTTTTCCCAAAATTCTGGTTCCGGTGCTATCAATAATCATCCCTGAAAGCTCATTATTTACGAAACTCAGAGATGCCAGTGAGCTCGAGTCTCCTTTTATTTTTCCGCGGTAAAAAGTGCTTTGGTCAATAATTTTCTGAGTCTGATTTTTGTCAGTAATATTGGATATATTAAAATCAGTAGAAGTAATCGTAACCGGGGCCAGTTCCAGTTCAATCGGCAAGTCTCCTATACCCGGAATTTCAATTTCCAGGGCTTTATCCCTTTTTGTCGTGAGGTTCCGGAATTGGTTAGCGTTGAAATTTAATGAAACAAGACGGGTGTTTTGTTTGGTTCCTTTCAGCTGAGCATTTGAATTTTTTGTAAGAAAGGTGTTTTGTACCGTAATAGCACTTTTCGGTGTTTCCAACTTTTTTGACATTTGTTCTGACTGTGCCGCTGCCAGATTCACAGTACAACAAATCAGCATAATAATAGTAAAAGTTCTAATCATTCTTCTTTGTGGTGCTAAGTATAACCGGATGAAACATTAGGTGCGATGAACCGAATAATTTCTGTAACAAAGAAATAAAGTTAAAGCTTTTAAGGATAGTATACTGAAATTAAGACATTTACTTATTATTCGATAAATGTCAATGCGCAAGTTCTCCATCCAAACCGGCTGCCTTAATCACTCCTGGAAATCAGTCTTCTGAACCAATAGAACAGATATGCAATCCTGATATTAGTTCCATGGCCCTGATATCTTTAATTAATTCTAGTGTTATGGCAAGACTTTCTGCTTTACTAAACCAGGGAATTGCACGGATAAATCTTGCTTTGTGCAAATCCCTTCTTTTATCCACATTTTAGCCGTCAGCTTGCAACTGGTTGAACCTTTATTGATATACGTAGTTTAGATACTCATTATTGTGATTCTTACAATCTCCTGTCTTTTTCTTTAATGGCCAGGTCGTTGATGCTTGCGAATCTTCTTTGCATTAATCCGTTTTCATCAAATTCCCAGTTTTCATTTCCATAAGCCCGGAACCATTGTCCGTCTTGGTCATGGTATTCATACTCAAACCGAACGGCGATGCGGTTTTCTGTAAAGGCCCATAATTCTTTTTTCAATTTGTAGCCTAGTTCTTTTTGCCATTTGGTGGATAGAAATTTTACGACTTCTTCCCGGCCATTCACGAATTCAGAGCGGTTTCTCCATTCGGTATTTACCGTGTAGGCAAGGGAGACTCTTTCGGGATTCTGGCTGTTCCAGGCATCTTCGGCGAGTTGGACTTTTTGTGTAGCGGTTTCGAAATTAAACGGCGGTAAGGGAAGTTTCTGTTCCATAGCAATGAGTGAAAAGTGATTGAATAATTCGGGCATTAGTAAATAATTTACTTTCAATGATAGCGCTTTCAAAAAGAAAATAAATATGATCGCTGTTAATGTTGGTATCCGGATTCCTGAACAATCTGATTCACACCAGTAGCATTATAGCCCTGATAATCAAACAGTTTTGAAACTGCTTTTAAAATTCGTTGTCCGGGTTTTGTCTCTTTGTTTATCATAACTTTGGAATTCGGAAAAACAGAATCGTCCCTTCTTTTTGGTATAACAAATATATGTTTACATCCTGCCGGTCTTACTGTAAAAGTCAATGAATCTGTGGTAGTATTCAGGGGGATGTCCTCATTTTTTTACGTATATGTGCCAGAGTATAAGTGCAGCAGGCAGTTTAAAGGTAATATTTGGTTGCTCCCACTTTTTAAATAGAATTTTATTATCCAAACCGGATTAGTTTGATTTCCAAAGTTGTAAAACTAATGGCGGTTCTCTATTTTTGATATTATCATTTGGTCAAAGAATTTCACACAGTTAGAAGTGCTTATTAAGGATACATATGGATAGTGGCCGACCGGAAATTAATTTGCAATCTGATCATGTGAAACATTTCAACTCATTTGGAATTGTCAACTGGAAGGAAACTGGTATTGGTGAGCCTGAAAGTTGGCCTCAAAGTCTTCATACCGCTGTTGAAATTATCCGGAATGTATCTTTTCCTATGGCAATAGCGTGGGGTGCTGAATATTGCATTTTGGCTAATGAGGCTTTTAAACAACTAATAAACCGGCTTGGTTTTTTGTCAGAAACCGCCATGCCTGCCGGGTTGGTTTTTTTAGATACCTGGCAGAAAATAGAGCCTGAATTTGATCAGCTTACCAGTCAAAATTTAGAAATATCCTCTTTTTTATTATCGGATAATGACGCAAACAGTTGCGAATTTAAACTCAGTATCATCAGACTGGAAAATAGGAATACGGGCGGGATTTTAATTGCAGCCTCTGAAATTAAAAATGATGAGGTGGCATTAAAAGAGTTATATCAAAGCAGGCAAGCGTTGGAATTTGTTGTTGATGCAGCAGATCTGGCAACATGGGACTACAATCCGGTTACTGATGAATTTACTGCTAATAATCGTTTTAAAGAATGGTGCGGACTGCCTGAGAACCATTCCATTCTGCCGCCAGAAGCCTTGGTAAGAATTTCGGAAAAGGATCAGGAAAGGGTTATAAAAGCTATTGAAACTGCGCTGGATTATTCTTCCGGTGGGCGATATGACATTGTTTATAGCATCATGGATGGCATAAACGACCGGGAAAGGATTGTCAAAGCAAAGGGAAAAGCTTATTTTAATGACAACAAAAAAGCTTATCGTTTCAATGGAACGCTGGAAGATATTACCGTTGAAGTTTTGGCACATCGGGCTTTGGAAGAAAGTGAGCAGCGTTTCCGGACTATAGCCGATACGGCTCCCAGCCTGATTTGGATGTCGGGCTTGGATGGTTTGTGTTATTTCTTTAATAAAGGCTGGCTGGATTTTACAGGCAGGAGGGTGGAACAGGAAATAGGTATTGGCTGGACCGAGGGGGTCCATCCTGATGATTTAGAGCGATGTCTGGCTATTTATCGTACCAGTTTCGCCGCGCAAAAGGAATTTTATATGGAGTATCGCCTGCGTCGTTATGACAGAGTATATCGCTGGATCAGTGACAAAGGTGTGCCGCATTTGGATATAGACGGCTTATTTCTGGGATATATCGGGGGATGTATGGATATTGATGAACAGAAAAATTTTGCGGCCGAACTTGAATTTAAAGTGGAGGAGAGAACTGGCCAGCTTAAAGAATCTAATGCGAAATTAAATGCCAAAAACAGAGACCTGGAACTAAGAATTTTGAGCGAATTTTCCGAAAGTTTTGCCGCTTACAAATCGGGGCAGGAATTTTTTAATTCACTCATACAGGATTTATCGGTTAAAAGCCAGATGGACTATGTATTGTTGGGTGAGTTGCTCCCGGTGGGAGAAGATTTTTACGATATCAAATGTTTTGCTGTTTCTGAGTTTGGTAAAATTGCTGAGAATTTTCAATATCCTTTATTTGATGGCCCATGCCGGGAAGTTATTAACGGAAACGTTTATAGTTATCCAAAAAACTGCCGCATTACATTTCCTGAAAACGAAACCATGGAGCAGTTCAAGGTCGAGGGATATATCGGTTATCCCTTGTATAACAATGAAGGGCGCATAACAGGACTAGTAGCTGCTATGCATCAGCAGGAAATTAAGGAGGTTTCTTATGTTGAATCACTTCTTAAAATTGCAGCCAAACGTGCAGAACTGGAACTTGAACGGATGCGGAATGAAATAAAACTGGCAGAGCAAAACAAGGAATTGCAACGTCAGAACGCAGAACTTGATTCGTTTAATTATATTGCTTCTCATGATCTTCAGGAGCCGCTTCGGAAGATCCAAACCTTTATCAGTCTGATTCAGGAAACTGAGCATGAGCATATTTCTCAGTCGGGAAAAGGATATTTTTCAAGAATTACCGCTTCCGCAAGGCGTATGCAAAATCTGATTGTGGATTTGCTGACTTATTCAAGGGCGAACAATTCTGAAATTCATTTTACTGAAGTGAATCTTAACGAGCTTATTGAAGAAGTTAAGGCAGATTTGTCGGTATCAGCTCAGGAGAGAAATTCAACAATAACCTGTGCAGATTTGCCGGTTCTAAAAGTTTTACCGCTGCAAATGCACCAGCTTTTTTTGAATTTGATTGAGAATAGTATAAAATACAGCGAGCCAGATAGAGCTCCTGTCATCAAAATAGCCGCAACGGTCGTAAACGGACAAAAGGTTTCGGGAATTGAGAATATAAATACCAATATCAATTACTGGAAAATCAGCATTGAGGATAACGGTATTGGTTTTGATCAGCAATATGAGCATAAAATATTTGAGCTTTTCCAGCGGCTGCATTCCAGAAACCAATATGAAGGAACTGGCATTGGTTTAGCGATTTGCAAGAAAATTGTTACTAATCACCTTGGTTTTATTTCAGCCAAAGGTCATCCCGGAATTGGTTCTGTTTTCAATATATTTCTTCCTTTTCAGGTGTAAAATATCTTTGGCCGGACAAGTAATTCGGGTTTAAGCCAACGGCCAAACCGTTAATGTTGTTACTGAATTGTTTGGGAAAGGCCTGTGTTAATGGCCGGAATTTTATTTGAATTGTCATAAAATCAATATAGGAGATATCGGCGCGACAGATTAAATAGTAGTTATTCTATCAAAAATTTTACAACCATCCACTAAATAATTGTACCTATGCCTAACCAAATAAATGCTGCGTTTGAAAAAATTGCAACAAAAATCACGAACTGGACGGGAAGCTCGCCTGCATTTGTTATTGCATTTTTAATTATCCTTGTCTGGGGAATAACGGGGCCGTTTTTTAATTACTCGGATACCTGGCAGCTGGTCATCAATACCTCTACCACCATTATTACTTTTTTGATGGTGTTCATTATCCAGAAATCTCAAAACAAAGATTCGAAGGCCATACAACTTAAACTGAATGAATTGATTGCAGCAAGCCGTCATGCCAGTAATAGAATGGTTGATATTGAAGATTTAACAGAAGATGAACTGAATATTTTACATAAATTTTACCAGAAACTTTCAGACATTTCAGAAGATGACCAGGACATTCATCATTCACACTCCATAGATGCGGCGGAAGATTTACAAAAGAAAAAGAATAGTTACAAAAAAACAAGGAAACCGGATGAAGGTATTGTTGAGCAATAATTGTCAAAAAACTAACCCGGAATTATGTATGCCGGGTTAGTTTTTATTATTTTGACAGGTTGTAAATATTCTTATTTTAATTGTCTGAAATAGACATTGTTGCTGATCGATTCCAGTTTTATTTCAGGGCCGCCGCCATTCATTGTACCTTCCAATAAATAGCCTACAATAGGATTTTTCTGCTTTTTGTCTTTATAGTCAATTGTGAAATCTGTATAAACTTCACCGGTAATTGTTTTCATGCCAAGGTTGGCGCCTTTCGACTTTGGCCAGCTCATATCTACAAAACCGCTGATCGTTTTAGCATGTACTGCCGTCGATGCACCTTCAATATCAATATTTCCATTTATGGTTTCCAGGATAAGTTTTGCCTGTCGCGGAAGAAAAACCTGGTAATTGATTTCGCTGCATACATAAAACCGTTTTCCGTCTTTTTCAGAGTTGTAGGAGAATTTTTTATCCGGACAATCCGTTGCTTTACCCTGCGAAAGCATATCCTGGTCTAAGTCAGTTTTGAGTGAGATTTGCTGGGCAGTATTGGCTGTGGTTACCGTTAATGCATCGTTAAGTTTGCCGCCATTAATTGTTGCTGAGATGTGCACAGAAACTTCGCTCTTATCCCAATAACGCACTTTGATGCTATCCCCGAACCGCAGATTGAGATTAACAGTTTGTCCGGGAGTGAAAGGTAATTTTTTATCAATAATTTTTTGTGAAAATGCCTGGTTGAATATCAGAACCAAAAGCAAAAATGTATATTTTTTCATAGCTAAAAAAGTCAGGGAGATTACCGTTTATTTTTGTTTCCGGATGTAAATATTATTGCTGATCGTATTCAGCTGAATTTCCACGCCACCGCCGTTGGTTGCTCCTTTCACGGAGGATCCCATACTTATTTTCGACATGCCGTTTTTCTCATTTTTCAGACCAAGGTCAAAGTCAGTATATATTTCTCCGTTAATCGTATGAAGGTTTAAATTAGATTTCACACTTGCCGGTAAGGTTACGTCAACAGAACCGCTAACAGTAGAAATTGCTGATGGCTTTGCCTGATTCAGATTCTCGTAAATTACTTTTATTGAGCCACTTGTACTGTTTGCTACCACGGGGCCGCTCACACGAAGGAGGTCAATATCGGCGCTGAGTGTACTCACTTCCAGGTCACCGTCCATATTGCTGATCGAAAGTCGGGAGCCGCCTTGCCAGTTGGTTTCCTGAAATTTAATGGCTACTTTTTTAGGAATACGGATGGTGTATTTAATGGACATTCGTACCGCCTTTTCAATCTTTATAGCGCCGTCGTCTTTCGTTACCGACAAGCCAATTCCGGTGTTGTCTTCCACACCATAATAAACTGGTTTCAATCCTTTTGCACGTTCAGGAAGCGGATCAATTTTGGAGGATGCCACAATGGAAATCTCGTCGGTATTAGTCCCTTCGATCGTGATTTCGCTTGCATTCATCTCAATGAGTACTTTTTGATCTTTTGAATTGGCCAGTTTCGTTTTGTATTCCTGGGCATGGACGTGCGTAGCGAGCCAGAGGATTACGGCAATTAATAGGGGGATTTTTTTCATGGACTTTGTTTGAAAATTGTGAATTGGTATAATTAATTTGAAAAGGGCATAGAAATCCTGCTCTCCAAAATGGAGATTTGTAATTCCGGGTAGTAAATATTTAAGAGGCTGGATCTTTTTCCTGATTCAGAAAGCTGAGTCCTTCTTCCGCTTTGGCCCGAACGACTCCCAGTACTTCCTGATTTCTCGCGATACGTTGAATTTGCTCCACAGCACGTTTTTCTTTCATTCGTACCAAAGCCTCGATAAGCCTGATCTGAAGATTCGGATCTGTTTGAATTGATAGCGATTGGATCAATGCCTGACGCACACCGGCTTCGTTTTCAAACCGGAGCAAGGCCTGAAATGCGGCCAGTCTGACGTTTACGTTTACATCAAAATTGAGGACGTTAACCAGCAATTCAGTTATTTCTGCATCTGCGCCGGACAATTCATAACTCTGAGAAACGGCCTGGATCCGGTCGCTGGCAGAAGTGTTTTCTGATTGATCAAAAGCCAGTACTTTTCTCATTTTTAAAACCGGCTCAGCCTCAGTGCCAGAAATGTAATTATTTTCAGAATTCTGATTTTTGTTTACTTTATAATTGTAAATAAAACCGGATGCAAAACCTGTAATTAATAAAGCAAGTCCGGCGGCTATGCGTAAAGACCAGCTTGTCAGAATCTTTATTTTTGCCGATTTTTTACTTACAGTTTTCTCTTGCGTATGAAAATCGAATACCATTGTTGGCTGCTCTTTTCCTGCTTCTGCGAAGTAGCGGAATTGTGCCGTGTGGCTTTGCAAATGGGCAGGAATATTATCATTTTGAAAAAACAACCGAAGATATTTTTCTTCTTCAAGTGTCGTTTCTCCGTTATAATATTTATCTAATAAATTTTCAATATCCTGGTTCATAGTCATTGTCTTTTAAATAATTCTCCCTCAACCTTTGGCGTGCTCTGGACAAAATCACCCGGATGTTGGCAGTGCTTAGTCCCGTAACTTTTTCAATTTCCTCAAAGGAATATTCCTCCACATCCCGCAAATGAAGTATAAGTTTCTGCTGTTCAGGCAGTTCTCCAATCAGTTTTTCGATAAGGGAAGCATTGTCTGCATTTTCAACTTCCTTGTAGGGAGAAACCTGATTCGCCTTTACTTCTGTCATGTCAAAATCATAAGCCATCTTTTTCCTGCCATGAGATTTAATCCGGTCCAGACATTCATTTCTGGTCATTTGTACCGCCAGTGCTTCTACACTTTGATAACTTTCCAGTTTTTGTCTGTTCGTCCAAAGTTTTAAAAGCACATTCTGCGTAACATCTTCCGCCTCTTCGCGATTGCGAAGAAACATTTGAGCCAGCCGAAAAAGGCGTGCTTGTACGGGAATGATATGTTGCTTAAAAGCTTGTAAATCCATTTCAATGACAAAGACGACTGAACTTGAAAACTGTTACAGTTTAACCGGATTTTTTTAATATTAACGTTGAATTTAAATCAAAAAAAATCCATAATAATCTGTTTGTTAGATTGTTATGGATTTTTTATTTTAAAAATAAATTACTAATTAATCCGTCCTTATCGCTTTAACCGGATTCATAACCGCCGCTTTGTAGGTAACAAGACCAACCAAAATGCAAACGACCAAAGAGAAAATGAAACCGACCGATGCAAAACTAGCCCAACCGATTTCAACCCGATAAGCATAATTTTGCAGCCATTTATTCATACTGAAAAAAGCCAGTGGAAAAGCAGTCAGCATCGCTGCAAGGATTATCATTAAAAACTCCTTCAAAAACAACATCGTGACGCTCGCAAAGGAGGCTCCAAGAACTTTCCTTATTCCGACTTCACGCGTTCTCCTGGCGACATTCATGGAAACCATTCCTAAAATTCCTAGTAAAACAATGATGACAGAAAGTATTGCTGCCACATTTGCGGCCCGTTTTAATTGCATTTCCGATTTATAAAGTTTTGCCAGTGTATCATCCATGAAAGAGTATTCGAAAGCTGTTTCCGGCATTAATGTCCGCCATTTATTTTCAATCGCGACAACGGACTGTGAAATATTCCCGGCTGGAATTTTAAAAGAGAGAAAGCGATAGATATTCGCATTTCGAATATGGAGAAAAGCCAGAGGCTTAATTTCCTTATGCATCGATTCAAAATGGAAATTTTTGACAATACCGCCAATGGTGAGAGGAGTGGAGCTGAAATGCATTCTGACCTGTTGCCCTACGGCATCCTGAGGATTCATAAAACCAAGCGATTTTGCAGCTTCTTCATTCAGGACAATTTCATCTGGCCGGTAAACGCCTTGTTTGGCATAGAAAAACTTTCCGGCTAAAATTGAGAGTTGGTAAGTATCTGCATACTTTTCATCGGTGGAAAGAATTTGTGTATAAATTGCCTGCGTGGAATCCTGGCCGATTTTGTATAATCCGGTGTTTCCTCCAAAATTTCCATTCGGAATTTCATAAGATAAACTTACCTGATCAACTTCTTTCAAACGAGCCATTTCTTCCCGGATTCCCTCCATTTTTATAAGGCCTTCCGGTGTCCAGTCTCGTGGTGTTGCTATGGAAATGATGGATTCTTTATTATAACCCAAATCTTTACTAAAAAAGTAACTGACTTGTCCGGCGACCAAAGTTGCTGCAATAAATACAAATAGTGCAATTGAAAACTGGGCGCCGATTAACACTCTTCGGAATAAAATATTTTCCTTTACCGATTTAAGTTTCCCTTTAACAGATTCTATGGCTGGGAGAGACGATAAAATAAATGCGGGATAAATACCAGCCAGCAATGCTGTTATAGCGGTAATAAAAACAATAATAATCAGAGAATAAGGCAGCAGTGAGAAAACGGAATTTATATTTTTCCCGAGCATATTTTCAAAATATGGTCGGAATAATTCGTAAAAACCGATGGAAAATAACATCGATACGAAGGTTAGAATAAAAGATTCGGCCAGAAATTGGAAGATTAATTGCTTTCGCATACTTCCAAGCACTTTCCTGACACCAATTTCTTTGAGTCTTGATGATGAATTTCCTATAGAGATATTGACAAAATTAACCACCGCCATTATTAGAATAAAAACGGAAACACCAAGAAGTGTATAGATCATTTTTCTGACCAGGCCGTTATTTTGTTCCATGTAAAATTCTTTCAGCGGCGTCAGATATACCTGTAAATTGGCTTTGTCATTTTCCGTTGCGTTGGTATTCAAAATTCTGGTAATTGGTTTTTCAAGATCTTTTGTTGTTACATCCTTTTTAAGTTCTATAAAAGTGATCATGTAAGGAAAGGACCAGCTATCGGATCCATTTCTACCATTCAGACCTTTTAACGGAATGAAAATTTCGGCTGGTAATTTTAAGAGATTTGTCACAGAATTATTTGGGAGAGTTTTCAAAACTGCCGTTATTCTGAATTCCTGTTTTCCACCCACGAAATTGTCCAGGGTAATATTTTTGCCTAAAACATCATTTGTCCCAAAATATTTAACGGCTTTTTCTTCAGTAAGTGCAATTGAATTAGGTTGTTGCAACGCCGTCCGCGGATCGCCATAAATGAGTGGGAATCCATACATGGAAAGTAATGTGGAATCTCCTGCCTGTACATCTTCGCGGAAATGTTTTTCGCCATTTGAAACGGCAACCGTTATTCCATCGTAACGGTAATAATTAGCAACCAGATTTGGATATTCTTCTTTAAGCGTTTTTCCCAGCGGCCCGAGTGTAGCAATTTCGACACCCATATCCGGTTGTTTCCATTTGCTTTGCAGAATGTATTGGTTGTCCGGCTTTTTTAAAGAAGTATTTACCTGTAACTCACCCCAGACATAACTTCCGATCAGGAAGGTGAACGTCATACCGGCAGATAATCCAAGAATACTTACCAGTGAAAAGAATTTTCGTTTGACAAGATTGCGCCAGGCGATTTTGAAGTAGTTTTCCAGCATGAGGTTTTTTGTAATAAAAGTAAGAGCCTCAAAGCTGCTAATCTAATGTATGAAAGCTATTTAACGAATTTTAACTTTCATACATCATAATCAATTAAATCTTCACCTGAACGGTCAGGTAAAATCCTCGTCCGTCCGAAGGTAAAATTCCAGGCCCGGGATAACCCGTAGCACGTCGGGTAAAGTACATGCTGTTTGCCAGATTATTGACACTTCCTTCAAATCTCAGCTTTTTGAATTCGTATGAAATGCTGGCATCCATTATTGTGTACGATGGAATAAGCCCGACAACACCTGTTACACCGCCGTCAACCGCGTTGGTTGCTTCGGTAAACTGGTCGGATAAATGGGTATATTGAAAAGATGCTTTCAGATTTTTATAACCAAAACGTACACCGGATTTTATATTGAATTTTGGCACAAACTCAACTTGCTTTCCTTTTACACCAACGATCTCACTTTCTTTATAAGTTGAATGAATGACTGCAATATTGGTAAATAATACACCGCTGAAATTCGTTTTTGGCATTAACAATCTTAAAAAATCAGCTTCTCCATAAGATTCCAGTCCCATAATAACCGCCCGGCCAACATTTCCTCTTTTTCTAAGCACGCGGTTGCTTTCATCATAAAATTGTACTTCCCCGATACGATTATTATAATTCAGGTAAAAACCACTGACATCAAAATTATAAAGTGAAGTCTGGTAACTTCTGATTCCAATGTCCAGCGAATGACCTTTTTCATCTTTCATATTCGGATCAATAACCGACGAAGGATTTGAAATCCGCATATCGCTGAAAGTGATTGACCGGTAATTTTGGGATATATTTCCGTACATGTCCAGATACGGAGCGGGTTTGTAACTTAGCCCCAGGCCAGCAATGACAAATTGTCTTCCATTGGTTCTGTATTCATCTGTTTTAGAGATATTGATGATATTACCCGCTAAATCTCTCGAAATGTTTCCGTAGTAACCGTCAGCAATTGTGTTAATATATTCAAAGCGGACACCAGGTGTTACAGAAAACAGGTCATTGACGTATAAAACGTTTTCAGCAAAAACAGAAACATTCCGGTTTGGAAAACGATAGTCGTAAGTAACCAGTTTGTCAGCATCTGCAAAATTGAAATTCGCATCTTTTCCGTTGCTTCCGGCACCTTGTAAACTGTGGTTGAAACCGTGATAATACCTGGATCCAACAAGCAAAACGGATTGCATTTTTCCAATGTAATGGCGTTTAAGATATCTTGCCTCCGCTCCCCAGTTCGTGAAATTTCCTTTGATTAAATCTCTTTCACTATTATCATCGACAGTGGCAACGCGGTTTGGTCGGAAACCCAACGAATAACGAAAAGCTGATAATCCAAAAAGCCTCAGGTTAAATTCGTTCATTGAATTAAACTTATGGTCGAAATTTAAAGCGAGCATATTCCAGTTGACTTTAAACCAGTTACGCTCCCGGTTGCTTTGGCGTGGATTTGTTTTGAACATATCATCTGATTGTCCGCCAGGCTGTTGTGCCAGATAATTCATGTGTGTGATGTCGATACCAACTTTCGTTTTTTCTGAGATTTTGTAATTAACATTAGAAAAAACGGTCACATTGTTGAAATGAGAATTCGATCTCCATCCATCGCCTCTTTTGTATTGAACAAAAGTATAATAACTCAGTTTTCCAACCGTTCCACTGGCGCTCGTAAAGGAATTATAAAACCCAAAAGAGCCGCTACTTTGCCTGACAACCAATTCCATCTTTCGGTTTTCGACGGGTTTTTTCATTACAAAATTCAACAATCCGCCAAACTGCGTTCCGTATTGCAAGGATGCTGCACCACGAATAATCTGTATTCTGCCCACAGATTCTATTGGTGGCGTGTAATAACTTTCAGGATAACCAAGCGCATCGGCACTGATATCGTAGCCATTTTGCCGGACATTGAAATTGGAACTCCGGTTAGGATCCAGACCCCGGCCACCGATACTAAGCTGTAATCCGGCTCCGTCATTTTCATAAATATTTAGTCCCGGAACTCGGGCATAAACTTGTCTTGCGTTGTTTGTAGCCAGATTTGCAACCAGTTTATCAGGCAAAATCACTTCTGTTTTTTTGCCTTCATAAATTCCCATATTTTCAACGCCGCGCATCCGCGTATAGCCAAAATCACTTTGTTTTTCGGTGACTGTAACTTCTTGCAGATCATTTTCTCTGTTATGCAATTCAACTTTTAGAATAACGGGCTGGCCATCTGCTTTAAAAGAATGCTGATATGATTTGAAATCGGGGTGGGAAATATGTACGGTATGATTCCCCAAACTTATAGTAGGAATGACAAATTTACCCTGCTCATCACTTGTTGTACTTTGCGCTCCTTTGGTCACATAAATCGTGCAACCTTGAAGTGGAAGACTATCTTTTTTTGAAATAATAATTCCCGAAAGCTGGGCTTGTGCCAGCGTTTTGGTCATTATCAGACAAAATATAAAAATATTAAAAACCTTTAATTTCATTATCAAAGTGAGTTATCCAGGATTTATGTTGGAATGATTCGATTTCTGCGGCCAGGTTAACGTCCGGACTAATCAATGGTTTTCCTAACCGGCCATTGAGCGCGACGTAAGAATCCACGTATACCTCCGGATTTTTGAATCCATGCCGGCTGTAATAATCCCGAAGTATATGGGCGTATTGTAAAATCATGTCAGGTTGGGTTGACATGGATTTTTCCTGTAAAGTGGTCAAAAACAAATTGTTATTTACAATCAGGCTTTTCCCTGTTTTATCTTTAATCTGAAACTGGGTATAACCCGCTTTTTCCATCAACATCACACGCCAGGAAAAACGATAGCCTTCTTCTGTCCAGAACAATTCGCCGGGGTATGTTAAATACCGAAATGGGATTATAAGTTGAACTAGAAAAAAGATTAAAAAAGTCGAAATAACAATGTTAGTAGCCAGTTTGCCAAGAATGTATTTTTTGTCATTTGTCAAAAAGGAAACCGGTATTCGCAGTAAACTTCCGAGTCTGAAAATTATATTTTCATGAAAAGTGCCCGAGAAGAAAATCAGGGCCGTAACGATCATAATGTACGGAAACATGCCAATCGGAAAGAGTATAGCCGTAAGTCCGTGAAAAATAACCACGGCAATAAAAGCATAAGGACGTGTTTTTTTATTCCAAAGAAAAAATGGAATGGTCAGATCATAAAGGCATCCAAACCAGCTGAATACATAAGGAATCCATTGATAATTAAAAAGAAAACCGATGACCGGCATATCGTTTTTTGCCGGTAACCAAATTCTGAGCGGCAAAGCATTTATGAGCCAGTCACTGTTTAATTTGGCCAGACCTGCATAGAAATAGAGAATGCAAACCATGGCCTTAATGGAAAAAATGCACCAAACGGGAATCTGATTGGCATGAATATTTTTATTCCGTCCGGCGTCAAAGGAAAAGCAAACATGAGCAGGCAAAAACATCAGCATAAAACTGATAATACTTACAAAATAATAATGATTGAGGTAAGTGGATTTGTCGATCAGTTCGATATAAGTAAAGCTTAGGAATAGTCCTACAATGGCAATTCTGTAAAATAAACCCAATGCAACCAATAGGGCAGAAATGGCACAAATCGCAAACAGCAAATAGATGTATTCGCCCATTGGTTTTATGAATTCGAAACCGTAAAAGGGGAAAAAATATTGAGGTTTTATATACAACTGTTCGATCCAGCCTTTGCTCCAAAAGCGTATTATGCTCAAAAAAAGCATGGTTCCAAAAGCAATTCTGAAAACAGCTAAGGGAGCGGCAGAAGTATAAGATCGTAAAGTTTTTAACACAATGTGAATTTTATCAGTCTCCGTCGTTATCGGTGTAGGTAATTGTAATACTCATCGCAGAAGTCATATCGACTTTCAGCATACGTACGGCTTTTTGCATTTCCGTATAAGTATCTTTCATCGCCTGGTTGTTGCTTTTTACCTCGTCGTAAAGATTTGGTTTTAACGCATTCAGTTTCGTTTTGATCACTTCAAACTGCGTATTCAGGATTTCACTTAACGTCTTTCCCGTTGCGCTGTCTTTCGCTCCCAAAGCGTTCAGGTAAGTTTTTAAGGATGCGCCTTCAACACCGGTAGTGAAATTCTTTCCATTAAAAAAGTCGACGAAAGCTTGTTGAGCAGTTTTTGCCAAAGTCAGCGACAAATCCTTTTTGTAAAAACCTTCTACTTTTTCAGCCGCCGGAATTCCGTTTAACATGGCTCCGGAAGGAATGCCGAATTTTCCTGATCTGATATATCTTTCATAGTGAAGCACATAAGCATTAACCATCAGGGAAGACGAAGAGCCAATATCCAATCCTGTTTTGTTTACAAATGTTTCACGCGCGGTACTGCTCCAGTCGGCTCTTACTTTATTGATCAGGCCGCCCATTCTGTTGGTAAGGCGATTCAAATGCGCAAGACGTTTAGCTCCTTCCGTTGGCGCTCCATAATATGCTAAAATGGCTGCGTCATCCGCGCCCACACCATTGATCATATAATCCAAAGCCGGAAACCCCTGTCTGTCATAGGAGGCAGGGACTTCAAAGTTTGGTATCAGTTCGGAAATATCGCTGTTGATACCAGCAACATTGGCAGGATAAATATTGAAATAATTTCGGATTGAATATTTTTCTCCCGGGCCAAATTCAAAAAGCTCAACTTTTTGCCATTCCACATAAGCATCGGCCCAGGCTTGTCTTAATGCAACTAATTCCAGCTGCTCAGGTTTTACAAGGAAAGCGGTTCTTTTAGCAAGCATTAAATCAAACTTTGCTTGAAAACTGGCGTATGAAGGAATAATGATATTGTCGGCCAGGTTGGTCAGCATATCTTTTCTGTTCTTGTCTTGTACGTCAATGGTTTCTGTCGGAGCATCGCTGCCTCCTGAACATGCCCATAATGTACTTGTTAAAAACAAGATTAAGGCACTTTTTTTGAAGTTAAGTAGTGTCATCTTTTTAAACAATAATAGTGGACTGGTGCGCGAGCAACCAGTCCACTTCGGGAAATAAATAACGAAATTTATCAGATCTTAAAGCTTGAATTTCGCTGTGATAGCGTCAGAAGCTGCATTGATTTTGTCAGGAGTCAAGTCCCAGAAACCATTTGCAGAACCAACAAGTCCAACCAGAATAGCATCAGAGAAAGCTGCATCCGCTCCGTTGATCGAAGCATAACGTAAAGAATAAATAAATCCAAGACCTTCACCCATAGCGTGTGCACGTGCAGCATCCGTAGTTGAAGTTTTCCATTTGCCCAAATAACCTACTGCGGCCTGGGCAATGGCTCTTTCCATTTCCGTTCTGATGAAAGTGGCCTGTGTTTTCAATTCCGTAGCATCGTTGTTAACGATAGCGGCGCGTCCTTTTACAAAAGCAGGATGGATTTTCGCGTAGTTGGCTTTGTTATATTCCCAAATATAAGATCCAAGGAATGATTCAGGGGCATTTCTTACGGCGTCCGTAGCACCGGCAAGATATATAGGGTTTAAAGTTAATAAACCGTATGCTTCGTCCCAGTTATGTTCCAATGCAGTATATTTTTTACCAGATACCAATGATTTGTTATCAGCTTCAAGGCCTTTAACGAACAACACATTGGAAATATAATCTAATTGAAGTGCTCCGATTAATCCTTTCTGGATAATTTGGGCATGTTCAATTCCTTTTGCATCAAGAAGATAAGTGCCTGATTTTCCGGCTACACCTTTTGAAGCTGCTTTTTTTACAGATTTGCTTGCATCGGCTATTGCTGCAAAACTTGCTTCAAGATAAGTATTTGCCGCATTGATTTCCGCCGCAGTTTTGGAAGAAGCTGTTTTGTCTTTTAGCTGAACACCAGATGAATTCAATGTTGCTCCGACGATTTTTAAAGTACTTACATCTACAAAAGGATTTGATGTATTCGCAAACATGTTTTTCATTACCGTTACATCCAGTGTAGCCGAATCTCTTACGGCAGCACCTAAGTAGTAATTCAGTCCCTGGAACATTCTGTAACGATTGTTAGCAGTTGTCAGATCAACCGTTGTGTCACCTTTTGCATCAATAAAAAGTGCTTTGTAAGGAGTGGCTGCAGTAACTTTTGCATAGTCGATTTTGGTGCGCAAATCCGCTGCAACAGGTGGTGTAACAGGTGAATCATCGTCATCACTACAAGAGGAAAGACTAACTGCTACCATTGCTGCGAACAATAGCGATTTAAAAGTAAATCTGTTTTTCAACATTCGAGAAGTAAGTTTTGTTAGGATATATGCTGCATTTGGGCGCGATTATTTAGACTAATACCAAATGATCGATGCAAACATATACATTATTTAGAATTAGAACAAATTGTTTGTCTTTATTGAAGTTATTAATTTGCTTGGAATCTTCTATTTTTCTCTTAATGTGTCTGTTAACTTTCTAACAATCAATTAATCAATCGGTTGAGGAAATAAAAAAAATCCTGAGAGAAATCCGGTTTGAATGGATTCTCCTCAGGAGTTTTTAAAGAGGTTGGCTTATTTAAACCTTAAATATCATTTACCGCCGCTGGTATCTTTTTTATGTTTTTTGGAATAACTTTTTTCTGCTGTTTTTGCTTTTTCAAAATCAAGTACGACGCCGTTTATGCAGTAGCGTAAACCAGTTGGCGGGGGACCATCGTCAAAAACGTGGCCCAAATGTGACTTGCATCTTCCGCAGGTTACTTCGGTTCTTACCATTCCCAACGTTTTGTCGGTGTGATAAACGATGGAAGTTTTGGTGATCGGTTCGTAGAAACTTGGCCAACCGCAACCGCTGTCAAATTTAGTATCACTCTTAAAAAGTGGATTGCCGCAAACTGCACAGTAATAAGTTCCTATTTCTTTTGACGTTTCAAATTTACTAGTGCCAGGGCGTTCTGTTCCCTTTAATCTCGCCACCTGAAAAACTTCTGCGGGAAGAATCTTTTTCCACTCAGTTTCTGATGTTGTTACTTTATTCGTGTCAGTGTGAGAATAAACCGGACTTTTTTGCTCCGTTGTCTGTGCAAATGAACTTTGAAACCAAAATGCCATTACGCCGCAAACGAGCATCACTAACTTAATTTTCATGTTTATCTGGTTTGAAGTCCTGATGTAAAATATACGAAATTCGCATCCGTAAAGATTTAACATTCAGGATTTTTTCATTGTTCCGCTTTGTCAAAAAAAATGTTATATTTTTTCATTTTCCGTTGATAAACCAGGAGTCTGGCTGGAAATTTATTTTGCAAAAAAATGACTAAATAAATGAGGACAAATCCTGAACACCCAGCATTCTTGTTGTGGTAAAACCTTCACCATATTTGACACCGATTGCGTGTCCCATTTCCTGGGCGCGGGCGATGATGAAATTTAAAAATTCAGGAGACGAAATATAACTTTGGGGTTCTTTACTGTTCTCGTCATAATCTGCGTTAAAAAACTGGCTCTTGAAAGCTCTGATGGCCTGAACTTTCTGATTGTGAAAATCAGTAATATTTACGACAAAATCCGGTTTGATGTAACGGTCCTGGATTATATGAAATACCAGACGAGGTCTCCAGGATTCCTGTTTATTTCCTTCACTGTCAAAGGTTTCAATCATTCTCAGTCCCGAATAAAAGCAACTGTCAGATACCAGTTTCCCACCGCGCGCATGATCCGGATGACGGTCGTCGAAAGCGTTGGTAATGACAATATCGGGCTGATATTTTCTTATAAAAGGAATGACCGCTTTTTGATGCGCTTCGTCGTTGGCAAAAAATCCATCGGCAATGCCTACATTTTCACGAACGGAAATTCCCAGGATACCAGCAGCATCAGCAGCTTCCTGGATGCGACCTTCCGGCGTTCCTCTTGTACCCAGTTCTCCGCGTGTCAAATCCACTATCCCGACTTTTTTTCCTAATGCCATTTGTGCCAGCAAAGTACCGGCGCAGCCTAGTTCAACATCATCAGGATGGGCCGTAATGGCCAAAATATCAAGTTTCATCAGGTAAATATTTTATTTTTTTTCTAAAAAAAATGGAGCTGAATTAAATCCAGCTCCATTTTTCTGATTTATTTAATTCTTATTTTTTGTCCTAAACGTAAGGTTGAACGGGTAGAAATCCTGTTCTTTTTGGCAATGGTTGAAATCGAAACACCATATTTTCCGGCAATGGATGATAACGTATCACCGGAACGCACTTTATGCAAAATCGAGCGGGTATAAGCTACGGGTGCATCTCCGGATTCAAATTCACTTTTCGTTGCACGTCCGCCGCGAAGGTGATTCCAGACACTGCTTGTTAACAGAAAATGATCGGAACGGATTTGTTTATTATCCCAGTCAAAAATATTTCGGGCGTCAAAAGGATTTCCTTCATAACGGTTTTCATAATGCAAATGAGAACCTGAACTGCGGCCGGTGTTACCACCTAAACCTATCACTTCCCCCGCCTTAACCATTTGTCCGGATTCTACCAATTGCTTGGAAAGGTGACCGTATAAGGTTTCAAGACCATTGTAGTGACGTACCAGAATAAATTTCCCATAACCACTTCCGTCCCAGGCCACGATCCTGACCATACCGTCATAAGTAGATCTGACTGTATCACCCGTTTCCAGGTCAAGGTCGGTTCCGTTATGCCAGCGGCCCCAGCGATAAGCAAAGTTGGAAGTCGTTTTTGTTTCCCCCATCGGCGCGCTCCACATGCGGTTCAGGGCAGGATTATATAAGGTGAGGTCAACAGGTTCGTCGAAATCCAGCGGACTTAATCCATAAGGATTGATAGTCCGTGAATCCCAAATCACATAATATTCGGCAGATTTTACCCATTCGTCACCAACCAGCAGAGAGTCTACGACTTCTACAACGTCGGTTTCTCCTTCGTCAATCGTTGAAGTATCTTCACTGACAACCGGGTTCAACGGTTTCACTGGTTCAAACTGGCTTTGGAATTTTAAAGTAGAAGTTTCAACTTGAAATTCGTCCTCGGGCTGAGGCGTTCCTACTTTGGTTGGGCCTTCATTGGCATTACTGCCCGCCTGGTTGATTTTCGGGTTTTTTTTGAACTTTCCTCGCTCTTGTGCTTGCGTGTTCCAGGGGATCAGACACACGACCATTAGCAAACCAACAATAAGCTTTTCTCTCATAAATATAATTACTGTATCGGGCTTGGCATTGTGATTTCCACAATGCCAAGCCCGATTTTAATGTCAAATGTATCCGGGTTATTCTTAATTTATTTCAAGGATGTCATCGGCGATCACTTCCACTTCACGCTCCATCAAGAAACGTTCAGCATCCAAAGCGGCCATACAACCTGTTCCGGCAGCGGTAATAGCCTGACGATACACATTATCCTGAGCATCACCACAAGCAAACACACCCTGAACATTGGTATGTGCACTTCCTTTGATGGTTTTGATATATCCGGTTTCGTCCATATCAATATAACCTTTGAAAATTTCGGTATTTGGTTTGTGACCAATCGCTACGAAAAATCCGGTTACGTCAAGAAGTGTTTCTGCTCCGGTTTTGTTATTTTTAACTAAAACACTTTCCAAACCTTCTTCTCCGTTCAAAGAAACAGTTTCAGTGTTCCAAAGAATTTCAATATTCGGAAGCGTTTCCAAACGTTTCTGCATGATTTTAGAAGCGCGCATTTCATCACGACGCACTACCAAATACACTTTGCGAACCAATTTGGCAAGATAACTTGCTTCTTCGGCAGCAGTATCACCAGCACCTACAACCACTACATCCTGGCCACGGAAAAAGAAACCGTCACAAACCGCACAGGCAGAAACGCCACGGCCGTTCAGTCTTTCTTCACCTTCAATACCAAGCCATTTTGCAGTGGCACCGGTAGAAATAATCACCGAATCAGCTAGAATTTCTTTTTTGCCATCAATGATCACTTTGCGCGGGTATGAAGTGAAATCAACTTCTGTTGCCATACCGTAACGGATATCGGCACCAAAACGTTTGGCTTGTTTTTCGAAATTGATCATCATTTCGGGGCCTGTAATTCCGTCAGGATATCCCGGATAATTGTCAACTTCGGTAGTAATCGTCAATTGACCACCAGGCTGGGCTCCCTGGTAAAGAACAGGATTTAAACCAGCTCTTGAAGCATATATAGCAGCGGTGTAGCCGGCAGGACCGGAACCAATGATAAGGCAATCTACTTTTTCAGATGTCATGTTAATTTCTTACTTATAGTATTCAAAAATCTTTAATTCAAGCATTTACAGTGCAGAACAGCCATTTTGCTATTCCATGTGTCAGTGTGATAATGGAGCGATTTGTAATTTTACGCTCACGTAAGGCTAACATAGGATTTTGTACAAAAGTGCGAAATTTCACTCCTTTATGCAAATTTCCTTACAAAACCCGCCATTCAATCCTGCGGTTCTTTTGGCGATTAAGTTCGGAGTCATTTTTTACTACCGGTTTTGTTTTTCCAAAGCCTTTTGCTGTAAGTCTTTCTGGTTCAATGCCGGATTTTTTCAAATAATCCAGAACTGATTGTGCTCTTTTTTTAGACAATTCCAGATTGGTCTGTTCACTTCCAACATCATCCGTATGTCCGGATATTTCGATACTGATCTGTTTATTGTTTTTCAAAAATTCAACCATCCGGTTTAATTCAACTTTTGATTTATCGTCCAGCGTAAATTCTCCGGTATTGAAGAAAATATTGTTTAAAACTTCAATTTTGTCCTTTTCAATCGCTTCCAAAGGAATATCAAGGTTGACAGAGGAAGCAGAATCGGTTACGGAAAAAGTAAGACTTTTGAACAGATAACCACTTTTTGAAACATAAAAAGCATATTCGCTTCCTTTGTTCAAAACAGCCAGGAAATTACCAGTTTGGGTATCCGATGAAAATTCAGCGACTTTTTCCTGACTTTTCAAATCATATAATTCAATGCTCGACGCCAGCGGTTTGTCTGTTTTTTTATCAAAAACTTTACCTTTTGCATAACGGGTAGGGGTTACCAGATTTTGCAGGGAATCAGGCAGATCAAAAGTATATAACAGGGAACGGCCTTTGGATTTTTCAGAACTGTCGTCTGTATAATATCCTTTTTTACCATTAGATGAAATAAATAGTCCAACCTGGTCGGCCTGGGTATTAATCGGATAACCTATGTTTTGTGGAGTAGTCCAGGTCGTGTCTGCCTTTTGGGATAAAAATATATCAAAACCTCCCATGCCCGTTAACCCGTTTGAAGCATAAAAAAGCGTGCGTCCGTTGGCATGAATAAAAGGAGCATTTTCGTCTTCCGGCGTATTGATTATTGGTCCAAGATTTTTTGGATCCGACCATTGTCCTTTTTCTTTCAAAACCGAATACCATATATCCGAACGGCCTTGGCCGCCGCGACGATCGGAAGCAAAATAAAGTGTCCTCCCATCTGCGGAAAGAGAAGGTTGAGATTCCCAGTTTCTGGAATTGATACTTTCACCCACATTTTGCGGCGCACTCCAGTCATTTCCTTGTTTGTGAGAAATGTAAAGATCGCAGCCACCATAACTATCCGGACGATTACAGGCAGTCAAAACCAACGTTCTTCCGTCTGCTGAAATACTGCATGTACCTTCATTATTAGTGGTATTAATTGCTTTCGAGATTTCTTCCGGTACATCCCAACCACCGGGAATTCGATGCGTTACATAAATATTTTCATCACGATTTTCCGTTAATCCAGTGAAAATGAGCGTTTCATCATCTGCTGTCATAACCGGAAAAAATTGTGAATTGAGGAAATTTACGGTATCGCCTAGGGATTGTTTATGCACCTTCATTGGATTTCTCATCGCTGTTTGAGCGAACTTGGAGGAAGCTGCACTTTTTTTCGCCAAACGCGCTAAACCGGATTTTGGAGGAGAAAGAGCTAATGCTTTTTCAAAATATACAACCGCAGAATCATACTTTTCCTCTCTGAAAAAATTACTTCCAAGCCATTGATAAGCAGAAGAAGATTGAGGATCGGATGGGCGGAGTGCTACAAACCTGGCAAAATGTTTTCTGGTAAGCTCCGTTTTTTTTTGAAGTTCGTAAATCTGCGCCAGTCTTAAATGAATTTCAGAATTGTTCGGATCCGTTTCTTCTACTTTTTCAAACAATACCATTGCTTCATTCAGCTGCCTTGCCTGCCATGCTTTCTGAGCTTTATCAAACGTTTCTTTACCACGGCGCGATAAAGGCACATCCTGTGCGTGACTATTTGTTGAGAAAAACCAACCTGAAAAAAGCAGTGTCAGAAGAAGGGGGCGCATTACGGAATATTCATATATTTATGCGTTTGTAACGACATTTTCCACTTCGGATTGTCTTTGATGTAATCTATTATCAAAGGAAGCATCTGTTGGTGTTTACTCCATTCCGGCTGCAATAATAAGGTACAGTTCTCATTCACTTTTGCAGCATGTTCTTCCGCAAACTCAAAGTCGCTCTTATTATAGATGATTGCTTTTAGTTCATTGGCATTTTGATAAATATCAGGATGCGGCGTTTTGAATTTTTTTGGAGAAAAACAAACCCAGTTCCAATGCCCGGTAAACGGATAAACGCCGGAAGTTTCAATGTTTGTCTGGAAACCGGCTTCCTGTAAAGCGCCGGTAAGTGCATCAAGATTGTACATTAAAGGTTCTCCGCCCGTAATCACAGCCAGTCGGCCGCGGTATTCAAGAGCACCTTCAACAATCGTATTGATGTCCTGTTTCGGGTGCGCGTTAGCGTCCCAGGATTCTTTCACATCACACCAGTGACAACCCACTTCGCATCCGCCTAAACGGATAAAATAGGCAGCTTTTCCACTATGCTGGCCTTCTCCCTGCAAAGTATAAAAGGCTTCCATAACCGGAAGCTGGCTGGTGACGATGGGTAATGTTTCAGTTAGCAAAATTCAAAAAAGTAGATAAGCGATAAATAAAATCAGTACAAAGATAGATGGTAACAAAAGAAATCAGGAAATAATTTGCTGAATGAATGCCATCTTTGCATTATGATAAGTAACTTAGTACAACAGCAGGAAGCAATTTGCGCTTTGGCAACTCCGTCGGGCGTAGGAGCAATCGGCGTAATCCGCGTTTCCGGATTAGATTCCATTTCCATTGTTAACGATATTTTTAAAGGCAAAAACCTGAATCAGGTTGAAAGCCATACCGCACATTTTGGCACAATACAATCAGATACGGAATTAATAGATGAGGTTTTGGTAACTGTTTTCAAAACACCAAAATCTTTTACAAAAGAAGATTCTGTTGAAATTTCTTGTCATGGTTCTGATTATATTATCAAACAAATCTTAAAACTTTTGATAAAAAAAGGAGCAAGGATTGCACGCCCCGGAGAATTTACCCAACGTGCATTTTTGAACGGACAATTTGATTTGGTACAAGCCGAGGCAGTAGCGGATTTAATTGCTGCTGATTCCGAAGCGAGTCATAAAACGGCAATGAATCAATTGAGAGGAGGTTTTTCAAAAAAACTGGCTTCGCTCAGAACAGAGCTAATCCACTTTGCTTCATTGGTTGAGCTGGAACTGGATTTCGGGGAAGAAGATGTGGAGTTTGCTGAACGGGACGATTTGAGGCAGTTGATCCAGAAACTGCGTAAGACTATTGCGCCTTTGATTGAGTCTTTTGATTATGGAAACGCATTGAAGGAAGGTGTTCCGGTGGCCATTATCGGGTCTCCGAATGTTGGAAAATCAACCTTATTAAATGCACTTTTAAATGAGGAAAAAGCCATTGTGACAAGCGTGGCTGGAACAACCCGTGATGTGATCGAAGATACCATGGTTTTGGAAGGATTGAAATTCAGGTTTATCGATACAGCTGGAATTCGGGAAACGACAGATTTGGTCGAATCGATCGGCATTGAGCGTTCACGTGGCGCGATGGAAAAGGCAGATATCGTGATTTTTCTTTTCGACAGCGAACAAACATTTCTGGAAAATAAACAGGTTGCTACGGAACTAGCCGTTGGCAAAGATATTCTTTGGGTTTTTAACAAAATTGATATTGAACCTGAAACTTTTGATAAATTAAAATCTGAAAATCCGGAAATTATTGGAATTTCAGCTCAAACGCAGGAAGGTTTACAGGTACTGACAGAAATCCTTGTTAACCGTGTTTACGGACAATCAGCAACGGATACAGTTGTAACAAATCTTCGTCACTACGAACATTTGTTGAAAACGCAGGATGCTTTGAATGAAGTTATCAATGGTTTGGATACAGGGATTACGGGTGATTTTTTGGCTCAGGATATAAGATTGTCTCTGCATCATTTGGGAGAGATAACAGGGACTATTGTTACGGATGATTTGCTGGATAATATATTTAGTAAGTTCTGTATCGGAAAGTAGATAGGAGTAATTAACAATAAATAAAGGTAAGTAAAGATAACTAAAACCCTGTTAGATACGTTCTAACAGGGTTTTTTATTTTTTGATGTTTTGCGATAATATTCGGTTTTTTTGTACCGATTTGTACCTTTTATGGTATTTTTGGCATGAGGTACAAAAAGGTACAAATTTTCAGGTTTTAGGGGGGAAATGATGAAACAAACTGAAACATTCTGAAACGTACTGAAACATGTAGAAACAATAGGAAACAAGGCACTATGAGCTCAACAATTGAAACCATCAGAATCTGCCAGGAATGCGGTAATAAGTTCACTGCCAAGACCACCGTGACTAGATTTTGCAGTCTGAAATGTAATAGAAGAAACTACAAAATGAGGGCGCGTAAAGTCAAGGTTTTAAGCGGAAAGAGCAAATTCTGTAGCGATATTTTTGTGTTAATTCACAGTATTGACTGATAATAGTGAATTTTAAACCCGCTTTTATTTCAAAACTAATGGCAGCGGATCTTTTGTTTTATTGTTCTCTATATTCACCTCATCTTTGGCCATTAAGCGAAAGTTTTTGAGATACAAAGTACCTAGTACATAGTATTTGCCGGGAAGAAGGTTTGTAAACGACCCTTTGCCGCCTGAATCGGTTACTAGCGAATAGTTACTTGCTTCACACGTATCTCTTGCGAATAATGCCTTGCTGGTGAAAAGACAAATCGTAGCATTGGCCAGTACGTTGGCATTTACGTCGATAGCTACAATAGCCAGATTATTCGAACTGACAGGAGGAATCGCTTTTAAGCTGATATGTTTCTTGAGAATCCCATTCCCAATTTTGATCGTGTCTCTCGAAATATAATCGTTACCGTTGATAACGATCTTGCTAAAAATGTAATAATGTCTTTCGCTTAGATTAAACTGTGAAGCATTCCCATTAGCATCCGACTTGAGAGAAAAGCTACTGCCATCGCATCCGTTTTTAGTAAGAGGGATCGACGTAGTAAATATGCATACATCGGCATTACCAAGCCGTTGTCCATCTTCGTCGGAAATATCGAAGATCACGCCAAATTGATTATTCGATGCTAACGTCGCTACAAGGTCGGTTGATTCGTTGGGTAAAGAGATGACTTCCGAAGTAGCGGAATACAGTTTGTTATCAACTGTTTCTGAATAATAGACGATGTATTTCCCTTTATCGGAGAGTTGTTCAAATTTGAAATAACCGTTATCATCGGTAACAGTGCTGTGGAGGAAATTGGTGTTGTCGGTAGCGTCACTGAAGTTGACCGTGACGGTCTTTTTACCTAGGGGCTTTTTTATTACGCGTTGTGTAAGCGTGTCCGTGAGCACAAGCCGTCCATGTAAATAGGAGCTGTTGGCCACTGGATCTACATCTTTCAGTTTACGATAGTTTTTACAGGAAATAATGCTTGTGAATACTAGAAGGAGGATGATTACATTATATTTCATGGGAAAGTCATTTAAAAAGTCCGATCGCTTTACCAATGGTTACAGGTTCCAAATTGAGACTTAGCAACAGACCTGCGAAGTCCACACCTGTTGCTTTGTCTGCGACGGTATTATTCACAATTTTGAAACGCTCGTTTTTATAGAAGTGACCGGCAAGAATACCCCGGATGCCGGGCACGAAATCGTATGAAAGACCAATGTAATAATTGTCGAGTGCATTTTTAATACTTAGTCCTCCATAGATAGATATTCGTTCCCCTAAATTTTTAAACGGTTTATCATGTAATTTGTTAAGGGGTTGGAAAAGGTACCAATGCAGACCTGCCACAAACTGTAGTCGATCTCCTGACGCTGAACTGGGTAATCCCGGATCATTGCTATGACTAACGTTATATTCCTGGAAATTGTAGCCCAAACCGACGCTGACGTCAACGCGCAAGGGCTTGATTATTTTAATAGTCCTTTTATCAACAATTCTTGCAATTCCCTTTCCACTCTGGTCTGTTTCTACTAGCACATATTTAAGCGTTTTGGGTGCTTTAAGAACGGGAAAAGAAATTAATTCAGTGCTATAAAGCGAATTCGTGTCCACAGATGCTGCTAAATTCTTGGGAGGTAATGATCGATTATAGATGCTCACATAAGCACTTACTTCTTTAATTTTCTTATCAAGACAGTCAATTAAAGCCGCCAGTTCATTTTCACGTGCGTCAATTAACGCTACGAAACTTATAAATCTTAAACGCATTGATTCTACGTCCTTTTTCAAAGTTTGATTACTAGCGTAGCGCAAAAAATTATCGCGATCCAGATCAATAAACTTTTCTATCCGCTCTCCAATCAAGGATTTTTTAAAAATATCCATTTTTTTCTTTGGACGAGCCACCCACAAAATTCGCCTTTTATCTTCATTTCTTTTTGTGCCTGTAAGCGGGACCTTGATACCATTAATGTTAATCGATATAGACCTGGATACGAGCATTACCATCAATGTATCCGGTGGGGGTTTACTAAAAGGTTGTAATTGATTTCCCTGCTGCCACCAGTTCTTTGGGAGAGTAATATTTGTGTCTTTCTGATTTCCCTTTTCTTCGGACTTGAAGTTGGGATTACCTCCGGGATTATCGAACGAAATGGCTGGTTTTCTTGAAAGAGTATTTGCCCGGGTTACACTGGCAGACCCAACATTCAATAAAACAGGTCCTAATTCGGTTGCATTCAGGCGTTTTTGAAGTGCTAAAAAAGTTGCAATATTCGAAGCACCTAAACTGGTAATTACACCAATTTGATCTGCCACGGCGTTAAGTGCGGTTGTAGCCTGACTCTCAAAGGCAAGATCTTCTTCTGACCTTGAGAAGGTTACCTTTTTGTCTTTGGCAACGTTAAATACTACTGCCCGTACCTGCTTTTTCTTATTGAAAAATTCGTTTGATAAAGGGGAGGTATTTATGTAACCCCTAGCATCGTATTGCACTAAAAAATATTCGTTGTCATCAAGCGTTGGTTTTACTGGCAGCAAAACTTTATTTAACACGATCTGGGTATTTGTAAATGTTTTGAGAACTGGCAATTTGCTCAATGAATCTAGTAAAGATCTTTGTTCGGGTGTTAAGAAAGTGTTTTTTTCCTGATTCGGATATTTGTTTGCCTGAGTTGTTACTAAAAGCGGGTTAATGTTGAGAATGCCGCCAGTATACCACAACCAATCCTTTATAAATCTGCTATTTTTAATCCATTCAACCAGTTCAATACTTGATGGATCAGTAGAAATTAGATTTCTACGGATATCATCAACCTTTACTTGTTCATATGAATAAATGTTGGATTGAGCTAGCAAAAGCGTTGCTCTGTTTGATTTGAGATTTTCAAGCCATGTTTCTAGTTTTCGCCAACCTTTCAGATAGTCCAGATCCATGTGCATATTCTTGAGTTTCACGGTCGGACTGTAACTTGCTGTATCTAGACCACCATTGTACCGATTTAACAGGTGGTCCGAAAGCAGATCTGTCGTTAGCAAATTAGTTCTTACAAAGTCATTATACGACACAAAAGGCTCTTGATAGATCATCATTATATCTTTGCTAGCAAAGCCGGAAATATCAACCGGATTTACAACATACTGGTAAGTTCCATTGGCATTTGTGCCATTCACTAAATATTCCTTTAGACCTGTTAGCTCGCTATATAAATCGTTATAGAATGAAGCACCCCAAATAGTTGTGTAGATTTCCTTCAAACCAATTGAGTCATTCTCAAGATTATATAAAGCGTCGTTAACCCTAATGAGTAGACGCTTCTTGTATTCTTCAACGTCTTTGTAAGTTGGGTAAACTGGAACCGATGTAATGGGTGTAGTTGGATTGTAAAGAGATGAACTTGCTGTGGGTGTGAAAAGTCCATCCGGGCCAAATTGTGCAACACAGTCGTTGAAACTGCTGGTAAGGATAAGAAATGAAAGGTAAATCCTGACAGCACTGTTATTCCAATAATGTTGTTTTATGTAAAAAAATGATAAAGACATATATCAAGAATTTTGAGGGTTAAGCACTTAAAAAACGTAAGCAACTATGAAGGATGCAGTTTCGCTTTTTTGATAAAAAATCATTAAAGTTTAGTAATTTACTTAATAAGTTCATTGAATCTCTATCGTATGATAAATCCAAAGAGGCAAACTTATTAAACGGTAAATCTTTCTGTATAAACATCTCGTCCTAGTAAATCTGAGTGTTCGCGAAAATTCCAGATTAGATGAAATATTCACCAATTTTCATTTAATCTGGAATTTGTTCTATTTTTGTTTCATGGTGTTGTTTGCAAAATCAAATTTCACTTACTAGATCTCGAAACGGGTTTTGTGAATAGAAGTTTTTCGGAGATGGCTTATTTTAATAGCACACAATTTTAAAAGCTGGCGATGCACCATGAAAATTTTTAATCTAAGTTCTCACAAATATCAACTCATTGATCCCTATTCAGCACACTAACAATCAACTTCTTAACCGTATCCATCTCTTCCGGTTTACTAGCAGCCGCAAAAAGTGTCAAACTAGCAAGCGCCTCATTACTAATAAGGAAATCTCCCTCTTTCGACTTCAATAAACCATTCACCTCCAGGAACAGCAAGAAACAAGCCGCCGCAATTCGTTTGTTAGCATCAACAAACGAATGATTCTTAATAATCAAATAGAGTAGGGTAGCGGCCTTTTCCTCAATTGAAGGGTAAAAGTCAATATCTCCGAAACCTTTGCTGATCTGGGCAATGGAACTTTGAAAGCTATCGTCTTTTTCTTTGCCAAAAACGGAAGATTCGAAATCACTTCTCATGGCTTCAATAATATTTTGATAAGCCGATAGTTCAGGATATGTTGCTTGATGTGTATTCCTACCTTTCTGGTCAAGGTTTTCATGATCGTAATCATCTAATAATTCAAGTCCTTTTGCAAATTGATCTAGCCATGCTGTATCAGAATCTCCAATCTTGGTTTCAATGGCCCGGCTTAGGATACGTATTCCGTCTTTTAAGGTTTGTACTTGTTGCTGTTTTTGGGCTAGTCGTTTTTCGTTGATGGCATATCCTTGAATTAAATAACCTGAATTCGGGATAAGAATTTAGTTGCTATTATTATAAAAACAGGAGAAATATTAGTATATTTAAGTATCTTATATTCAAATATTTAACCAATAAATCTCCATGTTTTCAAAGGATAAAGTTACCGAAATATTTTGTACCGTAGATGATTTTTGCAAAGAATTTGAGCTACGAATCAAGGAATTAAAGCAAGTTCAGGTCAACGGTGAAAAGCGATATAGAAACAGGCCATTATCGATGTCTGATTCTGAAATTCTAACAATTTTAATCTGTTTTCATTTAGGGTCACACAAAACTTTTAAACATTATTATCAGCAGATAATACAGGATCATTGGATAGATTTATTTCCTAAAAGTTTGTCTTACAATCGCTTTGTGGAGGTTCAAAGTCGCTATTTTGTAGTACTGGCCATGTTTTTGAAGGAGAAAGGTTTAGGTAAATGTACAGGTATTAGTTTTATGGACAGCACTACCGCAGCGGCGGCCGCACTGAAAGTCTGCAGAAATCAGAGAATCCATAACCACAAGGTTTTCAAAAATTTAGCCGAAAGAGGGAAGTCTTCGATGGGTTGGTTCTATGGACGGTTCGCCGCGCGATTTAAGTTACATCTGGTTTGTAATGAAAAGGGAGAATTACTTTCCTTTTATTTGACTAAGGGCAATGTGGACGATCGCAATCCCAAACATATTAAAAAACTTACTGAACAACTTTTTGGCAAAATCTATGCTGACAAAGGCTATCTTTCAAAAGCGCTGTGGGAAATGCTATTTGCTGACGGAATGCAGTTGATTACAAAAGTCAGGAAAAACATGAAGGGACATATTATGGAACTGAAAGACAGGCTATTACTAAGAAAAAGAGCGATTATCGAAACAATAAATGATGAATTAAAAAATCTGTGTCAGATCGAACACACCCGACACAGATCCGTAAATAACTTCATAATGAACATCTTAGGTGCGCTTGTTGCATATTGCTTTTTTCCAAAAAAACCGTCACTCAATATTGAGGAAATTAAAACAAACCAACTTTGTCTAGCTGCTGCTTAAACCGAATTCAGGTTAAATAATCTTTTAGGCGTTGGGTTGCCCATTGACGGAATTGAGTACCGCGTTTTGAATTTACCCGGTATCCTACGGAAATGACGGCGTCGAGATTATAGAACTTTATTATTATTTTAACCTGGCGTTTTCCTTCCTGTTGAACTACCGAGAAATCCTCGGTAGTTGAAGCTGCTTCCAGCTCTTCCTCACTAAATATGTTTTTTAAATGTAACCCGATCGTATCACTGTCCTTATCGAACAAGTCGGACATTTGCTTTTGACTCAGCCAAACTGTGTCTTGCTCAAATTTTACTTTGACTGAGTTTCACCGTCGTTACTTTGATAAATTTCTATCTGATTCTCCATTCCAAAGATTTTAATAATTCAAATTTAAGATAAAGTTGATCATTGAAAAATAACACATAAAATCGCATTACTTTTGAGATGTAGGAGCATTGTCATGAATGACTAAGTCTAAAAACCTTCAATGAAAGAAGATATTTTAGACCAAATGTCAGATAATACATGAAGAGAAAAATACGCCTTAAAACTCGTTTTGTACCTTTACATATTTAAGTATCTTATTTTCAACTACTAATACATTTTGTATCGGCATTTTGTGTCTTTACAATAGCTTGATTAGAAAGAGAATTCAAACCAAGTTTTCTGTAAGAATCACTATCATAAATCTTTTTCTGTGTTTCACTTAACTTTAAGTCTTATGATTCCAGAGTTGAATTTTGTGCACTAATTGACAATGGGAATACGCCAATAATGCAACACAAAACATATTGTTTGCTCATTTGTTAAATGTTTGACGTTAAACTTTTTTTAGAACTAAATTCTTTGAAAATCGTATATAAAGTATTTATTTTTAATATATTATGATTTTTAAACCATAATATTAATGCTATTTATCTGAGCATTTGCGTTTAGCGGAATTAATATAAACAATTAAAGCTCATTGACTGGCTGAATAAATTCGCTTTTAAATAGGATCAGGCCTGCCTGTAATGTAAAAAGTGACCCTCTCAGCTGGGTATATGAAAATTGAGGGGTAATCGAAAAATTTTTTATTAACAAAGTGGTTTGAATTCCGGCTGAACGGGTTGAAAATCTATTTGTATAATCATCAAGCCTTGTCTTTGTAAAATCCTGACCACAAAATAAACCGGGGATCAGTAGCACATTATTTCTGATTTTAATTTTATGATACAAGGAAATCCCTGTTTTGATAGTATAATTTTTCAGATCCTTGGTATGATTAAAGTTTTTAAAACCATAGCCGGCAAACAATCCAATGCTCAAGGGAAGTTTGTCCTGCTTGACTACCAGGTAGCTTAGTGCAGGAGTTATCGTATAGGCTTTGGCGGTCGATCCACTTTCATATATACCTGCCAACACCATGTCAAACCTTCCATTG
The DNA here is from genome assembly GCF_005280585.1 of Dyadobacter frigoris. GTDB lineage: Bacteria > Bacteroidota > Bacteroidia > Cytophagales > Spirosomataceae > Dyadobacter > Dyadobacter frigoris. The sequence continues at coordinate 386,921 of NZ_SZVO01000004.1, forward strand.
ACTGAATATCCAATTGCTGCCGTTTTATAAACTGCCCAATCATCACTTCCGATGGATGCTGAGACAAAGGAAGCATTTTTTGATTTGTCCAGTAAATAGCTTTGCGCTTTCAGCTGGTAATTATAAGATAATGAAGCAAAAAGAATCAGGATTGCTCTTACCTTATATGAGTCAGAATTTCCAATAAAAAATAGTGTAATAAATATCTTCATAACTATTATTAAGATCGAAGACAAGCATCCATCCAAAAAAGCAATGTTTAAACTTTCACACTGGTCAAGGTTTTACTATTTCAAATAGCATCTGGGTATTACTTGTAGCATCCCATGTTATATTATTATTGAACCAAACTTTACTTAATTTAATACTTGGTGTTGTTGAAAAGTAGGACGCCTGTATCGTGTCTAATTCGTAACTACCTATCTTTAAATAAGTCGTAGTTTTTGCAGAAGGTTCTTGGGAATAGGGGGTAGTCAACAATACCTGTAGATAATAATAATTCTCTTTTTCATTCTTTTTAATCGAGTAACCACTTGGGGCATCAAGATTAGGTTGATTAAAAAGTACATTTTCTTTGTCAGTCCCATGATAAACTTTGAAATCCGTAATTTTGTTTTTGTTGGCAGGATCTAGTAGATCTTCTCCTTTAGAACTTGTTACACGGATATCGACAGATTGTTCCATGGTTACGCCACCTAAGAGTAGATCATTCTCAACATTGTCTTTTTTGCAACCAGCCGAAAATAAGGCGATAGCAATAGCTAAAAAATAAAAATTTGGGTATTTCATCACGAACAAATTAAGGTTTAAATTTTAAGTTCTTTTGACTTCCAATCTCTAATGTACAGCAATGACTCAATTTCATACCTAATGGTTGGATCTTGCTAATCTAGAAGGTTAAATCAGTTTTATTTCATGTCGATTTGACTACTTCAAAAAACTTCCCAAATGCCTTTTCTCCCCAAGTTGCAGTAGAATCTACCGTTTTTATAGAGCTGGTATATTTAAGTTGATTGTTGAATGTCAATTCCATAAGACTTGTTGAAACATTCGTAATTTTAAACTCGGCGACAAACGTGTCTACTTCATTGTGATGCCATTGAACATAAGTTGTAGTTGGGCCAGCTTTAGCGCCGTTATAGTTTAATCCTATTGAAATATAATACTGACCATTCTGGAACTGCAACAATAAAGAGGACACATAGTTAAGCCGCAATTTTTTGTTGGTTTAAAAATTCTTCAAATTCTTTGGGAGATACATACCCAAGAGCAGAGTGCAATCTTTTTTGTTATACCAAATTTCGATATACTCAAAGACAATAACAGCAGCCTCTTTCTTATTAATAAACTTATTCTGATAAACGCATTCTGTCTTCAAAGACTTAAAAAAGCTTTCTGCAACCGCATTGTCCCAGCAATTTCCTTTTCGGCTCATACTTCTGATTACAAAAGGATTCTTCTCTAAAATAGTTTTCAATTCGCTGCAAGCGTATTGAATTCCTCTGTCTGAATGGAAAATTAACGCACTTGAAATCTTTCTTTTTTTTGAGCCATTTCCCATGCAGGTATCACAGTATCAATAGCTTTCATGGTTGAACTTAAGGCCCATCCAATTATTTTCCTAACAGCTAAATCCAGTATTATTGTGAGATATAGCCAGCCTTGCGTCGTCTTAATGTAGGTGATGTCTGATACCCAGGTAGTGGCTATTTTTTCTACCTTAAATTCTCTGTTTAGCCTATTTTCAACAACCGGATACTTGTGCTCGGAATCTGTTGTGACACGGAATTTCCTCTTAACAATACTTCTTATTTGCGCCTTTTTCATCAGCCTGGCAACCCTTGGACGGGATACTTTTACATCCAGTTTTATCAGTTCGTGAGTGATTCCGGGGCTTCCGTAAGTTTGTTTACTTTTACTATGAATAACTCTTATTTTCTCCGTAAGGACCTGGTTTTCAATGGACTTATTCGATAATCCATTTTTCATCCAAGTGTAAAACCTGCTTCTACTTACGTTTAAAATAAGGCACATTTTCTCAATGGGAAATAATCTCCGATGACTTTTTATGAACCCGAATATTTGCCATCGTTCCTGGAGAAAATGCCGACAGCTTTTTTTAATATATCGCGCTCAAGTTGTGTGTCGCGGAGTTCTTTCCTTAGCCGAACTAATTCTTGTTCCGTTTCGCTTAAAATCACCTTTCCATTACCGGGGAAACTACTATTTTGCTTTGCTGAAAATTCTCTGCGCCAGCGGTATAGCATTGCTGGTGGCACATCCAGTTCCTTTGCCACTGCACTAAGGTCTGTGCGATTATTACCGGGCGGCGGCCGCTTAGTTCAACGCTCATTAGTTTGAACTCCTTGTCAAATACTCTTCTTTCTCCAGACATAAGTGTTAAGTTATAAAAGTTTCCCTTAACTCTTTGTCCTCATAAAGGTACCATGTCCACCTTCTTTTGTATTTGACATAACTGACTGATAGCTAAATCCAAAATCTTACTTATTTACTAATTTAAAATAGACTTATTCCTTTTCAATCGTAGTTGCCCAATAATCCTATTTTGAATAACAGGTGCCATTATAAATGCTTACGGGCACAATTTAGGATTTAATAATAAGGAATTTAACAGAAAAGGCCAGTGCGGGAAGTCCGGTAGAAAGCCTTTTCTGTTAATTAATTTGGCTACAATGCATCCAAATATTGCTTTATTCTTTTAATGATTCAATGGCCTGATTGTGGATTTTGAGTGAAATGTATTTATCAATACTGGTAAAATCGTATCCCTTTTTCTTAGCTTCCTGAATAAACGCTCCATCGATAGCGTGAATTTTAGCTTCTATTGCTTTTTCGATGGTCAGATCCGGTAAGCCCGCTTCTTTAATTCCTTTAAGGAAAGATGCATCCACCCCATGAATCCGGGCATTTCTGATTTCCTCAAAGCTTACATTTGTAAATCCCAAAGCCCGGATCTCTTTGATTGAACCAGCATCCAGTCCATGTATTTTTGCTTCCAGGGTCTGGTCAAGCGTTAGATTTTTCAAGCCGGCCGATTGAAGTTCCTGAATGTAAGCCGCAGTAACTCCGTGAATGTTCAGCGCTATCATTTTAGTAAGGGTCAGATCTCCAAAGCCCAATGCCCTAAGTTCCTTCACTGAGTTTGGGTTGATATTATGGATCTTGGCCTCAATTACTTTATCCAGGGAAAGGTTGGCCAGGCCCGCTTCCTTTAAATGTTGTACGTAACTAGGGTCAATGCCATGAATTTTAGCCTCAATAATTTTCTTCAAGCTAAGTCCTGGAAAGCCCATCTTTTCTATATCCTGCACATACTGCTGATCGACGCCATGTATTTTTGCTTCAATTATTTCGGACATCGAAGGCTTTTTGTGGCTATATTGTTCAAATAAAGCAATATACCCTTGGTATTCGGTCAGGCTGATGCCGTGAATGGCAATTTCCAGCAAACGCTGCCCGTCGAACGTCTGATATTGACTTTTTAAGAATTCTACATACTGCCTGTTAACATCCGCAAAGAACAAAAAGAGAACAAGGTTCTTTTCCTGCGATGCCGTACTATTGGCAGCTAAGTAGTTTACAAAATCTTTGTTTTCCGTGAAAGTATATTTTCCCTGGCTTACTTCGGCCTGCAGGTTTCCGTTTAATTGCAGCGTACCAGCATCTTTTGTCAATACAAAGCTATTATCTCCGGTTTTTTTAAAACTATTTTTCCCAAAACACCGACTCATATTCCATTGAGAGACACCCTGGCTGCCTTTAAATTCCAGACAATAATTCTCTTTGTCTTGATGGCTGTACCAGTAACCGGATGATATATCGGTTTTTGAATCCGGGTAATTCCAAATCCTGGATTCATCGCTGCCATTGGGGTGTTTTTCACTTTGTGGATTTGCTTTTTGTATCCGGTCAGCGGATTCTAACGGCAAAGAGTTCTTTTGAGTGTTATTGCCGGACATTTCCCGGCTGGAAGCGGGTTTATTAAGCAGCAGCAGAGTTCCAAAGAATACAGGTACCAGAAAGCTGTATTTCCAGTACGCATGAGGGGTAGATCTTTTTGCGTTCATCATCATAATTCTTTGTTTAAGTACAGATTGATTATAATTAGTTGTAATGGAAAGTGGTCTGTTCGGCACGGCGATTTGAAGCAGATTCAGTTGGTATTGTTGTTTGTCGACATGCTCTTTCTCCACCATAAAGGCATCTGTTTGATACTCGTTATTCTTTTCTATTTCTTTTTTTAGTAACCTGATAAAGGGACTGAACCATAGTAATATAGCGGCAATTTCTGCCAGCAGCAGATCAAGACTGTGGTAAAGCCGGGCATGTATTTTCTCGTGGGAAATGATGTGCTGATAGGTTTCAAAATCGTAAGCATCGGGGTAGATGAAAACATAGTGGAAGAAAGAACAAGGTGCTTGCCGCTGCGTCGTATTTACAATCACGATGTTCCCATCCTGAATTTTATCAGGAGATTGTCTTATCCTGTACAGAATAATGCCCAGCTGGATTAACAGGCTTCCGCTGAAAACAGCCACCCCAAAGAGATAAAAGGTAAAAAGCCAAAAAGCAAAGCTGTATCCTGTTGTTGTAACGGGCTGCTGGCTGGTTTTTTGCAGCAAGGCCGGATCTTGATAATTCAACTTTGACGCAGCAACCGGCGGTTTGCCAGCAATACCCTGAGCGGAACTCTCCGCAGCCAACTGCTTCGCATATACCCTTGAACTGTTTTCTCCTGTTGAGCTATTCTGCGGCAACACTGTGGCCAAATAGCCTTGATGGTTGATAAGCGAGGGCAAGCTCACAAAGGGCAAGGTAAAAGCCAGGACAAGGCAGCCAATCAGGTAAATTCGATTGGCGGTAAAGAAGCTTTCCCGCTGGAGAAAGACCTTATAAAACAAAAAAGCGACTCCCGCAATGATAGAAGCTTTGTATAGAAACTCGTTCATGACAAATGAGTTTAAGATGATTTTTGCGATTTTATGACTTGTATCAGCTCGTCTAATTCCTGATCGGACAAGTTTTCTTCCTTTGCAAAATGCGTTATCATTTTAGTCAGGGAGTTACCAAAGTATTTTTGTTTTATGGTGGCCACGTCCTGCTGCCGGTATTCGGCCAGGGTTACAACCGGCGAATACCGGTAGGTATTTCCTATTTTCTCAGCACTTAAAAAACCCTTATCCGTTAGGATTTTGACCATGGTTGCGACCGAGTTGTAGTGCGGCTGGGGAGCGGGGAGCAGCTCAATGATATCCTTGATAAAGGCATGCTGGAGTTGCCAGACTACCTGCATGATTTGTTCTTCTCTTTTTCCTAATTTTTGCATAGTAGCTTTTTTTTATTCAATACTACTAATCGATTAGGAGTATTCCTAATTCATTAGGAATTATTTTATTTACGGAAGAAAAAAGGATGTTTGGCTAAAATATTAAAGCCAGTTGGATATCTTACAACATGTTAAATATATTCCGCAAAAACGGTGGTATATCTGAAAATCAGATCGGCAGCTGAGAATATAGATCTGTCTCACTGACCAAGGTTTTTATTAACTTCTTTGGCTGGTTTCTGGTTCTGGTAGAATTCAGTTCCATCGTTAGATCTAAAAAAAATATTTGTATAAAGTATATTTTCATCGCTCTATTTCCATTTTTTCGTCTGTCGGTTTTAACTTTGCATATTTCCGCAACCGCCAATTAATAAATTTTATAAGATTTTTTGAAATTCTGGGTGGAGATACAGATTTTAGATATTTTCGCTTTCCATTAAAATAAACAATAAGAGTTATAATGGGGGAATCCTTTCCTTTAACATCTGAAAATTTCAACATTCGCAAATTGCTTTTCTGTAAATGGTATATTAATTCATTATACGTTTCAACATCCAACACGGCTGAATAATTACCTGATTGTAAATACTTCGACTCACCAGTATTATTTTTGTAATCCATGTAAAGATTTTTACTGCTGTCAACCTGCAAAGCAATTGTCGGTCCACCCCAAGCAGAAGAAGCATGATAAATTAGTTTTTCAAAAACTATCGTTTTATCAACAAGGTAATCTATCTTTTTGAGCACTAGAATAGATCGCTCCTGGAAATACGCTTTTGAAAAATTAGAAACTGGCATTATGACTAGAATCGAATCATTGACACTTACAACTTTCAAATCGTATCGATTAGTGTATTCAATTTTATGTTGTGTAAAAGAGCTGGTGTAAATTTGTTGAAAACTTAATGTATCCCCGAGAATAAATAAATTAAATGATTCTTCCTTCAATAATTTATTTGAAAGATAATTAGCTGAATCAAGACCCGTGTTTAAAATTTCAACTACATCCTGCTCAGGTGATATCCAAGTTCCTCTTAAAGCCTCCGGTTGAGCAGTGCAAACACTGCCTGAAAAAGTGATTAAAGCTAATATTGTGGTAAATACAAATTTTCTCATGATCAGTATACATCCTTTAATAAGTAACAAATGTATAAGATAATTATATATAAGCTTGAAAGATGTTTTATAAGATGGAAATTCTTTTAATATTATTAATTAAAGCCCCGTTTATCAAAATCAATAATATTTATCATACTAACGTCGAAGAAACAATGTATTAAAAGTCCATAAAAATGGTGATTTTGTGTGAATACTGGAAATAGCTAAAGTATCAAGAAATTAGCGTTTTTGTAAGACAGTTGTATAGGCAACATTATTGTACAGTATATCCAACTACTTAGAGGCCAAAATCCATAGCAGTCTGTAAAAGCTACTTTTACGTTTCGTTAACATTCTTTTACAGGTCATTAACAGACGACAGGATAGAAACTTTTAGCTTTGTCGAAATCCTGGAAAATAAAAAGAATGCCTTAAACGGATCTGATTTATCAGGATATAGATTTATTTTAATTAAACCTACAAAAAATATGAAAAAAATAATTTATTCGCTAATCTTATCGCTGGTTGTGGTAAGCGGACTAGTATTTGCTAATCGTGAAATTAAAAATGAAGCTTCTAAAAAGTCAACCTCAAAGCCACTCTCTGCTTCTGAAAGGAAAGCTGCATTGAAAAAATGGGAGGCTACCCCTGATGGTATAAAGTACAAAGAATGGGAAGCATCTCCCGAAGGTAAAAAAGTGTATGCCGGTGAAGCTAAAATAAGGAAGCATATAAGTGCTTTTACCAATATGGAGGCTGTTGTAACCTCTCTTTCTCTTCCGCCAGGCTCACGATTAGGTTTCGGAGTGATGGTCAGGATTAATGGTGACGATTATATTCTTAGTTTTGGGCCGGAAAAGTCTGACAAGAATTTTTTGAACTTTAACAATGAATTTCAGCAATTGCATAGCCTGAAAGTTGACGACAAAATAATTATAAGAAGCCATAGTGTATCGCACACACCCAAGTATTCATATCCAATAGTATCGGGCGACTATGTAGAACGAGATAGTAAAATAATTTATAAACGTGCCCCTCGCAAAGGCGGTTGCTAAGTAAATTATGAAATACATATATGCTTTATTCTTAACGGTGGTGGCTGTTGCAGAACTAAGCTGATTATTTCCGAATTTTTGACGTTTTCACATCTCGTTGCTGAAAATTTAGAACTTCAACCCAAAAGCAATTGAAGAGTTCGAAAAAGCACTGGTTAAGTGAACAGGAGCCCCCATTACCTTGTTATTTACCAGTTTTCCCTTCTAATTCCAGTGGTTCACTTAAAACTTGATGATGCCGCTCACACTTCGTTTTTGTAAACAAACTAACAAAAAAGCGAGATTTATAATCGCGTTGAATAAAAATGGGCCACAGAATCACCACCAAAATCGTTATAGTGATGTACCAAAAACCAAACAATTATGGAAGGATTTTGTGGCCTGGATGTACACAAAGACGGTTCGCCGCTGCGATAGTGTCTTTATGTGCATATTAACAGATTCTGGCGAGAAGTTTGAAGAGAAGTTCGGCACTTTAACTCCTGAGCTTGAACGTTTGCGTCAGCAGCTGTGTCTGCATCATGTGAAGGAAGTAGCCCTGGAAAGCACCAGTATCTACTGGGTTCCGGTATGGCGTGTTCTGGAATCTGAATTTGATGTAAAGTTGGTAAACCCCTACTTTATCCGTCAGCTTCCCGGGCGAAAAACGGATGTAAAAGATGCGCACTGGATTGCTATTGTACTGCAAAAGGGATTAATCAAATCCAGCTTCATCCCTGATGATCAAATTCAGCAACTTCGGCACTATAACCGGAAGATATTCTATCTGAACCGGCATTTACAGCGTGCCGAACAAGGAATGGATTTAATTTTGCAGCGGTGTAATATCCGGCTGAGCAACTATTTGTCCAACATTGGTGGCAAGTCGATGCGCAAAGTGATCAAGGCCCTGTCAGAGGGTAATCATGACCCACAGCAACTGGTGAAACTAGTGCATGGCAGGATCACCAATAAGCATGGAATAGACTGCATAAAGGATTCGCTTACAGGCATCATATCACAGGAATATCCACTACATCAACCGGCTTTTCCTGGAAGCGCTTATTGACCAGCTTAAATCGGACAATATATTGGGCAACCATGAAGCGCTGATTAGGGGCCTTTACAAGGAAATCAGTTTGGTTTCTACCGATAATGACAGAAAGACCTTGGGAGTAATCAATAACATTATTTCGATTTATCAGGGGCATTTTGAGGATTTGGAGTCAGCCAGGCGTCATGCATCCGAAGGGGTTAATAAAATGCCTTGGCAATCAATGAAGTATGCTTATTCAAAAGATATTATGTTAAAAGCGCTTAATTTAATTGGTTAATAGTATCAGTCTCAAAAAAGGAATATATTTCTATTAATTAATTTGTCGAATTAAATTTATCGGGCTGTAAAAGACATTTATGCTCTTAACAAATAAAAAAAAGATTCGGGGCTGGAAAAGGCGAAAAAAACAAATCGACAACTGGTTCAATTCCAACAAAGCCCCAGACCTTGATAAATTTCATTCAAAAGGTGAAGATTATGTTAAAGTTAGGATAGACCCTTGGAAGTTGTGAAGTTGTAGAATTAAACATACAACCGGATCATATTCATCTTGTTGTCTCTATTCCTCCCAAAGTCTCTGTATCGGTGTTGATGGGTACTTTGAAGGGGGAATTGGCTATAAAACTGTTCAAAAGTTATCCTCGATTGAAGAAAAAGACCTATTGGGGTAATCACTTTTGGTCACGGGGCCGGGAGGCCGATGCCGTATTTTGTCAATACGGTAGGTATCAACGAAGATGTAATCCGCCGATATGTAAAATATCAAGAAGAAGAAGACAAGAAAGAAGAAAATAATGGTCAACATTTCAACTTGTTTGACTAAGTATGAATGAGCTATTGAAGGCTATGCCTTCACCTTTTCACAAAATCCACCTTCTAAGAATGTGGTTGTTTAATTCTTAGGCTATATATTGTACACTTGGCAAACCCTGCATTGATAGGTCTGTGCTATTAAAATAACTTTTCAGCAGATCTTCAAGCCGGTCAAGGATTTGATGATTTTCAATTTTGCGCGTAAGGAACTGCCGGTGACAAAAACGGTCGGCATAATTCAATCTGCTTTTGACTCGGCGGCCTGCATCGGTTGCGTGGCTACCTGTAAATACTATTGGTCACTGGAAGAATGGCAAAATGATTGAAGGATATTTATTCTGGGATAACATGTCTTTTATGAAACAAATTGGATTGACTCAGTAAACTACGTTTTGAATTAAGTGAATAATTTTTTTCAGAAATTCCATTAGCTGGTTTTATCGCTGGTTTAGAGAATGTATCATACTGTTTTTACCTTTCCAGTATATATAAACCAGAAAGAGAGGGGTTAGTTTACTATAAAGAAAGGGATAATTTTATCTGCAATTGGTAAACTAAAAAAGGAGAAAACCGCCACGACTTTCGTGGAGGTTTTCTCCCCACCTGATATAGTACAATTGATTCTAAGGAGCAGTGTTTAAGCAATAATTACTTTTTATGGCGTTAAAGTAACTCCCGAAGAATCTCCGTCCAATAAATAGAAACATCGTCAGCCAAAACTTACACTATACTAATTAACGAGGTACTTTATAGACAATGGCATTCGCGTTGAGCCCTGCACCAACGGCAGCAAATACAATAAAGCTATCGGGCTGGAGTGTATAATTTTCAATCCTGTCTTCGGAAAGCAGATTATACAAAGTTGGTATGGTCGCAACTGAACTATTTCCCAGCCAGGAGATGGTCATAGGCATGACCAAGTCCGGAACCTGGTTAATACCATAAAGGGCGAAAAGCTGTTTCAAGATTGCTTCGTCCAGCTTATTATTGGCTTGATGTACGAGGACCTGATCGATATCTGTGATAGATAATCCAGCTTTGGAAATACAATCTTTTATCAACCCTGGAAATATTTTCAAAACACTTTCATAGAGCTTATGCCCCTGCATTTTGACAAAGAGCCTGTTGCTGCCATAGTCAGGATTTGAGGATTTTTCCATTTTAAGAAGATATGCCAGCTCGCTTGCATATGACTGCGCTGTCTGTGCTATAATCCCCACTGGTACTGTGCTTTCTGTTGAAGCAACCACAACAGCGCCTGCGCCGTCTGAAAAAATCATACTGTCCCTGTCATGGGGATCAATCATACGTGACAGCGTTTCAGTCCCGATGACCAATATTCTATGGGCCAAACCAGATTTAATATAAAGATCTGCCTGGATTATCCCTTGCAGCCAGCCACTACAGCCAAGGCACAGGTCATAAGTTATTACATTGGGATTTTTGATATTCAGTTGGTGTTTGATCCTTGAAGCAAGTGAAGGAACAAAGTCACTTCGGGGATTGTCATCTCTGACATCACCAAAATTATGGGCCACAATAATGTAATCCAGTGTTTCTCCATCAATTTGTGCCGACGCCAGCGCATCTTTGGCAGCATAAGAGGCGATATCGGACGCTACCAGATCTGAATTTACATACCGCCTTTGGCGAATTCCGGTAATCTTCTCAAACTGCTGAATGATTTCCAAATTGGATCTTTTAAGTCTTATGCCATCTGGTGTAAAAAATTCATTATTCAAAAAATCTTGATTTTCAACAATGACCGTGGGGATGTAGCTTCCGCTACCCACTATAATCGAATACACATTATTATTCATAATTAATTTTAAGCAAAAATTAGATCAAAATTTTCCAGGCTTGTTCTAAGGCCAGAAATTTCTTTAATCTTCATGATAAATTCTTGTATATATTCTGATTGACGTTCTTGATTATTCCTAATAATCACTTCTATTTTGATTCATTAAATCATGAAAAAAATACGATTTAATTATAGAAATTCATTATAAAACCTTGTCCCAGAACTTTAAAAACCCATAATAAGCAGAATGAGATAGACTAAAACTATTTGGTATATTGTCAGAATCAGTACAATATGTAACCAAACGCGTTCCTACTGCTGTGCTTTGAAGTTGCTGTTTCACATAATTCGAATAAGCATAAAATAAATCGTTGCTGGGAAGTATTATATTGTCAATTGGACAAGAAGTATCTACATTTTCATAGAAAGAATTGAAAAAGTAGAATGCCTCGTAATCACAAAAATTAATTTTATTAATGTTGGAATTAATAAACTCAATATTTGGTAAATGGTATTTAGCAGCAATTTTTTTAGAAATTTCAATTAAATAATCCCTTTGTTCAATACCGTAAAACATCCCCTGCGTGCAAGCAGCACCCACCAAACAAAACTTCCCTGCCCCAGAACCAATATCCAGTACCTTAATATTAGGTTTTTTGGCAAGATACTCAGCGGCCATTTTGGCAACAACGACCGGAGTCCAATGGCGGCTTGACAGTTTTTTTATACGATTGGGATATAATTCGTTAAAAGTATCATCGTCAACATCAATGTTTGCTCTCAGTTGTTTGAAAATCATTTTATAAAATAGATTATTGATAGTTCGTTAAAACTCGTTTTAGAAACCCTCAGCCTGGAAGGTTAAGCCAATTCCAGCTCTAATGAAGAGGTCGAGTACTTTAATTGAACCCGGATGCTTCATGATGTATGAAGATATGAATCCATATCGACCGGCCTAGTCTGATAATTATTGGCTGTAACAGAAATAGTATCAGAGTAATACAAACAAAAAACCACTCAAGCTGCATTTTGAAAATCGCGAGTAAAAGAATTGAAAAGAAAGCCATAAGCACAATTACAATCGGAAAGCTTGCCCATAATGCACCAATGTAAAACCGGGCTCAATTTTAAAATCCTGCCCACAAACTGTACAATTGTCCGGCATTTTTAGCCCATCTTTAAAAGTGTAAGGGTGTGTTTTGGAAAACAGGTTTCCTCGATGGCAACGTGGACATTTAAGATTGATAATACTCCATGTTTTTGATCTCGAGACACAATCTTTTTTCTTTCCCAGGCGGGTTGATAAAAACTTCATTTTGTTATCCATCGTACTGCTCCCGCTTTTATCAGAAAATTTTACCTGATTAAAATTCAGGTGTACCCTGGGTGGAAGAGTACGACCGCTTTGATTTGATATCATTTGATTTCAAGTTTCTCTTTTACATAAAATGCCGAATCATATAATGTTGAAAACTGGTCATAATCCTCAGATGGTATGCTGACTTTAAAAGCCCTCTCAGCAAGTCTGATCAGTTCAAAAATATCAGCTGGTTTATAACTCAAGTCCTGCTGAAAGTCAGCCAAGGGGGTCATATCTGAACGCCTTGCAATTCCTTGTGTTACAATAATAGAAATCAGTTTATTATAAGTGTATTGCATTTCAGTTACCGTTTTCTATTTCTTATATGGTTCTAATTGATTTACTTGGTAAAGTGATGTCTTTTAGTTGAAAAATTCATCGTCAACAAGTAAATGTGAACTTTACTTTACCAAATCAGTCATAATTTAATTTACCCAAACTGTTCCAATTATAGTGTGATGTATAAAATCTTTATGTGGTGCTGAGCAGGAAGTAGTATTGATTTCTTCGCTAAGGAAACTATTTCCATGAATTACGTTAATAATAGCTCTGATGTAATTGCAGTGTCTTAGCGGTTTTAGGGCCCATCAGATATGCTCAGTAGTATTAAGCTGGTTCAATATGTCCTGTGAAAGCTGCAATTGCCTTCCATAAATATTTTTTGCCAGGTCCAAAAAGATATACACGTCCGTATCATGTACATGATAGAATATTGTAGTCTTCTCTCTTCTGGCCGTCACAAACTTGAACGACCTTAATTTGGCCAAATGCTGAGACAAAATCGATTGGTCAACTTGAACCATTTCCTGTAATTTTGTGACTGATAAAGGTCCATCCCGCAGGGAGTCAAGGATGGCCAGTCGAAGGGGATGCCCCAGAGCTTTAAAAAACTCAGCTTTATATAAATGCAAGGGACTATTCATTTGCTATTTTAAATATTATTATATTAGAATGTTCAAATATAGTAATATTTAAACATGAACGCAAATTATGTATCTTTGCGGAACAGTTTGAAACTTTTACTATTCAAATGTTGGCAGAAACAAACCACGTTGGCCTTACCGATCCTATATTTAAAACTGAATAATTTGATACATCAAAGGTGACCAAAAAGGCTTCGATTTAGTAACTAAGGGTTGCCATGTTATTGATTTAAGTCCGCATCCTTGTGCTATGCTGTTCAATTAACATACATACCAGACTTTTGAATGCTTCGGAAAGCCTATTAAGACGTGCCACAAAAGAAGTATAAGAAGGCAAACTTGGAAATAATCAAGAAAATGGTTTTTGATAAAGTTATATATATGCCTGATTTTGAGTCTTTTCTATTGATTTTTCGAAAGTAGATAGATCGCCATAATTTCGTACGGACTACGATGCGGCATCTTTCCGGTTTAATCGAGCAAGGTGGAAAAATTTTACGATCAAAACACCCTAAGTTCGAGGATTTCAAACCGGTGACGGATCAGTTCGAACCGGAACACCAGGATTTGTTCATGCAGCAGCTGGGGAGTGTTACGTTGACTCTTCCAGATGCCGATGCCCAATATGTATGTATTCTCAATAGCCGAAGATCGATGGACAGATTCAATTCAAATAGATGAAGAAGGTTTGTCGAAGTTAGAATATTAAGATTCTAACATAATATCTATTTTAAGTTATATTTTTTATTAATAAAGTTTAATTTATTACCTTCGTGTTTAACTATATCTTATCCACCGGAAGGCTTTTGTATGCCAGTACTTTTACGAGCGATATTGAACGACTGAATGCGTTAAAAATGGGTAGTACAACCGCATTTGAAGAAATATATGAACGGTATTGGAATAAGCTTTACAAAATAGTGGTAGGTAAAATAAAGATATCAGAAAATGCTAAGGAAATAGTGCAGGATGTTTTTCTTGACCTTTGGTTAAGACGTGAAGAACTGGAAATTAAGGTATTGGATTACTATTTATTCGGCACAATCAAGTTTAAAATAATTGATTTTTATAAAAAGGAGATTGTTCGAAAAAATCATGCAGAGTCTGTATTTGCCAACATTTCTGATGCAGATTGGGATACCGAAGAGGAACTCGCGTATAACGATTTGAACCGGGCAATTATAGCTTGTATTGACCAGCTATCTGTGCGCACAAAAAACATCTTTGAACTTAGCCGGATCCAGCATAAGTCGATCGGAGAAATTGCCAAAATTCTAAATGTTACAACCCGGACAGTGGATAACCATATGAGCCAGGCCCTCAAAATCCTCAGACTTCAACTGAGGGATTATTCAGTGTATATCTCCCTGCTGCTATTCCATTATTTAGAACTATAATTTCGCAGAAAAGTTATAGTGAATATTTCAAGATAATTCTTGATAAATGATTTTATTTATATGAATTATTCAAGAATATGTAAAACCATTTTCGTGTTTGACCGTGTTTAGCCGACTTCTTTTATATATAGTCATATTAGTGGCTTACAAAATCATATATGAAAAAGAATTGGAAAGGTCTCTACCGACTGTTGCAACGTTATCAGGATAACAGTATAAATCCTATAAAAAAACAAGTCGTTGATTTCTGGTACGACTCTTTGGGAGCAAAGGATACAGATAACGATTTGCTCGAAGACGAGCAAGCGAAAATTCAGATGTGGAATTCGATTAAATTAGGAATGCACGGTCAGGCAGAAACACCTGAACCAATACTTACAACAAAGTGGTGGCATTCTGCCTACGTTAAACTTGCGGCAGCATGTATCATTTTAGTGGCAGGATTTATAGTTTATAAATCAAGTGTTTCAAACAAGTATTCCATTATCGCCAAGGTTCCTGATTCTGAGATCAGAGAATTGCTGCGGAATACAAATGAAACCAACCGGTTGAAATTAGTAAAACTTTCGGATGGGAGCGAGATTACACTTGACCCAGGAGCTACGCTGTATTTTCCGGAAGTTTTTGCTGTGAGCGAGAGGAAGGTATTTTAAAAGGAAATGGGTTTTTTAGCATAACACCCAATAAGGCTAAACCCTTTCTTGTTTATTCTGATTATATTATTAAAAAAGTGGTTGGAACCAGTTTTAGTATCAGAAGAAAACAGGAAGGCAGTATTGAAGTATCGGTTGTGACAGGAATTGTGAAAGTTCAAAATAACTTTGAAAGTGCGGTAACATCTGAAAAAAATAGGGAAGTGACACTCACACCTAATAAAAAGGTCACTTTTTTTCCTAAGAATGAAACTATGCTAACAGGTTTGGTAGATCAGCCCGTCATTATTTAGCAGGAAGATGCAGTAGGAACGATAATTGAGAACTTCAATTATAAAGATGTCCCGCTTTCTGTCATCGTCCCTCAGTTGGAAAAGGCTTATGGTGCAACCATAATTTATGAAAACAATAATCTTGACAATTGTAGTATCACTGCGGATGTGTCTCACTTTAAAGACCTTTTCGCACAGCTTGATGTTCTATGTGCTGCGATTGGGGCAAGTTATCAGGTGAAAGCAGATCAAGTTGTCCTAAGCGGTATAGGATGCAAAGTTTCCAATTAATATTTTAGCTAAAATTAAACCAAATGAAAATGGATTTTCCTTTATCAGAAGGCAAAAAGAGCCGAAGATGCTGGACACATACTTCGGCTCCTGCCCATCCCTTGAAAATCTCGGTTGTTTCATTCTGGACAAATGAAATACTGGGAGCGTGTAAATCATCTCATGATCTAAACAATGTAAAACAATGCAAAAAAGACTACAAATCATAGACCCATGGTGGACTATATATGAAAGCGTCATCCCTACAGTTGCTTTTGGCAGTGATTGCCTGCACTTATTCTTACGGGGATAAGGCACATGCCCAGGAGCTGTTACAAAAAAAAGTAACGATTGAAGCGCAGCAAAGAACGATACGATTAATACTTTCGGAATTGGAAGTAACGGCAAATGTGAAATTCGTATATAGTAAATCCACAGATGTAAATGGCGCTTATACTTTAAGTGTACCCGACGAAGAAGCCATTCTGGTGTTTTCATTTGTGGGATATACCAGTCATGAAGTTAAAGTAGGGACTTCTTCTGTCATTGATATTGACCTGAAATTTAATGATAAATCATTGGATGAAGTTGTCGTTGTGGGTTATGGTGTGCAACGGAAATCAGTTTCTGAGCTCGGGACTTACCAATCTGAATGTTGAGTGGCTTAATTCATGGACCCCAACGAACACCAATACTGATATTCCGCGGTATGCCTTTAACACATCGACTTCGCAGCAATCGGATTTTACGATCTCCGACGGAAGCTATTTTAAAGCCAGGTTTATTCAGATAGGTTATACGCTAAGTACGAAGCTGTTAAGTAAAGCCAGGATTTTAAGTCTGAGGGTATATGCTAATACAACCAATCCATTCTATTTAACAAAATATAAAGGATTTTCTCCCGAGGTTTCCAACTCCTACGGAGTGACGACAATGGGCGATGATTTCAGGACTTATCCGGTTTCAGGCACAGCCAGGATTGGGGTAAACGTGACATTCTAAAAACCTTAATTGCTTTAACGATGAAATTAAATATAAAAATATACGCGTTATCTTCCCTAATAGCCTTAATATTAGGCTCATGCAGTGAGAGTTTTCTTGATAAGGAGCCACTTGGTACGCTGTCAACTGCAACATTTGATACCGATACCACAACGTTGGGATTAGCTGTAAACAGGTTGTATGGTACACTGGCATGGCAGGAATATACCATCGGGCGGCAACAGTTCAGCACACATGAATTGTCCGGTGATGACTTTGTTCCTGGCTCGGATGCCAACATGAACCTGTTTCAAAATTATACGTTCCTGGCCGACAATGCTTACATTCAGCAGTTCTGGGACAGGACTTATCAGAATATTCATTACGCCAATGTTGTCATAGACCGCACTGCAGCATTGGGTACAAAAGCACCCATTTCAGCCAAATTGTATGAGGCTCAGGCTAAATTTTTCCGTGCTTATTATAAGTTTGACCTGACCAATGTTTTTGGTGACGCGCCGTTAAGAGATCATGACCCGTCATTGGAGGAGTATAACATTCCCAAAAGCCCGCGTGCTGATATTATCAAGCTTGTAATTTCTGATCTCAAATATGCAATAGACAATCTGCCGACAAGAGCTCAGTGGGGAACAGTACAATTGGGGCGTATGACAAAAGGCACTGCACAAGGGCTTCTTGCCAAGGTGTATTTATATGAGGGCGATTATACAAATGCCAAAGTATATGCTGATGCGGGTAGTTAATGGCGGAGAATACAGTCTGAACCCGGATTACCGTGGTGTGTTTAGTCCTGAAAAACTTTATGATGCCGAAAACATGATGCCGGGAGGTTACATTTTCAACTCTTCCATTTCTGCTGGTCGTTGGTATAATCCCTATTTACAATACCAGGGATTGCCTGCATTTACCAATGGAATAATTTATCCATCGCAAGATCTGGTGGATAGTTATGAGAGTGGCGATCCGCGTTTTAAGGCAACAATTTTCACAAAAACAGATTCTATCTCAGGTTACAACAATAACAAACCTGTTGCATTTCCTGCCAATGCGGGTTATGCAAACAAGAAGGTTATCTGGCCGTTTTCGTACTGGAACCAGTCCAATTTTTCTTTTCAGAATGTGAACCCGATGTTCTTGCGTTACGCAGATATTGTGCTTATCAACGCAGAAGCGAGCAACGAACTGGGGAGCCAGGCAGATGTGCTTAAATATCTGGAACAGATCCGTTTCCGCGCACGTGGAGGCATGACTTTTCAGGCATCTGTCACAGCTGGTTTAAATGCGGGAAAGGGTATATTGCCTGAAATTACCGCGACCAGTAAAAAAGAACTGCGTCTGGCAATATGGAAAGAGCGCCGGGTAGAGCTTGCGCTGGAATTCAACCGCTGGTTTGATTTGTTTCGTTATAATAAAGTCGCGGCAGCAGACGGCAGCGACGGAACGGGCTATACCGAGGCGTTATTAAAAAATACCTATGGAAGGACTAATTTCAACTTTGCGAAATTTAGTCGTTTCCCTATTCCTTCTACTTACATCACTTCTTCTAACGGGATACTGGAACAAAACAAATCCTGGTAAACTGTCACCAGGCAAACCACGATTTGCCTGGCGACTTCTTTTTTATCTGCTGCCATACTCTCCTGCATTTTTCATGATTGTGAGTTTAAAAGATGCTATTGTGTCTGTTTTACACTTTTTATGCAGTATGATTATTCAAATAAACCGAAGAGCGTATTATGAAAGTTAAATCTGGTATTTTATATATAGTGGCTGTGCTATCATATTTTTTGATATTTGATACAAAAGCGCAGTCTGTTCATCCGGGCGCACCTTTTACCGCGGGCGATATTGCCCAGTTAAAAGTAAATATCACCACCGAGCCCTGGAAGACTGCTTACAACGCATTCAGCGCGCAGTCGAATTCCAATTATGTTGCGAGCCCGCAGGTTATCGTTAGCCGGGCTCCCAATATCGATGCGGCAAGAACCGCGTTTTTCAGGGATATGACCATGCTTTTTAATTTAAGCATGATGTATGCCATTACCGGTACAGACACTTATGGGGCAAAGGCGAAGGAAATTCTGATCGGCTGGGCAACTGTCAATAAACAGTGGGCTGGTGACGAAGATTTTCTTGATGTGGGTGATTATGCAGACAAGTTTGCTCCGGCAGCTGATATCCTGAAATCAACATATCCGGGCTGGACAGCGGAAGACACGCAGGTTGTGAACACTTGGTTTTCACAGGTGCTTTGGCCGGTTGTGGATGTGCCAAATCCGATTCGGGGAGCCAATCAGGGAGCGATTCAGTTAAAAGCGGCTATTGGTATCGCAGCTTTTTTGCAGGATCCTGTGAAATGGCAGCAGGCTGTCCATGCGCTTAGAACCGACGGTGGCGGTTCGTCTAATAGTCTCAGCAATGGGCAGGTTGGTGATTCAGGACGCGATGAAGGTCACTGGCGTGGTCAGGTTGAAGCGTTGGCCTGGTGCTTGGAAGTTGTTTGGAAACAAGGTATCGATTTGTGTGCCGAATTTGATAACAGGATGCTGGCAATCGGCGAACAGCACGCGCATTACCACCGGGTAGCTGCGGATTACGCGGGTCAGTTTATTCCAGCTGGGAGTAGCTATGCCTGTTTTACTAATTGGGGAGATGCCGGCACGGCTGGAGATAGAAAATCTCTGGTGGCGCACGAGATCCTTGCCAATGCGTATGCTGTCAGAAAAGGGTTTTCAACACCCTGGATAGACCTGATGCGCACGGAGTATGGTCTTAACACGGGAAATTTTTTTTATAGAAAATCTGCTGACAACTCATCCGCAACTGTTTTGCCGCCAAGAATTTTGCCCACGGTAAAACCGGTCTTCAATCTTACAACCATCGGAATCGGAACGGTTGGGTTGCAAGGATCTGCTGAATTTAACACAGGAACCCGGACGATAAAAGGAGCGGGAGAAAGTATCCCGGTTCCTGCTTTGTCACGACCTGACGGGCTTCAATTTGCGTTCCAAAAACTTTCCGGAGATGTCTCTTTTGTGACCAAAGTTATCTCCGTCCAGGGTGGTGCCAACGCGCGTGCAGGGCTATTGATCAGGGAAACATTGAATCCGGACTCAAAATATGTAGGGCTCTATGCGAACGCACAGGGTGGAATTTACTCTACATGGCGCGGAGCCGCCGCATTTAGCAAAACCAATGTTTCATGGAATAATCCTCCCGGAGGATATCTTCTACATTATTGTTTTTCAGCGCCCTATTGGCTTAAAATGGAAAGAATTGGTAGCCGGATCTTTACTTACGATTCGCCCGATGGTGTTAACTGGACAGCGCTGGCAGATGTTGAAATTGCTTTATCATCAGACATTTACATAGGTCTTGGAGTGACCTCTGGAAATTCTTCGGCACTTTCTACGGCCATATTCACTGACGTGCAGCTTACTAATCCTTCGCCCGAAGGTTCACCGATAATCAGCAGCTCCACTGCCGCCGCTGCGGTGGCCGGTACTAGTTTTCAGTATCAGATTACAGCATCGGATTCTCCCATAACTTTCGCTGCTTCAGGTTTGCCAGATGGACTGAGCATCGATGCCAATACCGGAATAATTTCAGGTGTTCCGCTTTCGCCTGGAAGCTCTCAGATAATGATAAGCGCAACGAATGCGTCCGGAACAGGTACGGCAATATTAATCTTACAGGTCACGAGCAACGTCGCTCCCGACGCTCCAACATTGATACGTGTGGTCAATTCTGCTATTGATAAAATATTCAGTTTCCTGGACTGCCCCTGAAAACGCAAGCAGTTATACCGTTAAACATTCCATGACAGCAGGAGGCCCTTACGACCTAATTGCTTCAAATGTAACCTTAACATCTTTTGTTGATAACAGTGCAAAACCAAGCCTAAACTATTACATTGTTACTGCATTCGCAAGGACGCTGGAAAGTAACCCGTCCAACGAAATAGGTTCTGAATTACCTCCAAAAACGCCGGTAAGGCCCGAGGCCGTGAGTGGCAACGGGCAAGTTACCCTGTCATGGCCGGCAGCGCTTGGAGCGATAACGTATAAGATTAAACGCAGTGCAGTTTCAGATGGTCCATATGCAGAAATCGCAAGCGGTATTGCGGCAACCACTTACACAGATGTGACAGCTATTAATGGAACGTTATACTATTATGTTGTTTCGGCAGCAGGCAGTTCATTGGAAAGTGGCAATTCGCCGGAGAGACTGGGCGTTCCGGGCACCAATCGCAGTCTGTGGAAAGTGAATCCTGCCACCAGGTTATGGTCGGATGCCAATAACTGGGATGGGGGAGTCCCCGCGAGTCCTGCTCTTGTATCTTTTGGTCCGCCGCAATCAACTGCGATTTTGGAAAATGATCTCACTAACTTGGCTGTGGCACAGATCACTTTCAGCGACAGCAGTTATCAAATGACGGGAAACCAGATTAGTCTTGGTAGCGGAATTGAGAACAATTCGACTAAAAACCAGACACTTCAGATGCCGATAACGCTAAATAACAATGTACAGATCAATACTGCCGGGGGAGCAGCTCAAAGGGCTGCTTTCAGGAGGCTATGCTATAAATAAAAGGGGCGTCGGTACATTGGTGATGGAAGGTTTGAACACCTACAACGGTGGTACGATAATCAACGGCGGACAAATCAGGTATTTGGGCGGAGAAAACGGATCGGTTAACGGGCCCCTGGGAACAGGTACAATTATCATGAAAAATGGCTCTTCGATCTCTTCAACGGATGATACAAACTCGTTTCTTCCGAATAATATTGAAGTCGAAGGGAATGTTTATTTATGGAATGGCTGGACAGGTTACGGCAAACTTAGCGGCAATATTAAAGGAAGCGGAAATATTACCTATGAGGGTTCAAGTTACGGAGGACTGGAATTGAGCGGAGATAACAGTGAGTATACAGGGACATTTACCGCGATCCGCCGAAGTTCAAGACAGCGTTTATTTATAACCAATGCTAGTGCAGGAAGTGCCAAAGCAGCGTGGTTTTTGGATGCGAATTTCAGCAGGGATTCTCACATTGAATCGGGAATATTGGCATGCGTATCAGGAATTTGTATACCATGCACTTGCACTGATGACGACCGCTTGGTTGGCAGCCTCATAGTCTGATTTATGTCCTTTGAGAATCCCTTCAAATCTGAATCGGGTTTCAACGCGTTTTGAGGCCAGTGGACAACAATTACAGGCATTAAAAAAAATACCCTTGCTATTTATTACATCTGTCATTGTACTGCTGCTGAATTTGTACCCAATTTTGACAAACTAAAATATGGAATTTTATTGACAATTAATTGAATCTTCCTGTGGATGTTAAAAATTAGTCCATAGGAGATTTGTATTCCGGTTCGTAGGCTTATGAGCGGATCCATGGCTAGCGGGGTGCCGAAGTTTAAAAAAATATCTGCCAGGTATATGTCACAATTCGAGTGCATAAGAATCATGGGAATCAGGCGATATCCGAACATGCAGTAACGCTAATTCGTTTAACCGCCATCGATTTGAGCGGGAAAGTATTGCAGCAGAATCATGAATGACAATAGCATCTAATTTTTTTATCATACTTAAATCAAAACACTTATGAATTGTTTGAAATCATCTGCTTATTTCAGAAAGGTTTTTCCACTGTTTTTTTTCTTGCTGGCAGCTTGCCAAAGCTTCGCCGCTGAGGTTAAAACGCTGGAAATCGGTGCCGTCGCGCCTGATTTCAGTTTGCCTGGAACCGACGGTAAAACATACTCCCTGAAAAGTTTTACGGCGGCAAAAGTACTGGTCGTTGTTTTCACATGTAATCATTGCCCAACAGCGCAGGCTTACGAAGATCGTTTAATTGCATTAACCAAGGATTATAAAGCAAAAGGGGTTGCCGTTGTTGCAGTTTCTCCAAACGATCCCAAGGCCATTGCCCTGGACGAACTTGGTTATACCGATATGGGTGACAGTTTTGCGGAGATGAAGCTCCGGGTAAAGGAAAAGGGATATAATTTCCCGTATCTCTATGATGGAGAGACAGAAAAGATGTCAAGGTCCTATGGCCCAATCGCTACTCCGCACATCTTTATTTTTGACAAGCAACGCAAGCTTCAATATGTGGGACGCTTGGATGGATCAGAGAAACCAGGCTCTGCCAACGCGGAAGATGCGCGTAATGCCTTGGATGCCTTGCTGGCCGATAAAACAGTAGCCGTGCCTCAGACCAAAACATTCGGCTGTTCGGTAAAATGGGTAGAAAAAGGCGAATGGGCGGTGAAAGCTCCTGCGGTCTGGGCAAAAGAGCCTGTTAACCTGGAAGTTATTGATGATGCTGCGATTAAAGAATTGTTGAAAAATGATACGGACAAGGTGCGTCTGGTCAATATATGGGCAACCTGGTGCGGACCTTGTGTAACTGAATTGCCAGAATTTGTGGAAATTAACCGCATGTACCGCAGACGCGATTTTGAGTTTATCACTATCAGTGCAGATAAACCTGATAAAAAAGAAAAAGCACAGGAGCTGCTAAAAAAAATGCAGGCTTCCGGCAAGAATTACATCTATAATTCAGAGGATAAGTACAAACTTATCGAAGCCGTTGACCCCAAATGGCAAGGTGCTTTGCCATATACTCTTTTGATTGGACCTGGCGGAAAGATTTTGTACCGGACCCAGGGTTCCATTGTACCGCAACAAATGAAAAAACTGATAGTGGAAAATGTAGGCAGATACTATTAGTCTTTTACATCAGGCTTTGCCGATATACTCATTTCCGGAAGCCTGATGTAAACTGCTCAATAACCATCCGTGGTGATGAGTTATTCAAACCTTTATTTGATATTTAATGGAACATGTTCAATGTTTGATAATCGGCGCCGGACCTGCGGGTTATACCGCTGCAATTTATGCAGCACGCGCAAATTTAAAACCAGTAATGTATGTTGGAAATCAGCCTGGTGGCCAGCTGACAATCACCAATGATGTAGAAAATTATCCAGGATTTCCTGATGGGATCATGGGGCCGGAAATGATGGAATTGTTTGATAGACAAGCAAAAAGGTTTGATGCGGATATCCGTTATGGCGAGGTCACACACGTTGATTTTTCCATACATCCTCATCAGATTAAGGTTGATGGTAAAAAATCAGTCACTGCGAATACAGTAATCATAGCAACTGGTGCTTCTGCGAAATGGCTGGGCCTGCCCTCTGAGACAAGACTTAATGGAAGTGGTGTTTCTGCATGTGCTGTTTGTGACGGGTTCTTCTACCGTGGGCAGGATGTTGCCATTGTTGGCGCTGGCGATACTGCTTGTGAAGAAGCAATGTATTTGTCCAAACTTTGTAATCATGTTCACATGCTGATAAGAAAGAATCACATGCGGGCTTCTAAAATTATGGAGTCCAGAATACGGAACACACCCAATATAACCATTCACTGGAATACGGATACAGAAGAAATCCTGGGAGAAAGTACAGTTACGGGAGCGCTGGTAAAAGATACCCAGACCGGGCAGCTGCGTGAAATTCAGCTGCAGGGCTTTTTTGTAGCGATCGGTCATCATCCGAATGCATCCGTTTTCAGTAAATATCTGGAAACGGATGCGCAGGGTTACATCATTACACAACCAGATTCCACTAAAACAAATATTCACGGCGTGTTTGCTTGCGGCGATGTTCAGGACAAGCATTTCCGGCAGGCTGTGACGGCTGCGGGTTCGGGCTGCATGGCCGCCCTGGAGGCAGAAAGATTTTTAATAGCGTATGAAAATCATATGATTACTGCCGCTGACTGATTTTTTTAATTTTTCATTTGTTAACACTCCTAATTATACTCCATTATGAAAAGTCTGAAGTTTATAATATTTCTGTTTTGCCTGGGCCTGAATCCTGCTTTTTCTCAAAAGGAAGCGCTCGGGGTTTTTGACGGCCATGGGGACATTGGGAAAGATGTGGAGCCGGGATCTGCTGTTTACAATGCAAAAACACGGGAATATGAAATGAGCGGATCCGGTTACAATATCTGGCTGGATCATGATGAATTCCATTTCTTATGGAAAAAAATGAAAGGCGATTTTATTGTTTACACAAGGGCGCGTTTCATCGGAAAAGGTGTAGATCCGCACCGGAAAGTAGGCTGGATGGCCCGCACAAATCTTGAAGGAACTTCTCCACATGTGAATGCGGTGGTACATGGTGACGGACTGACTTCTTTGCAATTCAGAAAAACGAATGCTGCAAAAACAGAAGAGATCCGTTCGAAGCTCACGCATGCTGATGTGATTCAACTGGAACGGAAAGGCAACACTTATACGATGCGGGTCGCCAAATTCGGTGAGCCATTTGTTACCGAACAGGTTGCTGACCTGGATCTGGGAGATGAGATTTATTTAGGATTATTTTTAGGTTCGCACAATAAAGATGTGGTTGAAAAGGGTGTTTACAGCGACGTTCGGATTTCCGCTCCTGCTCCCGAATCTTTGGTGCCTTACAAAAACTATCTGGGCAGCAGTATTGAGCTTCTGGAAGTTGCCACCGGTAAAAGGGAAATTATCTATAATTCTCCAAAATCTTTACAGGCACCAAACTGGACCACCGATGGTAAGAGTCTAATTTACAACAGAGAAGGATCCATGTATAACTTTAATCTGGCAAAACGCGAGCCTAAATTAATTAACACCGGAACTGTTAAAAACAACAACAACGACCATGTTATTTCTTTTGATGGTAAAATGCTCGGACTGAGTAGTGGTGTTAATGAACTTGGTGGTTCTATCGTCTGGACGGTCCATATAACAGGCGGAACTCCCAAACAAATTACACCCAAAGGTCCGTCCTATTTGCACGGCTGGTCGCCGGATGGAAAAACACTTGTCTTTACAGGTTCCCGGAATAATGAATATGATATCTACAGTGTACCTTCAAACGGCGGCCCGGAAGTGCAATTAACCACAGCCAAAGGACTGGAGGACGGTCCGGAATATACACCTGATGGTAAATACATTTATTTCAATTCTAACCGCACCGGAACCATGCAGATCTGGAAAATGAAGTCCAATGGCAGCGAACAGGAAGCGGTTACAACAGGTGAATTTCATGACTGGTTTCCACACATTTCACCCGATGGGAAATCAATTGTTTTCATCTCTTTTCTGAAAGAAGAAGTGCCGGCCGGAGATCATCCTTTTTACAAACATGTATATCTGAGAATGATGCCGATTGGTGGCGGGACACCCAAAGTTATCGCCTATGTATATGGCGGACAAGGAACTATCAACACACCGTCCTGGTCGCCGGACAGCAAAAAGGTGGCATTTATAAGCAATTCGGGAGAAGTGGGTTCGCCGGATTCACAAGCAAGCACAAAGTAATTTTCTTAAAAACATCTATTAAAACGAAGACATAAAATGATAAACCGGAGAAAATTCTTTCAAAATACTGGCGCGCTTGCATTGAGTGCATTGGCTCTGCCTTCAATTTCGAAAGGCGGGAATTTCCTGATCAGCGAAAGGGAAGAAGTGAAGAAAATAAAGGCAGTGGGCTTGCAATTATATTCTTTAAAAGACGTGTTGGAAAAAGACCTTAAAGGCACTTTACAGCAGATTGCCAATGTGGGTTACAAAGAGATAGAATCTTATCCAGGAAGTAAAGGTCATTATTACGGCATGGAACCAAAGGAGTTTTCTTCTATGCTTAATGGTATGGGTTTGAAATTGGTTAGCAGCCATTTTGGATCGGGCAAGAATGATGGAAAAGCCGAATCGTGGCATCAGGCAACGATGCTGACCAGGTTTGACGAACTGGTTGACAAAGCTGCGGAAACCGGACAACCCTATTTGACTTGCTCTTCATTGGATAAAAGCTTGCGAACCACGCCGGAAGACCTGAAACGCACCGCCGAACTTTTTAATAAAGTTGGAGAAAAATGCAAAAAAGCCGGTCTGCAATTTGCTTATCATAACCATGCTTTTGAATTTGAAAAGATAGGAGATTCTCTTATGTACGATTTTATGCTCGAAAATACAGATGCTAAACTGGTTCAGTGGGAAATGGATATTTTCTGGCTTGTAGCAGGCCAGCACGATCCGGTTGCTTATTTTAAAAAGTATCCTAACCGCTTTCCGTTATGTCACGTGAAGGACATGGACAAGCTTGATAAGAAAAAAAATACGGAGATTGGAAACGGCTCTATCGACTATGTAAATATTTTAAAAGAGGGTAAAAAAGCCGGTATGAAACACTTTATAGTTGAGCAGGAAAGTTTTACGCGCCCATCCATTGAAAGCATGGAAATGAATTACAAAAGCCTGTCAGTTTACAGTGTATGATCCTGAATTTTGTTTTAAAGAATTATCTACCTTTTAGAATTAAACATTATGAAAAGATCCATTTTAGCTTTATGTGCGGTAATTCTTTTTTCCGTTCTGTCTGTTAATGCACAAAATCCGATCCGGGTGATGATTCTGGATGGAGAGACAAATCCATACCATCGCTGGGATTTGGGGACACCGATTCTCAAAAAACTTCTGGAAGAGTCAAAAAAGTTTCAGGTGGAAGTCGTTTCGGCTCCCGGTAAGGATGGTGATTTTAGCAGTTTTATGCCAAAGTTTACGGATTATCAGGCGATCGTGTTAAATTATGATGTGCCGACAGAACGCTGGCCGGAAGCTTTGAAAAAATCGTTTGAGCAATATATGTCCAATGGTGGTGGGCTGGTGATTATCCATGCGGCCAATAATTCATTTCCGGAATGGGCAGAATATAACAAAATGATCGGTATGGGCGGCTGGCGAAACCGGAGTGAAAAAAACGGCCCTTACTGGTATTATCTGGATGGGGAACTGGTGGAAGATAAAAAACCGGGAAGCGCCGGAAGCCATGGCAACAAGCTCCCATTTGAGATGAAAGTCGTCAATGCAAATCACCCGATTACAAAAGGACTTCCACCAATATGGATGCATCAGAATGATGAATTGTATGCACAATTACGTGGGCCCGGTGAAAATATGACTGTGCTGGTAACGGCGCCTTCTAAAAAAGACAACAAAGGGACTGGTTACGATGAGCCACAGGTAATGGTTCTTAATTATGGAAAAGGACGGGTTTTTCACCATGCCACCGGTCATGATCCGTTAGCGATGAGTTCGGTAGATTACGGAGTTTTACTCCAACGGGGAACCGAATGGGTTGCAACAGGGAAGGTTACGCAAAAAGTGCCTGCCAATTTTCCCACCGCTACTACCGTTTCCTACAGAGTTGATATCGCTGCCACGAATCCTGCTCCCCCGGCCCCTAAACCTGCTGCTGCGGTGAAGTAGTTTTGTCTTCGAAGATTTTTAATGCAAAGCAGTTGCCGGAACTAGGATTTATCTGATCCTTATACCGGCAATTGCTTTTTTGTGAATCTCAAAATCTGTAATTAAATAATCCTTTCAGACAAGTTATTATTGTTTGTTTAACGCGATTTTGGGATAGGACCTTTGTTCAAACCATATAACACTTTGCAGGTTTGACTTAAATTTTTTATGAAAGTTTCTCCAATTACTTTATCCCCTTTGGATTATTGCTTTTAAAAATGTGTTTTTCTTGTCCGAAAAGCTGGGGAATGGATGGGGATTACATTGTAGCTGTTTGTGATCTGCCAGGTAGTGACATTATATCTTTTTTCCTAACCAGCGCTGACGTTAAATTAATAATCCAGGTTTGCCAAATAATTGTAGTTATAAGCCAGGCATTTCCAATGCCGAATGATCCCAATTCTCCTGTTCGATAAAAAGAAATTTCATAGCAGATTTTTTCTGATTTTTCAGTAATCCGGTAATGTCTATACGTCCTTTGCCAAATTCAGTACTTTCGGCTTTATCTATCTTAATATCTTTAATATGCCAGAGTGTGAATCGGCCCGGGTACTTGTCAAAATATTTCACCGGATCAGCTCCGCCGACAATCGCCCAACCCAGATCCAGTTCCATTTTGACTAAATCAGGATCAGAATTATCTAGAAGTACGTCATATAATACCTGTCCGTTTTCCTGCGTAAAATCTGAGCCTCCGTTATGATAACCGAAAATAATGTTTGATTTTTTACATACTTCTGCTGCTAAGTTAAAAGTCTCGGAAACCCGTTTGTAATTATCCACCGTCTGGCCTGCGGAGGGTAATCCGGGTGAAATCAGATATTTTTGTCCTGCTTCCGCGGCAGCGTCGATACTTTTTTGCCAATCTGCGTTTACAGCTACATGGCCGCTTCGTAAGTTAAGTCCCAGATCCTCCATAATTTTTTTTATTTCCTTTGGCTTAAGACCATAATAATTTCCTTTCACACTTTTAACAGACTCAATTTCTTTGTAACCAATTTTTGCCAGTTTTTCCAAAGTGCCGGTTGCATTCAGCAGCATTGCTTCACGAACAGAATAAAGGTTTATACCTATATTTTTTACTTTGGCAGCCTGTATCAGGTTGGGGTAAAACAGACCTCCGAGTACAATTCCACTGGAAATTTCTAAAAATTCGCGTCTTGTTTTCATATAGTTAAGTTTGGTTAAACGAGGTTTTACCTTTCGCCCAATGTGGCTGTGGTTTTAGCTTTGAATTTGGCAATACCAGTGTCAAGGAAACCTATGAAGTTACTGAGGTTTGTTTCATATGAAATTGGCTGAACCAGAATGTCCTCCGTGTTTGGGTCAAGAATTACGTAATAAGGTTGGGCATTGTTCTGAAACCTGATAATCTGCATATCAACATTCTGGCTGCCAATGGTCTTTTTTATTTTGTTATCATATTTTGAAGTATACCATTTTGATTCCGGTAATTCAGTTTTTTCATCGATATATAATCCGGCAATGACAAATTCGCTTTTTAACTTACTCAGCACCTGCGGTTCTATCCATACCCGTTCTTCCATTTTACGGCAGTTTACACATCCGTGACCGGTGAAATCGATCAGGACAGGTTTGTTCTGTTTTTTTGCGCAGGCAATGGCTTGTTTCAACTCGAAATATCCCTGTATTCCATGGGGGAAACTGAGCGAGGCAGGATTGTCAGGCATTTCGCAAAGCGTGGAAACGACATTGGCTGAACTTTCTGCAGTCTTGCTGGTTAGATTAAAATCCTGCGTGTTCATAGGGGGGAGGAATCCGGACAGTGACTTTAATGGCGCTCCTAAGAGTCCGGGAATAAGATAGATTACAAAAGAAATGGTCAACAGTCCCAAAACCAGCCGCGGTACACCAATTGCCTTGATCTCACTGTCATGAGGTAACCTTATTTTGCCCAGAAGATACAAAGCCATTCCGGAAAAAACCGCAATCCAGATGGCCAGGAAAACCTCCCGGTCAAGGATCTGCCAATGATAAACCTGATCGGCGGTGCTTAAAAATTTGAGTGCCAAAGCGAGTTCAAGAAAACCCAAAACTACTTTTACTGAATTTAACCAACCGCCTGATTTTGGCAGGCTTTTCATCCAGTTAGGGAAAATAGCAAACAAAGTAAATGGTATTGCAAATGCCATTGAAAAAGAAAACATGCCAGCAATGGGTTTTACGATTGCTCCGCCGGCCGATTCCACAAGTATGCTTCCCACGATTGGACCTGTACAGGAAAATGAAACCAGAACAATGGTAAAAGCCATGAAAATAATGCCGTAATAACCACCTTTATCGGCTTCCTTATCCATTTTATTGACAATAGAAGAAGGAAGGATAATTTCAAAGAGCCCGAGAAACGACAGCCCAAAAAAGATAAATATGCCAAAAAATAAAAGGTTTGGAAGCCAGTGCGTACTCAGCCAATTAGCAAATTCAGGACCGTTAATTCGGGAAACAATTGTTCCGACCAACGTATAGATCGCAATGATAGAAAAACCGAAAATGAATGCTTTAATGATAGAGCTTTTGCGATCCTTACTGTTGGATGTGAAAAATGTTACCGTCATAGGAATCATAGGAAATACGCATGGAGTGATTAAAGCCGCCATTCCTGCCAAAAAGGCCAGGAGCATAAATGATAAAAGAGAATAGGACTTGGTTCCGGTGGCAGTTAATGGAACGGGTTTGGGTTTTAAATTCTGTTTTTCTTCTCTGAGGATTTTTATGTCAGATAACTTCTCTTTTGAAGTGCTGTCTTTTAAGTAGGCATTTGATTTGTCAAGGGCTATTTCATGCGATGAACCGATTGTTTTATCTGGTGAGCGAACCGCAGAATTTTGAATGTCTTCCTGATTTGAAAAGCTGAATTCCTGATCAAATGGAATACATTTTCCATCAATTTCAGTACAAACCTGATACTCGACGTTACCATTAATTGCATAATTTTTATCAAGAATTTTAACGGTCTGAACAAACTGGGCGGTATTTACGAAATAGGTATATATTCCTGCCCACACCTCACTGTTTTTCTTCTTTGGATGGATGGGCTTTATCTTGCCAATCAATTTATAGGTCATATTAGGTTTAAAATTAAATGTTGTAACCATCGGGCCCAGGTCAGCATCAAAATCGGAGGAATACAAATACCAGTTTTTATCAATTCTGACATTAAAAATCAATTCCAGCTGATCATTGGCTTTTACCTGATCTTTTGAAACCGCATAAGTCCACCGGGCTGGTTCGAGGATCTGTGCCGCACAATTTGCTGATCGAATCATCAGGAGCAAAACAAGAAGATACCATTGATTTTGACGGGATAAGTTCATAATAGTATTGATATGGGGTTGATATTATACTGGCAAAGTGCCCGAAAGCACATTGTCCGGGTATGAAAAGACTGCTATGTAAGCCAGATCTTCTATCTCAAAATAACAAGGACCTGGTGTGAAAAGGCGATGGGATAAATCAATAAATGCAATGTCATTTTAAGCGATAAGCACCGAGCTCACTTAATTGAAGAATTTGCAAAAATACCGTTGCATTTTATGCAAAATGTCATTCCAGTTCAGGATGATAAAAGATAATTTTGAAAGATTATTTTGCACAAAATGGTCACAAAAGACCAGATGAAATTCTATTTGATGTTCATGCTGATGCAAAAAATTTGTATTTTACAGGAATATTGTCACTAAAAATAGAAATTTTCTAGTTAGCAGGCTCAGTCCAATGATCCGGGAACTCGATTTTTTACATGGCACACCTGGTAGCTCACTTCATAATAAGTTAGTAATTGGTTTTCATTTTTCAAGCTATTGAAGACTTCCAGGAGCAGACCTGAATCAGAAAATACTGCCAGGATCAACGCTTTAACAAACAAATTAATATGGGCTTATTTTACAGACTAACTGTTTTGATAATTGGAACACTTCTTAGCGTTTGTCCAATGGTGATCTGCTGGCCTCAGGCAACCCATGGAATAGATAACATTCGATTTGAGCACATTTCCGCAGGACTTTCACAAAGTACAGTGACCTGCATTTTGCAGGATAAAAAAGGATTTATGTGGTTTGGTACCAGAAATGGCCTGAATAGATTTGATGGGGTTGAATTTACCACTTTTGAGAATGTGGTTAAGGACAGCACGTCGCTTAGCCATAACTATGTGACTTCTTTGTTTGAGGATTCTAAGGGAAATTTATGGGTCGGAACTTTGGAGGGGGGGCTGAATTTATTCAATAAGGATAAGGAAACATTCTCTCATTTTATACACGATAAGAATAACTCATCCACGCTAAGTCATAACAATGTGAATTGTATCTACGAAGATAGAAACCATAGGTTGTGGATTGGCACTGAGAACGGACTGAATTATTTTGTGTCTGAAAATCAAAGTTTTGTCTGTTACAGATATGATCAGGCCAGACCGTGGAGTCTTAGTGACAATAACATCGGCGTCATTTTTGAAGATAGTAAATTTAATCTTTGGGTTGGGACCAAAGGGGGCGGCCTGGAGTTTTTTGACCAGAAGAACCAAAGGTTTGTACATCACCGTCACAATGCGACGGATACCAAAACGATAAGCAATAATGTGATCAGTACTTACTATAAGGATTCAAAGGGAGGTATCTGGCTGGGTACACAAAATGGACTGAATTTTTTGGTACAAAAGCCCGGTGGCGCTGAATTTGTCCGTTATCAGCATACTAAATATGACCCCAACAGTCCGGGCAACAGCTCCATACTTAGTATTTCCGAAGATTTGTTTGGAAGATTATGGATTGGAACCCAGATAAGCGGGCTCTCGATTTACGATAAAAAGAAAAATGTTTTCTTCAATATCTATCCTGATCCACTCGATCAGTACAGCATCAGCAGCAATTCGCTTTGGTCTATTTTTAGAGATAGGATGGGAACAATGTGGGTTGGAGCGCGTAACCGGGGGCTGGATAAATGGGATCGGCACCAGCAAAAGTTTAATCAGTATAACATCGCTCCATCAGGCAATTATACTTTAAGCAATAAAGATGTTACTTGTTTTCTGGAGGATGATCGGGGTAATTTCTGGATCGGGACTGATGGCGGTGGGCTAAGTTATTTTGACAGAAAGTCGAATAAATATACCAGCTATATTCACGACCCACAGCAAAGTAATAGTTTGGGAAGTAACGCCGTGCTTTCATTATTAATTGACAGCAAGGGCAATTTGTGGGTTGGGACATGGGGGGGAGGTCTCAACCGGTTTGACAAAAAGACGAAAGGCTTTCAACATTACATTCATAATCGTACGGATCCGGCGAGCATAAACGGAAATAATATTTTCACGATGTGTGAAGATAGTTATGGTAATTTTTGGGTAGGTGTTTTTTACGGCGGGCTAAATCTGTTCAATCCTGAGACCGACTCGTTTCTGCATTATAATTATAATCCCGATAATTCTAACAGCCTAAGCAGTAACCAGATTATTAAAATATTTGAGGACAGTAATAGGAATTTGTGGATTGGTACCAATGGGGGAGGTCTGGATTTATTGCATTGGAAAGGGAAAGATAGGGTTTCCTTTACGCATTACAAGTACGAAAGTAACAGTCCGGACCGGTTGAGCAGTAACGTAATCAACTCCATTACGGAAGATGGGAGCCACAATCTCTGGATTGGAACGGGTAAAGGCCTAAACAAGATCAATCATCAGAATCAGACATTCAGGGTTTACAGCAAGGAGAATGGATTGCCTGATAATGTAGTGAATGCTGTGGTTGAAGATAAAAATGGTTTTCTGTGGCTGAGCACAAATCATGGAATCAGCAAGCTTGATCCGGTGAGCGGAAAAATCAAGAATTACACAACCGCCGACGGTTTACAATCGCAGGAATTTATCAAAGGCTCTTTCCTGAAAAGCAAAACGGGAGAATTGTTTTTTGGCGGTGTAAATGGATTTAATTCATTTTTTCCTGAGAATATTAAGGATAAGTCATTTATATCCCCGCTATATTTAACTGAATTTAGAATCCGGAATGTGCTGATCAAGCCGGATCAAAAGAAATCACCGCTGCGAAAGCATATCAGTGAGACAAAAGAAATTATTCTATCCTATGACAACAACGATTTCAGCCTGGGTTTTGCGGCTTTAAATTATTCGACCGCATTCAAAAGCAGATACAGCTATTTACTGGAAGGCTATGATGAAAACTGGCAATCGGTTGGCACCATAAGAAATGCAAGTTATGCCAAGGTCCCCGCCGGCCATTATAGATTCCGGGTAAAAAGTATTGGCAATGATGGGTTGTATAATAAACAGGAAGCCAGTATTAATATCATTGTGCTGCCTCCGTGGTGGAGAACCTGGTGGGCATACATGCTGTATGGACTGGCTTTTATAGGATTGCTGTGGTGGTACCGGCAGATATTGATCAGGCAGCTGCGTCTGGAAAATGACTTGAAAATTGAACATCTGGAACTGACTAAAATGCAGGAAATGGAGAGGCTGAAATCTAATTTTTTTGCCAACATTTCTCACGAGTTCCGCACACCGCTTACCCTGATTTTAAGTCCTCTTAAAGACATGTACAGCAATAATTTTGGAGGTGATTTTAAGACGCAATACCAGATTATGATTCGCAATGCTGAAAGGTTATTGAAGTTGATCAATCAGTTGCTTGATCTATCAAAACTGGATTCGGGCAATATGCAACTCGACGCTTCCCGCTTAAATCTCAATAATTTCCTTAAACCCATCTTTTTATCTTTCGATTCCTATGCCAAAAGAAAGCAGATCAAGTATTGTTTCGTGAATCATGACGCGCCTGTTGAGCTTTATGCTGATCCGGACAAGCTTGAAAAAATAGTTACCAATTTGCTTTCCAATGCGTTTAAATTCACTGACTCCGGGGAAATCAAATTAGCTGTAAAAACTGTAAGACTTACTGAGAATGATGCGATGAACATTTCTGAAGCTCAGGAATTTGTAGAGATCTGTGTTTCGGATAGCGGAGTGGGAATAGCGCCAGAATATTTGAGCCATATCTTCAACCATTTTTATCAGGTAGCGCACCGTGTTTATCCCGGTGACCAAGAAGGGACGGGCATTGGTTTATCGTTAGCCAAAGAGCTGGCAGAATTGCATAATGGCAAAATGGAAGTTGAGAGCCAGGTTGGAGTCGGGACAACTTTCAGGGTGATTTTACCACTTGGTAAAGAGCATTTTAACGCAACGGATATTAATGAAGAAAGCCCCAGGCAGGTATATCGTGAACGTTTCGTACAGGATTCGGAGCAAACATTGGATGAGGTCTTGTTGCCGCACAATATTTTGTTGCCAGATACGGAGCTTCCGGTCGTTTTATTGGTAGAAGACAACGATGACATGCGTAAATATCTGAAGGAACGACTGGAGAGAAACTATTATATACTAGAAGCAGTAAATGGTGCGGAAGGTTTGAAAGCCGGAATGGATAAAATGCCCGATTTAATAATTTCAGATGTTTTGATGCCTGTAATGAACGGGTTTGAAATGTGCAAAAATTTAAAGGACAATGTACAGACTTCTCATATACCGATCATCTTATTGACAGCCCAGGCTGACTCGGTCAACAAAATTGAAGGCTTGGAAACCGGAGCGGATGATTATGTTTCCAAACCTTTTGATTCGAATGAGCTGGAAGTAAGGGTGAGGAATCTGATAAAGTCCAGAGAAATGCTTATTGAGAGATTTACCCGCAGCAATAAATTGATCCTTGAACCAAAGGAAATAACAATTACGCCGTTGGATGAAATTTTTATAAAAAAAGTACTTGAAAGTATTGAGGCAAATATTTCTGATCCGGAATTTCGGGTAGAGGATCTGGGAAAAGACGTTGGGATGAGCAGAATGCCTTTGTATAAAAAAATCAAGGCACTGACAGGTCAGACAGCAGTTGAATTTGTACGCACGATCCGGTTAAAAAGAGCGGCGCAGTTGTTAAAACAAAATCAATTGACCGTGTCGGAAATAACATACGATGTCGGATTTAATGATTTGCAGTATTTCAGGACCTGTTTTAAGAAGCAATTCGGTGTAAGTCCGTCCGAGTATGCCAGGATGAATTTTGCCCATACCATGTGTGAAGGACCTAGTACAGGAAATCCCGGCGAAGGATGTAATGTCATTGAAAAATCAGATTCTTTAAATTAAATGCCGGCAAGAGGAAGTCCGGAAGTCCATCGCCCTTTTTAAAGGTATTTCCTAAAGGACAAGATTTGAATCTTCAACTTTGAAAGTTCTTTAGCTTATTCATACTCTAATCCCAGAAATAAGTAACTATTTTAGAGACTATGGTATGAATTGAAATTCACATTAGCTGGAATTTGATGAAAAACGAGTGTTCCGTCTTCGTAGTCGTACGGCTGGAAACCATTACCATATCACCACACTTTATATTTTTAGAAACACAGCATAGATCCCCATACAGCTTCTGAAATGCAGCAACCTGGGGATTTTATTGAAATTGACCATAATAACGAAAGGATGCAGCGTATCAATTCACCTCCAATTATTGTATCGTTTTACGGTATCTATCCTTACTGCACTTATCTTATAAGATGGTTTATATAAGACATTGCATTTTGTTCAATTCTCTATTTGTGGTTGGATACGAAGTTCCACAAGATGGACCACCTTTATCTAATACTAATCGCCTGGCGTCGTCAGTGTAGTGTTTTCTTGTGTGGACGTGGCAATACATCGGCTTAGTTTCAGTAGTTATCTGTTTATTTATTTTTCCGTCAATTAAGCTTTTACCTCAACAATTAATGAGCGATGCTAATCAGGCAATGAATTTTGTTGCCTCGGCCAGCGTGATAGTTTTGCTCAGCGTGCCAAATTCATGCAGGTCGCCGAACACTTCTATGCGAATGGATTGATTTATATTACCAATGCTTAAAAGGATCAAAACCACTGTGCCTGATCAGGTCCTCAATTTCATATTGATGCTTGCATCATCGGTGGCATAGAACAGAACCGCTTTTTGTGGTTGCCCCAACGCGGCTTTGGCGAGTGAGTCTGCACCCATTGATCCAAGCGCCTTTACGAGTTTGGCACCTTCCGGCAAAACGGCGGCCAGGATTTGACCCGCGGACTCTTGATTACCAATGATCTTCTTGAACCCTCCATTTGTGTCGGCTGCAATCGGGTTGGATGGATCGACGATGATCTTGTTTTGAAGTTGTACTGCATATTTGGTGAAAAACTCCTTGATGCTATCAAACCAAACAACCAGGATGATAATATCTGCTTCGTGAATGGCGGCAGGGATCTCCTTCGGCTCTGGGAGCTAAGATCAATAACTGCAATTTTTGATTTTGTGCTCCTAACTATTTCCTTTTAAAGGTCAATTACCGGGTACAAATTTCACCCGTGGGCTTAGAGGCTCCAATGACCTGTTTTAAGAAATAGTAATGATGTAGATTAAGCTTTTTGGGGCTTTGCAGCTTTGCTGCGCAGATTTCGTAATCTGCTTAAGAACTCTGGTGTTACGCCTAACAATGATGCGATCTGTACCTGGGAGAGCCGGTTGACCAGATATGGGTACTGGTAGATTGTACATTTCATCGGAAACTTTTGCATTAAAACGTGCAGCAGAACCAAATTTAAGAAAACCTGTCAATAATAACGGGCTTTCACCGGCTTAAACAAAGGCACAGTCACCTTGTCACTGTTTTTTAATCTGTTTTGGTGATCTTTAAATCAGAAAAATAGCCTTCTGTACCCACTTCTACCCATAGCGCTATGGTGCCCGAAGCCTGTGTGCCACGAAATAGATCATTGATAATCAGCACGGGCTGAGAGCCACCGTCCAGAAAGAGCTTGGCGTGCTGGCCACTCACTTCAATGCGCATGGTGATCCATTTGTTTAAATCCATGTCGGCGTAAGACTCATATTTTTCCGGCGCGTCTTTCCTGAGACGGTCGAATTTATAATCCGGATAGCACAGTAGTACTGAATGGAATGGTTTCGCCTTACCTGGTCATTTGCCCTGCCATTGGTTGGCCTGATGTAAATACTCTCATAACAGGAATTGTCTTCATTGATCCTGAATGCAATGCCAATAAAACCCCTTGCCAACTGTGGAGCATTTTTCAGAAGCTTGCTAAGAACCTTCACTTCAATCGTACCATCGTGAAAATCGATGTCTTTTATTTTCACAAAGGTAGGTTCGTCTACTAACCGGACCGTGGAATCCTTGATGACCTTCACGGCCTTTTTTTCCATTTGTTGCACAAATTCCATTGATACCTGGTGGGGTTCCAGTTTTGCTTTGTCCAAAGTCACGTTCTGAGCTGATAAACATGCCGGAATAAGAAAAATTGCCACTGCTGCGGAAGTTATTAAATATTTCATTGGTTTAGCTTAAATCGAATCGACTGCTATTGTCAGGTGATTCAAATGAATTGATTTTGAAAGTTGTAACAACTTTTACTTTATCTGCGTGACTCCGACAAACGGATTTAGACCGCTTATGAAAATTGCTTCGTTGTGGCAAGCATAGGAGGCCGGATTTCTTCTGAATGAAATCAGATCGTTAGTTCGGAGCACTCCCTTGCACCGACCGTTTCATAATAGCTGTTAAAAACAAAGTTATGCTGAGAATTAAATTCTTTGTATTCAGGGAGGAAAGATAATAAGATAAAGGTTTCGAAAAACCAGGTGGTGTGGCCTAAATGCCATTTAGGCGGACTTACATCCAGGGTAGGCTGCACAACATAATCTTCTTTTTCCAAAGGCCGGCAGATCTCCCCGGTCAATTGTCTGACCGCTTCGTACTTAGTTAATAAATTGTTCACGATAAATAAAATAAAGAATGACAGCTCTTAAATGGCTTGCCAGAAATCGTCAATAAACCAGCCTTTTAAATCCTGGCAGCGGTAAATTGGCTCAAAATGTACATACCGGGCAAGCTCATCAATTTCCGGTAGCTGATATTTTTGTGAGACTTCCATAAAAATGGTCTCATCCCGGTTGAATTTTATGCTGTGATCTGCGATTGTGACGGTATGATCACAGAGACTTACCAGATAACTTTTACATGCGCCATTTCCCGGGTCATAGGTCTGATAATGTACAAAATTATTTAGGTTAAAGTTGCCATGCAGTTCCTTGTTAATTCTGGTAAGTAAGTTTAAATTAAACCGGCTGGTGATACCGCCTTCATCATTGTAAGCATCTAAAATAACCTGTGGTTGTTTTTTTAAGTCAAAACCTATAATTGCCAGATCGTCGGGTTTTAGCATTTTTCGTATGTTCGCACAAAATAGCCGGGCATCCTGGGGAGCCATGTTTCCTATGTTTGCACCCAGAAGCATAACCACCTTTGGTCTGGATGAAAAACACGTAGCCTGAGCAAGCATCTCAAAATATTCTCCCTCAAAAGGGACAAGATCCAAACCTGGAATCTGACTTTCCAAACGGTCTTGCAAGACGGAAAGTATATAACCGGATATGTCGATGGGCATATAGGTAAAATCAACCTGATGTTCGGTCAGAGATTGAAGCAAAAATTGTGATTTTGTAGCATCCCCCGCACCCAGTTCGATCAGATCAAAAGAGTCATAAGCAGATTGCAGGAAATGGGCCATTTTAGGCGCCTGGTTTTGAAATATTTCTGATTCACAGCGGCTCAGGTAATATTGCGGACAGTCCATAATCTGCTGAAACAGGATGTCGCCTTGCTGGTCATAAAAGTATTTTGATTGAAGCCTTTTAGGTATACTGCCCAGTCCTTCCAGCACTTCCTGGTAAAATTTTTCAATAGGCTTATCAGATAGCGCAGGCAGCTGCCCTGTATAGTTGTCTTCCTTAAAATTCATGTTTGCTTCCTTATAATTTGGTGGTGCTGCCAGTCAGTACTACGATCTTTCCACTGGCTGAATTGCTTTCCATAAATTCATGTGCGGAAGCGATCTGTTATCTTTTACCCTATAGTCGATATGAAAATTCACCTTTTTGAAATGTTCCCGGCTAGTATTTTTTGAAAGTGTGCTTTTAAACAGGGAGACGTTACCCGGGGGCATGAATAAGGCGTCCTCAGTATAGAATGCGGCAATATCTTCCCGGTTTCCGGAATTTAATGCATTTGTAAAATCAGCTGGCAAAATTTCTATGGATTCTTTTGCATGATTCATAGACCCTTTTCTTTTATAGTTTGATAAAATGATATAACTTACTTTGATCAGTAACTTGTTAAGTAAGCAAGATAACTAACTGGTAAGGTGCTACAAAGGTCTGGCTAAATGTGCGCGTAGACCTATAAACAATCTTAAGAAATACTCTTAATATAGTTTAAGAATTATTTCAGATCAGTTATATCCTTACGGATTTTGCTCAGAAATTCAGGGGTAATGCCAAGATACGATGCAATTTGCGTATTGAGTACCCGCTTAGATAATTCCGGGTATTGCTCTAAAAAAGACAGATACTTTGCTTCGGCAGTGGAGCTGATTTTGTCGAGTACCAGGTTTTGGATTTCGATGAATTTTTGTTCTATGATGATCCTGAAATTCCGGTCAAACTTGTGGTGATTGGTAAAAAGACCCACAAGGTCCGGATGTTTGATTTGAAGGATTTGAGAAGGCTCCAAAGCTTCGATGTAAAGTAGGCTCGGCTTTTCGGAGTAAAAGCTCGAAAGATCAAAAATCCACCGGGCCGGGCGGTCGTTTTTCGCTGCAAATTGGATATTATGCTCTTTTCCGTTTTTTGTCAATGGCATACATTCTAAAACATCCTGATATTATAAAAGAAAAGTGATTGCATACGTCTCCCTGTTTCAAGATAAAGCGACGACGCTTCACGGACCGATCACTAAAATGTGACACCAGTTCGGTATGCCGGAATTATTAAGCGGAAAATAATCCTTAAAATAGTTGATCAGGTGTTGATGGGATGTACTGTTGCTCTTCAAGATCTGTTAAATTAAATATGTTGGCAGCTATATAATTTTATTCTGATTTCAAATCCATCGTTTTTTCTCCACAGTGTATGGGCAGTTGCAAAATTGGTGAAAATCCATCAGGAGTAGCCTTAATCTATGTTAAGAAGTGCGCTTAATGTAGATTAAGTTATTGTGAAATTGGATATGCTATCTTAAATCAAGCAAATTATTAAACTTAAAAAATGAATATAGACAATCTAATTTATCATATTTGGTTTTATCAATTCTCAATCTTTAAAAATTTGAAATGTTTAATGTGATGAAAATTATATATTTTTTGCTTTTGTTTGTCTTGATCAGCTGTGGACCAGAATATGACACGAAGTACTACAAAGCCATATCTTTGGATAAACGGGATACTGCATTGCTGAAGTTGGTGACATCAGAAGCGGGCTTCTACGGAGATTATCAAATTAAATACTATGACAAGACAAAGGATGACGGTACCATTATTGGTAATATAAAGGGCGATACATTACTGGGAAAATTTAGCTATCTATCAAGGGGAAATGTTAAGTCCATAGCACCTATTGCTTTTTTAAAGACTAGTGAAAAATTAAAACTGGGTGCTGGTACAGCTGGTACCTACATGGGATTTCATGTTTATTTAGGTGAGAGTTTATCGTTCAATGATTCTTTATTTCAATTTCATCCCATTGAATTTGAGGAACTAATTTCTCTGAAAAATTCAGCTAAATAAACGGCTTATCGATGAGGTAAATATGTCTGCGAACTAGTTATTAAGTTTAATCAACTTTTGGGGAGTTATTGGGGAAATAGCTGACTCAAGGAAGACGGTCTTCCTTCCGTTAGATCTATGGCCGATCAGCTCAATATACCATTGCCCTACCTTGGTGACCTGCTCAAACAAGAAACCAGAAAAACTGCATTGGAACTCATTCGTGTTTTTCTGATCTCAGAAGTCAAAAACTTATTGATGGGCTCTGGACATAATATAACTGAGATAGCCAACGCATTAGGTTTTGAGACTCTTCCTTATTTTTTAAGGTTGTTTAAGAACCAGACAGGAGTAAGCCTCCAAACATTTTTAAAATCAGATTTGGAATTAAGAATCAGCTTTTTTGAAACATGGAATGCACCACCCGGGCAAATCAGGACAGCGGTCATGTTGGCATTTTTTTCTGGTTTATAAATCGTGATGTCTGGGTTGGTAACATTAAGTACTGTCCGGTTGCCGGTGACAGGATCCCGCATCATACCACATGGTCACCTGCTTTAAGGTGATGCACATCTTCCCCTACACTTTCGATGATCCCGGACCCTTCATGTCCCAAAATTACCGGAAAGCCCGGAGCGCCCATGACAAAGTCCCGGGCCACCATATCGGTATGGCAGATTCCCGTTGCAACGATTTTTACAAGTACTTCCTCAGAACCAGGTTTATCTAAACTAACTTTTGCAAGCTCAAAACTACTGCCTTTTTCTTTAACGACAGCTGCTGTTATTTCCATGTTTATTTATATTATGATTAAAAGAATCGAATCTATTTATCCGGAGCGGGGTCAATGGTCCCTGCATTAAATTCCGGATTGAGCTTTTTAAATAAGGGTGTCGGTTCCACGGTAACAAACAGTTCGAGCGTTGGTCCCACAAAAAGTTCAATGAGATGGCCTCCATGACTTAGCCCATTTTCGGTAGAAATATTCACATGGGTATGCGCTACGGATTTGCCGTTAAACACTGCAATATCACCGATCAGTGAAGAAACCTCTGATGGGTCAGGAAGCGGAATCACTTTAAACATTTTTCGGTCCTTGTCATACCAACCGATTTTGGCTGAAGTAGCATCGCCTATAGCCGTATAGTGAGTACTCTTAACATCATACTTTTGAGCAAACTCGGTCAGAGCCGAGACCACTTCATCACCCGTTGAAAAGATGACGGCGTAGGTTTTAGTCTTTCCACTTTCGCTCAGCAATTTCACTTTGACGCCGGGGGATTTACCGTCAGTCTGTATTCAGCTTACGGGCTAAACTATCCAAACTACCTTTTCTTTTCTCCGGTCGATCAGGCCTATACGATTGGTTTTTTAGGAATTAGAGCTCAGTATAGTATATCTTCTTTGTATCAAAACAAGAATAAAGTCGCCGCCGGCAAACTCCGCATAACGGGGGCCCGGATCCAACAGAAGGCCATCACTGATAATGTTATGCAGGATCTTAAAAGTTATCTGATCAAATACCAGGAATCGCTAAACCGTATCGCAGTCAACAAGCGCTCGATCGAACAGGCGCAGATGAACCTCAGGATTGTTAACACAAAATATTTTAACCAGCTCTCTTTACTAACAGACCTTCTTGACGCTGACAATCTGTTTGTGGAGTCGCGCTTTAATCTGATCAAGGCACAGACCGATGCACTGGCCATTTATTACCACCTGCTTTACACCGCCGGAAAACTGTAACCCTATCATGAGCACCATGAAAACAAAAGAAAATCCGGTCAGACCACATGCCGGAAATATCGTAATTACCATCGCCGCCATAATCGTTCTTGTGGCTGGAGTGATCTACTTTACAAAATACCTGATTTTTAGCGCAGACTACCAGGAGACGAATGATGCACAGGTAGAATCGAATATAAACCCGGTATCCGCACGCGTGGGCGGATATATTCAAAAGGTATGGTTCAGTGAACATCAAATGGTTAAAAAGGGAGATACGTTGCTCACGCTGGATGACCGGGAAGTGAT
Organism: Dyadobacter frigoris; assembly: GCF_005280585.1. Taxonomy (GTDB): domain Bacteria; phylum Bacteroidota; class Bacteroidia; order Cytophagales; family Spirosomataceae; genus Dyadobacter; species Dyadobacter frigoris. Next base: position 430,990 of record NZ_SZVO01000004.1, read on the forward strand.
CGCAAGGTTGCAGCAGGCACAGGCCGCTGTCGATGATGCGCGTGCGCAGCTCGATGTTCTTTCTGCCAGCATCAAAGCATCACAGACGGCAACGCTTGTCAATTCAGATCAAATTAATGCAGCAAATGCGCGGTTTGTGCAGCAAAAGCAGGATATAATACGCTATGAGAATCTACTCAAAGAAGAAGCGGTTACCGGTTCTGATTATGAGCAGGTAAAAGCAAGGCACGATGTTGCCGCCAGCGATTACGAAGCCGCCAAAAATACGCTTAAAACGAGCAGGGCACGTATCGAAGAACTTTATTCTCATACTGCCCTTTTGCAGGCAGACTTAAAAAGAAAGGAGGCCGGACTTACCCTGGCTAAACTTGATTTATCCTATACAGTCGTTGTGGCACCGTATGCAGGGCAAATGGGAAAAAAAACAATTTTAGAAGGACAACAGATACAGGCTGGCCAGCCGTTGGTCAGTATTGTGGATGAAAGTGAAAAGTGGGTAACAGCTAATTTTAAGGAAACTCAGGTTGAAGGACTTGCTATTGGACAGAGTGTCGATATTACCATTGACGCGATCAGCAGCCGTAAATATGAGGGTAGGATCGTAGCGATCGCCGGTGCTACCGGCTCTAAATCCTCGCTATTGCCACCTGATAATTCCACCGGAAACTTTGTGAAGATCATTCAGCGCATACCGGTCAAGATTCAGTTTGTCAACAAAAATATCCCGGAAATAATCCCGGGAATGAATGTGATCGTTGCCGTTAAAAGAAAAAAACTATGAATAACTCAACGTATTTTAAAGACTGGATCTCAGGCTGGGAGTGGGGCATACGGATAGGTTTGTTTGTGATACTGCTTTCAGCGCTGGTGCAATTCGGGCTTTTTGCAATGACGCAGAATTATATGGTATCACTGCCTGGAGCTCAGCCGGAGGACATTTCTTTTGCCTTGCTTCTTACTTATGTAGGTATTCTTTCAATTCTTCCTGTTCAGTTCCGCTTTTTAAGATTCTTTCAGACCAGAAGTTATCTGGCTATTAACATCATGGCTGGTCTGATGATAAGTATACTAAGCTTCCAGTGTACTGACATTACATTGTTTCTTATCCTGCGTTATTTTCAGGGGATTGTGGTTGGTAATATTGCGGCTGCGATACTGACGCTGGTATTTTCACGACTGAAAACCGAGCACATGCAGGCTGTTGGATCCTCTGTGTTCTACGGAACGATACTAAGTAATACGATTATTGCCGGACTTGTCGCATCGGTTGTTGTGACAAGTTATGATTGGAAAATTACCTATTATTATCTGATGATGTTACAGCTGCTAAGTTTACTGATCGTAGTGCTAATCTTAAAGCCGGTGACGGGATTGAAGAAGTATCCTTTATGGCAGGTTGACTGGCGGAGTTTTATTGTTTTTTCTGCGGGAGCTGCTTCCCTTACTTACACGATTATTTACGGACCGAAATATTACTGGTTTTCAGATTCCAGGATACAAATCGCAGCCGTAGCTGCGGTAGCTGGCATTTTAGCATTTATGTACAGACAGTCCGCTGTAAAGCGGCCTTTGATCAATCCGGATGTGTTTAAGTCAATCAATTTCATGACCGGACTGGTCCTGCTTGCATTTTATTATGGTATGAAGGATAGTATCAGCCTGATCTACAATTATACCGGTAATACCTTGAAATGGAGCACGGCAGCCTTAATGCAGCTTGCACTTGTCAATCTGGCAGGTCTTGTATGCTTTCTTGTGATTTCTGCTCAGCTTATGATCAAAAAAAGGCATTCTGCACGTAGTTTTTTACTCTCCGGGTTCAGCATTATGCTGATTTTTCATCTGTGGATGTATAATCTTTTTACTCCAGACCTTTCTTTTGCAGACCTTGTCATTCCTGTGTTTTTACAAGGAGCGGCGTCAGGATTACTGTTTGTTCCGCTGATGATTTTTGTTTTGTCTTCTGCGCCGGTACATACCGGCACCAGCGGTCTGGTCGTGGCGGCATACGCACGATGTCTTGCTACGCTGAATTCTATTGCTGGTTTTTACACCATGCAGCTTTATTTTAATAAGTACTTCAAAACAAGTTTTCTGAATTATCTGACGCCCGAGAGTCAACTTACCAGCGAGAAGCTGATTGGTTACAGGCAATTATTCCAGTCAAAAGGATATAGTGCTTCACTGGCGCAGTTGCTGGCCAATTCATTTCTGGATCAAAGTGTTAACCAGCAGACTCAGCTATTAACAAACAAAGCCGTCTTTATGGTTTTTACAATAATCCTTGGATTGATACTGGTTTTGCTGGTCGCTGTTCCATCGATTAATAAAACCTGTCTTCATTGGAGCAAGGCCATGTTTACCTGGCCAAGGAATTAGGTATTGAAACGTTTTTCAATATAATAAATTCGGAATTTTGTAGATGGCGACCGGGGATATCGTTTTACCTAAGGTGGATCAAAAGTACGCCCGGTGGCACAGCTCAATCACCGGTAAATCTAAGAAAGATGGGAGCGGCTGGATATAGACCCAGGCATTCTGGCGGCGTTTTACTTTGAGTTTCAGAGAAAAATGCGAATGGTCTTCCATAGAAACGGTGCGTAGATTCTTTAATCGCTTGAAATTCAGATCATCGTCCATTTGATTCCTTAGCAGATGGATCATCCGATGCTATTAAACAACTAGACCTACCGACATCTTCTAGTATTTAGATAAATCTTTTAAGACCGGAGTACATTAGTACTGTTTTCGGAATGAGGTGGTCAACGACACCAATCTCCTGGGAGATGAATTAACAGCTCGAAGCTAAGATTTCATTTAATCCTAACTTTGACCTGCTTATGCGATATTTTGTCCGGCTCACAAGCTAGACGTTATCCAATTTGATTCATTTTTGCCAAATTTGCAGGGGGAGATGTAAAGAGAAAATGGAGTGACCGCAGCTCAGTAACGAACAGGGTTACGCCGGCGGCTGTCCTGAATATGAAGTACCAGCGAAATTCATTGTCAACGATAAATGTATCTTTGGGAAATAAGAATTCGCGTTAAAATAGTTTACTCGAGCAATGGCAAATCAATTACCTGTAAAGAGCCTAGTCAAATTGAATTGGATCGTCTCGTTGATGTCCTCACTTGTTATATTTATTTTCCTGATTTCAATTATTGAGGATACAAGGGTAGCGACAAACAGTTTTTTTGAATCATTGCTTTTTTTCGCTGCAACAAGCTTTAGCAATTTGTTTCTGTTAAAGTTGTTTCACAAAGAAAAAAGTTCTTCTGACCAACATCTTCCAAGCAGATTTTATGTGCTGAGCTTTACCATTTCCATTATTATCGGGACGCTTACCAGGTTTCTTTATACGGCAGCTACAGGGCTGCCCTGGGAATCAGAAGGATTTCATGAGTTATGGGATTATGCACCATCCCTGGTGGCGGTTATAGCTCTAAATACGCTTATCTTAATCGTGCAAAGGCTAGTCATTATACAGCATGGAAGGATGCAAAGCGAAATCGAAAATCTTCAACTTAAAGCCAATGCAAGTGAAACCAAGAACTTATTACTGATACAGCAAATTCACCCTCATTTTCTTTTTAACTCGCTGACAACAATAAAGTCGCTTTATAAGATCGATGAAAAACAAGGTGAAAGTTATCTGATCCATCTGGCTAATTTTCTCAGGGTAGCCATATCGAGCCAGAACACTACGACTGCCTTGATAATGGATGAGTTGAAATTTTGTCTTGATTATCTGAAAATGCAGGAAGTCAGGTTTGGCTCTGCACTTACCTATTCCATTAAAATTGACGAAGAAGTAATTGACAAGCAGTATTTGCCGTATTTTTCCCTCCAACCCCTTGTGGAGAATGTTCTTAAACATAACGATTTGACAGAAAATCGTCCGATCCACATAAAAATTGAGCAACTGGGGGATTATCTAAGAGTCTCCAATAACCTGCAACCACGAAGATACAAGGAACCATCCACGGGTTATGGGCTTTCAAATCTTTCAGAGCGTTATCAGTTTATTGGAAGCGAAGATATAAGTATTACTTCTGATACCTTAAATTTCACAGTCACCATAAAAATTCTGGAGAAATGAGAATTGTAATTATAGAAGATGAGAGTGCCCTCGCACTGGATCTGGCGCAAACCCTTGTGGAATTAGATTCTTCAATAGAAATTGTCTCGATCCTTAAATCCGTTGAAGAAGGAAAGAAGTGGTTTGCATCAAATGCCGTACCTGACCTTATATTTAGCGATATTCAATTAGGTGACGGGCTTAGCTTCGAAATTCTAGGAAGTGAATTTATACCGGTAATTTTTTGTACTGCGTACGATGAGTATGCGCTTAACGCATTCCATGCCAATGGAATTGACTATATACTTAAACCTTTTTCTTCTGAGTCGGTGGACGCAGCTCTACGGAAATTCAGAAAATTAACCAAGGCCAACACCGACGCGCAGTCGGGTCAATATGAATCTATAAAACGACTTTTGTCAGAAATTAAATCTCCAAAGCCCTCTTCAATACTGATCCAGTACCGGGACACGATCAAACCTTTGAAAATTGATAATATTGCATTGTTTCGCCTCGAAAATGGTAATGTTCACATCATGACATTTGAACGAGAAAAATATTATCCGGGAAAAAGTCTTGAAGAGCTTGAAGAAATCGTCGGTGATGATTTTTTCAGGGTTAACAGACAAACACTTGTTCACCGAAAAGCTATCGTTACCGCGTCCAGCATATTTTCCAGGAAGTTATCGTTAAATATTTCAGTACCCATAGACGAGAGTATCACAATTAGCAAAGAAAAAGCCCCCGCCTTCCTCAAATGGTTATCAGAAACTTGATTGGCCTCAATTTTTGGCAAACAGGATAGTAACTCGTGGATCGCAGCATTAGAGCAAAAAATGTAATTTTTTACTGTATCTGACCAATACTTACAATGTTTATTGGTATCACTTTTCCCTTCAAATGAATCGTCCCCAACATTTCTGTCGTAAAGCTGTGCTGAATACTAATGTGACAGATAAGATGTTCTGAAGCAAGCAGCTTTTTATTGTAGTCATTACACACACTTTGAATGCGGGCTGCGGTATTCAAAGTGTCGCCATGATAAGCAATGTCTCGTTTTATTTCACCGATTTCAACTGCTACCACGATACCCATATGAAGTCCGGCTTTAAACTGTGGTACGCGTCCGTAGTTTTTCTGGTAATAATTTGCTTTATCCTCAAAGAGTTTTTCACAGGCAAAAAAAATTGTATGCAAGCAAGTTTCCTCAGTCCCTCCGGAACTGTCCAGCTTAATACAATCTCATCTCCTACATACTGATAAACTTCTGCATGATAACGAGGTATGAGCTGATTAATGTCATAAAAGCTGTCACGGATGAAAGCACTATATTGTAAATGTCCGGATGACTCTGCAATACTGGTAGAAGATTTTAAGTCCATGAACATAAAAATACGTTCTTCCTCTATCGGATTTCTGTATTTCCCAAATAAAAGCGGTAGCAAGACGCCCGGCCCAAATTTCTTATTGACCTGAATTGCAAAGTTTATGATAAGCGTCATAAACAGGTAATAGACCACGAGCATACAGAGGACATAATGCCAGAATCTGTCATTAATTGGGAGCTGGTGTTGTTGAATGACACTGGCAAAAATAAATTCATGAAGCTTATCAAGTATCAGCCACAACATCGTAGTTAAGGTTCCTACTGATAGAATTGTTTTAATCAATATGATTTGACCAATTGATCTTTTTTGGAAAGAGAAAATTTCAACGTAATGATCAACTAATCCAAGCGTGGCACCATATAAAAACCCGAGCAGAATAGCAATCACCATAACCGGTGAAAGTCTTTGATCAGCGATAACGGGATAAATAGATTCAAGGGATCTGACGTATAAAAATATGATTAGGCCCAGCACTGCGTTGGCCATTATCCAAAAGCTAATTTGAGTTATCAATGAGCTCAGCAGCGGATAATGAGATGTAAACCGCCTGGCTATCGTGGTATAATTGAATTTGTGCTTCATGATTTTCGAAAGTATGAATTTGCTGACGTATGAGCTAAGACTTTCTTCTTGAAGCTGGCAAAAGCGACAATAAGGCGGCAACCTGAGCAAGGTTAGCGATTAAGAAAATACGAGCCAATTTTTGGTTTTTACATTTTGTAAAACAGCGATTGTCATATGCCTTGAAATGATAAGATCTTATCATATCGGTTAATTGCTTTATTGCATTCAATAAAACGCATCGCAACTGTTTATTTGATTTAGCAAGATCCTGCTGAAAGTCCTCCACCGGGTTAAATATTTACAACCGCCGTCGATACCCTGAATCAAGCGAACGTCAATGCGAACTTTCCTGGCAATTTAATCTTGTGAAGAAGGTAAAAACAATACCAGATTATTTAACCTCATTACCGTCCCGATTCCAAATAAGATGTTTGCAAAGCAATGCCAATAAGAATCCCGGTCTTTTCTTTTTGCTGGGTGCCGACTAATTTCCTTTTTTGTCTGCTTCGTGCTTAAACCCCTTCTGTCCTGCTATTTAAATGGTGAATTTTGGATCGAAGAAGGATTTAGCAAACCTTCCGGTCATTAGCCATATATCAGTAAGCCTTCTATAAAGGTATTTCTATTTTTCCGCCAGTTGGTTCGCTATCGCCGCAAACCTCTGGCGGAAAATGGAATCATGACCGATCTAAGCATCACCGTAACCTACAAAACTTCATTCTATACCAGTAAAAAAAACTTATGCGTAATATCAAAGTGTTGATTCTATTTTTAGTAGCCTCTGGCTATGTGCAAGCCCAGCAGGAAGTCGACCCGGTCAGACAAAAAATGATGGAGGCTATGAAACGAAAGATGATCGATTCCATCCGGTCAGCGCGTATCGACGAAGCAGCGTTGATCTACCCCAGGATACGTCAACTGACGATAACACATCAAAGCAACGGTGAAGGAAATATTCGTTCCAAACTTTATGGGAACGCTTTCTTTAACGGCCGGATGCGGGTGTCCAGGACAACAGTCAACATGAATATTCCTATCCTGACTCAGAAAAAAAATACTGCAGTTGCAAGCATAGGGTTCGTCCACCAGTTTTTCGACTTGAACCAGATGACCAGCCAAGACCCTGATTATTCGGTTTCAGAGGAAACACGCTACGTACCCATGATCAACCTGGCCGCAAGCTTCAACAGACGCGATACGGTGTTTAATATTCCTGTTTCACTTACAGCTTCTGTGGGAGGTCTGTTCAATCCTGATTTTGCCAGCAAGCAGTTTCGCTTCCTTGGGATTCTTACCGTGCCGATCATTCGAAAGGAAAACACGAATATGACCGTCGGTGTGGTACTCAATATCGACCCTTCGTCACTGACACCTTTTATTCCCCTAATCAGCTACTGGCATAAATTTAAAGCCGTGGACATCGACTTGTTGGCAGACCTGCCATACAGGGTGGCGCTCCGAAGAACAATAGCGAAAAAGAACTCGGTAAGTATCTTTAGCGAAATGGCTGGCAATAACTCTTTCTTTGGATTTGACGGACCAAATCCAATGCTGCCACACCGTATGACCTTCGCGACAACGGAATTGAAGACCGGACTTATGTTTGAGCACAGACTTACCCGAAAGGCCGTACTAAGTTTCTCAGGAGGGCTTAATTCAACCCTGCAATCCAGGATATTCAGGGTTGGGGCGAAACAGAACGACTATCTGATCAAAAATAAGACGGGTGCCACACCATTCGTGCAGGTAGGCTTTTCTTTACTACCATTTTGGGATCCTTTCAAACGATAGGTTAAATTAAAAGAAAGGAGAAAAACCGTCACGACCTTCGTGTAGGATTTTTCTTTCCCATCAGCTTGGTATATCTAATCCTAAAGGCAGTATTCCTGCCTTTAGGATGTAATTTATAGGTTTTAAAATAGGTTTAGGAGTCCAAAATGACAAATAGATCGTCATCTCCATTCTTCATACCGGATAATTCTCAAAATATTCTAAAAGATGACCCTGAGATTTGAATACAGATAATATGCGCGCAACCAAAATGCTACCCGAAACCCGTGGCGCTTTTTGCACTTTCTTTTAATTTAACTCAATTAAGCCCAATGTTATTAAGAAGCTCTAAAGAACAAAATGCGCAGGGCACCCACGTTCCTTGTTGTTTTACTATCCTGGAATTCATTTTCAGCCTTCCAGCAATATATTAATCATCCGCTTATAATCATTCAAAAAACCCTTCGTAATTTGATATTGAGGTGTATCCTGATATGAAATTTCCGTGATTCCATTTTCGTCTAATTGATAAATAACAGCATTAGGATATGCCAGTAATATAGGTGAGTGGGTGGCGATTATCACCTGTGAATTTTTTTGAACCAATTGATTAATAGCAGCCAAAGCAGTTAATTGCCGTGCCGGTGATAGTGCTGCTTCTGGTTCGTCAAATATGTACAGCCCGTTCCCCTGCAATTTTTTTGTTAACACTGCCAGGATAGATTCTCCATGTGACTTCGTATGTGGAGAGCCGCCATATCCCTTGATATAATTTATCTGCTCCATGTATGTTGCTACATTGTAGAAACTTTCTGTACTCAAAAAGTAATAGTCATCAGGTGATTTATAGCCTCGGATCAATCTTAGATAATCAACAAGTTTCGACGTATTGTTATGGGTCGAAAATTGCACGTTACGGGTGCCGCCCTCAGGGCCAAATCCCAGACTTAAAGCAATCGCCTCTATCAAAGTCGACTTTCCGGCACCGTTTTCTCCTACAAAGAAAGTCACATCTTCGTGAAACCGTATCGAAGAAAGATTTTTGATGGCAGGGATATCGAATGGATATTCATTAAAATCATCAATCTTTTCTCGCGCGACCTGTACTTCAATCAAATATGGCTTTCTATTCACTTTGCTTAAAATACTTTATTAGGTAAACCAGGGGAAATAGCTTTTGAACAGATTAAAGGTAGCATATCCTTTGTATTATAATAGAATCGCAGCATCAGAATTTAAATATCTGTCAACAATCTATTATTGTAGGGACCCTATAAGACGTTCCGCTTCTAAAATGTGTGGTTTGAACTTGGCGATAGAAATAAAATCCAAAATTGACCTTTTATACTCTTCCATGCTTAAAAGTGATTTCGATGACCGGATATCATTCAGGGTCGTTTTTTCTGATAGCCAGGAATGTCTTGTAGTGCTTATAGAGTTACCAATATTATTCCTATCAAGGGCAATACCCAGATAGTCTTCAATATTTTTTAATTGTTTTTCAAATAGTTTATATGAATTTTCGGAATGAAATGTATAAAAAGATAAAATATCTAAAAACATCCAACCATTTAATGGTTTTAGATAACGCTCGTCGTCTAATGATGTCTCAATAATGGCGTTTATTTCACTTGACCTCCCCAGGTCTGTTAATGTTTGTGCAATAATAAGAGTTAGCAGCAAACGGATATTATCCGAGATATCATTCGACTTCTGTAAATTAATACTCAAATCTAACGCTTCAGCCAATCGACCGGAAATCGAGTAGCTGTCAATTAACAGCATAGTAAGCTTTCCTTCTATATAAGGATTGAGAGATATTGAAGAATATTCAGATCTAAATTTTCTAATTTTTTCTTCGGCATCTACAAAGTCACTTGTATAAAGATCAACTCTTAACTTATGAAGCTTATTTTCTATATCTTCCATTAATTAGCAATTTAGAAAAAATTAAATTAGACATTGGTGCTGATCCCACTCTGCTATCGCCCGACATTTGTGTAAACACATGTCGCAAGGCGTATTAGAAGGCAGATCTTCTCTACATCTTACATAGTATTCAATACACTTACCCAAATGAGGATGTTCTCTCAAATAATTGACAAACACGATTTGATCATAAATATACATTGAAGTCACTACTGCCGCTGCACCTGCAAGAACAATCTCACCCACAGGTGTCGGTTCAGGTATAGCAACTGTCGCAATGGCGGCTAGTACTTTACCATTATAACTTGGTGGGAGAGGTACATTAAGATTAACTTGTCCACCTCGGGCAAGCAAAAAAGTTACTTCAGGCAACATCCAAAGTTTAAATTCGCTATTGTAAGTGAAAGTTGTACTAACTCCACTAGGGTTGGTATAAGTAAATTTTTGATTATTTGTAGGATTTTGAGGAAATCCCTGAAATGTATCAACCTCACCTGGCCCAGAACCTTCTCCATCACCTGGACCCTCCGGTTCCTCCGGATCAGGAGGGGAATCAAAGAGCACTGGGAATTTATTGAATAGCTGCCTGAGAGAAATCGGGGAAAAGTAAATTTTTCAGGAAAAAACTTAGGTAGAAATCAGGCGGAGCTGAATGGCTGGCGAGGCAGCAAAAATATTAGGTTACATAACCAATCACTTTCGATAAGACATAGGGTTACACAAGACTCCTTTCCTGAAAGACTGGTTTTCCGGAATTCTAGTACTGAAAATATAAATAGCATAAAGCAATTGTCTAACCTGAAGTTCTGTATCCGTCCGACAAATCCATATTAACTAGTAGAGCTTTTTGCAGAAGTTCTACCAGTTTTGAGGAAATTTATTAGGCAGGTGGTTTAATAATCCGATTACATCTGACGCTGGACTTTTCACAAATACACATATAAGGTATAACGTAGCTGTGTTTAAGGTTTTCTAACCCCTCTCCGGATACCAGGTTTATCGGCTTTCCTTCTGGGAATGTTTGAAGAGTTTTTTCATCTTGTAAGTGCGTTCGAAAAAGTCTTACGGGCGTTTAACTTAACAAATTGATAATTAGGTTAATTTTTTTTGGTTGAGTAGAACAATTAGATTTATAATCTTGTAGATAAATCTTTGACCGATGAAGACAATTTGTAGTTGCTTCGTAATTCTGTATTTCCTGCTATGTGGTTTCGTACGGAAAAATGATTCACTTTACCCAGGAACCGTCTGAATGCAATAATACTACCAACTCACCATGACAAAAAAATTAAAATTTATACTTTGCCTGATGTTTGCGGGTGTTTTTACTTACAGCTGCAAGAAAAATATAGGCTCTGGCGTGCAGCAGGAGACTGCCATTTTTAAAGGGCTTTCGTCTAAACGAATTCATTTACCCAATGGATGGTCACTCACGCCGGTTGGAAGGAGCCTGGATCTGGATGATCTGCCTTTGAACCTGGTGGTTTCTCCTTCCAAAAAATATCTGGCTGTTACCAATAATGGTCAAAGCACGCAGAGCATTACTTTAATTGACGCGGCTTCGGAAAAAGTGCTGGACTCTGCCAAAGTGACTAAATCGTATCTGGGTTTGGCTTTCAGTCAGGATGAAAAAACTCTATATGCGTCCGGCGGAAATGATAATACGATTTTAGTATTCAAAATTGAGAATCAGCAGCTTGTTCCTGTGGAACCGATCGTATTGGGTAAACCCTGGCCTGTTAAAATATCGCCTACGGGCATAGCTGTCGACGATGCTCAGAAAAGGATTTATGTGGTCACGAAAGAAGATAGCTCGCTTTACATATGTGATTCTCAAACCAAAAAGACGATTGGAAAGTTAAATCTTGGTGCGGCAGCATATACTTGTTTGCTTTCCAATGACAAAAAAGAACTATACGTTTCACTTTGGGGTGGCTCACGGGTTGTGATTGTAAATACCGAAACCCAGAAAATATCAGCGGATATTGCCACCAATAAGAACCCCAACGATCTGCTGCTGACCAAAGACGGAAAGTTTTTGTATGTTGCTAATGGCAATGACAACACTGTTGCGCTCATTGATGTTGCCAAACGCCAGATATCCGAAACATTGACCACATCCCTTTTCCCGGATGCGCCAGTCGGTACCACGCCTAACGGGCTGGCAATGAGCGAGGATGAGAAAACATTGTATATTGCCAATGCAGATAACAACTGTCTTGCCGTATTTGACGTGGAAACCAAAGGACGCAGCCATTCCATTGGTTTTATCCCGACAGGATGGTATCCGACTGCTGTCAAAATCATAGGTTCAAAGATATTTGTCACTAACGGAAAAGGATTTTCCTCCAAAGCAAATCCGAAAGGCCCTAATCCCAACCTGTCAAAAGTTCCCCAACAGGTTGGTCCAAACCCACAGGCGTATACAGGTCGGGAACAATATATTGGTGGGTTGTTTAAAGGAACTTTGTCGATCATTGATGCACCGTCACAGCAGGAACTCTCAGCATACTCCCGTGCCGTTTACGCCAACACGCCTTATACCAAAAATAAGGAACTCAATGCGGAAGGTGAGGCTGGAAACCCGGTTCCCATGAAAGTAGGAGACAAGTCACCCATCAAATATGTATTCTACATTATCAAGGAAAACCGTACTTACGATCAGATTCTCGGCGATATGAAGGAAGGAAACGGAGATGCTTCGCTTTGTTTGTTTCCGGAAAAGGTAACACCAAACCAGCACGCGTTGGCCCGTGAATTTGTATTGCTGGATAACTTTTATGTAGATGCCGAGGTGAGTGCCGACGGACATAACTGGTCCTCGGCAGCTTATGCCAACGATTACGTAGAGAAAAACTGGGTGACAAGCTACGGTGGTCGCGGCGGAACTTACGATTATGAAGGTCAGAAAGAAATTGCCCACCCAAGGGACGGATTTATCTGGGACCATGCGTTAAGAGCAGGCGTAACGTTCCGGAGTTACGGCTGGTTTGCAGATGATGGAAAAGCAAATATCAAAACACTGGAAGGCAAGTATTGTCCCACCTTCGAAGGGTATGATTTAGGCTACAAGGATATCGACCGGGAAGCGGCTTGGGAGAAGGATTTTGATGAACTCGTGATCGCCGGCAAGCTTCCGAAGCTGAATACACTTCGGTTTGGCAATGACCATACCTCGGGCGCAAGTGTTGGCAAACCAACGCCATTTGCGGCGGTGGCTGATAATGACCTTGCTGTCGGGCGTTTTGTCGAGCATCTTTCCAAAAGCAATATTTGGAATGAATCAGTGGTGTTTATCCTTGAAGATGACGCCCAGAATGGCCCGGACCATGTGGATGCACACCGTTCTATTGCGTTTGTCGCGGGAGGTTTTGTGAAAAGAGGGTTTGTAGATCACACAATGTATTCAACCTCCGGAATGCTCCGAACGATGGAACTGATCCTGGGCTTGAAACCGATGAGTCAATACGACGCTGCCGCGGTTCCGATGTGGAGATGTTTTAGCAGCAAATCCAACCCGGCCACTTTTACCTCAAAAGACGCAGGTGTGGACCTTACCCAGAAGAATGTGGCGGTGAATACAAATTCGCGCCGTTCTGATCAGTTTGACCTTTCCGTCCCTGACGCCATTGACGATCTGATTTTCAGCAAGATCGTATGGCAAACGGTTCGTGGAAAAAACAGCATTATGCCAGCCCCGCGACGCGGCGCTTTTGTAAGACTTGAAAAAGGAGGGGATGAAGAGGAATCGGATCAGGACTAATTAAAATTCAAAAAAACTTTTGAAAAATACCGACTATTGATTGTTTTGCTTTTCGCAAATAATTTGTACTCAAAATTAGAAAAATACACAACCATTTAGAAGAAAGCCTGCTAAGAAAGCAGCTCTTAAATAATCAATCAGGTCATTTAAAATTTACTGAATATTTTAATTTTAGCCGAGGTAGCTAAAATTGACCGTGCGAGGAGCCGATACCTTCCTTTTTTGCAAGGAAGTTGCCGGCCCGGGAACCTGAAGTGATTTAATTTACACAAGTAATTCTTTCACGGCCGGTTTGTGACTATCATTTCATCTCCTTATGCTCGTCCTTCATCAGAAGACAGTTACATAGCGCAGGCTCCATATTACTTATAATTTTTATGTACCGGAAGTACAGTTTTACCATTTTTGTCTTTCACTTCACAAATCCCGTTCATGAGGACGGATACTGTTAAACTATCACTGGTCCCGCTTTTAACATGGTAAAGGTACGTACCGTTTTTTAATGCTTTGCCAAGATTTTCTCCAGTTACTACGTCTTTAATAATCCAAAAAAGAACCGGAAAAAGCCCTTCTGAATAAAAGACGAAAGTTACCTTGCGCCAAGCTTTCTCTCCAAATAATGAAATTCTATTTATTTTCATTCAGGACGGACTGAGGCAGTACTTTCATCAAACCCGGATTGTCAAGTATCTTTTGAAAGTTTTCTGAATTTGGATAGGGGATATGCATCCGGGGTTTTTCGAGGGTTTTTTATCACGCGTTTTCAGATACAAATGCACATTTTTTGTTTGTATTAATCTGATTGCCCGATCGTTTTTCATCGTTACGATATCCAGCGGGAACCTTTGCGCATGACTAAAAAACAATGCTGCAAAAAATAGTAATGCAACAATCGTGATTGCAATTTTAGACTTTTGCCCGCTAAAAAATTCTTCTGTTGGGCGTATAACAAACCATGCATTGCCAGCCAATCCCAAGTGAAGGATTTCGGTATATCGCGACGAAACATCAAAAAGCGCGTGTCCTCTTCCATAGGCCAGGGCCAAAACTTCTGCGCCAGTCCAGATAAAACAGCCGAACATCAAAAGGTCAAAACGCGTAAACCGACGGTTTGATAGGAGTACGGGAATTGTAATCAACGTTGGTAACCACATCAGACCGATGTATAACTTATGATCTGTAAGTGGCCATCCCATGACACGGATCGTCGTTTTTACCATTTCCGTCATGTTTTGGGCATGTAGAAAATTATGTCCTGCGACGTATGGCATCGTAAAGTATCCGGTTGCGGCAATTATCAAGAGGATAGAAATAACAAGCAGTTTTTTTGGTGACCAGTTCTTTTGGGTATATCCGTCAGCAGCGTAAACTATGGCTATGGCAATCGGTGTGACAAGACCTGAGGCCATCGTAACAATGCTTAGACAGCAAAGTCCGGCTACGACAACCATCGCTGAGGTACTTCGTGAACGGAATACTGCCAGTGCAAGAGCGGATAACGTAAAAAGATTTAGAAAGTAAAACTGACTTTGAAAACCTATTAATAAATTTTCCCACGAAAAAGGAAATACAGCACCAGCGACAATAACTGCGACTACCAGCCATCTGAGTCCATATAATTCTCTCCCTTTATAAAGCAGCCAGATCAGCAACAGCGGTGTCGATGCACCGAGTAAAATATTTAGTCTGGTTTCCGTCAGGTTACTCCACACCCCGGTAAGTTCAAAACTGAGCAAAGTCAATAGCCTGGTTGGAAATATCCTGTGTTCATTATGGCTGTTCCAGAGGTCTGAAAACGCAAGCTTTCCTTCGGTCCAGGGTTTTTTAACCCAACCCATTCAGCATCCCATTGATCCCAGAAAGGCAGTGCAACCGCGAAGTTTTCAACATAATACCATCTTGGAACAACAATGACGATACAAAGAATTACAAAGATCAGTTGCCGGTTAATTTCAGATTTGACAACTTTTGATGCGGGTTTTAATAAAGGAGCCGACTCAATCATTTTTATTCGAAATCAAAATGAAAGAGGCTTTATGCGTGGTCTTTGTATTAAAAAAAGTATAGTTTAACCAAAAGGTTATAGTGGAGGTAAATAACATTGTCTGTAAAAATTTGTTAGGGATATTGCATTTTATGGGATAAAAATGCCCTTAAAGCTAGGAGCATAATAATCCTGTTAAACTAAGGAGTCCAAAAATGTTCAAATGGTTGCAACCGGGAGGGAATTTTTAACGAAGCTCAACAGATTTCAGGAAAAACCTGTTAATCGAAGGATTGGCGGAATTCTAATGGAGATAAATTTGTCTTTTGTTTGAACAATTTGTTGAAAGACTGCGGATGTTCAAATCCAAGTTTATAAGCGATTTCGGCGATTGTCTGGCTTGTATTACTCAGGATATTTTTTGATTTTTCAATCAGTTGATTATGAATGTGTTGTTGTGTGTTATAACCCGTGAGCGATTTTAGCATATCCGTCAGATAACGTGGGGAAACGTTGAGGTGATCTGAAACCTCCTGAACCGTTGGCAATCCGGATAAAGTGGATTTTTGGCTGTCGAACCGATTTGAAAGATAAACGTTCAATTTGTCAATAATATCGCTATGCACCGACTTGCGCGTAAGGAATTGCCTGTTGTAATACCGGTTGCTGTAATTAAGTAAGAGTTCGAGCTGGGAAACCAAAACATCCTGGCTGAAATTGTCGATGTTATGATCGAGTTCATTGGCGATTGCTTCAAATAAAGCGGCGACGACAAGTTTTTCTTTTTCGGATAAAAACAAAGCCTCTGAGACGGAATAGGAAAAGTAGCCATACTTTTGAATAGCAGAACCCAGCGGATAATTCCTGATCAGATCCGGGTGAAAATATAGGGAATATCCTTCATAACCATTTTGATTATCGGACATCGTAACAATCTGGTTCGGGGCAAGAAAAGCCAGTCCGCCTTCTTCAAAATCATAATAACCCTGACCATATTTCACCTGACCGCTGAAGCTGGTTTTAAAGGATATTTTATAAAAACCAAGAGAGAATTTGTTTCCCGCATCAGCCAGCGAAACTTTTACATGGCTATAATCGATAAGAGTAACTAGGGGATGAAGTGGTTTGGGCTGCTCCATTCGCCTCATCAATTCGGATATACTGTTATAGTTTTGAAGCATGGTCGTAGGCTTTTCTTGTAAACTTTATTTTTCAATGGTCTGTAAAATACAGGCAAAGCTCAAAGATTTTTGACCGTGCCTGTGTAAAGTTACAAACTAATCCTGAGCAGTAGGCCGGATAACAATATCTCCGACATCAACATTGGAAGGCAGCCCGATGGCAAAAGAAACAGCGCTGGCAATGGCATCAGGCGAGATCGCGACGGTCCCCATTTTATCTATAATGGCAGAGCGCATTTGTTCGTCTTTTATGCCGTCTGCGAATTCTGTTTTTACAAAACCGGGCGAAATACCTGTAACGCGCCACCGGCCATTGGATTCCTGGCGCAAGGCTTCGCTGATTGTGCGAACTGCATTTTTCGTCCCCGCATAAACACCCTGCATCGGGACAATTTTTATTCCGGATGTGGAAATAATGTTGATGATATGTCCTGATCCCTGTTGCTTAAAAACAGGGATTGCCGCAGCGATACCATAAAGAACGCCTTTGAGATTTACATCAATCATTTCTTCCCAACCTTCAACATCAAGCTCATCAATGCGGGATAAGTGACTAATCCCTGCATTATTAATCATAACATCAAGTCTTCCGAAGTGGTCGCAGGCTAGCTTTACAAGTTTTTCTGAATCCTGCCTGCATTTAACATCAGTAACCGTATAAACGGCCTCCCCGCCATGTTCCGTAATTGTAGCCACGAGTTCTTCCAGCCGATTGGACCGGCGAGCTCCCAATACAACTTTTGCTCCCTGTTTTGCAAGCATCAATGCAATTGCTTCGCCGATACCGCTGCTCGCTCCTGTAATCGCTACAACTTTTCCTTTTATTTCGCTTTCCATACAATTCGTTTAAAAATGATGAAGCAAAATTCCTGAGAAAATACATGTGAAGTGTATCCGGAATCGCAAAGGCTGTAGTCTAAATCTCAGCCCGTGAAATTTCCATTAATTTAAAACAGAAATTCCAGGCAACATTCACGTTTATTGGTAAGCGTGAGTACTGACTGAAATCTTTGTCTTAATAATTGGGGGAGAAACCTTCGCTCTTCACATAGTATTACTTATCCTTATTTTTTCCTGACATAAACTTCAACAATTTCCTGATTAACATTGAGGCTGTCGATTTTCTCAATTCCGGTCTGTATCAGCGAGTCGTTCTGTACGCGTAGTTTGAATTTGAAATCCCTGTTTTCCCAGTCGCGGTAATTGCAATAGGCCAGATGTTCCGAATAGTTTCCGTCTTTCAATTCATAAGTTCCGGCACCGGAATCGAATATTGCAGCCTCGCCTTTACCTCCGTTAAGGTCATGTTTGAAAAATGCGAATGTATTTTCGTTGAATATTTTAATCATTTCCTGGCCCGTGACGGGAAAAGTTGCAACAGTATCACCCTTGGTAATCACCTTGCTTGAAACCAGTGTCCACGTTCCCGCTATAGAAGGAGCGGTTTCTATTTTTGTATCGATTTTTTCTGTACAACTGATCAGGCCAAAAAACAAGGCAGAGGCTAGTAATGTAATTCTCATTTGTTTGAATTTAGGGTGAGTGTTTAAGAATTGGATTGTGTGCTTACCTATGAAGCCGCGCAATTTAGTTTTGTTTCGATAAAGTTTTAGAAAATTGCAGAATCTTCCTTTTTTGTCTATCTGATTCTTTACAAAATGTTGGTCGAATTTTCAGATTTCATAAGTATTTTTTAATACTTGGAGGTTTATGTAGGTGTTTTAAATTTAATATTCGAAGATCAACGCATAGCTATCTGTATTCCATGAAGAAGTTTTTTCTCCTTACTGTTTTAATCTTTTTATCGATTGCATCCGCACCCCGGAAAATTACCTGGGTTGCCATCGGTGATTCTATTACCTACCTGAATGACCACAAGGATGAAACGGGTAACCGTGTCACAAAAGGTTATATGACACTAATTACGGAAAAACATCCTCAGATAGAATACATCAATCAGGGCCACAACGGCTGGACTTCCATCAACATAGCCGACAAAATTGAGTCGCTCGAATTGGTAAAAGCTGATGTGTATACTGTGTTTTTGGGAACCAACGACTGGTGGCAGGGGAAAACATTGGGTTCAATAGATGACTATGAAAACAATGCCGGAACGGGGACGGTTTACGGAGCGTTTCGCATTATTAACAACAAACTGAAAAGTCTCAATAAAAAAGCGAAAATAATCCTGATCACACCTATGCAGCGGGGTGATTTTGTGTATATTAATAGTGCTAAAAACAATGCTTACGGTTCGTATCGGAAAAAGAATAAGCAGGATCTTGAAGAGTTCGTTAACGCGATCGTTGAAATAGGGAAACTTGAAAAATTTCCTGTTGTTGATCTTTACCATGATAGTGGAATTACACTGGATAATATGGTCAATTTCAAAAGGCTGAAAGATCCGCAAACCGGAACCTACATAAACTACGGATATCCAGCCTACACAGCCGTTCCTTTCGATCCGGAAAAAGATGAATATCCTTATCCGGTTGAGGCGATTAATATGACTTATGACGGGCTCCATCCTTCGGATAAGGGGTATGAGGTGATTGCGGGGATGGTGGAGAAGGCTTGGAAGGGGTTAAATTGATATTGGGATTTGTGTGTTGAAACGAATTATGCGATCCCGGGGTTGAAACCCCGCGCTACAATGTCGGTCATGCCTACGGCATTGGGACGTAAAAAATACCGTAGGTATGGCTACGCGCCCCGGGCCGACATTGTAGCAACGGAATTCATTCCGTTGGCATTCCGTTAGTTTGTGAAATGAATCTATCCATAATTCCGCACCGCCTCCACCAATCTACCCACAATCAAATCCCTAAACCCCTCCGGCCCTAAAACCTTCACCCGGTCCCCAAAAGAAAGAACCAAACCTTCCAGCTCGTAATTTGGAATTACCTCAATCGATATCCTTAATTCCTCTTCACCCTTTGAAACCGTTTTCTGCGATTCATGCAACGGTTTGGAAGAAATATACGGCGCGGTTTGCTTGTCGAAAGCCAATACTATTTTTTGAACTGCAACATTTTCGTGCCTGGTCACACCGATGATATCCTCAAAATAAGTATTAAAATCACAAACCGTATTGGGAATAAAAGGAATCCCTCTTTTTGAAATTTCAACGATTCTGTCCAAAGCCAGATTCATTATTTTCTGACGATCATGATGAAGGCCGAATAGGAACCATCGGTTATTATATTGTTTCAAATAATAAGGATGAATAATATTTTCAACCGCCACCTCACTTTTGAAAGATTGGTATTGAATGCAAAGAGGCCGTTTGTACAAGATATCATGAAATAATCCTCCCAGATGTTCGATTCCTGTCAGATATTGATTATTGTCGAAACTGATAATCGTATCACTATCGTGTTCCAGCAGAAATGCCTGTTCCAGTTTTGGCGAAAGCTCATTCACCCATTCAAACTGCGGCATTCCTTTAAACCTTGATAAAATTTGCATAGCAGATTTTACCTGTTCAATTTCTGCCTGGTTCAGTGGTTGTTTGTCGATGGAGAAATTTGGATCACGGTATCGGTAATAGGTCCGTTTTCCATCTTTTAATCTATCAAGCTCCACGCACCAGCCCTCTTCGCTTTCCATGAATTTGATATCAGCATACAGCTGGCGTATCTGAATTCCTTCAGCACCTGGATTAATTTCCTGCAACTTTTCATTACAGGCATTCAGCAGATCTGCTATAAAATATTTCCTGCCGGGATTGGCAAAACATTTGTCCAAAACGTGAAATCGGATGAGGGCTTGTTTATTCTGAGACATGAGGTTCGGTTATATTTCCGAAAATAAATGTTTCTCTGCAGATACACTGCATAGGTAGTGACAATCTTTGTTTTGTGGAACGACAAAAGATTTTATTTTCACTTAATCAGCACGAAAACGTATCATGAAAAGCAATTATCAAACAAAAATCACTTTGCTCTGCAAAAGCTGCGGAAGCAATGACATTCAGCTAACAGATGACAAAACGTATGCGAAATGCAACAACTGCCAAAGAGAATACAGCGGCGGATACGATGAACTTGTGTCCTTGAATCAAAAGCGGATTGACAAAGAAGTTGATAAAATGAGAAATCAAGTTATTAAAGATGCAGAGGAGGAAATTAATAAAATGATAAAAAAGGCTTTTGGAGGCAGGTAATTTTTAAAGCCAATAAACTAAACTTAGTAATTCCTTAGTTTAGTTTATTGGCTCAAAACTAAACTTAAAATATTTTTAGTTTAGTTTTGTAATGTAATTCTAAACTAAGCAATGTTTAATTCTTATTTCAATGAAGAGTTTTAAAGCAGGAATCCATATTAACCAAGGTTACTATAAAAGTTTTCAACCTGAGAAAATTAATCGAAATTGGATAGTGGATGATATGAAGCTACTTAGCTTGTTGAGTAAGGCAGATCGCTTTTTGGGAAGATTGGATATGTATTCCGAATATGTGAATATAGATTTGTATATCCGAATGCATATTGCCAAAGAAGCTACGCAGTCGTCCAAAATTGAAGGTACACAAACGAATATGGAAGAGGCGTTTCTGGATAAAGAAGAGATTGCCGTAGAAAAACGGGAAGATTGGGAAGAGGTGCAAAACTACATTAGTGCTATGAATGAAGCTGTGAAGCAATTACATACCCTTCCATTTTCATCGCGCCTAATACGGCAAACCCATAAAATTTTGTTGAATGGTGTACGAGGAAGGCATAAACAACCAGGAGAATATCGTACAAGTCAGAACTGGATTGGAGGAGCCTCTATAAATGATGCCGTGTTTGTTCCGCCTGTACATACTTCAATAGCGGATTTAATATCAGATATTGAAAAATTTGCAAATGACGAGTTAAATCTTCTACCGGATTTACTGAAAATTGCGCTTATTCATTACCAATTTGAAACGATACATCCCTTTTTAGATGGTAACGGAAGAGTAGGCAGGCTGCTTATCACACTCTATTTGGTTGACAAAGGAATACTGAAAAAACCCATATTGTATTTGTCAGATTATTTCGAGCGGAATAGGACATTATATTATGATAATTTAATGAGGGCCAGAACACATAATGATATTAATCAATGGGTGAAATTTTTTCTGGTTGGAATTATTGAAATATCTAAAAACGGAGTAGAAACATTTGATGCGATTCTGCAATTACAGCGAAGTCTCGAAATCAAAATACAATCTTTTGGAAGCCGCGCAAAGGAAGCAAAAAAAATAGTTGAATACCTTTATGAACAACCCATTATTGGAGCATCAAGAGTGGAAAAGCTTACCGGAAAGTCAAAGGCTACTAATTACAAATTGCTGGCAGATTTGGAAAGATTAGAAATCTTAAAGGAAGTTTCAGGAGGGCAGCGTAACAAATTATATGTTTTCAAGGACTATTTGGATCTATTTAGTTAAAAACAAATTATAACCAAAAGAGGATTGTACGCTAAAATTTACGAAATACCACAACCTAAAAACCCTACATTTGCACAAATGGAGGGTTTTTAAACCAATTGAAAATACTTCAAAAGGAAAATTATTTGATGATCAGTTATTTATGAGTAAAAAGATAAAGTTAGGAGATGTAGTAAAAATTTCGAAGGGTAAAAAACATGCTGAGACTCCATATTCTGAATCTTCCAAAAGATATATTCAAATTGAAGATCTGTCAAATTCGATTAACGAGAAGTTTACTGATGAAAATGGAGTTGAGGTAAATAAGGATGACGTGATTATTGCGTGGGATGGAGCGAATGCAGGAAAAGTGGGATCTAATCTTGAAGGTGTAATTGGAAGTACTCTGGCAAGATTAAGAATTATCAATAATGATTTAAATCACGACTTCCTTTTTAGATTTTTGAATTCTAAATTTGATTTAATAAAATCTCAAAGAACAGGTGCGACCATTCCGCACGTTTCTGGTGAAGCGCTGAGAAATCTACAAATCCCACTCCCCAATCTCCAAACCCAAAAACACATCGCATCCATCTTAGACAAAGCCGATGCACTACGCCAACAAAACCGCCAACTTTTGGCTCACTATGATGCGTTGCTGCAAAGTACGTTTATTGAAATGTTTGGTGAAATTAATACTGACTCCACCAACTGGCCAGTTTTAAAAATTGAAGAAATTGCAGAAGAAAAAAAGGGAAGTATGAGAACCGGACCTTTTGGTAGTGATTTACTTCATAGTGAATTTGTTGATGATGGTGTTTTTGTGCTTGGAATTGATAATGTAGTGAACAACAGATTTGAATGGGATAGACTCCGTTATATTTCTTTGGAAAAGTATGAGAAACTCAATCGATACACTGTAAAACCTGGTGACTTATTGATTTCTATAATGGCAACAGTTGGCAGAGTCGCAATTGTGCCGGAGGAAATGCCCCTGGCTATAAATTCCAAGCACCTTGCTGCAATTAGTTTAGATAGGGACAAAGTTGAGCCAATTTTCATTGCTTATAATTTACATTCTAATCCCGAAGTGGTGAAGCAAATTACTGCCGGGGGACGGGGTGCAATTATGACAGGACTTAATTTGGGCTTAATTCGTAAGATTGGATTAAAAATACCTCCCTTGGCACTTCAAAAACACTTTGTAAAGATTTCTGAAAAAATTGAATCACAAAAGGAGCAAACTAAAAAATCCCTCGCCGAAAGCGAATCTCTATTCCAAGGTCTCCTTTCCACTTATTTCGGGGATAATTGATTATATTTGAAAGAATAAAAACACGAATAGCTATGCTTACTGTGATAGAAGGAGTTTACGAAAACGGTCAGATCGTACTGGAACATACGCCGAAGCTCAATACCAAAACCAAGGTAATGGTGATATTTGAGGAAATAATAGAAACTGAAGTTGCACCTAAGAAGCGCACTTTTGGCATCTCAAAAGGCACGATCCAAATGAGTCCGGATTTTAATGACCCTTTGGACGATCTAAAAGATTATATGTAATGAAGTTATTGCCGGATACACACGCAGTTTTATGGTTTATCGAGGGGGATTTAAAACTTTCTGCAAAGGCAAGAGAACTTATTGAAAATCCTCGTAATGAAATTTATGTCAGTGTAACAAGCTTCTTTGAAATATCCATCAAGTTAAAATTAGGTAAACTCTCCTTGCAAAAATCTTTAAATCTGATTTTTCAGGATATAACCGACGCTTACATTCAAGTGCTCCCCATAAGTAATGCACATTTGCTCGAATATCAGAATGTCCCACTAATAAATGATCATCGCGACCCATACGATCGCATGCTTGTTGCAACTGCTGTTGCCGAAAATGCTGGTATGATTAGCATTGACCAAAAATTTGAAAACTACCTGGCATTGGTAAATGTCATCTGGTGATTCCCCAAACTTCTAAAAAAACACAATGCTTACAGGCGAGAAACGTTCACAAATAGATAAAATATGGAATGCCTTCTGGTCGGGTGGCGTTTCCAATCCGCTTACCGTTATTGAGCAGATCACGTATTTGCTTTTCATTAAACGGCTGGATGAAATACAAACTACGAAGGAATTAAAGGCCAATTTGCTGCATCAGGCCATCGAGTCGCCTATATACACGGACGAGCAGTCGGATCTGCGTTGGAGCCGGTTTAAAGACCGCGAGCCGGAAGATCTGTTCTCACATTTCCGGAAAGAATCCGGCGTTTTCGATTTTATCAAAACCATGGGAACAGCAGCAGATTTCAGCCGTTTTATGAAAGGCGCCACCTTTATGATTCCAACAGGCCGTCTGCTGGCTCAGGTGATCGATCTGCTCAGCGACGTGCAGATGACAGACCGCGATACCAAAGGTGATATTTACGAATATCTGCTTTCCAAAATCGCATCCGCCGGTACCAACGGACAGTTCCGTACGCCCCGCCACATTATCAAAATGATGGTGGATATGATGGAGCCATTGCCACAGGATGTCATTTGTGATCCGTCGGCTGGAACCTGTGGTTTCCTGGTAGCATCCGCAGAATACGTGCAAACCAAATACGAAGACCGTTTCGGCGACCCGGAATTTAGGAAACATTTCAACGAGAAAATGTTCATGGGTACCGAGTTCGACGCGACTATGTTACGCATCGGCGCAATGAACATGATGATGCACGGAATCGAAAATCCTAACCTGATCGATGTCGATGCTTTATCGGAAGCCAATGCCGGATTTACGGATGCAGCCACGTTGGTATTAGCCAATCCGCCCTTCAAAGGAAGTCTTGACCATGAATCTGTTGAAAAGAATATTCTGGCAAAAGTCAGTTCCAAAAAAACAGAATTGCTTTTTCTGGGTTTGATGTTGAGAGGTTTGAAAATCGGCGGACGTGCAGCGGTGATCGTTCCGGACGGGGTTTTGTTCGGTTCGTCAAAAGCGCATATCCAGATCCGAAAGGAAATCAGCGATCGTCATCAATTGAAAGCGGTGATCTCCATGCCTTCCGGCGTGTTCAAACCCTATGCAGGAGTCAGCACCGCGATTTTGATTTTCACCAGAACGGATTCCGGCGGAACTGAAAATGTCTGGTTTTACGATATGCAGGCCGATGGGTATAGTCTGGACGACAAACGCCAGGAAATTTCCAACAGCGACATTGAAGATATCGTGACCCGTTTCCGTAATCTGGAACAGGAAACTGAACGGAAAAGAACGGATAAATCATTTTTTGTACCCTTTGGTGAAATCATAGCAAATAATTACGATCTTAGCATCAACCGGTACAAGGAAGTGGTTCATGAGGAAAAGTTTTATGAAAAACCGGAAGTGATCATTTCGAGAATAAAGGAATTGGACGAGGCGCGCCGGAAAAATTTAGCAGAACTTGAAAAACTACTCTCCGTTGAAATTTAGATAAACGATTAATGCTCAAATCCAACTTCTTTTTCCTGACCAATGAATGGGCTGATATTTATGAAACGGCCAAAAAAGCAGAAAGTTATGCAATAACGGAACCGACGGTTTCCGCATTTTTGAGCAGGAAAGCACTGGAAGAAATGCTGACGTGGCTTTACGATAACGACAGCACGTTGCGGCTTCCGGCAAAGGAACAGTTCAATTTGAATGATCTGCTTCGGGAACAAAGTTTCAAAGATTCCTGGGGAAGGGAGTTTGGGCAGGAATTGCATATTGTAAAGAATACGGGGAATAATGCGGCGCATAAAAGCGTGACGATAGGCGCTAACGAATCGTTGGCGAGCATCAAATATTTGTTCCGCTTTTCTTCAAACGTCGTCCGGACCTATTCCAGCACACCTTATTCCTATCTGCCTTTTGATGAAAGTTTGATTCCTGATAAAGGAAATGAACTTTCAAAAAAGGCATACGAACAAATTTTGAAAGATGCGCAACTGCATTCTATCGAACTGGATCGCCGGATTGCGGAGCTTAGTGCGAAGGAAGAGGAGCTGGAAAAGATAAAGGCAAAGCTGGCGCATTACGAACAGCTGAGCCAGCAAAACGGAATTGTTGCGGCCCCCCAGGTATTATCTGAAAAAGAAACCCGGAAATTATATATAGATGTATTACTCCGGCAATCGGGCTGGGATATTGAAGCGGCCAATGTTCAGGAATTTGCTGTTTCGGCCGTTGACGAGCATACGGGCGAAATTAAAAATCTGAAAGTCGATTATGTACTTTGGGGAGATGACGGCAAACCTGTGGCCGTTATCGAAGCGAAACGTACAACGCTGGAAAGAGAGCGGGGCAGGCAACAGGCTAAAAATTATGCTGACGCCCTGGAAAAGCAATATGGACAGAGGCCGGTTATTTATTATACCAATGGATTTGAAACCTCTTTTTGGGATGATCTGCAATATCCGCCCGGAAAGGTATATGGGTTTCTGAATGCGGATGAGTTAAGGCGGATCATGAACAGACGCCGGGAGAGGCTACCGCTCAAAAATCAAAATATTAATCAGACGATCGCGGGCCGTTACTATCAGGAACGCGCAATCAGGCGTGTTGCCGAACGGTTTGAAGACGAACATCAGAAAAGGGCGCTTTTGGTGATGGCAACGGGTACTGGAAAAACCCGCGTATCAGCAGCCATCGTCGATTTGCTCGCAAAAGCACAATGGATAAAACGGGTGCTTTTTCTGGCCGACCGAAATGCGCTGATCACGCAGGCATTGAAAAATTACAACGAATATCTCCCGAGCCTCACAGGTATTGACCTGACCAAAGAACAGGATCAGGGAAGTGCCCGCATTGTTTTTTCAACGTATCAAACGATTATCAATAAGATTGACGAGGATTATCGAAATGGAAAACGGTACTATGGTGTCGGTCATTTTGATTTGATCATCATTGACGAAGCACACCGCTCGATCTATGATAAATATGGGGCTGTCTTCGAATATTTTGACGGATTATATCTTGGCTTAACTGCGACACCGAAAAACGAAACCGACCGTGATACCTACGCTCTTTTCAATCATCAGCAGGGAGACCCGACTGACGCTTACGAATATACAACGGCCGTCGCCGACGAGTTTTTAAGGCCGGTTAAACAAGTACCGCTGGAATTGAAATTTCCTACACAGGGAATCCGATACAGTGATTTGTCGGAAGAAGAAAAACGAGATTGGGAGCTTAAATTTTATGATCCCACGACAGGACAAGTAATGGATGAGATCAACTCTGGTGCGATTAACCAGTGGTTATTTAATCAGGATACGGTTGATAAAGTCCTGTTGAAATTCATGGAAGTAGGGCAGAAGGTCGAAGGAAATGAGAAAATTGGAAAAACCATCATTTTCGCCCGTAGCCATAAACACGCCGAATTTATATATGAAAGGTTCAATGCTTTGTATCCTCAATATAAAAACGTTTCCGACTTTGCCAAGATCATCGATAACTACGATCCTAATGCGGAAAAAACGATCTTAAATTTCAAGATAAAAGATAAATATCCGCAAATTGCTATTTCCGTAGACATGCTGGATACGGGTATTGACGTGCCTGAAATATTAAACCTAATTTTCTTCAAACCTGTTTATTCTGCGGCTAAATTCTGGCAAATGCTGGGAAGAGGTACACGTTTATGCGAAAATATTTTTGGCCCGGAACTGGACAAAAAAGATTTTTATGTATTTGATGTCTGCGGCACATTTGAATATTTTGATGAAAATCCGGAAGGAATAATGCCTGCGCGGGCAAAGTCTTTAAGTGAAAATACTTTCAACGCCAGAGCGGAGCTGGTCTATCTGTTACAAACGCAGGGTGATCCGTTGCCAGACAGTGATGATTTTCAATTAGCTAAAAACATTGGTGAAATATTAAGTAAACAGGTTTCCGATCTGGATACAACAGGTTTCCTGGTGAGGTTACATCTGCGACATGTAGAGCATTACCGCAAAACAGAGGTCTGGGATTCGATCAAAGAAAAACAGATCAGTGAATTAGCAGAACACGTTGCCCCACTCGTTTCAAATGAAGAGACTAACGAAAAGATCAAGCGGTTTGATTTGATGATGGTCAAACTTCAACTGGCTATACTGAGAAGCGAGCCGTCGCAGGAAAGTTATGTGGAAAAACTTGTGAGTACAGCGTCCGAATTATTGAGAAAGTCAGGAAATGTGCCCGCGATAACCAAAAAGAAAGATATTCTCGCCCGGATCGTTCAGCCAGAATTCTGGGAGAATGTTTCAATTTCTGTACTTGAAAATGTCAGAACCGAGATCAGGGATTTAACCAAGTTGCTGGAAAATTCAGGAAGAAGTATTTTCTACACCAATTTTAAAGATGAGATAACAGCTCCTGTCACGATTCAGGATTTCAGCGGAAATTTTGGAAGTTACGAAAGTGTCTACGCAAAGCTGAAAAAAATCATCAAAAAGCATGAGAACCATTTAACCATACACAGACTTCACACCAATCAGCCTATCACTTCCGCAGAACTGGACGAATTGGACAGAATGCTATTTGAGGAATCCGGCGCACAAACGCATGAAGAATTTAAGAAGATTCTGGGAGAAAAGCCGCTGGGTATTTTTGTCAGATCTATTTTAGGGATGGACCGTAATTCCGCAAAGGAAGCTTTTTCTGCTTTTTCCGCAAACGGACCATTAACCTCAGTTCAAATAGAATTTATCAATTACGTGATCAACCAGCTGACCCAAAATGGAAAAATAGATCCCGAAATGCTTTTCGACGCACCGTTTACGAAGTTTCATGAGCAAGGAGTTGCAGGGGTATTTTCCAGGAACGATGCAGAGAAGGTAATTGAGATGGTGAAAGAGGTGAATGGTCGGGCGGTTGCGGGGTAGGGTTAAGATATAGATTTAAAAAATTTAATATGCTTAAATATCAGATGTGTAATTAGCGATGCCAAATTATAAAAATGAGCAGTTCAACTTTTTAAGAATAACCAAATTTTTTGCGATAGCAGGTTTTTTTATTCCTGGTTTTACTGTGGTTGCATTATTAGGAATTCAAAAACTTTTCGAGTTATCTGGGATGGATTGCGAAAATGCCTTGAAATCTGTTTGGTGGTTGTGTACGGTTGGGAGTATCGGTTTACCGATTATTTTTTTGCTTTACTTAAATCGAAAAACAATAATAAGAAAGCAAGATCTTGATCTAAAAGTTGGTGTGTTTAATCTCCTTGAATATATCTTTATTCAGGCAGCTCTTGAAATATTTTTCTCAAATCCCGATACGCTATGTAACGTCACAGACGGGCAAAATGGAATCGAACTGGTTTTCACTGGCTGGCTGGCTATTCCATTTTTATTTATTTTGGGGTTTATTTTTAACAAGCAGAAAGTTATAGTTGAATATTTCTGATGTTGAACGATATAATAATTTTTTTATATCTGATTTAAATTATATGCAATAACATATAATTTCATGAAATGCCATCTATCTATATGCAATAACATATAATACATGTATATTTGTATATAATCGATGCAAAAGCATATAATGAGATCACTATCTGAATTTGTAAAAGCGAAACGAAAAGAAGTAAAACTTACGCAGGAAGAGTTTGCAGAACGTGCCGGCGTTGCGCTTACTGTGGTTAGGAAAATAGAGCAGGGGAAAGAAAATCTGAATCTTGAAAAGGTAAATCAGGTTTTAAAGATGTTTGGGCATACGCTGGTTCCGGTGAGCAGTAAGGAATTGTCAATGAAAAAGGATAACCTGGACTCATGAGAAAAGCTGCCATTTATTATAAAGATGTGTTGGCTGGCATTCTGACGGAAACGGATGATGGGGAGTATACCTATGTTTATGATGCTGTTTACATCGAAAACTATCCCAGGCAATTCATAACATTTACAATGCCAGTCACTTCGAAAAAGTATGTGGAGCTGCGCTTGTTTGCATTTTTTGAAGGACTGATACCGGAAGGATGGCTGTTGGATATTGCATCAAAAAACTGGAAGATAAATCCTAATGACCGCATGGGTTTGCTTTTGGCTTGTTGTCAGAATTGTATTGGCGCGGTGAGTGTTCAACCAATCCAGGAAGATAATGCGTAGGAATTGTTTGTATTGTTATAGACCGCTGGAAAACGACAGCAACGTCGATTTTCATGAACGTTGCAGCCTTGAATTTTTTGGTACAAGAACACAGCCTCTGTTTCCATATTCCTTATCTCAGATGACTGAGCTGGCACAAAATATTGTTGAAAGAAGTGTTGCGGTGCCGGGCGTACAACCTAAATTATCTTTGTCGCTGGTCAATAATACACTTGATGATCGTAAAAATGGACGTTTGACTATTGTAGGCGCTTTGGGTGGAAATTATATATTCAAACCACCATCCGAACATTTTCCTGAAATGCCGCAAAATGAACATGTGACGATGCGCATTGCGGAAGCTTTCGGGATTCGAACCGTGAAGTCTAGTCTTATCAGGCTCCAATCTGGTGAGCTCTCCTATATTACAAAACGTATCGACAGAACCGAAAGCGGAGAAAAAATTCATATGCTTGATATGTTCCAGATTTTGGAAGCGTTTGATAAATACAAAAGCTCGATGGAAAAAATAGGCAAAGCGCTGGGAGAATATTCTTCCAACACGCTACTCGATAAATTGTATTTTTTTGAAATAAGCGTTTTTAGTTTTTTGACAGGAAATAATGACATGCACCTGAAAAACTTTTCAATGATCAATAACGCTGATCATTGGTCGCTTGCACCCGCGTATGACCTTTTAAATGTGGCTATTGTCAATCCTGCCGATGATGAAGAACTTGCATTGACACTGGAAGGGAAAAAGAAAAAGTTAAAACGTGAACATTTTGAAAAACTTGGCGACGGTTTAGGTTTAAACCAAAAACAGGTCTCCGGCGTTTTTTCAAGATTTTTAAGGAATAAGGAAATTGCGTTATATTGGATCAGTCAGTCATTTCTATCCAATAATCAGAAGGAGAAATATATCAGGATTTTGGAAAGTAGATATGCTGTAATGGAGAAATAGCGTTAGTTTGAATAAGACTTCCTGTTAAAAATATATCCATGAAAAAATTCCTCCAAATCCTCTTCCTAACAACCCTAACCCTCCACCTCCAAGCCCAAACCCCCGCAACCCAAAAAATCTACCACCAAACTTTCTCCGACCCCACAAACTTCACCATCATGTCCTCCATGGACAACATCCAGCCGGAGCACATTTATGTATTGGATAAAACAAGGGATTGGCCGGCGGGGATATTCTGGTCAGGGTGGACGGGGGATGAGACGCTTTTGGAAATCATGACGCAGCCAGGCGAAGTGCACGAGAGTTATGATCCCGATTATCTTTACCGGGATCCATTGATTTTTAGATTGTTTTCGGCAAAAGAACGGCTTGCTTTGCGGAAAAGGGCTGGTGCTATAAATCCAGATAAAATCAGTTTGAAAGGAAAAAATTACTCAACCATTTCGTCGGCAAAGGACATAAAGCGATTCTATGTAATTACCAGGGAACCGGTTTTTACTTCCGACGGGCATTACGCGTTTATGTATTTTGAAACTTTTGATAACGATAATGAGCCTTTTATCTCCCCTGATGAAGGACCGCCATACGATTCCGGCCTTTTCGGGATGACCACCATCATCTTCAAAAAACAACCAGACCAATCCTGGAAAAAGATCAAACTGATCAATCAATTATTGTAATTGTTTTTAATCAATTGTAATCTTAAAATCATGATTCACTTTTTCTTCCCCATTCACGATAATCGAAAGCTGATGAAGTCCGGGATAAAATGTCCGGGTGGTGATCAGTTTAAAAGATTGTTTTCTGGAAACATTGATTTTTGCACCCGCTTCATATTCCTTTTCACTGATTTTGAATACTTTTCTGGCCAGATGCCCTTTGGATTTTTGATAGTAAATGCCATATTCCAGCCGTACCATTCTTTTGCTGTCGTTTGCGTTGGTAATAGTGAAAGAAAATTCAAGACTATCACCAATTTTCACTTCCGGCGTCGAGATTTCAAGATTTGTTACGTTAATATTTTTTCCATCCAGACCGTATACTTCCAGAATTTCTGCGTGGCCTTGTTTTAACAAAGTCCGGCTGCCGTGTTTGATGATCGCGTCGGTTTCTTTGCTGCCGCCTCTCCATTTTTTCGCAATCGAAAGCACAATGTCCGGGTGATCTTTTGCGATGTCGTTCAGGTTATTAGCCACACTTCTTCTCACAAATTCTGAAGGATCATTTTTGAGATTTTCCAGTAGCGGCAGAAGTGGGGACGGATCCTTTTTTAATGCCGGAATCGCCATCGCCCAGGGTAATCTTGGCCGACTTCCTTCACTCGAAAATCTTCTTACTTTATAATTTTCATGTGTAGACCATAGTACCATCTGGTCAATCATCTGGTTGCCATATTTCAAAATAAATGGTCTGACAGCAAATTCGCAGCTGATAAACTGGGTGATGAATTCCAATGCTTTTACAGAAGTTTTGAAATCATCCAATCCATATACTTCAACATAATCAGCCAGGAAAATATAAGCCAGACTGTCTTCTCCTGTATTTCTCTGACGAAGTTGGGTGATTATTTTTTCTATCAGTTTTGTTGCTTTCGGGAAATCCGTTGGCAGGAATTCGTGAAAGACCCGGGTCGTATGTTTCATCCTTTCCTTCCATTCCATCGTTTTGAATGCATCCGTAAAAATCTGTCTGATGAATTCTTTTTTACTAAAATCAGGAACGGCTTGCTTCATGGCATCTGCGAAACGGTCATAAAAGGCGGGCGAATAAATATCTTTAATCAGGCTCATCGGAGGCGTAGTTTGTTAATGCTGCCGGCAAAGTTAAGGTTTAGATTGTAGAAGTGGGACAGGGAAAAGTTTATCACTATGAAAAACAGCTGCGTAATTTCCGGGCGGTGGGAAAAGTCTGTTAATGCGTAATATGAAGAAATTGTAAAGTCGTTTAAAGAGCGATAAGATTTTCTACTTTTACGCACTAACAAAATCCCTTCATGAAAAAACTTATTACTTCTTGTCTTTTTGGATATCTGGCGTTGGCTGGCTGTCATACTTCCAAAGTTGCGAAAACCGCTTCTAATAATTCAAATACAATATCAACCATTGCCTTCGGTTCATGCAGTGATCAAAAACGTCCACAGCCGCTTTGGGACGATATCGTAGCACAAAAACCGGATGTATGGATATGGCTGGGCGATAATATTTATGGCGATTCGGAAAGTATGGATACGTTGAAAGCCAAATATGATAAGCAAAAGTCCAATCCCGTATATCAGCAGCTTCGTAGTCAGACAAAAATAATAGGCGTGTGGGACGATCATGATTATGGCGTAAATGACGGCGGAAAAGAATATCCAAAACGCAAAGAAAGTCAGCAGCTGATGCTGGATTTTATGGACGTGCCAGCGAATAGTCCTTTGCGTACACAGGAAGGTGGATATTCTTCCAATACGTATGGTCCGAAGGGACAACGTGTAAAAGTGATTTTGCTTGACGGCCGTTATTTCCGTGATCCGTTGAAGAAAAATGGAAAAGACAACGTGCCTGATCCATCTGGCGATATGTTAGGTGAGGCACAATGGGCCTGGCTGGAAAAACAGCTGACAAATTCGGATGCGGATGTGCATATTATTGGCTGCGGTGTTCAGTTTATTGTCGATGAACATCCGTATGAAAAATGGGCAAATTTCCCGACGGCCCGGAAACGCTTTTTAGATTTGCTTGGAAAAACAAAACCCAAAGGTGCTATGCTGATCAGCGGTGACAGACATATTGCTGAAATTTCAAAAGTAAAAGTGCCGGGTTTGAACTATGATCTTTATGATATCACCAGCAGCGGATTAACGCACGTTTCAAAACCACATGAAGAACCAAATAAATATCGTGTTGGCGAAATGATTGCGAAGTTGAACTACGGCCTGATCACGATTGACTGGAAGGCAAAGCCACTGAAAGCCGAGGTTAAGATTAATGGCGATAATGCGGAAACTTATTTGGTTCAGGAGGTCAAATTTTAGTCACAGGAAACTGATACTTTAAGTCATTCAATTTTTACAATTAAATTTTGAAAAAAAATCGTCCTAAAAACCTGACAGCTTTGTCAGATTTTTAGGACGATTTTTTGTTAGTCAGGACCTAATATTAAGGTTGAATAATTATTTATAGAAATCGATTCAAGGCCCGGTTAAGGTTCAGACTTTGGATTTCGCTGAAATTGGCTATGTCTTTGGGGATTTTTAAAATAATCAGCGCATCTGTTCGTAGTAATTCCGGAATTTGTTGCGGAAAGCCTATTTATTTACTTAGAAGGTATTCTAACGAATAAATGTAGGCAGCAACCAACAAATATTTCTATATTGGTAACCAATTAGCCTCAATACAATATTATACTAGATGAAGAAATATTTTTATTTGTTTGCTTTATTAATCGCTGCATTAAGCTGCTCTAAAAAAGAGCATAAAGAGGAAAAAGAACCTGACAAGCAAATTGGCAAGGTTAACTTCTTTATGGAAACCTCGGCCAGTATGGCTGGTTATTTTAACGGCTCGACCGAATTTGTAAAAGACATTCCAAATCTTTTGGTTGACATTGAAGGAAAGGAATCTTTTGGAAAAGCTCCTCTTAAATTGTACTATGTCGCTGATTCCTTGACACCTTACTCAGGTTCAACCAAAGATTTCATCCGCGAAATTTCCACGACAAAAGTTGCCAACGAGAAAAGCTCGGAAATGCATAAAATTCTGGAAATGATTGCCAGTAAAACAGATTCGAACGACATTTCTCTTTTCGTGTCCGACTGTATTTTATCCTATCCTGATAATGTCATCAAAACCAATTCTGAAATTAATAAGCAAAAAGCGCCGGGAGAATTGAAGGCTTTGGTTAAATCGACTTTTCTGAAATTAAAAAGAGACAATATTTCGGCTTCACTTTACGGATTTAATTCTGCTTTTTTTGGTAATTATTATACCTATCAAAACGCTAAATTGAAGTTGGATGGGCAGGAAAGGCCTTACTATCTGTGGGTAATCGGCAACAAAGAGCTTGTTAGTAAATTCAATAAAAAGCTTGCTGATTTAAATAATTTCAAACCGGTTCTTGATCTCAACTTCGGATTGTTTGATAAAACCATAGATGATTTTGAAACATTCTTTACTTACGAAAGAGAAGGGGAATGGGAACCAAAAGATAAAGGAATTTCTAACCTTCAGGCGTCTAAAAAGAAACCTGCCAGCTTTGCCATTGCGGTTGATCTGTCTGCGCTGCCAAACTCGATCAGTGCTCCGGATTATTTAAATCGACACCTGAAAACTTCGTCGGAAAATCTTGACTTTAAGATCAAAAATATACTACTAACCAAGGACTTGGACAAATCTAAATTGAAGCCAAGGGAAAAGGAATTTTTGGAAAATAACACCCACGTGATCGTCATTGAAGTTTCTGATATCTATAAAGACAATGCCAATATAGATATCAAACTTCCGTTGGTTTATGACAATGGTTACAAAGCCATGTCTATCATGGACGACAGAAATCTGGATTCTATTCCGGGGAAAACCTTTGCTTTCGAACACCTGATCGATGGCGTACGCGAGGCTTACGAAAATTCAAATGATAACTTTGTTCATATTTCAATACCTGTAAAAAAATAGCTTCCATGTTTGAATTTCTTTATGAGCTGCTTTGCGGACAAAATCCGGATCCGATTTTTGCATCAGACATTTATCCTTTTGTAGGGTTGTTTACACTGGTTTTTGCCTTTGTTTTCACGCTTGTGTTTTACATTATTCTGGGCAGAAGCAGGCCAATATGGGACAAAACGGTTCACTGGGTTATCACGATGGTCATTTTGCTGATCATTGCTTTTGGCTTCGCGTATAATCATGCGCAGACGGTTACGGAAGAGGAGGAGAATTCTTTCTTCTATACTTTTGCAATGGTCAACACGCTCTATGCGTTTATTTACTACATCCTGTTTTCAATCTTGTTGAAAAGATTCTCGATTTTCGCCAAGCGCACTCCCTTTTAACCCGTCGATTTAGCACAGATTATGCCTACAAGAAATACGTTTGTTTTTGGAATTGGAGGAACAGGGGCGAGGATCGTTCGCTCTCTGACAATGCTGCTTGCCGCAGGTACAAAACTTAATGATACGAATAAAATTATCCCTATCATTATTGATGTGGATGCAGATAATGCCGATACGAGCAGAGCATTGGCGGCGCTTAAAACTTATAAATACATCCGCTCAAATGGGTACAGCAATACCGAAGAAATTCGAGACGGTTTCTTCAATGCGAACCTGAATACTTTAAGCTCTATTACGCAGGAAAATGATTATTCGGAAGGTCTGGATGATTCATTTCAACTGCAATTCGAAAATCTGGAAAAGTCATTTATCGAATATCTTGACCCGAAAGGTGAGCTTGTGGGCGATATCAATATGGATTTGCTGGAAGCACTTTACGACAATTCCAGTCACGATGATCCCAATACTGAGCTTAATCTGAAATTAAATCAGGGTTTTAAAGGAAATCCAAACATTGGATCCGTTGTTTTTAATAACCTGGCCAATACAAAAGAATTCAAATTTGTATTGAAAAGTATTGGCGAAAATGACCGCATATTTATTGTCAGTTCTATTTTTGGGGGAACGGGTTCTTCGGGCTTTCCGCAGTTGGTGAAATTGCTGCAACAGGAAGAAAAACTGCGTGGAAATAAATATGGCGCGCTTACGGTAATGCCTTATTTCAACGTGACCGACGATAGTAAAAGTGCTATCAATTCGGATATGTTTAATTCCAAAACAGAAGCGGCACTTTCTTACTATCTGAAATATCTGAATGGTAAAATCAACTGTTTTTATCAGTTGTGGGACAGGCCGTTGAAACAATACGAAAATAAACAAGGCGGCATTGAACAGAAAAACAGTGCTCATTTAATAGAATTAATTGGAGCGACTGCCATTATCGATTTTGTTAATAAGCCGGATGGGAATTTTGCTTCGAAAGGCCAAACGCAATATTTTGATTTTGGAATAAAAAAGGAAGACCAGGTAATTGACATCAGACATTTTTATCAGAATACGGCCAAAACGGTTATGGAGCCGCTGACGCTGCTTACTTATGCCATGAAAATTTATCTGGAAACATTGCCGGAGTTCCGCAACGAAGCTTTTTATAAGGAATTAAACTTGGGCGATAAATACTCCAATAGCGAATTTTACCAGAATCTCACCGCTTTCTTTTCGGTACATTACAAAAACTGGCTGGTGGAAATGTCAGGGAATGAGCGGACATTTCAGCCGTTCAACCTGACTCAGGACCTGAATGCGCTGGTGAGGGAAAAACCGATTGAGGTCAAAAAAGTGCTTGGGATTGTAACCAAGCCAGGAATTTCCGAAGCATTTCTGAAAACCGAGCTTGGAAAACTGGAAGATGAATTAAAGAAAAGTATCCCGGATCAGGATAAACGTTTCTTTAAACTGCTCAACCGTATTTCTATGGAATGCTACAAAAAACTGGAAGCACTTCCATCCATGATCTAAATTTCAAAGCCATGTCTTCATACATTTTTAGAAAATATCCGGGTTATAATCCAAACGAAATACAAGACTGGAGTCAAAGCACAGGAATTGATCCCGCCAGTTTTGATCCTGAAAATATAGCTTTCGGCAGAGGCGCTTCCAAGGCAGGAACGTCCATTCCTTCGCCGATGGCGCGGCTCGAACTTTTTGATACTGCCTTTCAAATCGTCGCCTCGGATCGTGGAAATCTGGATGGAAATACGATTTATCATCAACTCGTATCCGATTGTCTTGACGTTTTTCAGCTTTTATTTAATTCAAAAAATTCTGAGATCGGTCCCGGTAAAAAGATCTGGTTCAAGGAATGGAAAGTTCAGGAAAACATAGGCAGACTGAAAGAAAAAGGTAAAGATCATCCGCATAACTTGCTGGCAAAATCGCTTGAACAGATTTTCAATGACAAGGATAGCAGCAGATTTTCAGAAATGGACAGTCTTTTTCTGATTTTTTATGAGAACAAGCTATTAGGCGGAACTTCACCGCTTTCGCTGTTTTTTACAACGCCAAACTGGGCGAGATACATCAAGAATGACGATATCAAAACAATTCCGCAAAGCTCTGACGGAAAGTTGTTTTTCAGTAATGACTACCGTCCGCTCTTCAAAAGAGATCAGGAATTCATCGAATATATTTATAAACTTTCTCTTCAATTTAAACCGGCTTTTGCCAAAGCGGATGGTTTTAGAAAGTATCTTAATAAAACAGTAGATCGTTATTTCCCGGATTTCAGACATCAGTTTCCTGACTATCAGCAAGCAGGTACCAGTTTGATGGATGCTGAATACAGTAAAATAAAAACGAATGTTGATGGTAAATTCCTGACGGTCAACGGACTTTTCTTTTTTCATCAAAAAGAAGAAAAAGAAAAGGAAAAAATCAAATCGGTCAGCGACTTCATTATCCGTGCTACGGAATCAAAATATAAAGACCAATACAACGATAAAAATGAGCAGCAGCTTGTAGAGCCGCCTTTGGTTTTGGTTGACGGAATGAACATTCCCGGAGACTATATGGAGAAAAATATTCCATGGAATTCATCCACCCGGATCAAGGATTTTTATCATAGAGGTGTTCCTTTGTTTGAAAGGAAATTGCCACAGGGAAATGCACTTACCACAGTTACGTATCCTTTTCTTACCATTGATGATTTCCTTGAAGATTCTCTGGTGGAAATGCCTTTCAACATCAATAGAGGAAAGTTTTATACCGGTTTCGGTGGAGATTTTAAATATTTGCTACCGATCAGAAAGGAATACTTCAACTTTTTCAATCTGGCGGATTTGAAGAATAATCTGTCCATTGAAGTGAATGACGGACAGGTTACGGCGAATCTTAAAATTCCCGTAAAAAACCGGAGAGGGGTTTCTGAAATTGTTTTTTCGAGGAAGTATGAGAAGGGTAAATCCATTGTTGAGTATCGTTCGGATTTAGGAATATTTCCGTTTTATCAGATCAATGATTCCGATCCGAGATTAAAAGATCTGAATGATTATACGGTTCTGCTAGCGGAACGAAATGAAAGAATGTCGCTTAAAAAATTGGAGTTTTATTCTTTCAAAAACTTTGCTTCCGATACGACGAATCTTAATGCGACAGTGGATGAACGGTCAACCTGGTCTGACATAAATGCAGGAAATTCTGGCTCGACTTCCAGGTTTTATAAAATAAAAGAGGCGTTTGATTATATCCAGTTAGCCTATTCCGATCCTAACAGCATCGATTCTGGCGGACTGATTATTCCAAATTTCGAAACCAGAACTTTTAACAAAGATAACCTTACCAAAGCGTACACCTTTGCCATAGACTTTGGAACGTCGAACACGCATATTGCCTACATGCAAAATGGCGAAGCTCTGCCAAGACCTTTCGATATTGGAGAGCCGGATCAACAAATGGTTTTGCTGAACGCGCCGGGTCGGAATGATTCGGGAGGAAATAAGTTTGATTCCTATGGTAATTCCGGTTGGATGGATTTAACGTTAAGGCGGGAGTTTTTGCCGCCTGTTTTAGGAGCAGGACAAAATATTTCCTACCCGTTCAAAACGGCAACATGTGAAATTGTTTCCTTTAATAATATACAAAACAAGTCGTTATTCAGTCATATCAATATCGGTTATTACATTGATCAGGAGGAAGTTCAGGCGAGTAATGTGAATTATACGACCAATTTGAAATGGTTACTGGAAAACGATAATAACGATTCAAATAAAAGTCGTGTTAGTGCTTTTTTGAAGCAGCTTCTGCTACAAATCAGAGCGAAAATAATCCTGAATTATGGTAACCCTGCTGATCTGAAAGTGGTTTGGTCCGTTCCGTTAAGTATGGAACGCGGGATTAAATCGGAGCTTAGAAAAGTTTTGGATGGTGCTTTTAAAGATGCATTTAAAAATTCGGGCGCCAAATTACTGGATCCGATCCCGGAATCCGTAGCGCCATATTTCTTCCTTACCAAATCAGATACAGACATTCAGGATACTGCCAATGTTGTAAACGTGGATATCGGCGGTGGAACGACAGACGTGATGATGTTCATGGAATCTTCCGGCAATCGTATTGATAAATATTTAACAACTTCATTTCGTTTTGCGGGCAGTGATATTTGGGGGAACGGGTATCGTAACAAATTGAAGGACAATGGTTTTATTCGTAATTATCTTGGCTATCAAAAGAAAAATAGCATTAGTCCGAATGAGATAAAATATTTCAACAAGGTTAAGGACGATACAAATCTCAGTGCAGACGATTTAGTGAGCTTACTATTCCGCTACGATGATTTCAAATTCAGTGATTCCATTACCATCGGAAATCCGGATTTACTCATCATTCCTTATCTGCATTACAGCGCTATTATTTTCCATTTGGTCCAGTTGATCGAAATAAAGGATTATCCTTTGCCGAGATATTTATCTTTTACCGGAAAAGGAAGTCAGTATATAAAACTGCTTTGCGGCGGAGATGAACGTGATCTGGAAGATTTTACCCGTCTTCTGATCAATGCGTATACATCCAAAACGCTTCAATCCGGATTTAAAATTCATTTGAATTCCAATCCCAAAGAGATCACTGCAAATGGGTCGATACTGTATGCATTGGCTTCGGAGGATGAAAAAGAGAAGTATCGAAAAAACATGGATTTCATTCATCCTGGTTTTGATCCAAAAACGAATTCTGAACTGGAATT
Organism: Dyadobacter frigoris; assembly: GCF_005280585.1. GTDB lineage: Bacteria > Bacteroidota > Bacteroidia > Cytophagales > Spirosomataceae > Dyadobacter > Dyadobacter frigoris. The sequence goes on from NZ_SZVO01000004.1 coordinate 471,841, forward strand.
GAAGCTGTCGACGGGCACTGGGAAATTTAATATTTCTGATACATTTGAAATTGATAGTCCGCTGAATGTGGCAGTGCTCCACAATCTCAATGAGTTTTTGGAGAAAACACTTAGTAATCCGGATATTTCTAAGTTCCTGAAAGATTTCAAAATAAATGGTCTTAAAGAATCATTACGACTTTTGCAGTGGAACCATAATATTTTCAACGGTGAGGGTTTGATCTACGATAGTTACCGGAAAGTTTTACAGGATTTACATAAGCAGGAAGGCGAAAACGAGATTTCAGAATCACTGTTTTTCTTTGCTTTAAAAGACGCATTATACCGTCTTTCAAAAAGTATAACGGAAATCAAACCTGTCGTTTAATGAAAAAGTGGGGTGTTTTTTTTGTGCTTTTGATTTTACAGTTATCCGCAAAGGCTCAAACGGGAGCGGAGAAGCAAATTTGGGATGCTAAATTTCAGATTGTAAAAGCAAGTGTTGAATTTTTAGCCTCTGATAAAGAAACATTTAAAGATGCTAAGCAAAGACAATGCGCAAGTTGTAAAAGTTATGAAGAACTGGTAAGTTTTGTCAAAAAAAACAAGATTAAAAAGGCTGACGAACTGATAAGTGACTGGCAATCGATAGCGATTGATGCCAACGCTTCAAACTGGAAAAAGAGCCTGATCAACTTTAAAGATCGAATAATTACGAAAATAACAACAGGTCCCAAAAGCAACCGAAAGAAGTTTTCGAATTATGTTTCTTATGAAAATAAACTTGATTCAATCATAGAAAAAGTATCCATTTCTGAGCCGATTGAAGACATACCTGATATTCAAAAAATACAGGAAATGCCAGAACCTGTTGTTGAACTAAAAGTAACAGAACCAGAAAAAATAATGTTAGAAAAACCTTCGGAATCAGCTAGTTTTTTTGCGTTTTTACCAGACATTTCGAAGGATATGTCTTATACCATCATCCTGCTTTTGTTGGTTGGAATCCTGTTTTTATTATGGATACTTCGTAATAAAAACCAGACGATGGAAAGAAATAGCAGCGCATTGAAAGACCAGCTTCACAAAAGCGGAAGTACGGAATGGCAGACGAAAAATTTGAATAATGAGCTGAAAGCTGTTCAAAAAAAGTTGAAAGATGCGGAGGCTGAAATTGCGATTCTTCAGGATAATGTCAGAGCTGAGATGGAAAGAAATGAACGACTTTCTGTTGTGCCTGAAATTGAAAAGCCGGTTGAACAAGTTGCTGCACCTGCGTTGGAATCAGCGATAAAATATGCGAGATATGCTGATCAGGGAGATGGATTTTCTGTTCAGGAATTGCTGGAGGAGGAGGATAGTGAAACCATATTTGAGCTGACTGTTTTATCTCCGAACACTGCGTCTTTTAAAATATCCGGCAATCAAAACGCACAGCGTTATGCGCTTTCAAACTCTCCTTATTTTCTGGGAAAAACAAGTCAGTATGATACTTTTCCATCCGGTAATAGTTTGATCAATACGGATGTAGCTGGTGAATTAAAACTACAAGGTAATAAATGGCTGATTGTTAAGCCGATCCAAATCAGTTTTAGTTAACAGAAATATTAAACAAAAATGGCATCAATAGAAAGTCTGAAACAGCAATTAAAGGATTTGCTGATTTTGAATCATGGCGATATAAAAATAACTGAATATCCCAATTTGGTGTCTGATGGGAGGCAACTCGATCTTAATCTTGGACAATTAAATCAGCTGATACAACAGGTTTATTCAGACATCGATTGGCGGCCTTATGAAATAATTAATACCAAACTTGAACTGATTTTTAGGAAGGGAATTCTATCCACAGACCAGTTTGGGGAAATCGTCTCGCTTGTCGGTGATAGCGTCAATAGAAATATTGTTGTGCAATATGTAGTAGCGGAGTTAAGCAAAAGAGGTTTTAAACCGCGTGAAATCAATCACCCTGATCCCTTATCTATTCAGAATAAATGGATGACCGATTTAGTCTGGCTGGATTACAAGGAAAGTCTGATAGAAGTGGAATGGCTTGGGGAAAAGGCAAATTCTTTAAGTAAACTTGGTGATATCTCATTCAACAATAAAGATGACGCAAAATATTTTTTAAGAAACGGAAATTACCTGCCGGGTCTGGTCACTGCTTTGACAAAAAGTGCAACAAAGGCAGATGAATTTGAAAGGATAATTGAAGAAGAATTCGATTCGGAAAAGCGTTATTTACGAATTCTTTATAAATTAAATCCGCGTTTGCCGTTTCGATTTGAGGACGAATTATATACCGAAGTTTCTGTTTTATTACAAAAAGCGTGTGAAACTCCGAAGGGATATCAGGCCTTACTGGAATCGTACAGAAAAGGAATACTTCAAATATGGATTCAGGAATCCGATCCGGGAGTTGCCTTAAATCTTTCAACACAATACGATCTTAACAGTTTTCTTCGATTCCTGTTTAAAACAGATGCTACGCTTCCTTTTTTTATTGAAAATCATCGGTTTTTAACGCCCGATTTATTGGCTGAATATGCCAGAAAAGATTTTTCAATTTGGCCTGCCATCGCCGAATCGATGGCTGCTAAAAATATTCAGGAATGGTTTACAGGTATTGGAAACGAGGACTGGAACGATCAGATAATAGATAGCTACGCATTCCTTTCACATGCCGGATATTATACGGAACCAGAAATAAGGCTTGGCATGGTTCAGGCCTTATTTCATATTATCAATCATCTTTCTGATAAACCAAGGCTCAAAATTGATCAGGAAAGAGTACAGCTTTTATCGATCAATGGCGGTGTTATCCTAAACCACAGTATCAATATAAGTTTGAAAAATGAAGGATATGTTAAAGTAAAAGTTTATTTCAAGTTCATAAAAGAAGGAATTTCTTTGAGTAAAGATGTTTTGGAATTTAACAATCTTGAAAGCAAGGTTAGTGAAAATATAGATATTATTATTGATACTTCTTTACTTCAAAAAGATCAGCTTTATAATCTGGAACTGGTAGTTTCCTCGGTTTATGAAGACATCATTATACCTGTTGAAATAAAAGTTATTTTCCCCAAAAAAGCATACCTCACCAAACTTGTTTTATACGGTTTGATAACCGCCTTTTACTTCGGCGCTTTCAGATTTCTTCTGGGTGTTTTTTTGAATTATAACGGCTGGCTGGTTCACAACGCAGCAATTGGAAATCCTGATGACGTAATCGGCAAGTCGCCGCTATTATCCTTTTTTGTATTTGTTATGTTTGTTTTGGGAGGTATATTTTCTTTCAGTCTGGTTAAAAAATACGAGAAGATATGAAAGACGGCAAATCAGTATTCGTGGTATTAGCGCTGACTGTTTTTATAGTGTACGTGATGCGTAATTTTCTGGGACGGTTAAGCTCATTTTTCTTTGTCCCGATAGATAATTTATTGTTTATCTCACACAGCATTCCGCCAGTTTTAATGTGGATGATTTTGGGGTTGTTAATTGGGCTCGTCTATGGTTCTTTTATCTCAATAAAAAAGTTTAAGCTTGATTACAAGTTGCTTGTATATCCGGGATTGATTTTACTTATCAGTTTAAGTTTGATTTTGCTTGCTTCATTTGTTGTTAAAAAAGTGATTGATAGACCTAACACCGGTAGCGTTGAAAGCAAAGATACCGACGGCCATTTTCTGACTTCTGCCAACCGAGCCAAATTGAATGAAATATTAAAGAAAGGTATTCTGGCCGTGGAAAATGAGAGATATGAAACCGCAGAAGAGCTTTTTATTAAAGCATCAACACTTGGAAAAGGAGACCCACGGCTGGATAGTTTGTCAAGAATTTATACCAATATTGGAAATGATAAATGCGCGCTTTTTCGAAGCGATACAGAATTGAAATACATACCAAACTACTATTATAAATACGCGGCCGCCCTCACAAACAAAGCTCCCAAAATATGCAAATAAAAATCTACCTCCTCTTTATTTTATCAATTGTTTTCTTCTCAACTACCAGTGAAGCCCAAGAATTATTTCCCAAAAAAGAACTCTATCACATCTGGATTCTGGCAGAAGAAAAGCTAGATGCCGGGCAGTTTGATGACGCGCTGCGTCTGTATAATACACATAAGGAAAATCTGAATTTCGCAATGAAAGTCAGGCAGATTTCTCGTATCAAAGATATTTCTTACGAAGCTGAAAAACTCAGAAAAAAAGATAATTTCGCAGAAGCCGTCGATAAATACAAAGAATACCGAAAACTTAAAGATGTCCCAACTCTTGGCATTTTTGAAAAGAAAATAGAAGAATGCCTTGCTCAGATCAACAAAGGAAAACTTACCGAATTAACCTCACAGCAACGTGTCATTACGGGTTTTGAATGGGCGCATCGTGGCCGGGAAAAACTGAGTTTGCTGGATACGATAGGAGCGAAGCGGGATTTTAATAATGCCAGAATCTTAGGTGGAAACCGGAATAATATTCTTCGGGAACAATACATCGAAGGAAATCGTATAACGGAAGCGTTAGCAAATTGGGGACAAGCGAAAGTCAGGTTTGAGACAACAAATTATTCCAAAGCAGAGGAACTTGCTTTTCTGACCACTTACCGTGATATTAGAAATGTGGATGTTCCGGATGTTGAAGTGAAAATGAAGGAATTGAAAGCTGAAATCGATGGGAATAATTCGCTGACTACAATAGCTAAGATCTGTGATACTGATTTACTGATTAGTTATGTAAATAATAATAAGGAAAATGTGTCTGCTTTCGCACCATTACTTGCACGACTGAATGAGTTTAGAAGTACGCAGAAGAAAATTAATTTGCTGAAAGCCAATAAGGATAACGCTGCAACCGTCAAAAGCGCCTATGAAAGTCTGCTTACCTGGACAGAAGATTTTCCCGAAGAAATTCGTGAGGACATAAAATCTTGTATCAACAATGAGTACACATCTTACAAAGCTACAATTCCAGAAATTGCTAGTCCGCCGGTTTCAAATTGTTCAGGATTAGATGATTATTTGAAAGGCATCGTATTGATCAGACGGGAATTATCTAATTGCAATACGGCAAAAGCACAGGGGCTTTGGAAAAAAAATGTTGCTTATATAAAGGGATGCAAGGATTCGCGGACCATTTTATTGTCAAATAAAAGCCTGAAAGATTCTGTTTTTATGATGGTCAGGAATGATAGTCTCTTGGCGGTTTATCATGGAAAAATTCAAAAATCCTTGCAAACCGGAAATTGCTTGGAAACTGCCGAGGTTTACAAACAAATGAAATCCTTGCGCGTTTGTAATCAGGACGTTTTGGATGAAGAAATCGAAACCGGTTTGGCAGAAACAAAAAATTGCCAGACAAAATCCTGGTGGAGACCTGAGCTTACCGGAAGCTTTGCAAGGAATATGCCTAAATATTCGGTTGCGGGTGTAGCCAGGAAAATGGGAAATGGCTGGTCCAGTTCTGCGGGAGCACAATTTACTTTTATTGACCATAAAAATCCGATCGATTTTACGATTGGTGTTGAGTATTTTAATACCAATTATTACACTGAACAATCGGCGGGATCTGTTATGGAGAATTTTACTTTAAGCGGGGCAAATGTTTTGGTTGCGATCAAACTTCATAAACCCAATACAAATCCTGATAAAATCAGACCGTATTTAAAAATTGGTACAGAAATGCTTATTCCAACCTCTTACGAATATGAAAGCTTTTCAATATTTCAAAAAGTAAGTGGGACGGATCAATTGAAGAAAACGATGTTATCCGTGACAGGAACTGTCGGACTGGAAATTCAGAAAAAGCATTTTGGTGCTTTCGCGGAAGTTTTTGGTAATTACGGTTTGGGAAATAGCATTTATAATTCAAGTTTATCCCATGTAGTTACAGCTCAAAATCAAAAAGTTGAAGCCAGAATTGTCAAGTTCGGTATCAGAGTTGGTTTTCGGTTATGGTAAAATTGACATTATTTCTTTTGTTAAACTAGTTACCACTAACTATTTCAGCATCAGACATAACACCATAAATTTATATTGAATTACATCAATATAAATTCGGGTGTTATGAAATATATACTACTTTTGAGCCTGGCTTTTTTGGCCCTGACCGGATTTTCACAGGAAATGGCTTCCTGCGGTTTTAGTGCAATTCAGCAGAGAAAATTGCTTGATGATAAACGTTATCAGTCAGATTTAATTAATACGGAATCAAAACTGCGTGAATATTTAACGTCAAGGAATTCGTCCAGAACTGCGGCTGTGGTATATACGCTCCCGGTAGTTTTTCATGTCATCACAAATGGAGGTTCCGTTGGAGCGCCGGATAATCCTACGGATGCGGCCATCAGTGCAACGCTGAAATTACTCAATGATACATGGAGTAAAAACGATGCTTCTTACGGTGGCGCAGATATGCAGATAAAATTTGCCCTGGCTCAACGATCTTCGACCTGCGGCAGTACTTCCGGTATCAACCGGGTAGATGGGAGCGGGGTTTCTGATTATTCCGCCAATGGCATCACGACGTCAATAGGTGGAAATGAAGCAGTGGTGAAAGGATTAAGCCGTTGGTCTTCTGCTGATTATGTCAATATCTGGGTCGTTACGAAAATTGATGGCAGCGATACTTTTCCGGGCGGGTTCGCTTATTTTCCTGAACATGCCGATTCCCGTATTGATGGTATTACGATTCTTGCAGGAACCGTGGATGGTATCAATAAAACGATAGCGCATGAAATGGGCCATGTTTTTGGTTTGTACCATACTTTCAGGGTAACCGATTTTGATGAAATAAGCTGTCCGCCGACCACGGATTGTGCGAACACCGGTGATATGATTTGCGATACGGAACCGACTAAAAATGTCTCATGCGGAACAACGCCAAACGAATGTTCAGGTGCGGTATATCTCGTTGCCGATGCCGGATTAAATTATACGGTTTTAAATAATTATATGGGTTATGGCACCTGCCAGTCTATGTTTACCGAAGGACAAAAAACGAGGGCCCGCGGATTTTTGGAATTATTCCGGCCGGGACTTATTTATTCCAAAGCATTGTCTCCCGTTGCTGCTGCTCCATCTTTTAATCCTCCGCTTACAGCAACAAACGGCCAATCGGAATTTTATGGTGTGGAGCGGGTTAAGTTTGGTGGAATTGATATTTATTCAGGAACCGCTTTGCAGGATAACGGAAATCTGATCAGCCGTACCTGTAATCAGAGGGCGACTGTAACCAGTGGTTCTTCAACATCACTGACGGTGACAAGTACTTATGCAAATCCGGAATATCTACGGGTTTATATTGATTACAACAATAACGGCGATTTTCTGGATGCGAACGAATTGGTCATGTCCGGTGACTGGGTTCCTTCAATGACCGGAAATATTACGATTCCAACATCTGCTCCAACCAATGTGCCATTATTGATGCGCGTTGTTGCGGATGATGTTTTTGGCTCTCCGCCAACTTCTGTTGCTTTAAATGGAGATGGGCAGGCGGAAGATTTTACCGTTTCAATCAGTGGTGCGCTTCCTGTAACCTTGCTTTATTTTAAAGGAAATCTGCTTGAAAACCAGCAGGTAAGTTTGAGCTGGGCAACAACTTGGGAAGATAACAGTCGCTCGTTTGTTTTGGAAAGAGGAAATAATTTAACCGCTATGCAGCAAATCACAAGTGTAGATGCAGCCGGGAATGCTGACATAAAGAAAGATTATCAGTTTACGGATTCCAATCCTTTGCAAGGAATAAATTATTACAGATTAACGGAAGTAGACTGGGATGGAAGCCGTTTTCCTTATCGGGCCATTTCAGTCGAAACCAAAAGAAATGAAATGTTATTCCCCAATCCATCCGTTAATAATCAGTTCTTTTTACAAATTCCTGTTGATACAGAAGTGAAAGTTTACAGTATAACCGGCCAGGAAATTTTCTGTGATATTATAATAGAGAATGCTGATTTGGTGAAGGTTACGGCAAAAAAGAAACTGGTTTCAGGAATTTATCTTGTTTCGCTTACAGGACAGGATTTTACAAAATCAATTCGTCTGGTCATTCCATGAATGGAAATGTTTTAATAAGGTGTGTTTAAATTAATTGGTTATTGAAAAAGAATCGCCCGACGTAAAAATACTTAACTGCAAATCTTTCATTTTGATCAATCCCCGATCTGTAACTTTTAACTCAACAGGACGTTTCATAACAATAACCTGACTTTCGCCAACAACTTTTACATTATTACCGTTTACGACAATGGCAGTCGATTCGTCAATACCGATGCAGGCAAGATCCGGATATTTTGCAATGGCAGAAAGTAAACGATTATAACGGCTTCTGACTACAAAATGCTGGTCAATAATGGCGTTGGTAAGTAAGCCAAGTCCTGGTTTTATGTCAAGGTTTTTATCTTGCAGTTTTCTGAATGTGGATTTCAAAGTTGTATCTCCAACCAGTTCATTTCCTGTTATCATGAGTTTACTCATGACAGCCGCGCCCGCGCTGCTTCCGGAAATGGTTGCACCTTTTTGGTATGCTTTGTGAATGGCATCATAAACAGGTGTATTCAATACGATTTTCATAAACCGCTCCTGATCTCCACCGCTGATAAAAATCAGTTTGGCATTTTCCAGGGAATCAAGCCACTTTTTGTTAGTAACATCAGATGATTTAAAATTAAGATTTGCAATAACATTATTGCAAACCAATTTCATATCCTGATTGAAATAATAAAAAGAAGTATCCGCATTAAGCCCGGACATGGGTAGCAACACAACATAATCTGTTGGTTTTAAAAGGGAAGTGGCAACCATCTCCTGCATTAATGATGCAGGCCGGTCGCCACCTCCTATAATAAATAGATTTCCTTTTGTCACTTGCGCATAACCTGCGCCGTAAAAGAATGTCAATACTGTAAATAATGCCGTCAAATACTGTTTCATGCCTAAATATAGCAGAAAACCGGGATTTTCGATCTGGCTATTTTATCAAACTGACAAAAAATGCAAAACTATTTTGTTGGTTTTTTAAAGATCGAATCGTCCACTTTTCCATTGACGATCACCTTGTTGGTAACAAAAGTCATCGTTCCCATTTGTGGATTTGCAATATCCATCGCATTTGGAAATTTAACACCATCCGTTTCTTTATAATCCGAAAAGTCGATTTCACCTTCCTGACCGTTCATGGTTGCTTTTACTTTGGTAAGAAGATAAGTCGTTGCATCAAGATATTCATCCATCGCCTGGCCATCTTTTGTTGTTAGTTTCAGATGATAAACATCTTTTTTGTCCACCTTTTCTTTCCCAACCAATTCAACTTTGTTTCCTTTTTCTTTATAATTTACCAAACCGCCGAAAGGATCAAGCTGTCCAACTTGTTGCTTAACCTGATCTGCCGGCATATCTTCCGGTTCGCCGGTTCCACCCATCATAGTCGGACGGATCATCCAGCCCGTTGCTCCGTCAACAACCTGAACCATTGAATTTCCCATAACGGTGGATTCACTGCGCAGTGATTTTCCAACCACAATCGTTGTTTTACTTGGAATTTCCATTCCCTGTACCGAAAGTGAACGTTCAGTAACAACGTTGGTAACGGCCTTTATTTTGTCCAGTCCGCCGATTGCTGCAACATGTTTGTCAACGATTTCGTCGACTGTCTGGCCAAAGGAATTTGTAGCTATTAATGCCGCAACGACCGCTACAAAAAGTTTGTTTGTTTTCATTTGTGAAGTTGATTTATGTATAGATTAGTTTGTTAAACAGGTTCCAAAGGTAGAAGATTATTTCGGTGTGCCACCTCCCGGTGCTGCTCCGCCAGATTGAGTTTGTCCGCCACCTTCGCTTTTTACGTCGTCGTTGTTAACAGACTTCGCTTTTCTTTTTGGTGCATCCATCGTCATTTTTCCAATTTTATAGCTGAATGTCAGGCGGATACCGCGGTTGTAAAGATGCACGTTATTAACCTGGTTAAACAAATCGGAATTAAGTTCTGTATGGATCGTGTATCGTTTGCTCAGGAAGTTTTCAGCAGCAATTCCCACACTTCCTTTTTTGTTTTTGAAATCTTTTTTCACACCCAGTGTGTAAAATCCAAAACCGCCCTGTTTTCCCTGTAACTGAATCGTATTTCCCTGCATAAAACCGAAAGCCTGTGCCCCCCAGCCATTTTTGAAAGTAGCCTGAGAAAAAATACCGCCGCTTATGTTCATACCTGAATTGCTTATTTCCCTCGATAATCCGTCTCTGCCGGTTGTTTGTCCCGTCAGTGTCGAATAAAAGGCATTCATGAAAAGACCAACGTTGATTTTGGTTGTTGCAGCTACGTTTGCAAAAAGGTTGGTGCCGTATGCATGTTGCTTTCCAATATTCTGATAGGTAGTTACAACTGCGCCCGAGATAGAATCTGATGGCTGACGGATTTGTGAAATTGCATTGTTCGTAATCCGTCCGAAAAATGTCGCATTCACGAAAGTTTTCTTGATGTTTTTACTCACACCAACTTCAAAGTTATTGGTCAGTTCAGGACGTAATTTTGGGTTTCCAATCGTAATGTTCTGTGGATTGGATGCATTGTAGTTTGGGTTCAATTGCTGCAATCCCGGGCGTTGGATACGGCGGTTATAGCCCAGTTTCAATGTTGCACCTTTGATCGTTTTCGAAGCATTTACACTGGGAACGAGCACACCGTAATTCCCTACGCCAAGCGATCCGCTTTCTTTTGTGCTGGCGTCAATAAAGGTATGTTCGTAACGAAGTCCTCCTTTAAATGTGTATCGTTTTTTCGTTGTATATGTGTAAGAAGAGTATCCGGCAGCGATATTCTGATGATACAATAAATCTCCGGCAGGCTGTCCCGCTTCTGTTTCATATTCTCCGGTTGGCGAAGCAAGCAAATAGCTGTAACCACTCGTTACTTTCCTGAAAATTCCTTTTCCTCCAAATTCAAGCAGCTGATTTTTCTTGATCGGTGTCTGGTAATCCGTTTGCAACGTAAATTCTTCGTTGATGCTTTTATTCAGGTTACGCTGGCGGCTGGCAATCTGGTTGTCGCTATTCAAAATATCAGCATCAAAATTGTTCGTCAGATCATTGCGGCTGTAAAGTGTTGAAACACTCCATTCCTGCTGAGGTTTGAAAGTATGCAGATAATCAATGTTGGCATCCACTGTTCCGGAAAGGTTTTTGGTATCAACATTTCTGCCTGATGTTGAAGTCTGCTTTCCGTTTTCAAAAAGTTTGGTGATGAGATCTTGCTGACTTAGCATGTTTCTTACACCATAACGCACACCGGCCGTAATGCTTTGGTTTTTCGCGAGGTCATAATCAAATCCTAAACTGTACTGACCAAAAAGTCCTTTGCTGGATCCTGTACCTGTTTGGTTGGTTAATGTTGTAACATTATCCACAATGCTTGACTGATCCAGCGATGTTGTGGTTTTGGTGTTATAATTTCCACGACCAAATCCTCCAAGGCTGAAGCCTGCTTTTCCTTTACGATAACTTCCGTTCAAAGAAAGCATCGATCCACGGTTACCAACGCCTGAATCAACATTCAGATTCAGTCCCTGCAAGCTGTTCTTTTTGGTGATGATATTGATAATACCTCCTGAACCTTCCGCATCGTATTTTGAAGAAGGGCTGGTAATTACTTCCACCGTTTTGATCTGATCCGCAGGAATTTGCTTCAAGGCATCCGCAACGCTGCTCGCGATAATCGTACTTGGCTTGTTATTGATAAGAACCTTGATATTCTGGCTTCCGCGGAGAGAAACATTTCCATCAAGATCTACGGTTAAAAGAGGTACTTTACGTAACACATCGGTTGCGTCACCTCCTTTGGCAGCAATATCTTTTTCTGCATTATAGACCAGTCTGTCTACTTTTTCTTCGATCAGTGCGGATTGTCCTGTTACGGTAACTTCGTCCAGTGTTTTAGTGTTCGAAGCAAGTTTTATTGTACCAAGGTCCAGTTCTTGTCCTTTCGCCAGTTTGATGTTATCAAGGGTTTTGTTTCCGTAGCCGATAAAAGAAATCAGAATTTTGAAATCGCCATTTACTATTTTGGTCAGAGAAAATTTACCTTTTTCATCTGCAACCGTTCCGTCAATAGCTTGTCCTGTTGTTTTGTTATAAAGGGCAATGCTTGCAAATTCAACACCTTTGGCAGAAGCTGAATCCAGAATAGTACCGCTTATTTTAGCTGTTCCTTTTGGTGTCTGGTCACCGGCTGTGCCCGGTAATGCTTTCGGAGTTGCAGCGCCTCCCGTTGGAAACTGGGCAAATGCAGGCGAAATAAAGGCGGCCAGAATGATAATGATAGTCAGGAAAAATTTATGCATGTTCATGTGATTGGTATTTAACGGCATAAAGGTGCGACGGAAACCGGTTTTGCGGAAGTAAAATGTGACCAACGCCACAATTCATTGGATGGATAACGCATTTTCAGCGATGGGCGATTTTTTGCTTTTTATCACTTTTGACGGGAAATCTTTAAGATAACTTACTATTTCCTCCACCACATTGTTTTTGGGAAAGTTACTTGCTAAATTACAATTGATTGAATTTTGGGTTAAAAACGAAATTTAAATCTGATATTTTAATAATTTGAAGTATAATATTGATTTGATAAAATACTGCCTGACAACGCTTAACTAATCTATTGAATGAACCAATCTGATTCCCGAAAAGGGACAAATTCTGTATGGGGCGGAGAGACGGAGCATTTTCCGAACGGCGCCGTTACATCTCCTATTTATAACAGTGTAGCCTTTGCTTACAACGATCTGGACGAATGGCACGCAGTTGCGACCGGAAAATCAGAAGGTCATATTTATAGCCGCAACACAAATCCAACGGTGCATGTTTTGGAAGAAAAAATCCGTATTTTGGAAAGTGCCGAAGCCGCAACTTCCTTCGCCACTGGTATGGGTGCGATCAGTAATACATTGTTTTCATTGCTTGGTCCAGGGAAAAGAGTTGTTTCTTTAAAAGATACTTACGGCGGAGCAAGCCGTCTTTTTTTAGATTTTCTTCCTGCTTATGGCATCAATGTAACACTTTGTGAAACAATAAATCATGAAGAAATTGAAGCTGAAATAGCAAAAGGCTGTGACCTGGTTTATCTGGAAACGCCGACAAATCCAACGCTTAAAGTTGTTGATCTGAAACGGTTGTCGGCAGCGGCGCATAAGGTGGGCGCTGTTGTGGTTGTTGATAATACTTTTGCCACGCCGATCAATCAAAATCCACTTTTATTGGGTGCTGATCTGGTTCTTCATAGTGCTACCAAATTTCTATGTGGGCATTCAGATGCGATGGGCGGCGTTTTATGCGGGAAAGCTGAGCTGGTAAAAAAGGTTTTTTCTTTCAGAGAAATAAATGGTGCCAGTTTGCAGGCGGATCCTGCCTACATGATAGCACGCGGAATGAAAACGCTGGAATTAAGGATTGAACGTCAAAATGCTTCTGCATTGAAAATCGCAAGATATTTAAAGGCACATGATGCAGTTGAAGAAGTCTTTTATCCGGGACTGGAAACCCATCCGGGACATGAAATTGCCAAAGCGCAAATGTCTGGTTTTGGTGGTGTGATGAGTTTTGCATTGAAAGGAAATTATGATACAGTAAAGGCATTTTTGCCTAAACTAAAATTGGTTCATCTCGCTGCCAGCTTAGGTTCTGTAAGCACACTGGCCGGCCCACCCAGAACCACAAGTCATGTAGAATTAACAGAGGAACAACGCGCTTTACTTGGAATTCCTGAAAGTCTGATACGCTATTCCGTCGGTATTGAAAATGTTGAAGATCTGATCGAAGATTTGGAACAGGCACTGGCTGCAATTAAAACGGAACAAATGGCAGTGTTATGATCAGGAAAAATTTATTAAAAACACTTGAAATTTCTTTCGTTTGTACATTACTGGCGTCTCAGGCGGATGTAAATGCGCAAACAATACAACCGGTTGCAGAGATATCAAATGTAATGAATCCAAGACTGGACCATGAGCTTGGACGTATTGCTAAACTGGCCAAAGGAAAAGTGGGGGTTTCTGCGGTGCATCTGGAAACGGGAAAGCATATTAGTCTTAATCTCAAAGAGTTGTTTCCAATGGCGAGCACTATTAAGGTGGCCATTGCAGTTCAGCTTTTTACCAAAATTGAAAAGGGAGAACTTTCGCTGATGACGATGGTTGATCTTCAGCCGTCAGATCTCCATCCCGGAAGCGGAACACTGGACGTACTTTTTGCCAAACCGGGCGTGCAGCTTTCTGTCCAGAATTTGCTGGAACTAATGATGGTTATCAGTGATAATTCCGCGACGGATATTTTGCTCCGATTGGTTGGGGGCACAAAAGCGGTGCAGGAACGAATGAACGCTCTCGGTATAAAGGGAATGTCAATTGATCGGACTATTATTCAGTTAATTGCTGATGAAGAAGGGATTACGCTGCCGCCAGAAGATCAGTGGACGCATGGTTTTTACGACAAATTATGGAATAATACAACCCGGGAATCAAGAGACGCTGCCGAGTTGAGGCTGCAAAAGGATCCCCGCGATACTTCTTCTCCGGAAGCTATGGTAAATTTGCTAACCCAGATTTACAATGGAATGGCGTTAAAACCGGAAAGTCGTGAACTTTTGCTTGGCGTTATGGAAAGATGCAGGGGAGGCGTTGCCCGCTTAAAAGGGTACCTGCCGACGGGAACAGTGATAGCTCATAAAACAGGTTCGCTCAATGCAAGTGCTACCGATGATGTTGGAATTATTACACTTCCGGATGGAGCCGGTCATGTCGCTATTGCCATTTTTGTTGCCGAATCCGGTGCAGAACTTGCGGAAAGGGAGCAGACAATTGCGCACATTTCCCGCAGTATTTATGATTATTTTTTGTTTAATTCTTCTGTTATAACAACTTCGTCCCGTTAGTTATGAAACAGTTTCTTTTTTGCATTTTTTTGCTTTTTGCGGGCTCTTGTTGTGCCCAGAAAAAAGTGACGCCGGCTCAGATTAAGGAATTTGACAATTATGTTGAAATGGTCCGGAAACAATGGGACGTGCCGGGACTTTCCATAACGGTGGTGAAAGATAATCAGGTGATTTTCAAAAAGGGTTATGGTGTGAGAGAGCTTGGGAAACCGGAACTTGTTGATACGCAAACATTATTTGCCTGCGCATCCACAACCAAGGCCATGACGGTTGCGCTGATGGGTATGCTTGTGGATGAGGGAAAAGTGAAATGGGATGATCAGGCAACAAAATATTTGCCAGAGCTTCAAATGTACGACCCCTATGTAACACGCGCCTTAACCGTCCGTGATCTGCTGACTCACAATAGCGGAATTCCGGGGACAGATTTTTTCACGGGAGCTATGAATATTCCTGTCAATGAAATGCTGAAAAGAATGGCACTGGTGAAACCGGTTTATCCTTTTCGAGGGGGATTTGAATATCAGAATATTATGTATTCCGCAGCAGGCCGGATTATTGAAAGGCTAACTGGGAAACTTTGGTCGGAGGTAATGCAGGAAAGAATTTTTGATCGTTTAGGCATGACGCAAACCGCGCCGAAGCGCAAGCTTATCAAAACAGATAACGTCACAAAACCCCATTTCAAAATTAACGATACGATTCAGGTAATTGAATATGGGGCTGATAGTGAAATCGGTTCTGCCGGCGCCGTTTGGTCTTCTGCGGATGATATGAGCAAATGGATTATTTGTATGCTCGACAGCAGCAAATTCGCTGGCGGCAGATTGTTGAAACCGGAAACCTGGACCGAAATTTTTAAATCGCAGGCATTTTTCCCGGAAGACGAATATCCGACGATGAGTTTGATAAAGCCAAACTGGCGGACTTACGGACTGGGTTGGTATCAGCATGATTACAAAGGCAAAAAAATCAATTTTCATACGGGAAGTCTTGCAGGATTAACTGCGATAACGGCGCAGTTGCCTGATGAAAAACTGGGCGTTTATATTTTTGGAAATTATGATCACGCGGAAGTTCGTCACGTTTTGATGTATAAAACCCTTGACTGCTTTGCATTAGGTGAAACGCGTGACTGGAACTCGGAATTTAAAACTTTGTACACAAATCTTGCTGAAAAAGGGAAAAAGAGAAAATTTGATTTTGAAGCGAAACGGGTCGGAAATACGTCACCTTCTTTACCCTTAGAGCAATACAAAGGGAAATATACCAGTCCTTTGTACGGTCAGGCGGAAGTTACGGTCGTTGGAAATAAATTAATGTTCAATATAAATGATGTCTTGAAAGCAACCTTAGGTCATTTTCATTACGATACGTTTTATGGACCAAATCAAAAATCCTGGTATGGAAATGCAACGGCAAGCTTTGCTTTGAATAGTAGTGGAAAAGCAGACGTACTGGTTTTTGACGGAATGGAATTCAGAAAAAGTGAAAAGTAAGTTTACGGTTCTGGTTAAGTGAAAGTTTTTAAATTATACAATGAAAAAATCACTCCTTTTTTTGCTGCTGGTGTTTTTAAGTAAGGTGCCTTCCATCGCGCAAAGCTTTAAAATGGAAGACATTATCAGTTATCCGCTGGCTTCTGAGTTAACATCTTCTGCTTCCGGATCGAAAATTGCCTGGACGTATAATGACCAGGGAAAAAGAAATATTTATGTTGCAGAAGGACCGGAATTCAAACCAAGAAAACTGACTTCTTTTGATGAAGATAATGGTCAGCAACTTTCTAGTATCTCCATTTCTGCGGATGGGAAATGGGTTGTTTTTGTTAAAGGCGGAGAGCATGGCGGCAATCATGACAATAGCCTTACGGTAAATCCATCGTCATTAATTGCAATGCCGAAAGTCGAAATTCTAAGTATTCCTTTTAAAGGTGGTGAAGCGAAAATACTGGCGGAAGGCGACTATCCTGTTATCTCTCCAAAAAGTGACAGGATTGCTTTCATAAAAAGTGGTCAGATATGGCAGGTTTCTCCCGATGGCTCTCCTGCTGCGAAAATTTTATTTGAAACCAAGGGAACAAATTATTCCGTTCAATGGGCTCCGGATGGCTCGGGAATGGTTTTTGTTTCGTCCCGCGGAGATCATTCTTTTATTGGGATTTTTGCTGATACAGAAAAAACGATCCGCTGGATTGCTCCTTCTTTTGCCAAAGATGACTCGCCAAAATGGTCGCCGGATGGAAAGAAAATCACTTTTGTCAGAAGACCTGCAAGTGGGGGATTACCTGATTCTATTTTACCAAGGAAACATAATCCGTGGAATATCCTAGTGGGCGATATTGCAACATCCACAGCACAAAAAATCTGGTCGGCGCCGAAAACTTTGAGCGGATCTTACCCAACAACAGACGGAGGTGCTAATCTGATGTGGTCGTCGGCGGGAAGAATCACTTTCACTTCCTATCAAGATGGCTGGCCACATTTATATTCCATAAAACCGGAAGGCGGAGAAACTTTGCTTTTGACGCCGGGTAATTTTATGTGTGAATATATTGAAATGAGCCATGATGGTAAGTGGCTGATTTTTGCTGCAAATACAGGTCCTGATGTTTTGGACCTTGACCGTAGACATATTGTTAGGGTACCAGTTGATATGGCAAAAATGGAGGTTTTGACACCCGGAACCGGTGTTGAAGCATTTCCGGTTGTTACCGCCGACGGAGCAAATGTTGCTTTTATAAGTTCATCGGCAGTGCTTCCTCCACAGCTTGCAGTAATGCCTTTTGGTACAAATCAAACGATAAAAATCCTTGATAAATCTTTATTGCCAGCCAATTTCCCAACGGGAAAACTGGTCATTCCAAAACAGGTAACTTTCAAGGCATCGGATGGAACGCTGGTTTACGCACAATTATTTGAACCTGCCGGAGGAGCTGCAAAATCCAAAAAACCTGCTGTTGTTTTCGTTCACGGAGGTCCGCCACGTCAGATGTTACTGGGTTGGCATTATGGTGATTATTATGCCAATACATATGCGATTAATCAATATCTGGCAAATCAGGGGTTTGTCGTTTTGGCGGTAAATTACAGATTAGGAATTGGCTACGGTTTTGAATTTCATAAGCCTGCCAATGCGGGAAGTAATGGTGGTTCTGAATATCTGGATGTAAAAGCTGCCGGAGAATGGTTGGCTGCCCGGTCAGATGTGGACAAGAAAAAAATCGGGATTTATGGAGGTTCGTACGGCGGTTATCTGACCGCGATGGCTTTAGGGAAAGATTCTAAATTATTTGCCGCTGGTGTTGATGTGCATGGTGTACATGACTGGGCTTTTGTAAATGAAGGAAGTAAAACTGCACCAGATGCTGCTCTTGCGGCCAAAGTTGTCTACAAATCTTCGCCGATTGCCTATGTAAATACCTGGACTTCGCCGGTTTTATTTATTCACGGAGATGACGACCGTAATGTTTATTTTTCTCAAAGTGTGGATCTTGCGAGAAGGCTGGAACAAAAGAATATTCCATTTGAACAACTGATTATTCCGGACGATACCCATCACTGGATGAAATTTTCAAATCAGGTTAAAGTTGATCAGGCGATTGCTGAATTCTTGATTAGAAAGTTGATGAAATAAGCGGATTTATAGTTTATTGCTACTTTCTATTATCCGTCGGACGGCTTTTTCTGCCGTCCGACGGATAATAGAAAGATGTTTTATACAAAATGAATGGATATTAAAATCTTCATTTCTTCTCAGCCAAATCCTTATAAGCGATCAGTTGAATTCCTTTTTCCTTAATAGCAGCTTTCACCTTTTCACTCGTAAAAAGATCCGTAACACCTTGTCTGTCTTCGGCGACATTTTCATATCCAATGTGCGAGATGGCTTTAAGTTCTGCATCATCAAGTCCCGGATGATCAACGAAAATATAGGTTTTGCCGGTTTCAAGTTTATCGAGCATTGAGATAAAACTTTTTACCTTATCCTCAGACGTTTTGCGAGGGCCATCATAACTGACATATCTATCAATTTTCGGCTCGGGATCAACCGGGATTTTATATTCTTTTGCTAGTTTTCTTGTCAATGCTTTTACTTCTTCCGTTATGCCGGCGCAACCCATGTGCGAGGACAAATGACTAATGCGCGGCAACTTTTTTAAAGCCATTTCAATCTGTGCCCGGAATTCTTTTTCAATATCGGACAACTGCCAGTTATTTTCGATTACTGAGCGTTTTGGGTAATTTTTATTAGGGTAAATCATGGGAAGAAAATATCCATCTTCATCTTTCAAACTTGCACAATCCGTCAACGGCCGCCATTTCACATTGTCCCATTCGCTGGTGATGGCCAAGTGGACGCCGACATCAGCGCCGGGATTTTCTTTTAGCATTTTGACAGCTTCCGGAAACCAGGGCGAGGGAACAATAACTTCGATGGAAGTCTGAATTCCTTCTTTATAACATTTTATCAGAGCAAGATTTCCGGAATGTGAATAGCCCATGTCGTCACCTCTGACAACAAGTCTGGCACCTTTTTGAGCATAGGAAGATATTATTGCGAGAAAAACCAAAAGAATTGAAAGGAGATTTTTCATTGAAAATGAGGTCGATTGATTATTGGAATTAAGAATTTTGTGACTAGTTTAATAAAGTAATAAGGAGCCGAAATCTATGCTCGTTAGGTTCAAATATTTGTGATAGATAATAGCAGATAATTGTCGGATCCTGCTAAATGCCATAAGTCCATAGCTGGCATTCAAGTTCAAATTTCTATTTTTACTTTTCGATCAAAAAAACAATCAATGGATATAAAAGTAATAGCCTTCGACGCCGACGATACGTTATGGGTAAATGAACCTTATTTCAGAAAAACAGAAGAGCAGTTTTGTGAGCTGTTAAGCGAATATCTCGAACGTCACGCGCTGGAACGTGAATTATTCAAGACCGAAATTGACAATTTGCCTCTTTATGGATATGGCGTGAAAGGTTTTATGCTCTCTATGATAGAAACGGCTTTGAAGATTTCCGACAAAACAATCAGTCTTGAACATATAGAAAAAATCCTTGATTTGGGTAAAAATCTGCTCAACGAACCGATTGATATTCTGGATGGCGTGGAGGAAGTTTTGGAGAAATTGAAAGGGAAATACAAGCTGGTAGTTGCTACCAAAGGTGATTTACTTGACCAGGAAAGAAAACTGAAAAAATCAGGACTGAGCCATTATTTTCATCACATCGAAATCATGTCAGAAAAAGATGATGCCAATTATCTCAAATTGATTAAACATCTGGATATCATGCCGGAAAATCTGCTGATGGTAGGGAATTCTTTGAAATCAGATGTATTGCCGGTTTTGAATATTGGTGGATACGCAGTGCATGTACCTTACCATATTACCTGGGCACATGAACAGATTGAGAACACAATTGAAAGCGAAAAATTCAAAAGTGTTGAGCATATCAGGGAAATTCTGCAAGATCTTTAAGCAAATTAATTATCAGATTTTTGGTTGATTTTTACGATAGGCATTATATTTTAAGACAAGAGTTTTAATACAAAATAACGTTGAGCTATAAGAATCAGAAATCAATAATCAGCTCACTTCATCTTTTATGACAACAAAAATCAAATCGTTTGTTTTGGTTGTGCTGTTAACTCCTTTTTCACTGAGTGCACAACAATTAATTACCATGTCTAACAAATGTTACAAACAGGTTCAGACGGGGAATCAGCAAAATGATCAGGGACAATATCAGGATGCGTTAATTACTTTTACCAAAGTGCTCAAAGATTGTTCTGCAAAGGATGCCAAAGAGCAAGGTAATGTTGGTAAAGCAATCGCTTTCAACGGGTTGAAACAATTTGATAATGCAATTGCTTCTGCGGAAAGCGCGATTAAAGTTAGCAAGCAGACAAATTTAATGGCTTACTATGCAAGAAGTTATGCTTTCAATAATGTTGGAAGAACAGAAGATGCGAAAGCGGATATTGTGAAGATCACGGATCTCACCAAAAGAAATAAAAACGTGAAAGCCAGAGCGACAATGTTTGCTCAATTGTCTCATCTTGATTTTCAGCTGAACAAACTTGCTGAGGCAGATACGAATCTGACTAAGGCGATTGAGCTTGATCCAACAAATCCTGCCTTTTTTGTTCAAAAAGGTGATATGATGATTAAGATCAATAACTATGACGATGCCTTTGAAGCTTACGACAAAGTGCTGGATCTGGGAAAAAATGATCTTGAAATTTATCAGATCAGAACCGAAGCACGGCTGAAACAATTGCAGCAAAAATATGTTACAACGGATATTAAAGAGTTATCGAAACGGATGACAAAACAGGAGAAAAACACTTTGTGCGCAGATATGAAAAAAGCGCTGGATATGGGTTTGCGAAACCTGCGATTAGACTTGTTGTCTGCTTCAATCTGCGAATAAATCATTGCTAAACTAAAAATGAAAATTGTGAAAAGAAATAGCATCGTTATATTATTGTTAGTGTTTGCATTGGGCTGCAAAAGTTTGAATAATACGCAAAAAGGTACCGGTATCGGTGCTGCTGGTGGAGCGGCAGCCGGTGCAGCCATTGGCGGACTTACTGGAAAAAACAGTGTTATCGGTGCATTGATCGGTGCTGCCGTGGGTGGGTCGGCTGGTTATTTTATCGGTAAACATATGGATAAACAAGCGGAAGAGTTGAAACAAGCCATTCCGGATGCGACCGTTGAAAGGGTAGGTGAGGGTATAAACCTGACTTTCAATTCAGGTTTGTTATTTAAAATTAATTCTGCTGATTTAAGCGAAGATGCGAAGCAGGAACTGAAAAAAGTGGGCGGCATTTTAGCGAAGTATAATGATACTCAGATTCTGCTGGAAGGCCATACTGATGATACTGGCTCTGATGATTTGAATATGAAGTTATCAGAACGCCGCGCTGAAGCTGTTTCGTCGTATCTTGAATCAGAGAACATTCCGTCATCGAGACTTAAAACGAAATGGTATGGAGAATCTCAACCTAAATTTCCAAATGATAGTGAAGCAAATCGTGTGAAAAACCGCCGGGTGGAAATAGCAATTTTCGCGGATCAGGATATGAAAAAAGAAGCTGAGAAGGGAGAATTAAAATAAAGGTTTTACGCGAAGCAGGTAAGTAAAAGCGCAAAGATTCTGTGTTAAGATCCAAGCATTTTTTAGATTATTCGTTAAATTTGTGACTTAGGCGGCTTCATGCCAGCCTGTTTAGGGATGGCTCATTTTATGACCGTCCCTAATTTCTTATACGGCCATTTTGTTTATGTTTTCAGGTTGTGTTTGTTCAGGATCGCCTGCCGCAGGATCGCCTGCCAACTGTTTTTTTAGGTATTCTTTGTCGTATTTTTCGTTGTTTTTAAATATTGTATACATCATTTCCAGTAATTTTCTTTGGACTGCCACGACTGCCTTCATTTTAATACCATGCCTGCTAACCAATCTGATAAACAAGCCTTTGAAACGATTATCATATCTGATGGCACACAATGCAGGCATGTGCATTGTTTTTCTCAAATACTTGTTCCCTTTCTTTGATATTTTGCTTTTCCCCCTGACTGATGTCCCCGACTGTTTTTCCTTGACATCCAAGCCTGCATAACTGGTCAGCTGCCGTTTATTACGGATCAAATCAAATCCATTGGTTTCTGCTAAAACGGTGGCCGCTGTCAATAGTCCTACTCCCGGCAAAGAGCAAAGAACATTTACATATCCACTGACTTTTTCGTCTTCCTTTATTAACTCTGAGAGCTCAGCAGTGATCTCCTTTTCCTGTTTGTCCAGGAACACAATTCGTTTATTAATCCGTTGCAGGGATGTTTCATTGGGCTGGGCTTCGCTCAGTTCTGCATGTAAATTGTTTTTAACCATAGTTCTTTCCAGTACAATCTGGTCGCGCTCCCTGGTTAATTGCCTCATTCTTTTATAGATAGGTGTAGGCTTTTTCCATTCGTCCAGGCTGCGTTCCAAGCCGAATTGGGTGATGGCTTCAGAAGAAGTTTTATCCGTTATTGTCTTGATTGTTAAGCTACGCGCATAGTTGCTGATTTTATTGGGCAGTACAATAGAAACTTGCAGACCTTGATCTTTTAAAAAATAAGCCAAAGATTCATGATATACGCCCGTGGCTTCCATCACATAACGAACCGGCAGATCTGGAATAGTCAACTTTTTTATCCACGAGAGAACCAATAAAAAACCTTTGGACGTATTGGCAAAAGTTTTGTTCGCATAAAGCTCCGGTGTCCAGTCATCATGCATCCTGCCCAGACAAACCACGAGCTCTTTTTGGGCAACATCAATACCCAATACTTGTTTGATCACCTTTTTCATACCAATTCATTTTTTTGATGAAAGAATAATAAAGTGAAAAAATCTCTCACGGTTTGGTCTCCTGGCTGGATATTGCGGATATAAAGCCTTGCCTTATTCCTTACATTCTGTTCAAACTCGAAGAGATAAAAAAGAGCGGGGCAATTTCTTTGCGAGAGCATACTAAAAAGTTGCTTGACCGCTAATGTGCTCCCGCTCTTTTTCACTTTACACAATCAAATTTATTGGTATCTTAACATATTCTCAAAGAACTTTTTATTCTTTACAAACATAGGAGGGCGCAGAGTTAAACTTTGCGGTCTTTGCGTTTTTAGCTTTGTAACTTTGCGTGAAACCTTTACCCGACACTCACTTCATACGGCGGTACAACTTCCGGCTTTTTCTTCTCAAAACGCGCCTTAATTCTATCCACAACCAGATAAGCCGAAGGTACCAGCAGCAAAGTCAGAATCAAAGAACTTGACAACCCGCCGATAATCACCCAGGCCATACCATTTTTAGTTTCAGCACCCGCTCCACTTGCCATCGCAATTGGAAGCATACCAAAAACCATTGCCAGCGTAGTCATTAAAATTGGCCGAAGACGTTCTTTCCCGGCTTCAACCAAAGCATCCACCACCTCATGTCCCTGTTCTTTTAAATGATTGGTAAAATCGACAATCAAAATCGCATTTTTAGCAACCAGACCGAGAAGCATGATCATCCCTACAATTGCAAAAACCGTTAAACTTTCCATAGTTAACGCCAGTGCTAAAAGTGCTCCGATTAACGCGACCGGAATTGAAAATAATACCACAAAAGGATAAACGACACTTTCGTAAAGTCCAACCATGATAAAATAAACGAGCAAAATCGCAATCACAAGCGCAAGTCCAAGACTTCCAAAGGCATCGCCCTGCTGCTGCATCTGACCCAGATACTGAATAGTAATCCCGTTAGGAAATTTCAAATTTGTCACTTTTGCCTTAATATCAGCACCAACCGTTCCCACCGGACGACCTACAACCTGCGCATTTACAGAAATGGAAGATAGTCTGTCAATTCGTTGTAAAACACTTTCACCGATTTGTTCTTCAACAGAAGCAAATTGGGATAGTTGAAAAGATTGTCCCTGATTATTCACAAAAAGCAGCTGACGAATATCCGAAGCATTGGTACGGTCAAATTGATCCAGACTTACCAGGATATCATATTCTTTTCCATTTTGTTTGAATTTTGAACGGTCATCACCACGGAAACCGTTTTGTAAAGCAACACCAACTTCTGCGGCATTGATACCAAGTTGCGCCATACGGTCTCGATCCAGAATCACCTTTACCTCTGGCTTCGGATCCTGTACGGAATATTTTACATCCTGAGTTCCCGGAATGGATTCTGTTACTTTTTTCACCATCGCAGATGCTTTTCTGATCGAATCAAGATTTGTCCCTTTTACGGCAATTTGTATAGGTGCCTCAGACGTCCCTACCAAACCGGTTGGACTAACCGTCACTTTTGTTCCAGGAATTTTTGCGATCTCTGTTTTCACCACAACACTAAAATCTTCGGTCGAAACAATTCTATTCTTTTTATCAATCAGCTTGACATTCAAAGTTGATAAATTACTGTTGGACGAAGACGTAAGGTTATTGCTGCTATATCCGATATTGCTGAAAACGTTCGTTACTTCCGGATGTTTCAACAGCATTTGCTCTGCGATCTGAGTGACTTTATTACTTTCATAAATCGAAGCCGTAGGGGCAAGTTCAATTTGAACCGTAAACTCTCCCTGGTCACTTGCCGGCATAAAAGCAGCACCGATAAATCCTGTCGGAACTAATGCAATTGCACCGATCAGCAAAGCCAGGACGCCAAGAAATACATATCTTTTATGACTCAAAACTTTCAAAAGAATCCGGCCATAAGCATTTTGCAGACGTGTCAGAAGATTTTCAAAACCAATATTCAATCTACCCCAAAGAGAAGTTTTGCTTAATACTTCCAGTTTCCCAAACCTTGAAACCAAAAGTGGCGTAAGGGTGAAGGAAACAAACAAACTCATCAAAGTAGAGAACACGACAACAAGAGAAAATTCACGAAGAATATTACCAATCAGTCCGCCCGTCATCGCCAAAGGAATAAAAACTACAACGTCTACAAGCGTAATCGCAAGGGCAGTAAAACCAATTTCGCTTCGTCCGTCAAGAGCAGCCTGCCAGCGGCTTTTTCCCATTTCAAGGTGTCTGTTGATATTTTCCAATACCACAATCGAGTCATCTACTAAAATCCCAACGACCAGAGAAAGTGCCATCAGCGTCATCAGGTTCAAGGAAAATCCTAACAAATACATCAAAATAAATGTAGGGATGATGGAAGAAGGCAGGGCAACCAAAACAAAAAGTGATGACCGGAAACTATGTAAAAACAAAAGCATAACGACCGAAACAATCGCAACGGCAAGGAATAAATCTTCAACAACTGCATTTGCCGAAGCCAGTGTGTAAGTAGACTGATCCGCCGCGATGTTAAATTTTAGTCCGGTTGAAGCGTATTGTTTTTCAAGGGAAATAATTTTTGCTTTCACCTGCTTGCTAACTTCTACAGCGTTCGCATCCGATTGTTTCAAAACCTGTAAACCTATTGAAGGTCTCGCATTGATATGGTTAATAGCCGTAGGTTTCGAGGTAGCATCTACAACTTCGGCTACATCTTTTAGCAGCACTTCACCACCGTCCGATGTTCTGGAAACCACCAGATTTCTAAACCCGTCAGTATTGGCAACCGAAGCATCAAAACGAATGGATAACTGTGATTCTCTTGTTTCAAGCTGTCCTGCCGGATAACTGGTGTTTGCATTATTAATAGCCCCAGCAATTTGCCCGATTGAAAGATTATAAGCTCTCAATTTCTGAGCATCAACATTAATCTGAATTTCTCTTTGATTTCCTCCAATCAAATCGATCCGTCCGACACCGGCAGCATTTGAAAGCTGTGGTTTAAGTTCATCATCAATCAGATCGTAAAGTTTGGCCGGAGAAATGTTCGCAGTTACACCCATCCGCAGAACCGGAAGTTCGTCCGTCGAGAATTTGTTAATCGTAGGACGATCTGCTTCATCAGGCAGCAGATTGATAATCTGCTCCACTTTTCGTTGCGCATCCTGTTGTGCAAGTGTTACGTCTACACCATTTTTTAGCTGGATAACCACGATAGAAGCACCTTCCTGAGATGTGGAATTAATGCGGTCTAATCCTTCGATGGAAGCCAATGCATCTTCAATTCTTTTCGTAACATTTGTTTCAACTTCATCCGCAGAAGCTCCACGATACGTTGTTGAAACACTGATCACATTTGCCTCAAATTTGGGCAAAAGATTATAGGAGAGCTGCTGGTAACTGATCACACCGAAAAGAATTAAAACGGTGAAAACGGTAGTAATCAACAGCGGTCTTTTAACTGATAATTCGGTTATAGACATAGTTGTATGTTTTAAAGATTTCCGAAATATACTTCCGGCCTATTTTGAGATCTGAACAGGTTTTCCGTCCGTAAGATTTAACTGCCCTGTTGTTACAACCTGATCGCCTGGCAACAATCCGCCGCGTACTTCAATAAGATCTCCCAATTCGCGTCCAACGGTAATTTTGCGCTGTTGTGCCACATTATTGTTAACCACATAGACGTAAGGATTTTTAATACTTTCAACCAAAGCAATACGAGGAATCTGTAAAGATTTTTCCTTTGATTTTTGGGAAAAATCGACATTAACAAACGTTCCGGCTTTGAGCGGGCCTGCGTTAATTACAGTAATTTCGACCTGATAACTATGCTCCTCATTACCTCTTGGCGCTATATAAGAAATTTGTCCGGGATAGATTTTACCTGAAAGCACATCCGCACTAACCTTCACTTTTTGTCCTTCATGAAGCTGGTAAACATCTTTTTCATTGACCATCACTTGTACTTTCAATCTTGACACATCCAGAATTGTACCCAAAACGGTACCTGCATTCACAAATTCACCTACCTCAATATCTTTTTTCACAATTCTTCCGCTTATCGGCGATTTTACCGTTGCATCCTGAATTTGCTTTGTGATTTGTTCCGCTTTATTGACAGCATTTTCGTAATCATATTTTGTCTGGTTCAGCTGTAATTCGGTCGTGGCGTTTCCGGCATAGAGCGTGTTATAACGTGTTACGTCTTTTTTCAGTTTGTCAATATTAAGCTGGGTCGCCTGCAAAGCGAGCTGATTCAATTTATTGTCAATCTGAATCAGCGTAGAACCTTTTGAAACCTGAGTTCCGAGATCAAAATTTACATTTAAGACCTGTCCCTGACTGGTGGCCATGATGGAAGTTTCACGGAAAGGGATCAAATTCCCGGTTTTAAGGAGCATTTGGCTAACTGTATCTTCACTTACCGAAATGACGGTTACCGGAATCGGAGCATTAGAAGCTGTGACTGGCTTATTCTTTTCATCAATAGTTTTCTTATTGGAAACCAGCCGGGCGCCTATTAAAACCACAATGGCCAGGACAGCTAGTGTTATGATTAATGTTGTTTTTTTCATTGCCTTATACTATTTGTAATGTCAAAGTTGATTAAAGAAAGGTAGTAACGTGCCTTGCGCCTGTTCAAGATCAAGCTTGGCCTGATAGAAATTTATCAGCGAATTCACATAATCCGTTTGCGCCTGGCGGTAAGAATTTTCAGCGTTGATCAGATCCGTCAATGGCGCTGTTCCCTGCTTATATTGAAGCGTTGTCATGTCATAGACTTTTCTCGCCAGTTTCACATTCCGGTCGTCATTTTCTACATTGATTTGAGATTGCTGAATCTGTGACTGGGAATTGTTGAAGGCTAAGCGGTAAGATTGCACGTTCATCTTTTGTTGCTCTTCCTGGGTCACGACTTTTATTTTTGCCTGTTGAATTTGTGCACTTCTGTTAAAACCATCAAAAATTGGAATATTGAGTTTCAACCCGATCGTACTGAATCCATTGAAGTTTTTGAATGCATTACCAAATTCATTGGTCAAAGCCAATTGACCATACCGGGCATTAAAACTTAGTCGTGGCAAGTATCCGGCCGTTATTCTTTCCTGATCCAGACGGTTCAGCGTCAGTTCATTTTCGTTCAGCTGATAGCTTGTAAGGTTTTTAGCATCAAACTGGCTCTGCTCAATTCCTGGAAGCTGGGTTAGCAGAATTGAATCTCCCAGGACCAAGTTCTGATCCTGATCAAGTCCCATTTGGTATTTCAACCGGTTCATTGCCAGCGTTACATTTGTTTTTGCAAGCAATAGTTGCGACTTGTTGCTGTTATAAGTAACGTCCGTCCGGTCATAATCAACTGGTTGAATTACACCATTATCACGCTGTAATTTCAGAATATTCAGCACTTGCTGAGTTTTTTCCAAATTATCCTGTAAAAGTGAGATTTGCTGCTGAGAGACAAAAACCTGATAATAATTCTTTGAAACCTGATAGATGATTTCCTCCTGCGTTTGCCTTTCGTTAAGCGCTGCACGCTGCTGGTTCGGTTTATTTGCCTTGATACCAGTCAATAATGACTGATCAAAAATAACCTGCTCCGCAGAGGCAGAAAAATTAGTTTGATACTTTGTACCAAAAGCAACCCTTGTAGGTTCCGGGCCTAAAATCCCTGCGGGTAAAGTAGTCATCTGCAATTTCAGGTTATCATCCAAAGTTCCTGTACCCGAAATCTGAGGCAGATAACCCGCCAAAGCCTGGCGTGACTGCTGCCGTGCATTCTCTTTTTGGTATTGTGCAATTCTTACAGTCCCGAAATGTTTGAGTCCATAATCGATGCAATCCTTTAATGACCAGGCGGTCTGTGCTTGCGTGAGTGAGGGCAGGGCAAGCATTACAAACAGTTTTAAAAAAAATCTTTTTTTCATGCGAATAGGTTGATGTGTCTACTGTGGATATATCAACTATATATCCAAATTTTTTACTCTTTCATTACTTTTGAAATCTTTCTGACAATGGAGATCAAAGAATCAATTTCATCCTGACTGATTGAAGCAGTCATTCGTCTGTCAATATCCTCGATCGATTCCATCATT
Organism: Dyadobacter frigoris; assembly: GCF_005280585.1. Classification (GTDB taxonomy): domain Bacteria; phylum Bacteroidota; class Bacteroidia; order Cytophagales; family Spirosomataceae; genus Dyadobacter; species Dyadobacter frigoris. The sequence goes on from NZ_SZVO01000004.1 coordinate 501,180, forward strand.
CTTGTCACGACCAATTTTCCGGCTGGTGTTAATTCAATCAGGTTTTTTCGACGATCATTTGAGTCACCAACAATCCTGACATAACCATCTCGGGAAAGTGTTTGAACCGAGCGTTGTATGCCTCCTTTATCCTTCTGGGTGAAGTTTGCGATTTCCTGTTGTGATGGTGAATTCCCTTCGCGCAGGTAAACAACGAATAATATCTGAAGCTGTTCAACCTGCAAAGTATAGCCCATTTTGGCCAGTTCCTTGTTGGTATTCCTGCCTACAAGATGCGCAACCGTGATAATGTTGAATAACATCATTTTGCTCAGACGCTCATAGTTAGCTTTATTGAGTTCCTTAACTTCTATATCCATGATACAAAGGTAAAATAGGTAGACATATCAACCAAATATTTCAAAAAATAAAAATGTAATTTTTTTTTTTGTTTGAAAAAATATACTTAAACACTGATAATATTGAAAAAAATATGGAAAAATAAGTTCGGAAAACTGAAAATGTTAAAGTTAAATCGTAATATTTAATTATCTTTCGAAGTTGATCAAAACTTGAATTTCGTTGAATCAAAGCTTTGAGATACCAATCCTGAATCAATTATTAACCATTTTCTTTTGAGATGAATCGTAGAGAAGCCGTTCAAAAATTAACCCTTCTGATGGGAGGCGTTATTTCTGCACCTTTAATGGCTGGTGTAATGGGAGAGAAGCTGAACTTCGGCCCATCTGTTGAAGTTTCAGCCGAGCAGGAAGCATTGCTTGCTGAAATTGCCGACATAATCATTCCGACGACGAAAACACCTGGCGCAAAAGCTGCCGGAGCTGAAAAGTTTATCACACGTGTGATGCGAGACTGTTATGTAAAAGATGAACAGGATAAGTTTTATGCCGGTGTGGAAAGGTTGAATAAAGACAGCAACGATGTCTACGGAAAGGGGTTTGTAGCACTCGATACTGCTCAGAAAAATGAGATTATAAAGCGTAGTACCACAGCTGACAAGCCTTTTTTCTTACAAATGAAAGGACTTACAGTGACTGCTTATTTCACATCCGAAACCGGAGCGACGCAAGCATTGGATTATCTGCCAATTCCTGGTCGGTTTGAAGGTTCTTATCCGATGAAAGAAGGACAAAAAACCTGGGCACTTTAAGATCTTAACCTTTCTAAATTTATTAAAAGTATTATCACCATGGCGAATTTAAACGTTGATGCAATAAAAGATATGACCTACGATGCCATCGTAATCGGTTCCGGAGTATCGGGCGGTTGGGCAGCGAAGGAATTGACAGAAAAAGGGTTGAGAGTATTGATGCTGGAAAAGGGGAAACCACTTGAACACGTCACCGGTTACGAAAATGCTTTGAAAGCACCTTGGGAAACGGAATATAATGGTCGCCTGACGGTAAAACAAAAAGAAACGCATCCGTTTCTTTCCCGGGATTATCCTTATAATGAGATGACCGAAAAGTACTGGATGAACGATTCTGATTCGCCATATGAAGAAAGGAAAAGATTCGACTGGTTCAGACCAAATATTGTTGGCGGAAAATCGATTATGTGGGGCCGTCAGTCTTACCGATGGAGTGATCTGGATTTTGAAGGAAATTTGAAAGATGGAATTGCGGTTGACTGGCCTATCCGTTATAAAGATGTTGCGCCGTGGTATTCTTATGTTGAAAAACATGTTGGTATTTCTGGTGAAAAATTAGGTTTGCCACAACTTCCGGATAGTGATTTTCTTCCGCCTATGGAAATGTATCATGTTGAAAAAGAAGTTCGTAAGAGACTGGAAAAACAATTCCCTGGTCGTACGATGACGATTGGACGTGTTGCAAACCTTTCACAGCCAGACAAAATCCAGCTGGAAGGTGGCCGTTCTCCATGTCAATATCGTAACCGTTGCTCTTATGGTTGTCCATATGGAGCTTATTTCAGTACGCAATCAAGTACATTACCGCCGGCTGTGAAAACGGGACTTTTGACACTTCGTCCTGATTCTGTGGTGAGAGAAATTGTTTACGATAAAGTAAAACAAAAAGCGACAGGTGTGAAGGTTACGGATTCTGTGACTTTGCAGGAACGTGAATATTTTGCCAAAATAATTTTTGTCTGTGCAAGTGCAATCGGTACTTCATTGGTTTTGTTAAATTCAACATCTGATCGTTTTCCAAATGGTTTGGGTAATGATTCAGGTGAGCTGGGTCATAACCTGATGGATCACCATTTCCGTACGGGCGCCAGTGGTGTTTGGGAAGGTGATTTGGATAAATATTATTTCGGTCGCCGTGCAAATGGAATTTATGTGCCTCGTTATCAAAATATTGGTTCTGACAAACGTGATTATATTCGCGGATTTGGTTACCAGGGTGGCGGCGGTCGTCAGGGATGGCAGCGCAATGTGGCAGAACTTGCTTTCGGTGCAGATTTCAAAGAAGAATTAACAACACCAGGTCAGTGGACCATGGGTTTTGGTGGATTTGGTGAAACATTGCCTTACCACGAAAACCGGATGTATCTGAACAAAGAAAAGAAAGATAAATGGGGTATGCCTACGGTTGTTTTTGATGCAGAATTACGTGAAAATGAAATGAAAATGCGTAAGGACATGATGAACGATGCGGCCGAAATGCTTGAAAAATCTGGTGTTAAAAATGTGAAAACACATGACAACGGATCTTATCTTGGTATGGCAATCCACGAAATGGGAACGGCTCGCATGGGTCGTGATCCGAAAACTTCTGTTTTGAACGGAAATAACCAGATGCACGCTGTGAAAAATGTGTTCGTTACGGATGGGGCGGCAATGGTTTCGGCAAGTTGTGTTAATCCATCATTGACTTACATGGCGCTTACGGCAAGAGCTGCGGATTTTGCTGTTAAGGAATTGAAAAAGAAGAATATTTAATAGTTTAGAAAAGATCATTTTCTTCCGCCAATCGAAATTTTTTGAATTTTGGTTGGCGGATTTTTTTGTCGCGTTATCCTCGCCCGTTCGTTTCCCAGGGTTGAAACCCTGCGCTACAATGTCGGCCGTGCCTACGGCATTTGTTGGTTGGATTTGATGAATTAATTCCGCGGTTGTAATGACGGGCCAGATCGCGGGCATTCGTACGGAATTTGAAATTTCCAATTAAAAAATGCCGTAGGCACGGCCGACATTGTAGCGCCGGAATTTATTCCGGGGTGGATTGATTCACGAATCTTCCAAATTGATAAAATCAGATCAAAATTATACGCCATTATTCGGCTTCATAACAATTATATATTTTTAAATAATTGTTATACAATAAATTAACCCTAAAATAAAAATTGTGGTTTGTTTTTGGTATCCACCTTTTCATATCAATTTACAAAAACGATGAAAAGGAAAATAACAAGGGGAATTTACAAACAGATGCAAAAATTTGCTGACATCACCCAAACCATGATTGTAAGAGGTAATATGTCACGCGCGAAAAAATGCTTCGCCATCGCTGAAAGTCTTTTTATCAACGGAAACAAAGAAACCAAAACTGCGATTTCAAACGTCTACCTATATTCTGTTTCCGGCATGTTGGAATTGAAACATTTCAACACCGAAAAAATTCTTCCAAATGCCTTGAAAAAGGAATACATCAAACAAATCAACGCATTCTAGGTCATGGAAAAGCTTGAAACGCTACTTCACTTTAAACCTTTCATTCTGATAAAATCCTATCATTTTGAGTTGCTTTTATCAGGGTTTAGATTGATGTTTATGTTGTTATTTTTCTGATTTATAGGTAGTTAAATAATTTAAACTTCATTCGGAATAAGTTTGGTATTAGTACAAGCAAAACGCAATTACTCAAATAAATTTAAATTTTATGATCACAATCCTCTTATTATCTGCCGGAATTTTATGTTTCGCGCTTTTCTACAAAACAGTAAACTTCTTTGAAAATATCTAATCATGGCAGCGCTCTTTATAGTCTCAATATGTGTGTTTGGTTACATCTGTTATGTTTTGATCAAACCTGAAAAGTTCTGATCCCAAAGTCATGGAAACGCACGGTAAAGACAACAAAAGCAAATCAGGGCTGTGGGAGGTTCTCACCATTGTTTTTGTATGGCTGGTTGTTTTATCGATGGTTTACATCATTTTCTGGAAAGCGAAATCGAATTTAAATTAATAAAAAAATGAACACTGAATTATTTGGAATCATTGCCATGTTTGTCCTGACGATTGCCTTTGCAATACCGCTGGGCAGGTACATAGCAAAAGTTTACGCAGGCGAAAAAACCTCCTTCGATCCTGTTTTTAACCCTATCGAAAAGTTGTTTTTCAAAATCAGCGGTATTGACCCAAAGGCCGAAATGAACTGGAAACAACATATGTTTTCGCTGATCACCATCAACATGGTCTGGTTTGTGCTGGGCATGTTTGTATTAATGAACCAGGGCTGGCTGCCGCTAAATCCTGATGGAAACCCCGGTCAAACGGCTGATCTGGCCTTTAATACCAGTATTTCCTTTGTCGTAAACTGTAACCTGCAGCATTACTCCGGCGAATCCGGGCTTAGTTATCTGTCTCAACTATTTCTGATGTTCCTTCACTTTGTAACAGCGGGAACAGGTATGGCCGCAGCAGCTGTTTTGTTTATGGCCTTGCGCGAACGCACAACGGACAAACTGGGTAACTTCTACAATTTGATGGTTAAATCCTGTACAAGAATCCTGCTTCCACTTTCTATTCTTGTTGCTGCTATTCTGGCTTTCAACGGAACGCCGATGACGTTTGAAGGAAAAGATACGATCGTCAACATGCAGGGAGATACCGTTCAGGTTTCCACAGGCCCGGTTGCAGCATTTGTTGCGATTAAACATTTGGGTACCAACGGCGGCGGGTATTACGGGGCCAACTCTGCGCACCCGCTTGAAAACCCTAATTATCTGACTAACATCGTTGAAATGA
>NZ_SZVO01000040.1 GCF_005280585.1 Dyadobacter frigoris
GCGTCGTAATACGGTACCGATTCCTTTATCATGTATGGCATTAATTTTTTCAGCCATAGGAATCTGTACATGTTAATTCTGCCAGTAGAAAAACGCTGCCGTTCAAAATGCTGAATGCATTGCTTAATTAATTCTTCGAATGTTTCCATTGATACTCCAGTTATTTGTGATGGCAAAATTGCCATCACAAATAACTGGAGTAATCTTATGTAAAGTGTTTATGCAAAGTAGCGCCTGTAACACAGGTACTTTCAGTGCTTTTACTCAGCCGCTTTACATAATCTTTTACTTTCCATAATTACCGAATTATAGGCACCAAAAACGGTCCCGGCCGTAGTAGCCATGTTTTGCGAAGGATCACTGAGCGCATATTCATAGACATCCTCTACCGTGTTAAGATACTGCGAGGATAAAAGATCTGTTTTCCCATCCAGCACATTGCCCAGCGTCTCGCGGCTGGAAGCCATCGCCATTTCAATGAGCCTTTTTAACTGCTTGTCATTAATACGGAATTTTGCCCAGTGATTAAAAAGTGCTTCCTTTTCCTGGGTAATCTTTTCTGCAAGACCCATGATTTTATGCGCCTGCTGAAGTCTTTCTTTGGCATTGGCCGTGTGACGGATCCGGACGGCACCTGAAAGATTGCCCATCGCGGCATTCAAAGTATTTTGGCAAACGATTCTTACCGGGGTGAAAGCGGCTGTGATACTGCCTGATCCGTCATGCGAGTTTGTGAGAAAAATATATTTTTCAATCAGATCGTTCTCACCAACCCGAATATAACCCGGAAGTTTAGCTGTTATAAAGATACGCTCCCCACGGCCCAGTGCGCCGGCCGTTTCATAGCTTACCTGATGCTGCTGAGCGACTGCATCAAAAAAAGAAAAAGCGTCTTTGTTCTGCACGATGTGGTAGTCTTTACCCACGATGCCCAATGGCTGCATGGAGTCTGCACGCACGGTTGCAAAGTGATTGGGCACGACCATTTCTTTGACCTTTGCCCCTTCACCGATATCCTCTATACGAAGATCAAAAGGAGCGGTTTTAACTGGCGTTTTAACGACCTGATAATCGAGCCCGGCCAGCCCAATCGCCTCCCCGCTTGTTGGCGCCTGCTGCACGATCTGACCCAGCCCGTGCCAGGCTTTTTCTTTCACTGCAAAAAAACTGTGATTACCTGTGTTCTCGTTTAAATGAAGGTTGTGAGACATAGCGTTTAAGATTAGAATGGGTGAAAAAAAAATTTCCTTTTCTCTTTCGCTTGCGTCTGCCTTAATCAAAAACAACATTGTTTTTCCCCAAAGAAAAAACAAGAAAAAAAGAAAGCCCACGGTAAGCGGCCCGGCTAAAAGCCAAAAGGAAACGGAATAAGTACCCGGAGGGTTGACGGCGGTTGTATTCCCGCCATCATCTATCCATCATGGCCGTCATTATGCCGAACGCTTTTGGCCTTCTAACAAAAGCTTAAAATTCGGGCTGCTAGTTTCGCTATTCTTTTTGACTTGTTATTTGGGGAAAAACATTTCATTCATCTTCAAGCCTCATTTTTGAAGAATTCTAGCGCGAAGGTTGTTCCTGATAAAATCCGACTTTGCCTTGTGAGTGGTCAGGAACTAGATCCTACTGTGAGCCTACTGCATTGCGATCCTGTGCGGGCTCTAATAACTGTCATAACATATACAAAAATTATTTACCCAGTGCTGACCGGGAATGCTAGATTTACTAAGACCTTTCTGTTAGGTTTATATTATGTTAACTTTCATTTCAGGCGGCACAGGTCTTCACTTTAAATAATAACTAAGCATCATGAACCGGTTACATAATTACAAACTATCGATAAAATGGAGCGGCAATAAAGGCCTGGGAACATCTGATTATAGCGCTTTTGACCGGGATTATTCCGTAGAGATTGAGCATAAACCGATTCTTAACGGTTCGGCCGACCCTACATTCAGAGGTGATAAAACCAAATTCAATCCCGAGGACATGCTTCTTGCATCTTTGAGCGCGTGCCACATGTTATCATACCTTCATCTATGTTCGGTAGGAGGCATTGTTGTGATTGATTATTACGATCATGCGACCGCAACTATGGAAACCAGAATTGATGGTGGAGGACAATTTACAGAGGTTACCCTGAATCCTTTAGTAACAGTGACTGATGCCTCGATGATTGACAAGGCACTTGCGCTACATAAAAGAGCTGGCGAAGTATGCTTTATTGCCAACTCTGTGAATTTTCAGATCAAGCATTTTCCAGTAGTCATTACATCCGAAACAAACTCCTGAGCACCTGATTTAAGATTGTCAGTCAACCTGATACAGAACCACCGCACCAGTTACCTAAGCTGTGAACTATTCACGCTCATCCTTTCATAGAAGAAGCATCCAAATACAACCCCGTACCACCTTCATATAAATCCGTGAAAGCCTGATATCATCCAATCAGGTTTTCAATAATACTGCTTTATTACTGGATGGATACATTTAATATCTTTCTAAATCTTACAAATCAAACAACGTTAAAGCATCAAAAGGCGGCCTTACATACGGCGTAATCGCCGCAGGCTTGTTGGTGTCAATTTTAGTGCTGTAAATCCCGTCCATCACCCGGTAAGTATCCAGCTTTTCGTCTGGATATTGGTACAGCATCAAATTTTTCATTTCTTCCTCGGTCAGGTCCGGGACCAGCCAGGCCAACGCTGCATCACCTTCCAGTATCAGCGGCTGACGCTCACCGTCGTTATGCACTTTTGCCATCAACGGGCTTGCGTCCGTGGTGATGATACTCACCGTTGGTTCGTTCTGCCATACGGAATAAATTCCGCCAAGCGTAAAACACCTGCGTTCCTTCGGTTTGATATACCACGATTCATATTCCTTGGAATCCTTAGGATAATGCGGTTCAAAAAAGCCCGTACAGATCACCAGACAGCGGTTTCGCCAATAATTTTTATAGGAAGTCTTTGTAAACAATTCATCATTACGCGCATTCAGCGTATTGGCTTTCCAGTCTTTTTCTTCCTTCACCCAACTTGGCACAAGCCGCCAACGGTACATATCTATCGACTTGGGATCTTTATTTGAAATGACGGGTATGTATGGTTTTTCAAAACCATTCATATCATATTTTTTCTTGAACTTTTCAAGTTTCTGAATTGGCAAGCCAAACTCCCGTAAAGCTGCATCATCTTCATTCGAGATATGGTAACACATAGCACAGTCGTTTTTAGAATATTTTTATAATAGTATAAAAATTGAATTCCTAATCCAATTCGCACACAAACAGATATAATTAAACGACTGAAACAAAGCCTATTTTATATGCTCCGTCAAAATTCGTGGATCTGGTTTTACCGGAATTTTAGCGCAGCGGCTCACCGTAATACTCGGACATCCGTACTCCATCGTCACCTTCCCTTCGATCAGATACGCGCCTTGGCCCTGAAACTTATAGCCAATCATACTATTCGGAAAATGCACCGTATCAAAAAAATCACCGTTGATATCAAAGTAATTTCCAAACATCATCATTTCACGATGTTTGGTCCTTACGGGCTTGTACGTCACAAATTCACCTACCATACGTACCGTTTCGCCTACATGCTTGTGCATGTCGCGCGCCAGAATCTGCCCGCGAAAATCTGTTCTTAACAGATCAAACCAGCTTCCAGATACAGGAAATCCGAGAAGCCGGATTTCATCATACAGATGCTCTATCAAGTCATACTCAAAATCAGGCAGCTTTGGAATCTTGATATCTGTTTGGAATAATTGCGACGGCAACGCCACATTTTCCAGTTCCTTGCAGATATACATGGATTCCCATTGCATGGTCGTTTTTACTTTTCCGGTAAATGCAAATACGCCCGCCCGTATCAGAATGGCCATTTGTGTTGAAGACGTACCAGTCCGCAGGATAAAATCCTTCAAATCTGCGTATGCTCCGTTTTGTGCTCTTTCGCTTAAAAGCTTCACTACTGTGTTTTGTTCAAGATCAAGGATGTAATCAAAACCCAGATACAATTCAATTCCGTATAGGGCCGTGGTTATAAAACTTTTATTTACACACGGTAAATGCACTATCGCACCCGCCTTTTTAGCTTCGTTCAAATACGTACGCCGGTCATAAAAACCGCCGTAATTATTCAAAACCGACACCATAAATTCAATTGGAAAATAAGTCTTCAGATATAAGCTCTGAAAACTTTCAACCGCAAAACTTGCGGAATGTGCTTTGCTGAAACTATACCCTGCAAAGCTTTCCATTTGCCGCCAAACCTCTTTCGCTGTATCTTCCGGGTAGCCAAACCTTTTGCAGTTTTCAAAATACCTGCCTTCAATCTCTTTCAAATGCGCTGCACTTCTGCTTTTGCCGGACATCATCCGGCGCAGCACATCCGCATCAGCCAAGTCCAGACCGCCAAAGTAATGTCCGACCTTGATCACATCTTCCTGATACACCATGACGCCATAGGTTTCCTGCAACTGTTCTTTCATTACAGGATGCAGGTAAACCGTCGTTTCCGGATTTCGATGTCTTTCGATAAATGCCTTCATCATACCTGAACTCGCTACACCTGGTCTGATCACCGAACTGGCAGCCACCAGCGTCAGGTAATTATCACATTCCAGCTTCGTAATCAGTTGCCGCATGGCAGGGGATTCGATGTAAAAACAGCCAATCGTATTGGCTGAACGTATTTGCTCCTTTATTTTCGGATCTTCAAAAAACTTTCTCGGATTGGTAATGTCTACCTTTTCACCCCGGTTTTCTTCAATCAACTGCACACAATCTTTGATGTGGCCCAGGCCGCGCTGTGAAAGGATATCAAATTTTTCAAATTTGATATCTTCGGCTACATACATATCAAACTGTGCCGTTGGAAGTCCTTTTGGCGGAAAATCCAGCGCAGTATAATTTGTAATTGGATCCTCCGAAATCAGCACACCGCAGGCGTGAATCGTCCGCTGATTTGGAAAATCAGAAACCAGCCCGTACAAGCTTTTGATCAGTTGTACGGCTTCCTGTGAGTTGTAAACGGAATTCGGATTTTTGATAAGATTATCAATTTCTTCCTTCGGAAGACCGTAAACTTTGCCAAGTTCCCGGATGATGCTTCTGTCTTTAAAAGTGCTCATGGCACCCATGAGCGCAGTATTTGAAGTCTGGTATCGTCTGAAAATATAATCGTAGATTTCATCACGATCTTTCCATGAAAAGTCGATATCAAAATCGGGCGGGGTTTTTCTTTTCGGGTTTAAAAACCGCTCAAAGTATAAATCCAGCTCAATAGGGCATACGTCCGTAATACCCAGACAATAGGCAACAATGGAATTTGCGCCGCTTCCGCGTCCGACATGGTGAAAATTCTGCGATACTGCGTAACGGATAATGTCATGCGTGATCAGGAAATAAGCACTAAATCTGAGGTCATCAATAATCCGAAGCTCTTTTTCAACCCTTGCTTTTGCTTCTCTGTTCTTTGGTCCGTACCGGCGAACCATTCCGGCCACTGCCAATTTTTCGAGTAAAATTTTATCATCATAGGCGTTTCCAGTGAAGTATTTTTTATTTCTGACAATGGTAAAATCAAAACTGAAACTGCAACTGGTAAGCAGCTTTTCGGTTGTTTTAATGATCTCTTTGTAATTGCTGTACGTATCCAGAAGTTGGTCAATAGTTGGAATCATTTCATCCGGCATAGCCAACATGAAAGGTTTCAGTTTTGAAAAAATCAGGTTGTGATCCACAGCCCGTAGTTGCTGATGCAGTACAAAATCTTTCGGATTTTTTACCGTGACCGGCCACAGGATTACGTAGCGTTCAAAATTTGCTCTCGGTTCCCTGACAATCTGGTTCAGCTCTGACGGTTTGATACCAATAAACTCATTTTCCCGTAGTGCTTTTACATTCCTGGTTCTGTAAGGATAGATGACGTAAACCTGCCTGAAGGCAGGTGCAATGTCAGGCAGCGGTTTTTTAGTCCGATTGCTTGTGGTCATTAATTCATTGAGTTCACCAAATCCGGCTTCGTTCCGGGCAATCCCGACGTACAACAACTTATCACCGTTCCGGTATTCCATACCGACCAACCCGTTCAGGCCGCTTTCACGGCACTTTTGAATGAAGGGAAACACAGCCGATGAATTATTGATATCGGTTAAAACCGCAGTGTGGTGTCCTTTCGCCACCAGCGTTTTAATGAGGTCATCGATACTGATTGTTCCGTACCGGAGACTGAAATATGAGTGAACATTGAGAAGCATAATTTTCAGCGTTAATGATTGGTTATCAATTTAATTTTTTACTTTTGGTTCTAATAAGACCAATCGTATGGTTCTAATGATACCAAAATAGAAATGGAAGCGCAAGAAATTTTTCTAAAAGAAAATTTGAAGTTCCTTCGACAGCGTAAAAAACTGACGCAGGAAAGTTTGGCCGAAGCCCTTGATATGTCGCGTGTTAAGCTTAAAGCGATAGAAACAGGAACAACCGCCAATCCAGCCGTTCAGGATATCGTTTTAATTTCGCGCTATTTTAAAATAGCGACGGACACCTTTCTGCTGGTGAACCTTGCCAAACTCGGGGAGTTAAAACTCCGCGAGCTGGAAGCTGGCTCGGACGTATACCTGACCGGAAAAAATATTCGTGTGGTAGCGATTACCATAAATCCGGACAGTAAAGAAAATGTGGAGTACGTCCCGATCAAAGCCAAGGCCGGTTACCGTGCCGGTCATACCGACCCGGAATATCTGGCAGCGCTCCCAAAGTTCAACATCCCGAACCTGCCGTCAGGATACACCTACCGGATGTTTCCAACCTCCGGCGATTCCATGCTTCCGATCCCGGAAGGCAGCGACATTCTGGCCCGATATGTTCAAAACTGGAAAGATCTGAAAGCTGCAACACTCTGCATCGTAATCCTGGTCGGTGATCAGGAATTTGTTTTCAAACAGGTAACCATCACACCCGATGGTTTACTGCTGCACTCAATGAACAAACTGTACGAAGACTACACCGTGGATTTTTCGGACGTGCTGGAAATTTGGGAGTATTACAGTTTTCACAGCAAGCAGCTACCGGAAGCGATGACGGACTTAACGACGGTCATCCGTGAGATCCGGAAACTGGAAGTGAAAATAACATCAAAGCCTGGTCAGTAAACTCATACATCATGATACCAGTAAAACCGAAACCAAAGAAAATCTACAAAGCCCAGGTGCATATCATACATAGCATGATCCACATGGCGAAGAACAAATTGAATTACGAAAAGTGGATGAAACCACGCGATTTCGTAGAAGGCAATACATGGGCATTTGAAAAAATGAATGCATCGTTAAAAGAACATTACGGTCTGGTTTATGATCCGTCGTACTCTTGGGAAGCAGCTGAGTTATTTTTTGCCGGAATAAAAGAAGATGATTTCTAACCCCAAACTTCACAATGAACAAATTTGAAATAGAACTGGAAGAACTCCTGACATTCTTTGACACGGCAACATTCCCGGAAATCCCGTTCAAACTAAACGGCTATATGACCGTAACCGGAGACATAAACTTATTCATTGAAAAACAGGCAATATCAATCCGCAGCTATAAAGGTTCCGAGGTCGTACACAATTCACTGATGCAGCACCTGCGCAGTTTAAAAGAAATCGTATTGAACCAATGAATAACTACCAGCGAAATATCGAACGACGTTTGAAAATGTCTTTCTTTCTGTGCTGCTGCGTATTTCCTTTTTTATGATAAAGTTCTCCATAAAAAGATAGCAGAATCTCATTAAAAATTAGATTACTTCTACGCTTAAAAATGTCTTACCGTATCACGCTGCATCGGTAATTTAATTCCAACCTTGAATACTCCATAATATTCGTTTATTTCATTTCTTCTCAGATCTTTAAATAAATCGTATGATCCATTTTTATAATCTGGATAAATGATCAGACGGTCTATTAATCTATCTGTCGATATACCAAGGAGGTCATATACTGTTCTCAAACGAGCATAACCACTCACCTGGTGAATATCTAAATGGTCTACTTTAGATGCATATCTAATTTTATATTTCGCATCAACAATCATTTTATAATCGTAAGAGTTAAGTAAAAAATCGAGCTTGTTCCCTCGGTTCCCGAATTGATAATTAATGGTGCTGACTTTTGGAAAACGATCCTTTAAAAGCCCTAAGACATTGAAAACTCAGTAAAACTTTTTCATCTATCTAAATCCATTCATTACCAGTAAATTACCGGTTACATTTAAAATTTTAGTTTTAATATTATTTGGTAAAAAGCTATTTTGGCCAAATAATGAAAAACTTGACAGATTATATCGATAACCTAGCGTGCAGAATCAATGATTCCAGGTTAAAAAAAACGCGAAATCGCTCATGATGAAAATGGCCAGCGAGCAGCATACGCAGTTGTGGGCACTTTCCGAAGATGCCAATCAGTACGAGCGTAACAGGAATCTATTAAGCGGAGACTTGAAAAATAGTCTTTCTCCCGAGCAAATCAATGGACAAACCCTTTCGGCAGGACTTTCCCATGTTCGTTTTAAAAATGTGATAGAGCTAATCCATGATGGATGTGACATACGCAAGCCATCCAGTAAGGCATTGCCGAACCTGTCA
>NZ_SZVO01000041.1 GCF_005280585.1 Dyadobacter frigoris
GACCGATGGCTATTGGGGTTACAAAAAATTAAAAGAGGTAATTGCCAAACACAATGTCGTTATTGAGTCCGATAAAAAGAAAGCAGCAAAGCTGTTTCCGTGGGTGAACCGAACCATTAGTAATGCCAAAAGAATGTTAAATGGGGTGCACCATAACTGTATAAATGCCAAATATGTTCAGAACTACCTCGACGAGTTTTGTTATAAGTTTAACCGAAGATATTTTGGCGATAAACTTTCAGATAGACTAATGATAGCGGCAATGGAAAGCACTTGGTATTAATACCGGATAGTCAAATTTTATTATTCTTTTCAACAGGTATACCGTAACACTTGTATTTCTTTAAAAACGATCTTCTTTGCTACAAATCATCCAACCCTTTCCCATCCAAAATCTTTTGAATACTTTTTTCTACCCGTGCTTCCCGGCTTTTTGATTGTTTGGGTTGGAAAAAATGAAGAAGATAAGCTCTTTGCCGTCCCGGGGTTAATGTTTCAAAGGCGGTTTTCAAGGCCGGGGTTTCATCCAGTTTAGTTTGAAATTCTTCTGCGACGCTGAATTCAGCCGGCTTTTTTAGCTCTACTTTCAACCCGGCTTTTTCTACTTCTATGGCTTCATAAATATGGGCTTTTAAGATAGATTCCTGCTCAGTAATTTCTTTTACATTTGCGAACCGGATCTGGCGCACCGCCTGTACATTTTCGGTTTGCTGTATCAGAATACCATGCGTATCCTGCAACAAAGCACCTTTGAAAAACAACAGCGCGCAATATTCCTTAAATACGTGTATTAACACAATATTACTTTTATGAAACGTATAACAGGGACAACCCCATTTCAATTCTTCTGTCAGCCCGCATTCCAAAACGATGGCGCGTAATCGTTGGATTTCTTCCTGCCATTGTTTGCCTTTATCAAAATAAAAATCAGCTTTTGGATTCATTTTATTATTATCAAAAAGAGAAAAATTATTATCCCTGCCGACGTACCATTTCATTAATCCAGATCGGTGCGAAAGGAGAGGTGCATCCTTTGGAAACCGGATAATCTCTGAAAATTCCTAGTGTCTCGCCAATCGCCAGCGCCCTTTCCCGGTATTCAGAAAAGCGAATGCCAATGTTTGCCAATGTAGAATTCATCGTCCATTGTACCTCTGGCGCGGCACCAGCCATCTCGGATTCAATTCTGTCCAGAACTCCGGGTATATCAATTAGTTCCGGAGTTCTACTGATACATCCACTGGTCAAACTCCACCCGGCACGGGCGCACATCACATCTGCCGACTTCATCCACTCATACCGCAGCGGTTCGTTATCCGGGTAGTTTTTAATTACGTAATTATATAACCAATCGGCAACATGAACGAATCTTTCAGATTTTACCAGCCTGTTTAATTCCTCATGAGACAACTTGTTTGGAACGATGATGAGAATGGCCAAAAAGCGGGCATCAATATTTTCGGTATCCCAAAGCGCCAAAGCCAATGAATGATCCGTTTTTATCTTTTTGGCCAACGCCCGGATATCGCCCATTTTTACACCAAATTGATTTTCTCCGGCACCATATTTTACGTTATGAAGGCGCATTGTTTCATTGCCAAAACTTTCAAGCTGAGTAAGCGCTTCTGTAAGTGTCATAGCCGGATTTTAGTCTGATGGAGTATTTTAAATTGGCATATTGGTCACGTTTTTAGCGACCCGATCTGCGCGATCCGATCTACGCGACCCGATCTACGCGATCCGATCAGTGCGATACCTTTTGAAATACCAAGATAATACAGTCAGGATCAATAATAGTACGGGGCCAAAAAATTCTTTTGCACCATCACCCACGGCGAGATGTGAAAATACAGCGCCAGACATCGCAAAAAA
The DNA here is from genome assembly GCF_005280585.1 of Dyadobacter frigoris. GTDB lineage: Bacteria > Bacteroidota > Bacteroidia > Cytophagales > Spirosomataceae > Dyadobacter > Dyadobacter frigoris. Next base: position 1,873 of record NZ_SZVO01000041.1, read on the forward strand.
GAAACCTGCATAGGCCCATTCTTTCAGCAAGGGGAATTTAGGAATAAGCACGGCTACAACACCCAGTATTTTCCAGATTCCCAATATCGTCAGAAAATAAAGAGGATAGCCTAAATGTGCCATCATATCAGCTTCCTCCTTCATTTTTATTATCTGTACAATTCCCGTTGAAACCATTCCCAGGGAAAGCCAAAGCGTGGCAATCCAGTAGAAAATTTTATTTCTATTTGTCATAATAGCTTATTTTAATTTGTTTAAATATTCCTGTAACCGGTTGTGCGCCATATTGATACCTTGGGAAAAAGGCAGTCGCAGCATTTGGTCCCTTAGCGCGACTGAACGGTACACGACGTGCATAACAAGTTTGCTGGTTTCATCGGTAAGCTTTTCAAATTCCAGGAATTCGAGCTGGACGTCGAATCGGGCCGAAGCGGGCGTATTTTCCATTTCAAATGTCCGGGTAATTTTCTGGTTCGGAGTAAATTCGTGGATTGTCCCATTGGAGCGGAATACCACGTTTCCCTGCGCATCAGATGTTTCAAACTGGTAACTGCCGTGCTTTTTATTTTCAAGTTTCAGCACTTTCGTTCCCATCCACTGCTCAACAATTTCGGGCTCGGCGTAGGCTTTAAATAGTAATTCCAATGGAAGATCAAATTCCCTTGTAATTACTAATTCCTGTTTGCCGTCTTCTGCATCGACTTTTGTTTTTCTTTCCATAAAATTTATTTTTCGGGTTTATAATTTTTCATAATGGTTTCCAGTTTATTAAAACGGTCATCCCACATCTGGCGGAAAGGTTCAATAAAGTCTGCTACTTCCTTCATTTTTTTAGCATTGATATGGTAATAAATCTCCCTGCCATTTTGCTCTTGCGCAATCAATTCGCACTCAGTAAGTATCTGCAAATGTTTTGAAATGGTCGGTCTGGCCGTATCAAAGTTTGATGCTATGGCACCCGCCGTCATGGCCTGCGAAGCCACCAACAATAAAATGGCCCTTCTGGTGGGGTCTGCTATTGCTTGAAATACGTCTCGTCTTAAATTCATTATGTAGTTATTTGGCTACGAATATAAGTGTAGCTATTTGACTACGTAAATTTTTTGAGGAATTTTTTTGATAAGCGTTTTTGGTAGAAGCTAGTTGTAGGATGGTGAGGTGGTTACGCTGTTATGCATAGTTTTTTCAACTATGCATTTTTTATAATTTACCGTCTCTGACGGTTTGGACGAATTTGAGTTTTTGAACGGGGGTTTTGGAGTAGGGTACAGTTCATCTAAAAAATGAAGAATATTTCAAATGGAATTTAATGTACTAATTTGTAAAAAAAACAGCCATTAATTCTGCCTGTTTCAACACGGTTTCAATGGCCTTTGCCTGCTTGTCTGGCGGATAGCCATGTTTTCTTAAAGTTCTGCTTACGATTACCATTAATTTTGCCCGCGCGCTTTCTCTGATTGTCCAGTCTATGGCAGCATTTGCCCTCACTTTGTCAGTGATTTCTCGTGCAATTTCTTTAAGCAGATCGTCTCCCAAAACCATTACGGCGCTGTCGTTCACTTCCAACGCATTGTAAAAGGCTACTTCGTCTTTTGTTAATCCCAGACTTTCATTTTCTTTGTCTGATTGTTTTATTTCCTTTGCAATGTTGATTAATTCCTGAATAATTTCGGAAGTTGTCAATAAGTTATTTTGATAGCGTTTTATTGCGCCTTCCAACATTTCCAATAATTTTTTGCTCTTAACCAGATTTGTTTTTGAACGTGTTTTTATTTCATCATTTAATAATTTTTTCAGAAGTTCGAAAGCTAAATTCTGATGCTTCATACCTTTTACATCTGCAAGGAATTCGTCTGAAAGTACCTCTAATCCAGAGATTTCTGGCTTGTCAATTCCTGCTGCTTCAAAAATATCTATAACACGATCCGAGCTTAATGCTTCGTCAACTATTTGTTTGATAGCCGTTTCAATTTCAATATCTGATTTTCCTGTTCCTGCTCCTTCAAATTTGATCAACCGTGCTTTTACAGCCTGGAAAAATGCAATGTCCTCTTTAATTTCCATTGCTCTTTCTTGTGGAATGGATAATGCAAATGCCTGGCTTAATAAAGAAACTTCCCTTATAAAACGACTTTTGCCATCATGTAATCCAAGGATATGTTCTTCTGACTGAAGAAGGATTGATAGTTTCTCGCCGGACTCGACTTTAAAAAATCTACGATAATTAAATCTGAAACTGTTTGCATAATAAGCCTCTGGTTCTTCGGCTATTATATCATTTTGAGTTTTTGCTTTCTCATTAAAAAACTGCTGAACTACTTCAAATTTTTCATTCATTAATTCAACAGCCCGTTCTATATCCAAAGTTGGCTCACCTTTACCGCCAGCGTCGGAATAAAAAGATAATGCCTTTTTTAAATCCGTTGCTATTCCCAAATAGTCAACGATCAAACCACCTGGCTTGTCTTTAAAAACGCGGTTGACCCTTGCAATAGCCTGCATAAGGTTATGCCCCTTCATTGGTTTGTCTATGTACAGCGTATGCAGGCAGGGCGCATCAAACCCAGTAAGCCACATGTCACAAACAATCACGAGTTTTAAAGAATCATTTTCATCCTTCATTCTGTCAGAAAGTATTTTTCTTTCTGATTTAGTAGTCCGCATATTTTTTGGAATTACCAACGCTGTCGGATCTTCTTTATCAAATTCTGCTTTGTCAGAAGATGAAGATGTCATTACCACTTTAATAATTCCCTGATGGATGCTGTCGTTATGCCAATCCGGTCTCAATAAAATAATTTCCTTATACAAATTGGCCGCAATTCTCCTGCTCATGGCCACGATCATTCCTTTTCCATCAAATACTTTCTGACGTTGTTCTGAATGATTTATGATGTCCTTCGCCAGGTTTTTTATACGATCATCATTTCCAACAATTGCTTCCATCGTAGTATATTTGGCTTTCGTCTTTTGCTGGTTTGTTATCTCTTCATCCTGATCCAGCTCTGCGTCAAATTCTTCGATCAGGCGCTTGCCCTCTTCGGCCAAACTTACTTTTGCCAAACGACTTTCATAGTAAATACGAACCGTTGCACCATCAGCAACCGCCTGGGAAATATCGTAAACATCTACATACTGCCCAAAAATCTGCGGAGTATTAATGTCGGTTCCTTCGATAGGTGTTCCGGTAAAGCCAATATAGGTTGCATTGGGCAAAGCATCCCGCATGTATTTCGCGAAACCATATGCTATTCTTTGACCAATTATTTCTTTGGTTTCTTTATCTCTTACTTGTTTAATGGACGCCTCAAATCCGTATTGTGTTCTATGCGCCTCATCGGCAATCACCACCACATTTCGCCGATCAGTCAACAGTTCATAAGCTGCACTTGATGAAGCGTCCGGTAAAAATTTTTGAATGGTTGCGAATACAATTCCGCCACTTGCAACTTTCAACAACTCCTTCAAGTGTTCACGGTCTTTCGCCTGAACGGGCTCCTGCCGCAGAAGTTGTCTGGAATTAGCAAAGGTGTCAAATAATTGATCATCCAGATCATTACGGTCTGTAATGACCAAAATCGTCGGGTTTTGCATTTCAGGTGCGGTGATGAGTTTGCCCGCATAAAATACCATACTCAAACTTTTTCCCGAACCCTGGGTATGCCACACAACGCCGCCACGCTTATCACCTTTCACGCCCGATGCGATGATGGAAGATTCAACAGCCCTGTTTACTGCATAATACTGATGATAAGCCGCAAGCTTTTTAACCGTTTCAATCTGTGTTATTCCCGTTTTCGGGTCTTCTTTTTTGTTTTTTTCAAATACGATAAAATTACGCACGAGGTCCAAAAGTGTATCCGGATTCAGCATACCTTTCAGCAGGATTTCCAACTGAGGAATAAACCGGGAAGCCTCTTTTTTTCCGTCGGCGGATTTCCAATTCATGTAGCGACTGTAACCTGCCGAAATACTTCCTGCTTTACAGGCCATTCCATCAGAAATAACGCAAATGGCATTGTACGTAAACAAACTTGGGATGGTAGCTTTATAGGTTTGTAACTGATCATATGCTTTACGAATCGTCGCGTTCTGGTCTGCGGCGTTTTTTAATTCGATGACAACCAGGGGGATACCATTTGCGAAAAGTAATAGATCAGGCCGTTTGTTTTGTCCATTTTCAATGATGATATATTGATTGACGCACAGAAATTCATTGTTCATGCGATCTTCAAAATCCACCAAAGCAACTTCGTAACTACGTTCAAATCCGTCTTGCTGATAGGGAATTTTAACTTTTTCTACCAAAAGCTGATGAAACGTTTCATTGTTATGAAGCATTTCGGGCGAGTAAATTCGTAATACTTTTTGAATGGCCAACTCCTGCGCATCTGCCGGAATGCCCGGATTGAGCACCGCAACAGATTTACGCAAACGATCAACTAAAATAATTTGCTCAAAGTTTTCTCTTTCAGATCTTTCCGCACCCGGAGCCAGAGCCAAGCCATGGATATACTCCCAACCGATCAATTGGAGAATTTCAATGGCAAAGGTTTCAATTTTGTCTTCCGTGATTGGCTTCATTTAATTATTTTTGTATTAAGTTCTGAAACTCTGACTTCGCCTGACATTAATTTTGGTAAAAGATTGTCGCGGGTTTGGGTTAGCGTTTGGATTGTTTCTTGGTTAGATTCCATTTTTTTAATTATATTATCAAATTCTATTTGATATGAATCAATCCTTTCTTTCGGTGGAATTCTAAAAGAAATGCCTTTAAGTCCTTCAATAGTTAGTGCCTCTTGTGTACTTCCAATTTTTATTGACTGCAATTCTTCTTGTCCAATTTTAGAAATTAACCATAAATAAATAATGGAACTTGGAATTTTTTTAAAATCCTTAAACCAAGTCAAGTTCCCGTCTTTAAAATAAAACTTATCAGACTTTCGAACTCTGTAAGCGACACCCAAAGTACCCACGGAGGTCATATGTCACTTTCTTTTGGTGAACCAAATTTACTATCTATTTCATTGAATCTATCTGTTGATATATGGAGATCACTATTGGTTGAACCATTATTTCTTAATTCAATGATTTCTTTGCTTCTGTAAAATGGAACACCTGACAAAACGTATTCTGAATAAAATATTCTTTTGCTAGAAGTTATCGTGAGAATTTCACCTAGCAGCCTGTCGGACTTGAACGTTTAGAAATAGTTTTGTATCTTCAGATTATGAAACATTTTGTAGGAGCTAACCGCGGGCAAACGACATTTATGCCATATGATCTTGAAGAATGGTTGCCACAGGACCATTTGGCCCGATTCACCGTTGAGATCGTCGATAAGCTGGATTTTACCAGGATTTATGCACAGTATCGTGGTACTGGCACTGCTGCCTATGACCCCAAATTACTTCTGGCCCTGATCTTTTACGGCTACTCGACAGGCATTTTTAGTTCAAGGAAAATAGAATCTGCC
>NZ_SZVO01000042.1 GCF_005280585.1 Dyadobacter frigoris
GGATGCGCTTGAAAATCCCTCAATATGAAGCCATTTATAAAAAGCGAAAGCAAACTGTTGAACCCGTTTTCGGCATCATCAAAAGCGTTTTAAGGTTCCGGCAATTTTCATTAAGAGGAATATTTGAAACAGACAACGAATGGAGCTTGGTGTGCTTAGCTTACAATATAAAACGCATGTTTAAGATGTCAATGACTTCATAGAGAAGCTACTAACGTAAAATAATTCAGCAAATGAAGTCTTAAACCCGAATCCAAAAATTAAAGACAATAAGAGAGCTAAGAGCGACACACTCCTAGCATCTGCTGGTGAAGGGATAAGATAGAAATTGTAGATACACTTCTAAACTTTGGCTTTCGTAAAACCAACTTTGTAGTGAACTACGGCAACGAGCACGGCATATTGAGCGACAGTGTATCAGCGTTTATTAATACCAAAGGAGATAAGATACGCATTGTCAAATTTAAAAAGAGATAAAACAGCGTTCCTGTCAACTTCTGATACAAATTTGAATTTGGAAAGTTTTGTAGTTCTAAAAATCAAATATTTTTTATACTAGTGGAATGGAGTGTTTGTAGCACTCCATTCCATTATACAACAGCTGGATGGCATCAAAATATCAGAAAACCTCCTTTTTGTTGTAACAGCAAAGAGAAGATATATTGATATTTCCCCCTTTCCTGTAATAGTCAAATTTCGATTTTACGGCATCCGGGCATAATTTACTCTACTTTTTTTACCAGCTTCGCCTGGGATTGGAGCTACCTCATATTTACAATTCCATTCTTTTATACTTTCTAGAATTGGCAAAAAAGCCAAGCCTTTTTCAGACAACTTATATTCTACCCTGGGCGGTAGTTCCTTATAGGCGAATCTTTCCAATAGTCCATCTTCTTCCAACTCTTTCAACTGTTCGGTCAGTACTTTCCTTGAAATGTGCGGCACTATCGAATCAAGCTGGCCAAAACGAATGGTACGGGTGCCAATAACATTTATAATTATCGGCTTCCACTTGTTACCAATAGTGCCGATAGCTCTCGTAAACGGGCAATTCGAATTGCAGAATCTGTCATCTCTCATATTTTGAAAATTTGTAGTTACCCAATGGTAACCAGAATAAACTATAATAGTTACAAAGATAAACTATTAGGAGTACCTTTGCGAGACAGATTAAAAATAAAATAGATATGAGCAGATTAAAAGATAAAGTAGCAGTTATCACAGGTGGTAATAGTGGCATTGGGTTTGGCATAGCCCAGGAATTCAAAAATGAAGGTGCTAAAGGAGTTATTGTCGGCAGAAACCAGGAAACCTTAGACAGCGCTGCGGCCCAACTTGGAGATAATTTTATAGGCATCAATGCAGATGTAACCAATGTTGCCGACCTGGAAAGAGTGTTTGCAGCAACAGCTGAAAAATTTGGTAAAATAGACGTGATCGTAGCCAATGCGGGTGCTGGGACTGTAGGAACTGTGGCAACCTTTGATGAAGCCGACTTTGACAAGGCAATTAACCTGAACCTGAAAAGTGTTTACTTCACTGTTCAAAAAGCACTGCCGTATATAAAAGAGGGTGGCTCAATTATTCTTATCGGGTCAAATGCTGCACATCGGGCATACGCGAATTTTACCCTTTATGGCGCTGCAAAAGCAGCTGTTATCTATTTAGCCAAAGGATTTTCAAGCGACCTTTTAGATAGAAAGATCAGGGCAAATGTGATCACACCTGGCACAACAGATACACCCGCATTTGACAAGTTTGTTCCGGCAGAACAAATGGAAGCGGTAAAAAAGCACTTTGCAGATCAAATGCCGATAGGCAGGATCGGGCAACCATCTGACATTGGTAAAACAGCGGTTTTCCTGGCTTCTGATGATTCTTCGTTTTTGCTTGGTGCCGAACTCCTCGTTGATGGCGGTATGACCTATTTGTCAAAATAATTTAAAAAAAAATCAAAATGAGTAATTCAGAAAACAAAGTAGCAAGCTACGCAATTATCGGCTTCGGCAAGATCGGCCGGGCTTTGGCCAGGGCGTTTGCCCGCAACGGCATCGAAGTATCCATTGCCACCACGCGCGACCCGGAAAGCTTTGTATCCGACGCGGCCGCGATCGGCCCGGAGATCATTCCTGTAACACTGGCGGAAGCCGTTAAGGCGGACGTCATCTTTTTGGCCGTACATTTCGAGTCGCACCCGGATGTCGCCAAAGCGCTGCCCAACTGGCAGGGGAAGACCATTGTAGACGTGACCAATGCCTACGGCGTGCCCCCTGAGAAGATGGAAGGACTGCCTTCTGCCAGGTTCGTTGCGCAAGCCTTCGCCGGTGGTAAACTGGTTAAGGGCTTCAACCATTTGGTCGCTGCCATTCTTGAACAGGATCCGTCAGTACATGGTGGCAGAAGAGTCGTGTTCCTGGCGAGCGACGATGACGGCGCAGCAGCGGAGATCGCTACGCTTGCTGAAAATCTCGGTTTCGCGCCAGTCAAACTTGGCGGGCTTTCGGAAGGCGGACTGCTGGTGCAGGCGCATGGAAATACCTGGGGTAAACTCATCTTTCAGGACCTGATCAAGTTCAAATCTTAAATTTTAGAAACTATGAGTAAATTAAAAAACAAAGTAGCGGTAGTTACCGGTGCTTCAAAAGGAATAGGTGCAGCTATCGCGAAACACTTTGCCCATGAAGGCGCAAAGGTTGTTGTTAACTATGCTTCAAGTAAGGAAGGCGCAGATAAAGTTGTTAAGGAGATCACCGACCATGGAGGCATAGCTATTGCGGTACAGGCCGATATATCGAAAGAAGCCGACGTAACCAGGCTGTTTGAAGAAACGAGGAAGGCTTTCGGCACGTTGGATATTTTGGTAAACAACGCGGTCTTTCAGCAATATTTACCTATTGAACAGGCAACAGTAGAAGCTTTTCATCAGCATTTCGACGTAAATGTTTTGGGCCCTATATTGACTATTCAGGCAGCTTTGAAACTGTTTGGCGATAAGGGCGGCAATGTCATCAATATCAGTTCAGGTGCAAGCAAAATGCCGATGGCGGGAGTTTCGTTATATTCTGCAACTAAAGCGGCCTTAGATGCCATAACGATTGCTTTGTCGAAAGAACTGGGTGCAAAAAACATTCGTGTCAATTCTATTTTGCCGGGCGCCACCGAAACAGAAGGTGCAGCCAGTGCGGGCGTCACCACTGGCAGTGAGGCTGAAACAATGTTTGTTGCCAATACCCCGCTTGGCCGGAGAGGCCGGCCGGAAGATATTGCGAAAGCTGCCGTATTCCTTGCTTCCGATGATGCAGCTTGGATAACGGGGGAGCAAATTTCAGTTTCGGGTGGTATGTATGGTTTTTAAATCCATAAACTTAAAAAAAATGAAAGGCGATGGGAAGGGGTTATTGGCCGGCGGTGGTTTCACCAAAACGCAAAAAATAATTGTTTCAAAAGTATAAGTTTCTTTCAATCCCTGTTTATTCCGGAAGCAGGGGGTCTTTTGGAGCTGGAACTTTAAGAGTACCATTCACAATTAGATAAAAGGCTGTAGCAAACGTTTGTTACAGCTTTTTTATTAAGTAATCCCGCCATTAAAAAGTGTTATTGGTGTCATTTATGAGCTTATGATGCACCACTTTTTGTAGCTTATGCAGCTACACATGTTGTCTGCTGCCTTTCCTATACCAGGTTGGCTTGCCATAATAGTACTCATCGCTATCAAAGTCGTAATCGGACGGTCTTTCATACGTTTTATTCATAGTTGACCATACAAGCGAAGAATTAGAAAATGCAGTGTATAAGTGCATCAATTAAGCGTTTATCCATACTACAAATCCAAAAACCTATCTTTGCATAGTGAATTGAAAAACGATGCTTAAAAAAAGAACATCCATTCCTGTACATACGATGGCTGACAGTTTCGGCGCAGGTATTGCGATTGGAAAAGCATCGGTTGAAGATATGCCCGCTTTCGACACAGCAATGCAGTCACACCGGGATGACTATCATATATTCTTCCTGCAGGAAAAAGGAACGACAACCGGTGAAATCGACTTCCAGCAGTTCAAAATAGAGCACTCGGCTGTTGTCTACGTTCACCCAAACCAAGTGCATCGTTTAATAGCATTTGAAAATGTAACGCTTAGCTTTTGGGCGATCAGTAATGAAGATCTGCATCCTGAATACATGAAATTACTGGAAGAAATCACGCCTGCAAAACCCTTAGCCTTAGAAAAAGAAATATTTTCCGTTATATCTGAAGCGGTATCGCTCTGCATCAAAATTTCTGAAAGAAACCACGAGAAGCTATATCATGCTTTACTAAAAGATAGTTGTAATACCTTAGTCGGGTTAGTTGCTTCACAGTATTTAGCGCAAGTTAAATCCGCAGACACCCTTTCACGATTTGATGTGATGACCAAAGCCTTCAAGGCCATATTGGAACGTAATTTTATCACTGTCAAAAAACCGGCAGAGTATGGGCAAACGCTCCATATATCTTCCTCATATTTGAACGAATGCGTCAAAAACACCACGGGCTATCCCGTTACACACCACATACAGCAAAGAATTATTTTAGAAGCCAAACGCTTGCTCTGCTATTCCGATAAATCGGTAAAAGAAATTGCTTCGGAACTGGGCTACGACGATTATCCGTACTTTTCACGGCTATTTACCAAGGTGACAGCGATGACCCCATTGACCTTTCGCAACAAAAACCTCAATTAGTCCAATACTTACTTCATTTCGGCATTGCCTGCCCTGCTTGTACGGTGTTCCTTTGTTCAGGCAAATAAGCCTTTCGAAAAATGGAATCAGGAAAACATCTCAATGTGCTCATTTCGGGTGCAAGTATTGCAGGGCTTAATACCGCTTACTGGCTGAACAAATATGGCTTCAACGTTACCATCGTTGAACGAGCAGTACATATCCGTCCGGGAGGACAAGCAGTTGATGTACGCGGACCCGCCTTAGAAGTAGCCAAACGAATGGGCATATTGGATGCAATCCGCAGCAACAGTACAAAGCTAAAGGGAATGTCAATAGTTGATGCTCTATCAGGCAAAGAAACCTATAGAAACACCGAGGGTACTATAACCGCCGGCAAATTCGATAGCCCCGACGTAGAAATATTACGGGATGACCTTTGCCGTGTGCTCTTTCAAGCGGTGGGCGATCAGGTAACCTATATTTTTAATGACACGATCGTATCACTTGACCAGGATGAAGCAGGCGTTAATGTCACATTTGCCAATGCTGCTCCGCAACGTTTTGACCTAATTATAGGCGCAGACGGGTTACGTTCAAATGTGCGAAGACTGGTTTTTGGCGATGATGAAGAATTTATACGATACCTGGGCTACTACGTTGCCATATTTACGACACCGAATTTCCTCGACCTTGACCATTGGGAAGTGTTCTTTCAACATGAAGGCGCTCCTATTGCAACCTGCATCGTTAAGGAAAAAGACAGCGAAGCAAGGAACTACCTGGGATTCGGTAGTGCTGAGCCAATAGATTATGACCACCGGGATATTGCATCGCAGAAGCAGCTGATAACCGAACGGTCACCGACGGTCGGATGGGAAATACAAAAAATGAAGGATCTTATGCAGGATTCGTCCAACTTCTATTTCGATTCTATTAACCAGATCATTATGGATAGGTGGTCTAAAGGCCGGATTATACTGGTTGGCGATGCAGGTTACAGTGCGTCCCTCTCAACTGGTCAGGGAACAACGGTAGCTATGATCGGTGGCTACGTTTTAGCAGGAGAATTGGCCGCTCATCAGTACGATCTTCATATAGCGCTAAATAATTATGAAAATGAATTGCGCGAATATGTTGAAGCCAATCAAAAGCTTGCCTATGATCCGAGCACAGATTTACAACTGGCCTTTGCTGAGTCATCCGAAGAAGAAGGTGATAAGGCAACGGATAACATGCCTGACTTTGGACAAGTGACGATACCTTTCACGCTAAAAAACTATTGACAACTCTTTAATAATAATCAGAAGCTATGATTTCAAGAATGCCTAAATGGGTTGGTGATTGGCTGGAAAGTGCAGCCGGTCCGCGTCTGACAATTTTAGAAGCGGATTATATTACGCCTGCTATTAAGAAAATACGTTTCCATGGTGATATTTCAAAAATGAGTTTTCTAATCGGTGGCGCCAGCGTGATCCGTGTAAGCGATACAGATTACAGAAATTATACGGTCGCCGGTCACAACATCGAAAAGGGTATTTTAGAGATCGTTTTTCACATACATGGAAACGGTGTGGGAAGCCGCTACATTGACACCTTAAAAACCGGTGATGGATTGTATATCAGCAGTTCGAGAGGCCGCGCAGCTTACGATCCGAAAGTAAAACGATATTTGATTTTCGGAGATGAAACTTCTTTAGGTCTTGCCTGTTCGCTCCTTCATTTTTTGAAAAAAAACAAACATCATTTCCATTTTTATTTTGAGCTGGAAGAAGTAAATCAAAATGTCCCTCAATCGCTGGGTTTCGAGAACTTCACGGTATTTCCGAAAAATGGTCTATTTAGGGTCTGCTGAATATATATCAAATACCAGACAATCAGTCAAATATGTTATATTTATCTGATAATAAATGCTCGATTCTATGGCAAAGTCATCAAAAAACCGTGCATCAAAGCAAAATTATGTTAGCCAGGATCAACTTGGTATCGAGGGATTCGAGTCTCCTTTTTCCAGAAAACTGAATCCGAAGAATCGTTGGGTTGTGCTATCAAGGAATATTCCCTGGGATATTTTGGTGAGTACCTATAACTCTGCGTTAGGGAATTCGAAGACTGGCGCGGCAAGTATCAATGCCAGAGTA
>NZ_SZVO01000043.1 GCF_005280585.1 Dyadobacter frigoris
TTTACATCAATAAAGGTGGAAAAATCAATGTGTTGGTCGATAAATCGGATGACAACGCAGCCACAACAATTCTTGTAAAAAACGAACAGGGAGATGTAGTGTACCGCGAAGTAGTTGCAAAAGGAAATCAAAAATTTGGTCGCCAGTTGAACGTTACGGATCTTGAAGCCGGTAAATATGAAATCGATGTTACTAGCAAAAACGAAACACAAACCAAATCATTCCAATTATCAGATCAAAAAACAGAACGTGTATTGACAATCAAATAAGCATTAGTTACCGAGTACCCTATTAGCCATTCATAAAGAAAAAAATTAGCCATACTTAAAAAAATCAAAGCCATGAAAACTTTCATCAAAAATATCGCTGTTGCTTTTGCACTTGTTGCTTCTTTCGCTTTCACTGCAAACGCAGATGATAAAGCCGCCAAAAAATCTACCGGTTTCGGTACCGGAATTTATTCTACAAAAGGTGGAAAAATCAATGTGTTGGTTGACAAAGTGAATCAGGATTCACCAACGATTTTAATATTAAGAAATAACCAGGGAGAAGTTGTTTACCGTGAAGTAATTGAAAAAGCGAGCCAAAAATTCGGACGCTCTTTAAATCTAAATGACCTTGAAGCTGGGAAATACGAAATTCAAGTGACCAGTAACGGAGAAACACAATCAAAAACACTCCAATTGACAGAGCAAAAAACAGAACGTGTTTTGACAATTAATTAACCCAGGCTCAATTACGCAGCCAAATCTATTAGCCAACATTAAAAAAACGGTTTCCTTTTCACGGAAACCGTTTTTGCGTTTCATCTTCTGCCTAAAAATTGCCGTTTAATCACAATTATATTTAAGTCCATGTCCTTTGTTGTCTGCCCATGCGACTGCTGCGACTAACCGGATGAAAATGTCCTGATGAGCCTGGGGAAATTCAAGCACAATCATTTAATCCATCATAATCACATTAGCCATGAAAAAGACAACCAAAACAATTATCGGTACCATCGTACTTGTTGTGATCACCTGCATTTCAGCCTTTGCAGACGAAAAGGAAGCAAAAAAACCTACCGGCTTCAGAACCGGGATCTACCGCTCTATTGATGGAAAAATCAATATCTATGTTGACCGCATTAATAAATCTGCACCGACAGTTATTCTGCTGAGTGACGATGGCGGACAAATTTTCTATCGTGAAATTATCAGAAATAACGATGCAAAATTCGGTCGCGCACTAAACGTGGACCAGCTCGAAGACGGACATTACACGCTTAAAATAATGATTGGTAATGAAATATTATCAAAATCTGTCTTTTTAGCAGAGCAAAAAGTACAACGTTCATTGAAAATTGAATAATATTTCCTGCCATTACGCATCCACTTCCCCAAGCTCTTTATTAGCCATGTTCATGTAAAACGGCTCCCAGAATACCGGAAGCCGTTTTTTTGCGATTTTCATACTATTTACTTTCAGCCACAATCACCGGCAATTCCGCCTCGATTTTCTCTCTTCTTGGCTCATACCATTCCGGTAATTTTAACGAAGTGCCTAATTCAGAAACACTTTCATCCACCGAAAATCCGGGAGGATTTGTTGCAATTTCAAATAAAATTCCACCCGGTTCGCGGTAATAAATACTGTGGAAATAATTACGGTCCAAAACTTCGGTTGGATTATAACTTCCCGACAATAATTTTTCACGAATTTCCAGCTGTGTTTCGTCACTATCCGTTGCAAAAGCTACGTGATGCACAGAACCCGCACCTTGCAAGGCACGAATATCTTTTGGTGATTCAAGCACATCCACATAAGAACCAGGTCCGCCGACACCTGCTTCAAATCTGTAAATTCCATTTTCCTCAGCAACCAGATGATGCTGCATCACGTCGGTTAACAGCGAAACTGTTTTATCAATTTTGTATTCATTTAATGAAACTGTGTAAGCACCACGGATCGAATATTCGGTTGGTATTTTCCCGTTATTCCAACCCGGACGTTTGTCAATATCATTGGCAACAAGCTCCACACCCATTCCATCGTAATCTTCAAAACGAAGATAAGTTTCATTGAATCGTCTGTAAGGTCCTGCGTAAGGAATGCCAAAATGTACTAACCTGTCCATCCAAAAACTTAACGAAGCCGTTGCAATTGAAAAAGCGGAATATGTCAATTGTCCGCCGCCCTTCCGGCCACGTACTAAACCAGCGTACGGAAAAAATGTAACAATAGAACCCGGTGAGCCTGTTTCATCGCCATAATATAAATGATAGACATCCGGCGCATCGAAATTCACTGTTTTTTTAACCATTTTCAACCCCAGAATTCCTACATAAAAATCTACATTTCTTTGTGCGTCGCTTGCCAAAGCAGTGATATGGTGCAAGCCGTTGATAAGATTTTCCATGTTCTAAATTTATATGTTGTCACATTTAATGTATATACATGTATTACTAAAACTTAGTTCAATAATCTCACAAAATAATGTTGAATAGTTGGTTTGATCAATTCATCGAACCTCGAATCTATTGTACAAATTACTGATCCCTAATTAATTCCTGAAAAATAAAAACGCCGAAAACCCTATATTCACTACTGACAAATAAGGAGATAGATGAAATATTTTTCTTTTAAAAATGTCAGTGACATCTGGCTTTCAAACACTTTTCTAAATCTGTTTCGAACATGAATTCTCGTCGTGATTTCCTTCAAAAGGTTTCTCTTGGTATTGGCGTGACAGCACTCGCAGGTTTGCCTGCCTCTGCCGCCGCTCCGTCCGCTCCTGTGGTACGTGCTGAAAAACAGCTCCGGGTTGCTATTATGGGGCTCGGTGGATATGCGAACATAGTGGCCGAAGCTATGCAGAAATGTACTATGGCGACCTTGGTTGGTGTCGTTTCCGGAACGCCTTCCAAAGTTGACACCTGGAAAAAGAAATATAATATCCCTGACAAAAACACATACAATTATGAGACTGTCAGCGAAATAAAAAACAATCCGGATATTGATATCGTGTATGTAACAACACCAAATTCCCTTCATCATAAACATGTATTGCAAATTGCAGCAACAGGAAAACATGTGATTTGTGAAAAACCGGTAGCAGATAATGCAAAACAAACCCGAGAAATGATTGCAGCCTGTGAAAAAGCCGGTGTTAAATTTTACATCGGATATCGCCTGCACTTTGAGCCTCACACCCGCGAACTTATCCGTATGCGTGAATCAGGAGAACTTGGAAAAATTATGCATGTCAACAATTACATGGGTTTCAAAAGTGGCGATCCGACGCAATGGCGTTTGAAAAAAGCATTGGCTGGTGGCGGCGCCATGATGGATGTGGGCGTGTACGCATTAAATGGAGCGAGATACTGTACCGGGGAGGAACCAATTTGGGTGACGGCTCAAGAAACTAAAACAGATCCGATTAAATTTAAAGAAGTTGACGAAACGATCACTTTTCAATTAGGTTTTCCCAGTGGTGTTATAGCCAATTGCGGGACAACCTATAACTTCAATAATTTCGAAAGACTTTATGTTATTGGTGAAAAAGGATTTGTTGAACTTAGTCCGGCATTTGGTTATGGACCAATAAAAGGCAGGACGAATGCCGGCCCAATGAATATGCCTGCGCACATTCCACACCAGACTTTACAAATGGATGGACTCGCAGATATTATTCTAAACAACAAACCTGATCCGCATATAACAGGACATGAAGGTCTAAAAGACATGATTGTGGTAGACGCCGTTTACGAATCAATTCGAAAAGGAGGACAGAAAATTTTTATCAATAAAGCATAATTTAAAACGCCCGGCAACAAATCGCCGGGCGTTTTGCTTTTAGAGTGTCCCGGATTTAATTTTTTCTTAACCCAAAAAAGCCTGAAACATAAGGATCAGGAAATGAGATACGTTAACTTTGCGGCTTCATTCAACATTCGAGTTCGTATTTCATTTCAATTGTTATGTCAGACCATATTAAAAAATTACAAATAGCTATTGAGCCGCTAAGGCAGCAAATTATCAATCATAAAGTTTATTCTGCAATTACCGAGCTTGATGATTTAAGAGTATTTATGCAGTATCACGTTTTTGCAGTCTGGGATTTTATGTCGCTTTTGAAAGCGCTGCAAAATAATCTCACCTGTACTTCTGTCCCTTGGTTTCCGGTTGGTTCGGCAGTAACAAGACATTTGATTAATGAAATTGTTGCGGGTGAGGAATCGGATATTGATCAAAACGGTGATCTGAAAAGTCATTATGAATTGTATCTTGAAGCGATGTTGCAAAGTGGTGCTGATACATCTCAAATTGAAAAATTCATCACTGAATTAAAACTGAGCAATAATTTAAGCACATCTTTTGAAGTTTCAGACGCACCGCAAGCTGCTCAGGATTTTGTCAATTTCACTTTCAAGATCATCAACAGCAAAAAGGATTATTTGCAGGCTGCAACCTTCACTTTTGGAAGAGAAGATCTGATCCCAAATATGTTTCATTCCATCGTGAGCGATATCAGCAAAACTTTCCCGGAAGAAGTTTCAATTTTCAAATATTATCTGGAAAGACATATTGAAGTAGATGGTGATCATCACAGTAATCTGGCTTTGCAAATGACCTCCAATCTTTGCGGAGAAAATGAAGTTTTCTGGAAGGAAGCAGAACTGGCTACGATTCAATCTCTTCAAAAAAGAATTGATCTTTGGGATGCCGTTTATGAGCAGATTGCCAGTAAAAAAGCTATATTAAACTAATCTGACCACATTTCATTGGCTCAAAAATCAGAAAAAATACATACCGAAAAGACCAGTTTGCATGAGCGAAACCTGCATAGGGAAAGGTATGATTTTAAAGAATTAATTACTACTTACCGTGAATTAGCAAAGTTCGTTTTTGTCAATTCCTTTGGAGACGAATCTATCGATTTCGCTAATCCGGAGGCTGTTAAAGCGCTTAACAGAGCCTTATTAAAACATTTTTACGGGATATCTTACTGGAATATTCCGGACGGCTATCTCTGTCCGCCCATCCCCGGGCGGGCAGATTATATACATTACATCGCTGATTTACTTGCTTCTGTAAATGGCGGAAAATTCCCTGTCGGGAAAGACGTCAAAATCCTGGATATTGGTGTCGGCGCAAATTGTGTGTACCCCATCGTAGGCTACAGGGAATATGGATGGTGCTTTGTCGGCTCTGATATTGATCCGGTTTCTATCGATTCGGCCAGACAAATTGTTGACAAAAATCCTTCGCTGGAAGGTGCGATTGATATTCGTTTACAAACTTCTTCCAAATATATTTTCAAAGGTATTATTCAGCCCGGAGAAATTTTCGATATCACGATTTGCAATCCTCCTTTTCATGCATCTTTAGCAGAAGCACAAGCCGGAACGAAACGAAAGCTGACTAATCTGGGATTGACAAAAGGGCAGAAACCAATGTTGAATTTCGGCGGACAAAATGCAGAGTTGTGGGTTGAAGGCGGTGAGGAAACGTTTGTCAGACAAATAATCCGCGAAAGCGCCGAAATTCCGTCACAATGTTTGTGGTTTACATCGCTGCTTTCAAAAAAGACGACTTTACCGGGAGTTTATGCGGAATTGAAAAAAGTAAATGCGCTAAATGTAAAAACGGTTGAAATGGCACAAGGTCAAAAAGTCAGCAGGTTTGTAGCGTGGACGTTTTTGGATAAGGATATGCAGAAAAAATGGATACATGAGCGATTTAAGAAGTAATATTTACGATAGTTTTTTTTGAAATAAACGTTATTCCAAAGCCTAATATGCCACCCTTTCAGGGTTTTGGCTTCGATGAGTTATCCCTATTTCTATAATAATGTCATCCCTTCGGGATTGTAGATCGTTAGAAAATTCAGGTCCAATATTACGTTTTGCGATTGTTGTCTGAAAATTAATAATCGATTTGAATGTTATATTTAATCAATTCTCTCCTCTCAAATCCTTATTCTTCTCAATACAAAATCCCGAAGGGATGACATTATTATAGAAACACAATTATGATCAAGAGCCTAACCCTGAAAGGGTGACATAAATTTCAATACACTTTCATCACGTTGCCAATTTCAAARCCCAWCATAATTGATRCAAAATCCCGAAGGGATGACATTATTATAGAAACACAATTATGTTCAAGAGCCTAACCCTGAAAGGGTGATATAAAATTTCAATACACTTTCATCACGTTGCCAATTTCAAAACCCATCATAATTGATGTAAAATCCCAAAGGGATGACATTATTATAGAAACACAATTATGTTCAAGAGCCTAACCCTGAAGGGGTGATATAAAATTTCAATACACTTTCATCAAATTGCCAATTTCAAAACCCAACATAATTGATACAAAATCCCGAAGGGATGACATTATTATAGAAACACAATTA
>NZ_SZVO01000044.1 GCF_005280585.1 Dyadobacter frigoris
AATCCCACGTAGTTTAAATTGCCTAAAATGATAGTAAATTGTCTGCCAAGCAGGATATTTGCTATCTATATTCCGCCATTGAACACCAGTTTCATTTAACCATAATATGGCATTTACTATGGTTCGCAAGGAATGTTTTCTTGATCTTTTGTTGTCAATTATTTTTTCTACAAATTGCCATTGAGAGTCAGTCATTTCTGTGAAATTCGTTTTCATTAAAACTTGTTTGAGGTGAGATTCAACAAGTTTAACGACTGGCTCTCATTGTTAGTTTAATACAATCCAAAACATACTCTTAGGTTACCAAATTCTTCATATAAATTCTGATCCAAAAATTATTTTAAAATTTAGTAAACTTATTTTACTAAATTTTTGGAAAGGTAAACTTGGTATACTACATTTGTAAACTAAGTTTACTTATTCAATTTCATGGAAACAGAAGAAAAAACACAGAGTCTGGCTGGTAAGGCTTCCAAAACCCTGATCATCGCTGCCATCGCGATTGGTGCAATCTATTTTACATATAATAAAGTTGACCACGCTTTACATTTTGAAAGTACAGATAATGCACAAATTGAAACAAACTCGGTTCCGGTGATAAGCCGTATATCGGGTTACGTTAGGGACTTTTCATTGCTGGATTATCAAAATGTGAAAAAGGGGGATACGCTTGCAGTCATTGATGACCGTGACTTCGTGCTGGCCGTTCAGCAGGCAAATGCTGATCTTTTGTCGGCACAGGCAGATCTGGCTGCCGCTGAATCCCAGCTTCCGACGATTGGCTCCAACAGAACGGTTGCCGCCGCAGGTGTAAGTGTTGAAGAAGTTGCGTTGGATAAGGCAAAAAGGGATTTGGCCCGGGATGAGGCTCTTTACAAAGATGGATCAATTACGCTAAGACAACTTGAAAATAGCCAGTCTGCTTACAAAACTTCGGTTTCTTTGCTGGCTTCCAGTAAAACCAGAGTGCAGCAGGCAGGCGTGCAAACCGGGACGGCAAATGCGCAGATACAGCGCGCAAAAGCTACTATTGCCGTTAAAGAAACTTCTTTGGAAAGAGCAAAACTGGATTTGAGTTATACAAGAATTATCGCTCCGTCCACAGGGAAACTTGGGAAAACCAACCTGAAACCCGGACAGTTTGTACAGGGCGGTCAGCAACTTTTCAGTTTGGTGAGCAGTGATAAATACTGGATTGTAGCCAACTTTAAAGAAACGCAGCTTGAACATATGAAAGTAGGGCAGGCGGTGAAAATTGAAATTGATGGCTATCCAAATCAGGAAATTTCAGGAAAAATTTCCGGTTTTAGTGATGCAACGGGTGCTAAGTTCTCACTTCTGCCTCCGGATAATTCAACAGGTAATTTTGTGAAAGTGACTCAGCGTGTGCCGGTTACTATCGAAATTGATCATGCCGAAACACTAACTGGTCTTTTAAAGGCAGGATTGAGTGTGGAAGTGGATGTAAAAGTTAAATAGCTGCGGAGCAAAGCCTCAAATTATGGCCAGTCAAGAGAATAAATTTGTCAGGATCATCATCATCGTGACCACGATTTCGGCGGCCATTATGGAGCTGATCGACACCTCAATTATCAATGTTGCCTTAAATAATATCAGCGGAACACTTGGTGCAACGTTGGAAGATGCCTCCTGGGTAGTAACAGCCTACGCGATCGCCAACGTGATTATTATCCCGTTAACCGGTTTTTTAAGCCGGTATTTTGGAAGGAAAAATTACTACCTGGCATCAATTATTATTTTTACAATCGCTTCCTATCTGTGCGGAACGTCGTCTTCGCTTTGGATGCTCGTTTTATGGCGTTTTGTACAGGGACTGGGCGGGGGAGCGTTGCTTTCAGTATCACAGGGTATTCTTTTCGAACAATTTAAGCCGGAAGAAAAAGGTATTGCGGGAGGAATTTTCGGGATGGGCATTGTGATGGGGCCAACCATCGGTCCGGTTCTGGGTGGTTATATTGTCGACAATTATCACTGGGCGTTGATTTTTAATATTAACATTCCAATCGGAATTGCCGCCGCGCTTTTGACCTGGAAGTTTGTAGACAAGCAACCCGAAGAATATCACATCAACAGAAAGGCGATTCCGGTCGATTATACAGGCATTCTCTCGCTAAGCATCGGCGTAGGTGCTTTGCAATATGTGCTTGAAAAAGGACAATCTGAGGATTGGTTCCAGGATGAAACGATTCGTTACCTAACCGCTGCTGCTGTCATCGGTATTGGATTATTTATTTACTGGGAATTGCACACCAAAAATCCTGCGATCAATTTGAGGGTTATGAAAAGCAT
Source organism: Dyadobacter frigoris (assembly GCF_005280585.1). Classification (GTDB taxonomy): domain Bacteria; phylum Bacteroidota; class Bacteroidia; order Cytophagales; family Spirosomataceae; genus Dyadobacter; species Dyadobacter frigoris. The sequence continues at coordinate 2,311 of NZ_SZVO01000044.1, forward strand.
AAACCTGATCGGAAGTAATGTGCTGACTTTCGTGTGTGGATTTGGACTTTTCGGATCCGTTTATTTATTCCCGGTGATGGTACAGCGCGTGATGGGTTATACCCCGACCGAAGCTGGACTTTCAATGATTCCGGGCGCGCTGATCACAATTTTTGCGATGCCGTTTATAGGCGCTGGTTTAGGAAAGGGTGTCAAGCCGATTTATTTTGTCTGTGCCGGTTTTATTCTTTTCATTCTCCATGGCTACACATCTTCTCTGGCAACGGCCGAAGCAGGGAAATGGTGGTTTACATTGACACAGGTTTGCAGAGGATTGGGGACGGGATTTCTGACCGTTCCGCTTCTTAGTCAGGCGGTTGTGGGATTGGAGCCCAAAGATATGCCCTATGGAATTTCGCTGAATAATATGTTCCGGTCACTTGGCGGCGCCTTCGGGATTGCCATCATGAACACCTATTCTACTAACCGGTTTGCCACGCATAGAAATGATCTGATCTCAAATCTTCAAGGCAATAATCCGCTTATGAACAGCCGTTTGGAAAGCATAACCCATGGCATGATGGCCAAGGGTATCAACCCGATTGCAGCGAAACAAGCTGCCGTCGGCAACCTGGATTTCATCGTGTCAGGTCAGGCTCAAATGCAGGCCTATCTGGATGGTTTTCTCCTGATTTCCGTGTTTTTTATCTGTACCATTCCCTTCATGCTTTTATTGAGTAATCAGGATATGGATGCCGAAACCAGAGCAAAAGTAGCTGCGGCTGCACATTAATTCAAAATCATTTATCTATCATGAAACGTTTCATTTTCATCCTTTTTATAGGTTTAGGCGCCGGTCAGCTTCATGCACAGCAGGTTTCTTCGGATCTTAAAACACTGATTAATCAGTCCTTCAATTACTTTCCCGCTTTCAAAGAACTTGACCAGGCTGTTGCTGTGGAGAATCAGCGGATAGATCTGGCCAGAGCTGCCGGTCTGCCTTCAGTAGCGGCAACAGGTTCTTACAATTATCTGCATCCGGTTTCGGTCGTGACAATTCCGGCAGGTGATCAGGTGACCAAACTGAGCATCATGCCCAACAATAATTACAAAACCATGGTCAATGGAAGTTATACGCTCTGGGATTTTGGAGTTGTAAAAACAGGTGTTGAACGAGCCAAGGCTGGCCTTCAATATGCAAAGGATAATGCCCTGTACAACAAAAACCAGATGGCTTTTCAGGTCTCCAATATATATTACCAGATTGCTTACTTAAAAAGTGCAATTGCCATACAGGATAGTGTGATCAACTTTTTGCAATTTAACAAACGGGATACAGAGGTTAAATTTAAAAACGGAGACGCGCTGAAATACGATGTGCTTTCGATTCAATCCAGTATAGATCAGGAAAACAATCGGAAAATTGATCTGCAAAATAGTCTGAGCAAGCAGTATAATTTAATGCAGTATGCCACTGGTGTTCAGGTTAGCAAAGAAGGGACGGATTTTAATTTTCCCGCCATTTCTGAAAGCAGCGATGCGGTAAGTATTCTGGAAAACGCAAAAAACGGAAATGCAGAATATCTGCTTTTGAAAGATAAAATTGCCATGGCCGAAGCTGAGCTGAAAATGAGCAAGATCAAGGGGAAACCTTCGCTGGTGCTCAATGCAGGAACTGGTTTTGCCAATGGATATGTGCCGGATATCAACAAATTCCGCTATGCCTATCAGGCCGGTGTTACGCTGAATATTCCGATTTATCAGGGAGGTCGTATCAAAAAACAAGTCAGTCTTTCACAAGGACAATTGCTTCAATCCAGACTTGAACAGCAAAGCCTGGACAACACGTTCAGCAGGGATATTGCCCAGGCATTGACAGATGTTGAAAGCAACAAATCGAGCCTTGTCAATGCGCTTGGGCAGATAAATGAGGCAAAAGAAGCGCAGAAATTTGCCCAGAGCCGTTTTCGAAATGGTACGGGTACCAATCTGGAACTGACTAACGCGAGCACCAATGTACAAAGAGCAGAATTAACCCGCCTTCAATATCAATATCAGCTTTGTGTGGCTAGTCTGGAACTGGCTCGTCTTGAAGGTTTGGTTTATTGGTAAGGGCAATTTGGTCACTGAAATTTGTATAGAAGTTAGTTGGTATGTAAGCAGTTGAAGTAAGTTAAGAAGTTTATTCAGGCAGCTGGAAAGGAGAAAGTAGCTTGGCGGAAAGGTGTTGCCTGATTTAATTTGAAAATAAGTTTGAAGAACAAATATAGCAGATCATCTCAAACAAAATCGTTATGGATTTATACCTGCATGCCGTTATTTATCAGATCATTGCAGATTTGGAAAATGCCTCCATTCATTACATTATTTATGCCCGGTATTTTTTCTTTGGCCAGCAGATGTTTGGTTATGAACCTGTTTATCTGAACAAGAATTCAGTAAGAGATGTCAGTTTATCAGAGGATAGTCTGCGTTGCAGGATGATGCTGGATGCTGGCAATTCTGAGGAATCATTTTCGATTCTTATTCCTTTTGATTTTATCCGCGAAATAAAAAAAGTCAGTGGAGATTCAGTTGGGACAGGACAAACATTGTTTTTGCAGGGAAAGATGGAAGAAGTAGACTCATTTTATACTTTCAAAAAAGGAATCAAACATTGATAGGCTTGAACGAGAAATACACATCAGTTTCAGTTTAAATACAACACGGGTAGGTGTAAAGTGTCAATCAGTTGTCATGGATTAAGAGTAAGAAATAAATGAAGCAGTTATGATGATTACAACAGATATATGTATTGTAGGTGCGGGAGCTGTTGGCTTATTTGCAGTTTTGGAAGCAGGGGCTTCTAAAATGCAATGCTGTATTTTAGAAGCCGGATTAAGCCGTAATGAAGACGCTAAAGAACGTGCATTGTCTGATTACCTTAAAGTAGCTGTCTCTGAATTTAATCCGGTTTTTACGGATGGGTTTTTACAGGATTTAATAAAAACGGATCACAATACTTATCTGATCACAACCAGTAATGGCCGTGAAATAACATGCAAACATGTCATTTTTACGGATAATGTAGATTTAGCTTGACCGGAAGGAAAATAATATAAAATTCATGTAAAAATTTAGTAAGATAATCGGATTTATTCCAATTATCTTACTAAATTTTTACATGTCTTTTTTTAAAGACATACAGCAATATTCTGGTCAACCTCTGTCTCATCAGCTGTTGATGTCTTTATTTAAAGACTATAAAAGGCCAAATGATAAAATTCATGAGCTAATAACCAATGGTAGTCTGGTTTCCATCAAAAGAGGATTGTATTTTAGCTCCCTTACAAAAGAGCCGGAGCGCTTCCTGATGGCAAACCATATTTTGGGTCCGAGTTATGTCTCATTTGAAAGTGCATTATCTTTCTATGGCTTCATTCCGGAACAGGTTTATGAAGTTTCATCGGCAACAACCAAAGCGGCCAGATGTTTTGACACTTCCTTGGGACGCTTTACATTTATACATCTTAGAGTATGTTTTGGGATCTTATTTTGTTATTCTATTCAAAAAAATGGATAAGTAGGCAATTTCAAGCATTGCCTCAGCAGATTCTACGGTTTTCTCAACATCTCTAAATAGTCGACGTTTAAAATTTAGCCATCCAAACGATCTTTCTACTTGCCAGCGATTTTTCTGAGGGATAAATCCTTGTGCTGATTCTGGTTTTTGTGCAATTTCCACCTCCCATTTATACTCTTTGATTACATAATCTATGAATGTTATTTTATAACCGTTGTCGGCAGTAATTTTTTGTAAATCAGGC
>NZ_SZVO01000045.1 GCF_005280585.1 Dyadobacter frigoris
ATTTGTCTTTGCTCGGCAACTTCCATAATGGTTCTGGAAACATGTGCGCTTTCGACCCGGATTATTTCGCCTCCCAATTCAGTGGCCAGTTTGAAATTATTGATCAGATGGCGTTGTTTGTCCAGCGCAATTTTATCCATACTTTCCTTCGGCGTTTGCACATAAAGCAACACCCACGGACTGTTATAATAACTGGCAAGCCTCGCTGTTTTTCTAATGACATTTTTCGAAGTTTGTGCATTGCTGCTGATACAGGCCATAAATTTATTAGGTTTCAAAGCCGTCACACTTCTCGAAGTCACCTCCGTTTCAACCTTTCTAACGACCTGGCTTGCAACTTCTTTAAGCGCCAACTCACGTAATTGCAGAATATTTCCGGAGGTGAAAAAATTGTTAAGTGCAGTTGGCACTTTTTCAGCTGTGTAGATTTTCCCTTCCTTTAAACGGGTGATCAGCTCGTCTGCCGTAAGGTCAATATTAACCACTTCGTCCGCTTGTTGAAGCACACTATCCGGAATTCTTTCCTTGACTTCAACGCCCGTAATCTGTTTAATTTCTTCGTTTAAACTTTCAATATGCTGAATATTAACGGCGCTGATCACGTTGATCCCCGCGTCGAGAATTTCCATCACATCCTGCCAGCGTTTATCATTTTTGCTGCCTTCGATATTGGTATGGGCAAGTTCGTCAACAATAACAATTTCTGGACGAAGGCTTATAACAGCCTGCAAGTCAAACTCTTCCAGTTCTTTTCCTTTGTAAAAAAGTTTTCTTCTTGGAATAATGGGCAGGCCTTCCAGCAAGTCGTGCGTTTCTTTACGGTTATGGGTCTCTATATAACCGACTTTCACATCAATGCCGTTACGCATCAATGTGTGGGCCTCCTGCAGCATCCGGAAGGTTTTACCTACACCGGCACTCATGCCGATGTAGATTTTAAACTTCCCTTTTCTGGATTTTTTGATCAGGTCCAGAAAGTGTTTTACGTTGTTTTCTTTTTCAGTCATTAAAATGATAGTGCAACGGATGTTGTTACGAAATAATTCTGGTTGCTGGTGCCGGCATCTTTTGAAAAGATATCGTCTTTGCTGTTAAAAGCCCTTGCTTCCAGTCTGAACATTACATTCTGCGCAGGCAAGTAATCGAAGTTGGCAGAGTAACCAAAAGTTTTAAAACCGTTTGGCGTTCCCGTACTAATGATAACTCCCTTTTCGTCTGCATAATATTCTCCCCTGGCTGCAATCCTGACTTTTTCATTCGGCATATACCTGGCAATTAAAACCGGCGTATACCATACATTGTAACTGCTGCTTCCTTTACTTTTTTGCTGCACACCAATATCAAAACCTGCCGTCAAACCAAATTTGTCAGTAAACTGAAACTGACCATAAATGTTGTTAAAATAGCGCCATTGTTTTGTACTGTCCGGCTGCTCATTTCCTATATAAGTACTCCAGTTCAAAGTCGCATTTGAAGACGGTTTATAAGTCAACTGTGTCCCAAAAGCAGGCGTCTGGTTTCCAGGAATTTTCTGGATACGCTGCCATCCGTTCAGATACATCGCTGCTGCGTACAATTTTTCGTCTTTACTGGTAAAACCAATTTTTACACCTGCCTCATAATAAGGAGAATTTTCGGCCAAAATACTACGCGTCAAATTCCAGTTGTCCTTTCCAATCGCACTTTCAAACCCGATATGCGAAGGCATAATTCCCGCATCAATCCAGAGATTGTTTTTCTTTGAAATTTTGATTCCAACGTTGGCTTCATAGATATTTTTCAATAATCCTTGTTCTGCTGCCAGATTATACTGCGGATAAGTACCGGCCATCACAGCCAGGTTTGCCCTTACATTTTCGGTATTGTAGTTAACTTTAAAAAGTCCCAGATTTAAATTTACTTCATTGTGTTTGTTGTAATTATATAAAAATCCAGGTCGTTCGTGGTTGGCTGGTTTGTTAAAATCATAACTATAAAAAGCTTCAACGTAACCTGAAAAAGTTAATGGATTTGGTTTTGCTTTTTCAATTGAAATGGTATCCTGGGCAATGACCGGAATAGAAAAAATTCCGGCGGCAATTAAAAATAATTTATTCATTTTCATTCTGGTAAGTGTACTGGACTCTTTAAGTTTTGTTGAGATTTCAAATTAATAACGTTGAGTAATCCATGCATTTATTTAACCTGATCAAGTGCCATATTCAGTTTCAAAACATTCACTTTTGCAGGCCCCAAAAGTCCAAGCAAAGGGGCTTCGGTGTTTTCTTCGATTAGTTTCTGAATGTTTTGCTCAGAGACGTTTCTTGTTTTGGCAACTCTTTTGAGCTGAATTAGCGCCGCATTTGGAGAAATATCAGGATCAAGACCACTGCCACTAGCCGTTACCAGCTCAACAGGAACATCTTGTTTTTTCACCCCGGGATTATGTACTAAAAATGTATCAATCCGCGCCTGAACAGTTTGAAGATATTCAGGATTTGAAGGTGCTTTGTTGCTGCCACCACTACCTGCCGCGTTATAATCCACAGCCGAAGGGCGGGAGTTGAAATATTTATCTTCGGTAAAAGTCTGGCCTACGTTGGCATAGTACTTTTTACCATTTTGCATTACCACCTGTCCATTTCCGTGGTTTGGAGCAAGCTGGGCAATTCCCCAGATGATGATTGTGTAAACCCCGGCAAAGAAAATCAGCGTGATAGCGGTTAATTTGATTGCGGGAAATAGGTTCGTTTTCATGATAATTAAATTTTCGTTATTTTTGATAATAAACACATGATTTATGTACCGTAAAGTATTTGTTGCCGAGACTGCTTCTCAATTGACTATCAACTTACCTATTGAATATCTCAACAAAGGTGTGGAAGTCATTGCTTTTGAGATAGATGACAATCTTGATTCAGCTTATGTAGCCAAGAAAAAAGCTGCTTTAAACGCTATCCAATTCTTTAACACTTTACAAATAGACATGCGTAGTTTTAAATTTGACCGGGACGAGGCTAATGAAAGATAATTTCTTCATTGACAGCAACATCGCACTATATCTTCTTGATTTAAATGACAGCCGTAAGAAAGAAATTGCTTCATCGCTTCTGGAAAATATACCCTTTATTAGTCCTCAGGTCGTTTTTGAATGCTTAAATGTTTGCTTGAGAAAATATAAATTGGAGCGAAACGTCGCTGTCCGGTTTGTTTCTGAATTAACCAATGCTTCATTTATCCAGCCAGAGAATGAATCGGTCATAACAAATGCCTTGTTCATTTTCAATAAGTATTTGTTACAACCGTTTGATTCAAAGATAATTTCATCCGCTTTGGAGGCCGGTTGCAGCACCTTATATTCAGAAGATATGCAACACGGGCTGGTTATTGAAAAGCGGCTCACCATCGTTAATCCTTTTTTACAATAATAGTTACAACCAGATACTGACCACCATATCAATCAGTTTAATCCCGATAAAAGGCACAATTATACCCCCTAAACCGTAGATAAAAAGGTTTCTTCTTAGCAATGCACTGGCGCCAATTGGTTTATAAGTCACACCTTTCAAAGCCAATGGGATCAGTATCGGAATGATGATCGCGTTAAAGATCACAGCTGACAAAATCGCACTTTCCGGGCTGTTCAGATCCATGATATTCAAACCTTTAAGCGCTGGTATCGAAGCGATAAACAAGGCAGGGATGATGGCGAAATATTTGGCAACGTCGTTTGCGATCGAGAAGGTTGTCAGCGTACCGCGGGTCATCAAAAGCTGCTTTCCGATTTCTACGATTTCAATCAGTTTGGTAGGATCATTATCCAAATCCACCATGTTTCCTGCTTCCTTAGCTGCCTGCGTACCACTGTT
>NZ_SZVO01000046.1 GCF_005280585.1 Dyadobacter frigoris
AACAGTGGTACGCAGGCAGCTAAGGAAGCAGGAAACATGGTGGATTTGGATAATGATCCTACCAAACTGATTGAAATCGTAGAAATCGGAAAGCAGCTTTTGATGACCCGCGGTACGCTGACAACCTTCTCGATCGCAAACGACGTTGCCAAATATTTCGCCATCATCCCTGCCTTGTTTATCGCTTCGATACCAGCGCTTAAAGGTTTGAATATCATGGATCTGAACAGCCCGGAAAGTGCGATTTTGTCAGCTGTGATCTTTAACGCGATCATCATTCCGATACTGATCCCATTGGCCTTGAAAGGTGTGACTTACAAACCAATTGGCGCCAGTGCATTGCTAAGAAGAAACCTTTTTATCTACGGTTTGGGAGGTATAATTGTGCCTTTTATCGGGATTAAACTGATTGATATGGTGGTCAGTATCTGGTTGTAATTATTGATCATAATGTCCATGAACACTGATAACAAGGATGTCTTTTTCAGAGACCGGCTTATAGATCAAACGATGTTCGTCCGTAATACGTCTGCTCCAATAGCCCTTATACTGATGTTTAAGACCTTCGGGTTTACCGAGTCCTTCGAAAGGGTGTTTGTGGATATCATTGATCAATTCAAAAACTTTTTTTACCAGGCGGGGTTCGCTTTTGGACCAGTGTGTGAGATCTTCGATTACCTGAAGAGAAAAGATAGTGTTATTCATTCCTGGGCTATGTGCTTTACAAACTGTTCAAAGCTATCTCCATTGAAGGAAATCACATTCCCTTTTTCGAAGTCGTCGATGGACTTATCAAGCCTGGAGAAATATTCTTCACGACTCTCTTCACGTAAAATTCCAGGCGATGCCTTATCCGTAATACTGATCGTAACCTCACTGTCTTTGGATACACTAAGCAAAGCCCTGATTTTTGAAATCAATTCGTCGGTGAACTCAGAAGATTTAATTTTTAGTACAGCTTCCATAAAATCTAAATTTCTTTAAAGTTAAAATAAATAAAAATGAAAACGAACCTATTTCCCGCAATCAAATTAACCGCTATCACGCTGATTTTCTTTGCCGGGGTTTACACAATCATCATCTGGGGAATTGCCCAGCTTGCTCCAAACCACGGAAATGGACAGGTGGTAATGCAAAATGGTAAAAAGTACTATGCCAACGTAGGCCAGACTTTTACCGAAGATAAATATTTCAACTCCCGCCCTTCGGCTGTGGATTATAACGCGGCAGGTAGTGGTGGCAGCAACAAAGCACCTTCAAATCCTGAATATCTTCAAACAGTTCAAGCGCGGATCGATACGTTTTTAGTACATAATCCGGAAGTCAAAAAACAGGATATTCCTGTGGAACTGGTAACGGCTAGTGGCAGTGGTCTTGATCCTGATATTTCTCCAAATGCGGCGCTAATTCAGCTCAAAAGAGTTGCCAAAACAAGAAACGTCTCTGAGCAAAACATTCAGAAACTAATCGAAGAAAACACCGAAGCCCCTTTGCTTGGACTTTTGGGACCTGCAAAAGTGAATGTTTTGAAACTGAATATGGCACTTGATCAGGTTAAATAAATGCATGGATTACTCAACGTTATAATTTGAAATCTCAACAACAATAAAGAATCCAGTACACTTACCAGAATGAAAATGAATAAATTATTTTTAATTGCCGCCGGAATTTTTTCTATTCCGGTCATTGCCCAGGATACCATTTCAATTGAAAAAGCAAAACCAAATCCATTAACTTTTTCAGGTTACGTTGAAGCTTTTTATAGTTATGATTTTAACAAACCAGCCAACCACGAACGACCGGGATTTTTATATAATTACAACAAACACAATGAAGTAAATTTAAATCTGGGACTTTTTAAAGTTAACTACAATACCGAAAATGTAAGGGCAAACCTGGCTGTGATGGCCGGTACTTATCCGCAGTATAATCTGGCAGCAGAACAAGGATTATTGAAAAATATCTTTGAAGCCAACGTTGGAATCAAAATTTCAAAGAAAAACAATCTCTGGGTTGATGCGGGAATTATGCCTTCGCATATCGGGTTTGAAAGTGCGATTGGAAAGGACAACTGGAATTTGACGCGTAGTATTTTGGCCGAAAATTCTCCTTATTATGAGGCAGGTGTAAAAATTGGTTTTACCAGTAAAGACGAAAAATTGTACGCAGCAGCGATGTATCTGAACGGCTGGCAGCGTATCCAGAAAATTCCTGGAAACCAGACGCCTGCTTTTGGGACACAATTAACTTATAAACCGTCTTCAAATGCGACTTTGAACTGGAGTACATATATAGGAAATGAGCAGCCGGACAGCACAAAACAATGGCGCTATTTTAACAACATTTACGGACAGTTCCAGTTAACAGACAAATTTGGTTTGACTGCCGGATTTGATATTGGAATGCAGCAAAAAAGTAAAGGAAGCAGTAGTTACAATGTATGGTATACGCCGGTTTTAATTGCCAGGTATATGCCGAATGAAAAAGTCAGGATTGCAGCCAGGGGAGAATATTATGCAGACGAAAAGGGAGTTATCATTAGTACGGGAACGCCAAACGGTTTTAAAACTTTTGGTTACTCTGCCAACTTCGATTACTTGCCGGCGCAAAATGTAATGTTCAGACTGGAAGCACGGGCTTTTAACAGCAAAGACGATATCTTTTCAAAAGATGCCGGCACCAGCAACCAGAATTATTTCGTAACATCATCCGTTGCCCTATCGTTTTGATGACTGAAAAAGAAAACAACGTAAAACACTTTCTGGACCTGATCAAAAAATCCAGAAAAGGCAAGTTTAAAATCTACATCGGCATGAGTGCCGGTGTAGGTAAAACTTACCGGATGCTGCAGGAGGCCCACACATTGATGCGTAACGGCATTGATGTGAAAGTCGGTTATATAGAGACCCATAACCGTAAAGAAACGCACGACTTGCTGGAAGGCCTGCCCATTATTCCAAGAAGAAAACTTTTTTACAAAGGAAAAGAACTGGAAGAGTTTGACTTGCAGGCTGTTATAAGCCTTCGGCCAGAAATTGTTATTGTTGACGAACTTGCCCATACCAATATCGAAGGCAGCAAAAATGATAAACGCTGGCAGGATGTGATGGAAATTCTCGACGCGGGGATCAACGTGATCAGCGCCGTTAATATTCAGCATATTGAAAGTTTAAACGAAGAAATTAAACAGATTACGGGCGTTGAAGTCAAGGAAAGAATTCCGGATAGTGTGCTTCAACAAGCGGACGAAGTGGTTAATATTGACCTGACGGCAGACGAGCTGATCACCCGTTTAAAGGAAGGGAAAATCTACACAGCTGAAAAAGTGCCAACTGCACTTAACAATTTTTTCACCTCCGGAAATATTCTGCAATTACGTGAGTTGGCGCTTAAAGAAGTTGCAAGCCAGGTCGTTAGAAAGGTTGAAACGGAGGTAACTTCGAGAAGTGTGACGGCTTTGAAACCTAATAAATTTATGGCCTGTATCAGCAGCAATGCACAAACTTCGAAAAATGTCATTAGAAAAACAGCGAGGCTTGCCAGTTATTATAACAGTCCGTGGGTGTTGCTTTATGTGCAAACGCCGAAGGAAAGTATGGATAAAATTGCGCTGGACAAACAACGCCATCTGATCAATAATTTCAAACTGGCCACTGAATTGGGAGGCGAAATAATCCGGGTCGAAAGCGCACATGTTTCCAGAACCATTATGGAAGTTGCCGAGCAAAGACAAAT
>NZ_SZVO01000047.1 GCF_005280585.1 Dyadobacter frigoris
GTGACCGTTATGCAAAGCTTTGCATAACGGTAATTATGGAAAGTAAAAGATTATGTAAAGCAACATCATAAAGAGGGGTAAACAGGTGTGTTTGGCCGTCTACTTTACAATATCACTTTACATAATAATGCAGCTATTTTTTAAGGTTCCTTAGCCATTCCAACAAGGTATCATCTTTCTCCCACGAGTTAGCTTTGGATTTTTCAGGTTTCATTTCAACATAAACCTTTTCAAAAGCATCCCGTTTTTGCTTGGAATCAGCACGGGCGTAGATGTCGGTTGTCTGAATGGATACGTGTCCGAGAAGGTCACGTATGTAAACCAAGTTAACGCCAGCTTGCAAAAGGTGCATCGCTTTTGAATGCCGTAAGGAATGACAACTGATATTATCTGGTATGATACTCGGGTTAATTTTCCTTGCCTGATCGGCATACGTTTTTAAAATGTATGTTATGCCAGCGCGGGTAAGCTTTCCGTTTCTTTTGTTTGAGAACAATGGGTACAGATTGGCATGGGGTTCTAACAAACGAAGTTCCTGCATATATTTTTTCAGAAAGACGATCTGTTCCTCATGGAGTGGAACCAACCGCGCTTTACGCCCTTTGCCTACAAGCCTTACAATGTTAGGGGAATCCAGCCTAACACTGGAGGGTGTAAGGTCGATCATCTCCTGAACCCTGGCACCGCTATCGTACATCAAGGCAAGCAAGGCGAGATTTCGGCGACCGTTTCGGGTACTAATGTCGGGTTGCTCAAGAAGCAACTTTATACCGTCAGTCGTGAGATAGTTGATGCTTTTCTTTTGGTGCTGTTTTACTTTTATGGAGATGATCTTCTGCCACTCGAATAGCCTTTCCGGATTTTCATATTGGAGGTAGTTAAAGAATGAACGAATAGCGGCAAGGCGGTAATTGCGGGTGGCGTTGCTGCATTGCCTGGCCTCTTGCAGCCAATCGAGGAAATCCATTATCGTATCCCTGTTTATTTTTTCAAGTGTCAGCTTTTGCGCCGCTATGCCTTTTTGCTCTTTCATGAAAGTGATGAGCTGAACAAAGGTGTCTTTGTAAGCAAGGATAGTGTTGTAACTGACATTGCGCTCTCCCGGCAGATATTTGGCGAAAAAGTCACTTAGATATTTTGCCAGATCAGTCGTTTCCATAGGCTGCGTTAGTTTGGGTTTTAGGGAAAACATGAGCAGATATCTCGTTGCCGTCGTTTAGTACATCCTGATATATTTCTGCCGTAAGCCTTACATAATGGTCCGTGGATTTCAGCGATTTATGTCCCAGGCAGGTTGATAACAAAGGCAGGGAGTAGTACAGGTCCAATCCAGCTTTAGACATTTTTACAAGTGAGTGAACCGCAAACGTATGCCTTAGATCATGAAGACGAGGGCCTTTATGATTTCCTTGATGTGGGATTCCAGAAGCTGCTAACATCTTTTTGAACCAATAATAGACCACGACCTGTGAACACCTTTTTCCCATCGGGGAGACGAAAAAAAAGTTCTTTTCATCGTTGAGACGCGGTAGCGGCATTCTATCACGATATTGTAAGTATTGCCTGAGTACTGTTACCAAAGTTTCAGACAAAGGTGATATGCGTTCATCTCCGTTCTTGCTTTTTCTGATGTAAAGACATTGCTTTTCAAAGTCCACATCCTTGTTCTTTAAGGACAAAGCCTCGTTGATCCTAAGGCCGGTGCCATACAACAGTCGTATCACTGCCGGCATTATAAAAAGAGTCGTGTTCAGGTGCCTATCATATAATTCATAATGATCGCAAGCCTGAAAGATGCCAATCATCTGTTCATTGGTAAAAATATACGGGGTAAACCCACTTATCTTCCGGGGGAGTCTCGGTATATAACTATCATAACCGATCCTGCACATATATTTGCAGAACTGCGCCAGGGTACAATATTTGTCGTAGATCGTGCATTGAGCATCGTTGATACGGGTGGCTCGCCACTGTTCGACCTGTTGTTGCGTGATACCTAATTCCTTTACCTCATTATTCACAAAAAAGCTGTCCAGTTCAAGGAGTATCCATTGTGCCCGTAATGAGGTGTAGCCCAGCCCATTTTTTATGGCTATAAATTCCTTAATGTAAGGAGCGTATATACTTTGATAATTTAACTTACTCATAAAAAACACCTCCTTTCTGTTCATAGAAACTACTGGAAACTGGCGGAACATGTAACGCACACTGGTTTAGCGATTCCAGGTCTATCCGTAGGTAAGACATGGTGGTCTCTGTACTCCGATGACCAAGCGCCTCGGATATGACAGGCATAGATTCCTTGTTCTCCAAAAACCGGCAGGCGAGACTGTGGCGCATTGCGTGTGCTCCGTGTCTCCTGCCTCTGACATCTACTTTGGAGGCTTCAATGATACGGCAAAACATGTTGCTGACCGAACTTTTGGTCATAGGAGAAAAAGGTGCGATCGTGAAAAGGAAGACTTTATCTGACTCACTATTTTTTCGGCCGTATTTCAAATAATCTATGAGCGCTTCACCCACGGCTGTTAACAATGGAAGTTTGATGTCATTTCCTGTTTTATACTGGCATAAGGTGATAGTACTTTCTTCCCAATCAATATTGCTAAAACTCAAATGGGCGATGTCTGATGCCCTAAGCCCCAAACGTGTCGCTAACAGCATCATGGCATAATTCCTTTTTCCGGTAGCATCTGATCTTTGAATGGACGCTTCTATTTGTAATACTTCACTTTTGCTATATACGGAGGGCAATTTTTCTGACCGGGAGTATTTATATCCATCAAAAACCAACGAAAGGTCGTTTTCTAATAAATGCTCTTTATGCAGATACTGCAAGAAAAACCTGATCGATGATATAATCAAGGCCTTGTTATTTGTACTGGTAGAAAGGAACGTTACGATGTGCGTTTCGCTGATCGCTTGTAAGCATTGTATTTGCTTGCTTTCCAGGTAAATGAACAACCTGTAGAGCGCGCGCCGATATTCACTTACTGTTTTTTGGGTACGGCGTAACGCCCCAAGATGCAATAAGAATTGTTCCATCGCAAGACCTATCGGACCTGACAACTCCCGTTCAAGGGGCTTGAAATGATGACTACTGATCGTGCCTGTTTCTTGAAATTCGTTTAAGAAATTGACACTTCTAATGATGTCATCCTGATACCGGGAAATAATATCTCCGGTCACTATAGTACGCAGAAATTTTTCGCCCACAGAGGCGTCGTAATACGGTACCGATTCCTTTATCATGTATGGCATTAATTTTTTCAGCCATAGGAATCTGTACATGTTAATTCTGCCAGTAGAAAAACGCTGCCGTTCAAAATGCTGAATGCATTGCTTAATTAATTCTTCGAATGTTTCCATTGATACTCCAGTTATTTGTGATGGCAAAATTGCCATCACAAATAACTGGAGTAATCTTATGTAAAGTGTTTATGCAAAGTAGCGCCTGTAACACAGGTACTTTCAGTGCTTTTACTCAGCCGCTTTACATAATCTTTTACTTTCCATAAT
>NZ_SZVO01000048.1 GCF_005280585.1 Dyadobacter frigoris
GCCAATGGGATCAGTATCGGAATGATGATCGCGTTAAAGATCACAGCTGACAAAATCGCACTTTCCGGGCTGTTCAGATCCATGATATTCAAACCTTTAAGCGCTGGTATCGAAGCGATAAACAAGGCAGGGATGATGGCGAAATATTTGGCAACGTCGTTTGCGATCGAGAAGGTTGTCAGCGTACCGCGGGTCATCAAAAGCTGCTTTCCGATTTCTACGATTTCAATCAGTTTGGTAGGATCATTATCCAAATCCACCATGTTTCCTGCTTCCTTAGCTGCCTGCGTACCACTGTTCATTGCCACGCCAACATCCGCTTGTGCAAGTGCCGGTGCATCGTTGGTCCCATCCCCCATCATCGCGACCAGTTTTCCGCTTTCCTGCTCTCTTTTGATGTAATTCATTTTATCTTCCGGCTTGGCCTCTGCGATAAAATCATCTACGCCCGCTTTTTCAGCAATAAACCTGGCAGTCAAAGGATTATCACCGGTAACCATCACCGTTTTTACCCCCATCTTACGCAGACGCTCGAAACGTTCGCTGATACCCGGTTTGATAATATCCTGTAATTCAATCACACCCAGCACTTTTTCATTTTCAGAAACTACCAGCGGCGTTCCACCGTTGTTGGAAATCGCTTCTGTTCTTTCCTGAATGTCAGCCGGAAAGTTATTGCCTGCCTTTGTGGTCAGATTTCTGATCGAATCAAAGGCACCTTTCCTGATTCTGGTTTCGTCAAAATCAACACCTGAACTTCTGGTTTCAGCGGTAAACTTGATAAAGGTTGGATTATTCAAATTGGCATAAGTTGACGGGTTTAAATTCGCCAGTTCAAGAATTGATTTCCCTTCCGGGGTTTCATCGGCGATTGAACTTAGTACGGCACATTTGATAAAGTGATTATCGGTCACGCCTTTGGCCGCGTAGAAATTCGTAGCTTTTCTGTTACCAATTGTGATCGTACCTGTTTTATCCAAAAGCAGCACATCGATATCACCCGCTGTTTCCACCGCTTTACCTGATTTGGTAATCACATTGGCACGAAGCGCCCGGTCCATCCCGGCAATACCGATTGCTGAAAGCAGACCACCAATCGTTGTCGGGATCAGGCAAACGAATAGTGAAATAAATGCGGCAATCGTAATCGGTGTATTGGCATGGTCTGCAAACGGTTTCAATGTGACGCAGACAATAATAAAGACAAGCGTAAAACCAGCCAGAAGAATCGTCAGCGCAATCTCATTCGGTGTTTTCTGACGGCTTGCTCCTTCTACCAGAGCGATCATTTTATCAAGAAAACTTTCCCCCGGTTCTGTGGTCACCATGACTTTTATCTTGTCCGATAAAACTTTGGTACCACCTGTAACGCTGCTTTTATCACCACCTGCTTCACGGATTACCGGCGCACTTTCACCTGTGATAGCGCTTTCATCAATTGTTGCAAGACCTTCGATAATTTCTCCGTCCGTTGCGATATTATCACCCGCTTCACAGATAAAAACATCTCCTTTTTTCATCGAAGCCGACATCACCTGTCTTGTCGAAACCGAGAAGCCGGCTTTGTTTTCGATAACCAACCTGGCTGGTGTTTCTTCTCTTGTTTTACGCAAGCTGTCAGCCTGCGCTTTTCCTCTTGCTTCGGCGATTCCCTCTGCGAAATTGGCAAAAAGCAAAGTCAGAAGAAGGACCAGAAAAACGGTGAAGTTGTAGGCAAAACTGCCCTGGGATTTTTCGCCCATCAAAGTCCATATACTTACCACCAGCATAATCACCGTTCCGATTTCTACCGTGAACATCACCGGATTGCGGAACATTATTTTGGGGTTTAATTTTACAAAGGCCTGTTTGAGGGCTTCATTAACCAAGTCCTTCTGAAATAAGGACGTATCTTGATTTTTCATTTCATTAAGGCTTTTGGCCGTTAGCGATTAGGTATTAGCTACTTTCGATATTTGATGATCTGTTGACTGAACAGATTTTACAGGTAGCTTTTTTATTTATTATTTTGAAATCGAGTCTTAACGCAGCGTGAAATATTCAGCGATCGGACCCAGCGTCAGTGCCGGAAAGAAGGATAAGGCTGTGATAATCACAATAACGGCCAGAACCATGATTCCAAAAGTTGAAGAATCCGTTTTTAACGTTCCTGCACTTTCCGGGATGAATTTCTTATTTGCAAGAAGTCCCGCGATCGCAATCGGACCAATGATCGGAATGTAACGAGACAGGATCAGAATAAAACCTGTGGTGATATTCCACCATGGATTATTGTCGCCCAGACCTTCAAATCC
>NZ_SZVO01000049.1 GCF_005280585.1 Dyadobacter frigoris
ATTGCACTTTATGCGGTTACCGCATGAGGTATCCATTGCGGAGGTCAACGGCTACCTGTACCGCAAGTCTGTACACGAGGGGTTTTCGGAGAGCTATTTCAAGCAGACTGTATTCGGAATGAGGTCGCTTCGGCGATCCGATTTGGTATAGACTATTTGGTCAGGATGAGCATGCTATCAAGCTTCCCGTGATTAAAAAGGAAAAGAAATTGCCTGAGGTTTTGTCAAAAGAGGAATGTAAAAAACTTTTCAAAGCACCTCGTACACTGAAACACCGTTTTCTGCTTTCGTTTGCCTACTCAGCGGGCCTTCGGATGAACGAGCTACGACATATTCGAATCAGCGATTTGGATACAGACCGGATGCAGGTTCGTGTACGACAGGGGAAGGGGAAGAAAGACCGCTACGTGATATTGTCTCGGTTTATCGCTTCCCGTTTGCCTCAATATCTGAAAGAATTACAGCCACAGGTGTATCTTTTCGAAGGTCAGACACCCGGACAGGTTATGGGTGAGCGTAGTATCCAGTACGTGATTACAGAGGCGTTGCAAAAGACAGATATTCAGAAGTCGGTGTCGATGCATACACTACGTCATAGCTTTGCGACCGCGCGGCGGACCGCCCATTTATTGGAGGATGGTGTTGATATTTATACGATCCAACATCTTTTGGGACATAGCCAACTGAGCACGACCATCATGTATTTGCATATCGCACAGGTGATACCTAAGGTGGGTAGGAGTCCGTTGGATACACTGTACGGGTTTTAGCAGGGATGCGTCCCAAATACGAGCTGGCCGATATTCTGACAGAATACGGACAGGATTTCATTGCGCAAAAACAGCCTTTAAAGTATCATCAGAAAGTACTGAATGCGATTAATAAGTGTCGTACAGCGGCTTTGGGTGGGCATGTTGACCGGTGCGGTGAATGTAGCCATGAGCGGATTAGTTACAACAGTTGTAGAAATCGGCACTGCCCTAAATGCCAGACTGCCAACCGTGACCGCTGGATAGCAGCCCGTCAATCCGACTTGTTAGACTGCAAGTATTTTCATGTAGTGTTTACCTTACCGGAGGTGTTGAATCACTTTTGTCTGCACTATCCTGCGGAGTTATATGAGATACTTTTTCAATCCTCAAAAGAGACGTTATTGGCTTTTGGGCGAGATGAAAAATACCTGGGGGCTGAGATGGGAGCAATATCCATCCTTCACACTTGGGGTCAAAATTTAATGCTACACCCGCACATACACATGATCGTTCCGGCAGGAGGGGTTGATCAGGACGGCAATTGGCAGCATACGCGCAGTGAAGGGAAGTATCTTTTTCCGGTGAAGGCGATGAGCGCAGTGTACCGGGGCAAGTTTATAGAGCGCTTCAAAGCTTTTTTGCAAGAAAGAGGGATGGAATTAACCGCGGAGTTACGTCAAGAGTTATACGCAAAAGAGTGGATTGTCTACGCCAAGCGCCCTTTCGGGGGAGCCCAGCAGGTGATAGAATATTTAGGAAGGTATACCCACAAGATCGCTATCAGCAATCACCGTTTGCAAAGTATAGACAGAGGTCAGATCAGCTTCACCTATAAAGACTATCGTGATGATAGCAGGACGAAAACGATGACTTTGGAGGCTGCCGAATTCCTCAGGCGTTTTTGCTTACACATCTTACCCMAAAGCTTYCGCRAGATCCGGCATTACGGGATATTGTCGTCACGCAACAAGCCGAAATTGAAAGAGCAACAGGCAAAAATGGGGGTAGTTAACCAAAATCAAGAAAGCCCATACGCAAAAATCAGAGAAAACAGGTTTGATCCGTTAGCATGCCCTTGCTGTAAGACAGGGAAAATGGAAACGGTGTTTGTCTTTAGGGCTAACACGGTCTTGCATAAATGGTCCAATGCGCCTCCTTTCCACAAAGAATCCGAGCCAACAACCTTCTGATCGTTACAAAAAGCCGCAAGTCCGGCCTGGTAACCTATTGGCGAAAAAAAGTGAAATGGCGAAAAAATACTTATTTTAAAAGTTGTCTTCAATGTAGCCTCCAACTTCGGCCTGAAATACGATTAGACGGCCCACGCATTATGGTACATTATGACATTTTCTCCATCTCAGTCTCCTATCCAGGAACAACAGCCCTTTATTAAAATCCCATAGAAACAGCTACCGAAGCCTCAGTTCAACAGAGGCTTAAAACGCAACTCCGTAAACTACGTCGCGTTTAAGCCCTATTTGTT
>NZ_SZVO01000005.1 GCF_005280585.1 Dyadobacter frigoris
CAAAATCCCGAAGGGATGACATTATTATAGAAACACAATTATGTTCAAGAGCCTAACCCTGAAAGGGTGATATAAAATTTCAATACACTTTCATCACGTTGCCAATTTCAAAACCCATCATAATTGATGTAAAATCCCAAAGGGATGACATTATTATAGAAACACAATTATGTTCAAGAGCCTAACCCTGAAGGGGTGATATAAAATTTCAATACACTTTCATCAAATTGCCAATTTCAAAACCCAACATAATTGATACAAAATCCCGAAGGGATGACATTATTATAGAAACACAATTATGTTCAAGAGCCTAACCCTGAAAGGGTGATATAAAATTTCAATACACTTTCATCAAATTGCCAATTTCAAAACCCAACATAATTGATACAAAATCCCGAAGGGATGACATTATTATAGAAACACAATTGACGATCCAGGAGCTCAAACCCTGAAAGGGTGACATAAAAATTTCCTTCACTTCGCGTTATCAACATTAAATTTCCTGAAAATTTTCCTTATGTGTTTACTGCCACCATTTTGGCATTAAATTGTCATCTAATCCGTCCCCATGAAAAAATTCAGCATTTTCGCCTCAGCAATAACTTTGGCATTATCTTTTTTCACACCCAATTCACTTTCTGCCCAAATCATGGATAAAAATTCAATTATCGCACCCGGAGCCCAGGTTGAAAAATTGGGTGATGGCTATAAATTCACCGAAGGTCCCGTTGCTGATACCCATGGAAACGTCTTTTTTACAGATCAGCCTAATAATAAAATTATTCGTTGGGACGCCGAAACGGGCGCTTTCAGGACTTTTTCGGATAATTCTGGCCGCGCAAATGGTATGTATTTTGACAAAAAAGGAAATCTTGTGGCCTGCTCTGATGAAGACAACCAGGTTTGGTCTTTTGACAAAAAAGGAAAAGCGACTGTGTTAGTTAAAGATTATGACGGAAAACTTTTAAACGGCCCAAACGATCTTTGGATCGATCCCAAAGGAGGAATGTACTTGACTGACCCGCTTTATCCAAGAGATTACTGGAAACGTGATCCGAAAATGCAACAGGACGGTGAACATGTTTATTATCTCAGTCCGGATGGTAAAAAACTGGTACGTGTGGATGATCAGCTCAAAAAACCTAACGGAATTATTGGTACTGCTGACGGTAAAAAATTATACGTTGCAGATATTGGCGCCGGCAAAACGTATATATACGACATTAATAAGGATGGATCCTTATCAAACAAAACCTTGTTTGTATCAAAAGGATCAGACGGGATGATTCTTGACAATGAAGGAAATTTATACATTACAGGAAAGGGAGTTACTGTTTTCAATAATAAAGGAGAAGAAATCGCTCATTTCCCTGTTCATCAAGGCTGGACGGCCAATTTATGTTTTGGTGGAAAAAATCGCGATTTATTATTTATTACTGCTGAAACGGCTGTTTATGGAATTAAGATGAGAGTAAAAGGAATAAAGTAGAATTAAGAAAAACTATAACCCACACCACAACATGATCATTGAAAATAACATTGATACAGCGACCGAAATAAATCCATTATTAACAGCATATAACACCCCATTTCAAGTTCCTCCTTTTGATAAAGTAAAATCAGAGCATTTCATGCCTGCATTTGAAGAAGGGATGAAACAAAACGAAAAAAGTATTCTTGAAATAACAAGCCAGGAAAATGCTCCGACTTTTGAAAATACGATTGAAAAGCTGGAAACTGCCGACGAGCTTTTAACCAAAATCAGTAGTGTATTTTTCAATCTGGCATCTGCAAATACTTCTCCGGAAATAGAGAAAATTTCACAGATTATTGCACCGAGATTATCTCAACATAGCGATGACATTTTCCTGAATGCAGATTTATTCAAACGAGTAAAAACATTATATGGTCATCAAGACAGCTTAAATCTAACTCAGGAACAAAAGCGTTTATTGGAAAAAACATATAAAGCATTTGTTAGAAGCGGTGCCAATCTGGATGCACAACAACAAATCAGAATGCGGGAAATCAACAAACAGCTTTCGATTTCGACCGTTCAGTTTGGACAAAATCTGTTGGCAGAAACCAATAAATTCGAACTTCTGATGGATAACAAGGCTGATCTTTCGGGATTACCGTCTTCGCTTATTGCTTCCGCAAAACATGCTGCTACGGAATCAGGAAATGAAGGCAAATGGAGATTCACACTTCATAATCCAAGCGTTATGCCTTTTTTACAATATGCAGAAAACCGTCAGCTCCGTGAAATAATGTACACTGCGTACATCAATCGCTGCAATCATGACGACGAACTGGACAACAAGGAAATTGTTGCCAATATTTCGTCTTTACGCGCGGAACGGTCACAATTACTTGGTTATAAAACACATGCCGATTTCGTACTGGAAGAAAGCATGGCCAAAACGCCGGATCAGGTTTATGAATTGCTGGACGGACTTTGGAAATCTGCTTTACCTGTTGCCAAAAATGAGGCACTTGAAATGCAGAAAGTCATGAACAAGGAAGGAAACGGTGGCGAACTTGAAGCCTGGGACTGGGCGTATTATGCCGACAAGGTTCGCAAGGAAAAATACAATTACAATGCCGAAGAACTTCGTCCATATTTCCAGCTTGAAAAAGTTCGTGATGGTATCTTTTTCGTCTGCCAGAATCTTTACGGACTGACTTTCACTGAAATTCAGGATATCCCAAAATATCATCCGGACGTGATTGCTTATGAAGTAAAAGAAGCTGACGGAACGCATGTGGGTATTTTCTACATGGATTTTTATTCAAGAAATTCAAAGAGAGGCGGTGCCTGGATGACTTCTTACCGTAAACAATCGGCTTTGACAGTTCCTGTTTCTCCGATTGTGGCCAATGTTTGTAATTTCCCAAAACCAACGGGAAGTGAACCAGTATTGCTGACTCCGGATGAAGTAGAAACATTTTTCCATGAATTTGGCCATGCTTTGCACGGGTTGTTATCTAACGTGAAATATCAAACGCTATCCGGCACATCCGTTCCACGGGATTTTGTTGAGCTTCCATCTCAAATTATGGAGCGCTGGGCATTTGAACTGAAAGTGCTTAATTTTTATGCCAAACATTATCAAACCGGAGAAGTTATTCCGACTGAACTGATTGAAAGAATGGCAAAAGCTTCGAAATTCAATCAGGGTTTTGGTACGGTTGAATATCTGGCAGCATCTTTTCTTGATCTGAGTTACCATACACTTTCATCAGGAGAAAAGGTTAATACTACGTCTTTTGAAAAAGAGAAAATGGATGATCTGGGTTTGATAAAACAAATTGCTCCAAGATACCGCAGCACCTATTTTCAGCATATTTTCTCAGGTGGCTATTCTGCCGGTTATTACAGCTACATCTGGTCCGAGGTTCTGGATAGCGATGCTTTTGCTGCTTTCAAAGAAAAGGGAAATATATTTGACCAGGAAACAGCGACTTCATTCCGGAAAAATATTCTGGCCAAAGGCGACACAGAAGAGCCCATGACTTTATACAAAGCTTTCCGGGGAAGAGAACCGGAAGTTAAATATTTACTGGAAAACCGCGGGCTGAACAAGGTCTCATAAGTTTTTCATAAAAAATAATGATGGAGGTGCAGGCTTAAAATTCTGCACCTTTTTTATTGAATTTTTAATTTGATTATGGATTGATCCGGCAATTAATATTCCATTTTCACTATTTTTAAATTATACTATATTCATCAATAGGACGTTACCAAATGAATCACTACTCTACCTATGCGTATAATTTGTACTTTACTTTTTTTACTGATTTCATTCATCGTTAGCGCACAGGAACGTATTACAATTAGCGGTTTTGTGAGAGAGAAAGGGAGCCAGGAATCCCTGCCGGGCGTTAATGTTTATATTCCTGATACCCCTTTTGGCGCAGTCACCAATACATATGGTTTTTATTCACTCACAGTTCCATCGATGGATTCCGCCCGCGTTAGTTATTCGTTCGTCGGATATGAAACGGTCGAAAAAAAAGTTAGCCTAACTAAAAATACGGAAATTAATATTCTGCTTGAAACGATAAATCAGCTTGACGAAGTTGTCGTTTCCGCTCGCCGGGAAGAAGATTATATTAGTCATTCCGCACAAATGAGCCAGATTGAAATACCGATCTCCCAAATAAAAAAAATACCCGCTTTTTTTGGTGAAAAGGATGTTTTAAAGGTTTTACAGCTTATGCCGGGTGTCCAAAAAGGAACGGAAGGACAAACTGGTTTATATGTTCGTGGCGGCGGACCGGATCAAAACCTGATCATTCTGGATGATGCGGTTGTTTATAACGCCAATCATCTTTTTGGTTTTTTTTCCATTTTCAATAGTGATGCACTCAAAAGTGTGGAGCTCACCAAAGGTGGATTTCCTGCCCGTTATGGCGGCCGACTTTCTTCTGTTTTGGAAATGAATATGAAAGAGGGAAATAAGGAAGCTTTGCACGGAGAAGGCGGGATCGGCGTTATTTCATCACGACTTACGTTGGAGGGACCCATTTCAAAAGGAAAATCTTCCTTTCTTATTTCCGGACGCAGGACTTACATCGATTTTCTGGCAAAACCGCTCATAGCCCGCAGCCAACGCGGAGAGACACAACAGGTAAAACCTGGCTATTATTTTTATGATCTTAATGCTAAAATCAATTACGATTTGGGGCCAAAAGACAAAGTATATCTGAGTGGATATTTCGGTCACGACAAGTTTTACGCCAACCAAACTGATCTAAATAATGAATCCCGGGCCGGACTGGATTGGGGAAACAGAACGGCGACTTTGCGCTGGAACCACTTATTGAATCAAAAATTGTTTGTTAATACTTCATTCATTTACAGCAATTTCGAATTCGGTGTTACCAATTATGACAAAGGTATCAATACCGACGGCACCATCCGCGATGAATATAGTTTGAAATATACCTCACAAATTCGTGACTGGGGTGTCAAAACGGATTTTGACTTTTATCCCTCCCCAAAACATGCTGTAAAATTCGGAGCTCAGGCTACTTTTCACAGATTTGTTCCTTCTGCCCTTGCTATTGCCGGCTCTCTGATTGATGCTTCCATTGAGCGTTCTGTCACACCGGTTAATACGTTGGAAGCAGGAATTTACGTGGAAGATACCTGGCAGGCCACGGATGCTTTGAAAATGAATGCAGGTTTTCGGGTAAGTTCATTTCAGACAAAATCCAAAACCTACATCAGGCCGGAACCACGTTTTTCGGGCGCATTACGGTTAGCACAGGACTTTTCGCTTAAAGCATCTTATGCGCAAATGAACCAGTATGTTCATTTACTATCCAATACCGGTTTGGGTTTGCCAACCGATTTGTGGGTACCAACTACGGATCGCGTTGCACCGCAGCAATCAAAACAAGTTGCGGTTGGTTTGGCAAAGGATCTGGAAAAACCGGCTTTGACTTTGACACTTGAAGGCTATTACAAAAAAATGAACCACATTCTTAATTACAAAGAAGGTGCTTCATTTTTGAGTGTCAGTGGTGAAAATGCGAATGAATTGAGCTGGGAAGATAATGTGACCGCCGGAAAAGGATGGTCATATGGAGCTGAGTTTTTGGTCCATAAAAAAACCGGAAGATTTTCAGGATGGGTTGGTTACACACTTTCCTGGACTAAATGGCAATTTCCCGAACTGAATTTCGGAAAAACATTTTACCCGCGTTATGACCGTCGCCACGACTTATCCGTTGTCGGGATTTATGAATTGAACAAACGCATCACCATGTCTGCAACCTGGGTTTATGGAACGGGAAATGCTTTGACGCTGCCGCTTGCAAGTTATACGGGTGTAACAGATAATATTTTCAGTCGTACGGTAGCTAGCGGAAGTAAACCAACCGTTACCTGGAGCGGTGATCAGGTAAATGAATATGGAGCTAAAAACGGATTTAGGGCTGAAGCCTTTCACAGACTGGATCTGGCTATACAGTTTCATAAGAAAAAGAAAACGCATGAGCGCACCTGGGAGTTCGGACTGTATAACGCTTACAACAGAAGGAATCCTTTTTTCTATGATATTTCAGAAGAAACACTGGCAAATGGCAACAAGAAAACGTCGTTAAAACGTTATTCGTTATTTCCTGTGCTGCCTTCAATCAGCTATAACTTTAAGTTTTAAGACATCATGAAGATCAATATTTTTATATTTCTGATTGTTATCACAGCACTTTTTTCCTGTGATACATTGGTTACCGATGTTTCTCCTGACGATGTTCCCGGTATCGGTTCCAAGTTGGTAGTACAATCTTTCATTTCCCCGCAAGCGGCCAGAATCTATGTTGTCGTTACAGAATCAATTCCTCTATTCGGAGAATCCAATTCGGAAAATTCTGTGATTAAAAATGCAATTGTCAAAATTTCCGGTGGCGGAAAGGAAGTTATTTTACCTTATGATTCTACAAGTCAGTTATATAGTATAGAAAAAGCAAGTTTTCCAATTGTCGCAGCTCAGACATATAAGCTGTCTGTTTCAGACCCAACACGATCGGTTGATGCAACCTGCACCGTACCGGCAAATCAGGTAACTATAAAATCCTACGTCATAGACACGGCTTACATAACAAGGCGTAGCGGACGGCCAGATACAGCGCTCACTGTAAATGCAGTTTGGCAGGATATTGCCGGAGAAGCTAATTTTTACAGGGTTCGAGCCAATATGGACGTGGAATATTCTATCCTTGAAGGAACCAGTCCGGATAATTTCCAGGAAAAACGTGTCAGAAACAGGTTCAGTTTCAACTGGAATGATGACAGCGGCCGGAGCGAATTTCAAAGTGACGTAAATCTGGATGGAACCGCCTTTACTTCACCGCTCGGCAGAAGTTTTCTTCCTACTACCCTTTTGTACACATCAGCAGACGGTACAAAATATTATGCAAAGCAAAAACCAAGATTAGTTGCAGTTGTAATAGAAGTTAACAATACAGAAAAGTCCTATTATGATTATCACAAATCTCTAAAACTAGCCGATCAATCTGATAATCCTTTTTCTGAACCCTCTTTGGTTTATAATAATATCAACGGCGGATTAGGCTGTTTTGCAGCTTATAATAATAAACAGATCATTTATCGGCCCAAATAAGTCAACAGTAATTCGTATACTTTTTTAATATTGATTAGATTTATCAATCAAATAGACCAGTCTGTTTATCTATTTTAAAAATCCCGATTATGAAACATCATCCGGTCTTACCAAAGGAACGCATTTTGGATACAGCACTCAGGCTGTTTCATGAGCAGGGATATAATACAACCGGTATCAACCAGATTATCAGTGAAGCTGGCGTAGCCAAAGCAAGTCTTTATCTCCATTTTAAGTCGAAAGAAGACTTAGGAGTGGAATATCTTAAAGCCCGGCAACAAATCTGGTTTGATCAACTTTTGTCATTTACTGACGAATCAAAAAAAGAAAAAAAGAAAATATTCGCCGCCTTTGATTTCCTGATTCAAATCAATGAAAAAGAAAATTTTCGGGGGTGCAGTTTCCTGAATATGTTATCTGAAATTCAGTCAGATGAATCGCAGTTACTATCTATAATCCAGGAATATAAACAACAGCTCAGGACATTTTTTGCGGATGTTATGGAAAATCCAAAAGATGATTTAAGTGATACAGTTTACCTTTTGTTTGAAGGCGCCATGCAGGAAAGTCAATTGTTTAAAAGTCAGTGGCCTGTTGAAAGAGCTAAGAAAATTGTTTCTGATTTATACAAGCTTAAATATTTTAAGTGACGTTTTTCTTCCATTTACATTGTTCAAATTCTTCCGTTTTGAGGTCAAAGTACCTCATTTTGCTTTTTCGCCAAACCAATAGCTCCATTTTGGTTGATAGACTGTAAAAAAATATTTTATTCTTCAAAAAATCTGTATATCAATTCCTTGATAAAACTGACGTGATATTTTGCCTTTAACTACATCTGAAATTGGATGAATTTTAGAATTGCCGATCAGTTTAAAATAGTAAGGCATGGTTTTTTGTTCATTCACTAAGAAAGCGAATATGTCTTTCTTTAAACCTTTAAACAACTATCGTTATGGAATTACAGGCAGAAGATATAAAACTGACGGGCTCAAATCCGGCAGAAAAAGATATCAACGAACCGGATACGCTAGTTGAAACACTCGAAGGTTTGAAAAAACAGGGTTTTACCTATGATTTTAATCTCACAGCTCACGCCCTCGAACTTTACAGCGACGAAGGAATTAAGTTAACGCTTAATCCTGAAGATTTTAGTATTGTAAAAGTTTTCAGATTTGAAGGAATGAGTAATCCTTCTGATACCTCAATTCTTTACGCTATTGAATCCAATACAGGCTTGAAGGGAACTTTGGTAAGCAGCTACGGCGTATATGCTGATGCTATGTCCAACGAAATGATTGGAAAACTGGACACCAGATCGTCCATAGCATCATTTCATCCGGAAAATACAAATTCTTAAAAATAATTCATTACCAGATTACACTTCTTCATCAAATAAACGTGGATGTTGTTATGCCAGAAATGGTTAGCAACGTCCTTTTTTTATACAATATTGATAACGAAGTACATTAATTAGTCAACCATGCATAGTTTTCATATACTCCGTGCTTTAAGCTATCAGTAAGTATTGACAATGTTATGAAAAACAAAAACAATTTAACCCTTCATGAAATCTCTACAATTTACAATCCCAATCATTTTTCTGTCCTTCGTGTCTTTAACCAGTTGTAACAAGGAAAACGAAAGTAGTTATACTGGTTTAAGTGGAAAATTTGTTAACGAAACTTTCCTTAAACAAACAACCGATTCTATCCCGGGGTTGATTCCCGTTTATTGTTACGAATTGAATTTCACAAGTAAAGACAGCGTTGATATTTTATATGGTTTTGAACAATCCAGGCTTGCCTATAAAAAGGATGGCAAGAAATATTTACTCGTTCATGCCCTTCAGGAAAAGGATATGTCTTTTACTGTAAATGAAGATAAAACGATCACTCTCGTTGATAGCGCATGGAATGGGGTAACACGAAATTCTACTTTTAAAGAATCGACCCTTTCAACGAAACAGAAATGGGATTTTGAAAATCATCTTAATCAGCAGTTGATCGCAGGAGAATATTCTCTTTTTAAGGAAAATAAACAATCCGGTCAAAAAGTCAATTTCAATGCGGACGGCTCTGTAACGGGACTGGAAAATTTCAAGCGTTATAATCTGTGTTATAGCGGAGATTGTGTGGGCGAAATATATCCGATTTCCAACAGTATCACTTTTAGTAATGAAAAAAAGGAAGTATTTACTTATGCTTTCAAAACAGATATAACCAGGAAAAAGCTAGATATTTACCAAATTGAAGGTGCTGTAAAAGATATTAAGGGAGAAAGAGCAATTAAAGAATTAGCTTTTGATCTAAGACGATAAAAAACATTTGAAACGAATTAAAAAGGGAAAACCACTTCATTTAGAAGTGGCTTTTCCCTTTTTATTGAACCTTAATTTATAATTACAAAGAAGAACCTACAAGCTTTACGATACTTCCCAAAGAATTACTTGAAGCCGTTGCTGCCAGTTTTCCTGCCAATCCTTTTTTATCCAAACCGCCAACAGCTTTTGTTGCTTCACCCAACACGCCGCTTAATTGGTTTTGTGTTCCCGAACCCAATATTGAAGATCCCGCTTTAACCAGACCAAGACTGCTGGTAAGGCTTGATGCATTTCCCAGTAAACCAGATTCTCCCTTTCCTAACAAACTGCTGATTCTGTTTGCGCCAAGAAGCATTTTCACTGCGCTAACTGCCTTTCCCAATACACCACTTTGTAATTTCCCACCCGAAGCGAGCGGAATCAGCGATTTAAGATCTCCTACTTTGCTCAAAAGTTTGTCTTTTAAATCTCCACTTGAACTTTTCGCCTCAGTTTCCAGTGCCGTTGTCCCGGCTGTTAACGCTTCTGCTGTTCCGGCTGTATCTCCTTTTGCGGAAAGTGTAACGGCTTTATCAAGCTGTGCTTCAGCTGATAATGTTTGCGCTAATGATGTCGTAACTGCTGACGTTACGAAAAATAAAGTAACTAAGGATAAAATGTAATTCTTCATAACTTGTGTTTATTTACGTGATGAACTTGTGACGGAATACTATTGAAAAAGACACCTGATATTAAAAATAAATTTGATTCAATTTTGGGTGTCAATCCAAGAAACAGGGTCCTTTATTTTCTTCTGACAATGCTAGTGATTTCTTTTGGACTTTTTTCAAGAAAAATAGCATACCAACTACCTGAGCAAGTAAATTTATATCTGGGCGATTCACTTTGGGCGTTGATGATTTTCCTGATAACTGGTTTTATTTTCAATAAAACCCCAACGTTTCAGATATTGGCCATCGCTATTTTTTTCTGTTATATGGTTGAATTAAGCCAGTTATACCACGCAGACTGGATTGACAATATCAGAAATACAACACTTGGCGGGCTAATTCTTGGTTATGTTTTTTTGTGGAGCGATATTCTGGCTTATTCTATCGGAGTAGGATTTGGGGCGATATTTGAAAAATTGATTTCGAAACGTTAATCAATCCACGAAATAAATTCCGTGGCTATTACATCGGTCGTGCGATCAATCCACGGAATAAATTCCGCGGCTACTATATTGGCCGTGCCGATGGCACTAATTTAACAATACAAAAAGAGAATATTGGACTACAATAACCGCTTCCTCATTTCTTCCAGATGAGCGTCTGTAAAATCCAGATGTGTAACAAAACGAACCAGATTTTTACCAAAAGTCACAGCCTGAATCCCCGATTTTGCAAGTTCCCGCACATAATCAGGAGCTGAAATATTTGCTGATAAACGAATAATGACAATATTGGTATCTACCGGATAAATTTCTTCAACCTCAGATTTATGAACAAAAATATCACGGATAGATCTTGCACGGATATGGTCTTCATTCAAACGATCCACATGATTATCAAGCGCGTAAATTCCGGCGGCGGCCAAAAATCCAGCTTGACGCCATCCGCCACCCATCACCTTGCGAAAACGTTTTGCTTTTGTAATGACCTCTTTTGTTCCCAGCAAAAGTGATCCTACGGGACAACCAAGGCCTTTGGAGAGACAAATACTGATACTGTCAAAAACCTGTCCGTATTGTTTCGGGGTTTCTCCCGTTTCAATCAAAGCATTAAAAAGTCTGGCACCATCCAGATGAAAGGCCAGTCCATGTTTGTCACAAACCTTACGAATATCTGTGATTTCTTTAAAATCATAGTAACTTCCTCCACCTTTATTCATCGTATTTTCCAAAGAAACCATCCGGCTCACAGTCGCATGAATATCTCCCTCGGGGCTTATTGCGTCAACAACCTGCGATGCATTTATTCTGCCTCTCTCGCCATCAAGTAACTTTACCGAAGAAAAAGAATTGAGCATAATTCCGCCACCTTCGTACAGATAAATATGGGAAAGTTTGTCACAGATAACATCACTTCCGGGCTGCGTATAGGCACGAATGGCCAACTGATTTGTCATCGTTCCCGACGCACAAAACAAGGCGGCTTCCATTCCAAACAAGCCCGCAGCTTTATCCTGCAATGCGTTAACAGTGGGATCGTCCCCCATGACATCATCCCCAACCGAAGCTGACCACATGGCTTCCTGCATTTCTTTGGTTGGACGGGTAACGGTATCGCTGCGTAGATCTATTATCATTTTTAATGTTCTGGAAAACTAAATGTCAATCAAATTTCAATCCGGTAAACCAAATTTGGTTTCAATGAATTTGCTGAATATATGAAATCAATTCCGTAAATAATTTCGGTTTTGCAGAGAATTATATCCCATTTTTCCAACAATAATATAATCCTTTGATAGAAATATTAATTCTAAAATTAAGCCTATTAACAAGTGTATTAAACGGACTTCATTGACTCACCGGCTATTTCCAAAGTTTCACAAAATTCCTGACAAGTGACAAATTCAGCATCTTGCTTTTTAAGATTTTGAATCAGTTTATCAAGTTTGTCAACCAATTCTATTCCGTCAGGACTTTTTACATAACCAGGCATTTTAAAATCCCCGATCTCCGCAAATTCCCAGGGATGAAAATATAACATCAGATTTTTCCTTTTTCGTAAAGTTCGTCTGCACAAAGCTGCGTACAAACCAATAGGCAAATTTTTAAATGCAAGCCAGAATAGTGGAAAACGCAAGGTTGGTGTTGTAGAACAAGGCAGTTCAAGCAATCCGTTTTCGCGGTAAGGAAGCGGACTTTTATGCAATAAATTATATCGACCAGGAAGATAGGTCGGGTTAATCGACGAGTCATAAACAAAACCCCAGCCCGATAAAACTTTGTGATCAAAAGATTTCAAACGAGGCATTCTGAATCCCGTAACTTTGCTGCCCGTAATATTTTCAAGAATATTTTTCGATTCCAGAATATCCGTTTCCTTAAACTTATGGAAAGATGAGTGATATAAGGCGTGTGAAGCAATCTCATGTTTTAACGAAATCGCTTTAATTAATTCAGGATTTAGCTGAGCGTAATTTCCGGTTGTAAAAAAAGTAGCCCGGATATTATGGTTATCCAAAAGCGCAATCAGCCGTTCCGTACCCGTTTTTGTAACAGTCATCTGATCCGAATGTGATACTTTTTGACCGTATTCCTCTGCAATGTCAAACTCTTCCAGATCAAAAGTCAGCATAACAAAATTCTTGATCATGACTTTCCAACGGTTACAATACTCAACAAATTAAAAAACATTGTCAACAAAATTTTCATACTGAATTTACTAAAAATAAAACCTGGCTTACCCGACGTTCATGATCATTTTGCACAACCATTTACCATATGGACAAAAGTATTTGTTTTTGTTTGTAAAACATCCGGCGCAACATTTCTTCTTTATAATTATTAACAGAGATCAACATAGGCTTAAAGGAATTCATTAGGGTAGTAATGTGAGAAAACTAACTTTTGAAATAGAATCGACAAAGGATAAAATAAATAATTTCGACACCTCTGATTTAAACCTTCAATGAAAAAACTACTTCCGTTTCTCATTCTATTTATATCCTTTACATCCTTCGCACAACAGGGCATTATTAAGGAAAGCCTGAAAGTGAAAAGTAAACTGATGGGCAAGGATATAAAATACAGTATTTATTTGCCTGCGGATTACGACAAAACAAACCGGAGCTATCCTGTATTGTATCTTCTGCACGGATATTCAGATGATGAAACCGGATGGACACAATTCGGCCTGGCTCAGGAAATTGCTGATAAAACTATTAACAGCGGTGATGCGCCGGCTATGATCATCGTGATGCCCGACGCTGAGGTAACATGGTATATGAATACTTTCGACGGAAAAGGAAGATATGAAGATTTTTTCACGGAAGAATTTATTCCATTCATCGATGCCAATTACCACACCCGCGCAAAAAAAGAATTCAGGGCAATAGCCGGACTTTCCATGGGAGGTTTCGGAACGTTGCTCCTGGCAACCAAACATCCTGAATTGTTTACATCAGCTTCTGCCCTTAGCTCGGCCGTAAGAACGGATGAAGACATGATGGCTATGCCGGATGAACGGTGGGAAAGTCGCTATGCAACTATTTACGGACCAAATTTGAAAGGCACGGCAAGGTTAACTGATTTTTATTACAAGAATTCAATTCTAAAAATCATTGAAACAGCAAGTCCTGAAAAATTAAAAACCGTACGCTATTATATTGACTGCGGCGATGATGACGCGTTGGTAAAAGGCAACATGATATTGCACGCAAGTATGATGGAAAAAGGGATTCCTCATGAATTTCGTGTGCGCGATGGTGCTCACACATGGACCTATTGGAGGACAGCGCTGCCAGAGGTTTTGAGATTCACGGGGCAAAGTTTTCATCGATAGGCATTAAATATATAGCCACAGAGCGGCGTAATAATTGTATAAGAAGCAAAAATATTGTACTCTCCGCAAAGGTGCAGCGCACAATAAAGACCTGATTTTATGAAAGACAATTTTTCAAGCCATTCCAGGCAATATTCCGTTTTTCGCCCAACATATCCGGACGAAGCGATTGAATTTATTTTAAATCTGGTCAATAATAAAACCAATGTTTGGGATTGCGGAACGGGGAATGGACAACTGGCCGGTAAACTTTCTCCCTTCTTCCAACACGTCTATGCGACCGATATCAGTGAAAATCAAATTATGAATGCTGTAAGAAAAGACAATATTACGTATGAGGTTGTAAGTGCTGAAAATGTAACTTTTAACGAAAACTTCTTCGATCTGATAACCGTAGCCCAAGCGATTCACTGGTTTGATTTTGACAACTTTTATGAAAAAGTTCGCCACACGTTAAAGCCTGATGGAATCATTGCAGTTATAGGATATAATCTGATGACGATCGATGGAGAGTGCGACAAGATTATTCACCGTTTGTATTCTGACATTTTAGGAGATACGTACTGGGACAAGGAGCGGAAATATCTGGATGAGCAATACAAAACCATCCCTTTCCCATTTCAGGAAATTCAGGCTCCTTCATTTTCACAAAAAGTGAAATGGAACCTGGACGAGCTGATCGGTTATTTGAACACCTGGTCGGCTGTTCAGCATTTTATCAAAAAAAACGGAACAAATCCAGTAGATGAGGTCAGAAAGGATTTTGAAAAGATGTGGGGTAAAGAGAAACAAAAGGAGGTAACATTTCCAACACTTTTAAGAATCGGAAAATTGAAATAGGAGAAAAGCAATAGGAATCTTTCCAGATTACAATTTTGAAGCTATTTTTTATACTTTTCTTCGTTGGCATGATTTTAGAGGTTACTATACGTATCAGTGATAAACCTAAAATCGAAGTTATGAAAACGATCCTTTCAATAGTATTTGGTGCCTTTATATTATCTTCCTGTAATAGCAGTTCAAATAAAGACGCCGAGTTATTAAGAGAAAAACAGAGAACGGTTGATTCTATGCAAGCTGTCATTACCAAACAGGCTGTAATTGATTCTATGCGGAATGTTGCTTCCGAAAAAGAGGAGAAAAATAAAATAGAAGAAGATAACAAGCAGGCTCTTGCCAATAGTAATGTAGTTCAACAAGCTCCGCAAGCCGCGCCAAGAAAGAAAAAATGGAATAATGCTGCAAAAGGCGCAGCTATTGGTGCAGGAACAGGTGCCATTGCAGGAGCCATCATCGGTAAAGGAGATCGCGCTAAAGGTGCGTTGGTTGGAAGTTTAGTTGGTGGTGGTGTCGGTGTGGGTACTGGACTTATTGCGGATGGTGTTAAAAAGAAGAAAAATAAAGGGAATTAATAAAATTATCGACGCAATAAAAATATTTGTTATAAAACGGCCTCTTGACTAATCAGGAGGCCATTTTGTATTAAAACCGACCAAACAAAAACCTGTGATAATACGAAAACCAATGATAACACGAAAACCCGGGGCGGTGCCCCGGGCTAAGATATGACGCCCTTTCAGGGCTAAGTTTCTAAAGGAATTAGCCGCGCATTTCCTCCATTAATTTTTGTAGGATACCTACGGTTTTTTCGGTTTGTTCTCTACTCGGGGTTGTATCCCAATTTCCTATTATTCCGTTGCCGCCAATGTAAATTCCGTCTTTTCGGGAAATGAAACTCGCACCCTGCGTATACAATTTATAATTGGCGTCACTTTGTGGAATCAGACAGGAAAGTTGTCCGGATATTGGGGTTAATTCCTGGTCGTTAAAAACTGGTTTTGCTCCTAATCCCATGCAATTGACTACAACACGCTCTGGTAAGGCATCAATATCTTCCAGTTTTTTTATTTCCTGAATTTTGACTTTTCCGCCAAACATCAGAAAATCATTAAGATGGTGTCTAAGATACGATGGAATATTAAACATTAAATTTGATCTTCTGGAAACGAAATCAGCCTTGAACGGATGTTCTTTTGAAGTTAATCTCACACGTTCAGGCAGCAAGCCATGTATTTCAAATTCTTCTCCACCTGCGCCTGGCGCATAGACTGGTTCTTTGTTAAAAACGCTATATTCCTCAGCCCAGCACGCAATATCATCCATCCCTAAAAGAAACTGAAAACGCCGGAATGAAAAACGTGTTGCATCTTCCCAAATGGCTTTAAATTCTGGTTTTGCCACATTAACATCACAAACTCTGGAAGCGGGCGACCAGGTTCCGGTAGCCAGATTGCTTGTTATATTCGGAGGTACGTCTTTTGTGTAAATTGTTACTTCACAGCCACTTTCCTGTAACAAACGCGCCGTCGCAATTCCTACCGCTCCACATCCCAGCAAAGCAATTTTTTTCTCGTTCGTCGCCAAAACCAATTTTCTCGCAATATTGCCGGTACCCCACGAAAGCGACCAACCGCTTCCTCCATGTCCGTAATTATGAACAATGGTTTTGTTTCCCAATTGTTCCGTTTCAATCCGCGGGCCTGATGCCCGGAAAGGCCGCAAACCCACGGTTTCCTTCACAATCCGGTCCATTGACAAACGCAGCTTTGGAATCTGATGGTAGCCTTTGCTAATGTGATAATGTTTATCAGGATATTGGATTTGCGTTTTAGGTGTACAGGAAGCTGCAACAGCGCCAAGAGCAAAACTTGCCGGAACTGCTTTTTGAAAAAAATTTCTACGATTCATTTGAAAGGGAGTAATGGACGTATTTTAACGAAAATTAGTCAAGACATTACTCGATTACAAATTTAATATGGCATCAATTAATTTATTCAAAATTATATTTTACAAATAAATTAATTGATGCAATTTTAAATACCTATAATACCATTTTACAACTACCCTTTCAAACTTTATTCTTTTGATAAAGAAGGCGGTACATCTGAAGCTGAATTTCCCCGGTTTTCATTTGGCTTGACACCCATTTCCAAAACCAGACTGCCACCTTTTGTTAAGTCGTCGTGCGACAAATAAGTTTTGGTATATGGCTTCCCGTTTAATTTGGCAGACTGAATATAAATTGCCTCTTCCGACACACCATTCGCTTTGATCTTAAACTTCTTACCATGAGACAATTCCAGGGAAGTCTCTTCAAAAACTGGTGTTCCCAAAACGTAAAATGGCGTTCCGGGTGTAACGGGATACAATCCGGCCATACTGAATACCAGCCATGCGGACATTTGTCCGCCATCCTCGTTTCCACTTAGGCCGCCAGGTGTTGTATCATATTCTTCCCTGATAATAGTTTTAACCCTTTTTTGTGTTTTCCAGGACTGTCCGCCATAAGCATACAGGTAAGGAATCTGATGATTAGGTTCATTTCCGTGCCAATAATAGCCCTGATCAAATAAAGTATCCAGTTTATTGATAAACGACTTTTCACCGCCAACCGCTTTTTTTAATCCCTCAATATCCTGTGGAGCAAACCACGTATATTGAGCCGACGAACCTTCCGTTATAAAACTTGAACGTTTGGAAAAAGGATCGAAATCCTTGATCCAGCTTCCATCCGCATATCTTCCCCGGGCATAACCAGTTACCGGATCAATCACATTCTGATAGTTCAGAGCTCGTTTTCGAAGTAAAGCTGCGTCGTCGGTATGACCCAATTCCTCTGCCAAAATAAAAAGACAGAAATCATCATAGGCATATTCCAGTGTCCTGGAAACCTGTTCACGTTTGTGAAAAGCCTGCCAGACGCTATCTTCCAATGGAACGTAATTGTATTTTAAATAAGATGTCAGCGCTCGCCTCCCCTTTCCGGCTTCATAACTTTTTGGATCAGAATTGGTATCAAAAGCATTTTTCCTTAACAGTTTATAACCTGATTCAATATCAAAATTCCTTACATTTTTCACATAAGCATCAGCCATTACAGACATGACATGATCGCCAATCATGGCAGCTGTATAACTATTCCAGCAAGGAAAAATAGGCATCCAACCTCCCTGTTCACCTTTTTTTACCAATGACTGCATCATGTCTCCCGATTTTTTCGGTTCCAAAAGCGCATGTAAGGGCATTGCAGCTCTGAAAGTGTCCCACATGCTGTAATCACAATAATAATCAAAACCATCTGCCTTTTGCAAAGGTGTTCCGCCCGCAAAAGATGGATATTGACCATCAACATCGGAATACAAACGCGGAGAAAGTTTTGTTCTGTAAAGTGCACTGTAAAAAAGTGTTTTATCCTTTTCACTTCCTTTCACTTTCATTTTACCCAAAGCATCATTCCATTCATTTTCCGTTGATTTGCGGATGGTGTCAAAACTTTTGCCCAACTGTTCTTTTTTCAAATTATTCCGGGCACCTTCCAAACTTGTAAAAGAAGTCCCGATCTGGACAATAACTGATTTTTGTTTTGTACCAAAACCGACATAAGCACCGAGCTTTTCACGTTTTCCTTTTCCCATTTTTGTCCGTCCCATTGGTACAATTGTATCCGCTTCCCAGACGCCATATTGTGTAAAAGGCGTATCAAATTTCAAAACAAAATAACCACTGAATCCGGCAGACTGTCCCGAGCCCTGATAAATTCTGTGAACCGGATTGTAACCAACAACTTCTCCCCTTTCCGGGAAAACTTCAACAAAACCTTCTCCTTCATCGCTGTTTGGCTCAATTATAATGAAGTTTTCCTTTCCTTCTGCATAGGAAAAACGAAGCATTGCCGAGCGCGCCAGGGAAGTTACCTCAGCAGTGATATTATAATCATCAAGCTTAACACTATAATAAGCAGGTGTAGCGATCTCAGTCTCATGTCGAAATCCGGAAGCACGTTTTTCAGGATTTACAATAAGTTCTCCTGAAATTGGCATAACCGTAAGCGTTCCATAATCCTGAACGCAGGAACCATTCAGCCAGTGCGTTCCCCGGAATCCCTGAAAATTCGTATCCGCATAGTAATAAGGCGCAATACATTTTGTTTCGGTTGATTTTGTCTGCGGAGTCCATTGCGTCATTCCATAGGGCGTTCCCACAGCAGGCATTGTCTGTCCTTTTAATTCACTTCCCGCCTCGCTGTGTTTTGCTGCACTTTCAGTAGC
Organism: Dyadobacter frigoris; assembly: GCF_005280585.1. Taxonomy (GTDB): domain Bacteria; phylum Bacteroidota; class Bacteroidia; order Cytophagales; family Spirosomataceae; genus Dyadobacter; species Dyadobacter frigoris. The sequence continues at coordinate 19,049 of NZ_SZVO01000005.1, forward strand.
CGCTGGTGCCGTACCAATACGTGTTTCGACATATTGAACAGGTAATTTTTGCGCATAGGAAATTTGAAAGATTAGTATTAATGCAAAACTGAAAATACCTGACAATTTGCGCAAACAAGAATTAAAAAACATAAAAAATGGTGAGTGTTGAAAATTGAATGACAGCTTTGAGCCATCAAGTTGAGCGTTAGAATTACCAACTTCTCTATTAATAACTAACTTTACCGCCAAAGCTACTGGTAAGACGATTAAATATATTTCTGCCCTTATGAATTTACATATTATAGATACAGGTTATTTCAAGCTTGATGGCGGTGCAATGTTTGGTGTGGTTCCTAAAACCTTATGGAACCGGCACAATCCGGCTGATGAAAAAAACCTTTGCAACTGGGCAATGCGTTGTTTGTTGATTGAAGATGGGGATAAATTAATCCTTGTTGATACCGGACTTGGTGATAAACAGGACGAAAAATTTTTCGGATTTTATGATTTGAACGGAGACGCCACTTTAATAGATTCAATAAAAAAAGCAGGATTTTCAACCGAGGATGTTACAGATGTTGTATTAACCCATTTACATTTTGATCATGTCGGCGGAGCCGTAAAATACAATACTGACAAATCGCTTCTGACACCCACTTTTCCAAAAGCAACTTACTGGTCAAACGAAACACACTGGCAATGGGCAACAAATCCGAATCCAAGAGAAAAAGCGTCGTTTTTGAAGGAAAATATTTTACCAATTAAAGAATCCGGGCAACTTAAATTTATCGAAAAGGGCATTTCTCCTTTCTCAAATATAGATTTCATCCATGTAGACGGACACACCGAACAAATGATGCTGCCCGTTATTACCTACAAAAACCAGAAGATCATTTATGCAGCCGACTTAGTCCCATCTTCATTTCATCTGCCACTTCCCTGGGTAATGAGCTATGATGTCAGACCATTAATAACCATGGTTGAAAAAGAAGCAGTACTAAAAAAAGCAGCGGAAGAAAAATGCATTCTATTGTTCGAACACGACCCTACTTACGAAGCAGCGATAGTAGAAAATACAGAAAAAGGAATCAAGATTCTGCAAAGAGGAGATTTGGGAATTTTTCTTTGATCGTTAGGCATACATCAATTTGCCTTTCGCTTTTGGAATATCTCGTCCCAATTCTTTTGCCGTTTCAATCCACTGATCAATAACAATTTGAATATTAATTAGAGCTTCGCTTTGCGTTTGTCCATCAGCCATGCACCCAGCCAATTCAGGAACTTCAACTATAAAAGCACTATCTTCTTCACTCCAATACATGATTAATTCGTACTTGGTATTCATAACTTTACAAGTTTATATTTTAGAATCAGGTTTCTATTACAAACTGGACACCGTATATTTTATTCTAAATTACATAAAAAAACTCACCTAACTCCGCGCAAAACTCCATCAACACTGAGTTTAAACAAAAAATGAAAAAGATCGCATTAGTTTTATCAGGCGGCGGAGCCCGTGGAATATCTCATATTGGTGCGATCAAAGCACTTGAAGAATATGGGTTAAAGCCAGACATTATCAGCGGAACCAGCGCAGGTTCTTTCATAGGTGCACTGATCGCTTACGGATATACTGCCGACGAGATTTTTGAGATAATCCTGAAAACCCGGTTCAGTTCTTATTTGAGATTCGGATTCAGTTTCGGCGGCTTATTGAAAATCGACAGAGTTGAAGAGATAATCAAAAAATATATTCCGGAAAATACCTTTGAAGCTTTGAAAATCCCACTTGCAGTGACAGCGACAGATCTTCACGCCGGACAGGAAGTTACGTTCAGAAGTGGAAATCTCGGGAAAGTCATCCTGGCTTCTTGTTGTCTTCCCGGGGTATTCAAACCGTTCAATCTGGAAGGTCGTGATTTAATTGATGGCGCGATTTTCAACAATTTACCGGTTGCGCCAATCGAAAAAGAAGCTGATTACATTATTGGAATTCATTGCAACCCGCTTCTTTTTGATAAACCTTTTTCACACATGCACCAAATCGCGGTCCGAAGTATTCGAATGGCCATGCGGCATAAGGCTAAGGCAAGTCTGGATCGTTGCGATCTTCTTATTGAAGCACCTGAACTAGGTACATTTAATACCTTCGATTTTACGAAAGCGCAGAAACTATTTGATATTGGGTATAAGTATACAAAGGAGTTGTTAGCTGAAAAAGAAATAATATTTTAGGCAGTCTGCTTTCGGCAATCGGCTTTCAGTCACTAATAATTTCGAATTACCGGCTTGCTGTATGTTTGCCAGAAACTGACTGCTGATCGCCGACTGCCGAAAGCTTCCCTACCACCCAATGCCCAACCTTATCGCCTTGTATCCAGCCATTTTCAACCGCATCCATAAAATGAATCCCGCCGTAAAATCTTGATAATCCGGATTCTTTCGCTGCATCATTAAATGATTTGAATTTTCTTGCTTTCAATCCAAAACGCTCTTCAACGGTATCGGTATAAGCAAAATTATCTCCAAAATAATGGGTTAAAATGACAGCCGCAGCCGAAGAAACTACGGAATGTCCGCTTAGATATTCGGGAAAAGGGGGAGTTTGTAAAAACGGTTTCCAGTTTGGGTCAATATATTTACGGATCACGGTCTCCGGGCGAATTCGGTTACTTCTGTACTTTTCATCCCAGCAAGCCATAAATCCGTCCATCAGGCCAATCGCTACGGAAGTAGTGATTAACAACGTTTTCGGGAAATCTGTTTTTGCCTGTTTACAAGCAATATCTGTAATTCCAATCCAGTGCGCACCTGGAGAAATTTTCTTCATTCCAACCAATAAATGCCCTTTATTTTCCAATGCAAAAGGATTGCAATCCCAGAATGCCGCGGTAATTTTTGCTTGGCCTTCTGCTTTCACATGATAATTGGCGAGCATCATTTTAAAGAAATCAGAATTTTTATCTTCTGAAAAAGGGATTGGGGGAGCGGGACGAAATTGTGAAGAAGTATCCAGCGTAAACGGACGAACAGTTTTGAAATACGGCTCAACAGGAGGAAAATATCCCGGAGGAGTCGGGTACCAGTTTCCCTTTCCTTCCATAGGCGCATACCTTGGAAAATTGCTGATACGATTATATTTATCGGCCTTCGCGTACTTCAAGATCTGCTTGCTGATTCCTAATGCATATTCCTTTGAGCCCATAATAATCTCTTCGCTGAAACCAATCGTTTTGCAGGAGTCAACCAAATGATCCTGAAATTTTTGAAGCATCAAACCACCTGAAGGCTGCATTTTTTTTGCTGTTTCCAACATGGCCAGCACTGCGCTCAGCTGGTAAGAATACTTTGTTATTCCTTCCGGTTTTTTAATTTCGGGGAAATCATTCAAAACGCCATGCATCGTTTTATATGCCGAATCATTTTGAGCCACCACTTCATAACCTGCCAGACATGCATAAGAATAAAAGCGCGCCCCAAGCGGTGGATTGGTCACATCATGCACCATTACGTCGGTCATTTGACTGGTAACCTGGCCAATAACAGAACCGTTCAGATCTGGCAATTTTTCATTTTTTTTATTACACCCAGTTAAAACACCAATTAACAGAAGCGAAAGAAGGAACTGAATTTTCATTTTTTAACAATTTTATATGCTTTTATTTCCTGCTGATTAATTCCGAACAATAGCGTATTTCCAATTGGAAGCACACTTCGCACATCACCTTTCAGCGCAAAACCTGATTTATTCTGTGGTATATATTTAAAATTTCCTTTACCATCTCCTTTTAACAAGGTCCCATAATTCGCATCATATTTTCCAAAGCGCAAACGAGCACGGCTGCTATTACCACAAAACAGTAAATCCTTTTTACCATCCTGATCAAAATCAACCGAAGTAATGGTGAAGACTGGTGAAGACTGAACTTCCAGCGGAAGAGATTTTTCCTTTAACTTACCCGATGCATTACTTTCGAAATACGCCGTTTTCAAAAAGTTGGAAGTCAAATGAGAGGCATCTTTCAATTCCTCCGGTGTGAAAATATCCGTTACCGTTGCTTCCGCATAACTTTTATAATCCTGAAAACGTGTCCGCATAATACTCATCTGATCCAGCATTTCATCCCGCGTTACATAAGGATAGCTTTTGCCCTGGATGTAAAAGGAAAGAATCGGATCCATCGAACCATTGTCGTCAAAATCTTTATAAACCATTTCCACCGGTTCGGTATCACTTGCTTTACATTGCGTATTTAATCCAATATTACCGACCACCAAATCCGGTTTACCATCACCATTTATATCCTCAACCAGGATTTTATTCCACCACCCACTGTATTCTTTTTCAAAATAATCCAGCGTTTTATCTGTCAGTTTTCCGCTATTACTAACCAGCACCGTTATCGGCATCCACTCTCCAACCAGAATCAGATCCGGCTTTTTGTCACCATTCATATCCGTCCAGGCTGCATCTGTAACCATACCAATTCTTTCCAGTTCCGGAGCTATTTTAGCCGTTTGATCTGTGAACTGGCCTTTTCCGTTATTGATCAGAATATAACTTCTGGGTGCTTCCGGATATCTGCCTGGGATTACCCTTCCGCCAACAAACAAATCCTGTTTTCCGTCTCCGTTAAAATCAGCAACTCTGACACAACTTTTGCTAAACAGCATTTTCGGCAGAGCATCTGTTTTCTTTGTGAAATCCCCTTTTCCATCGTTAATATAGAGCCGGTCCTGCAGCAAAACATCTTCGGACATAAAATTGGCATAACCACCACTGGTTACATACAAATCAATAAATCCGTCACCGTTGGCATCAAAAAATGCAGCGTCCGTATCTTCGCTTTGTTTATCTGCTTCGAATGCAGCAACTGGTTTAGTTATAAAACTTCCGTTTTTTTGTTGCGTAAATAATTTACCTGCTTCACCATAGCCTCCACCGACATATACGTCTTCTAACTTATCACCATTCACATCTCCTTTTGTCAAATTGGGATTTGAAAAGGAAATTGCATTCACCATAAGCGGCTGCCGCTTGAAATCGTTAATTTTATTAGCTGGATTTTTGTAAGCAATAGGGGAAGAAATGGCGTTAAAAATTGGAATTTCAGGCGCCAATATTACTTTTTCACCTTTCGCATTTTTTTCGGATAAAGTAAGTAATTGATCTGCTTTCGGGTTAATCAGTTTCTCCTGTTTTCCACTTAACCAGGTGATTTTCAGAGAATCAATCATACCCGAATTTCCAAGTCCAAAATGCAAAATTGGTGACACGCTGGATTGGTATCCTCGTGTCGGCATTTGTTCCAGATATTGCTGCTGACCATTTTGATAAATTGAAACCTTCGCTCCCGTACCCAGCGTATTTTTTTCTTCACCAACCAGTTTCAGTTTCAGGTAATGATTTTTCAATTGCTTGCTTCCTTCATTTTGATAAATAAAAGCAGGAAGATTAATATTGTTCACTACCAAATCCAGATCCCCGTCATTGTCAAGATCCGAATAAGCTGCTCCCCCGCTGTTTGAGACTTGACCCAAGCCCCAGTTTGTGGCAACGTTTTTAAAGGTTAAGTCCTTGTTATTCCGGAACAGATAATTTTTAAGGTTCGATGAGGGTATTTGATTTACAAGTTCCAATATATCCTCCCTCCTGACCTGGCCCTCTTTTCTTTTCAGGTGATCTCCCATATATTTCAGGAAATCCATATTGGTATAATCTCTCAAATAACCATTCGTTATAAAAAGATCTTTCCAGCCATCGTTGTCATAGTCAGCAAAGAGTGGAGCCCAACTCCAGTCTGTATTCGAAACGCCTGATAATTGTCCGATTTCTGAAAACATAGGTGTTGCAATTTTACCTGCTTTTCCTATTATACCCTCATTCAGTTGCAGCATATTCCGCATGTACTGATGATGAAAACCCATTTTTACGTTGAAATCAAACAATTCATAATTGTCCAGCCCAACCAGAAGTTTTTGTCTGCGGTTGTCTTCCGGCAACATATCCAGCGTGAAAATATCAGGAAGACCGTCATTGTTAAAATCCGCAATTTCATTTCCCATAGAAGAATGGGAAGTATGCCCGATGCCCGAATCTATAACATCTGTAAACGTTCCGTTTTTGTTATTGATGTATAAAAAATCAGGTACAGAATAATCGTTGGAAATGTACATATCCGGCCAGCCATCCATGTTAACGTCGGAAATACCTATACCTAATCCATAACTGAGCTCAGAACTTTGAATGCCCGCTTTTTTCGTTACATCTTCAAAAAAAGGTTCTGAACCTTTTTTCATATTATTACGGAACAATCTTGCTCCGGCCGAAGAATCTTCCTTTTTAAGAATTTCAGCAGTTGAAGATTCATCTAAAATTGGTAATGCTTTGGGATTGTGGTTCAACAAAAACATGTCGAGATCACCGTCCCGGTCATAATCAAAAAATGCTGCTTGTGTGCTAGTGCTGGAATTGGCCAAACCGTATTGTTCTGCTTTTTCTTCAAATTGAGGAATGCCGGAAGTATTAGGCCCTTTGTTAATAAATAACTGGTTTTTTAATTTGTCAGGAGAAACTGTCCCCGAATAGCAGACGTAAATATCAAGTAAGCCATCACCGTTCACATCGGCCATTGTTACGCCGGTTTTCCATGGACTTTCCCGGCCTGCAACATTTGCTGCGGAAGTTATATCTTCAAACTGCATGTTCCCTTTATTGAGGTACAGTTTGTTTGAAACCATATTTCCGGTAAAATAAATATCATCCAGCCCATCACCATTAAGATCGCCAACTGCTACTCCGCCACCATTGTAAAAATATTCATACATGAGCACGTTGGTGTTCAAACCTTCGGTTAATGTATTGACAAAATCCACTTTTGTTTTTTCAGCAGGCAGTAAAGTAAAAAGAGGCGTTCCGGAAACTTCTGATTTATTCTCTGCGGATTTTTCTGATTTATTACAACCAGCCAGGGCAACAATAACGAACAGGAAGGCGGCTTTTGAAAAGCCATTTTTTAGTTTCATGATTGAAACAGAAAATAGATGATTTTATAGAAAAAAGAAACTATGCCTGCACGAAGCAGACATAGTTTCCGGTAAATTTAAACAGTATGATAAATTAAATTATACTGATTCATTATTTAATATCAAGCCCGCTGAATTATTTATCATAACCAGGATTTTGAAGCAATAATTTGTTACGGTTGCTTTCATCACGACCAAACGGACGGAAGTACATTTTATCCAGCCACTGACGGTTTTCATGTTGGACATCTTCCACAGGAGAATAGGTATAAGAGTAAACCGACTCATCATGTTTGTAAGGCTCAGTCATCGATTTACCCGCTTTGAATTTACCCAAAACGCTGATGAATGTAAGTTTTCTGCCCAGCGTAGTTGGTGCGATCATCCAACGTCTTGCATCGTGATAGCGTTGCTCCTCATAAGCCATTTCAATTCTTCTTTCCTGACGGTAAGCCGTAGTAAGATCAGCTCCGCTTGCTTTGATAGCTGGCATACCTGCACGGTAACGGATTTTATTCAACCACAATAATGCATCTGCTTCATTACCCGTTTCAATAGAAGCTTCAATAAAGTTGAAAACTGCTTCGGTGTAACGGAAGAATGGCCAGGGAATATTCTGACGATCTGTGTTGTCAACCAAATTAGGATTTGGATCGATAAACTTACGAACGTAGTAACCTGTACGGCTACCGTTCCAGTCTTCAATAGAGCTGCTGCGTGTATCCAATCCCTTTCTGTTAATCAATGCACCTTTACTATCAGCAAGGTCGTAAGTTCCCGTCTGGATTTGGTTAGCCGGATCAACGTTACCAGAGATTTTATCACGCGGTTTCCAAGGAGCGCCATCATACATAATACTTGCATAAAAGCGTGGATCCCGGTTTACATAAGGAGCCGCTGCATGTACTGGATTAGTCCAGTGGAATGTTGTACCATCCATCATTTGATAGTCATCAACAAGCAAACCGATTGGCGTATTACCAGCCCAGTTATGGTACCCGTTAGGGCCATTGTTCAAACCTGTCTGACGGGCACCTTCGCTTTTACCAGGAGTAAACTGACGTGCAAAGATTAGATCAACAGATGCAGAAGCATCTAATGTCCCATCGGCACTTCCGCCTCCCATAGCCAAAGAAATGTAGTTTAATCTTCCCTGTTCAGCAGTAACCGGCGCAGTAAGATTCAATTTGTAACCAGATGCTACGTCTACTACTGCTTTTGCAGCAGCCAATGCAGCAGTCCAGCGAGCCTTGCGGTCACCGCTAACATAACCTAAAAACTCAGGATTTGCATAACCGGAAATAACACTTGATTTCGATTTGGCAGTTGGAATATCATGCAGATCACTGGCCGCATAAAGAAGAACACGTGATTTCAAAGCCAGTGCAGCCAATTTGGTCGCACGCCCTGATTGCAAAGTTTTACCACTAAGGTAAACAGCTGCACTATCAGCATCTTTAATAATGAACTTGATACAATCATCATAAGTATTTCTTGCTATGGTATAATCTTCACCAAGGCCATATACTTTTGAAACCAAAGGAACAGAACCATAGTAGCGTACAAGTTGCTGGTAGAAGTAAGCACGCAAAAAGTGTGTTTCACCTTTCAAGCGGTCTTTCAGAACCTGATCTGTAAAAGAAGTACTAGAGTACAAATTCTGAAGAGCAATGTTACAGGCACGAATACGTGTATACATCGGGCTCCATCTGTATGTATCATCTTCCCAACCAAGGTTTGAAGGGCTTAAACTACCTTCATTGATCGTATTGATGTTTCTGCCGGTATGGGTAAATACCGATTCATCCGTCAGGGAAGCAAGCATTTGCTCAGCGAACCCTCCTTGCTGCAAACCATTGTAAATTTCAGTAACAAAGGCTTCAGACAATGCACCATCTTTCCAGACAAGATCCGAACTGATTTCAGTTTGCGGGGTCGTTTCCAGGAAGTCTGTGTCACAGGATACCAAACCAACGGTACCGAGTAATCCAAAAAGTATTATATTCTTATAATTGAATTTCATAATTTAATATTCGTTAGAATGATACGCGAACACCCATGTTAATAATTTTCGACTGAGGATAATATTGTCCGCTTGTGTTAGTGGACTCAGGATCCCAGATTTTAATTTTATCCCATGTCAGGATGTTTAGTGCATTTGCATAAACACGGAAGCTTCCTACACCAATTTTTTTACCAAGATCAGATGGCAGGTTCCAGCCAATTTCGATGTTTTTCAAACGTAGGTAATTGTTACTTCTCAAATAATAAGTATTTGCCCCTGCGTTACCAGTGTTGGTATAATAGGTATTGTTACGGTTAGCCAAACGAGGATCAGTTTCACTTGGGTGATCGATCGTCCAACGGTGGTCGTAAGCGTATTTCAAATAGTTACCGATATCACCTGATTCCGTTTGCCCGATATACTGCAAACCACCCGTTGCTCCCTGAAACAAAATCGCGATATCAAAAGCTTTGTAGCTCGCGTTAATTGTTGCACCACCTGTGAAAGTCGGACGCTGTGTTTTATCCTGACGAACTCTATCATCCGCATTGATTTTACCATCACCATTCACATCCTTGAACTTCATATCACCAGGACGAATTGTTCCTGTGATTGGGCTGTAATCAAGTTTGTTTGCATCAATAGCAGCCTGATCTTTGAAAACGCCGTCATACTGATAAGCAAGGAATGCCTGATATTGTCTACCGGTTGTTGTCTGGTAAGAAGGGATACCAGGAGTTTCATCCCAGAAAGTGATTTTGTTTTTGGCATAACCGCCATTCACACCAAATGAGTAATTCAAATCGCCCGCGTTTCCGTCGTAGCTAACTTTGAATTCATATCCTTTGTTTTTCATTTTACCCAAATTCACAGGAGGAAGTTTTCCATCGATACCTGCCGATGAAGGCGTAGAACCTGTCTGCTGAATAAGTATTTTAGAACGAACATTGTAGAAATAATCAAACTCGAAGTTAATTTTCCCTTTAAACAACGATCCTTCAAAACCTACGTTTGAGTTATTTGCAACTTCCCATGTGAAGTTTTTATTAGCAACGCGCGCTTCGTACAATGACTTAACAACCTGATTGTCCAGAATGTAAGAGTTGAAAGACATTGTAGACAAATACTGATATTCAGCCAATGTAGAACTGTTTGGCAAATAAGCCTCAGCTCCCATTTGTCCCCATGAAGCTCTTAATTTCACGTTATCAAGAAATTTGATATTGTTTTTCCAGAAAGTTTCTTCTGACATTCTCCATCCGGCAGATACACCAGGGAAGAAACCCCAACGACCCGTTTTAGGGAAAATGTAGGAAGCATCCGCTCTCCACAAGAATTCAGCAAGATATTTCTCTTTGTAGTTGTAACCCAAACGTCCAAAATAACTCAAACGTGCACGCTGATAAATATCTGTGTTGTTGTAAGTAGTACCATTTACAGTAACAGATCCGGAGTTACCGATGTTCTGTTCAAGGTTACCACCCGCATAAAGTTGATCAGCAACTGGTGAGATAAAATAACGACGGTAAGCAAAAAAACCATCCGCATCAACTTTCTCGTGCTGAACACCAGCCATTACGTTAAATGCATGTGCTCCAAAAGTCTTGTCATAGTTCACCTGACCTGTCAATAACACTGACAATTCCTGAGAAGAAGTTTCAGTAAGACGGGCATCATTGAAAGTAGAACGAACAGAACCTGTCAACAATGGAGAAACTCCGTCAGCTTCATACGTTTTTTTATCCCAATAGTAAAGTTTCCATGGCTGAGCAAAGTTTTTAACACGGCCAAACTTTTTATCGATTGCAGCTGATCCTGTTACTTTCAAACCTGTAACACCTGGAATAAGCACTTCAACCGATCCATTGGTTTGAACGTAATCTCTTTTATCGCGAATGTACCCTGTTGAATTGGTTGTGATAAGAGCCGGATTTTGTCCGTTTTCAATATCAGGACCTGGTAATCCGTTTGGCCAGATAGCAATTTCAGTTGGCTTACCACGCATCAACATACGGAAGATAGCGCCTGCGTCACCACCATTAGGTTGAAAACGGTATTCTTCACGTGCTGCAATACCAAGTTTTGCAGTTACATACTTATTGATTTTTGCATCAAGATTGATACGCAAGCTGTATTGTTTGTAACCTGTTGCCGAGTTTTTGTAAATACCATCCTGATTTAAATAACCAAGGGAAGTAAGATATTTTACGTTTTCACTACCACCCATCAACTGAAGATTGTGACGTTGCTGTGGTGACCATGGTTTGATAACTTCCTTGTACCAGTCGGTATTTGGGTGAAGCAAAGGGTCTGAACCGTCCTTGAATTTCTGGATATCTGTTGGTGTAAAAACTGCATTAACTACGTCACCTTTTGTAGTCTTATAGCTTCCGTTTGTGTTGAAACCAGTCAATGCACCATTCCACTCAGCTGTTGGAATGTTGTCATAAATTTGCAATTCGTTACGGATCGTAGCGTATTCACCAGCATCCGACATTTTTGGCGTACGTGTAGGACGAGCCAAACCGAAGTTGTAATCATATGACAATTGAGGCTTGCCTGATTTACCACGTTTTGTAGTGATCAAAATAACCCCGTTACCTGCACGTGATCCATAAATCGCAGCAGCAGCATCTTTCAAAACAGAAACGCTTTCAATATCAGCAGGATTGATACGATCCAAACCACCACTACGGTTAGGAACACCATCCACCACGATAAGGGCATCGCTATTACCCAAAGAGTTGGTACCACGGATACGGATTGCCGATCCATCATAACCTGGCTCACCACTTGCCTGAACCGCCGATACACCCGGAAGGCGTCCGCTCAATGTATTGGAAAGGTTGGCAGCTGGTGCTTTTTCAAGCTCAGAACCTTTAACAGCAACTACCGAACCGGTCAAAGTTGCTTTTTTTGCAGTACCGTAACCAACGACTACTACTTCATTCAGAGATTTTACATCTGTTGCCAGCGTAACATCTAAAACAGATTTGTTGTTAAGGGGAATTTCTTGTGTTAGGTAACCGATAAAAGAAAATACTAATACTGCGTTTCCGCTGGCTGTGCTAACGGTGTAATTACCTTCAATATCCGAAACGGATCCTGCTGTGGTTCCTTTCACCACAACACTTACACCCGGCAGGCCCTGGCCTTGATCATCTTTAACTTTACCTTTTACAGTGGACTGAGCAAATGCTCCAAGTGCCACACCAAAGGCAAGAAAGAGAGAAAGAATATATCGTCCCTTGAAACGACATCTACTTTGAGTATTAATTCCCATAGATTAATTGATAAAATAATAAAATAGTTGGTAAAATCTTTAGACTTGTATCCCTGGCGGACGCACCGATGCGAAGAATAATCGCGAAAAACCTAGTGTCGAAAACACACAATTAGCAGTAAAAAAAAATGTAAATTTTTAGCATTCAATAGGGGTTAAATGTGACAAAAAAAATAATTTCATAACGTTCGAAACAGTAGCTTTTGAGAACAACGGATTACAAAACTCCTTATCTACATTAATATATCAAATAAGTCCACGAATATTCTTTTTACTCATTTGGATATACAAAAAGATATTAAATTTATCACAAAAAAAAGCACTCTTTATTTATGAATATGTTTTATAAGAAAATAACAATAATAATCAACTAAACTGTTTAGCCTTTGATCAAAATACAAGAGATAACTGCAAAAAAAATACCAATTCATTTATTTCATGAAATTTCCTAACCATAAAAAAATCGATCTCAAAAGCTATTGACTAACTAGATAATTTCTTTTTTTTATATTGATTTTCTTATTGAAAATAATTGGCCTGCTATTAATTTTTCTTGATTATCTTCGTGAGTTACTCTGGTATATTTGTTACCCGACCATTCGTAATTTTTTAAATTATACAATGAAATTTATAAGCATCAGCATACTGGTTTTAGCTACCATTTTTACCTACTCATGCAAAAAATCTTCTACGCCTGAAGAATATAACGCAAAAGCATCGGACCCCAAACTTTTCCACGAAACCACCACGCAGCTCACGGATGTAATAATCCATGATATATTCAAACCTCCTGTTGCAAGCCGGATATATAGTTATTCCTTTCTGGCTGCTTACGAAGCTCTGGTGCCAGGCTATCCGGAATATCAGTCACTGGCCGGACAAATCAACAAATTTACAACACCACCAAAACCTGAGCCAGGCGCGGCATATTGTTTTCCGCTGGCAAGCATAAAAGCTTTTACAGTGGTTGGCCGGACGCTAACCTTTTCGGGTAACCTGTGGGATGATTATGAAAAGGATCTTTTTCAGAAATATGAAGAAATGGGCATTCCGGAAGATGTATACAAACGATCTATTGCCTATGGTGACACAGTTGCAAAGCACGTTTTGGCCCATGCATCAAAAGATCATTACAAAGAAATACGCGGTTTCCGTTATACTGTAACCAACGAGCCCGGTACCTGGGTACCAACGCCGCCAGCTTATGCTGATGCGTGCGAACCTATGTGGAACACCGTAAGGACTTTCGCGCTGGATTCCGTAACACAATTCCGCTGTCCGCCGCCAGCCAAATACGATCTAAACAAAAACAGTCCGTTTATGAAACTGGCTATGGAGGTTTATAACATAGGAAAGAATCTAACAGAAGAGCAAAAAGCAACGGCTTACTTTTGGGATGACAATGCGTTTGTAACCAATGTGGTCGGTCATGCGATGTTTGCCAATAAAAAAATGACTCCGGCAGGCCACTGGCTGGCCATCATCAAAAACGTGACAACAGACAAAAAATTAAATCTGATGCAGGTCAATGAAACTTACACTTTGGGAGCACTTTCTCTTTTTGACGCATTTGTTTCGTGCTGGGATGAAAAATACCGAAGTGTACGTATACGTCCGGAAACAGTAATTAATAATAACTGGGACCCAAACTGGAGGCCATTTCTGGAAACACCGGCTTTCCCTGAATATGTAAGCGGGCATAGCACAATTTCTGCTGCCTGTGGAACGGTACTAGCTAAACTAATTGGCGAAAATGTAGCATTCACCGATACTACCGAGAAAAAATACGGACATGGTGTCAAGTCGTTCAAGTCATTTAAAGAAGCTTATTGGGACGCTTCCATTAGCCGTGTTTATGGTGGAATCCATTACCGTGACGGCGTGGAAGAAGGAACCCGTTTGGGTGAGAAAATCGGTGCTAATGTGTTGAATCGGGTGATTACGAGGAAATCACGGAAGGTTGTTGCCTCGGCTAAGTAACTAACCCAAGGTTTTAACATTGGGTCCAAGAGCATAAGTCTCCCCCGGTTTAGCCATTGAGATAATCTTACTTCAAAGAAACTACTCTTAGGTAGCTATGGCTAAAGCCAGAGATATTTCGGCACATGTATCCTATGCAGAAATTCATTATAAAATGCATTTTGACAAATGAACCTTTATTTTTTTGTTAATAACCCTTCATATAAAGACATTTCTCCTGTAAATATTCAGAATTATTACCATCACCAATCCTGAATTTTGTTCTGACAGTCTGATATTTTTCGATACCAAGTAAGAGCGAACAGGAGAAATGCAGATGTGGACCGCTGCTGAAACCTGTGTTTCCACTTAGGCCTATCACCTGACCTTTTTTAACAATATCGCCAGCTGACACTTTTGATCCATTTTGCATCAGATGTGAATAGTTGGCGATTGTGCCATCTGAATGGTAAATGAGTATGTAATTATGCATTTTCTTACACTCTTCTCTCAGGCATGACTCTGTATTGCTCTGTACAACTTTGACCACAACACCTTCCCTGACAGCCGCAATCTCCGTTCCCTCTGCCATTATAAAATCCAGCGCATTATCATTTTGGTGGGAGAAGCTCCCATGGTATCCCTGGACAAGATAATAGTCTTTGTTTTTTAGAAATGGCAGATCATATTCATACGCCTCATCGTATCTGATATTATAGATATTACCCAAACTGAAAAGATAATTATATGAGAATTTATTAGGCATTGCAGGATATATAACATCTAATTCTCCCAACAGAAACTTCTCGGTTTTTTGAGGTATTACAAAAATCTTCTTTTCACCTTTTGAAAAGCTAAAATTAACTAAGTTCAAATCCAGCGACATGGTAACAGGGCAAAAGGCATTATTATCTGCGTAAAGGATGTAGCCATTGTTTTTCTTTTCGAAAAAGACACGAATCTCTTGCTGCGCAAAAGCAGAAAAACATAGCAGATTAGAAATGAGGATGAAGAATAATTTCATGAAATGTGTGTCTTATATTGAAAAGAAATAGTTGTAGCACAGCAATTCAATTTGCTGACTTCAATACTTTAAAAAAATAAATCATTGATTTTTTTGTGGAAATCATTCAACCATTTCGCACCATATCTTTTGTTAAGAACCGGAGAATTCAATATTTTACAAATCCATTGATCCAGTCCTTCTTTCTTAATAGCCTCTGATAAAAAAGGACCGGCCAAACCGAAACAAATTGCTGCATGCAATTTTAATTCTTCAACGGAATGGATTATGTCCAATTTTTCAAGTTCTCTGGACAATAATGAAAGTACTCTTATTTTCAAATCCCTTTGGTGCCTGTTACAACTATTATCAGAATACCAGCGGTACGAAAGCCCTAATATTGACAGATTGGTAACCTTACAAACTTCTGAAAAGCGGATCCATAAATCATGATCTTCGCAATATTGGAATTCCGGATCATATCGTAGTTTCCGGGCAATTTCCGTGCGCATGGTTACTGAGGAGTGAGCAAACTGATTGCGAAAAATTAAACTCATCCGCAAAGTATCATGATCAGTCAATGTTTTACGTGTATGGATTATCCAACCATTTTCATCAATCGTATGATACCAGCAGCCGACCATTCCGTAATTCTTATTCTTCTCTAAAAAATCTACCTGGCTTTGTAATCTGTCACCAAGCATAAGATCATCTGCATCCATACGGGCAATGTACTTCCCCTTGGCCAGATCCAAACCACGGTTCAAACTGGCAACAATACCCATATTACTTTCATTTTTGTAATAACGTATACGTTTATTGTCTAGTGTTTTAACCAGTTCTTCGGTATTATCGGTACTTCCGTCATCAATAATAAGGATTTCATAATCAGTGTATTTCTGGGAGAGCACGCTTTGCAGGGCTGACTGGATATATTTTGCTCCATTATAAGAGGGGATCAAAACGGTCGTTTCTGGCATATTTAATAAAAGGAGAAAAAAGAGCCCCGGTGCTGCCATCGGGACTCTTAAAATAATTACAATACCGATCACCATTGATAAACTTTACATCCCATTAAATCCAACGGCCAAAAACCAATCGATTTCGTAATACCATAAAAATAAAAGGAGACAAAATGATGAAAGCCAACATACACCAATAAACCAGACGGCCGCTTTTACTATTTAAGAACACATCACTTCTATCCCTTGAGTATATTTTCAAATACCTTTTATTTCGAATGAATAAGAAATAAATTATACCACAAGATATAGAAAGTATCAAATATCCATCTGTTTTTGAAATGCCAAGATTCCTACTCTCCGGATTTGTTAAGACAGTCAAAACGGTTATAACAAGCAAGGTAAAACAGCACAAGACCAGTGAAGAGATAAAAAAAACCGTTATCACAGGAGTATCTGTTTTATGTTCCGTTTTACGCGAATAATAACTCAAAATCACGTAAAATAATTTATCAAACATAATGTACCACTAAGGATTCAACAAACATTCCAGTATAATTCACCTGCTAAACAGACCCAAATCTCTGACGACATATCCAAAAATGAAAGTACCGAAAATAGAAAGTATCCAGAACGCCCAGAAAAATATCTTGATTTTTTGGGTAACGACAAAATGATAATTTTCTGTTAGACCCGTCTCTTTGGATACTTTATAGACTTTAAAGAGTAGGTAATATACCACTGAACATAGAACTACCGATAACGTTAAACTCGTTATATATTTATTAGAAGTACCTAAGCCAGAACGTTCATTTGTTATTTCTTCGATAACTATCACCAGAATATAAAATATCCCTCCAATTCCCATACTTACCTGGAGAAGAGCGGTATACCACGCGGGGCTTTTTACCGAGCCATCCAAATTATATTTATGATGCATGGTAAAAAAAGTATAATAATAGATATAAAGAAATTTTATCATTTGACTCAATCCTCCTGTATAAATTCATACATTTCCCAGGCAAACAGAACAGTACCGCCACCCATCCATGGGTTATAACCACCATTTACTCCACTCAAACTTCCACCATTGGAAAAACCAAATGCTATCATGCTTCCATCATCAATAATCAGGATTTCATAATCAGCGTATTTCCGGGAGAGCACACTTTGTAGGGCTGATTGAATATATTTCCCTCCATTGTACGTTGGAATAAAAACTGATGCTTGTTGCACTTATAATGAGCGATTTAGTAATAAACGGTTACGGCACAAATGATATTCTTGCACCGTAACCTTAAATTAATTTCAAGACTTTTAACTATTTGGATGTATCCCACCGCAAGAGGCGTTATTTTACAACATCATAAATAAAACTACCTTCTATTTTTATAAAAATAATAGGTGATAACAACAACAAGATATAAATACCCCAATAAATCCAACGTCCTGTTTTACTGTTTAAAAAAGAATCGCTCCGGTATTTGGAGTAAATTTTGAGATATCTCTTATTTAGAATAAAAAGTAAATAAACCGCCAAACTTGATGCGGCACCAATACCCAGAACCGTAATTTTTGATAACTTAAGTAAGGGGTAAACAGGGTAATTAATAATATCAATTGAAATAAGAATTAATAAATACGCCAAGCAGAAAAAAAGCATTGAAAAAATAAAGAAAACCGTTATTCCAGGTGTGTCAATTTTATGCTCCGTGTTACGCGAATAGTAACTCAAAATCACGTAAAATAATTTATCAAACATAATATACCGCTAAGGATTCAACAAGCACTTCTGTATAATTCACACGCTAAACAAACCCAAATCTCTGACGACATATCCAAAAATGAAAGTACCGAAAATAGAAAGTATCCAGAACGCCCAGAAAAATATCTTGATTTTTTGGGTAACGACAAAATAATACTTTTCTGTCAGACCGGTCTCTTTGGATACCTTGTAAACTTTGAAGAGGAGGTAATACAATATGGAGGATATCATCACAATTAAAACAAGGCTGGAAATATACTTATTTGAACTTCCCACACCTGAGCGCATACCACTTATTTCTTCCCAAACTATTAACAAAAAGTACATCAATCCTATAACTCCAATACTAACCTGAAGAAGGGCCGTATACCAAGCAGGATCTCTTACAGTACCATCTAGATTATCTCTATGATGCATAGAGAAAAAAGTGTAATAATATATATACAAAAATCTTATCATTCTAAGGATGCTCATTTATACACTCATGCATTTCCCAAGCGAATAACACCGTGCCACCAATTTATTACTATACCTCCATTTAATCCCAGTACAAAAAGACGAGCCTCGGAACACTGGGCCCAAATTTGTTCAAAAGGAAAGGTCACGACGCACCAGAGTATTTCCACTCGCCGTGACCTCGTATTAATTGTCAACTGAACACCCCAATTACTTAGAAGTTCAGTAAACTAAATCTTATTTCTATATAAATAACAGGCGACAACAGCAACAAGATATAAATGCCCCAATAAACCCAACGTCCCGTTTTACTGTTCAAAAAAGTGTCGCTTCGGTATTTCGTGTATATTTTGAGATATCTCTTATTCCGGATAAACAGTAAATAAACCAAAGCACCAGATGTAATAAGGATGCCTAGCATAGTAGGTTTTCCGATAGTAAGCTGTGCATGATCAGGATAATTAATAATATCAATTGTTGGAAGAATCAATACATACGCCAGACAATAAAAAAGGATCGTAAAAATAAAAAAAACAGTTATTCCTGGCGTATCAATTTTATGTTCTGTGTTGCGGGAATAATAACTCAAAATCACATAATATAGTCTATCAAGCATAGCGATCATTTATTATTCAAATTCACCTTTAATTAACAACCAACTACCAGACACGGCAAAACCAACGAGATTAGATTTAAGAAATAAAGAACCGACACTGATACCAGCATCCGCCCAGTGAAGAGCAGATGCACTTCTATCACCGTCATTTAAATCAGCAACTAATGTACCAACAGCAAAAGCAGCTGAACTAATACCCAATACCTTCCCTGCTGCATTGACGATCCCTACACCTTTTAAATTTTCCAGATTCAAATCGCCAAGTACATCCAAAGTAACTATATTGTTCAAAACAGTAGCTGTATTCAACCTTCCGGCAAAAGCAAGGTTCGCTACTGAATATGTCTCTTTCCATGCCAAGCCATGTGAAATGGCAAAACTGACCTGATCCTGAAGGTCAAGAAAAGGAGTTAATCCATTGACATTCCCATTCGATGAATTATAGCCATTAGGAGAATTGTTTAAATAGCCGTTAGAACTCAGACTAGCACTACTAGAACCTTCACTATACCCACCACCGGCAGTAGACCCATTTTGCGGATTATAATATCCATTACTGGTATTGCCAGCGTTGTAGCTGTTACCAGATCTTATCGTTACCTCATTCAAATTATCGCAGGCTGTCCACGGGTCATTAGAGCTATCTCGATAGTAGGAAACTCCGTTAGAGGCATTCCAATATTCCCGATCTCCTCCCAGGATACACCATTGCTGATTGTCAGTTAGTAGTTCCAATTCCTGCTCAAGCAGGTCTAAAGCTAATATCGCTTTTGTACGCATAATTCATATTGGTTTGGTTGGATAAATAAATTTGATTTTTAAATATATCATCCTAGTTTTACAAAAAACAAAATATTTATATTTTTAATCAAAAAAATCATATTTTAATCAAATTTTGCATATTTTATTCGAATCATTCATAAACACACACCATGATGTTCAATAAGTTTCCTTCCGACATGCAAATGGATATGATGGATTGCGGTCCGGCCTGTCTCAAAATGATAGCGAAGTACTATGGCAAATATTATTCTCTTCAATACTTACGGGACCTGTGCGGTAATACCCGTGAAGGAGTTTCCTTACTGGGAATCGGCCATGCAGCAGAAAAAATAGGTCTTCGCAGCCTTTCTGCAAAATGTACATTGGAAGATATTTTGTACAAGATACCTTTGCCTGCCATTATACACTGGAATAATAATCACTTCGTAGTGGTGTACAATGCAAAAGCAACGGCCAATTGGAAAAATAAGAATCCTTCTTCCAAAGAAATCACTAAGGCAACTATTTACGTTTCAGATCCTGCAAAAGGGCTGGTAACTTATACTTCCGAAGAATTTACAAAATATTGGGCGCAAGTCAACCACAATAATAATGATAATAAGGGAACCATCCTGATCTTACAGCCCCAGGCAGATTTTAAACAACGTCATGCAAATGAGAAATCGGAGCGGAGAAAAACGCTTCAAAATTTCTTAGGTTATTTTACTCCTTATAAAAAAAGTTTTCTCAACCTTTTTATTATCATGCTGCTGGTAACATTGATGCAGGCAGCACTTCCATTTATTTCCAAGGCTGTCATTGACGTCGGCATTCAAACGCATGATCTGGATTTTATCAATATCGTATTGTTTGCAAATGTTGCACTCATAGTTTGTATTACCCTAAGTAATGCTGTCAGGGACTGGATATTGCAACATCTTACTTCACGCGTGAATATTGCCCTGATATCGGATTACCTCATCAAGCTCATGAAACTGCCTGTTACTTTCTTTGAGAACAAGATGATGGGTGATATTTTACAGCGGGCCAATGATCATGAGCGGATTAGAAGTTTCATCATGAATAACTCGCTTAACCTGATTTTTTCAGGGCTGACGTTTCTCATTTTCGGGATCATCCTTTTGATTTACAATACAATCATCTTTTATATTTTTTTAGTTGGCAGTATTCTTTATGTCTTCTGGATACTTGGTTTCTTACAGATACGAAAGAAACTGGACTGGGAATATTTTGAATTGACCGCAAAAAATCAAAGCTACTGGGTGGAAACAGTAGAAAGCATAACCGATATAAAGATCAATAATTATGAAAAACAAAAACGCTGGAAATGGGAAAGTATACAAGCAAGGCTGTACCAGGTCAATATGCGGGTGTTGACTATTACAATGCACAGAATCTTGGAGGACAATTCATTGACAATCTAAAAAATCTGTTTATAACATTTTATTGTGCAAAAGCAGTTATCAACGGTGAGATAACTTTTGGTGTCATGATCTCAACACAGTTTATTATTGGAATGCTCAATGGCCCTGTCGTCCAATTCATTCAATTTATTATTTCTTTTCAATTCGCTCAAATAAGTTTTTTAAGACTTAATGAAATACATCAGTTACCTGACGAGGATGAAGATACCGGACAAAATAATATTGAATTACCGGAGAAGAAAGACCTGATAATAAAAAATGTCGCCTTCCAGTACACACAGGTTTCACCACTTATTCTTCGGGGTTTACATCTTATTATACCGGAAGGAAAAGTAACAGCGATTGTGGGTGACAGTGGAAGTGGTAAATCAACCTTACTCAAATTACTTCTTCGATTATATAAACCTTCTTATGGCGAAATTACAATCGGCGGACTAAACATCAACAATATCAGTTTACATCAATGGCGTGAAAAATGCGGCGCTGTAATGCAGGATGGAAAAATTTTCAACGATACCATTTTAAATAATATAGTTCTTGACGATGAAAAAATGGATTATCAGCGTTTGCGCAAAGCGGTTGAAACTGCAAACATTGCTGCCGAAATAGAGTCCTTACCGTTAGGTTATCAAACTAAAATGGGTGAGCAGGGACGCGGACTTAGTGGTGGACAAAAGCAAAGAATTTTGATAGCAAGAGCGTTGTATAAAGATCCAGACTACTTATTTTTTGACGAAGCAACCAACGCACTGGATACAATTAACGAACAAAAAATCGTGAAAGCCTTAGATGAAGTATTCAAGAACAAAACGGTAGTGGTAGTAGCACATCGCCTGAGTACGATCCGGAAAGCAGATCAAATTGTGGTGATGCAAGGTGGGATGATTGTGGAAATGGGCAATCATGATTTTTTACTTGAAAGGAAGGGGCATTATTACAAATTGGTACAAACACAAACCGATTTACAAAGTAGCACTGCGCCCATATCAAATAAAGAGAGTATTGAAATTATTACAAATGTCCAATCATGAAATGATGATATCTTAATCAAAAGCATATGGAAGACATTACAGAAAAAAACTATCCCCGAACAGAGGAAATTCAGGATATCATTGAGCGAATGCCAACAAAATTCGGCTCACGAATTACATTACTGATTCTATTAATTATTACGCTTATATTGTTTTTTGGCTGGCAGGTTCGTTATCCTGATATCGTTTCAGGACAGGTAACAATCAATGCTAATCAAGCTCCGTTAAAATTAGTCGCAATGGGCTCGGGGAAATTGCAGTTAAAGAATATTAAATCGCAAGATGGTGTTAAGGAAAATCAGGTAATTGCATATATAGAAAATTCGGCTGATGTGAACCATGTGAGCATGCTTTCAGAAGCAATTTCTAAAATTAAATTCCCGATTGAGAATGCACCTGATTTATATGAATCCTTGCCGAGGGAAATTTCAGCAGGAGAACTCAGCAGTACTTATTTCAGCTTTCTTAATGCTGTAAAACAGTTATCCGACTATCATAGCAATAGAAGTTTCGATCAGCAAACAGAAGCATTTCAAAAATTAATACTGCAACAGCAACGCGTATTAATGGTGTCATATGAAAGATCAAAAATCAGCTCGGAAAACCAAAGATTATACAGACGCTTTTTTGACCGTGATTCCACTTTACTTCGTAATAAAGTTGTGAGCAAAGCAGATTTTGATCTTACTAAAATAAAGTTTGTAGGCGCAAAAGATCAATATCAATCCACCCTGCGTGATATCGCCAATGCACGTGAGCAAGTAAGTCAAACGGAAAGTAAAATCCAGGAAACTGCTATTCTCAAAAATGAAAAAGAAAGACAGCTTGATTTAGAGTTATTAACCACTTACAATGATCTCAGTGATAAAATAAAAGCCTGGCGACAAAAGTATGTTTTTGTTTCACCATTCGCTGGTAAAGTCCAGTTCTTGAAATTTTGGAACAACAATCAATTTATTCAGACAGGAGAGCCCATCTTCACCATTGTCCCCAAACAGGAAGCACTTTTTGGACAGGTTCTTTTACCTGCCATGGGATCAGGTAAAGTGAAAACAGGGCAGGAAGTCATCGTTAAACTTGAAGATTACCCGTATATGGAATACGGCTCAATAACAGGAAAAGTCAACTCCATATCCCTCACTTCAAATTCAGTTAAAACATCCGAAGGAGATGTAGAAACTTATCTCGTTACAATCAGTTTTCCCGAGGAATTGAAAACAAATTATGGAACGAAACTGCAACCCAAGTTTGAGATGAAAGGATCAGCAGAAATAATCACTAACGACCGAAGACTTATTCAACGTTTCTTTGACAATCTTAAATATGTCGTTAAAAAGTAGGAATTCCCCCAAATACCAATACCTTATGCCCATGTTTTAGCAAGAAAAATAGGGCAATAATCATCTGGGAGAAACTAATAGCGAAGATTTAGTTGAATGGCTATTGCTAAAGCCGGAGGCATTTTAGCATTAAAAACCCAAGGTTAAAACCTTGGGTTACTATCTTTTTGTCGATAATATTTACATTTTTCTTTTAGGAGAAATCCCCAACAATCAACTCTTCACATGATCCGCATTAAAGTGCAAACCTATATTTTCACGTCTCGCCATCGCCATTTTAATGATCAGATAAGAAACAGAAATCATATTTCTTAATTCACAAATTGCTACTGAAACTTTGGACTGGCGATACAATTCTTCATGCTCCTGGTGCAACAATTCCAGGCGGTCATAAGCACGTTTCATACGACGATCGGTACGGACAATACCTACGTAATTTGACATAATGCTGTTTAACTCACGCGTCATTTCTGTTACCAAAACATTTTCTTCAGGATGTGTAGTGCCTGAATCATCCCACTCAGGAATATTATCGGGTACAATCGCTTTATCAAAACTTTCCAGTGTGCTTTGATAAGCCCGGTGACCAAAAACTACTGCTTCCAACAATGAATTTGATGCCAGACGATTTGCACCATGCAATCCTGTACAAGCGCACTCTCCTACCGCATACAGGAAATTAATATTTGTTTTTCCCCATTCCGTAACACGGATTCCACCACACATATAATGCTGGGCAGGAACTACGGGAATCATTTCTGTTCTTAGATCAATACCAGCATCTAAACAATACTGTGTGATGTTTGGAAAATGTTCCAGAAATTTTTCGTAGTCACAATGGCGTACGTCCAGATATACATGATCCACCCCGTTTTTCTTCATTTCCGAGTCAATGGCACGGGCAACGATATCACGTGGTGCCAGTGAAAGCCGGTCATCATACAATTCCATAAAAGTACTTCCGTCAGCACGTTTCAGAATTCCACCGAAACCACGAACTGCTTCTGAAATAAGGAATGAAGGTTTTTTTCCGGGAAGGTAAAAACTGGTTGGATGAAACTGGATGAACTCCATATTATCACAAATCCCTTTGGAACGATAAGCCATGGCAATACCATCACCCGTTGCGATTGTAGGATTTGTTGTACTTTGATAAATATTACCAATTCCACCTGTTGCCAACATCGTTGTTTTGGCCAAAAACTTTTCAACCTGTCCTGAACGGCGGTTCAAAACATAAGCGCCAAAACATTTAATATCTTCACGGTAACGGTAAACTGTTTCCCCCAAATGATGCTGCGTAATTAACTCCACCGCATAATAATGGGTGAAAACTTCAATATTTTTATGACGTTTGACTTCTTCTAAAAGTGCACGTTCAATTTCTGCTCCTGTAATGTCTTTAAAATGCAAAATCCGGTGGTCAGAATGTCCGCCTTCCTTGGCAAGATCATAATTCCCTTCCGGCTCTTTATCAAAACGGGTACCATAATCAATCAATTCCTGAATGCGTTCCGGCGCTTCTTTTACGACGATTTCAACAATATCAGGTTTGTTAATTCCATCCCCTGCATCCATTGTATCATGGATATGCTTTTCAAAGGAATCCGATTTATCCCAAACGACAGCTATGCCACCCTGGGCATATTTAGTATTCGTTTCATCAGCTTGTACTTTGGTAATAACGGCAATAGAAACGTGCTCCTGCGTATTCTCAAAGTGTCGTGCCAGTTTTGCAGCATAACTAAGTCCGGCAATACCGGAACCGATGATCAGGAAATCGAACTGGGGCATAGGATAATGGTAAACGTGTTTCAATAATTTGACTGACAAGATATGGGATTTTCGATAAAGACTGTGCCAAATCCGAAAATCCCATTTCTATCATCTATAAGTCCGGAATTAAATCCCTTTACTCAGTTCAAGCATCCGGTTAACCGATTCAAACGCTTTCAGACGAATATCTTCGGGTACAAAAATCTCAGGCTGCTCGTAATAAAGTGCATTATACACTTTTTCCAGCGTGTTCATTTTCATGTAAGGACACTCTGAACATGCGCAGGTATTGTTATCAGATCCTGGCGCAGGTATCAGTTTTTTATTTGGAACCGCCTGTTTCATTTTATGCAGAATACCGGCTTCGGTAGCTACAATAAATTTGTCATGATTTGATTCCTGAACAAATTTCAAAAGTCCGGTCGTAGAGCTTACAAAGTCCGCTTGCAACAGAATGTCTTCCTTACATTCCGGATGAGCGATTAACAAAGCATCAGGATTTTCTTTACGAAGTTCGGCCAGTTTTTCGCGGGAAATATCAATATGGACGATACAGGCGCCATCCCACAAAACCATCTCCCTACCCGTTTTCTGAGCTACATATCTTCCCAGATTCGCATCCGGAGCGAAGATGATTTTCTGGTCTTTTGGTAAACTGTTTACGATTTGTAAAGCATTGGAAGAAGTACAAACAATATCCGTCAAAGCTTTGATTTCTGCCGAACAATTGATATAACTGATCACGATATGATCAGGATATTTTGCTTTGAATTCAGCAAATTTATCGGCAGGTGCAGAATCTGCGAGTGAGCAACCGGCGTTCAAATCAGGAATAATTACTTTTTTATTCGGGCTTAAAACTTTTGCCGTTTCGCCCATAAAATGAACACCGCAGAAAATGATCATATCCGCTTCCGTAGCGGCAGCCTGTTGTGATAATCCTAAACTATCTCCTATATAATCTGCCAAATCCTGAATTTCTGCACTTACATAATAGTGTGCTAAAATGACTGCATTTTTCTCCTTTTTCAATCGGGTAATTTCGGCAATCAAATCAATATCTTCTGCAATCGTTTCAGTCACATAACCGTAACGCGCTACTTGTTCTTCAATGGTTGTCATTATGGTGAATAATTGGCTTTTTGTTGATTGTTAAAAATCCAGACCGAATTACGAGAATATACTTTTCAAAACCAAAGAATACGGCTGGTCTGACTCAGACCGGGATATATCTTCAAACGGCTTTTGTATGTTACAATAGAAACACGTTTTTACCTGTTCTGGTTTATGGTAATAAAAAAAACTTCTCCCGGCGCGTGGGAGAAGTTTTCCTTTTTTACTTAACTATAATTTATTTACTAATCTTTTCAAGCAAAGCCGAAAGTTCATCCGGAACTGTTATCATGGCGTCATGTCCGGTATTTAACGAATAATGTTTCCAGTTTTTATCATTTTTTACACGATCCGAAAAGGTTTTCAACACGGGCATTTGCGGATTTGTACAAGCAATATAAATCAGCGGCAAATGATTGCCGTACGGATTTTTTAGCACCAAAGTCTGCGTAAAAGTTTTGAAAGGTTGTGGAGTCAGTCGTTCGTTTATCCATTTTGCATCTTCTTTATTTGTAATACCAAATGCCTCAACCGGAAACGAAGGAATACTAAGCCCATTACTGCTTTTGGATGAATTTTCGGAATACTCCCGGGCTTCTTTTGGATGAACAGAAAGAGCGCTTTCCCCATTTCTAACAATCATTGCATCCAGAAATATTAGCTTATTAAGCCGTTCTGGAATTCTGTCGGCCACACCGGCGATGACTGTTCCTGCATAACTATGGCCGACTAAAATCACATTGCGCAGATCTTCCATGACAATCAGATTGACAATATCTTCAATATGGGTATCCAGATTTATGTCTTTATTTAAAGTATTCCGATGTTCCCCTAGTCCGCTTAACGTTGGCGTGTAAACCTCAGCTCCATTTGCCCGAAGATTTTTACTCACCTTTTGCCAGCACCAGCCGCCATGCCAGGCGCCATGAACTAAAACATATACAGGATTTTTTTGAGTCGATTGAGCGTTACTGATAACGGAACTTAGTATCAATACCGACAGAAATAAATGTGAGATTACAGATTTAATTTTTATTGATTTCATATAAATTAATTTTTTCTGCAAAGTTCGTTCATCAATATTCAGGCGTCAATAACTCACCCGAAAGTGAGTTTAAAAACAAATCATATTATGTCAAGTGAAATAAAAGAAAGCTCGACCAATGCTCAAAATCTGAAAGTACTGGCCGCATCCTGCGAGGTAAATGAAATCCTGACGAATATTAGTCCAAGATGGAAAATGCAGATTTTGTATAGTGTGTCAAAAGGCGTACAACAATTCAGCAGATTAAAAGAAGCATTTCCTTCCTTATCTGATCAGGTTTTAGGAAAAAGGTTGGGTGAATTGACAGAAGAAAATCTGGTCAACAAAATGGTTTTGACAGATAAAACCCCTACTCAGGTTATTTACGAAGTGACTGAAAAAGGAACAGAACTTTTATCAATAATCCTGGACTTGCATATATGGGGACAAAAATACCGAAAGATTGAAAACAGGAATGTTTGCTCACTGGTTAATTCTGAATTACAATTAAACGAAGAAACCGTCCAGTGAATAATCACAAGACGGTTTCAGTATATTTTTTTAGCAAACTAATTCAAACCCAAACCAACAAAACTAATCGCTAAAAGCTAGTTAAAGTATCCAACGGAAGAAAGCATACAAACTTCCTGACAAAATCATGGTTACGGGCAAAGTCAGAATCCAGGCAATTACAATATTACGGATCGTACCTGCCTGCAAGTTTTTAACTCCCTTACTCGCCACCATCGATCCTGCAATACCGGAAGACAGTACGTGTGTTGTACTAACGGGTAATCCAAGGTACGAAGAAACACCAATTGTACTGGCTGCTACCAATTCCGCAGAAGCACCTTGCGCATAGGTTAAATGTTGTTTACCGATTTTTTCACCAATGGTAATAACAATTCTTTTCCAGCCAACCATCGTTCCTAAACCCAGGGAAAGTGAGATCATTAAAATAACCCAGTCAGGCGCGTAATCTGTAAATCTTCTTATTCCTTTTTCTCCGCCAGCCTGACCTTTCAAAAAGGCTGTATCAGATGAGTTAAGATTTGCGTCTCCGTTTTCAAGGATTGTTTTTGTATTACGGCTTATTAAAAGCAATGATTTCCGTGCATTCATACGCACTTCTTTCGGCAATTTATTATCAACCAAAGGTTTATTCAGCTGAATAGTAAGCAGTGCTATCTCGTTTTTAATTGTATGCCAATGTTCACGATCTGATGCCGACAACCCAACTGTATCTACCCGGCCAATTGTATCGTCTATTCTGACAAGCTCGGTTTTCATTTCATTTGGATTGATACTATTGTCAAGAGCAAAATGCGCAGGAACAATTCCTATCAATATCAACATCACAAGGCCTACACCTTTTTGACCGTCGTTTGATCCGTGAAAAAAGCTAACTAATGTACAAGTTGTAATCAAAATAGCACGTATCCAGATTGGAGGTGCCGTATTTTTTTGAGGCTCGCTGAATACTACATCACGAAGTGGTTTGGATAATGCACGTCGAAGAATAAACATGATAATAATTGCCAGCGCAAAACCAAAAATCGGCGAAGTCAGCAGCGAAGTAAAAAGCTCCTGTGCTTTTGCCCAGTTTACACCAGCACCGTGCGTATTTTCCGGCATAAAAGTAAATGCCAGACCAACACCCAGGATAGAGCCGATCAGTGTATGTGAACTGGAACTTGGCAGACCAAACCACCATGTACCCAAATTCCAGATAATTGCGCTAAAAAGAAGCGAAAATACCATAGCAACACTATGGTAAACATTTTGATCAATCAATAATTCGACGGGAAGAAGATTCACAATTCCCATTGCAACGGCGATTCCACCAAAAAATACACCCAGGAAGTTACAGAAACCAGACCACATTACGGCGATATTTGGTTTCAACGAGTTGGTGTAAATTACGGTTGCTACGGCATTGGCCGTATCGTGGAAACCGTTTACAAATTCAAAGGCACATGCCGCTAAGAGACTAAAAGCGAGAAGGAGGAAAATGTCGGTTTCAAGACCAAACATAAGAAGTGTATAAGTTTACTTTATAAAACTCACTTTAATGATAGTTGCAGAATAAATAGTTCGGCAGGTCCACCACTAGGTAAGAACATGATTTCGAGGCAAAACTACTGATTCTTTACAAGTGCAATGTTAAGAAATTGTTAAGTAAATTCATATAAACATTAACAAAGCACTTTTATTTTGGGAAGTTATGCGGGGAATAGGCAGAAGTATCCCGTTGACTATTAAAATCAGTTGATTTATTAAAAAAAGTTTTATTTTTCTTTGTTGGCAAGTTGTCCGCAGGCTGCATCAATATCCTTCCCACGACTACGGCGAACGTGAACCGAAACACCTCTGTCTTCAAGGAAAGCGGCGAATTTATCGAGACGGTCAGCTTCGGTATTTTTGAAATCAGCTTCTGCAATCGGGTTATATTCGATGATATTAACCCTGGCCGGAACACGTTTGGTGAATTCCCAAAGCTCTCTTGCATCTTCCAATGTATCGTTGAAATTATTGAAAACAATGTATTCAAACGTGATACGATTACCGGTTTTTTTGTAGAAATAATTTAATGCCTCAGCAAGATTATCCAGAGAATTGGATTCATTGATTGGCATAATGCGATTACGTTTTTCATCGTTTGCCGCGTGAAGCGAAAGCGCAAGACGGAAACGAACTTCGTCGTCACCCAATTTTTTGATCATTTTAGCAATACCCGCCGTCGAAACGGTGATACGCTTTGGTGACATATTCAATCCTTCCGGAGAAGTAATATGTTCAATCGATTTCAAAACCGCCGTATAATTAAGCAGAGGTTCGCCCATTCCCATATAAACGATATTGGTAAGCGGTGCCTTAAAACTGGCTTCTGCCTGGCGTGCAATGGCTACAACCTGATCATAAATTTCAGCTGCGTCAAGGTTTCTCTTACGCTCCATGTAACCTGTCGCGCAGAATTTACAGGTAAGCGAACATCCCACCTGGCTGCTCACACAGGCAGTCATACGGTCGGCAGCTGGAATCAATACACCTTCCACCAAATGTCCGTCAAATAGTTTGAAAGCAGATTTTATAGTACCGTCATTGCTTTGCTGTTGTTTGGCAACAGTCATGGAATTGATTACGAAATTTTCATCGATCAATTGTCGGGTAGCTAACGAAAGGTTGGTCATTTCGGCAAAAGATGACGCCGATTTCTTCCAGATCCATTCATAAATTTGTTTTGCACGGAAAGCTTTTTCTCCATGCTCAGCCATCCAGCTTTTCAACTGATCAACACTCAATTTCCTGATATCCTGCTTTTCTTGTACTTCAATCATTTTTTCTATAACTATTTGTCACCGGTTTTGTTGATGGCAACCTTAATTTTTGCAAAGGTACTGAATATCAATTACTAAAAGAATTTAAGAAAATCGATTCCGTATTATTGCATGAAAAAACCTAACAACGTTTCCTGAAAAATCATTCGTTTTCCATATCCGATTTCTTTTTCCGGTTTTCAGGTTCTTCCTCCGTCACATCCTCATTTTTATCATCTTTTTTATCTTTATCCAGATATTCAGATTTCCAGTCTCTGATAAGCTCGCTGCCTTCCGGCATTAAGCTTAATGCTTTGGTGATAACATTTGGAGCAACCGGAATAATCAACGGATAAATAAATGTATCAGCCGTGCGATGCTCAGGCAGTTTTACACCGATCATATTAACCAGCCAGAAAAATACACTGATCCCGAAAACCCAGGTAAAAATACCGACTATAGCGCCGGCAAAACTATCGAAAGTTCCTAAAATAGAATATCGGAGCGAGCGTCTAATCCGGTAGCCAAATTGATTTAATAAAAATATTGTTGGAAAAAAGACGGCAGAGAAACCTATATAAGGTAGAATTTTTTTGGCCGTACCGTCACCAAAATACGGAGTGAGAACTTCCATTCCCAATCCAAGAAATTTAAATCCGAGGATCATGGCTACCACAAGTCCTGCAATCCCGATAATCTCGATCAGCAGCCCCTTACGGTAACCATGTATAGCACCCCAAAGTAATGGAATCAGGATAAGAATATCCAATAACTTCATGCGAGCAAACTCTTTACTAATGTAGAAACAACGCGGCCATCTGCTTGTCCGGCCAGTTCTTTCGTTGCAACGCCCATCACTTTACCCATATCAGATGGACCCGTTGCACCAACGCGGGTGATGATTTCCTTTATTTTTTCAGTAACTTCTCCTTCTGATAATTGCTTTGGTAAAAACTGCTCAATAATCGCAAGTTCTGCTTCTTCTTTTTCCAGAAGATCAGGGCGGTTTTGCGTTTTATAAATATCGGCCGATTCTCTGCGTTGTTTTGCTGCTTTTGTAAGCAATTTCAATTCATCGTCAGAAGTCAGTTCGCCGGTTCCGCCACCTTTGGTTTCTTCCAGTAAAATCATTGACTTGATCGCACGCAAAGCGCGTAATGAATCCTGATCTTTGGCCCTCATGGCATCTTTAATGCCTGATTCAACCTGGGTTTTTAATGACATATGTTTAATTAATGAATTTTGAATGAGTGAATGTGAGAATATAATGAATGAATGAGTTAATTTAGAATGATCAAATACTAAATTTGTCATTTAAGGCACAAAGTTACACGAATGATAGAATTTTGAATGAGTGAATGATAGAATAAACAACAAACGGCATCACTTCACATTCTATCATTCAAAATTCTATCATTCTATTATTCTATCATTAAAAATTTCACCATGACTCGTCTCAGCGTAAACATTAACAAAATAGCTACACTTCGGAATTCGCGCGGAGGCGATAACCCAAATGTTCTTAAAGTTGCCCTGGATTGTGAGCGGTTTGGTGCACAGGGAATTACAGTCCATCCACGCCCGGATGAACGTCATATCCGCTACCAGGATGTTTATGACCTGAAAGAAGTTGTAACAACTGAATTCAACATAGAAGGAAATCCTTCGGAAAGAAAATTTATCGATCTCGTGCTGGCTACCAAACCTGATCAGGTTACGCTCGTTCCGGATGCTTTAGGCGCGATAACTTCAAATGCCGGCTGGGATACTATCGCCAACCGATATTTACTAACAGAATTAATTCAGGAATTTAAAGCGGCCAATATCCGTGTTTCCGTTTTTGTTGATCCGGATCCAATAATGGTTGAAGGTGCAAAAATATGCGGAGCGGATCGTGTTGAATTATATACAGAACCTTATGCCGCTTATTATTTTGAAAACAGACAAAAAGCAGTTATTCCTTTTGTAAAAGCTTCCGAAAAAGCACGGGAAGTTGGTTTGGGATTAAATGCCGGACATGATCTGAGTCTGGATAACCTTCGTTTTCTAAAACAGTGTATTCCATGGATGGACGAAGTTTCCATTGGCCATGCACTGATTTCTGATGCGCTATATCTGGGATTGGAAAATACGATTCAGATGTATTTGCGCGAATTGGAGCTTTGATTTTTTGTCATGAAGTCAGATTTTTAAAATCTGACTTCATGACTTTCTCATTATTTCCCGCCAAAAGTCTCGGCAATTTTCATTGCCACACCCATATCACCATCAATTTTCAACTTACCGGACATAAGTGCCATCATGGCGTTCAAATCGCCGTCCATTAATTTCAATGCATTTTTTGCAGAAATCTCCAATGTGCAATCAGCGTCCAGATCATCATTTGTAACTGTATTCGGCACAACCTTAGCGTTTATAAAAACACTTCCTTCGTCCGTTTTGAATTTAACTGTTGAATCCAGTCCACTATCTGTACCCAGCATGGTGGTAACGCGGTCAGTCAGAATTTGAAGACTCATATTATTTGGCTTTCTGTTTGGATGTAAAATTACTTTTATACTAATAAAATCGTAAAAGTATGTACCCTGCGAAGAATATTCAAATGCTTTTGGTGTTTTCATCTAAATAGGCAAATTTTGCGCCCTGTTTTTGACAATCGTCATTACGAACTTTTTATTATTATCAATGAATCCAATCGTCCGCCCCACAGTGCTTACTGTGCTTTGCATATTTACTTTTCTCAATTCAATGTCAGGCTTATGGGTCCAGTCTGAACGTTTATGGAATCCCGGAGTTGCTGCTTACCAAATGCATGAAATGCTGGAAGCCGCCCGCGACAAAATTGAAAAACAATCCTCCGAAGCAGATGCCAAAATTATGGATCCGATCATTCAGTCTGTCATTAACAGTACAACCAGGGATGTAATGCAGAAAGGAGCCATCGTGATGATTATTTTTGAATCGCTTTCATTATATGGTGCTTACCTGATGTGGAATCTTAAAAAACGCGGATTTTACTTATATCTGACCGGAATAGCCGTAGCATTTTTTGGCTCCCTTCTGGTTGTTGGAGGCTGGCTGGGTGTTTTTACAGCCATTGCCGGAGTACTTTTAAGTTCAGTGATGTGTATTGTTTATGCATTTAATCTGAAACACCTTCACTAAAAAAAGTTCAGAATTGTAACGAATTTTAGTGTTATGTTTGTAATTATCAGTTATCAATTATAAATCCCCCTTGGATTCCACGCAGAAAAGATTTTATTTTGCGGGTCTAATTTGAAAATAGAAATGGCTTTAATTAACAAAATCAGAGAGAAATCCGGAATTGCTGTCACAGTAATTGCAATCAGTTTGATCTTATTTATGGTTGGCGGTGACCTTATGGGCCCCAATTCCATACTAGGTGGAAACAACAACCAAACTGTCGGCGAGATCGCTGGTAAGGAAATCAATATCAAGGACTTCCAGAGTCGGGTAGATGGATTTCGTCAGAATTATGAGGCTCAGTCGGGCCGTAGTTTGAATGAAAACGAACTTGCTTCATTGCGTGATCAGGCATGGAATCAATTTGTAGTTGACATCGCCTACAAAAAGCAATTTGACAAGTTGGGATTATCCGTTTCGGATGACGAATTAGTTGATATGGTTCAGGGAAATCACATCAGCCCTTCTATTCTTCAGGCTTTTTCTGATCCGACATCAGGTCGTTTTGACAAAAACGCGGTTGTTAATTACCTGAAAAACTTAAAGACACTACCTGTTGAGCAACAAAAATCATGGACTAATTTTGAAACAAGTCTTCGTGAAGAACGCATCCGCAGCAAATACGAAAACCTTTTGAAATTGTCTACATATATTCCTAAGGCGCAGGCTGAAAAGGAATATGTTGCTCAAAATACAAAAGCAACAACACGTTATTTATATGTTCCTTACTTTTCTATTGTAGATACTACAATTAAAGTAACAGATTCTCAGCTTGAAAGCTACCTGAGCGCTCACCGTTCTGAATACAAAGGAACCGATACACGTTCAATAGAATATGTTAGTTTCCCGGTTCAGCCTGCGAAAGACGACAGTACTGCGCTTTACAATGAAATTAAAGAATTGGCTCGTGGGCTTGCTACTGCACCAAACGATTCATCTTATGCAAAAATGAATTCTGATGTTGCTTTGCCAATGAATATGTCATTAGCAACAATGTCGGATCAGTTAAAAGAAGCTTCAAAATCTTTTGTTGTTGGCGGAGTTTACGGACCATACCGTGAGGGAAACACTTATTTCATCTACAAATATGATGGAACACGTACTGATACCGTTTCATCTGCAAGAGCAAGCCATATTTTGATCAGAGCAGAAAATCAGTCGGATTCAGCAAAAGCAGCAGCACGTGTTCGTGCAGAAGGCATTTTGGCTCAGATTCGTGCCGGTGCAAACTTTGAAGCTTTGGCTGCAACCTCAAGTGCAGATCCGGGTTCAGCGCAACGCGGTGGTGATCTTAGTTATTTCCAGAACAATGGCGCTATGGTTAAGCCATTTGAAGACGCAGTTTTCTCTGCAAGCTCAACAGGTCTTATTCCAAAATTGATCGAAAGCCAGTTTGGTTTCCATATTATTAAAGTAACCGCAACTAAAAGTAACACGCTTTATCGTATTGCCGCTATTGGAAAAAACATTGCGCCTAGCCAGGCAACACGTGACGAAGCTTACCGTAAAGCAGATGAATTTGCTAACTCGGTAAAAACGAAAGCACAATTTGACGAAGCAATCAAAAAGAACAAAGTGCTTGTAGTTGCCACTGCAAACCGTATTCCGGAAAGTGCTACAAACGTTAATGCAATTCAAAATGGCCGCGAGGTAGTTCGTTGGGCATTTAAAGATGATACGAAAATTGATGCTGTTTCTCAGGTTTTTGAAACAGAAGAACAATATATCGTAGCTGTTCTGACAGGAAAATCAGATCAGGATAATGTTAAAGTTGACGACTTCCGTGATGAGCTGACAACGAAAGTTCGTAACGGATTGAAAGCTGAACAAATTACTACGAAACTTAAAGGTGCAACGGGCGATCTTGAAACAATTGCTAAAAAATACGGTGCTGGTGCTCTTATTGAAACAGCAAACGATATTTCACTGGCAACAGGTTTCTTAACCAGCGCAGGTTTTGATCCGATTGCATTAGGAAAAGTATTTGGTTTGAAACCAGGTCAGAAAACAGGTGTATTCACAGGCGAAAACGGTGTGTTCATTATGGATCTGATCAATAAAACAGATGCTCCTAAAATTGCAGATTTCACACAAAACAAAACACAGCTTACCCAATCTCTGGAAAGCCGCTCTTCATATCTGGTAAACGAAGCAATTCGTGAAAACGCCAAAATTGTAGACCGTCGCGCTAAATTCTTCTGATAGAAAAAAGCAGTTTAAAGTACGAAAAAAGGGCAGCGAAAATATTTCGCTGCCCTTTTTTCGTTTAACATTCCATTTTTTCAAAAATAAGTGATAGTATTGCAGTAAAAATTGTCAATAATACACTTAATAAAAAACAGGCGCAGGATAGTATTAAACAAATTATAAAAGCTTTACTTTTTTATCGTTTTTTACATCGTTGCCTAAACCTTAGTATCTAAAAAACCATTAACAAAAACCACAATGAGCATATTACTCGGTGATCAGGAGTATTTTAAAGGAATTGGAAAAGTTGCCTACGAAGGACCGGAATCAGATAATCCGCTAGCCTACCGCTGGTATGATGAAAATCGTATCGTTGGTGGTAAAAGCATGAAAGAACATCTTCGTTTTGCAGTGGCTTACTGGCATACATTCTGCGGGAATGGTGGTGATCCTTTCGGAGGACAGACATTATTTTATCCATGGGATAAAAAAGCAGACGCTGTTGACCGCGCAAAAGACAAAGCGGATGCTGCATTTGAATTGATCACAAAACTTGGATTGCCGTATTACTGTTTTCATGATGTTGACGTTGTGGATTATACCAACGACGTTCGTGACAATGAAAAACGCCTTCAGACTTTGACACAATATCTTGCACAAAAGCAAAAAGATTCAGGTGTTAAGTTACTTTGGGGAACTGCCAATTTGTTCAGTCACCACCGTTACATGAATGGCGCTTCTACCAATCCTGATTTTGATGTGATTGCACACGCAGGCGCACAAATCAAAACGGCATTGGATGCGACCATCGCTTTGGGTGGAGAAAATTACGTATTCTGGGGAGGTCGTGAAGGATATATGACACTTTTGAATACGGACATGAAACGTGAGCAGGAACATTTCGCTCAAATGTTGAAAATGTCTGTAGCTTATGCACGTGCACAAGGTTTCAAAGGTAAATTCTTCATCGAACCAAAACCTTGTGAGCCTACAAAACACCAGTACGATTACGATGCTGCAACCGTAATTGGTTTCCTTCGTCAGCATGATCTTCTTGGAGATTTTGCATTGAACCTTGAAGTTAACCACGCTACTTTGGCAGGTCACACATTTGAACATGAATTGCAGGTTGCTGCTGATGCAGGAATTTTAGGTTCTATCGATGCAAACCGTGGTGATTACCAAAACGGATGGGATACGGATCAATTCCCTAATGATATTGCTGAGTGGACAAAAGCTTTGCTTGTTATTTTACAAGCTGGTGGCTTGAAAGGTGGTGGTATCAATTTCGATGCAAAACGCCGTCGTAACTCTACCGATGTGGCTGATGTTTTCCACGCACATATCGGTGGTATTGATGTTGTTGCCCGTGCTTTGGTGATTGCTGATAAAATCAGACAAAACGGTGAGTACGACAAAATCCGTACGGACCGTTACGCAAGTTTTGACTCTGGAAAAGGTGCTGAATTTGAAAACGGTAAACTTGGACTTGCTGATCTTTTCGAATTGGCTGCCGGTAAAGGCGAGCCGGCAACTTTGTCAGGAAGACAGGAATATCTTGAAAATCTGATTAACCGTTTTATCTAAGGAAGAAATATTTCCAGCATGGTAATAAAAAGAGCTGCCGGATTGGTTTCCGGCAGCTCTTTTGCTCAAAATAGTTTCAGTTAATAACCCGTATTCTGTTTAAGATTCGTATTATTTCTTATCTCAACCGTTGGAATTGGGAATAAAAGCTCTCTGGCTGTAATCACAGGGCCGTAAGAAAACTTATGCCCTACGTAATCATCAAACTGTTTAGTAGCCGTATTAAATCCTTTGCGTAGACGAACCATATCAAACCAGGTAACATTTTCAAAACACAATTCGTACCAGCGTTCCTTCAAGACTTCTGTTCTAAATTGGTCTTTTGAAAGCCCGGACAACGCTGGTAATTGCGCTCTTAATCTTGTACCATTAAGCGCATCAAAAGCTTTGGCGGTTGGTGCTCCTGCTTCATTAGATGCTTCCGCGTAAATAAGCAAAACATCGGCATAACGAATAACCGGCCAGTTAAGATCGCTGTTGGCAGTAGTGGTTTGGGCGGTAATGTCAAAGTGTTTGTAAATAAAATACCCACCCAAAGCCACTTCCTGATTTCTGTCAGACTGGTTTGTAAATTTTGTAAAAAAGAACTGTTTTTCTTTTGTCCGCAAATCAGCAGGATCATAGGATTTCACAAAATCAACCGTGGCGTAAATGCCTGCCATTTCATCTGAATAAGCTGAAATATTTTTGTTATACGGAATAATAAACCCTTGCCATGTACCAGGAATGATCTGCGTCTTATATTGAATCATAAAAATATTTTCCTCAATATTTTTCTTAGCAGGATTATGAAGGTCATCATAACTGGCAAACAATTTAAATTGTTTGGAGTCAATTACCTCTTCCGCCTTTTTCGCCGCCAGATCATAATATGTACTGCCTTTTTGAAGGGGATAACCAGCCATAGTAAGATATACTTTCGCCAGCAATGATTTTACCGCCCCTAAACTTACCTTCCCGGAAGGATCAGTCCATGGTAAGCCCGATGCCTCAGCTGTTGTTAAATCATCCACGATTAATTTGTAAACCTCTTCCGGATTTGCTTGTGAAGGTCTCAACTGTTCAGATTGCAATGAAGTAGGTTCAGTAACCAGAGGAATATTGCCAAATAACCGCACCAGATTGAAATAATACCACGCTCTCAGAAAGTAGGCCTCTCCCATCAATCGTTTTGCTTCCACAGCATCCATTGTGATACCTGGGATTTTTGCGATAGAAAGATTTGCATTTGCAATTCCCTTATAGTAAAACTGCCAATAACGAAGCCCGTAACTATTGTCAGAAGTATTTTTTAGATCTTTCACGAAGTAGCTGTTAACGGCCTGTCCTAAATCTGTGGCTGCCTGCCCGGTTGCAAATTCGGTCATTGACCAGTCCGCGCCGCCAAAACCACTCTCCATAATTTTACGCATATTGGCATAAATGGCATTAACAGAACTCCTCGCATGTTCCGGTTTGGTAAAATAATTCTCAACCGTAAAATTGCTCGGATCTGATTCATCCAAAAAATCGGAGCAACTGGCAAACCATAATGTGCCGGCGATTAATACCAGCAATCTATATTTTTTTAATATTCCGTTCATTGTTTCATCTTTAAAAAAGTCTGCAATAAATTATAATCCAATATTAAGACCTACCATAAATACCCGTGGTTTCGGGTAATCGTACAATGTCAGACCTTGATCGAAAGGCGCGCTGGAGTTGGAAACTTCCGGATCAAATCCTTTGTATTTTGTGACCACAAAGAAGTTTTGAATAGAGCCATAAACCCGAAGACGATCCAGTTTTAACCGGGAGGTTACCGTAGAAGGGAAAGTATAAGCAAGCAGAAGGTTACGGCCACGAATAAACGATCCGTCAGTAACTTTGTGACTGTCATTATTGGTAGTATAATAAGCATTAATAGGTCTGATTTGCGCTATTGGTGTATTTTGATTCGTTTCCGTCCACGCGTTTAATACTGTTTTATAACTATTTGCAATACCTTGCCTGTCCTCAGCCGAATGGATACTTCTGTCAAGTACATCATTACCATACATATATTGAAGGTCAACAGTCAGCGTAAATCCTTTATATTGGAAAGTGTTCAGGAATGTTCCAAATCCGTCAGGTATGCCTTTCCCGATAATGGTTCTGTCATTATCGTTTATAGTACCGTCATTATTCAGATCCCTGTATTTTATATCACCTGGCAGCATATTGTATTTCTTAGCTTCATCAACTTCATTGCTCCCCCATGTTCCCTGATTTACCCGGCCGAAGAAAGATCCAACAGGCTCGCCTACCCTAATCACCCCGTTACCTGAGTATATATCACTGCCACCGGATAAAGCCAAAACTCTGTTTTTGTTGACCGAAATATTAAAAGTAGTACTCCATGTAAAATCGCCCGCCTTAATGTTGGTTGAATTTACAGCAAATTCAACTCCTTTATTCTCCATACTGCCAACGTTAGAAAAGATGCTGGTATATCCGCTGCTATATGGCAATGGAGCATCCAGTAACATGTTATTAACTTTTCTACGATAGAGATCGAGCTCAAAATTCAGCCTATTAGAGAACAGACCAAGCTCCAAACCAAAATCTACTTGTTTTGTTTTTTCCCATTGTAAATTGGGATTCGCCATACGGTCAATACCAGTGCCAATATTACGTATACCATTGAAAATAACACTATAATCAATCGCTGATGTGTTATTGCTCAAACCTGCCAGTGACCGATATGCCGGAATTTCTGAATTACCGGTAGCGCCATAACTTGTTCGAATTTTCAAATTCGAAATAGCTGGTACATTCTTCATAAAGTTTTCTTCTGTAACCCTCCAGGCAAGTGCTGCAGATGGGAAAAATGCATATTGATTAGCCGCTCCGAATTTGGATGAGCCGTCTGCCCGTCCGGTAAAGGTTACAAGATATTTATTAAATAAACCATAATTTACACGGGCGAAATATGAATTCAGACCATAAGCTTGTCCATTGGATGACGGAGGCTGAGGACTTGATCCCGCACCAAGGTTATAAAACTGAAAGTAAGTATCGTTAAAGCCTTGTGTTGTGGCCTGATTATCAAAGCGATCAACATGCTGCCATGACAAACCGGCCATGGCGTTCAGAGAATGTATTTTTGCAAATTCTTTATGATAGGTAAGGTAATTTTCAAATTGCCACGAATTGTATCTATTATTACGTACATAGGCATCTCCGTTATCAGAAATGTATTGCATTCCTTTGGCGGCAAAATAGTCAGTCCGCTGGTTGATCACATTCGTACCAATTGTTGATTTCAGCTCCAGACCATCAGCAAGGCGAATGGTGGCGTACATATTCGCCAGCATTGTTTGGGTTCTCAGAAAATATAATCTGTCGGTCGACACCCTTAAAGGATTATCTCCACCTTCCATTCCCGGATAGTCCCGATTACTGGCCCAGGTTCCATCCGCATATTTTACCGGAATAATCGGCAATTCTTCCAAAACCTGCCGCATCATAGTAATACCGCCCCCATCGAGCTGGTCAACCTGTTTTTCGTTCTGATCAGTGTAGCCAAGGGTACCTCCAACTTTCAGCCAGCTTTTTATTTGTGTATCAAATACGAAGCGGCCTGAAAATCTTTTCTGCCACGAACCACGCGCAATACCATCCTGATTGCGATAGTTCAGAAAAGCACCATAACTTCCTTTTTCATTCCCGTTAGTAATGCCCAGCTGATGGTTTTGGGCGAAGGCTTTTTGAAATGATTCGGCTTGCCAATCCGTATCATAAAGCGGGTTTCCCTGCGAGTCAAACAATTTCGGATTGGTTCTTTTGGTTTTAGGATCGGTATATTTTGTCCCGGTTGCCCATCCTACCGGATCATATTTTGCTGCATTGGCATACGCCAGATCTTCAACAGCCAGAAATTCTTTTGAATTAAGTACTGCCAGTTTTTTTGGTGCAATACCAATGCTAAAATCAGTGTCATACGTTATCCTTCCACCTCCGGGAGTTCCGCGTTTGGTAGTGACCAAAATAACCCCGTTGGCGCCACGCGCTCCATAAATGGCTGTGGAAGATGCGTCTTTCAAAACTTCAATGGATGCAATATCATTCGGATTGATGTAGTCAATAGGTGTGCTGCCGTTTTGCAAATCAACTGCATTAAGTATTACACCATCAATTACATACAATGGATTATTAGATACACTCAAAGAGCTCGCTCCACGTATACGAATATTGGCCCGACCTCCCGGCCTACCTGAATTTGAAGATACATTTACCCCTGTTACCCGACCGGAAAGTCCCTGGTTAAGTGAGGACGCCGGACGTTCCTGCAAAGCTTCCGCTTTTACGGTACCCACCGCACCTGTCAAATCAGATTTTTTCACAGCACCATACCCTACCACGACAACCTCGTCCAATGCATTTTCGTCAGGAGCTAAATTCAGAGAAATTTTCGACTGGCTGCCAACAGTGATTTCCTGTGATTTGTATCCAACAAAACTGAAAACCAACACAGCTTTTTCATCCGGAACATCCAGTTGAAATTCCCCTTCGCCATTTGTTGAAGTACCACGCTGGGTCCCTTTTACAATAACACTTACACCAGGTAAACCTGAGCCTTTTTCATCAATAACTTTACCGGTAATGGTTTTATCAATGGCTGTTACCATCGTATGGCCATTTAGCGCATTGATAAGATTTACAGTATTCCCTTCGAAAAGCATCGCAGATTCTTTCCTTTCGACAGGCGCCGATACACTGGTTTTGACAGGTCCTTTACCCTCCACAATCACATAGGTGTTCTTGCGTGTCTTCTTAAATTTTAGTCCGTTTTGCGAAAGTATCAATTCAAGATTCTTTTCAAGTGGCTTGGTGAGATCCATGGATCCGGCAATAATATTAAGCTGTCCAACCAGGCGATCTTCGAAAACAATTTCGACACCGTAATGCTGCTGAAGATCCAGCAATGCATTTTTCAATTTCATTTCCTGCCTGACGGCCAAAGACTGGCGTGCCGGCATAGAGGCAAATGCAACGGTCTGGCTTTGGACTGCCTGCGAAAATTGTGTCGCAAAGACAAGCCCAATCCCCACCCAGTGCTTACGTGATAGTGTTAATTGCATATTGAAAGGGAGTTAGAAATAGTTAGTTATCTGTTATTATTATGGAATTACCGGCGGTTTCAATTCTGAGATCCAGTACTTCAGATATTGTTTTCAGCAATTCGTCTGCATCTTCGGTTTTGAAGTTTCCTGTAATGGTACGCCTCGCAATTCTCTCGTTTGCAATGATGATTTTTTTGCCAAAATTTTCCTGGATCATCGCGCTGATTTCCTTTAAAGAAGTAGCGTTAAATATAAATCGCTGTTCCTTCCAGGCACTGTATCTTTTGGTATCCGTTCCGTTCGTCAATTTAAGTTCACCTGCTTTTTCAAGGGTTACCAAATCTCCCGGATTCATTAGCAGTTGCTGTTTTTCATTTCCATGTGCATAATCAATTCTTATCTTCCCACGGGTAAGCGCTACTTTAGTGCCACGCGGACGGGCAAAAACTGAAAACTGAGTACCTAAAACCTCTACC
The DNA here is from genome assembly GCF_005280585.1 of Dyadobacter frigoris. Lineage (GTDB taxonomy): Bacteria > Bacteroidota > Bacteroidia > Cytophagales > Spirosomataceae > Dyadobacter > Dyadobacter frigoris. Next base: position 62,452 of record NZ_SZVO01000005.1, read on the forward strand.
TGAAAAGTATCCGAAGTTTTTACTACAAAACGCTTATGATCAATGGTATGACTGACAGAAAACTCAGCCTCTCCGTCCAGAACAACATTCCTGACAGTGCCATAAAATCCGAATCGGGGAATTTTTAAACGTGAGTTTGCATTAAGAGAAACGCTGCTGCCATCTTCCAGATAAATTTGTGTGGTCTTTCCGTATCCTGTTTCAAATGTTTTGTACAAAATAAGATTACGCGAAAACCAACCCCAGCAAACCAGCATCAAAACCGAGGCCGCAATCAGCCCGTACCTTTGGATTTGAATTGAATTTAAAGATTTGACATGCGACTTATCTTCTTCGGTTTCTTTTTTTGTTTCCTCATTATCCTGATTTATTCTTTGCAAAAGCCTGCTCATTGCCTTCTCCTGATCCGGTATAAATTGAGGAGAACGAGTTTCCCATTCCAAAAGCCATTGATGGAATATTTCCGTATGTTCAGTATTTTTCAACCAGTCCTCAGCAAGTTGTCTTTCAAGCGGATTCGCCCTTCCGGACAAATACTCAAAAAGAATATATTTCAAAGGTTCTTCCATGTTGTGTTATTTTCAATTCAAGAGATGGGCCAGCAATCGTCAGACAGGCTGGATGCTAAAAGTATCGATGAGCAAAAGAAGGCAGGGTAAAATCCATTCACCGTTCAATGCGATACGCAGATGTTTAAGAGCCTTTGAAATATGTACTTCAACGGTTTTGGGAGATATATTTAATTCTCTGGCAATTTCATGGTATTTCTTACTTTCAAAACGGCTCATCAAAAATACCTTCCGGCATTGTGTGGGAAGCTCACCGATAACTTCGTTTACTTTAAGAAAAAGGTGATTATAATGAATTTCTGCATCAGGCTGCTGTTGCTGAATAGATATTGTATTCTCAGTGGTAAGTTCAATGACATCCGTTTTCCCAAATTCACGACGTAAATGTGTAAAGCATTCATTACGGACCGCACGGAAAAGATAGCTGGTATAGGATGAAGTAATATGCTCGTAAGATTTTGTGCGGTAAAACTGAAAAAACACTTCACTTACCAGATCTTCCGCAATTTGTTTTGAATAAACAAAACGGACAGCATGGCTGCACAACGGTTTATAAAATCTTCTGAACAGAAGTTCCAGTCCTTTCGAGGGATTTTCTTGGAAAGTGGTTTTCAAAAATAACCCAGAGTCTATCCCCTGTGAACGAGGTTTGTCTTCCTGAGAAGGTGACAGAAAAGGATTTTCTGTCTTAGGTTCTTCATGTAGCAAAGGATCGCGCATTGAGTATTTTATTTTGTAATAATTAAAAGACTTTTTTGCACTAAAATTCCCCTAGTACGATAAGAAAATAATTGGAAAAATTTATATTAAATAAGGAAATGACGTTTTTTAGACAGAAAAAATCTTGCATTAAGATGTGACCTTTTTGTTTAGAAAAGTCTAATGTCTAAACCCTAATCAAGATTTTCATATGAAATTGCAGAATAAAATCGGCTTGCTACTAATAGGAACAATACTCGCTTTGGCAGGAATAAATCTTATTATCGATTCAGAAACAACAAAAAATTTCGGTGCAGTACTGGCACTTGCTGGCGTCTTGACTGATATTGTTGTGTTAATAACTTTACTAAAAAATGAAAAGTGGCTTGCTAAACTTTAGAGGATTTTACAAAAAAAGCTGAGTTTGAGAGACTCAGCTTTTGCTTTATGAATACATAAACCTCAAATAGTTTCTATAATTTTTCAATTTCTTTTTCCGACAAACCCGTTAACTCCTGAATAAGGGAAATTTCCATTCCTTTATTCTTCATAGCCAATGCGATTTCTTTTTGATTTTCTACTTTGCCTTCTTTAAAACCTTCTACTTTGCCTTCTTTAAGACCTTCCGCTTTACCTTCCTTCAATCCTTCCTTCAATCCTTCCTTCTTACCCTCAGCTTTACCCTCCTTAATGGCATAACTCATAGTACTGTAGTTATCCCATTTTATTTTCAAACTCTGATCGTAGGCCATTTTTTCTTTTCCCGTTAGATTGCTGACTTCTGCAATGTTAAACAATTTACTAAAAACTGGTTTACGTAAAAATACAGGAATTTTATCTAACCTGCTCATATTCTTCAACAAAAACAACCAGTTGTCCAGTTCTGAGGTTAGCTCATTTTCATTTTTCAAAAATTTGGGAATTTCGATAAAAACAAAACCAAGCTTATCATAAAATACCTCCAGGGTATCCGTCTTCATTAATTGAATTCTATGCAAATACTGTTCACTGTGTGTATCGTCAAAACTGAAATCCATAATGCCAATCAAATAAACCGGCTTCAGATGATAATTCCACTGTGGCCCTCCTTTGGGTGCTTGTTGTGTTATCAAGGATGAAGTGTAGTATAAAGAACGGTCTTTAAAATATTCCTGACGAACACGCTGCATCTCAATTATAAATTGTTCTCCGTTCGAGCCTGTACAAAGCAGATCGAAAATTGTTTTCCGATTTTCGGCCGAGTGACCAAAATGTTCAGTTGGATTGTAGGTCAGATCAACAATTTGCCTGTCTTCTCCCATGACCTGGTTAAGAAAATCTATTAGCAAATCTTTATTGGGCTCGGAACCGAATAATCTCTTAAAACCAAAGTCGGTAAAAGGGTCGATAAATCGTCCTGTCGGTAGCATATCCATATTTTTTAGTGTGTGTAATTTTCAACGCAAACATACAAAAAAGGGAGTCAAGTTTTGAAAACTTAACTCCCTCCGGAAATTTCTTAAATTCTCAATTATTACAAATTCTTCGCCTTCATCTGCTTTACTGCATAATCCACAGAGCGCGCAGAGAACGCCATATAAGTCAGCGACGGGTTCTGAGTCGAGGTTGATGTCATTGACCCACCATCGGTAACAAAAACATTCTTCGCTGCGTGCATCTGATTCCATTTGTTAAGGATCGATGTTTTCGGATCTTTACCCATACGTACACCACCCATTTCGTGAATATCATTACCTGGATTTCTATGTCCGTCGTGTGAACGGATATTTTTGAAACCCGCATTCGTGAACATTTCAGTAACCTGTTCGATATAATCCTTGATCATCTTTTCATCATTATCGTCATAGCCGATATTGATTTTCAGCTGCGGCATTCCGTATGGATCTTTCAAATCCTTATCCAGTGCAACATAACTGCTTTCCTTAGGAATTGTCTCTCCCATCATGTGAGACCCAACATTCCAGTTCCCGTATTTCGTATCAAGCAGACTTGATTTCAAAGATTCTCCGATATCACTGCGATCAGAATAAGTCATGCGGTTTGCACCAAAACCTGCTGCATACCCTCTCAGAAAGTCGGTTTCCTGTTTGTAAACATTTCTGAAACGTGGAATATAACCGCTGTTAGGCCGGCGCCCATCCGTAGTAGAATCCAGAAAACCTTCATATTCACCTGAAACGGAAGCCCGGTAATTATGAAACGCAACATATTTACCCAAAACACCGCTATCATTACCAAGTCCATTTGGAAAACGTGACGAAATCGAATTCATCAGAATAAGATTGGTGTTCAGAGCCGCAGCATTTACAAAAATGATATTGGCATAAAATTCCATCATCTCTTTTGTATTCGCATCAATCACGCGGACACCTGTTACTTTTTGTTTTTTATCATCATAAATAACAGAATGAACAACAGAATGCGGACGCAGTGTCATATTTCCCGTTTTCATTGCCCAGGGAATGGTAGAAGCATTACTGCTAAAAAATCCACCAAAGGGGCAACCTCTTTCACAAATCGTACGATTCTGGCATTGAGCACGTCCCTGATCCAGATGAATTTGCTGAGGATCAGTAAGGTGAGCCGCACGACCAATAATGATATGACGATCTTTGTATTGTTTCGCGACCTGTTCTTTGAAATATTTTTCAACACAATTCAATTCATGCGGTCTTAAAAATTCACCATCCGGCAAAGTATCAATACCATCTTTATTTCCTGTGATGCCGGCAAATTTTTCAACATGGCTATACCAGGGCGCTATGTCATTATAACCAATCGGCCATTCTACTGCGAATTTATCTCTTGCCGGTCCGTCAAAATCAAACTGACTCCAACGCTGGGTTTGTCTTGCCCAAAGCAAAGATTTACCACCAACCTGATAGCCACGAATCCAGTCAAAAGGCTTTTCCTGAACATAGGGATGTTCATTATCCTTTACAAAAAAATGCTGTGAAGATTCCTTGAAATTATAACATCTGCTAACGATCGGATTCGCATCCGTTACTTCCTTGGGCAAGCGCTCCCTGTGATCAAACTCCCAGGGCTGCATGTTCGTAGTCGGGTAATCTTTGATATGCTGAACATCCCGTCCACGTTCAAGAACAAGCGTTTTCAATCCCCTTTCCGTAAGCTCCTTAGCCGACCATCCTCCACTGATCCCTGAACCGATGACGATGGCATCATAGGTACGGGCTTTTTCACTATCAATATTAAAATTCGCCATTTTGGTATTTTCTAATTCTTTTTCTAATCTCTGATCCTGAGTTCTTATCTATTTTCCGGGATAAACTTACCCTTTCACAACAGGAACGCAACCATGATATCTTGCAGGAATAAATTCGAAATGTGTCAGGTTAGTCATCACGTACTCAGACGACATATATCCCTGAATCGTCAGGTTTTTCAATAACCCGAAAAACCCTTTTGTTTCCGGATCAGTGCTTTTTTCCGATTCCTGTAAAAGTTGCAGTTGTTGGTTCTTGTTGGCCTCTGTAAAAGATTTCCCAAAACTTTTATTGCTTTGGACATCCAAACCTGCAATTCCTTTGTTAAAAGTATCCTGCGTCTTTTTATCGTAGCAATCGGTCACCATACGCTGCACAAATATTGCAACACCCAGTTCTCCAGCTCCCGGCGTATTGGTTGCGGGAATAATTGCCTCCACAACCCCTTTCAAAATCTCAGCCTGGCCAGCCTTGGAAAACTTTACTTTTCCAAGTGAAGAGTCATTCCAACCCGAAGCCCACGCTGGCAAACTCACCATCACTCCCATGGCTGCTGCCATACTTTTAAGCGCTACCCGTCTTTCCATTTTATTATTTTTCAATGATTAATAAATCTAAGGAATATGTTGTCTTTCTATTCCTCTAAAAAATCCAGATCACGACCATGCGTTTCCGGAATAGTAAGAATAGAATAAAAGCCCAGTACAAAACAAATCAACCCAACCAGTGCTCCAGAATCAATGACAGAAAAAGAACCTTTAAAGGACGCGAACAACGTCGTCATAACCACCACCATTCCACGTACCATGTTAGGAACAGTAGTTGCAGCTGTGGCTCTAAGGTTTGTACCAAATTGTTCTGCTCCAATGGTAACAAACATGGCCCAGTATCCGATCCCGAATCCAAGTAGCGTTGCAACCGTATATAAACTCGAAGCCGTTTTAATTCCCGTATACAAATAAATTCCGCTGCATATTAACGTAAAAGACATCATAATAAATACAGCCTTTTTGCGTGATTCCAGCCAGTGGCTTAAAAAACCACTTAAAAAATCTCCGACAGAAAGTCCGACATAACACCACATGATCGAAAGACCGGGTTTTATTGGTTCGGTAATACCCAGCGCTTTTCCAAACTCATTACTAAAAGTGGCCAAAATTCCAATTACAAACCAGGTTGGGAGCCCAATACCGATGCATTTCAGATATCTGAAAAATCTGTCTTTGTTGGTAAACAAGGCAAAAAAGTTACCTTTTGCTATATGTTTTTGACTTTTAACACCCTCAAAAATACCCGATTCAAAAACACCAATACGAAGTAAAAGCAACGAAATCCCTAAACCGCCACCGATGAAATAAGCATTTCTCCAGGCAAAAAATTCAACCGTAAAATAACCTACAATCGCTCCTAATAAACCGATCCCTGCTACCAGCGAAGTACCAATGGCTCGTAAATGTTTTGGTAAAATTTCTGAAACCAGTGTAATTCCTGCACCAAGTTCACCAGCCAAGCCTACGCCTGCAACAAAACGAAGTAATTTATAAGTGGTTGGATCTTGTACAAAACCACAGGCAATATTGGCAAGAGAATAGGTAATAATTGAACCAAAAAGTACAGAAAGACGCCCCTTTTTATCTCCCAAAATACCCCAAAGAATACCGCCGATAAGCAAACCCGTCATTTGCCAGTTTAAAATGCTTGCTCCGGTCAATGAAATTTCTGCTTCCGAAAGCCCAAGCGAAGCAAGACTTGGCAGACGAACAATCCCAAAAAGAAGTAAATCGTATATATCAACAAAATAGCCCAATGCAGCAACAATAACAGGTGCACTGAAAAGATGTGAAAGGTTTGAGCGAGGTGTTACCAGAGTATTCATTCTGTTATTAAAAATTTTTCAGGATTTTATGCAATATTATATAAAATAGCCGGACTATTATCCGGCTATATAGACTATAATTGATATAAAAGTTAACTTAGAATCAGGTTCTGATAAATAAGCATTATAAGCTTACAATTCCAGACGTTGTTTATCTTTCAATAGCTGCTCTTTTAGTTTGGCATAATCCACTTCCTGAACGGAAACGTTTCTGTCAATAGCCTGAACGGCGGCAGTCGCTGCGCTTTGTCCGAGGATCATAAAAACGGGTTCCATGCGGATCGAGCCGTAGGCAATGTGAGAACTTGATAAACAAACCGGCACCAGCAAATTCAGACAATCTTCTTTTTTTGGAATAATAGAAGCGTAGGAAATGCTGTAAGGATTTTTTGGATGCACACCAATATCTCCTTCATTTTGAACAAAACCATCTGCTTTTACGTAACGCTGCGCATTATGCGCATCCAATGAATACGAGCCCATACCCACAGATTCTGAAACAGCTTTTTTGCCTAATGTTTCATTTTCCGTCATCACTTCCTGACCGATCATCCGACGTGCTTCCCGCACATAAATCTGGTGCGGCCAACCGCCATTATCTTTAAATTCATCTTTTGGCAGACCCCAGTTATTCATTTCCTTACGCACATCTGCCGGCACTTTCGAATCGTTTGAAAGATAGTACATCAGGCCTTTTTGATAAAGCTCGTGTTCTTTGATGATCTCTTTTCTTCTTTCGTAAGTTGCATCCGGATAATCGTAATTCATGCCAATAAAATCGGTACTGAACGGGCCGTGATTATTTGTATCCGTTTTTTTATTTGGAATCGGATCGTATTTGTTAAAAGTTTCCGTCCAGCCCGCTTTGTAAACGCGTGCAAGCAGCTCATATTTAGAAGCATCGTATCCTGTAGGTTTTGGAAAAGGGATACGGTTATCCGGATTTCCCGACAAGCACATCCGAAAACAATAAGCCTGGATTTTGTTATCACCTGCTCCTTTTTCACCAATTTTCTCCGCGGAAACATAAGGCAGCAATCCACTTTTCGGATCGCCTTCAATTTTATACGGGCTTATGTTTTTTTGAAAATAATGACCGTGCTGAAAAACTTCCGGTTGAATTCCGTCCCATTCTTCATTATAAACACTGTTCGCCTCACGTCCTACATGATATTTCACTCCGGCAGCCGCCATAAGATCACCTTCATAAGTGGCATCGATAAACATTTTGCCAGTAAAAGTTTTTCCGGAAAGGGTTTTGATAGAAATGATTTTACCATCTTTTTTGGTTACACCTTTCGCTCGGTCGAGCCACTCATCTCTGTAAATTTTGATATTGTTTTCTTTTACAAAATCCTCAAAAATCTTTTCAGCAACATGCGGTTCAAAAATCCACATCGTTCTGTCCGTTCCGTCCATGGCGGGTGTGCCCTGGCCTTTGTTACCATAGTCTTCTTTTTTCTGCCATTTCCATCCTTCCGGTTTGTCATACTCCATGTAAACGCGGTGGTAAAATTCTCTTGACAAGCCACCGATTACTGATTTATTCCCGGTGTCAGTAAAACCAAGTCCGCCGGAAGAAAGTCCTCCTAAATGTTTGTCGGGGGAAATGACGATAACTGTTTTTCCCTGTTTCACCACCTGAACAGCGGCCGTTATCGCTCCTGAGGTTCCTCCGTAAATGATTACGTCCGCATTGTAAGAATCCTTTGTTTTCTCAGCTGAACAGGAAGAAAAAGAAAATGCGAATATGGCTATTGTTATCAGCCTCAAAATTTGTCTCATTATTTAATCGGGTTAGGTTTTAGTTATTTAAAATCAGGAACAAACAAAACGGCATCTGCTACCAAAGTACCTGTCGCAGCTTTTGCAGATATTTTCACATTTGAAGCGGTCCCTTTTGGAAGATTGAATTTGCCTACGTGAAACCATTCTCCGGAAGTCTGGCCTTCCACAACAATATCAGATTCCTTGACGACGATTTCTTTATCTGTTTTACCATCAGAAACTGTCAAATCCATTTCTGTCGCCAGTTTTGGGATTTTAGGAAAATAGGCGTAGATATTATATTCTCCGTTTTTGGTTATAGTCGGCGTAAAGGTTACCGAACGTGAAGATTTTCCATTATCATCAGCTTTGATAAAAGAAGGACCATAACCACCTTTTTTTTGAACTGTCCAATCTCCTTCTGTCTTGATATGGCTGGCATCTTCATTATCAACCAATATTTCAGGAGCCGAATTATTGGCCAGCGGATTGGTTTTAAGCTGGTGCTGCAATTTTACAATATCAATTTTCTGAACAGACGTTTTTCCTTCAATCGCCATCACGGCAGCTGCGGCAGATGATTGTGCGAGCACCATAAAAACAGGCTCCATCCGGATAGATCCATACGCGATGTGTGTTGCTGAAAGACAAACCGGAACCAGCAAATTGCTGCATTCGGATTCTTTTGGAACCAAAGAATTGTAAGAAATCGGGTAAGGACCAAAACCGCTATGTTCGACATTTCCTTCATTTTTGACCATTCCGTTGACCACAATCCGTTGGCAATTGTGAGAATCCATCTGATAAGCGGCCATTCCAACGCCATCCTTCACGACTTCTTTTCCTTCACAATTCGCCTGGGTCATGACATAATTTCCGATCATGCGGCGTGCTTCACGAATATACAATTGCGGTGACCAGTTACCCGAATCTGTATATTCATCTTTGGGATAACCCCATTTCAACATTTCTTCACGGATTGCCGGCAATACTCTTTCATCATGTCCAAAAAAGTAAAGCAGACTTTTCGTGTAGCTTTCATGACTATCAATAATTTTCCTTCTGGTTTTGTAATCCGCATCCGGATACTCATAATCCATACCAATCATGTCGGTAGAAAAACCGCCTCTGTTATTGATATCCGTTTTATTATTTGGCATTTTACTCCAGATAAAATAATCTCCAAGTTTCGTTTTGGCCGGTTGTTTCTGCATCATTCTTACCAAAAGATCAAACTGAGAAGGGTCGTAATTTTCCGGTTTGGATATTGGAATACTATTTTTTGGATCAGAAGTAAGACAAATACGATAATTGTATGCCTGTACTTTTCTATCTCCGCTACCATTTGGATCAAGACTGCCGGTTGCAATTCCCCATAACAATCCACTTTCCGGTTTTCCGGGAATTTTATACGGGTCCACCCCGTCCGGTAACTGATGTCCATCCTGTAACTGGACGCCATTGATGGTTTCTTTATAATCGGAATTTGCTTCCCTCCCTGCTTTATAAGAAACACCCGATTTTGCCATCAAATCACCTTCATAGGTACAATCAATATACATTTTGGCAGAAATAACCTTATTGGTTTTGGCTTCCGGATTATCACTTTTTTCCAAAATAATGGACTGAATCACTTTTCCGGATTTGTTGACCTTTGTGATTCTATGCTGATATAGAACTTTGATCCCTGCTTCATCCAAATACTGCTGAAGGTATTTTTTAGCAACATGAGGTTCAAAAATCCATTGTTCAAATTTCCCGTAATGCGCACCTATTCGGCGGTAAAAATCTCTGGACAAGCCAGTTATCGCATATTTATTCCCGATATCCGTATAACCCAGTCCGCCGGAAGTCATTCCGCCCAAATGGTTGCCAGGCTCAATCAAAATGACTGATTTGCCCATTTTCTTAGCCGTATAAGCCGCAATTACGCCTGCCGAAGTGGCTCCGTAAATGCAAATATCGGCTTGTTCCGGGGTCTCAGTCTTAGACTGAAACCCCGATAAAACAAAAGCAACGATGCACGCGATATGCGCCAGTTTTATTTTCATTTTTATCGATAATAAAATAAAAAAATAGTTCTACAACTCAATAACCCGGATTCTGATCAGTAGCAGTAAGCGCTTTATTATACAAAAGTTCGGAATTCGGAATTGGCCAGAGCATGTGTTTTTCAGCTACAACGATGTTTTTGACTTCCAGTATTCTTTGTTTTGCAATACCCAATCTTTTCAAATCCAGCCAACGTTTTCCTTCATACATTGTTTCATAACCCCGCTCCTGAACAACCTTTTCAATAAACGTAGTCAGGGTGAAATCAGCAAGTTTAAAATCGACAGGAGAAACTGTTTCAGTCGGATACCCGTAAGCTCTGCGGTGTACCTTGTTCAGACTTTCAAGTGCCGCGGCAGTCGGTCCGGCATTTGCGCGGGCATCATTTTCAGCGTGAAATAACAGCAAATCAGCATAACGGTACCATGGATAATCGTTACCGCCGCCATTGGTAGCACTTGGGTCCCGGAATTTTCTGTAAAGACAGGAATTTGGCCCTAAACCTATATCAACATTGTAAAGAATGTGTGTTTTTCTCAAATCCTTGATATCCCATTTTTTAATTACAGAATTCGAAACCGAATCCGTGTATTGTGCATATACGCCACCGGGACCATAATAATTATATACACTGGTTTTCCGGTGCGCATAACCTACCAATCCAAATCCCTGCTGACGATTGTATTTAAAGTAGAATATTTCTTCCGGTGTATTAACTACTTCCGGTCCGTAGATTTTTTGAAAATCCTCAGACTGTGAAACGGCCACCAGTGAAAATTTACCGGAATCGATAACTTCCTTGGCTTTGGCACTCGAAGATTTCCAATCTTCTTTGTACATATAAATTTCAGAAAGCAATGTTTTCGCAGCCCATTTAGACGGTCTGCCAATAGCCGCCGGAACATCTGGAAGTCCTTTTTCTGCTTCCAGTGCATCAGCCAGAATTAGTTCATAAACCTCTGCAACGCTAGAACGTTTCAAATCGGCAATAGTCATATTTGCTTCCGTTCTTATCGGCACACCAGACCAGTTGCGAACAAGGGCGAAGTAAATCAGCGAACGCAAATATTTCGCCTCAGCGATATATTTCACTTTGTCTGCGTCTGAAATATTTGTTCCGTTTGGCGCATTGGCTATGACAAGATTAGCATTCCGAATGGACTGATAAAAGTTATCCCAGATCACGCCTACCCGATTAATGTTGGTATTATCCAAACCCTGGTACAAACTTACAGGAGTCTGGCTCCCGCGGGAGTTACCATAATCAGCCAAACCTTCCAGCTGAGACGGATAGTTTATTGAAAGGCCATCGCTAAGACGCATCGGGCCATAAATTGCATTTACCGCCGCCTCTACTTCCGCAGCCGTATTATAGAAATTTTCTGACGCAAGCGACTTTGGTTTTTCAACCAGGGAATCTGTACACGACGCCAGAAGAAATGCTGAAAATATATAAATCAGTAACTTATTCATATCAATATTTTTTGCTTGTAAAATTTAAAATCCAACTCTGATCCCCACGGTTGTTGTTTTGGCAACCGGATATACATAATGATCTATACCCTGCAAAATAGAGTTTGAACCACCATAGGAATTGATTTCAGGATCATACCAGGAATATTTGGTGATCGTGAAAAGATTCTGGGCACTTACATATATCTGAGCATGTGTCATCCATTTGATGTTCAATTTCGACACCGGAACATTGTAGCTTAGCTGAATATTTTTGAATCTTAGAAATGAACCGTTTTCAACAAAACGATCAGAAACCTGTGGCTGTGAAGAAGTTTTTATGACCGGATATTTCGCATTAGTATTTGTTGGTGTCCAATGGTTTTCAAAAACATCTTTTGGCATGTTCAACGCCTGTCCATAATCATTTGTCTGATTAACTGCGCTAAGGTTAAATATGTCATTTCCCTGGCTGCCCTGAACAAAAATTGATAAGTCAAAATTCTTATAACTCATATTTGAACTTAGGCCATACGTAAATTTCGGATTTGGATTCCCGATGATTTTTTTATCACCAGCATCACGGACACCGTTATTGTTAAAATCTTCATACACAACCATTCCTTTTTCGTCATATCCTTTTGAAACATATCCGTAAAAAGAACCCAGTGACTCACCTTCACGCAGGATATTGATATTATCGTTTACGACAGAAATATTGATGGCATCTCCCAGGATATCATTTCCGCCATAAAGTTTGACAACCTTGTTTTTGTTGAAGGAAATATTACCCGCCAAATCCCATTTAAAATCACCTTGCAAAACCTTTGCATTTGCAGAAAATTCAAAACCTTTGTTTTGTATTTTACCAATATTCTGAATGGTGTATGCGTAACCTAAGGATGAAGGTAACTGTACGTTATTTAAAAGATCTTTCGTATTTTTCACATAATAATCGGCAGTAAAACTGAAACGGTTATTTAAAATACTAAAATCAATTCCCGCATCGGTTTGTGCCGTTGTTTCCCATTTCAAAGGCCCTGCAAGCCGAACTCCCGGCGCATAGGCAGTAGTAAGTGCATCACCAAAAACAACCTGAGAAGAAGCAAGCTGATTTAAGGTCTGGTAAGGATTTATAGCTGTGTTACCAGTCTGACCATAGCCGGCCCGTATTTTCAGATCAGAGATAAAAGGTATTTTTTTAATAAAATCCTCTTCTGCCAATCTCCATGCCAGTGCGGCTGATGGGAAATATCCCCATTTCTGACCTTCGCTGTAACGGGAAGAGCCATCGGCACGGAAACTGATTGTAGCTAAAATTCTATTATTAAACGTGTAATTAGCACGTGCCAGGTAAGATATTAATGACCATTTTGAAAACTTGGAAACTGGAATCCCTTGCGTTGCTGCTGCACCGATATCATAACTTTCCTGTGTATTGCTGATAAAACCGCTCCCGGTAGCATTTAACGCGGTAGATGTGTAATCCTGGTACGTAAATCCGGCAACAGCCGAAATACTATGCTTTCCAAATTCTTTACGATAACTGGCTGTATTTTCACTTAAAAGACTGCTGACCCTAGTCGTATTGATAAGCGCGCTTCCCTTTGAATTTACAAATCTATTCGTAGTATAGCCATTTTCCCGGTCATCTGTACTTTCGATACCGCCCATTGTTTTAAGTACCAATCCGGGAATCGGCTCAAAAGTCACAGCGGCATTTGCCAGTACTTTATTTGATTGGATATGATTTGTTTGCTCGTTAATAAAATTAAGAGGATTTACAATAGCGTTAGATCCCCAAGCGTATGTTTCTCCGAGATTACTAAGTGTTCCATCTGTTTTATGAGGAGCAACCGTTGGATAACCCGAAAGCATTGCAGAGATCAGCGAACTTCCACGGTTCCCCTGTCCCGAATTCTTGGTATCGGAATCAATGCGGCTTAACACAGAATTGACATCAAGTTTAAACTTTTTCCCAAGGTCAGAATTGATATTAAACCGAAGAGAATTCCGCTTGTAATTACTCCCAATGATAATGCCATCCTGATTGAAATTACTTCCGGAGATCGAAAATCTTGTTTTTTCACTACCACCGTTTACTGATATAGAATGGTTTTGAACGGGCGCGGATTGCAAGACCTGATCCTGCCAGTCGGTTCCTTTTCCGAAACCTGCAATTTGATCCTGAGTAAAATGCGGAGCCAAACCATCATTCGCTGCTTGTTCGTTATAAAACTGGGCATATTGCGTGGCATTCATCAAATCCAGTTTTTTCCTGATTTTCTGAACACCGTAATATCCATCGTATTCAACATTAATACGGCCATTTTTTCCTCTTTTTGTTGTAATTAAAACAACACCGTTGGCGCCTCTTGAACCATAAATCGCAGTAGCTGACGCATCTTTTAACACTTCAATGGATTCAATATCAGCATTATTAAGCAATGTAGGATTTCCTGAATATGGGAATCCATCAACCACATAAAGCGGCTCGTTACTTCCCTGAATGGAGTTGGTACCCCGCACACGAACGCTGATTGGACTTCCGGGAGCACCTGTATTTTGAGAAACGTACACGCCCGCTGCCCTTCCAGCCAAAGATTGCACCATAGAGGTCGCCGGATAAGCATTGATTTCTCCTGATTTGATGGAAGCAACTGAACCTGTCAAATCACTTTTCTTTACCTGTCCGTATCCGATTACCACAATTTCCTGCAAAGACTTATCTTCCAAAGCCATATTAATCGTCAAAGAAGACTGGCTGCCCAACACGATTTCCTGGGTTTTGAAACCAACAAAACTAAAAACCAGAACTGCTTTCGAAGCGATATCGTCTCCAACTTCCAGTTTAAATCCTCCATCAACATCCGTTGTAGTTCCTGTTTGTGTACCTTTCAAAACAACACTTACTCCTGGCAAACCCAGACCTGCTTCATCCAGAACTTTTCCGGAAATATTCCTTTTGGGCGCATTACTTTTTACCGGTGGCGTCGGTTCTGGTAAATTATCCATCCTTTTCAGGATTATGATTTTTCCCGACAATTCGTATTGCAGTCCAAGCGGAGTCAATATATCGTCAAGTACTTCATACAAAGGTTTGTTCTGCGCCGCGACATTAACTTTCCGACCCGATTGAATAAGCCTGGAGCTAAATACAAACCGGACATCCACTTGCTTTTCAACCTGATTAAGTACTTTTTTCACTTCACTTCCATTAGCGGTAATGGAAATTTTCTGGCTTAGCAGGGTCTGTCCATAGCTTTCATGTGCATAGCCCGAGCTGATAAATAAGAACGCCAGGATAAATTGTGTAGCCGTTATTCGCATAATCCAAAGTAATACCTGATGGTATTGTACTGGTTTTTTCATAGATTTGATTGTTTTGTTAAGCTTGAAAATTTGGCAAAATGATCCCCGCCTCCTTTTCGGAGGTATACTGGTGCTAACCTGGGGGGATTCGATCCGGAGTCGGTAATGCGGGAACATTACCGGCTCTTTTTGTTTTTAAATTGTTATGTTATAATCTCAAATAATATAAAGTTTAGTGTTAATAATATTTTCCGGGTTATCTGATTATCTTACTCTTGTAATTAATTCCTGCACCCTTTTCCATGAACTACAATCTGTCCATCCAGAATTTCATAGTTTGCTTCAATGGCTTTGCATATAATGGTTAACTTTTCGTGAAGTGTCTGGTTGTCAAGAATCGCGGTCAATGGACATCCTTCCAGCAATTCTTCGTCATAAAGAATATCAATTCCATACGTTTTTGCGATAGAATCAAAAACGTCAGTAACCGGGACATCTTCGAAAATAAATTGCGGGATCTGCGCTTTGGGGATAATAATTTCAGGCTTTTCAACCAATGTTTTAACCATACGAACTTGATCACGGGCATAAATGATCTTTTGATTTGGAGATAAAACAATACCTTCCAGTTCATGATTAGCGGTTTTCTCCTTAATGTCAGGATCCGACTGGGCAAAAACGGATACTCTTCCGGTTTTTACTTCAACAGTTATTTCCTTTGAAGTCTTATATGCTTTAATTCTGAAACTCGTACCTAATACTTTCGTAACCAACTCATTGGCATATACAAAAAAAGGACGGTTAGGATCTTTTGAAATATCGAAAAAGGCTTCTCCGGTTAAATAAACTTCCCTTTTCTTATTTGCAAAATTTTCCGGATACCGAATTGTGCTTAAAGGTGCCAGCGTAATTTTACTTCCGTCCTTCAACACAATTAATATAGAAGCAGATGTGGAGTTGATTTTCTCTGTAAACTTTTCTTGCTCTTCTGTTACAATTTCTTTTTGAATATTACTTAACTGATTATTACGATTAAACCCGGATTTTGCCAGCCAGCCAAAAAGAATAATCAAAGTAAACGATGCAGCAATTTTGAACCAGAATTTTCTATAAAACGGAATAATTTCAAAACCGCCTTTCGAAGTATTATCCCCAAGTAAAGGTTTTGTCCTTGAAATCGTTTCTTTTACAATTTCAGCAATTTCCAGATTCGATATTTCCAATTCTTTTACTTGCAGCGACAAAACGATCTGTCTGGACTGATTGATTTTTTCAGCCATTTCAGGGTTTTCAGACAGCCATTCTTTCCATTTATTATCCGTTTCGCGCGTGGGTGAAAGTACCCATTGACGAAAGAATGTGTCCCAAACAAGATCTTCTATTCCGTAGTGTTTATAATCATTCATATGCTTCCATGTCATCTATCTTACGATAGACAAAAACATATCGGACATACCATTAATTTTTAAAGTATTTCTAAAAAAATTGATAAAACAATTATTTTGGTAGATTTATAACTTCAATTTATATAATAAAATGAATAAGAAAAAATATGAAAAGCTCTGATTTCCAATGCTTTTTTAACTGTTTGATAGCAATTTGAAGGAGGTTAGATACGGTTTGCGGAGAAATATTCATAACCTCGGAAATCTGGCTGCGATCCATTTCCTGAAAATATTTTAGATAAACTACTTCCTTTTGTCGCAACGGAAGTTCATCCAACAGTTTTTTTAGCTTTTGTGTGACAACAAGACTGGATTCATTTTCAATGTATTCTTCTTCCACAGAAAATTCAATCTCAAAATTTCCATTGATTTCTTCAACGGAATTATCAGACAATAAGGGTTTTGACATTGCACTTCTATGCATAAGGCGGCGTAGTGATGCCATTAAATATGGTTTGACGGCAATATCATGGCTGAGATTCTGCCGCCGCTCCCATAATATTAGAAAAAGATCCTGAATATTGTCTTTAACGAATTCTTTATCCCTCGAAAATTTGCTTCCATAACGAAATAACGTTCGAAAATGGAGCGTCATCAGGTGATCAAATGCTTCTACTTCTCCGGCAAGAAACCGCTGCCAGATGATTTTATCATCCGGAACTTCTTTCAAGTGGGTAGTAGAATGCATAGGTTTTTTAGAATTATACTTCAAAATAACACAAGCATACTACAAATCGCAATAGATTTTATATAATTATTTCTAATAATCAATCATTATTATGTAAAAGTAAAATATTAGTGATATCACGGATGCGTAAATTTGTAAATCGGACCCGACCTGCACCTCTCCAAAATCGGATTTCGAAGTTTGACAGTTTGGTAATTGAATAAACTAATGAACCTGGATATGCTTTGGCATCATCTGCTATTAACTCATCGTTAACCCAAAGATCATATCTACCCGGCATTACTTTATATTCCGGTTGCGCACTTTCTGGTTTTCTGTAAATTTGACCATCCACTGAATTATTAAGAACCCAGGTAATAGTCACAAGCGTTTTAAGAGGTAAAATACTACTATTTTTACCCATTTCTACATCGTGAACTTGGAAACCTGATGATAAAAAATTTAAAGTAAATCTACTAAACAATAGGTTGTTGGGGGTAATCTGATTGTTATCAGGATTAAAATTTTCTCCCGAATAAAAAAATACGGCATTAGCCCATGTTTCATTTATTTCCTCAACACTAAAGGAAATCTGAATATAAAGAGTTTCTGGATTTGGAGAAAAAGGTACTGCCTGAAGCGCTTTAAGATAACCTCCGGTTTGTCCATTTTCCAAGATCCTGACCATATCCATATAACCAGAACCAAATTCAAATTTTGAAAGTACCGGATTTGTTGTAATCAGGTGACTGAATTGGCTTACACCCAAAAAATTTTCCTGCATATAATTGGTCTGCGCGAACGAAAAACTAACAGTAAACGTAAAAAGCAATATTTTTAAAGCTCCAAATCTCTGGTAATATTTAATCATAATCAGCAAGTTATAATTAAAGTAAATACTGAAAGTTAGACGCTGACACCGGTATTGGTCACTTGGCTTTTTTGTACAAAACACAAAACTCCTTTTCTGAGACAAGCTCAAAAAAGGAGTTCCAAACTATTTCTAACCTTTTTTAATTAAGATGAACAATTTTAAAAACGCGCACCATGCCGTCTTCCTGTTCCAGGTGAATGAGGTAAGTCCCCGGAACATAAGATTTCATATCTATCCTCATCGATGCGGAAGAAACCTGCCCGTCAAACATCACCCTGCCGTAAGAATCTATCAGGCGGATCTTCCGGACTCTTCTGTTGTTAATAACGATTTGCAATACATCATTGACCGGATTTGGATATAGTTTCGCCCAGGAAAATTCCGGAAAATTCACCGATTTGATACGACTATAGGCAAAAGTACCATCCAGGTCAATCATTTTTAACCGGTAATAATTCATTCCGGATTCCGGTATGCTGTCAACAAAATTGTATTTGTTATTTGCGTTACCATTGCCAACTGCTGCCACCTTACCCAGCTGAATCCAGTTCTTCGCATCTGTACTTCGTTCAATTTCAAAATGGTCGCTGTCCAGTTCAGCTGATGTAAGCCACGTTAGCAACGAGGCTAAACCTTCCTTTATGGCATCGAAGCTAATCAGTGTCACTGGCAAAGGAGGTGTCGTCAGATCAACCGTTACGGTTGCCACATTGGTACCTTGCCCGTTTTTGTCAGTAACACTGTAAGTAAACGTATCAAGACCTTCGTAACCCGAATTAGGTTTGAACAAAAACTTCCCGTTTTTCTTAAAAACCAAGCCGTGTGCAGGAAGCCTAACAACTACCATCGTTGTGGTATCCAGGGCCGCACATAAAGACTGATCATTTTGCAGAACATCCAGAAGAAGCAGCTCGTTATTTTGTCCTGAAATCCTGTCGTCGACGGCAATAGGGACATTGTAAGTAAGCTGAATAGCCATCGAAACTCCTGAACTGCAGCCTTCTAAATTCAGTGCAAAAACGGTATAATTCCCCTCATCGGATACTGTCAATTCCTTTCCGGTCTGTCCTGAAACAATTTCTCCGTTTTTGTGCCATTCGTAACTGTTTGCATTAGATGATTCAGCCATTAACCGTAACGATGTCCCCTTACATATAGAAACCGGTTTTGCACCGCTTTGCGCAAAAGCGCAAGCGGGCAAAATCAGTATAATGAATATGAATAAGGGTACGAATCTCATGGATTGATTTAAATGATATTCTGCTTGTTTTATCAAAACATAGTGAATAGAAATAAATACAAAGCTTAGTTAAGTGTAAGTGTAGGTACCACAGGAAGCGGCAAATTGTTATTGATAGTCTTAGTTGCTCCTGTAATTGCATTAAGTATTTTTGTAGCCGTTGGTATAAAATTACCAGTGGTTGGCAATACATAAGACACTATGGCACTGTAAGTACCAGCAGCATTAACATCAAGTACGCTAGATGTGCCGGTATCTGTTCCTGTTACATCCACCGTTCCTTTTTTCCAGGCAAACGGAGAAAGAGTAACATCGAAAGCACCTAATCCGGTAACGGTAACACTTGCTGTAAGTTGTGTAGCAAATGCCAACTGATCACAAAAATTTTCTTTTCCATCCGGAGTTGTGATAGCCACTGTCAGTTTAGGCAATACTATAATCGTATGATCCAAAATTGAAGAAACGCAACTCGTTACCTGATCTACCACTCCAAAAGACAATTTATAGCTTTGTGCGGCACTACCAGAAGTATTATGGAATATATGCGTATAAATCCCGCCAGCTGTTGTTATTGTTTCAGTTGCAGTCCCCTCTAGTGTCCAAAGAAATTGTGACAAAACAGTACCACCTGGGATTACCGGAGTAAGTGTGAAAGAATCTCCATCCAAAACATAAAAGACACTGGCTTTCGACGAAGAAACAGCCATAACAATAAGCATAAAGCCCAGGCAAAGAGAAGTAATGATCTTTTTCATAACATTGATTTAATTTAAGAAGATTTACGTATTGATTGTTTTTTGGGGACGGGAATCACATTGATACCATCCATTCTGTTTTGTAATTTTAATAGCGTCCCTTTTTCTCGTTGAATAAAAGGTTTTGTCAAACACATTTCTTAAAAGTTTTGACATAGAGGAGTCAACATCTTTTCAATAAAGATTTCTAGGATTGAGTGAGAAATATTACCTGGTAATACACCGGCTTCAATGGTATAGTAATGTGTTGTAAAGACCTCATTTTATCCTGGTGATTATCCCTGCTGAATAAATATAAATTTGTCCAGTGATAAGCAATTCGCATGAATCTGGTAAGTCCGAAGGCGCGGACATGGCGGAGCAAGCGTCTTTTTCATAATGAATTCACTTTTTAATTGATTAAAGAAAGTTTACGTGTTACTGTTTTTTTATCTAAATCGCCATATGCTTAAATTATTACACTATTTTTAATTTAGAACGTATAACAATATACGCCCATAAAATTAGGGCATAGCTAGCCTGCATGCTTCACATACCGTTTTTCAAAACTGAAGTGAGGAGCGTTTATTCTGATAACAGAATTGAATTCAACAAAACTTCTACCTGGGATTTAAAGCCAACAGGAAATTTTGAAAGATTAATTCAAAGTTTGGGAATTGCTTTGCCTTATAAAAAAGGCACGTTTGAAGGCGAGGACTTCAGCATAGAGGAGTAATTGTTTTTTCATAACATTACAGATAATTAAAGTGAGAAATATTTAGTCAAATAGCTTATAAATTCTTTTTTCAAGGTGTTAGAGCAACCGAAGGAGTGACCGGCGGGTTGACAACATTTACAGTAACCTTAGTTCTGGATGACGGAGAACCTGTACTGCTGCTTTCACAGCCAGATTTCTGAATATCAACGTAATAACTTGACTGCCCAACAGCTGTTAAACCCGTTAGCGCTAAATTTTGTCCGCCGGTACCGGAACCTCCTGCTAAAACGGAGTACCACTTATAAGTAAAACTTCCAATATTTTGAATCGTACTCTGGGTAGTACTGGCTGCGAGTGTAGCAATACCAATGTTGGTACAGGCCGTAATATTTGATGATGCGGGAGCAATCGGCACCCGTCTGACATCAAAAATGTTAAAGCCGTTTGCGCTTCCTGACAAAAGGCTCCCAAGAAGACTGGCTGTGACATTGAAAGTCACTACGACCCTGTCGAAGACAGCAGGATTTCCACCAGCATCCTTTGGCGTCAAATATGCGGTAATAGAATTTGTAGAAGTTCCAAGCAAAGTTGAAGATAACAAATTCAACGATAATAATTCGTTAAATGGTGTTGCAGTTCCAACAAAGGCAGCTCCGTTAAATGCCTGGATAGTCAAACTGGAACCTATATCAATCGAAGCCAAAGCTGATGCTGAACCTTTCGAAAAAATAATCCTCACAGCATCTCCCGCATTTGACAATCCATTGAAGTAAAAAGTCTGTTTCATTGTTCCCGCAATTGAGGCAGTTATCGAGAACGCTGTTGCACTTGTAAGCGAATTATCAATTGCACTACCAGGAGATACAAAGGAAGCCAGTGTCACAGCTCCGCTACTCTCAGTCTCATCGACATTCGGCAGCCCACAATCAGCTACGTTGAAAGGGAAGGGATTTGTATCATTGGTAGCGCCAGGTCCATAAAAAGCATAATAAATATCTACCGACCCATCACCCAGCACAGCGCCCGCAGCCAATGTTATTCTAATGGATTTAAAGTTTGCCGTTGGCTTAACAGCAAAATAAATATTCCCGTCAGCGGTGTAATAAATTTTGGGAGCAGCAGCAATTGTAACTGGATTAGCAGTTCCGGTGTTCGTAGAGTATGCAGTAAACGTTAATCCTGCCCCTCCTACCAGGCCCAGTAATCCTGCCGCAGTTGTAGTTGCTTTAACATAAACCGTTGTGTTGGCTGGAACTACTGCATCTGTCGGCGTCGAGACAAAAGCTAACTGTATCCAAGCTGATGCACTACCCGTGAGAGTGCTTAGTGCGGTGGCTTTTAACGTTGTAAATTTTGCATTCGGTTTTGTAAAACTCGCATCCGTCGTGTTCGATATCGTATTCGTAATTGCGTTTTGAGGATTATCGACACTGGCACTTGATATACCAGCATGTGGATTACCATTTGTTTGCGAACTGGCATACACAGCATCACTGGGCTGGCAATAACCAACCCCATTCAACAAGCAAATAAAAATTAGTGGGTATAACAATCTGTTCATACACATGTACAAAATCCAATATCTTGTAGAACTATTTCTAGCCTAATGCAATGATATAGAATCTTTACTACATTCCAAATTATTTTTCAAAAAATTAAAAAATAATTTTGTTAACGGTACGCTGGCCTGTTTTTCATGTATTTAAAAAAATATTTCAAACAGCCAAATTGCATCTTATTTATATATCAGCAGCTAAAATAGTATCAAAAAAGTTAAAATATCACTACCAGATATTTTAACTTTTTTGTGATTTTTCTCAGTGAAGAATTACATTATCCCCAACGCAATAATAATTCCTTAAATGCATCCTTGTACTGATCACCCACCGAAATATTTGTAGTACCCAGCTGGACCGTACTTTTTGTAATAGAATCTACTTTATCAATCGCTACTACAAAAGACCGATGAATTCTCATAAAGCGGGTAGCCGGAAGTTTTTCTTCGATGGCTTTCAAACTGCTTAATGAAACGACCGGATGTGTTGAGTTGACCAGATGTATCTTGATGTAATCTTTCAATGATTCAATGTACAGAATATTATCGAAATCTATCCTTACCAGTTTATAATCTGCTTTAACAAATAAATACTTTTCGTCCTGGCTTTCAGGAATTAGCTGATTTTGTACCAATCCCTCAAAATGATTTTTTGCTTTGTTAGCAGCCCGAAGGAATTCTTCATAGCCAAATGGTTTTAGCAAATAATCCAGTGCATCCACTTTATATCCTTCAATTGCAAACTGATTATAAGCTGTCGTAAAAATAATTTTTGGTGCAGAAATCGTCTGGCTTAATACTCTGGCCAGTTCCATTCCATTTAATTCCGGCATTTGAATATCAAGAAATACAAGCTGCACATCTTCTGAATGAATGGCGTTAAGAGCCTGCACTGCATTCGAATACTGCCCCTTGAAGTCTAAAAATGCTGTTTGCTTAACAAATGCGCTAATCAGACCTAAGGCCAGCGGTTCGTCGTCTACGGCTATACAATTTATTTTCATGACATGTCAATTTGCAATTCAATATAGAAATTATTTTCGGCCTTATTATCTTCAATAGTGAGCTTATGCTTGCCAGAATATAATAAATCCAGTCTTCTTTTTGTATTGCTCAGACCAATTCCGCCACTATCCATCACCAGTGCATTCTTTTCATGAAAGACATTATTTTGGACCCGTAGTTGTAATATGTCTTTTTCAACTTCAATTTCTATTAAAATAGAAGTTTGTTGAAACGCACTGATCCCATGTTTAAATGCATTTTCAATAAAAGGAAGGAGCATCATCGGAGCAATCATATAATCTTTCAGCAGCTTTGGCTCTTGGAAAATCACTTCCGTACTTCCATGCAGCCGAAGTTTCATCAGCTCGATATAATCTTTTAAAAATGAAATTTCATTGTTTAAAACTGCTTTATCGCTCTGTGTTTCGTACAGCAGATAACGCATCATCCTGGACAATTTAAGCAAAGCATCCCGCGACAAAGTGACATCGGTGAAAGACAATGCGTAAATATTATTCAGCGTGTTGAAGAAAAAATGCGGGTTTATCTGCGCTTTCAAAAAGGAGAGTTCTGAGCGGATTTGTTGCTTTTCCATATCTTCACGAAGCAGTGCGTCGCGCTGCCAGCGTTGAATCACGGCCAGGCTCGTGCTTATGCCCAGGACCAAAAGTACCGTCATCAATAAAAATCCATCCAGAATACCTTTTCTTCCCGGCGGTCTTGGTCTCCTCATAATCTTTTCCATTTCCTGCGAAACATGAAGCAAACCGTCAAAATTATAAATCAGGTATAGTGCAAAAAGTGTCGCAGCAACAATCCACATGGAAAAAGGCACCAACTTATTTTTCAATAAGTATTCAGGCACAAAATAATATGTATTAACATAAAAAAGAATAACCAAAATGCACAGATGAGCGGTTTGTTTCGCCCAAAAGACATCTGGCAATTTCACATTCCATGTCAGTGGATGGTAAAAAATTAAGGTAAAGCCAAACAATGCCCAAGCCAGCAAGTGGACAAAAATCGTTACTACCTTTTTTGATGTTCCTGTAATCATTCTCATTTATTTAAAGAACAAGATTAACAGGATATGAAACCAAATCAAAGTCTATTCGATGCATAGATTATTTTTCATGATAAACAACCGTTTGATATAGAAGTACGGAATTTGGTTCAGTAAGCTTATCTGCTGCCACCGGAGTCTTTTATTTTAGCCAGTTCTTCTGCCATCAATTTAACCTTGTTAGGATACTGTCCTGCCAGATTATTTTTCTCGCTAATATCTTTGCTCAAATCATATAATTGCGGTTTCGGATCATTCCCGAGTTCCGTGCCTGTAAGTTTATTAAACGGCTCATTTGTGTTTGGTTCAATATATTTCCAGTTTCCTTTTGTAAACGAAAGTGCACCACCTTGTTTCACAATACTTTCCCGTCCGATTTTTTCTTTTCCAATCAGCGCATCCATAACTGCAAAACTATCGGTTGCATCCGTGTCTTCAATTTTTTGTTGAAAAAACCTGGCAAAAGAGGATAATAAATCAATCTGGCAGATCAATGCGCTTGAAACAGTTCCCGGCTTGATAACCTCGGGCCAGCGGGCAAGCCAGGGAACACGTGTTCCACCTTCAAAAGCGCTGTATTTTCCTCCGCGAAGTACACCGGCAGGTTTGTGGCCAGCTGATAGTTCAACCGCCTTATCGGCATAACCATCGTCAAGTACCGGGCCATTATCACTTGAAAAAATAACCAGCGTATTTTCTTCCAGATTCAGTGCTTCAAGTTTTTTCAGAATTTCGCCAACGGTCCAATCCATTTGTAAAATCACATCACCACGCAATCCCATTTTACTTTTTCCTTTGAATTCGGTACTCGGCATCCGCGGGACGTGAATGTCGTTCAATGAAAAATACAGAAAAAACTGATTTTTTTGGTTCTCTTCGAGAAACTGTTCCGCTTTACTTAAAAATACATGCGCAATTTCCTCATCCGCCCAACGCGCCTGTTTTCCGCCACTCATAAAACCAATCCGGCCGATACCATTCACGATCGTATTATTATGCCCGTGACTGGCAGAAGATTGTAATTTTAATAATTCAGGATTTTCCTTGCCTGTCGGTTCCTTACCAACCTTTTCTATATAATTAACTTCAATCGGATCTTCTTTTTCATAACCGACAATATTGTGGTTCTCAATAAAAACGGTTGGCACCCTGTCGGAGGTTGCAGGAAAGAAATAGGCATAATCAAAGCCGATTTCATTAGGCCCCACCTGAAGGGGCTTATTCCAGTTAATATCTTTTCCGGGCGAGCCCAATCCCAAATGCCATTTTCCAATGGCTCCGGTTTTGTAACCCGCATTTTGAAAAACCTGCGGCAGGGTAATTTTGTCAACAGGGATGATCAGCGATGCATTTCCGGGTAAAACGCCGGTTCCCTTTTTACGCCATGGATAATTTCCGGTCATCAACGCATATCGTGAAGGCGTGCAGGTTCCGGAAGTCGCATGCGCATTTGTAAATTTGAGACCTTCTTTGGCAAGCCGGTCAATATTGGGCGTACTGATTTTGGTAGCTCCGTAAGAACTCAAATCGCCATAACCAAGATCATCAGCATAAATGAATATGACGTTGGGTTTTTGTTTTTTTTGCGCAAAAACAAGAGGCGGGAAGAGCGAGGTAATGACTATTGCAAAGGTAAAAACTGTTACCAAATTATTTTTGTGTTTAAGTATTCTGATAACTTTTTGAGTAATAAAATTCATATAAACGCGGGTTAAGCAAACTTTAAATGATCGGGTTCGGGTAATTTCAGTGTTAAAATATCAGGTCAAATATAAGTCTAAAAAACAAATCCCGTGACAGGGATCAGCCATCACGGGATTTCAATATTTTTTAAAAAGCTACTTGCGTGCCGTAAGTTGTTTTATCAAATCAACCTCTGCCTGTTTGTAGGGTTTTCCGCTTTTTCTGAAAATATCATGAAACCAAAGAGATGGCTCGCTTGTGTATGTCTTTTTCCAGCTATCCCAAGGATAAATAGTTTGCGACTTGCCATCAACCAAACCCCAGTTGATTGCGCCAACATTATATTTTTTCGCGATTGGCAAAGAACCCTCAAAGAAACTGCCATTTCCGCGCGACATGTATTCGGTACAAATCAACGGGCGGTCATATTGCTGTAATTGTTTAATACGTTTTTCAAACTCGTTTGCATTATCATAATTATGGAAAGAAATCACATCCGATTCATCGATACTCGCTTTTTCTATCGGTTTCAAAGTTTCGTGTGAAGTCCAGTCACCTGCCCAAACACCGGCGGTTAACGGCTGCACAGGATTTACCGATCTTGCCCAGCCAAAAGCTTTTTTCATTAACGGCAATACATAATTCACTTTGTCAGGAAGCTCAATTTTTCCATACGAGCTGTCATTTGTATTATCCGGCTCATTCCAGACATCCCAGGCCAGAACGCGGTCATCATCTGCAAATTTTCTCACCACACCTTTTACATATTGTTCCAGACGAGGATATTGCGTACTGTCTTTCAAAGCGTTATATCCCGGACTTTGTACCCAACCGGAATTATGAACACCAGGTTTCGGCGCGCGCTGCGTTCCTAATTTTGGGAAAGGATCCCAGCAAGAATCGAAAATGACAAAAACAGGTTTAATCTTATGTTTGTCTGCAATGGCAAGAAAAGTATCCAGTCTTTTCAAAAATCCTGTTGAATCCTGCTGCCACAACAGATCGTGAAGATAAACGCGCATGGTATTCATCCCTATTCCTTCTGCCCAACCCAATTCTTTGTTAATTGTTGCGGTATCAAAAGATGCTTCCTGAAACATTTCAAGCTGGTTAATGGCGGTACTTGGTAAGAAGTCAGCACCAACAATCCAATCCTTTTCCCCATACCATTCCTTGGCTTGCTCTTTTGTCCAGATTTCTCTGGATGCTGATTTTTGTTCGGTTGTAGTTTCTTCCTTTTTTTCTTCTGCTTTTTTAGCGCAATTTTGAAAGGAAAGGCCAATAAGTAATGCACAGACTGTCGTTTTTAAAAATTTCATTTATAAAGATTTATAGTTGAATTTTAATATTTCATTGGTTTTTCACGCAAAGAGGGGAAGATAAAACGCTAAGATCGCTAAGTATATTCTTTGTGCTCTTTGCGCTTAAACTTTTTGGCTTTGCGTGAAATAAGTTCATTTAAAAAAAGCAGCTTCATGCTCTTCCATACTTGGTTCTGACAAATAATAATACTGAATAACCTGACAGCTTACTGGATATTTGAGAAAAATGGACATAAAATAATTCGATGCATTTATTCAATTAATATTCTCTATCAATATAATAATAGTTATATATATCAAATCCACGTTTCACAAAAAATAAATTACAGGTTACATATAACAAATGTTTTCCCGAAAATACCCGATCGATTATCCTTTATGTTATTACCGCCATTTAAGATTTAAAAGATATCTGAGGCCATTAGATTACATGCATAGTAAAATTTGCAAAATGTAATTTTTACTTATTAAAATATGTAAAAAAAATTTGTGCCCACGCTACACAATTTACAAATCCAGACCAAACACAGTTTGAATTATTTTTATGTTTAGTTAGTTTTGTGATAATTATACCAGATGCCAATATTATAGTAAATATTCGCTATTTTGATGTAGATATTCTTGACCGGGAAAATTTGATTCTGTTGAGAGGAGCTTTTATTTATATCAACAAATTTTTATAAGAGCGTATAATGAGAATAGTATTGCCAGATAAAATAACGGCGTACTAAGGTTGCTTAAACAATTTAAAAAGTAATATGAATAGCGCTCGTTACAGGTTCAGCCGGATTGATTGGAAGTGAATCCGTTGCATGATCTTACAAAAAGATCCTATCCCTCTTAATCAGTTTAAAATATATTGAATGCATAAGTCTATTTTTCAATACACCAGACTCCCCATTTACGCGATGGAGTCATTGATAAACACTCGTGCAGGACGATGGAAGTTTTCATTTTTTTTGTTCCTCTTCGTACTATTAACTACCTATCCAAAATATATAGAGATATTGAACGAAGGCTCTCCGCTTAATACGTATGCGTTTTTTTTCGAAAAGATAGAACATCCTTTATCTCCATCTATTTCAAACGATATTGAAAGTCACGGTTCAAAAATCGCATTTAGATTTACCCCTTCGTTAATTGCCAAGCTGTTAGGAAATTATAAAGTAAAGAACGGCAAAGGAATACTGCAACTCTTCGTATTCCAGTCCCTGCTGCTATTGCCATTCTTTTATCTGTTAATAAAAACTGTTAAGCGCTTTTCAAGCAATTTTAACACAGTACTGATCGCATTATCTTTTTCAGCAATTTATACCACAAAGGCATTTTTCTGGGATTACGATTTTTGGTTTGATGGCTATGCCTATTTCTTTCTATTACTTGGAATGTATTTCAGAAATATGGCCGGCATATTTTTGTCTTTACAATTGGCGTGCTGGACCGATGAACGGGCAGCCGTTGCTTTGGCATCAATTTTCATGTTTCATTTACTTGAAGAGAACAATTTTTCTCTTCCGGCAGTAGGCTCTTTACTGAAATTCTCGCTTAAAAAATCATCCATTGCTGTGCTATTATCAGGACTCACGTACATTGCGACGAGAATTCTGCTTTCTGTTTTTTTAGAATTAAGCACACCAATGGGGGACAAAGCAGGAGTTGGCCTGGAACTCATTCCATTCCAAATAGCTAATCGGCTTATCGGAATACTTTTATCCTTTGAAGGGCTTTGGCTTGTATTCTTAACTGCGTTGTCTTTTCTGTTTGCAGAAAAAAAGTTTTTTTTAGCGGCAATATTGATTTTACTTACCTGTGCGCATATACTGATTGCTTACAGCGTATTTGATATTACACGTAGTCTGGCTTATTGTTTTCCTATTTTCATTATAAGCGCCGCTCTTGTCCAGACGTCAAAATCTGACAATAGTGATTTCATTTTCCTTTTATCCGCCCTGGGCTGCATTTTGGTACCTACACAATTTCTGATATTTTTTGTCAGGCAAATCCCGTGGACCATTTTCTCCGTAACCGAAATTACACAAGGAGTAAAAAATATGTTGCTCTTATTGGGAATTAATTGATTAGACTAAACTCAAGACAACGGTTTCTTAAACGCCAGCGACTTCTAAAACTATTTTAAAATCCGGAAAGCTGCATTTCCATAACCCACAATACGTGCATACACCCAATTTGTTAATCATTCATTATCCAAAAAAGTTATGTTTGACAAGGGGAGAAAATGGAACTCCCTAATTGCACCCCAAACCATACAAATATTACTATTACTTTCTCAGAGGTTATAAAATAAAAAAGCGCAAAACCAATGACCGGCTCTGCACTTTTTATAATTTAAAATATTCTTTTTATAATGCTTTCAACTCGTGAATTAACGACTGAACCTGTTCCAAAGAGGTAGCTGGGAAGTTTGCAATACGTAACTGGGAAGATTTAAACTGACCATAACCACTGCCAATTACCATTCCTTTTTCCTTAATTGTTTTGATGATACCAGCAGACGACTGGTCGGTATTTGTTACTATGACAGTCTGAGATCTGTATCTTTTCTCTTTTACAAAAGAAGAAAAACCATTCGTACTTTCAATGAATTTATAAAGCAGATCTGCCTTTTGTTCCGTTTCCTTCCGGAGATTTTTTACACCAATTTTGTTAAAATCCTCTGCGATTTTACCCAACAAATAAATCCCCATGACATTAGGAGTTGCGGGTGTTTCATTATTTTGAGCGTTTTTCCAAAGCGTTGGCAAATCATTATGCGCACCGATAGAATACTGCTTTTTGATTTCCTCTGCCTTTCTCAAACATTTTTCATTCACAATCCAGACACCAAGTCCGGCTGGTAATCCAAATGCTTTCTGAACAGAGAAAAATGCCGTATCAATTAAATTAAAATCCAGCTCAGGATAAGGTGCTGACGACACGATGTCGACCGCGATAAGTTTATCCGGATATTTTTGTTTCAATTTATGAATTTCAGAAACCGGCATTTGTACGCCGGAACTTGTCTCATTATGTGTCGTGCAAATTAATTCTGCATACTCAGGCACAATCACTTCCGACGCACTAAAACCTTCGCCCATAGGCTTTTCCTGGCTGTGCGCATATTTGCACAAACCCAGAGAATAATCATAGAATTTTTTCGAGAAAGATCCATTCACCAAATGAAAGCTTTCAAGCTCAACACAGCTAAATAAAATACGTTCCCAGGCTTCTGACGCAGAACCAAGAAATAGTATAGCGTGTGAATCCGGAACGTTCAAAAGCGTACGAAGCTGGTCTACCGTAAATTTATGTAAATCACGATATTGCTGGCTGCGATGTGAAATTGAACCCAACTGCTCACTTACAAAAGTCTGTAAATGTTTTTCAAATGTCGGGTAAAGCTGCGCAGGACCTGGGGTGAAAAAGGTTAGTGACATCTTAATATGGCTGGAAAGTGGGGATCATTTTTGCTGCTCGTTGATTGTCAGGAAGTAGTCAGGGATTGTCATTTATAGTCAGGATTTGTCAAGTATCGTTAAACTACTCCTGACTACCCTTGACAATAATTGACCATCCCTGACAACAAATGACTACTTCTTAACAACTTCCTGACTCTATAATATTAATACAACATTCTAAAACGAATTGTACCTTCTACTTCTTTTACTTCCTGAATAAATTCTTCTGTATATCCTTTGGCGATATCCACGATTACGTAACCGATTTTCTCGTTCGTTTTCAGATACTGACCTGTGATATTGATATTATTTTTCGCGAAAATATTATTCAGTTTTGCTAAAACACCCGGCACGTTTGCGTGAATGTGAAGCAAACGGTGAGAATCTTTTAGTTTTGGCAATTGTACTTCCGGGAAATTTACACTTCCGTAAGAGCTACCATTGTTCATAAATTCCAGCAATTTGGAAGGAACAAAATGACCGATATTTTCCTGAGCTTCTTCGGTACTTCCTCCGATATGTGGGGTCAAAATTACATTTGGCAATCCGCGTAATGCACTTTCAAAAGATTCATCGTTCGTTTTCGGCTCTTTCGGGAAAACGTCAACGCTCGCTCCGGCTACTTTTCCGCTTTTTACAGCTTCGGCCAAAGCTTCAATATCAACTACATGTCCGCGGGAAAGATTCATGAAAATCACGCCGTCTTTCATCAAACTGAATTCACGTTTGCCAATCAGGTTTGCATTTTCTTTACGGCCATCCACGTGCATACTGATTACGTCCGCAACGGAAAGCAATTCTTCAAGAGAATTAACTTTACGGGCATTTCCAAGAGAAAGTTTTTCAACTTCATCATAAAAATACACTTCCATACCCAAAGCCTCAGCCACAACCGAAAGCTGAGTACCGATGCTTCCGTAACCAACCATTCCCAGTTTTTTCCCACGAACTTCAAAACTTCCGTTCGCAGATTTATCCCAGATTCCGGCGTGCATCTGGTTGCTTTTTGTTACAATATTTCTGATCAGCAAAATCATTTCACCAACTGCCAATTCAACCACAGAACGCGTGTTGCTATATGGCGCATTGAAAACGGCAATACCTTTTTCTGCTGCGGCTTCCAAGTCAATCTGATTAGTACCGATGCAAAACGCACCGATTGCCATCAAACGATTCGCATTTTCCAGCACGCGTTTGGTAATATTTGTTTTAGAACGGATACCGATAATGGAAACATCCTTGATACGCTCGCAAAGTTCATCCTCATCAAGCGCACCTTTTACAAACTCAACATTGAAACCCTGCTCTTCAAAAGCGCGCAAAGCAACCGGGTGAACATTTTCAAGCAAAAGAACTTTAATCCTGCTTTTCGGGTAAGACTGACTTCTGCTTAATTTATTATCATATAAAAAGTCATCAAAAGAAGTTGCGATATGATCTGCAACGGCTACGACTTTTGGACGTTCTACGTTTTCCGTAAATGCATAAAAACGGTTTGCAAAACCTGCTTCTTTTATCTGATAATCGGTATAACCATCACCAATCGCGTATACTTCGCCTTCAAGTTTCAGAGAAGAAAGTAATTTTATTTTTCCTCCGTCGGTCGACAAAACATTTTCTTCATCAATTCCAATGATATTTCCTTCTTCATCAAACCGGAATTCGTTAGCATATACATGATCCGCGCGCAGGCCAAGTTCAGTTACAACCGGAATTATAAATTCTTTAAATCCACTTGAAACGATAAAAATATGGTCTGCATTTTCAGTCAAAAACTGTTTGTTGCGTTGGAAAGAATCAGAAACTTTGGTCTTTAAAAAAGAAACCAATTCTTCAATATTGGCACGGTTAGCCTTCAAAAGATCAATGCGCTTGTGAAGTCCTTCCGAAAAAGACATTTCCCCGTTCATACCCATATTCGTCAGGTCAGCAATTTCCTGAACAATCTTTTCACGTTGCGGATGCCCTGTCAATGCAATGGCAGCAAGTTCGTCCAGTCCTTCTACTTTCGTGAAAGTGCTGTCAAAATCAATAATGATATGCGGGGGATTGAGTGTTAATGTCGGCATGAAGCGGGAGATAACTGAATAAGTATCAAATTAAAATGTGAACGTTTCAAACGGTGAAATTTGGTTGAATTCCCAATTTTGTCACAAAATTACGAATCTGTTTTCTATGACCCTAAAAAAATGTTAATCTGACGCTTTTTATTATTGTTTTCAGAATTTAACAAAGGTCATAAAAACAGAAAATTCCTGTAATAATAACTGATTATCAATATGTTATTATTACATCTAACAAAATACAGTTAAAATAAATAATCGGGTACTGTACATATTATTACAACAGAAATTTACTGCCAAGAAATTCCAATGCACGTAATTCTGACCAGTAATTAGTTTGGGACAAACCCGAAGGACGGAATCCGCAATGCCCTCCGAAATCAGATATTTCTAATAAAACATTGGGAAGAGTTTCAATCAGCGACGCCGGAAGGCTGTTTTCCGGAACAATCGGATCATTGGCAGCATTGACGATTAAGGTAGGAATTGTTATGTTTTCGACAAAAAACATAGCGCTGCACATGGCGTAATAATGGTCGGCAT
Organism: Dyadobacter frigoris; assembly: GCF_005280585.1. Lineage (GTDB taxonomy): Bacteria > Bacteroidota > Bacteroidia > Cytophagales > Spirosomataceae > Dyadobacter > Dyadobacter frigoris. The sequence continues at coordinate 95,773 of NZ_SZVO01000005.1, forward strand.
TTTGAAATCCGTGAAGCGGTGCTGTGAAAATATCGTCGAAGTCGTATAACGTATTTACAAATTTGAAATCAGCAGGCTTGATATCAGCAGGAAAATGAACTGCCTTTTGATCAACTTTTGGCTTTAAGGTTCTCAAAAATCTGGATTGATAAATACGGTTTTCAGGTTTTACAATAGCCAGACTGCACGCTTTCAAATCCATCGGAACACTAAAAACAACAGATTTTTTAATCCTGGAATCTGTTCTTGTATTTTGTTCTCCTAAATATTTTAGTGTCAGATTACCACCCAGACTAAATCCCATTAAATCAACGTGGGTATATCCTTTTTCAAATGCGTTACAAATGACAAGATCCAGATCTTCGGTAGCGCCGCTATGGTAAAACCTGGAAGTTTTATTCATTTCGCCACTGCAGCTGCGAAAATTCCAGGCCAGACAATCGTAACCTTCCGCATTCAGAAACCGCACCATGCCTAAAATATATTGGCGGGTACTATTTCCCTCCAATCCATGTGAAAGAATCACAAGTTTATTTTTGTGCTTAAACTCCATTTTTTTCGTCGCAAGTGACCAATCCAGATCCAGAAAATCATGATCCGGTGTGACAATGCGTTCGCGTTGATAATCAACAGAATTAATCTTTCTAAAAAGTGACGGATAAATAGTTTGCAAATGGCCGTTTGGAAGCCAAAAAGGAGGATTATGGTTAGAACTTCTGACTACTGGCATGCTGACATCCGGATAACTTAATAAGGAAACAAAGAAACCAGTAAAATGTTTTCGGAAGTAAAAATTTAAGAAATATTTAAAATTTGAGATCGTTTTTGAAGAATTTTCAACACGAATTAAGTAGTCTACCAATCCTATCGGAAATAATTAATTTTTACTTTTTCTAAATTAAAAATAATTTTTCTCTTGTATATCCAAAACACGTTCGTATATTTGGTCTTCAAAATATATAAGAACAATACTAATGGCAGAAGGTACAGTAAAATTTTTCAATGATTCCAAAGGATTTGGTTTCATTTCTCCATCTAATGGAGACCAAGACATTTTCGTTCACGTATCAGGTCTTCAGGACGATATCCGTGAAAATGACAAAGTGTCTTACGAAGTAGAAAATGGCAAAAAAGGTCTAAACGCAGTTAACGTTAAAGTTATCTAAGTTTAATCATAATATCATTTGGAAAGCCTGATATCGCGATATCAGGCTTTTTTTGTACCTCTTACTTTTTATTCATTTCTTCGAAAGCCTTCTGGATTTCCCCATTTGTTGGCTCTTCACGCATAAGTTTCTTACGCATTTCTACGTCGGGAATCCATCTATAAATCCAGGAAAAGCCGTTTTTGCCATAATAATGCAATGGTGATTTGTAAACCGGATCCTTCATTGCTTCATCCAGGCTTACAAATTTATATTTCCTGTTTTTTAATTGATTAACAATTTCTGGAAGATAATCGGCATTTAGCTTATTATCGTGACAAAGATAGATATGGCTGATTGACCTGTTGTACATTTTTAACGACAGGCTGTCAAAGTAAGTGAACAACCGCAATGTGAAATCCACATATTGCGCTCCAATCCAGGAAGCTGTCTTTGTATCGCCTTCTGCCAACGCTTTGTCATATAAAATTGCATGGAGCCAATCTTCGCTTTCCACAGTATACGGAGTGGATATATATTTTTTCTCTTTTAAAAATTGGAGCGCTTTCATTTGCTCCAAACTATCATTTCCTGCTCCGTTAAACGGAAATCTAAAATACCGTAATTCCTTCTTCTCTTGTTTCAGCAGTTCTTTTGTAACGACTTCGCCTTTAAGCACATCTTCTTTAAAGGCATCAAACCCGACATCAGCAAAATTTTTATGCGCAAAACCGTGGTTTCCAGCTGTGATATAATCTTTAACCAGCCAGCTTTTCAACAGATTTTTGTTCCTGTCCAACACCGCCGGCTGCCCTAGATTCACTTCATTGATAAAAATCGCAATAGGGATATGTAAAGAATCCAGCTTTTTTTGAAGCACTGAAGAAAAATTCGAGGCCTCAAATAATCCCATATTAGGTACATCGTCGATTGTTATTGCAACAGATCGTTGTGCCTGGATTATTTTTGCGGTGCATAAAAACAGAAAAATAAAAAATATTTTCTTCATGGAAACGGCTAATTTTAATGAATTACGAACTTACGTAATTGACGTGATTTCGAAGCCTTTTTGTAAAAAACACATAAAAATACCGAGCGAATTAATTATCATGGCTAACAGATTAATCCACCCGGTACTCGTTTATCTTTTATATTTCCTCAGCAACCACATCTCATCAGCCGTTTCGGATTGCCAGTTTACCGGCGTTTTCAAATTTTGCATTTTAGCCTGGATCTCTGATTTATAAGGTACTACCCTCGGATCATTAGCGTCAAGTAATTCGCTCAAATATGGAATTTGTGTATCGCCAAGGTCTAAAATATATTCCATATCCAAAAACTGAGCATGATTTGGATTGTACCAGGTAATGAGACGATCCCAATCCACAAGGCCGAAAGACGCCACAACAAAGTAAATTACCCAAGCATTCTGGCGCAGCAAATACCAGTTCGTTTTGACTTTGTAGATTTTTACGATCGTCAGATATAAGCCAATTCCACTTAATAACATTCCAATAAAAACACAGATCCTTTTGTATGTCAGTCCAAAGGCATCAACATAAAGTATGTTTTTGTAGCAGGTGAAAAGAATTAACAGACCATTAAGAATAATCCATATTGTCGCAAATTTTACCAGCTTATCTTTTTTGTTATAAAAATTCTGATTCTCACGGAAGTAATACATAATGAGAACAATAGCCGCAGCAATACTCAAAATAAGGACCTCAAATCCCTGATGAACCTGATCGGAATGTCCTATCGGATGATGATTCAGGGAAGGAAAAAATATCTGTAAAATATTAAAACCAAGAAACACGGCTATTAAGGCATTAAGCATTACAAACATGATAACGCCTTGCTTATTTTCATAATACAACCCCATGATTGTAAATTTCCCCCCTTTCACTTTGGTCTGGTTTCTTTCAAGCAAATCAGGTTTTGCTAAATCCCATTCGGTGAGACGGCCAGGTTTTCCAGGAAAAAATAAAGGGCAGATAATAATACTCCCAAATATGGTATAAGCTATCCAACCTCCGTCAAACTGCCACTCAGGAAAGTTAACTGAAAGAAAAAAATCGGGATTTGCCGCACCATATAACAGATAGAAAATAACTGTTACTGAGATTGGCACGATGTAAAGAGAGGTTTTTTTAAAGGCCAAATGAGATTTATTTGATGTAAAAATTGCATTGATTAAATCTACAAATCCTCCATAAACTGTAATAACAAAGCTGTAAAAAATGCTTCGATACATGCTGTTGATAAAGGCTACCGGCAAGCTGCTTCTGGCGGACACAACATATCCAGCCAGTACATAAAATGACAAGTGATACGTGACTTTACTAAGATCATAGCTATGCAAGGCAACCGCCAGAGCCGAAATAAGATGACCGGCAGCTGCCATCCACCATAGTTTTTCATTTTTAAGTCCGTGATAGACTGACACTACCCCGACTGTCAGAGCAGAAAACAAAAGTGCATTAACACCCGTACCATAATCATAAAACAAATAAGTGTGAAGTACTGCAAGCGCAATCCAAAGCAGATAAGTACGAATCTTAGACATGATTAATATATTTTAAAAGTACTTTGAATTGCAAAGTAAATGTATTTAAAGTTAAAAATACAAGACTGCCTGAATATTTATTTATAAAAAAAGGACGTAATCATAAAATGACCACATCCTTAAACTTTATGTTGTATCTAATTTTACCTCGCAACCTCAATCTTAAACTTCTTCCCTTTCATTTTTTCATCTGAAATCAGGCTCAGCATAGATTTAACCTGGCTTTTTCTAACAGCAGCAAAGGATATATTATCCTTTACTTCGATCAGTCCAAGGTCCTGTTTTTCAAGTTTTCCTTTTTGAATTAAAAAGCCCACAATATCCATTTTATTCAGCTTGTTTTTCTTTCCTCCGCTGATGTAAATCGTTGTCCATTCTGATGGAGCGGGTAATGTATATTTTGCAGGTAAATCCAGAACCTGAGGTTTTCTTACAATATATTCAGGTAAAATTTCGTCTGGATTTAGCAAAATATAAGCAGTTCCTTCTGTCAGCATACGTGCGGTACGACCGTTACGATGTCTGAATTCATCTGCTTTCATCGGAAGTTCAAAATGTATAACATGCTTCATATCAGGAATATCCAAACCACGAGCTGCCAGGTCGGTAGCTGCAAGATATAGTGTAGATCCATTACGGAAACGGATTAAAGCACGTTCTCTTTCTTCCTGTTCAAGTTTTCCATGGAAATAAGCACAATCGATTCCTTCTTCTTTCAAAATCGTACTTAGCCGTTCAACAGATTCGCGAAGGTTGCAGAAAATCAATGTTGATTCGGAACCAAGATAACTCAAAAGCTGAACCAGTTTTTCTGTTTTATCTTTTTTCTCTGATAAAACAAGTTTTACAGTCAGGCCACTTTCCTGATTTTTATTGGCGATAAAATCCAACAAAACAGGATTTTTAACACCTGTAAACGAAGGCACTTTAGAACCTTCCGTCGCCGAGACCAAAATTCTCTTTTTCAATCCACGGAGATTACCCATAATCTCAGACATTTCATCCTGAAAACCCATTTCCAGAGATTTATCAAATTCATCCAGAACCAGTGTTGTAATTTTTCTGGTTGTGAAAGTCTTTCTGAAAATATGATCCATTAACCTTCCCGGCGTTCCGATTAAAAGTGCCGGCGCTTCACTCAGACTTCTGATTTCAGTCTGCATATCGTGACCGCCATAACAGCAGGTTACTTTAAAACCGGTTGACATTTTCCTCCAAACCGATTCAATCTGCAATGCTAACTCCCTGGTTGGCACAATAATAAGACACTGAACCTCTGATATATCCTTTTGCAAAACTGACATGATCGGAAGTAAAAACGCAAGTGTTTTACCTGAACCTGTCGGGGATAACAAAAGTATTTCTGAATTTTCCTGAATCGCAGTATTTGCCTGTTGCTGCATTTCATTTAACGCAGCGATTCCCAGCCCTGATAGCGTGGTTTCTAAATTTTCCTGATTTGACATGATACAAAGGTACTTTGTTCTGCCGCCAAATCCGTATAGTTCTAATTATTTCACTTTTACCGTGCCTTTAAATTCCTGTTCCTGATTGTATAAAACCAGTCCAAGTAGTTTCCATTGATGATCTCCCGTTACATTATAGTTGATAATACCATTTTTCATTTCGGTATAAGTCAATCCGGGATTCCATCCATGTCCAGATATCAGGCCCGTTACCAGGATCTTCGAAGACAATTTTCCATTGTAGGTCGAGTCTTTTGTGTAAATGTAACTGAGATCCAAATGATAGGAAATTGCACTTTCCAGATTCTTCATTCCAACGGCTTCATTTTGTTTCATTTGATATCCCTTGTCCTGGTTACTCACCACCGATCCTTTTATGAAAGAAAAAATGCCAATGACAAAAATGATGGTCGAAACCATCCCCATTTCTTTCAAAAACAATTTTAAGGCACCGAATGCGATTAAAAGAAACCAAACAAGCATTCCGATATTAAACAGAGACCATAAAAGGTAAATCATTAATAAACTGATTAGAGAGGTTGGAAAAAGTAAAGCAGCCGGATGTCCAGCTGCCTTTACTTTTCATATTAAAAAAATTTATTGCGGAAGTCTGTCTCGGCCCTGGCGCTCAAACATCCACTGCGGATATTCAGTATTCAACATACTGATATCATACAATTGCGCCAGATCAGACTGGGACAAAGAAACGGTTGTCGCCGCTATATTGTCTTTCAATTGTTCAGGTTTTTTGGCACCAATAATGACGCTGGTTACGCTTTTCTGATTTAGCAACCACGCTAATGCAATTTGTGCAACCGACACGCCATGAGATTCCGCGATTGGCTGAATCACCTCAATAATATCATAAGCTTTTTCTTTATCAATCGGTGGAAAATCAAAATTGTCGCGACGGTTATCACCCGATGTTTCATTATTTCTTGTATATTTCCCCGAAAGAAAACCTCCTGCAAGCGGGCTCCACGGCATCAAAGCCAGGTTTTGATCTGCCATCATTGGAATCAGTTCGCGTTCGAGATCACGCCCTGCTATGCTATAATAATGCTGACAGGCAACAAATTTTGTCCAGCCATTTTTTTCTGCAATGCCATTCGCTTTCATGATTTGCCAGGCCGCGTGATTACTCACACCCAGAAAACGCACTTTTCCGGAACGAACAATATCTTCCAATCCACGCATGGTTTCTTCCAGAGACGTGTAGGCATCCACACCGTGAATGTAAAAAAGATCGATATGATCCATATCCAGACGGCGCAAGCTATCATTTACAGAATCCATGATATGTAATCTCGACAAACCGATCTGATTAGCACCCGGTGCCATTCTGCCTCGCGCTTTTGTAGCTACGACCACTTCACTCCTGCTTATTCCCAGATCTTTGAATGATTTACCAAGTATTTCCTCCGACTTACCGTAGGAATAAACATTGGCTGTATCAAAGAAATTAATTCCACTGTCGAAAGCTGTTTTTACTAATGCATTTCCATCTTCTTGCTGAAGCTTACCAATAGCCTCCCAATATCCATCACCACCAAAAGTCATCGTTCCGAAACATAATTCCGAAACCAGGACGCCGGTATTTCCTAAAAACTTATATTTCATGATCGTTTGTTTTTGAATGAATACGATTACCGCCCTTAAAATTAAGGTTTATTTCAGCAGGGCAATATGATTTTTCAAACAAATCTTTCGGAGCGATTCCGCTATTTTAACCAACATCACAAAACACTCTTTTAATCAAAGTTTGATTAAAAGACATCAAAGCATAGATTTTTGATACTTCTTGAAATAAAGTAATTAATTTCGAATCAGATACATACACTTTAAACAATTATTCTCATGCTCCACTCTCCTTTTAAATCCAGCTTTAACAAGATAACGAAAGCAATTGTTATTGCATTTATTTTTATTCTAAGTGCAATCAATGTTAATGCTCAGATTAAATTTACAGAAGGTGTAATAATATATAAAGTTGATTCTATTATATCAGAAAAACCGATAGATTCTTCAAATATTTCTATCAGCGAAATAAGAATATATAAAAAAAACAATCTTCGAAGAATGGATTTCATTAGTCCACCATCCACAGAATCATCACCGTCTTACATAATTACACAAATCTTAAACGAGAAAGGATTGTACTTTACAATTGAGTCACAGTTATTTGATAACACAAAAAAATCTGCACTTTTTCAGACTATCGAAGAGATTGAAAAAAGTAAAGATGAACACAAAATAACCAATAAAATACCCGAATTTAGGTTTAAAGAAAGCGCTAAAAAGCGAATGGTTTTGGGAGCTCAGGTAGAAACAGTTTATCGGGTAGAAAAAGATCCAAACCGAACCTGGCAATTATTAGTAGCCAAGAATATTGATACTTCGTTTGGCTTCTTCTTTACTGAATATCTATATCTAACAGGAACACCATTCCAATTTTACTTTGATGATAATACCACCATATATCATCTGACGGCCCAAAGTTTGACTGAAAAAGTTATTGATGATGATCTCTTTGTCATTGGTAAGGAATATGATATCACGCCATACAATACTGAAAAGTCTCCCTTTAAAAAAAATTAAAAAGAGACTTTCAATATCAATCATTCAAACAAATCCTCAGAACGATCCAGCATCAAAATAGACCCTTGGGGAACAATCACATATTTCTCCCCATCATATTCCAGATCAATTGCATTTCTTTGCAGATAAATAGCAATATCACCTTCTTTGGCCTGTAAAGGCATATATTTTAGTTTTTCTTCCGATTCTTTCCAGGGTTCATCTTCCGAAGCCGTTGGAATCGGATAGCCAGGACCAACTTTAATCACATAACCACTCTGAACCTGTTCTCTCTCTGTAACCGTTGGTGGCAAATATAAACCACTATTGGTGCGGTCGGTAGGACTTTTTGGTTTTATCAAAACGCGATCTCCTACGATGATCAATCTTCTTAACCGGTTGTCAGCTGTAACTTCGTACATATCTATAAATCTGTCGTGGTGCGACGTTAGTTTAAAATCAGTAAAAATGCATTGTAAAAAATAGTACTAGATCGTTTCTCTGTCAGCTTGGCAGAAATTCAATACGCGCTTAGTCAAACTTTTCAAAATTCACTTTGAAAGTCTGTCACTAAAACTCAGTAGTAAATCAAAACTGGAAATAAATAAACTGGTTTGTTGTAACAACCCCCAGGAAGTAAGTCAGGAATGAAAGTGTAATAAAAAGGACAAAAAATCCTGCTGTATTTTTTGTAGGGATGTTTTGGTAATAATGCTCCTTGATTAGGAGAAACAATATCAAAAATACACAAAACCACATTTCAACCTGATTGAACGGTGTTTGTATTTTATCAGCAAAAGATAAAGTTGGAATCTTCTTCAGAATAATGATTGAATTTCGGAGGTCATTTCTGAAAAATATCCAGGCCAAGGTTACCAGAATAAAAGTTACCAGAACCCCAAGCATCCTGAAAACCCAATTGTCAGGGAAAGAAATTCCAGCCTTTTTCATCCACTTGTCACGCAAAGCCGCTGTAACCTGATAAGTACCATGCAGACCGCCCCAAATCACAAATTGCCAGCTTGCGCCATGCCATAATCCGCTGACCAGAAATACGATAAACTGGTTACGATATTTATTAAATTCTCCTTTTCTGTTTCCACCCAAAGGAATATAAAGATAATCCCGAAACCAGGTTGACAGGGAAATATGCCATCTCCCCCAGAATTCCGCTACCGATCTGGCTTCATAAGGAGAGCGAAAATTGTCCATCAATGTAAAACCCATCACACGGGCGGCGCCAATAGCGATATCGGAATAACCTGAAAAGTCGCAATAGATCTGAAAGGAGTAGAAAACCATTGCAGTGACAATGGTCAATCCGTTTTGCTCTGCCGGATTAATATAGGCGAAATCTACAACCTGAGAGAGCCTGTCTGCAATAACAATTTTCTTGAAAAATCCGAACGCCATTTGTACCAAACCCGACTTTACCTGTTCAAAATCGTACTTGAAATAAGAATGAAATTGGTACAGCATATTCTGTGGACGCTCGATCGGGCCAGCCACCAGCTGCGGGTAAAACATAACGTACAAGGCATAAATCCCAAAATGTTTTTCGGGTTCCTGATTTCCCCGATACACTTCAATGGTATAACTCATCGCCTGAAACGTGTGAAATGACAAACCGATCGGCAATAAAACATGGCCGGCATTGTTGACCATCCACGTCAGAATAACCTCCGGAATTACTCTTTCCAAATGTGGAATCACAGGCCTGAAACCAATTACCTGAAGTGCGTGGTTTACAGAATTTTCAAGAAAATCGTAGTATTTAAAAAAGCAGAGAATCCCAATATTTGATATCAAGCTGATAATCAGCAGCAATTTCTTCTGTTTCTGATCTTTTGTTTTTGCAATCCAGATACCCGCGTAGTAATCGATGACAATGGTACCAAACAGGATCAGAATAAAAACCGGCTTAAAAACCATGTAAAAATAACAACTCGCCGCCAGCAGAAGAATCCATCGTCCGCGCCACGACAGGCTGAAATAAGCCAGCGTAACAACAACGAAAAAAATCAGAAACTGTATGGAATTGAAAAGCATTTGTTAAATATACTCGCGGTTAATAATCTCTTCTTTAACAATGTACAAAGGACGATTTTTTGATTGAAAAAAGATCCTGAGCACATATTCACCAATAATGCCAAGCGCCAGAAGCTGCACGCCGCTGAATAGGATGATCACAAAAAGTAATGCTGTGAACCCTTCAATTACCTGGACAAAAAAGAGTTTTTTGATTACAACAATAATGAAATAAACCAGCGAAATCAGAATGGCTAAAACGCCCATTCTGCTCATGAACTTAATTGGAAATTCACTGAAATTAAATATCCCGTTATATGCCAATCCAAATAATTGCCTGAAGGAATATTTTGATTCACCCGCCACACGCGCATCCCGTTCGTATTCAAAACCTGTTTGATTAAACCCGATCCAGGAACGCATACCACGGAGATACCGGCTTTCTTCCGGCATTTTATTCATCACATCCACAACACGACGGCTGATCAATGCAAAATCTCCGGAATCAAGCGGAATTTCAACATAGGAAATCGAACGCAGCAAGCGGTAAAATAAATGATATCCGGTCTTTTTGATAAAACTTTCTTTTCGTTTTTTCCGTACCGCATAAACCACGTCATTGCCTTCCTGTAATAATTTGTAAAAGTCGGGAAGCAATTCAGGTGGATCCTGTAAATCCCCATCGATCACAAATACGGCCTCACTACCACGTGCAGATGCAATACCAGCTGTCAGCGCAAGCTGATGACCATGGTTTCTCGATAAAAATACGCCATGATAACGCTCGTCCGTTAAAGCCAGCTGACGGATCCGCAAAGCTGTGTCGTCCTTGCTCCCGTCATCGATCAGCACCACTTCAATCGTTAGCGGACTGGAATCCATTAATGCGCTGAGACGCTGAATCAGTTGTGGAAAAGACTCTGACTCATTGTACAACGGAGCAACAATCGATATTTGCGGGGTTTTCAATATGCTTTTTTTAAACGATTAGACAACGGTCGCAAAAATACGCCTTTAAACGAAATTTGGAATCATTGATTTATTTAAGGTATTGTAATGCTTTTCAATATTCCGCCGGTGACTTCATCTCCATTCACTTTTACAACGCCTAAATCGTAAGATCCCGGAAGCAGTGATGAAAATGGCACTTCAACATTGGAACCATTAAAATATTGCCTGAATATATTTCTTCCCGCATATTTGTTCTGTTCCAGTTTGAACAAATACAGCTGATCTTTATTTTTCACAAATGCATACTGACCTGTATTTGAACTTAATCTGGCAGTAGAATCCTGAATCAGGATTTTCCCGTCCAGCGTTGTGGCCCAAACATCAAAATTTGCCGGGACAGCTGTTTGTATCCTGTTTATCTCAGTAACAAGATGATTTGTTTCGGCCGGATACTTGTAAATATTCATAGCCACCATTTCTTTCATTAAAATATCGACGTATTTGGCACCAGCTGAAAACGGTACGTGCCCTAATCCATATCCGTTGAAATTCTGATTGTATCCGTTAATCGAAAGATATTTCTTCCGTTCCTGAATCACTGGCAAATAACTGTAAATAGAAAAACACCAGATTAAAAGACTCAAAACGATAGCAAGTTGAAATCCTCTTTCCTGCAAATTGATTTTCACCGTTGATGAAATAAAAGACAGATATGCAATGATCAGGAAAAGTGCCGGATACATTTTGTAATTACTTACGATCATCACAAAAAAACCAAATCTCGGCCTTAACAATCCGATTACCAGCGCATTCATCAACAGAAAAATAAGTATCCCCAATAGAAACTCCTGAAATGATTTCCGCCCTTTTTCATTGACGGAAAAAGTATCAACAAATTCCGGTAGTTTTTGGGAGTTATTGAAGGTCTTTTTAAACCAGGATAAAACAAGTGTCAAAAGCCAGATTCCGATCCAGACCATTACAGCCAGCCCCATAATGACGGGAAGAACCGATCTGGTCACAATTGTTTTTTCAGGAAAAAAGTCGAACAGACCGCCCAGAAAAGCAAAGAAACCAAGGAATGAAAGATGAGGGTATTGCTTGAAATAGGCGATGCTGCTTTCGTTGCCCTGGGTTGTTAAACCGAAAAAATAAAATCCAATGGCCGCAGCACCCGTAATGCACCAGATTCCGAGAAGCTTATAATTTGATCGTAAAATCAGGATCACAGCTCCTGAAACCCAGACAAAAATCCCATTGCTCATGGAATACGTCGCGCAAACGGCAGCCAAAAGTGCCCAGCCAAAACGATTTCTGGCAAGCAATAACATGGAAAGGCTTACAAAAAAAATAACCGGCTGATGCTGAAGGCTGCAAATGGCCCAAAGAAAAACCAGGTGATATTGCAGTTGGAACAATAAAAAAGGTACCGGTAAAAAATACCACCCTTTTAATTTACTGTCTCTGAAAGATGTCCAGAAAAGCCACAAAGTTCCGAGTGTAAAACAAGCTCCTGCAATATGAAGAAACGTAAAATTCAGATGTCCGGTAATACTGTAATAAAACAAGGTAACCAGCTTACCAATCACCATCCGGTGTTCATTGTTTGGCTGAAAAAGCAATCGTAAATGATCCGACAGAGACGCACTATTGATCCATTGACGAAGAAAATCCGGGAATGGATCAAAATCATCATACCAGGGTACGTTTACGGAATTATTCAGGATAACAAATACCCAAAAAACAATAGGTATAGCTACTAAACCACTAAGTATCAGTTTATTTTTATTCACTTTGTTTCTTTCATAATGATAGCCTCTTTTCCAAAATAACCTGCCATACATTTATTCCACCAATGGTCCCGGTTCGTTTTAATATCATCAAAATAAAGAGACGAAGGTCTGGTTTTGATTGGAGGTAAATAAACGATACGGGTCTTTGAATTCTGGATCATGGCATATCGCTCATCCGTTTCTCTGCTAAAAGCAGCAGCTCTTCCTTTCAATAAATCCGAATAAATCATTTTTACATTAGCACTGCGAAAGAAAGAAAAGGCAATGGAAATGACCAATAACGAATAAAGTACACCATAACGAAGAAACGATAATGGAAAATTCGGTGCATATCGTTTATGGAAATAATGGAATATAACCCCGATCACATAAAACCATCCGATAAGGAAAAACAGATAAACACAGTTTACGGCGCGTAAGGAAGGTTCTATTCCTATACCATAATACGATGGAAATATCTGACCTGCTAATACGCCAATATAAAGTAAAATGGCAAACCAGACCGGCATGGAAAAATAATTGCGCGCTCCAACAGAAATCTTTGAAAGGACAATAACCCATGCCATGGAAAAAATCAGTAGCGGGGTTTTAAATATCCAGGCGAAACTTAAAATCGCCAGTTGCTTAAATGATGAAACTACTGAAAATACGATGTTTCTGCTTAGTGGATTTCCATCCAGACGCGCCTGATTTCCGGGAGCTGCCAGGAACAAATAAATTGATAAAGCCCCCACAATCAGCAGACTCATCATTAAGCCATCAATTTTTCTATGAAAAACAAGCCTGTAAAACCATAATGCACCCAGCAGCATCACCATAATAATCAGGTTGGTTTCACTGCAACCAATAATAGCAAAAACCAGAAAGTTGGCTAATACGGCAAGCAATTTCTTTTTTGTATCCTGACGATACCAGTCCAATACCACAGTAACCCATAACAATGTGAGAATATTCGGTACTGTGTAAGTAACAAAAGCTGCCATCCAGTAGAAGCCTTCCACAATACTTGCCATTTTCAGGATGTAAAGGAAAAAGACAACACCTGCAAAACCAAGATGTGCAGCACGCGATAAAGTGGGTGTAAGATGCCGGAACAAATTGTACAAAGCAAACAACATCGCCGCAAATAAAACCACAGGAATCACTTTAAATCCGGTAATGGAGTGAAACAACAGGGGGTTGGAATGATTCAGGAAAATACCAAAATAACGGCCCGTCCAACCTGAATAATAAAAATTCATGGCTTCCAGCCAACTGTATTTGAAAACCGTATCGATATAGCAATAATCGTCGGCGGGCGACGGATGATTAAAATAAGATAATGCCAGCAATGGTAAAAGCACGCTTAACAAAAGAAGCATGTTTATTGAATTGCCCACTGTGCGGTATTTTTTATAAAATCTATTCATTAATTGTTTTTTCAATAATGTAGCGTGGACGACCTTTTACTTCTTCATATATTTTCCCGATATATTCGCCGATTAATCCCAGCGCCATCATATTGGAGCCGCTGAAAAAAGTGAGCGGTAACATGGTGGAAGTCCAGCCCGGAACCGTATGTCCGATGATATAGGAAAGGAAAATATAAGCCACGATGACCATGGCGACCATAAAATTAAAAACGCCAAAGTAAAGCACGAGCCGCATTGGAAAGGTAGAAAAGGAAGTGATCCCGTTCCAGGCAAAAAGCAGCATTTTACTTAACGGGTACTTCGTCTCACCCGCTGCACGTTCCAGACGATCGTAAATCACTTTATCGTTCCTGAAACCGACCAGCGGAACAATGCCGCGAAGGAACATATTAATTTCCTTGAAATTGCCAAGTTCCTGAAGGACCCGGCGATCCATCAACCGAAAATCAGCATGGTTAAATACGACCGGCACACCCATTTTCTGCATAATGACATAAAAACTTTCTGCCGAAACACGTTTGAACCAGGTATCAGAGCTTCTGTCGCCTCTCACACCATAAACCACCATAGCACCTTCCCTGTGTTTTTCAATCATGGAAGTGATTGCATTGATATCATCCTGCAAGTCGGCGTCGATGGTGATAAAGCAGTCGAACTCGTCAATATATTTTTCCAGACCGGCCATAATTGCACTCTGGTGACCGAAATTCCTGGAAAGCTTGACACCAATAATCGTATCATCCCGCTCGCACAATTCTTCGATAATATCCCAGGTTTTATCCCGGCTGCCGTCATTTACAAAACAGATTTTGCTATCCGGCGCAATAAGTCCCCGCTCCTTGATACCAGCATAATAAGCTTTAAGCGTTGAATATGTCAGATTCAAAATCGCCTCCTCATTGTAACATGGTACTACTAAAAGTAAACGGGATAAATTCATGTGTTCAAATTTGTTGATGCGACAAAAATAGTAGTTATATGTTAATTAAGTAGTTTTTGTCGTTTTTTGAAAAGTTATTCCGTTTAATATGGGGTACAAAAGTACTGCGAGCAGGATTAAAACTGTTCCCATATAAAAACCCTGTGTCATTCTTTCCTTTTCTCCAAAATAGAAAAAAGCCAGTGCAATCCCATAAACCGGCTCGAGATTGATCGTCAGATTAATGAGGTAGGCCGAAAACTGTTTCATAAGCTGAGTAGCCATTGTGCTCGCATAAACGGTACATATCCATGCCAGAAACAAAATCCAGATCCAATCCTGTCCTTGCGGCCAAACCGGCATATTGTTTGTCCAACCCTGCGATTCTGCAATAATCAGGAACAGCAAAGAAAATAAACTGGCCCCGACCATTTCATAAAAAGTTATTGTAAAAGCATCAATCCGCTGAACTAATCTGCTATTTGCAACCGTGAACATGGCAGCCAGTAATGCCGAGGCAAGTGCCAGGCCCAACCCTAATGCATGATCAAATTCAAAACGAAAAACGACATATAATCCTGCAAAAGCCAATATTCCCAAACCAACTTCCAACGGTTTTATGGGCCGACGATTAACCAAAGGTTCTATTAAACTTGTCCAGAGTGAAGTTGTGGCCATTCCGGCCAGACAAACCGATGCGGTGGAAACACGTGCGGCGGCAAAAAAAAGTATCCAGTGAGATGATAAAATACATCCAACAAAAAACATTCTGCGAAGATCTGCGCCTGTAACGTCAAATTTCTTTTTCTTAACAAGCATCACAACAGCCAAACCCAAAGCAGCCAGAAATGTTCTGTAAAAAACCAGCGCTATGGGAGAAACCGAAACCATCAGACCGACTATGGCTGTAAAACCCCAGATCATCACCAGAAAATGCAGATGTAAATAAGACCTGAAAGTTGTTGATGTGAACATAAAATTATCTTGGTAATGTTTTATACAGCAACAATCCGATGAATGAAAATACAATATTGGGCAGCCAAACCGCAAATAATGTACTTACCGTCCCCGCTTCTGCCACTCCTTTTGACAAAAGAAAAAAGAGAATATAAATAAATGCCAGCATAAATCCGAGTGCAATTTGCCAGCCAACACCTCGCCTGCTTTTTCGGGCCGAAACGATTACACCAATGGAAGTTAGAATTAAAATAGCAAATGGCTGGGTAAAACGAACGTATTTTTCAATCAGATAAACTTCCAGTCCGTCGGCTCCCCTGCTTCGAAGTAAGTCAATATAATTATTTAATTCCGGCAGTGTGAAGGTTTCGTAAAGGTTAAAATCGCTTTCAAAATCTTTTGGAGAAAGATTGATCGTCGTGTCCATGTCCTTGGGATAGCTCAGATTTTCCCTCAAACTGTCAATAGTTCTTACCTGAATATTCTGAAGCTGCCATTTTTGACTTTTTTGCTGCCAGACAATCTTATCTGCGGAAAGTTTCTGAAGAAGTTTATTTCCTTTGATCGTTTCCATAGTAAATTTATTCCCTGTTTTGGTAGCATTGTTATAACTTTCCAAGTAGGCATACACATCGGGGGCAATTGTTATATGAACATTGCGGCCACTATATGTAAACTCATTTTTGACATAGATTTTTTCAAAAGTATTCCTGATTTTATTCGCTTTTGGCAAAATCCAGCCCACCTGAACAAAAGTTACCGCACCAAGTACCGAAGCACCGATCAGATAAGGCAATAAAATTCTCCCAAAACTGATTCCACTGCTCAGCATGGCCACAATTTCCGTCCTGGCCGCAATCCTTGATGTGAAGAAAACGGTAGCAATAAAAACCATCAGCGGACTGATATAATTGATCCAGTAAGGAATCAGATTGAGATAATAATCAACCAGGATTTCATTAATTGGCGCTTTCTTTTCAAGAAAATCATCCACCTTTTCTGTATAATCGATCATACAAATGATCAGTACGATCACAAAGGCAACGAAAAAATAAGTAATCAGGAAATTCTTGATCAGATAACGATCTAATATTTTCAATCTCATGGCTGGGTAAGTCTCATCGGCGTTGTACTAGTAAATTTTTAGAAACCTCAAGACTTATAAATAACGTTTGTTTATCTTCAATCTGTACAGACGCAGATTTATCATATTCATTAATTTCTTTTATTTCCAAAATACACCCAAGCGTAATCCCGGCCCTGTCCAGATGCTGTAAAAACGAAGGCGCATGATCCAGAACGCCCATCATTCTTACTTTTTCACCAATTTCAACATCCGTTAAAATCAGATAATCAGGTTCTGTAAGATTACCTTTTGCGTCAGGAATCGGGTCGCCGTGCGGATCAAAACGTGGATGTCCCAAAAATGAATCCAGACGTTCTACCAGGTGATCCGATGGAATATGTTCCAGTTCTTCTGCAATATCATGCACCTCGTCCCAGCCAAAACCAAGTTTTTCCACCAAAAACACCTCCCAAAGGCGATGTTTACGGATTACATTGATCGCAACCTTTTCGCCGGATTCCGTCAATCGCACGCCCTGATACTTTTTATAATGTATCAATCCCTTTTCCGCAAGCTTGCGAAGCATATCCGTAACGGACGCAGCACGAGTGGAAGTACTTTCTGCCAAAGCATTGGTACTTACTTCAAGCCCATCACGCCCTGAAAGAGCATGAATAATTTTCAAATAATTTTCTTCTGTGAACGAGTTCTGCATCGTATGTTTATCCCAAAACCTCAATATGTCAGCAAAAGTACAATTTACTAATCGTATTTAAAAAAATTTAGACCAACCTAAAAATTGATTTAAAGAATTCCTTATCTTTGTTTTCAATAAACCAAATTGTTTATTTTAGACATTCGAAAAATGTTTGACAATTTAACTACCAGGGATTCATTGCTTAGAAACATCACAGACGATACCAATAAACTTGCTTCGTTGTCAGAAGTTCACGCTTCAATAAATATTCCGGAAGGCGCTGGTTTCTGGAAAAAACTGATGGCTTTTACCGGTCCTGGTTTGATGGTAGCTGTTGGTTATATCGATCCGGGCAACTGGGCCACGGATATTGAAGGCGGTTCCCGTTTTGGCTATACCTTGCTTACGGTCATTCTGGTATCCAATTTATTTGCGATGTTGTTACAGCATCTGGCTTTAAAGCTGGGTATTGCATCTGGTCGTGATCTGGCGCAGGCATGCCGGGATTATTATTCCAAACCGGTTTCTTTTATTTTATGGATATTGTCGGAAATAGCCATTGCAGCAACGGATCTGGCAGAAGTAATCGGCTCAGCCATTGCACTAAATTTATTATTCGGCCTGCCGTTAACGGTCGGAATTATTTTCACATCACTTGATGTATTGCTTGTTTTATACTTTCAGCAAAAAGGATTCAGGATTATCGAAAGTATTGTTGGCGCTTTGATGGGAATCATTTTGTTAAGCTTCATGTACGAGATGATCGTTTCGCAGCCTTCAGTTTCGGGTATGCTGGGGGGACTTCTTCCAAAAACGGAAATCATTACCAATCCGGGAATGCTTTATATCGCGATCGGGATTTTAGGAGCGACGGTAATGCCGCACAATTTATATCTGCATTCCAGTATTGTCCAGACCAGGAATTTCAAGCGTGATGAAGAAGGTAAAAAAAGCGCTATCAAATTCGCTACAATCGATTCTACGGTTTCTCTCGGACTTGCATTTTTTATAAACGCTTCGATATTAATTCTCGCCGCAGCAGCCTTTCACCAAAACGGTCACAGAGAAGTTGCCGATATTACGGACGCATATCATTTGCTCGATCCTTTGCTCGGTGTAAGTTTCGCCGGAATTTTCTTTGCTTTGGCATTACTTGCTTCGGGACAAAGCTCAACGTTAACCGGAACCCTCGCCGGTCAGATCGTAATGGAAGGATTTTTAAATATCCGGCTTAAACCCTGGATACGCCGGTTGATCACCAGAGCTATCGCCATTATTCCTGCCTTGATAATCACTACACTTTATGGTGAAAAAGGTATGGCCGAATTGCTCGTTTTCAGCCAGGTTATACTTTCTCTTCAATTAAGCTTTGCTGTGGTGCCTTTGGTGCTGTTCACATCAAACAGCGGAATTATGGGAAAATTTGCCAACTCCAAAGGGCTAATGGTAATTAGCTGGGTTATTACTTTAATCATCATTACTCTAAACGGTTACCTGCTTTTCAGGACACTTTTTTAACTATACGTAACCCTCATTAAATTAAATTTTGCCCTACAAGTACCTTCTTTGCCTGCGGTTTCCTAACTTTCGCTGTTTTTAGAACAAAAATGAATGGAACCCAAACACAATTTTGATAAAATTTCTGCTGCCGGTATTCTTATTGCATTCGGAATTATTTATGGTGACATAGGTACATCGCCGCTTTATGTAATGCAGGCCATTATTGGCAAAGAAGTTATCACAGACGAAATCATTTATGGTGCCCTCTCCTGCATCGTATGGACTTTGACTTTACAAACCACGGTAAAATACGTAATCCTGATACTTCGCGCAGATAACCGTGGTGAAGGCGGGATTTTTGCTTTGTATGCGCTGGTCCGGAAACATGCGCGCTGGCTGACTGTTCCCGCTGTTATTGGTGGAAGTACCTTGCTGGCCGATGGGATTATTACACCGCCAATTTCCGTTTCCTCTGCTGTCGAAGGACTTCGGATTCTTTATCCGAATATTCAAACCATACCGATTGTTATCGCAATTCTTACGGGGATTTTCCTGATCCAGGCTTTTGGGACAAAAATCGTTGGACGTGCATTTGGGCCGATTATGATCACCTGGTTTTCCATGCTTGGGGTTCTTGGCTTGTATCAGGTTTTGGATCATCCGGAAATATTCAAGGCCTTGAATCCTATGTATGGATACGATTTGCTAACCAAACATCCGGGCGGATTCTGGATGCTGGGTGCCGTTTTCCTTTGTACAACGGGAGCCGAAGCATTATATACCGACCTTGGACATTGCGGTCGTGCCAATATTCGCATCAGCTGGATTTTCGTTAAAATTTGTCTTGTTTTAAATTATTTCGGTCAAGGTGCATGGTTGCTTTCCGAGGTGGGAAATCTGCTTGCTGAACGTAAACCATTTTACGAAGTAATGCCGGATTGGTGGCTGCTTCCGGGAATTGTTATTGCTACCTCGGCTGCCATTATTGCCAGTCAGGCTTTAATTTCAGGATCTTTTACCTTGATCTCCGAAGCAATTCGATTAAATTTCTGGCCAAAAGTACGTCTGGTTTATCCAAGTGATCAGAAAGGACAATTATATGTCCCGAGTGTAAACTGGCTTTTGTGGCTGGGTTGTATGGTGGTTGTGTTTTATTTCAAGGAATCTTCCAACATGGAAGCAGCTTATGGACTCGCGATCACGATGACAATGATTATGACTACGATCCTTTTCTCTTATTACTTGTATCTGAAGCGGGTTAATTTATGGATCGTTGTCGTGTTTATGCTGCTTTACCTATCTATTGAAGGACTTTTCCTTGGTGCTAATTTATTGAAATTTACACACGGAGGCTGGTTCACTATTCTGGTCGGTGTTCTGGTTGCAGGCTTAATGTCCGTTTGGCTCCGCGCTTTTTATATCAAATTGCGTTTGACAGAGTATACCAAACTTGAATCTTATCTGCCGGCTTTAAAGGAGTTGAGCCGCGATATCAGTATTCCAAAATATACAACGCATTTAGTTTTCATGACGAATGCTTCAAGGGTTTCAGAAATTGAAACAAAAGTTGTGTATTCAATTTTCCAAAAAAGACCAAAACGTGCTGATATTTACTGGTTTATCCACGTAGATACCACCGATGATCCGTACACAATGGAATACAAGGTGAATACAATCGACGATGATGAAACGGTTATTAAGGTAAATTTCAAACTCGGATTCAGAGTTGAACAACGTATTAACCTGTTTTTCCGGAAAGTTGTGGAAGATATGGTGATGAACAAGGAAGTGGATATTACCAGCCGGTACGAATCATTAAGTCGCCAGAATGTCACCGGAGATTTCCGTTTCGTAGTTTTGGAACGTTTCCTTTCCTTCGAAAATGATCTGCCATTTATTGAACAAATGGTTATGAAAACGTACTTTTTCGTGAAAGATTTTACAACGCCGGAAGACAAATGGTTTGGTCTGGACAGTAGTTCTGTAAAAATTGAAAAAGTCCCGCTGATCATTCGCCCGGTTGAAAATGTAAAGTTGAGACGGGTTTACGTTTAAAATTAACAATCAATATTAATTTAAAGGATCAATATTACTCAGTATGATTGAGCGGTATTGATCCTTTTGCTATCTCAACAATCAATTTTTTAATCTTATCAGTTGTGTATAAAAAAATTATCCACTCCCTCTTTCTCATCGTTATGGGAACCGGTTCCTTTGCCCAGAATCAACCAACTATCATCCCTATAGAAACCAGGCGAAATGCTCTGGTGCTTCAAACAGATAAAGAAAACCATCTTGGGATCATCTATTTTGGAAAAAAATTAAGTCAATCGGCTGAATATAAATCCATTCCGTCACAAAGCAGGCAGCACGACGGGAACGCCGGTATTTACAATTCAGCTTATACGCCCTCGGGTACATGGAGTGTTTCAGAACCGGCGCTTCAACTTACGCATGGTGATGGGAATAAATCGCTGGATCTCGTTTACGTAAGTCATAAAACAACCAAAGAAAATGATAATGTAAGTGTTACGAGCATTGTTTTGAAAGACCCGGTTTATGCTGTTGAAGTAACACTTTTTTACAAAACCTACTTTCAGGAAAATGTCGTTGAGCAATGGAATGTGATCAAAAGTGAAGAAAAAAATCCGGTCACGCTGCAAAAATATGCGTCGGCAAATCTTTATTTCATAGCAAAAGATTATTACCTGACACATTATAACGGAACATGGGCGAAGGAAATGAATCCTGAGGAAGAATTGCTGACAGCCGGAATTCGTGTGTTAGATTCAAAATTGGGAACACGTGCAAATCTTTTCCAGCCTCCAAGTTTCTCTTTGTCTTTTGATAAACCTGCAACGGAAACCGAAGGAAAAGTACTGCTGGGAACATTAGCCTGGTCAGGGAATTTCAAAATGGATTTTGAAGTGGATTCCTATCATAATTTACGTCTGATAGCCGGAATAAATCCTTACGCTTCTGAATATCCGCTTGCTTCAAAACAGGAATTCAAAACACCTTCTTTCATTTATACTTTCTCTGAAAATGGAAAAGGAGAAGCCAGTCGTAACTTACATATCTGGGCCAGAAAATATAGAATTCTGGATGGTGAAGGAACAAGAATGACACTTTTGAACAATTGGGAAGCTACTTATTTTGATTTTAATGAAGATAAACTTTCTGAACTTTTTAAAGACGGCAAAAAATTAGGCGTTGATTTATTTTTGTTAGACGATGGCTGGTTTGCCAATAAATATCCAAGAAATAACGATCAGGCTGGCTTGGGCGACTGGCAGGAAAATATTAAAAAATTGCCGCACGGAATCGGTTATCTTGTCAAAGAAGCACAAAAAACAGGGATAAAATTCGGTATTTGGGTGGAACCGGAAATGGTAAATCCGAAAAGTGAATTGTATGAAAAACATCCTGACTGGGTGATCAAGCAACCACAACGCCCGGAACATTATATGCGAAACCAGCTTCCGCTGGATTTGTCAAATCCGGAAGTACAGAATTTTGTCTATGGAATTTTAGATAAATTGTTTACTGAAAATCCGGATATCGCGTACATCAAATGGGATTGCAACGCGATCACTTTTAACGCTTATTCCGCTTATCTCGAAAAAAGCAAGCAAAAACAATCGCAGCTTTATGTTGATTATGTAAAAGGGCTGTACAAAGTTTTGGAAAAAATACGTGCAAAATATCCTAAAATTCCGATGATGTTATGCTCTGGCGGCGGCGGTCGTGTGGATTACGAGGCACTTAAATATTTCACTGAATTCTGGCCAAGCGATAATACTGATCCTCTGGAAAGGGTTTTTATGCAGTGGGAATATTCTTACTTTTTCCCAGCTATTACGCAAAGTGCACACGTAACGGATTGGGGAAAACAACCTTTGAAATTCCGTACGGATGTAGCCATGATGGGCCGTTTAGGTTATGATATTGTGGTAAGTCATTTGAATGAAAAAGATTTAAAGTTCAGTCAAGAGGCAGTTGCTACATACAATTCCGTAAAGGATGTGATTTTCCAGGGCGATTTGTTCCGCTTGGTTGATCCAAAGAAAAATGATTACGCTGCTTTGATGTTTGCTGCAAAAAACAAATCCAAAGCGATTCTTTTTTCTTATTTGGTTGGAAACAGAAATGGTGATGGCTCGGATACACCTTTCCGTCTGGAAGGTTTGGACGCCTCTAAAAATTATAAAGTAAAAGAATTGAATTTATATCCTGAAACGAAATCAGCGTTGAAAGAAGATCAAATTTATTCAGGAGAATATTTGATGACGGTTGGATTTAATCCCATTGTGAATGCGAGAAGGACGAGTGTGGTGGTGGAAATTACGGTGGTAAACTAACTTTAAATATGTTTCCGGTAATAATTTGATCGGAAACATATTTTCATTCTATGGATCTAAATATTTCCTCCAATTCTTTGTTTGTGATATTGCTCTTTTCCGATTTATCATAAATCGATGTTAAAATACACTTCCGAATCGATTATCCTGACATAAGTAATTATCCTAGCCCCTCTGGATTTACCTTTTCCTTTTGAATGAATTGCTAACCTGATTTTATAAAAATTATTGCCAAGAGCCTTTCCTTGATCGGGATGGCTAGCCAGATTTTCAAATAATTCTGCCAGCTCATTTTTTAAGGAAGGATATTTTTGGCAAGTCGTTTTGCCTGCTTTTCAAAAAGCGAGGTTACTAGTACATTATAGCTCATCTAAAAGGGATTGTGCCGGACGAGCTCTAACCTTTCCCTCTTCAACTAATTTTAGTTCAAGAAGGGCTTCTTTAATTTCTCCCAATAATTGCTTCTTGGAAGGTTCCTCGTCTTCCAGATTAGCCAAGTCCTTATACTGCTTTTTGAGCTTATCCCACTCTCCGATTGGGATAAATACTCCGGTGGCCTTGCCGTTGCTATCTTGTATTACTTGTAATCTCATGTTTTTTATTTTTAGGTTTTTGTTAACCGCAAGGAATTTGGTTAATACTCGAATTGGGCGACCAAAAGGGTTGCCCCTACCTGAGGTACACTCCTTCTTCGGAGGGACGGCTTAAAATTACTTCTACTCTTTCGCTGATGGTTGTACTTAATGAATAACCTACATAATTGGCAGATACTGGAAATAAATGATGTTCACGATCCACAATCACGGCAACCTGTACTTTTTTCATTCTCACTTTTAAAAAGGGTTCAAGAGCAAACGCCAGGGTGCGGCCGGTATTTAAAACATCATCCACAACTACTGCAACTTGGTTCTCCAGCAAAACAGAGTCATCGTCAAAATGGATTTCACTTTGCCAATGAATTGTTTTATCAAAACGAAGTTCGACCAGTTTCACATCAAGTGGCGAAATCGATCGTAATTCTTCTGTAAGGATTTTTGCAAATTCATATCCTTCTCCTGCTATACCGGCAAGAATAATAGTACTTTCTTCAAAATTCTGCTCATAGATTTCAAAAGCAATCCGGCGGATTTTCTGACGGGTTTGCAGTGAAGTCAATATTTGGCGGTGTGTATCTATATTCGTAATTTCCATGGGAATGTCGTTCAAATATTCAGGTTTCCCCAAACTTATAATACTTGTGTTTTTCATTGTAAAAATCTTACAATCTTCTGACAAGAAAAAATTAAATAAATATTAACTAATTCTTCTATCTGCGAAATTTACTATCCATTGAGCCATCTGTATTTCTTCGGTAGGTAATTCAAGGCTCATGACTCCCATTTCCACTTTTCGCTCACCAATCCGTTCAACGCGTAATTCCATTAATGCCTTGTCGTATGCTTTTGGAAATTCGGGATGCGCCTGTATTCCCAACATCGTTTCCCCCACCTGAAACATTCCATGCGGACAATCAGGAGTCTGCGCCAACAGAACACTATCCGCCGGCAATTTCAAAACCTGATCCTGGCACATCATCAAAAGATTGAAAGATGATAACGCAGGCCGCATCCAGTTTTGCAGTTTAAGTATTTCAAACGAATGAACGCCAACACACCAGTCAACATCAGACTTTTTGACTTCTCCACCTAACGCTTCACCCAAAATCTGGTGCCCGAAACAGACACCAATATATATTTTTCCCGACTGAGATATTTCTCTGACAAATGTTTTCAGCTCCTTTATCCACTCATCATCATCATATACCGACGACTTAGATCCTGTGCAAATGTAGACATCACAAGCATCGACAGAAGTGGGAAAGTGACCATTACAAACATCAAAAAACTCGAATTGCCAGTGAGGCGCCACCTTTGAAAATAGCGCAGGAAACATTTTACGATAGTCGCCGGCAATCGGCAGAAGCTCTACCCGGACGTGATCGCATTCTAAGAGACCAATTTTCATTTGAACAATACTGATTAATTAAGGCTAGGTTTTCCTGTTCTGATATTCTGATAAATTTAAGAATATAAAAAAAGATTTACCTAACGATGACCACCAGTATTCTTGAAAAATAGGCCATCAAGCACAGAATATGACTTTTTGACGTATATTCTCAATAAAAATTAGAAAATGCGACATTATTTCCGATTTTACCATTAGGCACACTGTTTGACGGTATATAATTACTATCAATTTATCAACTAAATACCGCCATGAATTTTAACCAATATACCATCAAGGCGCAGGAAATTATACAACATGCCGCACAAATGGCTCAGGGCAACCAGCAGCAAGCCATAGAAACAGGACATGTTGTCAAATCCATTTTGGAAGAAGATCCAAATACGTCTCAGTTTATCCTTAATCAATTAAATATTAGTGCAGATGTTTTAAATAGCCGCCTGCAAAAAATACTTGACAGCTATCCTCGTGTAAGCGGAACCAGCCAATCTTTTTTAGGAAATGACCTGACTGCCGCTACCGCAAAAGCACAAAATTATTTGAAAGAATTCGGCGACGAATTTATCAGCATCGAGCTTCTTTTACTGGGAATTCTTAGTGGAAAAGATTCCACAGCTACCATGTTGAAGGAAGTGGGATTTAAGGAAAAGGAACTTGTAAACGCCATTAAAGAACTTAGAGGAAAAAATAATCCCGTGAAAGATCAAAACGCAGAAGCCAAATACCGTTCTCTGGAACGTTACAGTAAAAACCTCAATGAGCTTGCTAAGGCGGGTAAAATTGATCCGGTAATCGGCCGGGATGAAGAAATCAGGCGGGTTTTACAAATATTAAGCCGCCGTACAAAAAACAATCCGATCCTGCTGGGAGAACCCGGAGTTGGGAAAACTGCGATTGTGGAAGGACTTGCCCAAAGGATCGTTCAGGGTGATGTTCCTGAAAATTTAAAATCGAAAATTATCGCTTCTCTGGATATGGGCTTGTTAATAGCAGGTGCCAAATACAAAGGAGAATTTGAAGAACGTCTGAAAGCAGTTATCAAAGAAGTTACCGATTCGGAAGGTGAAATCGTATTGTTCATTGATGAAATTCATACGCTGATTGGTGCCGGAGGTGGCGGTGAAGGCGCTATGGACGCGGCAAATTTGCTGAAGCCAGCTTTGGCTCGCGGTGAATTACATGCGATCGGTGCGACGACATTGAAAGAATATCAGAAATACATGGAAAAGGATAAGGCTTTGGAACGTCGTTTCCAGGCGGTGATGGTGGATGAGCCTAACATTCCTGATGCCATCAGTATTTTGCGTGGTATTAAAGAAAAATATGAATTGCATCACGGTGTAAGAATTCAGGATGATGCAGTAATTGCGGCGGTTGAACTTTCAACCCGTTACATCAGCGACCGTTTTTTACCGGATAAAGCGATTGACTTAATGGATGAAGCTGCTTCCAAATTGCGTCTGGAAATGGACAGCGTGCCTGAAGAGCTGGATGAATTGAACCGTAAGGTAATGCAGCTTGAAATTGAACGTGAAGCAATTCGTCGAGAAAATAACAAGGAAAAAGAAACGATTTTAAACAAAGAAATCGCTGACCTGAGTGAAAGACGAAATAGCCTGAAAGCACTTTGGGAAAATGAAAAAGGCAAAGTCAACGAAGTTCGTACGTTAAAAGAACAACTTGAACAATTGCGTCTGGAAGCTGAGCAAGCCGAAAGAAGCGGTGATTTTGGTAAGGTTGCAGAAATCAGATACGGCCGGATTCCGGAAGCAAATAGCCGACTCGAAGCTTTAAAGGCGTCTGAAAGTGCGGAAAGTTTGATGCAGGAAGAAGTTACGCCGGAAGAAATTGCGGAAGTAGTAGCCAAATGGACTGGAATTCCAGTTGTTAAAATGCTTCAAAGTGATAAGGAAAAACTTCTTCATTTAGAAGATCATTTGCATCAACGTGTTGCAGGACAGGAAGAAGCGATCACTTTGGTTTCTGATGCCGTTCGTCGGAGCCGCGCAGGTTTGCAGGATTCTAAACGCCCGCTGGGAAGTTTTCTTTTCCTTGGACCAACAGGCGTCGGTAAAACAGAATTAGCAAAAACATTGGCCGAATATCTGTTTAATGACGAAAATTCGATGGTTCGTATCGACATGAGTGAGTATCAGGAACGTCATGCGGTAAGTCGTCTGGTTGGAGCGCCTCCGGGTTATGTGGGTTATGATGAAGGCGGACAATTAACCGAAGCCGTTCGTAGAAAACCTTACAGCGTAATTCTTTTGGATGAAATTGAAAAAGCGCATCCGGATGTATGGAATATTCTTTTGCAGGTTTTAGATGAAGGTCGTTTGACTGACAATAAGGGTCGTGTTGCCAATTTCAAAAATACGATCATTATCATGACTTCGAACATAGGAAGCCATATTATTCAGGAAAAATTCGCAGAAGACGAAGGCTGGAATCATGCATTGATCGTTGAGGAAGCCAAACAAGGAGTTCTTGATTTGCTGAAAGCATCGGTTCGTCCTGAGTTTCTAAACCGGATCGATGAGATAGTTCTGTTTGAACCGTTATCAATGAAAAATATCCGGAAAATTGTTGATATACAATTCAAAGGAATTCAGAAAATGTTGCTTGAACAAGGCGTGACGTTGGATTCCAGCGAAGAAGCATTAACCAAATTAGGAGAAGAAGGTTTTGATCCTGCTTTCGGTGCCAGACCGTTAAAAAGAGTGCTGCAGCGTAAAATTTTGAATGAACTGTCAAAAGGAATTTTGAGCGGCCAGGTTGCCCGGGATTCAGTTATTATGATGGAGCTTAACTCCGATGGTGATTTGATTTTTGAAAATGTTGGTGGTGTAGAAATATAATTTAATCAAATATTGATTATTTAAGAGCGCAGCAAATTTTGTTGCGCTCTTTCTTTTACTTATCCATGATTTTTTGTAACTTAACATTCAATTAGTTAGCCCCTGTCGCGAAAGATCTTTCAGATCTTGAAATGAAAATTCCTCAATAATCTCTGTTTTGTCTTGGCATATTATTTGTGCTCATTATTTTATTAAAAATTTTCAAGTAATAATTCAAATTAATATAATTATGGACTCGACATCAAATGTAATCAAGGTTGCGATTTTGGTAGCCGACGGATTTGAACAGGTAGAAATGACTTGCCCAAGGGAAGCCCTGGACAAAAATGGTGCGACAACCCATATTATATCACCTAATAAGGATTCGGTAAAAGGCTGGAACCATGTAGATTGGGGCGGAACACATAAAGTGGATGTGCCTCTGGATAATGCAAGAGCAGATTATTACGACGCTTTGGTAATACCTGGCGGTGTAATGGGCGTTGATGCACTAAGAACCAATTCCAAAGCAGTTGAATTTGTACGTTCATTTTTCATGAATCATAAGCCAGTGGCAGCAATATGTCATGGCCCGCAAATTTTGATTGATGCAGATGTCGTCTTAGGCAGAACATTAACTTCCAATGCAGCGATTAAAATAGATCTTGAAAATGCAGGAGCAATTTGGGTCGATAAGGATGTAACAGTTGACAACAGCCTGGTAACAAGTAGAAAAACGGATGATTTACCGACTTTTATCAATCAGATGATGAAAGAATTTAATATGGAATTGCATCATTAATAAGTCTGGAAGCCAAAATATCAACTTTTTCAAACACCTGATTCTGCCGAAGCCGAGTCGGGTGTTCTTTTTTTACAAGCAACTCCACCTTTTGATTCTTATCAAAGTTCACAATCTTTGCAGTTTAAATGTAACCGGCCGTACTATCAACTGCCAACAGATTAAATTTGATTTGAATAATTCCTTATGACTCAGCTATCATTAGAAAATATTTTTGTAAAAAAGTATGATACAACCGTATTAACGGATCTTAACTGGAAAATAGAAGGCGGAGAACACTGGGCGATTATCGGCCCGAACGGATCCGGGAAAACAACATTACTGGACATTATAGCCGGGAAATGGCCGGTTTCAAAAGGAAAATTAAGTTATGCTTTTGATCAGCCGGTTCGTGAGATTATTGAATTTGTACCTAATGATTATTCTTTCAACCGCATCGTAAGTGCAGGTGCAGAATATTACCAACAGCGTTTTCATGCATACGAAGCAGAAAGAGCGCCCTCCGTCAGAGCAATTTTGACGGATCAATTGAAACCTGTCGGAACGGTTAATGAAAATTCTGTCCACCTTGCGCCTTCCAAAGTAAATGGAGAGCAGTTAAAAAAGGTAAGTGAGCTACTATCGATTTCACATCTGCTGGACCACCCTTTTGTAACTTTGTCAAACGGTGAAACGCGCAGAATGTTACTGGCAAAATCACTTTTAAAACATCCTAAAATATTACTTCTGGATCACCCGTTCAGTGGTCTTGATGTTCATTCCCGTGAGGTTTTGAGAAATGCTTTAACTGAATTGGCAGAAACTGGCGTCACAATCATCATTGCGACCACAGCCACAGAAATTCCGCCCTGTGTTACTAACATCCTGGAATTAAATCATGGACGTATTGAAAAATTGATTTCTGTTGATGAATACAAGATAATGAATCATGATGTCGATACTTTTCCAAAACCGGATCTGCAAAAACCAGTCAACTTTGGAGAACCAAATTTTAAAGATTTTGAAGTAGCATTTGATCTCAGAAATATTCGGGTGACTTATGGTGAAGATCCGATCCTGAAAGGTATAAACTGGAAAATCAATAAAGGTGAGAAGTGGGCCTTATCCGGTGCAAACGGTTCGGGAAAATCGACTTTACTAAGTATTATCACCGCAGATAATCCACAGCGTTTTGCGAATGATTACGATTTATTTGATAAAAAACGCGGTGGAATCGGCGCTTCTATTTGGGATATCAAACAGAAAATTGGTCACGTTTCACCTGAATTACATCTCTATTTCCCAAAAAATACAAACGTTTTTAAAACCGTCGCATCCGGTTTTTTCGATGCAACAGGCATATTTTTCAAAAAGCTAACAGAAATCCAAATTGAACGTGTGCATGAAGTGGCTGAATTTCTTCACGTACATTCTTTAATTGAAAAGGATTTTTCTCAGCTATCAAAAGGTGAACAACGCCTGGTTTTATTGGCAAGAGCTTTGGTTAAAAACCCGCCGTTATTAATTCTCGACGAACCTTGCCAGGGATTGGACACCATTTCGATTGAATATTTCAAATCAGTAGTTAATGCAATCTCTGATACGCCGGAGCGGACATTGATTTATGTTTCACATTATCTGAACGAGATTCCCTCCTGTGTGACGAAGTTTTTGAAATTGGAGAAGGGGGAAGTTGTTGAAGCTGGATAGATATGATTTTTAAACATTATACGATTAGACTTGTTACAGGAATTGAAAATAATTCCTGAATCATACCAAAAACACATTCAAAATAGTGATGGCTTATATAAAATCAGAATCAAGCAAGGCAGTGATATTTTTCGCATATTTTGCTTTTTTGATAATGAAAAGATAGTCGTATTAATGAATGGTTTTCAAAAAAACACCAAAAAATGAAATCGAAAAAGCATTAAAAATCAAGAAGAATTATGAAGGAGAAAGGTAAATTGCAAACACTCGATCAATTCAAAGACCGTCATTATGGTCTTTCCGGAACCGCTGAACGGGATGATCTCGAACGAGGTTATGAAAATTTTAGAATTGGCGCATTAATTCATGAGGCCCGAATTGCAAAAGGCTTGACACAGGAAGAACTTGCCAAGAAAACAGGGACGACCAAATCGTATATTTCAAAAATTGAAAACGATGTAAAGGAGGTTCGAATTTCAACTTTAAAAAGAATTGTTGAGGAAGGACTTAATGGCTCACTGCAACTTTCTATTAATCTCTGACGGTTCACAGTGTCAGCTGATTCCCTCCTATAATTGGAATTTTCTGCTAAAAATAACGCCTTGAAAATTGATTCTAATCTCCTTTTTTCAAATTCATCGCAATAGACAATGAGCTGCTTCCAAACCCAGGCGTATACTGCGCTCGTCCATAACTGATTTCGAATTGTTTTACACGAAGCCAGGCGCCAAATGAAAATCCGGCCAATCCGCCTGCATTATACAAACGTAATTCCTGTCTTTTCAAATGATCATATCCAAGCAGAATTTTAAAGTTTTTGTCCAGTAATAATTCTGCTCCGATCGATAGATGTCGGGCGAGTTTTTCCGCTACTCCTACTTTTCTTGGAATTCTGGTGCCGTTGATATCATAAGTAAAAAACAAACTCGGATCATTATAAACCATATCGAAACGGTTTAGATGATGAATCGTTCCGGAAAATCTAATCGGCATATATTTCGGCTTGAAAGTTATTCCGGTTCTCAAATCCAAAGGTAAAATCGGCGTGTTTGCTCCTGTGAAATTCTGTTTTAAAAATCCCAGATTTTTAACCACAAAACCGATTGTTAGATCCTGATTAGGATGCTTGAAAACACCTCCCCAATCAAAAGACATCCCATAAACATGATAGGATTCTATGGAAGAGCCAACGAATTTAACTGAACCGCCAAGCGTAAAAGCACCAACTGTTTGTCCGTAACCGGCGGACAACCCATAATCAGCTGCCCGAAATTCTCCTACAACATTACCAGACGCATCGGTTTCTGTGATCGTGCCATAATTCAGATACTGCAAACCAACAGCCCAGGTTCCGGACGTACTTTTTATTTTATTGCCATAAGCCAGATTTAAAAACTTTGTATCGGCCAGATAGGGCATCAGATTAAGAGAAACCTGGTCTTGTTTGGATGAATCAAGCAAAGCAGGATTTTGTAAAAATAACGCAGGATCATTTCCCGAAATTGTCATATGATTTGATCCCAGCGCCGTACTTTTTGCCTGCGACGGAAGCTGCAAGAAATTAAGTCCGCTTTTCCCACCGGTTGTTTGCGCGAAACTTTCTCCTGAAATCAGAAGAAGAAAAACCAGTAAAAAAACTAAGCGCGTACCAATCTGCCTCATAGAAATGCAAAAATTTCTCGAATCCGTTAAAATGACATTATATTTATGAATCTGTTCAAAAACAAATGTAACCATATCGTCTGTATTACATGGAATCAACGTCTGCTGCAACTTCGAAAAAGGATCAATTAGATAAAAAAAACGCAGAAGCTGACCTTGGAGGCGGCGAACACCGAATTAAAACACAACATGCCAAAGGAAAATTAACCGCTCGCGAACGAGTTTCTATACTTGTTGACGAAGGATCTTTTGAAGAAATCGGCAAATTTGTAATGCACAGAAGCAGGGATTTCGGTCTGGACAAGGAGCATTATCTGGGTGATGGCGTTATCACAGGTTATGGAAAAATCAACGGAAGATTAGTCTACATTTTTGCACAGGATTTCACGGTTTTCGGTGGATCTCTTTCAGAAACACATGCCGAAAAAATCTGTAAAATCATGGATCTGGCTATGAAAAACGGTGCCCCCGTTATTGGTTTAAATGATTCTGGTGGAGCAAGAATTCAGGAAGGCGTACTTTCTCTTGCGGGATATGCTGATATCTTTTACAAAAACACACTCGCATCCGGGGTTATTCCGCAAATTTCGGCGATTATGGGTCCC
The DNA here is from genome assembly GCF_005280585.1 of Dyadobacter frigoris. Lineage (GTDB taxonomy): Bacteria > Bacteroidota > Bacteroidia > Cytophagales > Spirosomataceae > Dyadobacter > Dyadobacter frigoris. The sequence goes on from NZ_SZVO01000005.1 coordinate 128,810, forward strand.
TGCGCCGGTGGTGCTGTCTATTCTCCCGCGATTACGGATTTTATCATGATGGTCGAAAACAGCAGTTACATGTTTGTTACCGGACCAAACGTTGTAAAAACAGTTACGCATGAAGATGTTACATCTGAGGAACTAGGCGGTGCTATGACACATGCGACGAAATCAGGGGTTACACATTTTGTAGCGCCTAATGAAGTTGAATGTTTGCTGAATATTAAAAAATTACTAAGTTATCTTCCTCAAAATTGTGAAGACGATGCACCAGCATTAGCTTATGAACCGGCAAGCGAATCGCGACCGGGTTTAAATAATATCATTCCTGATAATCCAAACCAGCCATACGATATCCGCGAAGTAATTGAGGAACTGACGGATGCAGAAACATTTTTTGAAGTCCACAAAAACTTTGCTGAAAATATCGTTGTCGGTTTTGCCCGAATTGCCGGCAGAAGTATTGGTATTGTAGCCAATCAGCCCGCGGTTTTGGCTGGTGTTCTGGATATTAATGCAAGTCAAAAAGCAGCGCGTTTTGTGCGTTTTTGTGATTGTTTCAATATCCCTTTGCTCGTATTGGAAGATGTTCCCGGATTTTTGCCAGGTACCGATCAGGAATGGAACGGCATCATTACCAACGGTGCTAAATTGTTGTATGCATTTTGCGAAGCGACAGTTCCCCGCATCACAGTCATTACCCGAAAAGCATACGGCGGCGCGTATGACGTAATGAATTCAAAACATATCGGCGCCGATATGAATTTTGCCTGGCCTACTGCGGAAATTGCTGTTATGGGTGCAAGTGGTGCAGCAGAAATTATTTTCAAAAGAGAAATCGCGGAAGCGGAAAATCCTGCTGAAAAATTACAGGAGAAAATTGACGCTTATACCAAAAAGTTTGCAAATCCTTACCGTGCGGCTCATCGTGGTTATATCGACGAGGTGATTTATCCCGAAAAAACCAGGGAGAAACTCATCCGTGCGTTTGATATGCTGGAAAATAAAGTAGCCACATTACCCAGAAAAAAACATGGAAATATTCCCTTGTAAGGTATTATCCATTATCCATAAATTACAAAACCTGCAGGTGGAATGGTGAGGCGAACAGCCTTGCCATTTCTTGTTTCAACGTTAACCTGAACCGGACTCACGCCAGAGGCATATAAACATTTCAGGTGAGAATCGATTTCATGCAAACTTTCATCAATCGTGACATAGGCGATGGTTTCATTTTGCTGATCGGTATTAAATGCGCACAAAATCTCCTTATCGTCACAAATCCTTGACCACGCCACGATTGAATTCATCCGGTCGCCCATTAAAGCCGGATAACCAAATTCTGTGCCGTTACCCGAAATCTGCCTCAAATATTGCCGCCCCCTTCTAAGTGCCAAATGCTCTTTTCTTATCTTTACAATTTTTGCGATTTCAGAAAACCACTGATTTTCTTCATTGAAAAAATGAACATCTCTACTTCGGAAAGCACCAAAGTTTCTTCCAAACATAGATTCCCGGATGTAACGGTCATTTCCTCCTTTTCCGTCAAAACCTTGTTCTGTTCCGTAATAAAGGCAAGGAATACCAAGTGAAGTAAGATTTAATCCCACCACGGCTATAAGTGACAAAACACCTGAATCATTTGCACAAAAACGTGCCTTGTTATTACCTTTCCTTACCTGATCATGATCATCAAAAAGTGTCACAACTTTATTCCTGAACCAGATATGTGATTCTTTATGAACAAGTTCCGAATTTCTGAAAAGATTGAAATAATCCGTCGGGTTACGGTAACCTTTTACCATATATTCCATTTTGTCGGGAATATCATCTATACCGAGCGCTGCATCTAATCCGGTTATTTCAAGCGTATCAAAAGCCCGTTGACGGCCTCCGGTTATTTCTCCGATCAGGTAAAAATTTTCCTTTTTGATCGACATGGTAAATTCTTTGATCACCGATGCAAAATATCTTGTTGCGCCGGGATCCATATGTTTTACAGTATCAATCCGAAAACCGTCAATATCAGCAATCGCAATCCAGTATTTATAAGCCTTCGTTAGCGCCTTTAATGTTTCGGATGGACTGTAATTATCAACCAGGCCAGAGCCGTGATGCAAATCTTTCAGCACTTCAAAATCTCCTTCCAAAAATTCCGGGCTATCATCCCAGTGAATTATTTTTCCTTTTTGTGTAAAGGTTTCGGCGGTTTGCAGTTCTTTGGGCCATATCGCAGCATCCGGGTATTTGTTGTCTCCAACAAAATCAAGAGGCAAATCCGGAATTCCCAAAGCATTTCTAAATCCTTCTACCGAAAATGTTTTTCCACTCTGATAATCAGGCTGACCATTTATGTAGCCAAAAACATCACCACTATGATTTAATATAATATCGAGAATAACATAAATTCCATGATCGTGTGCAGTTTTAACAACATCCACAAGATCCTGCGTCGAGCCAAAACGTGGTTCAATATCCAGAAAATCCTGAATGCCATAACCATGATACGTTTCCTGCGATACGACTTGTTTAAACACCGGACTGATCCAGATAGCCGAAATTCCCAACCGTTTCAGATATCCGATTTTACTTTTTAAACCAATAAGACTTCCCCCGACAAATTTCTGTCCGGCTTCATTCCAAATTTCCGCATCCTGAGTGGTCTGAATAGCATTTTCAAAATCTGTTGGCAGATATTTGACAGTATTCCCGGCGGTTACTACATTACCGTCGTTATCTATAAACCCTTTTTCTTGTCCATCAGAAAAGCGGTCAAGCAGCAAAAAATATAAAACCTGATCTTCCCAGGCATCCGGCGAGGGAAAATATTCGGATTTGATCAAATTTTGAAAATCCAGTTCTGCTATTGATTTAAAATTCCCCATGATAGATAAAGTCGCTGGTGATCAAACGGATAGTCGTAAAAAAAGGAAAAAAGAAAACAATTCGGTACTTTCGATCTTGTCAAAATTGAAACGATAAGAGGCCGCTAAGCCTAATTCAATTACAACAATTTGTTAGTCAACAGATTAATATAAATATACCAGAAAAATTGAAAAAATTATTACTTCCAAAAGCCTTGGTAAAAGTAAAAATGACCTTTTTGTTTTTATCAATTTGCGCCACGATCAGCTTCGCGCAACTTCCGGTTCCTACCGATTATCTTACCAAAGATTTTCATAAAGGAAGAAGAGAAGCGCTTAGAAAATTACTTCCCGTAAATTCCGTCATGGCGATTTTCGCCTATCCGGTCAGAAATTTTTCAAATGACGTTGATTATAAATATCACCCAAATCCCGATCTGTATTACTTCAGCGGTTATACGGAACCAAATTCCGTACTGCTGATTTTTAAAGATAATCAGAAAGATTCAGCCAGCCAGTCATATAACGAGCTGTTTTTTGTTCAGAAAAAAGATGCGCGAAGAGAACAATGGACAGGAAAACGGCTTGGTATTGAAGGTGTAAAAGCAGCGGGTTTTTCTCATGTTTACAATGCAGAAGATTTCGATCGCTATGCCCCGGATCTTTCAAAATTTGATAAAATTATTTTTGAATTCCCACTGGATATTGCTGACAAACTCAACCAATCGGATGACATTTATGATTTGGTAAAAACTTTTAAAAAGAAAACGGCTATGCCGGAAGATTTTGATGATGAAGTACTTGGCGATTTAATGTCGCTTCGTCAGTATCCAAAATTACTTGCCTCTGTTCCAAGACTGACCCAATATTACCAGGCATTGGCTGACAAAAACGAACGGTACAAAAAGAATTCACTGGTTACCAAAATCATTCAGGTGAAAGATTCGACGGAAGTAAAAACGCTTTTGTCTGAAATGGATGCTATGAAATACAATCCTGCACTTTACAGCCTTTATACCAAACAATTAAGACAAATTAAAACTTCGGAAGAATTGGTTTTGATGCGGAAAACGGTTGAGATTTCTGCTTTGGCGCATCGTGAAGCCATGAAAGCGATCAAACCCGATATGTCGGAACTTGAATTGCAGGGTGTTCAGGAATTTATCCACAAAAAACTGGGTGCTGAATATGTTGGTTATCCTTCCATCGCCGGTGCCGGTGCAAACGGCTGCGTGCTGCATTATATTGAAAACATTGCAACCAGTATTGGAAATAACAAAATGATACTCATGGATATAGGCGCCGAATACCATGGCTATTCAGCTGATATCACCAGAACTTTCCCGTCCAACGGCAAATTCACTCCCGAACAAAAACAGATTTATGATATCGTGATTGATGCACAGGACGCAGTTTTCAAAATTTGTAAAGAGGGTACTTCTTTTCAGGACATTGAAAAAGCAGCTCGTGATGTTGTTGGAAAAGGATTGGTAAAACTTGGCATTCTTAAAGATGAATCTGAAAGCCGGACTTATTTCCCGCATGGTTGTTCACATTTCCTTGGACTTGATGTGCACGACAAAGGAATTTATGATAAACTGGTTGAAAATATGATCATTACCGTCGAACCTGGAATTTACATTCCGGAAGGCAGCAACTGCGATAAAAAATGGTGGGGAATAGCGGTAAGGATTGAGGACGATGTTTTAATTAAAAAAGATAAATTTGAAATGCTATCATCCGCCGCACCAAGAAAAACAGAAGATGTGGAAAAAGTCACAGCACAAAAAAGTTTTGTGGATAATTTGTCTGCTGAACTAAAAAAATAGTCTCTAAATTCCCAAATTGTTATTAGTAGTAAGCTGCAATTCATAAATCGAATTGCAGCTTTTATATTATTCCGCTCGACAAACATTAACCTGTTTGAAAAATTGCGGTTAATTAATTACACCAAATAATTGTGGCATAAGAAGTTAAACTGAAATAAAACCTGGAATAAGATAACTCCTTTTGTTCCATTATAAATAATGTCATAATTTCACACGTACTTAATAATATTATTTACGATCCCAAACTTTTCAATTCCTAAATTTCCCCTTAACTAATGAAAGAAAAGAAAGGCACTTCTTCGTCCAGGCGTAACTTTATCAAAGGTTCGCTGGCGACGCTCGCCACATTTTCCATTGTGCCCCGTCACGTACTGGGTAAAGGTTTCATTGCACCAAGCGACCAGCTGACAAAAGCGATTGTTGGCGTAGGTTCTATGGGCCGTGGCCACATTCCCTATGCAGGAACCAAAGTTGTTGCCCTATGTGATGTTGATAAAACCCATCTTCAAAAAGCGGTAGAGCTTGTGGATAAAGGTGTTAAAACCTTTTCTGACTACCGTGAATTAATTCAATTACCCGAAGTAGATATCGTTCACGTGGCAACGCCTCCGCACTGGCACGGAATCATAGCAGCGGATGCTGCACGTGCAGGAAAAGATGTGTGGTGTGAAAAACCGATGACAAGAACAATCGGAGAGGGAAAACGTTTGGTGGAAGCAGTTCAGCAGCACGGAAGAATTTTCCGTCTGAATACCTGGTTCCGTTTTGAAGATAATTTTTATGGTATGAAAACGACCGTAAAACCGATCAAGAAATTGGTTCAGAGCGGGTTGCTTGGATGGCCATTAAAAGTCACCGTGAGTAAACATACCGGTTTTGACTGGAAATTTTACTGGGTAGGGAAAACGGATAATCAGCCAATGCCGGTTCCGGCAGAACTGGATTATGATATGTGGCTCGGACCAGCTCCCTACAAACCATACAGCGAACACCGTGTGCATCAGACTTTCCGTGGATACTGGGATTATGATGGCGGCGGATTAGGCGATATGGGACAACATTATATTGACCCGATCCAGTATTTCCTTGGAAAAGATGACACCAGTCCGGTGAGTGTAGAAGTGGACGCTCCGCAACAACACACAGAAGCAGTTGGTACCTGGAGACGTATCACGTATACGTATGCCGATGGCTGCCAGATTGTTCTGGATGGCGAAGGCAAGGATGAAAATGTAGCTTACATCGAAGGACCAAAAGGAAAACTTTATCCAAATTTCAAATCCGATATTCAGGATCTTGAAAAGAAACTGGCTGCTTTCCCGGACCCGGAACCACAGGTTACGAATTTCGTTGATGCAGTTAAAAGCCGTCAGAAATTTGCTTTGAATGAAGAAAACGGACACCGTTCCTGTACTATAGTGAACATGGGACTGATCGCTTTGCGCTTGGGTCGTTCTTTAAAATATGATCCTGTAAAACAGGAATTTATTGACGACGAAGGTGCAAACCGACTTATTGACCAGCCAATGCGCGGCCCATGGACTATGTAAACTTTTAGTTACGGAATGGGAAGTAGCCCAAATCCGTGCTTACACAGTAATTTCTGTATTGATCTTTATTCAAATTATGGAAAAGAGAAATACAAAAACCGTTTCATTCATTTAAAACAGATCATGAAAAAAATTATATATGCGCTGCTTGCCTGCTGTATGCTTAATACCGCTGCAATGGCTCAATTGGATAAAAACAGAACCCTATCGACCCGGATCGCCGATTTACTCGCGCAACTCCCCGCTGATAATGCTGCTCAATTAAAGAAAAGCATGGACGAACTGGCTGAACTCGGGAAACCGGGATTGGTTCAAATCGCATCGATGCTGGTAGCGCCGGGAAAAGGTAATGATGCGAAAGCTCAGTATGCATTGGGTGGCTTTACTTATTATTCTTCTCAGGCCGGAAAAGAAGCATGGCGCAAAAATGCAGCCGAAGCTTATGTTGAAGCGTTATCAAAAGCACAATCGCCGGAAAGCAAGCAGTTTTTAATTTACCAATTACAAACGATTGGTAAAGACGAAGCCGTTCCGGTAGTAGCCACATATCTTTCTGACGAATATTTGTCAGGACCTGCTGCCAGAACATTGGCTAGAATCGGGACTGAAAGTGCCGGGAAAGCGCTTTTACAAGCTTTGGCTAATGCAAAAGGCAAAGCTCAGATTTCAATCACGGAAGCACTTGGCATGAGCCGTTTCAAGGAGGCAGCTGCTGCAATTGAAAAAACAGCTACAAATGAGGAATTGGACTTACGTAAAGTTAGCCTGTTCGCTCTCTCCGAAATCGCTTCACCATCTTCGGAATCCATTCTGGCTGCGGCTGCAACCAAAGCGAATTATCTGTATGATGAAGCAAATTCGACTGCTGCTTATCTGAATTATTTGTCGCGTTTGTCGTTAACCGGAAACGCTCCGATTACAGAAAAGGCTGCTTTGGCGCTTACTTCCTCTTTGGTTGATGCCAAACAAACAGACACACGTTCTTCTGCTTTGAAAATATATGCGGACAGCAAAAAACGCGAAAGTGTTCCTATTTTGGTAAAAGCTTTGGATAGCACAGATCCTGAATACCGCGCCGCGGCATTAAAACTGGGACAAAAATATACAATGGCCGACGGAACGACGCCTTGGATAAATGCTTTGAAAAAGGCAAAACCGGAAGTTCAGGCTGAAATTATTTATATGTTAGGCCGTGCTGAATCAAAAGATGCGTTGCCAACAATTACCAAATCTCTTGCTTCAAAAGACGCCAAAGTGAAAACGGCGGCTATCTGGGCAGCAGGTAAAATCGGAGGAGAAAGCAGTCTTCCTGCCTTACTTCCAATTTTAAAAAAAGGTAATGCAGATGAAATCAAAGCGGTAAAAAACACGCTTTTGACTTTGAAAGGCAATACAGTTGTGGATCAGCTTGCAGCAGCTTTGCCAACTTTACCTGCTACGGCACAGCCTGCGGTAATTGATGTTTTGGCTGCAAGAGCCGCAAGTTCTAAAATGAGCGTGGTTTCAGCTTTGCTTACAAGTGCTAATCCTGAAGTAAAAACAGCTGCTTTTAACGCATTAAAATCGTTGGCAACTTCAAATGATCTTTCTCAGTTATTTACGCTTTTAAATTCCGTAAGTAATGCTGACGAAATCACTGCCGTTCAAAAAGCGATTATCACAGGTGTGAAAGGATCAGGAAATGCTTCAGCACAGAGTGATCTTATTTTGAAACAAATCACTGCTTCTCCTGCTGATAAACAATCACGTTATCTGGCGATTTTGGCTAGTATTGGTGGAAATAAAGCATTGACTTCGGTTGTTTCGTCTTACAATAATGGAGATGCAGTTTCCAAAAAAGCAGCAATTTCAGCGCTTTCCAACTGGACGGATGCAAGTGCAGCAAATGAACTTTTGGCCATTGCCAAGAAATCAACAGATGCAGAAGATTTCAATCTTGCCCTAACAGGTTATGTTTCAGGAATCACAAAATCTCCAAAAACTCCGATCAACAAAGTTTTGATGCTTCATAACGCACTTGACATTGCAAAAACGGATGCGCAGAAAGAATTGATATTGAAAGAATTGCCAAGATATAAGACTTTCAATGCTTTGCTTTTGGCAGGAAAATATCTTGACAATTCAGGTGCCGTTCAACAGGCTGCTGCCCAGGCTGTGATGAATATCGGTTTGGCTAACAAGAATTTCAGCGGTGCAGAAGTTCGTGAATTGATGACAAAAACATCATCGGTTTTGAAAGGCCAGGATAGCGAATACCAAAAGGAATCAATCCGTAAATATTTAGCTGAGATGCCGGCTGGTGACGGTTTTGTTTCTTTGTTCAACGGAAAAGATCTTACAGGCTGGAAAGGTTTGGTAGAAAACCCGATCGCACGCGGTAAAATGAGTGCTGATACTTTGGCAGCAAAACAGAAAAAAGCTGACGAAGTAATGAAAACAGGTTGGGCCGCGAAAGACGGAGATTTAGTATTTTCAGGTCACGGTGATAACCTTTGTACGGTAAAACAATACGGAGATTTTGAAATGTATGTTGACTGGAAAATCGAATCAAAAGGCGACGCTGGGATCTATCTTCGCGGGACACCTCAGGTTCAGATCTGGGATACGTCGCGTGTAGATGTTGGCGCACAGGTTGGTTCTGGTGGATTATACAACAATGCAAAAAATCCTAAAAACCCGACCAAACTTGCTGATAACGCAATTGGCGACTGGAACAATTTCCACATTACGATGATTGGTGACCGCGTTACGGTTGAACTGAACGGCGAAAAAGTGGTTGATAATATTATTCTTGAAAACTATTGGGATCGTAAATTGCCGATTTTTGTAAAAGAGCAGCTGGAATTGCAGGCGCACGGAAACATCATTTACTACCGTGATATTTATGTTCGTGAAATCCCCCGTCCCGAACCTTTTGTTCTATCCGATGAAGAGAAAAAAGAAAGTTATAAAATTCTTTTTGACGGAACAAATATGCACGAATGGATCGGAAACACAACGGACTATTCAAGTGAAAACGGTGAAATGGTAATGAATCCGCATGGTGGTGGAAAAGGCAATCTTTATACAAAAGATGAATACAGCGACTTCGTTTTCCGTTTTGAATTCCAGCTTACGCCAGGTGCCAATAATGGTGTGGGAATTCGCACGCCGTTAACGGGAGATGCTGCTTATGTAGGAACGGAAATTCAGATCCTTGACAACGATGCTGATATCTATAAAGATTTGAAAGAATATCAATATCATGGTTCGGCTTACGGAATTATCCCTGCGAAACGTGGATATCTGAAACCGCTGGGCGAATGGAACTACGAAGAAATTTATCTGAAAGGATCCAAAATCAAGGTTACATTGAACGGAACCGTGATCACAGAAGGCGATCTTACAGAAGCCAGCAAAGACGGTACTGCTGATCATCGTGATCACCCGGGCTTGAAAAATACCACGGGTTATATCGGATTCCTTGGACATGGAGCCCCGCTAAAATTCAGGAATATCCGGATTAAGGATCTATCCAAAGTGACGGAAGAGCCTGTCGCAACAGGAAAGAAAAAAGCTAAAAAGAAGAAGTAATCATATTTTTGCAAAAAATTTAAAAAGTCCGGCCGCTTGCGACCGGACTTTTTTTGTGTTTTTTTATTTAGCTTTGGTATAACAATACTATCTGATTAAATAATCTAAACCTTTTAACATAAAATCTGTCAAACCTTAGCCAAATGAAATCCAAAAACTTATTCTTAACAGCTTTACTTACAGCATCAGTTTTTTCTGTTAATGCGCAAAATACTTTAACAGAAATATGGGCGACGGAAGGGACAATTCCTGTACCGGAATCTGTGTTTTACAGCGCAGGTGATAAAATTTTGTACATAGCCCAGATCGACGGAAAATCAGGCGAAAAAGATGGGAAAGGTGCCATTGGAAAAGTTGGGCTGGATGGTAAAATTATTGATTTGAACTGGGTATCAGGTTTGAACGCGCCAAAAGGAATGGGGAAACTCGGTGGGAAATTATATGTAGCAGATGTCACCGATATTGTTGAAATAGATTTCAAATCAGGAAAAATTTTACAAAAATATCCTGTTGAAGATTCAAAATTCCTGAATGACCTGACCATTGACTCAAAAGGAAATATTTATGTTTCCGACTCGGACACACACAAAGTGCACCTTCTGAAAGATGGAAAAGTTTCGACTTACTATGAAACATTAACACGTCCGAACGGGTTATTGGCGGTAGGTCCTGATTTACTTATTCTGGACAGCGGATCACTTATAAAACTGGACGCAAATAAGAAACCAACGACCATCGCAGAAGGCATGGATAAAAGTACGGATGGCATTGTGGAAGTGAAACCAGGAGAATATGTCGTGTCCTGTTGGGCCGGGGTTATCTATTATGTAAAGTCCGACGGATCAAAAGAATTGATGCTGGATACAAAGGCAGCGGGCAGCAATACAGCCGACATTGGGTATGACGCCAAGAAAAAGATTGTGTACGTGCCAACATTTTTGAAAAATAGTGTAGTAGCTTATCAGTTAAAATAATATATTTATCATAACAAAACAAAATTTTAAAAACAGGCATTTCTATGGACATTTTTGTTGGGAGTCTTTCTTTTAAGTTAAAAGAAAGCGAGTTGCGTGAAGCTTTTGAAAAATTTGGTGAAGTAAGCTCCGCAAAAATTATTATTGACAAAATTACACGTCAAAGCAAGGGGTTTGGGTTTGTAGAAATGCCTGATGAAGAGCAGGCTAAACTAGCCATAAGTGAGTTGAACGGGATTGAAATGTACGGCAGACCGTTGGTAGTAAACGAATCGCAGAAAAAAGAAAGAACACCGGGAGACCAGCCAAGAACTGGTGGAAGTGGTGGTAGCAGCAGTAGCGCAGGCGGAAGCGACAGAAGTTCTAATTTTGGAAGAAACAAACCGGCCGGTGGTGGTGGTTATAGCGGAGGCGGAAACAGCGGCGGAGGCTACAGCGGCGGAAGCGGATATGGCGGAAAACCAAAATCCGATTACGGACGTGGTGGAAGAGACGGTGGAGACTTCAAAAAAGGCGGCGGATCCAAAAGGGGTGATTCCAGAGACAGAGATGATTGGTGAGAAATTGTTGAGCTTAACGCTCGATAATTGAAATATAACATGAATAGAAAAGGTCATCAGGTTTTAAACTTGATGACCTTTTTCGTTCATAAACCTTAAAACAAATTCCAGCGAATCAATTTGGAAATAACAAAGATTTACGGCTCCATAGGAGCCTCCTGTTTATAGAAATTTGAAATGGCCAAACATATCCCGGCTCCGTAGGAGTCTCCTAACATTTCGATCAAATTCTAATCAGGCAAAAAACAGGAGACTCCGATGGAGTCATGAAAATTGGCATCAAGACATTTTTTCTATAAACAGGAGATGTCTACGCCATCGGGAATATCCCAAGTTCTACAAACAAAAAGGCCGCAAACAAAACTTTGCGACCTTCCTTTTTTACTTTTTTGCTTTGCGTGAAATCTCAACTCTCAGCTTTGACCTTATTATCTTTAAAGAACAAGACAAATAAAACCAGAACCAAAGCAGCAATAGCAGCCGGAACCATCCAGATACTCGTCCAGTTTTTAACACCATTCACCGTATATTCGTCAGCAACAATTCCAGCGATCCAGGAACCAATTCCCATCCCGATACCATAAGTTGCGATCGTAATCAATCCTTGTGCAGAAGATCTGTATTTCTCACCTGCTTTACTATCTGTATAAATCTGACCAGTAACGAAGAAGAAATCATAACAAACACCATGAAGCAAAATGGCCATATAGAGTAACCACTCGCTGCTGGCATCGCCATAACCAAAGCCGATAAACCGAACAATCCAGGCGATCAATCCTACGATCAGTATCCATTTTACTCCGAATTTACGGAATGCAAACGGAATCAAAAGCATGAAAACAACTTCCGAAGCTTGTCCTAATGACATCTTGTTTTCAACATTAGTCATACCTGAATCTGTAAGGGACGGATTGGCCATCGCATAATAAAATGACAAGGGAATACAGATCAACAAAGACGAAATAAAGAAAATCGCGAAAGACCGGTCTTTAAAAAGCTTGAAAGCATCCAAACCTAAAATATCAGAAAAAGTTGTGCTGGTATTTGGTTTAGGAGGCGTATTTGGAAGGAAGAAAGAATACACACCTAAAATAGCAGCAGCGATCATGGAAATTTTGAAGATCATCACGCTGTCACCAAAACCGTAGAAACCGATAATATTTGAAACCACAATCCATGCCACAGTTCCCATCACACGAATGGTTGGGAAGTCTTTTTCAGTATCTTTCACATGTTGCATCGCTATGGAAGTAGTCAAAGCCATGGTTGGTGCAAACGTGATACAGTAAGCCAGAATCACCCAGAAAAATGTGTCAGCATCTGTAATTCGCGTAATCAAATACAACAAAGCCGCGCCAGCCAAACTTAGTACACCCAGTACTTTCTGTGCTGCAAAATACCGGTCGGCGATCATACCGACAAAAAACGGCGCAATAATCATTGCAATAGAAAAAGCCGCATAGGCACCACCCACCTGAACTCCAGTGGCATGCAGGGAATTAAACATGTATTTACTCATCTGGCCGTACCACGATCCCCAAATAAAATAGAGGAGAAACATCATGGCCATCAACTGATAACGGGTCAAATTTTTCATAAAAAAGATTAGGAGTTATTAGATTAAAATGCTGCTTTCGCTGTGGTTAAATTATTTTTTCTGTAACATTTTCTGAAATTCATTTAGTTTTAAAAGTGCCTCGATCGGCGATAATGTATTTACATCAATCAACGCCAGGTCTTCTTTCAGTTTTTCAAGTCTCGGATCGGTAGGTTCAAAAATGCTAAGCTGAAAATTATTTTTCGGCATTTCCTTGATCTTCTTCTGATGTTTATCCGCTACATGATCTTTTTCCAGGTGATGCATAATTTCACTCGCCCGCAACACAATCGGTTGCGGCATACCTGCAATCTGCGCCACATGGATACCAAAGCTATGCGCACTGCCACCCGGTTTTAGCTTTCTTAAAAATATTACTTTGTTGTCAACTTCCTTTACGGCAACATTGAAGTTTTTGATGCGTGGAAAATCATCGGCAAGCTGATTTAATTCATGATAATGGGTAGCAAACAATGTTTTTGGTTTAACCAATGGCTGATTATGCAAATATTCGGCAATGGCCCATGCTATTGAAACACCATCGTAAGTACTGGTTCCGCGCCCGATTTCATCCATTAAAATCAGACTTCGATCACTAAGATTGTTGAGAATACTGGCTGTTTCCGTCATCTCGACCATAAACGTACTTTCTCCCCTGCTTAAATTGTCGCTCGCTCCTACCCTCGTAAATATCTTATCAACAATACCAATCGTAGCTGCTTTTGCCGGAACGTAACTTCCCATCTGCGCCATCAGGACAATAAGCGCGGTTTGTCTCAACAAAGCAGATTTACCCGCCATGTTTGGACCGGTAATGATAATGATCTGCTGCGTTTCATTGTCGAGGTAAAGGTCATTTGGAACATAACTTTCACCTAACGGCAATTGCTGTTCAATAACGGCGTGACGACCATCTTTAATATCCAGAATCCTGTCTTCATTAATAACAGGCTTGACATAATTGTTTTTCCTGGCCGTATTCGCAAAAGAACCCAGCACATCGAGTGTCGAAATGATGATGGCGTTTTGTTGAATGGTACCGACGTACTCCGCTGCGGTCAATATCAAAGCGGAGAAAATACGGAATTCAATAGCCGAAATCTTATCCTCGGCATTCAGTATTTTTTCTTCATATTCTTTAAGTTCCGGCGTTATATAACGTTCGCAGTTAACAAGCGTTTGTTTACGAATCCATTCTGCCGGGACTTTGTTTTTATGTGAATTGGTAACTTCCAGATAATATCCAAAAACCCGGTTGTAGGCAATTTTCAATGATGGAATTCCCGTCCGTTCCATTTCTTCATTTTGAAGCTTTAAGAGAAATCCTTTTCCTTCACGGGAAATTGCATGTAATTCATCCAGTTCGGCATCAATTCCGCTCTTGATCATTCCACCCTGATTGATCAGCAACGGTGCATCTTCTCTTAATTCCGTTTCAATTTTATCAATTAAAAAAGTGCATAGATTAAGCTGATCAGCATATTTGTTCAAAACAGCGTAACTGATATGGGTCGAGGCTATTTTGCCTAAAATCTCTTTAATCGGCCCAATTTGTTTCAGTGATTTTTTAAGCTGAACCATTTCCCGTGGACTAATCCGGCGAACGGCCACTTTTGAAATCAGTCGTTCAAGATCACCGATTTGTTTTAAATATTGGGTAATGGATTCGTGCAATTCATCATTGGCAAGAAAAAACTCAACGGTATTCAGGCGCTCTTCAATAGGCAGCTTTTCCTTTAATGGCAAAACAACCCATCTCCTTAGCAACCGTGCACCCATAGGCGTTACCGTTTGATCCAGAATCTGAATTAAGGGCACACCGCCCTCCTGCTGAGGGAAAATCAGTTCCAGATTTCGGACAGTAAACCTGTCAAGCCACACATATTTTTCCTCTTCCAGCCTTGTTACACGACTGATATGGCTTACTTCCCGGTGTTCAGTTTCTCGTAAATAATGCAGAATTACACCAGCGGCAATGATCCCCATTGGCAGATTTTCAATACCAAAACCTTTAAGTGTTGTGGTGCTGAAATGCGTAGTAAGTTGCTCATAACCATAATCATACCCAAAACACCAGTCTTCCAGTTGAAATGTATGGAACTTGCCTCCAAAAAGCTGATTGAATTCCTGTTTGTGTTTTTTACAAAAAAGCACCTCAGAAGGTGTAAAACCCTGAAGCATTTTATCAACATAGGCTGCGTTACCTTGCGACGTCATAAATTCCCCGGTAGAGATATCCAGAAAGGAAATTCCATACAGATCTTCACCGCCCACATGCACTGCAGCGAGATAATTATTTCTGCGTGTGTCCAGCACATTATCGTTCATGGAAACGCCAGGCGTAACCAGTTCGGTAACGCCGCGTTTTACAATTCCTTTTGCCGTTGCCGGATCTTCAAGCTGATCACAAATGGCAACACGCTCACCGGCACGAACCAGTTTTGGAAGGTAATTATCCAGGGAATGGTGCGGAAATCCTGCAAGTTCTTCATGCGCACCACCGTTATTACGACGTGTCAGTACGATCCCAAGTATCTTGGAAGCACGTATCGCATCTTCTCCGAAAGTTTCGTAAAAATCGCCAACCCGGAAAAGAAGCAATGCACCGGGGTACTTGGCTTTAATCTGATTATACTGTTTATTAAGCGGAGTTTCTTTTTGTTCCTTTGCCAACTAATATCAATTTTGAAAACAGGATAACTACAAAATTAACCCTTCTATCCGGTTTGGCAAGTCCAAATAGTTGTTTTATCAAGTAAGTTTAAGGATCAAAGTGAGAGCTTACGGACTTCCTGATCTGTAACTTCCCATACGTCCCCAGGTTTAGCTCCGTCAGTACCAAAATCGGCAAGATTAATTTTTCCAATTGCCCAACGTACCAAACGTAAAGTAGGAAAACCAACTGCAGCCGTCATACGGCGGACCTGGCGGTTTTTACCTTCATGAAGTGTAATCGAAACCCAGGAAGTCGGAATATTTTTCCGGAAACGAATTGGAGGATTTCTTTCAGGAAGCGAAGGCTCTTCCAATGGAGAAGCTGACGCAGGCAAAGTCAGATAGGATTTTCCGTTAATGGAAATTGTTACGCCATCCGCCATTTTCTGGCAGGCTTCACTGGTAATTTCTCCTTCAACCTGAACATAATAAGTTCTGTTGTGGCGGTTTCTCGGTTCCAGCAGTTTTGTTTTGAGATAATTGTCATTGGTAAGTAAAAGCAGTCCTTCACTATCCGCATCCAGCCTTCCGACCGGATAAATATCTTTGGCAAAAGTACATTCAAGATCAGCTAAGGTAGCATGGTCGCTCTCGCGGGTAAATTGCGAAAGCATTCCGAAGGGCTTGTATATGAGGAAGTAGCTGAACAAGATGAAAAGAATTATGAAAAGCTCATGAAAGCTTTATTTGATAAGTGATTCAAGATCAAGAAAAAATTCCGGAAGTACGTTCTCGCCAGAAAGCTTGACCTGTAAGGAATCAAGAATTGTAATTGATTTATCACTTCTATAAATGTAGACTTTACCGTCAAGACGGTCAATTAGCCAAGCAAGCCTAGTTCCATTTTCAATATATTCCTCCATTTTTTCAAGAAGGTATTTAAGTTCGTCAGACTTAGAGCGAATTTCTACAATAAAATCAGGACAGATTGGAGCAAACTTTTCCTTCTGCTCATCAGTCAAAAGATTCCATCTTTCATTCTTAATCCAAGAAGCATCCGGCGACCTAACTGCCCCGTTTGGTAACGTAAAACCTGTTGATGAATCAAATATTTCTCCTTGACCCAAATTTTCATTCCAAATAAATAACTTCCCCGAAACTTGAGAATTAAAATTGCCGGTAAAAGATCCTGTTGGCGACATAAGTATAATATTTCCATGTGAGTCCCTCTCGAACTCTAGTGTGTCATTCATCTGGCAGAATTGGAAGAAATCCTCTTCACTCATCAATTCTCCCATTTTCAAAGTTACAGGCGTGGAGATGTTCATAACTTAGGTTTTTACATTCTGGCTTTATCAAAAATACAAAATATTATTGATAGTTATAGATATGATTCGTCTCTGTTAAAGGCGGCTAACATGTGCCACATAACCCGGCTGGCATGTGGATTTACGGCCTTAAATTCAACCTTACTTTCCATCAGGTTTGAGATAAAGGCCACATTCCGGCCTAAACGGTCGATCTTGGCAATAATCAAAACAGCCTTTTCTTTCCGGCATTGGGTGAGGGCGGCCAATAGTTGCGGACGCTTGTTTTTACGTCCGGACTCAACCTCCGTACTAAGCTGCAGGAATGTCATAGCCCTCCTGCAAACTGCTCGACGGCCATTGCTGGGCTTCCAGCCCTAAGCCGCTGCGGCCTTGCTTGGCAATTTATACATGGTAATAGGCAACGGCTTTTTTTTATGACTGGCCAAAAAAATGAGATTTGTTACTAAATATGCGGACGTTTATATAGTAACAAGACATCACAAAAAATCAACTTTTTAATACCCAAAAAAATTTACTCCTAAGGGATTATTCATAAAATTACTCGTGATGAATGATTCTCTTATTTGATTTTCACCATCCCAATAAACATTTTCTCCTTGCGATTGCCTAATAAGTATCTCTCTTTTGTCTTTGTATTGTTCAATAAATGTGTGATAGTAAGTTGGATTAAAAAAAGTATTTTCCGCAAGAGTTATAAACATTGAAATATCAAGTTTAAAATTATTCCTTCTTCGCATTTGCATACCTAACATTTCACAAACATTTCGGTCTTGTTCAAAATAGCTAATTAAAAAAATCGTTTTATTTTTTGTAGGAAATAACGTTATATATATAAGTTCCCCATTCTGTTTTCTGAATGAATAATTGGATTTCCATCAAAGTCAAATTCTAAATTAGCAGCTGATGATACTGCCATCGGGTAATGTGCTGGTAGCTCAAACACATCCGTTTTTATAACTGAATAGTTTTTAGAAATAATTGCTAAATCAAATATTTTCTTATTTTCCTCGATATCGTTTTCGGATTGAATACCATAATTTATAAAATATGATGTCTCTCTCTTTTTGTGAAAACTTACAACAAATGCGCGATAAGCATATAAAAAGTGTTGCTCATCTGTTCCACTATAAGAGTTTGTTTCAATAGGATAAAAAATGGCATCGTGATTATTACAAAATCCAAGAAAAGTAGATGCAATATTTTTTCCGATTTCTTTATCTTCAAAGCCGTTTTTATCAAGTGAAAACCCTACAACATGTCCGTTTTCAGAAATTTTACTCAATACCCCATTATTCTGAATTGAATGAGCTTCTGTTACAATAATTTTACGTGACCTATCTACTTTACAAGTTGAGCTACTTGCTAATGGGTGCCAACAGGTTTTAGTTATATTTCTTGACCTTCTCTGAAATTCATTACTAATTACAAACACATCTGATTCTGTAAGATTTGATAAATTGAATTTGTCAAAAATTCTATAATCCGAAATTTTTCTTGAAGGAAGGTTTGGTAAATTTTTTACGGTGTTTAAAAATTCTGGATACATATCAGGATTAAGCCCACCTTTTCGTAAGTCTCTCATTACCTCAAAGTGTCTCTCATATTTGGTTTGAGTATTTTCCAGTATCATCCTTAAAAAATGCACCATGTTATAATTAGTAATACCTACTTCAAAATCACTATACTATATTTTAAACTAAGCAGGCTGCAACGCCTTTGGCTGCCATATTGCATGAATTTTAGATACATCTACGCGCTTTCTAGCTTGCGCTAGGTTATAATCTTCCTGTATCGCTAACCAAAATTCTGGCGTCGTGTTAGGGAACGCTGCACCTAAACGAATTGCCATTTCAGGCGACACCGCAGATTTTCCGTTGATAATCGCAGACAGGGTTTTACGGGTTGTCCCCAATACTTCGGCAACCTGCTCAATTGTAAGTTTTTTCCCTGTCTCCTCATAAATTCCGTCAAGCGTTTCGCGGATAAGTTCGCCCGGGTGGGCGGGATCAAATAAAATCATATTGTTCCTCCTGTTTAATGATAGTCTATATAGTCAACGTCTGAGGCATTCTCTCCCTCGAAACGAAAGATAATACGCCAATTTCCCGATACTCTGACTGAATAAAAACCCTTTAAATCGCCTTTCAGAGCGTGAAAATAATATCCTGCCTGGTTCATCATCTCTGGTTCTGTTGCCCTATTAAGACGGCTAATAATTAACCTAATTCTTGCAACATGGCTTTGTTGAATCTTTGAGCGGTCGCCTTTGGTAGCGAAAAGCTGTAAACCTTTGTGTCTGAAACTTACAATCATAACACGAATGTAACACGAAACGTGTCAAGTATTTTTACAAGTTCCTTTAACCCTATTCAATTTCCAGCCAAACCGGACAATGATCCGAATGCACAGCATCATTATATTGCCTGCTTCCAACAATTCTGTCTTTAATCGTATCGGCTACGGAAATATAATCGATCCGCCAGCCTTTGTTACTGGCCCTTGCGCCTGAACGGTATGTCCACCAGGAATATTCCTGCAAATCCGGATTCATGTGCCGGAAAGCGTCCGTATATCCACTTCCAAACCATTTTGTCATCCACTCCCTTTCTTCGGGCAAAAATCCTGATGACTTTTTATTTCCCTTCGGATTATGAATGTCCATTTCAGTATGCGCGATGTTGTAATCTCCGCAGATGATTAAATTGGGCCGTTCGATTCTCAGTATATCCACCCAATTGTTAAAATCTTCAAGGAAATTCATTTTTACACTTTGCCGGATTTCTCCGCTCGTGCCCGATGGGAAATAGCAGTTCAATAATGTAATATCACCAAAATCAGCACGCAAAAGTCTTCCTTCACTATCGTAAACAGGCAAATTGAACCCGTGAGAAATCAAATCAGGTTTCATTTTAGAAAATATCGCTACACCGCTGTATCCTTTTTTCTCAGCCGCATGCCAGCCGATGAGTTCATAACCAAGTGCCGCAAACCCAGACAGATCCACTACATCGGGCGTCGCTTTTACTTCCTGAAAACAAAGTACATCAAAAGGTTTATCCTTTAACCATTCCAGCAAGCCGTTCTTCAAAGCTGCCCGGATTCCGTTGAGATTGTAAGTAAGAATTTGCATAAAAAAGTAAATGTAATATTATGTCAAACTTTGGTAACCGCTGGTAATTTGCTAAAATATAAATATTTTCTCTCTTGTATAACGGGATTCCCACTTACCGGAATCCTTTTCTCCACCGGACAATATCCAGATATCGAATTTGCCTTTTGGTACTTTTCTCTTATAAAACGAATAGGAATACTTTTCGCCATAATAGGTTCTTTTCTTCAAAAAATCTGACAGGGAATTCGGGACAGGAATGGCCGGAAGCAGATTGGTATATTGATCAGAAACTAAGACAAAATAAGCAGGTTTTGGATGCATTCTCTTTTTTGTTTCAAACTTGATATATCTGATCGGCATGTTATCATCATTATTCCTTATACTAAGCTGAATATTCAGCTTAGGTGCATATTCGTCTACTTTTTCAGTTTCCTGAATGAGACGGTTTGCCGGCGGCAACTTGTCAGTTTCATAAAGATGAAGCAACCCCTGTTTTTCGAGATTGTTTATAAGATTTTTCATTTTGGTCGGATGATTCCAGAAAGGTTTATCTCCATAATTGAACCCAACAGACAAAAGCGTATTATAGTTTTTCCAGTAGTATGCGTCCAGGGATAATTTTTCGTGCTGTTCTCTCACACTTCTTATTGAATAAAAATAACTCACAAAGTTCAGCGCCAGACAGCCAACCAAACTTAAAACAAACACTGACAAACTGATATTTTTATAGTTTTTGACGATCAATATCAAACCAACATAAGCGATAGCCAAAAGTACAACGCCAAAAATCATGTACCGTCTGGAAAAAATATTTCCTCCATACATCAAAAAATTGCCCGACGGCCTGCTCACGATAAACATAGCTCCGGTACCCATCAGGAACATAAATGCACCGAGCAAAAACCAGTTGGTCCACGGCATATTTTTATTCAGGAACATTCTGGTAATCCAACCCAAAAATACCGCAAAAATACCCATTCCTAAAAATACGCATAACACCATATCCTTGTAAAACACCGGCGTAAGCGGATGAGGGATATCCAGATATAAAGCATTTCCCCAGAATCCGAATATAAAAATCAGATTGAAAATCGGGTGCTCCCAAACTTTTCCATGTCCGGTAGATACAAATTGGTAATCGAAAAGAAAATAGAATAAAATAAATACAATGGCAATGCCTATCCACTGAGCCAGCAATTTATATCTTTTTTGGAAAAGCAGAATGACACCGCCAATAATCCAGGTAAGCATTCCGCTGCCGCTGATAAACATGGTAACTATTGCCGCTAATACGGCGAAAATCCAGCTTCTTTTATCCGGTTTGCCAATAAAATAAACCGTCAGCATGGCAAAAAACAGCAAAGGAGTATTTTGTATGGCCGCAATTCCCCAAATGGCATTTTCAAAATAAACCAGATTGAAAAGAATATAAGGTACCGGGATAAAATAATACCACGAAACCTTCTCCTTTTTAAATGTCAGAAAGAAAAGATAAAGAATACCAAGCATAAAAAGATTGCCCAGCATAACCTGCAATTTTATATCAACCGTTCCCGTAAAGAATACCATGATGAGCATAACAATACGCTCAAAAGCAAACCTGTGCTGGTTTACCTGCTCAAAAAGTATTTTTGCCGTATTGGTAAAACCCGAACCGTTTTTTAGATTATAAATCGTCTCCAGAAGATTGTAGTCGTCTTCATAAGGAACATTAATGACGTGGGCGCTGAGTATAATATAGAAGTAACCGACCGGAACAATTATTAACCCTAATCCCAGAAAATCTCTGAATTTTTGAAGACTTTTAGAAAGAAATGTAAGTCCAAAAAGTAGGGCCAATACCAGTACAAGTACAAAATATTCAAATAACCGGGGGTTTTGTAGAAAAGAATTATCCAATTTTTGCTGTGTTAAAATTATGTTTTAATGACTTGTGGAATGAAAGGAAATCACTCTACAAGTCATTGTCTGTGTGTTGTCAAAAGTATGCCGCGATATAATCTGATTATTTCGTTTTCAGAATCATATCGCTTGTAATCTCCTGTTCAAAAGTAAGATAACCCGGATAATTAATTGATTTCCCTCCCAAATCCAGCGTAGGCTTTACCTTTACGGTGAATTTTGCAGGCTTCGAATCAGATTTCCCGGTTAACGCCATTACCATATTAATAAAATCGTCTCTTGTCTGGTCATTCATGAGCAAACTGTACACATTTGCGCTTAGCTTAATCGGAACCCGCGTACTTCCGCTTCCCGGATAAACCTCGATTTTCTCATTTAAAAACCCGTTGAAAATTTCAGTATTGGTCAGCAAAACTTTATATTCCAACTGATTAACAGCAGCTTTTTTCCGTGTCGGATTTTTGATATCAAGATTAACCCGCAAATCCAAAGGAACATCTTTACGTAAAAATGCCAAACCCAGTCTTGGAAATCTGGCAATGTTCAGATCACTCATACTCTTGATATTCCTGAACTCGTTGATATCAATTCCCGCCAGATAAATACTATCCGCAGAGGCAATTTTATATTTACAATCACCAAAAGCCTTTGCTTCCGAAACCTGACGACTGACGCCGCAGCCCGTAATATATAACCCAACAGCCGCTAAAACCGCGACAAACCAAATTTGTTTTTTCATTGTGTGTTTTAATAATTTTCCCGCAAGATAAACAGTAGCTACTACAACGCGCATACTTGGAAAGGATTATTCTTTGGTAATTACTTTTTTAGATTAAAAAACTTATTCAACGATTTTATGTAGAAAAATCCTGTTGCAAGCGTTATTTGCAAACCATACCTTTGCAAACTTTTATGTCCACTTTAATCAAAAACAGACTACAATGGCAAGCTGGTATTTAGGAAAAATACGTTACCAAAAAGAAGACGAAGCAGGAAGTCTTAAAACAATTAATGAAGTTTATCTTGTCGATGCGGTTTCTTACACCGAATCAGAAGCCAGACTTTATCAACAAATCGTAACGGGTGCGAGTGATTTCAGTGTTACCAGCATTACACGCATGCGCCTGGCCGACTTATTTTCTTACGAAGACGGGGAGAAATGGTTCAAGGCAAAAGTTATCTACTTTTCTGTGGATGAAAAAAGTGGAAAAGAGAAAAAAGTGGTGAATTATATGCTTGTAAACGCTGACGGAATTGATCAGGCTTTGCAACGGATCACCGAAAGTCTGCGCACCATGTTGATTCCTTACGAAACAACGGATATGAATTTGACCCCAATTCTGGACGTTTTCCCTTACACTGCGGAAGAAGAAGTGGAAGAGATTCCGGCAAATATGCGCCCTCTTTCCGAAGTAATGGCGGAAAGAGAAGCGGCACAATAAATAAAAATGAGCCTAATTCTCAGCCTTTACTTCTGCATAACCACGGGTAACTGCTAAAAAAGGATTAGGCTCATAACTTTTCAATTTCAGGATCAAACCCTTGGAATTCAACTCCGTCAAAAGCTGATTGTTGTTGAAAATATAAGTATAATCAAAAGATACCGGCAAACTTGGAACGCCATCGATCAGATCAAATCCGTATAAAGGATTAATACCAAAAGGTGTTTTGGTTAGCCACAATTTATCTTTTGCTTCGGAAGTTGGATATGAAAGTTCGTATTCAAGACTTTCCATACCGAAATCTTTTCGGATATTCCCGGTAGGAATACAATAGGTGCTAAAATCTTCTTTTTGCTGTGCAATGGTTTCAGCATCCGGTTTCAATTCTTCAACTTTTTCTGTCATTTTGAATTTCTTCCCGGATTCGTCAGCTCCGTAATACACATATTTCCCGTCCTGAAAAGCAAGAATAAAATCGAAAGCTTTGCCTGTATCTCCAAAACTGTTTTCTCGTTTAAAACACATCGTTCCCGTTACCGGATCCACATAAATCACAATTTCACCTTTCGTTTTCTTTTCTTTATTTTCAAAAGAATAAGTCAAAGCATGACTAAAATAGTATTGCCCTTTCTCAGGTTTCCATTGCGTTGCTCTTTGCGCCGCGACATTACTTTTCGGCGCTTGTGCCATTACCAAACCTCCTGAAAGCAGAAGGGCAAAAGTTAAATAAGCGAATGTTTTTCTAAGCATAACATAAATTATTAATGGCTGCAAGCTAAAAAGAGGCCATCAAAAAACCATGTTTCTTATTACAATTTAATAAATTCTACCCGGCGATTATTCGCTTTTCCTTCGGCGGTAGTATTGGGAGAAACGGGTATACTTTCACCTTTTCCATCGGTTTCCAATCTGGATTTATCTATTCCAAAATCCTTTGCAAGCGCTTCCTTAACCGATTCTGAACGTTTCTTAGATAATACCAGATTTCCTGCATCATCCCCATCCGAATCTGTATGTCCGATAACTTTCACTTTTACGGTAGGATTTTCAGTAAAAACGTTGGCAATATCTTTCAGGACACCATAAGATTCCGGTTTGATCGTAGCAGAATTTACATCGAAAAGAATTCCTGTTGTTGAAAATTTACCTTCAGTGATCAGTTTGTTACGGGTATCCGGCGCGCCAACGGCAAGTCTGATATTTGATATAAAATACCGATCCGTTTCCACATGATATCCCTGGTTACTGAAAGCTATAAAATTGTAGTTTGTGGTTGTATTAAATGCTTTTGGCAAATCCCAAACCTTAAAATCATCGACATACAAACGAAGCCGCGATTTTTGTCGCCAGATGGAAACCTTCACCACGTTATGCTCAGGAACATGAAATGCGGGAAAACTTTTCTCGTTTTTCATGATCGATTCCGCAGGGCCTTCAAAAACATTGAAATTTGCTATTCCCTGTTGTCCGCCGGCATCTTTTGGATGTAAACCCAGTTCCAGTCCCCTTTGCTTGTCGCCATCAAATCCTTTCCAAACTGAAAAATTCTTGGCGGGATTTGTTACCTCAGCGAAAACAGTGCGCATAAAGCCGGAATAATAGCTAAAATCAGAAGTTGTAGCCAGATTAAATTCCAGGGTAAAATTCTCTGGCAGTTTGGTAACAAATTCCGGGTAAAAAACACCTTCCGGACCAAGCATTAACCATTTCCCTTCTGTACCCGCAATCGTGACCACTTCACCAGCCGAATTTGTATTCCATTTGGCAGGAAAATCACCAATGGCATCTTGCGAGAAATCTTCAACAGCCACCACTTTTTCACCAGGAATGAAATCAAATTTACTGTACGATTTCAGCGTTGGTTTTTCCGTGCTGACAGAAGCAACGGTTTCAGATTCAGCTATTCTGGTATTTTCATTTTCGTTTGAAGCATTATCCGGTTTTTCATTTTTTCCTGAAGACGGCTCTTCTTTTGGCTTTTTATCTTTTTTCTTAAAAATACTTCCAATTCCTTCTTCAACTTTATCAAAACCTTTATCAATTGTCTGGTTAACCTTTTGATTTGCGCGATTTTCTACCTGCCTTTCTGCAACCTTTCCCGGGTCCGTAATACGGATCTGAGCCTTTGCAATCAAAGAAAAATATGTAAATCCTAGTAGAAAGGTGAGTTTTATATACATGATTATCAACAATTTAATTTCCCAAAATAAACCTTTTCAATATAAATTTACGAATTGAACCCTTTTATTTAAGACATATTGAGTGAACGGTAATGACACATTCCTGAATATTCTGTCGTGTCGATTTCACAGAAGATCGTAAATTGCAGCGCATTAGTTCACATCGCATGATTTTCAATTTCGAAACCAGATCCGTTGCACTACAGGAAGGCCGCAAAATTTATTTTTCCTCCGATTTCCATCTCGGCGTTCCCACTGCTGAAAAAAGCAGAGATCGTGAGAGAGTACTTGTAAAGTGGCTGGAATCCATTGAATATGATGCCCAGATTATTTTTTTGGTAGGAGATATTTTTGATTTCTGGTTCGAATACGGACACGTTGTCCCGAAAGGATTTGTCCGGTTATTAGGCAAGCTGGCAGAACTTTCTGACCGTGGGATTGAGCTTATTCTTTTTACCGGAAATCATGATATGTGGATGTTCGGTTACCTGAAAGAAGAAATCGGAGCTACCATTTTCCGTAATCCTGTAAACTTTGAAATTACAAATTCGGAAGGATTAAAAAAGTCCGTTTTAGTTGGACATGGTGACGGACTTGGGCCTGGAGATAAAGTCTATAAAATCCTGAAACAGATTTTTGAAAATTCTTTCTTTCAATGGATCTTCCGGATCGTACATCCGGATGTAGGCATGTGGATCGCCTCAGAATGGTCGAAAAGAAGCAGAATTGCCAATATTAAAAAAGGCGAAGAAGTATTTGTAAGCGAAGAATACGAGTGGCTGCTCCACTACTGTAAGGAAGTCGAAAAAGAACAGCACCACGATTATTACATTTTCGGACACCGGCATCTGGTTCTCGACCTCGCTGTGAATAATAACAGCCGCTATATCAATCTCGGAGAATGGGTTACCAAACAGACCAAGCAGGCTTATGCAACGTTTGACGGTGAAAAGGTATTTTTGAGAGAATTTGTTTAAACTCTTATCTTACTTTTTAACTTCTTTTTTTAGCTGATCAAACTGACCTTTGTCATTCAGCACATCATATTTATTGATGCTTTCCGGTGGCGTATCGTTAAGAACTTTGCGCCATTCCTGTTGTTTCAAATCTCCGTTTTTCACTGATTTGATAAATTTCGCTATGCGAAACGGATCAAGGAAAGGAAAAGTTGTGGCAAAACCTTTTCCGGCAGCAGATTCCCGGCCGAACATCAGCTGATCCATACTATAACGGTAATTGGTTTGCGCGTTATTGGCAACCTGCTCCGATAATCTTCTGATATATTGCGGATCAGAACTTTTGGCCAATGCGTCACGATCGGCCTGATCGGGTAACTTTAAAGCCAAAAATGCCCGTTTAAATTCCTCCTCGGTACTATAAGGATAAATCTTAACTTCCGACAACATCATCACATCTTCCTGCAAGGAAACAATGGCCGAATAGGTATCCGCATTGTAATTCTTTGGAATGATATGGTATTGCTTTTTATATCCAACGTAACTGTAAACAATACTATCACCTGGAAAAACCGGGATCGTGAAAGAACCGTCACGATGTGCCAGCGTACCGGTTCCTGCTTTTGGAATGTAAATATAAGCTCCCGGTAAAAGATCTGTTTTTTTCCCGCCTACGACAACACCGGAGAATATAATTGCCTTTTGCTCGCCTTGTGCAAAAAGGTTTTCCACGTAAAAAAGCCCTGCAAAGAAAACTAAAAATAGCAAAACCTTATTTTTCATCTGTTATCAGTATTTATTTCAGCGCTGGAATAAATAACCAGACAAGTCTGACAAACTTACAAATTCTACTAAAAAGTAACGACGAGGCACAAAAAAAATCAGCCTTATGAGCTGAATTTTAAGATATTTTAACATTTCAATTACTTATTATTATCATCCTTTTTAGGATTCTCAAATTCTTCGTTCTTTTTAATAACATCTTGTCTCGTAATACTCTCGCGGGGCGCATTATTAAGGTCTTTTCTCCACTCTTTTTGTTTCAGATCACCTCTCTTAACCGATTTGATAAAATTTGCCCACGCAAAAGGATTAAGGAATGGAAATGTTGTTGCAAAACCTTTTCCCGCCGCAGATTCACGACCAAACAATTGCTGATCCATTGTGTAGCGATAATTGGTCTGTGCATTATTTGGAACCTGGGCTGCCATCCGGTTGATGTAATCCGGGTCCGTACTACGTGCCAAAGCGTCACGATCAGCCTGATCTGGTAATTTCAAAGCAAGAAATGCTTTTTTGAAATCTTCTTCGGTGGCATATGGATAAATCTTAACCTCGGAGAGCATCGTCACATCTTCCTGCATCGCTACAATGGCCGAATACGTATCAGCATTATAATTTCTTGGGATAACGTGATATTGCTTTTTGTAACCTACGTAGCTATAAATAATACTGTCACCAGGAAAAACCGGAATTGTAAAATTTCCCCGGTTATCTGCAAGTGTTCCTTTACCGGCTTTGGGAATAAAAATGTAAGCACCAGGTAAACGATCCGTACTTTTTCCTCCAACTACAACCCCGGTAAAAATAATTGCCTTTTGCTCACCTTGTGCAAAAACCTCCTGCCCACACAACACGCTCGCAAGTATCGCAAAATATATTAAAAATCGTTTTTTCATTCTTAAAATTCGTTTTCCGGTGCCGGAATATTTTCCTCCCGCGCCTTTAAGGGTTATAGGTTGATTAAATGACCTTAATATATTATAAAATTATTTCAATATAATCTTTCTGTATTTCTAAAAGAATTGTTCCTCTAATTTAAAACGCCTCATATTCCAGCGCATTGCCTGCTGTGGATATTAATTGGAACATCAGGAAAATAATTTAAGAAATGTTACGATAAAAGGCGCTGAAAGCAACAATCCATCAAAACGGTCCAAAAATCCACCATGCCCCGGAATACTGTTTCCAGAATCTTTAATTGCTATACTACGCTTAAATAACGACTCGACCAAATCTCCATAGGTACCAACCACCACAATAATCCCGCCGATACAATACCATTTCCAGGGTTCGAAGGTACGGAAATAATGTCCGAGCACAAAAGCAATTAACGCAGCAAAAGCAGCACTGCCCATAGCTCCTTCCCAGGATTTTTTTGGAGAAATACGTTCAAAAAGTTTCCTCTTCCCAAAGTTTGTTCCGGCAAAATATCCACCGATATCCGAAGCCCAAAGTAAAAGCAGACTTCCTAAAACGATCTCGTAGTTGTAAGTTCCTCCGCGCATGGCCATCACGATGATCAATGAAAAAGGCAGTGCTACGTAAATTATCCCCAAAAAAGTAAAGCCAATATTTGTAAATGGTTTTAAATCATTCTTTTTATAAAGTTTGATAAAAAATATCATCGACAGCAAAGGGCTTATCAGGAAGTAATTTTCGAAAGAAACCAGGTCCTGCTCTATCAGGTACGCCAATAACATCATAACTGTGCCACAAAAGGTGCCATAATATGTTAAAGGCTGATTTCCGTCGAGGCCGAGCAGCTTATAAAATTCCAGTTGCGTCAGCGAGCTGATCGTGCAAAAGAGCAATAAAAAACTCCATTCACTGTATAGGATACAGCCAAGAATTATCACAAATCCTATTAAGCCGGTAATGGTCCGCTGCTGTAAATTACTCAGATTCTGTAAGGGAGTCTTCATTGGCTAGGATGGTTTGCGCCCGAACAAAATCAGTCATAGGAACATGTACTTCACATAATCCCAAAATAGGATAAACACTATCCTGCTTATTGACAATCACAGCTGCGACTCCATTTTGTTCCAATATTTCCCTGGCAATTTCCGCCCTTATCATTTGTTTGGTATCGTATACCTTACCCCAATTATCATCCATAAAAATTCTTCCTGCAAGTACCGTTTTAATTGTCTAAACCCTTAATTATTATTCTCCAAAACCGGATTTTTATTTCCGGTTTTTCTTATTTCATATAGTATGCCTGCTGTGATCACTGCCGAAGCAACGATCGCTGTGACCGGCATTACTTCTGTGTCATCAATATTGATATCCAACATTTTGATGTTCCGAAAGAACATCATGACCAGGATAAATCCATTGTTAATAAAATGGGCTAGTATGGCTACTGAAATTCTACCCGACCAAAAATAAAGGTATCCAAATAGTGCCCCAAGTATCATACGCGGCAAAAATCCGAAAAACTGGAAATGGATTGCGCTGAAAATGGCTGCTGAAACCCAGATCGCAAGATGCGGATTGGCCCAATGTTGTGCAAGTTTACGTTGTATAATCCCACGAAACAAGACTTCCTCACCAACAGCCGGGAGAAGTACCACCACAATCAGTGCAATAATGAGCTGACCTGCCTGTGTGTAGCTCGTCATAAATTTGGTGAGCATCGCATTTTGTTCCTCTTTATCCCGCATCCAGTTTTCAACTCCCGATAAAAAATCAGGAAATACCATTTTGGAGTTCAAATCAATAAAAAGACTATTGACCGGAATAAAAACCAGCACTACTATGCAGACAAGAAACCAGGTCAATACAGCAGGTTTATCTTTAAAATTAAAATCCTGAAAACCTTTCCGCTCCATGTAAAACCAGTACAAAAGCGAAGGAAGAAGATAAGAGAAAAAATGTACTGTACCCTGCAAAACCATCATCAGAAGCCATCCGTTGGCCACTTTTTCAGGTTCGGCAAACAATGTAGTTAACAAACCGGTAATACTATTTGCATCCGAAGATGTAATCAAAGCAAGGATTATAATTGCTAAAATATTACCAACAGCCATTCCAATAAGCACGAAACCAACCAACACCAACAAACCTCCCAGCGTACCGGGCACTCGTGTATGTACCAAATTTGAATAACTTTTTTGCATAATTGGTGTAAATTTACAGCTAATTATGAATTTAAAAATATTGAGTGACTGTTGAGCTGTAAGATTAAGTGAATAAAAGACTTATAAAATCTGTTCCCACAAGAATCTCAAACCTGTATAAATGATAAAAATCGGCAAAATAGAACTTGGAGATTTCCCGCTGCTGCTTGCTCCCATGGAAGATGTGAGCGACCCGCCTTTTCGTGCGGTGTGCAAGGAAAACGGGGCGGATTTGATGTATACCGAATTTGTTTCATCCGAAGGTTTAATTCGTGATGCGGCAAAAAGCGTACAGAAACTGGATATTTTTGAATATGAAAGACCGGTAGGTATTCAGCTTTTTGGAAGCGATGTGGAAACGATGGGCGCTTGTTCAGAAATTGCGTCCCGAGTTAATCCGGATCTGATCGATATTAATTATGGTTGCCCGGTAAAACAGGTGGCCTGCCGCGGTGCCGGTGCAGCCTTGTTGCAGGATATTCCCAAAATGGTGCGCATGACGGAAGCAGTTGTGAAATCCACACATTTGCCTGTTACTGTAAAAACCCGTCTGGGCTGGGATGAAAGCACAAAAAATGTTCAGGAAGTAGCTGAAAGATTGCAGGATATCGGAATTCAGGCACTTTCTGTGCATGGAAGAACCCGCGTGCAAATGTATAAAGGTGAAGCTGACTGGACTTTAATCGCAAAAATAAAAGACAACCCGCGCATTACCATTCCAATTTTCGGAAACGGCGATGTGGACAGTCCGGAAAAAGCGCTGGAATATAAAAATCGTTTTGGTGTTGACGGTATCATGATCGGTCGCGCGACCATTGGAAACCCGTGGATTTTTAATGAAATAAAACATTTTGTTAAAACCGGCCAAAGACTGGCACCTCCTACCCTTGCGGAACGTGTGGCCGTTTGTCGCCGCCATCTTGAATTTTCGATTCGCTGGAAAGGCCCGATAGCAGGTGTTTTTGAAATGCGCCGTCACTATACCAATTATTTCAAAGGACTGGAAAATTTCAAACCTTTCCGTATGCGCCTTGTCGAAGGTATGTCTTTTGAAGAACTGGATCAGATACTTAATGAAGTTGTACAGGAATTCAGTGAAGTATTATGCTAAAAGTAAATGTTGGCGGAAAAACCGTAGATGGCGTTTTATCGGGTGAAATTTCAACTTTTGAAATAAATCAGGAAAAAGATCAGTGGCTGATCGGAGAAAATATTTTCGATGGAGATATTGTCAGGATAAGCCAGAATCAATATCATGTTTTATGGCAAAATCGGTCTTATAACGTTGAAGTTTTGGAAACGGGCGTCGCCGATAAAACTTTTAAACTTCTTATTAACGGACAACTTTTTGAAACATTCGTAAAAGATCAGTTCGATCTGCTGCTCGAAGGGTTGGGTATGCAAGCGAGCGTCAGCACAAAAATAAATAATCTTAAAGCCCCAATGCCGGGCTTAATCCAGTCCATTGCCGTAGAACCAGGCCAGGAAGTTCACAAAGGAGAAACTTTGCTGGTATTGGTAGCGATGAAAATGGAGAATATTATCAAATCCCCGGGCACCGGAATTGTGAAAACTTTGAAGATTACAGCGGGCCAAATCGTAGAAAAAAACCAGGTATTGGTAGAGTTTCAATAAAATGCTTGGTAATCTGAGCTGCCTACACTTATTTTTACAGAAAAAACACCAACAAACAAATCATGCCCGAACCTAAATACAAACGTATCCTTCTCAAACTTAGCGGAGAAGCACTCAACGGTGGAGATAAAACACAAGTAATCGATTTTAACATTCTGGATAGTTATTCGTCAGAAATCAAACGCATTGCAGATGTAGGTGTACAAATTGCTATCGTAATCGGCGGCGGAAATATTTTCCGTGGCGCATCGGTAGAAAAATCAGGAATTGACCGGGTACAGGGCGACCACATGGGCATGCTGGCCACTGTAATCAACGGGATGGCAATTCAAAGTTCTCTTGAAAAACATGGAATGCGAACACGCCTGATGTCTGCCATTAAAATGGAACAGGTTTGTGAACCTCTAATCCGCCGCCGTGCAGTGCGCCACCTGGAAAAAGGACGCATCGTGATTTTTGGTGCCGGAACTGGTAATCCTTATTTCACAACGGATACCACAGCCGGTCTTCGTGCCATTGAATCAGAATCCGAAGTGGTTTTGAAAGGAACACGTGTTGACGGTGTTTATACAGCAGATCCTGAAAAAGATCCAACGGCAACAAAATACACTTCGCTAACTTTTGATGAAGCATTGTCCAGAAATCTGAAAATTATGGATTTGACTGCCTTCACGCTTTGTAAAGAAAACAATGTCCCTATCATCGTTTTTGATATGAACAAACCCGGCAATCTTTTTGACCTGGTCATGGGTGAGGAAGTTGGGACTTTGATATCGAATTAATATAATTCCAAAATACATGCAGCGCATCGAAGTCAAAAATTTCGGCCCATTAAAAGACATAAACCTTGAAATCAAGGATTACATGGTTTTTATTGGGCCGCAAGCTTCGGGCAAAAGCACGCTTGCTAAATTGATTTATTTTTTTTGGAAGGTTGAAAGCGACATATATAGAAAGGAAATTATTCCAAATTATATTCTTTCTAAAATCTCGGATTCGAGCTTCAATGAAAGTAATAGTATTAATAAGTTTACTAGTCAAATTCGAGAATTATTTTTTGAACTTTTTCCTACACACCGAAATGGACAAATAAGATTTATCTATTCAAATGGGGCCAAAATTCAAATCGATGTGGCCCGATGGTCAGAGAAATTAAATGAAGACATCATTATTGATAATTCATTTTTTTCTGATTTGAATGAATTCGATGAGCGGGTCAGAATTCTCAAAGATAACAAGTTCCTTTTCGAAGGCGGGACTGAGGACACACAAAAACCATCAAAGCGTCAACTGGATTATTTAGCACAAATATTACTCGATAATATGCTGGATAATACTCCAGGCGAAGCAAATCCGGAAATAATATTTATTCCGGCAGGTAGGAGTATTCTTTCATTGCTTTCCAATGCCTTTACATTTATTGATAGTAACAATTTAGATTACTTTAATGAGAATTTCATACGCTTTACAAATAAGGTAAGGAAATTTCTAACCTCTCCTGATCATGATAATCTTTTTGGCAGGAAGTTTATCATGTCGTCGAAAAGAGAGGAGGAAGATATTTATTCTCTAAGTAACGAGTTATCATTTAATGTTTTAAAAGGGGATTTCCATGTCGGAGATAATGGTGATGGTATTATGCAGTATCATAATAATTCGGGTTATGTTATTCCTTTAAAACATACATCTTCCGGTCAACAAGAAGCTTCCTGGTTAATTAACGTCATTCAATACATCTTGGCGGAATCTTATGCAAATGGTTACGACATTATAATTGAGGAGCCTGAGGCTCACCTATTCCCTGATGCACAACGTGATATAACAAAATTAATTACTTTATTAAGTAGCCCTGATTTAGAAAAGAAAACTAGATTAATTGTCACAACACACAGTCCATATATATTAGCGACCTTAAACAATTCTATAAAAGCTTTTACCACAGCTCAAATAGAAAACAAGTCAGAAGAAGTTGCAAAAATCCTAAGTAAAGAGTTCTGGATTAATCCTGAAAACTTGTTCGTAGGATTTATGAATAAAAATGAAGGCGAAGACAATTTTGGTATACAAGATATTTTTGATCATGAATCGCGTTTGATTGACCACGAAGTACTGGATCAAGTATCGGATGATATTATTAAACAATTCGATGATCTATTAGATATTCAGTATAGCGAATGAGTGAGAATTGTAATCCTTTTGATGAAGCTAAATTCGAGATATGTCAGGAATATGCTGATCGTAGATCGATAGTAAGTGTAAAGGATGAACGAGCCAAATCAGAATATATAATAGATAATACAAAAAGAAATTTAATAGTAAAATTAAGAGTAGACAACTGTTTAATTAAAGGATCAGACAAAAGAAAATGCGACTTTCTTATTTTAGATTGCTCCGATAAAATTGCTTATTTTATTGAATTAAAAGGAGGAGATCTTGGTGGTGCAACTGACCAAATTATATCTACGGTGCACATGTTAGCTCCTAGATTGAAAAATTTTCAGTTTTGTTGTCGAATTATCCAGACACAAACAAATAGGACTACGCAGCCTAAATACATTGACAAAATAAACAGTTTTCTAAAAGAGAAACACAAAATAAATAGCCAATTCAAAGCGGCCAACTTAATTAGAATCAAAAGTAGACAGTATACTGAATCAATATAAAGTTAAAAATGGAAGAAATAGAATTATATCTGGACGACGCCAAAGACACGATGGAAGGTGCGGTTAAGCACTTAATTATTGAACTTGGTAAAATACGCGCCGGAAAGGCATCTCCTCAAATGCTGGAAGGGCTTCAGATTGATTATTACGGTACAATGACACCTTTGCACAATGTGGCAACGATTAACACGCCGGATGCAAGGACTATTGCCATCAGACCGTTTGAGAAAAAGATCATCAATGATATCGAAAAAGCGATCCGTAACGGAAATCTTGGTTTTGCTCCTTCCAATGATGGGGAAATGATCCGTATTTCTGTTCCGCCGCTTAACGAAGAACGCCGTCGTGAACTTGCAAAACGTGCAAAAAACGAGGTTGAAACTGCGAAAATCAACATTCGTAACATTCGTCAGGATGCAAATAATTCACTTCGTAAATTGACGAAAGATGGCGTTGCCGAAGATTTGGTTAAAGTAAGCGAAGACCGCGTTCAGCAGCTTACAAACAGCTTTGTTGCAAAAGTAGAACAGATTCTTACTGCGAAGGAAAAAGAGATAATGGAAGTGTAGTTTTGGCGGTCGGCTTTCGGCAATCGGCTTTCAGTTTCTGGCTTAAAACAACAAAAACTCCCGTAGAAATTCTGCGGGAGTTTTTGTTGTTACGTATAAAATTTCAATTGATCCACAGGCCGACAGCTGATTGCCGAAAGCCATATTAATCCTCCTTTTTAAAATCTGCGAAACCTCTGTGGTTTGATTCTTCGTATAATCTCTCGTTTGGAAGATTACGGAAATAGTCATAAGTGATCTGCAAACCTTCTGCACGGGCCACTTTTGGTTCCCATCCAAGGATTTCTCTTGCTTTTGTAATATCCGGCTGACGTTGTTTCGGATCATCCTGTGGAAGATCTTTGTAAACAACTTTCTGGTCAGTACCAGTCAGCGCGATGATTTCCTCAGCAAATTCCTTAATCGTGATTTCAGAAGGATTTCCAATGTTAACAGGCAATTCATAATCGCTTAAAAGCAAGCGGTAGATTCCTTCAACAAGGTCATCAACATAACAGAATGCACGTGTTTGAGATCCGTCTCCGAAAATCGTGATATCTTCTCCACGTAACGCCTGTCCGATAAATGCCGGCAATACACGTCCGTCATTCAGTCGCATTCTTGGTCCGTAGGTATTGAAAATACGAACGATACGCGTTTCAACACCATGATAGCGGTGGTATGCCATCGTGATCGCTTCCTGATAACGTTTTGCTTCATCATAACAGCCTCTTGGACCGATCGGATTCACGTGACCCCAATATTCTTCCGTTTGCGGATGAACCAATGGATCTCCGTAAACTTCCGATGTAGAAGCAATGATAAAACGTGCTTTTTTGGCAAGCGCAAGTCCCAATAAATTATGAGTTCCCATCGCACCAACTTTCAAAGTCTGGATAGGGATTTTCAAATAATCGATCGGACTGGCCGGAGATGCAAAGTGCATGATGTAATCCAGATCGCCGGGAATATGCACGAATTTAGTAACATCGTGGTGATTGAACTCGAAATTTGGATTAGGCATCAGATGCTCGATGTTTCGCAAATCACCTGTGATCAGGTTATCCATTGCGATCACGTACATGCCTTCTTTCAAAAATCGCTCACAAAGATGCGACCCCAAAAAACCTGCCGCTCCCGTTATTAATACACGCTTCATGAATTATATATTTTATTGAGATTGAGACAAAATTATGATACCTTTTCCCGGCCTATACTGAAATAAGTATAACCCATTTCACGCATTGTGCTTAATTCGTAAAGGTTACGTCCGTCAAAAATTACTTTATTTTTAAGCAATTTACCCATTTTTTCAAATTCAGGTGTACGGAATTGTGGCCATTCAGTAAAGATCATCAGCGCATCTGCATCATCCAAAGCGGCATAAGGCGTATGGCAGAAAGTAACTTTATCACCCAAAATCGCTTTTACATTGTCCATCGCTTCCGGATCGTAAACAGTAATATTGGCTCCGGCTTCAAGCAAAGCTTCAATATTTTCCAAAGCCGGCGCTTCACGGATATCATCGGTATAAGGTTTGAAAGCCAATCCCCAAACTGCGATTGTTTTTCCCTTAAGATCGTTATCGAAGAAATTATGTACCATTGGCAGAAGCTTTTTCTTCTGATCGTCATTCACTTCCATTACCGATTTCAAAATTCTGAAATCATAATCAAAATCCGCTGACGTTTTTGCCAAAGCCTGAACATCTTTCGGGAAACAGCTTCCGCCATAACCGATACCGGCAAAAAGGAAACGCTTTCCTATACGGCTGTCTGTTCCGATACCACGACGGATATCATCCACATTCGCTCCTACTTTTTCGCAAAGGTTTGCGATCTCGTTCATGAAAGTAATTTTCATCGCCAGGAAAGAATTCGCGGCATATTTTGTCATTTCCGCAGAACGTTCGTCCATGAAAATAACCGGATTTCCCTGACGTACCAATGGTGCGTAAAGTTTCTCCATTACCTTTTTAGCTTTTTCAGAAGTAGTACCAACCACAACACGATCAGGCTTCATGAAATCTTCAACGGCTACACCTTCACGTAAAAATTCAGGATTGGATACCACGTCAAATTCAACTTTTGCATTTTTTGCAATGGTAGCACGTACTTTTTCCGCCGTTCCAACCGGAACTGTACTTTTATCAATGATTACGGCATATTTATCCAAAATATACCCGAGATCATCTGCTACTTTTAGAATGTATTTCAAGTCCGCAGAACCATCCTCGCCCGGAGGTGTTGGCAGCGCAAGGAAGATTACTTCTGCATCTTTAATTCCTTCCGCAAGGTTTGTAGTGAATTTCAGACGGCCTTCTTCCACGTTGCGGTGAAAAAGAACATCCAGTCCCGGTTCGTAAATGGGAATTTCCCCATTTAACATACGGTCAATTTTTTTAACATCAATGTCTACACAAATGACCTGATTACCTGTTTCAGCAAAACAAGTTCCTGTTACCAGTCCGACGTAGCCGGTTCCTACTACTGCTATTTTCATAAAATCCTATAATAATATAGCTGCGATGAATTATATTTTAGTTAACCTGAAAATTGTATTTTATTAAGCTCTCAAAACGTCATTGGAAGCAAAAGTAATTTTTTTATACGAATCATACTTCTTCTCATCCGCTTTTGTTTTTAATCGGCAATGAAATATGTTCATTTCTTCTTATAATTGAACTATACATATCCACTCATCAACATAAACAACTATGCACACTCCAAATGTAGCCGAAGACCAACAGGCAGAAATCCGGTCCATGATTGAAAAAACAGTACGCGATTTCGCAGCAAAGGAAATTAAACCGAACATCAGCCATTGGGACGAAGAACAATTTTTCCCAAAAAACATATTTCATCAGCTTGGTGAACTGGGGCTAATGGGTATGCTCGTACCTGAAATATACGGCGGCGCAGGTTTTGGCTATGCTGAATACGTGACTGCTATTATTGAACTTTCAAAAGTGGATCCTTCCATAGGACTGTCCATGGCCGCGCACAATTCTCTTTGTACAAATCATATTCTGATGTTTGGCAGTGAAGAGCAAAAAAACAGATATCTGCCAAAACTGGCTACCGGACAATGGCTCGGAGCCTGGGGATTGACCGAGCCCAATACCGGATCAGACGCAGGAAACATGCAAACCGTGGCGACAAAAAAAGACGGTGGTTGGATTATCAACGGATCGAAAAATTTTATAACAAACGGAAAAAGCGGCGATGTAACCGTATTAATTGCCAGAACCGGAGAACCGGGTGATAAACATGGCGCCACTGCTTTTATTATTGAACAGGGAACTTTAGGATTTAGCGCAGGACGAAAAGAAAATAAACTCGGTATGCGCGCCTCAGAAACAGTTGAGCTCATTTTTCAGGATTGTTTTATTTCTGATAATCAGAGAATGGGTGATGTAGGAGATGGATTTATTCAGTCTTTGAAAGTATTGGATGGTGGAAGAATTTCTATTGCCGCTTTAGGTGTAGGCACTGCGATCGGTGCTTATGAAGCCGCTTTAAGTTATTCAAAAGAAAGAAAACAATTTGGCAAATCGATTTCGAATTTTCAGGCCATCGCTTTTAAACTGGCTGATATGTATACGGATATTCAAGCTTCTTCATTATTGACTTATCACGCAGCGGCTTTAAAAGATAAAGGTCAGACGGTGACATTACCAAGTTCTGTCGCCAAATATCATTCTTCGGAAACCGCCGTGCGCGTCGCAAATGAAGCCGTTCAGATTTTTGGTGGTTATGGTTTTACAAAAGATTACCCGGTAGAAAAATTTTACCGCGACAGTAAACTTTGTACGATTGGCGAAGGTACCAGCGAAATACAAAAAATGGTTATTTCAAAAGAAATCTTGAAAGATTGATATATTCACCAAAGACCATCCATCCTGCACTGTAACCGACAACCTAGGTTGTGGGTCGTTGGTACTACATTCTTAGGAAAAGGTTTATGATGACGCTATTTTCGTCATAAACCTTAACAAAAAACAATGATGACTCCCCTATTGGTACTTCTGGTGCTTGTCGTTCTTACCATTCTGATGACGGTAAAAGTAATTCCTCAGCAGACTGCTTATATCATGGAAAGGCTTGGGAAATTTTATGGTGTATTACAGCCCGGAATTAATTTCATCATTCCTTTTTTTGACCGGATCGCTTACAAATACACGCTTAAAGAAACAGCTATTGATATTCCGGAACAAATCTGTATTACCCGGGACAACGTGCAGGTTCGCATGGATGGTGTTATTTTCATTCAGGTTATTGATCCAAAAAAAGCAGCTTACGGTATTGCTGACTATACTTTCGCGGTAATACAACTTGCCCAAACGACGATGCGGAGTGAAATCGGCAAACTTGATCTGGATAAAACTTTCGAAGAAAGAATGACCATTAACCGCGCCGTTGTACAATCCATTGACGACGCCGCGATTGGCTGGGGTGTAAAAGTACTTCGTTATGAAATAAAAAATATCACGCCTCCGCAAAGTGTACTGATTGCGATGGAAAAACAAATGCAGGCAGAGCGGGAACGCCGAGCGGTAATCTTGCAATCGGATGGTGAAAAACAAGCTGCTATTAACGTGGCCGAAGGACAAAAACAAAAAGCGGTACTGGAATCGGAAGGTTTACGCCTCCGCCAGATTAATGAAGCGGAAGGTGAAGCGGCCGCTTTAAAATCTGTTGCGGAAGCTACCGCAGAAAGTATCAGGCTGGTAGCGGCAGCCATTCAAACCGAAGGAGGAATGGAAGCGGTACAGCTAAAAGTTGCAGATAATTATGTTGAACAATTCGGAAAACTTGCGAAAGCAGGCAATACAATGATACTTCCGGCTAACTTTGCCGACATGGGTGCGATGATTGCCGCAGCCATGAGTATAGTAAAATCTTCCGAACCAAAGAAATAAGATATGGATTTGTCGCTGCCACAAATATGGGTGATTATCGGTCTGCTGATGTTAGTGGCAGAGTTGGTAAGCGTTGCCTTGGTTTTTGTATTTTTTGCTGTTGGAGGGTTAATCACTGCCTTATTGGCAGCGATTGGCTTATTACCAAGTCTTGAATACCAGATAATGGCTTTCTCATTAATTTCCATTTTGACGTTAATCATTTTCAGAAAAAACGCAAAGAAATTACTGGAAACCAGACATGACAAACAGCAGGAATACAAAGAATTTGCCGGAGAAACTGCGATGGTAATTAGAGATATACCTGCCAGCGGAGAAGGGAAAATATATTATCGCGGTGCTGAATGGAGCGCCATTTCTCAAAACCATGCAACCATTGAAGCTGGTAGCAAAGTAATTATTCAGCGGACAGAGGGGATTACTTTGGTGGTGGAGGAATCTTAGAGGATATCGGCCCAAATATTTTTGACATCTTTTATCTCAGTTATTCTTCCTGCTTTTATATCTTCAATTCCTTCTTTAATCGAATTCATCACATTCGGATCTGAAAAGTAAGTATCTGTTTCAGTTTTCTGTTTTTTGATCGACTTTCTTGCGTTTGTTGTTTTCATAAGATTAATACACAAAAAACAATAATAAGTAACTTGATTTCATCAATTTTAATACAAAAAAAAGGCCTCAGAGGAAATCAAATCCCTTCAAGGCCTTTTCAATTGTTATTAAATTTTTATTTCTTCAGAGCTTCTTCCACCGGATTTCCAATATTTCCACTAGGAGGTAAAATATGAAGTAAGGAAGAAATCGTTGATGCGATATCAGAAACAGAAGTACGTCTCAGCGTTTCACCTTTGTTAATTCCCCACCCATATAAAACAAATGGAACCTGTGTGTCATAATTGTAAGGCGTTCCATGTGAAGTACCTGTTGACGTACCATAAAACCATCCCGGCTGTGTCACAATTTGAATATCTCCGCTTCTTTTTGCGTTGACATTATTTTTGTAAAGTTCAAGCTGATAGGTATTTAAAGGCGCTCTTCCCATATCACTCAAATTAATCACATCTGCGATGCCATCAACTGGCAAAAGTGCTTCACGCACAACTTCATAAACATTGGTAATATTGATCTTTTTCTGCTTCAACAAAGCATGATCCAGATACAACTGATTGTTATCATTGCCTTTGATAAAATCACCTTTCCCAAAATTTTCTTCCAATGCTTTTTTTACAATATCACCCAAAACTGTTCGGCTGGCAAGTCCGGCCGGAAGTTTATGTTCCCTGGCAAATCCCGGAACATCCACTACCCCATGGTCTGCTGTAAGAAAAACGGTATAATTTCCTTTTCCTGTCCAGCTATCTAAAAATGAAAACAATTCAGCAAACTCACGGTCCAGTTTAAGATAATCATCTTCCTGTTCAACAGAATTTGGCCCGGCCATATGTCCGATTTTATCAGGAGAAGAAAAACTTACGACCAGGAAATCCGTGTCTGCACCTTTTCCAAGTTTTTCACCTTTAATAGCTTCAATCGCCATTTCTTTGGTAATCGTATTTCCCCATGGTGTGCTTGTAACAGTACCAAAAACATCACCGGCAAAACCTGCCAGCTCAAAAGGAAAAACAGGTTTTTTAGCTCCCGGAAGTTTTCCTTCCCAGGCAACATCGTCAGGCGTACTTTGGGTATATTGTTCTATTGGATTTAATAACTGCCAGCCTTTTTTCAAATATTCAGAAGGCATTTTTTTAGCATTATAATCTTTCGCCCATTGCGGAAGATCATTCATATAAAAAGTACTTGTAACCCAGTTTCCCGTATTTGAATCAAACCAGTATGAAGCGTTCGCAGTATGTCCGGCTGGCAAAATAGAACCGCGGTCCTTAATAGCAACGCCAATTGTTTTTGAACGAAAATTGGTAGCAATTCTTAGCTGATCAGTAACCGTGCTTGTCAATAAATTCTTTGGAGACATTTTACCAACGCTGACGTTAGTGCTTCCAATCGTTTTTACCGTGCTGTCTTCCACACAATAAACACCTTTTGCAGCATTCTGGTCGTACCATTCATTTCCGATTATTCCGTTGATTGCAGGGACCGATCCTGTGTAAATGGATGCGTGTCCGGCCGCTGTTACCGTTAAAGCGTAGCTGTAATGATTGTTCCGGCAATTGAAACCTTCGTTCATAAAACGCTTTAATCCGCCTTCTACATATTTATCATAATACCGGTAGAGGTAGTCGTAACGCATTTGGTCAACAACAATACCGACCACCAATTTTGGACGCGCAAGTGTTTTTGAACTGGATACTGTTGTTTTTTTTGGTGTTTGGGCAGCAACGGAAAAAGTTGCCAACATCCCCATCACCCAGAAGGATAATTTTCTCACGATTCAGGATATTAATTTATTGGTGTCAATAATCATTGCACAATGGACAAAGGTCAAAATCAAAACTGGAAATAATCTGGAATTTATGCCAAATTAAAAATGATAATTTAAAGACTTACCGTTGTCTGACTATCAGTTTTTCTTCAAAGCCTCTTCAACAGGATTTCCAACATTTCCGCTTGGTGGTAAAATATGAAGCAATGCTGAAATTGTAGGTGCGATATCCGCAATGGTTGTCCGGCGTAAAGTCTCGCCCTTATTTACTCCCCAGCCATAGAGCAGGAAAGGAACATGCGTATCATAATTGTAAGGCGTGCCATGATCCGTTCCCGTTGCGCCACCTGCAAACCAGCCTGGCTGAACGATAATCTGAAGGTCGCCGCTTCTTTTCGCGTTCACATTATTTTTAAACAATTCCAGTTGATAAGTATTCAGCGGCGCTTTATTCATATCAGTCAAATTCAACACATCAGCAATTCCTTCAATCGGCAACAAGGCAGTTCTGACTATCTCGATAGCCTCTGCCATCGAAATTTTCTTTTCTTTCAAAAGTTTATGATCGAGATACCATTGGTAGTTTTCACTTGCCAAAACAAAATCGCCCTTACCAAAAGCATCAGCTAATGATTTTTTGACTGTTTCGTCAATTTTTACAGCGTCCAGCAAGCCGGCAGGTAATTTATGTTCTTTCCAAAACGCAGGAACATCGGCTCCTCCATGATCTGCGGTCAGGAAAACCGTATAATTCCCTTTGCCAACCCAACCATCCAGAAAAGTAAGCATTTCGGCAAATTCCATATCCAGTTTCAGATAGTTATCTTCCTGCTCAACCGATGTCGGGCCAAAAGCATGGCCAATTCTGTCGGGTGAAGAAAAACTTACAGCCAGAAAATCAGTATCTTTTCCTTTCCCAAGATTTTCACCTTTGATCGCCGCAATTGCCATATCTTTTGTCATCGTATTTCCCCAGGGCGTAGTCGTAACCACACCGAATGCATCACCCGCCAACCCAGCAAGTTCATAAGGAAAAACAGGTTTGGCTACACCCGGAAGTTTCCCTTCCCAAGGTTCATCATCAGGCGTACTTTCGGTATATTGTTCAATGGGTAAAAGTGTTTTCCAACCTCTTTTCAGATATTCCGAAGGCATTTTTTTATCATTATAATCCTGAACCCACTTTGGAAGTTCGTTCATGTAATACGTACTGGTCACAAAATTTCCGGT
This sequence comes from Dyadobacter frigoris, assembly GCF_005280585.1. Classification (GTDB taxonomy): domain Bacteria; phylum Bacteroidota; class Bacteroidia; order Cytophagales; family Spirosomataceae; genus Dyadobacter; species Dyadobacter frigoris. The sequence continues at coordinate 172,605 of NZ_SZVO01000005.1, forward strand.
TTTTGAATCAAACCAGTAAGCCCCGTTTGCAGCATGTCCGGCAGGAAGAATCGAGGCTCTGTCCTTGATAGCAATACCAATCGTTTTGGAACGAAAATTAGTAGCAATTCTTAACTGATCAGTTACGGTACTGGTTAAAAGATTTTTAGGCGACATTTTGCCTGCCGTTACATTATTACTTCCAACCGTGGCAACGTCATGATCATCGGTACAATACACTTTCCGACCTGTTGCCTTATCAAACCAGTCATTTCCAACAATCCCGTTTATTGCCGGCAAAGAACCACTATACACCGCGGAATGACCTGCTGCTGTAACCGTTAAAGCATAATGATAATGATTGTTACGACAGTTGAAACCATCGTTGATCAGTCTTTTCAGGCCGCCTTCGGAATATTTATTGTAAAAACGGTACAAATAATCGTAACGCATCTGATCCACCACAATACCTACGACAAGTTTTGGCCGGGCAAGTGTTGTAGATTTAGAAATGTTTTTAGGAGGGATTTGTGCATAAACCAAAGAACTTAGCATGCAACCCATGACCAAAACATGCAGAAATAAGTTGGGTATACGTTTCATAGGGAATCAGTTAAATAAATTTGCTCTTTATAAAGCCCGAAAATGTATTTCTAAAATCTGTTGAAACAGGAATATCTAATCCGGCTTCAAATATATACTACTTAATTATTTGTTCAGACCAATTTTAGTTTAACAAATAATTACCTCCTTGACAAAAGCCTGAATGTTTATTCTTTACCTTTATTAAGAAGACAAAAATAGCATTATTAACCCTATTTGGCTTTAAATTCTGACATGAACGCAACAATCACTGGGGTAACTGGTGTATATCTTAAAAGAAAGCACGACGCCGTTCCATATTTTTATTAAATCTGTGGGAATTCAGCAATAAGATTCTCAGTTTTGTTACCATAATCCTAAATAATCGAATGTCCAGTAAAATTAGAATCAGCCACATCGTTTCAGCTTTTACCATAATCATTTTGGCAGGTTGCGCCTCCGGAATGCCTATTTCAACCAGTAAAAAATATCCGATTGAAGTTCTGTACGAAAATCAGTCACTTGACCGTCCGTATTCAGAAATTGGCTGGGTGGAAATCAGCAGTGAAGATTCCCTGACTGCAAGACAAACGAGCAACCGGAAAATGATGTACCGTGGAAATGATGCTGAAACAAAGGAACTTCTGGCTGCAAGGCTTGTTATGAAAGCACAAAAAATCGGAGCGAGCGCCCTTATCAATGTACAGTACAAATATTACACTTCGGTAAAAAAGGAAGGTTATATCATGAAAGGTTTGGCCGTAAGATTTAGAGGGGAATAACTAAAAAGCTTAATCAAAAAAAATGCTTTTCACAGGAGATTTATCAAAAATGCCCGTTGAGGCAGAATCACGGGTTATCGTTCGTTTTCAGGACTGTGATCCGCTCATGCACCTGAACAATTCGAAATACTTTGAATATTTTTTCAATGCCAGAGAAGACCAGGTTTCCAAACTTTACGGATTCAGCTTTGAGGCGATGTTCCGGGAGCTGAAAACCAGCTGGGTCGTTTATCAGCATCAGATTGCATACGTTCGTCCGGCACTTATCAGCGAATGGACGCGCATTACTTCACGGGTTATTCATTATAATGAGGACACGATGGTCACTGAGTATTTCATGACCAACGATCAGCGTACGGAATTGAAAACTATGCTCTGGACAACCTCAAAACATATCAGTATTTTAACGGGAAAAAGAGTGCCGCACAATCAGGAAGTGATGGATTATCTGGCAGCTACCTGCGTACCCAATATTGATTTCCCGAATCTGCAATTCAACGACCGGATTCATGAAATAAAATATGCGCTTTCACAGAGAACTAACGCATAAGTTCTTTTCTGGAAATCAACTTGTTCGTACTCGTATCCTTATCAGCCGAGTCTGCAGGAATTGGAATTGGCAGTACATATGGAACTTGCAACGTAGGTTTGGGCATTGGTTTGAAACGGTTGAAACTATGTGTAAACTGCATACTTACACCGCCGGTTGTGAGTGTATTGTTAAGGTATAATGGATTTTGAATGTTCCTGTTATACGCTTTTGCACGAATTGAACCATTTGGAGTTAACCAATATTCCAGCGTCCATTCTCCCAGAATACTCGTCGCATCGTATTGACCGGTTCCTGTTACACCGGAACTGATCCGCCCGTCGCGTGTGATACGGAAACGGTCATTTAAGAAACGATAGGAAAAACGAAGCTGAAGATTATTCAAGGCATTCTGATCAAGGGAAAGTCCGCTTACACCTACTTCCAGTTTTTCATTCAGTGTTGAGGCCCAGCGACTGATTTGATTTGAAACCAGCTCGCTGATGCTGTTTCCTACGAAATTCTGGCTGTTCGCCGCATTTACTTCCGGCAGCAGCTGATTTACAACCAGCAAACTACTTACCTGCCTGCTAAGCTCCTGCTCATCCGATTTCAATTTTGTCTGAAAAGCTTCAAGCTGTCCACGCAACACACTTAAAGATGGATTGTCAAGTATTTGCAGATCATATTTTATCAGCGGCGACATAAGCCTGTCTGATAAAGAAATCGATACTTCAACCGGATAGCGGCGTGATAATGCTGATGCAATCGCTTCGTTTCCTGACACATTGCTTGATGAAGTATTGGGAAGCACACCGGCCAAAGAAACCAACTGTGTATAACCTGCCTTAACATCGAGCTGCGCGCCGTATGGATCTCCCGACCAAACAATCCGGCTTCCTTTTTTTATGGTAAATTTCTTATTTATAACATTTTGTAAAGTGAAATTATAATCTCCCCTATCGATTTCATAAGTTCCGACCATCGTAAAATCACCTTTTGTATCAATATTTAAATTAAGACGTCCGTTTCCGTTCGCCCGGATAATATCGCCGGTTTGTCTGTCAAATATAATTTCGCAGGTCGCATCCGGTGTCAGGTTGAAATTGAAATTCATCTTGATTCCTCCCACAACCCGGCTTTGCTGATTATCTTTTTCCAGAATAGTACTATCAATTTTCGGAATCTGGCTCACAAACTGAATATAATCCTGCGTCGCAACTTCCGTTGCTCCATCCAGAGGAATATGAATCCTGGTTCCTTTATTACTGGTTACGTTGGCTTCAATATTCATATTATCAATCGGACCAAAAATGTTTACAGGTCCTGTAACATAGGCCGTTCCGTAAAACATTTCATTGTCCTTGACACCTGTGTTGAGGATTTTAAAATTGTGCAAATCCGCATTAAAACCTAAACTGAAATATTTAAATCCATCATGAAAAACTCCGCCGCGCAAAGAAGCTGTATTTCCATCAGGATCTGTTAAGGTGATGTTATTAACGGTAATTTCACTTTCAGTAAAATTGATTTTATCACTAAAAGTAAATATCGATTGCAGATAATCGAACTTCATTCTGCCCTTTTCAACCATAATCGATCCGTCCAGAACCGGCGCATTTAAAGTCCCCTTAATTAATACAGTTCCATGCGCCTTTCCGCTTACATCAGAAACCAGTTCCTCTGCAAATGGCTCCAAAGCTTTGAAGTCCATATCATTAAAAATGGCTTTCAGATTTAAGGTATTCGCAGTTAATTTCGGGCGATAAGAACCAACAACGCTGAATATTCTTTGTGCTCCTTTGGTGAGCTCAGCATCAATTTGTAATTGGTTGTCAAATTGGTCCCATTCCCCGGTTCCTGCAAAATTGCCAAATTCATAATTTGCATAACCAAGACTTTCAACATTAAAATTGGCATCAAGGACAACGCTGTTATACACATCACGCATCTTCGCCGAGCCGTCCATAATTCCTGCAAGCTGTGTATTCAAAACTGGATTCAGCGTCCCCAATTTGAAGTTTTTTATATCAAAAAGCAGCGTGCGGTCGGGATCGGCAGACACAGTTCCGTTCACTGCCAGCCTTTGTTTGCCATTGATCAATCCGAGATTACTAAAAGTTATATCCCGGCCAACGATTGAGATAAGGCTGTTTGCAGGCATATTCCATTCCTCATCGAGTAAATTAAGTCTGGAATTTTTAAAACTAATATCAAGACCAGCTGGCAAAAATCTAATTTCTCCGGCCAGATTTGCCAGATTAGTACTTTTAACTTGCCTGATACCGCCATCAAAATCAATGTGATCAACATCCCAGGTTCCTTCCAGTTCCAGTTTTTCGGTTGGTACCAAAACACTGATCTGCTGTTTGGTTGAAGTGACAAGCACAGAGGCAAGAACTTCCGCGCTGTTTACAAATTTGGACGTGGTAACGTCAACTTCCGACTTTATAAATTCATTTTTTCCGTAACGCGCTGTGTCCGCCGTTGCATTGAAAGATAAAAAGGCAGTGTTATCCATCTTGAATTTACCTTCCGCTTTTGAACCGTGAGAAACGTAAACGTCCGGACTGATAAAGGCCAGAAACTGTCCTATATTTTTTGTTTCAACTTCGTAATCAATCTCATAACGCTGCTGGATAATTTTCTTTTCCTTTTTAGCGTAGTACGCGTTTCGGTCAGATTCGTTATCTAAAAAATATAATTGATATTCTTCCAAAACCTGGCTTACATCTTTCCAGGCACGGGTTGGTACAAAATCACCTTCTACCTTCGCAGTTAAAAATTCACTTTCAAGATTGAGAATTCGTTTGTCAAGCCTTTGTCTGGAAGAAAATAACAAAGTATCAATAACAAGATTTCTTTCTTTTTTCGGCGTAATTAAAAACGTATTCAGCAGCTTCGCATCGCCTACGAGTTCATCCACTGTGTTTCCGGCAACTTTCACATCCAGCTGAGTCCGAAGCGTAATGGCGTCTTTGGTAAAACCCAATTGCTTAAGATTCGCTTTTTCGATAATACCTTGCAGATCAAAAGAGTTTTTTGGTTTAGAAAGGTCAAATTCTCCTTCCAGGTTTACGACAAGATTCGAATCCTTCGTACTTACTAACCCATTGAAATACTGATTTTGAAGATTTCCTTTTAAGCCAATATTCCGGTAGTCATAATTTTTGAAACCTACCCTGCTCACAACCGCGTCCATGTTCGTAGACGCATTGGCCAGATCAAGTCCTTTACCGTGAATCGTTCCGGAAAAATCGAGGCGCTGCCAGGTTTCCGGCTCGTCAATAAGTTTTCCAATTTCAAAATCAGATGTCGCCACTTCTCCTGAATAGGTGGTTGTTTTTTCATCCGTGATATGAAAAACAAGATCGCCCGACGCTTTTCCAAGTTCCGAGGAAACAGAAGCGTTCACATCAAAATCCTGGATTGTTCCTTTGAATTTTCCTTCCAAAAGTGTCACACCAAATTTTTGCAGCGTTGGATGTTCATCCCATTCCGGATAATACTGCACGAGATCCACGGGCAAAATTTTGGAAAGGGAAAGTTGAAGATTCATATCCGGGCCATTATCCGGCAAACCTTTAAAGCCAAGATCTCCCAATAAACGGCTTCCCTGGCCAAAATGAATATCGGCATGAGATAATTCAAAATCATCAACTCTACCATCAAAATCTCCTGAAACGCGCCAGGTTTCCCTTAACCCATCAACATAAGTTGAGAATAAACCCAGATCAGCAGAACTGATTTTGCTATCAACAAAATGCGCCTTTAAAAAAACTTTATGATTGAAATCACCCAGATCACCGGAGCGGTTATAATGAAAACTGATGTCATTCCCGATAAAAGAATTTCCAATATGAGCGCTCAATTCCTTTAACTCCATCTTTTTCTGACAAAACAAAAAACGGGTATCCAGATCATGCATGGTCATTCCTGTCTGCTTGTCAACCGTTTTCATATTTTTTGTCAAAAACGAAATAGTATCGCCCTGAGCAAGGAAATCTTTCAGATCGGCATTAAGCTTATTCAGCTCAAAATGTGAATAATCAAAAGTCCGGGAGCCCTTATCTCGTGGTTTTCTCGGATCATCATAACGAAAAGTGCCATCGACAATCCTTGATTTCCCAATTGTAAAAGGTGTATTGTTTTCCGGAGCATTTGCCGGTCTGGGTATATTGGAAGATGTTAATTCAACGATGCGGTTAATAAACCCGTCAATATTCAAATCACCCGACTTTGGGACGACAATTAAATGTACGTTCGGTTGATATAAAGTCACTTCATCCAAGTGTACTTCATTAGCAGAATTCTGGATGATGTTTTGCATATTCAGGTTAACATCAATCCGCCCGACATCAATCATCTGTTTCTGGCTGGTATCTTTAACCGAAACACCTTCCAGGGAAACTACATCAAACCATTTGATATTAACACGTGTTATCTCAATAGGATAACCCATTTTTTCTGAAATCCTGGCGGTTGCAGTTTGAACCAGAAACGTTTGAACCGAAGGAAACTGTACGGCAATTGTAACGATCCCCAACGCTAAAAGCGCAAAGATCATGAGCACAACCAGTACATTGGTGATCGCCTTCAAGGATTTTAACATATATAGCTTCGCAGCATATTCCTGCGTATCTTATCGTTAATTGCTTATTTTTGCGAATATTATTCAAATTTCATGAACATCCTCGCGATAGAATCGTCTTGTGACGAAACCTCGGCCTCTGTTTTATCTAACGGCAAAATTTGCTCCAATGTTGTTGCTACGCAACTCATTCATACACAATATGGCGGCGTAGTTCCGGAATTGGCGTCACGCGCGCATCAGCAACATATTCTGCCCGTGGTAGATAAAGCTTTGACTGATGCAAAAGTAACAAAAAAAGACCTCGATGCCATCGCTTTTACGAAAGGACCCGGTTTATTAGGCGCTTTACTGGTCGGAACTTCCTTTGCCAAATCCATGGCGCTTGGCCTCGGCCTGCCGCTTATTGAAGTAAATCATATGCAGGCGCACGTTTTGGCACACTTTATTCAGGACCCAAAACCGGAATTTCCTTTTTTATGCCTGACTGTAAGCGGCGGTCACACCCAGATTGTAAAAGTGACCAGTCCTTTGAAAATGGAAGTTATCGGACAAACGAGGGACGATGCTGTTGGGGAAGCTTTTGATAAAACAGCAAAATTGCTGGATCTGCCTTACCCTGGCGGCCCTTTGATAGATAAATATGCCAAAACCGGAAATCCGCTGGCTTATGCTTTTCCATTACCCGAAATGCCGGAGCTCGATTTTTCTTTCAGTGGTATTAAAACTTCTTTTATGTATTTTCTACAAAAAAAAGTTCGTGAAAATCCGAATTTTATTCAGGAAAATATTGAAGATATTTGCGCCAGCGTTCAGCATACACTGGTTAATATTCTTTTGAAAAAATTAAAAAAAGCTGCCAAAGAAACCGGAATTAAGGAAATCGCCATTGCCGGTGGTGTATCCGCCAATTCAGGATTAAGGACATCACTTCTTGAACTTGGGCAACAATTAAACTGGAAAGTATACATTCCCGATTTTGAATATTGCACGGATAATGCCGCAATGATTGCTATGGCGGCTCATTATAAATATTTAAATGCTGATTTTTGTAACCAGACGGTAAGTCCGATGGCCAGAATGGAATTTTAAATACGACAAAACCTTAGATCATGATCCTCTCAGAAATCTGGATTTATCCAGTAAAATCATTAGCCGGAATACGCTTAACAGAAGCTCAGGTTGAAGGAAAAGGACTTCGATATGATCGCAGATGGATGATCGTTGATGAAAATGGGCGTTTTCTTACGCAGCGGGAATTCTCAAAAATGGCTATGCTGGAAGTTGCTGTACTGGAAAATGGTTTATCCATTTCAAGCCGACTGGAGCCGGGGAATTATATTACCGTTCCGTTTCAACCTGTTTCTTCCAATCCGGTTTCGGTAACTGTCTGGGATGATGAAGTGGAAGCACTTACAGTGAGTGATGAAGTGGATAAATGGCTTTCCGAACAACTGGAACTTGATGTTAAACTGGTGATCATGCCGGAATCAACACAACGAAAAGCAGATCCGCGTTATGCCAAAAACAATGAAAATGTAAGTTTCGCCGATGGTTTTCCATTCTTACTGATTTCCCAGGCTTCGCTGGACAATTTGAATGGCCTCCTGGAACAGCCGATCGTTATGCAGCGTTTCCGCCCGAATTTCGTAGTGACAGGAACAAATCCGCACGCAGAAGATGACTGGAAATCCATTCAGATCGGTGAATTATTTTTTGATATTGTAAAGCCTTGTGCAAGATGTATACTAACCACAATTGATCCTGAAACAGCTGAAAAAGGAAAAGAGCCGCTTAAAACACTGGCGACTTACAGAAGAGTTGGCAATAAAATACTCTTTGGCCAGAATGTTGTAACAAAACAAAACGGCCTGATCAAACAGGGCGACCAGATTTCATTATTAGAATAAAAAGTTTTTTGTGAAAATAGATTTACTCGGCCCCATCTTCGTTTTTATCCGCAAATTCCGTCCTCTTCATTTACATTGGGCAAACCTCGATATGGCTGCCGCAGCTATGATTTGTCAGGTAGCTTTTAATCGTTTGCCATTAGGAAAAACTTTCATCAGCATACCTGCAAACATTGTTCTGGGACTGGCTGTTTTTGTAATTTCTTCCATGAACCGTCTTCTGGATAACAGAAAACCGGCAAAAACGGAAATGAAGCGTTTTTTACCAAATCAGAAAAACCGGATTACTTTTTTGGAAATTGTAGCAGGTGGATTGGTAGCAGGTATTTTTATTGCTTTTTACATGCCTTCAAATGTTTGGAAAATTGCTGCCGGAATGGTTGTTCTTTCAGGAATCAGCGTATGGCTTATTTCCATATTACCGGAAAGGAGCCCGTTACATTCATTAAGAACACCACTTTCGTCACTGATTTTCACAACTGGAATTTTAGCTTTTACTTTATTTTCAAATCAGGAAATCAGTAAAGAAATTAAATATTCCGCGGTTCTATTTTTTCTGATCGTGTTACAAAACTTTCTGCTTGCCTCTTATTATCAATCGATTGAATATCCCAATGTTTCAAATTTTGCAGGTGTATTGAAAGCTCCATTATCAAGGCAAATCATTCATATTATTACACTACTGATCATTGCCGGTGGCGTTGGCGTTTGTCTGCATACAGAATTTCGCTATACGCAGCGCTTGTCGGTTATCCTGATGATGATGGCTGTTTTACAATCCTTTATGTTACAGAATACCGGTTTCATGCAAAAGAATAAATATAAGGGAATGCTTGTGACGATGGTTTTGCTGATACCGTTTTTGATTTTGTAATGAGAGAATGAGAGAATGAGAGAATGAGAGAATGAGAGAATGAGAGAATGAGAGAATGAGAGAATGAGAGAATGAGAGAATGAGAGAATGAGAGAATGAGAGAATTTTTTATAAACAGAAAGCCCGATTTTCTAACGAAAATCGGGCTTTCTGTTTATAAAAAATTCAACTTTTAGGATTGGGATTCTGATTCTCCGGCTCCGTACGTCTGGAATGGGCTTTTCATGATTCCTCTTTCTGAGTTACGAACAAAGTTTACCACTTCGTCGCGTTCGTTGGATGGAGGTAATTCCAGTTCTATTTTCTGTAAAGCCTCAGCATTGTTAAGGCCTCTCATATAAATGTATCGGTAAATATTCTGGATCTCGATGATTTTCTCATTGCTATAACCTCTGCGGCGTAAACCCACCGAGTTGATACCAGCATAGGAAATTGGCTCACGGGCTGCTTTTGTAAAAGGCGGAACATCCTTGCGTACAAGCGAAGCGCCTGAAACAAACGAATGTGCACCGATTTTGACAAATTGATGTACCGCGCTCATTGCACTTACAATCGCCCAGTCGTCCACATGTACGTGGCCCGCCATTTGCACATTGTTTCCAATGATACAATTGTTTCCAACACGGCAATCGTGCGCTACGTGCGCATAAGCCATGATCAGACAGCCAGATCCAACCACTGTCTTCCAGTGCTCTTCGGTTCCGCGGCTTATGGTTGCATACTCACGTACAATCGTATTGTCACCAATAATTGTCAGCGTGTATTCATTGTTATATTTTAAATCCTGAGGTGTTGAAGAAATCACAGCTCCGGAAAATATACGGCAATTTTTCCCGATACGTGCACCTGCATTAATTACTGCATGTGAGCCTATCCAGGTACCTTCTCCTATTTCTACATCTGCATGTATCATAGCGAAAGGTTCGATTTCTACATTCGCAGCGATCTTCGCATCCGAATGGATATATGCTAACTGTTGTGTCATTTTTTCTTTACTAGACTTGCGATCATATCTGCTTCACACACCAGCTGTCCGGACACATATCCCCGGCCGCTCATTTTTACGATACCGCGTTTCATCGGTGAAGTAAAAACACATTTGAATATCACAGTATCACCAGGAAAAACATTTTTACGGAAACGGCATGCGTCTATTCCGATTAAATAGGGCCAGTAATTGTCAGGATCCGGTACGCTGCTCAGTACCAGAATACCTCCGGTCTGAGCCATAGCTTCAAGCTGCAACACCCCTGGCATTACAGGGTTTCCTGGAAAATGTCCAAGAAAATATTCCTCGTTAATCGTTACATTTTTGACACCTACCACGCTGTTTTCGTCCAGTGCAATGATCTTATCGATCATTTGGAAAGGATAACGATGTGCGAGTAATTCACCGATCTGCTTGATATCGAGAACAGGTGCTTTATTTGGGTCGTAGGAAGGAATATCTCCTTTTCCGGACTTGATGAGTTTTTTTATCTTTTTTGCCAACGCTACGTTCGCAGCATGTCCCGGACGTGCTGCCAGGATTTGGGCTTTTATGGGCCTTCCAATCAGAGCAAGATCACCGATAAGATCCAGCAGCTTATGGCGGGCCATTTCATTCGGATAATGCAATTCAACATTATTCAGAATTCCCTTCGACTTGTCAACACTCACTTTCGGCTTGTTGAGCAACTGTGACAAGTGATCCAGCTCGCCTTCTTTAACGTCCCGGTCTACAATGACTATCGCATTGGTAAGGTCTCCTCCTTTGATCAAATTTTGTTTGTACAGTGCTTCCAGTTCGTGCAAAAACACAAACGTCCGGCATCTTGCGATATCTTCTTTAAACAAAGTAATATCGTTCAAAGAAGCATGCTGGCTGCTGATTACTTTTGAATTGTAATCAACCATTACCGTCAATCTATAATCGGAGAGTGGCAAAGCAGCCATCTCGATGTCATTTTCCTTGTTTTTATAATGAACGTATTCAGGGACTTCAAAATAGTTACGATAAGCATTTTGTTCCTCGATACCTGCATCAAGTAAAGCATCAATAAATTTGATAGAACTTCCATCCATAATCGGAGGCTCAGGACCATCCAGCTGTATCAGGACATTGTCAATTTGCAAACCTACCAAAGCGGCAAGCGTATGCTCAACGGTATTGATCCGGGCACCGTTTTGTTCAATGGTTGTCCCGCGGGACAAATCCACTACGTTATCCACATCGGCGTCAACAATTGGCTGATTTGGTAAATCAACACGTTGAAACTTATAACCGTGATTAGCTGCGGCAGGAACAAATGTCATTGTTGCCACGACACCGGTGTGTAAACCCACTCCCGTAACTGATACGGATTTCTTAATGGTTTGTTGTTTTTCGTTCATTATATTCTCCTAATCTACTAAAAGGCTGCGGGGCTTGCGGTTGCCAAAATTTGAGCATTCTTGGCCCAAACTTAATTATTTAATTCCTTTCTATATTTTTAATGTTCAGAAACTTCTCGTTTACGTTCAAGTTCTTTCAATCTTTCTTCCAATTGAGGTAATCTTCTTGTCAAAGCCATTGATCTTAAATGCTCTGTCAAATCTCTTGCTGGCGAGCCGGAAAGTGACAATCCTTCCTTTTTTATCGACTTACCGAGCCCGGACTGTGCACCGATTTTTGTATTGTTAGCTAAGGTAATATGCCCAGTTATACCAACCTGGCCGGCAATAATGCATTGTTCTCCTATCCGGGATGATCCTGAAACGCCAGCCTGGGCTGCAATAACAGTATTTTTCCCTATCTCCACATTATGTGCAATCTGCACAAGGTTATCTATTTTAACACCTTTACGAATGATAGTGGAACCCATGGTAGCACAATCAATGGTAGTATTGGATCCAATGCTTACTTCGTCCTCAATGATCACATTACCCAGCTGTGGTATTGTTTTATAAGTACCATCAGCCTGGGGGGCAAATCCGAAACCATCACTTCCTATGACGGTATTAGCGAAGATGCAGCAGTTTTTCCCGATGATGGTATGATCATAAATCCGTACACCGGGATGTATAACCGTATTATCTCCAATTTCTACAAAATCTCCCAGGTAGGCATTTGGATAAATTTTCACTCCACTTCCGATCGTACAGTTACGGCCTATGTAAGAGAAAGCACCACGGTATCCATTACCACCCATCTGGCTGTTTTCACCAATAAAACTTGGCTGTTCAATCCCATTTTTTCCGGTTGCAATACGCTTTTGATATTCTTCAAGAAGTATCGTAAATGCAGTATAAGCATTCTCCACGTAAATAAGCGTAGCGCCTATACTTTGTTTAGGAACAAAATCCTTATTAACAATTATGGCCGAAGATTGTGTGGTATAAATATAGGGTTCATATTTACTATTGGCAAGAAAAGAGATACAACCTGGCTGGCCCTCCTCAATTTTTGCAGCCGAATCAATTGTAACTGTGTCATCACCAACGGTAGTTCCATCAAGCATCTTTGCAATCTCGCTGACAGTAAATTTCATATTTTCGGCTAATTTCTGGTAACGTCTTTGTAAGTAATAAAGCTATTTATAAAAAAGGCTCTTTTTTATTGTGTAAGAATTGACATCCTCACTAACCACGCAAAGATACATTTTTACCCCAACATACATAATACTTGCGGACAATCTTAGTGAGTGCTTCGATCGTTGGAATGTCAGAAGCAGCAGCAATATCCAGCAAAGTGCCATTTTTCATTTTGACCTTTATGGGATCCTGTTCCTTCTCATAGGCTGAATTCGTGGTTTCTCCTGTGATCAGAAAGTATGACAACTCACTTTCCTTTAACCCCTGCGATAAAAGTTTTTCACGTAAAGGTTTCAAAATTTCTTCCTCTGGCATTTCTTTAAAAAAACTGATCTTAAATAAATGCCTATCCAGTAAGCTTTTACAAAGTGTGGACAATACTTCGTCGTGATGTTTCGCCCATCCCTTAACAGAAGCCCATACGTCATTATCATCCAGATTGTTGAAAGATTCTAACAAATCAACGTTCTCTTCAAAATCAGCAAGCGTAAAATTATTATGGAGGAAACGGGAAAAATCCGGGGTAGCAAATAAATTTTCGCCTTGGGCAGATAATTCACGGGCACGTCTTAAAATTTCGGTAAGCATGGCCTGTGCGCTGAGTAAAGTTTTGTGCAGATAAACCTGCCAGTACATAAGCCGGCGCGCATGGAGAAAATTTTCTATACTTAATATTCCTTTTTCTTCAACCACAAGCTGGTCCTGACTGATATCCAGCATTTTTATAAGTCGATCAGCACCAATGGATCCTTCAATAACACCCGTGTAAAAACTGTCGCGATTGAGATAATCCATCCGGTCCATATCCAGCTGGCTGGAAATCATCTGGTGGAAAAATTTCCGTGGATAAACTCCCTCAAACATTTGAATGGCAATATCCAATCGTCCGTCCATCTGTCTGTTAAGCTCCTTCATCATAACCAGCGTGATGGATTCATGCTCCACCCCAGGCAAAAGAACACTTTCCAATACATGTGAAAAAGGCCCGTGACCAAGGTCATGCAAAAGGATAGCCGCCTGAGCCGCTTCGAGCTCCGGCTCCCAAATTAAATGATCTCTTTCCTGCAAGGCACGCAACGCCTGGCTCATCAAATGCATGGCCCCCAACGCGTGGTGAAAACGCGTATGAAGCGCACCCGGATAAACGAGATCAGCCAAACCAAGCTGCTTAATCCGTCTTAAACGCTGAAAATAAGGATGTTCAACCAGATCAAAGAGCAAATCTGAGGAAATGGTGATAAAGCCGTAAACAGGGTCGTTGATTATTTTTCTTTTGTTCAAAACTTCTTTTTTTTGCAAAAATAGTAAACTACGAACGCAGAAAAGAATGAAATCTTATGATAATCATTTGGAGAATTAATCTCTTTGACTAATTTTGCACTCCGAAGTCTTTCCAAGATCAGGAAAAGCTGAAATAGTTAAGAAAGTTTATTTAATTATAAAGCAAGGGCCTATAGCTCATTCGGTTAGAGCAACTGACCGCGCGGCGGACGCTCATAATCAGTAGGTGCCTGGTTCGATTTCAGGTAATAAATAGAATTAATAAGGGCCTATAGCTCATTCGGTTAGAGCAACTGACTCATAATCAGTAGGTGCCTGGTTCGATTCCAGGTGGGCCCACATTGAAACAAAAAAGATCTCATACAGTGTGTATGAGATCTTTTTTGTTTCAAAATAGCCTCTCAACACTTATCATCTCTCAATTAAATCTAAACAATTACCAGAAATTTAAATTTCGGGAATAAATTTTTAATACCCTTCCAATTTCTCCAAAACACTCCCCAAAGGATTCAGCCAGATCGTTTCAATTCCTACTGTTTTGGCGGATTCAATATTATCGAAATTATCATCGATGAATAAAGTTTCTTCTGCTTTCAGATCCGCTTTTTTCAAAACTGCTGAATAAAATTCAGGATCAGGTTTCATAAAACCCATTTCATAGGAGAAAAAAGGTTGTTCAAAAAGGCTTAAAAAGTCATGACCGGAAACAGTGGCCCTGCTTGTCACTTCTTTTATATGTATCGAATTGGTATTGCTCAGCAAGAAAACCCGGTACGATTTTCCTAATTCCTGAATACGGTCGAGACGCTCTTTGGGCATTTCCTTTAACAATCCGCACCAGGCTCGATCGATTTCTCCATCGGTCAGTTTTTCTCCAAAAGCTTCCCTGAGTGAATTCCTAAAACCAGCGTTGTCTGTCTCTCCTATTTCCAGTTTGAAATAAAATTGTTTTTCGTCAAAAATCCCGGTAGCCTCCTCTTCCGTGATTTCGGCCAGATCGGCGAAAGCGCGATACGTTGCAGGAACGTCGATATCAATAATGACATTTCCCATGTCAAAAAGTAAATTCTTAATCATTATATTTTATTCCAATATTTTAAATCAAACGACAACAATACCGTAACTGTCAGCCCCATCCGAACTTCCTTCAAATAAATAAGGTTCTCCGAGTTTTGCTTCTGAATAAGTCTTAAAAATCCTATTAATAGTCGGACCGGCATTTTTATTACCCAAAATCGCCACTGTTCCACCTGCTCCGCCGCCGGTTATTTTTGCTCCGTAAATCCCGTTTCCTATCCCTTCGTTCCGACAAAGATCAACCAAAAAATCTGTGGCTTTTGCACCCAGTCCGCATTCGGTGTAGGCGTAATGTGACTGATACATTAAATCTCCCATCAAACCAAAAGCCCGTTCAGACGGACTCACGGATGCCCCGCGCGATAATTCTGAAAACAACTGAACCCGCTGGTTTTCTTCTACCGCATACCGCGTATTTGCCTTTACGTTGTACTGCACTTCATCTTTCAACGGCGTAAAAGGATCAACATGAATCTTGCATTTCTCCAGATATTCTTTCTGATTTACGGTTTCCGGTAAAAGTTTTTCGTATTTCTGATAAAAAACAGATCGTGAAATATTAGCCAGATAGCCATTCCAGAACCTATCCGTATAACATGGAATATCACTGCTCGTATCAAGCGTTACGTCCAGACCTTCAAAATCACAGATCATTTTATAACCCATAAAAGCCGCTGCTCGCGCCGCTTCATACTCAATCCCGGAAACCTGATGGCTCACACCGGAATCAATCCCCCAAACCTGCAATTCGTCCGGTAAAGTGATAAGCAGCTCTGGAATACAAGGCTGACAAATCAACGGCATCACATGCCCTTTTTTGCCGGTTACAACAGCGATCTGATCCATAATTCCGCAAGCAGAATCCGCAATCACATTTTCAACCCATTGACAGGCCAGAGCAAGTTGGACGCCAGACAAATCAATACCATAAGCAGCTGCTGAGGACTTCATAACCGCAACTTCGATCGCGGCCGACGAACTTACGCCACGATTGAGCGGAACCGTGGATTCCATGTAAAGTTGAATGCCTTTTGTAATGCCGTATTTCTTTTTTAAATAATGCAGATTTCCCAGCACATAAGCCGTCCACCGGACAGACGGCGAGCGGTTGACCATTTCTTTGACATAATGCTCATCCGAAAGATCTTCCAGATTAATAATAATTTCCCCCTGCCAGCCAGCATCGGTCACCGTTTTATTTCTCAAAACCACAAGTCCGTCTTCCCGAAGCTGAGCTGCCGCATAAGTCGCTTCTTTTATGGTTGATTCGAAAACGAGTCCGCCGGTATAATCATCATTTCCACCCATTAAATCCAACCGGCCGGGAGCTCTTGAAATATGTACAGGAAACTCCGGAGAAAAGAATTCCCCGGCATATTTTATGCGTTTTACCGTTGTTTCAAAATCTATATTTTCCATCTACGAACGAATACTCCTGATACTTTTCACAAGATATTCCAGCGCTTCTTCGGTCTGGCGTGGATTGATCGGAAGCGTAACCAATTCCTCAGCCAGTTTTTCAGCATGAGGAAATTGCCCTTTTTTCATTCCGCGGTTTTTAAATGCGGTAGAATAATGAAGCGGTATGTAATGAAACCCAACTTTGATCCCGAATTTGTGAAGCATATCATAAATGAAATCCTCTTTATTCATTCCAAATTCTTTTGGATCGATCCTTACCGGATATAAATGAAAAACGTGTTTGTTATACGGCCTCACGGTTGGCAAAGTTAGTCCGGGTACGTCCTGCAATGCTTCTGTCAGATAAGCGGCATTATCAATCCGGTGCTGATTCAGCATATCCACTTTTTTAATTTGCTCACAGCCTACGGCAGCCTGAATGTCCGTCATCCGGAAATTATACCCGCAATCGTCAAAATCCTGCCACCAGAATTTTTTCCCGATCGGAAATTTCTCTTCATCCAGTTTGCAATATTTGGTACTGTTTCCATGCACACGTGTACAATGAGAACGATACAATGATATTTTTTCAAAAATTTCAGGATCATTGGTCGTTACAATTCCACCTTCACCCAAGGTTGAAATGTTTTTTTGTTCGTGAAAACTGAAACAACCTGTCGCGCCGATCGTCCCTACTTTTTTACCTTTATACTCAGCACCGATCGCGTGGGCGGCATCTTCGACGACGGAAAAATTATGTTTTTGAGATAATCCCATAATTTCGTCCATATCGCAAGGCTGACCATAAAGATGCACCGGAATTACGGCTTTGGTATTCGGCGTCAGTTTATCTTCAAGCTGATTCGGATCGAGATTGTAAGTAACGGGATCAATATCGACAAAATCAACCTCAGCACCCAACGTAACCGGCGCAGCGGCTGTTGCGATCCAGGTAATAGGCGATGTCAGAACGCGATCCCCCGGCTTAATCCCGATCCCGATCATGGAAAGAAACAAAGCCGTTGAACCGTTGCTTACCACTCTGGCATATTTTGCTCCGGTATATTCTGCAAACATTTTTTCAAACCGGATACATTCGTCGCCGCTCGTTGGCGCATTATTTCTGAGCACCCGCAATACGGCTTCCTCTTCTTCCTTGCCGTATTGTGTGCCAAATTTTATTTCAAGATCAAACTTAATACCACTCATAATTATATTTCAGTTTTAAAATTCAGGGTTAAAGCCAATCCTTCCGACAGAGATTTCATGGGTGTTTTTAGTATTTTTTTCGCCAGCGTGTTATCCATCGTAGCATTATCCGGACGCGGTGCCCGTCCGGGCATCGCATTGGAATTGACCGGTATTATGACAGCTTCCGAAAAATTCAGTTCTCTGGCAATTTCCTGCGCCATTTTATACCGGTTGATTCCGGTATTCCCGGCCAGATGAATAATTCCGGCGAAATCATTTCCGGCCAGTTCTATCAAAGCACTTCCCAGCGAAATCACATCCACGGGGGTACGTATTTCGTTTTCAGGAAATTTCATTTCTTCACCTTTTTGCAATTTTTCAAGCATATCTGCCAGAAATGAATTCCCTTTTCCCTTAACTGATAGACCCATCACAAGAGACAGTCGGGCAACTACATTTTTGTTTGAGGCCAACAGCACAATTTGCTCCGCTTTTATTTTGGTTTCTGCGTAAAAATTGACCGCTCCTGGATAATCGTTTTCTGAATAATTTCCCTTTTTTCCGTCAAAAACTGTATCCGTAGAACAAAAAACCAGTTTGGCTCCAATTTTAGCACATAATCGGGCTAAGGTATCGGTGACACCAGCATTTGTTTTTTCAGCCGCTTCCTTATTTGCTTCACAAAAATCGATGTTGGCCATTGCCGCTGTATGAATAACGGCGTCTGGTTTTATTTCTTCCAGAATCGCTTCGAGCTTTTCGAAATCAAGCAAATCAAGCTGGTGATAGGTAACATTATTCTCATTACCGATTTGCTCCGTTCGTGCTATTCCGTGTATTTCCCAATCATCCGGAGCCTGTGCAATAATACTTCCTGCCACAAAACCATTGGAACCTGTAACGATTACTTTCATCAAACTAAAAATTAAATTGAACTGGTTATTTGCTGATCCGATACCATATTGATTTCACTTTTCACTTCGTTTTTAAAAGATTCTTTCGTTAAGAAAAAGGCATAAATCGCGATCATAATCAGACAAAAGAAGGGGACTACATAAGATATTTGCACGCCGTGTTTGTCGGCGATCATACCCTGAATGGGCGGAAAAACAGAACCGCCGATGATAGCAAAATTTAATAAAGCGGATCCCTTTCCGGTAAACGCGCCGATATCCTCAATAGCCAGACTGAATAATGTCGGAAACATGATCGAAAGAAAAAGTCCCGATCCTGCCAGTACCAATTCGTTAAATCCGGTATTGAAAAATATACAGACAAAGAAAAAAATCGCCATACCAACCGCATAAATCCCGACCAGTTTATGCGCTTTGATGTATTTCAAAATAAAAACTGCCGCGATACCCATCACTGCCGTAAAAAAATAATAAAGTGTGAGGTAACTCGCCGACTGCGCATCGTTAAAATGCAAAACCGTTTTGAGATAAGGAATAAAAAAGCCAGCCGTACAAGCCTCAGCGCCCATATAGAAAAACATGGCAAAAACGCCGTAGAAAAGATGTTTATAGGACATGCCCTCTTTCAAAATTCCTTTTAGCGTAAATGGCTCGTCATCCTCCGGTTTCATGGAAGGCAAATGAGAAAAATACATTAAAATGGCCGTTGCCAGTAACGTGATCGCCAATAGTAAATAAGGAAAATGATAGCGAATCTGGCCCACTTTATCGTAGATCAGCGCAGTTGCCAAAAGTGGTGTAATGGCATAACCGATGCGGGAAAATACCTGGACAAAATTAATCCGCTGGTGCGCTCCCTCCGGGTCGCCAAGCAGGGAAGCGAACGGATTAGCGGCGACATTTATGATAGTAATTCCGGTTGAAATAATAAAAATTGCAACCAGTACCAGCGGATAAGAATCGAATATTTTTGCCGGGACAAAAAAGACACAGCCCAGCGAACAGGTTACGACGGCCACAAGCAGGCTGATTTTATAACCATAATGATGGATCATCCAGGCAATCGGGATTGGGAAAATAATGTAGGTCAGGTAAAACGTAAACTGGATCATACTGGCTTCGATGTAACTAAGCTTGAAATGTGTTACGAGCGAAGGCAGCAGAATATCGTTCATACAAAACAATGAACCGACCATCAAAAACATCAACGAAAGTAAAAGCAGCGGTTTGACCTGGTGTTTCATTTTATTGTTATGAAAATTTAATTGAGCTGCCGGACAATTTAACGATACGGTAATCTGACTGAATCCAAAACTGTTAATTATTATACTTTAAAATCATCCATGTTGACCATCGTTTTAAATTAAAAACAATTTAATGTGCTATTCATTTTGAGAATATTCTCCGTATCCGTTTATATTTATTCAGAATTTTTGTCCGCGTATAATCGTAGTTATTTGCCGTTATCTCCTTTTACCATCAAGGCGACTTTTGGAAAACCTGATAAGCAGATATTAATAAATTTATAAAATGGAATTTCAAGAGATAAAAAGCAATCTGGCCATAAGCAATCTGGCCATAAAAGGAATTTCCGGCAGAAGTGTCCCAAATCCGGGAGGTTCTTATATTGCCGTGAATGTGAGAGGAAATATCGCCTATGTGGCGATCCAGTTTCCGATTGATCAGGGCGTTTTACATTACGCCGGAAAACTGGGAAAAGAAGTTACTACAATAGAAGGTTACCAGGCAGCAAGAATCGCAGCAATGAACATTCTGGGACAAATCGAAAAACATCTGGGTTTTGAAAAAATTGAAGGATTAAACCATCTGGATATTTATTACGCCGCCGACGGCGAATGGAATGAATCTCCTACCATAGCAGATGGCGCTTCGGATTTATTTCTGGAAGTTTTGGGTGATCAGGGGAAGCATACGAGAGCGCTGTTTGGGGTTGAGAGGCTGCCGGGATTTGCTTGTGTTGGGGTGACTGGGGGCGTTTACGCTTTTGGAATTGTATAATTTTGCTCCGTAATAACACATAGTTGTAATCTTTTTCGTATTATGAATACAGGAATATTTTCATGACTAAAAACAATAAATCTTAAATAAATTATTTGAAAGGCAAATGCGATATTACTATTTGAGGATGTAAATTTTGCTTATCCAACTTGTAATAAAATGCAGATGCCCATTCTTCCGCCCTTAAAACCTTCGGCCCTAATGTGATTTTCTCTATTAAAGAATTTATTTTCATTCCTTCTATATAAACTCTAAATGGCCTAACCATTTCGTCTATTTTCTTCTCAAATTTTTCACCAATTACAACTAGTCGTATTTCCTGCTCGTGCTGATAATCAGAAGATTTAAATAAATATTTTATGGAGTTTAGTTGTTTGACCAAGCTATTAATTCTTTCCAAATCAGCTTTGTTATTTTGTATATAGACGTTGACCCTAAGTTTCAGCTCAGTCATAACCTCATTAAATTTTTTAAGGTCGTCATTAGAAATGCTTTGAACAAAAAATGCGTCACTCGCTCTATCCTTATAAGCAACTCTATAAAAGGCAACATCGGTATCAATATCAGCATTATTAGCCATACTCTGATTTACAGTATTATTTGCATCAGCAGTAATTATTTCTGAAAAAAACTTTAAAATTTCATCTGTTTTTAATGTTAATGCACATCCTTGCCCTTCTTCTCGATTTTCCTTCCCATACATTCTCCAAAGTGTTAAGTCATTGTGGCTTTTATCAGCTACAAAACTTCCTACAAAACGCTTGGCAACAAAACTTTTAAGCATAAGCTCATTACGAATGTTATCTGAAACTTCTTTTTGAAAATTTAAGAAATTATCTAAATTATATCCTTCCGAAGTATCGTTCAAAAAGGAACCTTCAGATATTCTTAATGGACTTTCATTGATAACCAGTTTTTCAGCAACAGATAGACTAGTAAAGTGCGTTAGGTAATTGTCTTCGAATTTTAAAAGGTATTGAATCTTTTTGATCAATCTGGCCAAATCATACAATTCTAAGTCTTGCAAGTACGAATAAATTTCCTCATTTCTTAGCTTTGATACATAAGAATAATAATGAATCTCCTCATTCCAAATATTTGAACATTTAATTGAACTTTCATAGATTTCGTTTAAAAGATCCACTCTCCTTTCTTCCGATTCAATTGCAATATTGTATAACGTATTACTAAGATTGTAGTATCCACCAGCGTATTCCGGATCAGCTATTATTGACTTATTAAGTTCAATGATTGCGTTCTTACTATCCTTTAACCCCAAATATGCACAACCTAACGCATTATAAGAATAAGCCAAAGACTTATTATAGTCGTTACTCAAAGTTTTTAGGATATCAAAGCCTTTTATTGCTTCTAAATAAGGAGTTATTGAATCATTATATTTTCTAAGTTTTTGATAACATTGACCTTTTAAATAATAGGCATGAGCTGGTCTGTTTTTAATAGTAATAGCCTCATCTAAAATTTTAAAAGCCGGATCAAAATTATTTTGACTTATGTACAAATCAGCAAGATAAAATGTCGCATCACTCTTATTTCGAAGTTGAATTGCTTTCATTAATGACTTTTCTGCCTTATCATTTTCTTTTAGAAGTAGATAAACTCTTCCTAATGCTAAATGAGATTCGCTATCGTCGGCCAAATTAACCACCCTCTTAAATAGTTTCTTTGCTTTTTTTATCTTTCCTATTTTAATAAAGATGTCGCCTAGTCTTCGATATGGTGGAATGTAGCTTGGAACTAAATTAATAATTTCCATATAAGCATCAATTGCTAAGGTATGCTTATTTTCCTTTTCGTACTTACGACCCAGTTCATAATAAGAATTAATATATCTTGGATTCTTTCCCTGATTAATAGATCGATCATAACTGACTTCATCTGACGAAAATCTATTGTTAATTTTAACTGCCCTATGCTGATCTGGCTCTATCTTAAAAATAATCTTGAGAATTTCGTCACATTTAGAGAACTCTCCTAACTCTTTAAGAGCGAAAGCCAGTTCCCCATACAAATCAGCACTATTAAGTGTACTTAACAATTTCTCTGGCAAAAGTTCCTTTACATCATAAAACCCTCCTTGTTCGTTAAGTTCACGAGCGTCTTTAAGTAAATTCTCAGCAGTATCCATTGACCAGTAAAAAAGTAGATAATTGTAAATTAATTCCTCAAACCGCCCCTTTCAGAAAAATGTCTGAAATTCTTATAAAAACGACTGGAAACATAACAAGAAATTCGGACTTTGCAATATCTATATACCTTTTTCAAAATTCAACATTCCAAAACTACCCGCCAAAATCCAACCCCAAAACCAAAAAAAGAAGCCCGCTTCTCAGCGGGCTTCTCAAATAACTTAACTCGTTTGTATTGTGATTGAAAACTATTACTCTCACACGGTTTGTGACCCATAGGGGAATCGAACCCCTGTTTCAACCGTGAAAGGGTCGTGTCCTAACCGCTAGACGAATGGGCCGACTGGTCTCCTACTTCGTATGCGAATCGCACTTTTCTTTCGTTTTACAACTCCGTTTCCGTTATCGTGGTGCAAATATGCACGGTTGATTTTTAATATCCAAACCGTTTAGAAAAATAAATGAAAGATAATTTTTACCGGTCTGATTTACAGACACTTTAATTGAAAACTTTTTTTTAATTATTTCAACGTAGCAGTAAATTCGCATTACTTATTAAATTTGGGAAGGCTTACTTTTAAAAATCTTCACTCCATCATGATAAGATACATTTACGGTCTTATATTATCTTTTGTATTACTTAATGCAAGTGCTCAAAACAAAACGCCGGAACAATTTCTGGGCCATCCGCTGGGCAGCAAATTCTCTTTCCATTATCAGGTTGTCGATTATTTCAAGACCATTGCCGCCCAAAATCCTAATCAGGTTAAGGTTGTACAATATGGAAGTACTAATGAAGGAAGGCCGCTGATGGTTTTCATCGTTGCCTCGCCTGAAAACTTTGCGCGCCTCGAAGAAATTCGTCTTGATCATCTTAAAAGCACAAAAAATCAATCTGTAAAAACAGATGCTAAAACGCCGGCGATTGCCTGGCTTAGTTATAATGTTCACGGGAACGAAGCGGTATCTTCCGAAACTTCCATGAAAGTGATTTACGAATTGCTGAACAAGAATAACCGTTCGATGCAGGACGTTTTGAAAAATACAATAGTCATTCTGGATCCCTGCATTAACCCCGACGGTCGTGATCGTTATGTACAATGGTATAATCGCGTTCAAAACGAGGTTTCTGATGTCACTCCTTTTGCATTGGAACACAATGAACCATGGCCGGGCGGAAGATTTAACCATTATCTATTTGACCTGAACCGCGACTGGGCCTGGCAAACGCAAAAAGAAACGCAGGAACGTATCGTTTTCTATAGCCAGTGGATGCCGCATTTGCACGCCGATTTCCATGAAATGAGTCCAAACCGTAGCTATTACTTCCCTCCTGCTGCAAAACCTTTCCACCAGGATATTACCAAATGGCAGCGCGAATTCAACGAGATTCTGGGAGCAAACTGCCGGAAATATTTCGATCAGAATAACTGGACTTATTTTTCTAAAAAGGAATACGATTTGTTCTATCCAAGTTACGGCGATACCTGGCCAACATATAACGGAGCAATCGGGATGACGTATGAACAAGGCGGTGGCGGTCGTGCCGGATTGGCTATTGAACGCCCGGATGAAAACGATACGCTGACTTTGAAAAACAGGATTGAACATCATTACGTAACGAGTGTCGCTACGCTTGAAACCGTTTCTGCCAATAAGGACAAAATGGTTTCCGAGTTTAATAACTTTTATGAAAATGCCGTTCAAAAGCCGATTGGTACTTTCAAGACTTATCTCATCAAATCACAAGGAAACGAGGAACGTGTCAGATCTTTTACAGAATGGCTTTCCAGACAAGGTTTTGAATATGGTATTGCTGGTAAAAATCTTGCGGTTAAAGGAACAGAATTGACCACGCTTTCAGATCAGAATATTAAAATGGAAAGCAACGATCTTTTGATCAGTGCTTATCAACCAAAATCCAACCTGCTTAAAATTCTTTTTGAAACAAAACCAGTTCTTGAAGATTCTATTACTTACGACATTACCAGCTGGGGAATTTCTTATTTGTATGGAATAAAAACTTTTGGCTTGAAGGAAAAATATGTTCCGGCAGCGTATCAACCTGAAAAAACTGAAAATAAAATTCCTGCCACTACACCTTATGCTTATATCGCAAAATGGAACAGTGTAAATGACGCCGTTTTTCTTTCTGAATTATTGAAAAGAAAAATCCTGGTGCGCACTTCCAATATTCCTTTTGAAACGAATAAAATGTCATTCGAGGCCGGGACTTTGATCATTACGAAAAAGGGAAATTATGTAAATAATTTCGATAGTCTGGTAACGGCGCTTGCTACAAAACATTTTGTAAAACTTGTTCCCGTAACCACTGGCGGCGTAACGGCCGGAGCCAGTTTTGGTTCCGATGAAGTGGTAACCATTCGCCCGCCAAAAATTGTAACACTGGTTGGAGACGGCATTTCACCTACGGCTGTCGGTGCTGTCTGGCATTATTTTGAGCAACAAATAAAATATCCGCTGACATTGATTTCTCAGGATAAACTTTCACAACTTCCATTTGATCAGGTCGATGTTTTGATTTTACCAAGCGGAAATTATTCCAATATCCTGAATGAAAAACTGTTGGCCACTTTGCAGGATTGGGTCAAAAAAGGCGGAAGACTTATTGCTTTGGAAAATGCAAATGATGCATTTTTGAACAAACCCGGATTTGATCTTACCAAAAAAGTAACGACGCACAAAAAAGACCAGGATACGTTCAAAAAGTTTGGTGAACAGGAAAGAGAAGAAGCCAGCACGACATCGCCGGGAAGTATGTTTCAGGTAACGCTTGACGCTACACATCCGCTTTCGTTTGGATGCAGCAAGGATTATTTCACAATTGTCCGCAATGCCTACAATATGGATTACCTGACGGATGGCTGGAATGTGGGTTACCTGACGGATACGGCATACAAAGCAGGTTTCGTAGGAAACAAGGCAACTGAAAAGCTAAAAAATACTTTGATCATGGGCGTTCAGCAAATGGGACAGGGAAAAATCACGTATTTGATGGACGATCCTCTGTTTCGCGGAATGCTTTACAATGGCAAAATACTTTTTAGCAATGCAGTTTTCAGATAATAAGATTTTATAAAAAATATCTTAGCGCAAGCTCATAACCTTTTAAGCCTAATCCGCTTATCATTCCCTTGCAGCGATCGGTCAGATAACTGTGATGACGATAAGGTTCGCGGGTATAAATATTCGAAATATGAACTTCAACGGCCGGCGTGGTAACTGCCGAAAGTGCGTCGGCCAACGCTATCGAAGTATGGGAATAACCGCCTGCGTTTACAATAATGCCGTCAAATGTAAACCCAACTTCGTGGATTTTATCAATTAAATCGCCTTCATGATTGGATTGATAATAGTGAAGCTGGATTTTGGGAAACTCGTTTTTTAAACCTTTAAAATAATCTTCGAACGACTGGTTTCCATATACCGTAGGCTCACGGGTTCCTAAAAGATTGAGATTCGGACCGTTGAGAATTAAGATTTTTTTCATAAAAAAGATTCGGGCATTACATTTATAAGATTAAACAACCAGTGAAACTATGTGGCAAAGCTACATCAAACATTTTAAAAATTACCTCCGCCTGGAAAGGTCATTTTCCGACAATTCGGTTCAGGCCTATGTTCGTGATGTTGAAAAACTTGCTGAATATATCGAACTCGCCGCAATAAACGTCTCTCCGGCGGAGACAAAAGAAGAACATCTTTTAGCTTTTTTAAAATATTTGTCAGAATTAGGGTTAACCGCGCATTCCCAGGCAAGAATGCTTTCCGGAATTAAGGCATTTTACAAATATCTGTTACTCGAAAACGAAATCACAGAAGACCCAACAGAATTAATTGAAGCGCCACGTTTACCAAGAAAACTTCCTGATGTTTTGTCTTATGATGAAATTGAACAAATGCTCAACGCCATTGATCATTCCACACCGGAAGGAACCAGAAACCGGGCGATTATTGAAGTTTTGTACAGCTCAGGATTACGGGTTTCCGAGCTGATCGGATTGCAGTTAACGTTCTGTTATTTTGATATCGGCTTTATCCGGATTTTGGGAAAAGGCGATAAAGTGAGATTGGTACCGATTGGGAAAGAAGCGATAAAGTATGTTGAGCTTTATCTTGAACATGTCAGAAAAGAAATTGAAGTCAAAAAAGACAGTGAGGATATCGTTTTCCTGAACAGGCGCGGCGGACAACTTTCACGCGTGATGGTTTTTCTGATCATAAAAGATGTGGCAGAAAAAGCCGGGATCGCAAAAAATGTAAGCCCCCATACCTTCCGTCATTCCTTTGCTACACACTTAATCGAAGGCGGCGCCAGTTTAAGGGCCGTCCAGGAAATGCTGGGACACGAATCCATCACCACCACAGAAATCTACACCCACCTCGACCGCGATTACCTAAGACAAATCATCACCGAATTCCACCCGCGTTCCTAAAAACAAAAAATTGAAAATTCCCTGAGAACAAATGACAACCCCTGACCAAACTTAACAACTTCCTGACAATTTCTTGACAACAAATGACAATTCCTGACACTTACTTAACTTCCTTCAGCAAAGAGTCAATCCCCAGCGTATCCTTTTCCGGAAGTTCCCCCGGCAATGCACGCTGCAATTGCTTCGGTTTATTCCACGGAGCCGTAGTCCGGCTGGACATGTCGTAAGAAATGTAGATAAACAGTGCTACGAAGAGTATAAATACGGTGATAAATATCCGTCTGTTACGATTTGGAGTTTCCATTACTAATTTGAGTCCCGCAGTTGTTTGGGAGATTGGTATAAAATAAAAGTCCCGGTTTTGGCCGAAACTTCCGCCCATTCCAGATTATCAAATTCAATGATCACGATACTGCATTTAGACATAGAATCCAGATCCGCACCTGACAAATACTCAGCGAAATATGTTATATCCGGGTTATGTCCAAACAACGCAACCACTTCACTTTCAGCAGGTATTGCATTCACCACTGCCAGATAACCACGAGGGCCACCATCATACAAAATATCTTCCAGAATAATATCAGAAGCCTGAAAATGGAGCTGATCACCCATGATCACCGCTGTTTGTGAGGCACGCGCAGCCCGGCTTGAAATGAAACGATCAGGATAAATATTTTTCGAGGCCAGCCATCTGCCCATGGCAGAAGAATCTGTTTTGCCTTTTCCAACCAATTCGCGTTCAAAATCCCGAACCATCAGTTTCTGGTCTTCGGCAGCGGCGTGGCGCACAAGTATGAGTGTTCTTTTCATTGATATAATTTGTACAAAAATAATGAATCTGACCGAGCCAATCCGAGAATTTGCAAGGAAATAAAAAAGAAAGAATTATCGAAATGAAAATATAACCATTCATTTCACTAAAATTGCCTTCGGACATTATTTGTTAACCTACCTGGCACAATAAATAGTTAATTTTGTTAAATCAATAACTGAGAAACTCAAAATCATTGCTATATATTCATTATGTTACAATTCTTTAAATACGTTTTCGCAACCCTGGTCGGTATTCTGGTTTTCTTTATACTGTCGTTTTTTATTCTTATTGGTATCGGTTCTGCGCTTTCGTCGGATGAGAAAGTTGTGGTTGAAGATAAATCGGTTTTAAAACTCGACCTCAATAAGCCTATCGCAGAAGTTGGTGTCGAAAATCCGTTGTCAGAACTTGGCGGGCCTTTTTCCGGAAACGAAAATGTTACCGGTTTGAAAGACATCAAGGATGCCTTGAAAAGCGCTCAGAAAGATGACAAAATCAA
Source organism: Dyadobacter frigoris (assembly GCF_005280585.1). GTDB lineage: Bacteria > Bacteroidota > Bacteroidia > Cytophagales > Spirosomataceae > Dyadobacter > Dyadobacter frigoris. Next base: position 201,210 of record NZ_SZVO01000005.1, read on the forward strand.
AGGAATTTATCTGAAAGCAGAAAATCCACAGGCAGGTTGGGCAACGTTGGAAGAGATCAGGAACCAGCTTCTGGAGTTCAAAAAATCTAAAAAGTTTATCGTTGCTTACGGCGAATCGTTCTCTGAAAAAGGCTATTATCTGGCTTCCTTGTCAGACAAAATATATTTGAATCCGGCCGGTGGAATGGAATGGAACGGGATGTCAGCGGAATATAGCTTCTATAAAGGAACATTTGATAAACTGAATATCAAGCCGGAAATTTTCCGTGTTGGTTCATTTAAAAGCGCGATCGAGCCTTTTATTCGTGAAAATATGAGTGATTCAAGCAAGAAACAATCGGCGGAATTGATCGGCGCGATTTATGGTAATTTCTTAACCAATATTTCAAAATCTCGTGGTATTGAAGTTCCGGTATTAAAAGGCTTTGCAGATTCCCTTACGATTGATAATCCAAAAGCGGCTTTGGCAAACAAACTGGTAACACATTTGGGATATTGGGATGAGTTTGAAAACAGCATCAAAAAGGAATTGAGCATCGAAGACAAGAAAAATATTTCTTACGTAGGTGTTGACAAATACATTAAATCGGACGTGACGCCGGAAGACGGAGATTATAACAACCGCGTTGCCGTTCTGATTGCCGAAGGTGAAATTAATTCCGGTGAAGGAAGTGATGAGTCAATCGGGTCAGATGACTTTATCAAGGAATTGAAAAAAGCACGTGACAATGACAAAATCAAAGCGATTGTGCTTCGTATCAATTCTCCGGGCGGAAGTGCACTTGCTTCGGATGTCATGTGGAGAGAGATTCAAATCACATCAAAAAAGAAACCAATCATTGCTTCCATGTCTGATGTTGCTGCTTCTGGTGGTTATTATATGGCCATGGGTTGTGATAAAATTGTTGCGCAGCCAAACACGATTACCGGTTCCATCGGGATCTTTGGATTGATTTTCAACGTAAAAGATTTCATGAACAACAAGCTGGGTGTTACTTTTGACGCTGTCAAAACAAGTGAACACGCCGACTGGCCGACTGCAACCCGCGACATGACGGAATTTGAAAAGTCAATGATCCAGAAAAGTGTCAACGAAGGTTATGCCAATTTCACTTCAAAAGCAGCAGCCGGCAGAAAAATGCCAGTTGAAAAATTGAGAAGCCTGGCACAAGGACGTGTTTGGTCCGGAACTGAAGCAAAAGCAAATGGTCTTGTTGATGTTTTGGGTGGAATTGATGACGCAATAGTAATTGCAGCAAAAGCAGCAAAATTGAAAGAAGGTGACTACCGCGTTCGTTATTTCCCTGAAAAGAAAAAACCAATTGAAGAACTGCTTGGAAAAATGATGGGCAACTCTGAAGATAAAGTACTGGACAGAAATCTGGGTGAATTGTCAACTTATGTGAAGATGTACAAAAAACTGATGAACATGGGCGGAATGCAAACCAGACTTCCTTATGAATTGATAATCAGATAAGTTGATAATTATTAAAACGACTTAAAAAAAATCCCTGATCGTAACTTCGGTCAGGGATTTTTCTATTAATAATATCTAAAATGTATTCGTAAAAATTCGTGTATTTGTGGCAAAAAAGTTCAAACCACCTTCCCCGTTTCTTCATCAATTTCCTTCCTCACAATTAATACCGCCTGCTGATTAGGCGCAATTCCAACGCCATCCAGTTTGGCATAAACCTTGGTAAATTCTGCACCAAAATAAAGAATGATTGAAGAATAATAAACCCAGGTGAGCAGGATTACTATGGAAGCGGAAGTACCATAAGTGGCTCCCAAATCCGCTTTCCCGATATAAAAAGTTATCACAAATTTACCTGCCAGAAAAAGTACCGCTGTAAAACCGGCACCTACCAGACACTCTCGCCAGCGTAAAAACCCATCCGGAAGTACTTTAAAAATAACGGCAAAAAGTGATGTGATAATAGCAAGCACAACAGCCAGATTGACAATATAAAAAAGGACAACGGATGCTTCTGAAAAGTACTGCTGCAATCTTGAACTTAGTAGATCAACTATCGCATTAACGCCAAGAGAAACCAGCAATAAAAATCCAAGCGTAAGAATAATAGAAAATGAAAGCAACCGGTTTTTCAAATATTGCAGCCAGCCCTTTTTAGGTTTTGATTTAATAGACCATATATAATTGATAGAATCCTGGATTTCTGCAAAAACCCCGGTAGCACCAATCAGCAAAGTGCCAATTCCAATTGCGGCGGCTACGCCTGATTTATTTGAAACCTGTGCATTTTTTAAAATTTCCTGTAACTGGGCCGCGGCATTGTCTCCAACCAACCCGCGAATCTGATCGAATAATTCACCCTGAATAGCGTCTCTGCCAAAAAATATACTGAGCACCGAAATGATCACCAGGAGCATGGGTGCTAATGAAAAAATGGTGTAATAAGATAACGCAGCACTCAGTTTGAGCCCGTTGTCATTCATAAATTCATCGAAACTTTCAGATAATAGTGTGAAGGCGAACTTGATCTGTTTCATAGGAGGTTTCTGGTTTGATTATATTTCGCGTGTGATTTGAGTGCGAATATAATCATGCCAGACGGAAGAGATAAGAATTAATAGTGAACTTAAAAGTAAATACTTCCTTATCTCCTTAATAGTATTTACTTTTAAGAAATACCTCAACGTTTTCAGACGCCATTATTTCCCAGGCATTGGTATTCCCTATCACCTGATTCAGGGCAGCACGTTTGAAAGTGGCATAATCATCCTTTTCCGGAAGAACCCGTTCTGTCAGGAAAAAATCAGTACCAAACATTATATTCTGCTGTAATTCAATATCCTGAACATCTTTCAGGAATGCCTTATGCGTCTGAGAATTACCAACAGCATACGCAATGTCCGTATAAACATTTGGATACTTTTTTATAAGATCCTTAATCTGCGAACACCAATTTTGCTGAACCATTCCAAAAAGTGTTTCACCTGATTTTCCATTATACTCGTCTAAAACGTGATCCTCCCCTCCGAAATGAGCAAGACAAATTTTTAAAGGCTTCTTTCCCTCCTTTGAAAAATATGCAATAAGTGTTTTAAAACTTGCAGGTTCCAGGAAATAAGAACAGGTATTTAAATTGCGCAAATTATCTCTTTGTCCCAAAATCCATTTGAAAAAATTTTTGGATTTATCGGGTACGGGCGGCGGAACACCCGGTCCAAAATTCTGAGAATACGATTTCCCGCTGTAAACATCAAATGGATCCAGGCTATTGTTAATGTAATCCGTATCATTCGAATAAATCCCTCCCAGGTAACTACAATGACTTAAAACCGGCACACCTCTCTCTGCTGCCCATTCAAATGTTTCTTTGAGCTTTTCATCAAATGCGTAAAAACCCAGACTTGGATAAATTTTCAACCCAACAAACGGATAAACCGAGCGTTCAGCATTAATTTGGATTTTGGTTTCGAAGTATTTTTCTACTGTATCTCTCAATTCTTTACCCGTACTTTTCCAACGAGGATCAATCCCCAAAAACACGAGCAAGTTATCAGGATTCTCCTTTTTAACTTCAAGAACACCTTCCAATTGGCCTTCGTATCCAGTTTCCGAAGGCCCTGCCCCGCATTTTTCCATGTACATAGTCAAGGCGATTATTTTTAAATGCGGATCATCGTACTGCTTTTGTAAATTTTCAAATATTTCCCGCTGATTTCTGCTTTTTCCAACCTGCAGAAAACTTGCATATCTTTTACCCAGGTTACCGCCTAATTTGGATAAAAGGAATTGAAACATACCAGATCCGGCATCTGTGTTAGTTAATTTATCTACAAGATTGGCAGCAACATCCGGAAGAAATAAATTAAGAAATCGCTTGGGTGCATTCTTAATATTGAAAATGTGACTATGAGCGTTATAAAATTGCATAATGTAGATTTTAAATTTTGGATGATGTAGCTTTCTTCAAAAGATCAAACCAGAATGGTGCGCCAAAACTGGCAGCCAATCCCGATATCAAAACCCCTAAAATCTTTAATAAGTAATCCTCCCAATCCATCCCGGCTCTTTTTGAAAACAAATTATATTTCCACCCAACTGGTATTTTTGATGCCACAATGAGGCTATCCATAGACTTTACGAACTGGCTATTTGAAGCATTAAGGCTATCATTTTTCGCAAATAATTTTGACTGCACCACGGCATTTTCGGCAAACCTGGCTTTTAAAAGACTATCCTGGTTTATGTTATCGGCGTTTCCTCCTATTGTACCGTCAGTGGCTTCAGGAACCATTTTCGACACATCTTTTCCGGTTGTATTGTCTTGGACAGCTGGACGTATTTCCGGATGGTCTTGATAGTACTGGATTATTGCGGCCTTCGCAACCGGGTTTTCTTCGTAGAAGGAAAATAGCTGCAGGCTATCTACATTTATAATGATCCCGATCAACGCTCCGATATAAAACAACCTTTCTCTTGTTTTCTTTTTATACCATAACGAGAGGCGCTCGGTGAGTTCTCCAAACCAGTTTTCCAGATATTCAGTTAAATGCCCATATAATTCCGCCTCATTCGGTTCATCGCTATCTTTACCGCCCGAACTTTTCAATTCAGCACTCAGCATGGCCTGGTTAAAAAGAGCGACAAGGTCACTGGGATTCAAAATCTGTGTACCAAATTTAAAATTTTTAAGAACCTGGGATTTGTAATTGACAACCCAGCTCTCATTTTTTAATTCATCAACCCGGTTCTGCACCAGGCGGGAACTGCCCACAACCTCAATAAGTGTTTCAGCGAATAACTTCGGTGATATATCATTTGTAGGCTTCTTTGGATCACGGCTCAACAGATCAATTGTTCCATGAGAATAAATTTTCTCCGCCCAGTTAACACCATTCGAATTATCCATCAATTGTAGATAAAGATAATTCTTCATAAACCTCCCTCGTTCAGCCATTATCTGAACCCAGGTTTCAAGAAAATAACTACAAAACAGGGCATACAAAGCCCAGCTAATGACTATGGCGATTGCGGTGGATACGATGGGGATGTCGAGGAGGTTCATGATGCGGATTGTTTTTTAGTATAAAGTCAAAATATCAGTTGAGCTAAAATAAGAACTTGCTACGGAGCCCATCCCGCTAGTCAATTATGTAGTATTACCTGAACATGAGTGAATTAGGGACAGACTTACCCCGGTAAATATTTAGTCTGACCATTCCCTAGTTTTATTGCTCTGAGCGGCTGCCTCCTGTTTCTTGGCCCGAATGAAACATGTACCCATGAATCGAATTCCTGAATAAGCTGATCGTATGGAAAATTGCCACTCTTTATAAATTGAAATAATTCCTCTACCGTTATGCTAAGTACTTGAATATCGGCAGCTTCTCCATCCATATGCTGGCTCGTTTTGGATCCGCCGATTTTAGAGTTTACCCGTAGACATCGATAACCGCTTGACACCCGAATAGGTTTAGCAACAGCAATACGAATCGGTTCCAACACATTCTGACAAAGCGCTGTTAAGCTTTGTTTCACGTTATTGGGAGGAATAAATTGTTCGTTATACCTAAACCTTATCGCGGTTTGGCTTGTAAGCATCTCTTCCAATGTGAAATGCGGGCTGATTTGTGTGGCCATGGTTGGTTATTTTATAACTGTTTTTGATCTGGTAGAAAAAAAAATGAAATGCACGGGTACGAAAATGTGTATACGTAAATACCCAACGCAGCCTTGATGCAGGCTGGCTTATTCTATTCAAAAAATCAAGTGGGTTCTGCTACTGAAAGGATAATATAACGCTGAGTTTCGATTTTGAAGTTATATTTTTTATTTGAATAACGTATGGTGTACCGGGCTTTGTTATTAAGCGGTAATTTGTTGGTTTTTAGATTGTTGCGAATCTTGCTTATTGTTACTTTATTCTCTTCTAAGTATGATCAGTTGGTTTCTTAATGTTGGTTTTTCCAGCAGACCCGTTTTTCGGATCTTCTTATCATTATAATAAGTTTCACCATAACCATCATCCGCAATAATATACAGCGTTTTCTTATCATCATCTCCCCATGCCATACCTTCTACATTGCACAAACCGGGAACGGTGTTGAGATTAAAAGCGTCTTTTGAGTCAATGATCAATTCCCGACTTTCTTCGTCCACAGTAACATTTCTGAGCAGTGCTATTTCAATATCTTTCGCGATTGAAATATAACACCTTTCCAGAACCAGCAAATGTGTTTCGTCTATTGCCAGTATTTCAGATATTCCACCCGATTTATCCTCAGCAAAATAAGCTTCTGGAAATCGCGTGATTGGATATTTGAACTCTTGTCTTTCTGTACTTGAAGAAGGATCTTTATATCTATAAAAACTTATATATTTCTGCCCCACATCTGTTTCACCTTTCCATCCTGCCTCAGGAGCTACCCACAGCGCACCTGATGGTGTTATTGCAATGGCCTCAATTCCTTTGTTTGAACTTGGCAGCCTATCAAGGTGTATTATAGATTTTTCTCTTATATCTACAAGAGTATCGATTAATCCTGTTGATTCATATACGCCGGTGTGCTCAATGCTCTTTCCCAAATTGTCCTTCCTCTCATATTCAGTGGCGTAGTAATACGTTTTTGTATTCCTGTTGAACCGGATACTTTCGAACCAATGACCTGTTTTCGTACCTTCTTTTTGATTGATCCTTAACTGAAAATCGGATATGGTTGAGCAATTATCACAATTAAAATAATAGCCCCGGTCACTCACTAAAATCCAATTGTTGGCTCCCAGATTTTCGATTCCTGATATACCTCCGAAAGGTTGTTTATCATTACTGTCGTTAGCGTTTATAACACCTGTTTCAAACCGGGTAAACGTTACCTGCCCGCTTACATTCATTGTCAAGAAAAGGAGTGTGAAAAATATTGGTAAAGTTTTCATAGAGAGTTTCATAAGTAGTAAATGTCTTTGGAGAATTTCGGTTATCGTGCTGTTGTTACACCTCTGTATATCGCTTATGCCCGTTTCCAAGTTTGGTATTCACGCGCAGGCATCGATATCCGCTGGACACTTTGATAGGTATTCCAATGGAGATTCAAATTAGTTCCAAACTAGTTTCGCAAAGCTGCTTCCGGTTAGCTACGATTTCGGCAGAAGGCTCGAATACCTCTGTATAACGAAATCGGACTGTGGTTTGACTGCTAAGCAGTTCAACCAGGGTGAAATGGGGGTAAGTTGGGTTGACATGGGTTTGGGAGTTTTTATAATTACCTAATAGGCGTATAACTGCTTCGGAGCCTGTTTCTGAGGGTAAAAAGAGGCAAATCAACGGCCAGAAAAATTTTGAATCTCCATTTCGGTTCATTTAGGATTATTGTAGATCCCGAAACATCAATTTTCGAAAGTCCCGGCCCGAATTGCGCACCTATCCCAAGCGATAATGGTAAATTTTTTCCAAAGCCGTATACCAAGAATCCACCAGGAGAAAATATTTGCCCTAATTCTATTGAATAATTTTTTGTGACAGCTGCTGCTTTCGCTGCGGTGCTAGTGACAGTTGAATCTATCTTTAACTTGTAGTCTACTATTGCTCCAAGATCCAATAAGGAAATGAATAAACTTACAGATCCACTTTTACCAAGGCTTGCAAATCCGGGAGTATATGAAACACCGATTGGGGCAATAACTCCGAATCGGTCACTCATCGTTCCTTTTGAATTTTCTGGATTTCCAAAGGGGCGCCAGGATGCTCCTACATATGATTGAATGGATACATTGCCATCAAGATGGATTTTCTGCTCCTGATTTTTCTTGATAGAAGAGCTACCCACTGGCAATATAACATTCTCCAATGCTGCTTTTATTGCATCCTCGTCTTTTGCTTCGACCATATTGGCCATAAATAAGGCATAAGGCTTTACCTTTTCCGCAAAAGTAATAAGATTGTTTAAGTTGGTATTTGCATCGGCCTCTCTTTTTTTTAGGCTAGCGATTTTAATATCTATATCTATTTTCAAAGAGTCGCCAATATTTTTAGTTCGCTCTTCTTGCTTGGCTTTTACTAAGTCAGGATATACCGTGTTATTTTTGGTTATATTATATACTTCCTTTAATAAATCTACTGCATCATTCACCGCCTGAGTATATTGCTCTGAATAAATATCCTTATACAAGCTATTGGCTTTTCTGGGAATGGTAATGAATTGATCAGTAAGTAACTCCTTGTCGAATATTTTGACGACACTAAATCCATAATCAATTACATCCAATGAAACATTAATATAATTATAAATATTTTCGTTTGTTGGCTTTTCCTTGTTTTTAATCTTTCTGCTTACTTCTCGATAGCTATACGAGAATTTATCTGCGAGATTTATGAACTCGGATATTTTGCTTTGAAAAAGAAATATACTTTCTTTCTGTTCCTCTAAAATTTTTGTCAGCGTTTTATCATGACCATTTATTATAAATGTAACTTCCTTATTCTTAATTTGCTGATAAAGAAGTCCCATGAAAATTTGTACGTTAACTGGGTCATTTACGAAGTTTTGGGCTTGTTTCGGTGTTATCCAAATAGTGCTGTCCTTGGAGGCTGAATCACTTCTCAGTGCTTCGGAAAAAATAGCGGTAAATGTCACTGTTGCTTTCATATTTTTAAATTCCGGACTAGCTGACGGATTGGTATCCCATTCTGGAAATTCAGAGAATTCACGAATAACTTCCGCTAAATTTGAAGTTCCGTTTTCCAAAGCATGAATCAGCCTCAAAGATTTTATTGCTACTCTGATTTCAGGGAAATTTATCAGTAGCTCACGGTATCTAGGTAGTTCAAGCACGTCGTCCAAATGATAGGTAATCAGCCTGAGATCATCAAGAAATCCGGTGCGCAAGGCAGGTAGCATTTGCGGGTATTGATAGGTCAGAAGCTTACTAAGGTTATCGGTAGATTTAGGGAAAAGAATTTGAAATTCAGGGTTTTTCTCTGAAAATTTCTTAAACCTATCAAAGAAAGCTACGGTAAGTTCCTGTTTAGCACGGTCAATAAGAAGATCAGAGATTGCATTGGCAAATTTGGTGACGTCGAGGCCTCCTATAGAACCAATATTAGTTTTCGTACCTTTAATAAATCCGGCAGTGCTTGACGCTACCGCAGTTTTTTCAAGCTTTTTATTGATAAGATCGATAAATTTCTTATCATTTAAAAATAGATTGGTTGAGTCTTTTTTAAGAAATGCTATAAGCATTTCTTTGGAATTGACGTTTTGGGGTATACTGTCGAAGTAAGTCGAAAGAATAGAGATAATATCATCGATTGAGTCGCTTTTTATAATTGCCATTGCATCTAAATATGCATGACCAGTCGGCTTGTCAGTGGTTTGGGGTTTTATTATGGGAATGCCAGAGGGATCTTTTTTATTAATCTCAGCTATGATGACTCCATTCCTATTAGAAATTTTAATTGCCTTAGGATTGTGTTGGCTGTCCTTTTTCAGAAACACCTTATTTTCTTCAACCGTGAATGTCACGTACAATTGGTTATTCGAGAAAACTGAGAAATCTACTTGCTTAGCATCAATGAGATCAGCTTCACCGTCGTCAAACTCTATCTTAATCTTTGCAGCATTGTCAAAATTAGAAACCTGTAATTTGAAGGAAGTGTCGAAATCAATGTTAAATATTTCGGCTGTTGTACTTTTGTAATTAATAGATATGGTATCTTTTTTTTCAGATAGTGCTTCAAAACTGACTAATGAAGCAAGCATACTAAACAGGAGCATTGAAATATTTCTCATATCAAGAATAGTTTAATTTGCGGATTTTGATATTATTTTATTTGTAATTTTTTAAGTATTTTGTTAAATGAGATCGCATAAGTAAATTTTGAATTTTGGGCTATGACTATTCCAAGCATTTCTTTGGTAATAGAATCAATTATGAGAGAACCCGAGTCACCACCTTGTGAAATGGATTCGAAAGGTGCCTTGTTTGACTTAGAAATTGTTATGAGGTTAATCATTGGGCAGTCTTCGCCTTCATAGGAAATCGTCACTGGATTTACACAGCGATTGTTAATGATGTATCCTTCTATGGCACTGCCATTCCCATTGGGAGGAGCATAGAAATCCAAACGGCCAAACATAGTTACCTTAGTCGTTTTGATATCGTCTATTGTTAAATCTCTTGCGTCTGTAACAGTCAAATTGCTCGGAAAATTAACCTGTTTAGGGTCGAAGTCTTTTATTAATGCAATGTCCAATTCACTATCCCGTACTCCATAAAACCAAATTCCCGATATGATAGAATTAAGTAGGCTTGATACGGGCCTATTGTCAAAACAAGTGCTCCGTCCGCCTGTCATAACATGGCAACAGGTAAGAATGCATTCCGTTTTGTCTGGCAATTGGAGTTTACAAGCAATACTTCCTTTGGCTATTGGCTGTATTTCAGTGTTTGCAATACTATCTCCAGCCATGTAACTGACCCGAGGTTTATCAACTGACTCTATGATTTCGGTTTCAACTTCTTGTGTTACACCTTCGGATGTCTTTAAGAATAATTTAGAGGGTATTTGTTCAACTTCATCATCTGTTAGATGTATTGTAACACAATCTACGAGTTGACCGGTTTGCTCATTTATCTTTTTCCCATGAGTTATTAATCTAATATTCTTAAATTTATTATATAAAAAATTTTGATTTTGATCAATAGCTATATTAGCATAGTCGTTTTTTGTATATTTCGATTCGTCAACACCGGAGTTAAAAATGGATGCTTTTTTGGAAGCCAATTTATGCATTTCAGTTTCAAAATTTGATTTAGAATCCTCCATATTTGTTTGAAGCTCCTTCATCAACTCCTTGCCGCTCTGCTGAAATTCTTTCGCCCATTCTTCTGTTTCTTTTTTGACATTCTTGTTAAATAAATCTTTATAATCTATAATGTATTTTGCTAGTGTGTTGAAGTTGGTGGGAGTTAATGGTAAATTATTAATATAAAGGATCTCCCAATTCTCAATGAATGAATCTTGCATGTTTTTTAGATCTGAACCAGTTAATACAAATCTTACCCAACTATTAGAAAGGCCATAGTATTTATCTGCCAACAGTAATGCTCCACCAAGGCCAGCCATAAAATATCCAATATAAAGTATTGATGCCACTTCATCCTTGAAGCAAGGTAATGCAGCTATTAACGGTATTAAAGTACTTATACAAAGTAAAACAATTGTGGCGACTCGGATAAACCTAGCCCAACAACCCATGCTAGATCTTTTGGTAGTATACCAGTTAATAGTATCCGTGGTTTCCTGTAGGGCATGTGTTTTAATTTCTAAAAGGGTTTCTTCTGCGATCTTCGAATTCCAATGACTCATTTTCATGAAATTTAACTAATTGTAAATATTGCTAAGAGAATTGATATCGTTTTAACAAGGACATGGTATTACCTCTAATTCTTTGATTAAGTATTGCATATATCTGCTATTACAGCTATTTGATTTTATACTTTGACCCAAAACTACTGATTGAATCCCCCACCCACAATACCGAAAATTCAGTATTTCTCTCACTAAATCAACCCATTACAAACCACAAACTGCACCAGACCACCCGTATTCTTTGTCCCCGTCTTCTCAATCATATTCTGCCGGTGCGTGTTCACTGTATGAAAGCTGATAAAAAGTTTATCTGCAATGAACTTACTGCTGCGGCCTTCGGACAGGAGTTTTACGATTTCCAGTTCACGTTTGCTGAGGATCGTTGGGGGCTTAACGGCTGTGGTCATATCTGAGTTGAAAAAGAAATATTTTTTGTCAATCACTGAAGTGAGGGAAGCAAGCTGGGTCCCGTTTCTTTTCCATTGCGTAATATCGTTGCAGACTCCCAGTAAATGCGTGATATTTCCATTACTATCCTGCTTTAAAACAGAGTTTTGTTCCAAAATCCTTGCAACTTTGCCATCCGGTTTTAAAATCCGGTAATCATAGCTGAATTTGTAATTGGATCTGCTGGATGATGGAATTGCCACAAGAACTTTCCAGATGTTACACACCAACTTCCAGGTATTCAGGGTATCGTCAGGATGTTTTATTCCTTCATGGAAGTCTTGTCCGTCCACCAGATAGTGTGCTGAATCATAACCAAAAAAGTCAAATGTGTTTGTACTGATAAAATTGAATTTCCTGCTCCGGACATCCAGTATCCAGGTTACGCAGGGCGATTGATTTAATAGGTTTAGAAGCACAGGACTGCTAAATCCCGGATTTTCAAAACTGTCTGTTTCCGGTTCATTTGCATGGTTTTGCCACATATGCATGACTTCCCGGTATTCTTTATTTACATGAAGCTTTCCGATTGGGGTATCCATACAATAAGCTGTGTTTGCGATGGAGTAGAGTTTGTTTGCAAAAAACAGGAAGGTAAAATATGGGCAAACGAAGATTGGTATACGTCGATCGATGTAAGCACATATAATAACAAATTAAGGCTTCTATTATCCGGGAAGACGTTTATAACTTCCAGGAAAATAGCTTTGTGACGTAAATGCGGGAAAAGTCTTTATGGGAACCCAAAAGAAATCCTAAAATCAGGAAGATTTGACACAATAATTTCCGAAACACAAGGCCCGGTACTCAGGCCGATTTCCTGGATTAAGCTGAACATTTTTCATAGGTTTGAGTACTTTAAGTTTTAAGAAGGGTTATAATCCGTTAAACATTACAAATGGTACTACGCAGGGCATTTTGAGATCAAGGATAAAAAAGCCCTTTCTCTGACAGTAGTTTTCATACAATAGACAAAAATTGGTGATAAATAGAGGAAATTTTTCATAACGAATTAGAACTTTGAGTTAGCATATAGTAAGATCAACAGATTATAAATTTGATTCGAAGGTACTTGAATACGTATATTGTTTTGTACGGGAAATTTATCGTATTTGACACCGTATTTTTACGGCACCAAATGAGTACTTCTCTCATGTGTAAATTTGTAGCTCTCACCTACCTTCGTAACATCTTTTTACAATTAAAACCCTCAATCGATTATGGATCTGGAATTATTTTTCGCTAACAAATGTGGTACAAGCGAGCAGTTCGCTCACCGGATTATTGATTTTAAAGCTGAAATGCCTGTCAAAGGCGAGCCCGGTAAAACCAAAACAGTAGAACATAACCAGGAGCAAGGGCTTATCAATTTTGATTTTGCCAAAGAGGGAATTTTAAAATTACTGGGAGACGAATCTGCCGGGTTGAGAATTTTTCCGGCATTGGATAATAACGGCGAATTGACTGTAATCATTACGGCTTATACCAAAAATGCTGATGAATTATACTCGTCTGATGGCAAACTTTTGGCCGATTGCTGTCCTCAACCTCCGCCACCTTTCAATAAAACATCTACACTTTATCATAAACTGTTCGATAAGTAAGGTTTCCAACAATGGTTACCAAGCTTACTTGTAGGAAAGAAGCCGTTACTTTACTATTTTAACAGCAAAGTAACGGCATTTTCTTTGCCTTTCAGCGGTATTTTAAGGTATACATGATCTATTTAATTTTTGATATTTTTCTTTATCTCTATTTCGCAACCGTAGTAGTCGCTGCCGTTACGGCTACAATGTACAGACGGTCCTTACAATATCCTTTAAACTGGCTATGGATTTACTTGTGGCTAAATGTTTTGGTTGAATTATTAGTATACGCCCTTAGGTATTTTAAAATTTCATTCTTTTGGTCATATAACGCCTTTGGTCCCATTGAGTATTTCTTTATCTCCTGGTTGTATCTGCATTATTATAAATCATCATTAGAAAAAAATATCATTAAAATTCTTTTCATATTATACACACTCTTTGTCATTTATTACATGATTTACCTTAACGGTTTCAACGAATTTCATGTCGTTTTTGTAGTCAGATCCATGTTAATGGCCACATTAAGCCTTTATTTTTTTCTAAAAATATATCGCAGTGATGAAATACTGGAAATCAACAGAAGTCCTTTATTTTGGCTGAGTATCGGTTTATTTTTATTTTGTACGGGTTCCATTTTCACGATGGGCCTTGGGACATCGATCATGCGGTTCAATTCGCAATTGGGATATCTGGTCAATATGCTCAATCCTATCCTTAATATTTATTTATACATCATGTTTATTGTCAGTTTCTCATGCAGCCGACAGAATCCCGGATTTTATTGATCATTACGCTTGGCACCTTATTATTGATCACGTCAAGCATATTTATCGTTGTTTTTCTCTTCTATTTCAGGAGGAAACAACTTATTAATAAGCAAGAAAAAGCTTCACTTCAGACACAATTTAATCAGGAGATCCTTAAATCCCAGATCGAGGTACAAAATACTACATTACAGCAAATAGGGCAGGAATTGCATGATAATATCGGGCAGCTGCTATCGGTTGCTAAAATTAACCTCAATATCCTCGAAGGGACAAAACAAGAGGAAGAAAACCATGAATACATAAAACAAACAAATGAAATCATTGGCCAGTCGATTCAGGATCTGCGGTCGCTGACTAAAAGTCTGGATGGTGATTTTGTACAGCAATTTGGCTTGCAGGAAAGCATGACGCATGAATTACAGCGCATCCGTAAAACTAAAAAATTTGAAACTGAAATCACTTTAACCGGAGAGCCTTATACTTTGGGCTATGAGCGCGAAATAATTTTGTTCCGTATTTTTCAGGAATTTTTAAACAATTCGCTCAAACATTCGGAGGCAAAGAATATAATTGTAAAATTGAATTATGGCCTGACACATTTCAATCTGGCTTTGTCGGACGATGGAAAAGGATTTGATTATGAAAAAGTGACAACACATAACCTGCTTAGTTCAGGTGCCGGCCTTCGTAATATGGCACGGCGTTGTGAGCTGATTGGTGCTAAATGCAGCCTGGAATCTTTGGTTGGAAAAGGAACATTCCTTGGTATTGAAGTACCTACTCGTAAAAGTCTTAATACTTGATTTAATAATAAAAACATATTGAGTACTACTCCAAATTTGAAGATGACAACAAAAACCATTGCTATTGTTGACGATCATGAATTGATGGCAAAAGCACTTTCGGGATTAGTGCAGAAATATGAGGAGTATGAGGTACTATATGAGGTATCCAATGGTAAAGAATTGATTCAAAGGATCAAATTGAAAATGATTCCGGATATCGTAATGCTGGACATCAATATGCCCGAAATGGACGGCTACGAAACGGCTTTATGGCTTAAAAATAACTACCCCGAAATCAAGATTCTTGCTCTTTCGATGAACGATAAGGAAGAGTCCATTGTAAAAATGCTTCGGAATGGCGCAAGCGGGTATCTTTTGAAAGGTTGTAAACCACATGAATTGAAACAAGCGCTGGATTCGATTGTCCAAAAAGGATTTTATTATACGGAATATATAACAAGCCAACTTATTAAAAGCCTGAACCCTGATTCTTTACAAAATCCATTGGATCAGATGGGTTTAAATGAGCGCGAAACTAATTTTATAAAACTTTCGTGCAGTGATCTGACTTATGTTGAAATAGCCGATAAAATGTGCGTAAGCCCAAGAACAGTGGACGGTTATCGCGAATCTGTTTTTCAAAAAATGAATGTCAAAAGCAGGGTTGGGATGGTTTTGGAAGCAATTCGCCTGAAGTTGGTGGAATTGTAACAGAGCTTTAACAGTAACTCTCAAAATTCTAAAATAAAGGAGTCAACTTTTGAAAAACTGACTCCTTTATAAATTCCAAAAAGTTTAATAACGATTACAAAAGCAATCCTGCCAAAGTTGCTGACATATAAGAGGCAAGTGTTCCACAGATCAGTGCTTTGAAACCAAGACGCGCCAAATCCGCCCGGCGTGATGGAGCCAATTCTCCGATTCCACCTACCTGAATCGCAATCGAGCTAAAATTAGCAAATCCACACAATGCAAAACTTGTGATCACAATCGTTTTATGATCCAGCGTATCTTTCATTTTTACCATATCCAGATAAGCAACAAATTCATTGATCACCATTTTGGTCCCCATCAAAGAACCAGCCGCTTCTATATCTTTCGAAGGAACGCCCATTGCCCAGGCAAAAACTGAAAACAGCTTTCCTAAAACGAAATTGAAACTTAATTGGGGGAAAGAAAAAACACCTCCGATCAATCCCAGCAAATAATCGAGCAGCGCAACGAGCGCAATAAAACCGATTAACATCGCAATGACATTAAACCCCACCTTCAAACCTTCACCCGCTCCTGCTGCGATGGCATCCAGTAAATTAGCGTGTGATTTCTTAATTTCCAATTTTACAGCACCTTTGGTTGTTGATTGTTCCGTTTCAGGAAATACTATTTTTGATATTACTAATGCACCAGGCGCAGCCATCAGACTGGCAGCAATCAGATAAGGTGCCGGTACACCAAGCGAAATATAAACGGCCATTACACCTCCGGCAATACATGCAAAGCTACCTGTCATAGAAGACAATAACTCTGAATTAGTCATATTTTTCAGATAAGGCTTAATCATAATCTGCGCCTCAACCTGGCCAACAAAAGTACTCGCCACATTTGAAACGGCTTCCGCTCCACTAACACCCATTAACCAATATACGCCACGTGCCATGACAGAAACGATACGCTGCATAATGCCTAAATGATATAGCATATTGACCAAAACAGCGACGAAAATAATGGTTGGAATTACTTTAAAGAAAAACACAAAGTCATTTCCGGGACCAAATGCCTTCTGCATTAAATCCGGACGAACAAGCGTACCAAAAACGAAATCAGCGCCTTTATCTGAAAAAGAAAGTAATTTTTGAACTTTTGCTCCAAGCCATTGAAAAATAGCCTGCCCTGTATCCGTGCGGAGAATAAATACTGCGAGCCCAAACTGAATGGCCAGACCAACGCCAACAGTACGATAATTAATTGCTTTACGATTGTTTGACATTGCAAAAGCAATACCCAAAATCAATGCTATACCAAACAGACCAGTAAATCTTTCCATGAAAATTATTTGTTACCCTCAAAACCAAGATACAAAATAACAAACAATTCTTATGTAAGTTACAGGTTATGCGAAATAAGGTACTGATGTTTTCCTGATCCCGGATAAACAATAAATTTTTCACTAAATATCTTATAGTTAACACAAGACATTTAGTCAACGAAAAATCCAGCATTAAGATAGTTTTATTATTTCTCAGAAATATTAGTTGCCTGGCGTGCAGCAAGTTTCCAGTCACTTCCATTTTTCATCCAGATGTTAGTAAATCTTCTGGTAACGCCTTTCTCCTGATAATCTGAATCTAATGAAACAGTTGTAGTTTCATGGCCCATCACGACGGCTACATTGTCATTGATTGTGATTTTTTCAATAATACGATCAAAGGAAACCATTGGTTTTCTGTTTTTTGAAAAATCAATTTTGATATCTGAAAGTGTTTCAACGCTGTTATCAGGATTTGTTACAACAAGAGCAGCTGACCATAAACTGGAAAGTTTAGCTGTATCTTTTTTAATAAATGCTTCCCTCTCCTGATTTTCCAGACTCCTTATTTCATCTTTTTCTGTTTTGATCCCAAGATCGGGGTCATGTGAAGAATCTGCGATTTGCTCAATAAGTACCCGCGAATCCGGGTTCAAAATACCTGCTTGTGTTTTAGATCTGTACTTGAATGAAGTGGCGGCTAAAATCAGAAAAATAAAAATAAGTATATTCCTTTTCATGACGAATGTGTATGTTGTTGTTGCTTAATTTTTCATGGCTATAAATACAAACGTTTGATACATCCTAAACAGTATCAGCACGTTACAAAGGTTTTAAATTTTTTCAATAAAAAATAGCGTATTACTACCCCATTTCTGTACGTATATCTACGTGAAAAGTAACATTATGGATTAAAACAAAAAAAGAGAGCCGGTTTCCCGACTCTCTTTTGCAAATTGAACCTTACTACTATTAATATCCTAAAACCGGAGCAAGCCATTTTTCAATTTCTTCCAACGGCATATTTTTTCTTCTCGCATAATCTTCAACCTGGTCCTTAAATATTTTCCCAACCGGGAAATAACGACTTTCAGGATGCGAAAAATACCATCCGCTAACGCTGCTTGCCGGATACATGGCGTAACTTTCCGTCAACGTGATACCCAGTTTTTCAGCTTCAAGTAAATCAAACAGCATACGTTTTTCGGTATGATCAGGACTTGCAGGATATCCCGGCGCCGGACGAATACCGGTATATGCTTCCTTGATCAGCTCTTCATTTGTAAAATCTTCTTCCGGAGAATGTCCCCAGATTTCCTTCCGCACGCGTTCATGCATTAGCTCAGTAAGGGCTTCTACTAACCGGTCGGCCAAAGCCTTTACCATGATGCTGTTATAATCATCATGATCAGCTTCGAATTTCTCAATTAAAGCTTCAATCCCGATACCGGCCGTAACAGTAAAACCTCCCATGTAATCCAGATGACCACTTTCAAGCGGTGCTACAAAATCAGACAAACAATAATTTGCCAGACCTTTTGCTTTTTCAGTTTGCTGACGCAAATGATGTAACACTTTCATGGTATCATTTACCAATTCGCCACCATTCACCTGCTCAACAGTATGCTGACTTATTTTGTACTCAATATGCTCATGAGAACCGTGACGTTCACAGGATGTTTGTTTTACCTCTTCCTCATAATGATGCAAAACAATATCATCCCCAATAGAATTCGCCGGCCAGAAACCAATGACCGCGCGTGCTTTCAGACTTTTATCACGAATAATTTGTCCCAGAAGTACCGCTGCATCTTCAAATAAACGTGTTGCTTCTTCGCCAACTACCTTATCTTCAAATATTTTCGGATATTTCCCATGCAGCTGCCAGGTCTGAAAGAATGGCGTCCAGTCGATATACTTAGCTATTTCAGCAAGGTCATAATCGTCATAAACCCGGGTTCCTAAAAACTGAGGTTTTATCGCTTTGAAATCCGTCCAGTCAATTTTCGCCTTATTTTCACGTGATTTTTCAATGGAATGATGCGCCTTCTCTCCGCTTCTTTTGGCATGATCATCACGAAGTTTGGCATATTCGACTTTGATATCGGTCAAAACCTGCGCTTGGCTCAAATCACTTTGAATCAATTTCCCGGCAACCGGAACAGATCTTGAAGCATCAAGAACGTGAATGACAGCTCCGGAATAATTAGGGTCAATTTTTACAGCCGTATGAATACGTGAAGTTGTAGCCCCACCGATCAAAAGCGGCATCGTAAAATGACGACGTTCCATTTCCTTGGCAACGCCCACCATTTCATCAAGCGAAGGCGTGATCAATCCGGAAAGACCGATGATATCTACATTATGCTCAATAGCAGCAGCCAGGATTTTATCCGTCGGCACCATTACGCCAAGATCGATGATTTCATAATTATTACAGCCAAGCACAACGCCCACGATATTTTTACCAATATCATGCACATCACCTTTTACCGTAGCCAGCAAGATCTTCCCTGCAAAGGACGATCCTTCCTGCTTTTCCGCTTCAATGTAAGGTTGTAAAAATGCCACCGCTTTTTTCATCACACGTGCCGATTTCACAACCTGGGGAAGAAACATTTTTCCTTCACCAAACAAATCACCGACAATACTCATCCCGTCCATCAACGGACCTTCGATAATTTCCAAAGGACGTGTAAACATCGGCAGGCATTCTTCAACATCCAGCTCAATGTAATCCGCATTACCTTTTACCAACGCATGGCTAATCCGCTCTCTCACCGGCAATTCTCTCCAGCTAAGATCCGGGCCCGTCGCTACTTTCCCTTTGTCTTTTACCGTTTCAGCGAATGTCACAAGCTTTTCAGTTGCTTCGTCGTTGCGGTTTAAAAGTACATCTTCAACCAGTTCCAGAATGTCTTTTGGAATTTCGTCATAAATACCAAGCTGTCCGGCATTTACAATGCCCATATCCATACCCGCTCTGATCGCATGGTACAAAAACGCAGTATGAATCGCTTCACGGACCAGTTCGTTTCCGCGGAAACTGAATGATACGTTTGACACACCGCCGGACACTTTTGCAAAAGGAAGATTCGCTTTAATCCATTTTACGGATTCAATAAAATCTACTGCATAGTTATTATGCTCTTCCATCCCGGTTGCAACGGTCAGGATGTTGGGATCGAAAATGATGTCCTGAGGCGGAAAACCTACTTCATCTACCAGAATACGGTAAGCTCTTGAACAAATTTCTTTTCTTCTTTCCAGATTATCCGCTTGCCCGGTTTCGTCAAAAGCCATCACGACAGCCGCAGCTCCGTAACGCAAAACAGCCCGTGCCGATTCTTTAAATTTCTCTTCGCCTTCTTTTAATGATATGGAATTAACAATTGCTTTCCCCTGCGTACATTTCAAACCAGCCTCAATCACTTCCCATTTAGAGGAATCGATCATCAGCGGTACGCGTGAAATATCCGGTTCAGCAGCGATCAGGTTCACGAAAGTTTTCATTGCTTCCGCGCCATCGATCATCCCCTCATCCATGTTGATATCAATAACCTGCGCACCGTTTTCAACCTGGTCACGGGCGATGGCCAAAGCTTCGTCAAATTTCCCGGTACGGATAAGTCTTGCAAACATTTTTGAACCTGACACATTGCAGCGTTCCCCAATATTGACAAAATTGGTAAGTTTGGTAATATCCATCGGTTCCAGACCTGAAAGTTTTAAAATCTTTTCAGACTGTGGGATTTCCCTTGGTTTATATTTTCCTGCCAGATCCGCAATCACACGAATATGTCCCGGCGTAGTTCCGCAGCATCCTCCGATAATATTGATCAGGCTGTCCCTCAAAAACCCGTCAATAACCTCACCCATTTGTTCGGGCGATTCATCGTATTCACCCATTTCATTAGGCAAACCGGCATTTGGGTGAGCGGAAGTATAAAACGGTGAATTTTTTGCAAGAATCTGTACGTAAGGGCGCATTAAATCCGCACCTAATGCACAGTTTAAACCAACTGATAAAAGTGGTAAATGCGAAATTGAAGTCAAAAACGCTTCCGTAGTTTGTCCCGAAAGTGTACGGCCAGAGGCATCCGTAATCGTTCCGGAAACCATGATCGGTAAAAATCCGTCAGCACCGGTTTTCCAGCTTGGCAATACTTCTACCAATCCGTTTTTGGCATCCGTGAAAAATTTATCAATCGCAAAAAGTGCAGCTTTTGCATTCAGTGTATCAAAAACGGTTTCAACCAGAAGAAGGTCACAACCTCCATCTGTTAAACCTTTAATTTGTTCGTAATAAGCCGTTACCAGCTGATCAAAAGTGATTGCACGATAACCCGGATTATTTACATCAGGAGATAAGGAAGCAGTCCTGTTAGTCGGGCCCATAGAACCTGCAACGAAACGTGGTTTATCCGGTTCGCGTTCTGTGAAATCATCCGCAACTTCACGTGCAATTCTGGCTGATTCAAAATTTAATTCGTAAACCAGTTCCTCCATACCATAATCTGCCATGGCAATGGTAGTTCCTGAAAATGTATTTGTTTCAGCGATGTCTGCTCCGGCTTCAAAATAAGCCGCATGAATTTCCTTGATCACATCAGGGCGCGTCAATGAAAGCAAATCATTATTACCTTTCACATCATGTGCCCAATCCTTGAATCTTTCTCCGCTGTAATCGTAATCTTCTAATTTATAGCGCTGAATCATCGTACCCATAGCACCATCAAGCACAAGAATACGTTCTTTCAATATTTCACGAATGTCAAACTTCTGAGTTGTTATCATTATATCTTTATCGTAGTCCGAAAAAATAATCCCGCCATTTTTTTAATCTGTAAACTTCATAGGATGCTGGTCGCAGGAAATCCAGAATACAAATTTACGCCGATAGATGTTTTATTCAAAAAATTGAAAAAAAATAGACGGTTAGTCTGCTTTTTGAGCATGAGGTAAATTATTTATCTACATTTGAAGTAAAAAAAGGAATTGTAAAGATAATCTATCTATGTATAATCTGGACGATACGGATTGCAAAATACTCCACTATCTGCAACAGGATGCTACGTTGAAAACGCGTGAATTGTCAGAAAAATTAAATCTTTCGTATACACCTGTATATGAGCGGATACGGCGATTGGAAAAAGAAGGCATCATTAAAAAATATGTTGCGCTGGTTGACCGCGAAAAAGTGGGCAAAAAGCTAATGGTATTTTGTAATATCGCTTTAAAAGAACATTCGCTGACAATGGGCGAAAAATTTGTTAAAGCAGTTTTGGCGATGCCGGAAGTAATGGAATGTTTTAATATTTCAGGGGATTATGATTTTTTGCTGAAAATCGTGGTGAATGATATGTCTCAGTACCAGCATTTTTTAATGCAAAAACTGGGATCCCTGGAAAATATCGGAAGTTCGCACAGTTTATTTGTGATGGGAGAAATAAAAAATACTTCTGAAATTGAAATGCTTGACTCCAAAACGAAATAACCAAAAGCTCCTGCATTAATATGGTCATCAGAAAAAGACTGCACTGGTTCCGGATGCTTTTTATATGGGAAGGCTCCATATTACCTCAAATTCTTCCCCGTTTAATTGCACTTTTTCTCCTTTCTACGGCAGTAGTCATTTTTCACGGAGAGCTCTTTCGTTTCAAAATCCCTTTAACTCCTGCTCCATTTACGTTAATAGGACTTGCGCTTGCTATCTTTTTAGGATTTTGCAATACGGCCAGTTATGACCGTTACTGGGAAGCACGCAAATTATGGGGCGGATTATTGATCGATGCGCGATCATTGGTAAGACAAGTCCAGACATTAGGTGACGCAGAAAAAGATCATAAAGACATTCGCGAATTTGCAAATCTGATCGTCGCTTTCTCTTATGCTCTAAAACATCAGCTACGGCAAACGGATCCGACTGCTGATCTTGCACGTTTGCTAAAACCGGAATTTGCCAAATCACTTGAAAATATAAAATTCAAGCCCAATATTATTCTTCAGGAACTTGGCCAGTGGATTTATCGAAACAAAAAAGAAAATAAAATGGATAGCATCGTTCAGGTAGCCATTGATAGCAACCTGAACCGCTTATCGGATATTCTGGGAGGTTGCGAACGGATTTCGAATACGCCAATTCCCTACGCTTACAGCGTCGTTTTGCATCGCACCATTTATACTTATTGCTTTCTTTTGCCTTTCGGACTTGTTGATAGTATTGGCTGGATGACGCCATGCATCGTATCCTTTATTGGCTACACATTTATTGCTTTGGATGCGATTGTAACAGAAATCGAAGAGCCTTTTGGTGTTGAGAAAAACGACCTTGCGCTGAATGCCATATGCCGGACGATTGAAGATTCTCTCACAGAAATGATGGGTGATAAAATAGATTTAAAACCTGCCAGTAATCCTTTTATAATTGATTAGAAAAAATAAATACGGAACCAGAAGATCCGGTCCCGTATTCCAACTCACCCCTAACAAAATTCTTTAATGCTTTTTCGGACCTCCCTTTGTTGGCTTGTCCAACTCTTTATTGAAAGTTCCGTCTGCGTTGAATAGTAATACTTTAACTTTGCTGTCAAGTACTATCCCCACAAAATATTCTCCTGCTGCATTGGTACCTGCTTTTTTGATTACAGCACCTGCATATGTTGTCGTAATATAAGATGTAATCGTTGCGGGAAGATTTGCAACCGCTACTTCTGTCAGTTTTGCTTTATGTTCAAAATGTTGTAACTCTTCTTTGAAAGTACCATCTGCATTGAAAATTAATCCTTTTGGTGTAGTTCCGTCCGCTAAAAGTATGGTTACAACAATCTTGCCACTCTGATCGGTCGCCGCAAATTTGATTGTCGATGACGGATACGTCGTTGAAATATAAGTTGTAATTGCAGAGGCAAGATCAGCTACTGCGACCTCGGTCAACTTGCCTTTACATACATGCGTCGTTACAGAATCAGACTCAATTGAAAAACGTGCAGCCGTTGTGGCAACCGTTTCCAGACTAACATCAGTGCTGGCATCAGTCGTTGGACTCATACCCGAATTATCCTTGCTACAGGAAGCGATAAATATACCTAATGACGCGACAAGCATTACAACTACCCTTCTCATAAATCAATTTGTTTAATCGTGCGACAAATAAAACACATGCTGGTTTAAGGGTCATTACGCCTTGTTAAAGCGGGTTGTTGCAAAGTGCCGGGTTTTATTTTAATTTTTTTCATGTTTACATCATCGGTACAGACTTTATTTTATAGTCAGGTAATTTTAAAAAATAGTGAGTGTTTAAAAAGGCAGGTTTGTAAAAATCATTTTCATTTGACTATCAATATCGTAACCCGTATAAAATGCGTTTATCAAAGATTAGCTTTTATCGTAAAAAGATTAACTTAGCTGTAGATATTTCTTAAAAGGAAAAACTTTTGCAACAGACTGGCTGTCTTAGGCGTATCTGCTAATACAAATTCATATCCTGACAAATTTGACACCCTAACTTTGCTATTTGGTAAAAAATCTTCCTTCGATGAAAACGACTTCGGAACGGTCGTTTCAGCATGTGTAGCTGGTAACAATCAGGCTCAGAGGTATTTGTATAAGCATTTTTTCAGCTATTCAAAAAGTATCTGTTTGCGCTATACATCGACGCCTGAAGAGGCGGAGGAGGTGCTAAACGAAGGTTTCCTTAAAGTTTTCAACAATATGGAAAAGTATGATTCCGCGCATCCCTTCAAGGCGTGGCTTCGTACCATCATGGTGAACACCGCAATCAGTTATTACCGAAAGCATAAAAAACATCATGAAGATATGGTGTCTCTTGAAGATGCGCCATATCCCCGGTTTGATGATGACATCGTGGGCCAGATAACGGCAAATGAAATTTTAGAACTTATACAGGAAATAAAACCAATTTATAAAAACGTCTTTCTTCTATATGTCGTGGAAGGATATAACCATCGCGAAATAGCTGATTTACTGCAAATTAATGAAGCTACGGTACGCTCGCATTACGTAAGGGCAAGAGCACGGTTACAACACTTGATCAAACAATATTATCCTCATCTCTTTCCCAGTGATTGGGGCATAAAGTCGTTCAAAAGCAATGAAAACTGATAAATTTGAAAAAACTATACGCCGGAAACTAGAGAGCATTACGCCCGAATTTCATGAAAATGACTGGACGAAAATGCAGAACTTTATGCAAGCCAACACACCTCCAACGTTTTGGCAGCAATACAGTTCTTGGTTTGGCTATGCGGCGGCAGCGGCAGTGACTTCTGTCATGGTCTTTTTGTATGTGAACCAACTTTCGCAAAATAATACTTTGCTGAGTGACGTAAAAACTTTGCAAAATCAGATTGAAACGATAAAAAACACACCAACTGTTATTCAAAAAACAGATACGGTTTATGTTGTTCAACAACAGGAAGTTGAAAAACCTTCTTATGATCATCAAGCACCAAATCCGGACGAACAACGGCTAATTCCCCAACAATACAGCAATCAGAAGTCTCTGGCCAATATTGAGGAAAATCGAATAAACAAAGAGGAAAACAACACAAATCCTGATGCAAGAAGGCCTGATGCGAAACTTGTGGAAGAAGAAAATGCAAAGCCTTCTGTTAATAATAAAAACGAGGTTTTGGCGGGTAACAATCAACCTGACAATTATAAGAGTTCAGGCAAGGCTGATGTTAAATCTCCTTCATCTGAAAAATATTCAGATCCTATAACCGGGAAAAACTTCGATACTGATAAATCAAATTCCTCTATTGCTTTGAATAGTAAAACAGGAAATGTAAGCGGCGATAATTATTCAGTTTCCAAAGGAATAAGCAATACCGGTTCTGGCAATACCGGCAGGAATTCAGGTTCAAATGGCAGTGGAAATTCCGGAAACGGAAATTCTATGGCAAATAATCAGCCAGGAAACCAGGAATATAGTACCGTAGCTTCGGGAAAAACGCTTGATGAAAAATTTGATCAGCTGGAAATTCAAACTCCTGCTGGTCAGCCTAATTATTCAGCTATTTCCCGTAAAATGAATTATGGCCTTGTACATCGTATTTCGCCAAAACAAGTAAAAAATGTATTATTGGCGACTAATCAGCCTAAAAGTCAGGAAGAATCCAAAAGTGTTGAATCAACTAAAAAAGCTGAAACCACTATCCCGCAATTTAATTTGAAAGTACCTTACCGCTTCGGTATCGCACAACAATGGGAAGGGAAAAATCAAGTAAGAACAGTGCTGGGAGAAGTGCTCATTTCCAAGAATTTCTCTATTTCAACAGGATTCAGCTGGGTTAAAATAAAACCTGAGGATTTTTATTCTGAAAAGAATTATAATGATAAAAACCGTACTGATTTCAGAAAGGATCACTTCCTGCCTATGGCTTTGAAAATTATGAATTTGAATATTAAGTCATCACTCACACAAATTCCGCTTAATGTCGCATTCAGACAAAATCTGCCTCATAACTTTGCATATTTTGTAGGAGCAGGAACAAATTTCACAATCAGTTCAAAAAGAGACATTACATACGAATGCTTTTATAATTTCGGTCCTCGGCCTGGTCCTGACCAGCCTCAGATCGTACTGCAGGCCTCTGAAAAAATCGACCTCAAACTTATAAATTCTGTAAACTTTTCGGCAGGAATAGAAAAAAGTTTCCATCCGATTGTGGTACAGGCTGAAGGCTACCTTTACAGTTACTTCAATCCGATTTCATACCAAGGTTCTAAAACCGGTCCGGGTTTCAAAATTAAGCTGTTATATCAGATAGGGAAAAAAATGTAAAAGATGTTCGTGAAAAGCCCTATTTTTGGTTTTTATTATACCTTTATTACAGTTCGCTTTTGAAATTCGCTGCAATAGATATTGGATCCAATGGTGCCCGTATGCAAATATCGTCGGTTTTGCATGACGAAGGAATCACTCGTTTGAAAAAAGTTGAGTACGTTCGTTTTCCGCTTCGCCTTGGACATGATGTGTTTACAGAAGGAAGAATATCGCCTTTAAGTGAGGATCGTATGATTAAACTGATGCTTTCGTATCAGCTTTTGATGGAACTTCATGAAGTAGAAGATTATATGGCCTGCGCAACTTCTGCGATGCGGGAAGCTGAAAATGGTTACGAAGTACGTGCCCATATCGAGCAAAGAACCGGAATTCACATACAAATTATCGACGGACAGCGTGAAGCAGAACTCGTTAATAACGTTGTTGTAAAATCGCTTGACAACGGACAATATCTACACATTGACGTAGGCGGCGGCAGTACTGAACTTAACCTTTATCAGGACCGTCAGAAAATAATTGCCAAGTCATTCAAATTAGGATCTGTGCGTTTGCTTGAAGGGAAAGAATCCAAAACCGCTTTCCAGAAAATGCAGGAATGGATTCTGAAAAATGTGGATCATACACGGCCAATTGAAGCGGTGGGCACGGGTGGAAACATTAATAAATTATTCGACTTATCATCCAAATTAAGCGAAAGTTCGACAAGTCTGGATGAAATTTTGCGTATGCGTGATTACATCGCGCAGTTTACACTTGCCGAACGTATCAATAAACTTCAGTTAAATCCTGACCGGGCAGATGTGATTGTTCCGGCCGGAGATATCTATACTTCTGCTATGAAGTGGGCTGGCGCCACGGTAATTCACGTACCGGATGTGGGCCTGAAAGATGGTATGTTACAGTTACTTTACGACAGAGCCTGCAGAAAAAAAAGGGTCTGAACAGACCCTTTTCTAATCGCTTAATCTGATATATTTTTTATGTCTGTCAACTTATGCTATTCATCAAAATTCGTAGGTTCACGGAGTAAACTAACTGATAGAATTTATATACTTAGTTTAATTTCTATCAATTAGTTTACTTTAAATACCTGCGGATACTTACAACGAAATAAAAGCAGTTTTTGCCAAACAACATCTTATTATACTGGTTAGTTACTCCATTACCTGATGGCCAATGGATCCATTAGACTTGCTTTCGGCCAGAACTGATCATAAAGATTTTGGCCCTATGTTACAGGACGGCATTTTTTAAGCTCTTTTTACTATATTTGATATTTTTCAAATTCATTTGAAGCAATTCATCTTCAAAACAGCCAGCTCTTCAGGAGCTTATCATCGTTTTGTGAAACAAATGTCATGAAAGTATCTCCTTCTGAACCCTTTAAGATTATATATTCCATTCTGGATCATGAATATCTTGGCTACATATTTGAGTCTTTTGTAGTCCAACTAAATAGCCAGGGCGATTTTTCCTTCCAGATACAAAACATTTCCTCCAAGAACATAGAGGAATTTGGCGCAGGGCTTGATATGACAGATTTTGAGCTGGTAAGTCTGGTTGACGATATTCAACAGGACACTATTTTAAAGAAATTCAATACCAAAAAACTTTCTCCGGTTGATTTCTTTTTGAAAATATATGATCCGCAAAAAGGTGATAAAGTAATTCAGGAAGCGATAACAGCCTATCTTGAAAATAGCAAAGCACGAATTCTTGAAAAGCTATCGGGTAAAGAAATTTTCATCATGGGCAGCGATGGAAATCCACTCTGGAAACCTGTGGAGTGGGAGAAAGAAAAAGCTACCATTCGTTTTTATTTTATGCGAAATGAAGACAATACACACTATTTCCCAACCATTCGGCATAAGCAACAAAAACTAGACTTTCAATATAAAAATGCCATTATCCTTTGTGAAGAACCCGCCTGGTTGGTCGTTGATGGGCGTTTATATCATTTTGAAGGAAATGTAGACGGCAAAAAAATTAAACCATTTCTGGCAAAGAAATTTATTGCCATTCCACGAAAAATGGAAGAGCAGTATTACGAGCGTTTTGTAACTCCATTAATCGCCTCTTACGATGTAGTCTCCAAAGGTTTTGATATTCGCAATATATCTTCGGCGCCCAAGCCGATTCTTACCATTGCCGATGTCAGTCTAAAGAGTAAAGCTTCTCTTACTCTTCTGCTCACAGGATCCGGTGTTGAAGATTCGGTAACAGGTGATACAGATGATGGCGAAGTTTCATTTGTAGTAGCTTTTCAATATGGCCATTACACTTTTCCCTTTGATAGTTTTGCCAGTCCATCCGGCGTATTTCTTGATAAAAAAGGGGAAGATTATATTTTCTATAAAGTAAAACGTGACATTGCCGTAGAGCGCCATAATCTTAATCAGCTTAAAGAATGGGGTCTGACATTTGAAGACGGACATATTGTATTACCCAAATCAGAGGCATTTGGATGGCTCCAAAGTAAAGCCAGGACATTAACGGAACATGGTTTCATTCTTCGCCAGAATAATGCAGATGCCAAAAGATATTTCCTGGGATACTCATCTTTAGATGTTTCTATCGAGGAAGGCCGGGATTGGTTTGATATTAATGCAAAAGTCCAGTTCGGTGAATTTGAAATACCTTTTATTCAGTTAAGAAATTATATCCTGCATCAAAAAAAGGAGTTTACGCTTCCCAATGGGGAAATTGCGGTGATTCCTGAATGGTGGTTTACTAAATATTCTGAACTTTTTGCTTTTTCGGAACATGACCAGGATACAGACGGAATCAGGTTACGCATGCATCATTTAGCGCTTGTACAGGAATTAAAAGAAGAAAGTCTGGCTACTGCCATTATCAGTCATAAACTTGAAAGACTTCGGGATTTTAATCAGATTGACGCTAGTGAGGCACCGAAACATTTCAAAGGAACCCTTCGTCCATATCAGAAAGCGGGTTACGATTGGCTGCAATTTTTAAATCAGTATCGTTTTGGCGGATGCCTGGCGGATGACATGGGTTTAGGAAAAACCGTGCAAACGCTGGCTTTTTTACAATCACAAAAAGAAGCCGGAATTAAAGAGCCTTCTCTTTTAATCATGCCAACTTCTCTTTTGTATAACTGGGCGCTGGAAGCGAAAAGATTTACACCCAAATTAAAAGTAATGCTCTATACGGGTACTTACCGTGAAAAAGACACCAAACAATTTGAAGGTTTTGATCTGATCCTGACTTCTTATGGAATTGTCCGCCTCGATATTGCACTTATACAGTCATTCCGGTTTAACTATGTGATCCTGGATGAATCGCAAGCTATTAAAAATCCAACCTCGATCATTACAAAAGCCGTCAGAAAACTTAATTCTGCCAATCGGCTGATATTGACCGGTACGCCGATTGAAAATAGTACCATGGATTTGTGGTCTCAAATGTCTTTTGTAAATCCGGGACTTTTGGGAAGTCAGACTTTTTTCCGGGATGAATTTCAGATTCCGATTGAAAAGAAAAACGATGAAGAAAAATCCAGAAGGCTTTACAATCTGATAAAACCATTTATCCTTCGCCGGCATAAGTCGCAGGTAGCAACGGATCTTCCTGCAAAAGTTGAAAGTATTCAGTACTGTGAAATGTCTCAGGAGCAGGAAAAAGCTTATGAAGAAGCCAAAGCTTATTATAGAAACCTCATTTTACAAAGTATAGATTCTGATGGGATAAATAAATCTCAGCTTGTCGTTCTTCAAGGTCTTACAAAACTGAGACAATTAGCCAATCATCCAAAAATGGTTGATCCGGAATATACGGACGGCTCAGGTAAATTTGAAGATGTACTCCATAAAATGGAAACTGCCATAAGTGAAAATCATAAAATACTGATATTCAGCCAGTATATCAAACATCTTGATTTATTCCGTGCTTATCTGGATAAGGGCAATATTACGTACGCATATTTGGATGGCTCAACCAAAGATCGCCAGGCTGAAGTTGAAAACTTTCAAAATAATGAAAGCGTTAAAATATTCCTTATTTCCTTGAAAGCCGGAGGATTGGGCCTTAATCTTACGGCTGCGGATTATGTATTCATTTTAGATCCGTGGTGGAATCCGGCTATTGAAGCACAAGCCGTCGACAGAGCCCATAGAATTGGCCAGGACAGAACCGTTTTCACGTACAAGTTCATTACGAAAAATTCGGTTGAAGAAAAGATCCTTGCTTTGCAGAGGACTAAAAAGAAATTGGCTGACGATCTAATTTCAAATGAAGATGGTTTTATCAAGTCACTTTCAAGAGAGGATGTCTTATCTCTCCTGGATTAATTCGATCAAAATATTAACATACCTATAAAATTGAAAAACTGCTTGAAACATGATGTTTCAAGCAATTTTTCAATTTTAAACTTATATCTTCTTAGTTCAAAAGAGCCGAAGTTTCACGAGTTATTAAAGCCTCGCGATCAGGACCCGTTGAAATAAATGTGATTGGCAATCCAAGTTCAGCTTCAAGGAATTTCACGTAAGCCAGTAATTGCTCAGGAATCGCATCGAAATCACGAATTCCGTCAAGCGACTGCTGCCATCCTGCAAAATCTTTATAAACTGGCTCTACGGTATCATCACACAAATCGTATGGAAGTTTATCTGTCAAAGTTCCGTCTGGCAAACGATACTGCGTACAAATACGAATTGTATCAAAAATAGTTAAAACGTCAACTTTCATCATGATCAGCTGCGTAACACCGTTGATCATAATTGCGTATTTCAAAGCTGGCAAATCTAACCATCCGCAACGACGCGGGCGACCAGTAGTAGCTCCAAATTCACGACCTTCCTGTCTCATTTTCTCACCCGTTTCTTCGAGTAATTCTGTTGGGAAAGGACCACTTCCTACACGTGTGCAATAAGCTTTGAAAATACCAAATACTTCACCAACAGCACTTGGAGCAATACCAAGACCAGTACAAGCACCGGCAGCCATGGTTGTAGAGCTGGTAACAAAAGGGTATGAACCGAAATCAATATCAAGCAAAGAACCTTGCGCTCCTTCTGCCAAAACTGTTTTTCCTTCGGCAATCGCTTCGTTGATAACATATTCGCTGTCAACCATCGTGAATTGCTTCATAAATTCAACCGCGCCGAAGAAATTTTCTTCTGCCTGAGGAAGTACCGAAGCGTAGTCGAAAGAATAAAAGTCAAGGATAACTTTATGTGCATCAACAAGTTTCTTGTACTTATCAGCAAAATTTGGAGACAAAACATCGCCAACACGTAAACCCAGACGAGCTACTTTATCCTGATAAGCCGGCCCGATTCCACGAAGCGTAGAACCGATTTTCGAATCACCTTTAGAACGCTCGTAAGCTGCATCAAGTAAAGCATGTGTTGGTAAAATCAACGATGCCTTTTTAGAGATAAACAAGTTTCCAACCAGATCAAGATTATACTTGGCAAGATTTTCAATCTCTCTTTTAAAAACGATGGCGTCTAAAACAACCCCGTTTCCGATAATGTTCTGGATTTCGCTGCGGAAAATACCGGATGGGATCTGATGCAAAACATGCTTAATACCATCAAATTCCAAGGTGTGTCCTGCATTAGGACCGCCCTGGAATCTTGCTACTACCTGATAACGTGGTGCAAGTACATCCACGATTTTACCCTTACCTTCATCTCCCCACTGGAGACCAAGCAATACGTCAACTTTCATCCAATAAATGGTTATTAAAAACTATTATTTGCTAAAATGACAAGGCGTAACAAACCATAAAATGTCTGTTACGCCTCATCGATACTATTCTCTTATTTCGTGTCCGACAGCGACTTCTTCATGCTCTTTTCTATTCTGGCAATTTTCTTTCGTACAGTTGCCGTAAAAGATTAGGGAATGATGCAGTACACTGAAATTAAGCATTTCACCCACCATATTCTGGATTGACTGAATTCTCGGGTCACAAAACTCCATTACCTTGTGACAGTCCGTACAAATCAAATGATCATGCTGCTTGTTTCCGTACGATTTTTCGAATTGTGCCAGGTTTTTTCCGAACTGATGTTTGGTTACCAGATCACAATCCACAAGTACGTCTAAGGTATTATACACCGTTGCCCTACTCACACGATAACGTTTGTTTTTCATGCTGATGTAAAGCTCATCCACATCAAAGTGATCTTCACGGGTATAGATTTCTTCCAATATCGCAAACCTTTCAGGGGTCTTGCGAAGTCCTTTATTTTCTAGGTAAGCCGTCAGAATTTTCTTGGCGGCTTCAAAATTTGGTTTGCTGGCTTGTGGCATATCTTTTGAAAATCTTGCGCAAATTACGTGCTTTTTTTCTTAAATCACAGTAGTAATTATGTTGCGGTTGTCATTTGAAGCTTTCACGTATTGTCCGTTACCCGGGCAATCATACTATATAAACCAATTGATTAACAAGTCGTACGAATAATGGTTCAAAATTTAGACGCTTCCTGTCAGGTTGGTATCAAATCTTTGTACATTATAAACTCCTTCCACTTGTTCAAGTTTGCTGATCAGAATATCCAAATGGCGCGTATCCTGAACATAAAGCCTGATATCCCCATTAAAAACGCCATCCTTGGTATCAATCGTAAGTCCGCGCATGTTAATATGCAACTCATTGGAAATAATCCTGGTCACATCATTGATTAGCCCAACCCTATCTGTTCCGGAAATATAAAGACCTGCCAGGAACGCTTCGTCTTTATTTGATTCCCACTTTGCTTTAATGATCCTGTTTCCGTGTTTGGACATCAGCTCAGCAGCGTTCGGGCAGGTTGTTCTATGGATTTTTATGCCTTCATTAATTGTCACAAAACCAAAAACGTCATCTCCGGCGATCGGATTGCAACAGGGAGCAAGTTTATAATCAATTTTATCCATGTCGTCCCCAATCAGCAATGTATCGCTGTCTGCACGATCACCATGAAGGTTTTTCAGCAGTTTGGTATAACTTTTACCGTCAGCCCCTTCAACAGGCGGAACAATAACTGCCGTTACCGCTTTTCTTTCCTTCGCCTCTTTATCCCGCTTAAATCTTTTTAATTCATCAAGCTGAACATATCCTTTACCAATTTTATAAAAGAAATCGGCAGCTGTTTTACATTCAAAAAATGCACGTAACTGATTGACAACTTCGGCTGTTAATTCGATACCAAGCACTTTAAGCTTTCTTTCAACCATCTGACGACCGTCCGTTTCGTAGTGACGGTTATCCTCCTTCAAGAAATCCTTAATCCTGGCGCGGGCTTTTGAGGTACGTACCACACGCAACCAGTCTTCGGTAGGTTTCTGTTTATTGGATGTTATAATTTCAATCTGATCGCCGTTGCTTAAGACGTAACTGATCGGAACTAAAACCCCTCCTACTTTGGCTGCCATACAATGCACACCCACTTCGGAGTGTATATCAAAAGCAAAATCAAGCGCAGTAGCACCGCTTTGCAATACTTTCAGTTCGCCTTTTGGGGTAAAAACAAAAACTTCTTCGTTGAAAAGATTCGTACGAAATTCATCCAAAAACTCAATCGCAGCCGTTTTATCGCCCGAGCCCGTTTCCAGCGTTTCCCTTACCTGACTGATCCATTGCTCAATATTTCCACGGACCTTGGTATCATTCCCTTTGTATTTCCAATGCGCTGCATATCCTTTTTCCGCAATTTCATCCATGCGTGAAGTACGGATCTGCACTTCCACCCACTGACCGCTTTTACTCATTACCGTCGAGTGAAGCGATTGATAGCCATTTGCACGAGGCGTGCTAAGGAAATCTTTCAGCCTGTCCGGGTTGGGTTTGTAATGATCGGTAACGATAGAATATGCCTGCCAGCAAAGTGCTTTTTCACGGTCTCCTTCCTGCGGAGATTCCAAGACGATCCTGATAGCGAATAAATCATAAATTTCTTCGAAAGGTTTATTCTGCTTGCGCATCTTATTCCAGATCGAATAAATCGATTTTGGCCTTCCCTTGATGATATAATTTAAACCTGCTTTTTCAAGATCTTCCGCAATCGGCTCGGTAAATTTGGAGATAAATCGATCACGAGAACTTTTGGTTTCTCTGAGTTTTCTGGAAATCGCACGGTATTCCTGTGGCTCGGTATATTTCAGATATAATTCTTCAAGCTCGGACTTGATACTGTAAAGCCCAAGTCTGTGCGCCAGCGGAGCATAAATGAAAATAGTTTCCGAAGCGATTTTAAGCTGTTTATCTCGCGGCATACTATCCAGCGTCCGCATGTTATGCAAACGGTCTGCCAGTTTCACCAGAATTACCCGAACATCATCCGATAGTGTAAGCAGCATTTTCCGGAAATTCTCCGCCTGCTGTGAAGTTCCGTATTCAAACCTTCCGGAAATTTTGGTAAGTCCGTCAATAATTTTAGCGACTTTCTTTCCAAACAACCGGTCAATATCTTCAATACGCATATCCGTATCCTCAACCACATCATGTAATAATGCGGAAACGATGCCGGTCGTACCCAATCCAATCTCCTCTACAACAATTTGTGCTACTGCAAGCGGATGATAAATGTACGGTTCACCTGATCTGCGGCGCATGTCCTTATGCGCCTCAACAGATGTATAAAAGGCCTTCTTGATTAATTTTGCATCATTGTCCTTCAAAAACGGCTTGGCTGTTCGTAACAACCTGCGATATTTTTTAAGGATATCCTTACGCTCCTGCTCCAGATCTATGCTCAGGGTTTCAACGAGTTGCTCCAATGCTTAATAGTAATTAGTACGCTTCACCAAAATAACAAATTTTAGCGAGATTATTCAACAAAATTTTTTTTGGAAAAATATTTTTCCAAAAGTTTGCATATCTAAAACAAACTTTGCTACCTTTGCACTCCCAACCAACGACAAGGGTTGAAGATTGGGACTAAAAAATAAGAGCGGGCGTGGCGGAACTGGTAGACGTGCTAGACTTAGGATCTAGTGCCGCAAGGCGTGGGGGTTCGATTCCCTCCGCCCGTACAACTAACAAGGGATTGACGGGGCGTCATATTTCCTATCTGAAATAAGAAGATGAACTGCTCCGAATTAACCCGTCAAATGCCCTCAGGACACTGTTTTGAGGGCATTTTTGTTTTGCGTTTTACCTAAAAAAGCACATTTACTAATAGCAATAAGCATGGAAGTTTTATTAGAGAAGAATTCGCCAACATTGGCCTCTCTTAAAGTTACGCTAACCAAAGATGATTATCAGCCTAAGGTTGATAAATCTATCAAGGATTATTCGAAACGTGTGAATTTAAAAGGCTTTCGTCCTGGCAAAGTACCATCCCATGTAATCCAGCGCATGTATGGAAAAAGCATTTTAGTGGATGAAGTGAACAGTCTTTTGAGCAATGCAGTAAGCACTTATATCCGCGAAAATAAATTACAGGTGGTTGGGGATCCAATTCCTAACCGTGAAAAAGCAGAAGAGGCAAACTGGGACAAACCAGGTGATTTCGAATTTAGCTACGACCTTGGTGTTGCAACTGATTTCGAAGTAAATCTTTCTGAAATTCCTGCTGTAAAACGTTATTCTATCGAAACTGACGAAAAAGAGTTATCAAAAACAGTTGATAGCCTTCGTGAAAGATTCTCTGACAGCACGCACCCGGAAGTAAGTGAATTGGGTGATATGATTTTTGGTGAATTGAAACAGGAATCAACTGAATTTACAACACGTACTGCTATCCCGACAAAACAGGTGGCAGAAGAAAATCAGGCTAAATTCTTAGGCTTGAAAAAAGATGACGTGGTAACTTTTGATATTCAGAACACTTTTGCTGACCAGGCTGCAATTGCGCATGTTACTGGTAAGAAAAAAGAAGATATTGGCGAGCTTTCAGGTGATTTCACTTTGATCGTTGAAGATATCACGCGTTCTGCACCGGCAGAGGTTAACCAGGAATTTTTTGATAAAGTACTTGGACCAGGTATTGCCGACAGCGAAGAAATTTTCAATGAAAAAGTTACTGAAGTAATTAATGGAAATTACGAGCGCGAAACAGAAGCATTGCTTCGTCGCGATCTTGAAACTGCTTTAATTGATTCAATCCAGATTGATCTTCCTGGAGATTTCCTTAAAGACTGGCTGGAACGTACCAACGAAGGCAAATTTACGCGTGAGCAAATCGAAGAACAGTTCGAAGATTTCCAGAAATCATTGAAATTGAGTTTGATCAAAAATAAAATTGCTGATTCTCAAGGTGTGAAGGTTGAATATCCTGAAATTCTTGAATTCACAAAACAAATGGTTCGCGGACAGTTTGGAATGTACGGTGACGATGACAGCATGGGCGATACAATCGACCGCGTTGCACAAGGTTACCTTGCAGACAAAGAACGTGACAACTATTCTCAGATTTTCAATCAGGTTTTTGACAACAAAATCATCGATATCGTTCGCAGCCAGGTTGCTACGGATGAGCAGACGATCGATGTTGCTGAATTCGAAAAACTTGCAAAAGGTGAAGTTGCTTAATTTTTAGGTATTTCATTTTGATATAAGTAAAGGAGGTCAACTTTTTAGGAAGTTGACCTCCTTTATTTTATGACTATAATTCGCGTTGGTAAACCTGCCGTGGAAAGTTAGAGCTTAAAAGGAAAAGAACAATCGCTGCACCCGGCGCCCAGAAGATCCGGAACAAATGTGAAAGGTAATTTAGTCTCACTAACTTAGGGCAATTATTAAAACGATATTTTGATTTGTGAAATGACAAAATGATACACTTTTTGAGACTTTCCAGGGGCGCGGAACGTGGCCGGTGTCGGTCTCAGAAAATAGAGGTTTCATGAGATAGATTATGCCCACATTAAATCAACTTATTTTCTTTGAGTCATGTTCCCAAAATTTCCACCATTTAAATTCTTCAAGTCTAACTTCTGATTCTTTTTCTGTTGTGTTAATTGATACTTCAGGATTTGGTGGAAAGTACTCCCCCTGCGCACTCATCAGCAAAACCTTAATGTTAGGGTTATGCTTCAATTCAATGAATCCACCATATATATCATCAAATCGTGTGACAGCAACTCCTTCAGTTATATGGCTTTCAGAACTGCTTATTGTATTAGTTTCTCGATCTTCATATCGTTTATATTTGATGGACTGGACGTCTTCTATCTTAATTAACGAAAACGGCCAATCCTGAATACTTTCATCATAGTGCGAATATTCTTTATTCCAAAAACCATCCAAACGGATTATCAAAACGTGCTCTAAGGATTTATTAGTAATCGAAGCAACCCAATGTGAGTCGTGGTAAGTAACGGCCTCAAATAACTCGCCAAAGGTAGTTTGGTGCGCATTATTCCATTGGAACATGTCGGCAAGGACCAGACTTTGTAACCATTGTGGATTATCGTCTAAAATATCATCCATTTGATTCTGTTAATATATGAAACCGTATAATGTACGACACATATGTAAGTTGTTTCTCAAATCCCTTATTTGCGCAGTTGTGGATCCGGCATATCCAGACCTCAAAACCCAATCGGTTCCCGATGCTGCTGCACCTGTCTGCCAATTTCCAAAGTCACCAAAGACCCAAATCTTTTCTTCCACAGATCCAGCTCGTTTTGAAGTTTCGCATTAGCCGATAATAACCTTTCATTTTCCTGACGGAGCCATTCTGTTTCTGAAAGTGTTTTTGATTCAAAACCCAGCAGCTCAGGCAGAGAAACATCTAACAACTTGGCAATATTTTCAAGGCGTGAAAAGGAAAGTTCCGTCCTTCCTCTTTCCATATCACCATAAGCCGTTGTGGAAAGTCCGAGCATATCGGCCATATTTTCCTGGGACAAATCTTTTTGCAGACGCAGCTGCCGTATTTTTTCTGATGGGTTGTTCGTATTGTTCATAGTCTGATCGACAGAATAAATTTTAATACTGATTTTCTGAAAGACTAAATTTTACTCGTATTATTGGCTTTTGTCAGATAACAATTGCAAGTTAAAAAGCATTCAATGAATCGCTTCTCGCAATTTTCGATAAATTATAACCGAAACAGACAAGGATTATTCATGGAAATAATCAATTTTGTGAAGGACAAAGAAAGAAATCAGCTTTTTTATATTCGAAACTAAGCGATGCAGCTTTTTGTTCTTTAAAACATGTACTCTATCCATTACATATTATTTTTAAATTAAAGTTTATTCATGAATCACGGAAATGAATTTAGAAAATATGCCGTTCACCATCTTGGAATGAGTGGCCTTACAGTTGACGGTTATATGAACCACACTGTTGAAAACATGACCCGTTCGGTAATTGAAGAGCGTCCGATGAACTTTCGTGAAGTGGATGTATTTTCAAGATTAATGGCCGACCGTATTATCTTTATGGGAACAGGTGTTGATGATAATATTGCCAATATAGTTGTTGCTCAATTGTTGTTTTTGGAGTCAGCTGATCCTAAAAAAGATATCCTTATGTACATAAACAGTCCGGGCGGATCTGTTTATGCAGGTTTGGGTATTTATGATACAATGCAATATGTTCGTCCGGACGTTGCTACGGTTTGTACAAGTCTTGCAGCTTCAATGGGTGCAGTATTACTTGCAGGCGGAGCAGCAGGAAAACGTTCTGCACTTCCTCATGCACGTGTGATGATTCACCAGCCATCAGGCGGAGCTCAGGGAACTTCGGTTGATATTGAAATTACAACCCGTGAAATCGTAAAACTTCGTCATGAATTATATGATATTCTGGCACAGCATACTGGTCAAACTGTTGAACAAATCGGCATTGACTCTGACCGTGACAAATGGTTACGTGCTTACGAAGCAAAAGAATATGGACTTATCGACGAAGTTTTGACGCGCGATAAATAAGTTTTTAAAATATCTTTCTAAAAAAAACCACCCGTTAAGTAATTTTCGGGTGGTTTTTCTTTTATGGTGCCGACTGAATTTTGTAACAAGTTTAAAAAGCCCGAACTTTACGGAATCATTATATTTCAATGTATTAAAGTAAAGTTATTCACCGCGAATTTTTTCTGCTTTGTAATTTTGACATGATTTGTTTTAGGTATTATCAAACCGGTATTGTTGAAAGCATTAAACAGTATTTGAGTCTTTTGAAACAATGCGCCTGATCCTTTTGTTATAAACCCATATTCTATCATAGTGATTCTCACATTACCGAAATGCTGGTATGTGCTTAAAATAGTAATTCAATAACTGTATACATTCTCCGATGGCACAAGTAAGTTGTTCGTTTTGCGGACGCAAAAAAAATGAAGTAGAACTTTTACTCTCAGGTATTGATGCCCACATTTGCAATCACTGTATTGCTCAGGGATATCAGGTTATCACCGAAGAGCTAAATTCCAAAGACGATAAAAAGGATAAGAAAACGAAATTACCAAAGCTTAAATCGATTCCACCAACGGAAATCAAACGTTTTCTTGAACAATATGTGATAGGTCAGGATGAAGCCAAGCGTTCATTAGCTGTGGCGGTTTACAACCATTACAAACGCCTGAACCAGCCAGTTACAGATGATGATGTGGTGATTGAAAAATCAAACATTATCATGGTAGGCGAAACCGGAACCGGTAAAACTTATCTTGCAAAATCAATCGCACGGATTCTTCAGGTACCTTTTTGCATTGCAGATGCAACCGTTGTAACAGAAGCGGGTTACGTGGGAGAAGATGTTGAAACCATTTTGACACGTTTGTTGCAGGCAGCAGATTACAATGTTGAAGCAGCAGAAAGAGGAATTGTTTACATTGATGAAATGGATAAAATTGCCCGCAAGTCGGACAATCCATCCATAACCCGTGATGTAAGTGGTGAAGGTGTTCAACAGGCACTTCTGAAATTATTGGAAGGTTCTTCGGTAAATGTCCCGCCGCAAGGAGGCCGTAAACACCCGGACCAGAAAATGATTACCATCAATACTGAAAATATTCTTTTCATTTGCGGCGGAGCATTTGATGGTATAGAGCGTCATATCGCAAAACGTATCAATACGCGTCCGATCGGATTTTCGGGGGATAACCGTATCATCGAAATTTTTGACAAAGGAAATTTAATGCGTTACGTAACAGCTCAGGATTTGAAATCTTTTGGTTTAATTCCTGAATTGATCGGTCGTCTTCCTGTACTTACACATTTGGATCCGCTTGATCGTGAAACTTTGCGCCGTATTTTGACTGAACCAAAAAATGCTTTGGTTAAACAATACAGCAAACTTTTCGCTATGGAAGGCATTACACTTCACTTTACAGAAGATGTACTTGATTTCATCGTAGATCAGGCGATGCTTTGTAAACTGGGTGCACGTGGACTTCGGGCTATTTGTGAATCGATTATGACGGACGCGATGTTTGATTTACCATCTCAAAAAGATGTGAAGGAATTTACTATGACACTGGATTACGCTCAGGAAAAATTCAGCAAATCATCTATGTCTTTGCTTCGTTCGGTAGCGTAGGCTTACAATTTATTGTTAAAATAAAGCACCTTGTTGTTTCTGTTTTCAGAGCGACAAGGTGCTTTTATTTTAAATTCTATGGTAATAGTTCTATTTTGCATAAAAATTAGAATGTATGGAAAATTGGCTGACAAATAAATCAATCGTAATTATCGGAGGTACAACGGGTTTGGGATTTTCTGCGGCCAAGGCTTTTGTTAAGCATGGCGCAAATGTGGTGGTTGTGGGGAGAAATCCGGAAAATTGCCTGGTAGCAGAATTACAATTGGGAAGCCAGGCCCGCGCCAAACAAGGTGACGCAACACAACCCAATACTTCTTTGGAAGCAATACAATTGTGCATTCGGGAATTTGGAAGTTTTGACGGACTTTATCACGTTGCTGGAGGCAGCGGAAAAAAATATGGCGACGGTCCTTTGCATCAAATGACGTTAAGCGGCTGGAATAGTACGCTTGATTTGAATCTGACATCACTGATGCTTTCCAATCAAGCCGCCGTTCAGGCGTTTCTTGGAATGGGAAAAGGCGGCGCTATTTTAAATATGAGTTCTGCACTTGACTTTTCTCCCTTTCCAGGACATTTTTCGGCACATGCTTATGCTACTGCAAAATCTGCGGTTATTGGTTTTTCCAGATCGATTGCAGCCACTTATGCACCAAACAATATCCGGATTAATGTAATCGCCCCCTCCATTATTGAAAATCCAAAGAATAAAGATGAACAAATTGAAGAATTCATCAGCGCGAAACAAACACTGAACGGAGGGCGCTTTGGATTGCCGGCAGATCTGGACGGATCCGCTGTTTATTTCATGTCCGACTATTCCAAATTCACGACGGGTCAAACACTAACCGTAGATGGCGGCTGGAATCTGACAGAAGGATGATAGTGCTCAAAAATTATCTTTACGGCCAATCCTAAAAAAGAAAATGGGGGAACTGACGGTTACTATTCTGTTTATATTATCGTAATTTGGTTCATATAAATGCATTAACAACAACTGGTTTCTATTTATTATAAAATTACTACAAAAATATGGCTACCGGACCGATTGTAACACTAACCATTAACCCGGCTCTGGATAAAAGTGCGAACGTAGATCGCATAGTCCCGGAAAATAAGCTGCGTTGCGACACGCCTAATTTTGAAGCCGGCGGAGGTGGAATTAATGTAGCAAAAGCCATTCATCGGCTGGGTGGAAATCCTATCGCCATTTTTACGATTGGCGGTCCAACAGGACAGCGCCTGCACAAACTGGTAAAAAGTGAAGGCGTAGAAACACTCGTCATCGAAACAAAACAATGGACACGTGAAAATTTCCATGTTTTAGAAACCAGTACAGGTTTTCAGTATCGCTTTGGCGTTCCGGGTTCGGAATTGATGCCAACCGAAGTCCGGTCCATTTTGGAAACTATTGAAGAATTCGATCCGAAACCTTCCTATATCATAGCCAGCGGGAGTTTGCCGCCAGGTGCTCCTGACGATTTTTACGGACAAATTGCAAAAATTGCACACAAGCAAGGTGCCAGATTTATTGCTGATGCCTCGGGTGATGCACTCAAATCAGCTACGGAAGCTGGTGTTTATCTGCTGAAACCTAATATTACCGAACTTAGTCAACTCGTTGGTGTCGATAAACTGGAAATGGATGATGTGGATGATGCTGCTCGCGCACTGATTATCCGTAACCAATGTGAAGTCGTAGTGGTTTCCATGGGCGCCATGGGTGCTATGCTCGTTACAGAAGATCAGGTTGAGCACATTCCTGCACCACCGGTGAAGAAAAAGAGTGCAGTTGGTGCCGGTGACAGTATGGTAGCCGGAATTGTATGGACACTGTCCCAAGGCAAATCTTTGCGTGAAGCCGTAAGAATGGGCGTTGCGTGCGGATCGGCAGCT
Organism: Dyadobacter frigoris; assembly: GCF_005280585.1. Taxonomy (GTDB): domain Bacteria; phylum Bacteroidota; class Bacteroidia; order Cytophagales; family Spirosomataceae; genus Dyadobacter; species Dyadobacter frigoris. Next base: position 244,322 of record NZ_SZVO01000005.1, read on the forward strand.
ACGATGAATTCGGGTAGTGAATTATTTAAAATGCAGGATGTTAATAAATTGATGGATTGGTTGAATCGTTACGGAAAACGGTATTCGGGAAATTCCTGAGTAATTTTCTCCCAGGGTTTGACCTGAGTAAAATCCCGAAGGGATGACATTATTATAGTAGCGGCATACTCACCGTAAAACCAAAACCCTGAAAGGGTGACATAGGAGTTTCTACTAACTCGTAATATTTACAAATAAAAAAATTATTTCAAAAAAAGACCTTGCTAGCCACAAACTTGCAAGGTCTTTTTGTAGAAAAATAGATAGAAAATTAACTTCTCCGTCTTTTCTTGAAAAACCTCTTTTCATGAACGATAAACATTCCCGCCGTCAATTCGCCAAAGTTGCAGCCGTTACCGCAGCAGCACTTACTTTTAAACCTTTTTACATTCTTCATGCCAAACCAAAAGCGGATGGGGAAATAATCGGTCATGGAACACATCGCTACCGTGTGCATCAGGGTTGGGGAAATCTGGATGCATCCAAATTTCCTATCAACAACTGCCACGAAATGGTTGAAGACAGCAAAGGGCGTTTGATCATGGTGGGTGATGAGGTTAAAAATAATATATTGATTTACGACCGTTCCGGTAAATTATTAGATAGCTGGGGCCACGATTTTCCTGGCGGACACGGACTTACCCTTTGGAATGCAAACGGAGAAGAATTTCTTTTTGTGTGCGATCCTAACATTGGAAAAGTTTTTAAAACAGATCTGAAAGGAAAAATCCTGTTAACCATTGAGCATCCTTCGAAAGTCGGAGCTTATAAAGAAACCGATGCTTTTAAACCAACTGAAACTGCGATTGGTCCTGACGGCACGATCTACATTGCTGATGGATATGGTTCACAATGGATTTTAAGATATACTCCAAAGGGTGAATTCATTGATAAATTCGGCGGACCGGGTGATGGAGACAGTCAATTTTCAACCGCGCATGGAATTGCTATTGATAGTCGTGATAAGGCAAATCCTACACTGTTGATTACCTCACGTGCCCATAACGCTTTCAAACGCTTTACTTTAGACGGAAAATATCTGTCAACCATTTTCTTGCCGGGCGCTTTTGTTTGTCGTCCCGTTTTTGATGGCGACACCTTATATTCCGGTGTTTGCTGGTCGCGGCTGCGTTATTTAAATCAAACACCTGATTCAGGATTCGTAACGATTCTGGATAAAAACAATAAAGTAATTTCCAATCCGGGCGGTACTAAACCAGAATATACCAATGGAAAATTACAACTTATGGTGCAGGACAAACCGATTTTCATGCACTGTCATGATGTTTGTATTGATCAGGATAAAAACATTTACGTTTGTCAGTGGAATGCCAAGAAAACATATCCGGTAAAGCTGGAACGGGTTTAACAATTCCCTAACGTTGTTTACGTATTAATCTTATTGCAAGTCCATTAACCGACATGGTTACAATGGCTAAAATTCCGTACGCCAATCCGATTGGCATAATGGGGACAAGCCACCAAACGCCCAGAAGAAAAATAACAAACCCATAACTTGCAGAAAGAAGTCCATAAAGTATCCTGGCCGTAGCCTGCGGTCCTTGCTGTATGTGTGTAAAAACGGCCAGGGTAGAAGTCATGATAGGGAATGGCGTCAAAATTCCGCTCCACGTAGGACCCAGCTTATCTGCAAGCTGGGTTAGTAAAACTACAAATATGGTAGCGACAAACATTCTCAGTGGAATGTCATAAAAGGGATGCTTTTTATACTCCTGTTTATCTTTTGGTTTTGGAAAAATATACAAGACACCGGTCAAAACAATCACATTTAGAGCAACTGCAAAAGGAAGTGACGGTGTCCGGCCAAGTGATGCCAATGCAACAATAAAAAACGCCAGATAACTAAGTAACAAAGCAGGAAGCCAATGCATCCTCGGCGCAGCAATCGAATAAATCAACGCAAAAAAAGTTGTCCCAATTGATCCCATCAAAGCGGATGGTACCGTGGAAGCCGCAAAATCAGCTCCATTTTCAATGGCAATGAAAAACGAGATCGGGCCTGCAATCCAGGGAAATCCTCCTATCCAACCACCAAATCCTTCTCCCCATTTTCGAACAGAAAGTGTTACACCTGCTATTAGCGGTGGCATTAACAATATTTTAATCAATAAAAGATTCGGCACTTCATCAGAATTTACGGTAGACCGAGCGGCTTTTCAACAAACAATCAGTCTTCAAATTTACAAGCTTAAAGCCAAAGCCAAGAAGAAAATACAAATTTATATTGCAACATAGTTGCATAAATTATACTTTTGCAACATTGTAGCAAAAACTACACATTACTTTTTATCCGACTCACTTCTATTCTTGAACATAATCCAGAGCATTTAGGATTTAGCTGATGTAATGCAGACAATCAGCTACTTATCCGACAATTCTTTTAATAATCCGATGAAAAAATATTTTTCACTATTTCTATTCATTTTCGTTTCAGCTCTGGCTTATGGCCAAAAATCTTCGTGTGCATGTTTTATAAAGGGAATTGTACGCGATCAGCATAGCAGCCAGCCCATAACAGGAGCAACGATTTTGCTAACCGGGACTACGACTGGCGTTTTTACGGATGAAAAAGGGAAATATGAAATCAGAAATTTATGTCCTGGTTCCTATCAGCTTGAAGCCAGAATTGTTGGGTACAGCACTTACAAACAAACCATTGACCTCATTATTAGCCATGAAGAAAATTTCACACTTCTTGAACAGGAAGTTCATTTAAAGGATGTAGAAATCACAGCCCAACGCACAGATGCTCCATCATCCCAGCCTCTGACTATGATTTCGGGAAATGATCTTGAACAAACAAGGGGACAAACCCTGGGTGAAAGTTTAAAAGGTATTTCCGGGGTTACTTCCATGCAAACGGGATCGTCGATTTCCAAACCGGTAATTCACGGTTTACATAGCAACCGGGTACTAATTTTGAACAACGGCGTCCGGCAGGAAGGCCAGCAATGGGGTTCTGAGCATGCACCGGAAATTGACCCATTTGTTGCAAAACGTCTTTCTGTGATTAAAGGATCAGCCGGAGTGCGCTATGGCTCCGATGCTATTGGCGGTGTGATTCTGGTTGAGCCGGAGGAATTGCCATTTAACAAACCGCTAAGTGGTGAAGTAAATTTAGTTGGTTTCTCCAATGGCCGTCAGGGTGTTGCGTCTTCTACTTTGCAAGGTGGTATAAAAGGACTATCCGGTTTTGCCTGGCGTGCACAAGGCACTATCAAACGCGGGGGAAATATTCGTACGCCAAATTATTTTCTTGACAACACCGGAATCAGTGAACAAAACTTTTCGCTGGGCGCTGGTTTTCGCCGTAAAGGTTTTGGTATTGATCTTTTTTATAGCCGATTTGATACAAAAATAGGAATTTTTTCAGGCTCACATATTGGCAGTATTACCGATTTACTCAACGTTATTAATAATGGCGAGCCCTTCGTCAAATCAGGTTTCAGTTATAAAATCGGGAGACCAAATCAGAATGTAACGCATGATCTGCTAAAAGCAGAAGCGCATTACAATTTTCAAGATGGGAACCGGTTGCAATGGACTATTGCGCAGCAGGTTAACAACCGGAATGAATACGATTTACACGTTCCAAGAAATGATTCGATAGCAGCTCTGAATCATCCTGAACTAACTTTTAAGCTTAATACGCTTACAAATGATGTGATCTGGGATCACAAACCGATCGCCGGAAAAATCTCGGGGCAAATTGGTATAAGCACATTGTACCAATACAATTTAATGACTGGCAGACCGCTGATTCCAAATTTCAACCAATTTAATATCGGGATTTTCTGGATTGAAAGGTATGTAAAAAACGACTGGGAATTTGAAGCTGGCCTCCGTTATGATTACCGAACGCTGAGCACACACCGGATTCTAAGCCGCCAGAAAATTTCCAACCATTTCGATTTCCATAATGGATCCGGAACAGTTGGAGCTACCCGGAATTTTACTGAACATTTATCTGCCCGGCTAAATGCCGGGACTGCCTGGCGCACGCCAAATGTAAGCGAATTATTTAGCGACGGTGTGCATCACGGAGCCGCTGCTTTCGAAAAAGGTGATTCCACTTTGTATCCTGAAAAAGCTTTTAATTCTATTGCAAGTGTAAAATATGCAAGCGAAAAACTGACCATCGAAATCGGCGGGTATTTTAATTATATAAAAGATTTTATTTACCTGAAACCTCAGCCCGAACCTATTTTAACGGTCAGAGGTGCTTTTCCCTATTTTAAATACACACAAACGGACGCTTCTTTTAAGGGAATTGATGTTTCCGCTGCGTGGCAGTTTGTCAAAAACATTACGGTTACCAGCAAGCTAAGTTATCTGAAAGCCTACGATATCCGGAATGACAATTATCTGGTGATGATTCCTGCAAACCGATGGGACAACCAGTTGAAATATGAAATTCCTTCGTTGTCAAACCTTCATAATGTCTTTTTTTCTGTGGAAAATCTTTGGGTGACCCGCCAGAAACGTGTGCCGCCAAACAGTGATTTTATTCCTCCGCCCGCTGCGTATTCGCTTTGGAATATTCAGGCTGGAGGAACAATCCATTTATCAAATAAACAGAAGCTCGAAATTGGGCTTTCCGTTCAAAACTTATTCAATACCGTTTACCGGGACTATATGAACCGCTTCCGGTATTATTCAGACGACATTGGCCGGAATGCTTCGCTTCGTCTGAAATGGAAATTCGGAGCCTGAAAGATCTTATCCTTTTTTTATTTAACAAAACAACAAATAACATGAATCGTAAATTAACCTGGATGTTACTTTTTGGAATAACTACATTATTCACCCAATGCAAAGACTCGGGCGATGAGGTAGAAGCCGATGACGAAAATGAACTGATCACGTCTGTCACGCTGACATTTACGGAAGTGGGTACCGGAACTGTAACCACTTTTGCTTACAAAGATCCGGATGGAGATGGTGGAAATGCACCGACAAAATTTGATACCATTTCTTTGAAAGCGAACGTAAGTTATACGCTGACACCCGCATTTTTGGACGAAAGCAAAACGCCGATTGACGATATCACAGCAGAAATTAAGGAAAAAGCATATGAACATTTATTGGTTTATACCCCTAATCCGACAACCTTGCTTACTTATACTTATGGTGATAAGGATACAAATGGCTACCCGATCGGTTTAACCGGAACTGCAAAAGCAGGAGCGGCAGGTACCGGTATATTAAAAGTACAGCTTCGTCATCAGCCAAATGCTAAAAACGGTACCATCACGCCAGGCAGCGATGATGTAAACCTTGATTTTAATCTGAAAGTTAAATAGGTGGAAGTAATGAGAAAGGGAGACTGGTTTGTTACCTGGCTCCCTTTTTATATTTATTCAGCCACACATTCAGGACAAGTTCCCTGAATCAGCAAGTTGAAACTCGCAGGCTGATATCCCTGTGGCAAGGCAACATTCGGGATATGTAAATTTTCAAGACAATTTGTTTTACCACATATACTGCATTTAAAATGTATATGGTCATGCTGGTGTTTTTCTTCTGAACATTGATGTGAACAAAGTGCATAACGTAATCCTTCGTCATCCAAAACTTTATGGATAATACCTTTTTCCAAAAAAGTTTTTAACGTACGATAAATCGTTACCCGGTCGTAGCTCTCTCCTAACGCCCCTTCCAGATCACCGTGTGAAAGCGCATTTTTCTTATTTATAAAAGCTGAAAGAACATCCTCACGGCACGTTGTCGTACGCAAATGATGCCCTTTTAGTGTTTCTCTTAACTGCTCCATTTTCTACCAATTTAATTTCTTTGCTGGTATTGGCTACCTTAAAAACCTTTCCTGCCAAAGTTAAGTTCGAAGTTCACGAAAATCATCATAATGACAAATTCTTTTCATTTTGTTCTAGAAATAATTAACAAAATATTATGCAACAACGTTGCATTTAATGTTATGAAGTTTTACTTTTGTACCCTTATCGTTCAAAATCAGTAATGACGCATTCACACAACAAGGCAGATTATATTGGAATAGTAGGCTCCGTTTTATGTATTATACATTGCATAGCCATGCCAGCTCTTGCGATGGGAACTGCATTTACGCATAAAAATCACACGCATATCGGGTATATTTCGCTTGATTATTTTTTTATTCTGGTCAACGGAATAGCCGTTTATTTCGCAACGAAAGATCATAAATCTATTTCGTTGAAAATTCTGCTTTGGGGAGCATTATTGATTTTTGCTATTTCGCTTATTTTTGAAGGAAAGCATTATATATTCCATTGGCTGGGATATATCGGATCGATATTATTGATCACGGGTCATTTTATCAATCTTTATATTTGTCAGATTGCACCAAGAATTAAACTAAAAATGTCCTGATCTATTTGTCGTACCGAACTTCAAAACGGCCAAGATCCGGACGGTTCGCACGATGTCTTTCCAGCTCATAATCAAAAACGGCTTTTCCTAAGTCGCGCATAAAAGGCAGGCCGATTTCATCATAATCGTATTTATTGTCGTTGAAAATCTGATCTTCGTTACAATAAATTACGGCCGTAAGCATAAATTCAATTCCTTTTTCAAAATCTGCGATGTAGGCGTTATCAAGCAAATATCCGTAAGCATCACCGCATTTATTGAACAAACGAATATGCCTCGGCAAACGGGTTTTTGTTCCTCCAAATAATAAGAACTTGACGTAACCGTCGTAATAGTCATCGGTATAATTTGCCGGAAATTCCGTTTCAACCGGGAATTGTGACATATATTGATAAACAAAACGATAATCCTCTTTTGTCAAATTAAAGCGCTCTTTTACCGGCACACTTTCAGGAAAAAAAAGTGCTTTTAAAAGTTTGTGCTGATCTCCGAGTGCAAAATAGTTCTTCTCCGTAAAGTCAAACGGTTCGTTAACCAGCGTTCCATTTTTCATATACCCCTTCCCTCTTTTGATCGGTTCAGGAGAAATAAATTTTTGATCAGAATATTTCCCCGGCTGTTCATAAACCAGTTTTCCGTCTTTTTCAAAACGGATTGGATTGGTATAACGATTATTTTCAGTGCCAATCGGAGATTCCAGTCGGTGGGATATTCTTACGTCCTTATACCCCTTGGCACGCATTGAATCGTTAAAATCTTTTTGCCCGATAAATTCATATAGCCTGTTAAAAGCATCATTGTCACTGGCCAGAAGTATTTTTTTTGCGTAATGCGCCACTGAAGGTAATTTATCCTCAGCGGTTGTATCCGATTTCACAGCAGTTTCTTCCGGACGATCTGTCCCGGTAAACATTGGAGTGTATTTATCTATTCCAAGCTTATTTACTTTTTCCAAAGCCAGCAATACCGCTGGAAGTTTCACGGTACTTGCCGGATAGAAATATTGCGAATTATTAACATGATAGCCATACGTTGTAAAATGTGGCTCGTTTCTATTATTCCGGTCAATTTTTGTGTACAAAATCTGAACCTCATATTTATCGGGATGATCCAAAACATTGGCCAGATGCGCTGAATGTTTTTTGAGCAGCTTTTCAAGAAATTGTCCATTATGAATCTGCGCCATAGATGGCAGGGCTGTCATGCTAATTAAAAAGCAGCTTAGTATTTTGGAAAAAGATAACCGGATAATATCGTAACAAATCATAGTGTAATAGCAGGCACGTGGTCAACGAAGATACTATATTTTACTTTTTAAAGGACTAACGGAATTATATTTAACTACTTCCCGCCTTTACTAATCGAATATAAACAATGGCGACTAATGGGAGAAAATAAATTACGCAGCCGCGGCTGGTTTGGAAAAGAAGGAAAAGACGGATTTATATACAGAGCATGGATGAAAAACCAGGGTTATCCGGCTGACGAATTTGAAGGACGCCCGGTAATTGGTATCTGTAATACATTTTCTGAATTGACACCCTGCAACGGCCATTTCCGTGAACTTGCCGAATCGGTGAAAAGAGGTGTCTGGGAAGCAGGTGGATTTCCGCTCGAATTTCCGGTGATGTCGCTTGGGGAAACTTTGATAAAACCTACGGCCATGTTATACAGAAATCTGGCTAGTATGGATGTTGAAGAATCGATTCGTGCTAATCCAATTGATGGTGTGGTCTTGCTTTGTGGTTGCGATAAAACCACTCCTTCCCTGGTTATGGGTGCCGCAAGCGTGGACATTCCAACGATCGTTGTTTCCGGCGGACCGATGTTGACAGGTCGTTACCGTGGAAAAACCATTGGCACCAGCGATGTATGGCGTTTCAGCGAAATGTACCGGAAAGGAGAAATTTCTCAGGAAGAACTGACAACAGCGGAAGCTTGTATGTGCCGCAGTCAGGGACACTGTGCGGTGATGGGAACAGCTTCAACCATGGCTTGTATGGTTGAATCCCTGGGTTTGACTTTACCAGAAAATGCTGCAATTCCAGCAGCTGATTCAAGAAGAAAAGTAATCGCGCATCTATCCGGTCGCCGTATTGTGCAAATGGTGAAAGACGATTTGCGCCTTTCTCAAATATTGACTAAAGACGCTTTTGAAAACGCAATTATGCTGAATGCTGCGATTGGCGGTTCAACTAATTTTGTAATCCACTTATTAGCAATTGCAGGACGTATTGGCGTTGATCTTGCTTTGGATGATTTCAATGCGCTTTGTGAAAAAATTCCACTTTTGTTAAATCTTCAACCTTCCGGCGGATATTTTATGGAAGATTTCTATTACGCTGGTGGATTGCCGGTTGTAATAAAAGAAATGCTTTCTCTTTTGCACCAAGATACCATTACTGCAAACGGAAAAACGATTGCAGAAAACTGCGCTTCGGCAGAATGTTTTGATAATGAAGTGATCGGAACTTTGGATGAGCCGGTGAAGGATCTTACAGGATTGGCCGTAGTTCGTGGAAATCTGAGTATAAATGGAGCGGTTATAAAACCATCCGCCTCATTGAAACCGGAGCTTATGCAGCACCGTGGAAAAGCAATCGTCTTCGAAGATATTGATGATTACAAAGCGAGGTTGGATGATCCAAATCTTGATGTGGATGAAAACAGCATTCTCGTGCTTAAAAATGTTGGCCCAAAAGGTTATCCTGGAATGCCGGAAGTTGGGAATATGTCTTTGCCAAAAAAACTTCTCGAAAAAGGTGTTATCGATATGGTACGTATCTCTGACGGAAGAATGAGCGGTACCGGTTTTGGAACTGTTGTTTTGCATATTTCTCCGGAAGCAGCCGTGGGTGGCGTATTGGCTTTGGTGCAGGATGGTGATTATATTGAACTGGATGTGGAAAACAGAAAGTTAAATCTGGAGGTATCTGATGAAGAACTGGAAAGACGCCGTGCTTTATGGAAACCATTAGATATGGGTTATAACCGCGGATACGTTAATCTTCATATCAATCATGTAATGCAGGCACATGTTGGAGCTGATCTGGACTTTTTGAGAGGTGGATCCGGGGATAAAGTAACGAGGGATTCGCATTGATTCTTTGTTAATAGTGCGACGGTCAAATAATAATATTTTCCGAATCTGAAATAGTTTTAATTACCCGTCGGACGGCGGAAAAAGCCGTCCGACGGGTAATTAAAGTCTGAATGATTAACCAATTAAAAAAACTACATAACAAACTAAATCTGAGAGATTCACCCAATAATTAAAGCATTTCACAATTTGCCACACACTAACACTTCATGGAATTCAAACCAAACACACTTTACCATGTGTACAACCGGGGCAACAACAAGCAAAAAATATTTTTCAACTATGGCAACTATCTGTTTTTCATTAAGAAAATAGAAAAGCATCTTTTGCCTCATTGCGACTTGTTAGCCTATTGTCTCATGCCCAATCACTTTCATTTTTTAAATGAGCCAAAAGAAAAAACAGAAGAAAAGGAGATTAACAAAGCATTTCAAATCATGCTAAGCTCATATTCCCAAGCCATCAATAAACAACAAAACAGAACCGGTTCGTTATTTCAACAGCATACAAAAGCTAAGATGCTCGAAACAGAAAATCCTTTGTATGCTGAAATTTGTTTTCATTACATTCATCAAAATCCGTCAAAAGCAGGTTTAGTGAAAGAAATTGAAAGGTGGGAATTTAGTTCGGTGAGGGAATATGCTTTGCTTGGAAATGAAAAGTTGTGTAATCAGGAGAAGGCTCATTTGTTACTTAATATTCCAAAGGATGGGAATGAGTTTTTGGAACTTTCCAGACAGGTGCTTTCTGAGGAAATGATTGAAAGGATATTTTGATGATATTGGAATGTGAATTTTTTCGTGCTGTGAAATAGTTTTCATTACCGGTCGGACGGTAAAAAAAACCGTCCGACCGATGGCACATAGCACGATTTTGGAACGAGCGACCCGTCGGACGGCTTTTTTCGGCCGTCCGACGGGTAATGAAAAGTCTGAGTGATTAACCAAACCAATCCCCAGACAGAAAATAAACCAAACCTACTTAAAATTATGAGTACCCAGATATTTAATAACCAGGTCGCCATTGTAACTGGCGCGGGACAAGGAATCGGATTTGAGATTGCAAAACAATTATCATTAAAAGGAGCCGGCGTAATTTTAAACGACTTTGATGCAGATCTGGCTAAACAAGCCGCCAACATAATCCGGGGACTTGGCGGAGAGTGTATCGCTTTTGCAGGCGACGCTTCGCAATCTGATATCATTGACGGTATGGTTGCCGAAGCTGTCAGCTGTTTCGGACAATTAACCATTGCCGTAGCGAATGCCGGTATTACCCTTTTTGGTGACTTTTTTGATTATCCAAAAGAAAATCTTCAAAAGGTTTTGGAAGTCAATTTGATGGGATCTTTTTTATTGACTCAGGCTGCGGCCAGACAAATGAGATTACAAAAATCCGGCGGACGGGTTTTACTAATGTCATCTGTTGTCGGTCATCAATCGCACAAATTTCTGGGTGCCTATGCCATGACAAAAGCAGGGCTGGAAATGCTGGCAAAAAATCTGGTGCTGGAATTATCACCTTACGGAATCACGATCAACGCAGTGGCTCCCGGCGCAACTTTGACGGAAAGAACTTTGACAACTGATCCTACTTACCCGAAAATGTGGTCTGGAATTACACCTATGGGACGGCCTGCCATCTGCGAAGATATTGCCAATGCAGCATTATTCCTGCTTTCTCCCTTTTCAGGACATATCACAGGGCAAAGTCTGATTGTGGATGGCGGCTGGACTTCAGTCAGTCCATTACCGGATTTAAGTAATATGGATGCGTAAACTCAGAGACAGTTATTCGCCTAACCCTTCTGCAAACAATTGAGCTTCCAGATCATCAATATTTCCCTCTTTGGAAATAAAAAGCTCTCTTGGTTTTGTAGAAGCGGCTGGCTTCACAGTCATAAACGTACGGTATTGTTCGTCGGTGATAATTCTCAACTGCATTGCTCTTTTCAAAACCATTGGAAATGGTACTTTGAAAAAATTGGCAATATCGGAAGCAAGGAAACCCGGAATTTTCGAAATATCGTCCCGGAAAAAACTTTCCACATCCTTATAAGGCAATAAAGCATCAAAGATCAGTTGTTCTGAACGATTTGCCAAAGAAGCAGGACTTGCATACATACTATGAAGACCAAGCGATACCGTTAATAAATGGATATGATAATTTCGCTCGTTTATTTCCGAAGCAGCATTTACAAATACCCAGCCTTTTTGATGATACATACAGGCAAAACCTTTGAAAGTTGTATCAATATTATGCAGCTGAGCAATTTTAATTCCTTCGGGATAAGGTAATTTATGGCCGATCTGATGTACGATATCCTGTGCGTAAGATACATCCGCAACTTCACCGGCAGGTTCAATAACCCAGTCGCCGTTAACCAGTCCGTCAAAAAGATTATCAGTAAATTTCTGGCTTTCCACCTGTCCTAAATGCAAAATAATTCTATTTCCACGAACAGAGAAATCGAGTGGGAGCTGATTTTTTACTTGCTTTCTGGCCATTTTTATGAAGAAGTGTTAATATTTATTTCAAAGATACATTCTTCCTGTATTCGCTACAAGATTAAAGATCACTTTATCTCCACTGCAATGTATTCAGCAGATGAACCATATCTTTCTGAATAAAATTAACAACCGGAGCCAGTGAATCGTTTTTTGTAGCAGTTGAAAAATAAATTGCACCACGTAAAAAGTGCTTTGTACTATCGGTAGTGTAGAACTGATAAGGGCTTGGAACATCACCTTCAATCTTAAAAATCATCGCAGTAAGGGCGTTTGTTGTGACCAGTTTTTGCGCCTGAATAGACGATGCCCGAACCTGATGTTTCCCTGTTAATTTGAAAGAATCATTAATATAATCCTGCAAACGTTTCGGATCATTGTTAATATCTTTATAAGTAAGCTGAATATTTGCTTTAAAACGAGGATAGTAAATATAGATCCAGTCCTTTTGTGCCAAAGCAAAAGTGTCGGGCATAATCCTGGCCGCCTTTGAATATTCAAAAGTATAAGGATGCTTTTCTGTCAGCTTCTGATAAGTCTGGGCCGGCAAGTCAATACGGTTAAAACCCTTAGGTCTTGGAACATAAGCCTGCTGATCATTTCCACACGAAAAAAGAAATGATGAAAATAAAACAAGAAGTGTTATAAGAGGAAAACGGTTTTGCATTGATTTTTTTGATTTCTTTCAGCAGAAATTTAGCACGAAAAGCTAACGAAAAGAGGTAAACAATATTTTGGATAACTGATTTAACGTGTTATTCAAAAACAAAAATAAGAAACCGTCAAAATTGAACAGTTTCTTATTTTATATGAATATAAAATTCATATGATAGTAATATATTTTTACCAGACCTGTTCAAGATCTTTTGAAGTGTATTTATGATTTCGATCAATAAATACACTTTTTTTACTTTCACGTTTCAGGGATAATGGATTTTTCTTGCCAAGTTTTGCCAAAATAGCTACCGGTACAAGAACAATAAAAAACACGATTGAAAGTAAAATTTTGCCGTTGATTGCTCCAAGTACTTCTGCAAATTTGTACCAGCCTTTTACGATCAGATCTCCTGCCACTGGAATTGCAATGCTGATTACGCCAACTGCTGCTGCTGCAATCAGTAAATAAGGATAGCGGGATTTAAAGATAAAATATAGAACTACCAGTCCGGTTACAATCACCAGCTGTGCTTTGGCTTTTTCTGACTCACTCATTTGTTTTATGTAAGGGATATAAAGAACCTTGCTTCTTACCGAAATAAGAAGCCTTTTAGCAATTATAAAAGCCATCAACATAAAATGCCGATGACTTTTATTTAAACTAGAATAATGTATAAATGAACGGTGCAACTGCTGAACCACCACCAATCACAATTAACACGCCAATTAATAACAACACGATGATTACAGGAGCAAGCCACCATTTCTTGCGCTCCTTCATAAATGAGAATAAGTCAGTTAAAAAATCCATTTCCTATTTAATTAAAGTTATAATTTTCCAAGATTTGATTACCCTATTACAAATTTCGATAAAATTTATCTTATTTAGTATTAAGGTTTTTTCATAACATCAAAAAGCCGGTCAGCAATTAATGTATTTAGGGTTTTACTACCGTGCCCATCATTTTTCCCAACAACACGTTCTTTTTCAGGGATTTTAGCAATTCCGTCATTTATAGGAACGATCGTAACACCTTTTGAACGCAAATAATCCTCAACAGGCTTTGTATAAGAAGCACTTTTGTCCAATTGGAATAAAAAGGGAATAAAAACGGCATACATTTTTGCACCTGTACTATCCCTGTATGCAATCATATTCGATAAATCGCGTAAATGAGAATTCAGGATTGTTGTATCCGAATAAGCCGTCTGAACAAATTTCTCGAATGTACTGAACGAGGCATGAGGCAATTGCCAGTAAATAAAATTAGGCAGATAAAACCGTTTTACCAGACTTGACAATGGCCCTTTCAAATCAGCATAAGGAGCCGTTCCTGAAAGAGACAATCCTTTTTCTCTTCCCACTTTTTCAATATCATTTGGGAAATACTGAAGTATAATTACATCCGGTTTTACAGGAAATTCTTTCAGCCGTTTGTATTCATCCCTTGTATCCGCTCCTGACACGCCGAGATTATAAATGGTATATTGAGACTTTCCAAGTTTCTCTTCCAATTGATCAGAAAACCGTTCCGAAACATTTTCCAGACCATGTCCGGCTGCAAAGGAATCTCCAATAACAAGGACTTCTTTCTTTCCAGAAGATTTTGTTACTTCTTTATCATGATATCCAAGCGCGTTTACAGGATTCCAGTATTTTTCCCACCAAATCTGGGATGCTTTGGAAAGTACGCCCTCGTGACTTTGAGGAACAAACATGAAAATGATTTCCAGAAACAAAAGTGTAACCAATAATGGTACAACCAGCGTAACCACATTGGCCAGGATACTTTTCGATTTGCTTTTTACTACTCCGTAATAAAATATACGCAGAATCTCAATGATCAGTAAAAGCCAGAAAAACGTTTTAGTTAAACGGATATACCAGTTATCACTTTGCGGTGCACCCGGATAATCAAATTTGACATGAAAATGCTCTGGGTAAAATAAAAAAACGAATAACACACCCAAAAGACCTATCCTGATCAGGCTGGTAACAAGTTTTGACATCATATATTTTGCAGATAGTGGAGTGAATAAATCGCTGTTTTCATTTTAATCGAGAACAAATTCCTCTTGCCAGTTATCCTTTTCCATCCACTCGGGCTGCAATTTCTTATCAAAAATAAAGTTACCGACAACTAAATAATCCATTTCTGTTCTCATAAAACAGCGATAGGCATCATTTGGAGTACAAACGATCGGTTCGCCTCGAACATTAAAACTGGTATTTACTACTACCGCATAACCCGTCAGCGCTTTGAAAGAATTGATTAATTCATAGTAACGCGGATTAGTTTCTTTGTGTACTGTCTGTATCCTTGCAGAATAATCAATATGTGTGATTGAAGGAAGATCTGAACGTTCAAAGTATAGTTTTTCCCGCAAATCCATAGAATCGTAATTCGCAGGAACAGGTTTCCGGCGACCTTCTGCTACCGGGTGTACCAACAGCATGTAAGGCGATGTGCCATCATAATCGAAATAGTCCGCACAATCTTCGGCAAGCACAGACGGCGCAAATGGCCGGAAAGACTCACGGTATTTAATTTTCAAATTGAGTTTTTTCTGCATTTCAGCATTTCGGGGATCACCCAGGATACTTCTGCCACCAAGTGCACGCGGTCCAAATTCCATACGTCCCTGTACCCATCCCACTACATTTCCCTCCGACAATAACTTAGCAGAAACGTCAGCCAGATCCTTGAAATTTTCGTAATAAGCAGAAACGGCTTTATATTTTTTTCCTGTTAATTCAACTTCCAGATCTGAGAAAGTTGGGCCCAGATAAGACCCTCTCATGGCATCTGCTTTCCAGGTAACTTTACGTTCCTGTCCAAAGTAAATATGATAAGCAGCCTGAGCTGCGCCAAGAGCCCCACCTGCATCACCTGCCGCAGGCTGAATAAATATATCCTTAAAAATATTAGCCTTTTGTAATTTCCCGTTTGATACACAGTTCAAAGCAACTCCTCCTGCCATACAAAGATAATCTGCACCGGTAAGACGTTTCGCTTCTTTTGCCATCCGGATAACAGCTTCTTCTGTAACATTCTGGATAGCAAGTCCTAAATTACAATGTACTGCTTCGAGAGCATCTTCAGGTTTTCTTGTTTTGAAACCAAAAAGCGCTTCCCATTTATCCTCATTCACCATTTTAAGTCCGGTGGCATAATCAAAATATTCCTGATTTAACCAAACCGATCCGTCTTCCTTTAATTCAATTAAATCTTTAAGGATAATTTCCTCATATCGGGCAATATCCGGAGATGATGGATTTCCATAAGGCGCAAGTCCCATTAACTTGTACTCGCCAGAATTGACACGAAAACCAAGGAAATACGTAAATGCTGAATATAGTAAACCTAATGAATGCGGGAATCTGAGTTCTTTTAAATTGGTAATATCTTTTCCTTCTCCCAGACAAATAGAAGCAGTGGCCCATTCCCCCACTCCGTCAATAGTCAGGATCGCTGATTTTTCGAACGGTGACGGATAAAATGCACTTGCTGCATGAGAAAGATGGTGTTCGGGAAAAAGAATTTTTACCGGTTTTTTCTTATCGTAGCCAAGTTTTACAAGCTCTTCGTTAATAAGGCGCTTCAAAAACATTTTTTCCTTGATCCACACCGGCATCGCAGTCAGGAAAGATCTAATCCCCTTTGGAGCAAACGCGTAATAGGTTTCAAGTAATCTTTCGAACTTCAAAAGGGGTTTGTCATAAAAAACAATTGCATCCAGTTCATTCAAAGTAATACCTCCATATTCCAGACAAAAACTTACTGCATTAGAAGGGAAACCCGCGTCATGTTTTTTACGTGTAAATCTTTCTTCCTGTGCCGCTGAGATTATTTCTCCGTTTTCAATAAGTGCTGCGGCTGAGTCATGATAAAACGCCGAAATTCCTAAAATTTTCATTTAAACTCAATTAGTTAACTAATTCTGTGTGATCGTAGTAGCAGCCAAAATAGCAAAAAATCGAGCAATAAATAATTACGTGCCCAATATAAAACCTTCGTACTGACGTTTATTTCTATTAAACGGTCACTTTAATGCCGCATTATAATTCAATAATTAATTTCCTGTTAAAACGCATGATAGCAAAATCTGTTTTTTAGTACAAATTCTATGCCAATGTCATATATACGTTGAATTTCTACTTTCAGATTAAGATTTAATTCACTTTTTTAGAATTTATTCCACTTCTTTGCTCAACACTTTTACCGGCTTGTTGCGCTCATCTAAAGCAACAAACGTAAACATTCCCGAAACTGCCTTTTCCCTTTTTTGTTCATACATTTGTTCAACAAAAATATCAACACGTACTTTCATACTGGTGTTGCCAATTTCAACAACGGTTCCAACCAATTCAATGATCGTTCCTGCCGGAATCGGATGCGTAAAATCGATCCTGTCCGACGATACAGTTACACAGCGTAAACGTGTAAAACGAGTAGCGGCAATAAACGCAACTTCATCCATCATAGACAAAGCTGTACCACCAAACAAAGTATCATAATGATTCGTATTATTTGGAAAAACAGTTTTAAAAACACGAGTTTCCGATAGTCTGATTCTTTCTTGTAAATCCATAATTTGCTGAAAAAAGAAATCTCCCGGCATCAAAGATAACCGGGAGATTCTATATAATATTAATATAGTTTTATTACTTAGTAATTGTTACCGATTCGCGCAGCAAGTTAGCCGCAGTAATCATATTTCGCAAGGCAGCTTCTGTTTCAGGCCACTTTCTTGTCTTCAAACCGCAGTCTGGATTTACCCAAAGATTACGTGCCGGAATTACATTTAGTGCCTTTTCAAGCAAGCTTGTAATTTCCTCAACTGTTGGTACGCGTGGAGAATGAATATCATAAACTCCGGGTCCTATTTCGTTTGGATAATTAAAATCGGCAAAAGCATCCAGCAATTCCATTTGTGAACGTGATGTTTCGATTGTGATCACATCCGCATCCATTGCAGCAATCGAATCGATGATATCATTAAATTCCGAATAACACATGTGCGTATGGATCTGCGTTTGATCGGCAACACCGGCAGCACTCAAACGGAACGCATCCACAGCCCATTTCAGATAGCTTTTCCAATCTGATTTCCGCAATGGCAAACCTTCCCGGATCGCCGGTTCGTCAATCTGAATAACTTTTATTCCTGCTTTTTCCAGATCAATTACTTCATCACGAATGGCAAGACCGATCTGGAAAGTGGTATCTTTTCTTGGCTGATCGTCGCGAACAAATGACCATTGTAAAATAGTAACCGGACCAGTCAACATTCCTTTTACCAGTTTTTCCGAGTTTGCCTGAGCAAAAGCAGACCAACGGATCGTCATCGGTGCAGGGCGTTCTACATCTCCGAAAATGATCGGCGGCTTCACACAGCGGCTTCCGTAACTTTGCACCCAGCCGTTTTCTGTGAATACAAACCCGGAAAGTCTTTCTCCGAAATATTCCACCATGTCATTCCGCTCAAATTCACCATGCACAAGTACATCAATACCCAATTCTTCCTGCCAGCGGATCGAGCTGATTACTTCCTCTTCGATTCTGCTTTCATACTCTTTCAAAGACAAAGTACCTTTTTTCAACCGGGCTCGCAATTGTCGTACGTCGTCTGTCTGCGGGAAAGAGCCGATTGTTGTGGATGGAAAAAGTGGAAGTTTCAGTTTTTCCAATTGGATTGTTTGACGTGATGCAAACGGGCTGACACGTTCAAAATCAATTTCCTTAATTGCGGCCACACGTTCTTTCACCTCTTGTTTATGGATCAAAGTGGAAGTACGGCGACTTTCGATCGCTTTTTGATTTATGACAAAATCTTCCTCTGATTTATAATCAGTACGGGCCAGTTTTGCCAATGCAGAAACTTCATACAATTTCTGTTTCGCAAAAGCCATCCAGTTTTTAATTTCCGGAGTCAAAACTGCTTCATTATGTTCCAGGTCAAGATCGTGCGGACTATGCAATAAAGAAGATGACGGTGCTACTAAAATGCGATCTGCTCCAAGAACATTAATAGCTTGCTGAATAAAATCAAGTGATTTCTGGTAATCATTTTTCCAGATATTCCTTCCGTCAACAACACCTATCGAAAGTAGTTTTGAGGCGTTAACAAATTCCTGATTTCCCAGAATTTCAGGCAAACTCGCTGCACCGCGGGTTACATCAATATGCAAAGCAGCCACTGGCAAATTTATAGCCAACGAAAGGTTTGCATCAAGTGCGCCGAAATAGGTAGCCAGAAAAATTTTCAGATTCGGAACGGCTTGTTGAATTTTCTGATAAGCAAATTTAAGTGCTTCCTGTTCTTCTTTTCCAAGATCCAAAACCAGACAAGGCTCATCCAGTTGAACCCATTCCGCACCACGAGATGCAAGTTCCTGCAAGATCTCTATGTAAACCGGAAGCAGTTTACCCAACAGAGAAATTCTGTTGAACCCTTCCTCCTTTTCTTTTCCTAATACTAAAAAAGTAACCGGACCAACCAATACCGGTTTGGTGAAAATTCCTTTTTGTTTCGCATCTTCAAATTCAAGAATTACTTTATCTGAGTAGCGGTTAAATTCCTGATTTTTAACAAATTCCGGTACGATGTAGTGATAGTTGGTATCGAACCACTTGGTCATTTCCATCGCTTTTATATCCAGTCCGTCGCGCTGAACGCCACGTGCCATAGCAAAATAAAGATCCAGTTCTCGGTTTGATTTTCCGTCGATCAATTGCTGATAACGCTCCGGAATTGCACCAACCATCAGGGCAGTATCCAAAACCTGATCATACAATGAAAAATCATTTGACGGAATTAAATCAATACCCGCGTCTTTTTGAAGCTGCCAGTTACGATGACGAATTTCACGTCCGACTTTCTGCAATTCATCTTTAGTGATTTTTCCAGCCCAGAATTGTTCGCTGGCTTTTTTGAGTTCTCTTTGGCTTCCTACACGAGGATAACCCAAATTGTGTGACAACATAATAAATGTGTTAAAGAGTTAATAAAACCCTTTGGAATGCCCTACCCGTCCTTATTTAGTGGAAAGTTGAGAGTTAAAAGTTGAAAGTTAGGACTTTGGTTTATTCCTAAAATTCTTGATTTTTGATCATTTACCTCGCTGATCGAAATCATTAACTGTTCACTTACCGCTGCGGCGGCCGCTAAATCAGTACGTTTTGATGTCGGATTTTAGTCAAATTGTTGTGTACAATATTGATTAAACATATCTCCGAAAAATGAATTTTGGAGATAATAATCTGACAGCAATACATTTGTAAAATCAATGCGTGACAAAACCCCAAACGTGAGGGAGTGGCCATTGAGGGTAAAGGCAAGTCTCCTGGCTTGTACCATTTTTACCGCCCTTCTCATCATAAATTATGACAATGGGTCGCAAGGGTAAAACTTTCCTGATTTGCTCAGGACGGCACTTACAGTAGCACGACTGCCCGTGAATTTCACACGGTTCCTTTTTTAATTTCTGCTTGTCTGGCTGAGGGCACCAAAAACGAAAACCATTACCCCGATTGACGGGCGTTCACAAAGAACAGAAGCAAAGTTATAGAAAAAAGAAATCGGAGAAATTTAGGTTTCTGATTTAAGTGAAGAGGTTACTTATTGAAAATAAGTTGTAGATAAATTATCTTTTTGGTGGGTTGAAATACGATCTGAGAAGTGATTTTTTTATCACAATTCGTGCGCATTGATAAAAGACAAGCCTGGAATGTTCTTAAAATCCTGAGTGTTCCGGGTAATTAAAACAAGCTGATGAACTAGCGCTGTCGCGGCAATTATAGCGTCTCCTAGTTTGATCCTTTTGCTATTTCGGCGGAGGTTAATTGTCTCATCAACTACAAGATCCTCCAAAGGCAAGAGAGTAGCCAAACTAACAAATTCCCGCATCTTCGACATTAATTCAGGAAAATTTCCATTGAATCCTAATACTTCAATTTTCACAACTGTGGGGATGAGAAACTCATTGTCAATTATATTCTGCACATACAAAAAGCCTTTTTCAGGAATTGTTTGCGCTACAAAATCTATCAACACATTACTATCCATCAAAAATCTCTGTCCCATTCTCCTCTGGCTTTTTTCAGATAGTTATTCATTTCCTCTGCTTCTTCTTTTGACATTATCCCTATAAAATCGGATGGTTTCTTTTTTTGAGAAATTCCCTCTGTAGGTTTAACTTCTTCTGCTAGCTCTTTCAAGTCTTCATGTTTGGCCGTTAGATTATTCCACTCCTGAATTGGAATGATAACGGCTGTTTTTTCGCCATGCTCATTTGAGATATATTGTAAATCCATTTTTTTAATCGTTGATGGAAAATTGACCTTTAAGAAAGTGAATACAAATATTTGTATCGAGTAAATAAAGATTCATAACTGAATATCCCGGGGACTGTCATTTCGGGCAGAATGGATTCATGCAGCCAACGCATCACTTTCCCAACTTCCAAAAAGCTTCATGAAAGAATCTTCTTGCATCTTCGAAAGCTCCTCTGTATGTCGCTCAGCAACTGGTAAACCAAGGCGATTTGCTAATCCTTTGATTAGCTCAAAATCCTTATCATCTTTTGTTTCTATAATGATTGTATGTGTCATGGCTGCATAATTATACTTATTGAAACAAATAATACAATATAATGTACCAATTTAAAATGTTTTTACCTGGTAAACAACTTTATCAATTCTACATTATCAGGTCTGTGTTATTTTATTATCAAAACATTTATCCACCAAAAAATACTAAAAACTCCGCGTCCAGCCCTAACTTTACCATTCAAATCTGATTCATTCATTTTACATTATTATTACCGTCATAAAATGGAATACCGCATAGAAAAAGACACCATGGGCGAAGTGCAGGTACCTGCTCATGTATATTGGGGCGCTCAAACGCAACGCTCTATCCAGAATTTCCCGATTGCGCAGGATATTAACAAAATGCCAAAGGAGATCATCAGAGCGTTTGCATATTTGAAAAAAGCAGCAGCCATTACAAATTCGGAAGCGGGCGTTCTTCCAAAAGAAAAAAGTGACCTGATCGGACAGGTTTGTGATGAAATACTGACTGGCGGTCTGGAAGATCAATTCCCGTTGGTAGTTTGGCAAACTGGTTCAGGAACACAGTCGAACATGAATTGCAATGAAGTTATCGCTTACCGCGGTCACGTTTTGCAAGGTGGTGATTTGTCTGACAAAACTAAATTTTTGCATCCAAATGATGATGTGAACAAGTCACAATCATCCAATGATACTTTCCCGACTGCAATGCATATTGCAGCGTATAAAATTCTGGTAGACGTTACGATTCCGGGTATTACCAAATTGCGTGATACTTTGAAAGCAAAATCAGAAGCTTTCAAACATGTGGTCAAAATCGGCCGTACTCACTTTATGGATGCAACGCCGTTAACGCTTGGACAGGAATTTTCAGGTTATGCATCTCAGCTTGATCACGGTTTGCGCGCCATTTACCATACACTTTCTCATCTTTCTGAACTTGCTTTAGGTGGAACTGCGGTAGGAACTGGTATCAATACACCAGAAGGTTACTCAGAAAATGTTGCAAAACATATTGCACTTTTAACAGGATTACCGTTTGTTACGGCTGAAAATAAATTTGAAGCTTTGGCTGCTCACGATGCGATTGTGGAAGTCCACGGCGCTCTGAAAACAGTGGCGGTTAGTCTGATGAAAATCGGAAATGATATCCGTATGTTGTCTTCGGGGCCACGTTCAGGAATTGGTGAAATCCATATTCCGGATAACGAACCGGGAAGTTCGATCATGCCTGGAAAAGTAAATCCAACGCAATGTGAAGCGATGACAATGGTGGCAGCACAGGTAATGGGAAATGATGTAGCGATCAGCATTGGAGGTTCGAACGGGCATTTTGAGTTGAACGTTTTCAAACCTTTGATGGCGTATAATTTCCTTCATTCGGCCCGTTTGATTGGTGATGTTTGCGTTTCTTTTAATGATAACTGTGCAATTGGGATCGAACCATTGCATGAAAATATCAAAAAACACGTAAACAATTCGTTGATGCTTGTAACCTCTCTAAACACGAAAATCGGTTATTACAAAGCAGCCGAAATCGCTCAGACTGCTCATAAAAACGGTACAACGTTGAAAGAAACGGCTGTTGCTTTGGGTTACGTTACGCCTGAGGAATTTGATGCCTGGGTTAAACCTGAAGAAATGGTTGGCGAGATCAGGTAATTTCGATTTATATCAGGAATATTATTCTGGCCCTGCGCATTTGCGTGGGGCTTTTTATTTACTTTGTGCTACAAATTCCTAAAATTATTACTTATGTTGTTTCGCCATTCAAGAGCTTTTTTCCTCTGCATTTTATTTTTCAAAATTTCGCTGATCGCTTATTCTCAAAAAGCTGATAATAAAAAGGCTTTAAAACTTTGGTATGATACACCCGCAACCGACTGGATGACCCAGGCTCTGCCTATTGGAAACGGATATCTGGGCGTGATGTTTTTTGGTGATCCGGCAGAAGAAAGACTGCAATTTTCAGAAGGAAGCTTGTGGGCAGGCGGAAAAGGCGCGAATGAGGAATATAATTTTGGGTTAAGAAAGGATGCGTACAAAACACTTCCAAAAGTAAGAGAGCTGCTTGCCCAAGGAAAACTGGCAGAAGCCGATAAACTGGCCAGTGCAGAAATGACCGGCATTATTCACGAGAAAAAAGAAAACACACCTTCAAGTGATTTCGGGGCGCAGCAAACCATGGGCGATTTGTATGTAAGCGTTTCACATACCGGACAGGTAAAAAATTACCGCCGGGAACTGGATATTTCGACCGCGACTGGAAAGGTTACTTACGAAGTTGGAAAAGAAAAATTCGAAAGAACTTATTTCGGTAATTATCCTTCAAGGGTAATGGTGTACAATTTCAAATCGACGTCGGCGGAAACTTATTCAATTCGTTTTTCTGCGCCACATAAAAAGGAATACGAGAAATTTGAAAAGAACCGGTATGTTTTTGGAGGAAGTCTGAAGGATAACAAACAGGAATTTGAAACAACGTACCGGATTGATACGGATGGAAAAGTAAGTTACGAAGCTGGTGTGGTAACTGTAAAAAATGCCAGAAAAGTTACACTGATTCACACGGCATCGACAGAATATACATATCAATTCCCCAATTATAAGGGCAACGATTACAAGAAAATAAATCAGCAGATAATGGCTTCGGTTGCTGGTAAAAATGAAATTATACTTCAAGCCGAGCAGCAAAGAGATTACAAAAATCTGTTCGACCGCGTTTCCTTAAATCTTGGTAATGAACTAAATAATTCTGTTCCGACCGACAAAAGACAAATCGCTTATTTTCAAGGCACACCTGATCCGGGTTTTGAGGTTTTATATTTTCAATATGGGCGTTATCTTATGATTTCTTCAACGCGCCCGGGAACCATGCCCATGAGCTTGCAGGGAAAATGGAACGACAGTACAAATCCGCCATGGGCAAATGATTATCATACCAATATCAACATGCAAATGTTGTACTGGCCGGCGGAAGTTACCAACCTTTCGGAATGTTATCTTCCGTTATCTGATTTTACCAAATCAATTGTTGAGCCAGGAAAACTGGCCGCCAAAGAATTTTTTAATACCCGTGGCTGGACGGTTAATACGATGCTGAATGCCTATGGTTATACTTCTCCGGGATGGAGTTTTCCGTGGGGATTTTATCCTGGTGGGGCAGGTTGGCTAAGTCAACATCTTTGGG
This sequence comes from Dyadobacter frigoris, assembly GCF_005280585.1. Classification (GTDB taxonomy): domain Bacteria; phylum Bacteroidota; class Bacteroidia; order Cytophagales; family Spirosomataceae; genus Dyadobacter; species Dyadobacter frigoris. The sequence continues at coordinate 268,778 of NZ_SZVO01000005.1, forward strand.
AACATTATGCGTTTACAAACGATGTTAATTATTTGAAAAACACTGCGTATCCTATCATGAAGGAAGCTTCATTATTTTGGATTGATTATCTGACCAAAGGAAAAAGTGGATTTCTGGTTTCTTCGCCATCTTATTCTCCGGAACATGGCGGAATTTCTACTGGTGCATCGATGGATCACCAGATTGCCTGGGATGTACTTTCCAATACGATTCTTGCCAGTAAGATTCTAAAAACTGATACTGATTTTGCGAGCGAAGCACAAAAAGTAAGAGATCACATCCAGCCACCACAAATTGGTAGATGGGGACAATTGCAGGAATGGAACGAAGATGTCGATGATTCAACCGATAAACACCGTCACGTTTCACACCTTTTCGCCCTGCATCCGGGTCGGCAGATTTCCCCAACTTCAACACCAGAATTCGCAAAAGCCGCAAGGGTAACTTTGAATGCGCGGGGTGACGAAGGAACAGGTTGGTCCCTGGCTTGGAAAGTTAATTTCTGGGCCAGATTGCAGGATGGAAACCGCGCTTATTCCTTGTTTAAAAGAATCCTGCGTCCGGTGGGTGATAAAACAGAAAACATGATGAATGGCGGCGGATCGTATTCCAATTTACTTTGTGCACATCCGCCTTTTCAATTGGATGGAAACATGGGATCAACAGCCGGAATTGCTGAAATGCTTTTGCAATCGCAGGCCGGTGTTATTGAATTGTTACCTGCGTTACCGGATTCATGGCCGACAGGTGAAATAAAAGGTTTAAAAGCCCGTGGAAATGTTACGGTTGACGAGCAGTGGAAAGATGGAAAATTGGTTTCAGTAACATTGGTTTCCGGAAATTCGGAAAAACAGAAGTTGAAGTTAGGTACAAAAACGTTGGAGGTTGATTTGATTAAGGATCAGAAGAAAGTTGTTTCGGCGGGATTGTTTCAATAGAGATTTGTAGCGTTGGTTATGTCACCCTTTCAGGGTTGAACCATAGTTGTTAAGCGATTTTTCTATAATAATGTCATCCCTTCGGGATTATGCGTATTCGAAATCCCGAAGGGATGATATTATTATAGAGTGAGAAAGGACATATCCATTTTCTTACCCCGACGTCCTGACATACAATGTGCAAAAATTTGTATTATAAATATCTAAAATCAAATAGTTTACCAATTTCTAATGAGCACAATCCCGAAGGGATGATATTATTATAGAAAATTGCCGAGATATACCAACCCTAACCCCCAGGGGGTGACATAACCTAATTCACAAATTGATTTTAAACCAATAATTCCAATTTCATAATCAAACCTTGGATAACAAAAACCAAACCCCATGAACATCCGGAAAGAACTTTCTAAACAACAAATTAATTTCAAAAAACACGCACTTGCGATCCTTCGGGATTATGCATATTTGAAATCCCGATAAAGATAATATTATTACAGCATGAAAGACTACATATCTGTCTCACAGCCCCAACAGGGTGACATATAGCAAGCAAAAGTTAGTATTACAAAAAAAAAAAATCAAATAATTTACCTGAATTTCTAATGAGCACAATCCCGAAGGGATGACATTATTATAGAAAATTGCCAAGACATACCAATCCTAACCCCAACAGGGTGACATATAGCAAGCAAAAGTTAGTATTACAAAAAAATTTAAAATCAAATAATTTACCTGAATTTCTAATGAGCACAATCCCGAAGGGATGACATTATTATAGAAAATTGCCAAGACATACCAATCCTAACCCCAACGGGGTGACATAACCTAATTCATAAATTGATTTTAAACCAACATTTCAACCTATTAATAAAACCTTGGATAACAAAAATTAAATTCCATGAACATCCGGGAAGAACTTTCTAAACAACAAATCCACTTCAAAAAACACGCACTTGCGATCACCGAATTTGCTGTTTCTTCTGACGAAAACTTCAAAGAACTCATTGATTGCTTTCTTTCAAATGATATACGTGTAGCGCAACGGGCGGCTTGGAGCGTAAGTTGGGCGGCTCAAAAAAAGCCTGAAATCGTTCAACCCTACATTGGTGTTTTAGTGGATCAGTTGAAAAGAAAAGATGTTCACAATGCCGTAATCCGAAACAGTTTACGGATTTTGGAAGATTTAATTATTCCGGAAAAATTTCATGGAGAAGTAATGGACGCTTGTTTTCAGTTTCTTGAAAAACGTGAAACAGCCATTGCGATTAAGGCTTTTGCATTAACGGTGCTTTTCAATTTGTCCAAAATTTATCCTGATATTAAAAATGAGCTCCGATTTATTATTGAAGAAAACATGGATTACGAAACGGCAGCATACCGATCAAGAGGAAAGAAAATTCTCGCCGGATTATAACATTTCCAGTTAATGAAGCCGGATGCAGTTTGAGGGTTACCTTTCTTAATGTAGCTTTAACGAATAATTTACAAATCATTCCAGGCGCGTTATAAATTATTTGAAAAGATAATTTTGAAATTTGCAGGTAAAAACGGAGATTTTTCTCTCTTTAAAATAAAAAACAATGGTCATATACTGTCATGCAAATTTTGACGACGTACTTCGAAATCGATTAACCGAAGTTCTTTCACCAAAATATACGATTCATTTTCAATCTGATACGCAGTCAAAAACAGAGGCGCAAAATTTGTTTTTTGAAGCCGATTATATATTAGGAAATCCGCCTTTGGACTGGTTTTCAGAGCCTTTAAATAATTTGAAATTCTGGCAGCTGGATTCTGCCGGTTTTGATCAATACGCATCGGTAAGATTAAACGGGCAAACAAAAGTAGCCAATATGGGCGACTGGTTTGCACGTCCTTGTGCCGAATCGATTGTTGGCGGTATATTGGCGCTTTACCGCGGTATTGATAAACTTACGTTACTGAAAGAAAAAACAGAATGGGTTGGAGCGCCATTAAGGGCTGAGTTACGTTTGCTTTCAGGTCAGGAAGTTGTTATTCTTGGCGCAGGAACAATCGGCAGCACAGTCAAACTACTTTTGCAGGGTTTTGGATGTACGCTTCATTTAATGGCCAGAACTTCTCCTGATGCGGATATTCATTCAAAGGAAGATTTGCTAAATGTTTTACCAAATACTGACTTGGTGATTAATACACTGCCCGGATCTGCTGCTAATTTTGCTGATCAGGCAATGTTTCAGGCTATGAAAAAAGGCAGTGTATATGCCAGTGTTGGCCGTGGAAGTACAACTGACGAGCAGGCACTTATTGAAGTGCTCAATTCAAAACATCTTGACGGAGCCGTTCTGGATGTTACCGAAATTGAGCCAATTCCGAATGACAATCCGTTGTGGAAAATGGATAACGTTATTCTAAGTCAGCATACCGGTGGTGGACATGCCGATGAACATGTTGGCAAAGTGGATTTATTCCTAAACAATATCATGACGATTGAAAACGGCGGCACTCCGATTAATGAAATAAACCTTGCAAAAGGATATTAAGAAAGCATTGAAAACGATTATCAGTCAATTCCTGAATGATAATCTACAAACAAAAAATAAATGACAAGTACAGAATTGAGCACGGCAGAACGGATTCGTGAAAATTATATTGCCCATTTTGGTAATAATACCGGTACAGAGAATTTCAGACTTTTCCGCTCTCCGGGAAGAATTAACCTGATCGGAGAACATACCGATTATAACAATGGATTCGTACTACCAGCCAGCGTAGACAAGGCTGTCTATTTCGCAATTTCTCCTCGTATTGATAACCAGGTCGTTTTGTATGCGGTTGATTTAAATGAAACCTACACTTTTCAGGTTGAAGATATTTCCAAACCAGATCAAAAATGGGCATATTTTCAATTAGGTATCATTGAGCAGATTTATAAAAACGGCTTGAATATTGGCGGATTCCAGGCTGCGTTTGGCGGAGATGTACCCCAGGGCGCCGGAATGTCTTCTTCTGCTGCTTTGGAATGTTGTCTATTATTTGCTTTGAATGAAGTTTTCAATTTGGAGCTGGACCGGTTTTCTATCGTAAAAATGTCTCAGAAAGCAGAGAATGAATATGTTGGCGTACAATGCGGCATTATGGATCAGTTTGCTTCCGGTTTTGGAAAAAAGGAAGCTGTAATTCGCCTGGATTGCCGCTCATTGGAATACGAATATTTTCCTTTTCCAATGGACGAATACATTCTTGTTCTTTGTAATACGCTTGTGGAACATTCACTAGCAAGTTCAGAATACAATACACGTCGGCTGGAATGTGAGAAAGGCGTATTTATACTACAAAAGTATAATCCAGAGATTAAAAGTCTTCGTGACGCTAATCCTGAAATTGTCGAAGAACATAAAGATGAACTCGGGGATGTTGTTTATCGCCGTTGTAAATATATGACGGAGGAAATTGAGCGTGTACAGGTTGCCTGCGATTTCCTGACGGCTGGCGATCTTATCAGTTTTGGTAAAAAAATGTATGAAACACACCAGGGACTTCAGCATGAATATGAAGTAAGCTGCGAAGAACTCGACTTTTTGGTAGATCAGACATTTGACGATCCGTCTGTAATTGGCGCTAGAATGATGGGTGGCGGTTTTGGCGGCTGTACGATCAATCTGGTAAAAAAAGATGGTGTTGAAGATTTTGAAGCAAAAATGAAGAAAGCTTATTATGATAAATTTCAAATAAAATTGCCCTGCTATCGCGTGCAGATAACGGATGGGACCGAGGAAATTGTATTAAATGCTTAACCTTAATAATTCCTAAAAATACCCCATGAAAAAACGATCATTTTTATTCGCCGCGCTGATTGGCATTGGTCTGATGAGCTGCTCAAAAACCAAAAACGAAAACGAAAGTAAAACAATGACCAGTACGATTTCGAAAGAAGTATTCGGAGACCTTCCGGATGGTAAAAAAGCGGATCTCTATACGCTGACCAACGCCAATGGAATGACCGTAAAAATCAGTAATTATGGCGGTATTATCACAGAATTAACAGCAAAAGACAAAAGTGGAAGATGGGAAGATGTCGTACTTGGGTTTGATTCTCTGGCTCCTTACATCGCAGAAAATCCATTTTTTGGTGCACTGGTTGGCCGTTTTGGAAACCGTATTGCCAACGGAAAATTTACGCTGGATGGTAAAACTTATAATCTGCCAATTAACAACGGACCGAACTCTCTGCACGGTGGTATTAATGGCTTTAATAAGAAACTTTGGAACGCTACCGAAATTAAAAAAGATTCGATCGTAGGCCTTGAATTAACCTACGTGAGCAAAGACGGAGAAGAAGGATATCCCGGAACGCTGAATGTGAAAGTGACTTACACGCTTTCAAACGAAAACGGACTGCGTATTGATTATGAAGCAACTACGGACAAAAATACGGTTCTCAATTTGACGAACCATTCGTACTTTAACCTTAGCGGTTTGAAACGTGATATTTTGAACCATGAGGTTTATATCAAATCAGATAGCATGGTTCCGGTGAATGCGACGCTGATTCCAACCGGAAAATTAAGAGCTGTAAAAGGAACACCGTTTGATTTTAACGAGCCTACACTTGTTGGCAAAAGAATTAATGATGTAGCAGACGAGCAAATTAAAAACGGCGGTGGTTATGATCATTGCTGGGTCATAAGTGGTGCCGACAAAAGCCTGGCACTTTTTGCAACGGTTAAGGATACTGAAAGCGGTCGTTTTATGGAAGTTTATACCACGGAACCTGCTGTTCAGTTTTACACAGGAAATTTCCTTGACGGAAAACTGACAGGAAAAGGTGCAACGTATGCAAAACGTTATGGCCTATGTCTTGAAACAGAACATTATCCGGATTCACCAAATCAACCTCAGTTCCCAACAACGGAATTGAAACCGGGAGAAACTTACAAAACTTCAACGGAGTATAAGTTTTCGGTTAAGTAATAATTCAAAATATTTCAGGAGCTGTCCGAGATGAAAATCTCTGACAGCTTTTTTGTTTTTACGTATTTGAGAATTGAGGCCATGGCTAAAGCCGAAAAATTTGTGCCCCTTGCTCACCCAAGGTTAAAACCTTGGGTTAATTTACTTCTTGCACAAACCTACATCACTAACCCAGGGCTTCAGCCTTGGGCCGCCGGGACCAGGAACAAGCCAGGCTTTAGCCATCAATTTCATCCCGACGTAAAAACGAAAAACAAAATAGGTTCCCACCCAATTCACTAACCCAGGGCTTCAGCCTTGGGCCGCCGGGACCAGGAACAAGCCAGGCTTTAGCCATCAATTTCATCCCGACGTAAAAACGAAAAACAAAATAGGTTCCCACCCAATTCACTAACCCAGGGCTTCAGCCTTGGGCCGCCGGGACCAGGAACAAGCCAGGCTTTAGCCATCAATTCATCCCGACATAAAAACGAAAAACAAAATAGGTCCCCACCCAATTCACTAACCCAGGGCTTCAGCCTTGGGCTGCCGGGACCAGGAACAAGCCAGGCTTTAGCCATCAATTTCATCCCGACGTAAAAACGAAAAAGAAAATAGGTTCCCACCCAATTCACTAACCCAAGGCTTCAGCCTTGGGCCGCCGTGACCAGAAGCAAGCCAGGCTTTAGCCATCAATTTCCTAACCAGCCAGGCAAAAAGTAATTTGTTAACAAGATAATCCTCGCGATGAATTATCTTTGCATTAGAAATAGTTCCGAACAAATACCATCAACATGCTTAGTAGAACCGTAAAAATCAGCAACGTCACCAATTTGTCCGACGCCCGTTATTGTGCCGGTATGGGCGTGGAAATGCTTGGTTTTTCTATCGATGAAGATTCTCCCAATTATATATCTCCAAAAAAATTCGAAGAAATATGTTCCTGGCTGGCTGGTGTACAGCTGGTTGCCGAAACAAGTCAAACTAATCCCGAATTACTGTTAAAAGCATTGGCAGATTATCCGGTACACTACGTGCAGGTGGAATCTCCTGGTTTGCTAACTTATTTACAAAGTGAATTGAGTTTGCCGCTTATCCTGCGGGTGAGTGTGGATACCTACGACACCAGCGATATTTATTCCATTTTTAGTCGTTATGGAGATTCAGTAAATTATTTTCTTTTGGAAAGTGATGCGAATGGCCCGCTTACCGAAGAATGGACTCAGGTTTTGACAGAACTTGCCAAAGAATATCCGATTTTAATCGGTTTCGGTCTGGATGATGAAATTACTGTTAATAAATTAACCGAAACTTTTCCTCAAATTGGTATTGCCTTGCGTGGAAGCGAAGAACTCAGACCAGGTTATAAAGATTTTGGCAGCATGATGGATATTCTTGAAGCTTTGGAAGAAGAATAATCGGAATGTAAAATACTTTATATGCCTGAACCTCATTGGTAAACATGTAATTTTGGTTAAAATTGAAACCGGATTATCGAAAATCACCTTAAATTACCATTTAACACGATTACTAACCGATAATAAACTTCCCGCTTGCAGTATCTTGTATAACCCACTACCTTTGATTACAACATAAACGTAAACAACGAAATGGAAAAGAAATTGCACCGCATACCCGATCAGGCTGTATTTGGAGGAGTTGCTTCCGGTATTGCCCAATATTTACAAATAGATGTAGTAATCGTTCGTGTTTTATTCGTAGTGATGTTATTTCTGCCGATACCTGCAAGTTTCGGATGGACAGGGATTTTGTATATAATTTTGTGGGCGGTTCTTCCTACAGGAACAGCAGATGTGCATAATTTTGATACAGTAGCCAGCAAACCACACGATCCCGAAGCCGACAAAAAACGCTCCGACCAGACTGTCAAAATCCTAGGAGGTGCCTTAGTACTTTTTGGTATTTTTATGCTGGTTGATGATTTCCCGATCTGGTACGAAATCAAACCGTATTTCTGGCCGGTAGCCTTGATCATCGTTGGCGCATTTCTTATCCTTCGCCAGAGAGATAAGGAACACGAAGCAAACACGACCGTTTATCCGACAACGCCTCCGCCAACAGAGCCGATCGAACCGGAACCATATGCACCAACTCCTGATCCTCAGCCCTACACGCCATTTGGCACAACCGAATCAACACCACCGGATACTTTCCCGCAAGATCCAAACAATCCCAAAGGAAATGGAGACGACGATATCATAAAAGTGAATTAAAAAACTGAATGAAGAGACTTCCGGTTTAAGCCATAGCAACACTACGGCACAACTTTCAACCGCGCGGCGGTAGCTTTCCACTCTCAACTATTTCAGCCATGAACTTTAAAAACATTTTCTGGGGAGTCATTCTCATCATCATGGGATCCCTTTTTCTGGTCGAAGAATTAACCGGTTTTGATTTCAAAGGTTTTTTCTGGCCTATTATCCTGATCATTTCCGGAGCATTATTGCTGTTACGGAATTACATAAACTCCGACACTAACCACTCAAATATTTAATTGTCATGAAAAATTCAAAAAGTATTTTCTGGGGTGGGATGCTCATCATCATTGGTATTTTCTGGTTGCTACGAAAGCTTGATATCTTTTTCTTTCACTGGGACGTTATTTTACCTTACTGGCCTGTGTTGCTTATTTTAGCAGGTATTTTGCTGATCCTGACTAATAAATATACTGCTGCCAGAGGGCTGGTCGGGTTATTAATTGTGCTAGCAGTTTTCGGTGGTTTGACCAGTCGCACCGGCCGTGTTTTTGACCGCCACAATGATAACTGGAATTTCAACTGGAATGATCATGATGACGACGATGATGATAACGACCACGATGAAGACGACGGGGATAATGACGATGACAAAGATGATGATTATGAACAGGATAAAGAGCAAGGCTATAAAAAGCCGGTAAATAATTCCTACCAATATGAAATGGAGGATTTTATTCAGAAAGCAAATTTCAATCTGGAAGGGGGCGCTGGTTCTTTTACACTAAAAGGAAATACGGATAAGCTTTTCGAAGCCGATACACGCTCTTCTGTTTTAGGATTTTTGTCAAATACTTCCATTAACAAACTGGCAAATTCTGCTACTGTTAACCTGAAAATGGAAGATGGAAATGTTAAACTTCATAAAGGCGAATTGAGTAATAAAGCCGATATTGAACTTAACACCAAACCAATCTGGACAATAGATTTGGGTCTGGGCGCCGGAAGCGGAGATTTTGATCTAAGTAATTACAAAGTTGAAAATCTGAAAGTCAGTACCGGAGTAGCTGATCTGGATATTCGTTTGGGGGACAAACTCGATAATTCAAATGTTAAAATTGATGCTGGTGTTGCTTCACTTGGACTGGAAATTCCAAGAACCGTAGGCTGTGAAATCAAACTGGACGGTGCTCTGAATATTACTTCTTTTGATGACCTTGAAAAAATAAATGATAAACTTTACCGCTCTCCGGGCTTCGATAAAGCGACAAAGAAAATCATGATTAACTTTGATGGAGGTTTGTCAAAAGTTAAAATAAGACGATACTAATAAATCAAAAATCCTCCCAAATTGGGAGGATTTTTGATTCAACATTACACTGTTCAGAGGTTTATGCAGGTTTACAAAGTTCTTTTGTGTGTTATATTTTTTTTAATTCCTTTTTCAGTATCAGCTCAAAAAAAACAGCAGGATAAGATCTCGCCAATTGAACAGAAAATGCTTGATCAGGGACTAGTTAACATTAAAACTCTAAATCCTGAAATCCTGGTTGAACTCAAATACGCAACTCCCGACAACTTCATGAAAAAGAATGTTTACGGAGAACTAACTCATGCATACCTTCAGCCTGAAATGGCAAAAAAACTTTCCCGGGCAAGTTCATTTCTTCAACAGGAAAAACCTGATTTTAAATTACTGGTTTATGATGCTGCCCGTCCAAATTCTGCACAATACAAACTTTGGGACGCATTGGATGATTTAAAAATCCCTCCGCGTTCGAAAACCCAATATGTGGCCGATCCTAAAATCGGTTCAAATCATAATTTCGGTTGCGCCATTGATCTCACGGTTGTTGATGAAAATCAAAAACCGCTTGACATGGGAACTTCCTATGACTTTTTTGGCCCACTCGCCTATCCTCGCTCCGAACAGGAAATGTTAAGACAAGGAAAACTTACATCGAAACAAATCGCTAACCGGAATATTCTCCGGAAAGCGATGATAAAGGCCGGATTTACTGTTAACACCACAGAATGGTGGCATTTTGACGGCATGTCTAAAAAGCAGGCGCGCGCAAAATACGGGATGATAAAATAATTATTTCATGGCTAACAAATTTGGAAAACCATTGGTCTCCCACCTTTTGGATTAAGACAACCCACCTCAGCTTTCCCCTTATTCAATAAAAATATTTATTTTTCATAGGGGTAAAATCCGTTCCGCTTGTCATGGTTAAAAGAAACTTAAACTGTGGCAGCAACCGCTCTTCTCAATCCGGATTTTATAATCGAAAGAGATTATCTACTTTTGGCCGAAAAACAAAAGAAGAAAACTGTGCAAACTTCTGATCCGGAAATTGTTCAAGCTATAAGACGAGGAGATGAGGCTGCTTTCGAGCGGACTTTCCGTTTCTACTACCAGCGTTTATGCAATTATGCGAGTTCTTTGCTAAAAGATGCAGAGGATGCGGAAGAAATTGTGCAAACTGTTTTCATTACAATTTGGGAAAAAAGAGAAGATCTTGAAATTACACTTTCACTAAAATCATATTTATACCGCGCCGTTCATAATCATTGTCTGAACCGCTTCAAGCATGCTGCCGTAAAAGATGCTTACCGTGAATATTCAGTAAATTATTTACCTCAATCATACGAATCAGTTACAGAAGTTATTCATGCCGATGAGCTTTCTGAACGGATTGAAAAAGCGATACGAAAATTGCCTGAACAATGCCAGAAAGCATTTCGAATGAGCCGGTTTGAAGAACTGAAATACCAGGAAATCGCTGATCAGCTCAATATTTCAATCAAAACAGTTGAAAACCAGATCGGGAAAGCGCTCAAAATATTACGTACAGAACTGGCCGATTATCTGCCCTCTTTACTTTTGCTTGTTTATTTTTTATATCAACAGTTAATCCAGCCGTAACCATGAACAATTCTCATGACAACATTTCGGATGAGCTGTTAGCACGCTTCCTGGCCGAAACTGCTACTCCGGCGGAAATTGTCGAAGTAAAAAACTGGCTGAAAAGCGCTCCCGAAAATCAAAAAGAACTCGCCGCTTTTGAAATACTTTGGGAGAAAACCGCAGAGTTAAAAATTAATCATATCAAGGTTGATACCGATGCAGCCTGGAATAAGGTTCGTTTGCAAATGAAAACGAACAATACCGAATCAGAACATTTAACTGAAAAATATACAGGTTCTAATCAGGAAACGATTACCAGAGAATTGCCAGTAAAAAAACAATTCTTATTTCCGGTGTGGATCGCAGCGGCTGTTTCGGTTACTATCCTGGCTTTTGGCTGGTTTATATTTAAGACTGAATGGAATAATAATTCTGAACAAATTAAGGTCGCGACGACAAACAATACCGGCGAAACAACTTTGCCGGATGGAACCAAAATATTTTTAAATTACAATTCATCAATAAGCTATCCTGAAAATTTTTCGGGTGATATACGTTCAGTTGCTTTAAAAGGCGAGGCATTTTTCGATGTAAAACCAGACGCCTCTCATCCTTTTGTAATCGACGCCAATGGAACTCAGGTTCGGGTTTTGGGAACATCTTTTAACGTTAAGGCTTACAAAAAAGAACTTGTTCGGGTAGATGTAAAAACCGGAAAGGTACGGGTTTCCAAAAACGATAAAAAGATTGAACTCGTGAAGGGACAAAGTGCGGAAGTGTTGAACGACACGCTCAAAAGTATGCGCGCCGATGTAAATATTATGGGCTACAAAACGCAGGTTTTCGATTTTAACGCTACAAATCTGGGTGATGTTGTGAATACGTTGCGGGAAGGTTATCACTCCGATATTCGTTTATCTAATTTAAAACTTGCGCGGTGCAGGTTAACCATCAGTTTCCGGAAAGAACCGCTTGACGCGACTTTGTCAGTCATTGCGGAAACACTGGAATTACATTTACGAAAAGATGGGAAAATATATTGGCTGGAAGGGAAAGGGTGCCAGTAACTGCTACCCATTACACTAACCCGGCAATAAATTCCTAATGCGTTGAAAACATTTTACTATATATTTTCTTTAATTCTTATTGGTTTCTTAACCTCGGTTTCTTCGAAAGTCCAGGCTCAGGAATTGTTGGAAAAACGCATTTCTATTCGTGTAACGAATCAGTCTCTTGATAATGTTTTACGACAAATAGAAAATCTTGGCGGATTCAGCTTTTCCTATAATCCGGATATTGTTGAAATCAAAAGCCGGGTTTCTATTAATGCAGTAAACCAAAGTGTGAGGGAAATTCTCAATGAATTATTTAAGGGAAAAGTGATTTTCCGGGAGCGGCACAAGTATATTATTTTACTTCGAAATACAAAAAAGGAAGAAGAAACACCTCTCAATTTTAATTTAAACGGATATATCATCAACAAAAAAACAGGTGAAAAACTTGCTAACGCCAGTATTTATGAACCTGTTACGCTGGCTTCAACAATAAGTAATCAATACGGATACTACCGGATCCGCTTGCCAACCACACCGTCTTCCGTACGTCTGGAAATTCGCAAAGATCAATTCATTGGCCAATCAGTGATTATTTCAAACCGAAAAAATACCTATTTGCCGATACAATTAAACCCGGATACGATTAAAGCACTGACCTTTAGGCAATTAAATATCGTTACCAAATCGGACACACTCAACAGTCCCAGGATAAAAATTCCTCAATTTGAATATACTACAACGATTTATGTATCATCCGATACCATTATAGAAACAGATTCTCTTCCTTTACAAAACAAATTACGGGTTACCTATCAACGTGTTCGCAAGGATTTTAGCAGCGCCTTTGCCTCTGCGAAACAAGCCATCAATACAAAAAATATTACGGATACTTTATACCGGCCGGTTCAATCATCCATTCTACCTTTTATCAGTACCAACCGGGAGCTTAGCGGAAACGTTGTAAATGATTTTTCATTCAACGTTTTTGCCGGTTATTCACTGGGCACTAATAAATTGGAAATCGGAGGATTGTTTAATGCGGATCGGGGACATGTTAAGGGAGTCCAGCTTGCAGGAATCGGCAATTTTGTTGGCAATAATGTCACGGGCTTTCAATATGCGTCGGCACTTAACGTTGTAATGGGAAATGTTAAAGGGCTGCAATATTCTACTTTATTAAATTTTACAGGAGGTAACTTTAAAGGCGTACAATGGGCTGGTATAGGCAATGTAATGCTTGGAGAGTTACATGGCTGGCAAATTTCTGGCGGATATAATTATGCCAAAAAAGTAAAAAGCGGCCACCAGCTTAGTGCCGTCAACTATGCCGATTCATCAGCAACCACCTCAATTGGCCTTTTTAGCTATATCCGAAAAAACGGTTATCGCAGGTATGAAGTTTCCTCGGACGAATTCAACTACTTCAATACCACATTTAAAACAGGCATGAATGCGTTTTACAATATTTTCACCATAGGTTTTAACTGGAAAATTGCCAACAAACCCTTCGGAAGTATAGGTTACGGATTTGGAACGGCTGCCAATTTGGGCCGTGGCTGGATGTTCAATGCCGATATTACAGCCAACGCCGTTGCCATTGATAAGGTAAATCTAAAAAGTCACAATGCCGCAGGTTTGTTTCGTCTGACCACAGGCATTGAAAGAACAACGGGTAAACGCTTTTCCATTGCCTTTGGTCCTTCTTTAAACTTACTGACCGGAAATGAATTAGGAACTTCTTATGATACCCGGAAACTTTTGTCTACGTTTTGGCTTGGAGGAAAACCGGGACATACCAGAAAAAATTATGGTTGGATAGGTTTTCAAGTGGCCGTAAGATTTCGGGATAAATTGTAAGGTTTTAAGATTTCACGCAAAGCAGAAAAGTTAAAACGCAAGAGCGCAAAGTTTTAAATCTCTGCGCCCTTTGCGTTTTTTTACCTTTGCGGACTTTGCGTGAAATCTTTATCTTAAAATCCAATTCGACCTCTCCCATATCTCCCTCTATTCCCATCCGCATAGTGCCGAAGCTCTTCAAGTTCTTTTTCAAATCCACCCGACAGAATAGGGAAACGGCACCAGGAACGCGGATCAAGATTTAAATCATCCAAGTGAAAAGATGGCGCATAACGCTCACGTTTCCACTGATTCCGGCTCCATAATTTGAAAAAGCGTTCCGTCCAGCCTAGGATCTGAGATTCGGAATAAACATCTTTGTAACGAACTACGACGTTTTTGTAACAATCAACCGGCGATTTTTTATCACGTATTGCTACTTTTTCCAACGCATCCAGAAAATCGTAAGGCATCAGATCGGCTTCATCCGTTTGGTTTAATTCCAATGGACGAAGTTCCGCTGTCGGCTGTAAGGAATTCACTTTTTTCAATCCCTCAATCCGGATGTGCTTTCCTTTTACTTCACAACCCACCGTTTCCAGCCAGCGCAGCCATTGGCGCAGATAATGTTTATCAATTCCGGCAAGCGGACTGATACTTCCGGCCGTGTCGCCATCCATCGTCGCATAACCGACTGCGACTTCGGAACGGTTTGAAGTGGCCAAAAGTAAATGATTTGACAAATTGGTAAGCAACCAGACACCCGGAGCACGAACTCTCGCCTGAATGTTCTGCAAAGCTATATCATCGGTTCGCCAGGACAATTGTCTGCCAATCTGTTCTTCGATCAAACTTTTATAGGTTTCAACCAGGCCGTTTATATTGATATTATAAAAAGTAGAACCAATAGATTCGGCAAGAGACTGTGCCGATTCCAGCGTATCATTCGAGCTATTTTCTGTTCTCTGATAAATGTTATGTACCAAAGCAAGTGCCAAATCCTCCTCCGTTTTTGCCGAATGGATTTCCTTTATGTAAGAAAGTTTTTCCTTGAAACGCTGCAAACCAATACTCTCATCAGCCAAACGAATCATCAAACCGCATAAGGCCGTACAAGCACAGGAATCTGCACCCCCGGAAAGAGAAATTGTAAATCCGTTTGACCTACTTTTTCTCAGATAATCAAAAAGCCCGAGCGACACAGCACGTGCAAATTCTTCTTCTTTCAACGCACCTCCTTTCTCAAAAGCTTCCAATTCCGCTATTTGCTGCGGCACAGGATCGATTTCCGGAAAATCAAAACGAGCTGACACGCGCCAGGTTTTATCTTTTATTGACGAAGAGATTTTATTTTGAAGCTGATTTAAACGGGTATTGTCAGTATCAACAACAGCTGTAATGATCAAATGATCTTCATAACTGAAACGATCACTGGTAACCAGCATTTCACCATTGGAAGCAATCATCGCATCGCCATCATAAATAGCTCTTCCGGCTTCATTTCCTAATAAATTGGTATAAATATAACTGCAACCAAAAGATCTGGAACCGTCCAGAACAAGTCTTTCACGAGTCATAAATTTATGGAAAGCAAAGTGACTTGCACTTGGATTCAGAATAATATCAACACCTCTTTCGTAATGACGACGGCCCGGACGGTTGGAAACCCAGGCATCTTCACAAATTTCAAACCCGATCCTTACGCCTGAAAGATCAAAAATAATATCGCCAATTGGATATAACATTTGGTCGATTTCGATACTTTCTACCAAACCGGCCGGCCAGGGACGAAACCAGCGGGCTTCGTAATGAATTCCGTTATTAGCCAGATTTTGCTTGCAATAAAAACCAATAATCTGTTTGTTCGCAATCAGACAAGCCGTGTTATACAAACTGTTGTTATGACGGACCGGCAAACCTACCGCAACAATAATTCCAGCTGTTTCACTTACAATCTCATGCAGACATTTCAGTGCTTGTTCCGCCAGATCTGCTGCGAAAAAATAGTCTTCACAACCATAACCGGATATGCATAATTCAGGCAAACAAATCAGGCTTACATCCTGCTTTTTGGCCTCTCCAATCGCCTGAATAATATGTTTCGTATTGGATTCCCACGCCATCGGTGTCTGATTTACTACACCTGAAGCTACTTTTATAAATGACATAATTATTAATCCGGTTTGTGGTCTGCAATTTGGGCTTTACAATTCTAATTGTCTGCCAACATAACAAAAAAAAGATAAGAAGAATTAAATCAACCGTAATGAATAAAAAAAATGGAAAATAGGGCCAGCCATTTGATATAAATAATTATAACAAATAGAATAATAATTACAAAATGTTTATTTTTATAACCGTTAATTTCACTAACCTTTAACACTTATGAAACAGTCACTATGTTTACTTTACATTTTGTTTTTTTTGAGTGTAACGCTTTCGTGCACTAACGAAAAACCAGAACTAAAAAAAACAGCATTAACAAAGGAGGAAGTCCTTAATTTAATTCAGTCGCAAATCCTTTACGTTACCAAAATTGAAAGAAAAGCCGGCAATGAAACCGTTGATTTAACAAATTTGCCCGAATTTGACCTCTACCGGAAAAGTGTGTTTTTTACTTTTCGACAAGGATATATTCTTATTTTATCGGGGAGTGAAATACCAAATACTAAATATCCTGCGTCAGCAAAAACGTTTTCTTTCTCAATTAAAATTCCACTGCCTTTAAACCTCGAATATTATTGGGACGACGCAGCCGGAACTGTTGTTACAAAGAGCAATGTAGGATCAAGTACCATTCCTATCCCGTTTGAGAACCCTGCAAAACTTGATCTGGCAAGTATTATTAGCTATACCACACTCGAAGCAGCCCAGGTCGCTTCCACACCACCCAGTCTAAAATTTACGGTGGATCTCACAGATCCAAAACTTGGCCCGGTAACTTACTCATATACTTTGAAACCG
Organism: Dyadobacter frigoris; assembly: GCF_005280585.1. Classification (GTDB taxonomy): domain Bacteria; phylum Bacteroidota; class Bacteroidia; order Cytophagales; family Spirosomataceae; genus Dyadobacter; species Dyadobacter frigoris. Next base: position 285,633 of record NZ_SZVO01000005.1, read on the forward strand.
GTTTGGTCATATGAAAAAGCTGGTGACGTGCCAAACTATTATAACTTCGTGGTGTTTTAGATAAAAATTGCTTTTTTGATAATCTTGAAATAAAATACTGTATTGAAGAAAAATGAGATCAGCCAACAACGGCTGATCTTTTTTGTTAAAAACCTGTAAAATCAATTTTATTTTCAATACAAAAAGTTACCGATCATCGATGCCGTTTTCATCACGCTATATTTTTTTACCTACTTTTGCAGATACATACATTTTAACCAGTCCGATTTCTTTGCAATTTCCTTCTTTTATCGCCAAACGCATCCGGAATAATGAAGCCGGTTCATTTTCAGCAACGGTTTCACGTATTGGCGTGGCCAGTATTGCTATTGGCGTTGCAGTCGGCATTATATCTTTCGCAGTTTTAATCGGTTTTAAGAAAACCATTCAGGAAAAAGTTTTCCTTTTTGGAGCCCATATTAACATCACCGCTTTCGCGCAGGGAAATACCTACGAAGAAGGTGCAATGAATATAAAAAATCCCGTTTCTGACGCCTTGAAAACAATGCCGGAAATAAGTCACTGGCAGGCAGTGGCTCATAAATCCGGAATTTTAAAAACCCCCGACGAAATAAAAGGAGTGGTTTTAAAAGGTGTGGGAAAAGATTATGACTGGAGTCTTTTCAAAACTTCATTAATCGAAGGAAGATTAATTGGCTCAAAAGATTCATCTTCCATCAAATATGGTTATTCTTCCGAAATACTGATCAGCCGGAAAATTGCCTCGCAGCTTAGATTAAAACCAGGCGATGAAGTAATTATGTATTCTTTACAGGATCCGCCAAGACCCAGAAAACTCACGGTTACAGGAATTTACGATACGCAAATGGAAGAATTTGATGATCGGCTGGTCATTGGTGATCTTAGACTGGTTCAGCGGCTAAATGGCTGGGGTGCAGATTCTATTGGTACTTATGAGATTTATTTAAAGGATTTTAAACAGCTTGATCAGGTTGCTCTTGAACTAAAAAAAATACTCCCTCCTGCCGTATATCTTCAAAAGGTTACAGATACATTCCGTCAATTATTTGACTGGTTATATTTGCTGGACAAGAACACGGCTGTTTTTCTGACACTGATTTTATTCGTGGCCTGCTTTAATATGATCTCTATTTTATTGGTCATGATCATGGAAAGAACGCCTTTAATCGGACTTTTGAAAACACTGGGAAGTCCTAATAAACAAATCAGATTGGTATTTCTACGCGTTGGATTGTATATGGTTCGACAGGGATTACTGATCGGAAACATTGCCGGGCTGGCTTTTTGCTGGTTGCAACATCAGTTTAAAATCATTCCGCTAGATCCGGTCAACTACAATATGGATACCGTCCCGATTGTTTTCGACTGGCCCACTTTTCTTTTGATCAATGTAACAACAATCATCGTTTCTGCATTAATCCTGATGATTCCAACGCTGATAATCACAAGAATCCAGCCCATAAAAGCGCTTCTCTTCAAGAAATAAAGGTAGGTTACACAGAGAACCACGGAGGTAAAAAGAGGGACACAGAGTTATTTTTGACTAAAATAAAAACTCTGTGTCCCTCTCATTTTCTCCGTGGTTCTCTGTGTAACCTAAAAAATCACCAGACAACCTTATTCAATAACTCAGCCGCCCTCAAAAGTGTGTCATCGTTTTTGGCGAAGCAGAATCTTAGTACCCGAAAATTAGTTTCTTCACCATAAAATGCAGAAAGCGGGATCGAGGCAACGCCTCCTTCTTTTGTCAATCTTTCAGCCAAAACCAGATCATGTTCTTCCGACAGATTTTTGTACGATACATTTTGGAAAAAGCTGCCTTCTGATGGTTTCAGAACAAATCCTATGTCTTTTATCGCTTCATTGAAAATATTTCTTTTACTCTCATAAAAAGCGGAAAGGCTTAGATAATGATCCGGTTCTTTTAGAAATTCCGCAATGGCAAACTGAAATGGCGTGATCACACTGAACACCATAAACTGGTGTATTTTCCGAAATTCGGTAGTAAATTCCTTAGGCGCCAGGCAATAGCCAACTTTCCAGCCCGTAACATGAAATGTTTTTCCAAAGGAGCCGCATAAAAACGTTCTGGACGCCAATGAAGGAATTGATGCAGCGGAAACGTGTCTTAAATCATCAAAAATAATATATTCATAAACCTCATCGCTGATCACAAAAAGGCTGTTTTTCTCGGCTAAGAAATCCAGTTGTTTTAAATCTGATTCAGTCCAGACTTTTCCCGTCGGATTGTGTGGTGTGTTGATAATAATCGCTTTGGTCTTTTCTGTCACTTTTGAATTAACAATTTCCCAGTCGATATATTCATATTGCGGATCCAGCGTTACAAAAACAGGTATTCCACCATTCATTTCAATGGCCGGAACGTAACTGTCATAAGCCGGTTCAAAAACAATAACTTCGTCTCCCGGATTTACAACCGTAGAAATTGCCACATAAAGTGCTTCCGTTGCACCGCTTGTAATTGTAATTTCAGTTTCAGGATGATACTCTGTTTTCGTAGCAGCAAAAACCTTTTGTGAAATCCCCTCCCTTAGCGCCATCACACCTGCCATCGGTGCATATTGATTTTTTCCCCGACGGATATATTTGTCAACCAGCTTTTGCAAATCCGGTGAACAATCAAATTCAGGAAAACCCTGCGCCAAATTTATTGCCTTATAGTCCTCGGCAAGTTTGGACATGCGGGTAAAAATGGTAGTACCGACTTTGGGCAACTTCGACTGAATTGCTGATGTAGCGGAAGGCATAAATGGATGGCAGATTAATTGAAAACAGCACCGGTAACCCGGATGATTCAAATATAATTGAAACAGCCAGACCGCCGGTGCCGGAGGATATATTTTAATGACTTTATTTTTTCTCTTTCCAGTGATAAACGGATTTCAATAATTCTTTACGATCAGGTGTTCCGTCAAAATTTTCATCTACAAAAACATAAGATACTTTTCTGTCTTTCCCGATCACGAATAGTGAAGGAGTAAAAACTTCTTCCGAAATTCCGGCAATACGATCCCAGATAGGCGAAGTTTCAGAATAAACTCCGTACGATCTTGCTACGTTAAAATCCTTATCGTGAATAATCGTAAAGTCGAGATTCAGCTTTTTTGAAATCCGCGAGATTTCCTTTGGAGATTCGTTGGTTAAAACCAAAAGTTGTCCTCCAAAAGCTTCAATCTGCGGAGCCAGCTCCTGCAAAGCTGCCAAATGTTTCGGTGCGTAACTTCCCCAGCATGGACAATAGAAACTCAAAACAAGTGGATTATAAGCAATCAGTTCCATTAGGGATTTGGAATCATCTGCAACAGAAAATCCCGAGACGGAAGTTACCTGCACGCCGTCTGCTGATTTAAGATAAAAGATTGGAGCAAAATCGCCGGTTTTTAATTCTTCCGTACGCTCATCCAATTCTCTTTCTTTTAGCTGAATGGTAGAAATATTCCCCAGTTCATCTTCGATTTCGTAATACATAATCGTTAGGGTTGTATACCTGTTTGAGTTTCTAAGCACAAATATATTATTAATCTATTTAATCTACAATATTAATAGACTTTTAATTTGTAAAGTTTTTTTCTAGTAGAAAGAAGAAGCATCTTTGTTTACTTACTATTATAAGCATTGGCACATGTTTGTAACCAGACATACCCTTTGATTTGACCCGACTATTATGAAACGTAAATTTCTGCTACTCTCATTTTTCGTTTTTTATCTTTCATTTTCAAGTTATTGCCAGTCCGTAAACTGGCGGGAAATCTATCCGGGTGTCTGGAAGGGTGTTGTAGGTAAACCTGATGTTTATAACCTATTAAATGCCGCAGATGTCCAGCCATCATCTGCACTTCAAAAGTTACAAAAGGCCACTTTTCCGCTTAATAATTCGAGTATAGTTGTTGAAGTAAAAAATGGAAAAACCTATTTACGTTTTCCTTTGGAACGGAATGAACAGCTTTATGGCTTTGGCTTGAATTTCCAGACAGTGCACCAGCGTGGCAGAATTATGCAGCTTCATGTCGATCATTATGGAAAGTCTGATAACGGTCGAACCCATGCTCCTACCCCTTTTTATATTTCTTCTCTGGGTTATGGCGTTTTTGTAAATTCTGCAAAATATATTGATGTTTACGCAGGTTCTTCGGTCAGGAAAGACAGCAAAAATCCACCGGAAGTACAGGACCGCAATACGGATGATACATGGAGCGCGCATCCATATTCAGACGCAGTAGAAATGCTGGTTCCGGCAGAAGGGATTGAAATGTACGTATTTGCAGGTCCAAAACCAGTGAATGTGATCGAGCGGTTTAATTTGCTTGGCGGCGGCGGTTGTCTGCCTCCAAGATGGGGATTAGGATTTACACAGCGTGTAAATCGTTTATATACCGACGCACAGGTAAAAGCCGAAGCCAAAGCTTTTTCTGATAAAGGTTTCCCGCTGGATTTTATCGGACTGGAACCGGGTTGGCAAAGTAAATCCTATCCCTGTACGTTTGAATGGGATAAAACACGTTTCCCGGATCCTGAGAAATTTGTAAAAGAAATGGATGAAGTGGGTGTAAAAATCAATTTATGGACCAATCCCTACGTATCACCGGATGCTGAAATTTATTCAAAAATAAAACCTTTCACAGGTTCGCACACCGTTTGGAATGGTATCGTGCCAGATCTTTCGATGCCGGAAGCCAGAAAAATTTTATTTGATCAGTTTGAAAAAGAACACGTCAAAATTGGAGTGAGCGGTTATAAAATAGACGAGGTCGATGGTTTCGATTCTTACGTTTGGCCTGATGTCGCTACTTTTCCTTCCGGGCATACCGCAGAACAAATGCGCCAGACTTACGGATTGCTTGTCCAGAAATATTCTTATGAAATGTTCAGGAAAAATAATCGCCGGACTTACAGTTTGGTCCGTGGTTCCAACGCGGGCGGTTCTTCCTTTCCTTATGTGATTTACAACGACAATTACAGCCATGAGGATTTTATTACAGCCTTGATTAACAGCGGTTATGCCGGTGTGCTGTGGACACCTGAAGTACGTGCATCAAAAACGAGTGAAGAGTGGCTGAGAAGATTTCAGACCGTTTGTTTTTCTCCAATGGCAATGATCAACGCATGGGCGAGCAGCACGCAGCCCTGGACTTTCCCGGAAGTAGCAGAGCAGGTAAAAGAAGTGGCGCAGCTTCGAATGCGGATGATGCCTTACTGGTATTCCACTTTTGCAAAATATCATTATGAAGGAACGCCGCCTTTTCGCGGAATGAGTTTGGAAGAAGGGTTTGGAAGTGATTTGACAAAAGAAAAAACTACGGCAAATCTGGAAGAAAATCCATACGAAGAAGCTACTTCAAAAGAAGTAAAAGATCAATATATGGCTGGGGAATATTTGCTGGTGGCACCGATGTTTACAGGCCAGACGTCAAGAAAAGTAATCTTGCCAAAAGGAAAATGGTATGATTTCTACAACGGAAATTTTGTTGGCGACGGTCAGGTTATTACCATCACACCGGGACTTGCCAAAATTCCTGTTTTTGTAAAAGAAGGAGGAATTATTCCTATGATGCCACCTCTGTTACATGCACCAAAAGCTGGCGAAAAAGTAGATCTGGAAATTCGTGTTTATGGTAAAAAACCTGCCGTTTCAAGATTATATGATGATGACGGTGAAACATTCGCTTACGAAAAAGATCAGTATTCCTGGCGTGATTTGATAGTAGAAGAAAAAAATGGCGTTTTAAAAGGGCATATTTCAGAGCCAGAAAGTGGAAAACCAAACTCGATCGGAAGGATAAAATGGCACTTTATTACCAAATCGATCAAATAACATTCAGATTTTTAAAATTTAGCGTGATATGCTGGATCGACGAAGTATTAAGTAGTAAATCTTTGGTAATAAATTCCGGATAAATGCTTTCGGGATTTATATTGTCAATTTCTCTCCAATGAAATAGCAGTTCTGTTTCGTCTTCTTTTATGATAAAATCATCCTGATTTTGAAGATCCGTGATTTCCATCTGATAATAAAATCCAATTTCATGATGTTTGATATCGTTGTATTCAAAGAAGTTTTCAACAATCCAAAGAAGATTACCGACGCTAATTGTTTTGCCAATTTCTTCCAGCATTTCACGTAAAAGCGTTTCTCTGGAAAATTCAAACATATCAACCCGTCCGCCCGGAAGACTCCAAAAATTATCAGTTAGCGTTTTGTGCAGAAGTAATTTTCCATCATGAATAGCGACGCCAGCTACCCGGAAGTTAAAAAGTGCGTTTTCAACAGGAAGACAAATCGCCGAAGAACCGTTCATGAATTATTTTACACTAGGAGACATTTACTATTTTCCCGGCAGTAGATTCCCGGATGATCAGAGAAGTTTTCAATGATCTGCTTTCAAAAATAGTAGGTTTTTTAGGATGTTCAATCAGTTTGATCAAAAGCTCCGTAGCCTGATTTCCCATATCCATGGCAGGCTGAACGACGGCCGTTAGTGGTGGATTAAGTAATTCGGCAACACCAATATTTGTAAAACCCACAATAGCGATTTCATCAGGAATCCGGATATGTTTTCGGTGTAAAACAGAAAGACAACCAGTCGTGATCCTGTCGCTGGCCGTGAAAATTGCATCCGGAACTTCATCCATATCCAGCAATTCCTGCACAGCGGCTTCATTTTCACTTACTACCATACCGCCGTGATGGCAATATTTCACATAAGATTCATCAAAAGGAATTCCGTTATCTTCCAATGCTTTTTTATAACCCGCAAGCCGTTCCATCGTGATCGACAAATAGATCGGACTGGTAATATGCGCTATTTTTCTTTTTCCTGTTTTGATCAAATGTTCCGTAGCCTGATAACTTCCCCCAAAATTATCAGCAACGATCTTATGTGTTTCTACTTTTTTAGGAACCCGGTCGAAGAAAACAATTGGAAGTCCTTTATCCAGTAATTCCTCAAAATGGCTTATATCCGTCGTCAAACTTGACAACGAAACCAGTAAACCATCTACTTTTCTGGAAACGAGATAATTTGTGTTGGCAACTTCCCGCTCATATGACTCATGACTTTGAAAAATCACAACATGGTAGCCCATATTGTATGCGATGGATTCAATGCCATTGATAAGCTGAGAGAAAAAGTTATTGGCAATTTCAGGAAGGATAACACCGATGGATTTGCTTTTACTATCCCGCAAACTTAATGCAATTGGATTAGGCCGGTAATTCATTTTCTCGGCATATTCCAAAACGAGTTTTTTGGTTTCAGTATTGATCTCATAACTATTCCGCAACGCACGGGAAACCGTCGAAGTGGATAAATTTAAGGCCCGGGCAATATCTTTTATGGTAATCGTTTCCAAAGAATATATTTGTTTATTTCAATTTATTCCTGAATTAACTCTACAAATCCTTCCAGTTAGTGAAGATACAAAATTAGACTACAAATCTGCAATGATCCTTTTGTAAACTTCAAATTTGAATCGATGATAACGTTCCCGATAACGATTGCACAAAAAAAGGCCAGGCATTGTTTGATGTTTCTGATTATTAAATCTAAACTCGTTAAAATTCATATTCGTTTTCCGGTACTTTCTTTTTTATTCATTGAAATACCGCAAAAGTTACAAGACCCATTTAGATGAATAGTACAAATTTATTCGACCTGACCGGAAAAACCGCGCTGGTTACAGGTTGCAACCGGGGAATAGGCAAGGCAATGGCCGAAGCCCTTGCCGAAGCAGGTGCAGATATCATCGGTGTTTCGTCTTCCCTTCCCGCCACTGAAAGTGAAATTCAAAAGTCAATCACAGAAATCGGGCGAAAATTTTATCCTTATCAGGTTGATCTGGGAGATCGTGCGAGCTTATATTCTTTTATCAAAAAAGTAAAAGAAGAACATAAAACGATTGATATTCTGGTGAATAATGCCGGCATTATTCTGCGCCAGCCAGCTGCCGAACATTCGGATGAATACTGGGATCAGGTTTTAAACATTAACCTGGACGCTCCGTTTATTCTTTCGCGTGAATTGGGTAAAGAAATGGTCGCCAGAGGTTATGGTAAAATTATCTTCACAGCTTCTTTATTGACTTTCCAGGGTGGAATTAATGTGCCGGGATACACCGCTTCCAAAAGTGCCATCGGCGGTTTGGTAAAAGCACTTGCCAATGAATGGGCTGGAAAAGGTGTCAATGTTAATGCCATTGCGCCGGGTTATATTAATACGGATAATACGGAAGCGCTGAGAAACGATCCGGTCCGAAGCAAATCCATTCTCGACAGAATCCCTGCCGGAAGATGGGGAATGCCTGAAGACTTCAAAGGCCCTGTTTTATTCCTGGCTTCGGATGCTTCCAATTATGTCAGCGGAACTACTTTGACTGTTGATGGTGGATGGATGGGGCGCTAATTTTGAATGAGTGAATGATAGAATGAGTGAATGTTGGCTCGGTCAATGTTGAATGATAGAATGAGTGAATGATAGAATGTTGGCTCATATAAACTTATAGATAATAGAATTTACAGAAAGTGCTGTTTTGCAGGAAGCTAATCGGCTAAATGCTAATAGCTAACAATCACCCCCAACTATGGAAATCAGATTTGAGAGCAGCCGTAAAGAAGTTTCCCAGATGAATACTGAAACTTTACGCGAGAATTTTTTAATTGATACTATTTTTGAAAACGATAAAATCAGCTGGGTTTATTCGCATTACGACCGCGTGATGATCGGCAGTGCAGTTCCGGCCACGGCTCCCTTGACTTTGGAAACTTTTGATTCTCTGAAAAGCAATTATTTTTTGGAAAGACGAGAAATTGGTATCATTAATATAGGCGGCGACGGAAAAGTTATAGCAGACGGAGAAGAAATTGCGATCAATAAAATGGGTTGTATTTATGTTGGAAAAGGAACACAGAAAGTAACATTTTCAAGTGACGATAGCAGCAATCCGGCAGCATTTTATTTATTGTCTTCCCCGGCGCATCATACCTACCCAACCCGCTTGTTTACCAAAGAAGATGCTACGCCGATAACCATCGGAAGTATGGAAACTTCCAATCACAGAACGATTTACAAGTATATTCATCTCGACGGAATTCAAAGTTGCCAGCTTGTCATGGGGCTTACCGTTTTAAAAACCGGAAGTGTTTGGAATACCATGCCTTCACACGTGCACGATAGACGAATGGAAGCTTATTTATATTTCGACGTTCCCGCAAGCCAGCGCGTCTTACACTTAATGGGAGAACCTTCGGAAACCCGTCATTTATGGATTTCTGACCGTCAGGCGATTATATCTCCGCCGTGGTCGATACATTCAGGATGTGGGACTTCAAATTATTCTTTCATCTGGGGAATGGCCGGAGAGAATAAAGATTATACGGATATGGACGCCGTCGCGATCAGCGATTTGAAATAATAATACAAAAACTTAAAAGAGTTTGGAAAGTCTGATGGCTTTACCAGACTCTTTTTTTATTGGTATAATACTAAATGGATCTTATTTGATTTAATGTAGTATCCTTTGAAGAATAAAACTTTCGGTTTGTTTACGGTTAGAATTTACATTTTACCAATAAAATTCACCGACTGGCAACGTTCCCGATAACGATTGCACAACAAAAGACAATTTATTATTTGATAATTATAATTAATTGCTCTAAACTCGTCATATTCGATTAGTAGCTGATTTCAGATTAATATATGATTTATCAAAAAAAGTCAATTATCAAACATGGTGCAGCGTACCTAAGTAATTGTAGAATGGAAAAATAAACTTCCGAATCAAAAGGTGCAGCGCACCGTAATAATTGTAGAATGGAAAAATAAACTTCCGAATCAAAAGGTGCAGCGCACCGCAATAATTGTAGAATGGAAAAATAAACTTCCGAATCAAAAGGTGCAACGCACCGTAATAATTGTAGAATGGAAAAATAAACTTCCGAATCAAAAGGTGCAGCGCACCGCAATAATTGTAGAATGGAAAAATAAACTTCCGAATCAAAAGGTGCAGCGCACCGTAATAATTGTAAAATGGAAAAATAAACTTCCGAATCAAAAGGTGCAGCGCACCGTAATAATTGTAGAATGGAAAAATAAACTTCCGAATCAAAAGGTGCAGCGCACCGCAATAATTGTAGAATGGAAAAATAAACTTCCGAATCAAAAGGTGCAGCGCACCGTAATAATTGTAAAATGGAAAAATAAACTTCCGAATCAAAAGGTGCAGCGCACCGCAATAATTGTAGAATGGAAAAATAAACTTCCGAATCAAAAGGTGCAGCGCACCGCAATAATTGTAGAATGGAAAAATAAACTTCCGAATCAAAAGGTGCAACGCACCGTAATAATTGTAGGAAGAACAAAGAAATCCGCAAATCCAGAAAGGTGCAGCGCACCGTAATATTTGATCAACCAACAATGAACCAAAAAGGAAAACAATTTATAAACGATTCAGATATCGACTGGCAAGATTTAGGAGGCGGCGTTAAACGTAAAATAATGTCTTACGACGAAAATCTAATGATGGTAAAAGTCTCCTTTGAAACAGGTGGGATTGGCTCCTTACATAATCATGTGCACAGACAAATAAGCTATGTCGATAGCGGCATATTTGAAATTACGATTGAAGAAAATAGAAAAATACTAAAACAAGGAGATGCTTTTTTCATCCCTCCAAATCTCGTTCACGGCGCTTTATGCATTGAAAGAGGAACGTTAATTGACATTTTCACCCCTTTCCGGGAAGATTTCATATCAAAATAAAGCTAATAAATACTACTCAAAAACTTGACATTCCTAAAATGAAATACGTTAGCCAGATTCTCAAAATATCATTTTTCTGCTCCATACTTTTTGTTTCAGCAACACAAACATTCGCTCAAAATGCCCAGGCAAAAGCTGCTAATGGAAAACAATTTATCGTAGATGCAGATATTCCATGGCAAGACTTGGGTGGCGGATTGAAACGAAAGATCATGTCTTACGACGAGACGATGATGATGGTAAAAATTGATTTTCAAAAAGGTGGAATCGGGACAGCACACAAACATGTACATACCCAAATGAGCTACGTTGTCAGCGGTGTTTTTGAGGTTACTATTGGAGATAAAAAACAAGTGTTAAAACAAGGCGACGGATTTTATATTCCTTCCAATATTATGCATGGTGCTGTTTGTCTTGAACCGGGCGTTTTAATCGACATGTTTACACCGATGCGTGAAGATTTTGTTAAATAAAACCCTCCTCTATTCACTTACCCATTTTTAAAAAATCAATTTCACCCGTTTCCGCATGAAACCAACGATTACTTTTCTCCTTTTTTGTTTTTTGTCAATAACTGCAAACGCTCAGACGCCCTGGTCGAGGCGAATGGCGGATTCATTTATTGCCCGTAATAAAGATTCAATTCTGGTAGGAAAAAGCACGCTTACCCGTTGGGATTACGAGCAGGGGTTGATGCTGAAAGCAATTGAAAAAGTTTGGTATCGGGCCGGAGAAGGTAAATATTTTGAATATATCCGGAAAGATCTTGATCAGTATGTGAAAGAAAACGGAAGTATCAGAACGTATAAACCGGAAGATCTGAATCTGGATAATCTGCCAACTGGACGGGCTTTGCTAACTGCTTATCAGCAAACTCAACCGGATAAAGAAAAATACAAAAAAGCGGCTGATCTGCTTTGGAAACAATTGGAGGAACAGCCAAAAACCAAAGAAGGCGGTTACTGGCATAAAAAACGTTATCCAAACCAAATGTGGCTCGACGGACTTTTTATGGCCGAACCGTTTGCGGCAGAATATAGCGTCTTGTTTAATCATCCTGAACATTTCGATGATATCGCTAAACAATTTGAGCTGATTGAAAAATATGCTGTTGATCCAAAAACAGGTCTGATTTATCACGGCTACGACGAAAGTAAGGAACAGAAATGGGCTGATAAAAAGACCGGCGTTTCACCGCATTTCTGGGGACGGGCCATTGGCTGGTATGCCATGGCTCTGGTAGAAGTGCTGGATTATTTCCCAAAAGACCACCCCAAACGCGCAGAATTGATAAAATATCTTCAAAGATTGGCTCCGGTTTTGACTAAATATCAGGACAAGAATTCAGGTCTGTGGTATCAGATTGTTGATCAGGGAAACCGTAAAGGCAATTATTTTGAAGCATCTGCGTCCTGCATGTTTGTTTACGCCTTGGCAAAAGGATCCCGTTTGGATTACATTCCTGCCACTTACGCCGCAACCGCCAAACGTGGTTATGAAGGAATTTTGAAAACATTCATTGTAAAAGAATCAGATGGATTAATCAGTATTGACAAAACCGTTAGCGTTGGCGGACTTGGCGGCACTCCTTACCGTGACGGTACCTATGAATATTATCTCAGCGAACCGATCCGGAAAAATGATTTGAAAGGAGTCGGACCGTTTATTATGGCCAGTGTTGAAATGGAGATTGCTGCTGAAAATAATATTGGGAAAGGTAAAAAAGTTGCTTTGGATTATTATTTCAACCACGAATTCAGAAAAAATGCGGGTCAGCAGGAACCATTTCATTATACCTGGGAAGACCGCCAGCATTCGGGATTCTGGCTTTGGGGTAATATTTATCACGACTTAGGAGCACAAACGGTTTCCATTCCTGCTGCTCCAACTGCCGAAAATCTAAAAGGGATTGATGTCTACATCATTGTTGATCCTGATACTAAAAAAGAAACAGTTTCTCCTAATTTCATTCAGCCAAAAGACATTGCTGAAATTGAAAATTGGGTTAAAGCCGGCGGCGTTTTGATGCTGATGGCAAATGATACTTCAAACTGCGAAATCCCTCATTTCAATGAACTCGCGAAAGTTTTTGGTATTCAATTTACCAATAAAAACAGAAATATGGTACAAGGAACGCAATTCGAACAAGGCCGGATTGATGTCACCACTGACCGAAATATTTTCACATCGGCCAGCAAATTATATATCAAAGAATTATCTCCGCTGGCTTTATCAAATAATGCAAAATCTGCTTTAACGGATCACGAAGATATTATTATGGCTGTTTCCAAATATGGAAAAGGAACCGTTTTCGCGATTGGTGATCCATGGATTTATAATGAATATCTGGACGGAAGAAGAATTGACAATAGTTTTCAAAACTTCGATGCAGCGAAAGAGCTTTCAATCTGGCTGTTGAAACAAACTGTAAAAAAATAAAAATGTGCCGGTTATTATGATCAAGATTTACAACTTATGAATCAATTATTTCGTGAACATTTACGGCGACTGCGGAATAATCCGGACGTGATCGTCCCAGACGATTCCATTTTTCAATTACCCGAAAAAATCATTCAGTTTGGAACTGGAGCGTTTTTACGCGGACTGGCAGATTATTATGTTGATAAAGCAAATCGTCAGGGGATTTTCAATGGACGGATCGTTGTCATAAAATCAACAGATCAGGGAGATTTGAAGGCTTTCGAACGGCAGGATAATTTGTATACGCTGGCTATGAAAGGCGTTCAAAATGGAAAACTTGTAGAAGAAACAATTATTTCTTCTTCTATCAGTCGTGTTTTATCGGCCAAAAATCAGTGGTCTCTCGTGCTTGATTGTGCAAGGAATCCTGCTATTAAAATTGCATTTTCCAATACGACCGAACTTGGTATTCAGCTAGTTCAGGATGATATCTATCAATGGCCGCCGGTCTCCTTTCCGGGAAAATTACTTGCTTTTTTATACACACGTTTCAAAGCTTTTGGCGGAAATCCTGATGCGGGTCTTGTGATCGCTCCAACTGAATTGATTTCTGATAATGGGAAAAAACTGGAATCGATTGTTTTGGAACTCGCGCATAGAAACGGTCTGGAAAGTTCGTTTATCGACTGGCTTGAACAATGTAATTCATTTTGTAATTCTCTTGTTGACCGCATCGTTCCTGGAAGACCTGACGATTTAATAAAAAAAGAAATTGAAGAACAGCTCGGTTACAAAGATGATCTGATGATTATTTCGGAATACTATGGACTCTGGGCGATTGAAGGCGATCAAAAAGTAAAAGAAATTCTATCATTCAGTCAGGTTGATTCTGGTGTCATCATAGAGCCCGATATTGAATTATACCGTGAATTGAAACTTCGGATACTGAATGGTGCGCATACGCTCGGTTGCGGATTGGCGTATCTGAGTGGTTTCCAAACGGTAGCAAAAGCTATGGAAGACGAATTGTTTTCTGCTTTTATAACGAATTTAATTCAGAACGAAATTGCTGTCGCTATTCCTTATCCGGTTAGTACGGAACGTACGCAAAAGTTCAGCAAATTGATACTGGATCGTTTCAGAAATCCTTATATCGGACACAAATGGATTAATATTACGCATAATTACTCTGCCAAAATCAATTCAAGAGTGATACCTGCCTTTCTTGAATTCAACAAAGAATACGGCGTTGCACCCGAATATATGACTTTTGGTTTTGCGGTATATATCTTTTTTATGAAAGCTACCAGAAAGGATAGCGATAATTATTACGGATTTTCCAACGGTACTTATTACTTAATTCAGGATCAGCGAGCAGCTTATTTTTATCAAAAATGGCAGCTTTCATCATTACCCGAAATGGTACATCTGATACTAAAAGATCCATTTATTTGGGGAACTGACTTAACAAAATTGGGGGTATCGGAAGATAATGTCGTCCACTATTTAGAATCTCTGGTCACCCACGGCGCTGCTCAAACGCTCGCTGAGTTTCTTACAAAAAACGAATACGCCAAAATATAATTTCTAACCCCAGTCACTCTATCCCGTCGCAATTATGCTTACAACCGAAATTCCGAAAATAGAAACTCAAATGACGAAATACCGCTGGCGAGTTGTGGCACTTCTATTTTTTGCAACAACCATCAATTATCTCGACAGACAAGTTTTAGGTTTATTAAAACCGGCTCTGGAAGCAGATTTCGCCTGGACAGAAAAAGATTTCAGTCATATAGTTATGGCTTTTCAGGCTGCTTATGCTATTTCGCTGATTGGTTTTGGAGCTATTATTGACAAAATCGGGACAAAATTAGGTTACACAATTTCAGTGGTTGTGTGGAGTATTGCGGCAATTTTACATGCTACTGCAACCGGAACTTTAAGTTTTGGTTTTATGCGTGCTTTACTGGGTTTGGGAGAAGCAGGAAACTTTCCGGTGGCAATAAAGGCCACGGCTGAATGGTTTCCTAAAAAAGAAAGAGCTTTGGCAACAGGGATTTTCAACTCCGGAGCTAATATTGGAGCGGTTGTTGCCCCCATTATGGTTCCGTGGCTTTTAGGATCATATGGCTGGCAGGAAGCGTTCCTGATTACAGGAGCTTTGGGTTTTGTATGGTTATTTTTCTGGTTCAGATATTACGAAGTTCCTGCAAAACAGGCTCGAATTAACCAGGCTGAATTTGAATATATTCATAGTGATAATGAACCGGATACCAGTAAAGAAGCACCCGTAAAATGGCTTGATCTTTTCAAAGTACGCCAAACCTGGGCTTTTGTTTTTGGTAAAATGCTGACGGATCCGATCTGGTGGTTTTTCCTTTATTGGCTTCCATCCTATTTTGCCGAAGCTTTCAAACTTAATCTTTCAAAACCCAGCATAGAATTGGTAATTGTTTATACCGCTACAACGATTGGAAGTATTGGCGGCGGTTATCTGTCTGGTGCTTTGATCAAAAAAGGCTGGCCCATTTTCCGCGCTCGTAAGACTTCCATGTTTATTTTTGCGGTTCTTGTTACACCAATTATGCTTGCTCAATACACAACGAATATCTGGCAGGCAGTTTTTCTGATCAGTCTGGCTGCTGCGGCGCATCAGGCGTGGAGTGCAAATATTTTCACAACAGCTTCGGATATGTTTCCTAAAAAGGCTGTGAGTTCCGTTGTAGGAATTGGCGGAATGGCCGGATCAGTAGGTGGAATACTTTTTCCGCTTATGGTAGGTATTATTCTGGATAATTATAAAACAGCAGGAAATATTGGTGGCGGTTATAACATCATTTTTATAATCTGTGGTTTTGCTTATCTGCTTTCATGGACTGTAATGCACTTTTTTGCTCCGAAAATGGAACAGGTGAAAATTTAACAAGGCTTTCGGCTGTCAGTGATCGGCTTTTATTCCTAAGGTTTAAAACATTTTAATGACTCAAATTATTTTAGTGAAATTATGAAAAGAACATTTTTTGTTGCCGCCTTTTTTTTACTTACAAGTCTGAGCACTTTCGCACAAAGCGCTGATGAAAAGGCGGTCGGCGATGCGGTCGAAAAGCTTAGAAAAGCAATTATTGATGCCGATGGAGCGACATTGACTAAACTGACTTCTCCCTTATTATCTTACGGACACTCCAATGGAAATCTGGAAGATCAAAAGGAGTTCGTTCGCGCTATTACAAGCGGTGAATCACATTTTACTCGTATTGATCTTTCGGATCAAACGATTTCAATTTCAGGAGATCTGGCTATCGTTCGTCATAAACTGATGGGCGATACACATAATAAAGGGAAAGATCCTGCACCTGTGAAGTTAGGTGTGCTTTATGTTTGGCAGAAAGTGAAAGGAAATTGGTTGTTGTTGGGGAGACAGGCGTTTAAATTGCTTTGATTTTTTTGACAATCAAATTCTATTAAAAATTCCCAAATAATATAAATTTTTCGGGCAATCGTTGGGGCAATCCCTCGTGGTTGCCCTTTTTCAATTATCCGGAAATTAATTCCGGGCTTGGGGTCTGCGACTACAACCTTCCGGGGATTATTGGGCGACCACAAGGGTCGCCCCTACCGAAACCTATCCTCGTTCCATCTTTTTGGGTTTTCTATGATGTAATTGGCTATGTTGTTTAATGAAATTTCGTTTCTGATGATATGCTCGTAATAATTGCGCTGCCATAATTTCTTATCAAATCTTTTCCAGTTAGAGGTTTTTATTCCTTGAATGTATTTTACGGTTGTGAGAGATTTAAAGGCTGAAACTATATCTCCAACCGTTGGAGGCTTCAGCAGGGCTTCAGTTGAAGCAATCGTTGGGACATCCGTTGGGGCAATCCCTTGTGGTTGCCCTTTTCCTTTTCCTATATCTGGGTTGTCCAGGGCGCGACCACAAGGGTCGCCCCTACGATCTCCAAAACCGCGTGAAAATGATTTGGCATGATTACGAATTCATGCAATCGGATATTTCCAAAACGATCAGGCAAATTCAGCCATTCTTCCTCAATCATTTTCCCAGCATCGTTCAAAATCATTTCTCCGCTAATTATTTCTCCGAAAAAATATTCCCGATACTGACAACAACATGTTAAAAAGTATAACCCTTCTTTTGAATAATCGTAACAATGTAATCGTATTGACCGTCGGTGATGAATTTCCGGATCATAATAACCCATAACTTTTACAGATTTGAAAGTGTAAAAGTTACTGACGCAGATTTGCCAAAAAGTAATGACCTGGCAATTACAAGTTTTAAAAGTTATGATTTAATAACCACCTTTCAGGACACCGAAATGTTTTTTTCTATTTTTCATCATACACTTTCAAACTGCCTTTGTAAAATCCAGTCAGCTGTTTTCCGGCCAGATCTTCTTTACAATCGAAAGTGATCGTATAATCGTTTCCCTCTTTTTTCACGACAACTTTCCCAGACATAATTTCATGAAATTCACCTTGGGAAGTGGCGTAATTGGCATTAAAAACAGTGTACGAGTTGCTAAAAGTCTTTGCCTTATAAGTGAAATAAGGATCAAAAGTATATTCGCCATCACCTAATATGGTAGAAGTAGGGCTAAATATTTCGAAATATACCGTGTGTCCTGTACCGGATGTTGAATCAATCTTACCGCCGCTTTCATGAATTTTAATACCCGATGAGTAAAGGAATAAAACCTGCGCATTCCCTTGACTTGACGATAATTGACCAAAATCCAGAATAAGACCGCTGGCAAGTTCAAAATCAGTACCATCATAAGTGACTATATTTTTCGGAACTATTTCATCATCCTTTTTACATCCGGAAAAGATAAAAGTGATGATGACAAGAAGAAAAAATGATTTGGTAAAGTGCAACATACAGCAATGTGGGTTAGAGATGAGAAATGGCAAGCGTACTATTACTATCTAAGAAATAAATTCTTCAAGTACTGCACTTATTCATCTTCTGACATTTCTGCTTCTAAATCCCGGGCTCTCTACCAAATGTTCGGAGATGTAAAAAGGCATTCAGATTGTAATAAACCAGATACAATCTGAATGCCTGAAAACTGTTTGATATAAATTATATTAATGAGGTTCAATTCTCACTAATATACTCATTTACAAAATATTAACATTGAAAACTAATAACTATTAGTGTGATGGCCTATCCGGCGCAGGAGCCGAAGCATGATAATCGTTCTGAATAATTTCTGCGTACTTATCCAAAAGTTCAATCACTTTATCACGTTGTTTTGAACGGACAACCAAACCAACATGATATTCTTCATCCATTCTCCAGACAATTTCCGGATCATTAAAAACCGACACATCCGGCCATTGCTGACGGGTTAGTGAAATAATAATTCCTGAATATTCTTTACGGACCGGCGGCAATTTAAAGTTTTCACCGTTTGCCTCAGCCGTTTCCATTTTCGCCCATTCCTTCCATAAATTAATCCCGGAAGATGCTTCTACCATTTCCGATAAATGCGCACCTCCTACTCTGGAAGAAGTTTCCAGAAAATAATATTTCCCGTCATCTTTCGACCGGATCACTTCGGTATGTGAAGCACTATGTCTCAGTCCGAAAGCTTTTAAAACATCAACAGAAATTGTTTCCAGTGCATGTGCTTCCGAAGAATCAAAAGGAACGGTAACTGAACGGAAAATTCCGCCGCCATGCGCTACGTCAAATGGAGGGGCCAGATATTTGCTGTTCCAGGAGAAAATAACTCTCCCGTTCATGGACAAAGAATCAACGTGGTATACGTCACCAGGTTTAAATTGTTCCACAAGATAAGCGTGACGCTTGTCGCCAAGTTCGTGAATTGTCTCCCACAATTCTTCGCGGTTATGCATTTTTTTAATACCGGTAGCCGATGCTTCCGAACGCGGTTTAATCATCCACGGACCCGGATGATCATCTAAAAAACGATTAATAATATCATCATTAAAAAGTGCACAAAAACCCGGAACCAGAATGCCAGATTCTAGTGCTTTGGTGCGCATAGCCAATTTGTCACGAAAATATTTTCCGGTCGTTTGGCCCATGCCCGGAATCCTGAAATATTCACGGATCAGCGATGCTTTTTCCACATCAAAATCATCAAGCGCCACCACACGATCAACCATACGGCTACGCATGACATAAGCGAGGCCAGTAACGACCTCATCCATATTATATGTTTTATCTTCTCCTTCTTCTATGTAAAAAAACTCGTCGACCGATTCACGCGCCCATGGTTTTTGATCCAGTTTTTTGGCCGTTAACAAGTAAACCGTGTTACCTGCGTTTTTGCAGGCTCTCAGAAAATCATTTCCTTTGAAATAGGTGGAAATACATAGAAAAGTTAAAGGACGCGCCATAAAAGTAGATTAATGTGATAGGTATGTATGTCAAATTTCCCCGGCAAGAAAAACCATTCCCGGAAAACTTCCTTTCTCAAATCTAACAAAAACAAGCTATTAATCAAGTAAAGCCCCGGTTAAATTTATGTCACTTTAAAATTTAGAATAATAGCCCGAAATAATTTAAATTAAAGCGAGCTATTTTTCATTTTCAAAATAAACAGTTACTATAAAGCTGATAAATAATCTCGTAATAAACGGATCCCGAACGCAGTTCCGGCCCTGCCCGGAGCAAATTCCGCTTCTCCAAAAGCCATTCCGGCAATATCCAGATGTGCCCATTCCGGATGTTCGTCTGTAAAAACTTCCAGAAATTTAGCAGCGACAATAGCACCCGCCAACGGTTTTCCATGGTAATTTTTAAGATCCGCTATATCCGAAGAAATTTCCTCTTTGTATTCATCCCAAATCGGTAAACGCCACAAACGTTCCCCCGTATTTTCTCCTGATCTTATTAAATCGGCAGCCAGATTATCGCTTGAAGAAAAAAGTCCTGCTGCTTCATAACCAAGCGTTTGGATAACGCTCCCGGTCAAAGTTGCCAGATCAATAACGATGTCCGGTTTAAATTCTCTTACCGCATAACTAAGTCCGTCTGCCAGAATTAATCTTCCTTCCGCATCTGTATCAATCACTTCAATTGTCTTTCCTGCATAAGAATTAATCACGTCGCCGGGTTTCATGGAAGAACCATCCACACAATTTTCAGTAGAAGGAATGATTCCGATAATTCTGACAGGTAGGTTTAATTGTGCAGCCAGTTCAATCATTCCTAAAACAGCCGCCGCGCCGCCCATATCACTTTTCATCAAATGCATATTGGCGGATGGTTTTATGGAAATCCCTCCGGTATCAAATGTGACACCTTTTCCAACCAGCGCAATAGTTTTTTGATACGATTCCGGTTCGTATTCACTGACAATCATGACCGGTGGAACATCACTTCCTTTACTAACTGAAAGCAAAGCTTCCATGCCAAGCTCTTCCAGTTTCTCCTTGTCAAAAACGATAACCTTATATCCGTTTTTCTCACCGGATTCAATCGCCCAGTCACCCAATATTTCCGGTGATTTATAATTTCCGGGGGCGTTCATCAAATCCATGATACGGATTTGTGTTAAGGCTGTTTTGCGAGCAAGATTAATAGCTGCCTCATTTCCATGAGAAATTTCATTGGTAAGAATGAACAGTTTTCCATTTTCTCCAAAGAAAGAACTGAAAATTTTCGGTTCCGATTTGTAAAGCTGAATATTATATCCGCCTAAAATTATTCCGTTAACAGCAGCTTCAATCCAGTCCGCGGATTTCCCTTTTGCATCCAGAACAATTTGTTCCGGCCAACGATCTTTACGTTTAAAGAATAATGAACGAAAGATTTTTAGTATCGCAGGAATCTTAGGAGTTCTCCCTAAACCGAGCCAGATTTCATTTTCTGAAGGCCACCAGATTTCTCCCCTTTCAGCTTTAAATACCTGTTGATTTTCCGGCTCCGAACCGGATTCAAAAGTGTGAAGTAGAAGTATGTTGGCTTGTGCTTCTATGGTTTGTATCAAATGCATATCAATTCGATTAGTAGTTTGGCATTAATCCAAAGCTAAGCATAGTCCGCGCTTAATTTAAAATTCCGGATGAATTTTATTGAAACAAACAGGAGAGTACGGGAATGTAAGAAAACTTTAAAAGATCATATTTGCAATTGGCTATAATACCATTTCTGACAAATAATCCAGGCAATACATGTACGCAAGACGTTTATCAAAACAATTTATACACCAGGGATTTATCCTTTTTTCATTATTCGCAGGGAACACACAAAACGCTAACGCCCAGAGAAATGAAACAAAAGCAAACGATTCCAATACGCCGCTTCATTTGTTGCAGCCAGATTATCCTGTACCGTATGGTTTGGTAAAAAAAGAAAATATTGTTAATGATCTAAATCGAATTCATGCGTATTTAAACAATGTGACTCCCACTGCTTTTGTCGATACAAAAACGGGAAAAACGGTTACTGATTTAACCAAAATCGATCAGAATACAGCATTACAAAAAGGCGATTACCGGATTGTAAGTTATGAATGGGGCGTTACTTATTCTTCAATGCTGCTTGCAAGCCAGGTTACCGGCGATCCAAGGTTCAAGGAATATGCGGACAAGCGACTTCAATTTATAGCGGAATCTGTACCTTATTTCAAAAAAACGAGTGCAGAACACGCCGATTGGGGAACAGCCGGACCGCTTCGAGGCTTGGTAAATCCACATGCGCTGGATGATTGCGGTGCGATGTGCGCAGCGATGATTAAAGCAACAAGAGCTGGAACAACAGGAAATTTCCGTCCGTTAATTGATAGCCATATCGATTATATTTTAAACAAAGAACACAAACTGAAAGACGGCTCACTCGCAAGAAACAGGCCTCAACCAAATACAATCTGGCTCGACGATTTGTTTATGGCCGTTCCGGCTTTGGCGCAAATGGGAAAACTGACGGGTGATAAAAAATATTATGACGAAGCCGTAAAACAGGTTTTACAGATCTCCGGCAGAATGTTTGATAAAAGCAAAGGCGTATACATGCACGGCTGGGTGGAAGGGATGACCGAACATCCGGAATTTCACTGGGCACGTGCAAATGGCTGGGCGATTTTGACAAAAGTAGAATTGTTGGACGTACTTCCGTTAAATCATCCGGGCAGACCTAAAATTTTGGAATTATTAAAAGCACATGTTCGAGGCTTGGCTTCATACCAATCCGGTTCAGGTTTCTGGCATCAATTACTGGACAGAAATGACTCATATCTTGAAACTTCCGCCACAGCGATTTATGCCTATTCGATAGCAAAAGCAATCAACAACGGCTGGATTGACGGCCTGACTTATGCGCCGATGACACTTTTGGCATGGAATGCAGTATCAACAAAGATCAATAAAGAAGGACAAGTAGAAGGCACCTGCGTAGGAACCGGAATGGGATTTGACCCGGCGTTTTATTACCACCGCCCAATCAGCCCTTTCGCTGCTCACGGCTACGGACCCGTAATTATGGCCGGGGCGGAAGTGATTACGTTATTGAACAATAAGGCTTTTGAAATCAATGACAGTTCTCTCCAATTATTACAGAAAAAGTCAAATTAAAAATAATTTAGACAGTTTTGACAAAAAAAGAGGAGCCGAATCATAAGATCCGGCTCCTCTTCACTATAAGAACAATTAGTTATTCCGCCGAGCCAATCATTAACCCTTAACCATTAACAGTTAACAATTATTCCACGCCGCCTTTCCGCGTAGGACTCTTAACCGCAGGCCAAACACCCGGTTCTCCTTTTGAATTTGAAGGAAGAACACTTTTTTCACGGGAAGTTTTCGCAGGATCTTCACTCGCCTGATATGCCATAATTGCAGCTAAAATTGCATTGCTGCGAACATCATCAAAAACGATTTTATCGTAGGTATCACGGTTTGTGTGCCATGTGTATGTCCCGTAAGACCAGTTTAATGAGCTTAACGAAAATGCAGGAGCACCAGCCGCCACGAACGAAGCAAAGTCAGATCCGCCTCCGCCCGGAGCACCTGGAAATCTGGTTTCAATCGGCGCTTTGATCGCTTCAGGAACTTTGGACAACCAACGCGTCAAATAATCATAAGCATTCAAAAATCCTTGTCCTGATAAATTTACAACACGTCCTGTGCCATTATCCTGATTGAAAACGGCCTGAATGTTTTTAATAATTTCAGGATGATCCTCAACAAAAGCACGTGAACCGTTCAAGCCTTGTTCTTCACTTCCCCAATGTCCAACCAAAATTGTTCTCTTTGGATTTGGATATACTTTTTTCAAAATGCGCATCGCTTCCATCATCGTCAAAGTTCCGGTTCCGTTATCCGTTGCTCCGGTACCGCCATCCCATGAATCAAAATGCGCAGAAAGAATTACATATTCCTCAGGATTTGTGCTTCCTTTAATTTCAGCAATGGTATTGAAAGTCGGCACCAAACCGTTTTCTTTTGAATCGGCTTTTACGCTTATTTTCGGCGTATGACCCGATTCTGCCAAACGATATAACAAAGCGTAATCTTCTAGCGCAATGTCAACCGTTGGTATTTTTTTAGTAGATGCACCGAAAATTTTATTCACGCCAAACCCCTTAGACCAAAGCGAACCAACGACACCTGCTGCTCCTGCTTTTTCCAAAGCTGCCGGCAATGTACGTCCTGTGTATCCGGTTTTAGCAATACGTTTTGTCCAGGCCTCCGTCTGTGCATCACGTTCTTTTTTCATTTTGTCAAACGATTCTTTGGTCGCAAATTCCTGCCAGTTGTAGTCAGGACGGCCTGTTGGCTGCAACATACTTGTCATTACAAATTTGCCTTTAACCGAAGGAAGCCACTTTGCAAAAGCAACAGAATCAGCCAGATCCGGAATGATAATAACCTCTGCAGTTACTGTTTTTCCGGCTGTCGACGGACTCCATGCCAACTGCGTTCCTTCCAAAGATTTCACCCGCGGGAAAACCATATCAATATGCGAAGCGCCTCTTTCCCAGCCTCTCCACTCGCCCCATTTTTCATTTTTAGCAGGAATGCTCCATTCCTTGTATTTCGCTACTGCCCAGTCATTTGCCTGCTGCATTTGTGGTGAACCTACGAGGCGCGGCCCGATTACGTCAAGTAATTCGTGCGCCAGTTTTTCCAGTTGTGAATTTTCAGTTGCTTCTTTTACAATTCCTTCCACAACAGGATCTTTCGTTTGCGCCTGTGTCAAAGCGGAGGTAATCAGAAGTAATCCCAGTGATAGCCCGGATAGTTTTTTCATGCTTTGTAATCTTATGGTTTTGGTTTATGTTTCTAAATTAGGAATATTGTTTCAACAACCAATTTAATCCTTGAATGTTACTTTTCCGTCATTGAATAACCTTATAATTGTTATAAAAATAATATGGAATATGCCAGACTACTTAATCTGATCAGCTCGATTATAACCATTAATGACCGGGATAACGATTTAGTGCACGAACTTTTCGAACCGTTTTCAGGAAGCCGGGGAGAAATTCTGGAACCTCAGGGAAAACCTGCGGAATTTCTGTATTTTATCAACAAAGGTTTTCTAAGATTATTTTATTTTGAAGATGGAAACGAGGTTACTACCAACATCAATTGTCCGCCTGGCTTTATAACTTCCTTCACCAGCTTTATTGAAAAAACCCCATCCACGATTAACCTGCAATGCATCACCGATTGCGAGCTTTTAAGAATTGACAAGAAAAATCTGGACTATTTATACCGGCAAGGTCAAAAATGGGGCGAATTTGCAAGAGTTGTAACGGAGCATTCACTCAACTATAATGAACAAAGAACCCGGGACATGCTAGTACTGAATGCCGAGCAGCGTTATCAAAAACTGATTCTCAAACAACCCGATATTATCCGGAATGTACCTTTGCAATATATCGCCTCTTTTATAGGCATCAAACCGGAGTCACTAAGCAGAATTCGCCGACAGATCATTTCCTAACATTTGTCAAGTAGCGCTGAAAAGTCCCTTTTTACTTTTGTGAAGCAAAATAATTAAAGCAGCACAATGAAAAATTTAAAAGGAAAAACAGCATTTGTTACCGGTGCGTCATCAGGAATTGGATTGGCTTTTGCACACGCATTAGCTGAAATGGGGATGAATATAATTCTTACGGCCAGATCCACAGAAAAACTAAATCAGGAGGCGAATATAATTTCGAAAAAATTTAGAGTTAAAACGTACGTCGTAGCATGCGATCTGTCTCAAAAAGAAACTCCCGACAAACTTTATCAATTTGTAAGAGAAAACCAGCTTTCAGTGGATTTACTGATCAATAATGCCGGTTTCGGGAAATGGGGTAATTTTCTGGAAGAAACGATTCCAACCTATGAAAACATGCTTGAAGTGAATATCAACGCCGTGGTAAAACTCAGTCATTTATTCCTTCCTGAAATGCTGGCAAAGGGAGAAGGCGGAATTATCAATGTTGCCTCCACCGGCGCCTTTCAACCCTGTCCTTATATTGCCACGTATGCTGCCAGTAAGGCTTTTGTTTTATCTTTCTCCGAAGCGTTATATGGTGAATATTATAAACGAGGAATTACGGTAACCGCACTTTGTCCGGGCAATACAGCTACGGGATTCCAGGAAGTTGCAGGTGCGGATACCAGTAAAATGTATGCCGAATCTGCCGAAACAGTAGCAAAAGAAGGAATTCAGGCATTCATACAAGGACAAAATTGTAAGGTTAACGGAATGGGTAATAATTTACAATCGCTGATTCCCAAATTCTTACCTAGAAAAATGGTTATTAAGATTGTTGAAAAAATGATGAATAAGAGAGTTAACGCCCAATGAATACCTGAAACCAATAAAAATGATTAAATAAAGAATGCGGTTGCCACAAAAAGGGAGAATCATCCGTATTCCATATTATCATAAACAAAAGATTTTCCTATGAAAGAGCAAATCAGGACATTACTGGCAACGAATTCCGGCCTTCCGTTTCAGTCCATCACAGACGACGCAAATCTTTCACGTGATCTTGGACTTGATAGCCTTGACACGGTCGATTTGATATTACAAATGGAAGATCAGTTCAAAGTGTCTATTCCTGATGAAGATTATCCCAAGCTGCAAACGGTGAAGGAAATTAGCGAATATCTTCAAAATAAAATGGCTGTTGTTGCATAATATAGTTGAGGCTTACCCGATTTACAGGTAAGCCTTTTTGAGAAAAAAGGTGATTTGATTTTATAAATTAGTAGCTCCTAATATTCCTAATTTCAAGCTATAAATGTCGAAGCTGCAAGACGGCTTAGCCGTCACCTGTTTATAGCTGGAATGTAGGAGCTTGCTGAGGCCAAACTCCGTAGGAGTTCCCTGGAATTGTCTCGCCAAATTTTGAAAACATCAATAATTCCAGGTGGCTCCACGGGAGCCAGGAAACACATCCACATTAGCGTTTTTCTATAAACAGGTGGCTCCGAAGGAGCCGGATAAATCGAATTTTGTTGATTCAGAAAAATTAAACGCCAAAGAATTACAATTGCTAACCACAAATTTCGAAGCTCCAAGACGGCTTAGCCGTTACCTGTTTATAGCCGGAACGTAGGAGCTTGCTGAGGCCAAACTCCGTAGGAGTTCCCTGGAATTGTCTCGCCAAATTTTGAAAACATCAATAATTTCAGGTGGCTTCGAAGGGAGCCGAAAGATAGTTAAACTCTTTATTGATATTTATTTCAAATACCTTTTCTTGAATTCTGAAGGATTTTCACCTTCAACTTTTTTAAACAATTTGTTGAAATAAGACAAACTCTCAAAACCAACCGCAAAGCAGGTTTCTGAAACTGTTTTATCCTGCAACAAATAATTTTTCGCCTGATTGATACGATATTGATTTACAAAATCAGTAAAAGTCATTTTCACATTTTTCTTGAAAAACCTGCAAAAAGCTGCCGTGGTAAGGTTAACCTGTTCTGCGATAAAATTAACATCAGGTTTTTGATCGAAATGTGTTTCAACATACTTATAGATCGAATCCATCCGGAACTGTTCTTTTTGCAGCGATTTATTTCCAGCCGGCGTATTGTTCAAAACGCTTACCTGGTCGGAAGTTGCCAGTATTCTTAAAATTTGTAATAGAGACATAAGCTGATCGAAGTGATCAAGATGTGGTAAAATTTTTAACTTTTCACCTACAATTTGTTTGGTTGAACCGGCAAAAGAAAGCCCGAAATGAGATTGACCAAATAGCCTTTTGATCGCTGCAAATTCAGGAATTTCCAGAAAATCCTTTCCGAGGAAATTTTCTTTCATTTGAATAATTACCTGCTCACATTCTGTCCTTACTCCGTAATCAAAGTTCAAATGCGGAATATTTGGACCAATAAATACAAGATCGCTGCCTTCATAAATCGAAGTATGGTCGCCGACGTGGCGAGTTCCGCTTGTTCCTTCTACATAAACAATTTCATATTCCGGATGAAAATGCCATAGAAAAGTATCATTCAATCCGGGCGTTAGCAGGACTTTAAAGGAACTTCCTTCATCAGGTGCGATTTCTTCACGAATGATTTTCATTGTTAGCTGTTGGCTTTTAGCGGTTAGCCGTTAGGTAGCTCGAACTGTCTTGATTAACGATAATCGATACTCAAATTAGTTACTTTTCGACTACTCTTTGCTCTTTTGAGAATTTAATCTATTAAAAATATCAATAGAGAGCAAATACTGGATATTGGAGCAGTTGAAGCTAAGCCGTTAAGTAAAGTAACTTTGTCCTATTAAATCACGCAAAAATATCATCTCAAATGGAACATCAAACTATGGCTCCAACGATGGCGCCTGCCAACGTGCATAAAGACATTCCAGGAAATCCTTCCACTGCGAAATCAAGTAACATCAAACTGAACGATCGAAGTAATGGAAAACCTCTTGGGCTATTGACCGAAGAAGATTGGCAATTCTGGGTAACGAACGGATACATTGTGATTAAGGATGCCGTTCCAAAAGAGCAGGTGAAAAAGCTTGCTGATTTTCTTTGGGAATTTGAAGAAAAAGATCCAAACGATCAGGAAACCTGGTATGCGCCGCCGCGTGCAGAAATGCAGATGAAAGAACTGACGAATACCGGAATGGTTGAAGTTTATAATCATCAGTTGATGTGGAACAATCGTCAGTTCCCGAAAGTACATCAGGCATTTACAGATATTTGGGGCACAGAAAAATTGTGGGTAACAATTGATCGTGCAAATCTCAATGTTCCGTTAAGGCCTGGTTTTGATTACAAAGGTTTTATCCACTGGGATTATGATCCGGAAACAAAGCCACAAAATGTACAGGGAGTTTTGGCTTTGGCAAACCAGGACGATGAAAATATGGGTGGTTTTCAATGTATTCCTGAATTGTTCAGGACTTATGATACCTGGAAATTAACCCAGCCCGAAGACCGCAATCATTTCAAACCGGATACAACTGGTTTTGAATTGGTTAAAGTAAAAATGAACGCAGGCGATTTGTTGATTTTTAATAGCGCACAGCCACACGGTATCCGGGCAAATCGCAGTGCAAATAAAGTACGGCTGGCTCAATACATTGCAATGATGCCAGCACAGGAAGAAGATGAAGAATTGCGTCAATGGCGTATAAACTCCTGGAAAGAAAGACAAGCACCGGAAGGTTATGCATTTCCGGGCGATCCTAGAAATTGGGAAAAAACGAAATATGAAACGGCTGAATTGTCGGAATTGGGGAAGAAATTGTTGGGGTTGGAGAAGTGGTGAGAGGATATTGATAATATACAAGACTGCCTTGATAAAATTTTATCAAGGCAGTCTTGTATATTGCCGGAAATGCAATATACATTAGCGACCCTTCTTGTAATTTTAATTAATACCAACCCTAAATTCGATGCAAAACCCTTCTACTGTAAGTGCCGGATCTCGCTTGGCATCCATGCTTTTGGATCACTTTATTATGTCAATGATAGCCGTATCGTTTAGTATTCCGGCCATGATTTCAACCTTTTCTAACGCCTTTGAAACATCTCACGATCAGCAAGATATTGACGTTTTTGGTGGAAACTTTTTCTTTTTTTCCTTGATTGGATTTGCACTCTATTTTTGTAAGGATGCGATAGACGCCAGAAGTCCTGGAAAAAGAATCTTAAAAACACAAGTAGTTAACAATTCAGATGGACTACCCGCCAGTCCGGTAAAGTGCATGGTAAGAAATATTTTCTGTGTTTTATGGCCAATTGAGCTTGTAGTAACGATTATAAGCCCGAGCCGCAGAATTGGTGATTTTGTAGCAGGGACAAAAGTTGTACCCTTTGAAAATGAGAGCGCATATAAACCAGATTATTCAAAATTAGGGCTGAGTGTCATTCTGGCGTACGGCATTATGATCGCAGTTTCTTATCCGTTTATTGTATTAAATGAATCTTTTAAACCCAAAACGATTCAATATGTTAAGGAATCTTTCAACCAAGCGGAAAGCACGAATTTAGATAAAGTAATCTCGGACAGTTTACACATCAAATCTGATAGCAAAGTTTACGACAAGATTGAAGGGGAAGACCTCAAATTTATCTCAGTTATCGTGAACCTTGATGATAATCTGTTGAGCAATGACTCTGATTACAATAATCTCAAATCAAAATTTATACCCGTTCTGGCGAATGTACATCCTGATAGCACTTTCGTGGGTCGAATTCAGTTTGTCTACAAAACAGAAAATTCCATGCAAACAAGGGTTGAAAATTATGATTGGAGATCTGAAAAATGATAATTGAAAATTAACGTTAATTCAAACAAAATACCTAACTTGATTAAAACAGCTTATCGAACGTCTAAATTTTCAAAATATCAATGAAAGTTAAATACGATAAAGAAACCGATATTTTATATATCAAGTTGAGTGACTTGGCAATTGCAGAATCAGATATTGATAAAAAAGGCGTAATTCTTGATTATACTGCTGATGGACAACTAGCCGGAATCGAAATATTAGAAGCATCAAAATCCACAATTCAGCCTTCAAAAGTTGAATACGAATCTGTTTAAAGCTATCCTTCCCGACTCGATCCAGTCGGGAATTTAGACTATATCCCAGAATAAATCCGCTGGTGCTTTGTAAATTCTCTTCACAAAGCCGGATAAATCAAATTTCAGTCACAAATAGTTAATCCATATTGGGAATTATTTATTCCTGTGACCGTTCTTTGTATAAACTATTGATTCAGTAAAAACATCAAAATGTCAGATATTAAGCTGGTTGCAACCGATATGGATGGTACGCTTCTCAATTCGAAGCATGAGTTAAGTGATTCTTTTTTGCCTGTTTTCAGAAAATTAAAGGATCAGGGAATCATTTTTGTCGCAGCAAGCGGTAGACAATATTACAATCTTTTGAAAACGCTGGATGAAGTAAAAGACGAGGTCATTTTTGCTGCGGAAAATGGGAGTTATGTTGTTTATCAAAACGAAGAAATTCATGTTCAGGATATGGATCATCAGATCGTGAAAGATCTTATCGTTAAATCCAGAAGTATCGGCGGAACTTACGCGGTCATTTGTGGCAAGAAAAAAGCGTACGTAGAAAGCAATGAACCGGAATTTATCGATCACCTGAAATTATATTTTGAGAGATATGAAGTTGTTGAAGATCTGTTAAAAGTAAAGGACGACCAGTTTCTGAAATTTACATTATGCGATCTGGCTGGTTCAGAAGGTAATAGTTATCCACATTATAAATATTTGCAGGACACACTTCAAGTAAAAGTTTCCGGGCCTATCTGGCTGGATATTTCTCACAAACAAGCCAATAAGGGAAAGGCAATGGAAGTTTTGCAGGCGAAATTTGGCGTGACTTTTGAAGAAACTATGGTTTTTGGCGATTATTTCAATGATCTTGAAATGCTTCAAAAAGGCTATTATTCTTATGCGATGGCTAACGCGCATCCGGATATCAAAAACGTCGCCCGGTTTATTGCCAAAAGTAATGATGAAAATGGCGTCGTGGAAGTGCTTTCAGCTTTGGTTGATCATACCATTACTACAGAAGAATAAAATTATTTTGCAATAAAAATCCGTCAGATTCAGCCAGGTTTGATTAAGCTCAACTACTGAATCTGATGGATTTTTTATTTGTTAAAAATGATAATTAATTTGGATTCATTGCTGCCAAAGCTTCTGCCGGTGATGCGTGAAATAATTCAAAGATCTGAGCAGTTCTTCCTACATGGATTTCATAGGTGTCAGTTTCCAGTGCATTGATCAAATCTTCTGCTACAATAACTGGCGATATTCCATTGGCTCCTCCGATTTCCTGAGAAAAATCGGTGTTAACCAAAGGCGGCATTAATTCAAAAACTTTGATACTTGTCGATTTAGCCAAAGCAATCCTAAGCGACTGGCTATAAGAATGTAAAGCTGCTTTTGTAGCTCCGTACGTTGCCATCACATGATTTGGCACAAAAGCTACAATGCTGGAAACATTAACAATCGCCGCTTCTTTCTGTGCACCCAGCAATGAAAGTAATTTTTCATTAATCCGAAGTATCGAAAGATAGTTTGTAAGCATTTCTTCTCCTGCTTTTTGGAAAATATCTGCTTTTTCTGCCAGCTTGGAAAGATTAGCTTTTCCTGCATTATTGATCACCATGTTAAGTGTTGGGAAATCTTTTGTCAACGTTTCAATCAACTTATCCACATCTTCCTCTATTGTGACATCATAAGCAAATCCTACCACATCCGGCAGTTTCGATAAAGCATTTTTCAGTCTTGTTTCGTCTCTTCCCGTTATAATTACTTTGTTTCCTTTTTCTGACAACAATTTGGCAATTTCAAAACCAATTCCTGCACTTCCGCCTGTGATTAAAACCGTATTATTTATCGTTTTCATTTTTATTAATTTTAGTTATATACTGATCGGTATATATAGATTCAAAAAATAATGTCAGCCCTGAATTTTGAAATATTTGGTTTTGTAATCGCTTCAAGAATAACACTGTAAAAATATACCGATTGGTATTATAATGCAAGAATTCGAGGAGAAATATTTTTGAATTGGTGGATGATTGAATTTCGTTGCCCAGAAAATAAATTTTCCAGGGAATAAATTCCCTGGCTACAATGTAGGCCGTGCCTACGGCATTTGTTAAAAAAAAGCCCGATTCATCAGAATCGGGCCAATCTATTTTATTCCTCAAAGCTAATTCCTTATTTGGCACTTACCCTCCAGATTGTGTTTCCTGAATCATCATTCACCAACAATGAACCATCTTCCAAAACAGCAATTCCAACAGGACGACCGTAAACTTTATCTTCATTTTCAATAAAACCAGTTAAAAAATCTTCCGGTTTTTTTTCGACAGATTTAGTAGCAAACGGAGTAGGTAAATAATATAACTCCCGCAAGTGTGCAGAGCGTTATAAAGTGAATCTTTTTCATAAGTCAGTTTTATGTCTTAAAAAACAAAAGCATCAGCCATGATTCCGGCCGATGCTTTTAATGCACCAAATAATAATGCCAACGATATATTAACAAATCAACTCATTAATTTTCCTTTCAAAACAGGTCTTACGTCTTTCGTTTTCCCCAGTATCGCCAGACTACGCATAAATTCTGTTTCAATTCCTCCTTCATCAAACCGGCATTTTACGACTTCATAATGCGCAGATTCAATAAAACGCCAGGTCATTTCGAAAGTTTTATCATCCGTCCAGGCACCGCTTGCAGCAATTTTTGTTTTTGTCTCACCCGGAATAATCGTTGCTGTAAGTTTCAGAGGAACAATATTTAAATCGGTAGTGCCGATTTTCCACTTATTAATTCCACAGCTGATCACATGTTCGCCCTGTGCGTCTTTCATTTTAAAATCGCAGCCATCTTCTTTGAAAGTCAATGAAACGGCACTAACGGCCAGGGAATTTTCTACTATACCAAAACTTTTACCGCTTATCGTACTAGCCAGTTGCGAAGTTGATTTTCCCTTTTCCAAAGGCACGGCAAGTGTCGCTAGTTTTTGTTTTAATTGTCCGGTAACCTGTTTGTCGGCGGGTAGTGCTGCACTTTTCACCCCAGGCAAAATATGATTCCAGACCTGATCCAAAATCCCCTGCATATCACCTGTTTCACTGGTGATGGCTATAACAAGATCCTCTTTGGGTAAAACAATGCAATACTGACCGTAAGCTCCATCGCCACGATATCCATCATGTCTGCAACGCCAGAATTGATATCCATACCCTTGAAGCCAGTCATTTTCTTCTTTTTTCCGGGATCCACCTTTCGACTGAACTTCAAAACTGGTAGCATCTTTTATCCAGTCTTCTGCAATTATGCGTTTCCCGTTCCAGATACCTTTCTGCAAGTACAATTGCCCGAATTTGGCGATATCCTCCGTTTTTAAACGCAAACCCCAGCCGCCGGTATTAATTCCGCCTGGATCTACTTCCCAATCTGCGCCTTCAATATTTAATGGTTTAAACAGTCTTGGCGTTAAATATGCCAAAACTGTTTGTCCGGTTAATTTTTGAACAATGGCAGATAACATATAAGTCGCGCCGCTGTTATAAACAAAAAATGACCCAGGCTCATGGTCTACCGGTAACGCAAGAAAACTTTTCACCCAATTGGTTTCTGCCGAATTTCTCAAAGATGGTGTGCTGTCCGTATCATGACCGGTTGACATGGTCAATAAATCCTTCACACGCATCGCAGCCAGATTTGCACTGATTGTTGCAGGAACATCCTTTGGAAAGAAAGAAACCACTTTATCTTCTACTTTTAATTTTCCTTCCGCAACCGCCAGACCAACTGCCGTTGACGTAAAACTTTTGCTCAGCGAATAAAGCGTATGTTTCAAATCCGGTGCATAAGGTCCCCACCAGCCTTCTGCCACTACATTTCCATGGCGCACCACCATGATACTATGCAAATTCAGCTTATCTGTTTCAACCGCATTTACAAAATCCAGAATTCCCGAAGACGCGACACCTTGTGCTTCCGGCAAACTTCTTGGCAATTGTAATCCCGGAACTTTGGCCGCCCAGGATGACATAGGAAGCTGACTGATCAGCCCGATCGAAAGGGCGCCAAAACCTAATTTTTCTAAAAAATCTCTACGATTTAGTACCATGGTTTCAGGAAAGTAATGTCTGATTGATATTGGTTTTCAATGGTTTAGTATATTCTCAAAACGATGATTTTCGAGGTATCCAAAGATGGTAGCTGGCTTATTGGTATATTTGCACCGGCCTTTGCAGCCTTTTATCTTAACAATACAAAAATCATATGTCTTTCAAAACGCTCGGTTTATCCGAACCTTTATTAAAAACCATAGCAGAACAAAATTATACTCAACCGTATCCGATTCAGCAGGAAGCAATTCCGGCAATTCTGGCGGGAAAGGATATTTTGGGAATCGCTAAAACAGGTTCGGGGAAAACCGCAAGTTTTGTTTTGCCGATTCTCGAAATGTTTCAGACCAAAAGCGCTCCCAAAAACCGTTTTATTACCGCACTGGTTTTAGTACCAACCAGAGAACTTGCCGTTCAGATTGGTGTAGTATTTCAAACTTTTGGAGAAAAAATGCCGAGAAAAGTAAAGTCTCTGGCTGTATATGGCGGCGTTTCCATTAATCCACAGATGATGGCTTTGCAAGGCGTTGAAATTTTGATCGCTACCCCCGGAAGATTACTGGATTTATTATCTTCAAAAGCACTGAACATTACAGAAACAGAAATTCTGGTTTTGGATGAAGCGGATAAAATGCTAAATCTGGGCTTTGCGGATGAAATGAAGGATATCTTTTTTCTTCTTCCCAAAAAGCGTCAGAGCATTTTGTTTTCTGCAACGTTGGGTGATGAAGTTGAAAAAATCCATAAAAGTATTCTGAGAAATCCGGTTACAATTGAAATTGAGGAAGAAGAGCAAAATCTTGATCTGATCAAACAAAGCGGCTATTTCGTTGACCCGGAAAGAAAAGGCCCGTTGTTGCGTTACCTAATTAAAAAGGGGGAAATGAAGCAGGTTCTTGTTTTTGTTTCTTCAACCAGAACGGCAGATAATCTTGTTGAAAAGTTATCAAAAAACGGAATTCAGGCAGCTGCAATGCACAGCAAGAAAAGCCAGGGTGCAAGAACTGAGGTTTTGAATAAATTTAAATCCGGAAAACTGACCGTTATGGTCGCGACGGATTTGGTTTCCAGAGGTATTGATATCCAGTTTTTACCCTACGTTATCAACTTTGAATTGCCCCGTTCGCCAAAAGATTATATCCACCGTATAGGCCGCACAGGGCGCGCCGAAGCAACCGGCGAGGCCATTTCCCTGATCATTCCGGAAGATGCGCATCATTGGAAAATTATCCAGAAAAAAATGGGCAAGCGGGTAGAGATGACGGAAACTTTTGATCTGGAATTGATGGGATTTTAATCTCACAGGAGAGAGCAGGAAGGTTTATCAAATGCCTCACCTAATTTTACGTCCGGATAAATTACATTGTCCGTCAATTTTAATAATTTTCAATTATGGAAAGACGTAAAGTTCTGGGAATATTACTTACGGGAAGTGCATTATCCAATGTTTGGGCATCAGAATCTGATTCTGCTAAAATTGATAAAAAAGACCTCCTGAAGTCGCTCAGACTTGCTAATGACTACTTTGTGAAAAAGTGGCCTGATACCGGAAAATCCATTATTACAAACCGTGAACGTCCAAGTAATATATGGACACGGGCCGTTTATTACGAAGGTTTGATGGCACTTTATAACATAGATCCACAAAAAAGCTATTACGATTACGCAGTTTCCTGGGGTGAAAATCATAAATGGGGATTAAGAAATGGTATTCAAACCCGAAATGGTGACGACCAATGCTGCGGTCAAACTTACATTGATCTTTACCTGATCGATAAAAAAGAAGAGCGGATTAAAGATATCAAGGCTTCCATAGATCTCATGGTTAATTCAGAAAAAGTCAGCGACTGGACCTGGATTGATGCTTTGCAAATGGCTATACCTGTTTATGCTAAACTGGGTACTATCTACAAAGACGACCGTTATTTTGAAAAAATGTATGCGCTTTACACACATACAAAAACCAAAGAAGGCGGAACGGGTTTGTACAATCCGGAAGAAAAATTATAGTGGAGGGATAAGGACTTTTTGCCTCCTTACAAAACTCCTGCCGGCAAAAATTGTTATTGGTCGCGCGGGAATGGATGGATTGTTGCTGCACTTGTCCGAGTGTTGGATATCATGCCAAAAACTGCACCTCATCGCTCTGAATATGAAAAAATGCTGCTTGATATGTTGGCCGCAGTGGCTCCACTGCAACGTGCGGACGGTTACTGGAATGTAAGTTTGACAGATCCAACTGATTTTGGCGGAAAAGAATTGAGCGGAACCGCGTTGTTTATTTACGGAATGGCCTGGGCAATTAATAACGGTTTAGTCAAAAATAAAACATACAATCCGGCTATTGTAAAATCCTGGAACGCACTGCAAACGGAATCACTCCACGAAGATGGTTTTCTGGGATTCGTACAGGGCACCGGCAAAGAGCCAAAAGACGGACAACCCGTAACCTATACCAGTAAACCCGATTTTGAAGATTACGGATTAGGATGCTTTTTGCTTGCCGGAAGCGAGATTTACAAAATGCAATAGTCAGGATTAAAGTGAACCGCGACGGATCATAAAAAACGGATTTTTCACTTTGATCTGCTCTTTGTTCAAAATCAAAGCTGCGGCGGTGCGACCCATATTTTCAAAATCTGTGGTAATGACAGTGATTCCAAGCAATTCTTTCAGTGTGGTTTCATTAAAAGAAATCACACCAACTTCCGTTCCCATTTCATAGGATGATTGTCTTGTCTTTTTTACAAGTTCGGCCAGATCATTTTCCTCAACGACTATATAGGCAGTACCCGGAAGGAGATTTTCTCCATGAACGCTTTCCAGGACTTCAAAATCTTTGTGGTAATTGATACAGTAATTCCGAAAACCACTCACGATTTCTTTCGGATAATTTCCATCAAACGGAAATACCAGAACCATGCGCTGGTATTTAGCCATCAGATCATTCGCATTTTCCAACGCGCCAAAAATATCCTTATCAAAACTTTGATAAATACTGGATACAGGCTGCGTTAATTCAGGAATTTCGCGATCAAGCAATACCAATTGTGATGACGGAATATTTTTTAAAATGTCCATGTAATCCTCTTCCTCGGTCTGGTCAAAATGAGGCATGATTACATAATGATTATACTGTCCGAGATTTTTTTCGATGATCTCCCTGAAACGTTTTACGCTGTAATGATGGATTTCAAGATCTACAACCACATTATCCCCCAAAGCCTTAATAAAGGAATAATAAATTATTTTCTTGTAAGAACTGAGTTTATTGAAGACCAAAAGAATCTTTATTTTTTTATCCTGACCGGATTGCACATAATATCCTTTCCCCTGTACCGAAGTAATATATCCCTGATTCCGCAGTTCCCGGTACGCCTTTTCCACAGTATCACGCGCCAGCAGATAATCCACACTTAACTCACTGATGGAAGGTAATTGCGTCCCTTTTTTTAAAATCCCCCTTTCAATATCAGTCAGGATCGACTGCACGATTTGCTTGTATTTCGGCATTTTGTCATTCCGGTCAAACTTCATTTGAAAGTCGTTTTCACGTTCATTAAAATAAACGTCTTTGAAAACGAAACGCTGGGTTCCCAGGTTAGCACGGGCGGTGTTATATCCTGTCATTTTTCACTGATTATTGAAATTTACTAATAAACCGGAGACTCAGTTTCTTCTCAAAACATGAATTCGCACTGTATATTAGTCAATAAATAATCTGTAAAATGCAATTATCGAGAGTATTTTAATGCAATCGTTATCGGGAACGTTGCCAATTATTTTGAATGGAGATAATGTATATTCAAAATTGAAAATGACTAACGATTTAAGATTTGTTTTTTCCGGGAGGCGTTGAGCGTAAACCGTAAGCCCATACTAACGTTAACAACCTCTCTATCCGTACCTGTTTGAAGAATATCTACCGATGGAGTATAACTGACATAAGCTTTCATATTTTTGAAACCACCGCTAAAACGAAAAGTTGGTTCCCAAAATAAAAGCATAGGACGATTTACAAGATTCTGTATCCTTCTAACATTAGAATGATACATGTCGTCAACCACTGTAAAACTTTTCAGATCGTAATTGACACCAGAAAATTTCGACGCGATCCCAAATTCGAGATTTTTATAAAGATGTGTATAACTCAGTGAAGGCTGGATGAAATATTTATTCATATCAATTTTTGAAGTCTGGTAATCATTGTACCAAATGCTGTAATTACCCTTTCCACCACCACCGTAAACTTCAAAAAGCCATTTTCTGTTGTCCTCAAATTTTGTAAAATAGCCCAATCCTGCTTCGAGATATTGGCTTTCAGTATCGTTATTTTTTGAATAATTCTGAGTTTTCGAAAATGCTCCATTGACCATGACGCCCAAATGATCAATCGGTGCATATGCAAACTGCAAATCCGCACCCGCACTGACCAGACCGACACTGAAACCTGCATCAATACGGACATCATTTTTTTCCCTCATATTAGGGATATTTCCTTTATTGGGAGCGTAATAATAAGGTGAGCAGCTGCACAACATCAAAGTCGCACAGCCGATTAGAGTAGTAATTATTTTCATGGCTATTATTTATATCAAATCAGAGATATCAATCTAATATAAACAATATGTCACCATAAAATACAATTAATGATCGAATTTATTTCATTTCTTGGCAGCAGCCATTTTCTTGATATCATTCTTTGTTCCCAGCCAGACAGCAATTTTTTGTCTGTTCCAGGTATAACTTACTGCCACGGAATCTCCCCAGCTGATAATGGCCGGATAAGAGAATTCATCCGTTTTTTTACCGGTTTCGATGTCAATTTTATCAGGCCAGGTTTTACCATTATCAAATGATAAACCAAGAGATAACGGTGAACGTGAACCCCAGTCTTTCGCATCCGGATTGTAAGCCAAAACCAATGTACCATCTTTCACTTTTGTCACATCAATACCACTATTAGGATTAGGAAGTTTAGAGCTGACGATAGTAGACCAGGTTTTTCCATAATCTTCCGAATCACTGCGGCCAATCATTCCTCCTGTTGTACGGACTAACATATGTACTTTCCCTGGCTTGGTTTCCCAAAGCGTCGGCTGAATCGCGCCTTTTCCTTTTATCTCTGTTGTATCAAGTTTTAAATGGGATGAAGCTATCCAGGTTTTCCCTTTATCCTCACTTCTGTCAACAAAAACTTCCCAGCGTTTAAACTCATTGGAAGCTCCGGCAAGCCAGGTTCCGTTAGAAAGTTCGATCAGTTTATCTTTTACAGGACCTCTTCCACCTTTATCACCCGGAACAAGCTCATAAGCTTCCGACCAGGTTTTTCCCCCGTCGGACGATTTTTTTACCCAGGTCTCCCAGTAAGGAATCGTTTTCCCAACTTTGAAATATAAATAAACCGTACCGTCAGGTGCGTTTTGCAGAACCGGATTCCAATGCGCATCTTCTCTTATTTTCGCCACTTCAACCGGTGCACCCCAATGCCCCGGACGTCCTTTTGAAAGCCAGATCCCCACATCAGGATTTTTCTCTTCCGTACCGCCAAACCATGCCACAAGAAATTGCCCGTCTTTCAAACGCACTAAGGTTGAAGCATGACATTGCGGAAAGGGCCGGTTGTCGCCAAAAACAAAATCTTTAACCGGCTCCGCATTTTTGACTGAATCTGTTTGTTTCGGATTGCAGGCAACAAATATGGAAAGAGTAAAAAATGAAGCAGCAAATAAGTGTTTGTACAAAGTCATAATGCAAAAATAAGATCGAAATCAGGTGAGTAGTCTCGTTTTCAAGTACCCGTTTTAGTACAAAATGGGCTACTACTTTAAGTTCTTTTTCAATTCTTCAATCACAACAGACGGAGATTCTTCTTCGTAAAGTATCCTGTAAACGGCGGTTGTAATCGGTAAATCTACGTGTAATGTTTTATTCAGTTCATAAATACTTTTGGTAGCGTAATAACCTTCCGCAATCATTTTCATTTCAAGCTGAGCCGCTTTTACGCTGTATCCGCGACCGATCATATTGCCAAATAAACGGTTCCGGCTGAATTGGGAATAGGCCGTCACCAACAAATCACCCAAATAGGCAGAAGTACTTAGCTGACGCTCGCGAGGATCCAGTGCCGTTACAAAATGTCGAATTTCCTGCATGGCATTGGAAACCATTACCGCCTGGAAATTATCACCATTTCCCAAACCATGCGTAATCCCGCAAGCCAGGGCAATGATATTTTTCATAACCGCCGCATATTCCACACCGTATAAATCAGCCAGCGGATGTGCAGTAACAAACCGGCATGTCATCAATTTGGAAAAATCCTCGGCGCAGACAGCATCCGTGGACGCGATGGTAAGATAGGATTGTTTTTCAAGTGCGACTTCCTCCGCGTGGCAGGGACCGGCGATCACGGCAATATCATGCAACGGGACATGGTATTTTTCCGAAACCCAGTCCGTCACCAGAATATTTTCTTCGGGAATCATTCCCTTAATTGCAGAAACGATTCGTTTCCCTTTCAGATGTGATTCGTTAAGATCCTGCAATGATTCCTGAATAAAAGCCGCAGGAACCGCCAAAATCACAAAATCTGCACCCTTTACAGCATCACGGGTTTTCTCGTATACTTTTACTTTTTTAGGAGACAAATAAACATCGCTCAAATAACTTGGATTGTGGTGAAATTTACGGATATGTTCAATATCCTTAGCATTCCGTAACCACCAGCGGATCTGAATATTGGGCTGTTCACATAAGATTTTGATAAGCGCCGTCGCCCAGCTCCCTCCTCCTATTACTGTTATTTTGGTATTATTTAAAAAACTCATGTTTCCGTCGAATACTATTAATTCCTTCTCAAAATCGAAAAAGAATGTACCAGAACCTGCTTTGGCCGAATTGTTAAAAAACGAAACCTCAGCCAAAAGTAAGGCTTTATTACAATTCGAAAACAATCTTAATTCACACCGAGCTTCATAATCTTTCCACTCGCATAGTTAGCGAAATAAACTTCTCCTTCAGAATCCTGCCCGAACGTAGAAATGGTGCCGCTGATTTTCATCAAAAGCGTGTTAGCCTTAACCGTATTTCCATCCAGTTCCAAAGCCCAGATCCTGCCGCTGGCATAATCTCCGTAAATATATTTTCCTGCCAAACTGGCGATCGTAGAACCTCTATAAACATAACCTCCCGTAATTGAAACATCACCATCAGCTCTTCCGTAATCCAAAACCGGCTCAATCAAACCCGTTGCATCGCAATTAGAAGAAGGACTGTAACAATTTTTCCCTTCCTTAATTTTCCAGCCATAATTACCACCTTTCGTGATCAGGTTTATTTCTTCTTTGACGCTTTGTCCTACGTCTGCCGCGAAAAACCGGTCAGAACCTGTATCAAAACTTATTTTCCATGGATTTCTCAAACCATAGGCATAAATTTCTTCGTAGAAGCCTTCCGTGTTTCCAACAAAAGGATTGTCGGCCGGGATGCCGTAATTGCCTTTTGTAGTTACGTTAACATCCAGTCTTAATATCTTTCCCAAAAAACTTTTCTTATTCTGTGCGTTATTTGCCGGATCACCTGCACTTCCACCGTCACCGGCCGCGATATACAGATAACCATCTTTTCCAAATTGCAAGGAGCCTCCTTTGTGATTCGAAAAAGGCTGATTATAGGTTAGAAGAATGGTTTCACTGGAAACATCGGCAACATTTCCCGTTAAAGGATTGGCTTTATAGCGGGCAATCACGGTTTGCAACGGATTACTTTTTGTGTAATTCACATAGAAATAACCGTTCGTTTTGAAATTTGGATGAAAAGCCAGCCCCAGAAGTCCCAGCTCATTACCAGAACTTACCTTACTTTTTATATCAAGAAAAGTAGAACTTGAAGAGACAGCACTATTATTATCAAAAACCTTGATAACGCCTGCTTGCTCGACAACAAAAATTCGGTTTGAAGAATCTGCCGGTGTTTTTATTTCAACCGGAGAACTGAATGCAAGGGCTGGGAAGGCATCAATAGCCGCAATGGTATTATCAGATCCGGTATCTACTTCGGTGACTTCCTTATCCGAGGACGAACAACCGATTATCAACACGCCTAAAATTATTGTGAGTAAAAGTGGGATGTGAGTGGTTTTCATGACGTTACTTTTTTCATATTAAACGTCATGAGGAAACGAATGTTTTGAAAAATGAGAAAATCGATAGTAAAAAGCACATCGAATGTCTTTATGAAAGTATTAATATTAATAGCGTTCGGCGTTATTATATTTTCTCTATTGCTCCTTGTTTTCATTTATCTTGAAACACTGTTTTTCCCCCTGCCATTTATAGTTGGAAAGTTTGGAGACAAATTCGAGGTAAAGGATGTTTCCAGAGATACAGTTTTTGGCTGGGATAGATTTACTCCTTTTGTTGATAGAATAAAATCAAATACAATAAGCTTCGGCATTCCGTTTACCATTACTGCGAAAGGTAATATAGACGATTCAGCAGAAGTTTATTTTCAATATGTTGGTCATCCGGGTAACTCATCTTATACCTGCATACTTCCCAAAGGAAAGGTTAACACTATTTTTTACGGAGAAATTTATGCGGATGAGTGTGAAGTAGTGTATTCGCATGAAAATGTAAAAAACGGAAATCTTAAAGTAAGTTTTGAACTGGGGCACCACAAGAAATAAGATGCCCCATTATACCAGCCCAAATCTCATTTACAAAGTAAATTATATTTTTTTCACTTTAAATTCCAATAAAATGACAACCTCAGAAGTAGCTAACAAATTGGTAGAGCTTTGTCGCCAAGGTAAAATTGACGAAGTACTGGAAACTCTGTTTGCAGACAATGCACAAAGTATTGAAGCAAACGACATGATGGGGCCTCGGGTAGTGGAAGGTCTGCAAGCCATTAAAGCAAAATCAGCTGC
Organism: Dyadobacter frigoris; assembly: GCF_005280585.1. Classification (GTDB taxonomy): domain Bacteria; phylum Bacteroidota; class Bacteroidia; order Cytophagales; family Spirosomataceae; genus Dyadobacter; species Dyadobacter frigoris. Next base: position 328,866 of record NZ_SZVO01000005.1, read on the forward strand.
ATTTCAAGCCGATGTAGAAGAATTCCATGGTGCTAAAATATCGGATCCTATTGTTGCTGCTAACAGTTTTGCCCTTACCTGGACACTCGATGCGACGTTTAAAGGACGTGGAAGAATGAGTATGGAAGAAGTATGTGTTTATCAGGTTAAAGACGGAAAAGTTATATTAGAGCAATTCTTTTATTAATTTTGTAGGGTGTTAAAAAAATAAGTCCGTGGAAGGTTTTACATCTTTCACGAGCTTATTTATTCAAAAATATGTATGACTAATTTTGAAAAACAATATCAACAATTAAACTCTAAAATTAAGATATCCCGTCTCTAAAATCTTTTTTTCCAGAATTGATTTTTCGATACCTATTTCAATAAAAAAAGCGCTTACTAAAAGAAGTTTCAACTGCTCCGATAGCTTATGAAGGTCAAAAACTTTTAAAGCTTTGGATTCCTTATTCTTATTGTAATGGGTAAGGTAATTCCTATTTTCTTTTACAATTTGCACAAAGTTAGCTTTATCACCTATTGCCTTGTCCAAAAATTCGGTTGAATATTTTACCAGCAATTCTGTTAATCTGTCATTAAGAGTTAAATTATTACCAAACTGAAATTGGTTTTTCAACCAAAAAACATAAGATGGCTCTTTAACTACGTCAAGAATATCTTCCTTCATTTTGTTGTAATCTTTTTTTGGTATTCTTTCATGATCATAAAACCGTGAATGGAAAGTCTCGGCAGCTTGGGCTAAATTTAAAAATGTATTTTCGTTGAATGTTGAGTTAAAAAATTGCTGAACAACCAGTTGAATTGCAGGTTTTACGTTTTCATATTTTTCATACCAAGTTTCAATAATTTTTGGAAACGTATCCTTTATATCTTGATAATTGATTAACATATTCCAAGAATTTTTAATCCTAAAATCAATATTTTTCTTAGAATAGGACTTATACAATATTATTTTCGAATGTTTGGAAGATTCACTCTCTGTCATTTTTTTGTCAGTGAATAGCTCAATAGCTATTGGATAAGTTTCTTTATACAAAGAGATTACTAATAACTGTTGAAATATAAAAAGTTGATATAGTATGTCCGCCAGAGTTTGTTTCTCTTCATTTTGTAAAACGAATCGAATACTTTGTTTTACCGAAATATCCTTTTGATAAGCATAGATGGTTGGATGTTTGATGTGAAATGTGAAACTCCCTTTTAATTTTGGATTGATAATAAAATTAATATTGTCAGGAAGATTATAATTAATATTGACCTTAGATAAGTCATCGCTATCCAGTTTCTTTGTGTCAAATCCGCTTATTCCAAGCCACTCATCAAGATTGTACAATTCTGCATTCAAGCTATTGAACATAAGCTCATCTACACTAAAAAAATGAGCACCCTCTAAAATATTATTTATAGCATAGATATTTAAAGGAGTTCCAATTTCGTGATATTGTCTTAAAGTAGACCCTCCCCTTGACAGTAAAAAATTATCAACTAATGTTATCTGTTTCGAATCAGAGGTAACTCCTAGAATAATTGGGATGTCTGTAAAATTGGCATTTTCACCATTTAATTCTCCCATTAGTTCCAACCTACAACCTATATTATTTTCAAATGTAAGTGTGCCAAATACCCTTTCGTTGCTATTAGGTAAAAACCATTGTCCGGAATATTTTAGATTTTGATTCATAATTCTAGTCTCGATTCTTATAATGAATGAAGCAGTTCTTTTATTGATTTCTAACTGGGCAAAAAACAAACAACCCCGATTGCAAATCGGGGCGAACGCTTAAAACAAATGATTCCAAATCACATCATACACATCCACAGCCTCAATTTCTTTTGTTTGCGGCTCGTCTGTAACCAGAATCGGGAAATATTCACGCGGCACATTCACACTTCCGTGTGATCCTTTTACGAGTGTTGCATCCAACGGAATAACATCCATCAGATATCTGAATCCTAATAACTTTCTTCCTAACTTATACCCAGCACGAAGTTTGATAAATGGATTTTTCGGATCCATAAACATCTCAACAGGATCATATCCCGGCTTTTTGAAAATTTCAACAAGATGTGCAAAGTCGGGTGCTTTTGCATCGTCAAGCCAATAGTAATAGGTAAACCAACTATCCGGTTTCGCAACGGCAACAATATCTCCCGAACGGTCATGGTTCAAATGATATTCCTTTTGCTGTTCTTTGTCAAGAACCAGATCAATTCCGGGTGTTGCTTTTAAAACTTTTATAACCTGGTCTTTTACACTTGGATCGTTTAAGTATACATGTGAAATCTGGTGATCAGAGGCAGCAAAAGCCTTTGACGCACCAGCATCTAATAATTCATACCACCGTTCTGTTCTTATTGAAATCAGCCCCTCTTTTCTTAAAATACGGTTGATATCAATGTGATTGCTAACAGGATTAATCCCATATTCTGACAGGAGAATAATGCTGGCATTTTTCGCTTGGTAAAACGTTACCAGATCTTCAACAATCTTATCGATTTCACCTAGTTCTTTACTGATCTTGGAAAAATCAGGTCCAAATTTTTGCAGGCAATAATCCAGGTGCGGAAGATATATAAGCGTTAAAGTCGGGTTATGTTTATCGTCCACATACATGGAAGCATCTGCAATCCATTTTGTCGATTTTATATTAGCATTTGGTCCCCAGAAACTAAAAAGTGGAAATTGGCCGAATTTCTCTTGCAGTTCATCCCTTAATTCGGGCGGATAAGCATAACAGTCCGGTGCTTTAACGCCATCGGCATGATATTGCGGACGAGGGGTTACCGAAAAATCGGCCGTCGAATACATATTATACCACCAGAACATTTTCGAGCAAGTAAAAGTTGGATCCGCCTTTTTCGCCGCGTCCCAAATTTTATCAGCCTGAACAAGTTTGTTCGATTGTTTCCAGAATTTTATTTCTGAGTCATCTTTATCGTACCAGCCATTTCCCACAATACCATGCTCCACCGGCCATTTCCCGGTGATGTAGGTAGATTGTGAAGTAGTAGTAACCGCAGGAAGAACCGGTTTTATTGAAGTAAGATGACGTTTTTCAACATATTTTTTCAAAAACGGAGTATGTTCTCCAATCAAATTGGCACTAAGCGCAACGATATCGATGACAACAGTTTTTTTCATTTTGATCTTAACTTCGAAGTTAATTCAGTAACGAATATATTAGTAATGCAAAGCCCCAAACAGGAGGCTCCGAAGGAGCCCGGAATTATTCAGGGACGCAAATTATTTCTATAAACAGGGGGCTCCAAAAGGAGCCAGGAAATTTCTCAACAATCAATCAGCTTCTGAAAAAAGGAGGCTCCGAAAGATCCAGAAATTATTCAGACAGCAAATTATTTCTATTAACACGACGCTCCAAAAGGAGCCAGAAAATTTCTCAACAACMAATCGTTTTCCAGAAACAGAAAGCACCGAAATTCCAAGRACCTATTCAGACACCAAATTATTTCTATAAACACGAGGCTCCAAAAGGAGTCAGGAAATTTCTCAACAACAAATCGTTTTCCAGAAACAGAAAGCACCGAAATTCCAAGGACCTATTCAGACACCAAATTATTTCTATAAACACGAGGCTCCAAAAGGAGYCAGRAAATTCCYCAACAACAAATCGTTTTCCAGAAACAGAAAGCTTCGATAGAGTTATCAAATACCCAAATGACCCTTCCTTTCCAGAAACTCTATAAGAAGTTGAAAAGTAATAAATCACGAATTATTCCAGACCTCTCCTGCTCCACCATTAACAATTAATCCTTAACAACTAACCATTAAAAAGCACTCCTTTCACCCATTCCATTTCCCTCACAATAGAATCTCCAATAGGTTTTTGTATGTCTTCCGGCAACACGCCCCAGGTATAAGTTTCCACTTCCAGACAAGGAGCGAAAGGCGTTTTTTTATGAATAGCAAGCGTTTTCACGATTGCATTTTGCGTTGAATCAAGTGCGCCGTAAGAATCGATAAATAAGGGAACGTGAAAATGTACGCGCCATTCTTTTTGTTTACCTTCTTTATAATCTTCCAAAGCTTCCGGAAGATCGGGATAATATTTTTTACCGTCATTAGTTTGCGCTACTACCTGATGCAGATAAACCGGCTCGTCAAATGCTTTGATCGCTTCGTATTTGGTCTGAGGATCTGTTGAAAAGTCAACTTTCAAGGCAGAACTCACTTGAATCCTTCCAACTTTTATGCCAACTTCGTCAAGGCGATTCAAGATATCTTCCGGCTCTTCAAAAGCCACAGCGGCGTGACAGATATCATAGCAAAGACGGACGTAGTGTAAAATCGTCTCCTTGCTTTTATCTTCTGAAAACCCGTATTTCTCTTTCAAATAAGCAATTCCGGTTGGAAGAAGATCGTCGCGGTACCAGTTTACGAAATCAACCGTATTGTCCAGAATTCCGTCTGGTTCCGGTTCAATATGCAGATGCATTACCTTTCCGGATTCTTTTTCTATTGAGATCAAATGATCTACAACGGTAAGGATATTTTTAGTCGCTATGTCAATAGTATTACGCTTCGCTTCTTCTGTTTTCCACCACAAACGGTATGATAAAGGAGGAGTAGAAACGCCGCCTTCTGTATTTTCCGGAAGAATTTGAGACAAAATTGTAAAAAGACGTTTGGTATAATCCACCCGATCAGATGTTGTCCAATCCGGTGTATGCACGTCGTCTTTTACACGCGTTGCGTGAAAGCCACCGTACGGAAAACCATTGATGACGGTGATATATACATTATTTTCGGCAAGCCACCTTTTAAATTCTGCCAGACGTTCCGGTTTGATCAGTTCAATTGAGGCGTCATTTGCAAGTCTCAAACCCAGCGCGAAAGGTTCGCCAGGGGCCAGTTGTTGCCTTATGTAAGGAACATTTTCTTTTAAAGCCTTGAAATGATCATCCCATTTTTCTCCGGGATGAATATTGCTGCAATAGGTTAAATGGCCGAATGGGGTAATCATACTTTCTGGTTTAGGAAATTGCAAATTAGGATTCTGATGAAGATTATCAAAAGGCTGTTAACCTTCCGTTAAAACCTTTTTCTCAGAAATATATTTTTCAAGAATATCTACCGATTCAGCAATGATATCAGCATCCATTTCATGCACTTCCACACCTTTTCCTATCTTTTCCAAAAGCATAATGGTCAACCGACCACCCAAGTGTTCACGGAATTCCTGTAAGCCGTTTCTCAGGTTAATTTTGTCGTTTTCTGCGAGTTTGATATGATAAAGATCAAAACCCAACTTCACCAATACGTTATAGATTCTGTCCAGATCCGCATCCGAAAGCATTCCGATCTTATTGGCATACACACAATCCAGCGCTATTCCGATGGCCACGGCTTCGCCGTGACGAACTTCAAAATCAGTCAGATATTCCAGTTTATGCGCAGCCCAGTGACCAAAATCCAACGGACGTGAAGAACCAAATTCAAACGGGTCACCGCTTCCGATATGTTCCGTATGCATTTCTGCGCAACGATGAATCAAGTAGGACATTACCGCTTCGTCACGTTCCGCCAAAGCCGTTACATTTTCTTCTATCCAGTCAAAGAAAGTAGCATCTTTGATCAAGGCCACTTTTATAGCTTCCGAAATCCCTGAACGCCAGTCGCGATCATCCAGCGTATTCAAAAAAGTAAGATCATTAAATACTGCAACCGGAGGTGCAAATGTGCCCAGGAAGTTTTTCTTTCCATGGAAATTAATCCCGTTTTTAACACCAACACCCGAATCGTTTTGGGATAAAACAGTTGTTGGGATCCGGATCAGTTTAATACCTCTGTGCGAAACCGCAGCGGCATAACCAACCAGATCCAGAACGGCTCCTCCACCAATACCGATCACAAAAGAGTGACGATCAATGCCATATATATCAACAGCCCGCGCCAGTTTTTCAAACAAATCCGGATCGTTTTTCGATGCTTCACCACCAGGTACCACAATCACATCTTTTGCTAACTGGATATGTTTTACCTGCGTTGCAAAATAGTTTTTGATATCATCCACCAATCCTGAATAAAAGGAAAGAAATCCTCCGTCCACCACAACCAGTACTTTACGCTGAAATCCTTGTTCCGTGTAAGCGCTAAAAAAATCACTTAACAGATTATTGGTATCATTAAAAAGATTGTGTGTAAAAAAAATAGAATAGTTATACTCTATTTTGAAACTCTGTTTTATGGTTTGCATCTTGAAAAAACAATAATGGATGACTGAATGTCAGAAAGACTTAGTTCTTATCTTTTTCCCCTGCATTCTATTATTTTATGTTACCGCGAAAACGCGTGCTAAAAGTATTGATAATGGTAATAAAGCTAAAACTGCCAGTGCAACCGGCCACAATCCAAAAGCCATACACCAGGAAGCATTCATCACAATTAATGATAAAACACCTGCTTTCACTGCTTTCCCAATCAACGGTCCGATCGGATTTTGAATGGCATTGTATAGTGGACGACCGATTAACCAGGCATGCAAAAGAACGAATGGAAGTGCAAAAAGCACATTTCCCTGTCTGTCAGCTATCAATAATTGTGCCGTCAAAACAACCAGATATAGAAAAACGGCTATATAAAGCGTTCTTTTTTTCCCTCCATGTACTTCGTCCTGACTAATTAAAGTTATGGCTGCGATATAGGCAATCGGCAAAAGTGCTACGAAACTCCATTGTTGAAATGACTCCGGTAAAACACTCATACCTAAAAGCAAATTTCCTCCACGACACATTCCCATCGTAAGCGGACCAAAAAACACATGATGTTTAGCAAAACGATTGTAAAGAACTGTAAGTGCCGCCACGACAACCGCTATCATTCCACTTTGGTAACTGAATAATGTTGCAGCGAGAATACCAATGAAAAGTAAAGTCAACCCTAAAATCGTAGCGGATTTCAAAGGTACTTTTCCACTTGGAATCGGGCGCTCTGGTCTTTCGATCGCATCCAGCTTAGCATCAAAAACATCGTTCATCACGACGCCGCCGCCGTAAAGTCCAAGTGTGGAAACAACCAGCAAAGCCGGATTGAAACTTGAAAATGTAAATTGTGCAATCGCCATCCCTGCCAGAATATCAGCTACGGCAGTAACCAGATTCGCTGGCCTTGTTAATTGTAAATAGGGTTTTAATTCAGCCACGATTATTGAATTACTAAGGAATCTTTGGAAACGTCAGGTTGCTGGCCTCCGCGCAAAATTGAATTACCGTGAAATTTCTCTGTTTTTTCAACAGATAGCCCGCTTTCAAAATCAGAAACATCAATTTGTCCGCTTTTTCCAAATGCATCAATTGCATTCTGATACGTCACCATACGAATTGTTTCATCAGAAATACCACGCATTTTCATCAAAGCAGCTGTTTTAGGAATCGCCAACGGATCTGAAATCCCCCAGTCAGCAGCAGAGTTAACCATGATACGCTCCGGACCGTATTGTTCCACAACCTTAACCATTCTTTCATTACCCATTTTGGTAAAGGGATAAATCGTGAAAGCTGCGTAAAATCCTTGGTCTAAAACACTTTTTACAGTTTCTTCATTATTATGGTCAATGATCACCCAGGAAGGATCCAATCCATGTTCCAGCGCGATCGCCATGCTGCGTTCCGTTCCGCGTTTTTTGTCGCGGTGCGGCGTATGGATCTGCACCGGAAGTTTTGCTTCTTTTGCCAATTCCAGCTGCAACCGGTAATATTTTTCTTCCGCAGGCGTCTGGTCATCAAAACCGATTTCTCCAATGCCTACAACTCCTTCTTTGTAAATATATAAAGGCAAAATCTCCATTACCTGTTCCGCAAGCGGCTCATTATTTGCTTCACGGGAATTTAGCCCCATCGTACAATAATGTTTTATACCAAACTGCGAAGAACGGAAACGCTCCCATCCTACCAAACTGCTGTAATAATCTTTAAAACTTGAAAGTCCTGTACGAGGCTGGCCAACCCAGAAAGAAGGCTCTATCAACGCAACGATTCCCGCCTGGCGCATTGCCTGGTAATCATCGGTTGTACGGGAAACCATATGAATATGCGGATCAAAAAACCGCATCCCTTTGATCAATTCATTATATTCACTCCATGCCATATCAATGTGAGCAGGAGAATTTGCCAGCCCGTCGCCTTCCTCAAAATGCGATGGATTGGGCGCGCTACTATCTTTGCAATGTTGGCACATAGGTATTTAAGTCAGTAATTTCAAGACTGGACCAGGTTAGAGCCCCTTCCGTAATTGATTTTTCGCATTCAGAATATTCGGATAACAGTGCTTTTGCAGGTGCATATTCAGAATCATAACATGCCAACGCAGCAGCCTCCTGATTTTGCGTCTGACGTGATTCAAACAAATGTTTCATATCCGATAAAAGTGGCTCATTCATGAATTTACTCACCAAACGCCACACATTAGGCGCTACCGAGCGGCCTGCTGCCCAACGCTCATGAGCAAAATCTGAAAGAATAAGTGCCAGATTTGCATTTTCTCTTTCTTCCAGTCCGGTAATAAAATGGACCGGCTTGTCATTGAAAATCGTTTTTAGCACGAGCTGGTTCCACGCAAGCTCACTGAAATATTTTGCAGGAAACGGATTGTGTAATGCAATCGCATCAAACACAAATCCCATATTGGAACGAACCGCATCCGTTGCCCTGAAAAGCCACTGTTCAGGATATGCCAGAAGCGGAAGCGCTGAATAAAGCGCCACGAGCTCGTTCATTTCGGCTGTATCAAAAAGCGTTTCAATATTTTTAATAAACGTCTCCTTTTCCGTTTCGTCCAATTGTGTCAATAGCCACACACGAGACAAACGGACCAGGCTCCAGCCATTTACCGAAAAACCGGCAACAATATTATTCAGAGCTTTTTCCTGCTCTAATTCAACATTTACAATTTTTTTTGGCAAAAACCGTGGAGAAGAAACGAAAGCGGTCATTAACTCAATGGGTGAGGAATTCCCTTTTTCAGTCAGCCATTCCGACTCGGAGTCAGAAGTATTCTGGCTGATAATTTCCCAGAGTGCTCTATTTATCAGGTGTGACATAATTTAATTTAAAAGTCAGTTCCAGACTAATTGCCTCTGAACTGTTTAAGAAATGGGTTATTGGTATCGGTATTTTTCAAACACCAATTTTTTTATACTGGTTTATTGATAACGTTTTTATTTATGGATCTGTCTCATTTTTTACGCCAATCAGTAAAATCTAAGCAAAAATTAATACTATAAAGTACCCGTTAGTTGCTAAAAGTCAAATTCAATAATATCAGAATCATTTAAAAGATATTCCGTCAGTTTTTCATGCGTCTCATGCGAACCTTGTAATAACCAGTTTCCCGTAATATGGCTTCCTGATCTGTTTTGTTCTGCACCCAGAATACTTAATCCGTAAAGTGTAAAAAGCTGTTCATAATCTTTCAGCGTTTTTTTCTGATAAACACACATCAGGCGGTAACTTTTGATCTGGTTTTTATTCCTGATCCACTTTTGAATCGGAGATAAAATAACCAGACACATGCCGGCAACAACAAAAGCATAGAGCGCAATCACATAAAAGCCTGCCCCTATTGCCATCCCCAATGCAGCAGTTACCCAAACGATAGCCGCCGTTGTAATACCCACGACCCGGTTGTTTTCACGAAAAATAATCCCTGCGCCGATAAAACCGATTCCGGTAACGATATTGGCGGCAACCCGACCGGCATCACCGCTAATACGGATTGACACCAAAGTAAAAAGCGTGGAACCTACGGCTATTAAAATAAGAGTTCGTAATCCTGCCGACTTGCTGCGATATTCCCTTTCAGCACCGATAATAGCGCCCAGCAAAAAAGAAAAAAGCAGCTTGTAGAGGTCTTCGGTATAAAACTCCATGGTATTTAGATTGGCCATTTGTTTGAATGAAAAGCCGGAAGAATAAAGAATCTCCCGGCTTTTCGTTCAAATTTATATTTTTCAGGAATTCATTATTTCCTCAATTTCTTCTGCTTCGATCGGAATATTACCCATCAGGTCAATATTGCCATTGGCTGTGATCAGAATATTATTTTCAAGTCTGATCCCCAGACCTTCTTCTTTGATATAAATTCCCGGCTCACAAGTGAAAACCATCCCAGGTTCGAAACGGCGGTATTTATTTCCAACGTCATGAATATCAAGTCCCAGGAAATGAGAATTCCCATGTGGAAAATATTTCTTATACGCCGGCCAATCCGGATCCTGTTTTTCAATATCCTGTTTGGTAATTAATCCTAAACCGATTAATTCACTTTCCATGATCTTGCCCACTTCCACATGATATTCGTCCCAAAGTCCGCCCGTAACCAGCATACTTTTTGACGCTTTAAAAACACGTAAAACCGCATCATAAACATCCCGCTGACGTTTTGTAAACCGTCCGTTTACGGGGATACTTCTTGACAGATCGGAACCGTAATTTGCATATTCAGCGGCAACATCGAGGAGAATCACATCCCCATCTTTGCAGGTTTTGTCATTCTGAACATAATGCAAAACGCAGGCATTTGCTCCCGAAGCAATGATCGGCTGGTACGCAAAACCTTTGGAACGGTTTCTTATAAATTCATGCAACAGCTCGGCTTCAATTTCAAATTCCTCAACGCCGGGTTTCACAAATTTTAGTAATCTTTCAAATCCAAGTTTTGTGATATCACAGGCTTTTTGCATCAAAGCAATTTCCTGAGGCTGTTTGATTGCGCGCAACTGGTGCATCACCGGTGCTAACCTTAGCAATTGATGTAAAGGGTACTTTTCCTTAAATTCAGTAATAAAACGTGCATCACGCGTTATAACCGGCGAATCGTTTCTGGTATGTTCGTTTGAATTGAGATATACATTTTCAGCTTCGTAAACGATATTTCTGAAAACGGTTTCGTATTGATGCGTCCAATAAATGGTCTGTATTCCTGAAACTTCACGTGCCTGTTCCTTCGACAATTTCTCACCTTCCCAAACTGCAATCATTTCATTTGTTTCCCGAACAAATAAAACCTCCCTGAATTTTTCGTCCGGATGACCTGGAAAAACAAGCAAAATCGTTTCTTCCTGATCCACACCCGTTAGATAAAAAAGGTCCGTATTCTGGCGAAAACCCATAGAACCGTCCGCGTTCGTCGGCATGATATCGTTGGAATTCAGAATTGCCAAAGATTTCGCTTTGAGCAAACTTGAAAGCCTGCGACGATTTTCTATAAACAGGTTTTTATCTATGGCCGAATAACGCATAAGCTATTAATTTTTGTAACTGGTAATTTAATTCGTAAAATTACGTTTTACTTCTTAAATAATATAGAAGATAAGTCAAAGTAATCCATGAGGAAGGTCATTCATGAAGAAATTCAAAATAACCTGTTATCTTGGAGTAACATTAATACGCAGGCAACCTAACAACTTTAAAAGACTCAATGAAGCGAATTTTCCTACTGGCACTTTTGTGTGTCCCGGCATTACTGTCTGCGCAGCCTAAGTACTGGATATATCTGAAAGATAAGAATTTAGACAATTCCCCCGCTGTTTCCCAGTTAACGTTAGAAACCCGCCAAAAATTTGGTCTGGCCACTGACGATACAGATTTGCCTGTCCGTGCGGATTATCAAAATCAGCTACAAGATATTTCCGTAAAAATTGCTAACCGTTCCAAATGGCTCAATGCAGTTTCCGCGGTGCTTACATCTGAACAGGCACAGGAAGTCCGGCAGCTAAGTTTTGTAAAAGAAGTTGTCCCGATGACATCCGGTTTTTATATCGCCCAGACAAAACCCGTTGAGCGCGCACAAATGGCGCAGGTAATGTCACAGGTACAGGCAAATGCTTTCCAAAAGGCAGGAATTAGTGGAAAAGATGTCACAATCGGTGTGATCGACGCAGGTTTTTACGGGGCAGATTCTTCACTTTCTCTGCAACATATTTTTTCAAACAAAAGAATTTTAGGGATTCATGATTATGTAAAACCGGGAAGATCAGGTGATCTGCTTTTCAGTACCGCAGAATCATTTTCGGATATGCACGGAACAGAAGTTTTGACAGCGATTTCAGGTATTGATAATCAGGATCAAATGCAATATGGTTTGGCCTTGAATTCCAAGTTTTATCTGGCACGTACCGATTATTCACTGCGCGAATGGCGAGGAGAGGAAGATAACTGGATTGCTGCGATGGAATGGATGGACAGTCTTGGCGTTCGGTTGATCAATACTTCGCTGGGTTATGCCAAAGGATTTTCGGATCCGTCAGAAAATTACAAACCATCTCAAATGGACGGAAAAACCAGCGCAATTACCCGTGCAGCGCAAATTGCTGCCGATAGAAAAGGTATCATGATCGTAGTTTCTGCCGGAAATGAAGGTGAAGATAAAAGCTGGGGAATCATTTCTGCTCCGGCGGATGCAAGAGGCGTTTTATCTATTGGCGCAACCAACGCAAAACTTTGGAACCGGATTGGTTACAGCAGCGTCGGACCGGAATTTTTAAATTATGTCAAACCTAATGTTTCCTGTTTTTCGCTATACGGCACATCACTTTCTGCACCCGTGATCACCGGATTTGCTGCTTGTATGATGCAGGTTAACCCAAAACTTAGCAATAAAGAAGTAATTGAGCTGATAGAAAAATCCGCTCATTTGTATCCATACGGGAATAATTTTGTGGGTTATGGAGTACCACTGGCATCAAGGGCGCTGGCATTGGCAAGGGCTCCCTATTTGCCAAATCATTCCAAACTGGTTACTGCAACAGGCAGAAATTGTGAAGTGGAAGTTACCACTAACGAAAATCTTGTTGCGATTTACAGAAAGAAAAACAGCAAAGACGTTTTGTCACAGCAAACTGCAAAAGTGCAAAACGGAAAAATATCGTTGAGACGCCAAAATGGAGAACATTTTACGACGATTGATTTGAAAGAATACGCTGTGGAAGTACAGTGGAATTAAGAAAATTTGTCGAAGATAATTCGTAATTTAACCATTCGTTTAAAGGATTAAACGCTCAAATTTTCAGTTATGGAATCTTATAATACGCTTGTTGAAGCAATTGCAGGATTGGAAAAAGAAGGTTATAACGAAGAGTTTAATCTCAAACAAAACTACATCGAAAGCAGTCATGGCAAATTTCAAATTCTGCATCATGAATTTGAAATTGATAAATTTTTCCGTTTTGAAGGCGAAACTGATCCGTCGGACGAATCTATTGTATATGCAATTTCTTCTGAAAAATATAATCTGAAAGGCGTTTTAGTAAGTGCTTACGGAATTTACAGCGATCCTTTGGTCGATGAAATGATGAAGAAATTTTCCTTTACAAAGTAAGGTTAGGTGGAAAGAGCAAGATCTCTGCTAATTTGAAATTTCAGGATAAAGAATTTAACTAAAAAGCTCCTTCGAAAATATTTCGAAGGAGCTTTTTAGTTTTCAGGGTGAATCTCTTAAACGGGCTTCTTCAAAATCCAGCTCACGTTCCCTGGCTTTGAGCATTTCATCAGAATAGATTCTTTCCCTTCTTAATTTTTGTAGTTCATCCCGCTTGATCGAAACAATTTCGACCAGCATACTTCTGTATTTTGGAAGAAAATCAGCGTTTGCACTTTTGGTTTCTTTTTCTACCAAACGATTATTCGCATTATCGATCATACGCTCGTAGCGTTCCTTCAACCGGCTGAAAGCATCAATCATTTGCACCTCTTCGCCATAGGTAGACTGCATGTGGCTAAGGCTGGCCGTTGCCAAACGTAAACGAACTGCAATTTCCTGCTCTTCTTCATTTCCGCCATCATCCGTAATGTTCAGCCATTTGATCAGATATGGCAGACTTAATCCTTGTAAAACAAGCGTAAATAATATCACAACAAATGTGATGAAAAGAATCAGATCACGTTGCGGAAAAGCTGTTGTATTATTTGTTAAAGTGAGCGGAACTGCCAAACCCGAAGCAAGCGAAACAACGCCACGCATACCACTCCAGCCAACAATAAAAACGGTTTGCCAAGGCGGTCTTGCTTCGTTTTCCCGAACTTTCCTGCTTAGTATATGTGGCAAATACGTACTTGGAAAAACCCAAAGCAGACGAATTATGATTGTAACGATACTAATTATTACGGCATAGGTGACAGATTCCATCACAGAGTTTTTCCCTAGCCCTTCAATAATATCCGGCAGCTGTAATCCTATTAAAATAAAGACAATACCATTCAACAGAAAAACGACCGTTTCCCAAACATACTGAGATTGCATTCTGGAATTATAAGAGAAAATTTCATTTGATCGGTAACTTAAAAATAAACCTCCGCTCACCGTTGCCAAAACACCTGAATAATGAAAATGTTCCGCGCCGATATACATCAGATAGGGCGCTATAAATGTCAATGCTGTATCAATACTTGAACTTGTTGGAAAAAACCGGTGGACAAGATAAAGCATATGAGCGATAGCCAGCCCAATAATAATCCCCATGATTGAAACCAGAAAAAAATCAAGGCCGGCTTTCCAAAAAACAAATTGTCCGGTTAACAAAGTCGCCAAAGCAACCCGGAAAACGATCAGTGAAGATGCATCATTTACCAGACTTTCACCTTCCAGAATCGCTACAACCCGTTTTGGAATTTTCAAACCCTGTAAAACAGAAGTCGCTGCAACAGCATCTGGTGGAGAAATGATTCCTCCTAACACAAAACCCATAGCCAAAGTAAAATCCGGAATCATCGCGTTCGATAAATAGGCTACGGCGGTTGCCGTAAAAACGACAAGTCCAATAGCCAAAAGTCCTATAGGTCGTTTAAATTGCCAGAAATCTTTCCAGGAAGTATTCCAGGCTGCGAAATATAAAAGCGGTGGTAAAAAGAGCAGAAAAACCCAATCGGGTTCAAGCGAAATATGAGGAATCCCTGGAATGAAACTGATTAACAATCCGGCGATTACCAAAAAAATGGGATACGAAATGCGTAATTTTTCGCTCAGCATTGTAAGCATTGAAACAACAAAAAGAAGTGATATAACGATTAGTAAATTATCCTGGATATTATCCTGAGCCATAAGCCAGATCGATGTTTTCATTTTAAGGTCAAAATTCCACAAAGCCAAAGAAATGTATAATTTACGAAATTTAAATTATTTGGCCACCATTTTTTCCTATGCTAAATTTGTGGTTTGGTGATTTTACCGAACGTTTTTTGAAGTTAATTGGCAAAAAACTAAGAGAATTATTTATCTTTAAACCTTTGCATAAAATAGAATGATGCGTTGTAAAACTTTAAGATTTTATGTGATTCTATTATTTAAAAACCTAATCCCTTATTTAACATGAATGCTTCTCGTAGAGATGTTTTGAAAATGGCAGGTGTGGCCCTTGCAGGCAGCGCTTTACCTGCTATCACGATTCTTAATCCAAACAAAGCCTTTGGTGGAACTAATTCTGATACCCTGAAAATCGGCTTGATTGGTTGCGGAGGAAGAGGATCGGGAGCTGCTAACCAAGCTTTGAAAGCTGACCCAAATGTTGTATTACATGCAATGGGTGATATTTTCCCTGATAAATTACAATCGTCACTCGAAAACCTTACGAAGGTACATGGTTCAAAAGTGAAGGTTGATGACGGACATAAATTTGTAGGTTTTGACGCTTATAAAAAAGTATTGGAATCAGGCGTTGACGTTGTGTTGCTTGCTACTCCTCCGCATTTCCGTCCGGAACATTTAACGGCGGCTATTAATGCCGGAAAACACGTTTTCTGTGAAAAACCTGTTGCTGTGGATGCTCCTGGTGTTCGTAAAGTTTTGGATGCGGCTAAATTGGCAAAGCAGAAAAATCTTTCTCTGATGTCAGGTTTCTGCTGGAGATACCATGAGCCAAAACGTGCAAGTTTCGGAAAGATTCTTGATGGTGCAGTAGGTGATATTTCTGCAATTTACAATACATATGATACCGGCACATTGTGGTCGTTCCCACGTGTACAAGGCTGGACAGATGCGCAGTATGTGTTGCGTAACTGGACTTACTATACATGGCTTGCAGGAGATCATATTGTTGAACAGGCTGTTCACAGTATTGATATGATGTCATGGGCTATGGGTGGAAAATTACCGATCTCGGCAACCGGAACCGGCGGACGCCAGGTAAGAACTGAAGAGCTTTTTGGTAATATATTTGACCATTTTGCTGTAACATACGAATACGAAAACGGAGTAAAAGGCTTCCACCATTCAAGACAACAGGCAAATTGTGAAAACAGCTACCTGGTTGAAACAATCGGTACAAAAGGAAGAGCGATGGTAAACTGTGCCCGTAACGTTCACGAAATCTACGGCCAGAATCCATGGAAATATGAAGGAAAACAAAATGATATGTACCAAACTGAACATGACGAACTGTTTGCTTCGATCCGTAAAGGTACTCCGTTGAATGATGGAGAATTTATGGCGCAAAGTACACTATTGGCTATCATGGGAAGAATGGCAGCCTATACAGGTAAGAGAGTAACCTGGGAAGAGGCAATGAATTCGACAGAAAAACTGGGGCCTCAAAGTTCAGCAGATTTCAGTTTTGACATGAAGCCTCCGATTGTTGAAGTTGCAAGACCTGGTATCACTGCTTTCTCGTAATATCGATATGGATAGAAGAGAATTTCTCAAAAATACTGCGTTTGCAACGGCTGCCTCCACAGGCACGGTCATGGGAATTGGTGCAATGACTGACGTTATTGCATCACCTTCCAATATCATGCTTCCTGAACAAATCAGTGCTGCACCTGCTGCCAGGGCGATGATCAAGAAAAGCCTGAAATGGGGTATGGTGAAAGAGGATTTATCTGTTATGGATAAATTTAAAATGCTGAAAGATATTGGGTATGATGGTGTTGAGCTGGATTCGCCTAATGATCTTAACATGAAGGAGATACTGGCTGCAAGAGATAAAACAGGGCTTGAACTTCCAGGAACTGTTAACTCAAAACACTGGAAATTACCTTTATCGGATCCGGACCCTAAGAAACGTGCGGAGTGTGTAAAATCGATTGAACAGGCTTTGTGGGATACCAAGCAATATGGCGGAACTACGGTTCTCGTTGTGCCGGGTGTTGTTAATGCGGAAGTTTCTTATTCAGAGGCTTATGAGCGTTCACGTGCTGAGCTTACGAAATTGTTGCCAATTGCTGAGAAAACTGGCGTAAAAATTGCTTTGGAAAATGTATGGAATCAATTTTTGCTAAGTCCGATAGAAGCAGCGAAATATGTTGATGATTTCAAACATCCAATGATTGGCTGGTATTTTGACGTAGGAAATGTACTTCGTTATAGCTGGCCGGTTTCCTGGATTGAAGCGCTGGATAAACGTATTTTGAAGATTGATTTGAAGGAATTCAGTTTTAAGAAACAGAATGACCTAGGTCTTTGGAAGGGTTTTGATGTTGAATTTTTTGAAGGAGACTGTAATTGGCCGGAGGTAAATAAAGCGCTGCAAAAAGTCGGATATTCCGGTTGGGCATCAGCTGAGGTTAGCGGCGGAGACCGGAAACGGCTGCAGACGATAAAAGATTTTATGGATAAGATTTTTGCGTCGTAAATCTTTCGTGATATTTGGAATGGGCAATCATTCGGGGCTCCGTTGGGGCAATCCCTTGTGGTTGCCCTTTTTCTTTATCCGGGATCTTTTTAAAATCCGAAATTACCCTAATCCGGTTTTCGGGATTTATTTTCTTCGGGATTTCCGGGCGACCACAAGGGGCGCCCCTACCTGAGACTATAACTTCGGGTTTGGCGGATTTTTAATTCATCACCGATTACTTCAACGCGTTTAAATTCTTTGAAAACATTTTCTTTATCCATAAAACCAATCACACAGGTTAGCGGCTCTTTACCTTTTTGGACTTCTACTTTCGGCTGAATTCCTAAATTTGGAACGATCAGATCATCCTCTGCTTCCAGCTCCTTATATTTTACTTTGATCTTATATTTGAACGTCTGATCTGTTTCAAATAGACTTACCGCAAATTTCCAGTCATTCAATCCGTCTTTATCTTTTACGGGTTCACTATAACTTGACACAGCCTCAGGCTTTACTACTTTTCTAACTTCGGAAATTTCAACAGCCGAATCTCCCCCACTTTCACCAGATCCGTTCTTTTTGTTACAAGCTAATAATGCAAGCAGAGAAAATAGGTAATAATACTTTTTCATATATCAAGAGATGAAGGATAATGTTTGTAAAAATGGAAGATAGGAAATCGACTTTAAAGAATGACAGTTCTTTGATGAATATTTCGTTAATATTCAAATTTCGAATTCATTGATATGAAACTTTTACACTCTTTACATCCCTTTTTTTCTGTATAACGGCAATCTCAGTAATTTACATTATTTTAGACCCTGATTAAATTTCAAGTTAACGTACAACAACCCATTCGACTAATTTTCACTCCAACAAATGGCCCTTAATTATATCTTCATTGGTTTTTTCACAATTGCTTTCGTGGTTGCGTTTATCAAATTCCTTCTGTTTGGTGATACAGAAACTTTAAAGCTGGTTGTGGAGGGTATTTTAAGTTCTTCAAAAGTTGCCGTGATGGATATTGCTTTGCCACTTGCCGGTGTCATGACGTTTTTCCTGGGAATTTTAAATGTAGGAGAAAAAGCCGGAGCCATTAATATTCTGGCCAGAATTATCGGTCCGTTTTTCAGCAAATTATTTCCGGAAATTCCCAAAAATCATCCGGCCAATGGGCAGATGATCATGAATTTTGGTGCCAATATGCTAGGATTAGATAATGCAGCAACACCTTTTGGTTTGAAAGCAATGCAAAGTCTTCAGGATTTAAACCCAAGTAAAGACACTGCTTCCAATGCACAGATCATGTTTCTGGTACTGCACACTTCGGGCCTTCAGATTATCCCATTAAGTATTATTGCACAACGTGCTATTCTGGGAGCCGCTGATCCTTCCGACGTTTTTATCCCCTGCGTGATTGGTACTTATATTACAACTGTAATTGCTCTGATTATTACGGCTGCCTGGCAAAAAATCAATCTTTTTAACAGAACAGTTGTACTTGGTTTGGGAGGCGTCACAGCCGTTCTTGCTTTGTTATTATGGTATTTATCCAGTTTACCAAAAGAACAAATTGAAACGATTTCCATAGTTTTTGGAAATTCAGTACTCCTTTTTATCATTACTTCTTTTCTTCTGGGCGCACTTTACAAAAAAGTAAATGTGTTCGAGGTTTTTATTGACGGAGCAAAAATGGGCTTTGAAACTTCAGTCAAAATAATGCCTTATCTGGTAGGAATGCTGGTCGCTATCAGCGCATTTCGCACGTGTGGTGCTATGGATTATCTAATAAACGGGCTTCGGTATATTGTGATCAGTTCCGGAATTAACAGCGACTTTACGGATGCTTTACCCGTTGCTTTAATGAAGCCTTTAAGCGGTAGCGGAGCACGTGCTTTGATGATTGAAGGCATGACAAAATTCGGTCCTGACTCGTTTGTTGGCAGGTTGGGTTGCATTTTTCAGGGATCTGCTGACACAACACTTTATATAGTAGCACTTTACTTCGGATCCGTCGGGATTAAAAACTCCCGTTATGCTATTGTGGTAGGCCTCATTGCCGATTTAATTGGCGTGATTGCAGGCATTTGGCTCGGATATTTATTTTTCCATTAATTTTATTTATTGTAAAATACCCATTTACCTACTTATGCAACCGTCCGTACTAAATGGATGGTTGTTTTTTGTAGCATCATGTAATATTGAACATCTAACACAGAATAACATATGATTAATTCGTTACCAAAATCCGCATTCCTAGCCTTCATGCTTTGTGGACTTGTCTTATTTCAGTCAGCTTACGGACAAACGAATGTTCCAAAAAAAGCAGATAATACATATTCTCTGGAAGATTGTATCCGTATTGCTTTGGAAACAAATCCACAAGTTAAGCAATCAGAAATCCAGGTTCAGCGCGACAACAACATTCATGATCAATCGCGCTGGCAGCGTTGGCCGAGTTTGAGTTTTAATGCTGTACAGGGTTTCAATTCCGGTCGTAACATTGACCCGTTTACCAACCAGTTTGTTCAGCAAAATATTAGCCAGAACCAGTTTCAGTTAGGTTCCAGTGTAATTTTGTTCAGCGGTTTTCAATTGAAAAACACGGTAAAACGGAATGAGATCAACATTATGGCAAGCCAGAAAGATCTGGACGCTGCCAGAAATGATATTATGCTGAATGTTGCCCTTTCCTACTTACAGGTAATCAGCAACGAAGAATTAATCGGCGTAGCACAACGCCAGGTTGATGCTTCTAATTTGCAGGTTGGGCGCACAGCGAAACTTGTGGAAGCTGGTACACTGGCCGAGAGTAATTTGTTTGACCTAAAAGCACAGCTTGCAAACGACGAACTAACGCTCGTTAACGCACAAAACAATCTGGAAACCGCAAAACTTAGTTTGAAACAATTAATGAACATGCCGGGAAGCGACGAAATCAATTTGATAAAAATTGCGGTTGCAGATCCTAACTTGCGGACTTATGACGCAACAATTCAACAGATTTATGAAACCGCGATGAGTAATCTGCCTCAGATGAAAGCGGCAGAATTACGTACCGAAGCGGCCAAGAAAAACATAGAAATTATCCGCGGTTCTGCAATGCCAACATTGACGCTGAATGGTGGTATCAATACCGCATTTTCGAGTGTTGCTCCCAAAGAAAGATTTATTTCAGATGGCTCTCCAAACCAGTCGCAAATTGTACCTTCAACGAGTGACTATATCCTTCTTAACGATCAGAAATATCCAATTATACAAACAGTTTCAGTACCGGGCGGCGCGTTAAAACATTTTGGCTATCTGGATCAGCTTAATTTCAACAGAAACTCATCAGTCAATTTAAGTTTAAGAATTCCGATTTTTACAAATTTCCAGGTTCGGTACAATTTGGCAAATGCAAAATTGCAACAGTGCACTACCGAATTCCAGGCTCAGCAGGTTCAGCTTACGATACGTAAAAATGTTGAACAAGCTTACATTGATATGAACAATGCAGCCAAACGTTATTCTGCAACTGCAAATCAGGTTAGGGCATTAACGGAAGCTTTCCGCATATCTCAGGTTCGTTTTGACGTAGGAGCTATCAACTCCGTTGAATATAATATTGCAAAAGCCAATCTTGACCGCGCAAACGGTAATCTTATTCAAACAAAATATGATTACGTATTCCGCACAAAAGTCCTTGATTTTTATATGAACAGACCTTTGTCCGATTTTTAATAAAAATTGAAATTTGTCTTTTAAAACAGACAAATCACCATAAAGAAAACATTAATAGCAGCAGGATTTCTGCTGACCCGAAAAATAAAATAACTGTAAACCAAAAAACGAATTATGGCGCGTAAATCTTCAAAACGAATATGGTGGATTGTAGGAGGTATTGTTGTACTTCTTGTCGCCGGATTATTCGGAGCAAAACAGGCCGGATATATCGGACAGCCGAAACCAGCCGAGGTAGAATTCACGAAGGTGAAACGCACCGACATTATTGAACGCGTGAGTGCTTCCGGGAAAGTTCAGCCCGAGGTAGAAGTAAAATTAAGTCCGGACGTATCCGGTGAAATTACCAATCTTTACGTTGCAGAAGGTGATTCGGTTGTAAAAGGCCAGTTATTGTTAAAAATCCGCCCGGATAATTATGAATCATTAATGGCCCGGGCACAGGCTGCGGTTAATTCCAGCAAGGCAAATCATGAACAAACCAAAGCATTGGTTCTACAAGCCGAAGCTAAATTATCTCAATCAAAAACGATCTTTGAACGGAATAAAAAACTATATAATGACAAAGTAATTTCTGCATCCGATTTTGAGCAGTTCGCCTCTAATTATGACATAGCAAAACAAGATCTTGAATCGTCAAAAGCAAATGTTTCCGCAGCTCTCTTTAATATCAAAAGTGCAGAGGCAAGTCTTCGCGATGCAGCTGAAAACTTACGTAAAACAACAATTTTCGCACCGGTAAGCGGGATTATTTCTTTGCTAAATGTAGAAGTGGGAGAACGTGTTGTTGGAACTTCACAAATGGCAGGAACTGAAATGATGCGGATTGCCAATTTGAGTAATATGGAAGTGCGTGTTAATGTTAACGAAAATGATATTGTCCGCGTTACTTTGGGTGATACTGCTGAAATTGACGTGGATGCTTACAGCGCATCAGGACGTAAATTCAAAGGTATTGTTAAAGAAATTGCGAATACTGCCGCTGGCCTTGCCTCATCGACCGCAACAGCCGCAGCGAGCATATCCACAGATGCCGTAACTGAATTTGAAGTTAAAGTTAAAATCCTGAATACTTCATTCAGCGACCTGATGGCGACGCGTAACAAAAGATCTTATCCATTTAAGCCGGGTATGACGGCCTCAGTAGAAATCATCACAAACAGAAAAGATAAAGTTATCTCCGTCCCGATTGCGTCTGTAACTACAAGAAATAATACGCCGGCCGTCGATGACAAAGATAAAAAGCCTGATGAAGCTGCACCGGAAAAACCAAAAGGACAAAAAGAAGAGGCTGTTAAAGAGGTTGTTTTTATTGCGGTAAAAGGAAAAGCCGAAATGCGTGAAGTAAAAACCGGGATCAGTGATTTTGAAAATATCGAGGTTTTATCGGGATTAAAAGAAGGCGATGAAATTATCTCCGGACCATATATCGTTGTGTCCAAAACACTAAAAACAGGAGACTTAGTAGAGAAAAAGAAAGAAGAAGTGAAAAAAGATGAAAAAAAATCAAATGAAAACTAGAACGTGTGCGTTACAAATATGTAATAAGTTCGATTTAGTTTAGGTTAAAAAGAAATCCTTGCGGCTTTGCTGCAAGGATTTTTTATTTAATCTTTGATTATCAACTACAAACGTGTTGTTTTGACACAAGGAACGATTATATATTTTTCCAAAGTTCTGCAACTGCAAAACCAATCATGACCAGACAAAGAAAAACCTGAATAATAATCCCCGTCAGAAAACCGACAAATGAACCCAAAGCTGATTTCAAAGCCGCTTTTATTTTCGCCCCACCTATTAACTCTCCAAGCAAGGCACCAAGAAATGTTCCAATGAAAATACCGATAGCCGGAATAAAAAGAAAACCGGCAAGCAAACCAAGCGTCGCACCAATGGCTCCATAACGAGTTCCCCCAAATTTTTTAGTTCCCCACACAGGAATATAATAATCCAGCACAGCGATAACTATGGTAATAAAACCCAGCGTGTAAAGTGTAGTTTGACTAAATTCTGCGAATTTACTGATATGTAATAAAAGAAGTCCGGCAAAACTTAAAGCCGGTCCTGGAAGAGGCAAAATTGCTCCGGCAAGTCCTGCGAACAAACACGCTATGCCGGCAACAAGCAGCAAAATATCCATGACTCGAATGTTAAATTAACGCTGAATTAACAAAAAAACATTTGGCCGTCCTATCTTTGCAATTGAAAAGGCGATTAAACCAGAAGCAAGCTTTCAGCAAACTTTTTGAAACGAATCGTCAGCAATTTGTGAACAAGTGATCTCTGGCATTCATTTTTATTAGTGAAGCCGGGAAACGAATCGCTCATTCAATCATTCACGCAATTATTCATTAAAAAAACAAATGTCCAAAGTTCTTATTATTGGTGCCGGCGGCGTCGGAAGTGTGGTGGCGCATAAATGTGCACTGAACAGCCATGTATTTACGAGCATTATGCTTGCAAGTCGTACAAAAGCAAAATGCGATAAAATTGCAGGCGAAATTAAAGAAATGCATGGAGTTGACATCGAAACAGCTCAGGTTGACGCTGATATCGTTGCCGAAACTGTGATGCTGATCAAACGCTTCCAGCCAAAATTGCTAATCAACGTTGCACTTCCTTACCAGGATTTAACAATCATGGAAGCTTGTCTTGCAACGGGTGTTCATTATCTGGATACAGCAAATTATGAACCAAAAGATGTCGCCAAATTTGAATATAGCTGGCAATGGGCTTATCAGCAACGTTTTAAAGAAGCTGGTTTAATGGCTTTGTTAGGATGTGGTTTTGACCCGGGCGTTACCCAGGTTTTCACTTCTTACGCCAACAAACATTATTTCGACGAAATGCATTATCTGGACATCATCGACTGTAATGCCGGTGACCACGGAAAAGCATTTGCAACGAATTTCAATCCTGAAATCAATATTCGTGAAATTACGCAGCCTGGCCGTTACTGGGAAAATGGAGAATGGATTGAAATAGAAGCCATGTCCATTCACAAACCAATCGAATATCCTGGAATCGGACCAAAAGAAAGTTATGTTCTTTACCATGAAGAACTTGAATCATTGGTAAAAAACTTCCCGACTTTGAAACGCGCCCGTTTCTGGATGACATTCGGACAGGCTTATATTACACACTTAAATGTGTTGGAAAACGTAGGGATGACGAGTATTCACCCTATTAAATTTAAGGGTATGGATATCATTCCTCTTGAATTTTTGAAAGCTGTTCTTCCGGCCCCTGATTCTTTGGGAGAAAATTATTCCGGACAAACTTCCATCGGATGCCAGATCAAGGGAACAAAAGATGGCGAAGAAACTACTTATTACGTATGGAATAACTGTGACCACGCCGAATGTTACAAAGAAGTTCACGCACAAGCAGTAAGTTATACAACCGGAGTTCCGGCTATGATCGGCGCAATGCTTATGCTGACAAATGAGGAATGGATGAAACCAGGTGTTTGGAACTGCGAAGAGCTAAACCCGGATCCATTTATGGCACATTTGAATACACAAGGTTTGCCATGGAACGAAAGGATCAACATCCCACTTCCACACGAATATCCTGCTTGATAAAATATAATTTGAAAAGCAAAGTCTTCTAAAACCAAAAAAGCCAACCCTAAAAAGTTGGCTTTTCTATTTTATAAAACGCTTTTATTCTCAATCAATTCTTAATTCCAAGTCATTATCCCTTAACAATTAATCATTAACAATTAAAAAGTTATCCTTCCATCATAATCGTCGCCCTCGTACAAACTCCACCAATCGGCGGATTAAATTTTGAAACCCGGACTGTAACTTTTTGTACATCCGGATAATGCTCTCTTACGCTGGCGATAACTTTGAAACCGATATGCTCCAACAGTTTCGCCGGTTCCTGCATCACTTTTGCAGCAATCTGGTACAGCGTTTCATAGTTGACTGTCGCGCTTAGCTTATCTTTGACGGCCGCTTCAATGAAATCAGTATTGATTGTGATGTCCAGAGCGTACTTGTTACCAATTCTTTGTTCTTCCGGGTAGTAGCCGTGATAGGCAAAAAACTCCAGGCCTTCTAATGCGATAGTACCCAATGTAAATTATATTTGGTCAAAGAATGATCCGCCTGTACTTTTTGGCAAAACCGGTTCCTGAGATTTTTCTCTAAATGTATTTACAGGTTCGCGTTGTACCGTCTCACGTTGCGCAGCTTCACGTGTCTCACGGGATTTTCGCAATTCTGCCAATGCCTCCGTAGCTGCATCTGCCGCACTTAAATCTTCTTCTTTTACAGTTGGTACTGAAATTTCTTCTATCTCTTCAATAACCGCCTCAACCTCCTCCTGTTCTAAAACCGTTTTAGGCTCCTCTTCAATAATTTCCTCTTCTACCAAAAATGGTTCGTCTGCTTCCTCTGGTGTTGGAACAATTTCAAATGCCACTTCCGGCGTTTCATCATTCAGAACAACGGCAGCTTCTGCAGCCTCAGGTTCCAATTTTTCAACCTCAATGGGGAGAGCAACCTTTTTAGGAATCTCAATTTCAGCAACATGCTGTTTGATTTCCTCCATCCTGTTCAGGACAGATTCCTTATCATATTTGTTCTCAAATCTTTCAACCGTTTCAATCGTATTATTAGCCAAAGAAGAAAGCTGTACAACAAGATTATCTCTGAAATTTTCAATTGCACGGAAATCGCGCTCCTGATTTTTAATCTCAACCGCAAAATCTTCCTTGAATTTTTTAAGACGATCTTCCGTTTCAAAAATAATCTGGTTCGTTCTCTTTTCTGCCTCCTCAATCAGGTTATTAGCCTGTTCTTTGGATTCGCCAATTCGTTTATCGGCAGACTCAATCGCCTCTTTTTCAATTTGTTTACTCACATCTTCCGCAGATTTTAGTGTACGGAAAAGTGTAGATTCTATATCTTTTAACTTACTAAGTTCTTTTTCTGCATAATCCAACTGCATTTTTAACATGCTGTTTTCACTCGTAAAGCGCTCCCATTCCTGCGACAAAGAGTTAAGAAATGCATCAACTTCGTCGGGGTTGTAACCTCTGAAAATCTTTTCAAACGTATGTTTACGTATGTCTATTGCTGAAATTTTCATGATGGATATATGCTTTTAAATTTAATTCGTAACGGTCGTCTAAGATAAAGACATATGACCAACATTTCAAAGTATTTGACTGAATTACACTTTTAAACCATATTAAATGGCTACTTCCCAAACCGAAATCATGCGGTCATCGCTGCATGATACTAACTGATTTTCAAAGTTTGTCCAGAGTAATTTGTTCACCGAAGTGGCATGTCCAGCCAGACGTGAACGGTCAATTATTTTTTTCAGCCTGAATGTTTCCGCATCCCATAACTTAATGGATTTGTCCATACTGCATGTTGCAAAATGTTTGCCATCCGGACTAAAAGTAACGTGATTAACCGCGTACATATGCGCAGCAACATCTTTTACAGCCTCATATTGGTTATGAACATCCCATATTTTGATGTGCGCATCCCGGCCAGTTGAAAAAAGAAAATTCCCATCCGGAGAATATTGAACGGAAAAAACCGAATTAGTGTGTGCAGAAATTGTTTTTTTTAATTTGAATCCGTCAAAATCAAAAATGTGAACATTCCAGTCACTGTCTCCAACAGCAAATTCTCCGGTAACCGGATTTACAGAAATCGACCTTACACTATTATTAGCAACTTTAATATGTTTTTGTACAGAAAGCGAGGGCACATCCATCACAGCAATTACACCATCACCCAAGGCAAGCAACGCTTTATTTTGCCAGATTTTAATATCAAAAATCGCCGAAGCCGTGACTTTTGACGCATATTCAATTTTATTGTTAACGGTATCAAGCACTTGAATTCCTTCAAAATTTTGCCCGATCCACAGAAAATCATTTGTTACATCCAAACAAAGCGAATAGACCGAAACACCTGCTTTTGCAACCAGTTTTCCCATATCCGGTTTTTTCAAATCCCAGTGTATCACAAAACCATCACCCCCGGCAGAATAAAAGCCATGACCGGTGTTGTCAGAAATAATTGTGTAAACGCTGTCGCGATGACCGGAAAAAGTGTCTACTTTGCGAATTATCATTGTATGAAGCTTTTGGCAGTTGGCCATTAGCATTAATAGTAGTAAAACAGTAACCTGCTTTTGTAAATTTATATAAAAATTAAGACGTCTTTTGTAAAACTTAAACAGTTATAAACAAACTGCCTTTACAATATAATAACCGATTGAGCCGCACTAAAAGCTAAACGCTAACGGCTAACCGCTCGATTTAAAACAGAAATAATATGCCGCTCGTTCATTCCGAAAAGATTGAGGAGACTAGTACCTTACTACTCTGGAAGTTGACAGAAACTGAATCTGAATTGCACGAAAGCCTGGGCTCCTCGTATAATCTGGATGATCTGGAAACGATATCGCATCCGCAAAAAAAACGCGAATGGCTGGCCAGCCGGATACTGATTAAAATTCTGGTAGAACAATTTGGTTTCAATTACGAAGGAACCCATAAAGACGAACATGGAAAAGCATTTCTTGTCAACAACGCCTCACATATTTCTATCACCCATACCTTTGATTATGTTGCCGCAGTGATCAACGCCTCCGCTCCAGTCGGGATTGATATGGAAAAAACAGACCTGAAACTTCAAAGAACTTCGGGCAAATTCCTTTCTGCTCCTGAATTTGAACATGCCAATAATCATCTGGAAGTCCTTTGCATGTATTGGTGTGCGAAAGAAGCGATCTACAAGTTGTATGGAAAAAAGAAAATCAGCTTTAAAAATTCAATTTATATCAAACCGTTTGATAAGTCACAAGTGATTGTGGATGGAATTTTATCTGATGATGACGAAGATCTCAAAGTCAATTCAAACATCCACATCCGCTGGTTTGACGATTACTGTCTGGCAGTTTCGGTTTAAATACTGTCGTCTCCGAAACTTTCCAAAGTTGATTTCAAAATATTTTCAATTTCCTTGATCTTTTCCTGTTCTCCTGTTTTTTCGTATGATAAAATCAGGTTACGTAATACCCGCTGAATAATCTCAAGATTAGTACAGGGGTTGTAAAAAATCTCCTTTGGCTTAATGTTCAGCTGTGCTATGTAATGGTCAATATCGGTTTTTGAAAAGATAATACCGCGATTGAAAACATTAATATAAAACTGCGTATTATGGCTTTTGTAAGTCAACACAAACAAATTTGGAAGATTGACTCCATAAACCGGCAAACCAAGTTTACGTGCAATCAGCAAATAAATCACACACAAAGTAATAGGATTTCCACGGCGGTTTTCCAGCACCACATTGATCATTGAATTCGACGGCGAATGAAAACTTTTTGTATTCGCCGCGAAATTCATGGTACCAAAAAATATACTATTAATGCGCTTGATCTGATCGATCGGATTCATTTCTTCCTGAAACTGTATCCAGATATCATAGTAAAGCTGTTCAACAATCGTTTTAAGATTGTCGAGCGAAAGCTCAGGATAATGGTAGGTCGACAAAATCCACATACCTTCCATTAAATCCAGACCGCCGCCATTTTTCCACGACTGCAATCTTTCATTCATGATACTTAGCTGAAGCTCATGAATCAGTTCTTCTATTTTACGCTGAAGATTCGGATTGAAGCTTTCTTCCCATTCTGTTTCCAGAAACGGAATCACATTTCCACCTAATGATAAGATCTTCCCCTCAACGTGCTGTGTTACTTCATGATCTTCGTCATCAAGTAAAGATATCAGCGCCTTTATTTCTCTCTTGTTCATTTTCTGTCGAATCTGCTTTTAACAACCAACGGATAAATAAAAACATTTTTTTTTTATGGACGTCAAATTTTCTACTTTTGCCCGGAAAAAAATTGTATTTTGAAGAGTTGTTTCACACACTATATCGCTTCAAAATTCAGTTTTGGAAGTTCAAAATGAAACTTTTAGATATAATTTTCATACTTACCACAAATTTCTTTTAAGATCATTCCTATGAAAATTCTTGTTACCGGCGGAGCGGGCTTTATTGGTTCACATACCGTTGTTGAACTGCATGAAGCCGGTTTTGAGCCTGTTATTCTTGACAATCTTTACAATTCAAATCGCGAAGTACTCAACGGAATTAAAGGCATTACGGGCAAAGATTTCCCCTTTTATGAAATTGACTGTAATGATATAGAAAAAGTAAGAGCTGTTTTTGAAAAAGAAAAATTTGACGGTGTAATTCATTTCGCAGCCTACAAGGCAGTCGGAGAATCAGTTGAAAAACCGTTAAATTATTATGAAAATAATATTATTTCCTTGCTTGTCTTATTAAAGGTAATGAAGGAATACAACGTTGACAAATTTGTTTTCTCCTCTTCCTGTACCGTTTACGGTCAGCCTGATGCTCTGCCTGTTACAGAAAGCACGCCTCGTAAACCTGCAAATTCTCCATATGGCAATACCAAGGCAATAGCTGAGGATATTATCCGCGACCACGTTCATTCTGCGCCGGGAATTAAAGCGATTTCATTACGCTATTTCAACCCGATCGGAGCACATAAAACTTCTTTGATTGGCGAATTACCAAACGGAGTTCCAAGTAACCTGGTACCTTTCATTACACAAACAGCCGCCGGACTTCGCAAGTCATTAACGGTTTTCGGCAGTGATTATGATACAGCGGACGGGACTTGTGTCCGTGATTTTATTCACGTGGTGGATTTGGCAAAAGCGCATTTAAAAGCACTTCAGCTACTTGACGCACAGACTGAGAAAAATTACTATGACGTTTTCAATGTAGGAACCGGACAAGGTTACACCGTTTTGGAACTTATCAACACATTTGAAAAAGTAAGCGGTGAAAAGCTTAATTATTCCATCGGGCCACGCAGAGAAGGTGATGTGGAAAAAATTTATGCTCAATCAGACAAAGTAAATTCCGTCATGAAATGGACTGCTGAAAAAACGATGGCAGATGCGCTTCTTGATGCATGGAATTGGCAACTAAAAATAACTCCAAAAAAATGAAAAAGATATTAATCACCGGTGGTGCCGGTTTCATAGGTTCACACGTCGTTCGCCGTTTTGTATTACACCATCCTGAATATCATATTTACAATCTGGATGCCCTGACTTATGCAGGAAATCTGGAAAATCTTCGTGATATCGAAAATGCTTCAAATTACACTTTTGTAAAAGGTGATATCGTTGATGCGGAATTTATTGACAAATTAATTTCTGGAACGGATTTTCACGGGATTATTCACCTGGCAGCAGAAAGTCACGTTGACCGTTCAATCTCTGATCCCATGTCTTTTGTGATGACCAATGTGGTTGGAACGGTTAATCTATTGAATGCTGCTAAAAAAGCCTGGAAAGAAAACCTGGCCGATCACAGATTTTATCACGTTTCTACGGATGAAGTTTATGGTGAATTGCATGATCCGGGAACTTTCTTTACTGAAACAACCAGTTACGATCCTCGCTCTCCATATTCTGCTTCAAAAGCTTCTTCGGATCATTTTGTAAGAGCATACCAGAATACTTATAATCTTCCGGTTGTTATTTCAAACTGTTCAAATAACTATGGCCCAAATCATTTCCCGGAAAAACTGATTCCGCTGATGATCCATAACATTATCCAAAACAAACCGCTTCCAGTTTATGGAAAGGGTGAAAATGTTCGTGACTGGCTTTTTGTAGAAGATCACGCAATTGCGATCGATACCATTTTCCACAAAGGGAAAAATGGCGAAACTTATAACATTGGCGGACATAACGAGTGGAAAAACCTTGACCTGGTTCTTCTACTATGCCGTGTAATGGACAAAAAACTGGGACGTGAAGAAGGC
This sequence comes from Dyadobacter frigoris, assembly GCF_005280585.1. Classification (GTDB taxonomy): domain Bacteria; phylum Bacteroidota; class Bacteroidia; order Cytophagales; family Spirosomataceae; genus Dyadobacter; species Dyadobacter frigoris. The sequence continues at coordinate 359,999 of NZ_SZVO01000005.1, forward strand.
GAAACTGAAAAATTAATCACCTACGTTACCGACCGCGCCGGCCATGATCTTCGTTATGCTATCGACGCTACGAAACTTTCCGAAGAACTTGGATGGAAACCTTCATTGCAGTTTGAGGAAGGCCTGGAAAGAACTGTAACCTGGTATCTTGATAATCAGGAATGGTTAAACAATGTTACCTCAGGAGAATACCAAAAATATTACGACGGAATGTACTCCACCAGATAGTTCGTATGTTTGTCGATTGTCTGTTGACAATTGGCAGAACAACAACTATACAACCATTGAAAAAAGTAAAATGAAAGGAATTATTTTAGCTGGTGGATCCGGTACAAGACTTCATCCACTTACGTTGGCGGTGAGTAAACAGCTTATGCCTGTTTATGACAAACCGATGATTTATTATCCGTTATCGATTTTAATGCTGGCGGGAATCAAAGAAATCCTTATCATTTCCACACCCCATGATTTGCCTCATTTTGAGAAATTGTTGGGTGATGGCAGTCGTCTGGGATGTTCGATTTCTTATGCCGTACAGCCAAGCCCGGATGGACTTGCGCAGGCATTTATTATTGGCGAAGAATTTATCGGAAAAGAAAAAGTAGCACTTATTCTGGGCGATAACATTTTCTACGGATCAGGACTTTCGCAATTATTACAATCCAATAATGATCCTGAAGGCGGCGTTATTTTCGCTTATCAGGTTCAGGATCCTGAGCGTTACGGTGTTGTTGAATTCGATAAAGATTTCAATGCCTTATCAATTGAAGAAAAACCGGAGAAGCCTAAGTCAAATTATGCAGTTCCAGGTTTGTATTTTTATGATAACCAGGTTGTTGAAATTGCAAAAAGCATCCCTCCTTCCCCACGCGGAGAATTGGAAATTACGGATGTGAACCGTGTTTACCTTGAAAAAAACCAGTTGAAAGTAGGTGTTCTGAACAGAGGAACGGCCTGGCTTGATACCGGTACCTTCCAGTCATTAATGCAGGCCGGACAATTTGTTCAGGTTATTGAAGAACGTCAGGGGTTGAAAGTGGGATGTATTGAAGAAATCGCCTATCGTATGGGCTTTATCACGGCTGAACAATTGCGCGAAATTGCCAAACCATTGGTAAAAAGCGGTTACGGCAAATATTTATTGGGCCTTGTGGCCAATGTTTAATTATTGAAAAGAGCAGTTGTTAGCGGATTGTCAAGAATAAATAATTCACTAACAGCTGCTTTTCAATTTATAACCCTTAAAATTCATTCAACAAATGAAGTTTCTGGCGGAAGAAATAGAAGTGTATTCCGAAACTCATACTGAGAATGAAAACGAACTGCTAAAATCTCTTAACCGGGAGACACACGCTAACGTACTCAATCCCCGTATGCTTTCCGGGCATCTGCAAGGGCGGTTTTTATCCATGATTTCCCGCATGATTTGCCCTGAGAAAATTTTGGAAATAGGGACTTACACAGGTTATTCAGCACTCTGCCTGTGTGAAGGATTAAAAATTGGGGGAAAACTTATTACCCTCGATATTAATGAAGAGCTTGAAACCCTTACCCAACGTTATTTTGATCAATCCGAATTCAGTAATCAGATAGATTACAGAATTGGAAATGCATTGGATATTATCCCGACATTAACAGACGCCTTTGATCTGGTGTTTATGGATGCTGATAAAATCAATTACATTAACTATTTTAATCTTTGTATTGACAAAGTCAGGCCCGGAGGATTTATCCTTGCCGACAATGTTTTGTGGAGCGGAAAAGTAGTGGACAAAGAATTAAAGAAAATAGATAAGGATACTCAAGCGTTATTGGATTTCAACAACATGGTTCATGAAGATCATCGTGTATCCAATATCCTGCTGCCAATCCGTGACGGACTCATGATCCTTCAAAAATTGTAACTCGCAAATCTAACAAGCCAAGCTTTCATCATTTATGAACAAAATTTCCGGCACATACTTAAAAATAACCACACTGGTTTTCTTCTCGTTTGTCTTTCAAATTGCGAATGCACAAAGCACTTCTCCCGAAATTCCGGCGAGTGTGATGTTTGGAGGAATTACAGTTAAATTTGACAGAAGCGCACAAAACCTGATTGAGGAAGATATCAAAAGCCTGATGTCGAACAGGAAATTCTGGGAAGAAAAGATGGACCGGGCGATATTATTTTTCCCGATCGTGGAAAGTATTTTGATGGACGAAGAAGTTCCGATTGATTTCAAGTATCTGGCCGTTCAGGAAAGTTCATTCAAGCCGGATGTTGTTTCAAGTTCTAATGCCGTTGGTTTCTGGCAATTTAAACCTGAAACTGCTCAGGAATTAAACCTTCGTGTTGATAAGGATGTGGATGAACGAAAAAATATCAGTTCGTCCACCCATGCTGCGGCCTGGTATTTAAAGAAAAATAATACGCAGCTGAATAACTGGGTTTCTTCTCTTTATTCTTATTACCAAGGTGTAGGTGGTGTAAAAAAACTTGTTCCGGCTAACTGGTCCTATGCAAGAGAAGTTACATTAAACGGAAAAACGGATCGCTATATGCTTCGTTTTTTTGCACATAAAATTGCGCTGGAAGCTGGTATAGAAAGATATCGTACTACGAATTCCATGGTTCTGATTGAATCAGAATATGGCAAAGGAAAAACGTTTGCTGAAATTTCAAGCGAATTGGGTATTCAGGAACGAGATTTAAAAAGCTATAACCGTTGGGTAAGCGGCGACAAAATTCCTTCCGACAGAGAATATCTTGTGACCTTACCAGTACCTTCTAACTTAGTTGCTTCGGTACGTTCCAAATTGTCATTGCCAGCACAAAATCAACCTGTTTTAGCATCGTCTGCGACATCAGCTTCCAATGCAATTCCTGACGAAACGGGTTTCCCGATTCTGAAAAAGTCAAATGTAAAATCTAATGATAAAAACGGATATGCATTTTATGAAATAAATGGTTTACCGGGTATTGAAGCCAAAGCAGGTGATGATGCAAAAAGTATTGCCAAAGCGGGGAATCTTAGAAGACCGAGATTTTTAAAATACAATGATATGTCAGTTGATCTGCCTATTATTCCTGGAAATGTTTATTATCTGGCTCGAAAAAATAAGAAAGCAGCCATCCCATTTCATACGGCAAAAACGGGAGATTCATGGCAAAGTATTTCTCAGCAATATGGTTTGAGATTGGTAAATCTTTTGAAATTCAACCGTACAATCAGCAAAAATTATCCGCTTCAAACCGGGCAGGTTGTTTGGTTGAATAAAAAACGCCCAAGGAAAACGCCAATTGAAATTATTACACCTAAGCCGGGTGACAAAACGGTAACTGATCCAATGATCACATCGGCTCCCACCCAACCGCAATCAGGAAATGACATCCCCGTAAATGCTTCGGGAAGAAAAAAATATACACCGGTACTAGTTGATAAAAATCAGAGCAGCATCGCAAAAGAAGATCAGAATTTTCAACCTGGCGTTGTACCTGCTGTTTCGTCGCCATCAAACGTAGAAATTCCGGCAGTGGCAACGGCTCCGTCGGGAAATACGAATGACCGCGTTGTGATAATCACACAGGATGGAAGCGATGGCTCTTTCAAGCAGGCACCTGAACCAAAAGCAGTTCCAAGCAAGCCAGCTGCGAAACCTGCCGGCAAGCCTGTTGCTGTTGCTAAGAGAACGGATAGCAATCCATTCTCTACACCATCAGAAAATGCTTCACGGACACCTGCCAATACTCAACCAGCTGCTTTTGATAATCCATTGCCGCCGGTTAAGGAAAAGCCAGTTGTTTCTACAGTTAAAGAATCAACAAATTTCCATACCGTACAGGCCGGACAAACTTTTTACAGCATTTCCAGAATGTATAATTTATCTGTAAAAGAACTTCTGGCGATAAACCATCTGAATGATATTGTAAAATTAAGTGTTGGACAGAAACTGATTGTCGGCAAAGAAGCAGCGGCTGTTTCGGAAAGCGGAACAAATAAAGTTTCCGGAAATACAAAAGCAATAGCTGAAGAGCGTTCTTCACAGGGATCAGGAGTAAAAACACATACGGTAGCACCTGGAGAAACACTTTTCCGGATTTCCCAGAATTACCATGTTGGAATTGAAGAACTTCAAAAACTCAATAAACTATCGGGAAATACTGTTATCGTGGGTCAAAAACTTAAAATACCACAACAATAATAAACAAAAAACAAAGTGATACTTATTGATAATACCTGCATCAGTGACGATATTGAAGACCAGCTTTTTGTCTGTAATCTGGACAAATGCATGGGCGCCTGCTGCGTGGAGGGAGATTCGGGCGCTCCTTTGGATCCTGAAGAATTACCTATCCTGGAAAGCATTTACAGCCAGGTAGAGCCGTATTTAACTGAGGAAGGCAAAAGAGTTATCGCTGCCGAAGGTACCTATACAACTGATGATGACGGCGACTTCGTAACGCCGGTCATTAATGGAAGAGAATGCGCTTATGCAATTTACGATGAAAGAAAGATATTAAAATGCGGAATTGAGCAGGCATATAACGATGGCAAAATTGATTACAAAAAACCGATTTCCTGTCATTTGTATCCTATCCGTGTCACAAAATACGAACAATATCACGCACTGAATTACGACCGCTGGGAAATTTGCAGTCCGGCTTGCAGTTTTGGACAAGAGCTTGGCGTCCCTCTTTATCAGTTTTTAAAAGAGCCTTTGATTCGTGCTTACGGCCCGAAATGGTATAAGGAACTAACGCAGGAAATCGATGACCGCAAAGAAGGCAGAAAAATATAGCCCGGCTACCAACGATTTTTTCGAAAATGTTTATGATGTCGTTCGTTTAATTCCCAAAGGACGCGTTACTTCATACGGCGCTATTGCTGCTTATTTAGGTTCCAAAAGAGGTGCCCGAATGGTGGGATGGGCTCTCGGCAATAGTTACACGCAACATAACGTTCCGGCCCATCGCGTAGTAAACAGAAATGGATTATTAAGCGCAAAACATCAGTTTGAAACACCCACCGCCATGCAGGAAAAACTGGAAAGTGAAGGCTTGGAAATCAAGGACGATAAAGTACAGAACTGGAATAACAAGTTTTGGGATCCGGAAAAAGAATTATCCTGAATTTGAAAATATTCAGACACAAAAAATCCCGGCCATCTCTGGCCGGGATTTTTTGTGTGCTTGTTGTTTTTTTACAAAACGACCTCTTTGTTATTAGAAGTTTCGATTTCCAGTTTCTTGATGATTTTATTGTCTTTGTTATACAGTTCAAAGTGATATGTTCCGTCTTCCATTCCTTCCACATCAAAAACGCGGCGGTATGGGCCATCGTTTTTCTTTAATACTTCCTGATAAACTATATTTCCTCTGCTATCTCTCAAAATTACATTTACGGATGCTTCCGGAATTTTGTCGATCGCTAATTTTACTTTGTTTGTATTAACAAGTTTATAAAGCGAAGCATCAAATGTAGCAACAGATGATTTTACTTTTTTGTCTGTTTTCTCTACCTTATTTTCTTTGGCATAAGAGAATGATACAAGAGAAAAAGCTAGTGTCAATGACAAAACGAATTTGGAAATTGCTGAAATTTTCATGGCTATAATTTTTAAAATTTGATTGTTTATTTAACATGGTTATCTATCTGTTAAAAAAGTCCGTGCCAAATAAAATTTCGCATGTCAAATAGAGTATATTTTAATTCAAATAACTCACTATCAGTAATTTAAAATATTTCCTAAAATTCATCCCTATCCTAAAAGTGTTCATTAGCGAACAAAACAATCCATTATTGAACATTTCGGACACATCGAGAAATATTGCACGTTTTGCCCAATTATTTTTCCGTTTAGAAGTTGCTTACTTATGAGCTAAGACATCTAAACTGAATCTTTAACGAAGACATAAAAAACCCACAATAAACGACTTTCAATACCTTATAAGCTTAGTCATCAACTATATAATTTCCTCTGACAAACTATTGTAAATCCTTAAAACTCGAACAACAAAAAAGCTCCGCCATTTACGGCTGAGCTTTTCTAAATCTTACAAACTGTTTCTTACAAAACCACAACTTTGTTATTAGAAGTCGTAATTTCCAGCCTTTTAGTAATTTTACGGTCTTTATTATACAATTCGAAATAGTACGTTCCGTCTTCCATTCCTTCCACATCGAAGACGCGGCGGTAAGGTTGGCTGTCACCTTTTAAAGCTTCCTGATAAATAATACTTCCTTCACTGTTTTTGAGAACCACACTTACTGTGGCCTCAGGAATTCTATCAATGGCTAGTTTCACTTTGTTTGTATTGGCTACTTTGTACAAAGATGCGTCGAAGGATAGAGCAGATGTTTTAGCTTTTTTATCAAGTTTTTCACCTTCATTTTCTTTGGCGTAAGAAAATGACACAAGAGAAAGAGACAATGTCAATGACAAAACGAATTTGGAAATTGTTGAAATTTTCATGGCTATAATTATTAAAATTTGAATGTTTATTTAACATGGTTATCTCTCTATTAAAAAAGTCCGTGCCAAATAAAATTCGGTGTGCCATTCAACATTTTTAAAAATTCAAATATCTCAATATCAATATTTTAAATAAAAAATTAAATAAAATATACGGCAGAACAAGTGTTCATAAGCGAACATAATTTTCTGATACCGAACGATCCGGACCTATTAATCCGGTCATTCAGATCTTCGTTTTACCACCACTTTCATTGGCAATTCTCTGAATTTGGGGCAAACGGCTGGCAGGGATAAGGTTTTTATAATCCCAGAAAGCAGAAACGCAGACAATCTTCCATTGACCATCTATCTTTTCCATCAGCCTTACTTCCTTACTGTGATGGAAATTCTTTTCAGGTTTGTCACTATTGAACTGGTCCCAGGTAAGGTAGGCAACATTATCTCCGTAGAATTTGTACTTCATATTCTTCCGTTCCACCTTGGGATGGCTGGAAACAGGCTCTGGATTTTCAGAAATGTATTTTCCGATTTGTTTATTAATGTCATTCCAGCCAACATTGGAATCAAAAGTTCCGTCGTCATTACTCCAGGCCTGGAAAGCGTAATCGGTTTGGGCATAATTTGATTTCCACGCCTCATAATCTCTTGCAAAAAAGGATTCGGTTTCCTTTTCAATGGTTGCCGTAATAGCTTTCTTTTCGTTTTCCAGATTACCTTCCTTTTCTGAGTTCTCCTTCTTCGGCGTATTATAACAAGAAACAAATAAAAAGGCCGCAACAAGCATTAATGATATTGTTTTCATGATCTTGAAATTTTGATTTGTTTACACTATGGTTCTCTAATTCTCTTCATTTAATCCAAGCTATTTTTTTCAAAAATTAACAATACTTTATCACCGATTTCTGGAAGAAAGTTACATTAATTATAGAATTAAAACAAGATAAAAATTACCTATTTCAATTATTTAAAATAAATTTTTGCCACAAGAGAATATCATTACCAGCATTTAAATCTGGTAAATTTCTTTAAACAAAAGAAGGCATCTGTTACTTGCTCAACAAACTTTTGAGCCTGTCGTAAAATCCTGTATCCTGAAAGGTAAATCTTTTATGAAGAATGTAATTACTGATAAAACTTATTCCCATACAGGTCAGCAGACTAAATAATTGATTGATATCAACCAGTTTTACAGAGAAAGGTATCATGATTTTATATTGACCGACAAGTATAAGGGAAAGTCGAAATAACGCGTCCGAACCGTAAACCGTTATGCAAAATGAAAGCGCAGCGACCAAAGCGAATTTGATCATCTCCCTTTTACTCTTTGTTTTATTTTTGGTACTAAAGGCAAATATTTTTGTCAGAAAAAAACCGGCTACAAAGGCAACCAGATATCCTGCTGTCAGCGATTGTACGTAAGTAATGGCAAACCAATCCTGAGCCAGAGTACCGATTATAAGCTGTATGAGCACACCTGCTGCTGCTACCAGGAAGTAAGCAAAAATATCACGCAGGTTTAATAAGTCATTTTTCAAATTGTGTGTTTCTTATTTTCTATTCTTTTAAACCAACCTTATAAAAACAGGATTGACTGAAATAATTTAGTTTTCGGTCAATCCTGTTTTTAAATATTGTTCAAAATTAAGCCAATTTCTTGGCCTTTTTATCAGTAAGCAGCCAAAGTCCTATAAATGTAATCAGCCCGTTGATAATCAATCTTTCAAAACCGAATTTATACCCGTTAAACCATTCTTCTGAATGATTATTGATATAGTAAGTCAAAATTGGCGCGAGTATACAAACAAAAGGAACATAGCGGTCAAGAACTGGTCGTTTCAAGTATAAACCAAAGACAAATAATCCCAGTAAAGGACCATAAGTATAACCGGCCAGATCGAAAATAGCCGTAATTACTTCTTTGTTATTCAGTCTGTTGAAGATCAGTATTACAACATAGAATAAAACAGAAAACCCGATATGCACCCAGAATTTGATTCTTGAACGCTTTTCTTCCGGCTTCTTTTCAATTTCCATAAAGTCAATACAAAAGGCCGTTGTTAATGCCGTAAGTGCAGAATCAGAGCTGGCATAAGTTGCAGCCGTAATACCTAATAAAAACGTGATACCAACGGCCATGCCTAAATGATTGAGTGCCAGCATTGGATAAAACTCATCCGTTCTCCCGGTAGCGGGAATTCCTTTCGCTGCTGCATATACGTAAAGTAACGCACCGAGTGACAAAAACATGAAGTTTACAACAACCAAAACGGCTGTAAACCAGAACATATTTTTTTGCGCTTCGCCGATATTTTTACATGTTAAGTTCTTCTGCATCAAATCCTGATCCATTCCCGTCATTACAATGGCAATGAACATACCTGCAAAAAACTGCTTGAAGAAATTTTTCGAATCGTTAAAATCCCAGTAAAATATCTTGGAATAACCGCTGCTTTGCACCGTGTTCCAAACATCGGAAAGACCATGAAGATTAAGCTCCTGGGAAACCAGAACAATGGTAAGGATAACAGCCGTGATCAGGAAAAATGTCTGGAGTGTGTCCGTTACGATAATTGTTTTTACACCTCCTTTAAATGTATAAATCCAGATCAACAAAATGGTAATTGCGACGGCAACCTCGAAAGGAACGCCAAGCGGTTTAAAAAGTGCGAGCTGCAAAACCTGCGCGGCAACGTACAAACGCACGGCTGAACCGACAGTTCGTGACAAAAGAAAAACTGCCGAACCCGTTTTATATGACCAGAAACCAAAACGCTGTTCCAGGTAAGAATAAATGGAAATCAGATTCAGACGATAATAAAGAGGCAGCAAAACGGTACCAATAACCAGATAGCCGAAAATATATCCTATCACTACCTGGAAATACGAAAACTGGATATTGGCAACGGCTCCGGGTACAGAAATAAATGTAACACCGGACAAAGACGTACCAATCATTCCGAAGGCAACCAAATACCAGGGCGACTGCCTGTTGGCGGTAAAAAATGTATTAGTATCTGCTCCGCGAGAGGTGTAAACGGACACCGTAATCAGCATTGCGAAATAGACAATAAGAATAATTAAAGAAATGTAGGGATTCATTCACCTGTGGGTTTTAAGAAAGCATGAATAATAAAAGAGGTGATAAAAGACTTCGAATAATCTCCACTTTTGATTAGATTTGCTAAACAAACAGAAATTTGGTTGTTATGCAAGTGCTAATAGAAACAGATACAGAAATTCTCGAAAAAACGGTTGAGACCGATTTGATGAAGCTGGTTGTTTATAATGATGATATAAATACATTTGACTGGGTTATAGATACTTTGATGGAAGTTTGTAAACATACCAGCGAACAAGCCGAACAGTGTACCCTGATTATCCATTTTAAAGGGAAATGTTCCGTCAAAGAAGGAGAATTTGAAGAACTTGCCGGCATGAGGAATGAAATTTGCAGGAGAGGTATTTCAGCAGAGATTCATTAATTTAAAATCGGCGGTTACTTACTTTATTGCTACACATGAATTATCCGTCCCGTCTTATTGAGGATGCAGTCAGTGAAATTTCCCGGCTTCCTGGAATCGGAAAAAAAACAGCGCTCCGCCTTGCCTTGCACTTACTGAAACGTGACGAGCAGCAAACACGCGGACTTTCAGAAGCACTCTTGAAAATGAGGACGCAAACCTGCTACTGCGTTCAGTGCCATAATATTTCAGATGAAGAATTTTGTAATATCTGCAAGAATCCAAAACGTGATTCTTCGATTATCTGTGTTGTAGTGGATACTAGGGATGTTTTGGCAATAGAAGCTACCAGTCAGTTCAAAGGTTTGTATCATGTTTTGGGTGGAATCATTTCACCCTTGGAAGGAATCGGCCCGTCTGATCTCAACATTGATTCTCTCATTAACAGAATTGGAAATGCTCCACAGGACGAGCGCGTTCAGGAAATTATTCTTGCACTAAGTCCAACCATGGAAGGCGACACTACTGCTTTTTATTTACAGAAAAAACTAAAACCCAGCGCAGTCAAGGTGAGTACTATTGCCCGTGGAATTCCCATTGGCGGTGATCTTGAATATGCTGACGAAATAACACTTGGTCGCAGTATCGTAAGCCGGGTGGCTTACGATTGAAATGTTTATTTAAAAATCAAAGTATTATGAATAGAACAGATTTTTTGCGCACTTTAGCCGGAAGCTCTTTGGCTGTTGGTGCACTTGCTGATTTCGCATTTGCAGAAACTTCATCAGGAATATTGCTTGAGACTGCACCTTTCAAACAAGCTCCGCTTCCATACGATTTCGCGGCTTTGGAACCGAGTATAGATAAACTGACGATGGAAATACATTACGGCAAACACCATGCTGCTTATGTAAAAAATCTGAATGATGCTGTAAAAGGCACAGAATATGAAAAGAAAACGCTGGAAGAAATTGTAAAAACAGCTGGAAAAGCACCTGCTGCGATACGTAACAATGGTGGCGGGCACTGGAACCACACTTTCTTCTGGGAGGTAATGGGCGCCGGAAAAGGCGGTGTTCCAAAAGGCGCCGTGGCTGATGCGATCAATGCACAATTCGGTTCTTTCGATAAATTTAAAGAAGCATTCGGCAAAGCTGCTACGACCCGTTTTGGATCTGGCTGGGCATGGTTAACTGCAAAAGACGGCAAACTTGCCATTAGTTCTACTGCAAACCAGGATAACCCGATCATGGATATCGCCGAAGTTAAGGGAACGCCAATTTTGGGATTGGACGTTTGGGAACACGCTTATTATCTGCATTACCAAAACAAACGCGCGGATTACATAGCCGCATTCTGGAATGTTGTAAACTGGGATAAAGTAGCTGAAAACCTAAAAAAAGCATAGATTTTAATGGTTAGTTGTTAATGGTTAATTGTTAATGATCAGCCATTAACAATTAACCATTAACAACTAACCATTAATTACAGTAAGTGCTGATCACCTTATAAGAAGGCATATAGCCAAGCTCTCCTGCTCTGCTCAAATCCAGGCAACCTTCGTTTACCTGCCCCAGACTGTGCTTGATAATTCCTCTGATATAATACGCTTCCGGGAAATTGGATTTTAATTTTATTGAGCTTGAAAAATCAAGAATAGCGCTCATTTGATCCCCAATTGATGATTTGATCAATCCTCTTGAAAAATATGCATCAGCATAAGTAGGATTTAGTTCAACCGCCGTACTGATATCCAGTAAGGCTCCTTTACTATCCCCGCTTTTTGATTTACTGACACCACGGATATAATATGCTTCCGAACGTTCGGTTGTAAGATCATCTATTTTGATATGTTCCTTTACCTGATTACGCAATTCATCCAAAACACTTTTGGTAATTCTTCCGGTGTAAACGATCTTTTTAGGATCCGAAATATAAAGGTTTTTTATTTCGATTGCTTTTGTAAGGTCAATAAGCGCACCACGCTGATCATTTAGTTTTGTTTTGGAAAAGCCCCGTCCATAATAAGCTTCGTAGTTTTCGGGTTCGATTTGTAAAGTTTTGTCATAATCCGCAATAGCGCCCTGAAAATCGTCAATTTTGTTTTTTGCAAAACCTCTCTTATCATAATACGAGCTTTCATTCGGACTTAATTCTATTGCTTTGGTGAAATCCGCCGATGCTCCTGCAAAATCATTTAATTCGATTTTCGCATTTCCCCTGCCCGCATACGCCCCGGCACGTTTGGGACTAATTTCAATAACACGTGAAAAATCGGCCAGACTTCCCGCATATTCGTGTAAATGCAGTTTGCAGTTTCCGCGTGCATACAAGGCAGCAACATCGCCCGGATCCAGCGTAAGCGATTTGTCCAAATCCGCCATCGCACTCCTGTGATTTTCCAATTTGGCATAACTTACACCTCGGTTGTAATAAGATTTTGCATCTTCCGGACTCAATTCGATGGCTCTTGTATAATCCTGAATTGCTGCGCGGTAATCGTCCTGCATACTTTTACTTACACCGCGGCTCTGGTAATAAAGTGCTTCCTTGGGATTAATTTCAATGGCATGATCATAATCCAGAATAGCACCACGGTGATCTTTCAAATTGGCTTTGGCCAAACCTCTGTTAAAATAACTTGGCGCATGTTCAGGATTGATCGAAACCACAACGCTGTAAGCCTGAAGAGCGCCGGCAAAATCACTCGCACGGGCTTTGGTATTTCCTTCTTCAAAATATTCAGCTGCCGAACGTTGTGCAAAAGTTTGATAAGGTAAAATCAAAACTGTAAAAATAAGTGCAAGAAGAACTTGTTTAACTTTCATGAATGTATAGTTTTTCAATAGACAGGATTTATGATGTTAATATTGACATAAAAGTATTCAAATTATGACTGCGATTTGCAAACAAGTTCTCTATTTTTTGAAGCTTTGCAGAGAATTAATATCTTACATAATATAACTACTTTTACGGATAGAAATAATTCTAACATTCGTTGTATCAATATTATTACGCTTATTCAATTATGACCAGCACACCCAAAAAGCTTCTGATTTTTGCTTTATCCATTTTAGCGTTTGTAGCCATCTATTTCGTTGTGTTTGCTCCCAAAACAGACATTCCATCAATAGAAAATGTCGCATCGGCACCGGAAGCTTCATCAGTATACCTTTCTTCTCTCAGAGATCTGAAAGGAAATCCAGTTGCGATGGATGAAAATAAGCTTGTATTCTTAAACGTCTGGGCGACATGGTGCGGACCGTGTAATATGGAAATGCCCGGAATCCCGACTTTATATAACAAATATAAAAACAACAAAAAGGTTGATTTTTTTATAATTTCTGATGAAGATGCCGAAACAGTCAATCCTTTTATAGCACGTAAAGGATATGAGCTTCCGTTCTATCAGTTTGCAGGTCCATATCCTCCGGCATTGGATGGAAATGCAATTCCGAGAACCTATATCATATATAAAGGAAAAATCTTGACACAGGAAATTGGAGCCTCGCAATGGGACACACCTGAAATAAACAGTTTGATTGAAAAACAACTTGCAGAAATTTAACATAATGCATAAAAAAAACGGTCTGGAAATATTTCCAGACCGTTTTTTTTATGCATTATCACTGATTATTCAACGATGAAAGTACCTTTCATCAAAGCATAATGACCAGGGAAACTGCAAATGTACGTGTAAGTTCCTTTTTTAGGAGCTGTAAATTCAATTGTATCGCTTTCTCCGCCACCAACTAATTTTGTGTGCGCGATGATGCTGGCCTCTTCTGATTTAGGGATATATTCAGTTTCTCTTGCAGCAGCTGCTTTTGAAGCAAACGCAGCAATGTCAGTACCTGGTTTTAGCAAAACAAAGTTGTGACCCATTGCAGCCTTAGCAAGTTTACCAGAGTGCGTAAGCGTCAATTTAATTTTTTGTCCTGCTTTAACTTTAACTTCCTTAACATCATATTGCATAGCATCACTACCTTTAATTACGATAGCTTTTTCTTGCTTAACGTCACGTACTTCAGTAGTACCAAGTGATTTCGCCTGTGATGGGCTAACAGAAACCGCTCCGAAAACCAAAACTGCGGCAAGAAGCAAGGCGCTGGACTTAATCATTTTCATATTAGGATATGGATAAACTTTGTTTATTGAATTTAACTGCCGCAAGTTAGTATACAGAACAATAAAAAAAGAATGCATTAACAATTGTTTGGAATAAAATCTCAGAAAAGAATTTTATACTGGTCCTGAACCGCCCGGCCAACGCAAATTATCGCCAAAACAACGATATAATGGTTTAAATCCAGCGGATGCATCGGCAAAGGAATAGATTGGGATTTAGCTGAAACAGCCAGTAAGGTCATAGCCAGAACCACCCAGAGCGCACTTTTTTGCCGGTATGCAAGTCCAAGACAAGAAATGCACAAAGTAACAATAATACAGAACGGCTGTATGATCAGTCCTACATAAGGAACCTTATATATAAGTATGCTTAAAAATAAAGTCACCCCCAGGGCAAGGGTCGATATCATCACCATGACCGAAGGCCTGTACTTTAATATCAAACTGAAAGAAGCTACAACCAGACAAATGGCACCTAAGGTGGTCCCGGCAGCCTGAGTAATGATGTTTACGGTTTGTAATTGCCGCACGCCGGCAATTACAAACAATTCCACTACTGCATTTATTGAAATACTTAACAAAAAAATCCCCCATAATAACCGGCTTTGTAATGTCTGGGCCTTGAAATATTTCAAAAAAACAAGGACGCCGGCAATACTTAAAACCAGATTGGAAAAGATATGGGAATTCGTCAGTATATTCATGGGCAATTTTGAAGATTATCGATAAAGCAAGTTACAAATTATAGTTTCATTTTGCTACTTCGTGCTTTTCGAGCTACTTTTACCAAAAAAACTGATTTACCAACATGAGCGTTTTAGTTAATAAAAATTCTAAGATTATAGTTCAGGGATTTACGGGTTCTGAAGGTTCTTTTCATGCCCAGCAGATGATCGAATACGGAACTAACGTAGTAGGCGGTGTTACACCGGGCAAAGGAGGACTTTTCCACCTGGACAGACCTGTATTCAATACAGTAGAACAGTCTGTGCGTGCAACAGGCGCTGACGTAGCGATCATTTTTGTGCCGCCGGCTTTTGCCGCTGATGCTATTATGGAAGCAGCTGACGCAGGTATTGGTGTAATCGTTTGTATAACTGAAGGTATTCCTACAAAGGATATGATGCAGGCGAAACAATATCTCCAAGGTAAAAACGTTCGTTTGATCGGCCCTAACTGTCCAGGTGTTATTACTGCGGAA
Source organism: Dyadobacter frigoris (assembly GCF_005280585.1). Lineage (GTDB taxonomy): Bacteria > Bacteroidota > Bacteroidia > Cytophagales > Spirosomataceae > Dyadobacter > Dyadobacter frigoris. Next base: position 375,248 of record NZ_SZVO01000005.1, read on the forward strand.
GAATGTAAAGTTGGTATCATGCCAGGTTTTATCTTCAAAAAAGGAACAGTAGGAATTGTTTCCAAATCCGGAACATTGACCTACGAAGCGGTAGATCAGCTTACACGTGCAGGTCTTGGACAAACAACTGCAATCGGTATTGGTGGTGACCCAATCATTGGTACAACTACAAAAGAAGCGGTTGAATTATTGATGAATGATCCTGAAACAGAAGCGATTGTAATGATCGGTGAAATTGGCGGAAGCATGGAAGCTGATGCAGCGAACTACATCAAAGCAAGCGGTAATCTTAAACCTGTTGTTGGATTTATTGCTGGTAAAACTGCGCCAAAAGGTCGTCGTATGGGCCACGCAGGTGCGATTATCGGTGGCGCTGATGATACCGCAGAAGCTAAAATCCGTATCATGGAAGAGTCCGGCATTTTTGTTGCAGAATCTCCTGCACTTATTGGCGAAACCATGCTTTTGGCTCTTGGAAGAAGATAATTCAAAATCAACAATATAATTCTTTATGAAAGGGCTGGGGAAACCCCGCCCTTTCTTGTAGCAATGAAGTCAATTCATTCACTGCTTTTTCTGGTCGTTACTACGATTTTACTTTTCGCCGGGGCCAATGCCCGGGGAGCCGTCAAGGCTTTGCCTCCGGAACAATTTTTTCCTGTTTACGATTACCAGAACGATTGGCTGGTTTATAGCAACCAATATAAAAATTACGTTCCTTTTTCAAAAGGGATTAACGAGGGGACAAAATCAGTAAGTTTATATATTGATTTACTAAAAAACCGGAGATATTTTCTTCTCGTCAAGACCGAAAATGAAAGTTATCTGTTCTTAGAAGGAGCACTTCAAAAAAAAATAGTTGCCGATCAATGGTTGGAACTGAACATAGACAGCCTTTTCCGCATCTATAAAAAGGAAGAATTATTACTTTCCATTTACGGAAATGCAGGTATTGATGATAAAGATGTACTCATTTGCCACAAGAAATCTCAGGATGCAAGCGGGATAATTGAGAAAACCGCATCCACTCTTATTAACATAAAACCAATTAATTTTTCCCCTTTTGGAAATTTTTCTATCCTCGCAATGCTGATCATTCTGATACTGAATGCCTGGATTTTTAACGTAAATCCGCTTGCATTTTCAAGGCTGATCAACCCGTTGGAATTTTTCAATAACGATCCCAGAGAACAGCTTTCAAAATTAAATAAACCATACAGCAACACAGTTATATTCCTGGTCATTATTGTGTCCATGCTTATGGCTTTTATGCTGGTATTTTTTGCCAATAACAAGCTGAATCTGTTTTCTGTTTCCGCAATTCTTTCCGAAGAATCAAACCTTATTCAGTTTCTTGTAGATTTTTTCATGCTATCAGCAATCTTTTTTTTGCTGACTTACGGTAAATTTATTTTTATGGTTCTGGTAGGGCAAATGCTTAATCTTGATAAGCTTGTTGAAACCTTATTCCTAAAAATAATACAATCTTCTTACTTCTTTTATGTTGCTCTGTTTCTTCTTGTTTTTATGCTAAGTCTGAACAATGCCATCTGGCTTGTTCCATTGCGCCCTTATATCATGTTTCCTTTCCTGATTTTTTATGTAACCAGGTTCTTTACGCTCTATGTTGTGACTAAGCCGCCGGCATCATTTATTAATCTGTATTTATTTTCGTACCTTTGCGTCATCGAAATAATCCCGTTGATTATCGGCATAAAGTTCGCTATGTAAGTTTCAGGGATGATTTTGAAATTAAACTAATGAGAATTATACATGAGTGAGACCATCAAATTTGATCAGGATCGGCTCAAAAAGGTTACCAGCATTCTGGTAAGCCAATCAAGACCGGCCGACGAAAATTCCCCTTATTTTGAAATAGCTAAGAAGTATGGTATTAAAGTGGATTTTCGGCCATTTATCCAGATAGACGGAATCTCCTACAAAGAGTTTCGTAAGCAAAAGATTAATATCCTGGATCACACGGCAGTGATTTTCACCAGTCGCAATGCCATTGACCATTTCTTCAGAATTTGCACAGAAGGGCGCATAGAAGTTCCGGCTACTATGAAATATTTTTGTATTTCAGAACAGACAGCAAATTATCTTCAGAAGTACATCGTTATCCGCAAACGCAAAATTTTTGCAGGAACGAAAACCGCTGTTGAGTTAATTGAGCTGATCCGTAAGCACAAAAAGGAAAAATTTCTTTATCCATGTTCTGACGTACGCAAAAACGAAATTCCGGAATTCGCTGATACAGAAGAGTTTCAATTCACCGAAGCAACGATGTATCAAACCGTTTCCGCAGATCTTTCTGATCTCGAAGATGTTTACTACGATATCATAGCATTTTTCAGTCCATCAGGAATTAAGTCCCTTTTTGACAATTTTCCGGATTTCAAACAAAATGTTACCCGTATTGCTGCCTTTGGGCCTACAACAGCAAAAGCCGTTGAAGATGCCGGTTTAATTCTTGATATTCAGGCGCCTTTACCCAACGCCCCATCAATGACCGGAGCACTGGATTTGTATATCCGCAAAGCAAATAATATTTAGCATAACCTGCTGACTAAAAAGGCCGAGAAATTTTCCCGGCCTTTTTTATTATTATATCAATTTTTTTCCAGAATATGCGTTATGAAATAAACCTCTTAAGCACTCAAGTGTTCTTTAACCTAATCCATACGCATGACCTTGACGTTTATCTATCGTAATACTAAATGGGGCTATATATTTGGGATATTATTACTGACAATATCTTCCTGTGCTTTCGCTCAAACGGATGCGCAATTCAGCCTTTTTTCTTTAAATCAGCTTTATCTTAACCCCGCAGCAGCGGGTGCAGACGGGTTGACAAAATTTCAGCTCACACACCGTACACAATACGTTGGCTATCAGGGTACAAATAATGATGAAGGCGGAGCGCTCTCAACGCAGCTTTTTTCTTTCAGTATGCCTGTTAAGAACTTCGGAATTGGGTTTTATGCCTTAAACGATAAAACCGGGCCCCGAACCAATCAGGATTTCAAACTATCGGCGTCTTATCATTTTCCGCTTGCAGGTGGCAACTTGCATGTCGGTGCCAGCGCAGGTCTGTTCAGACAGTCAATTGATTATGACAAATTACGAGCCCGGGATCCAAATGATCCTTTAATTCAATCAGGCACAATTGCTGAAATGAATCCGGATTTCGCTGTTGGAGTGCGTTATGTAAGTGATGCATTTTATGTGGGAGCTTCGTTGAATCATTTGTTAGAACCAAAGTACAAACTGGGATCAGCTACGGCTACAAATCCTTTGCCCAAAACGGTTTATCTTAATGCAGGGGTAAACCTTGAATTAGGGTATTTACTTGATGTTCAACCTATTGTTTTGGTAAAATCAGATATCACCACGGTTTCCGTGGAAGGTGGAGCTACCGTTACGTACAATAAAAAATACTGGGCCGGAGCAACTTACAGACAACAGGATACGTACTTTATTATCATGGGAGGGATTTACTTGTTATCCGACCAATCCCTGAGATTATCCGGAGCTTATGATATGGTCATTGGTGGAAATAAAGCGAAATCACCATCTTCTTTTGAAGTAATGTTATCCTATGCACTTCCTTCTCCTAAGTTTGGTAAGAAAACAATAATCAGGACGCCACGTTTCAGGTTCTGATTTTAAATACAAATATGAGCATCCGGCCATAATCACCATTATGTACAATCAAAAAGCAAAACATTGCTATTCGGCTAAAAAAACGGCATTTTTTTTCTGATATTTTTAATAATAGCCCGAGGTACATGTCACTCAGTTTGCAAAACTTTGATTTATATTTGTAAAATTTTCAAGTGTTATACCAACGACCTGCGTTCTTACGTTAAGTCGAATAAATGATCCGGGTAAAATCAGATAAGCTTTTCCTTTTCAGCTTTCTCATTCATTTTTAGCGGTTCGTTACTTTTGTTTTTATTTTAAGTATACTATATATTAATCGATTGACGTTTTTAGGCTAACATTTATTATTTCAAATATCAAAAACCACTATGAATGTTAAAGTGATCTATCGGGATGGAGTCAAAAGTTTGCTTTTGATAGCTGCTCTTATGCTGATGCAAAGCTGCGGATTTATCAAAAATAAATTTGGCAAGGGAGGAAAAGAAGACGTCGGCATCGCGAATGGCGAAATCACCGCAACGGCGCGTAAAGGGTTCAAACAGACAACCCCGGCAGGAATGGTTATGATACCATCCGGTTCGTTTACGATGGGACAGGCCGACGAAGATATCGCATCTTCCATGAATAATATGAACCGTCGCGTAACGATCAGTTCTTTCTTCATGGACGACACCGAGATTACGAATAACGAATATCGTCAATTCGTTAATGCACTTCTTGTTGACTCAGTATCTGTACTGGGTGAAGAAGAAATTATGACGAAATACTATCCTGATACAACGGCCTGGAAAAAAGATTTTGCTTATTCCAACGGAGATCCTTTTGTTGAGTATTACTATCAGCACCCAGGCTTTGATACTTACCCTGTTGTGGGAGTTAGCTGGCTAGGCGCTCAGTATTTTGCCAAATGGCGAACCAATCTTTATCATGATTATCAAAATAAAGAAGGTCAGTTCAACTCAACTGCTTTCCGTTTACCTAGCGAAGCAGAATGGGAATGGGCAGCACGTGGCGGCCGGGCAGTTGCAAAATATCCATGGGGAAATCCATATACAATGAATACCAAAGGTTGCTTCCTTGCAAACTTTAAACCACAGCGTGGAAACTATGACGCCGATGGATATCCATACACAGCTCCTGCAAATGCATACAATCCAAATGATTTCGGTTTGTATAATATGGCTGGAAACGTAGCAGAATGGACACTTGATGCCTTCACTGACAATGCAACGGCTATTGTTTGGGATATGAATCCAAGATATGACAATCCTGACGAGCCTCGTAAAGTGGTGAAAGGCGGATCATGGAAAGATGTTGCTTACTTCCTTCAAACCGGAACGCGTACTTTTGAGTACGAAACTGAACGCAGAGCTTTTATTGGCTTCCGTTGCGTGATGGATAATGTTAATGGTCGCGCTGGTGGACGTTCACGTCGCTAAGAAAATTTCGCAAAGAAGTAGCAGCGTTATGTGACACTGCCCTCTTCTTTGCGTCATTATTTTATAAATACAACAAATTTTATTATCACTATTCACTATAACCGATTTCAATTCGTATGGCTAAGAGTAACGGATCTAGTTTTTTATGGGACAAACTAGTACCAACAATTTACAGCGCAGGTGCTGCAGTTGTTATTATGGGAGCTTTATTCAAAATTCAGCATTGGGATGGAGGAAGTGAAATGCTTACATTAGGTCTTGGGACAGAAGTTGGTATTTTCTTATTATATGCATTGCAAACAATAACGCAGTCAACAAATTCTGATCCGGACTGGACGCGCGTTTATCCTGAACTTGCTGAAGATTATAATGGTCCTGCTATCACACGTGGATCTGCGACAGGAAGTGGCATCACTGCCAAACTTGATACTATGCTTGACAACGCCAAAATATCACCGGAAGTTTTTGACAGCTTAGGAAAAGGATTCAAAAATCTTTCCGATACGGTTGGTAGAATTACGGATTTGACTGATGCAACAGTTGCAACAAATGATTACGCTAAAAACGTAAAATCTGCATCTCTTGCAATGAATGATATGAACAAATCATATGGTATTGCCATTACTGCAATGACTTCTATGGCTGATGCTACAAAAGATGCTCAATCATACCGTGACCAGTTTCAGCAAATTACTAAAAACATGGGTGCTTTAAATGCTGTTTATGAACTTGAACTTCAGGACACAACAAAACATCTTAAAGCGATGAATGCTTTCTACGGTAACCTTACGGCTGCTATGGAAAATATGGCTGATGCAACCAAAGAATCACAAGTGTTTAAAAATGAGATGTCAAAACTGACAACCAATATTTCTTCACTTAACGGTATTTATGGTAATATGTTGACTGCCATGCGTGGTGGAAACGCATAACATCAACCAGGCAAACAGTGTTGTAAACCCTAACAGGATCTTATTGTTTGTTATCTTAACTATTTAATCACTGATAACTGATTACTGAATAATATGGCAGGCGGAAAAGAAACACCCCGTCAGAAGATGATTGGAATGATGTATCTGGTTCTTACAGCGATGCTAGCATTGCAGGTAAGCTCAGCGATTATCGAAAAATTCGTCCTACTGAACAATTCTTTGGAACTATCTTCGGGAGCAGCCAATAAAATAAACCAGGAAACCGTACTAAAAATAAAAGCAGCAGTTGAAAAGTCAGGCAGCCGCGCAGCGGATGTTGCAGTATTAAATCAAGCTGATGATGTACGGAAATCTTCGGCCGATATCATTAATGAAATTAATACGCTTAAACAGGAAATCATTACCAGCGCCGGTGGTGGATTGAATGAGCAGGGTGGTATCAAAAACCCTCAGGAAGAAGCCAAAGTTGGTGAGTTAATGATTGGAGGAAAGAAAAATGGTAAGGCATATAAGCTAAAGCAAGATCTGAATGCTTTTACAGATCGTCTTAGTTCTATGAATCCTACCAAGTTCCAGTCTATTGCAATGGACGGCAAGGAAGATCCTGTTACCAAAACAAGTGTTGATCAAAGAAATAAAGATTTCGCTGAACTGAATTTTGCTGAAACTCCTGTTGCTGCTGCATTAGCGGTTTTGAGCCAAAAACAAACTGATATCCGCAGAATGGAAAGTGAAGTTTTGAGCTACCTTGCCAGTAAAGTAGGTGCAACTGATATTAAATTTGACAGAATTCTTGCCATGATCAGTGCTGATGCAAAAACAGTAGTTGCCGGTACTAAATTCAAAGGAGATATGTTTATCGCTGCTTCGGCCAGTGGGATTACCCCTCGTATGAGCTTGAACGGTGCAGGTGTTAAAGTTGAAAATGGTGTTGGTAAAATTGAATTTACCGCACAAGGTGGTGGATACAATGCAGAAGGTATCGCACGTCATGAGTTGTCAGGAGCAATCTCCTTCCCTACTCCATCCGGTCGTGATACAACTGTAAACCTGAAACAGGAATATTTCGTTGTTAAACCAACTTACCAGATTGAAACGGGAACTTTACCTCCATTATATCTGGGTTGTGCAAATAAGCTAAGTATTCAAAGTCCTGCGTTGGGTGCTCTCTGGGCTCCTAGTTTTACAACAGACGGCGGAGAGATCATCAACAGTGGTCAGAAAGGTAAATTTACGATTGTTCCTAACAGAGCTCAGTTGACTTTAACTGTAAGCAACCAGGGAAGTGTATTGGGAACTGATGGTTTCCGTGTGAGACTTGTTCCGAAACCTACAATAGAAATTCGTATTAATGGAAGTTCTTATGACGAACGTCGTGGAATAGCCGCGAACACAGCAAGAAGTGTTCAGGTTGTTGCTTTACCAGATGAAAGTTTTAAAACTTTCTCTCCAGAAGACGCACGTTTCCGGGTTTCTTCAATTCAGGTTTCTTTGGCAAGAGGTGCAAGACGTATTGGAAATCCTATTACTTTAAATGGTGGAGGCTCAATTTCTTCGCTTGCACAACAAGCAGAACCGGGTGATCGTTATGTGATTGAGGTGTTAAAAGTAGAACGTCAGAATTTTAAAGGAGCAGTTAGTGAAGTTGAAATGGGCCAGATTATCAGACCAGTAACACTTAACTAATAACATACAATTGCTGATTGGATAAGATAAAAATATAAGCAATGAGAAGAATGAACGGAAAAACAATTGCATGGTCAATATTATCCCTAACGATGGGGTCTACCATGGTATTTGCTCAGGAGAAGGAAGACTCTACCGCGAATCAATTTTCGTCACATCCAATCAGTGAGGGTGATGTGATGATGAAAAGGACTTTATGGAGGAGAGTGGATCTTAAAGAGAAACAAAACTCTTCCATGTTCTCTAAAAATAATGAGATTACGAGATATCTGTTAGAAGCTGCAAAAGCAGGTCTTATTGACGCTTATACCAACGATTCTTGTACTACCAAGTTATCAAGTGATCTGATCCATAAAAAGATGCTTATTCCTAATCAGACAGCTGGTTTGTCTGCCGAAGAAATTGCAGCTGGTTTTGGAAAACCTGCTAACGATGCTGGTGGATGGGATGATAAAACAAAGGTAGATCCTAAGAAAACCGAGAAAACAGCTAAGGCTGATGACGGATGGGGAGCTCCTGCGAAAAAAGCTGCTGTTGAAGATGATGGTTGGGGAGCACCGAAACCTAAGAAATCGACTAAAAAAGGAGCAAAAGGTAAAGTGGTAAAAGAAGAGCCACCTGTTGTTGTTGCAGTACCAGTTGATACTTTCCAGGTAGCTGCTACAATGGCAACCGAAGAAGAGTTTTTCCCTGATCAGATCAATTTGATGGAAGTGAAGGAAGACTGGACTTTTGATAAAAAACGTTCTCGTTTGTATATGGATATTCAGGCAATCACACTTTTGATTCCGTCTGATATGAATGCTGCAACGGGTCTTGAATTACCAATTGCTTCGTTCCGTTATAAAGATGTTGAACGTCTTTTCAGAAGTGATCCAAAAAAATACATCTGGTATAACAACAAGAATACAGCGCAAAACAAAAACCTTGCTGATGCATTCGATTTACGTTTGTTTTACGGACGTATTACAAAGTATTCAAATGCTGCTGACAAGTCATTTATTGATATCTACAAAGGAGATAAAGAAGCATTGATCAAATCTCTTAACTACGAACAAGAGTTAATGGAACTTGAACACGGTCTTTGGGAATATTAATCCAAACCCCCGCAAAATAAGAAAGCGAAGGTACCGAAAGGTGCTTTCGCTTTTTTTGGGTTATAAGCTTGTGTTTAACATAGTATCAATTACTCCTATTTCGAAATTAAATTAGCATAATGTTCAAGTACCAGCAACAAGTCCACGTATATATTGCAGGATAAACTTATATAATTGACAACAAAAAATCCCTGTCATTAACGACAAGGATTTTAATGAATTTGTAATTATGAGATTGATTATTTCTTTCTGTATAAACTCGCTTTTGTCAAACTTACATCCGTTAAGCCCAATGCTTTGATAGTTGCATCATAGCTACTCCAATTGATATCAGCAGATAATCTCGCACCTGTGTCAGGAAGTAAAACAACTCTGATATCATCGAAACTTCTTGTTGGTGCCGTAGTAGCACCCTCCGAGTTTCCAGTTGTGAAAATATCCACAAAAAATGTTCCGCTATCCACGCCGTGAACAAAAGTAAAGCCACTAACCGCACTAGCTGCAAACTGAACATTTCCAGGAAGCGGCCACCACACACCAAGTGATTTCGCATATACCAAAACAGCTACACCACTATCGTAAAAATCTTCTTCGTCTGCAGTAAGACTATCAACCAGAGCAAAAGATAAATCTCCACCCGTTCCGGTACCTGTTATTGCACCTGTTGTTAAAATAATCGCTGACGATCCGCCTGTACCCGCTGCGCCGGTAGCACCAGTTGCACCCGTAGCACCAGTGGCTCCTGCTGCACCCGCCGGACCTACTGCTCCATCGTCACCTTTACAACCTGCAAGGAACAGAACGAAACAAACACATATCACCATTAATAATTTTTTGAACATAATCGTAAAGTTTAAGAATGAAATATTGAACCGTATGAAATTGAATTAATAAATTGGAATTAATAGCATATACGCGCTTTTTAAAGAAAGTGATGAAGGAAATTGAATAAATATTTTCTATTCTTCTGTTTTCCTATTGAGAGATTCTATTCCCGCTTCAACCGGTTTATAAGAAGAATACTCCTCAATAACATTTTTATTAGTTTCCGGCAACTGCATATCGATTTTCCAATTCATGGTAGCTGCTAATTGAAACATCATTAATTGTACCTGGTTTGTAGCAATGCGGGGAAGATCACTCTGGAGTGCCTTTTCATTCATCGTTTGCTTTGCTTCGTTTAAAATTGAAGTATAGTCATCACTTTGAAAACGGTTTAACCAGCCTTGTTCAATGTCATAAAACTTGTAATCAGTATCCATAGAAAGCACTTCAGGCTCTGGAAAATAATCAATTACAATTTTTTTACTGTTTCCTTCAACGTGAAAACGCAGCTTACCAAAATCATACCCAACCAACACCTTTGCTTTTGCAATAACCAAAGCTTTTTTCTTATCTTTTATCAGGTTCCAGAAATTTTTGTCGTGCTGGTAATTATAGATCTCCGTAAAATAACCTTCCGCCATAACCACCTTGAAAACCTTTTCTATTCTTTCAAGCAAAACTGTGGCTTCCCGTTGTGGCTCAGATTTTAGTTTGTGCCTGCCAGACCAGAAATAATAAGCGCCGGCACCGAATGCGCCGCCTAAAAAAACAGATAATATAAAGAAAAGTAGTGTGCTCATTTCCATGATGTGTATTTTTGTGTTTACTAAAATCACATAAAAAGTCCAGAATGCCAAATAGCCAGGTAAAATACCTGATCATCATAGCAGGCCCTACAGCGGTAGGAAAAACTGAACTTGCTATCAGGCTCGCCAAGACGTTAAAAACAGAAATTATCTCCGCAGATTCACGTCAGATTTTTCGGGAGTTATCGATTGGAACGGCCAAACCTTCCGAAGATGAGTTGAAAGAAATTCCACATCACTTTATCAATTCTCATTCCATTGCTGAACAATACAGTGCAGGAGATTTTGAACGTGATGCATTGGTATTACTCGATTCTCTGTTTCAAGACCATGATTTTGTAGTTATGACCGGAGGTTCCGGTTTGTACATTAAAGCGGTTTCAGAAGGTTTGGATACGTTGCCCGCACCCAAAGCTGGCCTTCGCGAATTATTAACGGCTCGTCTGTTAAATGAAGGGCTAGAAAAGTTACAGGAAGAAGTTAAAAACCTGGATCCTGATTTTGCCGTAACCAAAGAAATACTCAATCCTCAGCGGGTTGTACGCGCGTTAGAAGTTTTTCATACTACCGGCACTCCCATCTCTCACTATCAGCAGAAAAATCTAGTCAGCCGCCCGTTTAAACAAATATTAATAGCACTTGATCGCGACCGGGCTGAGCTTTATCATCGCATTGACAGCAGAATGGATCAAATGCTCGATCAGGGATTGATAGATGAGGCTAAAAGTGTAATTGAATTTCGTGAAAGCCATGCACTTCAAACCGTGGGATATAAAGAAGTTTACGGTTGCCTGGATGGCTTGTATAATGAAAAAGAAATGGAGCGTCTATTGAAGCAAAATTCAAGAAGATACGCAAAAAGGCAGTTGACCTGGTTCCGCCATCAGGGCGATTTCAAATGGTTCAAACCCGATGAATTTGACAAAATTCTGGGGTATATAATGACAGAATCCGGTTTGAAATAAAAGTAGCTGGCTGTTATAAAAAACAGCCAGCTACTTTTATTCTATTTGTTTTTTAAGCTTCTTCCTCCAATTCACGGTAAGCAAGAATTCCACCTATAACATTACGTACATTAGTAAAACCACGAGATTCCAGAAATGCCTGTGCTTTTCCGCTTCTTGCGCCTGAGCGACAGTGGATGATTATTTCTTCGTCTTTTAAAGGTTCAAGTTCATCCAGATGATCCGGTAATTCTGCAAGAGGAATTAGTGTAGCACCCAAATTGTCTTCTTCATATTCATGCTCTTCGCGAACATCGTAAAAATTCAAAGCTTCTCCTTTATCCAAACGTTCTTTTAATTCTTCAACTTTAATATCCATGATAATCAAATTATAAATGTTATTACGCTATTTTACTATCAACATTTTTTGGACGAAAGATCGTTTCCCATCCGACGCTTTAAAGATATAAATACCATCCGGTAATTCATCAACAGAAGCCGACTTGCTTTGTTTTTCAGCAGTAATAGCCTTTACCAAAATACCTTGAACAGAATAAATTTCTATTTTTCTGATCCAGTCTTCGTTCCAGCCAATAATTCCTTTATTCGGATTTGGGAAAAAATAAGCACTCGTATTAGTCACCGGTTCAGTTCCGGTAACAGTCTCCCCTACACTTCCTCCCATATAAGGACGAATTATAACACTACCTTTTAAAGATGTTTCCTGCACCCACTGCGTTCCCAGATTGTAGAAAATATTGCTTTTCCCAAGCATGGAATTACGGTCAAAACCTAAACTCAGAGGCTGCTCGTCAACCTGAATCCAGCCGACATAAAAAGTATCTTTTAAGGCAACCGGTGTGGCAAAAGCATATTGGATTAAACTGTCACGAGCCGAGGCATACTGAGCAGAAACAGCCCTTTGAGCCAAAACCTGATCCGGCTTTCCATTTTTATTACTTAATACCTGAATCGTAAAAGATTGCCCGGTGATATCCTGATTAAACGGCACAATAGACATTCTAACACCACTTAATGTATCCGGCTGAGAAAGTACAAAACGCACAGCGACACGTCCAAGCCTCTGGTTGATCTGAACACCATATTCTGCGCTTCCATCATCATACGCATAATAATCACTCAGATTTGTTCTGGCACTGATGGTATCATTTCTCCGAAGATTAACCGATGGAATGGTAGGATTCTGGTCGTCCGTTGTAATCAGATTTAATTTATATTTCAATTTCAAAGCCTTTATTGATCTGTCCACAGGAATCGAAGAAACGGCCATTCTTTTGCTCTGCGTTTTTTCTCCACCAATAAATACCGCTGACGTAGCATTATAATTGGTAAACTGTTTCCCGGAAATCTCGTCCTTAACCGTAAAATTAAAAGTTGTAAAATTGAAATTATTGAAAAGGTTAATAATATCTGTGCCTACTGAATCCGTGGTAGCCAATGCAGGATTTGCCCAGTATTGCTTGATTGGCATAGCTGTGTATTTTTTCAAAAACGGCGTTAGTGCTGTCCGGACAGCGATATCTTTGATAAAACGGTCACTGACAGATCTTCCTTTATTCAAATAAAGATAATCCAGATGCCACGTATCATAAGCGCCGGAAAGCCGGCCGTATGCCCTGAATCTAAACTGAAAATTGCCATGAAAAAAAACAGGATTAATAACCGGAATAAATTGTCTTGTGAAGAGTGAGTCAAATAACGGTCCGGTAGTTGCCCACATAGAAACCCATTGCTGATCCTGGCTTAGAAATTCCAGACGCAATGTATCACCGTCATCCGGCAATTCTCCCAAACCTTTTGCAAGCCAATAAAAACTTAGATAAACAGAATCAGCAGGATTCAGATTTGCCAGATTAATCGGTTGTGAAGTCAGTGTATCCGTATGTCCCTGCGACAATTGATTTACATAATTATACGGAACGCCATTTTTATCAAGTCCGTCAAAAGTAGCCATATTCACAGAAGGCTGTGTGGTGGCAAGAGTATTGTTAATATATACACCACTTCCGGGCATCCAGAAAGCAGAATCCGGATGAGAAGTAGCAGTTGTAGAAAAATCATCAAAAAAAGGCAGCGTTAATGCCTGAATTCTGGCGGAAGTATTGGATTTAAATTTTCCTTCTCCACTTTGATTTCTTCCAATCGGGACGAGTTTAAGTTGTCCGTATACGCTATTAAACTGACTGGAAATCAGAATTAATAATGCTAAAAACAAAAATCTGTCAACTCCGGATAAAACGTTTTTACGGTTGTGTGTTGTCTTCATTTGGGGCAGTTGGTTCAGCACCTGCCGGAATTACCCACAGGTCAATTACATCGCCGATTCGAACTTTATTACCTGATTCAGGATTTTGCTTCACAACACTTCCGGGAATCTGACCCTCTTCTGCTGCGACCTGCATAACCTGACCAACTTTTAATCCTGCACCGACAATCTGGATTTTGGCCTCATCCAAAGGCATTCCTACAACAGATGGCAACTCAAACTGGGCAGAACCCAAACCTTCACCAAGTTCGAGATCAATTTTAGATCCTTTTGCAATCGGCTGTCCGGGTAAAATTTCAACTCCCTTATACATTTGTCTCAAAACGGCATTCTGCGCCATATCCGGAACATAAGATATCGTACCTTCCTCCAAACCTAAGCTTTTCAGCTGCATTTGTGCACTTCTGTGTGTCATATCCGTCAGCTTCGGCATTTTTATAAGCGGGGCCGTTAAAGAAACAACCGTAACATATATTTTTCTACCTTCCTTTACCTTTGCTCCCGGTTTTGGATATTGCTGAATAACTGTTAAAGGCGGCATATTTGGTACATAAGTAGAGTCAACTTCAAAGCGTAAATCTCTGCTATCCAGGAAATCTTCCAACTCACTCAAATTTTTCTTACGAAGATCGGGGACCGTAATTGCCTCTCCGTGGTTGGTAGTGAAAGGCAGATAAATGAAGAAAAAGCCGAGAAAAAATACCAGTATAAGTGATACTACAATGCCAATGTGTATAAAAAGATCCTTACGGGATTGAGTGCTAATTTTTGCCATGGACGTACATGCTGCGGGTAATTTCTAAAAATGGTAAAAATAGAAGGAATAATTCAAGATGCAAATAACTTACATCGTATAAGAACCAAGAATTCGTTTGATATATTTTCCAAGAATATCAAATTCAAGATTTACAGTGTCACCTTCCTGCAACTGGTGAAAATTTGTAAATGAATAAGTATAAGGAATAATGGCAACCCGGAACGAATTTTCTTCTGAATTAAAAACAGTAAGACTTACTCCATTCACACAAATTGATCCTTTTTCAACTGTCATATTCCCAAGCGTTGCGTCGTATTGGAAATCAAATAACCAGCTGCCGTCTCTTTCTTCAATACGTGTACAAACCGCAGTCTGATCCACATGTCCCTGTACGATATGGCCATCAAATCTGCCATTTGCAGGCATACATCTTTCCAGATTTGCTTTATTCCCTTCCTTTAAATTTCCAAGGTTGGTTTTGTTCAAAGTTTCTTCAATCGCAGTAACCTGGTACGTGTCTTCTTTTAATGAAACTATGGTAAGGCAAACACCATTATGGTTTAAACTTTGGTCAATTTTCAATTCCGGAGCCAGAGTCGAACGTAAGGTGAAAGTTTTGTTGGTACCTTCCTCTTCAACTTTTAATACTTCCCCAAGGGTTTCTACAATTCCTGTAAACATTCTGCTTAAAAAAATGAATTGGTTTATCACGTAAATGTACAACTTCTTTGCTGACCTTTTTGTTGCTCAAAGTCCAAGTACCGTTATTTACTTCGTATAAATCTTTTCAATACCATATAGTTTACGAACTTTGCAACAGTTAAACGGCAGCCGCCATTTTTTCTGCATTGAAGTTTGTTTAAAACCTTTGATTGTTTGTATCCTTTTTAAATGAAAAAAGTATTATTTATTGATCGTGACGGAACGATCATCGTTGAGCCGCCAACGGATTTTCAGGTTGATTCGCTTGAAAAACTTGAATTTCTGCCAAAAGCAATTTCAAATCTTCGTAAAATAGCGGAAGAAACAGATTACGAGCTGGTGATGGTAACCAATCAGGACGGTTTGGGTACTAAATCTTTTCCGGAAGATACATTCTGGCCCGCACACAATAAAATGCTTCAGATCCTTGAAGGGGAAAATATACATTTTACAACGGTTCATATCGACAAAAGTTTTCCTGAGGATAACCTGCCAACCAGAAAACCTGGTATTGGTATGCTGACTTCCTATTTTTCAGAAGACTACGATCTTGAAAACAGTTATGTCATCGGCGATCGCCTGACTGATGTTCAATTGGCGGTCAATCTCAAATCGAAAGCAATTTTATTGAAAAACGAGCTTCCAAAAGAAGATGTGACGCCTGAAATGAATAAAGCAGTTTCTTATATTTCTTTGGATTGGGATGCGATTTATGAGCATTTGAAATTACCTTCCAGAACGGCAAGTGTGCAACGTAATACCAAAGAAACCCAGATCCATATCGAATTAAATCTTGACGGAAGCGGAAGATCTGATATTCATACCGGTTTAGGATTTTATGATCATATGCTGGATCAGTTGGCCAGACATTCAGGCGCAGATTTGACAATTCATGTGGATGGTGATTTGCATATTGACGAACATCATACGATTGAAGATACAGCTCTTGCATTAGGCGAAGCGTATAGAATTGCTATTGGCGACAAACGTGGAATAAGCCGTTATGGATTTTTATTACCTATGGATGAAGCACTTGCACAGGTTGCAATTGATTTTTCCGGACGTCCATGGCTGGTTTGGGACGCTGAATTTAAAAGGGAAAAAATCGGTGAAATGCCAACAGAAATGTTTTACCACTTTTTCAAATCGTTTTCCGACACTTCTTTATCGAACCTTAATATAAAAGTTGAAGGCCAGAATGAACATCATAAAATTGAATCAATCTTTAAAGGTTTCGCCAAAGCAATAAAAATGGCAGTCCGTCGTGACTTGAAAGCACTTGATTTTATGCCATCGACAAAAGGTGTTTTATAATTTTTTGAAGTTACAGGTCGGTCATTAGCTTTTTTTGCATATTTTTGTTCTATTCAATCAAGACCTAATCAGATATTATTATGTTCATGACGATTGTAATGATAACTTTCTATGTGCTTCTTTTGGGTTCAGCTTTTTTAGTTGGGCGCTGGTTAGAAAACCACGAGAAAAGTTACAAGTCTTAATATAAAAGGGATGTTTGAAACATCCCTTTTTTTATACCTTTTAAAATACCGCTCATACAAAAAATAAGATTTTATAAAATAAAAGAAACCAATTTTAGTTTTCTTTACGTTATACAAACTACAACCTGGTATTAAATCATCAAATTACTTTGTTCCAAAAACTTTGCCTTATACTGCTAACGATCTTCCTAATCTGTAAAGCTACAGATGTTGCAAGTATTCTGTTGGCTAAGGAAAAAGCAAAAGTAGTTTGCAATGATGGTACTTGCGATAATGAAAACAAAGAAGTTGAAAAGATAATGGACGACGATCAGTTCTTGATTTCCGATCCTGTTTCTTTCAGCAAAATTACGGTTTCAGTTCTTCTCAAAACCGTATTCTCTTACACCATTGCCTGTGAAAACGAGATTTATAGAAATCTCTTCTCACCCCCACCCGAATTATCCTAATTTATTTCATCGGTATTACTGAATGACATTTGGTTGTCAGGCATCCTCATTTCAATATTTGAATTGATCTGATTACTAGTCTGTTATGCTGTCATTTATTACATTTTATTCAACGATAAATAATTAGAATAATGATTAAGTCATATAAAAAGCTTTTCACAAACAATCAAAAGTGGGTAGAAGAAAGAACAAAAGAAAACCCGGATTTCTTTAATGATCTGGCAGAAAGACAATCTCCCCAGTTTCTATGGATTGGCTGCTCAGACAGCCGTGTGCCGGCAAATGAGATAACCGGAACAATGCCGGGTGATATTTTCGTACACAGAAATATCGCCAATATGGTCATTCATACAGACATCAGCATGTTGAGCGTACTGGATTATGCAGTTAATGTGCTGGAAGTTAAGCATATTATTGTGTGCGGACATTATGGATGTGGTGGCGTAAACACGGCGATGGGCAACAAACAGGTTGGCCTAATTGACAACTGGCTTCGTCATATCAAAGACGTTTATCGTTTGCATAAAGATGAGTTAAATGCAATTGAAGATATGGCAAAAAGAAGCGACCGGCTAGTCGAGCTGAATGTGCAAGAGCAGGTTCATGATCTTACCAAAACGTCGATCGTGCAAAATGCCTGGGCAAATGGGAAAGCTCTTCAGGTTCATGGTTTGGTTTATGACATTAAAAATGGCTATCTGCAAGATCTGAATATCACGGCTGACAACACAGGAGAAATCGAGCATTTCTACAAACTGGATTTAGCCGAGCACGTAATCAGCTAATCATTCGCAACCGTCATTTCCCCTCTTGAATCATCCTATGTCAACGAATAAAAATAATCTGTTTTCAAACCTCAAATTCGATTTCCCGGCGGGACTAGTCGTGTATCTTGTTGCCCTGCCATTGTGCCTTGGTGTTGCCTTAGCCTCCACGGGCCGACCTGATCTTTTGTTTTCAGGAATTATCTCCGGTGTGGTGGGAGGAATCGTAGTGGGTTTTTTGAGTGGTTCTGCTCTCGGTGTTTCCGGCCCGGCTGCCGGATTGGTTGTGATCGTATTAACGGCCATTGAAACTTTGGGAAGTTTCGAAGCATTCTTGCTCGCCGTTGTGATTGCCGGAGCGATCCAACTCCTTGCTGGATTTATGAATGCCGGAATTATCGGCTATTACTTTCCTTCTTCGGTTATCAAGGGAATGCTTGCGGCTATTGGTATCACGCTAATTTTAAAGGAAATACCACATGCCTTTGGCTATGATGCCGATTTCATGGGCGACGAAGCATTCAGTCAGAAAGACGGGCAGAATACTTTAACAGAAGTGTACAATTCGATACGATACAGTAGCGCGGGCGCGATAATTATTTCAATTGTTTCATTGGGCTTGTTACTTCTTTTTGACAAACCGTTTATGAAGAGAATTGAGCTTTTCAAATTCCTTCCGGGTGCGTTGTTTGTTGTATTGACGGGCATACTTCTAAACACTTTGTTTTCAAATTTCTATCCGGAAATTGCGATGGGCGGCGAACATCTCGTACAATTACCAGTGGCATCCAGTGCATCTGAATTTTTCAGCTTTTTCAAAACGCCCGATTTCAGTGCTTTCAACAGGGTTGAAATTTATACAGTTGCAGTTACATTAGCCATTGTCGCCAGCCTGGAATCACTGTTATCAGTTGAAGCGACAGATAAACTCGATCCTTACAAAAGGAACACACCGGCAAACCGCGAATTGAAAGCACAGGGAATTGGAAATATGATCTCGGGATTAATTGGCGGATTACCGATTACACAGGTTATCGTAAGAAGTTCTGCCAATATTGAATCAGGAGGAAGGACAAAAATGGGTACCGTTATTCATGGTTCCATTTTGTTACTGTCGGCGATATTCATTCCTAAATATTTGAATTATATCCCTTTGGCGTCGTTGGCCGCTATTTTGCTTTTAGTGGGCTACAAACTTTCAAAGTTTTCGCTTTACAAGGGAATGTACAAATTGGGAAAAGAGCAGTTTTTCCCGTTTATAGTAACGGTAATCGCCATTTTGAGCACAGATTTATTGAAGGGGATTGCCATAGGAATGCTCGTTGCTATTTACTTTATTTTAAGAAAAAATTACAAACACTCTTATCATTACAAAAAAGAAGAGTATAAAGACGGAGACGTGATAACCATTGTCTTGTCCGAAGAGGTAACTTTTTTAAATAAGGGAAGCATTGGTCTTACATTAGATCATCTGCCAGAAAACTCAAAAGTTATCATCGATGGTACAAAATCGCTGAATATCGACTACGACGTACTGGAAATTATCCAGGAGTTTAAAGAACATTCCGCGCCGATGAAAAATATCAGCGTAGAGACCATTGGAATAGATAGCGTTGCTGCCGTTGGCGGACATTAAGATTGTGACTCGCTGACAAATAAAAATCCCCATAACACGCTTTATCCGTTATGGGGATTTTTGTTAGAGAGCTATTAAACTTATTCGTTTGGCTTTCCCTGCCTTTGTTTCAGTCGCTGAATCAACATATCGTTGAATGTTCGTTCTGCTTTATATAGTTCAATAATCTGGCTTGCCGAAATCACTTTCAAAAACCGGGTTTGATATTCCTTTTCAAGATCAAGATCTTTTTGTTTAAGATCCTGCACTTCTTTCAAATTATTCAAAACTTGTTCATCTGTTTTTCCTTCTGCCTTTTTATCATTTATAATTTTTCGTTGCGCACGATGAATTTCTCTTCTCTTTTGAGAATACTCATTGTAAACCGGCCAGAAACCGGTTGATTGCTCTGGTGTTAAATTAAGACGATTTGTAATAATTGCAATTTTTGCATCCTGAATACGCTGCATTTCTTCTCCGGAAGGACGTTGAGCCCAAGCCATCGCGGTAGACAGAAAAGTAAAAAGCAATATTAGACTTATTCCCTTAACGTTGTTTAAATTTTTTGGTGAGTTCATTTTGTTAGTTCAATAAATGTCAAATTTTCTCCGAACCGGAACCAGTTTCAAGGATTTGCTGACGAAGAAATTCCTCGTCCATACCATCCAGATAGTTCAAAACAGTTGAGTCCGTATCAAAAGCCTTTTGAACAACCTGATGTTCACTAAGATCATAATAACTGATATTCTGATCTTCCAGATAACTTACTATCGAGGCATCGCTGATCTTACTAAGCGGCTCCTGCCCCAGCGAACCCTGGCGTTCCGGAAAAGTAACCCAAACCATAACCAGTAAAAAACTCATTGCTGCAACCAAACCTGCAGACCTTTGCCAGGTCCATCGGATTAACGGCTTGCGAACAACTTCATTTGAAATCCTTGATTGAATGAGTTGGGGTAAATTTTCAAAATAGCCATCAGGTACCGAAAAAGGCGTTTCCTTTTTCAGATCGTCTAACCGTATGTGCTTTTTGTCCATGACTATACGTGTTTCTTTTTCTTACTGATCTTTGACTTAATCGATTACAAATGGTTTAATCTGTTTCGTTTAAAAAGTCTTCTATTTTTTTTACGGCCCAATGATAGGATGCTTTTAAAGCACCAACCGATGTCCCTGTTATCTCTGAAATCTCGTCATAGGGCAACTCTTCAAAGTATTTAAGGTTAAATACCAGTCGCTGCTTTTCAGGTAATTTTAATAAAGCTTTTTGTAATTTTAATTGAATTGCATCTCCGCTTACCAAAGGATCTGCTTCAAGTTTTTCACTCAATTCACTTTCAACATCATAAATTGAAACAAAAAACCGCTTGCGTTTTTTGTTCAAAAAGTTAATGGCTTCATTACTTGCGATGCGGTATAACCAGGTATAAAGTTTGGAATCTCCTCTGAAATTTTCCAGCGCCGTCCATGCCTTTATAAAAACATCCTGAGTGATATCATTCGAATCGTCGTGATCCACTACCATTTTACGCACCAGCCAATACACCTTTTGCTGATACTTTCGCACCAGTTGATTGAACGCGTTTCTCCGCGTTTCGGGATTCTGAAATAATGCTAATAATTCTTCGTCAGACATTTAATACTCAGTCCTAGTCTGATTGTTTGATAAAAGGGCTAAATCTTAAACGATTTTTACCTTTTCAAAATACAATGGTGGTTATTGAATCTTCACTAAGAATCAATAATAGTTTATTTTTTGGTTCAGGGCAAATAAAATTCGAGTCTTGTACATAAGAAGAAAGTTATCTTACTTATATACAAGACTCAAAGGCACTCCAGTTCCAATGGTTACTTTAATTTACCAACGACAACTTATTATTTTTTCTTAGCGATGGCACGTTTTGCAGCAGCAACGATGTCAGCAGCGGTCAAACCGTATTTTTCCATCAATTGAGCAGGTGTTCCACTTTCTCCGAAACTGTCATCAACAGCAACATATTCCTGAGGAACAAGATCGTTTTTGACAATAACCTGCGCAACACTATCACCCAATCCACCGATTCGGTTATGCTCTTCGGCAGTAACGGCACAACGGGTTTTTGCAATTGATTTCAGAATTGCTTCTTCATCAAGTGGTTTGATTGTATGGATATTGATAATTTCAGCACTGATACCTTCTGCTTCCAGTTGTTCACCAGCCTGGATCGCTTCCCAAACCATATGGCCTGTTGCGAAGATACTTACATCCGTTCCTTCGCTAACCATCCATGCTTTTCCGATTTCAAAAACCTGGTCAGCAGGTGTGAAAATTGGAATAACCGGACGACCGAAACGAAGATAAACCGGTCCGTCGTAATCAGCAATGGCGATCGTAGCCGCTTTTGTCTGGTTGTAATCGCAAGGATTGATTACGGTCATACCCGGAAGCATTTTCATCATCCCGATATCTTCAAGGATCTGGTGTGTTGCACCATCTTCTCCCAAAGTAAGACCAGCGTGAGAAGCACATATTTTTACGTTTTTGCCAGAATAAGCAACGCTTTGACGGATCTGGTCATAAACACGACCTGTAGCGAAGTTGGCAAAAGTAGTTGCAAAAGGAATTTTACCACCGATGGTCAAACCAGCTGAAACGCTGATCATGTTGGCCTCAGAGATACCACACTGAACAAATCTTTCAGGATTTTCTTTGATGAAAGCTTCCAGTTTCAAAGAACCAACAAGGTCAGCACAAAGTGCGACTACGTTAGGATTCTTCTGACCAAGTTCATGCATCCCGGCGCCAAAGCCCGAACGGGTATCTTTTTTTTCGGTGAAGGTGTATTTTTTCATTATTTGTATCGATGTAATGTCTAAAATTATTTTTTTGCTATTTGTTCTAATTTACTCAGGAAATAAGTGGCACTTGGACAGTTTGGATGGTTGGCTGCGTTTTGGATAGAGAAACCATTATTTCTCATTTTCATAGCTAGCCGTGGTTTACTACCACCGAAACCTCTACCATTATTTAGTTGTATGATTGTACCTACTGCATCATCATTTTCAGGATAATCAATGTTAACATTTCTCCCTATTAGCTTACTCACTGCAACATTATCAGCAAGATACCAATTTTCAAATTCTTTAACAGAAACTACAATATGCTGATTTCCTCCGACTACTATTTTATTCTTAGTTTCGGTAATACAAGCATCCTCATCCAAATCGACCATAATCAAGATTTGTTCAACATTCAGATCTTGAAGAATCAAAATATGAGATTCAAGTCTATCTTCCCAATATTGATTTTTGCTCTTAACAATTCTAATCTCAACTAAATCAATATTATTTTCATATAACCAGTTTTGGAACAAATCAGACTTTAAAATATAAGTCTCACTTTCTCCTTCACACAAAATTCCTAGTCTTACCATGGAACTCCTCCTCCAAGAGCACCAGATATCCAAGCTTCGTCCATTGGCAAACCATGAAGGTTCATTTTTTGAATCTGTGTAATTTCCGTATTCCCATTTTTTTTATCTACTAAAACAATTTCATCAGGTGTCAACATTTCAACAAGAGATTGAGAATGTGTATTGACCCAAATATAATGTTTCTTTTCCAAGCATGCTGTTCTAAAAAGGTTTACAAGTTCCTTTATAACAAAGGGATTTAATCCATTTTCAGGCTCATCAATGCATAAGAATTGAGGTTCATCTGACTGAAAAACTGCTGTTAGAAGACAAAGTATATTATATGTACCATCTGAAATTAGTTTTTTATGAAAAGGCTTGTTTGAACCCTTTTCATAAATACGAAGTTCGTCCGTTCCCTTTACGTCATCTGAACGCACTTCAATATTTACAAACTCTGGAACGAATAATTTTAACCAATCTAAAATTTCCTCTTTTTTAATATCATCTAATAAAAGTCTACCCAAAACTCTTTCAAGATTTCTACAGCTTGTGATTAGAGCTTTGGAGCTATCAGCTAATTTTAGCGCTTCCAGTTTATTTAACTCGTCTCTGCCTATAAAAAGTCGGGAAAAATTGTTGTAGAACTTTTGATAAATTGAAACATCCCAATTATTGGGATGAATCGGTAAATTGACAAAGTAATCAGTCGGCACTTTGGTGTAATCTAAGTTTAGCGAAGAGCCAACTGAATCATAATTGCACTCATATACAAACTCTTTTTCTATTGAAGAAAAATTCAAAAAACTGTCTCGACCACCAAATTGTCTTTCAATAATACCAATCAGATCCGTTGGAATATTTATAGACACTGGGTTATTCAATCTGGAAGGGTCAATTTTTGTAGATAAATCTGTATATGAAATATTTGCTTTCGCAAACTCCAAAGCCTCAAAAATATTCGACTTCCCAACTCCATTCGCGC
This sequence comes from Dyadobacter frigoris, assembly GCF_005280585.1. Taxonomy (GTDB): domain Bacteria; phylum Bacteroidota; class Bacteroidia; order Cytophagales; family Spirosomataceae; genus Dyadobacter; species Dyadobacter frigoris. Next base: position 399,093 of record NZ_SZVO01000005.1, read on the forward strand.
CGACAAAAACCGTAAACGGATTTGGCTCGACGATTTCGAGATCGACCAGGGATTTGAAATTCTTGATATGGAGCTTCTTTATTTTCACTTTATCGTGATAACTTTTATTTTCAATCAACAAAAACACTAGTAAGATCCACTACTAATTCTGGAAACACAAAAGAAGTCATCTTTTCTCCTTCTGTAAAAGGCCGCTTGCCGATATATTTTCCCTGCTCATTCAATGTGTAAACTAACACAATTTTATCAGCGGGTTCAACTAGCCAGTACTCTCTTACACCTGCTTCTTCGTACACCTGAAACTTGTCAAACATTTCCTTTTTCGTATTTCCCGGAGACAATATCTCAATAATAACATCCGGTGCTCCGATACAGCCGCGATCATCCAGTTTTAAGGGATCACAAACAATACAAATATCGGGTTGCACCACAGTCATTATTTCATCATCTCCGTTTTTGTTACGACGAGGTAAACGTACGTCAAACGGTGCGGTATACCACTGGCAGGGAAGATCAAGCAGGTATTTATCTATTTGTCTCCCAAGATTTCGTGAAATATCCTGATGACGACGAGCAGGAGCGGGCGACATTTTGTAAATGTACCCTCTGATCAGTTCCAGACGCTCCTGGAATTTCCATTGCAGATAGTCTGCATAGGTATATTGCCGCGAAAAGTCTAGTTGATCTATGCTTGTCATCTTTCAGAATCTGATCTTAATAATCCCCCATCGACTCTTCCAACTGCGCCAATGCTGCCGCCAATTGTTCGTCGTTTGGTGCAACACCGTGCCATTTGTGGCTTCCCATCATGAAATCAACACCATAACCCATTCCGGTATGAAGAATGATCATAATTGGTTTTGCATGTCCGGCTTTGCTTTTTGCTTCGTAAAGTGCTTTTACAACAGAAGCCATATCGTTTCCTTCTTCCACTTCCATTACCTCCCAACCGAATGCTGCGTATTTAGCACCAAGATCGCGGTTGTCCATAACTTTCGCAGTTGGACCGTCAATTTGCTGACCGTTTAAATCGATAACAGCAATCAGGTTATCCACTTTGTGGTGAGGAGCAAAAGTTGCTGCTTCCCAAACTTGTCCTTCCTGCTGCTCGCCATCGCCCATCAGGACGTATACAAGGCTTGTATCATTATTCAGTTTCTTAGCCAAAGCGGCACCAATTGCCACAGACATTCCTTGTCCTAATGAACCTGAAGCAATGCGGATTCCTTCCAAATGTTCGTGTGGAGTCGGGTGGCCTTGAAGTCTTGAATTTAGTTTACGGAATGTAGCCAATTCAGAAACAGGGAAATAACCTTTACGGGCTAAGACGCTGTATAACAGAGGAGAAATATGACCATTGGAAAGGAAGAAAAGATCTTCTCCTGCGCCATCCATGTCAAAAACGACTTTGCCGTCTTTCTCATTCAATTTCATGCGTTCAAAATACAACGCAACTAATAAATCAGTACAGCCAAGTGATCCTCCAGGGTGTCCCGACTGGCAACCATGCACCATGCGAACGATATCCCTGCGAACTTGGGCTGCTACTTTTTCTAATTGTTCAATTTCCATTTCTCGATTTTATTATTTTATTGGAGCGTAAAACAGCTGAATTAAACTTTCGCCTCATTTATTATAAATATAAATGAACTGCGAATTTCGGATTTATATAGATCAGTAATTGACTTTTAATTACTCAGTTTTACTCAAAATTTGATCAGTATGGTTTTTGGTATCCACTTTCTGGATTATTTCGGAAACAATACCATTTTCATCAATGACGAAAGTTGTACGCGCTGTCCCCATATAAGTTTTGCCATACATGCTTTTTTCTACCCAAACACCATAAGCTTCAACTATCGCATGATCTGTATCGGCTAGTAACGGGAAAGGAAGATCGTATTTTTTGATAAATTTTTGATGCGATTTTTCGTTATCGACGCTCACTCCTAAAACTACAAATCCTTTTATCAAAAGAGATTCATAATTGTCCCGCAAATTACAAGCCTGAGCGGTACATCCTGGCGTATCATCTTTTGGGTAAAAATAAAGTATTACTTTTTTGCCTTTGAAATCGGAAAGTTTTACATCATTTCCGTTCTGGTCTTTTGCTGAAATTTCCGGTGCTGCCTCACCAATCTGAAGTCCCATAATCTATTTTCGTTTTCGTTTTTTGGGTGTGGTAACAGGTTCAACTAAATCAGTTTGCAAGATAGTACTATTTCCGGCCCCATCTTTAACTTCTAACATCAGATCGCCTTCAAAAAGTTGGCTTTCATCGATTTTTTCCGACCATATATACCCTGTTTTGGCATCATAGTTCATTAAAACCCATTCTCCACTGACGTAAGCTTTAAAAGTGTCAATCCCGGAAATCCCGTCACTGATGTAGGCGCGAATCCGTTTTTTGCTATGCTCAACCAGCCTGACTCTCGGCGGAATCGTATCTTTTTGAATAACAAAAGTGCCCAGTTCTCTGGTCTTGAAAGTAATTTCATTATCCTTCCACGTTCCTCCTATAAAGCGATATCCATAACCCGTATACCGGTAAATGCCACTTCTTTCTTTATTAACCGGGACTTCTTCCGGTTTGAAAGAAATCGTCACATAATCACGCAGCGGAATCCCTTTATCATTAATGGTCAGTGAATTATAATTTTGCTGACCAACAACATACAAAGTGTCAAACAAAGTATTTGTATCAAATTGAAGCGACCAGCGGTCTGCCTGATAAGTTGTTAATTTACCGGGACTGATCTTCGATCTCAAATAAGTACGTGCAATCGTATTGCCAATTTTAACCGAATCTGGAATATATCCCTTTAAATCAGTAAGGAAAACTGCTGTTTCATTTTCGTATAAATCAGGAGCCTTTTTCACCTCTTTTCCATAGACATAAAAAGTTGCCAGAGGCATCGAGCTACGATAATATTTCGCTCTTACTTTTAAAGTATTATCAGAAATTTCACATTGAATCCATTCCGGTTTCACTTCCATATCATAAACCGGAAGCGGCGGATTTGGCGTTTCTCCTTTTATTGAAAAAGTCAGAACCGATGAATTTTCGTAAGAATCAAAAATTTTGATTTTGACCTGATGTGTCAGCGTATCATTTATAAATAGCTTTCCGCGGTAAGCTCCGGTTTTATATAAGTCAAACTTATTACCGTCCGGCACGTAACATTTCAAAAAACGCTGCCCCGTTTCCTGTTCCGTTTCGTAATCAATCAGATTGTTATAATCCCGCGTTGCGGCGTTCGGGAAAATTTCCATGTTATAGGCGAAAACTTCCTGATCGTCCATTTTTATTTCAATACACTGCAAACCGTAGCGAAAACCTGTTCCCGTCATCATATCGTGAGCCAGCAATTCCAGGCCGACTGTTCCTGTTGCTGTAATCGTTGCAGGAATATTATATGTTCCATCTTTCTGGCGAACCGGCGCATAAGTCTGTCTTTCAAACTTTCCGTTTATTCGCGCATTAATATCTGTTGGACGAATAGCAACATTGACAAATTTCGGTGGCGTTACATCTTTAATTTCATTAAAACCGAAATACAAAGGATTCAAATAATTGTCCTGAGAATCCCGGATTTCAAAATGCAAATGCGGGCCAGCAGATCCTCCGGTATTACCCGAAAGTGCTATTACTTCGCCTTTTCTAAAAGCATATTTACCTGCTTCCGGAAAAAGGTCAATTTCAAAAGTCTGTTTTTTGTATTGTTCTGCACGAACATAATTGGCAAGCGAATCACTGAATTTCAGCAAATGTCCATAAACCGTCGTTTGACCGTTTGGATGGCGCAAATAAATAACATTTCCATAACCACTTCTCTGCACAGCAACTTTATAAACATATCCTTCCGCAGCTGCATGAACAGGCAAACCTACCACCTGCTGCGTGCGAATATCCAGACCGGCGTGAAAATGGTTTGACCGAAGATCACCTAATCCGCCAGCCAAAGAATTAGCCAGTCCTGGCCTGATCGGAAACTGATAATAACCTTGCGGATACGACTGTTTCTGAGCAAAACCGGAGAGAGCAGAAAACAAAAAAAGAAAAAAAATGAAAATCGTACGTCTGATAGCCAATGGATTATAAAACATGAATTGAAACTGATAAATACACTTCTCCCCTCTACCTCACCGACAATTCTAAAAGTTTTTTACCTTCAATTGAACACGTCAACTTATCCCCGATTTGTACAGATGAAACGCCTTTTGGCGTTCCGGTAAATATCAAATCACCTTTTTTCAACATAAAATATTTTGAAACAAAAGAAATCAGGTAGTTAATGCGGAATAACATCATCGACGAATTACCAGACTGACGGGTTTCTCCGTTTACATCCAGACTAAAATTGATGTTCTGAATATCTTCAAAATCAGAGACCGGCAAGAATTCCGAAACCGGTGCGGATCCGTTAAATGCCTTCGCCAACTCCCATGGCAGACCTTTGCTTTTCAATTCAGATTGCAGATCGCGTGCTGTAAAATCAATTCCTATACCGATTTCATCATAATATTTATGCGCAAATCGTTCTTCTATATTTTTGCCAACACGATTTATTTTGATAACCAGTTCAACTTCGTGATGAATATCTTTTGAAAAATCCGGGTAGAAAAATGGTTCTCCGGCACGGATCTGGGCAGTTTCAGGTTTAAGGAAAATAACAGGCGCATCCGGGCGTTCATTTTTCAATTCTTCGATATGTTCCGTATAATTACGGCCTACACAAATAATTTTCATTAAAAAAGATTTGAGATTTAAAGGATAGTAAGATCAGAAAATCGATTCTGATTAAGACAAAACTACTGACAAAGCAGGCTCCCACATAATATTTCCTTCATTTTTTCAATCTGAAAAATATGTTTGAAATTTGAAGTTCAATGTATTAACGAATCCTTTCCTTCTTTTTTCAAATTTTGATTCAACAATTTTTAGCAGAAGTATCGTTATTTGTAGGTGTTATGGTAAGATTGAAATGAAATTAATCAACAAAAATTAGATATGAAGAAGCAGATTTCCTTTTCTTTATTCACTACGATTTGCCTTTTCGTTTTTACCATTATACTATCTTCATGCGACACGCTTCGCAAAAATCCGGCCCCGGTAGCGCAGCCCCGCAGGACGAATACAACAGCTAATAGCCGAAGACCGGCCAGCGCTCCTGCAAGAAAACCTGTCAATAGCCGCCCAACTGCACCAAAAGAAAAACCAGCTTATTCAAGTACCAGTCCATCAGGAAATTACAACCGTGAAATCCCACAAGTGGTAGAAGTTGCCAGAACGTATTCCGGAACTCCTTATCGTTCAGGTGGTAACGATAAAAATGGCATTGATTGTTCAGGATTAATATGTTCCGTTTATTCCGAAGTTGGTATCAAAGTACCCAGAATTTCCTGGCAGCAATCAGAATTTGGAACCGAAGTAGCAAGTATTCAGGAAATCCGTCCGGGTGACTGGGTATTTTTTGTGCCGGAAGCCGGCAAAGAAGGTTATGTCTCTCATGCAGGCATTGTAACGGATGTGCGCAACCAGCAGGAAATTTTCTTTATTCATGCTTCCACTTCGCGAGGTGTTCGTGAGGATAATCTTTTTTCGACTTACTTCAAAGGCAGGTTTGTAAAAGCCATGCGCCCATTTTAAACTAGCCTGACTTATCTTCTTTTGAGTAACAATATTTATTCTGTATCTTTTTATTCCCAAAAGGAATGGATAAGGAATTTTGTATCAATGGCTTATTAATAAATTACCCCCAATCATTTAAATAGAAAATGGAAAACACATTAAGTCCACCGCCCACTCCGCCCAGGCGAATCATAGCACTTCATGGCAATCAGGGAATTCCATTTTACATCTTTGCAACTGTATTTTCTTCCTTTTGTGTCATCACCGGATTAATCTGGGATATCTGCTGGCACATGAGTATCGGGCGCGACGGACTTTTTTCTCCACCGCATTTGATTATTTATCTTGGTGCAGTCGTTTCGGGAATATTTTCAGGTTATGAAATATTGAGAATTACATTCTGGGGAAACCCACTCGAAAAAAGTAAAAGCGTAAAAGTCTGGGGCTTTTTTTACAGCTCCCTTGGTGAACTGTTTTGTGTTTGGGGCGCATTGGCTATGCTTACTTCCGCTCCTTTTGACGACTGGTGGCATAATACTTACGGACTTGATATTACCATTCTTTCTCCACCGCATACGATTTTAGCCTTGGGAATTATTAGTGTGCAGTTTGGGGCAATGATCAGCGTTATTTCGTTAAAAAACCATAATAAGCTTTTCTCAAATGACAATCCTGAGAAGAAGAAAACCAGAAACAGGATTTTATTCTGGCTCTTTTCTCTTTCTGCCGGATTTCTGTTGACGATGTGGTATACCTTACTTTCCGAGGAAATGGGAATCAGGAATACGCACAAATCAGATTTCTACGTCGTTGCCTGTATCGTATTTCCATTTTTCCTGATGGCTTTGGGAAAGGCAGTTAAAAATAAATGGACAATCACGGCTGTTACGGTAATTTACAGTTTACTGATGTTGCTAACACTTTGGATCATCCCTCTTTTTCCGGCAGAACCAAAACTTGGCCCGATCGTTAACCACATTGACCATTATCAGGGATTTAAGTTTCCGTTGTTATTAATTGTCCCGGCATTTTTCGCTGATATTTTAAGAAATAAATTTGCGTACCTGAACGACTGGATTTTGACGTTGATTCTGGGAACCGCTTTTCTCCTTACATTTTTTGCAGCCCAATGGTATGCCGGAACGTTTCTGGTCGAATCTCCATATGCAAGAAACTGGTTTTTCGGAAGTCATTACTGGTATTTTGGCAGCAATCCGAATTGGGAATTTCGATATAAATTTCCAACATGGGCGCTGGATACCACGCCTGAATTAATTAAAGGATTAGGAATAGCCTGGGTCAGTTGCCTGATCTCTACCCGCATAGGTTTGAAATGGGGAAACTGGATGAATAAAATTCAACGATGAAAAAACTACTTTACTTAATAATTCTGCTCCTGATTTCCGTTCAGATTTCTTGGGCGCACATTGGAAGCTCAGGCGTACTTCTGCAAGGGCAAGCCGGTCCATACAAAGTTTTAATTGATATAACACCTCCGGAAGTCATTCCCGGAACGGCCAGAATAACTGTTTTTATTGAAAACGGAGATCCTCAGAAAGTTCTCGCCCGACCCATTACCTACCGTTTTGGAAGTCAGGGAGCTCCGTCTGCTGACGAAATTCATTCCGTTCCGGGCCAACCCGGGCAATTCCAGGGGGATGTGTGGCTTATGCAAAGCGGATCGTCCAGTGTCCAGATTGAAATATCAGGCAAAGATGGAAAAGGAGAATTTATTGTTCCTATTGCTGCCGTTTCTACTGCGCAGGGAGAAATGCCGAAAGGACTGGGATTTGGTCTTTCGTTGCTTGGAATTCTTCTCTTTTTATTAATGATAACTGCCATCGGTGCAAGTGTGAGTGATGGATTGCTACGTCCGGGTGAAGTGTTATCATCCAAACAAAAAAGAAAAAGATGGATGAACATGGGCATTGCAACCGTTGTCTGTGCGTTGATTTTGTATGGCGGAAGCAGCTGGTGGAATAGCTGGGCAGCACATTATAACAAAAATATTTATAAAGCATTAAAAGGAAATTCGTCGGTTAGCAGTGAAGATGGACAACGTATTTTTCAACTAAAAATCGATACGACCGGCTGGGAAGAAAAGAAACGCGGTACTATGTTAAGTACATTAATTCCGGATCATGGAAAACTCATGCACGTTTTTCTTGTACGAACTCCCGGTTTGGATGCTTTTGCTCATATTCACCCCGAACGAAAAGACAGCGTAACATTTCAGGCCTATTTGCCAAATTTGCCAGCCGGAAAATATCTTATGTATGCGGACGTTGTTCAATATTCAGGTTTTGCTGAAACCATTGTGGATACTTTGGAAATTCCGGAACACCTTGCAAAAGGAGCTGAAATTAAGAAAACAGCCGAAGAAGATACTTATGTGGTAACGGATGCAATTAATTCGCCAGGGAAAATCCCACTGGATGAAAATGTGGTAATTTGTGGAAAGCCGGGAACCAAGACGGTATTCAAAGATAATTCTTATGCCATTTGGGAAGGAAAACCGGATAAGCCTTTGGAAGCCGGAAAACCTTATTTATTAAATTTTGAAATATTTAATCCTGACGGAACACCAACTTTTCCGGAACCTTATCTGGGTATGATGGGACACGTGGCTGTACTTCGTTCTGATGGTTCAGTTTATATTCATTTGCATCCTTCGGGTACTTTTGCAATGGCTGCGGAACAAACTTTAAAAAACCGTCTGACCGATACAACAAAAATCATGCAAAGGCCCTCGCCGGCAATTTTCCGTGACAGCATTGACCGTTATCTGGCAAAACTTAAAGCGATGCCAACCATTGAAAGGGAAGAATTATTGATGACTGAAATGGGTATGTATAAGCAAAATGAAACAGGAGCGATGAATACTATGGATCACAGCAACCGGATTTCCTTTCCGTATTCATTTCCCAAAAGCGGACGTTACAGAATATTTCTCCAGGTAAAAAGAAACGGCCAGGTATTAACGGGTGCGTTTGACGTGCGGGTCGCGGAATCGGCTCAAATATAGATTAACCGTTTCGGGCAACTGTTGGGGCAACCCTCGTGGTTGCCCGGAAATCACCTGATATTCAATCGATCCATTATCCGGAATCTTGAATTATACGTGATTCCGGATAATTCGAAATAGGGCGACCACAAGGGTCGCCCCAACCGCCGCCCGTCCGAGGCACGAACGAATTATTTAAATAACTCCGAAACCTTTTGAAACGACATTTCAGAATAATCCTTGATATAAAAATTACAAGGCGGAAGTTCTTCAATAGCATGTGAAGTAAGCACACCAACTACCTTCATACCCGCATTCAGTGCGGCAGAAACACCCGAAAATGAATCCTCAAAAACGACACAATCTTCCGGAGAAACACCTAAATTTCTAGCAGAAGTAAGATAAACTTCCGGATCCGGTTTATGTTTTTTCACATTTTCACTGGCCAGAATCGATCCCATTTTCTCCCGTAAAGGCACTTTACTAAAAACCAGATCAAGATTCGCGACAGGCGCAGAAGTAGCGACGCCCAGTTTCACTTCATTTTGATATAAGTCGTCAATAAAAGAAAGTATGCCGGAAATAGGATCTATAAATGGCTCGTAGATTTTCCGGAACAGACTTTCCTTTTCATCTTCCATCATCTTTAACTCTTCCCCCTCAATGATTCTTTCCAAAAAGTGCGTAAGAATATAACTATTGCTTTTTCCAAACATATGCTGGGCGAAATCTTCATCAGACGGGTTTAGATTCCGGCTCGAAAAAAATTCCCGGAAAGCTCGGGAATGATATGGATTAGTATGAACGATTACGCCGTCCATGTCGAAGATAACTGCATTATTTTTTCTCATCCGGCAAAGTTAATTGATAACGTCTTTTTATGCCATACCCATATTCCCCATATTGATATGTTACTGTCCGGCACTTATTTACAGAAAATAAATAGTACAGAAAAATAATAAAATCTTTATTAAATAGACAATTAAAGCACTTTATAAAACATTAGTTATAAAATGATATACATTATGATGATTTATCGATAGAACTTTTTAATTTAGCACAGATATTTTTGCAAAAAAAAACGATAATATTTCTGCAATCTAATATTTCTCACCTGGATAAGATTTTAATTTTAGTAACAATCATCTCCAAAATTTTCACCTTACCCGTAAATCTCTATCCGTTAAAAGTCAGCGTTATATGAATGAACTTGAACGTGCAAATGATAATTCTGGCAACCAGTCGGCAATCAGAACATCCAGTCCTCTGACAACACTTGAAGTCTACGATCAATACGGTGCAATGGCTTACGGGATTATTTTACAGATCATCCCTCAACCACATTTGGCACAGGAAATTCTGGTCAATGTATTTTCGTCCCCACTACTGCAATCGTGTAATAGTTATCCCTTTACTTTTGCTGTTTGTGTGATCAAACTTGCCAGAGCTAAGGCAGTAGAAGCTAAAAGACAGATGATGGCAATTGCTCCACTTAATGATAGTAATTATTCGGCCAGTGAAAGTACACCGGAATTTATATTTGATCTGGCTTTTCGTCAAGGTTTTTCGCCTGATGAAGTTGCTGAAAAATTAAAAATTTCTAAACCGGAAGTGCTTAAGGCATTTCACGAATTTTTTAAATCTCCAAATGCATAATTGTAACACACATTGAAAACTCAAGAATTTATAAAGAGCGGGATCCTGGAGTCCTATTTATTGGGAATGACTACCGAAGCGGAGGAACACCAGGTCAATCAGATGATATTAACTCATTCTGACGTTTCTGATTATATTATAAGGTTCGAAAAAAATATACAAGGTCATTTTCTTCAAAATGCGGTTCCACCTCCTGCTGAAATAAGAGATATTATCCAGTTGCGGACCAACAAAACACATATTCAGAAAAAAGGGAATAATACTTATTATGACCTGCCTAAAGACGATACCAAAAAGAAAGATGAATACCTTGACATCGAAGTTAACGATACTTATATAAAAGTCCACAAATGGTGGCGTCCGGCTTTTGTGGCTGTGTTTATTCTATCAAAAATATTCTTGATTGCAGGACTTTACTATTACTTTAAAGCCTCCAATCAGGAAGAAGAAATTCAAAAACTCAGAACTGAGATTGCTGCGCCGAGGCGCTAGTTATCAAAAATAACAGAATCTATAATCTCCGTCATCTTCAGATTTCGGGGATTTTCTTTTATCTACCCGGCAAAAGAAAATTTTCGTTAGATCATAAATTTGTTTTCTATCCGTCCTACGGTAAAAAAACCGTCGGACGGAGGTTGTCTTTAACAAATTCAATCACCAACTTGCGTCGACTATTTATTAATCAAATTTCGCATGTTTCCTTTTCGGATTGGACAAGGTTATGATGTTCATCAATTAGTTGAAGACCGCCCGTTTTGGCTTGGCGGCATTTTAATACCTCATACACACGGTGCCAAAGGACATTCTGACGCGGACGTAGTTTGTCATGTGCTTTGTGATGCACTTTTGGGCGCTGCTAATATGCGCAACATTGGCTTCCACTTTTCAGATACCGATCCTCAGTGGAAAGGCGTCGACAGCAAAGTTTTGCTATCAAAAGTAGTGGAAATGATTCGTGAAAAAGGATTTGAAGTTGGAAACGTAGATGTTACCATCGTTCTTCAAAGACCAAAATTAAATCCACATATTCCGGAAATGAAAACCTGTCTTTCCAAAGTCATGAACGTTTCGGAAGAAGATATTTCCATCAAAGCCACAACATCCGAGCATTTAGGATTTGTTGGAAGAGAAGAAGGAATTGCCGCACATTGCGTTGCCTTAATTTACAAACCTGAAAAGTGATCACTTTTCTTTTTGACTAATTTTCAAAACCATCCCTATGAAATTAATCAGACCTTTACTTTTCTCGTTATCCTTTGCTTTTACTTTTGGAGCGGTTGTAGAAAATGCAAAAGCCCAGAATGCTATCGAGCCACTTGGTTTTGAAGAATACGATCCGGTTTCAACCCTAAAAGTTGAAGAACACAAGCTCAGACGCGCGAAATTTCCATTTATCGATGTGCACAATCATCAATATCAAATGCCAACCCAGGATCTGAAATTTCTGGTTGCTCAAATGGACAGCCTGAATATGGGGATTATGGTCAATTTGAGCGGACGCGGATGGAGTGATAATTGGGATGAAGGAACAGCAACGCTAAAAGGTTCACTTGAAAATGTCGCCAAAAACGAACCGAAACGGATCGCCATTTTTACTAATCTTCAATTTAAAGGATTTGGTGATAAAGACTGGACCGAAAAGGCAGTAAAACAATTGGAAGCCGATGTTAAAATGGGCGCCAAAGGTCTGAAAATTTATAAAAGCTTAGGATTCAGCGGCATCAAAGATGATAAAGGAAACAGAGTAGCCGTAAGCGATCCGCGTCTTGATCCGGTTTGGAAAAAGTGCGGGGAATTGAAAATTCCTGTTTTAATCCATACCGCAGACGTTCCCTCATTCTGGGATCCGATGGACCGTTATAACGAACGGTGGCTGGAATTAAAAACACATCCGGGACGCCGCCGCGGACCAAATGATCCGGTACCTTTTGATTCCCTTATTGCTGAACAACACAAGATTTTCAGAGATAATCCAAAAACCACTTTCATCAACGCACATATGGGTTGGTATCCAAACAATCTTAAAAAACTGGATAGTCTGATGATTGTTTTTCCAAATATGTATGTTGAAATCGGAGCTGTCATTGCCGAACTTGGACGCCAGCCAAGAGCGGCAAAAAAATTCTTCGACAAATGGCAGGACAGAGTTTTATTCGGAAAAGACAGCTGGGTTCCATCTGAATACAGCACCTATTTCAGAGTACTGGAAACGGAAGACGAATATTTCCCCTACCATAAAAAATACCACGCTTTCTGGCGCATGTACGGCATGGGACTTTCTGATGAAGTTTTGAAAAAGCTTTATTATAAGAATGCCCTGACAATCATTCCAGGATTAGACAAATCACAATTTCCCAAATAATGAAAAAAGGGTTGCCGAAAATTCCGGCAACCCTTTTTTCATTAACAATTAACAATTAACCATTATTTAAAGGCTTTCGCCTCTTTAATGATCGATTTATATTCCGCTTTTTCCAAAGCCTTTTTATAATATTCTTTCGCTTTACCCTTGTCTCCCGCCCTGTTCGCTATACGCGCCAAACCTGCGTATGCCATAGCATAATACTCGCGGGTATACTGATCGTCATGTGGCGTACGAAGGGCTGTCAGATATGATTTTTGGGCGGCAGTATCATTTTTTGTATCTTTTTCAAAAATGATCCCCTGGAAAGTATTGTAGGCGATTGGATAAAATCCTTTGTTATTGGCTTTTAACTTTTCCATTCCCTTTCCCGCCTCGTCATAATGTCCGGTTAAAAGTAGCGTTTCTGTGTTTACCATATTGAAAATATGATTTTCAGGATACCAGCTCGCTAGTTTTTGGGTGTAAGTAAGCGCTTTGGGGAAATTGGATTCGTGTTCCAGATAAATATGGGACAGATAAAAACAAGCTTCCGCTTTGGTGATAACGCCTTGTCTGGTAGCGATATCGATTTGTTTCAAACCCAACGTTTTGTCTCCGTTTTTGAAGAAAATCATTAAAGGTTTTACAATCCCGTGATCTTCCGGGTAGTATTCAACATAATAATTGTACATCCCGGAAGTAAAGTAAAACTCAGGATTTCTTTCGGTCAGTTTTAATCCGGTAATTAAGGCATTGTAAGCTTTTTTAGCTTCGCCGGCTGCACTCATTAATTCACCATTGTAATTGTACATCATAGCGATGTAACCTCTCGCCACAATCGTATAAAAAACAGCTTCCGGATCTTTGCTGTCTTTACCATATCTTTTGGTTATCGCTTCCAGACACTGGTTTAACTTACTGATATATTCTTTCGATTTCGCTGGATTATCTTTAATAGGAAGATACTTCCAATACATCACAAAGGAATCCAGAATGTATGAAACAGGATGATTCGGATATTTCTTTTCGACTTGATTTAATATGGCATCTGCTTCGGCATATTCATAATTATAAATGTGATCCAGGCCCTTTTGAACAAGTTTCAGAGTGACAGGATCATTGAGCAATTGTGCCTTGGTTTGCTTTGGAGCTATAAGAAATAAGATACACAAAAAACAAAACTGCAAAGTAAATTTCATGACTATCAGGTATATCGGTATAAATGGTTTGGTGGAATCCCACCTGAGCATTAGCTTTGTTCATAACCACAAAACCTGCGTACGGGTTTCTCCATATTTTTTTATTTTGGAAAGAACCGTGCCGTTACTACTAATTGACCTGATTTTATGATTCGATACGAGCACTTTACGCTGGACAATGGTCTGAAAATATATGTTCACGAGGACTTTTCGACCCCTATGGCAGCGGTCAATATTTTATACAATGTAGGCTCGCGGGATGAGGATGAAGAGCGCACAGGATTTGCGCATCTTTTTGAGCATCTGATGTTTGGAGGTTCAAAAAACATTCCAAATTACGATATTCCGGTACAAACGGTTGGCGGTGAAAACAACGCATTTACCTCTCCGGACATTACCAATTATTATATTACCCTGCCAGCCGACAATGTTGAAACTGCTTTCTGGCTGGAATCGGACCGGATGATGAGTTTGTCTTTTGATCCTAATGTGCTGGAAGTGCAGCGCAAAGTGGTGATTGAGGAATTTAAGCAGCGTTATCTGAATCAGCCTTACGGTGACATGTGGTTAAAATTAAGACCACTCGCCTACCAGAAACATCCGTATCGCTGGGCAACGATCGGAAAAGATATCGACCACATTGAACGTGCTACGATGGAAGATGTTCAGGCATTTTTCTGGCGTTTTTATCGTCCGAATAATGCGGTGATGGTTGTAGCCGGAGCTGTAAAATTGGAGCAGATTAAACAACTTTCTAAAAAATGGTTTGAAGGAATTCCGGCCGGCGCTCCATATGTAAGAAATCTGGAAAAGGAACCGAAACAGAATGAAGCACGTCACATGGAAACTTCGGCGGCTGTTCCACTGAATTCTTTAATCAAAGTTTTCCATATGCCGGGACGGTATGAGGACAATTTTTATGCTTCGGATTTATTGAGCGATATTTTAGGAAGAGGAAAATCTTCGCGTTTGTACAGTGCGCTATTGAAAGACAAAAATCTTTTCAACAGTATCAGCGCAAGTACGACATCCTCTCTTGATCCGGGATTACTTTTGATCAAAGGAAACCTGAATCCGGGCGTGACTTTGGAAGAAGCAGATGAAGCGGTGAAAGAATTGCTAAAAGAAATGGTGACTTCCGGAGCAACAGACGAAGAAGTAACAAAAGTTAAAAATCAGACCGAAGCAACCTTGGCATTTTCAGAAGTAGAGCTTTTGAACCGCGCCATGAACCTTGCTTTTGCTGCAAATGCCGGCAATGTGGATTGGGCAAATGAAGATGCCGAGATTATCAGAAATATGAAATCGGAAGATCTGCATGATGCTGCCAAGAATATTTTGAGACCGGAAAACGGATCGACGCTTTACTATCGGGCAGAAGAAAACGCTTAGTTTATAATATATTTTACAACAAAAGAGATTGGGAAAGACGAATATCTTAACCCAATCTCTTTTCATTTACTATAAAAAACAATGTCAATACCTGAAATTTATTTGCAAACCGCCTGGGGCGATTCCATTGATGACGTAGACATGGAAGATATCCATGATGTTATCGAAGAAACCCTTGAAATGGATGACGAAAACGGTCGCTTCTGGGTTGGAATATTTGTTGGCGATAACGAAGTCGTTTTGGAAAGTCGTAAGAATATGACAGTTCTGGGCATCTTCAACGACAGTGAAGAAGAAGAGATCGAAGCTCAGTTTGAAAGCTGGTCAGAAATTGAAGATTTATATAAATTGTTTCTGGCCAAAGATTTTGATCAGGTGGTTTCGATATTGAAGAAAAATAAGTAATAGATTATTTGTCGATAATATTACGGTGCTCTGCACCTTAGTATGATAAAGGGACCATTTCCCCTTGCTACAAATATTGCGGTGCTCTGCACCTTAGTGTGATAAAGGGACAAACTTTCCCTTGCTACAAATATTACGGTGCTCTGCACCTTAGTGTGATAAAGGGACCACTTTCCTTTGCTACAAATATTGCGGTGCTATGCACCTTAGTGTGATAAAGGGACAAACTTTCCCTTGCTACAAATATTACGGTGCTATGCACCTTAGTGTGATAAAGGGACAACTTTCCCTTGCTACAAATATTGCGGTGCTATGCACCTTAGTGTGATAAAGGGACAAACTTTCTCTTGCTACAAATATTGCGGTGCTATGCACCTTGCTTGATTATTTCTAACTATTCGTTGTTCTGCATCTTGATTATAAAGGGTGCAGAGCACCGAAATAATTGTAGCTATATCAAAATTACGGCAACAGGCCAGGTACAGCGTACCGTAATATTTGTAGCAACCGGATAAAAATCAATTAGTGAAAGTAAACATTCACCTCCGGGTGCATCGTATAAAACCGGAATTCCTTTCCGTCATTCACGGTAAATCCGCTTGATTTATTTCCCTTCAAAATCGGATTTTTATCATACTTTTTCCAGTGGATCAGATCCTTTGAAACGGCAACATTTGTCGTCCATTCGTGCCAGTCTTTGAAAGCGGATGCGTGGTAATAGGCGTAATACAATCCTTTGTATTTGATAACCTGATTGAAAGCGACGGCAAATTTGTCATATGTTTCCGGCCCGGAATTTAATACCGGCTCATCCTGCACATTTGTCCATACTTTCATATCTTTTGAAGTCGCCAGCCAAACATCAGAGTCATTTCTTTCATAAAATAAATACCAGGTATCGCCTTCTTTCCAAACAGCAGGTGTTCCAAATGGTCCTTTTGAAATCGGATTCCCATTTTTCAGACGAATATCCAGCGCGCCCTTATCGTCCCAGTTAATTTTATCTTTTGAGGTGAGCAGCCTTGCAATATCATCTTTACTTTCGGCGAACATGTAATAAGTCCCGGCAGATTTCAACACAAACATATCTTCCACCCAGGTTTTTTTATGAATAGGATTGTTTGGAAAACGTGTCCATTTCAAACCATCCGGAGAAGTTGCCAGCCCAAGATATTTTATTTCTTTGCCCGTTTTTTTGGTATAACCGCAATACCACATGTAGTAGGTTTTATCCTCTTTCAAAATAAAACCTCTTTCCCGGATTTGTTCATCCCAGGTTGCGGTATCACCGGTTGCCTTGAAAACCGGATTGCCATCGTAAGGTTTAAAATCTACGATTTCCGAAGGAAATTCTTGTGTTTCCTTCTTTTTTTTATCCACAGTTTTATCCCGCACATTCCAGCCAACTAAGGCGAGACCTGCCAAAAGCAGGAAAATATATCTTTTCATTACAGCAGTTTTTTGAATTTGTAAACTGGATTATCTTCTTTCCGGAACGTTCTGAGGTATTCGGTCAATCAGCTTGTTAATTTTACCTTTTTGTTTGATCAAATCAAAGGCATCATATAATTCTCCGGTAGCGGTTAATGTTTCAAAACTTAGCTTATCGTGATCAATCGTAACCACATGATAAAACTGTGTATAAAGTGCCGATCGATCCATCCAGTCACGTTTTTCTACATTGGAATCCGTCATTTTGGGACCGCTTACTGATACTACATACATCGTTGCTGAAACAGCGCCTTTTTGCGCCGTTGGAATTTTTGCCATTCCTCTCGCGTACGTATGGTCGTGACCCTGTAAAACGAGATCTACTTTATATTTGTCAAAAATCGGCTTAAAAGTTTCCCGCATACGTTTATTATCGCGTGTTGATTTTGGTGAAAAAATCGGGTGGTGAAAAGTTATGACCGTCCATTTGTTAGGATTATTGCTTAGAATTTTCTCTATCCAAATCCGCTGCTTTTCCAGGTATTCGTCTGATTCTTCGGCTCTGTCTGAGTTTAATGAAATGAATCTTGTCCCCTGAATATCCGCGTAATAACAGGTTTCTTCCAGGTCTGCCGGACCATTTTCCGGTAATGTAAACTGAGGCCGCCAGAAGACAGAAGTCAGCGGTTTTCCATCCGGCCCTTCATAATGATCGTGATTTCCAGGCGTTGGAAAACCCGGAATCATACTGTGAATAAATCCGCCAGCCTGAAACCAGTCGCCCCATTCTACATCACGGTTCGCTTTATTGATCAAATCTCCCGCATAAATCGCAAGTTTTGCATCAGGCGCTTTTCCATAAGCCTCACGCGCCACGCGCGACCACATGGAGCGGATATTAACCTGAACATCACCATAATAAAGAAAAGAAAACTTCTCTCCCACTTTTCCGGCTGTGTTGAAATGAATCCACTCACTCCAATTTTCTCCTTGTCCAACCCGGTAAGCGTATTTTGTATTGGGTGATAAATTATCAAAAACAACAGAATGGTAAATTGCAGTTGGCGTATCATTAAAAATTACTTTTTCTGACTTAGCCTTAATTCGTTTTACTTTATCAACAAAACGCGGATCAGCACTTGCAACAGCAATTTCAGCAAAACTTTCAGTAACCGATTCCCGTGTCCGCCAGTTGACGGCCATGGAAGTAGAAGGATCTTGCGTTGTGTTTAAAATAATTCTATCAGGTAATTCGGCAGGAATGTATGGATTAGTAGCCAACTGAGCCTTGGACGTCAAAAAAGATATCGTTAATAATAAAGCAAAGAAAATTCTGGAAAGGGAATATTGCAGGTTTGAAAACAACATTTGAAAAGCAATTTAATTGAAATAATAAACCAGGCGAAACGATAATCTGTATCGCCCGGTTACATGAAATCTGACATTAATATTACGCCTTACGAATAGAAACAGGCTATCAGGATTTCTTTGAGCTATTCATAAAATGACAAATCGACATAAAAAAACAGTTACCAACTTTCGCTGATAACTGTTTTCAATAACAATATCTACAATCCTGAATTACTCAGGAATAAAAGTCAGATAACTAAAATTCTCAGGATTGAACATATCCTGAGCGATCGTCTGCAATTGTTCCGAAGTGATTTCCTGAATTTCCGAGAAAATCTCCGGCAAAGTGTCAACCCGGCCGGTATCCAGCAAACTTTTCGCCATCATCAGCATAAAACTCATATTGCTTTCCTCCGACATCGCCAATTGTCCCATCAGCTGCACTTTTGTCTGATGTAATTGAACGGTTGACAATGGGATTTCGCGAATCCTTTTAAATTCTTTATTGATCAACGAAATACTGCGCGCCAATTGTTTTTGTTCCGTACCAAAGAAAACACCCAAAAATCCGGTGTCCAGATAAGGTGTATAATTTGCTTCAATGGAATAAACGAAACCATATTTTTCGCGCAGCGATAAGTTGAAACGGGAATTCATTCCCGGTCCGCCGAGTAAATTCACAAGCATGAAAAACGGCAGACGTCTGTCGTCTCCAAGCGCATAGGCCGGTTGTCCCATGGCGCATTGCGCTTGTGTGATCGAACGTTCTTTTTCCTGAATAATAGGTGAATAATTTCCGGGAGCCTGACGAATTCTTGTCGTTTTTTTGAATGAAATATCTCCTAAATATTTCTCAGCAACCTTAACCACTTTGGAAAAAGACAAACGGCTAACCGAGGAAATTACAATTTGTTCGGTATCAAGATTTTCATTGATAAACTGAAAAAGCTCTTCTCTTCCAAAGGAATTAACGGTATCCGGTGTTCCCAGAATATTGTTCCCCAACGCATGATCTGCAAAAACCAGCTGGTCAAAATCATCCTGAATGGCGTCTTCCGGAGAATCGTTATACATCGACATTTCCTCGATAATCACATTTCTTTCACGTTCAATCTGCTTGTCCGGAAAAATAGAATGGAAGGCAATATCCGCCAGTAAATCAACTGCTTTGTCAAAATGATCATCCAGAACAGATGCATGAAAACAAATCTTTTCTTTTGTTGTATACGCGTTTAATTCTCCGCCTACGTTTTCAAGACGATTGATGATATGGTATGAACTACGTTTTTCTGTGCCTTTGAAGGCCATATGTTCCCAAAAATGAGCCAGACCCTGCTGATGAGGCTGTTCATCGCGACTTCCGATATCAAGCATAATCCCGACATGCGCAATCTGCGTGTAAGGAACTTGTTTGTGCGCTATGCGAATTCCGTTAGCTAAGGTATGTAACTTATATTCTTCTGTTAACGCTAGTGAGGGAGTTTCGGCATTCGCACGTTTATGCATATTATTTCTCTTCATTCCTTATGAACACAAATTACCTGTCAATAATTTTCGGTACTGTCTGCAAAATTACAGACTTTTGTTTGAAAGAAAGTTTTTTAAGGACTTTCGTCAGTCGGCAATCGACAAATCACATTACAACAAATTGTATATCAATTCATTATACAAAATTGAATTGATATTTATTTTCTAACTGCAATAAAATGATTCCAAAGCGAATTCTTGTTATTCAAACTGCTTTTATAGGCGACGTAATTCTGGCAACTTCGTTATTGGAAAATTTACATCAGGGCTTTCCTGATGCCCGTATTGACTTTTTGGTAAGAAAAGGAAATGAAGGTTTGTTTGAAAACCATCCGTATTTGTCCAATGTTTTAATCTGGAAAAAGAAAGAAGGAAAATTTAAAAGCCTTTTCCAGTTATTAAAACAGATCAGAAAAACGGAATACCACTGGGTTATTAACCTCCAAAGATTTGGCAGCACCGGATTGTTAACTGGTCTTTCAAAAGCTGCAAAACGGACAGGTTTCGATAAAAACCCATTTTCATTTCTATTTACCGACAAATTTCCTCATAAAATTGAACCCGGTGTACACGAAGTTACGCGAAATAATGCATTGATTAAAGATGAAGTATCCGGAGCAATTTCCAAACCTAAACTTTATCCGTCCAATGCTGATTTTGATTTTGTAAAACCTTATCAATCCAAACCATACATCTGTATCGCGCCGGCTTCTGTCTGGTTTACAAAACAATATACAGAAGAAGGATGGATTCGGTTAATTAATGAAATTGATGATCAATATCAGATTTATCTGTTAGGCGGACCGGGAGATAATGCACTGGCTGAAAATATTTTTAGTCAGGTTATTACCAAAAACAAAGTCCAAAACCTCTGCGGAAAACTTTCGCTTTTGCAATCCGCGGCGCTTATGAAAAGCTCCGTTATGAATTTTGTCAATGATTCCGCGCCTATGCATATCAGTTCTGCAGTGAATGCCCCGGTTACGGCAGTTTATTGTTCCACAGTCCCAGAATTTGGTTTTGGCCCATTATCAGACGATTCACACATTATTGAAGTTCTGGAAAAACTGACCTGTCGCCCTTGTGGACTTCATGGCCATAAAGCTTGTCCGGAAGGTCATTTCAAATGTGCGGTTGATATCAAAACAAAACAGTTTCTTGAAGTACTGCCATAGCAGATTCAAGAAACTGTTTATATTTTTCAATCCCAAAAAACTACTTTTCCCGGTATTGTTCAATAATTCTGAACAACGCTTTTTGTTTTTCCAAATCAGGAAAAAAGTCGAATAACTGCAAATGTGCATCATAATCCAGCGTTAAAGCAACTTCCAGATTAATCAAAGCTTCACGATAATCACCGGAATGAATTTGGTAAACGGCCATACGATAGTAAAGATCCGCCTCTTCCGGCATTTCTTCAATTGCTGCGGTTAACAGATCACATGCTCTGGCATAATTTCCCTGTTCAAAAAGCACAAATGACCATTTCAGCCAGATATCAGGATTCGAAGGTTCAATTTCTGCCGCTTTTTCAAAAGCTTCAAAAGCCGAGACCACGTTGCCAACCCGGAATTCCGTTTCTGCCAATGCAAGCCAGTAATCAGGATTTAATTCTGTGATCTGGATTGCTTTTCTAAGAAAACCGACCGCTTCATACCAGCGGCCTAATTCACTAAAACAAATTCCCAACCCGTACCAGCCATCGTCCCACTGACTATCCATTTTCACCGCTTCCCGGTAATATTTGATCGCCGTTTCGTATTCGCCTAATTTTTCATAACACGTCCCCAGGCAGCAGCAGGTTTCAGTCTGTTTGCCTTCCAGTTCAATGGCCCTGAGATATTGCACCTTCGCCTGTTCATATTGTTCCAGGCTCATGTAAGAATTCCCCAACTGGAAAAAAGCCGATGCGAAATCATCCTTTACCAGTGTGGCATATTCATACGCATTTACGGCGTCTTCGTAACGTTCAAGTTTGCTGAACGCGATACCCAGATTATACCAGGCATTATGCGAAAATGGATTATTATCGACCAGCTCATGGTAATAAGCCAGATGACTTTCCAGCTCTCCGATCAGATCAAGACAATGCGCCAGTTCATACAAGGCGCTTTCATTATTAAGATTATTACGAAGAGAAAGCTTGTAATGCTGAATTGCTTCATCATATTTTCCCCAGTTCTGGTAAGTCTGTCCGATCTGGAAGTAGACTTCGTCTTTGTCTTCCAAACGGTTTAACAGGCTTTCCAAAACAGAAATTGCTTCCTCATATTCGCCCATCATATTGGAAATCCCGACCTGCATGAAAGAAATTTCAACATCTCCCGGGTGAAACAGAGAGGCCCGCTCCAATATTTCCATCGCCAAATCGTGTTCTCCACGGTTGGCATGAATTTGTACTTTATTGAGCAGAAGATCAAGTGAATAAGGAAAATCGGTTAACCCAAGCTCACAAGCCTGAAAAGCCTTATCCCACTCTCCTTTTTCCAGAAAATACTCCGTCACCTTCTCATATGCATCCAAATCAAAAAACTCCGACTCATTGGTTTTAAGCATTCGCTCAAACCGGAGCAATGTTTCTTTCATGTAATCTTTTCTTTCCCCGAAGTTTTTCTCCATCATACGGATTAGTAGGTTAGAGTTGAGGGTATTTTACACCACACAATAATAAAAGAAAGTTAAAAATAAATCCGGTTTATTCAAATCCTGCCGGTTAAACTTTCGCATACACGTGCAATCGTTTTCTCAATAGGTTGAAACTCAAACCCGATTGCTTTTTGAATTTTATCACTGTTGTAACGAAAGCGACGAGCACTCGATTGTGCTGTTTCTTTAGTGATCAACGGCTTGGTTCCCATCAGCCAGGTACGTACTGCTTCCACACGCCATATGACAGCGGCCAAGCCAGAACCAACCTTAAAGGATGGTCTTTTCTTTCCCATAGAATCAGCAATATTGAAAAACAGGGATTTATAAGAAATACTTCCCGCATTCAACAAAAACCGTTCTCCGGAAATTTCTGAAAAAATGAGTTTATAAACGACCTGGGCAACATCCAGCACATCAACATAATTTGCTATCCCTTCTGTATAAAAAGGTTTTTCATTATGCACATAACGGAATATTTGTGTGCTGCTTTTTGACCAGTCGCCTTCACCCAATATTAATGTAGGATTTACAATTACGGCATTTAATCCTTCGGCAATACCGCGCCAGACTTCCAGCTCGGCTAAATGTTTCGATTTTGCATATTCCGAATTTTCAGGAGAATCTTCCCAGCGCTGTTCCTCATCAATGATAAGATCTTCACCAGGAGTAATTTTGCGCGAATCAGGACGCCCTAAAGCTGCGATGCTGCTTACGTGACAAAACTTTTTTACATCATTCTGGAGGCAGACATTTACAACATTGGCAGTACCTTCCATGTTGACTTTGTACATCATTTTGCGGTCGCGGGGTACAAAAGAAACCACTGCGGCTGTGTGAATTACAAAGTCAATATCTTCAATTGCTTTTTCCAGCGAACCGATATCCAGCACATCACCTTCAACCCATTCGATTTTATTATCCAAGTCTGCCAGAAGACTTCTGTCAGAACCTGGACGAAAAAGCGCAAAAACCGTATGATTTTCTTTAAGAAATAGCCGTGCAACAGCACTTCCAACTAAACCTGTGGCACCGGTAATAAGGATTTTCATTAAAGTAATTTTATTTTACCCGACAAGCTCGTTTAATATGCTTCTTATTTTAACAAAACCCGGGGCATTTTGGTTGTCCAAAGCGACAAGTAAAGTCTGAAAATTTTCATCTTTTTCAATCTGTAAACTTTTCAGCCTGTTTCCTAACGACTTGACATCTTTAGGAAACCCGAAATCCGTCAAATCAATTCCAACCTGATCGGCATTCCAAACAAGAAAGGATTCAATCGCTTTTTGAATAACAATCAGATATTGATCTTTTCCCAATTTCTTATTTAAAATCACCTTATCCCCTGAATCAATTATTTCAAAATCATCAAAATAAGGAGGAATTCTTTTATCCTCGTCTACAAATCCAATAAGTTTGGTTGTTCTATTTGCCTTACGCATGATGACGCCTACATCTGTATAACCTGGCGCATGAATAACACGAGAATCATTTTTAGTAAGAAACAAAACCAAAGTTGTATCTGCATGACATTCCTGAAGAAATCGAAGGTCAGGCATTCGGTTCGAATTTATTCAAATTAAAGAAAATGTCGATACTGTAATCCTGAACTTCACGAAGCTCGTCAGCCGTCAACACTTTGACATGAGTTTGAAAATCTTTGTAATAAGTAAGTATCACATTCAATTCAGAATCGCCCAGTTCCTCCACCAGCGTCTGAAGCATGTAAGGACTATGTGTGCTGATGAAGTATTGATTATCTTTTTTCGATACAATTCGCTCCGCAAGCTCTTTAACATAAGGCGGAAAAGAATGAACTTCCGGCTCTTCAAAAATTAATACCGAATTGGTATTCGATTCTATGGCCGCAAGGTAAAATATGAAGCGTTGGAAAGTGTCTGCTACTGATGAATAAGGATATTGATAGATATAACCGTCAACCAATTTTTGAACAAAAAACTTTTTGTCTATTTTTGAAAAAACGAATTGCAAGCCATAGTCGTTTTTAAATAGCTCGACGATCTTTTGTTTGAGGGTGTCTGTATTTGTAACAATATCAAAAATATTCCTACCATCCGACATTAGTAAATTGTCTTCTAATACCTCCTTTCCGGCCAAAGAATCATTTCTAAATTCGTACTTCATTATGGAAAACAAATCCTCCATAAGCTTGATAGAATTTTTTGTTTTGCTTAATCCATCGGAAAATATCTGAAAATTATTGTCTACCAATAAGAATTGCAGAAGTGACTTTCCAACATCAGTTGCATTGGGCAAGCTGTATGGTAAACTTATCCCTTCTGAAAACTCACTTTCTACCTTATTTTCTGTCTGACTAATTTCCTGATATATTAAATAAATCCCAGGCTCAACTCCATCCGTATTTCTTCCTAATTTAAATAAATCAGCTTTGTATATTATTTTCTCATTAGTTACTATACCAATAAACAAATTGTTATTCTGATCATTATCAAAATGCAATTCACTTAAATCTTCAAATCTAACAACACTTTTCTCCCCAGGAATTGGATTTAAAACCCGTGGATTCAAAAGCCCAACCCCTTCTAAAATATTCGACTTCCCCACATTTGGTTTACCAATAAAAACATTCACCCGTTTACAATCAAGTTCAAGTTCCTTGATTGATTTGAAGTTTTTTATTTCCAGACGGCTGATAAAATTATTCATGAATAAGTTTCTTGCATTATTTTCAAAACTTCGAAAGATACATAAAATCCGCGTTTTAAGATTTGCTTAGTTATTCTTAAATCATTTCATTGAATATTGGATTCTCACTTCCCGATACTTTTCAAAGCATCAAACCCCGCATAACCTTCTTCGGCAATCCTGATTCCACGAGGAATATAACTTTTCGGATCGGTAGGGGCCCATGTCCCCAAACCATCAACATAACGATTGAACATACAAAAAGCAGCGGCAATCAAAACCGTATCATGAATTTCAGAATCGGTTGCGCCTTCATTTCTGGCTGCTTCAATCTGATCTGGCGTTACATTTTTTCCACCTTTCTGAACACTTGCTGCGATGGCGAGTAGTGTTTTCATTTTTACAGAAATCGGAGCATTCTCAAAATTCTTTTTTACCTGACTGATCAAAGTTCCATCATCTTCGAGATAACATTGCGCAGCTGCACCATGCACACTTTGGCAAAATAAACAGTCGTTCAGGTACGAAACGTAGGTTGCGATTAACTCACGATCACCGCGGGTCAAATCATTATCCGTTTCTCTTAACAAAGCTTCCGCCAATAAATTAAGCGGACGTGCAGTTTCCGGCCTGAAAGCCATTAGTCCACGAATACCGGGAAGCTGATTTTCTTCTGGAATGCTGATGTAGGCCATTTTTTAGTGGAAAATTGAAAGTGGCGCCGCCTGGTTGAGAGCGGCGGCAAAATTGAAAGTTGGTTTCATGGCTAATAAAACACGTTTCTTTCTATTAGTATTTTTCTGTTTCAGGATGAAAAGTTTGCCAGCTGTGCCAGAATTCCTGGTAGGCATTAACCGGTTTCAGATCAGGATTTTTTTCGGTATTAATATTTTTCCCTAACAGATTGTAAGATTTGGTACCAAGATAAAGCGTATCATTTTTAAGAATAACTCCCTCAGATTCCGATGGCCTTGCAAAGGCGAAAAAGCTTTTATCGTCTGATGCAAGCACGAGTGTCGTTGGCTGATTTCCCACAACGCTATTAATTATCCTTTCTCTTCTCAAACGGTTCCAGTCAAATGCTTTGCTTGCTTTTCCGCTTTTAATACCTACAACCCAGGATTTATCTTTCCAGGAAAGTGAATCCGTTTTGGTGAGTGCCGATTTCCCTTTTCCACTTTCATATTTGCTCATCGAATCATATTTCGCCTGGAAAGCCGGATCCGGCTGCATGATCAACGTATTCGGATGTAAGGCGATCCATTCGGATAAGGAAGTTTGTGTACTATTAATTTCTGGTAATGTTTTTCCTTTTGAAGAACCTGTAATCGCTTCACCATTTGCTTGTCTCCACCAGCTATGCGTTGATTCATCTTCAAACATCGCATTGAAATGATCCATACCAACCAACCGGAAAAGTTCAGGTTTATTATCAACAAGCGGTTCAAAAACTCGTCCTGTGCGGCAAACGGTACAATATGTGACAATAATTGGCTTTCCGTTCAGATTATCCTGAACCTGATGGTGATAACCAATAAATTGAATCGGATAAGCTTTTGCTTCCCCATTTTCGGTTACGCCAATAATTAACCTGTCTTGGTCGACTTTGTTTTCAGACGCATTTTTTAACAACAAGGTTTTAGGCTGATAAAACATCGTGTCCGCTGCCATTTCAAAATTGGTGGCATAAGCGATCCCTGCGGTTATCAAAAGCAACAAAGCAGGAATCCATTTTCTTTTTGCTTTGAAAACACTTGTCGCTCCAATTATAATTAGTACTATAAAGAAAATCCTGAATGGCCAGCGCCAGGTATGCAGGAAATAGGCCATATCAATGCTGTTCATGCGCTGACTTCCCGGCATGGGCATAATGAAATAAACTTTGGCTATTTCAAATAAAATAAGACCGATAATTCCGAGGTAAAATATTTTTTTCATTTGATCTGTTTTGTTATCGTAAAGTTGATGTAATTTAGAGAAACGGACTCGTCAAATGACAAGCCCGTTTGCTTGAATTAATTAACCTATGATAAATTCTTTATATTGCTTTCCGGGTCTCTGCTGAGCCAGGCAGTAATTAATGCGATCAGAAATGGTATTGAAAAAACTAGTAATGCGTTGCCAAAACCTCCTAAAACCGTAACCAGTGCTCCTATAAAAAATACAGCAGTAGCGGTAAAAAAGCGTCCGATATTAAAACAGAATCCCGTTGCCGTAGCGCGGATAATTACCGGAAATAATTCAGGAATATAACTGGATAAAGAGCCCTGGCTGATTCCAAAAAATAACGCCAGTAACGCTGTTTCTAAATAGATGATTTTAGAAAAGGTATGATTTGTAATAAATAAGAGACAGCATACGGCAATACAACCTGTGAAAGTGATCATCAATGTTTTTCTGCTTCCAAGATTTTTAACCAGAAAGCCCGATAAAACACCGCCGATAATTCCACCCATCCCCAAAAGAACCATGGTTAACCCACGTTCTTTTTGTCCATCCTGACCAACCGCCAGTAGCGACTGTACCCACGTTGGAAGCCAGGAAAAAATCCCCCAAAGCCCGATTAGCACGGCACCAAAAATGACAGATCCTTTAATCAGATTGGAACGATTTGTTCCATCAAAAACACTTTCCGGGGTTTTTAATGGAGCAGATTTTATCATTTGCCATGCATGTGATTCCGGCGCTAAAAACAGGATTAATAAGGCAATGGCAATTGGAAGTAATCCAAGCCCAAATGCAGGCCTCCATTCTGAAAAGATCATGTTCAAACTTCCCGTGGCGACAATACCAATCGGAAAAGAAACAGCCAGAATCCCGAGCATGACCGGACGCGTTTTCTTTTCCCAGATTTCTGAAATATAAACGGTTGAAACCAAAAGTACTCCGCCAACGCCCATTCCCGTAACAAAACGAAGTCCCATTAACGAATACCAGTTTGGTACTATAACAACAAGGCAGGTACCAATACCATAAAGTGCTGTACAAAAAGCCAAGGTTTTCACTCTGCCGACACGGTCGCTTACCAGTCCGAAAAGCAATCCGCCAAACATCCATCCATAAAGAAAAGTAGCGTTGATAAAAGCGCCGATTTCTCCCATTTCTGCTTCCGAAATTTCTCTGTGCATTAGATCAGGAATAGCAACGGGTAAGTAAACGGACATCAACGTCGATACTGTGCCGCTGAGAATGTAGGTGATCATGCAAAGTGAAAACACAAGCCATTTCCGTGCGGCTACCGTTTCAATTAAAAAAGTTTCGTTTAGTGTTTCCATTTTCGTCTTATAAGATTTTGGGTGTATTACAAACAGGAATGGAAGTATTTAAACCCATATAACTGAGTTTTTTTAGCTTGATCGCCGCTATTGTTTTTTCACCTTCTTTAATTTTATAAAGTTGATTTGGTTTTACATTTTTAAATATTTCAGGCTGTTTTTCACCTACCCAGCTAATTGCGATTTCATCAATTAAAGCAGCATTTCCGATACCAATTTCTCTTCTTAACGGCGATGCTCCGAAACTGCCACCAGAATTTAAATCCCGGTAAACAACCCGGTTCAACCCATTTTCTTTGAAACTGATTTTGATTCTTGCCCCTATCGCAGAACGATTACTTTTTGTTCCTTCCAAGTCCAGTTTTATCCAGTTATTGGCGTTTTTCCCGGGATTCATATACAAAGAATTGTTGTAGGCATCGCCCTTGTAAGCTCCGCCAACTTCAATAAAAATATCCTGATCGCCATCGTTATCCATATCAGAAAAAGCCACAGCATGTCCTTTTTGAAGATTCCCGACTCTTCCTGAAATCGTGACATCGGCAAACCTTTTGCCATCAATATTTTTGTAAAGTTTATTCGGAATAAGTGAAGTATAATCAGGATTTCCCGTACCCAGATACATATCCAGATATCCGTCATTATCAATATCCCCGAAATTTGAACCCATTGCAAAAACGCTGTGATTCAATCCCGCTTCTTCGGAAACATCTTTAAAAGTACCGTCGTGATTATTGCGGTACAAATACATTTTGCTTGATTTATTCGGGATATTCAACGCATCCGTCGCCACAGAATAGGCAAGCGTTCTATCCATTTGATAACCACATACGAAGATATCCTGCCAGCCGTCGTTGTCATAATCCCAAAACCAGGTAGGGAAAGTGGATGCACCAATATTTCCAACGCCGGAGATTTCGCTTGCGTCTTCAAATCTCAGTTTCCCATTGACAATACCTTTATTTTTCAAAAGTACTTTATACCCCGACATGGTAGAAATAAAGATATCCTGAAAGCCGTCATTGTTATAATCAGCGGCGGCTACACCTTTAATAAATGCATTCACATTACAACCCGCCTCCACAGCAACATTCGTAAACTTTCCGTTTTTATCACCTAAATATAGTTCACAACCATGCTGCTCACCCTCCTTTGCCGTTTCATTTCCAATGAATAAATCCAGCCAGCCGTCATTATTAAAATCCCTCCAGATACCGGCCTGAGTCGGATGCAAGGAAAACAAACCACTTTGAATCGTTACATCCGTAAAAGTGTTGTCTCCGTTATTTCTGAATAAGGAATTTGGCTGTTTCCCAAATTCACCTGCCATCCAGGCGCCACGCAAAACCAGAATATCAATAAATCCATCATTGTTATAATCTGCCTGAATCATGTTGAGGCCGCCTTTGAAGCGTTCAAGACCTGATTTCACAGAAATATCTGTGAATGTTCCATCCGAATTTCCTTTGAAATAATGCATACTTCCATCCAAACCCCAGTCGGACGTTACGATATCATTGTAACCGTCATTATTCAAATCGTCAATCACAACACCTCCCGCTCTGTTACGTTTGTTCAGTCCAAGCTGCGGCGCAATATCTTTAAACGGCTGTATATTTACCTCTGTCGGATCCTTATCCAATCCGGAAATCAGCCATTTTGAAGGAACATTTGCCGGATATTCACCCAAAGTCATGTACGCTATATTCAAAAGCCAGCGCGCTTCATAATCCTCAGGATTCTTTTCAAGTATGCCAGAGTAAACTTCAATAGCCCGGTTTGATCCTGTTTTAATCGTATGAATTCCCGTATTCACGATAGGAATAAGACATGATTCGCTGGTGTGGTTTCTCACACAATTCTGACGCTCACCCAAACGCATATTGGCTATTCCAAGACTTCCTTTTAACAAATCCGCATACGGCGTAAATTGAATATTAGCTAACGGTGAAATCTTTTCAAGGATATCAACTGCTTTCTGCTCTTCACCCAATTTAAGATATGCAATGGCAGACTGGTGCTGCATTACAAAACTTTTGTAAACGTCCACGTTAGTGTTATTCACAGAAGCGTAAAAAGCCAGTTCTGCTTCCGGACAAAATGGATTTAACTTATTAAAATTGTTAGTATTAATCTCATTTAGGACAGAAATCATTTTTTCTTCATTTTCCTTTTCGTGTCCACAGGAAAACAGGAACATACAAAAAGCAAAAATCAGAGCTTTTCCTGAGCTGGTTAAAATGAATACAGAGTTGGCTTTTTTCATCTTTTTCATCTGAATAACTGATCAAAATTTAAGCTCACGTAATACAATCCACCAACAGACGGAGAGCCAAATGCCTGAACAACGTAATGATTTGTCAGATTGGAGGCGCCTAATTTCACCGTCGTTTTTAAGGACGGAACCCTGTAACTTACCTGAGCATCCAATAAGCTGTATGCAGAAATTCTTCCCGGACGCAATTCTGTAAATGTGCCATACCAGTCGAAGGCGTTTTGCCAGTGCCAGGCTACACTGAATCCAAGTTTTTCTGTCAAACGCGCGTTGCTTAACGTAAGATTTGTTTTCCAGGTTGGGGTGTTAAAAGCAGGAATATTATTGGCATTTGCATCACGTAAGTTGAAATCGATCCAGGTCGCATTAGCACTCACTCTGTAATTTTTTGGCAAAGAATAAGTCAAACCTGTACTAACTCCCTGAATCGAAACCTTGTCTGCCGCATTGGTATACAACTGAAATGCCTGCGTTTTTCCATTAAGAATTTCAGCAGCAGCATCCGGGTTAATTTTTCCATCCGGAAGCAAAACATTTGCTGTTGGACGAATTACTACGGTGTTGATAATAAAATCGGTATACTCACTAAAATAATAATTGACATCGATCAGCAGTTTTTTACCAACAATTCCTTTATATCCAACTTCATAGCTTTTCACTTTTTCCGATTTGATATAAGGTACATTTGATTTTACCAATTTGTCTTTATTATTGGCAACGGCCTGTGGAAACGGTGTCCCCTGCTGAACCTGGGCGGCAAAAGCACTTGCAAATGCACTTACCGAAGCAGAAGTAAATGAGTTTTCATACGCATTCAAACCAACTGAATTTACAGGCACGCCGCCTAAAATGATGATCGGGCCAACATTCAGTTTTATATATTGATCGCTGATCGTCGGGTTACGAAATCCTGTCTGGTAGGACGCTCTGAAATGATGATTTTCGCCAGGAGAAAAAACAGCAGAAGCGCGCGGTGTAAAACGTCCGTCAAAGTTCTGGTTTTTGTCATAACGACCCGAAACCGTCAGTTTCAACATATCTTTAAATAAAGATTTGGAAGCCTGGGCAAACATTCCAAATTCATCATTTGTCAGTTTTTTGTTTAAATCATCTAGCAAAGTACCGCCTGTATCCAGATTATATTTTCTGTAATTTCCGCCCACCTGCAAACTAAAAACATGCAAAAGCGAACTCAAATCGTACATTCCTTCCACATGACGCAAGCTGCATTTACTCAAAATTCCTGCACCGCCCAAACCTCTTGTTTTGATCAGCTGCTCCTTATCCGCATCGAACTCCGCAGTTCCGGGAAGGATTCTGCCCTGATCTGCAAAAGCGCGCGCGGCAGTAGGGTCTTTCAAAGTAACTCCTGAAATTGTCCCGTTAAACGCAGCTGCATAACGCTGAAACCAGGTCGCATCAGCAACATTGGGCGCTACCGTATTTCCGTTCAAATCCTTTACCCAAAGACGATTAATAAGCTGTCCAAGTGCACGAGAGTTATAAGAATTTGTAGAAAGCTCCTGATTAGAATACGCACGAACATAAAAATTACTTCCTTTTACTTCCAGCCGGTGTTGTATAAATTTGAAATCATTTATTACAAAACGGTTGCTACCTGTATACTGCGCAGTTCCCTGGTTGAAATTCCCCTGATAAATCGCTTCAATTTTATCCGTAATCCGATAGTGAATAGCACCGTTTAACTTCAGGCTATATACGCCATACGTTGCCAGATCTTTTTCTTCATAGCCTGTACGCGACACACGACCGATATTTGGTAAAGTTTGCGCGACTTCGTCACCGTAAATATTGACAGCATTTCTTCCCGGGTTATTTGGCCCTCTGTTCGCTGCCGGTGTGTTTGGATCAATGTCGGTGTAATTGTTTGCATACCAATCCGTTCCTGTCAGGTAAGATGCATTCAGTTTAAAAGCCAGTCTATTATTAAAGGATTTGGCATATCGGATCGCCATATCGTACACCGGTTTAGCACCAAGTCCGGTACCGTCATTGATGTGATTGACTCCGAATTTTGTTTGGATGCTTAATCCCTGATAATCAAACGGATTTTTTGTGCGTGTGTATAACATGCCGTTGAAAGCGACCGGCCCGTATAATGCGGAAGCTGCTCCGGGAATCAGTTCAACACTTTCAACATCAATATCATGCGGACCAAATAAATTCCCCATCGCAAATCCCAAACCGGAAGGCTGGTTATCCACACCATCAACAAGTTGCAAAAAACGGCTGTTTCCGGTACTGTTAAATCCGCGGGTATTGATTTGTTTGTATGTCAAACTGCTGGTAACCATATCAACCGATTTCATATTGACCAAACCATCGTAATAATTTGCAGACGGTGTTTGCTGAACGCCTCTGATATCCATTTTTTCAATACTTACCGGTGAGCGAAGAATATTTTCCTCCACACGGGAAGCTGAAATAACAACCTGATCCAATTGTTCCGAGGCAGTTTTCAAAGAAACTGTAATCGACGAATTGTTATTTATTTTCACTTCCTGTTTTTCATAACCTACAAGAGAAATGACCAGGGAAGCCGGTGTGTTAATGTTTATTCCAAAATTTCCAGTCGCATTGGAAATCGTTCCGGAAAGATTTCCTTTCACGACTACGGATGCACCAGCCAAAGGCTGTTTCGTTTCAGAATCGAGAATTGTCCCCGCAACTTTGACGGTCTGGGCATTTGTGATCTGTGAAAACAACAGACTTAGTATTACTATAAATTGGTAAAAGTTTCTTTTCATATCATTTTTGTAAGGAGAGTTGTATCAATTATTTTTTCAAATGATCATACCCTTGTGGAAGCCTGTTGTAACCGTGGTTTACAATTCTTTCACCGAGATATTGATAAAATTCAGGGTTGGCAGGCGTTACACTGGCAAGTCCGTCAACGTAGCGGTTGTACAGACAAAATAATCCGGCTATCAAAACAGTATCATGGATTTCTTCATCTGAAGCACCATTTTCTTTGGCAGTTGCAATAGCTTCCGGCGTAACGGCTTTTCCACTGATCTGAACCAGTTTGGCAATTTTCAGCAGCGATTTCATCTTGTCACTTACAGGTGCGGAATCGATATCATTTTTAACCATTTCACAGGTTTCCGTTTCTCCTAAAAGTAAATCAGCAGCAGCAGTATGTGCAGTTGTGCAAAAGACACATTCGTTGTTATACGAAACTACGGTTGCGATCAATTCTCTTTCTCCCTGGGTGAGCGTAGAATCTCCTCTAAGTAAAATCTGGGTAAGTTCACGGATTGGTCCCGCGGTATGCTGGCTGTATTCAAGCAAGCCAGTAATGCCAGGCAAATGTGCCGGCAGATCGATGTATGGCATTTTTTATGAATTAGATACCTGGATAAAAGAAAAACTCGGATTTCAATAGCGGTTATAACCGACAAAAGCCATGCGCTCACCCATTTCACGGTAAGCTTCATTTTCTTTTGATGCCCAGGTACCCAATCCGTCCACATAACGGTTGAACATGCAAAAAGCAGCCGCAATCAAAACAGTGTCATGGATTTCCTGATCCACGGCACCGGCTTCGCGGGCAGCAGCGATATCTTCTTCCAAAACATGTTTTCCGCCTTTCTGTACTTTTGCAGCAATATCAAGTAAGGCGCGCAGTTTTTCTGAAACCGGAATGGTTATGAAATCCTGTTTGATATCATCCAGCAAATTAACATCGCAAGACAAATGAGCCATTGCCGTTGCACCGTGTGAAGTATGGCAAAAGTGGCAATTGTTAAGATTTGAAACATAAGAAGCGATTAGCTCACGTTCGCCACTCGTTAATGGAGACGGGCCTCTGAGCAAAACATCTGCCAAAGCTCCAAGTGGTTTTGCAGTTTCCGGTTTGAAATTAAAAAGTCCTACGATCCCCGGAAGTTCTTCGTTCGGTAGTTGTATATGTGCCATTTTGAAAATGCGCCATTTAATCAGCGATATTAAAGCTGATCGTCAATTACCGAAACTTAAACAGCCGGCAACCAACTAATTATAAAATAGTTACAAGAATTCAAAAACCATTTGCACAAATAAAATGAGCCGATGTAAAACCGCATAAACGACAGCAGACAGAATGATTTTAAAATCATTCAAAAGCCGGGTATAACTCAAAATGTACAAAAAGAAAGAAACCCTAAACTAAATCAGGCGGCGGGGAAGGAATGCTCAGGAGAGCCCTAAGCGGAGTTAAGTTTTTGTAGGTTGAAGTGTAAGTCGACTTTTCATACCATTCCATTATATAGAAAACATGCTTCTTGCTGGAAGTCATATATTCTTTAAGGAAGCTTTTAAGTATTGTTGAAGGAGATTTTTTGTGGGTATCAGAAGTATTACCGGAAACTTCGTCGTTGATGTGAGAAACAAGGCTCATAAAACGATCACGGGCATTCTGGTCAAATTCACAATGAACATACATCGTATCATTAATCAGCTGCCTGGATTTCATTTGGTAATATTCACCTTCGTGCTGAATTTTACCTTCGGCTGGTTCCGGATTATCCCAGGTTGTCTGATATGGAAGCGATACGGGCACTTTAATGACAATGTCTTTTGAGAACGCGTGCCTTTCAATAAAATCTTCATTTCCTGCACTTACGGCATACTTGTCTTCCAACAAATAGACTACCGAATAGCCCATCATGTTGTAAAGCAAAAGCCCAAAAAGCAATATGGAAAGAATTCGACCCAAGGTTACAATAGTAAAAGTATTACTTGCAATTGTACAAATATATAGAAATGAATAGAATTTGCAAGTAAAGAAATCCCGGAGAAGGTATTTTTTGAAAATAAGACTTCTCCGGAGACACTAAAAAAATCATTTTCATTCAATTAATTCCAATATCAGTCACCCTCCTCTAACTCAAATACTTCATTTACAGTCTTCTCAAATTGTTGGGCGATCTTCATTCCTAATGCCAGCGTCGGGGAATATTTTCCGGCTTCAATAGCATTAATTGTTTGTCTTGATACCTGAACACGGTCTGCCAAATCTGCCTGGGTAATATTTAAAATGGCACGCTCAATTCTTATTCTGTTTTTCATGACAAACTCCTTTCTTTTTCAATTCAATGGCTGGCTGTACCAATAAAAGCCAATAAAAACGTGTGATAAAAATGAGAAGAGGCGTAAAAATGTTATAGATCATGATCAGGAAAAACGACGTCCCGAATACCAGCATAATACATAAAAACAGAATGAAATAATTAGCATATATCCCCCATTGTAATGATTCCAGTCTGATTTGAGCAATCCGTTCGTCTTCAACTTTAAGTCTGGAAAAACCAATAATGAATAAACCTGTGATCAATGTGAGGCCCAGTAAATCCTGAATGTTGCGAAAACTGACTGTTCCATCCGGCTTAACCGCGAAAATATTCCGAAACATTTCCCAGTCGGGATATTTGAAATGCAAACGTGTTGGAATTTCGGTAATCGGAAAATTAGCACCATCAACCAGCATCCAGATTGCCAGAGGCATTGAAATAAAAGTCAGGATAAATCCATAAGATCGCCAGGAATTTGGCAACAGATATTTTGTTTTCATAAATACGGAGGTTTTAAAAGTATATCAGGATAACGCTATAAATGTAAACTATATTTTAACTAATGTAAAATATAGTTTACATTTTATCCAACAAAACATACATATAAATTTCGTAGAAAAAACATTTTACAAGTCACCTTTCTTCACTACTTTTTAACAGACCCTATTAGCGACACTAACTTCCAATTTTTGTTGTTTTAAAATGTACCCTCCCACAAACCGATTTGATTAACTTTGCACGATAAACTAAATAAGAGTTAAAAATTAATGGCAATTATTGACCCTAAACGCTATACCGTCACCGCGGCATTGATTTATGCCAACGGACCTATTCATATTGGCCACCTTGCCGGATGTTACGTTCCTGCGGATATTTACGTACGTTATCTTCGTTCAAACGGAAAAGACGTCGCATTTATAAGTGGTACTGATGAACACGGCGTACCTATTACGATCCGCGCGAAAAAAGAAGGACTTACGCCTCAGCAAGTTGTAGATAAGTATTACACACAAATCCACGATTCCTTTAAACAGCTTGGCATTTCCTTCGATGTTTATTCGCGCACCAGCAAGAAAATCCATCACGAAACTTCCCAGGAAATTTTTAAGGATTTGTATGACAAGGGCGTTTTTATAGAAGAAACCACCGAACAATATTATGATGAAACCGCTCAACAATTTTTAGCAGATCGTTATATTGTAGGAACTTGCCCGGTTTGCGCAAACCCGAATGCCTACGGAGATCAGTGCGAACGCTGCGGATCTGCGCTTAGCCCGACAGAACTTATTGAGCCGCATTCCATGCTTTCAGGAGCAAAACCGGTGATGCGTCCAACGACCAACTGGTTTTTACCATTGGATAAATTGCAGCCTCAGGTTGAAGAATATGTAAACGGTCACCCGGAATGGAAAACGAATGTTTTGGGACAATGCCAATCCTGGCTGAAAGAAGGCCTGAAACCCCGGGCCATGACCCGCGATCTTGATTGGGGAATTCCTGTTCCGCTTCCTGATACGGACGGGAAAGTACTTTATGTTTGGTTTGAGGCACCTATCGGATACATTTCTGCTACCAAAGACTGGCTGATCCAGAAAAACGGCACGGATGAAGGATGGAAAAAATGGTGGCAAAAAAATGAGGATGGTGTTGAGGATACAAAACTTGTCCACTTCATTGGAAAGGACAATATCGTTTTCCATTGTATCATTTTCCCGGCGACAGTTATTGCTGAAGGAAATCTGATCCTGGCGGATAATGTTCCGGCTAACGAATTTATGAATCTGGAAGGTGATAAAATTTCAACTTCGAGAAACTGGGCAGTGTGGCTTCATGAATATCTGGAAGAATTGCCGGACAAACAGGACGTTTTGCGTTATGTGTTAACGGCAAGCGCACCTGAAACGAAGGATAGCGAATTTACCTGGAAGGATTTCCAAACCCGTAACAACAGTGAACTGGTTGGAATTTTTGGTAATTTCATCAATCGTGCTGTTGTACTTACACAGAAATTCTGCGACAATAAAGTACCGGCGTTGGGCGAATTGACAGAAATTGATCAGATTGTTTTAGCTGAACTTGCAGCTTTCCCTGCAAAAATCGGTGAAGCGATTGAAAATTATCGTTTCCGCGAAGCGCTCACATTTATAATGGATCTTGCGCGTCTTGGAAATAAATATCTTGCCGATACACAGCCATGGCATGCGATCAAAACAGATCCTGAGCGCGTTAATACAATCATGAATATTGCATTACAGATTTCTGCTTCACTATCGATCGTTTCAGAACCTGTACTTCCTTTTACAGCGGAGAAAATTCGCACACAATTGGGTGTTAAAAGCAAAAACTGGGCTGATGCCGGAAAATCAGATTTGCTAAAAGCCGGTCAGGAAATCAGTGAAGCCAGTCTGCTTTTTGAAAAAATTGAAGATCACGTTATTGAAAAGCAAATTCAGAAACTGCATGACGCAAAACGTGCTAATGAGCTGGAAGGAAAAGTGGTTGCAGCAGTAAAACCTGAAATTCAGTTTGATGATTTTGCCAAAATGGATATTCGGGTTGCGACTATTCTGGAAGCGGAAAATGTACCCAAAAGCAAGAAACTACTGAAATTAAAAGTTGACATCGGCAGCGAACAACGCACCGTGCTCAGCGGAATTTCCGAACATTTCAAAGCCGAAGAAATCATTGGAAAAAAAGTGCTTTACCTGGCCAATCTTGCTCCACGCAAAATGATGGGCATGGAAAGTCACGGCATGATCCTGATGGCCGAAGATAAAGACGGAAGTCTTGCGTTTGTTCAGCCAGGCAAAGAAGTCTGGAACGGCGGAACTGTCAATTAGTTTCGATATAAAGTTGAAAAAGAAAAGCCTGCCGCGATATTCTGCGGCAGGCTTTATAGTATAGGAGTTATTAGATTTTCAATGTTAAGGGAGTGAAAATCATTCAAATTCTTTTTTCAATTTATCGTACAAAGCATTCACGCGATCTACTAAAACTTTGCATTCAACATCACTCATTTGTTCAATGGTGTTGGTAACGGCGTTGGAAACAACTCTTCCTTCTTCATTTATTTTAGCCCCAAGCTTACGTGTAGAACCAAGAATATTTTCCCATTCTTCTACTAAATCGTCAGAGAAGTATTTTGGTTCAATAATGTTAAAATAGGCGGCCTGGGATTTAAGCTGTTCTTTAAGTTTTCCTCTGTCCGCGGACACACGAAGACCTTCGGCTAGCTTTGAAAATTCAATAAAGGCAAAAATATTCGACTTTTTCATATGATGTGTTGAGTAAGGGGAGGTTCTGAGTAAACAAATATACACAGATCGCACTTTAATTTTTCATCAAATGATGTAGGTTTACTATATCTTAACATTAACTATTAGATGAATACCATTCTAAAAAGAAAAACCCCACAATTTACAATTGTGAGGTTTCTATGTTTGACAAGTCTGGTATTTTTCAAGTCTACCAACGTTCGATATCAACTTTTCTGCGGAAATCATCTTGTTGGTGATTAAATGGAAGGAACAATACCAATTGACGTTTTTCACTATCATATCTGGCTGTAATATTATCAGCATCCACTCCATCCGGAATTGCTAATGTGCTGATAAAACGAATTGTTTTCCACTGCTCTTCACCTCCTTTTTCCTGATTAAATATTGGCAAGAGGTGATATAATCTCATTTTGTCTTTTACAATTTCCAATTGAAGGTCTTCTGACTCTATACCGGGCGCCTTCACTGTAACTTCGTAACCATCCGTTCCTTTTTCAAGGTGTACGATCGGTTCACTTATCCCTCCGTTAATGGTATTGCTAAAATCAATATGCATCAACATCTCCCGTGGTATTTTTATCTTGCTTTCCATGGTGTTTTGCGTTTTGTGTTCACAGATATTCATTAAACAAAAAATAATGTACCAGTAATTCCTTTTTTACTTAGAGTTGATTTCAGCAAGAAGGTTTAATGACGCTAAACAATTTCAAATCAGTAAATTAACTCACAAATCTAAATAAGTAAATATTTGAATAAATTAATAAATTAATACCGACTGACATTCTTGCAGACTAAAATTAAAAAAATGCCATTATGTCGCACTATTGCTTATTCAATTATATCCAAATATTAGTTATCTGATAGCAGTAAAATTGATCCTCAAACCAAATTTTATACCTGATCTACGATAAGAAATCCATTAACGATCATTATGCCCTAAATTCCGTTCCGGAGCAATCTGATCACGAACGCGTTGTTTCATTTCCTTCGGTTCCGGAAAATGCCCTTCCCGTTTCCTGTCCCATAAAAGATTTTCGTCAAGCCTAATCGTGTACCGCCCCGAGACGTCGGAAGGAATTAAAGTCACCGCATGTAAGTCATCCGAGAAAGTTGTCAGCAGTTCCTGGGCCATCCAGGCAGCACGTAAAAGCCAGCCACATTTTGGGCAATATTCTATAATTATCGTGGGTTTCATTTTGAGTTATTTTTTTGATAAAGTTAATTAAACGTTCTTTATCAAAAAGGCCTCAATCGACCACGAGCTAGAAATCAGCAATAAACAATGCCTTTGTGTTGGGAGCCACAGCCACCCGGGTTGTCTTGGTGCTGATATCAAACGACTGCCTGAATCGCTTTTCACCATCAAATAACTCGAATGTATATTGCCCATCCATAAAAGAAGATAAGTCAAACAGCTTTTGGTATTTTTTATAAACCAGGGCCGTCTCAGTGAATATCAGATTGTTGTTTCCATCTGAAATCCGGACAAGAACTCGGTCTGTCTCCGGCCAGCTGTATGAAATTTTAAATTTCATCGGCCTGACCTGCATGACGTAGAAGTCTGAATAAAAAGCAATGTCACTTTTCCGGGTTGTGTTCTGCGAATGGGCTTCGGATAGAGCCGCCAGGATCAGAATCAGGCAACTTACTTGGCGTAGAAGGTAAAAATTATTTTTCATAGAAATCCAGGTTTATTTACATTAAACAACTGTCACTCCTTAATCAAAATATCAAAAACAATAAGTATTGTTTCACTGTTAAAACTATAAAGTATTGATTAACAAATCAATACGAAAAACAACCAGCAGCAAAACTTATTCTTAAAACAAATTTAAAACCGGAAATAGTACAACAATTATTGTTGCAATAATGAAGATTGTTCTGATAGTACAATTATGTGAGAGCCCACAAGATGGATTTGTAATCCTCCGGGTTCTGGCCGTAACATAATTAACTGCTAACCGTCAGAATATTGAATCAAAATCCAATAAAATGGCCTCAGACCAATATTTTATCAGGAACCAGGACGGATTGTATTATCTGACAATTACTGTTGTGGGTTGGGTCGATATTTTCACAAGAAAGGCGCATAAGCTGAAAATCATTGATTTGCTGCGCTATTGTCAAAAACAGAAAAGACTTCGAACGTAACAAATAAACATTAAAACAAAAGCCGCCACAGAGATCTGCAACGGCTTTGTACCTGTTCCTAACCTTTTAACTTTTCTATAATGTGCCGGGGTAAGTTGATACTGTATTACAAAGGTAAATACAGTATGAGTTGCATTTTAGCGTGAATACACGTGATTTTAATAACAGGTAAATGGCATTTGTCCAAATCGTAATTATCCCTGATCTGGTAGGTAAAATTACGTGTTTTACTTTTCGACTTATCAGTAATTTACTCAAAAACAACAAGTTACAAAAACAAAAATATCCAACAAATCCAAGCAGCTTGGCATTCGTAATACTTAGAAGTAATTTTATAGTAACTAATTTTAACTCTCTTCTTAAAAATATAATCATGGCAAAGTTCAGTGGCAACGAAGGCAGACTGATTTCTTCATTGGAAGTAAAGGAATTGAGAAGTCCTCATCATGCATTAGAAAAAAATATTAAGGCCCGTGGTGAAAATTTTATCCAGGCTGAATTTTTCGGTTTAAACACTTTTAAGAAACTCATAGACCCATTAGGCAAAGATTGTGTTGGTTTTCGTGTGTATTATGGTGCACAACACGAAGATCATGACGGCGAAGAAGTTGTAATTGGAAAAGGAAAACATACTTCAAGACTTATCATTGTGCCCGTTGATGCTAACGGAAAAGATATTTCGAAAGGAGCTGGCCTTAAAGATATGCCGGCAAACGACGATGCAATGGCCGGTGGACCAACTTGCCCATCTCATTGTAATTAACCGCTCTCAAATATGGTGCTGATTGAATCCTATCTTACTTTCATTCACAACCATTTAATTGTATGCCTTGCAGTTTTTATAACAATAATCCCTTTATTTCTGATTTTTTACAGAAAAGCAAACGTTGATCCTTCATTTTATCTTCTTCAGATTTATCTGATAACGAAGTTGATAATTGATCTAATCATGTTTCATTATGCTACGCAGAGAACAAATAATTTAGTGTATTACAACCTTAGCATTCCACTTCGATATGCTTTGCTTAGTGGCATGATTTATTACAAAATTGAGTCTGTCGCATACAAAAAAGGGATTATTTATTCGATCATTGGATTTTTGATTTTTACAATCTGGGATGTATTTTATTCCAATTCCGATATTAAAGATCTGCATAACCATAGCATGGTTGCCTATGCCACAACAGTGGAATGTTTATTGATGTTATTTTGGGTACTTGCATATTT
Source organism: Dyadobacter frigoris (assembly GCF_005280585.1). Classification (GTDB taxonomy): domain Bacteria; phylum Bacteroidota; class Bacteroidia; order Cytophagales; family Spirosomataceae; genus Dyadobacter; species Dyadobacter frigoris. The sequence continues at coordinate 441,624 of NZ_SZVO01000005.1, forward strand.
CTATGAAATAATTCGTATGCTCAAAATCCCCAATTTACTAACATTTCCATTTTTTTGGGTTTGCTCCGGTTTATTATTGTACTATTCAAGCTTCATTTTTATAGCACCAATTTTACACTATACCGAGAAATGGGAGAATCCGCTTTATATTGGATTTCTGGATTTAGTTCCTTACATTTTTGAAACACTTTGCCTGTTATTTTTCAGCATCGGAGTTTGGATATTTTCAACACGTTATTATGCAAAACAGTGACGGATTAACCTGGGCAATACTAATCGCTACACTTGCAATGTTGATGATGGCATTTTTTGTAATCCTTTTCGTAATGTTTTACCAAAAGCGGCAATTGCAACAGGAAAAAAACCTGCATGAAATAGAAAAAGATTATCAGCGCCTATTACTGGACACTGCTCTAAATTCGGAAGAAACTGAACGCAGGAGAATTGCGCAGGAACTTCATGATGATATCGGTACAATGCTTTCTCTTACCAAGCTAAGCCTGAATCAGCTCAGCAAACTGGTAACTGAGTCTGGCATAAAAGAGGACCAGATCATGCGAAAATCCCAGGCGCTGGTTGAGGAAACAATTTTACATGTCAGGCGAATTACCCGGGATCTAGTTCCTACAACACTGGAACGTTTCGGACTGGCTGCGGCTATCGAAGAATTTATCAATAAACTTGAAAACAGCAAAGATTTAAAGATTTCGTTTATTTCTAATACCGAAGAAGCTCCACGTCAAAGCCAGAAAATAGAATTGACTATTTACAGAATTATGCAGGAACTTGTTAATAATTCAATCAAGCATTCGCAATGTTCAAGGATTGAAATTAACTTGCATATAAATAGTACGATCATTGAACTTCAGGTAACTGACAACGGAATCGGATTTGATCCGGAAGCTTTAAAAGACAACAACCTGACAGGTTTGGGACTACTTGGAATTGAAAGCCGGCTGGCCATTGTCGACGGCACAATAAACTATGAAAAACCTAAAATTGGTGGCTCGAAAGCATTTGCACTTGTGCCTGTTGTACCTGCATCCGATAGCAAACCTGAACCATTACATCCATTCCGCCGTCAACGCGTGACAATTTAAAAATAAAGACCATGAAACTGGGCATAGCCGACGACCATGAATTGTTCAGAAAAGGATTCATTTCCATGCTGAGTAATGTTCCGGATTTTGACTTCGTTCTGGAAGCGGCAAACGGGCAGGAACTCCTGGACAAGCTTCCGGATAATATGCCTGACATTGTTTTTATGGATTTACAAATGCCTGTCATGGACGGAATTCAAGCAACAGAGCTGGCATTTGAGCGTTATCCGGATATCAAAATTATCGTTGTTTCGATGTACAATGAGGATCGTTTTGTGATTCATATGCTGGAAAAAGGCGTTCAGGGCTATTTATTGAAAGATACAAGTCCGGACGAAGTGGAAAAAGCGATCCGCCGTGTGGCCGAAGAAGGTTTTTATTACAACGATTTTGTTTCCAAAGCAATGCACCGAAAAATGGTGAACCGCCAGCCCAACAAACATCCGTTTTTCCCAAACTCCTGCAACGTAGCACTTTCAGCCCGTGAAAAAGAAGTTCTTCAGCTAATCTGCGACGGACTATCGACTGTGGAAATCAGTGAAAAATTATTTATCAGTGTGCGTACCGTAGAAGGCCACCGTTTGCGTGTACTTGAAAAAACAGGCACAAAAACTACTGCGGCAGCCGTTGCTTTTGCATATAAAAATCAACTCCTTTGATAGCTGTTGGCGATTAGCTTTTGGTTATTAGGCAGCCCGATCAAATTTTTTGGCGTATACATTCACCTCGAAATCTTTACCGCTATCGGTATATCACAAACTTTTTATTTTATCTTTCCAAAGTGTTCAGATAAACTTTGACACATGCTGAATAACAGAATTACCCCCCATTCTATCATTCCAAATTCTCTCATTCAATCATTGATAAAATGAAAGTACTTATTGTTTGTACCAACCATGATTCTTATCCTTCCAAAACAGGAAAAACAGGATTATGGATGAGCGAGTTAACGCATTTTTATGATACAATGACGAGACGAAGAGTATTGGTTGATATTGTAAGTCCAAAAGGCGGGACAATTCCGATCGATGAAAGAAGTTTTGACCTGAAAGACGAAATCAACCAGAAATGTTTTAACGATGCTGCGTTTCTTGCCAAGTTTGAGAAATCACTAAGCCCTTCCGAAGTCGTAGCAAAAGATTATCGTCTTATATTTTTTACAGGAGGAGATGGCGGCATGTGGGATTTTCCGGACAATACAGAATTACAGGAAATCACAAAAACGATTTATGAAAATCAAGGCATGGTAACAGCCGTTTGCCACGGTGTAAGCGGACTTTTGAATGTAAAACTTTCAGACGGATCTTATTTGATCAATGATAAATACCTGACAGGATTTTCGCACGTGGAGGATACCCTGATGAGTTTTGTTAGCGAAATACCTTTTCACTTAGAAGATAAACTTAGGGAACGCGGCGCACATTATACCAAATCCATGATTCCTTTTATTGAATTTATCGAAATGGATGAAAGGCTGATTACCGGACAAAATCCAAATTCTGCCGGAAAAGTAGCTTCAAAAGCTTTGGAAGAACTTTTTGAAAAATAAAAAAATAAGACCGCCAAATTATTTCGGCGATCTTATCCTTCAAATATCTTAAACGTATTTTTCAAATAACGTTTTAAAAGAAGGCAGGATAATATCCTTTTCTGAAACAATCGGATTCTCAACGCCCCAGTCAATTCCCAAGTCCGGATCATTCCATAACAACCCGGATTCAGCTCCTTTATTGTAGATGTTGGTACATTTATAACTAAACACAGAATCTTCAAGCGCTACGAATCCGTGAGCAAAACCTTCCGGAACATAAGCCATATTATTTGTATCACTGCGCAGTTCAAAAACTTCATGTTTGCCAAATGTCGGAGAGTCCGGACGGATATCTACCGCTACATCCAGCACACGTCCTGAAATCACGCGAACCAGTTTTCCCTGAGCAAATGGCGCATTTTGAAAATGTAAACCTCTCACCACACCTTTGATCGAGAATGACTGGTTATCCTGAACAAAGTTTGTCGGCAAGCCTAATTTCTTAAATAATTCTTCATTGTACGATTCGAAAAAGAATCCTCTGTCGTCCTGAAAAACGCGTGGGATAATTTCTACTAAACCGGCAATGGAGGTTTCGCGGATCTGCATAGTTATGTTATAAATTATCTTTTTTAAAGATTGTAATCATTTAATGTGTGTGCAAATTTATGAATCTATTTGCAGAGGTTGTAATTTCGGCACATTATTTCGAAATAACATGACATACGAAGCGCTTTTTGAACACATTTCCCAAAAGAAATCCTATCTCTGCATAGGCCTGGACACAGATATACGTAAAATCCCTGCTCATTTGTTGAAAGAGAGCGATCCGGTATTTGAATTCAATAAACAGATTATTGACGCAACTGCCGATTATTGCGTTTCTTATAAACCAAACATTGCTTTTTACGAAGCATTAGGTGCAAAAGGTTGGGAAAGTTTACAAAAGACGATTGAATATATTCCTAAAAGTCATTTCACAATTGCCGATGCGAAACGAGGTGATATTGGAAATACGTCAGGACTTTATGCCCGTACCTTTTTCGATCCATCATCGTCAGGACTAAATTTTGATTCGGTTACAGTAGCGCCTTATATGGGCAGCGATTCCGTAACACCGTTTCTTGATTTTGAAGGAAAATGGGTAATTCTGCTGGCTTTAACTTCTAATTCCGGAGGTGCAGATTTTCAAAGACTTGAAACAAAAGACGGGTTGGTATACGAACAGGTTCTAAAAACTTCACAAACCTGGGCCGGTGCCGATCGGATGATGTACGTCGTGGGAGCAACCCAGACGAAAGATCTGGCTAATATCCGCACCATCGTACCCGATCATTTTTTGCTTGTTCCGGGCGTTGGAGCGCAAGGAGGAAATCTGGAAGAGGTTTCCCGTTATGGTATGAATAAAGCCTGCGGATTGCTTGTGAACGCATCCAGAAGTATTATTTACGCAGGAAACGGTTTAGATTTCGCAGAAAAAGCGAAAGAAGAAGCCCAGGTTTTACAAAAAGAAATGGCAGTTTATCTTGATAAGTATTGTAACTAAATCGGGATTAAATCATTTAATTATAAACGAATACAATTCAATTTCCCAATGCAGCTTTCAGAACAAAATACATATACAATACAAAATATCGATCCGGTTCAGCTTATTGAAGAATACGGCAGTCCGCTTTATGTTTACGATGGCGAAACAATTCGTCGCAAAGTAAAGGAATTGCAAAATGCTTTTTCAAGCATTAACATGAAAATCAAATTCGCCTGCAAAGCAAATACCAATCTTGCGATCTTAAAATTGATGCGTGAAATTGGTGTAGAACTTGATGTAGTTTCAACCGGCGAACTGGAAATGGGAAAACTGGCTGGATATGATACAAAACAAATCACGTTCACGCCAAGCGGTGTTCCTTTTCATGAAGTAAAAACAGCTGTTGAAGCAGGCACAATTGTCAATGTCGACAGCATTCCGCTGCTTGAATGGTTTGGACAAACGTATGGAAACACAAAACCGTGTTTGATCCGTCTGAAACCAAATGTTGCTGCAGGTGGAAATATAAAAATCATGACAGCACATGCAGATTCCAAATTCGGGATTTCTGTTTTGCTATTGGATCAGATTCTCGAAGTTGTCAAAAAATATGATATCAAAGTAATCGGCTTACATCAGCATACAGGATCTGATATTAAAGATGCCGAGCCTTTTTTGCAGGTTGCTGATATTGTTTTTGAAGCTGCTTTACAATTCCCGGATCTTGAAATTATTGATTTAGGCGGAGGATTTAAAGTTTCCTACAAACCAAATGATCCTATCACGGATATGGAGCTTTTGGGAAACAAAATTTCGGAGCGTTTCAAAAATTTCTGTGCAAAATATGGCCGCGAGCTACAATTATGGTTTGAGCCAGGAAAATTTCTGGTAAGTGAATGTGGGTATCTATTGGTTAATACAACGGTCGTAAAAGAAGATCCGGCCCGCACATTTGTTCATATTGATTCAGGTTTAAATCACCTGATCAGACCGATGATGTACGGTTCTTATCATCATATTTTAAACGTTTCAAATCCGGCAGGAGAAGAAAAAGATTATACAATTGTTGGCTATATCTGCGAAACAGACACATTCGCAACCGATCGTCCATTACCCGAAGTTCGTCAGGGTGATGTCCTGGCATTTCTAAACGCAGGTGCTTACGGTTTCACAATGAGCTCAAACTACAATGCCCGCTTCCGCCCTGCCGAAGTTCTGGTAGATAACGGTATTGCCAAATTGGTCAGAAGACGCGAAACACTGGAAGATTTGCTGCGCACGCAAGTAGGTTTCACAGAGTGACACAGAGGTAAAAAGAGGGGCACAGAGTAACAAAAAAGAGAGGTACACAAGTTTAAGTAAAATCAAACTCTGTGTACCTCTTTTTTAACTCTTAGTCCTCTGTGTAACCTAACTTATTTTCAAGTGGAAAGATTTTGCTTTTGTCAAAGCCTCGTATCCTACTTTTGAAAGCGTCACTCCCCTACCCGAATTTTTAACACCTGTCCAGGCTAAGGCCGGATCCAGATAATCGCAGCGGTTCATGAACCAGGTTCCGGTTTCTACCTGCGCTCCGATTTCCAAAGCTGCATCAATATCGCTGGTCCAGATAGAAGCAGTCAAACCATATTGGCTGTCATTCATCAATTGGATCGCTTCCTCATCACTTTTCACAGACATAATACCTACAACCGGAGCAAAACTTTCTTCCGTCATCACCTGCATGGTATGATCTACATTGACCAAAACCTGAGGTGCCATGTATGGTGTTCCTGCTTTGTGTGCCGGAAAAAGCGCTGTATCAATCAATGCTTTTGCACCCTGACCTACGGCTTCCTCAATTTGTTTTTGAGCAAAAACAGCAGCAGAAGTTCTTACCATTGGTCCCAAGGTCGTATCAGCATTAAGCGGATCGCCCAAAGTATATGTTTTTGTCAGCGCAACAAAACCTTCAACAAAGGCTTCATAAACATCTTCATGAACATAAATCCTTTCAACGCCGCAGCAAGACTGGCCAGAGTTAAAGAACGAACCATCCACTAAGTTTTCAACCGCATCAGCAACATTCGCATCCGCACGAACATAAGCAGGATCTTTTCCACCCAATTCTAAACCACCAACAATAAAACGCTCATTGATTGATTTCTGAACGGCGTGACCGCCTTCTACCGAACCAGTAAAAGCTACATAGGAAGTTCTCGTATCTGCAATAACCGTTGCTACTTGCTCGTGACTTAAATGTAAATATTGGAACACACCTTCGGGCAAACCTGCGTAAGCGAAAGCCTCAGCGTAACGTTCAGCACAAAGCGGCGTTTGCTGTGCATGTTTTAAAATCACCGTATTGCCAGCCATAATTGCCGGAATAACAGAATTGACAGATGTCAGATAAGGATAATTCCATGGCGCAACCACGAAAACTACCCCAACCGGATCCCGACGGATGAATCTTTTAAAACCGGCGATTTCCTCCACTTCAACATCAGCTAAAGCCTGCTCTGCAACAGAAATCATGTATTTCGCACGCTCCTGAAATCCTTTCTTAATTTCATTCGCTGTATAACGCACAGGCCGGCCCATTTGCCAGGTCAGCTCTAAACCAATTTCGTCAGCATTATTCACAAAATATTCCACCGCTTTTAAACAAAAAGCAGCACGTTCCCGAACCGTTGTTTTCTTCCATTCTTTTTGTGCTTCGGTTGCTTTTGCCAAAGCACTTTCAATCATTTCGTCTGTCGCAAGCGGCCGCTCCAGATATATTGACCCATCGATAGGGCTTATTGTTTTTTGCATGATTCAAAAAATTTGATCTATCTTGATCTTATAATGGTGTTACGTAAGCAGATGTAATTCCCCCATCAACCAGAAAATCAGTACCTGTAACAAAAGAAGATTCATCCGATGCAAGGAATAAAACAGCAGATGCCATTTCCCTAGCTTCGCCAAAACGTCCCATTGGAATATGAACCAGACGACGTTGTTTTTTCTCCTCAGTATTTAAAAATTTCATCAATAATTCCGTCCGCAAAGGTCCAGGGCACAAAGCATTGATCCGGATATTTTCACGTGCATGAATGATTGCCAATTCCCTTGTTAAAGCCAGAACTGCCCCTTTACTGGCCGTATAAGCAACTTGCGGTGTTGCAGCCCCAAGAATTGCAACGAAAGAAGCCGTGTTAATAATAGAGCCGCCGCCAGCACGCTGAAGGGCAGGAATTCCGTATTTACAACCTAAGAAAACTCCTTTGGCATTGATATTCATCGTCAAATCCCAGATGGATTCTTCGGTTGTCATCGCATTATCATCATCACTATGCATGATACCCGCGTTGTTGAACATGATATTTAATTTTCCAAATTTCTCTTCTGTAAATGCTACCATCGCTTCGCAATCCGCAGCCTTGGAAACATCGGCATGAAGATAAAAAGCTTCTCCGCCTTCGGCTGTGATCATATCTGCTGTTTCCTGTCCGGCAACATCATTTACGTCTGTAATAACTAGTTTCGCTCCTTCTTTGGCAAATAAAAGAGCAGTTTCACGGCCAATTCCACCACTTCCACCGGTGATGAGGGCTACTTTATTTTCTAAACGCATTGGGTTATGTATTAAGGGATTAAAATTTTATAGTAATTGAGTTTGTTAAAATTGGTATTTTAATAATATCCGGATAATTCCAGGAGGCTCCTACGGAGCCAAACCTTGCCCGGTAATAATTCATTTCTATAAACAGGGAGCCGCTAAGCGGCTGAATAATTCCTAATTCTTTGTATTAATTCCCATTCAAAAAATCTCCTTTCCTAAGACCCCACTCCATCGGAGCATCCTGTTTATAGCAATCAATTCTCTTCTCGCAAAATCCAGGCTCCTTAGGAGCCCTCCTGCCGCGGTCCAAAATTTCTCCTAAATCCTTTCAAAATATCTTTTCCTCTCCCAATCAGTCACCGACATMTCGTATGCACGTTGTTCTGTTTTGAAAAAATGCGAATAATGTTCAACCACATCTTTTCCAAACGTTTCCCTTGCAAATTCACTATGCTCAAAAAGCGTTGTGGCTTCTGCTAATGTATACGGAACTCTTGGCAAATGTGCTGCGGCATAGATATCACCTACAAAACATTCCGGCGGTTCAATTTTATTTTTAATTCCTGCCAAACCTGATGCTAATGAAGCAGCAAAAGCTAGATATGGATTACAATCAGCACCCGGAATTCTGCATTCGATGCGCATACTTGCCCCATGTCCAACGACACGGAAACCCGCAGTGCGATTATCATAACTCCATGCAAGTCGCGTCGGGGCCCAGGAACCATCTACAAATCGTTTGTAAGAATTAACGGTTGGCGCATAAAAAGGCATAACATCCGGTACATGTTTAATCCATCCGCCCAGAAACCAACGAAAAATATCCGACCCTTTCACCGGGCCAAATTGCTGATCACCGGCAAAAGCGTTTTTTCCATCTTTCCACAAACTCATGTGAATATGACTGCTAGAACCTGCTTGTCCCGTCGCAAATTTCGCCATAAATGTGACAGAAAAACCCATTGCATCGGCTACTTCTTTCATGCATTGTTTGTAAATAACATGATTGTCGGCCATAGGCAACGCTTCCGCATAACGTACATTTAATTCATGCTGGCCAAGTCCCCATTCGCCTTTTGAAGTTTCGATGGGAACACCCGAATTTTTCAAATGTCTGCGGACTGTGGACGTATATTTTTCATTCCGTGTGCCTTGAAGAATATGATAATCTTCCAAATAATATCCGGCGGGTGTTAAATCCTGGTAATGTTTTTGAAATGCTCCTTTGTAAGTATCTTCAAGCAGATAATATTCAAGTTCCGAGGCCGCAAAACATTTCAAACCACCAAAATCTGCGGCATTTTCAAGCTGTTTGTTTAAGATGGAACGTGGAGCAACCGGCACAGGTGCGTGTTTTTTTTCATCAAAAACATCACAAATAACCAATGCCGTTTTTTCAAGCCAATCCGCCATTCTCAATGTTGACAGATCGGGAACCATATGAAAATCGCCGTAGCCCAATTCCCAATTAGCATAAGTATAGCCCGGTACAGGCTCCATTTCCATATCGGTAGTCAGCAAATAATCACAGCCGTGCGTGCCGGAATCCAAAACACTGTCTATAAAATAATCTGCATCCACCCGCTTTCCCATAAGCCTTCCATAATGATCAGTGAAGGCTACGATTACGGTTTCAATTTCTTCAAGCTTAACTTTATTTTGAAAATCTTCCTGGGTAAGAAATCCTTTAACGGGCATAGGAATGATATGATTAACGTAATTTATCTATTTTAGCATTCATCGGAAATTTCAGCATTACCTTTTTGCCAGACGCTTTTTCAAGCATTGGCGTCAATATTTTCGTGGCATTTTCTTTCGTTTGTTCCAAAATACCCATATCCAATGCCGATTTTTGAATTTGTTTTTCAGCTTGTAAATATGCCTCATTCACCAGCTTTCCCTCTTCCATAAAAGCATATTCGGTATTATAAACTTTGGAATGTTCATGGTCAATTTTGAAAACACAAAGCTCTGGTTCGGGCATATGCACTACCAGCGTTTCTTGTTCTGACGTAATATCTGAAATCTGAATTTTGCTTAGATCAACACAACCGATCGCTTCTCCCTGCACAATCAAAACAGCTTTTGCATTTGGAAGCCAGGTTTTCACAACTTCCTGTTCCACTACATCTTTAAAATTGTATTTTACCAGTTCCAGTTTTCCCATAGCAGTCATTTCCTGCAACACCAGGGTATGAACCGTTTCTGTTTTATTTTTTCCCGAAACCCAATCCGGAATCCAGTTTCCTGAACTGAAATTATCCCACATCGATTTTAATCCTACCAGAATAAGTACAAATAAAAGTAAACGTAAGATGAACGGAATCAATCGCATAGTAATCTGTTTTGTTAAGAATATCGATTTTCAGAAAATCTCCGGCTACTCAGAATCCGCAATTTTCCGATTTTTTCTTGCCATACGCTGTGCCAAAACACTTGCAGCGATGAGTTGCAAAGCATGATATAACATGATCGGCAACAACATTACACCTGCATAAGATGCTCCTGAAAACAGTACCTTTGACATGACCGCGCCCTGAATCAAAGATTTTTTCGAACCACAAAATACTGCTGTTATTTCATCTTCCCTACTAAAATGCAACATTCGACTAAAAAAGCTCAGCAACAGATAGATGGCAAAGAACAAAGTAATCATTCCTGCACCTAAAAACAGGATGTCCCGCAGCTCAAATCCACTAAACAAATGCTCTCCGAAAGATTCACAAAACGATGTGTAAACAATCAATAAAATCGTAAACTGATCAAAATAGCGGATATTTTTTTTGTACTTTTCTGCAAATGCTCCCCAGGACTTATTCATCAATATACCTAAACCAACAGGAAGTATTACTTGCAAAGACAGCTTTCCGACTACTCCCAGCAAATCATATTCACCGGACGCATTGTCCAGCACCAGTCCCATCCAGAGCGGAGTAATAAAAACACCCATCAAACTGGAAATACTGGCATTGAAAATTGCCGCCGGAATATTTCCGTTTGCAATCGAAACCATAACCACGGAGGATGAAACAGTAGATGGCAAAGTGGTAAGGAAAAATATAGACAACCACAACAATTCATTTTCAGAGCCTTTAAAAAGCGGACGAACGGTCAGGGCAAGGAGTGGGAAAAGTACAAAAGTTGAAAAATGGATCATCGTATGGAGACGCCAGTTAGTCAATCCTGCTTTAAGTTTTTCAGGACTTAACCTCAATCCGTAAAAGAAGAAAATGACCGAAACACCATATGTTGCAATCTCTCCCAACGGCACCGGACTACTTTTCATGCCGGGATAAGGATAAACATATGCAAGCCCGATCATACTTATCAACGCCAGCAAAAAACCATCCAGACCAGCCTTCCCGACAATATTAATAATCTTCTTCATTCTGGCTTAAACAACATGTATTAACAAAATCTTATTATAAATAACAAGATTTAACCGTTTAATAAATTAAAAGTCTAAAGAACAACATTAAAGCAAATTATAGCCTTGCCCCTCAATGTTTTTTGGAAAAGAAGTTCTAACTATTTTATCTTAGCATACTACTTTACGTTATTACCCCTAAATAATAAGCCATGCTTTTTGAAAATTTCTACCGTTTACTGATTGGGTGGATTGAGTTCAAATTAAGGTCCAGAAATTGGATTCTAATACTGACTTTATTTTCTGTCGCTCTCTCAATTTTCCTCGCATTTCCTCCATATACCGTTTTATGGCATCATCTGAACCATACAGGAAATCTGGACGCGTGGACTTTTATTCAACATCAGGCAGAAAATCTTTTACATCCGACCGACATCGGATATGGCGTATATGTACGACGGGATGCTATGATTTACAGGTGGACGCTTCCCTTGCTTTCTTACGTTACCCGTCATAATGTTGTTTTAATCTTACTTTTCCAGGGTCTTATCGGTGTTGCTTTTATTAATCAGATCGCGAAATATGTGTTTTCCATTTCAAATGATAAAGTAACGACCTGCCTGTTTGTCTTATCACTTTCCAATATTTTTATCGGTGTATGGCCTTATGCAGATATTCATGGTTATGGCGATACATTTGCTTATTTTTTCCTGCTAAACGCCCTTTTCACACGTAAGCGTGCGGCCGTTTTCTTTTTAATGCTGGCCGCTTTTTTCACTGATGAACGTGCAGTGATCGCTGGTGGTTATGTACTGCTTTGGTGCATTGTCAACAAGGCTTATGAAACAGGTGATTTCAGATTCTGGACTTTGATCAAAAATGCTTTTGGGGGGCGAGGATGGGTAGTTTGGGTTAGCTGGATCGTCTATTTTGCAATTCGTATATATATTGGGAAAACTTATTTTCCGGATCACCGCTACACTTACAACTGGGCTCCGATTTTATTACAGGATGGAAATCGCTACGGCTTGGGCAGTAGTCTGTGGAGTGTTTTTGAAGGAATGTGGCTTTTACTTGGCTCTGCTTTCCTGGCTTTGCTATTAACCAAAAGATACGCATTACTTTTCGTTCTTTCAGTTGGTTTTATCATCCTGACGTCAACAGGAATTTACGTTCATGATATCGACAGGGCATTATCATATGGTTTTCCCTTTTTGCTGATGTCCGTTTTTGTACTTTTCAAAAATAGCTCACTTCGCTCGATCCGGATCATTTTTTTGTTTATGGCATTTATCTGTGTGTTTCATCCGCTTGTATTTACAATGGGTTACAACAGGATAATTTGGCTGGAGCCGTTACCAATGCGGGTAATTATGGGCCTCGACAGGCTTTTTCACTGGAATCTGTTTAACTAACTGTTATCATGAAAACCGGACAATACTTCATCATTTTATTACTTGTTTTCATCTCAATAAATTCTTTGAAGGCGCAGGAAAAACTTGTCTGGTCCGATGAATTTAATATTGACGGCAAACCGGACTCTAAAAACTGGAAAGCAGAAAAAGGTTTTGTCAGAAACCATGAAGATCAATGGTTTCAGGAAGACAATGCTTTCTGTAAAAATGGCTTTCTGATCATAGAGACCAGAAAAGAAGAAATGAAAAATCCCGGCTATATCGCCGGAAGCAAAAACTGGAAAGAAGAAAGGGCCACTGCTCATTATACTTCGGCCAGTCTGATAACGCAAGGCATGCAAAGTTTCAAATATGGCCGTTTCGAAATGCGTGCCAAAATTGATACCCGTTCCGGTTTGTGGCCCGCTTTCTGGACTTTGGGGAATGAAGGAGAATGGCCCGATAATGGTGAAATTGATATTATGGAATTTTACCGGAGTATGCTTCTTGCCAATGTTGCCTGGGGTTCATCCGAAAAATGGAAAGCAACATGGAACTCTGCAAAAAAACCAATTTCAGAATTTAAGGATCCTGAATGGGCTTCGAAATTTCATGTCTGGAGAATGGATTGGGATGAGAAAAGCATTAAATTATATGTTGACAATGTTCTGATGAATACACAGGATTTGGACAAAACTTACAATACGATAGATCCAAAGTCCAATGGATTTCGTCAGCCGCATTATATAGTACTAACACTTGCCGTTGGTGGCGACAATGGCGGAGATCCTGATAAAACTAAATTCCCCGCACGTTTTGAAGTAGATTATGTTCGTGTTTATCAGAAATGATAAAGTGTAAGCACTTAAATGAAAATGGCGCAGGGCTTAATTTTCTGCGCCTTTTTTTATTCAAAATCATATCGGTAAATATCGGCAATTTCAGTACCCGCCGGCATATCAACGATTGGCTTGATAATTCCATCGTTAAGCCCGAAAACCCATCCATGCAAATGCAGTTTCTGTCCGTGGTTCCATGCTTTCTGAACAATGGTTGTTTTCAAAAGATTGTTCACTTGCTCCACTACATTTAGCTCCACCAGTCGGTTAACACGGGCAGTCTCATCTTCAATCGCATCCAGTTCGGCTGCATATTTTTGGTAAACATCTTTAATATTGCGTAGCCATTTATTGATCAATCCCAGATCCTGGTGCGTCATCGCTGCCTTAACCCCGCCGCAGCCGTAATGTCCTACAACGAGAATATGCCTTACTTTTAAAACTTCAACAGCGTATTGGAGTACGCTCAACATGTTCATATCCGTGCTGACAACAAGATTTGCAACATTTCTATGAACAAACATATCGCCCGGACGTGAGCCCGTTAGTTCCTCAGCCGGCACGCGACTATCCGAACATCCGATCCAAAGAAAATCAGGTTTTTGATCTGCGGAAAGTCTGTCGAAATAATTTTCATCCAGTTTCAGTTTTTCAATCGCCCAGTCTTTATTCGCTTGCAGAAGTCGTTGATATAATTCCATTTAATTTTGAGATTGGTATTTCGTATGGCAATATAGCAGAAATATAGGTTTGTATCGCTGAAATGGGTGTTTTGATTGTGTTATTGGAAATTTCAATCTTCCATTCCGAACATATAAATAATATTTAACCCATGCCGGATATTTGTCTCCTAAAAGGTTCGTGCATTTCCAACCAAAAGTTTAGCATTAAACCTTACCTCAAATTCTAACTCGGCATTCAGGGATTGCGCTCTTCCCACGGGATAAATACTTTTTGCATTACCAAAGCTGATTATTGCTTCTAATTCATAATTATCGAAAGATACGCCACTACTCATAAATTCAATAATTGTACTTGCTAATTGCTTTTGAGCATCAATTCGTAAATTTCGTCTTTGTTTGACACCGACATTCTTTATTTCCAAAAAGCAAAACACGTCAATGCTAAATATTGCGCAATCGCAACGCTTGGCGTCTTTAACATTAAAAATACAACTGTCTATCGCGACAAAACTAATTTCTTTGTTGCCAGGATTAAGAACTGCAAAGTTACATCTTGATCCACGTTGTTACTTACGTAACAACGCTTTGGCTCTTCATCACTGTCATAAATTTCAAAGGATTTTTCAAATGTTTGCAAGCATCCACTATCACTCACTTTGGGAAAAGCATCTTCAATGGCTAGTTTCATTTTTTGTCCGATAAATTTCCATTAAAGCATTAAACTCATCACCAATATCCTCAGAAATTCCATCTAATTCATTTTCCGCAATAAGTCCTGTAATTGGACTTGTAATAGAACGCACCGTTCCATCAGCTACAAAATAAGCAGCAAATTCGTCAGGATTTAACCAGGATTCTTTGGGGATTATTTTTGCGATTTCTTCTGTTTGTTCAGAATGTTTTTGAGCAACTTTATATGCGAAAAGAAGATTATTTAGAGAAGAAAGGACGTATGGACTATGCGTTGTTAAAAGTAATTGGCTACCCTTTTTAGTGCATTTATCAGTTAAATCATAGATCAAATTTTTCTGTGTTGATGGATATAAATTGAGCTCGGGCTCCTCAATTATAAAAAAATTATCAACCTTATTTACATTGTTCTCAATAACTAGTTTCATCGGAAATATTGACTGATAACCGCTTGCACTTTCGCTTAAAAGAATGTCACCTGATTTTCCATTTGAGATATAGTCATTGCCATTTTCGTTTTTATAAAAAAGGGCTAAATAAGTTACTGGTAAAGAATTAATTTTCTTTTTTGCTACTGAATACTCTCTTGCAAATTCAAGAATGAAGCTAGGTATGGAAACTTCCTGGGTTAAAAGATCAAATATCGAATCTATAAAAAGTGGCACAAAAGTTCTCTCTGCTGGAATATAAAAGTGCTTAAAATCATCAAAATCTTTGGCCTTTATTCCAGTAGTTGAAGTAGCAAAATTGTAATTTAATTTAAGATCCCGATATGATATTTTACGAGTAAACGAATCTGCCACTCTGCTTTTTTCCAAAACAGTTTTAGTACTAACATATTTACGGCTTATACTATATTTTGAAAGCAGCTCTATAAGATTCTCTTCTCCGTTTTGTATGGAGTTAAATATCGCCACCAACTTCGCCAGCGTACTCTTCCCACTCCCCTGTGGCCCAATCAATACAGTCGTTTTTTTTATATCAAGTTCCGCGTTCTTGATAGGCCCAAAATCTCTTACGATCAGTTTATCTGCCATTTCTGTTGTCCATTTTTACAATATTACAAAATCTAACCTGTAATCATTGTTCCGCCTCCTTCCCTTTCACCCAAAAAATCCGTAAATTTGCGCTCTGAAATTTAGCAAGTGCCAAATAACGAAGCTTAAAGCTTACCGCTGATAGCTAACAGCCAATATGAACTACAAAGAGTATAAAAACCTCAGTTATCCACAGATTGGTGATGATATACTGAAATTTTGGAAAGACAATAAAATTTTTGAAGCGTCGATCGATACGCGTGAAGGTTCGCCTTCCTTTACTTTTTATGAAGGTCCGCCTTCGGCAAACGGAACACCTGGTATTCACCACGTGATGGCGCGTTCGATCAAGGATATTTTTTGCCGTTACAAAACCCTTCAGGGCTTTCAGGTAAAGCGTAAAGGAGGATGGGATACGCACGGACTTCCGGTAGAATTGCAGGTTGAAAAAGAACTTGGAATTACCAAAGATGATATTGGAAAAACAATTTCGGTAGAAGAATACAATGAAAGATGTCGCCAGACGGTCATGAAATTCACGGACCAATGGAATGATCTTACGGAAAAAATGGGCTACTGGGTGGATCTTGAAAATCCATACGTAACCTACGAAAATGAATACATCGAAAGCCTTTGGAGCTTGCTTAAAAAGCTTTACGACAAAGGTTTACTTTATAAAGGTTACACAATTCAGCCCTATTCTCCGGCTGCCGGAACGGGACTTTCGTCGCATGAATTGAACATGCCCGGCACATACAAAGATGTGAAGGATACGACGATTGTGGCGATGTTTAAGGTGAAATCCTTGGAAAGTTATCCTGTTTTTGCTGATGTTTCCGGTTTGGTTGATCTGCGCATATTGGCATGGACGACAACACCGTGGACTTTGCCTGCAAACTCAGCGTTGACAGTTGGTGCCAACATCAATTATGTATTGGTAAAAACATTCAATCCTTATACATACGAGCCCGTTGAAGTGGTTTTGGCTAAGGATCTGATCGGAAAATATTTTACCGAAAAAGGAAAAGACGGAGATTTCGAAGGCTATGCGGCGAGCGATAAAAAATTGCTTCCGTGGACTGTCTTGAAAGAATTTAAAGGAAAAGATCTGGAAGGCGTTGAGTACGAGCAATTGATGCCATACGTTCAGCCGGACAAACCCGCTTTCCGCGTGATTATCGGTGATTTTGTAACTACAGAAGATGGTACCGGCGTTGTTCATACTTCTCCAACTTTTGGTGCGGACGATTTCCGGGTTTCTCACGCCAATGGTATTCCGAGTATCATGGTGAAAGACGAAACCGGAAAAGAGGTACCGATCGTTGACCGTCGCGGACGTTTTGTTAAAGAAATTACAGATTATGCAGGCCGTTTTGTGAAGCCTGAATATTATTCGGCAGAAGAACAGGCTGATCCTGAATTCCGCGCAACGGACGTTTTGATCGCGATCAAACTGAAAGAAGAAGGAAAAGCGTTCAAAGTTGAAAAATACGAACATACGTATCCGCATTGCTGGCGTACGGACAAACCGGTTTTATATTATCCATTGGATAGCTGGTTTATCAAAACGACTGCGATGAAGGATAAGCTGGTTGAATTAAATAAAACGATCAACTGGAAACCGGAAAGTACGGGTACAGGCCGTTTTGGAAACTGGCTGGAAAACCTGGTTGACTGGAATTTGTCACGTTCTCGTTACTGGGGAACACCGCTTCCGATCTGGCGCAGTGAAATTGGCGAAGAAGTTTGTGTTGGTGCGATCAGCGAACTGAAAGAATTCCTTGAAAACGCAAACGCTTCAGGTAAATTATCAGCAGAGCAAGCAGAAAGCAATGCCGTTTACCTTACAAAACTTGGCGAAGGAGATTTTGATCTTCACCGTCCTTATGTTGATACTATTTATTTCGTCTCATCTCAGGGAAATATCATGTTCCGTGAGCCGGACCTGATCGACGTTTGGTTCGATTCTGGTGCGATGCCCTATGCACAATGGCATTACCCGTTTGAAAACAACGAAACGTTCAACGAAAGTTACCCGGCAGATTTTATCTCCGAAGGGGTTGACCAGACACGTGGCTGGTTTTTCACTTTGCATGCAATTGCCGGCATGTTGTTTGATTCGGTAGCGTTTAAAAACGTTGTTTCAACCGGTTTGGTTTTGGATAAAAATGGTAACAAGATGTCCAAACGTCTTGGAAATGCTGTTGATCCATTTGAAACGCTGGGGAAATATGGTCCTGATGCGACGCGCTGGTACATGATCACCAATGCGGAACCTTGGGATAACCTTAAATTTAACATCGACGGAATCCAGGAAGTACAGCGCAAGTTTTTCGGAACACTGGTAAATACTTACAATTTCTTCGCCTTGTATGCGAATCTCGATGGTTATAATTTCCACGAAGCAACGTCTGTTCCTGTGGAAAGCAGAACGGAATTGGATCGTTGGATTTTGTCAAAACTAAATACGCTGATCAAAGAAGTTGGCGAGCAGTTTGATGATTATAACCCAACAAAAGCAGGACGTCTGGTTCAGGATTTCGTGACCGATCAGCTTTCAAACTGGTATATCCGTTTGAACCGTCGCCGTTTCTGGAATCCTTCAAGCGAAAACGCTGGCTTGACAGAAGATAAAAAAGCGGCTTATGAAACGTTGCAGCATTGTCTGGTTACGGTATCTCAGCTGATGTCGCCAATCGCTCCGTTTTTTGCGGAATGGTTGTATAAAAGCCTGACGGATGGAATCAGAGAAGAAGCTAAAAAAGCGGATTCTTTATTAAAATTCGATTCCGTTCATTTGACTTACTGGCCGCTTGTTGAATATAACGACATCGATCTTGATCTGGAAGAAGCAATGGAAATGGCACAGTCGATCAGTTCGCTGGTTCACTCGATCCGTAAAAAACATAAATTAAAAGTACGTCAGCCACTTTCCAAAGTACTGATTCCGGCTTTGACAGAAAAAACCAATCGCCAGATTAAGCAGGTTGCTTCGATTATTTTATCGGAAGTAAATGTTAAAGACGTTGATGCAATCAACGATAACGACGGATTTTTCCATAAAAGAGCGAAACCTAACTTTAAAGTTCTGGGTAAGAAATTCGGAAAGGATATGCAGGCTGTTGCAGAGAAAATCAAACTTTGGGACAATACAGAAATCAAGCAATTGGAAAAGGACGGCCAGTATTTGATTACTGATCTTCATCCGGTGGCTGCGATTTTGATCGACGAAGTTGAAATCTATACTGAAGACGTTCCGGGATGGTTGGTTGCGAGCGAAAATGGTTTAACGGTTGCACTTGACATTACCGTTACCAACGAACTGCGTCTGGAAGGTATCGCGCGTGATTTCGTAAACCGTGTTCAAAATCTTCGCAAAGATAGTGGATTTGAAGTAACGGATAAAATCAAAATCACGCTTCAAAACAATGATGAATTATTGGCAAGCGCAGTCACTGCGAACCGGGAATATATCTGTCAGGAAGTTCAGGCATTGGATCTTAGCCTGGTTGGAGACCTTAACGGTTCTGCCAATGAGATTGAAATGGATGAATTTTTATTGAAAGTGAAGATTGAGGTTGTTTCTTAGGTTTTAAGAAAACGCAGCGTTAGAGGAGTTTAAAAAGGAGGTTCACAGAGATTTTTGTCTTTGTGAACCTCCTTTTTCTTTTGGTTGTGTAACTTATGTTGATCTGTTACGTATTAGATAAGAATCTGTTTGGCGAAAGATTAAATTATGTTCTGATGAAAATCTTAAACTCTGTGGCTCTCTTTTTCCTCTGTGGGGCTGTGTAACCTAAGACAATAGTCTCGTTTATTAATGAATTACAAACCATACGCACTAAATATAAATGAAGACCATACCCGCTTTCAATTTCAGAGCATTGGGAAACGAGGTGTTTTTGAAAAGGTGATTTTATTCCAATTGTTAGCTGATGATATTTACAATCTTGCTTTATTAGATTACAATCCCACTTCTCAGGAATACAGTGATTTATCAGTAACCAACAATGGTGATATGCCGGAAATTTTTGCCACTGTCATAAAAGCTGTAACCGCGTTTTTAATCGAATACCAAAGCAAGAAAATTTATTTCGAAGGAAGCACTCCTTCGAGAACTCGACTTTATCAAATTGTTATTAACAAAATCTATAACTCTGATAATCAAGATTTGATTATACTAGGGCTTAAAAACGAAAAATGGTATCCATTCGAACGTAATATTCATTTCGACGGTTTTTTAATTAAAAAAAAGATTTAATTTAGATGAAATTAATTTTCATAAAGATGAAAGTTTTAGAAAAAAATATCAAGAAAGCGAGCGAGCGAGGAATTATATATGATCCTTCTTTAGACAATTTGCCTGTTCCACAAATCGCCTTAGAAAAAGCCGAAAAGGCAAGAGAAACATTGAGAAAGTATCCTGTTCCTTCTCATTTTAAAAGGAATTAATTTTAGGAAACACAGAGTTAGAAGAGTTTAAAAAGGAGCGGACGCCGTGCGGGTTTACAGAGATTTTTTGTCTTTGTGGGGCTCCTTTTTTCTTGGGTGTTTGTAACTTATGTTGATCTGTTACGTACTAGATATGTGAATCACAATATTCGAAAAACTTAAAAGTCTCGTGGATAAAATGTTTATCTCTACGATTCTACTTTTTTTCTCTGTGAAGCGCTGTGTAAACTAGTTCTGATAGAAATATGATATAATGAGTAGCAAACCATACACACTACACATCAATGAAGACAACTCCATATATCAATTTCAAAGCATTGGAAAGAGAGGTACTTTTGAGAAGGTAATAATTATCTCTTTACTGGGCAATCCATGCAATTTGGCTTTATTAGATTACGATCCGGTTACTGATGAATATACTGATTTATCTGTTACAGATAATGGTGATATGAAGGAGGGTATTAGCGACCGTAATGCAGGCCATAAAGTTATTTCTGACTGTAAGACCAAGCAAGCTGGTTCAATTTACCGGTAGCTCACAATCTCGAACGCGATTGTATCAAATTGCAATAAATAAGGTCCATTTGGATCTTAAAAATGATTTCGAAATTTATGGCTGGATTGATAAGGAGTGGGTTCCGTTTGAGTCAAACTTATCATTCGAAAGTTTTTTAATTGGTAAAAGTATAATAACTTAGATATAACTAAATATTTTTGTCATGAAAACATTACAACCAAAAGACGTAAAAAAAGTACCAAAGTACGGTGCTATAATTATTGATAAATCTCTAAATGACTTACCAATACCAGCGGCGGCGCAAAGAAAAAACGATGAAGCCCGCGCATTCTTAGAAAAACATCCAATTCCTGAGCATATACTAAATAGAGTTCGAAGTGATAAGTGATTTATAATAATTAGCTCTCACACTTCATGCAACTACAAAACTCCACAGCCCTTATTACCGGCGGCGCTTCGGGACTTGGTGAAGCGACAGCACGATTATTTCTTTCACAAGGAGCCAATGTTGTTATCCTTGACCTCAACGAAACTTCCGGAAAAGCACTTGAACAGGAGTTTTCCGGAAAACTAAAATTTGCAAAAACAGATGTATCGGATGAGCTTGATGTAAAATTGGCTATTAATTCAGCTTTGGAAACATTTGGTTCGATTCAGATTGTTGTTAACTGCGCCGGTATAGCAATTGCCCGAAAAACCATTGGAAAAGTGGATGGAGTTTACGGTCCGCATTCGTTGGAAGCTTTTGAAAAAACAATTCGAATTAACCTGATTGGAACGTTCAATGTGATTCGCCTGGCCGGTTTTGCTATGGAGAAAAACGAACCGAATACAGAAGGTGAACGTGGCGTAATCATTAACACAGCTTCCGTAGCAGCCTATGACGGTCAGATGGGACAGGCAGCGTACGCCGCAAGCAAAGGTGGGATTGTAAGTATGACTTTGCCTATTGCACGTGAATTTGCCAAAGCAGGCATTCGCGTAATGACCATAGCACCAGGATTATTTGAAACGCCGCTATTAATGGATTTGCCTGAAGAAGCGAGGATATCTTTGGGACAACAAGTACCATTTCCATCACGCCTGGGACGACCGTCAGAATATGCATTGTTAGCAAAATCCATTGTTGAAAATCCGATGTTAAACGGTGAAGTGATACGATTGGATGGTGCGATACGGATGGGAGCGAAATAAAGAATTGGATATGAAACAACAGCGATATCATAAATTTAAACTTCCAATTTTCAGTTGGTTGTTTTTCCTGTTTCTGTCATCTGGCATTTCTTATTATCACAACAATCTGCAATTTGGAAAACCGGTCGTAGTTGAACGAGTTGACCAGTTAATTTTAAATTCCGGCAAGAAGGAAAATATTGCTAAATTCTCCATAGGTCCAATAAAAAGCACCTACTTTCAGACTGCTGATTTCAATTTTCTTCGAATAAATCTGTTGTCCAAAAAACTTAACAACCTCATTCATATTGCCTTAATAAGACAATCATCTCTGTTTGAATTATTATCTCAAAATATCATTCTTCATTTCAGAAGCCGTAATTTGAGTTCTAATATTTCTGACGATCTTCCTGATTTCATTTCTTAAGCAGGTATTCTTTCTGCGCAATTCCTAGTATTCTTTTTGTCGAAAAGCCAGGTAATCTATTGCTCAGGCAATCCTTTAATTCCCATTTCAGGAAGTAAGGTTTCGGCTTGTTTTATTACTTCAATTCAGGAATCATGAAAATCAATAAGATAATACTCAGAGTCATAAAGTGGCTCAGGTATCTCAGCATTGCCTATATGCTGGGATTTGCCAATGTTTTGAATCAGGAAACGAAAACGATGGATGACACTTTTAATAAGATCGAACAAACATCCGAAGATGAAGATTAAACCATCTTGATTCCCATCGATTTATAGATTTCAAATACATCCAGATTGTCCGGCTGATCGGTTATAATCGTTGTTAATTGATTGGTCGGACAAACATAATACGCCTCAGCCGTTCCAAGTTTTTCCACGGTCGAAAGCGCTATAATTTCTCTGGAAGATTCTACCATGGCCCGTTTCACCTCACTTTCTTCATAGTCCGGACCGGTTACACCAAGCTCAGGATGAATACTGCATATTCCTGAAAAGCATATATCTGCTCTGAATTTCCGGAAATATTGGATGGTTTCATTTCCAATGGTAACAAAGGAATTTTTCAAAAGCCGTCCGCCGGCGAATAACACTTCTACTTTTTCATGCTCTTCTAAAATACTGGCAATGGGAAAACTGTTTGTCACAACAGTTAAATGCATATCCTTTGGCAAACCCTGAGCGATTAACATAGCAGACGTTCCTCCATCGAAAATGGCAACCTGTCCATCTTTCACAAAGCGTAAAGCCTTGTTCGCAATAATTCGCTTTTGTTCGTTTCCATATTCCACTCGATCTTTAAAATGATGAGGGCCTGGCGAGTGAGGTACAGCCCCACCGCGGACAGACTTTAACAATCCCTGGTCGGCTAATTCCTTAATATCCCGTCGCACGGTATCCTCGGAGACTTTTAAAACATTACTGAGTTCGGCTAAATGAACTTTATGATCCTGTCCAAGCTGACTTAGTATAACCCGAAAACGTTCTTCTTTTAACATAAACCTACAATCAACTTTTTGCAAATATAATGATTTATTAAATTAAATATTGCAAATTATTGCAAATAGTATTTACATTTGCTGCATAAAATCGCAAAACCATTACACAATATTCTATATTTAAAAATGAAAAAAACAGTAGCCATCGACATGGACAATGTCATTGCAGATATCGCAACAAACTGGATTAGTTTATACGAACAAGAATTTGGTGTTCGGGTTGAAAAAGCGGAATTGCTGGGAAAACCAGAAGATTTTGCATTCCCCGATCCGGCAGCAGCAAGAAGCCTTATCTATAAACCGGGATTTTTCCGCAACGCACCTGTGATTGAAGGAGCCGTTGAAGCATTGAAAGAATTACAGAAAGACTTTGATGTATATATCGTTTCGGCTGCTATGGAATTCCCAAATTCCCTGCTTGAAAAACACGATTGGCTGGCTGAACATTTCCCTTTCATTTCGTGGAGAAACATTATTTTCTGCGGAGATAAAAGTGTGATAGGTACCGACTTTTTAATTGATGATCATTTGAAAAATCTGGATTTTCACAAAGGAATGCCGATACTTTTTACGGCCGGACATAATGTTAATGTGACCAAACACACGAGGGTTAATAACTGGATTGAGGCTGTGGAATTATTGAAAGCGCATGTTGAGGTTGTTTAAATTGTTAATTTCTACAAGTATTCCGGTGCTCTGCACCCATGAGAAGTACCGAAATACTTGTAGATCGACTTAACGCTTTCTATGCCTTACTCTTAACCTGCTCCTTTAACTGCAACAATTCATCACGCAGCCTCGCAGCTTCCAAAAAGTCCATATCTTTCGCTGCACTTTCCATTTTTTTCTGGGTTTCATTAATGAGTTTTTGAAGATCATTTTTACCCATATACTGAACAACCGGATCTGCCGCGATGCGGATTTCACTTGGTTCAACATAAATTTTCCTAGGTTTCGAATCTGCAACAGATGTTTGAGACATAATCGCTTCCTTCGATTTCAGGATTGTTTTTGGCGTAATTCCGTGCTCTTCATTGTATGCCAATTGTATACTTCTCCGACGGTTTGTTTCACCAATTGCTTGTTCCATAGAGCCGGTAATTACATCAGCATACATGAGAACTTTCCCGTTTTCGTTACGCGCCGCACGACCGATTGTTTGAATCAACGAACGAATATCTCTAAGGAATCCCTCCTTATCTGCATCCATAATAGCAACCAACGAAACTTCCGGTAAATCCAGACCTTCACGTAAAAGGTTAACACCTACCAAAACATCAAAAACGCCAAGACGTAATTCCCGAAGAATTTCAACACGATCCAGCGTTTTAACTTCCGAGTGAATATAACGGCATTTTATACCAACACGATCCAGATATTTGCTCAATTCCTCCGCCATTCTTTTAGTAAGCGTCGTGATCAAAACCCTGTCGCCCTGTTTGATACGAATATTAATTTCTTCTAATAAATCGTCAATCTGATTTAAACTTGGCCGCACTTCAATTTCCGGATCTAATAAGCCGGTTGGACGAATAATTTGTTCAACCACAACACCATCCGAACGGCGTAATTCATAATCCGCCGGTGTTGCGCTTACATAAATAGTCTGCGGAGTCAGGTCTTCAAATTCCTGAAACGTCAACGGACGATTGTCCATGGCGGACGGCAAACGGAAACCATACTCCACCAATGCTTCTTTTCTGGATCGGTCACCACCCCACATCGCCTTGATTTGGGGCATCGTTGCATGACTTTCATCCACAACCATCAGAAAATCTTCCGGGAAATAATCCAGTAAACAGAATGGTCTCTGACCTGGCAAACGTCTGTCAAAATACCTCGAATAGTTCTCGATACCAGAACAATAACCGAGTTCCCGCATCATTTCCATATCAAATTCAGTACGCTCTTTAACACGTTCAGCTTCTGATACTCTGCCATTATTGGTAAAATAATTAATCTGTTTTACCAGATCATCCTGAATTTCTTTGATCGATTGAGCAAGTACGTCACGGCCAGTGACAAAGAGATTTGCAGGAAAAATAGATACTGCTTTTTCGCTGGAAATTTTCTTTCCTGATTCAGGCTCAATGCGTTGAATCTCTTCAATCTCATCTCCGAAAAAGATGAAACGATAAGCAAAATCCGCATAACCAGGATAGATATCAACCGTGTCGCCTTTCACTCTGAAAGTTCCGCGGCCAAATTCAACTTCGGTGCGGCTATACAAAATTTCTACCAGTCTGAATAAGAACTGGTTTCGGCTAACAATATCTCCAAGTTTTGCTTTTACAATGCTCTTTTTATATTCATTTGGATTACCAGCACCATAAATGCATGATACAGAAGCCACTACGATCACATCACGACGTCCACTCATTAGAGAAGAAACCGTATGTAAACGCAGTTTATCAATTTCCTGATTGATCATCAGGTCCTTTTCAATATAAGTATTGGTGCTTGAAATAAAGGCTTCGGGCTGATAATAGTCGTAGTAACTAATAAAATATTCAACCGCATTATTAGGAAAAAACTGCTTAAACTCGCCATAAAGCTGAGCAGCCAAGGTTTTATTATGGCTCAACACCAACGTTGGACGATTGATTTCCGCTACCACATTGGCTACTGTAAAAGTTTTCCCGGAACCCGTAACACCTAACAATGTCTGAGCAGGTTCTCCGGCTGCAATTCCCTCTAAAAGTTGTCTGATTGCCTCAGGCTGATCTCCCGTAGGCTGGTATTCTGAAGTGAGTTCGAAATTCATAACAAAACATAAAAGGAATACAAATCATAACGCATTCCAAAGATAAAATAGTTTCTTTGGAATGCGCCGCTATTTTCCTTATGCTTCCTGAGCAATTAATTGCTGTGCTTTTTCTACCGCTTTTTTCTCTTTCCAATGCTGCCATTCGATACCTAGCAGCGAAGCCATTCCCTTATCTACAACAGTATGACGAACAATATTCATACCACCACGAACAGCCGTAAAGACAGAATTATTCGCTCTCAAAGCAAGGCTGAAACCTCCATCAAGATATCGGATATAATGCCACCAAAGCGAAGGAATAAAAATGGTTTCACCGTGCAGCAAAGTCGTTTCATGACCAACTGCACCTTTCATTGCCGGGAAGCGCTCGTAATCCGGATTGATCGGATCCACCTTGCTCATTACCGTAAAGGGATGCTGGTAAAGTCTTGTGCTTTCTTCCGGTGAAAACAAAATAACCTGCTTACGGGTATGGAACTGTGTCAAAAATACATTTGAGCAATCCATATCATAATGAAGGTTTGTAATAGAGCCTTCACCACCGAAAAATACAAATTTATAATATTTCAAAAATCCATCCATAATGGTTGGAAAACGGATATCATCAGTTAAAGAAGGTGCTTTTTTGAATATATCAAAAAGGAAAAGTCTTAAATCTGTCGGACCTTGTTCAATCAGTGAAAGATATTCTCCAAATTTCATTGTTTTGGCAATCTGGAAATATTTATCCGCATCATGCATGTGGTTATCCACCAACGGAATCTCGATTTGTCCATGGTTTTCACGAAGCCATTCGAACGTCCATTTTTGCATGGCTGGCCAGTCTTTTGCCAAATCTGTAAAAACGACAGGGCGGCTTGGCTTCAAATAATTTTCGATAAACTCTTCGCGTGTAAGTCCGGTACGCTTTTCTATGGGCACTAATTTCATGACAGAAACTGAGTATAATTAGTAATCGACTGAGTAAGAAAACTGACGCCAAACCTTCCGGATAGCTGACCAGTTGCTATTAATAACAATTCTAATTTGAATAATAGTTCTAAAAAAATCAAGATTTCAAATTCAAATACTGCAAACAGGCAGCTTTTGTTATCTGTTTTACCTGAACAATTTAAATTATTATACCGAATTATGTTTCAAATGTATTAAAGGAATTCGGAAATATACCTATTGCTTTTTAAGGTAAAAGTAATCATACTTTTTTATCAGACTTATATCACAGATAGTTATCTTTATGATACGTCGCCAAAAATATAGGTATCAGGAACTATAAAAAATGACAACAATCACTTTCCAGGGCAATTCCTAAACGTATCCTCATTTTCAAATATTGAATGGTTTCAATCAGGACTAATTTCAGGATTTATGAAATATTTAACCATTTCTCCTTCCCCAAAACTTTCCGGATTCGTCAGGTGCTTTTGGGTACTGGAAGACGAAGTAAACTCTGAAAAACCCTATATCCACCGGGTTATGGCCGACGGTTGCGCCGAAATGATTTTTCACTATCAAACTCCTTTTGACGAAATTTTCTCAGAAGATAAAATCGAAACATCGTTCCATTCTGGCCTTCACGGTCAATCTCAAAATTTCCGTCGTTTTATTGTTCGTCGCAACTTTGGGATTTTTGGTGTTTATCTTTATCCTTTTGCTTTACCATTCCTGTTCTCAATTCCTTCGGATGAACTGAGCAATGAAATGCCGGATCTTCCAACTTTGATGGGAAATGAAGGTAAGATTCTCGAAGAAAAAATAATGCTGGCAGAAACTAATGAGAAAAGAGTCGAAATCATTTCCGGATTTCTTGAAAAAAAGATAGCCCGGAATTACAGACACGAACCCGCCGTCTTTTCAACAATTTGTAATATTATTGAGACAAATGGGATTGCGAATGTCCAACAAATGGCTGAACAAAGTTTTTTATCAACCCGACAATTTGAAAGAAAATTCAAAGCTTTTTCCGGTTTCAGCCCGAAGTTATATTCCAGAATTGTCCGCTTTCAATCCACATTAAATATGTATGGTGATTCTGAAAAATCACTTACAGAAATCGCTTACGAATGTGGCTATTATGATCAGTCTCATTTTATTCATGATTTTAAAGAATTTTCCGGCCAACATCCCCGATTCTTCTTTTCCGGAAAAGCAGAAGGCGCAGAATACAGGGATAAATAATGTCGTGTTTTTACAATTATGCGGTTTTAAAGCATGATACATTTGCTTAAACATTAAAACAAAAGCTATGAGCACTATGAAAATCCCAAACGGGCATCAAACGATTATGCCCTATTTAATGCTGGAATCGGCTGAGAAATTCATTGACTTCACCACAAAAGTTTTTGGCGCAGAAGTAACGTTCAAGAAAATGCGCGACGACACTGACGTTGTCATGCATTCTGAAATCCAGATTAACGGCAGCACAATTATGTTTTGTGACAGTACTGAAAAATGGAAAACGGAAACGGCTAATCTTTTTATTTATGTTGAAGATGCTGATCAAACGTATCAAAAAGCACTTTCCGAAGGCGCAACCACTATTATGGAGCCGGCAGATCAGGAATATGGAAGAAGCTGCGGCGTAACCGATCCGAGCGGAAACGTTTGGTGGATTACTTCTGTGAAATAATTTGTAAGCCATCTTTAATTCGTACTTTTAAAATAAAACTCCCGAATTAAAGATGGCCGAAGTTATTAATGAAGTTGACGACATTCTTGCCAACCAAAGCGAGCAGATTAAAAAATTACATGATATTGTCACCAAAGCTTTTGAAGAAGAAGAGCTTATCGTGGATAATCTTGCACATCCGCCACAGGAAATCTTAACGCAGGGACAACGGGTTTCCGACAAAGTTGCCCGGTTTGGTGGCAGCTGGACGTTTATTATTATTTTTAGTGTTATCCTCGTTATATGGATTATCTACAATTCAACGCTTCCCAAAGCGGAACAATTTGATCCCTATCCATTTATTTTGATGAACCTAATCCTTTCATGCGTAGCAGCTATGCAGGCCCCTATTATTATGATGAGCCAAAATCGCCAGGAAGAAAAAGATAGAATTCGTGCGGAAAATGATTATCTGATCAATATGAAAGCTGAACTGGAAGTACGCAGCCTGCATCAAAAAATGGATTTGCTTTTGGAAGAACAGATAAAAACGTTATTTGATGTACAGGCAAAACAACTTGATTTGTTAAAAAGACTGACTGAACGCGTGGATAGTTTATGCATCAAAAACAACCTTTAAACAACACAGAAATATCTAAGTAAGGAAGAATGATTAATTACGACGGCAAAACTTTTATTCCGCTTTCCAACTCTGAAAACGGTGAGGTAGATTTGGGAATGCAGTTTCATTACAAACAATCAGGCAACCTTCTGACGTCGGAATACGTAGGTGCTAATATCCGTTCAGGACATTTAATTGCACTTGTTGACGGAAATGGATGCCTGGATATGCGCTATCATCAGGTAAACGATCGTGGCGAAATCACAACCGGCATCTGTAAATCAACACCGGAAATTAAACCTGACGGAAAAATACGTTTGTACGAAAAATGGCAGTGGACCTCAGGAGATTTATCCGAAGGAAATTCAATTCTGGAAGAATTATAAAACCCTGTGTTGCCGAAACCTTTAAAGATTCGCTTATGAAATTCAAATTCGCAGTTTTAGTTATCGCTGTGCTGGTATTTTTCCAAGGTCAGGCACAAACCTCGAAAGTGGTTTCCGGTTCTACCGATTTTAGCGTAAAGTTTATCCTTGGAACTTGTAAAGGCACTTTTAACGCGCCAAAAGGAGGAGCTATTTTCGATCCAAATAGCTTGAACACCTCCACGTTTAACCTCACCATTGCGACAAATTCTTTTAAAACGAACAGCGATGGAAGAGATAAGGATATGAAAAGTGACAAGTATTTCGATGTTGCCAAATATCCTGATATTCATTTCAAATCGTCAAAAATTGAAAAGAAAGGGGAATTATATCAAGCTATCGGCACTCTGACTATTAAAGATATTTCCAAAACGGTTACGTTTCCTTTTGAAGCCAAGAAAAATGCTGATGGTGGCTATGCCGTTTCAAGCACTTTTGATATTAATCGTCTGGATTATAAAGTTGGTGAAAGTAACTGGAAACTGAAAGATGTCGTCACTGTGACGATTAAGGCGGTTATTAAATAAACATATCGGCCGTACCTACGGCACTTTGGAATTATTCTGCATCGTTCCGACCCCGGGTTGAAACCCGGGGCTACAATGTTGGTCGTGCCGAAGGCACTGGTTCGCAGATTATAAATCTGCCTTTATTGGATTTCGATTCAAAAACATATTTTCGTTTGGGAAAAATGATTCCCCATCCGGATCCAAAATGCCGTAGGCATGACCGATTTATATCCACGGCTTTCAACCCGGGCAAAACCGATCCCAACCTCAAATCCAAATGCCGTAGCATGATCAACATTGTAGTGCGAGGCTCCAACCCCGGGAAAAAGAATCCCCCAAACCCAGATCCAAAATGCCTTAGGCACGACCAATTTATAACCCCGGCTTTCACAACCCGGGAAAAAGCAATCCCAAACCCAGATCCAAATGCCGTAGGCATGACCGACATTGTAGCCCGGGGTTTCAACCCCGGGAAAAAGAATCCCCCAAACCCAGATCCAAAATGCCTTAGGCACGACCAATTTATAACCCCGGCTTTCACAACCCGGGAAAAAGCAATCCCAAACCCAGATCCAAATGCCGTAGGCATGACCGACATTGTAGCGCGGGGTTTCAACCCCGGGAAAAAGAATCCCCCAAACCCAGATCCAAAATGCCATAGGCATGACCAATTTATAACCCCGGCTTTCACAACCCGTGAAAAAGCAATCCCAAACCCAGATCCAAATGCCGTAGGCATGACCGATATTGTAGCGCGGGGTTTCAACCCCGGGAAATAAAGCGTTGCCCAAATCAGCACAACCTCAAATTAACAATATAATTTCATTCAAAAATCCAGTCAAAGAGAGATAATAAATTATTTCCCCAACAATTACTTTGTAATTAGTCTAATTAACTATTTATTTGTAAAATATAATTGGTCTAAATTGATATACCCCTCAAATGAAACATCTATTTACACTCATTTGGATTCTGTCCTTACTTGGTGCTCAGACAGTAATCGCACAAAATGGAGAGATCAGAGGAAAGATTTTAACGCAGGACAATAAATCTTTCGAAGGTATAAACATAACTTTGAAAGACACCAAATATGGTAATACCACGAATGCTGACGGCAAATTTTACCTAAAAGCTCCGCAAGGAAATTACACGCTGATCGTAAGTGTTTTAGGAAATGAAAAGAAAGAATTACCTGTTGAAATAACCGCCGGAAAAATCCTGACACTGGAAAATATCCAGCTTCAGGAAAATGGAATTTCACTCCAGGACGCAGTAGTTACCGGTCAATTCGGCAAACAATCTCTTCGCAATTCCGTGTATCAGGTCCGGACAATTGATAGTGAACGTATCCGCCTGAGAGGTGCAACCAATATTCAGACAATCCTGAACACGGAGTTAGGAATCCGGTTTTCGAACGATCCTACCTTGGGAACCACCGATATCCAGCTTATGGGTATGACCGGGCAAAGTGTAAAAATACTATTGGACGGAATTCCACTCGTTGATCGTGGTGCAACACGTGAAAGTCTTGGACAAATCGACATCAATACGATTGAACGAATAGAAATTGTCGAAGGACCTATGTCCGTCATTTATGGTACCGATGCCCTGGCAGGAGTTATTAATATCATTACAAAAAAAGGTGATGGAAGTGATAATTTATCCGTTTCCGCAAGAATTCAGGAAGAAACCATTGGTGATGAATACAATGCTTTCGATAAAAAAGGCACACATAATGAAAACATTGGCATCACTTGGCAGAAAAAGGGATTTCAGTTAAATGCCGGTGTGACACGAAATAATTTTGGAGGCTGGCAGGGAGATTCTACCGGCCGCGTAAAAGCCTGGATGCCAAAAGAACAAATGCTTTACAACGCAGGAATTGGCTATTCAAAAGAAAAATGGAATGTTTGGTACCGTTTTAACGGAACAGATGAAACCATTAAATATCTTGGAAATATTAATGTCGCGAATACAGCCGGAGACAAAGATTATATTACCAAACGGTGGTTTCACCAGGCGCAGGGCGAATATCATGCCAGCGACAAGCTAGGTTTCACAGGAGCACTTTCTTACACAGATTACAGCCGAAAAACACTGAGTACCAATATAGACTTCAATACTGGAAAACGGACTCTCTCTCTGGATGCTGCCGCTCAGGACAAGTCAATTTTCACTACCGTATTTTTCCGGGGAACAGCACTTTACAAAATCTCTCCTAACGTATCTCTGCTGCCGGGCATTGAAGTTAACAACAATAACGCCAGTGGAGCAAGGATCAAAGGTTCTCCAACAATCAACGAATATGCATTTTTTGTGTCATCAGAGTTGAAGATAACGCCCGCTATCAAGTTAAGTCCGGGTGTGCGGTTTCTCAAAAATTCAGTTTATGACGCGCCTCCTGTAATTCCTTCCCTTAATGCCAAGATCACGCTGAACAATGTGCTCGATTTGCGTATGGGTTATGCGAGAGGCTTCCGTTCTCCTGCTTTGCGTGAATTATATTTTGATTTCCATGATGCGTCGCACTCTATTAATGGTAATGTAAACCTGAAAGCTGAATATTCGAACAGCTTTAATACATTTCTGGTTTGGCACGCTATGCAGCAGTCTTCGCTAAAAGTGACTTCTACTTTGGGGGGATTTTACAACATTTTTCATAACAGAATCGATACCGGTTTTGATCCGGCCAATCCTAGTCAAACCACTTATCTCAACATCAGCCTGTATAAAACGACAGGCGTTAGCCTCGACAACAAATTTTATTGGAAAAACCTTCAGGCAACTTTGGGTGCCACTTATATCGGAACTTATAATGAAATCCTGGATGAGTCAGAAGGTGTAACAGAGGGCCTGCCTGAATTTGTGTGGTCGCCGGAAATCAATGCGAATCTTCTTTACAACTTTTCAAAAATCGGAGCAAGTATTAATTTCTTCTATAAATACACTGGCAAAAAACCTGCTTATGCACTGATCAGCGGCACACCGGTTACTGCCAGTTTAAGACAGATCAGCGGCTATAACATGGCTGATCTCACTGTCACCAAAACATTAGGAAAGTATATAAACCTGATTGGCGGAGCAAAAAATCTTTTTGATTTAACGTCGATCAAAAACACAACAATTGGTTCCGGACATGACGCTACCGGACCAGGATTTAACGGTCGCTCCTACTTTCTTGGCATGAATATCCACTGGTCTAAAAAATAATTATTACCCTTTTTAAATTAATCAAAACAATTATGAACAAATTATTCAAGCCTCTACTCATTATTGCCTTTTTAGGTATTTTCAATGCCTGCACAGACGACGATCCAGCGTTGCCGGACAACACTGCCGCCTTCGAATCAACTGCGCAAGGTTTTGACGGAGAATCTGTTGACGTAAAAATCGTATTGAGCAGAGCAGCTGAAACAGCTACGGCTATTTCGGTTTTATTGACACCAACTTTGGTAACTTACGGTACACAATTCACTACAACTCCTGCGGCTACTAATAATACTTTGGCGCTAACTGTCCCTGCCGGAGCAAGCAGTGTTACTTTTAAAGTGCTTAAAACAGCAGGTGTTCTTTTGAATGGAGACGAAAGTATCCAGTTTAAAATTACTTCTGTGGCTTCACCAGTTTTGGTTGGTACAAATACGGACTTGAAGCTTAGTTTCAAAGCCATCATTTCAGACGGAACAAGTATTCAGCTAAATGGAATCGCGGGAACAGAAGCCGGTTCAAGTGCAGCAAATTCTGTTTTTCTTGACCTGAGCGCGAATACGCAAACGCCTGTATTACGTGACAGCTGGGATCTTGGCTTTTATGCAGGAACTGATTTCAGAGTTACAATAAATACCTCAAACGGTGCTTCTGCAATCGGACTCGATAAATCTGATCTTAATGCTGTAACTGCGGCAGATATCGACCTTACAAAACTGGCAATCGGACAAGGACAGGGAACATTGGCGTTATCTGATGGTTATTCAGGCAAGCTTGCAGAAACCCTTATCAAAGAAATTTCTGCAACGGATGCTGACAATAAAGTTTATATCCTGAACCGTAAAGGCGGTTCAGCAACTGTTTTGCCAGCCGACCAGATATATAAAATCCGAATTATCCGTAAAGGTACTACGGGTTATACTTTGCAATATGCATTGTTGAACGATACCACTTTTAAAACCCTTGATGTTACGAAAGATCCAACTTACAACTTCCAGTTTGTTTCACTTGTAAAAGGTGCTACTGTTGCTGTTCAGCCTGCAAAAGCACGTTGGGATTTTGAGTGGGGTTACAGCATGTACTATACTGCATCAGGAACAACCAATATTCCTTACGGATTCTCCGATCTTGTTTTCATCAATCAACTTGCTGGTGTGACAGCAGCGGAAGTTTTGACAACAACTGCAACTTACGACGCTTATGTAGAAAGCAATATCGCCACTACTACATTCAGTGCTGATCGTGATGTGATCGGTTCGAAATGGAGAGTAACTTCGGGTGGTACTGTTGGTGTAAAAACGGATCGTTTCTATGTTATCAAAGATGCTGCCGGAAATGTGTACAAACTTAGATTCATAAGCTTCACATCGACAGATGGCGGAGAAAGAGGAAAGCCGAAACTGGAATACAAACTGGTTAAAAAAGGAGCTTAGTCATTCCCAAATTATCTTAAAAATCAGAGAAGACAGCCATAAGGCCATTTTCTGTGATTTTTAAGATACAAACAGATTTTTAATCATGCTTACATCTCTTATATATATTTCAATATTAATAACTTCGTTACCAAACGGTTCATCTTTTAGTCAGTCAGCTAAATTCGAATGCACTATGAGTAACGAAATATTAAAATCTGAAATTCATGTGATCAAAGATTTCAGTGCAGTTACCCAACCGAACGCTTATAATTATTTCAGCCTTACAAGTGGAACAGAAGTTGCGGCAGCGGATTCTAAAACTACTAAATGGGACCTTGCTTTCAGCGGAACCACAATCCTGACAAATGGCGGAACCAGCGGATCAGGACAAGGCGGCGCAATCATTGTTGAAAAACCATTTGATACCATTACCGAAGCACCAAAAGAAGGTTATAAAGTGGATGGCGGAAGCGGAAATGCAATTGCGAGCGGCAGCGGAAATTCCTGGTATAAATATGATATGAGCGTCCACGCCATTCTTCCAATTGTGGGAAGAACCATTGTTGTAAAAACAGCAGAAGGCAAATTCGCCAAAATAGAATTCATCAGTTATTACAAAGGCGCACCGGAAGATGTGCCCACTGAAGAATCAAAATACTACACTTTCAGATATGTACTGGCCGACGAAAACGGCAGGTTTTAAAAAAGGCTATCGGCTCTCGGCTATCAACTTGTTCTGAATAGATTTTAATTCAGGCAAATTCCGACAGCCGACCGCTGAAAGCCGATAGCTTACCTCTGATATTTCCAATGCCTCGCTTTCCCCTCTTCCATCCATTCAACAGCTTGTTGCATCCTTTTTATTCTGGTTGTTTCACTTTTTGCTTCAACAATCCAGTCGACGTATTCCTTTTTTTGCGATAGCGTAAACCGTTCAAAATTTTCCTGAGCATCAGGATTATCATCAATAGCTTCCAGAAAATAATCCGGTATTACCAATTCTTTCACCACTTTTTTCGCAGGATCTTTGGTAAGTTTTACCCCTTTATCAATCAATGACATGGCGTCATGAATAAGCGCAAATATTTGTTCTTCCGAAGGTAGATCTTCCACTTTTGTTATTTTTCCAAACTGACTCATTCCGCTGGCTTCTTCAACTTCCGAAAATAATTTATCCGGATCACTCATCTTTGAAGCCAGCCAAAAGTGGAAGCGACAATGATTTTTGAAGGCTGCCATATTACATAAATTGTAATTGTTATATTCAAAAAAAGGCATACTCCATTTCATCGTTTCCTTCACTTCCGGACATGCCGCATGAACCGTTCCCCGCCAATAATCAAGAATCGGCATAGCAAAATCAGCCGATTTAATTATGTATGCGTCAATACGAGGATCTCTTAAACCCATGGTAAATTGATATTAGAGGTTTATGAAAGGCTTTTGTTACTTCAGAACAAAACGATTTGAATTATTTAAAAATCATCAAAAGATAATTAGTCAACATTCGTGCATTCTGCACAACAAATCTACTTCTCCAAAATCTCTTTCAAATTCTTCAACCCATTGGCAAAATCACTACCCACCGATTTCTCCATGCCCATAAAAGGCAGCATCGCATTCATCGGATAAGGCATTTTTCCAGAAAATCCCCACTTCACTTTCGTCTGGTTTTCTCCCGCGCTTTCCGTGATCATGTAAGCATCGTTATTGGATTCGAAAGGTTTGATAAATCGCAATTCCGTATCAATACGCTCCCCTTCGCTGATTTTCTTAATTTCCTGTTCACCTTTCCCGACATCATCATTTCCCTCCCACATCGACGTAAAACCTATTGTTCCATCCGTGCCTTTATATGATTTTTTTATATGAGGATCCATCTTCATCCAGACACTCCAGTTATCCTGATTTCTCAACGATTTGAGATATTCAAAAACCTCCGCTTTCGGTTTGTTGATTACAATTTCTCTTTCAACTGCGTAATCTTTTGGCATAATAAAGGCTGCAATCAGGAAAATCCCGATTAACCCAAGAATAATGTAGAGCGCTTTTTTCATGATAGAGTTCGTTTTATGTGAATAACTGAATTTAAATTTTTCTTCATCAATATCTTCAATACTTTCAATGTTTTTCATTCCTGCTTTTTCCAATACTCTTATAGAAGCAGTATTATGTATATTCACAAATGCAATTACAGCTGTCGGATCAAACGTTTTTATGGAAAATCTAATCAGGGATTTCGCTATGGAAGTGGCTACGCCTTTCCCCCAGTATTCTTCCATAATCCGGTATCCAATTTCTACTTCTGTACCATAAGATTCCAGTTTTGCCGCACCTACCAAGGCACCGGTTTTAATATCCTCAACTAAATATCTTCCAAAATAATCATTGGTGCCATTTTCTCTCAGAATCTGCCCCAGCATCTTATCCGATTCCTCACGGCTCAACGCAGCACCGGTCACAAATTTCATTACTTTATCATTGTCACTAAGCCTGTAATATTTGTCGCTGTCTGCGCTGGTCATTTTTGTCAAAATGAAACGGGAAGTTTTAATTTGAAATACTTTCATATTTTAGAATTGCTTTACCAAATAGCTGGTAAGGCTTTAACTTCAAGCAATTATGCTCCGATTTAATTGTTCACGAATATACATTTTCTTAGGAAAAACATTAATAAAGAAACCGCTATTTATTTTAAAGTGACATTAATTAAACATTAAAAAATTCAGCGGCAGGATTTTTGTAGCAGCCTTAAAAAAATTAATATCTATTTTGCATAAAGGTGCTTTCAACCAGGTGCCAATGTCTTCTTTTCAATTTCCTGAATCCCGAAGTATTTGTACTAATGAAAAGATATCTTCCTTTTATAAAAAAATACCAGACTGCGATGATTCTGGGCCCTTTACTGGCCATCATCGACGTTTTCGGCGAAATCGTCCAGCCGATGCTAATGTCCAATATTGTGGACGTTGGAATTAAAAATCAGGATACATCTTACATTCTTAAAACCGGCGCATTGATGATCGGCTTATCGCTGGTAGCCATTATCGGCGGGATCGGCAATGTGTATTTTTCTTCAAAATCATCTGTCGGTTTTGCCAGTGAATTGCGGCAAGGTTTATTCAAAAAGATACAGGAATTTTCTTTTTCAAACATTGATACATTCAGTAGCGCGTCCTTGGTAACGAGATTAACAAATGACATAAATACTTTGCAGCAGGTGGTCATGATGTCTTTGCGGTTATTAATACGCGCTCCATTAATGCTGGTTTGTGCAGTAATTTTTGCTGTGCAAATTAACAGGGAACTGACAATTATTATAGCTGTTGCCATTCCGGTTTTAAGTCTTGCCATTTTTATTATCATGAAAAAAGGCATTCCGTATTTTACCAAAATGCAGAAAAAACTGGATCGCGTAAATGCAGCAATCCAGGAAAACCTGACCAATATACGCGTTGTCAAATCATTTGTCAGAAGCGATTTTGAAGAACAAAAATTTTCAGTAGCTAATAACGATCTGATGGAAATGTCCGTCAAAGCATCAACAATCGTGATTTTGATTATGCCCGTTATGATGCTGATTATGAATATTTCGATTGTCGCCGTTGTTTGGTTTGGTGGAAATAAAGTGATGACCAGCGATTTGCAGGTTGGACAGCTCATGTCCTTTATCAGCTACATAACCCAGATCCTGATCGCGCTGATGTTACTTTCCATGACGATCATGATGTTTTCCAGGGCAAGTGCTTCTTCCAAAAGAATCATTGAAGTACTCGATACAAAAATTGATATAAACGATACGCCATCCGCATTAAGCCAAAATCTGAAAATTCAGAAAGGGAAAGTTGAATTCCGGGATGTATGTTTTAAGTACAAAAGTGAAAGTGATTTGTTCGTTTTGAAAGATATTAAATTCACAGTCGTGCCGGGCGAATTAATTGCAATTATTGGTGCCACAGGTTCTGCAAAAACAAGTCTTGTTCAATTGATTCCAAGGTTATATGATGTTACCGAAGGCCAAATTTTAATTGATAATGTTGACGTCCGTGATTATTCCCTGAAACATTTGAGAGAAGCAACCGCGACAGTACTTCAAAAGAACGTTTTGTTTTCAGGAACGATAAAAAGTAATCTGAAATGGGGAAAACCGGATGCCAGCAATGACGAAATAATTTCAGCTGCAAAAGATGCTCAGGCACATGATTTCATCATGTCATTTCCACAGCAATACGAAACCGTTTTAGGACAAGGCGGCGTAAATCTTTCCGGCGGACAGCAGCAGAGATTATGTATCGCCAGAGCACTTTTAAAAAAGCCCATAATTCTTATTCTGGATGATAGTACAAGCGCTGTTGATACGGCTACCGAGGCAAAAATCAGAACTGCTTTGCAGGAAAATCATAATAACACAACCACCTTTATCATCGCCCAAAGAATCAGTTCAATAGAATCTGTTGACCGGATTATTATCCTGGACGACGGACGTATTATCGGCGTCGGAACGCATGAAGAACTAATGAAAACCAATGCGGTTTATCAGGAAATTTACCAGTCTCAACAGCAAAATGAAGCCATAGCCTCATGAGCGAAAACAACAAATCACAATCAACAGCAGCAGCTCCCAGCGGAATGCCGGGTTCCAGTTCCGGAAGACGTTTTGCCGTAGAAAAGCCAAAAAATATGAGTCTGACCGTGCGTAGGCTCTGGGGATATTTACAAAAAAATAAATTAGGACTTTTTACAGTCGTTTTATTTATATTGATCAATACGTTGGCTTCCTTAACGGGCTCCTATTTACTTCGTCCGCTGATCAACGATTACATTATTCCAAAGGATGTGGATGGCTTAATTCATATGCTCGGAATTATGCTCGTGATCTATATTGCCGGTGCGACAGCGGCTTATCTGCAAAGTCGTTTTATGATTATTATTTCTCAAAAAACGGTCAACGAAATGAGAAATGATCTTTTCAAAAAACTACAATCACTTCCCTTACAGTTTTTCGATACCAACAGTCATGGTGATTTAATGAGCCGGTTTACGAATGATGTGGATTTGATCAGTGAATCTCTGAACAACAGTCTCACCCAGATTTTCACGAGCATTATAACATTAACCGGCACATTTCTGCTCATGTTATACATCAGCCCATTATTGACTTTGGTGACACTGGTGATGGTTCCGCTTATGCTTTTCCTGGCTTCTCAGGTGATCAGGAGAAGTAAGAATTATTTCATTGCACAGCAAAAAGCAGTGGGGATAACGAATGGTTATATTGAAGAAATCATCACCGGAATCAAAGTCGTGAAGGTTTTTGGTTACGAGGAAAAAGCAGAAACAGATTTCGAAAAACTGAATTTTGATCTTCGCGATAAGGCGACGAAAGCACAAATGTTTTCGGGGATGATGATGCCGATTATGATCAATATGAGTACGATCAATTATGCATTAACGGCTACAATCGGTGGAATTCTGGCTGTAACACGAGGTTTGGATATTGGTGGTCTGGCTTCCTTTCTTCAATATTCGAGACAATTCGGAAGACCGATTAATGAATTATCCAGTCAGCTAAACAGTTTACAAGCTGCCTTGGCCGGTGCTGAACGTGTTTTTGAAATGATGGATCAATTGCCCGAACCTGCTGATGCTGAAAATGCAATAACACTTTCAAAAGTGGAAGGCCAAGTCCGCTTTGAAAACGTGACATTCAGTTACAGTGGGGATAAAGTTATTTTACATGACATAAATTTATCCGTAAAACCGGGTCACAAAATTGCATTTGTAGGCTCGACTGGGGCCGGAAAAACGACGATCATCAATTTACTTCCACGATTTTACGACATTCAATCAGGAAAAATAACGATCGACGGAACTGATATAAAAGATATTTCAAGAGAAAGTCTGCGAAAATCCCTTGCTATTGTTTTGCAGGATACACATTTGTTTACGGGTACTGTGATGGAAAATATTCGTTACGGAAGATTATCCGCAACGGATCAGGAAGTAATTCATGCTGCCGAACTTGCCAACGCGCACTCCTTCATAACCAGAATGCCTCAGGGTTATAATACTGTTTTGGATGGAGATGGAAGTA
This sequence comes from Dyadobacter frigoris, assembly GCF_005280585.1. Taxonomy (GTDB): domain Bacteria; phylum Bacteroidota; class Bacteroidia; order Cytophagales; family Spirosomataceae; genus Dyadobacter; species Dyadobacter frigoris. The sequence continues at coordinate 482,625 of NZ_SZVO01000005.1, forward strand.
ATTTAAGCCAGGGACAAAGACAATTATTAAACATTGCCCGCGCGACAGTCGCCGAAGCACCGATTTTAATTCTGGATGAAGCAACCAGCTCTATTGATACAAGAACTGAAAGGTTAATCGAACAAGGAATGGATACGCTAATGAAAGGCAAAACTACCTTTGTCATCGCTCACAGATTATCGACAGTCAGAAATGCAGATGAAATCATTGTTTTGGAATACGGAAGAATTATCGAACGTGGAAATCACAATGATCTGATATTGAAGAAGGGGAAATATTACCAGTTATATACCGGGCAGTTTTCCTGATAATATTATTTCGTTGGAGCAAACAGCTTTATTGTATAATCCAGTAAAGCCGTATTACCCGTTTTGCCGTGCCCTGGAATTACGATTTTTGTATCCGGATATTTTCCTCTTAGCTTCGTTACCGTTTCTGACCATGCATTTACATTAGCATCTTCAAGATTCCCTTTTGTTGCATCAATTTCCTTGATCAAACATCCGCCGAACATTACTTTGTCACTTGGGAAATATCCGATGATATTATCTTTTGTATGTCCCTCTCCATTAAATTCTGCAATAACTTTTTTACCCCCAACTTTCAATTCAAGTAAATTATCAAAGCCGTTTTGAGGGATTTGGTAGTTTTTTGCTTTGGCGAATTTAATTGTTTGATTTGCTGCATAGGATCGAATTCCCTGCTTATGAAATGCTGCCAGGCCGCCAAGACAATCTTCGTGAAAGTGTGTTGGAATAATAGCTACTATTTTACAATGCAAACTATCTCTAACCCAATTTATTAAAATTAAAGAGGTTGAATCATCAACTGGCGTATCAAAAACAACCGCTTCATTTTTGTTAAAAACGATCATTCCGTTACAAGGAACTTTTCCAAAAGTCTCAGATTGAAAATAGGTGATATGCTGATAAACGTTGTCTGTAACTTTCTGAATAATAATTTTATCAGAAGTAATACCTTTATCAGCTGCCACGGCAGATTTACATTCTGAAATAAAACAAAGACTGATGAAAAGAAATAGTTTTATCATAAAGATTTTTTGAGATTACATCGTTGTAAAACAATCCAATACTAATGTAAAAAAGCATAGTTTTCAAGCTGTAAAATTACCTGCTCAACTTCACTATTAGAAAAAAATTAAATTTCATTAACATGTATTAACAATCCAGAAAATTTGCTTTGCAGGCTTGAATTATTATATTTGAACTATTGGGTCACAGTATTGTATTTCCAATAATTTAATTCCAATCATTCTTGAATTCATTATAAAAATATGAATTTTTCAATGTTTTGATATTAATCGGCACCATGCTAAAAAGAACTTTTATATTGTTTTTTTGCATTGGGCAAATCCTTGCCTCAGCACTGTTTTTCGGACAGGCGGAGGCTTCATGCAGGACTAATTTCGGTATCAAACACTTATCTCCTTTCAATAATAAATATTACGTTGAGGAAGATGAATTAATTGAAATTGATGATTCAATTTGTCAACGTGAGACATTTCTAAGCGCAGATGAATTTGAATGGAAAGAAAACCTGTCGAGTCTTTTACGTCACAGAACTTCCAACTACCGGTTCATTTGCCTCGAATCCATCCTTTCAGAATACTTTTATTTTTCCGCAAAATCTGTATTTCAACATTACACCAGGCAAGTTATCGGCTCCACTGAGGGATTACTTACCTTGCCGGATTATTACAGCTTTCTTCATCGTCTTTGCCCGTTCTAGTCATTCTTTAAGGCTTCCTGCCTTACCAAATAAATTTAGCCGCAACATTTTATTATCGTATAATCTGACGTAAAACGCCAGCTTCTAAGCGCGTATTTACAGATTCAGCTTATACACTTTTCAAGTCCTGTAAAATTCACAGGCGATAAATTTGTGCGCTACATCCTATTCCTCAATCCATATAAAACATTAATTTTCAACCTCTTAAATACTCATCATGAAAAATTACAATTTGGCTGTTTTACTCGGCCTAGGCCTGTTTGCTGCCAGCTGTACTACGCAAAGCAAAGATACCGCAGAAAGCAAAGATTCAATTCCAACGATACCGGTTACAGAATTAAAAACACAGAAAACAGAATTTCACCGAAAATACGTAGGTGACATACAAGCTGTGAAAAACGTAGAAATTTACGCCCGTGTTAAAGGATATCTGGAAGAAGTGTATGTTGATGAAGGAAAAGAAGTAAAAAAAGGTCAAATACTTTTCCGGATTAACAGTGAAGAATATGCCGCAGAACTGGCTAAGGCAAATGCAAGTTTACAAAGTGCCATAGCCGATGCAAAAGGTGCAGAACTTGAAATGGGGCGGGTGAAAATGCTGGTAGAAAAAAATGTAGTTTCTAAAACAGAACT
>NZ_SZVO01000050.1 GCF_005280585.1 Dyadobacter frigoris
CCCACAGCAATGGCTCTAATTGCATTCTCCACCCAGTTATTGTCCAACTGAAGCCTTCCATCATACATGTAGTGCCCCAGCTCATCCCATCTTTCAATAGTATACCGGAAGGCAATACCGATCGGACTTTTAGGAAGGGCTTTATACATGTTGCTGCTGATCCATTTGCCTAGCAGATTGTAGGTGGGCAATGATTTTTCCAATCTAAGCTCTTTAGTCTGCTCCGGATCCAGATTTTTATCGCGTGCAAGACGTTCAACGGCATATAGTTCCTGGATAAGCAACACCGCAGTTTCGGCCAATGCYTTGTCATCAGTCAATGATTCCTCAAATTTACGGCGGGTATGGGCCCAACAGGCTAGGTGAACAATATCTTCCTTTTGGGATATAGCCTTGTATCCGCTATAACCATCGGTTTGCAGGTATCCCTTAAAGTCTTTGAGCATATCGGTAGGATATGCGCCTGCCCTGGTTGGTTCGTATTTAAAAAAGGTGTTTTTACCCAACGGATCGTGATAGGCCCAAAAGTATCCCTGATGCGTTTGGCCGGCGCTCGGGTTACCCTTTTTATTTTGGTGGTCAAGCACTTTGATTACGGTTTCATCGACCTGAAGGTAAGGGCTGCTTAAGACCATGCCTTTATGATATTCGTACAATAGATCCAGCCGCTGCACACCCAGTTTCACCCAGTGGTCTATCGTGGATGGTGCTATATCAATGCCTTCCCGTTTGAAGCGCTGCTGCTGGCGGTATAATGGCAGGTGGTCCCAGAATTTATCAATCAGGATCTGGGCGATGAGCCCGGCCCCGGCCATACATTTACCAAACCCTGCCTGTGGCAACTCCGCGATGGCAAAGCAAGCAGGCTTGTCGGTATTACCGGTAGATTWMCGGATATATTTAGGGCGAATAATGCGCTGGATATAAAAACGAGACGGCATGTATTGCAGACTGTCGGAGATTTCCTGGCCTATTAGTACCATGCCGGCCGTGTCTTCTGTGGGCTCAATAATAATCTCGTCAACAGACAGGTGTCTTGGAAGTGGACTGCGGCCAGGATGCAGCACACGGCTTTCTTTCGTCTGAGCTTCTTTGTGGGCCTCTGTTTTTTTAGTGATTAGCTCCTGAAGCTGCTGTATGTCCTGCTCAGAGAGATGCTCACCAAAGTCCAGAGGGAGTTGTATGGGTGACTGCGTAAACCGCTCCCGCTTCTGGCCAAACAGCATCCGCTGAAGCTTGGCTATCAGCGTTTCCTTTTCCTGAATGCTAGCATCTTTTTGCTGGATAGTAGCATTCTTCTGCTGGATAAGCATGTCTTTTTGGCCAATCAGGGCGATCAACTCGGCTTTTGATAGACTTTCCAAGGCGTTTTGCATAATTTAAAAATACACAAAAATCGGCGACCTGTCAAGAAAATTAGCTTGAAAAAAGCTGGTAACGAGGCTTTTGGACACTTTTTTTTACGACGATCCCCTCGATCATCAATACCAGTTCCGCCCATGACAAAACAGCATYGGAACGAGTGCCAGCCGGCCTTGTGTAAGTGCCTTTTTCCAGATGTTTGCTGAAGAGAACAAAGCCACCAGACTCCCACCTGAGTAGCTTGATGCAGGTGCGGCGACGGTTCAAAAACACGAAGACATCGCCGTTCAAAGGGTTACGCCTTAATTCATTACGAACCAGCCCGCTCAATGAATATGCGCCCCGGCGCATATCACAATCACCTTTATAAAGCAGATAGCGGTCAGATGAGTTTAACGAAAACATCTTCCTTTACAATAAAGTAACCAGCTGCCGTAAACGCGCCGGATCCAGATCTGCATTGATCCGGATTGATACACCAGTCGGATAAACGATTTCAATAGAAACTGGGTCAGATTTACGGCCGATCTCCACAAAACCAGAGTGTTCAGTGTTTTGATTACGGTAACGTACGCGCCAATAATCCAGTTTGCTCACGCTCACACCATGAAGGTCGGCAAAACTTTGCCGGGTATAACCACCTGACTCAAAATCACTGACAAGACGGTACATCTCTTCTGCTTTTTCCACAACTTTCAACATAACAATAAAAGTTAAATGTTATCATCGTGCAATATTAAGCCTTTTGATATCCTACTGGAAGATGTCCTTTCTTGGGTGCATACT
>NZ_SZVO01000051.1 GCF_005280585.1 Dyadobacter frigoris
TTTCTATATAACCACTTGGATTGCGTCGCAAAGCGTCCAGTTTAGACAAACACTGAAAGGTGAAGATCGCTCACACTTTTGACCTTCTTTTGAGGAAAGATATTGTTAATAATGCGACTAAAAGGATCGATGCCCCTGAATAAAAAGATCTATTTGTTTCCTTGGGAATATTGTGCCCGCTCCCTATGAAGCAAAACCAAATGAAGAGAAACAGCAATGTGACAATAAGCACAAGCCAGAATAAAATTTTCAGAAATAATTCCATTCCATGAATGTAAACGATTTAGACGACTAGTCAAAGCTTACAGTGATAAATGGGTTTCATAGTATTTATCATGCCTTTAAGCTTGCCGTAGGTCTCCCGGAAATGATTAGTTCAATTCAACCACAATCATGCAGCCTCCTTTTTGAGATCATTTAGTTTTCGTTCAAGAAAAGCGATTTTTGCTTGTCTGTATTTCTGCTGGTACGCATTCAGTTCTAACGGGCTAAATTCAACCTGTTGCGAAACCATCTTGTAGTAAATCGTTGCGATTTTATTGGCTGTTGCAACCATCGCATATTTGTTGCCACCTTTTGCCTTCATCCTTCGAAAATAGTCACCTAGCCAATTATCGCTTCTTTGCACAGCGTTTGCTGCATTTCGGAATGCCTGACTTGCAGGATTGGGCTTTTTTCGCATCAGCATACTGCTGATAAGTTTGCCACCTGAGATTTTGTGGTTCGGGCAAAGATTCAACCAAGAGACAAAATGTTTGGATGATTCCCATTTTGACATATCTGTCCCAGTTTCTGATAATATTTCCAGTGCGGATATGTCGCTTATTCCGAAGATCGCCGTAACATCGACGCCAAGGATCGATCTGAAGTACTGGCCTGTATTGAATTTCGGCTTGTTTTTAGTTGGCCTTTTTGTGGGCTTATGTGAAGCAGGTAACGTTTTTGGCGATATTGATTCGCGGTAAAATTGTTTCAGCTGATTTTCGATCGCTATGTCACACGCGTCTATCCTTTGTTTGTAGTGGATGTAGTTGCAATGGCAGTCCTGCAATAGGTACAGTTGTTCGTTGCGCCAGTTACCTTCCAGGGACTTGACAATAGTGTCTCGATCTGCCCTTATGTTTTTGTCCACGTATTTTAAAAAGTTCTCCGGAATCCTCTCACCATCAATTATTGCTTCGATGATTGCTATTCCAGTTTTGCCAGTAATATCCCTAATCACAGTATGAAGTTTTATATTCATCATTTCGAGCGCTTTTTGCATACGGAGGATAAACCGGTTGCAATCCATCGTTAGTGTTTTTCGGTACCTCACAAGAGTTCTTAATGACTCTTGTTCATCTTCCGGCAAATAGCTGCTTTTCAGTAGGCCGCAACTATGAAGTTTTTGAATCCAGCGCGCGTCATCTTCGTCGTTTTTCCGGCCGCTAACGTTCCTTGCATATTTTGCGTTAACTAAGGACACTTCAAACCCTTCTTTAATGAGTAAGTTGAAAAGCGGTTTCCAGTAAATGCCCGTGCTCTCCATGGCTACCGTGTCAATCTTGCAATCACTTAGCCAGGCTGCAATACTTTTTAAATCGCTCGTCATCGTTCCAAAGGATTTTACGCAGACCTTGTCGCGACCTTCAGGAACAGCGACAGCATGGATAGTGTCGCCAATGTCAATGCCAGCAGCATTGGGATGAACCAAAGGGAGGTCTACTGTGTCCTTCACTTTTTTACGGGATTCCTTTTTCATAGAAATAATATTTAGAGTTACAAACACTTTGCTCGTTGTCCATTACAGTCTAGTTTTCTATACGGGCTCTAAACTCCCAGTCGGTAACTTAAAGGGACAACAAAACCATATTCCGGCATGAATTGAAATTCACTATTTCACTTGGCCTTTGCTGCAAAGCTTAGACATAATAGTCTTCCGTGCTAACAATCTACTGTCCAGTATTTTCCTCTGAATAGTAGAACTGGTTATTACTGTGGAAACATGGCCCGCCATATCTGTATTCC
>NZ_SZVO01000052.1 GCF_005280585.1 Dyadobacter frigoris
TACTTAGGGTCTGCTGAATATGTCTTCTTTTGTCTTACGCTGCGAGCTTGAGCTGTGGTTGACGATTCCGCAGCCACGGCTCAAACTTCATCTGTCTTGCTGAATAAGTAACTAGCACCACATGGCACAATAGTGCTTCCCCGGCCAACTTGACCAGGTTCAACACTAGGATGATGGATGCAATCCAGGATTGGCTTGTTGCTTGTAATCTTGCCTTTATCCGGTTTAGGCCATAAGCTGTTTTGGCTTGGCCAAACTTCCCCTCGATTGGATTGCGTTCCCCTGGACTTACGTGTTTCTCATCCACCGCCTTTGGTCTCCCTAAGGGCTTGGCGCGAAGCGTTATTGATAAATCCTTTAATACCTTTCGGTTGGCGCGAGTGCAATATATCTTATCTGCAAGTACATATTCAGGATAAAAGCCAAAGCGAACTTTGTACTTCTCAACGCTGCTGATCAGACATGTTCCTTCATTAAAAGCTTCCCATGACAGCTCATCTAGGAAGGTGTAACCATTCATGACAGTGGCTTGTATTTTGGCTCCAAACTCAGTTTTAGCATTGGTTTTTCCTCGCACAATAGGGCGCACATGTGGTTGGTGAATACTTACGATCCGGTTGTCCACACTGTGCTCTCCTCGGTCAAACATCTGCTTTTGTTGATCGTACAGCGTCTGGATAACCAATAAATATTTGTATTCATTCCTGTCAAGAGGGATCTTCTGGTAGCTATCCCAAAGCTTATGGATGCTAGAAATATTACGTCTGAGATAGGCCAACTGCTTTTTGACTGCATTATGAATCGCTTTTTTGGACTTTACTTTTTTCTGCGCTGTTTGTAGATATTCCTTGCGTGCCTTCTTTCGATCTGTTCGTGGCTTTTTCTTATGAAGTACTTTTTTGTAAAGCGTATCTATCAGTAATTGGGACTTTTCCCTAGCGTCATTCAATAAATTCAAATCCGTTGGGTAAGCAATATCTTGGGGACAGGCGGTGGCGTCGGTGATCATTTTGCCAAAGTGGGTCACAACCTCACCTCCATCCTGTTTTGGTAAAGTTTCCTTTTTGACAACACCAGCCCTATCTTGTGTTGAGCTCTTCGCATGGTACCCTTCGCTCCCTAGACCCAAAATCAACTCATTGATTTTATTGATCTGTTCAACACCCAGGCGTTTCCGGAACTCCACAAATAAGGAAGGGTCAAACGGGGGCTCGTCAGTAAAACTAGAGTATCCTAAGAAAAATTGCATATACATATTCTCCTGGATTTGCTGAACCGTCTCCCGGTCACTTAAATCACATATATGCTTAATAATAACAGAACCAATGGCTACTCTGGCATTGATACTTGCCGCGCCAGTCTTCGAATTCCCTAACGCAGAGTTATAGGTACTCACCAAAATATCCCAGGGAATATTCCTTGATAGCACAACCCAACGATTCTTCGGATTCAGTTTTCTGGAAAAAGGAGACTCGAATCCCTCGATACCAAGTTGATCCTGGCTAACATAATTTTGCTTTGATGCACGGTTTTTTGATGACTTTGCCATAGAATCGAGCATTTATTATCAGATAAATATAACATATTTGACTGATTGTCTGGTATTTGATATATATTCAGCAGACCCTA
>NZ_SZVO01000054.1 GCF_005280585.1 Dyadobacter frigoris
CTAGGAGTGTGTCGCTCTTAGCTCTCTTATTGTCTTTAATTTTTGGATTCGGGTTTAAGACTTCATTTGCTGAATTATTTTACGTTAGTAGCTTCTCTATGAAGTCATTGACATCTTAAACATGCGTTTTATATTGTAAGCTAAGCACACCAAGCTCCATTCGTTGTCTGTTTCAAATATTCCTCTTAATGAAAATTGCCGGAACCTTAAAACGCTTTTGATGATGCCGAAAACGGGTTCAACAGTTTGCTTTCGCTTTTTATAAATGGCTTCATATTGAGGGATTTTCAAGCGCATCCTCATTTGGTCAATTACCGTCAAGTTTTCTTGCGGCTGTTGAATATCCTCAGAATCAATCCTTTCTGCTTTATGCTCTAAAATAGCTTCGAGATAGCTGTTATGCTGTTGYCTGGACGTAGCGATAACAGTTACAATACCTTCTGGTGCCTTTGATACGTTGCTTTCGCTAAAATAGCCCGTATCGGCCACAGCAACTGTTATTATACCTAATTCTGTCGGTACCGAAGCTAAACCCGGTAAAAATTCAGATCTATCATTACCATGTTCATTGCTGTAAGCACCAACAATAATCATATCTTCATTAACAGCAGCCTGGGCGTTATAGCATTGATTGAATCCTGAATGAGTCTTCATAATACGGGATTCCGGATCAGTAAAATTATATTGATCAGTCTGATTTGGTTTATTTTCTGGCTCTTTCGGGACTTTCCCCTTAGGTTTCTTTCCAGTTTTTTCTTCTTTTTCGCTGCGTGCTTTTATCTTCTTGTCATATTCTTCTTTTTCTTGCTTGTAGCGCTCGCTAGCCCGGGCTTCGACTGCTGCCTTAGCCTGTTTTATTTTCTCTAAACGATCCTCGCGCCGCTTCAGCTCGGCAGGAACGTCCATTTTTTCAGGTTTCTCCGTTTCATCCGTGCTGGATGCAATTGCAAGGAGTTTACTTATTTCAGATTCTAACCGCTCTTCCAGACGTTTCATATATTCATAACTCATCGCCCTGTGCTTGCTGGCATTAGCCTGTATTTTGGTGCCGTCCAAATAAACATTTCCCAACTTAACCAAGCCTAACTCCTTACCAATAAGCAATATTTCCTTAAACCAGCCCTTTATTTCGCCCAGGAATCGCTTACGGAAACCTGCAATAGTGTCGTGGTCGGGATGTTGATTGCCAGCTATAAAACGGAAAGCTACTGAATCATAGGTGGCAGATTCTATTTTCCTTGAACTAAAAATGCCTGTCGAGTAGCCGTAAAAGATCAGAGCCAGAAGTAATTTGGGGTCATAGGCAGCAGTGCCAGTACCACGATACTGTGCATAAATCCTGGTAAAATCCAGCTTATCGACGATCTCAACGGTGAATCGGGCCAAATGGTCCTGTGGCAACCATTCTTCAAGATCATATGGCATAAATGTCGTTTGCCCGCGGTTAGCTCCTACAAAATGTTTCATAATCTGAAGATACAAAACTATTTCTAAACGTTCAAGTCCGACAGGCTGCTAG
>NZ_SZVO01000055.1 GCF_005280585.1 Dyadobacter frigoris
TTTACATCAATAAAGGTGGAAAAATCAATGTGTTGGTCGATAAATCGGATGACAACGCAGCCACAACAATTCTTGTAAAAAACGAACAGGGAGATGTAGTGTACCGCGAAGTAGTTGCAAAAGGAAATCAAAAATTTGGTCGCCAGTTGAACGTTACGGATCTTGAAGCCGGTAAATATGAAATCGATGTTACTAGCAAAAACGAAACACAAACCAAATCATTCCAATTATCAGATCAAAAAACAGAACGTGTATTGACAATCAAATAAGCATTAGTTACCGAGTACCCTATTAGCCATCCATAAAGAAAAAAATTAGCCATACTTAAAAAAATCAAAGCCATGAAAACTTTCATCAAAAATATCGCTGTTGCTTTTGCACTTGTTGCTTCTTTCGCTTTCACTGCAAACGCAGATGATAAAGCCGCCAAAAAAGTTTCTGCCCTTAACACCGGCGTTTACATCAACAAAAACGGAAAAATTAATGTTTTTGTTGACAAACTTAACGACGATTCCAACACGACGATAGTAGTTAAAAATGCAACCGGCGATGTCGTTTACCGTGAAGTAGTTGAAAAAGATCATCAAAAATTCGGACGTATTTTAAATGTGGATGAGCTTGCCGCTGGAAAATATGAAATCAAAGTGAGCAGCAAAAATGATTCACAAACCAAATCGTTTCAATTGTCAGAACCAGTTGTTGAACGTATTGTGACGATTAAATAAAAGTATCGAAATAGTAGTCTTTGCAAATGGCTTTCGTCAAAACGGGAGCCATTTTTGTTATAAATCTGATATGGTATTAATCTAAATCATTCCCAGGGAATCCAGCCCAGGGAATAAATTCCCTGGCTACAACGTCGGCCGTGCTTACAGCACTAGAATAAAATGTCGTGGGTGTGAACGATAGGGTATTTAAGGATTTTCATCTTTTGATAAGTAGTAGTTTGCAAGATTACAAATGCCGTAGGCATGAACGACATTGTAGCCAGGGATTTCAATCCCTGGATTATAACGACAATCCCTGCGATCACAAAATGCCGTAGGTATGGCCGATATAATTTACGTAACAAGCTTCTCCTCAAACCGCTTTTTTAAGATTGAACATAGTTCAGACCATTATTTTCACAAAACCTCAACAACCCCTTTTAACCGTTTAATTGCTCATTTATTCCCAATACCACTTATCACTGAAAAGCATCCATTCGTGTACTTTGTTATACATAGTACCTGCCATCACCCTATCTTTGATTCATCAATAAGGGAAACAATTACAACAAAACATTAAATATAAATAGCCATGAAAAATTCATTCAAAAATAT
>NZ_SZVO01000056.1 GCF_005280585.1 Dyadobacter frigoris
TTAATTAGAGTCTGTCCATACAGTAAGGTTTTCGAGCTAATGTGATGATTTCGCACGGTTAAACAGATTTGACAGGTGGCTTATTAGATGTTTGGCTGCTTTTTTTACGAGCTGTGCGCAAAATATATATTTCTGATGCTCGTTTTCGCTTTGCAGGACGTAGTTATCCCTTGGGCCTCATTAAAGGCTCAAGTTAGCTGGTTTTATAGTTGCAAAATTAACTTCGATGTCATCACCCTCACATTGTAGGCAATGGCACTCCATAGTACCTTAGCCTTAAAATGTGCATCTCCCTTCCAGTTGCAGCAGCGAATATTAAACCCTCTTTTAAAATTGGAAATATTGGCCTCAATGCCACTGCGCCACTTTTTCAATCGGGTTTCTATATTCTGACTGGATACAATGTTTTTTAAACTGCCTGTTATTTTATTGAATACAATGTTTTTGATACCTGCTCCCAGAGCATGCTCACTATTAGCCTTGGAGGCATAACCACCATCTGCCACACTGTCGCGGGGAATAACGCCATAGTCTGCAATCACTTTATCAATCGTAGATTGGTATAGCCCCGAGTCCGATGGATTACCCTTTAATACCTGGCAGTTGAGGATCAGATTGCTTTTCCCGGTAGACAGGCTCACTTTGTGGCCAAATTGTATATCCCTGCCCCCTTGTATATCCCTGCCCCCTTTGACGATAATGTCTGTGTGCCGCTCATAGATCGAAAATATCTTTTGGTCATTAGGTACCTTTTCTGCTCTTATTTCTTTCCGCTCTGTCATGGTAAAAACTTGTTGCATGACCGGTAAAAAATTCTCCATACGCACATGCAATGCCAGCGAGCGCAGGCTAGAGCCGGGCTTTTTTTTTACTACATTGCTGATCTGGTTGATACATTTAGTAAAAACAATCATCTGCTTTTTGAACAGATCGATACGTTTATCTCCGATTCTGGTATTGTTGATCTTAAAAAATGTTTTYTTGCCCGACACCGTGTAGTCCCGGTAGCTAAGCCCCTCTACCTCCTTTGAAAGTAACATCAGTAACCTTTTACTCTCCTTTATACAATCCCAAACCAACGAATTGTTAGTTGGATAATGAATATTGCTTGCTACCACGGTAGTATCCTGCCGTAGCTTTGAGACATCTTCCAAACCCTGTTGAATCGCTATTTTATTGAGTGAAACCAATAATTTCTGCACGTTCTCTTCGGTGATTTTTGAAATATATTTCTGATATAACTGAAAGCTATAAGGGCGAACTACATCAATTTTTATAAA
>NZ_SZVO01000057.1 GCF_005280585.1 Dyadobacter frigoris
TAATTATAATGTTGGTGCTACTGCATCAGCATTGCCAGCGGTTGCGAATGGCCTTTGGTATGACGCTGCCGCAGGAGGAACTGGCTTGGCAGCTGCTCCAATACCTTCAACTGTAACAGCAGGAACAAAATCTTATTTTGTCAGCCAGACATTAAATGGCTGTGAAGGACCCCGTGCCGAAATAAAAGTAATTGTAACTTGTGCGACACCAGCACCAACGGTTGTGAGTCCAGTTAATTATAATGTTGGAGCTACTGCAACGGCATTACCGGCGGTACTGAATGGTCTTTGGTATGATGCTGCCACTGGCGGTACCGGTTTAGCTACTGCGCCAACACCATCAACCGTAACTGTTGGAACAAAATCTTATTTTGTAAGTCAGACATTGAACGGATGTGAGGGTCCTCGCGCGGAAATAAAAGTGATTGTAGGAGCTTGTACAACACCTGCTCCTACCGTAGTGAGTCCAGTTAATTATAATGTTGGAGCCACTGCAACGGTCTTGCCAGCGGTAGCCAATGGCCTTTGGTACGACGTTGCCACTGGCGGTACTGGCTTAGCAGCTGCGCCAACACCATCAACTGTAACGGCCGGAACGAAATCCTACTTTGTCAGCCAAACGTTGAACGGTTGTGAAGGACCCCGTGCTGAAATAAAAGTGATTGTAACGTGTGCGACACCTGCACCAACGGTTATTAGTCCAGTTAATTATAATGTTGGAGCCACTGCAACGGCGTTGCCAACGGTAGCGAGTGGTCTTTGGTATGACGCTGCTACGGGTGGAATCGGTTTAGCTACTGCGCCAACACCATCAACCGTAACTGTTGGAACAAAATCTTATTTTGTAAGTCAGACATTGAACGGTTGTGAAGGACCCCGTGCTGAAATAAAAGTGATTGTAGGAGCTTGTACAACACCTGCTCCAACCGTAGTGAGTCCAGTTAATTATAATGTTGGTGCTACTGCATCAGCATTGCCAGCGGTTGCGAATGGCCTTTGGTATGACGCTGCCGCAGGAGGAACTGGCTTGGCAGCTGCTCCAATACCTTCAACTGTAACAGCAGGAACAAAATCTTATTTTGTCAGCCAGACATTAAATGGCTGTGAAGGACCCCGTGCCGAAATAAAAGTAATTGTAACTTGTGCGACACCAGCACCAACGGTTGTGAGTCCAGTTAATTATAATGTT
>NZ_SZVO01000058.1 GCF_005280585.1 Dyadobacter frigoris
GCGGTACAGAGGGTCGCTACTCAGTGATGAGATGCCAATCCCAAAAAGCCGTTCTCAGTTCGGATTGAAGTCTGCAACTCGACTTTATGAAGCTGGAATCGCTAGTAATCGCGTATCAGCTATGACGCGGTGAATACGTTCCCGGACCTTGTACACACCGCCCGTCAAGCCATGGGAGTCGGGGAGACCTGAAGCGGTAGGTTAAAGACACCGTTAGGGTAAAATCGGCGACTGGGGCTAAGTCGTAACAAGGTAGCCGTACCGGAAGGTGCGGCTGGAACACCTCCTTTCTGGAGACGAGAAACTCTGCTTTTAGTTTATCTTTATCATATATTTTTAAATGTAGGGGCTTGTAGCTCAGGTGGTTAGAGCGCTACACTGATAATGTAGAGGTCCGTGGTTCGAGTCCACGCAGGCCCACTAAATTTAAAAAAACATTGGAATTGTATTAGGATAAGTAATTTAATTACTCTACTTTTGCACTCCGAAAAAACAAAAAATACTTGGGGGATTAGCTCAGCTGGCTAGAGCACCTGCCTTGCACGCAGGGGGTCAACGGTTCGAATCCGTTATTCTCCACATTACCATACATAGGTGCGGTAACGAGTTCATTGACATATTGAGAAGCAAAAGAGAATAAGAGATAACCGCGCAAGCGAATTAAGGGCGCATGGAGGATACCTAGGCTCTCAGAGGCGATGAAGGACGTGATAAGCTGCGATAAGCTACGGGGAACAGCACATATGTCTTGATCCGTAGATTTCCGAATGGGGCAACCCAGTACCATGAAGTGGTATTACCCTACGGGGGGCGAACGTGGGGAACTGAAACATCTAAGTACCCACAGGAGAAGAAAATAATAATGATTCCGCAAGTAGTGGCGAGCGAACGCGGAAGAGCCCAAACCGGCCTGGTTACGGCCAGACCGGGGTTGTAGGACTCACCAAGTGTATAACAATTGAACTGGAATGGCGTGGGAAAGCCAACCATAGAGGGTGAGAGTCCTGTACAGGTAAGAGCGTTATATGAGTGAGTATCCTGAGTAGGTGGGGACCGGAGAAATCCCCTTCGAATCCGGCGGCACCATCCGCCAAGGCTAAATA
>NZ_SZVO01000059.1 GCF_005280585.1 Dyadobacter frigoris
TATATGACTGTCCGTTACTTGTACTATTGAATAAAAATAGGTATATTGTAGTATTAAATTGAACGCAATATTCCTATGAATCTGAGTGAATTTTTCGAGAAATACCCTGATGAAGCGAGTTGCGTTGAAGCATTTAAGAACAAACGTTTGGAACTTGGAGTTGTTTGTCATAAATGTGGCTGTACAGAGCATTATTTCAGGAAGACCGATTACAAATTTGAGTGTAAAAAGTGCCACAGCCGTAAAAGTTTGCGGGCCGGAACGGTCATGGAACAGACTAATTTGCCGTTTAGGTATTGGCTAATTTGTATAGAATTAATGACTATAAGCAAAAAGAGTTTTTCTGCACTGGAAATGCAACGTATGCTTGGTCATAAACGCTATGAGCCGATCTGGTATATGATGCATAAAATTCGTAGAGTGATGAGTAAGCGCGATGATAAATATCAACTTAAAAACGGCATTGAATTTGATGAAGGGTTCTTTGAACGCGTTKATAACAAGGAAGATATACTTCTAACAGATGGTACCGAAAAGAAATATAAGCGAGGTAGAGGTAGTGAAAGACAGGCCAAAGTACTCGTCATGGTGGAGTCAGAACCTAGTATTTCCGCGCCTAAAAAGGGTAAASCCGACCGAAAAGTAGGTCATTTAAAAATGCGGGTCATGGAGGACTTGACTGCTAAAAGTATTAATACGGAGGTGGAGAAGTGTGTAAATCCTGCCTCCGTGGCTYTGACCGATGGCTATTGGGGTTACAAAAAATTAAAAGAGGTAATTGCCAAACACAATGTCGTTATTGAGTCCGATAAAAAGAAAGCAGCAAAGCTGTTTCCGTGGGTGAACCGAACCATTAGTAATGCCAAAAGAATGTTAAATGGGGTGCACCATAACTGTATAAATGCCAAATATGTTCAGAACTACCTCGACGAGTTTTGTTATAAGTTTAACCGAAGATATTTTGGCGATAAACTTTCAGATAGACTAATGATAGCGGCAATGGAAAGCACTTGGTATTAATACCGGATAGTCAAAT
>NZ_SZVO01000006.1 GCF_005280585.1 Dyadobacter frigoris
CATTGCCGAACCTGTCAAAGGTGCGTGACCTTGATGGCGATATCATTAATGGGTATAAATCGTTTAATAGCATCGTTATCAGTGATATAGACAAGTCCTTGCACTTGCTTGGGTCGAAGCCCTATTCCAGTTCTGATCCACATTATAAGGTGATAGCGGGTGCAGGGTTTGATCAGGATGAGATCGTTTTGGGTCAGATCAGCGAGTGCGACCGGGCAGTCAAAGCGCAATTTGCCGGACTTCCTGTCCGTCATTTGCTGGATAGGGGTCATGACGACCAGAAACTCTTCGAACACATTAATGATTTGAGCAGTCATTTTGTTGTCCGCTTAAAGTCTTCCCGCAACTCGAACGAGTTTACATTCAACCAAAAAGGGAAGCCGCAGGCCGTCAAATTGGTCGATGCGCAATTGGAACAGGGATTTGAAGAAGTCCTGGATCGTTTTGTACGGAAGAACAAGGTGTATTCACAAGCCCGGATACACCTGGTGAAAGGCAGCTTGACACTGGGAGAAAAAACGTACACGGTCATCAGGGTTCATGTGCTTAACAGGACTCAAAATCCTGTATTCAAAGAGCCCATGATGCTGATAACCAATGAGATTGTCACTCACTTTCAGGAGGGATTTGCCATCTATCAAGCTTATCTACGACGTTCTAAAATAGAGTCCGTTTTTAATTTTTGAAAACAAATCTGGGTTGGGAGGATTTCAGGGTACGGGATTTTTATGTCATCCAGAATTTAATAGCCCTGTTTTTTTTGTGGGCGGGTATTTTTACGAAAACCAGCAAGAGATCACCAAAGACCCGCAGGCCAAGGTCATTTGCTCGCTTGCCAAAAGCAAAGGGAAGGTCACAAGGCATTTTTACCTCGAAGGATTGAAGATCATAGCAAATTTTCTACTGTTTCAGCAATTCATCAAAGATCAAAATTTAACACAACAGGATGTGGATCAGATAATTAAAACAATTTCATGACTTTTACCGAGTTTTCAATATTGTTGATATTTTGCCGTTCTGATATTAACCATGGATCAAACATTCCTCATAATTTCCGATCAAGTCAAAACGAACGCCATTATAGCAATTGTTGGGCTGGAAGTCGGGCGTTATAAGGTGTATATCCGAAGAAAAGGAAAGACCCCACCACAGCGTCGATACTGGCATAAATGCTTATCTGTAATGTGTGAAGGGACTGGTTACGAACTGATTAGTAATTTACTAGGCAATATCTTTTCCCAGCTTCCTGGGGAATCTTCCATTCTAAAGACCCCCTTGGAACCTTTATTTAATTGATGTGCCTGGGCCTCCCCAATTAGACAAAAGGCTTGATTTTACTTCTTCAATATTTCTGTGTTTGTAAATAAGGAGTATTATTTGGATATTTATATCAAAGTTCAACTAGAAAAATTTAGGTGAACAATTCGGGACTCAGGTTTTTACGATAGCTTTAAAATATTGATTTTCAGCTAGATAACAGATAGGTTCAAATCTCTTCCTGACATTCTTTGACACTGCAACATTCCCGGAAATCCCGTTCAAACTAAACGGCTATATGACAGTAACCGGAGACATAAACTTATTCATTGAAAAACAGGCAATATCAATCCGCACCTATAAAGGTTCTGAGGTCGTACACAATTCACTGATGCAGCACCTGCGCAGTTTAAAGGAAATCGTATTGAACCAATGAATAACTACCAGCGAAATATCGAAAATCGTTTGAAAATGTCATTTTGTCTAAGCTGCTGCGCAATACTTTTTTAAGTTTTACTGTATAATTCTCCCAAAATGAGACAGCAGAATCTTCTTAAAAATTAGATTACTTCTACGCTTAAAAATTTCTTACCATATCACTTTGCATAGGTAATTTAATTCCAACCTTGAATACTCCATAATATTCGTTTATTTCATTTCTCCTCAGATCAGTAAATAAATCGCTTGATCCATTTTTCTGATCTGGATAAATGATCAAACAGTCTATAACTTTATCTTTCGATACTCCGAGGAAGTCATATACTTTTCTCAAACGAGCATAACCACTCACCTGGCGAATATCTAAATGGTCTACTTTAGATGTATATCTAATTTTATATTTAGCATCAACAACCATCTTATAATCGTCAGAGTTAAGTAAAAAATCGAGCTTGTTCCCTCGGTTCCCGAATTGATAATTAATGGTGCTGACTTTTGGAAAACGATCCTTTAAAAGTCCTAACACGTAAAGCTCAAACAATTTGCTCATGTCAATCCAAAAGGGAGGAGTTCTGATTTTCTCCGATCGGTCAGTATTATTAATATTATAGCCAAATCTTTTTAGGATTAACTTTGCCAGGGAAATTGCCTGAGTGTATTCTTTGTAAAAGGCACTTATATGGCTCTGTTTTATTTCTGATAAATTTACCTCATCGCTCACTGATACAAATGCCGGCATAATGTAATTGAGCATATCGAGGGAGTACTTGTCGGTGTGCGAGATACTTAAACTCGGCAGATAACGGTTGATAAATATCAATGCTCTTTTCAATAAGCGATTTTCGAGTCCATTCACCCCGAACTCATCATACATGCAAAAAGTATGTAATGGCCTGTTTTTTAGGATATTATGTTTAACCGTTTGCCCAACCATGACTTTACCCTTTACTTTTGCTTGCAAATTATTCGATACCTTATAATACGATTTCCTTAATCCCTTTCTGGTAATCTCTTTTACAATTCGCAAAAATTGCACCACTAGTAAAGGTGTTAACAAGTCCTGTTGTTGTGAAATTTCTATGAAGGGAGAATCAAACTTAACTTCAAATAATTCTTCGGTATGTTGGGCTATATCCGGATGTTTCAATGCAGAAAAAAGCATTTTTAAATAATCTGTCTGCCCGCTTTCTTTATCAAGTTTAGGTGCAACGTACAAAGCAGTCTCGTTTTCGACAATCCAGTCTACGCCCACGAAATAAGACAACTTACAACGATGTCCTAATTGATCCTTCTCGATTGTAAAACAATTCTGATCGCCTTTCTTTTTTAAAAAATCGTATTTGTAAACTTCAGAATTAAGAAAGGGTAGTTGAATATCAACTTTTCCTTCAAAATGTTCAAAATGAGAAATGAGCCTAAACATGCAGTTCTAATATTTTATTCTCAGCGTTTGGCATAAGTAACCCATCTTTTAGATATTCTTTTAGTAAAGGGAGTATTTCATATTTAAGCCTTAACTCTAATTGCTGTCTTACCTCAAAGTCATTCTCTTTTTCAGACATAAAGTAGCTATGGCCAATCCATATATCTTCCGGCCGAAAATCCGCTGCTACGTAAATTGATCGCTCAGGTTTAGGATCATGCCAATTCACCGAATCATAGTTACTTACAAATAATTCTGAAACCGCTTTGAAAAGATCTTTGGCAACCGAATGGATATATTCCGGAGAAGGCAATACATCCACAAAAGCAAAGCGACGTCGGATTGCATAGTCAATATGTCCAACACTGCGGTCAGCAGTATTCATGGTTCCGATAATGAACAGGTTTGGTGGTAATATTAAGTTCCGATTTCCTTCCAGGTCATAAATACTTTGGACAGTTTCTCCTCGATACTCCAAAGCATAAATCAATTCTCCGAGTACTGCAGGTAGGTTAGCCCTGTTTATTTCATCAATGATAAGAACGTAGTTAAGTAGGGTTTGATCAATCGGCTTGTCTTCAAATTGAGACTTCGTTTCTAAGAATTTCCTAAACCTTAGAAGCATATCAAAAATATAGGTTGACCGGTGTTTTGCAAGACCCGATATACCTTCAACTTTTCTCACTTCCTGGCCTTTTTTAATATCACTGAAGTAGGATAGTAAAACATCAGAAAATTTAATCTTGTCTGTCCAACTCGTGCCGGAAATTTGAAAATAATCTGACCCTATTGAGATAACGGAGACTTTTTCTGTAAGGGGAAATTTGCCATCGTTATCAATTTCATGTTGAACTTCCTCGAAAAATAATTCCAGTTCCTCATTAACCCATTTCTCGAATGATAAGGTATGAATGTCTTTCTTGGAATTCTCATAATTTTCCAGGGCTTCAGTTGCAAATTCCGCTAGAATTTTGTTCTCACTTTTATATTCAACGGCAGCTCCGTTTGTTCGGGCAGTGATTCCCCGAACAAAATCTTCATAACTATAAGCAGGATGGAATTGAACAAGTTTAATTTGATCTGTTAAAATCGAATCAGTAAATCTGTTCGAAATGTATTCTGCAATTGCATCCGGATATGCATCAGAACCTTTTTTTGAAACGCTTTTGACTTTTAGACTTTTCACCACTCGGTTGTAATTCAACGATACAATTCCTTCTTTTGGTGATTTAACTGTCATTGTTTCATCTCCTAATTTCGAAATGGTCAAAAAACTTTCAGTACCGTAAGGAATGTGCTCGCCTATGTGGAGCAATGCTTTTATATTCTCAATAGTTAAAACGACCCCTTCATCATTTCTGTTCAAACCTGCCAGTTTGTTAGCAATTTTTTTTGCTGTAAATGTTTTCCCAGTCCCAGGAGGCCCCTGCAAAATAATTTGCTTTTTATATTTGAGTAAATCTATTATATCATTCATACTTTCAGATTCATTTGGAATTACAACTTGATTATTCAACTCGGCATGGAGTGAGGATAAAGAATCGATCTCCTGTAATTTTTGCCAACCAAACTCGGTAGATACTTCTTTGACAGTTCCATAAGGACCGCCAGCTATAGTATCCCCTCCAATACCGTGTAAAGGGATTCCATCCTCAACATTACCAAGATCTTGGAAAAACCATTCTTTGACATCAGTCCACAAATTCCAATCTTCGTCATCGGTCGTTCGATTTCCCAATACCTTTCCATAGGCAACCAGTTTTCTGTCAAATTTCAATAATACTATGCTGCCAGGTTTGATTTCTTCGTATACACCTTTTTGCTTCGCATCCTTGTGTAGAATAAAGGCTGAGTTTGTTACAATCCGGTCAAGATTTTGTCTCGCATAGTCTTTTGTAGGATCTCCAACACTACAGACATAGAATTTAATTGGTTGCTGCATGATTTTGAGATTCGGTAGGGTATTGTTTTCTATTGATTATTGGAGTATGAGAACGCCTTTTCCATTTCTTGCAATTCCAGCCCACCGCAGAATCCCTACAATTGGTGAGATTCTGCGGAAAACGACTTGGCCTACCTGCTTTTGAAAAACTTTCTGTCCAACATATCCCTCTATTGAATCTAAGGGCAAACCAGGATCGCCGAGCAAATTATTCATTGCACTTCCTTTCATCACTGGAATTCCGACTCCGTTTCTGATGAGTAGGTCGATTGCTGAATCGAATACTTCCCAAACCAGCACTGGGTTATTCCCAAGATTGTCAACCCTGATTCCTTCAGTTACCATACTGGCAATAAAATATTTGTTCCTTGTTATCAGCGGTATTTGCTGCTCAACACCAATGGCTCCAAATTTCTTTTTAATAATTTCAACGTATTGAAAATTTTTCATTTTGAGGAGGTTAATAATGTTACTTTTTTCTAAATTATACCGTACCTAATACCCTTTTCAACGAATCAATAAAAGCCATCTTCGTAGCATCGTCTTTTGAAATTGCCCGATATAGGTCAAGTTCATTTCGGCGCTGCTTGCCCATAACTTCTTCAAAAATTCTTCTAAAAGCAAGCTCTCGGTTTTGTAGGTCGGGATTATTTAAATATTTGTCTTCGTAGTCCGGGTGGACCTGGATGGATTTTGCCAGGCTTACAAATTTCACTCGCTGTTCTTCCGGGGTTGCTTCCCAGCCCTGAAACCAACGTTCATTAAAACTGTTGACAATAAGTTCCAACGGATCTTCCGTTGCGTCTGAATCATGAGCACCTCGTGGATTTGGATTTTGAGGATCTAATTCTGTTTCGGCAGCATCCAGGCCGATGGATGCATTCAGTTTTACACGTTCAAGGCCATAAGTGGAAAGGTCAACTGAATCCAGCAATTCGTCGTAGACCTTATCGTCACCAGTACTTATGATGAGTTTTGGAATCAAAAATTTTAGAAACCAAAATAGCTTTTCCCAGTTAACTATTTCATAAGGCAGTATGGATGCCATTTGTCCGTATATTTTAACAAATTGCTTGGCTAATATCTTGATTTGGGCTTTACCATTGTCGTCCAGTTCAAGTTCCGAATTGAATCTTTTGGCGGCAATATCAATAATAGTACTAAGTTGTTCCACGTTTACGCCCTTGAAATATTTATCAATAAAATCCTCCACTTCTGTCCATTCATATACGCCTGTTTCGTCCAATGTACTTTTGATATCATGCAGTACATTGACATCCGTCGCGGAATTGAGTGTCGTTGATGTATAAAAAGGGTCAAAAGCATCCTTAATTTCGTCGGTTGAATTGAAAAAATCTAAGACAAATAAATCCTCCGTTTTTTTACCTAGCTGGTCCGCAGAGCGGTTCAACCTGCTTAAAGCCTGTACTGCCAGAACACTCTGCAATTTTTTGTCAACATACATGGCCGAAAGTTTTGGCTGATCAAAACCAGTCAAATACTTGTTGGCTACCACCAGGATTCGATATTCATCCATGTTAAAGTACCGTGCGATTTTGTCGCTGATGTAACCCGGGTCGGCCGGTTTGGCCGTATCAAGTGTTGTGGGGAAATTGTTGATCGTGTCCTCTGTGTATTCGATACCGTCGACTAACTTCTTGCCAGAAAACGCAATGGCGATACGGAATGGATTTCCTCTATCATCTAATAATTGCTTAAGCGCAAAATAATATCTGACAGCCGACTCAATACTTTGCGTAACTACCATCGCTTTGGCTTTACCTTTCAATTTCTTGGTATTAACTACCTTCGAAATAAAATGATCCAGCATAATTTCCGCTTTGGTACCAATCGTCTGCCGGTGCTGCTCCACGAAACCTTTCAGTTTCTTCTGAGCCTTTGCCGTATCAAACATCGGATTATCTTCTATCGATTTTTCAATCTCATAATAGCTGCGATACGTCGTATAATTAGCCAGTACATCCAAAATGAAGCCTTCTTCGATGGCCTGTTTCATGGAATACAAATGGAACGGTCGGAACCCACCACCTTCTTTGGGCACGCCAAATTTTTCAAGCGTACAGTTTTTGGGTGTGGCTGTGAAAGCAAAATAGGATGCATTACCACGCATTTTTCGCGACCGCATAATTTCAATGATTTTTTCCTGAGGGTCAGGATCGTCTTCTTCATTGGCCGACGTGCCCAGCGCCTGGTTCATATTATTAGCTGCTGTTCCGCTTTGGCTTCCATGCGCTTCGTCAATTATTACAGCAAAACGTTTATCACTCAGATCAGCGATTCCATCAATAATAAATGGGAATTTCTGAATGGTCGTGATGATGATGCGCTTGCCGCTTTCCAGGCTTTCTTTGAGCTCTTTGGAAGAATAGGCTGGTGCAACGATGTTTTTCACTTCCGAAAACTCCCTGATATTTTCGCGCAGCTGCTTGTCTAACAATCGTCTGTCCGTTACTACAATCACAGAATCAAACAGCGGATTATCAATACCCTTACTACCTGGCACCTGATCGTTTTCAGGATAGGTTTCAATCAGCTGATACGCTGCCCAGGTAATAGAATTGGACTTTCCTGATCCTGCCGAATGTTGTATGAGATAGCTTTTCCCAACACCATACTGACTAACATCGGCAATCAGTTTTCGTACCACATCCATCTGATGATAACGCGGAAAGTATAATCGTTTTTTGGTTAACGGATCACTATCCTTGCCATCAAAACGAACAAAGTGCTGCATGATGTTGGCCACACTCTGCCGAGTCAGCACTTCGTTCCATAAGTAGGCAGTTTTGTGTCCGAAAAGATTTATTGGATTGCCTTTGCCAAAATCGTCCCCCAGGTTAAATGGAAGAAAGAAAGTGTTCTTTCCGTCGAGTTTTGTCGTCATATACGCTTCGTCTGTATCAACGGCGAAATGAACGATACAACGGCCAAAATTTAATAACGGCTGCGTAATGTCGCGTTCGTTTTTATATTGATTTTGCCCATGGAATTTGGCATTTTGTCCCGTCCACTGGTTTTTTAGTTCCATGGTGGCAAAGGGCAAACCATTCACAAACAACACCATGTCAATTTCCTCACCCGGTTTGGTAAGAGAATAACGTACCTGACGGGTTACACTAAACTGATTACTTTCAAAATTTTGTTTGATCGCCTCACTGCTGCTGGCAAGGGGCAACACAAATAGAAATGTAAAATGAGCATCTTCCACATCCAGCCCTTTACGCAGAATACGAATGATACCATTCTTTTTTAACATTCTGTCGAGCCGCTCCAATATTTTCAGTTTCCAGTCACTTTGTTTTTGCAACTTAGCCAGCTCATCTTTTTGTGTAGTCTCTAAAAAATCCCAAAGCCTCACCTCATCCACCGCATATCGTGCATTGAAATCACCGGGTAATCCCAAATAATATCCCTGTCCACTCCGGTACAGCGGCCTTCGTTCTTCCAGAGTAGGAAGCGCTGAAATGGGTTTCTGGTATTCTTCTAGGGATGTACCTGTTAACTTTTTTTCAATAGTGGCTTCAAGAGCGGCTTCGTTGGTTTGGCTGGGCATCAGGAGGTTTTAGAAATTACTAAAATTAGGTTATATTTGAAGCTATGAAATTATTTGAAAAATATTCCAAGCTGCGCCAGAAGGCATATGTTACATCCATGGTCACCGATATGGTGAGCGGTAGCATGGCGTTGGAAAATCAGGAAGTTCCCCAGCCACAGATACAGGCAATCGTTATAGCGCTGTTACGTGAAGCAGAATTAAAAGGCCGTGAGTTCATTAAGAATTAGGTTTGTAAGTTCCTGAATATCGCCTCCTTTGTCAGCACTTTGATTCATTTGATTTTTGTGATTGCTATGATTACCTACTGGGTTTATTTGGATTCTCTGGCTTGATCTTCTTGTTGAGTAGTCGTTTGAAATTCAAGCTGGTTTCTCCGAAGCTAATCAGTAATCCTACTTCCAGATTATACGCTTCCAGGTAATTGATCGCCTGAGCAAAATGTACGTCTTCCAGTTTCGTCAAAGCTTTAAGTTCAACGGATATTATACTCTGCACTAAAAAATCAACCCGCCTCGTACCAATATGCTGATCTCTATAATAAATCGGCATCTCAAATTCCCTGTTAAACAAAATCCCAGAAAGTTCCAATTCAATCGCTAGTGCCCGTTGCTAAATGACTTCCTGAAACCCATTCCCTAAGGCCCGATGAACTGTCATACAACAACCAATAATTTTAGAAGTCAGCTCAGAATATTTATACTGCTCATTTATCATGACTCTGATTCGTTTGATTCTTGTGATTGCCTTGATTACACCTTTTGTCTGCACGTTGATTCTTGTGATTTTTTTGATTCCACTGATGACGATCAAACGCCTATCAAATCAAACGCCACTACCCAATAAAATACAAAAAATAATAAAACAAAATCATAAAATCATAAAAATCACACAAATCACAGTTCAGACCTTTATTTTCCCCGTCACCGCACTATTAATCAAAGTTGATTTGTATTCCTTTAACTTTTCAATTTCTTTTTGTTTCAGGGAAATGGCGGTGGCGATTTTTTTACTGACGATTTCTATGAAAGAAACAATTTTTTTCTGCTCCTCAAATGGAGGGAGAATTGTTGTCAATTGTTTAAATTCATGCCAATACAATCTCTTTCTAAAATCCGTTATCCCCTTAGAAACCCGGTTCATTTCCTGAATATAAATGCTTGTTCTGTACTGATATTCAGCATAATTAGCGTCCAGTTTCTTGTTTGGCTTTGCTACAACGTAAGCCGGACTTACCATCCCATCTACACGCACAGCTCCGATAGCTCCTTGCCATGCCCGCATCATGTTAAACACAATGTCGTCAACTTCCACAAGTTTGTAGCTACTTTTGTCTTCAATTTTAACTTTGCCACGGATGTTAGATTCTTCATCCAATTCCTCAGATGAAATTGCAGTATGAATAGAAACAGATAACAACGGAAGCCCTTCTCGCCCAGGCTGATTTCTTTCAGTAAAAAGAACTCTATTTGCAAAAATCTCCCAATGCTCAGGAATCTCCCCGATCCAGCTAATACCCGAATCCTTCATCTTAAAATCCGGATCCAACCCACGAGTTACTGCATTATGAATAAGAATTTGCTTGCGTTCTTTGAGTAATTCTATTTGTTTTTCTTTGATGGAAATGGCTTGGCCAATTTGAGCCGTTTTGCGATCGAGAAAGTTGGCGATGGCGGTTTGTTC
Organism: Dyadobacter frigoris; assembly: GCF_005280585.1. Taxonomy (GTDB): domain Bacteria; phylum Bacteroidota; class Bacteroidia; order Cytophagales; family Spirosomataceae; genus Dyadobacter; species Dyadobacter frigoris. The sequence goes on from NZ_SZVO01000006.1 coordinate 10,318, forward strand.
GGCGGGAGAAGGTACTGGAAAATAAAAATTCCCAAGAATATTTCTACTAATTCTCTTCATTATTGCGCCACGTGATTCTATCTCAGAAAACGAAAAGTATAGTGGGGAATTCATTAAGTAAACATAATATTTTCGATTGTAGGTGTCATCTGGTCTACAAATAACAACATCTACGGATACAATAGACGGTCGGTCAGTTTTCGGAGCTAAACAACATCTTCCGAGCGGGACGTTTAATCTTGATATTAAAATGTCATTCACTTCAACCTTTGTACATCGAAGTTTTTTAAAGGTTTCTGAGGTAATATAGCTTTGGTCAGAATCCTTGAATTGTAATTCGCCAATATTTCCAGTAGTAAAGTAATTAAAATCATATCCACCAATGTCCTTACTTTCTATCCAGTCGCCATCAATAAATAAAGATTGTTTTTCTTTAAAGAAATTTTTTAATTTTTGAATTTTCCAATTCTTAGGAACAATTCCCAGCCAATCAACACCCGAATCTTTATACTCACTGTATTTCTCAAACATCAGTTCTTTCCATTAAAACATCAGCACCTATACCTAAACCCAAAATCTCCCGAATCAACCCATCACTTTCCACTTCCAAGGCCAATATATCAGCGGCCACATCTTCAATATTTCGCAAAGGTTTGTGGCGGTAGAAATACTTATTGAAACTGATTTCATACCCAATTTTGGTAGCGTCCAGTGTAATCCAGGCTTCGGAAACGTGTGGTTTTACTTCTTTTAAAAAGTATTCGTAAATATTCTCTTTCAGTGGTACATTTTCCGTATCACGCAAATCGCTTTCTGTTTCGTACTGCAGATATTCGCCTTTTTTGCCAGTTGGAAAATAACCGTAATCGGCCAGCTGTCCTTCCTTAGAATCCAAGTAATTCAGTAGCTTTTCCAGTTTTTCGCCGGCGAATTTGGTAATTCCTTTTATTACTTTTTCAGCCGAAGCATCATACCAGCTTACGGCATTCAGGATTGCATTCTTTTCAGAGGAAGTCAGTTTGTTACTTAGTTTTTTAAGAGCCGCATCTACTTTTTCCCTAAAAATATTGAAGTCGCTAAATTCTTCGGTACCAATCATTGCCAACAGTTCCGATGCACTGTTCAACAAATCCAGCTGCTTTTGCCAGATTTCTTTGCTCGTGAGTACTTTGGCTTGTTTAGCATTCAGGTTTAGCTCATTTTTTTCGCAGTATTCCAAAATTGCTTTTTCATGAGCGGCAATATTGGTATACACTTCTTCCCCAAATTCAGTATAAGCCCAGGTCATGGGTTCGCGCAAGGATTTTTCAAAACGGAGGTCTGCTATACGCTCTTCGGTAAACTGCGCTTTCAGGCGCTTTGGCCTGTCAATGGTAACTTTGTAATAACCAAAATCAGCATTATCAAAAATCTGCGACGCAATGCCGCTTTCGCCTTCCCGCTCAATCGCTTCCAGGCTGGTATAAACTTGTACAATCTCTTTAATATGTTCAGGAGCAAATTCACAGTTTTTGTTACCAAGGTTTTTACGCAGCTTACGGTAAAGTTGCCCAGCATCAATAAGCTGCACTTTCCCCTGGCGATGTGGCGCTTTGTTATTGCTTAGAATCCAGATATAAGTCGTAATTCCGGTATTGTAAAACAAGTTATTCGGCAATTGAACAATAGCTTCAAGCCAATCGTTTTCAATAATATACCGCCGAATATTACTTTCTCCTCCACCGGCATCGCCCGTAAATAAACTGGAACCATTATGTACCGAAGCAATGCGCGAACCACTTGCGCTTTTCTCTTTTGATTTCATTTTAGAAACCATTTCCATCAGGAAAAGCAGCTGTCCGTCCGAAGAACGTGGCGTTGCATCGGCGTCATCTTCCACACCCCAGTAATCTTTCAGTCTGATCTGGAAACGCGGATCAATAATATCTTTTCCATCCTTGATATACTTCTGCTCACTCGCCCAGGACTTGCCATAAGGCGGATTGGACAGCATGAAGTCAAAACTCGTTCCGGCAAATTCATCCGTAGAAAGCGTAGAGCCCACCCGGATATTCTCCGGATTGTTGCCCTTGATCATCATATCCGACTTACAGATCGCATACGTTTCATCGTTGATTTCCTTGCCATACAGATACACATCACCTTTGGCCCGGATCCCGCCTTCTTCATCTTTGATAAAATTCTGGGATTCCGTCAGCATACCACCGCTTCCGCAAGCCGGATCATAAATTGTCATCACAGGCGGCAACTTATCTTTAATCGGATCAAAAATGATATGCGTCATCAGGTCAATTACTTCACGCGGCGTAAAGTGCTCCCCTGCTTCCTCGTTATTATCCTCGTTAAATTTCCGTATCAATTCTTCAAAAACATAACCCATTCCTAAATTAGAAAGCGGCTGTAATTTGCGGCCATCCGGATCTACTTTTTCAAAAGGTGTAAGATTGATGTAAGAAGAAGTGAATTTTTCCAGGACGTTCAGTAATACGTCCTTATTGGCCATGTGCCTAACCTGGCTTTTTAGCTTAAACTTTTCAATAATCTCTTTGACATTCGCACTGAATCCATTGAGATATTCTTCAAAATTGCCTTGTAATATTTGCTGGCTATTGGTCGCCGTGTTGTGTAGTCGCTGTAAAGTCCAGGGACTGGTATTGTAAAACACATATCCCGAAGCCTGCATCAGTCCATTTTCGTCCCATTCTGTGAAACCGGCTTCGTCTTTTTGAAATGCCAGTTCTTCCATGACAGCGTCTTTAGTAGGTTCCAGCAACGCATCTAATCGCCTTAATACCACCATCGGAAGAATTACATCCCGGTATTTTCCACGCACATATACATCACGCAGACAGTCGTCCGCGATAGACCAGATAAAAGAAACAAGTTTATTGTGTACTGAATGATTCATTGAAGTTATTTTAAAGGCAATAATTGGCCAGAGGGCACTTGAAGTAAATGTAATAGCTTTGTCCAGCTGAAAAAAGGAATAATATTAGTTTTTACATCACATTGATTCGAATCACTCTTTTCATCGCAAATCATAATCATAGCTAATGTATTTAATTCGTGGCAACTGAATTGCATTTTAGGACTCATTTGCTGACTCAATCAGCCATCTGAGATTAAATTTTCAAATTAAGGTTAATAGTGATCTAAATAATTGTCATAAGCCAAAATTTCTCTCGGGATTATTTTTAAATAAATAGCTCGGAATGGTGGTAAAGTTTTACTGGAATACGCAACGTAGCGGTAACAATAAAAAAATGAATCTTTTTGTTTTATGAATAATTGGATTAATTCTCCACGAGATTAACGCAGTGGACGATAATTATTGTTAATTAATAGCGAAGCGATTTTAGAACTAAAAATCACTCGCATTTAGATACGATGTAATCAATTTTGAGATATTGTACCTTATACACAATTTGGACTGCTTTCTCCTACTAACAATTAGTGTTATAAGTAGAAGTCTTTAATTTTTAGTACAATGAAGTATAGATAAAGGGTTAGGACCATGATATTTCGCTCTTGGTATTAAGCTCCACGAGCTTACCTTTTCTGAAAGTGTGGTTGGGAAGTTTTCCGCTAACATAATTCCCGCCTTCCTTGAAAAAAACAGCATGGGATTTTTTTTGTAAGCTTAACATTTTCATTTTTTAATGATTAAGAATAAAACTTCAACTTACAAAAAACAAGACTCTACCTAATTAAATTGATTATATTCAGTGAATTAAGAGCCTCATGATGATAATATATGTAAATTCTAACCATTCTTAAAAATTGAAAAATCCTATAAATTAATTATTTATAGGATTTTTATTATTAATGTTTTTTTCAGAACGCTTAGATCTTTAATTTTAGATATTCAGCAATCTCATTTTTGTTCTTGTCAATGTATTTAAGTCCGTAAAATGCGGAGCCTATTGCTTCATGGGTAAGTCCGGAACTTTTTATTCTATCTTCTAACTTGTCTTTTGCTATAACCACATCATTTTTATTTAGGATACCACCTTTTTCCAATTCAAGCCAGCCTCCATTACTGGTGTCCACCATTTTGATAGCAGAAGCGCGCTGCTGGTATAGTTGATTACGGGAAAGATTAGTTACAGCTGCAAAAAATAGTTGTGGTTTACCGCCCCTAGCTAATTCACGGCAGAAAGCGACAGGTTTTAGTTCAAGAATATTATTTTTAACTATTCCAACTTCTTCTTCTAATTCTGAATACATATGATTCATAAAATAATTTTCGAAATTAACTTCAACATTAGTATCGGGCCATCTGGCCGCTCCCGATGAGGTACAGTGAATTGCTTTTGGAAATACCCCAATTTTCTCTACTCGCTTTACAAAATAGGGAACTAATTTTCCACTTTCCTGATAGAATACTAAGGTAGCTATTCCAATAGTGTTGGCAAGACGGGTCTCACTAAATGGAGGAAGTTTTCTTGCATACTCTTTATCTAGAATTTTTCGTAAAGTGGGCTCATGTTGGTTGTTAGGATCAGGATGATAATCCAACACTAAATTTGAAAAAGCTTGATCATGGTAATGAGATTGTTGAATTGTTATAGATGTAGCATTCGCCGATACCTCACAGAGACGAATAATTGGTTCATTTGCTTTAAATCGTTTTTTTGCAAATAATGCATCAAACCCTTGTTTACTTAGCTGTTCCCATTCATGGCTCCCCTTAGCAAGAGAAAATGGATCAGGATTGATGGAAATTTTCATATTCTGAATTGGGTTGTTTATGGAATCTACCCAATTTGCTATTTCTTCATAAGGTATAAATGTTTTACCGTTGTGAAAACCTATGCGTTTGTCCAGAATATAGTGGTCATTTAACTCTAGGACATTGTAATTAATAAAGGGATCAGGATTGTTCTTGTAATAATCCACAATAACCTGTCTTAACTGCTTCACGACTAAAGGAACAACTTCTTTCGTCACCGCTGCAACTGTTTGTAGGGCAATATTTAATAAAACATTAATTTCTGTCATGGCCAATTGGAGACAATTAAATTCTAGGATTAATTATTTTAAAATTTTAGTGCATTTTATAAATTTAAATCCTTTTAATAGATTTTATCCTTTTTTGATGAAATCTAATTCCATTATTTAGTTTGTGGGTGATGAGAATTTAATATCAAGAAGTTAATCAAGGCAAATATAGCATTGAAGTTGTTTAGGATTTAGTAAAGGATTCCCAAAGTAATGTGAATTTTGTGGTGTCGAATCATAAAAAGCACTTACGGTGGAAATCCTGGATAAAAATACAATTGAGAAATACATACTACCAAATTTAAGTATTGGTTTGCGGGGGAAAGATTGCGAACCTGATTTTTTGCTTGAAATAATTTCTGCGATTATTTATCGCTTGAAAACCGGGTGCCAATGGAGGCAATTACCTGTAAAACAATTTTTTACTAAAAATATATTAACCTGGCAAGGCGTGTACTATCACTTCAACGAGTGGACAAAAGATGGAAGCTGGACGAAGGTTTGGACAAGTATTTTATCTTCTAATCGTCAGTATTTAGACTTACCCTGTATTCAATTAGATGGCAGTCATACACCCAGCAAGCGAGGAGGAGAAGCAGTAGGTTATCAAGGGAGGAAATCGACTAAAACAACGAATATGCTTTATTTAGCTGATAATCAAGGTCAAATGTTAGCTTGCGCAAGTCCGCAGGAAGGTCAGCATCATGACTTGTTCAACGTTCAAGAGCTTTTTGAAGAGCTTTGTCATATGCTTACAAAAGCTAATATTAATATAAAAGGACTTTTTTTGAATGCTGATTCGGGTTTTGACAGTACAGAACTTCGCCAAATCTGTAAAGACAAAGAAATTGAAGCTAATATTGATGTTAACATGCGTAAAAGCAAAACACATGAAAATCAATCTACTGAATATCAGTATTTTGACGAAGAACTATACAAAAGGCGAACTGTTATTGAACATGCTAATGCATGGATGGACAGCTTTAAAGCATTACTTATTCGGTTTGAAACCAAAGCTGCTAATTGGGTTGCTTTAATTCTTCTGGCCTTTTCAGTACGCTTTTTACTTAAAATTCAAATGAAAACTAAATCCTAAACAACTTCATTATGAGACCTGGTGTATTAAGCAAATAAGAGGCACTTAATTTGGAGAATATTATCGCCTTGCAGAATTACTCGTAAACAAAATCAGAGTGGATAGTATCAAAATGCCTGACCCTTTATGGATCATAATAAAAGAAACTCCGAAACATTTAGGCATGTTAGTCTCCAATAATATCACCAAGAGTTCCGCAAATTTATGGACGTATATTAAACCAGAAAACTAGTACTGAAAGCAGTGCGTGCGTTACGTAAGCTTAATCAAAAAATAGAACCGAAGTCAGACTACGGTGCCATCTAGTCAATTTTATTTCAATATTTACTTCTGCTTTTTCATATCCTCACTTACCTTCACATCCACGATCTTTGCAAACTACTAAGTGGTTTTCAAATGCCTTTGAACAAGAATCTTAGTCACACTTTCCATCAGAACCCCATTGGTCAGTGTGACTATTGTTGCAAAAGTGTGGCGAGCCAAATGACAAATGATCACCTTACTTATCCGACAAAGCACCGCGATCTCCTTTAAGTAAGAATTCGTTTTTTAATTAGAAAGGCCCGGAAGGAGCTGCCCTTTTATTTCGCACTGAGGATCCTTATCATATTTTTTAAGAATGGAAAGTGCCTGGGGAAGCAGCGGGATTCGCGCAGGGGAATCAGTTTTCTGTCTTTTGATCACAAGCCACTTCTCTCCGTCAATCCCGGTTATAATTTCAGACCGGCTCATTTTGTACACATCGATGTAGGCAAGTCCGGTGTAACAGCAGAAAAGGAAGATATCACGCACCTGGCTAAGCCTTTCATGATCAAATTTCTTTTTTGAAATTTTGGCTAGTTCCTCCGCGGTTAAGGCTGTTCTGTCTACTTCCCTTTTGCTCATTTTATAAGCGTGGAATGGATCTCTGGAAAGCCAGCCGTTTTTGATGCAAATGATCACGATCTTTTTAAAAGTAGCCAGATACTTAATCGCCGTATTATGGCCGATATTTCTGACGCTTTTAAGCCAGTATTCAAAATCTGTTATAAACTCGTATTTGAGTTTTAGGATGTCAAGTTCCTGGGTTTTGTATTTCCAGCGGATAAAATATCGGCTGTGATCGAGTGTTGTCTTGTAGCGCATCAGTGTTCCAGTACCGAAATCCTTATAAACAAGGTTTGCTACAACGTCATTGTGCTCCTGGTGGATATATTCATATTTAAGCAATTTGATAGTGAGGTCTCCATAACATAATAATCCTGCTAAAAATAAATTTTAACAGGATTATTTAAAGCTGCAAAAAATTTGAGATCTATTTGAAATAAAACCGTTTTTCCCGAATCGAAAGACTTTCAAATAAATCGGAATTCTACTAACCCTTTGATAGTTTATTCTTTAGTGTTTCCATGTCCTGACTTAATTTGATATCAACAACCTTGGCATATTGCTGGGTTTGCTTAATTGATTTATGTCCGAGCATTTTCGATACGCTTTCAATAGGAACATTATTTGATAGGGTAACGGTTGTGGCAAATGTATGTCTGGCAATATGATAAGTAAGTATCTTCCTTATCCCACATAAGTCAGCTATTTCCTTCAAATATGAATTCATCTTTTGATTACTTAATACCGGAAGCAGTCGATCTTCTGCTAGGCACTGCGGATGCTTTTTATACTTCTCCAATATTTTAATTGCCTGTGGAAGTAATGGAATATTAGTGGCTGTTTCAGTCTTTTGCCTATTGCTAAAAATCCAAAATGCACCATCAATACCTTTCGCTATCTGGTTTCGCGATAATTGTTTAACATCAATATAAGCCAGACCTGTGTAACAACTAAAAAGGAAAATGTCTCTCACTTGAGCAATTCTCTCAATTTCGATTTTTTTATTCTCAATTACTTTTAATTCACCAGCCGTCAGCGGCCTTCGTAAAACCTCCTTTTTCACTAATTTAAACTCCGCAAATGGATCGCTCCGAAGCCATTTTTTCTTTACACATTCCAGGACTATTTTTTTAAAATTGCCTAGATACTTTGCAGTCGTATTTTGATTACATTTTCTTATAGATTTGAACCAAAACGAGTACTCGGTAATAAAGTCATAGTCTAAATCCTTAATTGGAAGATCATCCACCTTGTACTTCCATTGAATGAAAGATCTTGTGTGACTCAAAGACGTTTCGTACCTCTTATGTGTTCCCTTGGCAAAATCTTTTCCAATAAGAGCCTCCATTTGATCATTATGATATTGGAACAAGTCTATTACCATTTTTCGATCTTCTCCTTTCCCAGTTAAAATATCCTTCATTGCCTGGGCTGTAACCTGACGATCATTATCCAAAAGTAGCCTCTTGGCCTGATATGCCTTTTCCTTATATGTATCAAGAAACGCATTTAAAGATTTAGAATCTTCTTTTTTTCCAGCAGCATTTCCCGACTCCTTCGACCATCTCAACGGATGCCACAATCTCTTCGTTGAAATTTCCTTAGAGTCCCCATCCACTGTGATTTTCAAATACACATACCGGGTTCCATCTTCATTTTCGATTTTTGGTTTTTTCAAAAAGAAAAACAATCCAAAGCTTTTTTCTAACATAACTTAATTGTTTAAGATGAACAAAATTCGAATTGCCAAGCTTAAAAATCAAGATGTAAATCCCTTTAACAGGTTATCCATAAATTAGTTACATCATTTTTTGCGCGTCTTTTCTTTAAATAAAAAGACGCTACGAATGACGCACTTTAATTTTGGGAATATTTGAATGTTTTGATGGTAAGTCCAAACAAAAAACCCTGTTTAAATGAATTAAACAGGGTTTTTTATCTTTTTAAAACGTACTCAGTGGAGACGGAGGAATTCGAACCAATCTTGTAAGTAATTAGTAATCAATTACTTACAGAGTTTATTTCCTCGAACTCTATGATTTACGCGCTGAATAATTTTCTACTTTGAAAATTACTCCCGTGGAAGCGGAGGGATTCGAACCCTCGTCCAGAACAGGGAAACCCTGCGCCTTCTACATGCTTATCCGCGATTAAATTTTCGAGCCAGACAAGGTTCACGGCGGACCCGCGTCTTGGCCTTAGGTACTTGGGTCTCGTTGGCTTTCCGTACCACTATGCCAACCAGCACTGATTTGCGACACCCCGGAGCCCAACCATCAGTGCGTAGGTTGGAGGGATGATGGCATTTGCTAGATCCTCCGGATTAAGCAGCCATGGCGTAAGTATTTTCGCCAGTTATTGTTTGAAAGGTATTATTTACGGGAGGTACCCCCAGCTCCCGACATGCTTACACACAGAATCCCAACCCGCTGTCAATTCCAGTCGCCCCCAAAAGCGGCGCAGAAAAAAACGTGTGATGAATCACCCGATTGGCTGCTGATATTAGACAAAAATCCTTTGTCAATGGTTCCGTATGAATTACAAGAAATTATATCAGCCCCTCAATATACTTTCAATTTCCAGCATAACCCTCTCGAAATCAAAACAGTTACTTCTTTAAATAATTTCCTCTCTTTTTTCAAAATTATGCAGGCTATTCAAATTTATAAATCTCCTCTGACCATTTTACCTCGCAATGACCTTTTTGACTTGTATTATTTTCCGGGATGTATTAGCTTACCTCCTAATCACATTTTATGAAAACTTATAAATTCTTCTTTTTCTTCCTGTTTCTTTTACCCTTTACTTCAATAGGGCAAAAGCAAAAAAATTTATCAGATTCTGTTCAGGTCAGGAAAATATTCGACATTGCAGAAGCTATCATAAAAGAATATGCCCCTGATAAACGGACTGCCATTTTCATGATTATGGCAGATAGTGCCGGTGATAACTATTTTGAAACAACAGAACTCAAAGCAGCTCAAAAGTTTTCGGATACGCTTATCAAGGAGGGAATCAAAATCCCGGTTCAGACGTTGCCTGCCAAAAATTTGGGAGAAAAAATCTATGCGCTCGTCAATCTTTCCGTTGTAAATATCCGGTCGAATCCAAAAAACGCTGCAGAGCTTGCCACCCAATCTTTACTTGGAACGCCCCTCGATATTTTGAAAAAGGAAGGTTATTACTATTTCGTCCGCACACCTGATGGCTATATTTCATGGCTGGATGCCGGAGCGATTTCCTTAAAATCAGCTGCTGAAATGGATAACTGGAAGCAAAAAGACAAGCTCGTTTTTATGGATGACTATGGCCATGCTTATTCCAATTCGGATCGAAAATCCCAAAGGGTATCTGATCTGGTTATGGGCGACATTCTGGTTAATGATGGCAAACAAAAAGGATTTTACAAAGTTATTTTTCCCGATGGCCGCGCCGCCTTTATCCCGCAGGAACAAATGACTGACTATAAAAACTGGATTAAAAGACCTTCACCAAACTCTGAACAGATTATCGAAATTGCCAAGACTATGATAGGAGTCCCGTATTTGTGGGGCGGTACTTCTGTGAAGGGCGTGGATTGCAGTGGATTTACCAAAACTGCATTTTTTATGAACGGGGTTATTATTCCCCGCGACGCTTCTCAGCAAGTTATGGCGGGTGAACCTGTTGCTGTATTGAAAAATGACAGATTAAATCTTCAGGAAGCATTGAAAAACTTAAAATCCGGTGATCTGATATTTTTTGCAAGCGGGAAAAATAAATCACCGGACGCCCGTGTAACGCATGTGGCCCTGTATATTGGAAACGGTGAATTTATTCATGCATCCGGAAATGTCAGAATTAGCAGTATGAAACCGGATGCTCCAAATTATGATGATTTTGAAACCCGTACGGTGGTAGCAGCACGGCGGTATCTGGGGAATGTCGGAACTACCGGCATCCAATCTGTTGCAACGCATCCTGCTTATCAAGAAAAGTGATCGTTACTTTCAAAGTTGCCAGTATCTAAACTGTCAATTTTAAAAACAGATAATCCCTCTTTCAAAATTATCGTAATTTCGCCCCGAACAATTTCAGATTTACAATGACAGTTGAAGATATAGAAGGTTTTTTCAAACAATTGCAGGATAACATTTGCGCAGGCATAGAAAATGAAGACGGCGCTGGAAAATTCGAAGAAGATCTCTGGGAGCATCATTCCGGCGGTGGCGGACGTACCAGACTAATCCAGAATGGGAATGTTATTGAAAAAGGCGGAGTGAATTTTTCCAGCGTAAAAGGTGAAGTTCATCCGCGTTTACGTCAGCAAATGCAGCTGGATGATACGGACGATTTTCACTTTACAGCTACCGGCGTATCGATTGTAATGCATCCAAAAAATCCGCTTGTACCTATCATTCACATGAATGTGCGGTATTTTGAACTGAGTGACGGGACTTGCTGGTTTGGCGGCGGTATTGATCTTACACCGCATTATGTTGTGGAAGAAGACGCAAAAATCTTCCATAACCATCTCAAAACAGCATGTGACAAACATCACCCTGATTTTTATCCAAAGTTCAAGACCTGGGCAGACGACTATTTTTTTATTCAACACAGAAACGAAACCCGTGGAATTGGAGGAGTCTTTTTTGATTATCTCAAACCGGATGAAGCAGGTTACGGAAGCAATTTATCGAAAGAAGAACTTTTTGCTTTTGTAAAAGAGGTCGGAGAAAGTTTTGCTCCTGTTTACACTTCTTTCATGAAAAAACATCGTGACGATCAGTTTACGGAACAGCAAAAACAGTGGCAATATCTTCGTCGCGGACGTTATGTCGAATTCAATCTGGTTTGGGATCGTGGAACGAAATTCGGATTGGAAACAAACGGACGAACAGAATCCATTTTGATGAGTTTGCCGCCTCAGGCGAACTGGGAATATAATTTCATTCCCGAAGCAAATTCACAAGAAGATATTACTTTGAAATGGTTAAGAAAAGGGGTTGATTGGGCGGATTGATATTCCGTTCAGTTACACAATTTGTATGTGTGAAATATGATGATAATGTTTCAACACCAGGCATTTTCATCCAAATTAATGTTCCAGGATTTTGATTTGTCATAAAACAAAAACCCATCGTCCGTTTTTAGCGGAGAGTCAATATTGTTATGATAAAGTTGGCCCGTTCCTAGCCCTTGTGGAAGCTGATTGTCAAAAGAAGCTGTAAACTGAGCAATTGCATTTAAACCGATATTGGATTCAAGTGCGGAAGTCATCCACCAGCCGATTGAAAGCCGGTTGGCAATTTCAATCCATTCTTTACAATGCTGAAAACCACCGAGAAGCGTTGGTTTCAAAATAATAAAGGGCGGCTGCGTTTTTTTCAAAAGCGCAAATTTTTTCCTGTAATCAAATATTCCGATCAACTCTTCGTCCAACGCTACCGGAATTGGCGAATTTGCACAAACTTCGGTTAACAAATCCAGCTGCCCGGCTTTTATCGGCTGCTCAATAGAATGCAGTCCAAATTCCGAAAGGCGACGCAATTTCGAGTAAACTTCCTCCGGTTTGAAGGCTCCATTGGCATCAACTCTTAACGTAATCTGATCCGCCGAAAACCGGGAACGTACCGATTCAAACACTCGACATTCCTGCTCAAAATCAATAGCGCCTACTTTCATTTTCAGCGTTGTATAACCGAGCGCCAGTTTTTCTTCAATCTGTTCTGCCATATGATCATACGATCCCATCCAGATAAGACCGTTCATCGGAATTCCTTTTTCTCCTTTTGAAAAAGCATTTTTATATTGAATCCGCTGTCCTCCATTCATAAAATCAAGCAGCGCCATTTCGATCCCGCATCTTACCGAAGGCAAATGTTCAGGAATAACCTGTTGTAAAATGATGGAAAGATTGAAGGGAAATACATCCAGATCAAGTTGATTGAAAAGTTCGCAAACCTCTGTTAACTGTTCCCTGAAATCGGGAATATCGTCAAAACTTAATCCTGGCAGCGGGCCGCATTCGCCATAACCCTCAATGCCAGGCTGTTCTATGTCCGTCACTTTCAAAAGCCAGGAAGTTTTTTGTTTCAGCACCCCGCGCGACGTACCGGCCTCCATTCGAAAATGAAGTGTATAGGGTTGAAACACAATTCTTAAAGGCATATTTTATGGTGTCAGTTTTTTTTCGGGGAACAATATTAACCAAAAAATATGTAATTATGCAGATAAGATGGCAGAACATAATTGGATAAAAATAATATTAACACCTTTTTCACGGGTATATGGTTTGATAACCTTGCTACGGAATTTCCTCTATAACGTCCATATTTTCTCCTCTCAAAAACCTCCTCAATTTACGATTTCAATCGGTAATATCACCGTGGGAGGAACAGGCAAAACACCTATGGTTGAATATCTTACAAAAAATCTGTCCTCAAAATACCAGATTGCGATTTTAAGCAGAGGTTATGGCAGAAAAACCAAAGGTTTGCTGTTTGCGGACGATACCTCCACCGCCTCAGATATCGGCGATGAGCCTTTACAATATTTTTCAAAATATGGGAAAAATATTGTTGTTGCCGTTTGTGAAAATCGCGTAAACGGTGCCTTTGCCATACATAACAAGTTTCCTGAATGTAACTTGCTCCTGCTCGACGACGCCTTTCAACACCGGGCCATTCAGCGGGATGTCAATATTTTACTGAATGATTTCAACCGTCCGTTTTATAAGGATTTACCTTTCCCGGCCGGGAGATTACGTGAGACAAGAAGCGGCGCAGAAAGAGCCGATGTTATAGTTGTCACAAAAAGTCCTGCTGATTTATATGATACTGAAAAAGAGAAAATCAGACGATCCATACAAAAATATAGTCGCCGGGAAGTTCCGGTATTTTTCGCATCAATCCGATATGCGGAGCCGGTTTCTTACAATCAGAGCCCTGTTCTGTTAAAAAATGTTATAATCGCAGCCGGTATTGCTAATCCGCTGCCCTTTACTATATATCTTCGGAGCAAGTATAACGTTGTAGAGGAAATTATTTTTCCTGACCACCACAATTACACGCCAACGGATCTGCAACATCTTATTAAGTACATAAAAAACGATACTTTTGTAGTAACTACTGAAAAGGATATGGTCAAACTTAAACCGCTTGCAGCCGAATCAGGAGTTTTAGATCATTTTACTTATTTGCCAATGGAAATGAATTTCGGAGCCGATGCCGAGCCATTTGATCACTGGATCACTAACCATACTTTGTAACCCTATCCTTAAAATCGGTGGAATTATAGAATCGTTTATGAGAATTTTATTATCTGTTGTTTTTCTTGTTTTATCCGGCTTTTTGCTTTTCCCAAATGCAGCAACCGCGCAGGTTAAACTTCCTGGTGGTATCAGTATGCCAGGCGGTGGAGGAGGTGGAGGCTCAAAAGGGGGGAAAGGCGGAGCACTTTTGGACGACAGTACAAAAACAATCTACGGGCCAAAAACCACGCTTCATTTCTACGAAAATGATATTATAAATAACCGTGATTCCGTGCGTTATCTGGTTGATACGCTTTTACCCGATTTTAACCGGTGGACTCCCGTTGACCGTTCTTATGGAAAACTGGTTGATTTGGGAAATACCGGAACTGCTACGAGAAATCTATTTTTCCAGCCACGTCAGGATATAGGTGCCCAGCTTGGTATGCGCGCCTATGATCCTTATGCGATCCAGGAAGATGAAATACAATATATTGATACACACTCTCAATATACTGACTTAACCTACCGTTCAGGTGGAAGAAAGACAACACTTGGAAAATTTGGTTATTCCCAGAATGTTAATCCCCGCTTTAATTTTGGAATGCAGGGTCAGCGCCTTACATCCAACAAACAATACGGAATTTATGGCGTCAATGCCGCAGCATTGCTTGGACAGAACTGGACTTTCCTTTTGCAGGGACATTATTTTTCCAAAGACAAAAAGTATCTTATTCTTGCTCATTACAGTCATTTGAATCAAAAAGTACGTGAACAAGGCGGAGTCATTCCAGACACCAGTTCCACCGGAGATGGAATTTATACGTATGACGGTCTGGCCAGAATAAGTGACGATGCCAATTCCTGGGAAAGGCGACACGTTTTTCACATTTACCAGCAATACAAGCTAGCAAACGGCTTTCAGGTTTTTGCTCAAACGGATTATAAAAGTACGATCAACCGATACACAGACAAGGCGGCAGAACGCGGGGTTTTATATGGTGTTTATCCGGCTTCCAGATACGACACCTCTGATATTCGCCAGGACATTTTTTACAAATTGTTTGATAATAAAATTGGTATTAAAGGGACTTTTTCCGGTTTTAATTACCGGGCTTATGTCAGGCAGCGTTTGTATGGGATGAATGTGAATGGTCAGTTGCCAAACACTACCGGTCACCTGAGTATGACCTACCGCACCGGATTTAAATTCGATAACATAGTTGGTCTTTGGCTGAGTTATTATCTGAAAGATTCAACACAACATGTAACTGCGGAGGCTGAACATTTAATTGGAAGAGATTTCAAATTAAAAGGCGAAATTGATACCAAATGGATCAAGGCTGGTTATCAAAGTATTTTCACCTCTCCTGACCTGATTGCCCAAAATTATATAGGTAATAATTTTGACTGGCAGAATAATTTCAAACTGACAGGAACAAACACTATTTACGGATCTCTTCCGCTAAAAACCAGAAATATCCAGCTGACACCAGAGGTACAATATAATCTGGTCAATAATTATGTCTACTACGATACGGCTTCAATTCCCCGTCAGCTAGGCAGTGTTTTCAATTTATTAAAACTGGGAACGACGGCCAATATTCATATGAACCGGTGGAATCTTTCCGGAATGGCATATTACACGATCAATTCAAACGAGGACATTATCAGGATACCTAAATATTTTGCCAGCGGACAGATAACTTTTGACTTTACGTACGCGAAAGTTTTATTTGTTCAGGTTGGGTTTTCGGCTATGTACCGTTCTTCATACTTTGCAGATGCATACATGCCTATTACACAGCAGTTTCATTTACAAGATTCCTTTGAAGTGAAGCAATATGTAGTAGCTGATTTATTTGCCAATATCCGGATTAAACGCATTCGCCTTGCATTTAAAATGGCTCACGTCAATCAGGGAATCGGCGGACCGAAGGGTTATTATCAAACGCCCGGATATCTTGGTATGCGACGCGCATTTTCTTTTGGGATAAACTGGCCGATGTTTGATTAAACAGGCTTTCGGCAATCGGCTTTCACACTTCGGGATTTTCCTGCACTTTGGCAGAGTATATTTTTTCTTTTATAACTGAACGCTCACTTCATTAAAAGTCGTTATTTAAAATTAACTCAAAATTTCAAGTGTCCAAGCCTACTGCTGATAGCCGACCGCCAAATTATGCCTTCATTTCTCAACAAAGTTGCCAGTCACATTTTAGAACAAAACGGTACTTTACTGGACCGGATCACGGTTGTTGTACCTACAAGGCGCGCAGCTTTTTTTGTCATGCAGGAGTTGGCCAATGAAACAACAAAGGCGGTGATGAGCCCGAAAGTGGAAGCTGTTGACGATTTTGTTGAAAGTATCTGTACCCTGGAAATTGAGGATCCCGTTCACTTGTTTTTTGAATTATACGAAACTTTCAAAACCATAGATCCGGATGTTCAGTTTGACAGGTTTATGGGTTGGGCATCGGTTTTATTAAGTGATCTTGATAAAATTGATCAGTATCTGGTGAATACAAATTATCTGTTTGACTACTTATCCGAAGCCAAAGCGCTTACCCGCTGGCAGGAAAACTTACCTGATGGAAAAACTTTAAAAAACAGCAGCGGAAGCAAACAATACTTTTCTCTTTTTGAAAATATAAAAACGGTTTACAGTACTTTTCGCGCGCGACTTTTAAAAAACGGGAAAGCGTATCGTGGCATGGCTTACCGTCAGCTGGCCGAAGATGTCGACAATCTTTTGCTGCAACGCACGGATTATGACAAGATCTATTTCGCCGGATTTAATGCATTTACGGAATCCGAAAAAAGGGTTGTAACAGCCCTGGTAAAAGCCGGCAGAGCAGAGGTGTTATGGGACACGGACGAATATTACATGTCGGAAAACACAGGCGTGGAAGCCGGAAAAAGTCTGCGTGAATACCAGAAACTGAAAATATTTGGAGACTGGAACTGGACAGAAGATAATCTGTTGTCAACAAAAAAGGCTATTACCGTTTACGGCGTTCCGAATGCAACCCTTCAGACAAAAGTAGCCGGCCAGCTTTATGCGGCTATGAAAAAGGGCGACAATCCGTCTGTGCCGATACCTACCGCCATTGTGCTTGCGGATGAAAATCTTTTGCTTCCGATGTTATATTCGTTGGATGAAGGCGTTACAGATCTCAATATTACCATGGGTTTGTCGCTGCGTAATTCAATGCTTTATACGCTTATCGACAGCGTTTTTGAGTTGCAGCAAAACGTTGTGGAATTCAGGAATAAAAGCGGGCGAAATATTCGTATTCCTAAATTCAACCACAAATCCATTAACAAAGTACTGAATCACCCTTTCATCCGGCATTACGAACACGCGGTTTTACGACCATTGCTGACAGAGAAAACAAATACCATCATTCAGGAAACGCTATGGCAGATTACGGATGGAAACAGGGTTTATTTAAGTTCGGATGAACTGATGGAATTGGGACAGGGTAATGCTTTGTTCAAAATCCTTTTCACCCATTGGCCAAAAAATAATTCAAAGTTAGTTATCCAGACATTTTATGGTCTGATCGATATTCTTCGGGAGGTTTATAAAGAATACAAAAACGCACTGGAAACGGAGTATTTGTATCTTTTCTATACATTATTAAAACAATTCGAACAAACACTGGAAGACCGGCCGGAAGTGATTACACTGAAAACGCTGCGTTCTTTTATGTTTGAACTGATCCGTCAGACAAGAATTCCATTTAGCGGCGAGCCTATAAGTTCCCTGCAAATTCTTGGTATGCTGGAAACCCGTGCGCTGGATTTTGAAAGAATTATTATTCTTTCCGTTAACGAAGGCATACTTCCGCAAGCCAAACGCCAGAATTCACTTATTCCTTTTGATGCCGCACAAACCGTTGGTTTGCCTACGCACCAGCATCAGGAAGCTGTGATGTCTTATCATTTTTACAGATTATTGCAGCGCGCCTCAGAAATCCATATGCTTTATACAAGCACCAATGATGCGCCAGGCGGAGGAGAAAAAAGTCGTTTCATACAGCAAGTGGAGTTTGAACTGGCTCAGTATAATCCTGATATCATGATTGAAAACAAAACAGTTTCCTTTCAAACCGTTGCAAGTGAAAACCTTAACGAAGATGTTCCGAAAGATGCTGCGATGCTTCTTGCAATCCGAAATTATCTTTCTGGCAAAGGCCTCTATCCTACCCATTTAAATGAGCTGATCCGCTGTTCCATGCAGTTTTATCTCAAACATATTGTTGGCGTTCAGGAAGCTGAGGATGTGGAAGAAGAGCTTGGCATGGACAAAATCGGGACATGGCTTCATGCCAGTCTGGAAAACCTGGATCAGGCATTTTTTCTGGAAGGGAAAGATCCTTCGAACGATCAGATTAAATTGGTTTTGAGAGAAGAATTTGACCGGTTATTCAAAGGTTATATCACAGATCTTGGATTGAACAAAATCTATTACGAAGTTGGTGAACAGCAGATTCTTACCTTTCTAAATCATCAGATAAAACAAACGCCAAGAAAGAAAATACTGGCAGCGGAACAACCGTTACGCACTGAACTTAATCTGGTTCTGCAAAATGAAAATACGCTGGTTCGTATTGGGGGCAAAATTGACCGGATTGAGCTCGATGAAAATGAGCGCACGCTTTATGTGATGGACTACAAAACCGGCAGTGTAGAACTTACCGGAAAACAAAAAGTGGCTGATCCGTTACGAAAAGAGGAAATTATCCTGGCCGATCCTGACCGGAAGGCTGGCTACGTGCGCCAACTCTGGATGTATGAATACCTGATGTATCGCAAAATGCAGGATGAAAAAGGACTGAATATCGGTGGCAAAATATATGAGTTTGGCCAATATCTGATAAAATCCGGATTTTATTCCTTCCGTGACCCTACTAACCTGATTGCTAATCCGCTGGAGTTGACAGAAGGTTTGGATGCTATTCATTTTATCCAGAAATCGGAGCGGATTCTGACTGAAATATTGAACAATCTTCTTGACCCGGCAATTCCTTTCAAAAAAACGGAAGATTTAAATGTTTGTACTTATTGTGATTTTGTAGGTATCTGCGGAAGATAAAACGTTTCAGGATTTAACTGGTTCCGGCTCGTTGTCAAGTAGATATCGTCTGCGAATGTCGTTAATAAGAAATTTTTTCTGAGCTGTAAAACTATCAGGATGCATGGTCTGGAAAATGCTTTCCCATTCCAGAAACCGCGTCTGATCCGCCTTTTTAAAAGCGGCACTATCAATTTTTTTTACTTTCAGATATTCTTCAAATTCCATTTACGATCTCCCGGATATATTATTTATGAGGCAAGTTCAGAATTTAAAGATACAGAAAATTGATCTGAAACCGGTTTAGCAATTGAATTTTTCTTAGTATCGGATTGACTTTAATTTTTGCCTCCCTCGCTCCTTCTCATAGGCATGGCGTCAATTTTTCCAAATAAATCCTGACGAGAAACGAAATTTCCAGACCGATATTTTTCACCTCCATCGCGCCCTATCAAGATAAAAGTATAAGGATCCGATTCTTTAATTTTCCATTTTTTGAACTGATCCGCATTTTCAGCAGATTGTTTAAAAAACAAAAACTTGATATCCGGTTCCTTCATTCCCACTTCATTTTTATCAAATTCAGACAACTGCTTTTGAAGAAGAACTTTACTATCCTCTTTGTAAAAAAGTAATACTTGTCTGGGCTGAACAGTAGTCATGAATAGGAAAATTAGTTGGAAGAGGAGTAGCATGGCTGGGATTAGGTTTTTCTTTTGAAATAGAAAATATCATTCCAACGATATTCATTTCAATGTCAATTACTTCTCAGCACGTCGCCGAGAAAAGCCCTGTATCTTTTCAATCTATTTATAACTGCCTCTTTGTCAATAATAGAATCACTTGGCCCAAGCCAAGTCTCACTTTCGATAACAGCAACCGTCATTGCATTACCAATTCCCAGAGATTTTGGTTTTTGAATTTCATTTATTTTCAGAATTTCTGCTTTATCAAAAATTATCTTACCTAACGCATTTCGAAGAAATTTCAACTTGGTTCTGTCCTTTTCGCTATCGTCTGTATTAATTTTAAAGCAAAGCCTACCCTGTTCAATTTGTAAGTAAACCGAATGGCCATTCCATCTGTCGTTAATAGCAGGTATAAAATAGGCGTTCCAAAAACCTGATCCATCTCGACGATTCACAAAGCTCCAATTTAAATCTGAAAATTGAGTTTCTAAAAATTCATAAAATCCAATCCAATAATCTTCAGTCCAGGAATAAATTATTGAGCTATTGAAAGCTTTATATCCGTCGTCCAATCTAATTAATCTCGATTTGAAGTCAAGAAATATATTGTTTGAAATATTTTCATGTCTTTTAAAAATATTGATAAAATCCTTTCTTATAAAACTTTTAAAGTTAGAAAGTCCAGAGTTCATCTCAATAATGGACTCACTTCCTGTTTTAAGATATATATAAATTGACTTAAACTTTGTTTCTAGTGCATGCAACTCTCCATGTTCTTCATATTTTACTAATTGTTTCCCATGCTGTTTTGAGAAAATCTTATCTTCAATAATAATAAAGTAGCTATTTTCAGTGGTAGAAACCTCAGCCCAAATATCAATGTTATCCTTCTGCCTTCCAGCTTTAACTTTCTCAATTGAAGAAATTGAATCCTGACTTTGCTTTGCAATAAGTTGTTTAACAAAATCCTGTCCGCAAGCGCAAAGTAACGGGTCGTATTTTTTATTTTCAGGATCTGCCCATTTAAGAAGCCAAACTATAAAAGCATCCTGGTGTAATTCCTTCGTAGCAATGTCAAAAATATTAGGTATCATATTTAAGGAGAGTTAGTATCAAACACATAAACGATATGTAGCCAAGTTCTCCTTATCCCAAGGAAAATTTGTTTTACATTAAATCAATAAACAGATTTTATAACCACAAAAAAAGCCCGGCAGAAATTCCACCAGGCTCCAAATTTATCTTCAATAAACTACTATTTTTTCTTAAATTCAAGATAAGCTTCTTCCTTAACACCAGTCGACGAAGTTGTGTAATCAAGTGTAATATTAAGCTGAGCTTTTCCAGCTGCGTTTGTAACTTTTGTGGCTACTCCCTGAAGACGTTGCCTTAATGCATTTTGAGTTGTTTGCTGAACATCTACCACCTCATCAATGGTAAAGCTATCTTCCGCAGTCGCTTTCACATTTACCAAAGGAAAAATCTGAACTGCTGTTATTACGGTTCCGGATACTGCCACTTTTATACTTTTTGTATAATTAATCGCTAAGATATTTTTTTCTGTTGTAGTAATGTCCCAATCCTGAACTGTTGTTGTAATCCCATCCACGGTTGTTGTATTATAACTTCCAACAAATCCAGGAGCAAAATCCGGATCAACAGCAGCATCCTTGTCCTTATCCTTACAGGAAACCAGAAATACGATCAGACATAAAACAAGTAATTTTCTCATGCTCAAAATTTAGTATAGTTTATGATGCAAATGTAAATACACAGTTATAACATTCCACATATAACGGTAATATTATCAAATATGCATAAGCATTAAAATAATTTTATTATTCCAAATTCAAATATTATCATTAAAAGGGTAATTTGCCCAAATCCACATTTCCACCTGAAATGATGATTCCCACCTTTTTACCCTTAAAAATTTCCGGGTTTTTAAATACTGCTGCCAACACAACCGCGCCGGAAGGCTCTACAACAATCTTCATCCGCTCCCACATCAATTGCATCGCTGCAATAATCTCCTCATCAGAAACGGTAAAAATATCTTTCACATATTTCCGGATAATTTCCAGCGTCTTATCTCCCAAAGGGGTTAGTAAACCATCTGCGATCGTTTTTACAAAAGGTGCTTTTTCTATTTTTCCACTTTTAAACGAAAGAATTGCGTCGGCTGCTCCTTCCGGTTCTCCGGCAAAAACTTCTGTACCCGGAGAAAAATAATGTGCAGACAAAGATGTCCCGCTTAGCAAACCGCCGCCGCCAACGGGCGCGATGATTGCATCAAGTTTAAAATCCAAATCTTCAATAAGTTCTTTGGAAGAAGTTGCCTGGCCGGCTATTACCTCGTAATTGTTGAAAGGATGAATGAAAGTCGCTCCGGTATTTTCGACAATTTTATCCACCGCTCCCTGACGTTCCTCCGGCGTATTCTTACAAAAAGTAACTTCTGCACCGTAACCCTTTACCGCATTTATCTTAACCGAAGGCGAATTTTCAGGCATAACGATATATGCTTTCGCCCCAACCTTCGCCGCTGCAAAAGCTATGGCCTGTGCATGATTTCCGGATGAATGCGTAGTAACGCCATTTTTCAATTGTTCTGAAGAAAGTGACAAAATAGCATTAAGTCCACCACGTGCCTTAAAAGCGCCGATTTTTTGAAAGTTTTCACATTTAAAATAAAGCTCCGCTCCTGATAGCTGATTGAGAAATTGTGATGTCAGAATAGGTGTTCTGTGAATATATGGCGTAATGAGTGTGTGAGCCTTTTCGATTACTTCTTTTCCCGGAATACTTTCGCTCATAATATGGTTAATGTTACGTTTTTTCTTTTATTTTTACAATTATCAATAAAGCTCAAATCAGAATTTGAAACAATACTTATTCTGATTTGTACCCGACAAGTAACTCTTAGCGAATATTTACGGACACAGGCCTTAAAAGTACCAAAATTATGATTCAAACCCGATTAATACCGCGTACTTCCTCTGCATACGATTCTCCATTGCTGATAAAAACTTTGCTTGCCCAAACTTTAAAATACAATCCGCAAAGGGAAATTATATACCGGAACATTTTCCGAATGAATTATTTTGAATTTAACTGTCGTGTCCGCCGACTTGCTAACCTGTTTTCAAATCTTGGTATTAAACCCGGCGATATGATTGGTGTGATGGACTGGGATTCGCACCGGTATCTTGAATGCTTTTTCGCAGTCCCGGCTTACGGAGCTATTCTGCACACGATTAATGTCCGGCTTTCTCCCGCCCAGATTTTATATACGATCAATCATGCCGAGGATAAAATCATTCTTGTGCACGAAGATTTTGCGCCCATACTTGAAGCAATCAAAGATAAAATCACAGCCGATACCAAATTTATCATCCTCAGCGATAAAGTTTATGAGGATAAGAATGCTGAAATTATAAAAACCGGTTTTCCAAGTGAAGGCGAATATGAAAATCTGCTTTCCCGCCAAAGTGAATTGTATGAATTTCCTGATTTTGACGAAAATACCTGGGCTACCACATTTTATACCACAGGTACAACCGGCGAACCCAAAGGTGTTTATTTCTCGCATCGACAATTGTTCATGCACACGATGGGATTAATTTCCTATTTCTGCGGGTACCGCGCACTTCCCTTTTCTGATCAGGATGTGTATATGCCGCTGACACCACTTTTTCATGTTCATGCCTGGGGATTTCCGTTCGTGGCTACTATGTTGAACAACAAACAGGTTTATCCCGGCCGTTATGAACCGGATATGCTGGCGAAATTACTTTCAGAACATCAGGTTACGCTTTCACACTGTGTGCCGACAATCCTGAATATGGTTATTAATTGTGAAACTGCGAAGGTGACGGATCTTTCAAAATGGAAAGTTTTAATCGGAGGTTCTGCGCTTACAACCGGTTTGGCAAAAGCAGCAAGAACCATGGGAATAACCGTCTCAGCTGGTTATGGAATGTCCGAAACCGCTCCAGTATTATCCGTAGCGCACCTGAATGACGCGCAGCAAAACCTTTCCGAAGAAGAAGAATTGAGTTACCGGATCAAAGCCGGAAGAATTACGCCATTTGTTGAATTACGGATTATCGATGACGCAGGTAACTTCCTTCCGCATGACGGAAAATCCGTAGGCGAAATTGTGGGCCGGGGTCCATGGATGACACAGGGTTATTTCAAAGATCCTGAAAACTCAGAGAAACTTTGGGGTAACGGTTGGTTACATACGGGCGATGTCGGGTCCATTGATGAGGAATATTATCTGACAATTTCTGACCGGGTAAAGGATGTTATTAAAACAGGCGGCGAGTGGGTTTCTTCACTTGATATTGAAAATTTATTGTCGCAGATTGAAGGTGTAGGAGAAGTTGCCGTAGTAGGTTTGCCGGATGTGCGCTGGGGAGAAAGACCGCAGGCTCTTATCGTGCTGAAACCTGCTTTCCTAAATATTCTGACGCCCGAAATGATCAAAAATAAAATGCAAAAGGATGTAGAATCCGGAAAGATCAAAAAATGGTACGTCCCCGACAAGATTATTTTTGTAACCGAAATCCCTAAAACAAGCGTTGGGAAAATTGATAAGAAAAAGATAAGGAAAGAATTAAGTGAATAAAACAAAGAAAACCTAAGAAAAATCAATACCAGGATTTTGTCGAAATTAACCTGTTTCCGACAAAATCCTGATTATAATAATTGACCACTAAATGACTATTCCCTGACAATTAAATGACCACTTTTTGCCAATAACTGACAACCAAATGAACGCCTCCTGACAAAACCTGACTCAAATTCAGGCCACAACTCATTCCACAACCGCCTGATAAACAAGAACTTTAAATTTATCCTGCATTTCTCCCCAAACGGAGCTTGGATATTTCTGCGTCATAAGTAAAGCCACGATTTTATCTTTTGGATCTGCCCAATATGTAGTACCAAAGATTCCTCCCCAGTCAAAAGCTCCTACTGAAACCGGGATTCGGGCCGCTTCTTTTTCTGTTGCGATAGAAAATCCAAGACCGAATTTATTTTTACCAACGTTCAAATCACCGATCTGGTTTTGTGTCATTAAATGTACAGTAGCAGGACTTAAAATTCGTTTCCCGTTGTATTGACCTCCATTTACAAAACTTTGCAGAAAGATAGCGTAGTCATAAGCCGTAGAAGTTAGACCCGCTCCTCCTGCATAAAACGTCCCGTTTTCATTTGGATAATCGTTATTAAAACCAGGTTTGTTTTCCGCCTTGATCGTTTTCCCTTCCTTGTCCTGCGTGTACAATTTTGCCAAACGGTTTTTCTTATTTTCCGGTAAATAAAAATACGTGTCTTTCATGCCCAAAGGCTCAAAAATCCGTTCTTTGAAAAAGTCATTCAACGATTTTCCCGACAATATTTCTACCAGATAACCAAGCACATCTGAATTCAGTCCATACGTCCAGCGCTCACCGGGTTCATGCACAAGCGGCATTTTACCAAGTTTAGTAATTACTTCTGAGAGTTTGTAATTGGGTGTTCCAATGCCGCTTGGGATATCATTTTTTGCATAAATGGCAACTGCTTCCTTTGAGCCGATACTTGGATAACTAATTCCTGATGTGTGCGTTAACAACTGACGAATTGTAATTTCATTTTTCGCCGGTTTGGTGGTATAACTGGAATCCTTTTCATTGAATTTGTCAATAATCTGAGGATTTTTAAACGAAGAAATATATTTTGAAACCGGGTCGTCCAGTAAAAATTTCCCCTCTTCAAATAAAATCATGGCTGCTGTACTCGTAATCGCTTTTGTCTGGGAAGCAATCCGGAAAATGGCGTCCTTTTTTAGTGGTGCTTTGGTATCCCAGTCATCGGACCCAAATCCTTTGTAATAAACGATTTTTCCATTCTTAACGATAATCGCAACAGAACCCGCAACCTGTTGTTTATCAACATATTCCTGCAAAACTTTATCAATTCTTTTAAGTCTCTCGCTGCTTATACCCACACTTTCCGCCGTCGCTTCGGCAAGTTGCTGGGCCAGAACCAGTTGGGCAGAAATCAGAAAAAGGAAAACAGTGGTTTTCCAATGGGTAACAGAAAAAATCCGGAGCATAGAAGTTAAAATCTTTTGGTGAACTGGATAGCAAAATAGCACAAATTATTCATAGTTAAGACAAAAAAGAAGCCCGTCAGAATCTGACGGGCTATAAATCTTTTAAAATTTGAATTTGATTATTTACCTGCGTTTGGCGTGTACAGGTTAAAGAATTGATCCAATTTAGGCGTTATGATAATTTCAGTACGACGGTTCAAGCTGCGGTTTGAAGGAGAATCGTTTGCCACCTTAGGAAGATATTCTCCACGGCCGCCAGCGATCAAACGAACCGGTTCAACACCATATTTCTTTTGAAGTGTACGAGCAACAGAAGTTGCACGCAAAACGCTCAAATCCCAGTTATCAGAGAATTTGTCAGTTGCGATAGGCACATTATCCGTGTGACCTTCAATAAGGATTTCAATTTCCTTGTAATCGTTAAGAATCTTGGCAACTTTGGCAAGTACTGTTTCAGCTTGGGTGTTGATCTGAGCACTTCCCGATTTGAAAAGCATTTTGTCAGAAAGTGATACATAAACCACTCCTTTTTTCACTTCGATCTGAACATCTTCATCGCTAACATCCTGCAATGACCGTTTCAGGTTCAAAACAAGCGCCATGTTAAGTGAATCTTTACGCTGGATGCTTGAATTCAAATCGCGGATCTGGCCACCCTGAACATTCATCATTTCCAAAGATTTTTTGATACTTTCAGAACCTTCTTTGCTGATTACAGAAAGATCCGACATACGGTCAAGAAGACTGTTGTTGTTCTTTTTCAGGAAATCAACCTGATCCTGCAATTCTTTCAATTTACTATTTTTAGCAGTAAGATCGTCGTTTTTAAGTTTCAAATCATTGTTCAAACTTGCAGTTCTGCTATCGCAATCGTTAAGATCAGCTCTTGCTTTATCCAATTGAATCTGAATTTCATTTGCCTTATTTTGAACGGCAAGCATTTTTTTCTTACTGGCGCAAGAGCCCAGTACAAACAGCATAGCAACAGCTAAAAGCGTTTTTTTCATAATTATCAAGGGTTATACTAAAATTTAAAATTTGTTAAGTTCAACATAGTTTAAAGAAGTGAGTAAAGAAACCATGCCACAGATCGTTTGGAACTTTTCTCGTACATAGATTACTTTGGATTTTCAAAAAAGACCATTTGTAACATAAAAAAAGCATTATCTCTTATTGCGAAGAGATAATGCTGAGTATTTCAGTCCTTTACCTGTCCTTTCAGACCGCAAAGGTATAAAAACAAAAAATTAATCCATGCGTAATAATTATTTTTTATTCCGGTAATTAAGAAACGTTAACAAAATCGTTAGTAAGACATCGACCAGTATGGATTCCGATGTGCTTTGACACTGTCTTTGATATGAGTTGCGACCAGCGTATTATATTGAGCTTCGGTCACTTTTTTTCCTTTAAGTTTTTTAGGAACATTTAAGTCTTCTGTTATGGCTTTCATTTCAATCTTCTTTGCAGTAATGACAAGGTCCCCGTCATTAATGTCAAGTTCCAGGATCAAGCCTGGCAAACCGCCATATAATTCGGGCCCGATTGATACCGGGAGATTGTCCGCAAACCAGGCTGTAATCTGCTGACCTTTAATCGTATCCTCGGTTACAGCCATCATACACATATAGCCGTTAATTTCCTTTATCTTGTTCATAACCTTCCACTTAGGAGCTCTTGTCGAATCTTCAACAATAAAAACCTTCCCAAGCATTTCGATAATATCCGTACGTTTTTCATTTTCAAGGTCACGGTATACCTTGTATTCCCGCTCGTTCCATGAATAACCTCCTTCATTTTCCTGTTTTTTGTAATAAGAATAATAACTTTTCTGTTCGTTGAAGAAAAGCTTCATTTCTTGTTTTTGCTCGTCATCATTTCCCCAGGTCATTTTCATTCTGTCCTTTTCCTCAGTACTCAGATAGCTCGCGCGGGAATATATTTTTGTCCAGTGATATACTTTCTCATACGTAATTTCACCTTCCATTTTTTGGGCTTTGGAGGTAAAAGAAATTGTAGAGATTAGTAGAAGTAAGATTGTAATCAGTCTCATAAAATCAGTTTTGGGGCTATGGCTTGATAAAACTCAGCGTCATCCACCAAATCGGCAGATGACGCAAAAATGTTTTTTTAGAATCCGTTACTACGTTTTACCGATGCTGACATTCCCCGCATATTGTAGGTAAAACTCAGCATATAATATCGCGATAATGTCCTGACTCTGGTTTCCGAATAATAATTTGATGTTGCGTTTTGTGTTATTCCAAGATTCCTCTTGAACACATCATTAGCAGTAAAACGAATTTCTCCTCTTTTGTTTTTCAGCACGATTCTGGCAACGGAAAGATTTAGTATCGGCTGTTTCTGGCTAAAACCAAACTGGTTGTTTGCATAAGTATTGAAGTTCAACTTGGCATTAAAATAAATTTCCTTTGGCAGTTTGATGTTCATATCTCCACTATAATTTGCACTAAGTACTTTTTGATTCTGACTGGTATTGATGGAATAACTGGTATTTGCAATGTTCCAGTAGGCGTTGGTATAAAATGTAAAAATGTCGCTTGGAGTAAAATCAAGACGGGTACCAAAATTATAAGAGTCCGTTTTTGTCTTGTTGATCACATTGTTTATATAAATAGGGTTTTGGCTCAAATTAAATCCTGTGTTCAGGCCCATGGTCAATTTTGTCTTAATGAGCGGATATGAAACACCAATACTGGAACCATAATTAAAACCACCGGTCACATTCATCGGTTTGGTCGTTGTAACCAGATTGGCATCAATCGTTTTATTGTAAACAATCTGATCTACATAATAATTGTACTGCGCATTCACAAACAGATAGGTAAAACTTGCAGGATTGAAAAACTGATAACCACCGTAAATGTTGTGTCTCAACTCCGGAGTCAGGTTTGGATTGCCGACAACAATATTCAAAGGATTACTATTGTCGACCACCGGTTGCAAATCCTTGATGGAAGGCTCCTGAATACCTTGCATATATTCCATATACAAATACCGGTTTCTTTTCAAATCATAATTCAGCGAGACACTCGGTACCACTTTGAAATATGTCCGGTTCACTTTGGTAATGTCAACAGAAGTTTGATCCTGAGCAAACTTCCCTTTCAGATCAAACTGCTGTGCGGCCCCACCAATAGATATATTCAGACCATTATTAGAATATCTCACACTAGTTCCGATCCGGTTGTAGTTGATTTCATTTGTATAATACCTTGTTAAGAGCTGGTTCGGTTCCAGTCCGCTGTCTTTAACATCGAATACATTTCTGTCCACTTTGTCTTTCCTCAGACTGAAATTGTAAAACGTTTCCCAGGAAAATTTCTTAGCAAACGGCTCTATATAAGACAAACTTCCTTTCAGCTGATTCCGGTCGCTCTTCGTTTTGTTTTGCTGACGAATTGTACTGTTTTGCGTCGGGTCAAGAAAAAATTCATTCATCGAATTCTGGTTCGAACTTCCATCCGAATTATTGATATTGTAACCAATACTTGCAGCAAAATTCCTTCCTTTTTTCTTAAACTTATGACGATACAAAAGCAGATTCGACATCGCAAACGAATTATACAAACTACTATTGTTTATCGTTGAGCGGTTTGACAAAGTATCCCCACTCCGGTAATATTGCTGAAAACTATCATAATCACTATCGCCATTATTAATCCTGGAATTACTGATCAAAACAATGGTATTCAATGAATCCAGTACTTTTTCAATCCGCAGACTTGGTCTGTGATTTCCACTGAAAGCACTTGTTTTGTTGACATCCGTAGATTTGTAGGTTGTATTATTTAAAAAGTTATCTCTGCTCGACATCACATTTGTCAACGCATCCGTTGAGTTATAGAAATAACTCGCACTTACTTTTGTCTTTTTTGTATCAAAATTATAGTTTCCGCCACCTGCCCAGTTTTTTGTAAATCCCTGAGAATTATTGCCGCCCCAATTGGGCTGAATTGTGATCGACTCTCCATCCGAACTAAAACGGTTTCCGCCACCAAACCCAAAATCACCATCATCTCCCCAGTTGAACGACTGGCTGCCTTTAAAATCCTGATAATCATTTCGGGCAATTCCGGATTGATTGGTATTATTTCCAAAACCCAAAACCGAAAACTGCTGCTTATCATCAAAACGGTTATAACTGACTTTTCCTTCCAGCCTGGAATCTGAACCAACTCCCGCGATGGCTTTTCCAAAACCACCTTTTTTATGACTGTCTTTTAGTTCAAGGTTGACAGTTTTTTCTCTTTTCCCGTCATCCACACCGGTAGCTTTTGCCTGCTCGGTTTTGCCATTAAATACCTGGACTTTGTTAATCGCTTCCGCCGGAAGGTTTTTAGTCGCCATTTTTGGGTCATCGCCAAAAAACCGCTTACCATCTACTGTTACACGTTTGACCGTTTCGCCCTGCGCCTTGATATTTCCGTCGGCATCAACCTGCATCCCCGGAAGCTTGCGAAGCAGATCTTCAACTGTTGCCCCAGGCGGTACTTTAAATGCTCTGGGATCATATTCAACGGTATCTCCACGAATACTCAGCGGAGCCCTGGCCGTTTTGATAACGACCTCGTACAGATCCTGATTCAGAAACTTCATCCCCAGCTTGCCAAGATTAGTAACCTCGCCATCGTTAGGGATAACCTGGTGTTGATAAGGAAGATAGCCAACGTAAGAAATTTTCAGAAGGTAAGAAATCCTTTTCAGGTTCTTAAATTCAAATGAACCGTCTTTGGCAGCTCTTCCAAAATTTATAAGAGAAGAATCTTTTGGCAACAGCAGCATCACGGTGGCTTCGGGCAATCCGTTGCCGGACGTATCCGTGACAATACCTTTCATCGAGAAGCGTCCTGTACTTTGCGCAAACGTGGCGTAAGTAATAAGACTGCAACATAGCAGCAGTAAGATTTTTTTCAAGGCTAAGTAGTTTTATTTAATGTGAGTATGTAAAGGAAAGCTATATAAAAATTGGGTTGCACAATATTATAAAATCAAGATATATTTTACAACTAAAAGATTAGTTTTTAACAAAATTTGTTACCGATATTTTACTATTTAACCTTTATTAAGAATTAAGGTTATTTTAAATAAACCAAATCGAAAAATCGGTTACATAAAAATTATTAAAATAATAATTCCTTAATTTGCAGACTTTTTCTGCCTGGGCCAAATTTTTTGTTTTTAAGAGTTCTTAAGAATGGCTGGTTAGAAAATGTGTAAGTGTGGTTTTACATTATCATTCAAAAGACGCGTTCCGTTTACAATTAATAATAAATGAAAAGTATAGGTTTGCTTTCTGACACACATGGATATCTGGATCCTCGCATTCTGGATTATTTTTCCAATTGCGATGAAATATGGCATGCAGGAGATATTGGATCGGTGGAAATTATTGACCAGCTGGAAGCCTTTAAACCTGTCAGGATTGTTTATGGCAATATTGATAATAAAGCCATTCAAGTGCGTTGTCAGGAAAATTTACATTTTGAACTGGAAGGATTCCGCATCTGGATGACACATATCGGCGGAGCGCCGCCGCGGTATAACCCAACCGTTCTGCCAACTTTAAGAGCTGAAACACCGGATATTTTTATCTGCGGACATTCGCATATCCTCCGGGTTATCCGGGATAAAGAATTAAAAAATATGCTTTACATCAATCCCGGGGCAGCAGGAAGAGAAGGTTTTCACAAGATCAGAACGTTGCTTCGTTTCAATCTTCACGAAGGTTTGATAAGCCAGATGGAGGTAATCGAGCTAGGGAAACGGGGCGCTATTGAAGGTTAATTTTTTATTATATTGATAAAAAAAGAGAAGCCAACAGAAACACACTGTTGACTTCTCAAATAAAATCCTGAAAATCAGGAAAATCCCGAAAATCAAGATCAAAATATGACCTTAACCACCTTCGTTTCCGTTCCGCGCAAAAATTCCGCTTCAACCTGCTCCCCCTTTTCATGATCGCCGAGTACATCCATATAATCGTAAATAGTGTTGATCGTTTTACCGGCAAGTTTGGTAATCACATCGCCAGCCTGGATTCCTGCAATTTCCGCCGGACGTGCTTTTGAAACAGCATCAATTTTCAATCCCTTGCCGGAAAAACTATAATCCGGCATTACGCCTAATGTTACTTTGAAATTAGAGGTTGTCGCACCTGCATGTGGATTTCCGGCAGGCAAAAACCCCGGATCCTGTTTTTCATTATCCAGCTTTTCCAAAACGCCCGCAATCAATTTCAGGATATTTGCCTCTCCTTCGGCATTGATTTTATCAGAATCGTCACTCGTTTTATGATAGTCGCTGTGGGTTCCGGTGAAAAATTGCAGTACCGGAATATCTTTCAGATAAAATGAAGTATGATCCGAAGCACCCACACCCGACGAATCAATCGTGTATTTCATATTCTGTTTTTTGGCAAGATCAGGAATGATTTCCCCCCAGGCAGCGCTGGTTCCCCAGCCGGAAATTATCAAACCTTTATCCGGATTATAGCGTCCGATCATATCCATATTGATCATCGCCGAAATGGATTTGAGCGGAATTGTCGGCGATTCCGTATAATATTTAGAACCCAGCAGCCCAAGTTCTTCACCGGAAAATCCGATAAAAAGAAAATTGTGTTTTTCTTTGACAGAATTTCCGGCAAAATATTTCGCCAGTTCGATCACACCCGTCGTCCCGGATGCGTTATCATCGGCGCCATTGTGAATCAAATTTTTACTATCCGGAGAAAGTGATCCGCTTTGATAACCTTTTCCCAAATGATCATAATGCCCGCCAACCACAATCGTTTTTTCGGCTCCATTATCCAGAAAACCAATTACATTCCGGGCTATCATTTGGTGTGGAAAACCATCTATGCCAATGGTTACCTGAAAAGGCTGAAAATAAGTGCCATTCGTTCCGGCAGCTTTCAATCCTGCACTTTTGAAAAGATCAGCTAAATAATTCGCTGCTTTTATTTCTCCCAAAGTAGCCGTTCCTCTTCCTTCAAAAGCATCCGACGCCAAGAGATCCACATGCTTTTTAATATCCGAAGCACTGAAAATCTGTGCCGCACTCCATTGGCACGAAGTACTAAAAAGTACCAATAAAAAAAATAATTTTTTCATTCCAATTTTTAAAAACCATCAATAAAAAATCTTAAAGATTATCTCTTAACTCGGCCAGGAATTGTCTCACCCGGCTAAGTTTGTAAATCATGAGCTGCGCGTCTTCTTTTCTACGCAGCTGTTCCCTTGCACCTTTTATCGTTCTCCCCTGCTTACCGGTTTGGTGCATTATTTTTTTAACTATTTCAATATCACTTTCCGTGTACCGTCTTCGGTTCCGCGCATCACGTTTGGGATTCAGCTGAGGAAATTTTGTTTCCCAAAAACGCAAGGCAGAAGCTTCACAGCCCACTATTTCAGCTACTTCATTGGTATCATAATAAAGTTTTGTATTTGGTTTTGTATCCATAATCAGAGTCTGAGGTTGTAGCTGGCTAAGTTAGTTAATTATAATAGTTCTAAACAAATTGTTCATGTAAATCCCGTAATTATTTTGGAAGAATCAGTAGCGAATAGTAAGTTTCAATAGAACTTATACGTGTGATTTTTCATTTTTTTCTGAATTCATTTCGAGTAAAATTTGAAAAGAATCTGATAAAATTAACGCGCTTAAAAACCCGTTTAGTGCAGAAGATCAATTTTGAATGTAATTTGCCGTATGGAAAGCACGGCCAATATTTCTGTATTATTAATTTACACGCTCGCTATATTACTGACGATCAGTGCAATAATTATCATATATTTGATATTGAGATTAAAAAAAGAAGCTGAACAAAACCGGCAATTCATTCAAAAATCGAAGGAAACAGATTCGAGAAAAGAAAACTTTGAGCTTGAAACGATTAAATCAAAACTCAATCCGCATCTTTTTAAAAACGTACTGAATTCCATCCAGTCACATGCTTACCAGAGTTATTATGCGCTCGACAAGCTTTCCAACGTTCTGGATTACATCTTGTATGAAAGCGATTGTGAATATGTCTCTTTACAGGAAGAAACCGATTTCGCCCTGAGTCTTATTGAAATTAACCGGTTAAAAGTCAGCCCGTTATTTGATTTAAGAATTAAAAATAAAATAGACAAAGACGATTCTCTTTTCGATGAAAAACTGGTAGCACCGCTTATTACGATTGACCTGATCGAAAATGCTTTCAAACATGCCGATATTCAAAATCAGGATGCGTTTATTTCCATCGTTTTTGATTTAAACGAAACCACATTTTCACTTACAGTTACCAACAAAATCAGCGCAAACCCTACCCTGAAAAAGGAGAAAAGTGGTTTCGGAAAGGATAATCTGCGAAAAAGGCTTGCTCTGGTTTACCATGAAAATTATTCACTCGAACACAAAAGGGAAAACGATATTTACATTGCTCACCTGAAAATCAATCTGCTTGAACACAAAGCTAAAATGTCTTCTGCTGGATGACGAACTGCCCGGGCTGACTTATCTGTGCATGTTGTGCGAGCAAATTCCCGGGCTTGAAGTAGTCAAAGCATTTAACAATCCCGTCAAATTAATGAAGGCGTCCGAAATTCTGGATTTTGATCTGTGTATTCTGGATATTGAAATGCCTGGCCTGAACGGACTGGAAGTGGCTCAACTTTTAAAAGGAAAACCTGTGATTTTCATTACGGCTTATAAGGAATTTGCTGCGGAAGCTTTCGATCTGGATGCGGTGGATTATATCCGTAAACCAATTCAGAAAGAGCGTCTGGAAAAAGCGGTTTTAAAAGCTGCAAAACTCATAGAAAAAGGAAAAACGGAGAAGCAATTTATGCAGCTTAATACCAACAAAGGAAAAGCACTTGTTGCCTTTGACCAGCTTTTACTCATTACCTCAGCCGAAAAAGAGAAGCGTGATAAAGTGGCTTATCTTGAAAATGGCATTGAAATAACATTGAAAAATATTTCTTTCGAACAGCTCCTGGCTTTGTTGCCAGCAGAAAACTTCTGCCGGATCAGTAAAAAAGATATTATTGCGTTAAAAGCAGTTCGTTTTTTCACGCACCAGGACGTAACGACAACCATAATTCCCGAAAATTCGGAAAGAGAGCTCGTCATTACACTCGGGGATAATTTCCGGAAAGAATTTTTGGAAAAAGTTTCAAGTTGAAATCTTCGTTATAATTGAAAATTTCCATTTTGAATCAATAAGAATTCACATCTCTTCCACAGCCGCTTTGATAATTGCGTTGAGACATACTTCCTGTCCATTTTCATGTGAATGAATCTTCGTCCATAGGTTTCATTACAGAATACTTCCCGTTTGTTACATATTAGTTGCCTCCCAACTTCCACAGGTGCATATTCGCGGCTTGAACTGGTAAATTTACTTTCGCTGGTTTAAAATAAAATACAAGAATAATTCCTGAACCTTTAACATAAAACGCTACCGAATGAAGAATATACGAAATCTGATTTTCTATGCCCTTACCATTGGCGTGTTTTCAGGCCTGATGTATTTTCTGATCCTGAAAGGACAGGTGCTTGAAATTAATAAGGTAACGATCACAAAAGATCCTTTGACCACTTCTTCCTGGTTTCAGTTTATTGATACCTACAAGCAAAATATCACCAGTCCGCTCGCCATCCTGCTTTTGCAGATTATAACGATTATCCTCGTCGCACGGACATTCGGTTATGTTTGTAAAAAAATCAAACAGCCCACAGTGATCGGCGAAATTGCTGCCGGGATTTTCCTTGGGCCATCCTTTATAGGTATGTATTATCCTGAATTTTCAGGCTTTTTATTTCCCGCCAAATCATTACCAAATCTTCAATTTTTAAGTCAGATAGGACTTATACTTTTCATGTTTGTGATTGGTATGGAACTGGATCTTAAAGTACTGAAAAACAAAGCACAGGAAGCCATTGTAGTTAGCCATGCCAGTATTATTTTCCCATTTGCCCTGGGTATCGGACTTGCATTTTTTGTCTATGAGCGTTTCGCCCCTGCTCAGGTCAGCTTTCTGTCCTTCTCGCTTTTTACGGGTATTGCATTAAGTATTACTGCATTTCCGGTTCTTGCGCGTATTGTTCAGGAAAGGGGTCTATCAAAAACCAGGCTTGGCGCTATGGCAATTACCTGCGCTGCCACGGACGATATCACTGCCTGGTGTATTCTGGCTGCCGTTATTGCCATCGTAAAAGCAGGTTCGTTTGTCAGCTCCATATATACGATGCTTCTGGCGGCTGCTTATGTGGCTGTCATGCTCAGGCTGGTAAGACCTTTTCTTAAAAAAATGGGTGATATTTATTCTACCAAAGAAGGATTGACGAAACCGGTTGTAGCTGTTTTTTTTATCATTTTGCTGGTATCTTCCTATGCCACCGAAATTATTGGTATTCATGCACTTTTCGGTGCGTTTATGGCGGGCGTGATTATGCCGGCGAATCTTAATTTCAGGAACATTTTCATAGAAAAAGTTGAAGACGTAGCACTTGTTTTATTACTGCCCCTGTTTTTTGTGTTCACCGGTTTAAGAACACAAATCGGTCTTTTGAATGATCCCTATTTGTGGGAAATTACGGGATTGATCATCGCCGTAGCCGTTATCGGAAAGTTTGCCGGAAGTTCGCTGGCTGCGAAATTTGTCGGGCAAAACTGGCGTGACAGCCTTATCATCGGCGCTTTGATGAATACGCGTGGACTGATGGAACTGGTCGTGCTCAATATCGGCTATGACCTGGGCGTGCTGACACCGGAAATATTTGCGATGATGGTGATTATGGCGCTGGTAACAACCTGCATGACGGGCCCGGCGCTGGATGTTATAAACCGGTATTTCCCTGAAAAAAATGTGGAACTTCCGGAGTCAGTCATTGAAACAGGAAAATATACTATCCTGGTTTCTTTCGGCAGTCCGGAGCGCGGACAAACCATGCTGCGGCTTGCGAATAGTTTTGTAAAAAAAGCACCTTCCAATTCAATTATTACGGCTTTGCATTTATCTCCAAGTAATGATTTAAATCAGTTTAATTCGGAAGAATATGAACAGGAAAGTTTCGCGCCGATTCACGAGGAAGCGAAAAAACTGAATCTTCCGGTTGTTACTTTATTCAAGCCTTCACAAAATATTGACCGTGATATTATTGAAACGGCAAATCTTGGGAACTTCGATCTACTTTTGGTAGGAATTGGACGTTCGGTTTTTGAGGGAACAATCCTGGGTAAAGTTCTGGGTTTTACTACCAAAATTATCAGCCCGGAGAGACTTTACGATACTATTACAGGTAAAGAGAAGTTTTTTGATTACAGCATTTTTGACGACCGCACCAAACATATCATCAAGGCCGTAAAAGGCCCGGTTGGGGTTTTGGTAGAAAAGAATTTAACCAAAATTGAAAAAATATTCATTCCGATATTTTCTTTGAGCGACAGCTTTTTACTGGTTTTTGCGCAGAAACTGATTCATCATAGCGATGCCCGGATCATTATTCTGGATGCCAGCGGCGTCATTCGTCAGAATCCGGAATTAAAGGAAACGATTTCAGCAATTGAGCAAATTGCCCCTAATCACATTGCTTTATATCACGATAAAAAAATAGAAAAGGAATTTCTTGAACAGCAGGATTTAATGCTGATCAGTCTGGATAGCTGGAAAAAAGCAGTGGAAACCCATAGTTTATGGCTGTCAAATTCGCCAAGTGTTTTGATGATCCGTTCGTAACAGATTTTTTAATTCATTGAAAAGTAGAAATTCAGGTAATTCATTTTAGTGATTATATACGAAACCGGAACAACGTTTTTTTTCCTAAATTTACTTTTCTCACTAATCCCGAAAAATCAATGGATCAGCGCATTATTAATCTTTTCGACGAATACACGCATAAACCGCTAACACGGGATAACTTTTTAAAAAGACTTGCAAAACTAGCCGGAAGCACGTCCGCAGCACTTGCGTTGCTACCGCTTTTGGAAGTAAATTATGCCAACGCGGCGACAGTGGCAGAAAATGATGACGACATTATTACCGAAGATATTCATTACGATGGCGACGGATCTACCATGGGCGGCTATCTGGCCAGACCCAAAAAAGCCGGAAAATATGGATCCGTTTTAGTGATTCATGAAAATCGCGGACTGAACCCGCATACCAAAGATATTGCACGGCGTATTGCCAAAGCCGGATACATCGCTTTGGCCGCCGATGCGCTTGCGCCTTTTGGAGGAACGCCCGCAAATGAAGACGAAGCGAGAGCGGCTTTTGCCAAAATTGATGCACAAAAAAACCTGAATAATTTCCTGAAAGGGCTGGATTATCTCAAAGCAAGGCCTGACAGTAATGGTAAAACCGGCTGCGTAGGATTTTGCTGGGGCGGCGGATTGGCAAATCAGCTGGCTGTAAATTCGCCAACTTTGAAAGTTGCCGTTGCGTATTACGGACGTCAGCCGGAAGTGGCGGATATTCCGAAAATTAAATCTTTTGTGCAATTACATTATGGCGGCCTTGATGAAAGGATCAATGCCGGAATTCCTGCTTATGAAGAAGCATTAAAAGCAGCCGGTATAAAATATGAATTATACGTTTACGAAGGGGCTCAACATGCTTTCCTGAACGACACAGCTCCTACCCGTTACAATCCGGAAGCGGCAAAACTTGCCTGGGAAAGAACGATGAAAATATTCAAAGAGAAAATCGCCTGAGGAATGGGAATCTCATAAAAACTCCTGTTTGAAAGGTATTCCAAACAGGAGTTTTTTATTGATAATTTTTAAGTATCCCGATTTTTTCAACCGGTAAGATCTGCCAGCCTTCGGGCACGGCAAGCTGCGTATCATCAGGAATAAAATGGCGGCTGTCCATCATTTTCCAATTGTAAGGATAAATGTCACTTACCTTATTATTTTCTGACCAGATAAACCAGCCGTCTTCCCCTTTCCTTGTTGTTTTTATTCTGACAAAAACGTTGTTATCAAAAACCAGTCTTTTGGGTATAGCCGGATTGTCTTTCCAGTAATTTACCAGTTCCGGATATCTTATGGCATAAGGCGGTTGATTGAATTTAACGACTTTGAGACGTTTGTCAATAACGCCATCTTTGTCAAGAGAATTTTTTGACCAGTTTTGAAAACGATTGTCTACATGAATTCCCAATGGACTGTCAATGAACAAATTGTTCTTATAGGAAATGTCCTGTCCTCCGCCGATCAGTATCGGAATTGTACCTGCTTTAAAAAATATATTCCCAAAAACTTCCATTCCACAGGCACCGTCATCATGATAAATTGCCGTGGTCCGGTTGGCATTTCCCAGATGATGGAAATAGTTGAACCTTACTTTGTGCCCTCTTTCCGAAGCGTCTCTCCCATAATAAAATGCTCCCTGATCATCAACTTCCCGGCAAACATCATAAATCGTTGAGTATTCCAGAATATGGTCATTTCCGTGTAATAAAATGGCCATACTCGGCGCGTTGTAAATTTCGCAATTAGCAATTCTATTTCCGACGCCGTCAATATTAATGGCAGGGCGATAGGATTTTTCAATACGGTTAAAATCGTGTATCCGGCAATTTTCAACACTGTTTCCCGCTGGCGTCAATGTTAACCGGTCGCCTCCACCAAGGCTAACCCCGCCTGCCCCGGTATTGTAAATATGACAATTTACGATCCTGTTATTTTCCCCTCCCTGTCGGTTGAAAGTTGTATTTTCATAAAGATGCTGATCCAGACTACCCAAAACCCGTGAAGATTCCTCGCCGCTGCCTTCATGTTTTTGGGTTTTAAATGGCATAATTCCTTTGCCAATAGTGACCGCCAAAGATCCAAGATTCCTGAAAACACAATTGGAAATTGTACAGGATTGCGACCGCTCCATGTAAATGCCCATACCTCGTGAAACTTCAAGAGAAATGTTTCTAATAGCAATATTTTGCGATCCTTCGAGCACAATTAATGGGTCTTGGAGCATGGATAAATCCAGTTTGGTAACGATAGAAGGCAGATAAAAAAACAGCAGTCCTCTTTCGCGGTCAAGGTAATATTCACCATTCTGGTCAATTTCTTCCGGAATATTATAGGCATACCAGCGGTTCCAGTTTTTACCAGAATCAAAACCATAAATATGTGGCTGAGCTGTTGTGAAAGTTTTGGCGACTGTATCTATCGCAGCCAGTTTTATTGCATCTTCGGCATAGCCATAGTTGAAATAACCTGATATCCAGACCTCTTTTGATTTTTTCCAACCCGCCGGACGGTCGGAGCCATAAACAAACTTCCCTCCGCGATTACTATTGTCGCCATTTCTTGGCACAGAACCTTTGTCGATAACCTGCCCCATCGCTATGGTTGAATCATTCGGCCATCTAGCCAGTTGTCCTGGTTTATCGTTGATAAACAATTCCATCCAGGATGGCTGATACGGCCTTGAAAATCCTACACTGTGCAATTGACCGTAATCCGAAATATTGAGTTCACGGAGGTTCAGAACACCAATTTTCTTTCTGGCATCTTCTGCAAATTCATTGGCATAGGCAGTCTGATCGAGCCGCTTTACTTTCGATGGGTTAATTGAAATCCCTCCTGAAAATATAACCGGTTCATTCCCCCAGGGCATCAGCACGATATTTTTATCGTTTACGCCAAATTCAAGTGTATTTTTAAAAACGTAAGTACCGCCACGCAGGTAAATAATGGCTGGTTCTCTGTTCCCGGGTAACTTTCTTACAACATCCTGTGCTTTTGAAATGGTACCAAAAGGCTTGTCTTTCGTTCCCGGATTATTATCATTGCCATCCAAAGAGACGAAAAAAGTATCAGCACTTTTACATACTGAAAAATTCAGTACCAGTAAAAAAACAAATGCGGTTTTATGAACGAACATACTGATACTGCTTTGCATAAAATGATTTTTTTATTCTGAAACGGTGTTAAGAAATTCATACTCCGGGATGTAAAATTCAACTTCCTGAACCGTTTCTGCAACTTTCACGTATTTATTCTTCTGACTGGCCTGAAAATTTATAACACAAATAATCATTTAACTGATAACAGACTTCATTTATTAACTTTTTTAAAATATATGTCAAAGCTTTTTTCCCCTCTTGAAATTAAGAGCGTAAAATTTAAGAACAGGATCATTGTTTCACCCATGTGCCAGTATTCCTCCGTTGATGGATTTGCTAATGACTGGCATCTGGTACATTTAGGAAGTCGCGCCGTCGGCGGAGCTTCTCTGATTATTTCAGAAGCTACCGCGGTGTCAGCGGAAGGACGAATTTCTCCCGATGATCTTGGTATCTGGAAAGACGATCATATTGAAAAACTGCAACAGATTACGTCTTTTATCAAAGCACAACAATCTGTGGCCGGTATTCAACTTGCTCACGCGGGCAGAAAAGCCAGTACTTCTGTGCCTTGGAAAGGTAAGGACAAAGTAAATATTGAAGACGGCGGCTGGACTACCTTTTCCGCTTCTCCCATTGCTTTTGCAGAAAATTACCCGATGCCGGAAGAGCTCGATCAGCAAGGAATTGATAAAGTAGTTGCTGATTTTGCTGCTGCCGCAAAACGTGCATTAACCGCCGGATTTGAGGTTATAGAAATTCATGCCGCGCATGGTTATCTTGTTCATCAGTTTTTGTCTCCGCTTAGCAATAAGCGCACGGATGAGTATGGTGGAAATTTTGAAAATCGTATCCGCTTATTGCTGCAGATTATTGAAGCAATAAAATTGGTCTGGCCAGCTGATTTACCGCTTTTTACCAGAATCTCTGCAACGGACTGGGCTGAGGGTGGCTGGAGCCTGGAAGAGTCTGTAAAACTTGCATCAATATTAAAAGGAAAAGGAATTGACCTGATTGATGTTTCGACAGGCGGATTGGTCGCTCCCGTTAAAATACCTGTGGGTCCGGCGTACCAGCTTCCTTTTGCATCCGCAATAAAAAAGCAAACTGGTATCCTTACCGGAACAGTCGGAATGATCACGGATTCGGTTCAGGCCGAAACTATACTTGTAAATGGAGACGCCGACATGATTATTATGGCCAGAGAAATATTACGTAATCCCTATTTCCCGTTACTGGCAGCAAAAGAAGTGCATGACGAAACAGCCTGGCCGGTGCAATATGAGCGGGCTAAACCTTAAAACTCCAAATTCCTGTCCGTTTTCACGGACAGGAATTTATCAATTATTTACATTTTTCTTAATCGTCGAATCACCTTTTGAACTTTGGTCGTTCTGATAGTACAGATATCCTTCTGTCTTGTTTTCCGTAGTTTTTATTTTTTTGCTTTTTTGATCCATCTGGCGGCTGCAAGATGTTAGTAAAGTAACAGCCATCAGTGAATTGATCAAAAATATTGCGATTATCCTTTTCATGGTCGGATCCGTTAAGTTGATGAATTTCTACTTTGATTGTAGACTAATTAACCATTCACAAAAAAGATACCAACCCTACAAGCCTCTGAGAGCAAGAATGATGGGGAATGCTATGCCCGAAGAACACAGGTACAGTTTTTTTTATATTCAGTAAAAACAGAATAATTATACTTCATCAATAACCGTTATGGCAGAGTTAATCACATTTATACAAGTGCTTGGAAATCTTTTTCTTGCAGCTTTAATCCTTTCAGCCCTGATTTTCACTACATTTTATTATGTTTTGGGCCACATGTTAAAAGAAATAAAACTGACACCGTTACTTAGAAAAGGTGTCAGTTTCAGAAGAAAATCCTATTAGTCCGGACATGTTTATTGAGGTATCTGCCGGCATGAACATATCAGGATATCAGTTTTTGCCTCAATAAAAATTCAAGTTGATTATTTGCATCAATCAGCTTCTCCAGCAATTCTCTGTTTTTCTCCCTCAGACTGAAAATTTCATACGCATTTTTGATAATAATCCGCAGTTGCTGCTCGTCCCATGGCTTATTAAGATAGTAATAAATATGGCCTTTGTTAACAGCATCAATTACAGCATTGATATCTGAATATCCGGTGAGTAATATACGAATAGGGTCCGTGTACTCTTTTAAAACTTCAATTAAAAAATCTACACCGGTCATTTCCGGCATTCTCTGATCGGTAATAATAACATGTACCTTATTGGATTTCAACACTTCCAATCCCTCCTTTCCGGATGTAACAGTCAGGACGTTAAAATCTCTTCTGAAGGCGGCTTTAAAAGAATTTAAATTATTTAATTCATCATCCACATAAAGGATACTTATTTTCTCGGGGCTTTCCATTTCATTGATTGTAAACTCTGAACTAATCTTATAAATTCATGTTTCTAAAAATACTAGATTTATTTCAAAAAAGGTAATAATATTTGGACTGGAATTTGTTCTGTCCTTGCAAATATAGATGTTTGAACATAAATTAACATATTCTTAAAACAATAAGATAGTTTACTTTGAAATTAAGAATTTGAAAAAAATTGGATTTCATTTGCTTAATTTTGTCAGACCAGTCTACGCTAAACAAATACGCCGAAAATTATCAATTAAGATAACTGACTGGATTTATTATCGTTCTTGTAAAATTATGTTTAGATTGTAAAATTGAATCAAAACCTGGGAAATCCAGATAATAATAACGCTCAACGCCAGGAAAAATGGATAAAATAGAGTTCGATCAAATTTTTTTGCCTGTTATTTTCAAATTAAACCAGAACGCTGACAGAGAAAAATTTGACGAGATTACTTCTGCAAGTGACAATATAGTTCTTAATTTATTTCAATCTCAAAAAAGCGAACTTTTCAAAATAAGAAGTCCTCAAAAAAGATTTAGCGCCGCTGACTGTCAAAATTTATACAACGAGTGGGTAAAAGATAAAGTCACGGATGAGGAAGGAGTTTGGGTATACTATCCCTGGGCTAAAAGAATTCTTCATATTCTGGACAAAGACGAATTTGTTGAAGTAA
The DNA here is from genome assembly GCF_005280585.1 of Dyadobacter frigoris. Lineage (GTDB taxonomy): Bacteria > Bacteroidota > Bacteroidia > Cytophagales > Spirosomataceae > Dyadobacter > Dyadobacter frigoris. The sequence goes on from NZ_SZVO01000006.1 coordinate 54,341, forward strand.
GGACGAGCAGAAACAAACACAAAATAACTACAAGAGAACAGAATACCCTTTTTAGTAAGAAAATTGGTGTTGTAGGATTGTCAGTCGGTAATGCGGTTGCGTTAACGTTGGCTACTGAACGCGTTTGCGGACATATAAAGCTGGCGGATTTTGATACGTTGGAATTGAGCAATATGAACCGCATTAAAACCGGTTTACATAATATCGGGATTAATAAAGCGATTATTACAGCCCGGGAAATTGCAGAAATTGATCCCTTTATCAGGGTTGAATGTTATCTTGACGGAATTACAGAACAAAATATCTCAGGATTTCTTACAGAAGATGGCAACCTGGATCTGCTCGTAGAAGAATGTGATGAGCTCGATATCAAGATATTATGCAGAAATGAAGCGAAAAAATATAGTATTCCGGTCGTGATGGAAACAAGTGACAAAGGGATGCTGGATGTTGAAAGGTTCGACCTTGAACCCGATCGTCCGATTTTCCATGGACTGATCGGAAATATTGATCCGTCCAAACTTAAAAACCTCACCAACGAAGAAAAAGTACCGCTGATAATAAGAATTGTAGATGCCAAAAACAGCTCACTACGGGGAAAGGTTTCTTTACTTGAAGTTGGCCAATCCATTGGAACGTGGCCTCAGCTTGCCAGCGCTGTCACACTTGGAGCGGGCGTAACAACGGATGTTGTACGTCGGATCCTTTTGAATCAATTCCACGACTCAGGCCGGTATTATGTTGATTCGGAGGGATTAATTGGAAATAAAAATATCAGTGACATCGTCACATTTAACAATCCATTTGCGCCGTTCGACTTAGACTCAGCAAAAGAAAACGCTTCCCGCTTTGACGATCAGCCTGTTACGTATATTCCTGATGTTACGATAGTTGAAACGATTGTTAAAGCTGCCTGCCAGGCGCCTTCTACCGGTAATGACCAGCCCTGGAAATGGCTTTATCAAAATGGAAAACTATTTTTGTTTCATGATGAGCACAGAGCTTATTCATTCGGAAACTTCGACAATATTGCCTCTAACCTTTCCTTTGGTGCTGCTTTTGAAAATCTTACACTTCAAAGTTATGAAGCCGGACTTTTCATAAAGAAAAATTTATTTCCTCTCGGCAGCTCCTCTCCGCTTGTTGCAATCATTGAATTTAGTCTGACAGAAGATGCCGGTTTTGAAAAAGTTTTTTCCCCGGAATCGGTAAGTGTAATTTACGACCGGACTACAAACCGCAATCCTTCGCAGGCCGTTGATATTCCAAATCCTGAACTGGAAATGTTAAAAGAAGCGGCCGAAAGTATTGACGGGGCCAAATTGTTGATGATTCAGGATAAAGAGCAGATGCGCCTCGTTGCCGAAATCATCGGAGGCTGCGACCGGATAAGGCTGCTGAATGAAGAAGGACATAAAGACTTTGTGTTCCGGGAAATGAAATGGACCAAAGAAGATGCCGAAAAATCCGCAGATGGAATTGATGTCCAGACACTTGGAATGAGTCCTGCGCAATTGGCGGCCATGTCACTCATCAAGGATCACAAAATTGCCAGAGTACTGAAGGAAATTGATGGCGGCAATGCACTTATAGATGTTAGCAGAAAACTGATTGAATCCGCTTCCGCATTGGGCATTATCACACTTCCAAAATACAATGCCGAAAACTTTTTTAAGGGCGGTATTTCTTTGGAGCGTCTTTGGTTAAAAGCCGAGTTGCTGGGCTATGCCATTCATCCTCTGATATCTCCTTTTTATCTGTTTCCAAGAGTTTTACACGGTCAAAATTCCGGAGTTGATGAAGGAGAAAGTGAAAAGCTCCACGCCCTTCGCCAGAGGTTTATAAATCTGGTACCCCTAAAAAATGATATGGCAGAAGTATTTTTGTTTAAAATAGCAAAAGCTGAAACACCAGCCATCAAATCATTGCGATTACCCTTACACGATACATTTTTTGCAGGTGACATGACAAACAAATGATAGCCAGAATCAGAGCATATAGTGCACCCGAAGATATTGAAAATAACCTCAGATATATTGACGGACATAAGAAAGTACTCGAATCTTACGGAGTAAAACAAGTGACGTCAGCGAGCCATACCTGGTTGCATGACCCCAATACCTACATGATCATTGTAGAGTCAGAGGATGGGGAGAAAATATATGGTGGAGGTAGAATACAAGTCCGCTCGGCAAATTTAAAGATGCCGATGGAGGACGCGATTGCCAAAATTGATGATTCAATATATTCCTATGTTGATAAGTTAGGAGACATTAAAATTGCGGAATTTTGTGGCTTGTTTAATTCAAAAGAAGTAGCAGGATACGGGATCGGAAGTATATTTCTTGGCAGGATTGGCGTGGCGATATCCTCTCAGATCGGTGTAAAATATCTCATGGCCTTATGTTCCCCGGCAACACTGAGAAATTGCACGCGGGTCGGCTTTGAGATTGTGCGTGACTTAGGCAAAAACGGAACTTTTTATTATCCAAAAGAAGGCCTGATTGCCACAGCGTTACTGATCAAGGATCTTGATACCCTGCCCCTTGCAAATGCGGAAGAAAGGGAGAGAATTATGGACTTACGATTAAATCCTCTTCAACATACTTTTGAGACAGGACCAAAGGGCGAGATGAATATTTTTTACGAGACAAAAATCAATCCGATTTACATTAATATTTAGAAAATAAATATGATAATTTTAAGTTTTTTGTCAAAAAATAATTTCCCATAAATGAACGCTCTAAGAATAATACTTTTCTTAACAGTACTATTGCCATTCACCATGTGCTATGGTACGAATGTAGACTTTTATGGAAAAAAAACAGTAGCAGGAAAATTCATTGAGATCTATGAGGACGGAAGTAACAAAAAGACTTTATCCGAGATCGATTCGTCTCAGTTTGTCAGGAGCTCTGTAGATACCCCAAATTTCGGCCTGAGCAAGTCCGCGTTCTGGGTCAAGCTGAGTATTAAAAATCATACAAAAGAAGAAATTATTTTGCTCGAACTGGCATCTCCAATGATTGATTTGTGCCAGTTGTATTCAGGAGAAACCAGAAAGTTATTGCAAAGCAACTCTGAAAATTTACCATTCAGACAAAGAAAAATCAACGATCCTAATCTCATTTTTGAATTAAAGGTATCACCGGGAGAAACTAAAACCTTCTTCCTGAAAATCCTGGCTTCGGAGCAGCTCATCCTTCCTCTTATCATCAATTCACCAAAAGAATTCTATCAGGATTCTCTGAATAAAGAAATCCTGGCAGGCATCCAAATCGGCATTCTGCTGGTGATGATTTTATATAATCTGTTTATCTATTTCTCAGTAAAAGAAGAAAGTTACCTTTATTATGTGCTGTACATATTATTCATAGGACTAACGCAGCTTACGTTAAGTGGTTATACCTATAAATATCTTTGGCCGGATACACCTGCTTTTAACAATCTGGCGTACGTTATGTTCCCTGCCCTGGCCGGAATTTTCACGATTCTGTTCATCAAAAATTTCTTACATACAAGTGTCAAATCGCCAATATTGCACCATATGCTCACCATTGTAAGCTTTGGTTATTTACTGGCACTCGTAACCCGGTTAGTAGGATATGACCTGATCAGTTTCCGTATTATTGATATTATGGCCCTCACAGGAGCTATCGTTACGTTGATCATCGCAGCACGACTTTCATTTTTAGAAAATTACAGGCCAGCCAAATTTTTCCTGACTGCCTGGCTGGTCTTTCTGGTCGGACTTATCCTTTACATTGTACGTAACCTCAACATGCTGCCGTATAATGATTTTACAAATTACAGCATGCAGGTTGGGACAATTATAGAAGTGATCCTGCTTTCATTTGCGCTTGCCGACAAAATTAATATATTGAAAAAAGAACGGGAGCTTTCTCAGGAACAAGCCCTTCGGATCTCTCTGGAAAATGAAAAAATCATCCGTGAGCAAAATATTTCACTTGAAAAGAAAGTTGCTGAAAGGACGATAGAATTAACAAAAACCAATATTGACCTGGAGGATACGCTTAACAAACTGAAAGATGCGCAATCGCAATTGATTGAATCTGAAAAAATGGCATCTCTTGGACAGCTTACAGCAGGGATAGCCCATGAGATCAACAACCCGATCAACTTTGTAAGTTCTAATATCCGTCCCTTAAGAAGAGATATTGATGATGTGATGGAAATTCTTTCGGAATTTGATGAAATGCAGCAGATTGATTCTTTGGAAGGTATACATACTAAACTCAATCAAATTGAAAAGTTGAAAGAAGATCTGGATCTGGACTATATTAAAACAGAAATCGGGCTGCTGCTGAGCGGTATGGAAGACGGCGCCAGACGAACTGTCGAGATTGTAAAAGGCCTGAAAGTTTTCTCAAGAGTAGATGAGTCAGACCTTAACTTTGTTAATTTAAATGAAGGAATTGAATCTACGCTGGTAATTTTAAATTATCAGATGGGAACAAATCTTGAACTTATTAAAAATCTGGGAAGTATTCCAAACGTTGAGTGTTATGGCGGGAAAATGAATCAGGTTTTTATGAACATACTTACCAATTCAATTTACGCCGTTCAAAAAGGAAATCTGACAGACCGGAAACCAACCATTTGGGTTAAAACATTTCTGAAAGATAGTGAGCACGTAACAATTTCCATAAAAGACAATGGATCGGGTATGAGCCCTGAAGTAAAGGCCAAAATTTATGATCCTTTTTTCACGACCAAAGACGTTGGAGAAGGTACCGGTTTAGGTTTATCAATCGTTTTTAAGATTATTGAAGTACATTACGGCACAATTGAAGTAATATCAGAAATCAACAAAGGAACGGAGTTCGTAATTACACTCCCAATAACTAAAAAAAATAGCCTTACCTGAATCAATGACTGATAAACAGATACGCATACTATACATAGACGACGAGGAGCATAATCTGCAATCGTTTAAGGCATCATTCCGTAAACAGTACAACATTACCACAACCACATCCGTAGTTGAGGCTGAGGGATTTATGGAGCAAAAAGAGTTCCACGTAGTACTGGCTGATCAGAGAATGCCGGGCATGACCGGGACACAGTTTTTTGAAAAAATAAGGATCAGATTCCCTGAGCCAATAAGGATTTTAATTACAGGACATACAGATATCAGTGCGGCGATTGACGCCATTAATAAAGGAGAAGTTTTTAGGTTTATTGACAAACCGTGGGATTACACCTACGTTGAAAATGCAATTACCCACGCATTTGAAATTTTTAATACCAGGGCTGAATTAAAGCAAAGGAATCTTGATCTCGAAAAAGCTTACGAAGAGCTGGACAAATTTGTATATAGTGCCTCACACGATCTGCGCGCACCATTGATGTCGGTTTTAGGTATTGTTAACCTGGCATTGATGGAAGATAAAGTCGAGTCTCAGAATGAATATCTGGACCTGATCAAGCAATCCGTAAAAAAGCTGGATACTTTTATTATCAATATCATTGACTATTATAAGAATGCACGCGGTGTTGCGACCATGACTCCGATCAATTTCCAAGAGCTTGTTAATGATGTTACCGAGGCAATTAGGTTCTTACCGGAATTTGAAAATGTTGAAATGACAACAGACATTACCCAAACCGGTGTTTTTGAATCGGATGTAATGAAGCTGAGAATAATATTTAATAACCTTATAAGCAATGCAGTAAAATTCCAGGATCCGAAAAAGGAAAAGTCTTTTATTAAACTCAGCATTCATGCCACACCGGCTAATACTTTGATTACTTTTGAAGATAATGGCCTGGGAATAAAAAAAGACGACCTCGAAAAAATATTCAAAATGTTTTATCGTGCAGGTGCTACCAATAGTGGCTCTGGCATAGGTCTTTATATCGTACATGAGGCGATTAATAAACTTGAAGGAAAAATTAAGGTTACATCAACTTTAGGTGAAGGCAGTATTTTTGAAATAGATATTCCTTCAATAAATAAATAGAAATTATGACTGCTCAATTTGATTTTATCTTAATTGATGATAGCGCTTTTGATTTATTTATTTATGAAAAACTAATTATTAAAAGCGGGATAGGCAATTCAGTACGGCCTTTTAATTCCGCTGAGGATGCTCTTGAATATTTGACCGGGGAAGGTGAGTCCCTACCTCCAACCGTTATTTTACTGGATTTGCAAATGCCTGGCATGAATGGATTTGAATTTATTGACAAATTTGATCTGCTTGCTGACCAAGTGAAGGATAAAATTCGCATTTACATGTTATCTTCCACGATCGATACGAGGGATATTGACAAGGCCAAAGCCAGTGATTCTATCATTGATTTACTTTCAAAACCGTTGGAAATTGGCCTGCTTAAAACAATTTTGACAACATGATTTTGTGTACTTGACCCTGTATTTTTCGTTAGTTCTATCCGTTAGGTTTCGCCGTAGCGCGCAATAAGTCTTGCATTAAACATAGTCTGCAACAAATTCTGAATCAGCAGATTTCCAGTAAAAATTCCTCAATCTAATATTTTCAAAATAAAAAAAATAAACAATAAATAGTTTCTATATAATAATTTAAATATTTATCTGAGAGGTTACATATCAGGTATGTTTTTAATAAAGGTAATATTCAATTAACCAAAACCCATAATAACCTAAACTCACAAATGAAAACAGATAATAAAACGCTAATTGAAATTAAAAGACTACACGAACAATACGTAAAAGAAGTTGAGTTCAGCGGCATTAAGCCTTTATCCATAGAAATTTACAAATCTCATTCTAAAAACTTTGTAAGGTGGATTCATGGAGATTTTGTTCCCGGCGGAAAATTGAAGAAAACGATGGAGGATAACATCCTTAAAGAACAAAACCAGGCTGTATAAAAAAAATAATTCAAGTCCTTAAAAAAGACTGATGAAAATATGGTTTTGGTTGTACATCATTACAGTAGAATATATGAATTTCTTTATTTAGCTTTGAGAAGGAAATTTCAATTTCCCGATACTGGCATAAAGAAATATTTAACAATAAGGTTATGATTATTGCATTGCTTAACTTTTTTAAAGGCCGTTTTGATAAAGACTCCATTCAGGCAGCCAAGTCAAGCGAAAAACGCATGACACGTCAGGAAGCGTTTCAGCAAATGAGAGAATTGGCCAAAAAATCGGGCAAAAAATGACTTTTTTTAATGGTTAAGTATTAATTGTTAATGGTCAATAATTGCTCATTAGGGCTTTGTTTCTTCGAAATTGAACTTAATGCTCTTCTAAATTATTAACCCGAGTCTTTCACAATCCATCAATTCTCGTTGATTAATCAATTCTCCCTTTCCACTCATTAACAATTAACCCTTAACAATTACTTTGTCCATAATAGGCATCCTTTCCGTGTTTTCTGAAAAAGTGTTATTAATGGTTAATGATTGCTCATTAGGCCTTTGTTTCTTCGAAATTGAACTTAATGCTCTTCTAAATTATTAACCCGAGTCTTTCACAATCCATCAATTCTCGTTGATTAATCAATTCTCCCTTTCCACTCATTAACAATTAACCCTTAACAATTACTTTGTCCATAATAGGCATCCTTTCCGTGTTTTCTGAAAAAGTGTTTATCTATCAGGCTTTGTTTTATTGAAGTCACCTCGGGGTTAATTTGCATCGTTAAATACGCCATTTTCGCGATTTCCTCCAAAACAACTGCATTATATACTGCTTTGCCAGGATCTTTTCCCCATGTAAAAGGTCCATGGCAAGCCACCAGCACCATTTCCACCTCTTCCGGGCTAAGGCATAACCGATTAAACAGATCAAGAATCTGGTTACCGGTCTCATGTTCATAATCTCCCTGAATCATTTCATCGGTCATTACATCCGTGACAGGAACTGGTGCGACCAAATGATCGGCATGAGTTGTGCCAAGATTTGGTATAGACATTCCCGCCTGCGACCAGGCAACCGCATAGGTTGAGTGCGTATGACAAACACCACCGATCGATGGAAAATTCCTGTACAGCAAAGTATGTGTTTTGGTATCCGACGATGGACGCATGTTTCCTTCAACCAGCACGTTATCAAGGTCAACGATTACGATATCTTCTACTTTTAGTTTACGATAAGGCACGCCGCTCGGTTTGATGGCAATAACGCCCGCTGAACGGTCAATTCCACTGACATTCCCAAAAGTAACAATAGCCAGTTCTTCCTTCGGAATTTCCATATTGGCTTCGTAAACCTGTTCTTTTAAATATTTATATAACATTTTATTAAGCTAAAACCCGGGTTAAACTGACTATTGTATTTGGTGATTCTAATTAATATTCTAAAAAAGACTTATATGATTTGGTGTCACTTATAGTAAGCCTCACTCCATCTCAATTCATTTTTCAACTGGCGAAGTGTTGTACTTTTATCAATCACAACCAGCTCAACGCCTACCATTTCCGCAAACATTTCTATTTGTTCAGTGCCAAGATTCTGACTAAAAACCGTGTGATGCGCTCCACCGGCATAAATCCAGGCTGCACAACCGGTTTTCATATCAGGAGCAGGTTTCCAGATCGCACGTGCCACCGGAAGTTTTGGCAGATCCTCTTCAACTGCAACAGCTTCTACTTCATTCACCAACAAACGAAACCGGTTGCCCATATCAATAAGTGAAACGTTGATTGCAGGACCGGCAGGTGCATTAAAAACCAGGCGTACGGGATCTTCTTTCCCTCCTATACCCAAAGGATGAATTTCACATGAAGGCTTTCTGTCCGCAATAGTTGGACAGATTTCAAGCATATGGGATCCTAAAACAAGATTTCTTTCCGGATTGAAATGATACGTGTAATCTTCCATAAATGAACTTCCGCCGGGCAATCCGCTTCCCATGACTTTAAGCGCGCGAACCATGGCAGAAGTTTTCCAGTCGCCCTCACCCGCATAACCGTAGCCTGCCGCCATCATGCGCTGTGAGCCAATTCCCGGCAATTGCTTCATCCCATATAAATCCTCGAAAGTGTTGGTATAACCTTTGAAATTTCCATCTTCCAGAAAATATTTCAATCCGAGTTCTATTCTCGCAGCATCTTGCAATGCTTGGTATTTTTCTTTTCCTTTGTGTAGAGATGCCACGAGCCGGTATTGATCCTCGTATTCGGTGATCAGTTTGTCAACGGCCTCATCAGAAACCTGATTGATAACTTTTACCAAATCGCCGACAGCATACGTATTGACAGAAAACCCAAAAGTCATTTCAGCGGCAACTTTATCCCCATCGGTTACAGCCACCTGTCTCATATTATCCCCAAACCGGGCAAATTTCGCCCCATTAAGATCATTTTTGGCGCTGGCTACCCGAGACCACGATGCCAGCGCTTCAATTACATCATTTTGCTGCCAGTGACCAACAATCACCTTCCGGTTTATCCTCATCCGTGTCATGATATAACCGAATTCCCGATCACCATGCGCGGACTGATTCAGGTTCATAAAATCCATATCGATATCGTTCCAAGGGATATCACGGTTAAACTGGGTATGCAGATGAAGCAAAGGTTTGCGTAAAATCTGCAACCCACGTATCCACATTTTGGCTGGGGAGAAAGTATGCATCCAGGCTACTATACCAACGCAACTAACTGAAACATTAGCATCCTGACAAATACGATATATTTCATCCGGAGATTTTACAACCGGTTTAAAAACAACACGAACTGGTATCTGAGAATTTTTATCAAAAGAATCACTTATAATTTGGGAATGTTCATCTACCTGGCGAAGCGTATCCTCCCCATATAAATCCTGACTACCAGTAACAAACCATATTTCAAATTGCTTTAAATCCAACATTGAGGCTGATTGTCTAAAAAAAATATTATGGATAATTATTGCTGTTTTAAACTGCCTTTAAATCTTCAACAGTATGCTGCATTATACCCGATTCTACAAAATTTCCTGCTTTTAGATACCGCTGGTACAGTTTTTCATAAACCCGCGCGATTTCAGGCCTTGGACGATATTCTGTATCAAACCCTGAGTTCATAGCCTGCTGAGCTTCGGGAAGTGTCTCATAAATTCCGGATGCAACCGCAGCAAACATCGCTGCTCCAAGTGCGCAGGCCTGCTCCGAAGACGCAACTTTAATGGGCATGTTCATGACATCAGCCAACGTCTGCATCACAAACCTTGATTTTTTTGCTACCCCGCCAATTGCAATAACTTCCCGGATCGGCACTCCTTCTCTGACGAAGCGATCTGCTATACTTTTGGACCCGTAAGCCGTTGCTTCAACCAGGGCTTTAAAAACCCTCGCTCCGTCACTGGCAAGATTAAGTCCGAAAATTGCTCCCTTTAAAGTATGATTGGCATCAGGAGTGCGTCTACCGTTCAGCCAATCTATGGCAACAATGTCATTTTCTGTGACCGGTAAAAGTGCAGCTTGTGCAGACAAATGCGGAAGTAATTTTTCGGAAAGTTCTTTCGCAGCATTTTCACCTAAAATTTCAGCAACTGGCGTCGTGATCAGCTTGGCAAACCAGGCATAAATATCTCCAAAACCAGATTGTCCGGCTTCCATGCCCAGCATACCGGGCACTATCGAACCATCAACCTGGCCACAAATTCCTTGAATCAATAAGTGACCGATTTCTTCATTCGGAGCTACAAGCATATCACAGGTTGAAGTTCCGATCACTTTGCAAAGTGCGTAAGGCTCGATTAAAGCCCCTACAGCACCCATGTGACAATCAAACGCACCAACACCAATAATTACATTCAACGGAATACCCAGTTTTTCAGCCCACTGAGCGGAAATCGTCCCCATTGGCTTATCAGATGTTTCTGTTTTTGAAAAAAGACGATCACGGATTCCTGCCAAAAGCGGATCAAGCGCGACAAAAAATTCCTCCGAAGGAAGTCCGTCGTATTCGCTGTGCCATAATGCTTTATGACCTGCTGCACAACGCGATCTGTGTATCGCTAAAGGATTAGTATTTCCGGTCAGTTCCGCAGAAATCCAGTCGCAATGTTCAACCCATGAAAAAGCGGCCTCCCGTACCTTTTCATCGATTCGCAGCGTTTTTAATATTTTTGACCAGAACCATTCCGACGAATAAATTCCACCAACGTATTTCGTATAATCTATATCCCAATGATGCGCAAGTTGGTTTATCTCCTCAGCTTCTGCATTCGCCGTATGATCTTTCCAAAGGATAAACATCCCGTTCGGATTCTCTGCAAATTCAGGCAAAAGCGCTAACGGAGTTCCGTTTTTATCCACAGCCACAGGAGTTGACCCGGTTGTATCAATGGAAATTCCTGTTATATTTTCACGAATTTCCGCACCCGCATTTTTCAAAGCACCAGTCACACAGGACTCTAAACCTTCCAGATAATCAAGCGGATGCTGCCTGAAACGGGAAATGGCCGGATCGCAATATTTTCCTTCTTTCCACCTTTTGTACTCATGCACAGCAGTGCCAGCCGTTTCTCCTGTATGTGCATTTACGACTAGCGCCCGAACCGAATCGGTCCCGTAATCAATGCCTATTACGTACTTGTTTTTCATATGCGACACTATTGAATACTTAAAAGATTTTGGAAAAAATTCAGGAAACTAAGCTTTGCAAAAGCCGACGACATTCTAAGTTATGCACACCGACAATATCGAAAATCAATTAACAATTATGAATAATCGGCTTGTAAATATAATATATTTTATTTATAGTGTATATGTGACACAATTGAAAATATATAAAATATTCACTTTTAATCAGGATTATTAAGCACGGCTAAATTTTGACAGGTTTCATTGAATCCGGCATGAAATTCCAGAAAGCATGAAATTTCTCCTTATACCGAATTGTATCGAGTTTGTACAAAGTCGCCTTCTTAGTTGTAGAATTGCTATTTTTGCTGCCTGTATCAATAAGTAAACCTGTTGAAAGCAATTTTCTACTAAAATTTCGTCTGTCGAGCGGTGTGTTGTAAATTGCTTCATACAATTTTTGTAATTGGGGAATTGTAAAAAGTTCGGGCAAAAGTTCAAATCCGATCGGATGTAATGCAGCTTTATAACGCAGATGTTCAATTGCCCGGCCGACCATTTCATTATGGTCAAAAATTAATTCCGGACGCTGATCCAGGCTGATCCAGGATGCGTTGTGATTTCTTACGGCCTCTGAATCATGTTCATCAATCTGTATCAATGCAAAAAAAACGACTGATACGGTTCGTTCAGCCGGATCACGGTTAACCTTCCCAAACGTTTCAAGCTGTTCGACATAAATATTTTTTAATCCTGTTAGATAAAAAATAATTCGCCCTGCCCCTACTTCAAGATCTTCATCTTCTCTCAGAAATCCGCCCATAAGCGACCACTTTCCCATTTCAGGTTCTAGATTCCGCTTAACCAGAAGCAGTTTTATATCTTTTCCGTCAAAACCAAAAATGATACAATCAATAGCAAGCAAAATGCGCGATGTGACGGGATACCTATACATAAAAATTCAAACGTAATACTTCTGACAGATTAGGTGGGCAAAATACAACTTCTCACTTGGTTAGTACTAAATTGTACAAAAAATTTAAGTTTATTAACTTATTGTTATTAAAAAATAAAAAAACAAAGAGATTACTTAACTTTCAAGTGAAGTGCGTGAGCAAATTTAGACTGATTTTTGTTAAAAATTTCTTACCTTATTCTGAAAGGATTGAGGCCTTGAAACATATGAGCCAGTTGTACCTTACCTATTCTGATGAAAATATTCTCGAACTGATCGGTCAGGACGACGAACTTGCATTTGGCGAGCTATATGAACGCTATTTCAAGGTCTTGTTCAATTATGTATTTTCCAAGGTCGGTGATCAGTTTTCAGCACAGGAAATCGTTCAGGAATTGTTTGTAAATATCTGGCAGCAGCGTCAGAAAAATCAGATTCAGACTTGTCGTCCATTTTTATTTGCTGTGGCGAAAAAATCTGTTATTAATTTTTACAGAAAAGAATTCACCCGAAAGCATCATTACAATCAGTGGGAAATCCAGGCATCGACCATTTCGGAACTGACGGATCAGACAATACTTACAGCTGATCTGCAAAACAAATATGAACGGGCACTTGAAATGTTACCTGCAAAATGCCGGGAAGTATTTATCCGAAGTCGCCAGGGACTTTCAAACCGTGAAATTGCTTCTGAATTGATCATTTCCGAAAAAACAGTTGAACAACATATTACAAAGGCTCTCCGTATTTTAAGACAGCATTTGAAAGAACATCTGGCCTATCTGATTATTTTTTATCAATTATTTTTATAATCCGGATAAGGGTAATTTCTTTCATACACGACTTTTATTCAAACTAACATTTATTCAATCTTCGTTCAGACCGAACGTCCTTACCATTTATGAAGTTTATTATTCCAGCTTTCCTTTCCGCTTTTCTTTTTGTTACTCAGGCTGGTGCTCAAAGTCCGGTTCGTTATACCACTGCACAAGCCCATTCACATAATGATTATGCACAGAATATTCCTTTTCTGCGTGCTTATTATCAACAATTCGGTTCTATTGAAGCCGATATTTTTCTGAAAAATGACAGCATTTTTGTAGCACACGATCACAAATACATTACGTCAAAAAACACTTTTAACGCCTTATATTTAAAACCGATCCTTGATCAGATTGAAAAGAATAAGGGCAGTATCTATCCTGATAAAAATCGGGGTTTACAGTTATTAATCGATTTAAAAACACCTGGTAAAGAAACCATTGCCGCACTTATAAAAGAATTAAAACCACATACCGACATTTTTTATCCGAAGGGATCTGTCAAAATCGTTTTGAGCGGTGAAGTACCTCCACCCCAGGAATTTGATCAATATCCTGATTATCTGTTTTTTGACGGACGGCCGGATGTTCTGTATACCAAAGCACAGCTTGAAAAAGTTGGGCTGATTAGTCAGGATTTTACAAAATATACCAAATGGAATGGAAAAGGAATTTTGGTCAAAAGTGAGAAAAACGCTATTCAAGCTGTTATAAAAAAGGTACACGACCAAGGCAAAAAGGTGCGTTTTTGGGCAACTCCGGATAATATTAACGCCTGGAAAATGCTTATGAACTTGGGACTCGATTATTTGAATACTGACAAAGTAGAAGAACTGGGACCGTATCTAAGAAACCGTCCCGATGCTGAATATACCGCTGAAAAAATTCAGCCGCTTTACAAACCAACCTATCGAAATAACGACAAGGAATCCAAAGTCAAAAATATAATTTTATTGATTGGCGACGGTATGGGACTCACGCAGATTTATTCGGGTGTGACCGCTAATCGCGGAGAACTAAATCTGACCCGTTTTTTAAATATTGGCTTTTCTAAAACCAATGCTGCGGATAGTTATATCACTGATTCCGCCGCTGGGGCAACGGCGATGGCTACCGGTAAAAAAGCGAGAAACCGAGCGATTGGCGTGGATACTAACAATATTCCACTTCCTAACTTACCTGATAAAATAAAACCTCTTGGCATAAAAACGGGGCTGATATCGGCTGGGAATATTGTTGACGCTACTCCCGCCGCGTTTTATGCACATCGCTCCGACAGAGCTATGGAAGCTTTGATAGCACACGATTATCTAAAATCTCCTGTTGATATTTTGATCGGGGGCGGTGCTCCGCTTTTCAATAAAGAAAAAGTTTCGGACTCTCTTCAGTCAAAAGGAATCCAGTTTTCTAATCAGTGGAAGGATTTGAATACATTGAAAACTCCGTTTGTACTTTTAGATGATTCCAAAACAGTTTCAATACTTAACGGACGTGGCAATTTTCTTACTGAGGCATTTAAAAAGACGCAGAAATCGCTGGTGAAAAATGAAAAAGGATTTTTTATTATGGCAGAAGGAGCACAAATTGATTACGGCGGACATGTCAATAAAGTACCTTATGTCGTTACCGAAATGCTGGATTTTGACCAATTAATCGGAGAAGCCTTACGTTTTGCGGATAGTAACGGAGAAACGCTAGTTATTGTAACTGCAGATCACGAAACGGGTGGCTTGACTTTGCTTGACGGCGATTTGAAAAAAGGATATGTTGACGGACATTTTAGTACCAATGACCATACTTCGGTGATGGTCCCGGTTTTTGCTTACGGACCACATTCGATGGATTTCAGAGGGGTTTATGAGAACACTGAGATTTATGAGAAGATATTGAAGTTATTTAAGAGGTATGGTAAGAAATAAATAACAATTTCATTATGAATCAAAAAGACTGTTGGAAATTAATTCCCGACAGTCTTTTTGATTCATAAATGTCTAATTTTTACTTCGATTTATAAACCACCCCATCCTTCATCACAAAAGTAACATTCATCATCACTGTGGGATCTTTTAATGGATCTGAATCTACGGCAATAATGTCAGCCAGTTTTCCAACTTCAACAGAACCGATCTGATCTTTCATACTTAATATTTCGGAATTCGTGCGTGTTGCAGCGAGCAACGCTTCTGCCATCGGCATTCCTGCTTCGGTCATGTAAACAAATTCTTTTGCATTTTTTCCATGTACATAAACACCCGCATCTGTACCGAAACCGATTTTAACGCCAGCCTTATACGCTTTTGCAAAAGATTCCTGGATCATCTTTCCGGTTTCTAACGCTTTTGGAACAACAAGCGGATGATAATATCCCGGAATCTTGGCAGAATCCGAAGCAGTTTTACCGGCAATAATAGTCGGAACAAGATATGCTCCTTTTTCCTTGAAAAGTTTGATACACTCATCATCCAGGAATGAACCATGTTCAATCGTCGTAACGCCGGCGCGTAATGCACGTTTCATACCTTCTGCTCCGTGTGCGTGTGCCGCTACTTTTAGTCCATAATCATTCGCAGTTTCAATCAATGCTTTTAATTCATCTGGTTGAAATTGCGGTCCTTTCCCGTTTTTGGCGATACTCAATACACCGCCGGTTGCCGTGATTTTGATCCAGTCAACACCATCTTTATACCGTTGACGAATGGCCTGACGTGCTTCGTCCGGGCTATTGATCACACCGTCAAGAGCTGCTGGCGGAAGTTGTAGTTCCGGCTTGATACCGTTTGAAGGATCTCCGTGTCCACCGGTTGTTGCAATCGTTTTTCCGGAGGTTAGAATTCTCGGACCTACAACCACACCTCTGTTGATTGCATTTCGCAAAGCAATATTAGCGCCGCTTCCACCCAGATCTCTTACCGTTGTAAAACCAGCCATTAACGTAGTCACCCCGTTTTTCTGTGCGTCAAAAGCGACATCAGCCATATTTTGCTGAATTCTTTTTTGAAACTGGTCCTTGCTTGTTTCTCCTTCCAGATGGACGTGCATATCGATCAATCCGGGCAAAACAGTTTTACTTTTCAGGTCGATCACTTTATCTGCCGAAAGTGCGGCCGAATAACCGTTTTCAATTGAAATAATTTTATTTTTTTCAACAATAACAGTGACAGAAGACCTGACAGAGCCATTGGTACCATCAAACAAATTGCCGCAATAAATAACAGTGCGCTGGGCAAATACGCTGCTGACAGAAAAAACTGCAAGAAAAGCTAGGTAGACAATTTTCATAATAAGATGTTTTTGAGAAGAAATTGCGCTTTTCCGTTGATAGTAAGTTACTGAACGTAAGGCTTATAAACATACCGATTGGAAGGCTTTAATCAAAATTTAAAATGCCCTCAGAATTTTTTAAAAATATTTTTAAAACTGACTAAGGGTCAGCCCGTTTTCATACGACTTGGTTTTAAATTGATAATTAAAATCATCACATGAATCAACCTGTCCCGTCTGCTTTCCTGTTGGAGAAATACCTTAATGATCAATGCACTGCTCAGGAAAAAGAACTGGTAGAAAAATGGTATGCATCAATAAATGGTAAAACTGATTATCTGGATACGCTTTCTGATGCCGAACAAATTCATTTACAGGAAGAAACCTTTGCCTACATAAAAACGCAGATACAAAAGACGGAAATCAAAACACAAACAATCTCTCCGACTTTTATCTGGCTAAGCGGAATTGCAGCTTCACTCTTAATAGGATTAGGATTTTACTTTCTTAATCAGCGCCGGGAAAATATCTCTCAAATTGCGGCTTTTGATACTAAAAAAGAAAGCATTTCAGATACAATTTATTTTCGGAATAACGAGCCACGTATGGTGATGCACAAACTTCCGGATGGAAGTTTCGTGTGGATGCATGATAATGCCGCGATTTCTTACCCAAGAAATTTCCAAAAGGACAAAAGAACAGTAACGTTTAGCGGCGAAGGTTTTTTTGATATCGCACATGACAAAACACGGCCGTTCCTGATTCAAAGTGGTGAGGTGAAAATTAAAGTATTAGGAACCCGCTTCAATGTTAAAGCATTAGAAAAACAAAAAATGCTGGAAGTATCTGTCGTTTCCGGTAGCGTCTCGGTAAGCGCCCCTGGCGAAAAGTCCACACAGGAAGTGATCTTAAAACCTCAGCAAAAGGCATTTTTCGAGCCAAAATCAAAACGACTTACGTTTTTTGAAATACCAAGCCAGGCTAAAAAAGAAATATTTGAACCGGTAACGATTGTATTTGAGGAAACGCAGCTTACTTCTGTGATCCAGCAATTGGAGCAGCGTTTTGACACACACATTCTTCTTGTGAACCCGGATATGAATCGCTGCAAACTGACAGCGGATTTCGAACAACAATCCCTTCCGGTTATCCTTGAAATGCTATGCACTTCACTGGAAGCAAGTTACACCATGTCGGAGAATACCATTTTGATTGATGGAAAAGCTTGTAAATAAAAATTAATAACCCGCTTACTTAACCCAAAACCACCGACCTCATGAAAAAAGATTTTACTATTCCACCCTGACTTTCCGAGCATAAAAAGGCCGGATGTGTACCACCACACCCGGCCCAAACTTGCTTATTTCCCCCAATGATTTCTCATTTCACGTACCACCGTGAGAGAGGAAATAAAATGTCCAATAGTTCTAACAATCAGACAATCAAAATTATGCAAAAATCAGTACGTAACAAGCCGATCAACTGGCAAAAACTTATGCGCATCGGATTGCTTCAATGGATCATGGCCGCTTTACTTGCAAGCTCTGGCTACGCAAGAGAAAGTTCGGCGCAGTCTATCCTGAGTAAGGATATGACGCTGCGGTTAGACAACGTTACGCTCAAAGAAGCGTTAGGACAAATTCAGAAAAAAACGGATGTAAAGTTTGTGTACAGCAGCCGCGTTTCTCTGCAAAGTAAAATCAAAATTGACGTAGAACACCAAAAACTTTCGAATGTTCTGGATCAGCTGCTGACTCCACGCGGAATCAGTTATAAAGTAATTAATGAACAAATTGTGTTGGCCAGCACTCAGCAAAAAATTGTAATGCTAATGCCCGATATCGATTCAAAAATGCGTGAGCTGACCGCTCCGGCAGAGATCAATATCAAAGGAACAGTACTTTCAGCTGACAATAAAGAACCACTTCCCGGTGTAAGTGTTGTGGTAAAAGGCACGCAGCGCGGTACTTCCACAGATGCCAAGGGAGCTTTTGAAATTGATGTTCCTAACTCGGAAGCTTCACTTATTTTCAGTTTTGTAGGGTATCAAAGTCAGGAAGTTCTGGTGGGAAATAAATCCTCAATCAGCGTTTCACTGGCAGTGGATACCAAGTCTTTGGATGAGCTTGTCGTGATCGGATACGGAACCGCTAAAAAGAGCGATCTTTCAGCCGCTGTGTCCTCCGTGCCCGACATGGCTCAGATCAAAAACCGTCCCGTATTGGATGTAGCGAATATGATCCAGGGAAAAGTGCCCGGTGTAACAGCGATCAGTAACGGAGGGCACCCGGACCAGACACCCAATATTACAATCCGTGGTACAGGTTCACGCGGCGGTGAAAGTGTTTTGTATGTTGTGGATGGTGTGCCAAATGCACCTTATAATCCGTCGGATATTGAATCCATTACCGTTTTAAAAGATGCAGCCTCTGCCGCAATTTATGGAGCATTTTCAGGATCAGCCGGGGTAATCCTTATCACAACAAGACAAGCGGCTGCCGGAAAACCAAGTATTGAATATTCTGGTTTCCGCGGAATCAAACAAGCCTGGAAATTGCCAAATTCGCTTAGCGCAGATAAAGAAGCGGCTGTATCAAATCTGGCTTTCACAAACGCGGGCCTTACTCCGCTTGATGGCTGGGATGCTACAAAAAATCCTTATGCGCAGGTTACACGTACAAACTGGATTAATGAAATTTTCAGAACCGGAATCATTCAGAGACATAATATCAGTATCAACGCAGGAACTGATAAATTCTCAACTTTATTCCAGGGACGCTACGAAAAAAATGAAGGAACGTTATTAAATACGTTCAGCCAGAACATTTCTATGCGTTTTAATACCTCTTACAAATTCACTGAAAACCTGAAATTCCGTCAGGAATTGTTTTGGAATAATAGTGACAGCCGCGGAACAGAAACGGCCAGCGGATATAGCGGAACAATTTTGTCGGCGATGTACATGCCGCGTTCTGCATCGGTTTATTATGATGACGGTTCTTTCGGTGGCGTTGGCCCAAGAGATTCACAATATCTGGGTATTCACGGTGACGCGATCAACCCGGTTGCTACGCTTCTTCGGTACAAACCTTACAATAAAGGAAATGACATTCAGTCGGTATCTGAACTTTCGTACGCCAATATTATTCCGGGATTATCCTTTTTGACCCGTTTCTCTTATCGTCAGAAATCATCGCTTTATAAAAACTTTACCCCAAAAAGAACAGAACCGGGTAAGCCAAATAATCAGAATACGTTAAGTTATTCAACAGACCGCTCGTATAACTGGATTTGGGAAAATACGTTGAACTATTCCCGCGTATTTGGCAAACATAATGTGGGCGCCATGCTTTCTACAACTTCACAGGAAAATGCTTCGAAAGGCTTTTCTGCTACTGCAAGAGATATTTCGGATGAAGAAAACTGGGCTCAGTTTTTCATCAACGCAAGTACATTCACCTCCGACAGACCAACCGATTATGACTGGAAAGACCGTAACGTATCTTACGTTGGAAGAGCTTCATATAGTTTTGCAGACCGTTATTTTGTAACAGGCAGTTATCGTTATGACATCGCCGGCAGACTTGCAGAAGGATACCGTGGAAAAGGTTTCCCGGCAGCAACAGCGGCCTGGAAAATCAGTTCCGAACCTTTCTTCAACGTTCCGGCTGTGGATTTGTTAAAAATCAGAGCAAGCTGGGGACGGATTGGTAACATCGGATCGGTTGGCCGTTACTATGGTTACTCTACGTTGAGTTCAAGTTATACGTATCAGGTTGGTGACGGCGGTGTTTATTCAAGAGCACTTTACGTTGAAGCATTGAAAAATCCGAAACTATCATGGGAAACATCGCAGCAAACCGACATCGGTATTGACATCTCGCTGATGAAAGAAAAACTAACACTTTCTGCGGATTATTTTGATAAACTGACTTACAATCTGATCAAGCAACAAGATACTGACTGGACAAATACCTACGGCTTTGGAGCTCCTTTAATCAATCAGGGAAAAATAAGCAACAAAGGTTTTGAACTGGTTGCTACCTGGAAAGACCGCGCAGGGGAATTGGGTTATGAGATCAGTGGTAATATTGCTACGCTTAAAAACCGGGTTGAATATATTGATAATAACCCTAATTCAGTCTGGGTGCATCCGGACGCGTGGAGAGGGACGATCACGCCATACCGCTCAACCGTTGGACAACCCTATTATTCTTACTGGCTTGTTAAAACAGATGGAATTTTCAAAACCAACGAAGAAGCAAATAACTATACAGTGAACGGAACAAAAGTACAGCCAAATGCTCAGGCAGGCGACTTGAAATTTGTAGACCAGAACGGTGACGGAAAAATCGACGATAGCGACAGAGTTTATATGGGTAACGCTTTCCCAAAAATCACTTACGGATTTACTACTAACCTTAACTGGAAATCTTTCGACCTAAGTATGTTTTGGCAAGGAGTAGGTGGCGTAAAAATTTTCCATGCGTTTAAAGAATCTACTTTGAATGCTTCGGAGCAGGGGTACAACCGTTGGGATAAAATTCTGGATGCCTGGTCACCAACAAATACAGGATCCAGCATTCCAAGAATTTCGGCCAGTGATGCAAATAAAAACTTCCAGACAGCTTCTGACTGGTATCTGGAAAGCGGAAATTACGTGCGTTTGAAAAGCTTGATTATCGGATACACGGTTCCTAAATTCATAAAAGGTGCAAGTTTAAGAGTGTATTTGAGCGGAGATAATTTATTGACATTCACGAAATATTCAGGAATGGATCCCGAAGTAGGAAGTACGCTGGTGAACGGTTCTTACACCGCACCAGGCATGGATGGCGGCCAATTCCCGGTTTCCCGTGTATACTCAGCAGGTTTAAAGCTTAAATTCTAACATTCCGAAAATTATGAGATTATATATAAAACATTCGATTTTATCAGGCATGGCGCTTATGCTAAGTCTGACTGCGTGTGATGAAAAATGGGTTGATACCAAACCAAACGGAGAATCAACAACGGCTTACTTTTGGGATAGCGAAGATGATGTGATTAAAGGCGTGGCTTCGATGTATGTTGCGATGCGTGACGAAGAAACCTGGGGACGTAATCTTTTTTGGGTTCAAAATGCAAGCGACGATTTAATCGTGGGGAGATCAAAAGCGGATGGAGAAAACATCAAAAACTTTATTCCGTCAGGTAACGAAGGCTATCTGACAGGCGGCTGGAATGATTTGTATTCGATGATGAATAAAGCAAATCAAACGATTGAAGGCGTTAAAAAGGCTACCAATGTGAGCGATGCTGTAAGAAATCGTTCTTTGGGGGAAGCCTACTTTGTACGTGCTTTTTCTCATTTCTGGATAGCCTATATTTGGGGACATAAAAATCAGGGTGTTCCTTATGATGGTATTGAAAATGCTGAATTCGGTCTGAGAATTCCTCCGCAGCTTCCTTCAGTAACCGATAATTATGCTCAGATCATCAGCGACTTGCAAAAAGCGGCGGATCTTCTTCCTTTGTTCCAAACCTTCGGAGCAGCCGACAAGGGAAGAGCACACAAGGCAGCGGCCTGGGGATATATGGTGAAAACCTATGCATATTGGGCGCAATACGACAATACCAAATGGGCTGCGATTCCTGATATTGCGGATAAAATCAAAAATGAAGGTGGACGCGCTTTGGTAACGGGACAAGGAAGTAACCTTGCCAATTACAAAGCTGTTTTTAAAGCAGCCAATAACTGGAGTAGTGAATATATCTGGTCGGTAACTTCCGGCGTTCAGGGAGGTTCTGAATTTCCGGGTGTTGTCATGGAAAATAAAGGATGGGGAATTTACAATGGCTGGGGTTATTTCCAACCTACTGCTGAGCTTTATGACGAATATGAAGCAAACGATCCGCGCCGTGAAGCAACGATTTTGAAATTTGGAGACAAGTTTACTTTCTTCGGTGTTGAGCGTGCTTACTTTTCAACGAATAGCCTATCGGGTTTCCAGATCAATAAATACATGGATCCGTATAGCAATGGTACAAACCAGGATCCGGGAACAAATACGCAAATTAACCAGAACGGCGACTACCCTACTACCACACTGAATTTGCCACTGATGCGTTATGCGGAAGTGCTGCTTTTCAAAGCGGAAGCACTAATTCAGCAAGGTAAAAACAGCGAGGCGGCAGCTCCTTTAAATGAAGTTCGTGCGCGTGTTGGTCTCGCGCCAATTACCGCACCGACGCTTGCCAACCTGAAACATGAACGCCGTGTGGAACTGGGTTGTGAATGGACCGACCGTTTGGCAGATTTGAAACGTTGGGGTGATTATGATAAAATAAACGCCCCACTTCATGGCCGCATTCATACCAACAAAACTGATCCTGCTTCCACTTTTACAGTGCAGCAGGTTTGGCCGGCAAGGACTTTTACGGCTGCAAAATTGGCCTGGCCGATCAGTCCAAATGAAATTGCAAGAAGTAACGGTGCTTACAAACAAACACCGGGCTGGTAAAATATCAGTTTGAAAATTAAGAAAAGAAAGGCGTTGGATGTAAATCCGGTGCCTTTCTCTATTTTACACCAAACCGGAATAACACAATTTATACTATAAATAAAACATTTATTTTGAAACTAATTATAGTCAAAATTGTAATATAAAACGATTTAGCTTTCGCTGTTATGATATCATTAAACTAAACGTGTTTCTTAATAAAACCATAACATTATAAATGCGATAATAACTTTGATGTAAAATACCTTTGAGTTATAAATGTCACGAAAGCCAGATTGTAATAGATTAAGTATTCAAATTATTTTTTAATTCGAAAGGCACTTAACATTCTAAAACAAGGACAAAATATAGTATAGAAATTCCCTCCGCTTTATTTTCAAACAGGAAACTATTTTAGTTTTATTTAAAGAAAAATTAATACTTTTATCGACTATCTTCTATCGAATATTTAAGAAAACAGATTGACCCCGATTACTTTTGTCTAACAGAATATGGATACTTTATATACCAAACCTGACGCAGCACAAGACAAAAGTGAAGATAGAATTGCTTTTGAAATGTTGTTTAACAGAAACTATTCCAACCTTGTTTATTTTTCTTTCAACATGGTTAAGGATAAAGGCGAGGCTGAAGATATTGCGCAAGATGCCTTTATCACCTACTGGAATCGCAGAGAGGAAGTCGCCGGGGATCTAGATGCAATCAAAAGTTTCCTGTATACAACCGTTAAAAATGCGAGTCTGAATTTATTAAGACATCAAAAAGTAATAGAAAAATTCACGCTGCATCTTCCTGAACTTGTTGACGATAAAAATATTATCAATTCGATTATTCAGTCTGAGGTATATTCCAAAATTCATTACGCGATTGAATCCCTTCCACCGGCTTGCCAGCAAATTGCAAGAATGAGTTATCTGGATGATAAAAAGAATAATGAAATAGCAGAGGAATTGGGAATATCGGTCAATACCGTAAAAACTCAAAAACAACGCGCGATGCAGCTTCTGCGTCCACAATTTACAGCTGAGATTTTCAGCCTTCTTATCCTTATCTTTTTGAAATAAGCAAGTTTACATCTTCTTTCTCAAATTTATAATACTTCACAAATAACAGATAATCCTGTTACTCTGTGATAGTTACGATTAATTTAATCTAAATATTTCTTTAAATAAAAATATTTCTCTAAAACCTTTCACCCCAAATATCATTCTGCGTGTCTTACTAATAAAGAACAAAAGCCAGGAATGAAAGCACCTTTTGAAATCGCAGATTTAATTTTCAAATATCTTAATGGAGACCTTTCCGTGGAGGAAAATAAGGTATTGCAGGATTGGCTGAACGAAGACATCGCGAACCAGATCACGCTGAATGAATTGCAGAACAAAGACAAAATGGAAGAAAGTCTGCAATTTTTCGAATCGATTGACCATAAAGCTGCCTGGGAAAATATCAATGAGCAAATTGAGAATCCAGTTATTCCTCATTCTTTCTGGTCTTTCAATAAATTCTTCAAATACGCGGCGGCAATACTGATAACCGGTTTTGTTGGTTATGCTTTTTTACACAAAAAAAACAATGCTGATACAGCTATTGCAAAAACCAAAAAGCCGCAGACTTTAAAAAATGATGTACTTCCCGGAGGTAACAAGGCTACTCTGACCTTGGGAGACGGCAGCGTAATAACCTTGGAAGACATGGAAAATGGAACTTTCAAAAAGGAAAACGGCGTAAAGATCAGCAAAAAAGAAGGTCAGCTTGTTTACGAAATCCTGCCCGCAGAAAGTAACAGTACCATCACATACAACACAATTAATACGCCAACAGGCGGCCAGTACGAGATATTACTTCCGGATGGAAGCAAAGTATGGCTCAATTCCAGGTCTTCACTACACTTTCCAACTGCATTTTCGGGTAAGGAGCGCAAGGTTGAATTAACTGGCGAAGGATATTTTGAAATAAGTAAAAACAAACAAATGCCTTTTGTTGTAGAAGCTGGAAAAACACATGTTGAAGTCTTAGGAACTCATTTTAACGTCATGGCTTACGACAACGAAGCTGTTTCTAAAACTACCTTATTGGAAGGCTCTGTAAAGGTTGGAAATGGGGAAAATAAAAAATTACTGAATCCTGGTCAGCAAGCCATAGTCGGATCGCAGATTCGTGTGCGAGCAGCCGATTTAGAAGAAGCAGTAGCGTGGAAAGAGGGTTATTTCCAGTTTGATAATGAAGACCTGACAACGATTATGCGCCAGTTGCAAAGATGGTATGACGTGGATGTTGTGAACGAAAAACAGATTCCGGATAAACATTTCACGGCGATGATCTCCCGCAATAATACGCTGTCAAAAGTATTGAAAATGCTTGAAATGTCAGGAGAATTAAAGTTTGAGATCGAAGATAAAAGAATTACAATCCGGGAAAAATAATCAGAAGAAATAGTAATTCTGGAAAACCGATAGCCGGCCAGGGCTACCGGTCCGAAAGGATTATTAAACAAGTGTACAGTGCGAACCATAAACTTTTAAATCCAAACATCGTAAAACTATGAAATTAAAGCTACTCTTCAAAAGTAGTAGACGTATCAGCCTTATTCCATCCAAAATTCTATTCATGATGAAATTAAGTGCTTTCCTACTAGCCGTGGCCTGTATGCAGGTAAGTGCGGCGGCCGTTTCTCAAAAACTTTCCGTTTCTGTGGAGAACGCTCCACTGGAACATGTGATCAAAATTATCCAAAAACGCAGCGGTTATCAGTTCATTTTCAATAATGAATTGTTGAAAAAAGCCAAACCTGTTACGATGCGTATTTCCGACGGTTCGCTTGAACAGGTTCTGGAACAATGTTTCAATAATCAGCCGCTCACGTACAGTCTGATGGAAAGAACTATTGTGGTCAAACCGAAAATTCCGGAGGTAAAAACCCAGATAATTCCTGTTCAGGCGCCGCTGATCGACATTAGCGGAAAAGTTTCTGACGAAAAAGGTGATGGCCTGCCAGGTGTGAGTATCATCGTAAAAGGTACACAGCGCGGAACGACCACGGACGGTGAAGGGCAATTTAAACTGGATCTGGCGGAGGGTGACAAAGACGCTGTTCTGATTTTCAGCTTTGTTGGTTACATCACAAAAGAGCTGCCGATTGGCACACGGACGACTTTCAACATTTCTCTGGATGCCGATACCAAAGCTTTGGAAGAACTGGTTGTCGTGGGTTATGGTACGCAGAAAAAAATGAACCTTACCGGCGCTGTTGATCAGGTTACGAGCAAAGTATTGGAAAACCGCTCGCTTCCTAATCTCGCACAGGGTTTGCAAGGCGTTATTCCTAACCTTAACCTGACAATGGGTGACGGAAAACCTACACAATCGCCTTCGTACAACATTCGTGGAGCAACTTCCATCGGACAGGGAGGAAGTGCACTGGTTTTGATAGACGGCGTCGAAGGTGATCCAAGCCGGATTAACCCTAATGACGTCGCCAGCGTTTCTGTTTTGAAAGATGCTGCTTCGGCTGCGATTTATGGCGCAAGAGGTGCATTTGGTGTTGTTTTGATTACTACAAAATCGCCCCAAAAAGACAAAACAACTGTGAGTTATTCACTGAACCATTCGATCAAAAGTCCGATTGCTGTTCCTGATTTCGTGACAGACGGATACACTTTTGCTAAAATGTTTAATGAGGGATGGAGCGCCTGGAATGACTATTCTCAAACGCCACAAAACGTAAATAAAACGGTAAAATTCTCACCGGCTTATCTGGCTGAATTTGAAAAACGTTCGAAAGATCCGAGTTTACCAAAAACGGTTGTTGACCCGGTTACAGGTGAATACGTTTATTACGAAAATACGGATTGGTACAAACAATTATACAAAAAAACGACAAGTGCTACGGAACACAACTTATCAGTTTCCGGTGGAAGCGGCAAGGCAGATTTCATGGTGACAGGCCGTTATTTCGGTCAGGATGGGCTTTTTAAGTATAATTCCGATGATTACAAAATCATGAGTTTGCGTGTAAAAGGCTCTGTTCAGCTTTACAAATGGCTTAACATATCGAACAACGCCGACTTCTCTTCCATGAAATATCACAATCCGCTTAACGTCGGTGAAGGTGGTTCTATATGGAGAAATATTTCGGATGAAGGCCACACAATGGCTCCGATGTTCAACCCGGACGGAACACTTACATATTCCGCCGCGTACACGGTTGGAGATTTTTATTATGGCAAAAACGGTATCAATACGAACAAACGTGTTTTCAGAAATACAACCAGTTTTTCTTCACAGTTTTTCAATGATGTGCTGAGAATCAAAGGAAATTTCACCTACCAGAATACAGACAACAACGATTATCGTACGCGCGTACCTGTTCCTTACAGCCGCAAACCGGGGGTTATTGAATACGTTGGAACAAATTATAACGATCTCCAAAACTTGCTGCGCAACACCCAATATACGGCTACCAATATCTATGGTGAATTTGAACCGAAAGTTGGCACAAATCATTATTTCAAAGTATTGGCGGGCTTCAACCAGGAACAATCGCTTTACAAAGAGCTGCAAGTTGTTCGTAACGGATTGATTTATGAAGGCGCGAGCGATATAAATCTTGCGCTTGGACAAACCATTACAACCGGTGGCGGATATGATAAATGGGCAATTGCCGGTGGTTTTTACCGTGTAAATTATTCGTTTAAAGAAAGATATTTGTTAGAATTAAACGGTCGTTATGACGGATCTTCCAAATTCCCTTCCAGCCAGCGCTTTGCATTTTTCCCGTCTGTTTCAGCAGGATGGAGAATCTCTAACGAACCTTTTTGGAAAGTATCACCAAAAGTGATTTCTGAATTAAAACTGAGAGGATCTTATGGCTCGCTTGGTAATGGAAATATCACGTCCTATTCATTCCAGGACAAGTTTAAAATTGAACAGTCAGGCCGAATTTTGAACGGTGTCAGACCGCAAAAAACAGGACAACCGACTGTTTTGCCAAACGGACTTACCTGGGAAACTTCAAGCACAGCTGATTTTGGTGTGGATGTATCCATGCTTGCCAATCGTTTGACATTAAATGCTGATGCTTACCAAAGAAAAACCACCGGCATGTTCACAACCGGTATGACGTTACCTGCTGTTTTCGGTACCGATGTACCAAAGGGAAATTATGCCGATTTGACAACAAAAGGCTGGGAAGCGGCCATTACCTGGCGCGATCAGTTCACAGTTGGTTCAAAACCGCTAAACTATTCTGTTCGTCTGACTGTGGCGGATTACACAGCCAAAATTGACAAATATAATAACCCGGACAAAAGGCTTACGGATTATTATGAAGGTCAGAAACTGGGCGAAATCTGGGGATTTGTGAACGATGGTTATTTCAAATCAGCTGACGACATTACCAATTCTGCGAAACAAATCTTGTACAAAGCATCCACAACAGGAAAATTGCTTCCGGGTGATATCAAGTTTAAAGATCTGAATGGTGACGGCGTGATCGATATCGGCGATAATACAGTTTCAAAGCCGGGTGATAAAAAAATCATTGGGAATTCACTTCCGCGTTACACCTACGGTGTGACACTTGGCGGTGACTGGAACAATTTCTTCATCTCGGCATTTTTCCAGGGCGTGGCAAAACAGGACTGGTTTCCGGGGCCAGAAGCAGCTAATTTCTGGGGACAATATAATCGTCCGTACAATAAAGTTCCGGAATGGCAATTGGGAAATATCTGGTCTGAAACTAATCCGGATGCTTACCTTCCTCGTTACCGCGGATACGTGGCGCAAGGTTCTGGTGAGCTTTCACAAAACCAGACAAAATATTTGCAGAACGTAGCTTATATCCGTCTGAAAAATATCCAGATCGGATACAATCTGCCTCATTCTTTGACCACTAAACTGAAAATGGCCAGTGCCCGTGTGTATCTGTCGGGTGATAATATTTTCACTTATTCTCCTATGTATAAAATCACAAAGGATATTGATGTGGAAAATATTGGAAGATCTGATACTGTTTTGAATCCGACTGATGATCCGTCAAAACCTAATAATGGCAACAGCGGTAATGCAAATAATTATCCGATACTAAAAGGCTTCACGATGGGATTGTCAGTTACTTTCTGAGCCGCAAAATCTAAATTTTCGAAGAAAATAAAATCAAATACTCATGAAATTTAAATTTATAGGACTGTTATTTCTGATCGGCTTGTTGGCTGGCGGATGCCAGGAACTGGATCAGGTTCCGCAGTCCACTGCTGATAATAATGCCGTTTTTAACAGTGAAAAAGGATTGGATTTGTATACCACTTCTTTTTACGATGTCCTTCCAACGGGTAACGATATCATCCGTTCCGACGAAATGAGTGATTTTGGGGCACGTTCATCTGTCCCTGATTTTTTGCGTGACGGCGCTTTTGGTCCACGTCAAAGTACAGGCTGGGATTGGAAACCGCTTCGAAACATCAATTATTTTATCGAAAACAATAACCGCCAAACCGTTTCGGCAGATGCCAGAAAACACTATACGGCTCTTGCCCGGTTTTTCAGAGCGATATTTTATTTTGAAAAAGTAAAACGCTTCGGCGATGTGCCCTGGATCAATAAGGCTGCTACGGTTGATGATCCATCTCTTTTCAATGGTCGTGATCCACGCACCATGGTAATGGATTCTGTTTTGGCTGATTTAAATTATGCGGTTGAAAATATCCGTACCACTACGGACAATAGCAGAAGTTTGATCACCAAATCAGTCGCTTATGGTTATAAGTCAAGAATCTGCCTTTTTGAAGGTACTTTCAGAAAATACCAGACTACCTATAACTTGCAGTCAACCGTCGATAAATGGTTAAATGAATCTATCTCTGCTTCTGAAAAAGTAATTAAAGAAGGAGGATTTTCTTTGAATGAAACCGGCGGAAATGAGAAATCGTATCGTCAGGTTTTCATTAATAATACACCTGTGACCAATGAAGTCATGCTGTCATACGTTTGCGATCCTGCACTGAGTGTTTATAATGATGCAAACTGGTGGTGGACAAGTTCAACTTACGGAGCGCGGTTGAGCTTTACCCGCACTTTTGTAAATACATACCTGAATGCAGACGGAACACCGTTTACCAATAAGGCCGGACATGAAACGATGACTTTTGCGCAGGAAGTGAAAGGCCGCGATAAAAGATTACAGCAAAGCATCCGGATGGGAAGTTACAAACGGATCAATGGTGGAAAAGAAGAAGCCGCACCACCCGTTTTCTCCTATACTTACACAGGTTATCAACCAATAAAATGGACATTGGATGACACTTATTACGATGGAGGAACAAGAAATATCAACTCCATTTCTACCATGCGTTATGCGGAAATTTTGTTGAATTATGCAGAAGCAAAAGCAGAACTGAACAAATTAACAGATACAGACTGGGCATTAACTGTGGGCGCGATTCGTAAAAGAGCAGGCATAACGGGAGGACTTTCTGCCGTTCCGGCTATTGTTGATCCATATTTGCAAACGAATTATTTCCCTGGAATTTCCGATCCGGCTATTCTTGAGATCCGCCGTGAAAGAGGCACTGAATTGTGTCTTGAAGGTTTCCGCTTTTATGATATCGTTCGCTGGAAACGCGGTCCGTTGATGGAGCAAAAATGGAATGGTTTCTATGTTCCTGCATTGAATCAACCTATGGACCTTAACGAAGATGGCGTGATGGATGTGGCTTTTGTAAAAGGAACGCCTGCTTCTCCGGTAGCCGGGGTAACCTATATCAATGTTGCTGAAACAATCAGCGCAGGTGCAAATCCACAAAGATTATCAAACGATACGTTCGGCGAAATTACATGGCTCAACACCGTTCCACGTAAATGGGAAGAGAAACATTATCTATATCCTATTCCTGAAACAGACCGGTTGTTCAATCCAAAATTGGGACAAAATCCGGGATGGTAGTTTGGCTATCGGCTTTCGGCGATCGGCTGTCAGATTCAGGATTAAGATAATAATCTATATTCTCATATGTTTCTGAGTCCCGATTACTGAAAGCCGATGTAAATTTTTACCCATAGAGTAAGGAGCGCGTTGTTTTTTCTCTTTACTCTATGTTTCTTTCAACAAAATTCTATTTCAAATCCTTAATTCTTTTCAAATGAAAAAATCACTTCTGATCCTGACAGCTGTTTTGTTGCTGTCGACAGCAGGTTTTGCACAAAAAACTTCAACAATTAATATCGCTTCATATAACCTGCGTTATGACAATAAAGGTGACGGAATTAACGCATGGCCAAATCGTAAGGAAATGGTAAAAGGACTGGTTCGTTTCCATGAATTTGACATTTTTGGAACACAGGAAGTGTTGATCAATCAACTACATGATGTAGCTGAACTGACCGAATTTGCATTTCTTGGAAAAGGCCGTGATGACGGAAAAGAAGGTGGGGAACATTCTGCTATTTTTTACAAAAAAGATCGTTTCAAAGTGTTAAAAAATGGCGATTTCTGGCTAAGCGAAACACCGGACAAACCAGGAAAAGGCTGGGATGCAACGTGCTGTAACCGGATTTGTTCATGGGCTAAATTCCAGGATCTGAACACAAAGAAAGAATTCTATTTTTTCAACGTCCACTTTGATCACCAAGGTGTAGAAGCGCGCCGCCAGTCAGGAATTCTGATGGTGAAAAAAATGAAGGAAATCGCAGGAAATTCCCCAACAATTTTAACGGGCGATTTCAATTCAACGCCAGAAACAGAACAGATCAAAGCTATACAAACACTTTTGAGTGATTCTCATGAAGTAACGGAACAGCCAAAATATGGTCCGGAAGGAACTTTCAACAGCTTCAAATTTGATGCTCCAATGGCAAATCGTATTGACTACATTTTTGTGAGCAAACCAATAAAAGTTTTAAAATATGGTGTATTGACTGATGCAAAAGAACAGCGTTATCCGTCGGATCATCAGCCGGTGGTTATTAAAGCTGTGATTAATTAATCAGCTTTTCGTGATCTGATTAAGTAACAAAAGCATTTAAGATCCTTGTAGTTGTTGAAGTAATATTCAATACATTACAAGGATTTATTTTTTGGTTTAATATGATTTTAAGAAGAGATTTTTTGAAGAAAACCATTCTCGGCAGCACGGCCGGAATCCTCTTACCGGAAATAATATCCGCCGATTCTTTTGATAAAAACGAAAATATTAAAAAAGGATACACATTTTTATTTCAGGGAGATTCTATAACAGATGGTAACCGAACCAGAAATACCGACTGGAACCATGTCATGGGGCACGGATTTGCCTACCTGATTGGTAGCAGATTATGGTTTGACCATCCTAAAAAAGAATTTCACTTTTTCAATCGCGGTATAAGCGGAAATAAAATCACCGATCTCGCAACGCGCTGGCAAACGGATACCCTGGATTTAAAACCAAACCTGATTAATATACTTATTGGCGTCAATGACACCGAAGCGGCTGTCAAAGGAAATAAAGAAAATACACCGCAATCATTTGAAACGGACTACCGTTCTGTTTTAGAAAAAACAAAAAAAGAATTGCCTGATGCGCAGCTTGTTCTTGGTATTCCTTTTTTGCTGCCGGTTGGACGAGTTAAGGAAAAATGGGAAATGTATCAAAACGAATTAAAGCCACGACAGGAAATTGTAAAACGTCTGGCAAAAGATTTTGATGTGATTTGTATCGATTTCCAGGAAGGTTTTGATAATGCATTGAAAACCGCTCCAGCCGATTACTGGATCTGGGATGGAATTCATCCTATGCCCGCGGGTCACGAATTAATGGCGAGGTTATGGATTAAGGAAGTGCACAAAAAACTGAAATTTGTCAAGTAAGTTTTTATTCCAAATCGCAAAAGAAAATAGCCGGACATCAGCCCGGCTATTTTCTTATTCTCTTCTTATTAAGTTATAATCTTAGCGGCTAATCCAGCTAAACTCATAAGCCAATTCAGGAATACGCGTACGGTCAGCAATACGGCGTAAACGCGCCGGCAAAGCCATCAAATAATCACGTGCTTTTTCGGCACCAGAATTAAGATCTCTTATTGTTTCGATTTCCCACTCTATAAGCAAAGATTCAAGGATTTCGATATAATCCATTGTTGTATATACTCCCAAACGCTGCGCAGCATCAGAGAAATGCGAGAATGTATCACCCATTTTCACACCAGATTCACGAAGGAAGTGAGCAGGCATTACAATTTTTTTCCTCATCATATCCTCCAAAGCCAACATCAACTCGGATGGATCAACAGCCAAAATGCGGCTAACAAATGCTTTGTAAGCTTTCGCATGACGCATTTCATCGGAAGCAATCACACCACAAATTTTTGAAAGATGTGGATTACCAAATTGTTTCGAAAGCGTTGCAGTACGACGGTGTGATACGTTCGTTGCCAGTTCCTGGAACGATGTATAAATAAAGTTGCGGTAAGGATCACGATCCGTGCCGATGTCAAAACCATCCGCGATAAGATATTGGGTAGATACCTCCATGGCACGCATGTTAACGCGTCCAGACAAATACAAATACTTGTTAAGAAGATCGCCATGACGGTTTTCCTCGGCTGTCCAGGCTCTCACCCATCTCGACCAGCCGGAAGGATTGTCAACCTGATCCACACCGATCACGTCCATTAACCATGATTCGTAGGTTGGAAGCGCTTCTTCTGTTATGGTGTCACCAATTAATACTGCTATATAGTCGTATGGCAAATCCCTGCAGCTTTCCTGCAATAATTTCACTTCACTGAAAAAGTTCTCTTTGCTGGAATCCGGCAAAAAATCAGTAGGCTGCCAATTTTGATCGATCGGTTTCAGGTATTCTGCCATCAGGGCATCGAGGTCCTTTCCTACATGTTGCATGACTTCTAGTCGTGCTGCTGAAAGTTCGGTTTCCATTGTTGATTCAATTTAACTTACAATATAATTTTACAAAGTACGGGAATTTAATGAAAGTTATACATGACAAATCTCATTTACTACTTTACAAATTTTCACAATCGGTGTACATTTGGAATATTTTAGTTAAAAAAAGGGAATGAAAAAAATTATAGACTATCTCCTGAGTACCATTTATCTTCTTCATTTCGGGCTTTCATTGCTTGTTTTTCATATTGCACAGGCCGTGGCACTCAACGTTTTCGGAAAAAAAGCACATGAAAAAGTAGTCGATTATCTCAATTTTTCTTTAACCTACGGATTATATCTAACGGGTTCCAGCGTGACTTTTAAAAATCTGGCTATGATCCCCGATGATCGTCCAATTATTTTCGTTGCCAACCACCAAAGTACATTTGATATCCCATCCATCATCTGGTTTCTAAGAAAACGGCATCCGCTTTTTGTTTCAAAAATTGAACTGGCAAAAGGTGTTCCGAGTATTTCCTATAACCTTCGAAAAAGCGGCGCAGCACTGATAAACCGTAAAGACGGAAAGCAGGCAATTGCCGAAATCTCACGACTTGGTAAACTTATAAATGACACGACGGGATCAGCAATTATTTTCCCGGAAGGAACCCGCACGGCCAGCGGAATAATGAAACCGTTTGTTCCTGGCGGCGTTGCCATGTTATTGAAACGCGCTCCAAATGCATTAATTATACCGGTGGCAGTAGATGGCACGGGACGATTTAATCCAAAAGGAATTTTCCCATTGAAATCTTTTTCAAAACTTTCCTGGACTGCTTTGCCTGCTATTGAACCAGCAGGGAGAAAAGCGGAGGAGATTTTGTTGGAAGCGCAGGAGGCGATTCAACGGGAACTGAGTTAATCAAAATTCATTTTAAATAATTCCTGTATCACCCTTTCAGGGTTTGGCAAATTCTCTAAAAGTTAGATGCTATAATAATGTCAGCCCGTCGGGCTTTGTACTTGGTCGCTATTCAAATTTATCTGACCATTTCTATTTTTTACAATCCCAAAGGGATGACATTATTATAGAAATAACTATGAATTTGATGCGAGTGAAGCCCGGAACGGGTGACATAGTTTTGGCTTGCAAAGATCTTATCACAACAAATAATAATTATATCAACCTTTCAGGGTTTGTTTAACTCCTCCCAAATTTCATCTCTATAATAATGTCAGCCCGCCGGGCTTTGCACTTGGTCGCTATTCAAATTTATCTGACCATTTCTATTTTTTACAATCCCAAAGGGATGACATTATTATAGAAATAACTATGAATTTGATGCGAGTGAAACCCGGAACGGGTGACATAGTTTTGGCTTGCAAAGATCTTATCACAACAAATAATAATTATATCAACCTTTCAGGGTTTGTTTAACTCCTTCCAAAATTTCATCTCTACAATAATATCAGCCCGTCGGGCTTTGTACTTGGCCGCTATTCAAATTTATCTGACCATTTCTATTTTTTACAATCCCAAAGGGATGACATTATTATAGAAATAACTATGAATTTGATGCGAGTGAAACCCGGAACGGGTGACATAGTTTTGGCTTGCAAAGATCTTATCACAACAAATAATAATTATATCAACCTTTCAGGGTTTGTTTAACTCCTTCCAAAATTTCATCTCTACAATAATGTCAGCCCGCCGGGCTTTGCACTTGGTCGCTATTCAAATTTATCTGGCCATTTCTATTTTTTACAATCCCAAAGGGATGACATTATTATAGAAATAACTATGAATTTGATGCGAGTGAAACCCGGAACGGGTGACATAATTTTGGCTTGCAAAGATCTTATCACAACAAATAATAATTATATCAACCTTTCAGGGTTTGTTTAACTCCTTCCAAATTTCATCTCTATAATAATGTCAGCCCGCCGGGCTTCTCTTTTTAGCTCCAAACATCTATTTGTCAAACAAAAATTACGATATTAAATAAACTAAAACTTCACTTTCAAAAAATATTAACCCTTTCAAAAAATACAATTCCTATTCATCATCCTCATATTTAACAACTTACAAAACATCAAATATTACTAATAAATCTTTCCATAATCGCTTAACAATCGTTAACAAAGCACTTTTAAACCTATGTCAATCCTTTACCTCTAACCCATGAACTTTAAAAAATATAACCATGAAAAAGATACTTCTTGTTGCCGCATTTATCGCATTTGGTTTGACTAACGCATCTGCTCAGTACAATGGCCGGGATCGCGACCGGGACTATAACCATGATTACAATCGCGATAATGCTTACCAAAATCCACGTGACAGCCACGGATATATTGTTAACGACATGCAAAGAGATGCCCGTCGCCAAATTTCAATTGGTATTGAGAGAGGAACATTAAATCCTCGTGAAGCATCTGCACTTATGCACGAATACGAACGCATCGAAGCACGTGAAAGAAAATTCAGTCACCGTGGCGGACTTAATCCAAGAGAAGAAAGAAACCTGATACAGGATTTGGAAAGATTAATGGCTGAAACACGTAGCATGAGCAGCCGACGTAACAACGACAACTGGGCAAGAAACCCAAGAGGAAGATATTAAAAATCAGTTGAAGGTTTAGGTAGTTTTGAAAAGCATTTCCCAGTTTTGGGAAATGCTTTTTTTGCCAAATACTATTTAAAAATACATTACCAATTTCACATGAGACTTTTTAAACCCTTCTTTCTCATAAAAACGATGCGCACTTTCCCTTACATTATTGGAGGTTACTTCAATTTGAAGGGCATTCTTGCTTTTTGCAAAATCTATTAATTTTTCCACCAAAGCTTTTCCGATTTCTTTGGAACGATACTGAGGTGAAACATACATTTCCTGGATTTCGGCAACTACACAAGCATGATGTAACAAAAACTGAGTATGACAACTTCCCATGCCGACCGGTTCACCGCCAAGTTCAGCGATCACATATTGAATCCGATCCTGAGCAAGATTGGTATGAAAAACGTTATTAAAAGATTCACGATCAAACTCCTTGTCTTCCAGATCACAGATCATGTTATACACTGTTTCCTCATCCTTTTCTGTTGCCACCCGAATAAATAGGTTAGAAACTGCCATATCAAAAATGCTGTAATTCAGCTGAATCGTGAATAAATAATCCTTTTTCAGGAAGCTGAGCCAATTCCACCATACCTCTGGCAACTTTGGCTGAATCAATAGCTGCATATTTTTTCAATGGCCCAACCATTACCGGATCCAGAATTTTCGCCAATACTTCACCGATTTTCTCACCAAACCGGGCTTCTCCTCCCCGATCTCCCAGAAGTAATGATGGACGTAAAATATGCAAGGTGTCATAATGTAAATCAGTCAGTTCCTTTTCAATTTCACCTTTGACACGGTTATAAAAAATGAAGGATTTCGAATCGGCGCCCATCGAAGAGACGATCAGATATTTCGAAGAGCCATTTAATTTTCCCAAACGACCAATTTGTAACGGATATTGAAAATCAACTTTTTTGAAAGCTTCTTCTGAACCGGCTTTTTTAATTGTCGTTCCCAGACAGCAGAAAATATCGTCAGCTTTGACGAGAGATGCATCCGGTTTGTCAAAATCGAAGAAAATTTCGTTCAGTTTTTCATGTTTTAAACCAGTGGCCCTTCTGGTAAGGATTTTTATTTGGTTATATATAGGTGAAGCAAGTAAATAATTCAAAACCTGCTTCCCAACAAGGCCCGTAGCCCCGATTACTAATGCTGTTTTATGAGATGAGTAAGACATGGTATAAGTTTTGGAAATTGCAATTTAAAAAGTATACCATTATGGTGACAACTATCTTTTGCAAATTCTGTTTTCCTACCCAATATTTATAGTATTAATTCTAATTTAGACGCTATTGCGGCCAGATTACAATGGTTTTTCCAGTAGTATCAGACAGATTTGCATAAAACTCTTTTGTTTCAGCTTGTGAAAATTTGCTCATATCGAGTTTTGTACCATCACAATAATAATTTACGCATCCATAACAGGACCAATAGCTCACATAGTAATTAATAACAGGCTTCCCATTAAATTCTAAAAGTTTTATGGTGGTATAATTATCCTCCCGATTATTTTTCATCTCCCGAACGAGATCCCGCAGCCACGGAATTTCCTGAACCGGATTACTGACACCACAGGCCGCAGTGTTGGTACCTTTATCATTATTGGTAACAGTCTCATTTTTTTTGCAAGAGAACAAACACAAGAAGACAAGTAAAAGAATCTCAGAGATTTTCATGCTGGACGAGATTTTGTATTTATCAAAGGACTTTCTAAACTATTAAAAGGTTGGAAAGTCAGTTGATAAATTATTTCCTGATCGAAATATTTCTCATCAGTTCTGTACCTTTTTTCAAAGTACGTTTTCAATATTAAAATTGTCAATTGTAGAATTATGTAATCAGTAAGCAGTATAATATGCGTTTGCAAGTGCTAATTCAGGCAAATAAAGAAAGGAACAATTATTGAAGTATCGTTTACAAAAAACCACTTGTAACCATGGGCAAAGAACATAAAAATACAAACGTCGCAGGAGGATCGCCGTCAAGTTCTGGTCCGGAAAATCCGGCTAATGATCCGGTTTTGCAGGAAGATGACAGCAAAAGACCATCCAAAGAAATAAAAAAAGAAGCGATCGATGAGTCAGAAAGTGAGAACATGACCAATAAAAAAGGTTATAATGAAACAGATCCAAATGTGCCGGTAAAAACAGTGAAAACTCCTTAGACTTACTATTTTACAGCAAAAAATGACATCGAAAAATGGTGTCATTTTTTGTTATTGCTATTATTAAATCCAACTTATTTAGCATAGAAAGCTTCAATCGCTGCGACCAGATATACAAATGGCGCATTCCAGTTAATCGCAATTTCGTTAGACGCATAGGAGCAATCGGCGTCAACAAAAGATTCGTCGGCAAAATTGTTTGGATAACCTGCACATTTATCCTGCTGAGCAGGATTAGGCCCGCCCGACAAAAGTCCGGGAACCGGCTCAACAATTCCGTCTGCAACAGAAGGACGGTGGTGCGGATGCATGACTTGTTTTGATCCAAAACCAGTCAAAAAAGAATATCCTGTGGCGTTTCTTCCCAATATATAATCCAGATTTCCCAAAGCCGCACCGAGATATTTCTTACTTTTAGTCAGCTTATAGGCTTGTATTAGCGCAATTCCCTGGTTGGATGCCACTGCGTTACTTCCCCAGGCAAAATCCTTTGCATTTTTCCCCATTACTGTATGGTAAGGCTGTTTCTCAAGACTCGTAAGCAAATCATCTGAGAAGTCAATAACGCTTTTTTTGATCGACCGCAAGTATTGCTGATCAACCGGACCGAGCTGCTTTTCATTTCTAATGATCGTATAATAAGCCAACGCTTTCACCTGGCTCCATGAAGGAAGTGGCATCGGCTTTTCTGTTTCAAAAGAAATATTTTTAAGATAAACCTCATCCTTTGTCAAAATATACATTTCACTGGCGGCCCAGATCCACTCGTCTTTTCCATCTTTATCTTCATATCCGCCCGTGACTATATCCGGATCGAAAGTTTTATTCATTTCATTCTGATGATATTCCAAAGATGGATTTTTCCCGGCCCAAGCCCACCCTTTCAAAGCCGCGGCCTTACAGGAATCCGAAAGTCCGGGAAGCTCCTTTTCAAAGTTTTTAAAAACCCTGGCAGATTGGGCCATCACAGCTACAAAATCCAGTGTAGCAATTGTATTTTTCTGAACAACGTAACGTGGATTTTTACAGGCTTCCGGCATGATCATTCCATCAAAACGAGGATTTGTGAGTTTGTGATAAACTCCTCCGTCACCAGGATCCTGCATGGTCATCATCCATCGCAGATTCCACAAAACCTCATCCAGCAAATCCGGGACTGCATTGTTGCTTTCAGGAATATTCGTTTTGAGGTTTTTAAAATACACCGGAAAATCCTCATAAACGGATAGCAAAGTCGCCATCGTGATTCCCGAATTGACAATATATTTATTGTAATCACCGGCATCGTACCAACCTTTTGGAGAACTTATCATTGAACTTTCCGGTCTTCCGGGTGAAACAGCTGACGGATGAATTAATACTTTATCATCAGGATGTCCTTCGGCGCGGGCCCATTTTCCGGCAAACTTTTCGGGTAATGCAGCGGAAGCTCTTTGGTAATAATAACCGCGAATAGCCGCAATCGCTACATTTTTATGAATTTCGGGTTTAATTTCAAAAAGATAAGAAGTTCCTGCTTTTGGCACTTCCAGAATATAACTACCAGATTTTTGAAAAGCAGAGAAATCAGCAATTCGTCCGGCTTTTCCGGAATATTGACTTTTTCGGATTTCTCCAAGTTTACCGGTAAAAACAACTTTTTTCGATTTGGTATCTTTCAAAACAAAATCTGTATTTTCTTCCCCAACTACGATCGCAATTTTAGAAGCAGCAGGATAAAACCCAACTTGATTCAGGCGAATATTTTCGGAAGAAGATTGTCCCAGCGAACAATTCGCCAGCAAAGAAAGAAACACGGAATAGTAATATATTTTTTTCAAAACGGAGGTACTGATTTATAAAGCTGCTAAAATTTTACGACTTATAAAACAAAGAAAAAAGAGCGAAATCCATACTCATTCAAGTTAGGAATCAACTATTTAAACATAAAAAAACAGATGACCGGATTGGCCATCTGTCTTATAATATCCTTATAAAAGACTGATTTTTAGCTTACTTTTTTAGGGCCTACTGAATCATAAATAACCACTTTTTCCCACAAATGAGCGTAATCTTTACGGAATTCGTCGTGTATCGGGTGTGTCTGGTATAATTCTTCCTCAATAATATTTTTAAAAAAGCACATCCATGAAAAAGTATAATCTCTCACAATCACAGAGCGGCTTGTAGATGCCGGCTTTCCGATATTAACATACTGGATCTGCGGTACTTTAGCAAGTTTTTTCAAACCTTCCAAAAGTTTGGCTTCATCCTGAGCATTGTTAGGATCTTTCAGATAAAAAAGAACGTGATGTATAAAAAGTTCACTAACTCTTTCCGGTTCAGCGGCGAGTGGTGAAATTGATACCAATGAGGCTAATCCGGCGTTTTGTAAAAATTTGCGTCTTGATGAATCTTCCATGATTTGGGTGTAAGTGGATAAATTATTTCAATTATTCTCCCTGATCTTTAAAAAACTATCAGGTGTCAGTACTGCCATTTTACTATTTTTGTAATCCTTAACATTTCTGGTGATCAGAACATGTATCTCGCTATGATCAGCAGCTGAAAAATTCTGTAAGGCGTCTTCAAAATCTGAAAAGTCAGAATTCAAAGCTTGTAATACAGTATTTTTTCCCATTGTAAGGACATCTGTAATATGAAATAACAGTTTAAGCTTATCTATTACGTAGTTATGACTGGCTGTTTTTTTTAGCAAATAATAGACATTGCTGTATATCAATGGTGTCACAAATCCTTTAACTTCACCAGATTCCAGCAATGAAAATATCTTCACGGCATTATCAGAAAATGGATGACGCTCAAATAAAAAATCTAAGATAATATCTGTATCAATTAAGACTTTCCTCACTTTACAAATATTTTTCGGATAACCCTTTTATTAATTCTTCCTTGTAATCAAAATCTGCCGGTGCCTTAAATGATCCTCGTAAAGCCTTAACAATGGGAGTTAATTCTATTTGTTTTTCTTTCGGATCTGCAATTACAGCTTTTAAATAGTTTTCCACAAGATCCGACAAACTCCTACCCTCTTGCCTGGCATATTTTTTAGCTTGGTCAATAACTGATTCTTCGATAGTTAATGTCAACTTTGTGTTCATGCTTATGTTGTTTATCGTTTAGCAATTTATAAAATTACACGTGTGAAAACAAAAATAAAAACACGTATACTTCCTTCTTATTATTTTGATGTCATTAAAACCAACTCATTAACCGTTTTCCAATTCCTCGTAGTAGCGGTAACCTTCAATTTATTTTCAAAAAAATTATTGTTTAGCTTCGTTTTGCCGTAGCCGTTTGGACAAAAAAGATAAATTGTTTTTCCGTCTGCAATCCATTCATCCGGTAAAAACTGAGCGGTTTCCTTTAATTTTTCGACAAGCGTATTTTCCGGAATTTCGTCCAGAAAAGTTACATGCAATTTGGTAACGTCTTCATTTCTTCCGGTTAAAAACGGATTATGCTGCTGGACTTTTTTCAATTCCTTTTCTTCCAAAACAATGACCGGAACTGAAAACGAGAAGGTTTTCTGAATGTTATCATGGATTTCTTTTGCAAGATCCTTATCATTTTCCGGTTTTGCATTGAACACAATATTTCCACTTTGAATGTATGTCCGGACATTTTCAAACGGCAATGTCTCGAACATCTTTTTCAGCTCTGCCATCTTGATCATTTTCTGACCTGAGACATTTATTCCTCTTAAAATCGTGACGTAAGTTTTCATTTGCTTTGATCAAACAGGTATAAATCTTTTTTACATTCAATTATTAAACAGAAAAGTATAATTTACTCAAACTCTCCTTCTTCACATGCATTCAATTTAATCAAACCGACGATATGATTACGAAGAGAGATATTACCGTTGCGGCTGTTACGATAGGACTGACCATGTCTTTTGTCATTGCCAATTCCAAGATCGCCAATCTGGATTCTTCCATTTTCGATTGGAACGACATCCCGGTAAAAGAAACCAAAACGGGTTCAGTCCGTACCTTTTTCCGTTCTTCAACCGCTACACTGGACGAACTTGAATGCCATGTAACAACCTTAAATGCCGGCGAATCTTCTCATCCGCCACATAAACATCCGGAAGAAGAAGTTATCATTATCAAAGAAGGAACGCTTGAAGCGTTGGTCAATGGAAATATGAAACGTGTCGGTCCGGGTTCAGTGGTTTTCCAGGCCTCCAATCAAATGCATTCGATCAAAAACGTGGGCAATACACCCGCAACTTATCACGTTTTCAGCTGGCATTCGCCAGGTACTATGAAAAAATAATGCTGGTATTAAAGAAGCTTAAAACCGGAATCCAAAATTAAATGCGAATTCCCCAATTATGCTCAGATCATTATTAGAGTAGAAAAAACCGGATGATGAATTTTGCCGGTCAAGATAACGCATTCCCAAACCACCGTTTATACCTAAGTTGATATGCGACGTAATTTGAAAGTTTAAATAGTTATTGACTACCAATCCTAATCGGAAACGACTACTCTCTATTGAATTATAATAGCCACCACCGCCCGGATAAGAAACGTAGTTGCTATAAGTATCTTTGACAAAACCAGTAACAATATTTGGCCCAACGGCATAAGTAACTTTACGCTGACCAAAAGGATAAATTTTCACGCCTGGTGAAATATAAAAATTGGTAAGATATTTCGCATTTGATCCGATAAGCGGATCGTAAATATTGTAGTCGTGAAAGATGAATGAAACTGGCAAAATAATCCCAATATGCTGTCCATTTCCTACCAGTCGCTCATAGCTGAATCCAAAGCCAGGTCCTGAATCCAATGCTTTAAATGGCGAAATGGTTAAAATATTTCTTCCGTATTCATTGTTGGTAACTCTTGGCCTTACAGAGGATTCTATTGCAACGGGACGGTCGCTTATCACAAAAGTTTCACCATTGCCAAACACGATATGGCTGAGTTCAGCTTTACGAATCACAAATTTGGCGCTGTTAGGTTCGGGATTAATTTGGTATCGGACTTCTCTTACGCCCACTTCTGTCACTTTGCCCTCAATAATGGCTCCGTTTTTCTTAATCAGTTTATCCTGAGCCTGCAAAGAAATGGTAAATACGACTAAAAATAGCAGCGTTAGTACCGGACGTTTCATGATCATGTTTTTAAATGGCTAATGTAAATGCAAAGTAATCATAAAACGGTTACATCGAAAACAAAACTTAATGAACGATAAAAAAGTGATTACTGTTATCAACTGAACCTAAAAAGGTTTCGTAATACAATTCCGGCTCTGTTTATACCTAAAGCTATACACATGGGCAGCTTAAAACAACCAAATGACATTTCAAGAATTAAACCTCATTGAGCCTATTACAAAGGCTCTGACAGAAGAAGGATACACAACTCCAACGCCTATCCAGGCAAAAGCAATTCCTCTTATTTTACAGCATAGAGATTTACTGGGTTGCGCACAGACGGGCACAGGAAAAACCGCAGCTTTTGCGATTCCGATGCTTCAGATATTAGAAGAAAAACCAAAAAATAAAAACGAGAAAGGCCCGATCCGCGCACTTATTCTTACTCCAACACGCGAACTTGCTATTCAGATTGGTGAAAGTTTCGCTGCTTACGGGCGTTTCACAAACATTACGCATACCGTTATTTTTGGCGGAGTAGGT
This sequence comes from Dyadobacter frigoris, assembly GCF_005280585.1. Lineage (GTDB taxonomy): Bacteria > Bacteroidota > Bacteroidia > Cytophagales > Spirosomataceae > Dyadobacter > Dyadobacter frigoris. The sequence goes on from NZ_SZVO01000006.1 coordinate 98,707, forward strand.
CAAAAGCCACAGACGGATGCATTGAGAAGAGGTGTCGATATTTTAATTGCAACACCGGGACGTCTTTTAGACCTTATCAATCAGGGATTTGTACATTTAAAACAACTCGAAATATTTGTTTTGGATGAAGCGGATCGTATGCTTGATATGGGTTTTGTGCATGATGTGAAAAAGATTTTGAAACTTCTGCCTGCTAAACGCCAGTCTCTGTTTTTCTCAGCAACAATGCCTCCTGTTATTATGACGCTGGCAGATACGATTCTTTCCAATCCTGCAAAAGTGGAAGTTACCCCGGTTTCTTCTACGGCAGATACGATTAAACAATCGGTTTATTTTGTAGATAAATCTGATAAAAATAATCTGCTTTTGCACATTTTGAAAGATGATACGATCGCTACCGCACTTGTATTTACAAGAACAAAACATGGCGCTGATAAGGTGGTTAAGGTTTTGCGTAAAGCGGGTGTCACTTCGGAAGCTATCCACGGTAACAAATCTCAGAATGCTCGTCAGAATGCTTTGAAAAATTTTAAAAGCCAGACTACACGTGTTTTAGTTGCTACCGACATTGCCGCACGCGGAATTGATGTGGATGATTTAACACATGTGATCAACTACGAAATCCCGAATATTCCGGAAACTTATGTTCACCGCATTGGCCGTACAGGACGTGCTGGTGCAAAAGGAACTGCTTTTTCTTTCTGTGATGTAGATGAAAAAGGTTTTTTGAAAGATATTCATAAACTGATTGATAAAAATATTCCGGTGACTAAGGATCATCCTTATTCGAACGGGAGATAATTTAAGTTGAATTGTATAATGTACAAAAATACATATACCGATATCAGCCTTTCCGAAATGAAAGAGCTTCGAAAAGAATCTGATTGTGTTGTTGTTGATGTTCGTGAAACCTGGGAATTTGAAGAATTCAATGAAGGGGGAATGAATATCCCCTTAGCCGAAATCCGGCAGCAGAGAAATCTGCTGTCGGATTTTAAGTATATCGTTGTTTTATGTACGAATGGCGTCAGAAGTAAAGTAGCCGCCATGGATTTTTGCCGCGTTCCTGAATGGAATGACAAAAAGATTTTCCATTTGCATGGGGGGATCTTGGAAGCGGAATGATTCTATATTAAATAAACACACAAACCGGCTCCCTCGGAGCCTCCTGTTTATAGAAATGCAAAATTTCAATATAGAAACCGACTCCGTTAGGAGCCTCCTGCTTAACGCAGGAAACTCCTAACAGCGTTACACAAATCAATTGCTAACTTTTTTACTATAAACAGTATGTCCCCATGGGGCAATCGCCGGAAACCAGATTTAACTGAAACTATATTTTATTTGGTATCACTCTTTCTTGTTTTCATCACTTGACGAAAAACAAGCGGGACCAAACGTTGACATCTTAGATACTAACACTTCCTTCAAAAACCCGTACCGCAGGTCCTATCAGATAAATATCATCAAATTTCGCTTCGTCTTTTTCGAAATAATCAACCTGTAACGTTCCACCCAAAGTTTCCACAGTAACCGGGCCGTTCCATCCTTCACGTAAATGTGCAGATAGAACGCAAGCTGTTACACCCGTTCCACAAGAATAAGTTTCATCTTCAACGCCACGCTCATACGTTCTTACGCTTAAATGATTTTCACCAAGTAATTGAACGAAATTAACGTTGGTACCGCCCAATGGACCAAATTTCGAGCCATAGCGAACATCTTTACCAATCTCAACAACTTCTGTTTCCTGAATATCGTCAACATAAGTCACATAATGGGGAGAACCGGTATTGAGAAAATCATAATCATCATGCCTTTCAACACCATTAACCGGGCCCATTTTCAGGCGAATGATTTCCTCCGTAGCAACACCTTCATGCAGGCCATCAACAGCTATAAACGAAGTTTCCTTATCAAAAAGACCAAGATCATGCGCAAAACGTACGGCACAGCGGCCACCATTTCCACACATACTGCCTTCGCGACCATCCGCATTGAAATAAACCATCCGGAAATCATATCCTTCTGCATTTTCCAAAAGAATAAGTCCGTCAGACCCTATACCGAAACGACGATGACATAGTTTCTCTATTAATTCCTGTGAAGACTGAAAAAATCCTGTGCGATTATCAATCATCACAAAATCATTTCCGGTACCCTGATATTTAAAAAAAGGAAGTTCCATGTTAGCTGTCGGCGATCGGCTTTCGGCAATCGTTTTATGGTTATTCTAAAATCTTAACAACAAAAGAGAAGTTTTGCATTCCCAACCAAAACAACAAAACCCTGCAAAGAAAAGATTCTCTTGCAGGGTTTTTAATTTCGTCCGAAGAAAATATCTTATGCCTTCGCTACTTTAAGCTCTTTAATACGAGCAGCTTTACCCTGACGACCGCGTAAGAAGAACAAACGCGCACGACGCACCTTACCACGACGAATCAATTCGATTTTCGCGATACTTGGTGAAAGGATTGGGAAAATACGTTCAACTGCAATTCCGTTAGAAATTTTACGTACAGTGAAAGTTTCTCCACTTCCGCTCAAATTACGGCGTTGCATTACCGTACCTTGAAACTGCTGAATACGTTCTTTGTTACCTTCTCTGATCTTAACGTGTACGTTGATCGTGTCACCTGCTTTAAATACAGGATACTCGGAGGTACGATTCTCGATCGTAGCTTCTACGAGTTTAATTAATTCGCTCATGACGATGCTTTATAATGAAATTGAAATTGCAACTTGCTTCCAGCGGATGAGGTGACGCCCCTTCATAAAAAACAACTTTTGCGAAAACGAGTGCAAAGCTAAGATTAATTCTTAATATCTGAAAGAGTTAACATAATTTTATGCAGTGAAACCAACATAATTTTGCTGGAATAATATTAGTAGCCAGAGATTTGCCCGACCCAATACCCTATTGGCCCGTTTTTATTAAAAATGTGTTTTGACCTATGAAAATATTAAACGTAAAACAGATCCGCGAACTGGATGCTGCGACAATACAAAACGAGCCGATTTCATCCCTAAATTTAATGGAAAGAGCTTCTCAGGCTTTTGTCAAATGGTATGAGGGGCGTTTTGATACAACAAAATCAATTTCAGTTTTTTGCGGAAAAGGCAATAATGGAGGAGATGGACTGGCTATTTCACGCATTCTATCTGGTAAAGGCTATCATGTCCGTGTTTTTGTGATCGAGTATACCAAAGATGCTTCGGAAGATTTTCAACAAAATCTCGTAAAAATCGAAAATCTGATTCAGGTTAAATCTGTTTACGAGATCAATGCCATGCCTGAGTTTGTTGATGATCACGTTATTATTGACGCACTATTGGGTTCAGGATTATCCCGCCCGGCTGAAGGTTTATTGGCGGAAGTAATTAAGAAAATAAATGACGCTCCCGGCCCTATTATTTCCGTTGACATCGCAAGTGGCTTATACGTTGATAAATCCAATGAAAAAGCCGACACCATCATTGAACCTGACCATACGGTAACTTTTCAATTACCCAAGCTTGCTTTCATGATGCCTCAAAACGCAGCATTTACCGGAGACTGGCATGTTGTGGATATAGGACTTAATGAAAAATATATAGCGGACGCAAGCACGCCCTATCATTTCACTGATCAATCTTCTGGTGAGGCGCTGGTAAAATTCCGGGAGAAGTTTTCTCACAAAGGTACCTTTGGCCATGCATTGATCATGGCAGGAAGTTATGGCAAAATAGGCGCAGCAGTTTTATCTTCCAGAGCTTGTGCACATTCGGGAGCTGGATTATTAACTGTTCACGTTCCTGAATGTGGTTATGAAATATTACAAATTTCACTGCCGGAAGCTATGATTTCAGTTGATCAAAACCGAAATTATATCGCTTCCGTCCCTGAACTTGATTCATTTTCCGCTATCGGAATTGGTCCTGGAATCGGACAGGAAGCCCTTACTGTAAGAGTGCTGGACGAACTTTTAAGTAAAATAAAAGTGCCGCTGATCATTGATGCGGATGCTCTGAACATTCTTTCCAAACACCCTGATCTGCTTGAAAAACTTCCGGCCAAGACAATTGTATCGCCACATCCTAAAGAGTTTCAAAGATTAGCCGGAGAGTCTGCGAATGAATATGACCGACTGGAACTTGCCAGAAACTTTGCCCAAAAGCACAATGTGATTATTTGTCTGAAAGGTGCTTATACGGCTGTAATTTTATCAGATGGTGATGTCCATTTCAATTCGACAGGAAATGCAGGAATGGCAACAGGTGGAAGCGGGGATGTTTTGACAGGAATTTTGACTTCATTATTAGCCCAAAAATATACACCTGAAAATGCAGCGATTTTTGGGGTTTTCCAACATGGATTAGCAGGTGATAAAGCAGCAAAGAAAAAGACAAAAACGGCTATGATTGCTTCGGATATTATTGATAATCTGGGTTGGTAGTTTTTTTGACCAGAAGACTTTTTTCAATTAAGAAAATCAGGTTTTTAACTGACTGGTTCATTACCCGTCCTACGACAGAAAAAGCCGTAGGACGGGCTCGAGCCTCCCGTCGGATGGCTTTTTCCGCCATCCGACGGGTATTAAAACTTTCTATTATCTAAAAAGAAAAAATCAAAACAACTAACTCATAATCTGATAAACAGCAAAGGCCGAAACATAGGCCAGTGCCATCAAATATCCCAATTGAATTAGCGGCCATTTCCAACCATGCGTTTCGCGGTATACAACAGCGATGGTACTCATACACATCATCGCGAAAACGTAAAAAATCAATAACGAATAGCAAACGGCAGGTGTATACATCGGGCCGCCCTGATCATTTTTCTCCTGAACAAGTCTTTCTTTAACCGTCAACACATCTTCCGAATCACCGCTGATACTATAAATAGTAGCCATAGTGCCAACAAAAACCTCTCTTGCTGCAAATGATGCCAAAAGTGCGATTCCTATTTTCCAATCATAGCCTAACGGGCGTATAGCCGGTTCAATAAATCTTCCAAAATTTCCTGCGTAAGAACTTTCCAAACGGGCCGATGCTATTGCAGCAGCCACTTCCTGCTCGGGTGCCTGAGGCATTGCACTTACTACTTTTTGTTCAGCAGCTTTCATATGATCGCCTGGACCGTAGGATGATAGAACCCAGAGAATAATAGAAATCGCAAGAATAACTTTCCCCGCTTCCAGTACAAAAGATTTTACGCTATCGTACATCATAAAACCGACATGGCCCCAGCGCGGCATTTTAAATGTCGGCATTTCAAGCATGAAATATCCAGGTTCTGTTCTTTTGATAAACAACGACATCAGCCAGGCTGATGCCAATGCCCCTATCAGACCTAAAAAATATAATCCAAACAAAACCAGTCCCTGCATATTGAAAATGCCCAGCACTTTTGTCGATGGAATGATAAGCGCAATAAGAATACTATAAATCGGAAGTCTTGCCGAGCAGCTCATAATTGGTGTCACCAGAATTGTCAAAAGTCGCTCGTGACGACTGCTGATACTTCTGGTAGTCATAATAGCGGGAACTGCACAAGCTACACCAGAAATTAATGGAACAACACTTCTCCCATTCAATCCAAAACGGCGCATTATTTTATCCATAATCACCATGACCCGCGCCATATATCCCGATTCTTCCAGGACAGAAACAAGTCCGAAAAGAATGGCAATTTGCGGAATGAAGATAATTACCCCTCCAATTCCGGCCATAACTCCATCCGTCAGCAAATCATTAAGAACGCCTTTTGGAAGTATTTCCTTTGTCCAGGCAATAAGTAAGGCCGTATTTTCATCAAGCCAATCCATCGGGTAAGAAGCCCAGGCAAAAATAGCCTGAAAGATCACCATCAGGATTAATGCGAAAGTGACATAACCCCAAATGGGATGAAGTAAAATTTTATCCAATTTCCTCGTCCAGAGCGGTTGTTCTGTTGCGCCTTCTGACTTTACCGATTTGGCAATTATCGGTTTAATCGTTTCGTACCGGGCAATTGTTTCATCAGCCAGAAATCCAGTCTCATCAAATCCATATTTTTCAATAAGCGCATCCAGTTTCGCGCGAACAGGCTGAGCGAGAAATGAAAAGTTATCATGCTGACAAACATATTGCAGAGCAACATAGTCATTGTCAAGATCATGCAGCTCTTTCACTTCATCAATAAGAGCCGGCTCATTTCCTTTCGGAGCATAAAAATATTTTAGTTCAGGCTTTTCTGTCCTCTCAACAACCTGACGAACGGCTTCCTGCAAATTAGGAATACCCTCACCTGTTCTTGCATTGATTTTGACAACCGGAACATTAAGCTGCATCGCAAGCTGAACGGCATTTACAGTAAGTTTCATACTTGCCGCAACATCCAGCATATTTAATGCAAGAATTGTAGGTATGCCCAGATCATTTATTTCGGTAAAAAGAAGAAGATTTCTTTGAAGATTGGATGCATCCGCCACAACTATGACAGCCGCCGGGTAATCAGGGTGGTTTGGATTGGCAAGAATATCCATCACAACACCTTCGTCTGCTGATTTAGGATAAACACTGTAAGTACCTGGTAAGTCCACAACAGTTACATCGAACCCCTGCTCTCCATTAGAACCCGACAAACGAAAAGTTCCTGATTTCTTTTCAACGGTTACACCAGGGAAATTCCCAGTTTTTTGCCTTAAACCTGTAAGCGCATTAAATAATGTTGATTTTCCCGCATTCGGGTTTCCTACGAGGGCAATTTTTATATTTTCTTGTTTCAATTGAAAATCAAAATAGAACGAAAGACGAATTACTCAATTTCGATGGTTGAAGCCTCATTCAGTCGTAATGATAAAGAATAACAGCCACCTACATTTATACAAATCGGGTCACCCAAAGGAGCAACCGCATCCAGACGTACCACACAACCTGGCACACATCCCATCTCCAGCAATTTCAAAGACATAATCCGATCTGTAAATGATCTGATAACTGCCTTCTCCCCTTTTTGAAGCTGCGAAACCGTACGAACCGACATATTAGCTTATTTAGATTAAATATACGTAAGTGCAAATTAAGCATTCTCCGCCCGTAATTCAAATAGTTAGGGTCATCATTTATGTAAACAATGCCATAAATCATACAAAAACATCCCATTATTATTATTACGCTCGGGTTTTGTGTCGTACTTTTGTTGCGCCAAAGACGAATGTCCCCAAGCAAGAGTAACGGAAAACGATCACCGCGCCGAAAGCTAATAACTGACTGCCGATAGCATAAAGTATTGAACGAGATAAAAACCCTCATTTGGAAAGAAGTGACGCTGGAATGGCGACAAAAATACGCTTTGAGTGGCATGTTACTTTACGTGGTGTCCACTGTTTTTGTTTGTTATTTAAGTTTTAACCTGCGCCGCAATCAACTCACTCCTATTGTTTGGAATACACTTTTCTGGATTATTATACTTTTTACAGCGGTGAATGCGATAGCAAAAAGTTTTTCCCAGGAACGTTACGGACGGTTGATTTACTATTACAATCTGTGCAGTCCGCAAGCGATTATCGTATCTAAAATTATTTATAATTCATTGGTCATGCTGGTGCTTGCCGTCATAGGATTTGGATTTTACGCTTTTGTCATGGGAAATCCTGTTGGCGATATCGGACTTTATTTTATTTGTATCCTGCTGGCGGCCATTGGATTTGCATCAGTCCTGACACTAGTTGCAGGCATTGCTTCAAAAGCTGAAAACAATGCAACCCTGATGGCTGTATTAAGTTTCCCCATCATTTTGCCAATGCTTTTGATGACGATCAGGTTGGCAAAAAACGCAATGGACGGATTGGATAGAAGTGTCAGCACGGATGAAATTATAACATTACTGGCAATTGACGCAATTGTGATAACACTTAGCTATTTACTTTTTCCGTTTTTATGGAGAAGTTAATAATGAACTAACACGCTATATTTATAAACAATAATTTAAAGTACCTATTATTTAAAGCGATGAGAAAAATCTGGTGGAAGATCCTCTGTATAGTTATCATATTCTACGTGATTATTATGGGATTTATGGGTCCGGTTCCACACCTGCCCATTCTGAATGAAACGATCCGGAATACTTATTTCCATGTTGCGTTATGGCTGGCCATGACAATTCTTTTATTCGCTGCCATGATATTTTCGGTTAAATATCTGCGGGCTGGCCGTATTAATGATGATGACATAGCGAGTGAACTGACAAAATCAGCCATCTTTTTTGGGATTCTCGGATGTGTAACTGGTTCCGCCTGGGCTAATTTTAGCTGGGGAGATCCATGGCCGAATGATCCGAAATTAAATAGTGCCGCAGTTTGTTTACTAATTTATCTTGCATATCTATTACTCAGAAGTTCATTTGAAGATGATCAGCGACGGGCACGGATATCAGCAGTTTACAATATTTTCGCATTTGCAGTTTTTATTCCAATCATTTATATCCTTCCAAGATTAACGGATTCCCTACATCCTGGCAGCGGAGGAAACGCCACTTTTGGATCATTTGACTTTGATAGTAACATTCGTAAAGTATTCTATCCAGCCATAATAGGCTATATTCTGCTTGGAATGTGGCTTGCGGAACTTCGAATAAGAATTAAAGTTATCAAGCGAATCAGAGAAGAGGAATTTATTGAAAGCAGCCATAAGTAATTGTTTCCAGTCTAAATTTCAAAAACAGTAAACATTTCAAATCAAAAATTCGTTAAGAATTGAGTCTATATGAATACCATGAAAAAAGTTTCCTTATTCTTACTGTGCCTGATGGTTTTGTCGGGAAATCTGTTCGCTCAGGCGACTACTGATCCTGATTATGTACCCATGGCAGATAAGATGCGTGAAGATGGAAAGATCTGGGTTGTAGTAGCTGTGGTTGCTCTTGTTTTTGCAGGAATTGCTATCAATATGCTTAGAATCGATTTTAGATTAAGAAAAATTGAAAAAGAGTTAAATATCAAGTAATCAGTATGAAAAAGATCCAGATATTCGGTCTCATCATTATTGCGGTAGCTATTGGAATTATCGTTTCAACAGCCGGCGATGCAAGTACCTATGTTGATTTTGGGAAAGCAAAAGAAATGGCTGACAACGGTGATAACGAAAGTATTCACGTGGTGGGAAAATTGCAAAAAAACGCAGCAGGACAGATTCTTGATATGCAGTATCATCCTGAAATCGATCCGAATTATTTCGAATTCACCTTGGTTGACAATAAAAATATGGTTCAGAAAGTAGTGTACAGAAGTACAAAACCGCAGGACTTTGATAAATCTGAACAGGTTGTAGTAGTTGGAAAAATGCAGAACGGAACATTTGCGGCAGAAAAAATTCTAATGAAATGTCCTTCTAAATATGAGAACGGCAAAATGGAAACTACGGAGGCAACCGCATCAAAATCATGATTCATACTACCATTGGAGATGCAGGTCACCTGCTGACGATTATCGCATTTGCATCTGCCTTACTGGCAACATTTGCTTATTTTAAAGCTGCTTTGGCCGGAACGCCTATTAATGAAGTAACGAACTGGAAGCATTATGCCAGAACCGTTTTCGTTGTCCACGTCGTTTCCGTTCTGGGAATTGTTTTCTCTTTATACTGGATCATCGGAAATCATTATTTCGAATACCATTACGCCTGGAAAAACTCATCACTTTCTTTGCCTACGGGTTATACCATATCCAGTTTCTGGCAGGATCAGGAAGGAAGTTTTCTTCTTTGGATTTTCTGGAATGTGATCCTGGGTTCTGTTCTTATTTTCTCAAACAGATCGTGGGAGGCTCCAGTAATGACCATTTTCGCTTTGGTTCAGGCTTTTTTGACTTCTATGATCCTGGGAGTTGTTATCCCGGGTATTGATCTAAAAATCGGTTCTACACCTTTCCTTTTAATGAAAGAGGTAATGCCGAATCTGCCGGTTTATCAAATGGATCCTAATTTCATTGCCAAAGATGGCAATGGATTAAATCCGCTTTTACAGAATTACTGGATGGTAATTCACCCGCCAACTTTGTTCCTGGGTTTTGCTACGACATTAATTCCTTTCTCTTTTGCAATCGCTGGTTTGTGGACTAAGAAAATCCATGAATGGGTTCGTCCGGCCTTGCCTTGGGCCCTGTTTTCAGCCATGATTCTTGGTATCGGGATTTTGATGGGTGCTTACTGGGCCTATGAAACTTTAAATTTTGGTAGTTACTGGAACTGGGATCCGGTTGAGAACTCTTCCATTGTTCCCTGGTTAATTTTGATTGCGGCAATTCATACCATGATCATCGCAAGAAGAAATGCAACGGCATTAAAAACCTCGTTTATATTAACAATAGCCACATTTATCCTGATCCTTTATTCTACGTTTATGACACGTAGCGGAGTTTTAGGAAATGCATCGGTTCACTCCTTTACGGATTTAGGATTATCAGGTCAATTATTGATTTACCTTTTAACATTCATCGTAGTAGCGGTTGGACTGCTGATATATCGCTGGAAAATCCTTCCGTCTGACGAAGAAGAAGTTTCAACTTATTCTCAGGAATTCTGGATTTTTATCGGTGCAACATTACTTTGTCTTTCTGGTTTCCAGATTTTGGCAACAACGTCAATTCCGGTTTATAATAAAGTAGCAGAAGCTTTTGGCGGTGTTTTAAATATGGCACTTCCGGCTGATCAGGTTGGTCATTATAATAAATTCCAGCTTTGGTTTTTCTCTCTGATTATCGTTCTGACGGGTATTGGCCAGTTTTTCTGGTGGAAACGTGTTGGTAAGGACAAATTGCAGGCTTTGTACAATCCTTTACTAATTGCTCTACTTATCAGTGCAGCGGTTATTGTTATACAAGGTGTCAAAGAAATTCAGTACATCGTTTTATTAACGACATCGATTTTTGCGATTGTTGCTAACGGAACAATTTTATTTCAAATCATCAAAGGGAAATATAGCCTGTCTGGTGGCGCAGTAACGCACATTGGTGTGGCTTTAATGCTCTTGGGAATATTGTTTTCTTCTGCTTATACCAAAGTGGTATCCATCAACAATTCAGGTTTGATGATTTCACGCAGTGCAGAATTTACCAATAACGATAATAAGGAGAATAAGGAAAACATAACGCTGTGGTTGAACAAACCTGAGAAAATGGGCGATTATATGCTGACCTGGCGTGACGTTCGTGTTGAACCTCGTCATATTCCGGGTTATATTCCTAAAAGCTGGGTGGACATGATCGAAAACGATTACCATGCCGTTGCTTTGAGAGATATCGTTATTAATGACAAAAAATACAATTCCAAAGGTGATACGATAGAAATTTATCCTGAGAATTTCTATTACGAAATTGAATATCGCGAGCCTTCCGGTCGTGTATTTAACTTATTCCCTCGCGCTCAGATTAATCCAAGAATGGGATTGGTATCCTCTCCGGATATTCAGCGTGAACTGGACAAAGATTTGTATACCTACGTTTCCATGGTAACAAATCCAACGGCAGAACCCGTTTGGAGCCCTACCGAAAATTTCACGATCAGTATGCGTGATACGTTTTTTGTAAATGATTACGTTGCCGTTTTGGATAATGTAGTGCGTACGGAAGAAGTAGAAGGTATGAAATTAGGCGAAGGTGACGCGGCTGTGAAAGCAGTTATCCGTGTTCTGGATAAAGATAATGAGTACGTTGTTACACCTTCTTTCGTGATTCGTGACCGTTTGGTGGCTCGTAAGCCGGAAGTAAATAAAGATCTTGGATTCCGTGTTCAGTTCCAGGAAATTGATCCGGCGACTGGTAAATTCACTTTTGCTGTAAACACAACCCAGCGTGATTTTATAGTTATGAAAGCTACCGAAAAACCATTGATCAATATTCTATGGCTTGGTACATTTGTATTGGTTATCGGCTTTATTATGGCAACGGTTCGTCGCTTCCAGGATTTTATCAAAATGCGCGATAAAGAAAATATAACTGTCAATAAAAAAACAAGCAAGGTAAAAGAAGCCACTGTTTAATTTGCCCTGTTCATAAAAAGATCCGGTTGGAAATTCTAGCCGGATCTTTTTATGTTTAATAAATAGTTTCGCGGTAGCTTAAAAAAACGACACAATATTTAAGAAAGTGGGACATAAGAAAGTTTGTTTGGAATGTAGGGTGAGTTTAAACAGACCTTTTGATAAAGGTTCTGAACTGAATTATCCTTGTCCGGAATGCGGAAAGAAAATGACACTTTTGCCACACAGATTTCGACCACCAAAAAAATCGGAAGAAAAACAGTGGGAAACCATTAGATTTTTAATTGAAAAGGGTTTTTACTTTCAACACATTTATGAAAAAGTAGAAACAAAAAATGGAGTTACTTCTTATAAAAATTATGTTGCTTATCCTGACAATATTAGAGATGCAAAGGAATTTGTCGAGAAGTTTAAAGAACAAGCAAGGAAAAATTAGAGATCTTCCATAAAACATTTTTGTAAGGTTCAATTCAGAATCAAATTATACTACGTATAGTCCCACATCGGCAGGTTGGAAGCTAATTTCCATTCCTTTTCAAGCCTTTATCAATCTTTTCATCATAAACTCTATACTTCGATTTATAGAAAAGAACTTCATCTTCGTAAACTTTAAAACTCGTTTCAGGACATTCTTTTTTTACTTCTTCAACCTGATGTGCTGCCAGTTTTTCATCCAGCTGCCAAAACAAACCTTGTAAATAAGATTGGTAATCCTGATCCAGCGTTTTTTGCAGGCTTTTTAAACCTATAACCGGTTTTTCCAAGCCGGGCATCAGTTTGACCTGATCTAACTGATTTTCACTAAAACGAAAGCGCTGGGACTCACCTTTTCCATTCCTTAGTTTATCTGCTTCCCGAAAAGTATCTGTCAGCAATTTACAAGGCTGACCGTAGGTTAAGCTGCTTACCAGTAAACCCAAAATGATAACACTTACCTTTTTCATTTAAAAATTATAAAATACTTTGGCAAAGAAAAAAGCGCCATTATTTCCCATTTGAACCGAATCCCAGGCACCACCCGATTCCGTTTTATAAGGCTTTGACATAGTAGGATAAACGTTCAGAATATTACTGCCACCGATTGTAAAAGAAAGATATTCATCAAATTTATAGCCAACAGACACATCTGTTTGTATAACGGATTTATAAACATCTACATAATCTTTCTCGGTGTAAACCTTTCCGGCTTTATCTGTTTTTCCGAAATAGTTGTTAATGAGCTCCATTTTCCCAAAATAAATCGCTCTTGCCATAAAAGTCAGGTTATCAATCGTATAATCAAGGGTAAGATTAACCTTTGCCGGCGGTGCCGCAGATAATATAAAATAACGTTCTCTTCTGTTAAGATAAGATGTCTGTTTCCCTTCCAGTTTCTCACTGGTTTTGATGGTATCAATGGCCATGGTATTGTAATTAGCACCAACGGAAATATTTAATTTTCCAGCTCCAAGTTCTGCTCCATATTTTACGGTCAAATCCACACCCGCAGTCGAAGTGTTCAAAGAATTGGTGAAAAATCTTGCTTCGTCTATATTTAATTGTTTCAGCCCCGCTCCTACCAGTCTGTCATTCTGACTAATCGGCCCGGCCAGGATGATCCGGTTCTGTACCTTAATATAATATCCGTCCATGGCCACCGCAAAGTTTTTGTCAGGCGAAAAAGTAATTCCAGCGCTGGCATTTTGGGTATTCTCCATTTTCAGGTCAGGTATTCCAAGTGCTTTTGCGGCTTCACTACCAGATCTCGCAATAACCTTTTGAGAGGGAATGACAAGTTGTGCGTTTGCAGGATTAATTGTTGCGTTACTAAAATATTGCTGAGCGAGTGAAGGTGCGCGGAATCCAATCCCATAACTGCCGCGCAGAACAAGTTCCTTCGTAATGCTAAACCGTAAGCCTCCTTTTCCGCTTACCGCACTTCCCAAGTCATTGTAATAATCAAAACGGCCGGCAGCACTTATAGAAAAACGGTTCGTCATCTTTGCTTCCACGTCCACATATCCTGCCGCATTATTGCGTTTTTCCCTGATTTCTTCTGCCGGACTGTATCCACGAAAGCCCTGAGCACCGCTTCGTTTTAACGGGTCATAAGTACGGTATGAAAAAACGTCACCTGAAAAAATGCTGTACCAATCCATTCTGTATTCAGCACCGAATGCCAGATTCACGCCTTGCAAAATATCGTCATAAAATTGGGATAAATTCAAATTGGTCACATTCTGATTGGTTTTAAAACCTCCCGCATCCATCGACGTTGGTGTACCTTTACCAAAAGATTCATTCAGTGAATTCTTCACTTTGTAATGAAACTTATTAAAGCCATAAGTATTACTGATATCGACATTAAATCCATTCCACTTCGTACGAACACCAATAGTAGCAGAACGATCCTCAACATTTCTGGATACCACAGGATCAAATCCATTTGGATAAATTTTGTATAAACTGTCCTTTTTTAATAACGTCCGGGAGAAGGCAAAACTCTCCGTTTGTCTGTAATTATAACCTCCGAAACTGTAAATTTCCGTGTTTTCATTAATTGGTAAAGCAGCGTTAAATGCGATGGTACCATTATAAACCCTTGGATCACCAAACTGTTTTCTTAAAACAGAATCAGGCTGCGTATTTGAACGGTTTGTATGATTTATAAAATTATAATCAGCCGTTGCATTTATAAATCCTTTCCGGCCAATCACTGCGCCGTAGTTTAAACTGTTGTTGTAATTCAATCCGTCCAAAGCACTGGAATCCCGGTTATATTTCGCCTTTCTGATTCCCGTATTCGCGTTAGCAGAAAATCCATTTATCGTTTCTTTTAAAACAATATTGATGACACCTGCAACCGCATCAGAACCATACTGCGCCGCAGCTCCATCTTTTAAAATTTCAATATGATCAATCGAAGCGACAGGAATTGTATTTAAATCAGCACTGGAATTACCTCGTCCATACGAGCCCGACAAATTAATTAATGCAGACTGATGTCTTCTTTTTCCATTCACCAGCAAAAGCATCTCATCAGTCCCCATGCCGTGGATGGATATCTGATCTATATTATCAGTCCCGTCCGCGCCAATTTGTCTGTTTGAATTTAAGGAAGTTGATACAAATTGCAAAAGTTGCGTGAGATCAAATTGTCCGTTCAGTGAAGCTATTTTTTTAACGTCAATAATCTCAACCGGAGAGGTTAGATCGTTTCTCGTTGTTCTAAGATTTCGGGATCCTACAATTAAGGCCGGCTTGGTTTTACCAACACTTTTAAGAATAAAATTCTGTGTTCCAATTCCTTTAATTTCTCTTTCAATTTTGTCAAAACCATCAAAATCTACGACAAGCGTCGCATTTCCATAATGGACATACATTAAATAAACGCCGCGATCATTCGTAATTCCTTTGGCATTCGTTCCCATCTCCTGGATCGTTACCCCAGGAATTCCTTTTCCAACCTCGTCCGTAACCAACCCAGCTACTTTGTATTTTTGAGCAAATGCCTGAGCGGCAACAAGAAATAATAAAAAAGCAAAGTAAAATTTACTCACAATCAATAATAATTAATCAGGTTGATGAAATGACAGCTTCTTTTAATAGCTCTCGAAAAAAAATGAATCCGGATTTGAACGTGAAAATTTTTACAAGTTTAACCTTTGATTCAAAATTTTAAGAATAAAATTTCAAATTAATACTGATTGGAGAGTGTTTTCTAAACAAAACGTGATTTTCTTAAAATTAGCATAAACCTTTTACACTTTGAAAGACGGCGAAGAAACCTCTAAATACTATCTTTACAGTTAAAAATTATCATTACTCACTCCCTGTTTATTTACATGTTAGCCAACTTACTTAAAACTGCTTTGGGCAGGTTACGTTTTGTAGCGTTCCTTGAAGGTACTTCTCTCCTAATTTTGATGGGCGTTGCCATGCCTTTAAAATATCTTGCCGGCTATCCGCAGCCCGTACGAATGGTCGGAATGGCGCATGGAGTGCTTTTCATTCTTTATGTGATTTTGCTTATCCAGATTGTTTTTGAATATAACTGGGGATGGAAAAAATTTCTTCTGGCCTTTGTAGCTTCCGTTATTCCGTTTGGAACGTTCTACGCCGATAGAAAAATTTTCAGACACCCGAATTAATTATTGTTCCATGTAAATTCTTTTATTATTCCATATTCCTACCCATAACTAAAAAAGTGCATCCTAAAACCTTAATTAAGCTATGGCTATGCTTTGCCCTCGCCGGTAATTGTCTGGCCCAAAAACCCAATGAAAAGTATCAATATCACATCCATCCGGCATCTGCTCCTATTAAGGTAGATGGTGTTGCAGATGATCAGGGCTGGGAATCAGCTGAAACTGCAACCGACTTTTTTATGATTACGCCCATGGATACCAGTTTTTCCAGGGCAAGAACCGAAGTGAAAATGACATATGACAATGATCATATGTACATTCTGGTAATCAATCATAAAACTGTTAAGGGCTCCATCATTGTCGAATCGCTGAAACGGGATTTCTCTTTTGGAAAAAATGACAATTTCCTGCTTTTCATGGATACTTTCGATGACCGTACCAATGGTTTTTCTTTTGGGGCCAATGCCGCTGGCGCTCCCTGGGACGGACAAATGGGAGACGGTGGAACGGTTGATTTGAGCTGGGACAATCGTTGGGTTAGTCATGTAAAAAATGACGACGACAAATGGGTTTGGGAAGCGGCCATTCCGTTTAAAAGTATCCGGTACAAATCCGGAATTTCCCGTTGGGGAATTAATTTCAGCCGCCAGGATCTGACAATTTCGGAAAAATCGGCCTGGGCACCTGTGCCAAAACAATTTCCATCGGCTTCACTGGCTTACACCGGTGTACTTATATGGGATCAGCCGCCGCCAAATCCGGGAGCTAACATTTCAATTATTCCTTTTTCTGCTACGCGTTTAACACGGGATTTCCAAAACGATAAGCCAAATAAATACAAAACCAGTATTGGCGGTGATGTTAAAATTGGCCTTACCCCTTCGCTGAATCTGGATTTAACGGTCAATCCGGATTTTTCGCAGGTCGATGTGGACGTGCAGCAAACCAATTTAAACCGTTTTGAATTATTTTTTCCTGAACGAAGGCAGTTTTTCCTGGAAAACGCTGATTTATTCGCAAACTTCGGGTACGCTACCATTCGGCCTTTTTTCTCCCGGAGGATAGGTTTAGGTGTTCCAATCCAGTTTGGAGCACGGATGAGCGGGAAAATAAATAAGAAATGGCGTGTTGGCGTTCTGGATGTTCAAACCGGTGCCCAAGATACAATTCCAAGAAATAATTACGCTGTAGTCGCGTTGCAAAGACAGGTTTTTGCCAGATCCAATGTTCGTTTTATTTATATTAACCGGGATGCTGTCAATTATTCTCACGAAAGAAATGCTTCCACAAACCGGTATAACAGAAATATTGGTGCTGAGTATAACCTCGCCAGTGTAAACAATTTATGGACTGGAAAAGTGATGTTTTTAAAATCCTTCACGCCCGGAAAATCAGGTGATGATTTTGTTCATGCAGCTGATTTAAAATTCAGCAAAGCCAATTTTTTCTGGCAATGGCAGCATGAATATGTCGGAAAAAATTACAACGCAGAAGTTGGTTATGTTCCGAATGCGATCCGTAATGGTTATTACAAAATCAGCCCGACGATGGGATATTTGTTTTTCATCAAAAACCCAAAAATTATCAGCCACGGGCCAAAGGTTGTAACCAATATTTACTGGGACAAACAAATGTCGCTCAGCGATAAAGAACTGACGTTTTCTTATAATGTCAATTTTATCACAAGAGCTACCATGTCAGCTTATGTAACAAACAATTACACGCGATTACTAAGGCCATACGATCCGACTAATTTAGGGAAAGAGCAGCTTGCAACAGGCACCGAACATAAATGGACATCGGCAGGTTTTGAAATTGTGTCAGGTCCGCAGAGTCATTTCACTTATACTTTTGCAGGGATTTTCGGTGGATATTATGATAACGGTCATCGTACAAATTTGCGTACGGAACTTGGATACAGAATTCAACCCTATGTTGCGATTACTATGACAGGAAACTATAATGACATCCATTTGCCGGCACCGTGGAACCGTACACAGCTTTGGCTGGTTGGTCCGCGGGTGGATGTTACTTTCCGTAACAATTTATTCTTTACAACCTTCATGCAATACAACAATCAGGCGGATAACATCAACCTGAATGCACGTTTGCAATGGCGATATAAACCTGCTTCTGATTTATATATCGTTTATACGGACAATTATTTACCGGAAAATTTCATGGTAAAAAACCGGGCAATTGTTTTGAAGTTTACCTATTGGTGGAATTTGTAAAGACATTAGCAACAAAAAAGTCTGAAAAGTAGCTAGAAACTATTTTTCAGACTTTTTGCTGCTTAGAATTATCTATTTATTATTTTTGATCTTCCTGTACTTTCCTTACAAAATCTTCGGAAACATCAGCAAAGTTTGCAATTTCTAAAATTGAAAATTTACCGGATTCTAACATTCTGGTAACCACCTCAAAGCTTTTTTTCTCTTCACCTTTTTCAAGACCTTTCTCAATTCCTTGTTCAAAGCCTATTTCAATCCCCTCCTCCCTCGTCAGCATTTTTATAGTTTCTATAATTCCCATGGTGCTTACATTTCCGGTTAACTGACTTATTTCTCTTTATCAAAGTTAATGTTAAATTCAGGATTTTCAATATGGATAAATGTCTTCAAAAAATAGAGAAAACGTCTGATCTTTTCATTACTGTACTTTTTGCTTTGGATCAAAGCACGTGCTATATTAAGCCTGTGTTCTGCTAATTCCCATTCAGGGATTTTGTCTGCAAGCAGTGCTTTTTGCGCGGCTAACACAATTAATGCAAACGGATTATCCATAGCAAGTAATTGCTCTTCCGAATGATCCATGATGTGATAATTGTTATACTTATACTGAATTTCAGTCCCCAGAAATTTATAATTAAACGCATTAACCGGCAAATTTTTCCCTGCACCTGTAAATACAGCCAGTGCAGTAATCGGCACATCATAGCGGTCATAAATGCGGTAGAAATATTGAAACATGCGTTTTGAAAATTCCTGGTCATTTTGCGCCTGTATTTCAATATGAATCAGCATCCATTCTTCTGAACCATCCGTTCCATATATTTTGACAAGCATATCAACAAAACGACTTCCTCCATGCTTTTCCAGATCAGGAAAAAGTTCGAGAAGCTCTTTGTCCATAAATTCAAATCCCTTTTCGATATCAAAAAGAGAATCCGCCTCCGTAAAAAAGAACCGAAGTAAATCGGAAAATGCCTCCTCAAAGGCGCTTTTTAAGAGAATGTCATTTTTTCGTCTCAAAATTTATAAATCTGAATTTCACGTTTTGAGACGTAGAATTGCAGCAAATGTTACAATAGCTTATCTTAATAATTAAATTACTAGCTGTCAATAGTATACCAATGTATTATTTGTTTTCATTTTGTTTATCCATAAAATGTAAGAACTTTCCGGACTTTGTTTTATAAATGCGTTTCCATTAAAAAAGACACTTTTCAAGTTTTTATTACCTGCAATTTCTTTGGGAAAGACTGTAAGCTGGTTAAAGGAAATATCCAACTCCTCTAAATCCGGTAACCTGTAAATGAAAGCTGGTGGTTTCTCCAATTTATTATAGCCAAGATCCAGTTTTTTCAAATTTTTCATTTTTTCCATTACTGATGGTAAAGAAACCAATTCGTTATGATGTGCATAAAATGTTCGTAATCTGTGCAGTTTCGTAATTTGGGGATCAATAAACTTCAAACGATTGTGCGCAATTGCCAATGTTTGAAGTCTTTTCAGCTTTGTTAAAACCACAGGCATTTCCTTAAATTCATTGTAATAAAGATCTATAATTTTCAGACGACGAAGTTTTTTCAGACCTAGGGGAAGTTCTGTTAACCCATTATTGTACAAATTCAAATCTTCCAGATGCCTCAGCCTGCGAAAACTTTTTGTTTTAAGAGCCAAGATATTTCCTCCCAACCACAAACTTTCGAGCTTTTTGCAAAGGTGAACAGACAATGGGATGTCACTAATTGCATTTTTTTGCAGATTTAAAATTCTCAGCGATTTATTTTTATCTATACTAATATTCTTCTGATCAAGCTGATTTGAAGAAAGATCTATTTTGAAAAGTTTTGGTAACCGGTTCATTTGCAAATGAACGACAGATATTTCATTCCCCTGCAAATCCAGCTCTTCAAGATTTCGAAAACGATATATCTGATCAGGAATAACTTTTAAATCAAGTCCGCTCAGGTTAATACGTTTAACATTTAAGGAATCCGAAACATTTAGTAATTCTTCAACCGAAGTTATAGAGCTGTCTCTTTTTGAAATAATTCGTCCGAAATTTTCGGATTTAATTCTGATATAGAAGGATACCGAAATAATACAATCATTAACATTTTCAAGCTTAAAGTTATTCCGGATTAACTCTGCGGGTAATTTATCCTGCAAAACCTGATCTATATTTTTGAAAAAGAAAGGTTTAATATCAAAAAAAACATGAGAAATTTCTCCTTCTTTATTAAAACAAACCTTGGAATTGATCATAAGGTCAGGAGCGAATTTTAAATCCAACACATTCCTAACCGATTGGATCAGCATTTTCCTGATATAATCTGTTTGCTGGCCAGATAACTTTATCTCCTTTCGGGATATCAAACGAACATCTTCCAAAATTTTTACATTTTCAGGAATAGGAACATATTGTCTTTCATCACCCGTTTTTGAAACCGTAAGATCCAGTGATTTTTCCAGTGGAAGAACAATAGGCTGTGAAAAAGAATCATCGATACAACATGCTAGTAATAGAATCGCAAGTATCTTCATAATCATATATTTTCAAAGCTGAACTGACGAATTATATTCACTTACCTAATAAAAAACTTCCACATTATTCCCCTTTAAAGTCCTCAATGGACCTGCATATTTTTTCTCCACATCGCCGCCGGCAAAAGGATTTCCTCGGAGATACACTTTATCAAGTTTCTTAAATTGTACTAGTGCAGACGGGAATTCCGGAAGATTATTTCCTGATATATCAAGCTCATGCAAACTATCCAAAGCCGTGATTTCAACCGGGAAATTATAAAACCAGTTATAACCCAAATCCAGAATATTCAGTTTTTTCATTTTTGCAAAACTTTCGGGCAGCTTGCTTAATTTGTTATGATGCGCATAGAGCGTATGAACATTTGCCAGCTTGTCCATATCCTTTGGCAATTCTTTTAGCTGATTGTTACTAACCGCCAATTGTGTCAGATTTTTTAGTCTGGTTATAGTCGCCGGTAATATTTCAAGTTGATTGTAATATAAATCCAGCACTTCGAGGCTTTTCATTTTCTTTATTCCTTTTGGCAAAATTGCCAATTCAGACTTATAAAAATTCAAATCCTGAACTCTTTTCAGTTTTCGGAAACTGCGGTTTGACAAGTTGGTAAGTTTATTTCCTCCTAGTCCAAGAGAGGATAAATTTTTGCAGGCTCTTGCAGCAGCAGGAATATTTGTAAATTTATTTTCTTTGAGATTCAGCAGTTCCAGCGACTTATTCTTTGTCAAAACAAGATTATCATTTGTCAGATAATTCCTGTCCAGATGTAGTCGTTTTAGTTTTGGCAATCTTTTAAAATCGATCTTTATCTTTTTCAATTCGTTTCCATTCAGATATAATTCTTCTGTATTTGGAAAACGGTAAATGACATCCGGTACAGATTTCAATTCCAGCTGGTTAAAAAATATTCTTTTGATTTTTAATGTATCCTTAAAAGCTATTGCATTTTCAATATTCACAACAGAGCTATCTGTTTGCCTTACTTGCCGCTTGACAATTTGTTTACCAAACTTCATCAACATAATTGAACGGAACGGCTTTTGCAGTTTTTCTGCTGACTTCCATTCAGATACATTTTGCAAAAAAGACTTTTTCAAAACCTGATTTAGTGAATCAATATGATAACCCTTGGCTTCCGCATCAAAAATTATATAATCCACACCCCCATTCTGATTCACTAAAATTTGTGTAATCACCGATATTCCCGGATTCACATCCTTTGATATAACAGTATCTAATGATTTTTGAACGAAATCTACCGCATCATCAGAACTTCGTTCTTCATAAGTAATCGGTAACAGATCCACATGAAATTTGGCATTTTGAGCATCTTCAGTTGTCCAGATATGTGTTTGTGCTGTGACAAATTGAGTACAAATCGTCAGGACAAGAGATATTAAGATTTTCATAGCAGCTATAATTAAATTGAATATACAATTATAACTAAAAACAGTTTAATATAACTAATAAATTAGTCGAAAAGATTTTGGCATAAAAAAACCCTGTAAACAAGCTTAATGTTTTACAGGGTTTTTACTTATTTATTAGACGGATAATTCAGTGGAAAACAGATTACTTACTTCGTTCGATAGTATATTGTACCAGGTTTTCCAAAGCCGTGCGATGCGCAGAATCCGGGAATTCGTTTAGTAAAGTCTGAGCCTCTGCTACGTATCGCTGCATAACTTCTTCCGCATATTTTAATCCGCCAGACTCTTTTACAAAAGAAATGACCTCCAGTACTTTATTTGGTTTGTGACTTTCGTTCCGAATGATATTAATCATTTTACGTTTTTCCAGCCAGGGTGCCTTGTTGAGTGCGTAGATTAATGGAAGCGTCATTTTCTTTTCCTTGATATCAATTCCGAGCGGTTTACCAATTTCGTCTTCACCATAATCAAAAAGGTCATCTTTGATCTGAAAAGCAATTCCTACTTTTTCACCAAAAGCATGCATCCGTTCGATCACCTCGGCGCCAGCTCCAACAGAACAGGCCCCTACCGCGCAACATGAAGCAATCAGAGAAGCCGTTTTCTGCCGTATAATTTCATAATACACCGTTTCGTTAATATCAAGTCGTCGCGCTTTTTCGATCTGAAGCAATTCTCCTTCACTGATTTCACGCATGGCGGTTGAGACAATTTTCAACAATTCGAATTCATTATGCTCAACCGAAAGTAATAAACCGCGGGAAAGCAAATAGTCCCCAACCAAAACGGCAATTTTATTTTTCCATAAAGCATTGACGGAGAAAAAACCGCGACGGTAATTTGAATCGTCCACAACATCGTCATGAACGAGCGTGGCGGTATGTAAAAGTTCGATGAATGAGGCGCCCCGGTATGTTGATTCTGAAATCGGGCCGCAAACGCCGGCGGACAGAAATACAAACATAGGCCTGAGCTGTTTCCCTTTACGGCGCACGATGTAATTCATAATCTGGTCGAGCAGCATTACATCACTTTTCATAAACTGGCGAAATTTATGCTCAAAAGCCTTCATTTCATCCGCAATAGGAGCTTGAATATCCTTTATTGAAAGGGTCATATTAATTATAGGAAGTCTTAACTTACCTCCAAATGTTGAAAGGCTATACAGCGCAGTTTAGTTCAAAAATCAGCGCTTTATCTGCTGCTGTACTTTAATCCTCAAATTTGGAATAAAATCTTCTCTTTATACCTATTTTAGAATGAAAATGTTTAAAATTGGAAATATGAATATAGAAAATCAACGAATACAGTAGAACTACGCAGAAAAACCGTTATGTGAACACGGCCAGTGTAAGTCCGAAATAAAAGCGAAAAACTAAACATTTCTATAAAATAGCTGAAAGCCGATAGCTGACAGCCGAAAGCAAATAAATATGAAGGCACTCGTGCTTGGAGGTGGATCAATGAAAGGAGCTTTTCAGGTTGGCGCCATTCAATCTGTACTTGAAAATGGTTTTGAACCCGATATGGTTTATGGAATTTCTGTTGGGGCACTCAATACAACTTTTCTTGCCAATGAAACGGGACGTCAGCATGAAGAAGAAAACGGCAAATTGAACTGGCCGCTGGCAGGCAGAAAACTGCTTGAATTCTGGGTAAAGAATATTACGCAGCCTCAGGATATTTCAACCCTTCGTTCACGCGTTATGTTAGGTATGAACACGCTCATGAGCCGGTTTGATGGCTTGGTTGACCCTGCGCCCCTGCATTTGCTGATCAGGAAAAATGTGAAGGACAAGTTTTTAAAAAACAGTCCGACAATGATAAAAGTCGGTGCTGTGAATGTACAGAGCGGCGAGATCAAGTATGTGACACCACAAGAACCACATTTCCTTGATTATGTACGCGCCAGTTCGTCTATTCCTATGCTTATGCCTGCGATTGCTATCGGGAAACAAATGTATCTGGACGGCGGTTTAAGAGAAGTGGCGCCAATCCGGCAGGCCATAGCCGACGGAGCAACGGAAATCGTAGTGATTGCCTGTCATTCCCCGCATTTGTATCAGCCGGAAGGTATGAATCCGAGGAACCTGATTATGCTTGTGGAAAGAGTCCGGGATATCACTGTGAACGAATATGCCAACAGTAACATTATATGGGCAGAATCGTATGTTGACCGGTCCATTTTGCGCGGCGTACCCATGAAAATGACGGTGATCCGCCCGGTATCTCCGCTGGTACTGGACATGCAGCATTTTACATCCGAAGATATTTCGAGACTGATTATTGAAGGTTATCGAATTGGTATTGAAACTCTTAACAAAGTTTCAGAAGTAAAACAATAAAAGAAAATCTGTTAAAAAACTCAGCTAATGTTAGCAAAACGTTTGAAAGACCCTTACCCAATCCTCTTGCTGTTACTTTTAACATCTTGTGTCCCTTCACGCCAATTCGCATCGGTTACCGATAACTGCAATTTCAGCAAATCAGGAAGTTTAAGTGCTCATCTTAAACCTTCAAACCGTTTTGTGCCGCTGATCATGGCGCATCAGGGAGGAACGGAAGATGGTTATCCCGGAAATTGTATTGCAACTTTTGAAAATACCTATCAGAATGTTCCTTGTGTGATGCTTGAATTTGATATCCGGATGACTGCCGATAGTCAGCTGGTTTTGTCGCACGATAATGAACTGGAAAAGCGTACGAATGGAAATGGATTGCTTAATCAGCAGCAATGGAAAGATGTGAAGCAGCTTCGGTTAAAAGATGATAAAGGATTACTGACCAAAAATAAAATTCCTTCTTTCAAAGAAGTGCTGGATTGGAGTAAAGACAAAAATCTGATTCTGATCGTTGATAAAAAACCTGAAACGGATCTTGTAAAAACGATCCGTATGCTGAAAGAAAATAATGCTTTGCAAAAATCAGTCGTGATTTGTTATTCCCTTGAAGAAGCGAAAACAGTTTATGCTATGGAGCCAACACTGATGATCGCGGTTGGATTTAACAGCTGGGAACATATTACCAATGTTGAAAAATCAGGATTGCCTTTGGAAAACCTTGTAGCCCTAACGCCAAAAGAACTTCAGGCTGAATCATTTTACATGAAAGTCCATTCCATGAAGATCATCACTTCACTTGGAACCAATGGAAACATTGATACGCTGAACACTGAAATTTCTGCTCCGATGTATAACAAGATCTGGGAAAGTGGTGCGGATATTATCTGTACCGATCAGCCGATATTTGTGCACTCTTTGTTTCAGAAATAATGGTTTAGGTTGATCATAAAAGAAAACGGCTCAGTCAAAAATTTGACTGAGCCGTTTTCTTTTATGATTTGTCAGAACAAATCAGACCAGATTAGTTAAAGATATAACGAAGACCGATCTGAGCCTGCCAAACGCTGCTAACAGATAAGTTCGGAGTGAACGAATCTTTAAGCAATACATTTTGTCCGTTGATAACCTGCGTAGCGATTTTGTAAACCGGCTTTCCATCTGCTCCAACACTTGAAAGTGCAAGAGGGTTAAAGCTTGTAGCCTGGTTTCCAAGTCCCCATTTGTCATGAAGCAAGTTTCCTACGTTAAGGATATCACCACGAAGCTGGATAACATTTCTTTTCTTCTTTTTACCAACCGCAACATAGAATTCCTGAACAACTGTGAAGTCAAAACGAGACAACCATGGATAAGCACCACCGTTACGTTCTGCATATTTTCCACGACGGCTTTTCAGGTAGTCATTACCATTGATGAAAGCGTCAAAAGCTGCTTGCTGTTGCTCAGCAGAATAAGTAGTTACAACAACATTAGGAGCGATACCATTAGAAACCGCAAGAGGAGCAAAACTCAGTTCTGATGCAGTTTTAGGTACAAAGATCAAATCATTTGAAGTCTGTCCATCACCATTCAAATCCTGGTTAAGCGTGTAAGAAATTTTGGCACCACTTGTAGAAACCGCAGCCAATGTAAACATGGTCGATCCTCCGAAAGTACCGCCATAATTAATTTTGTAGTTTATCACTCCTACAATACGATGACGCAAATCGTTATCTGAATATGTCAACGGCAAGTAGTTCTGACCAGTTGTCGTTGGAACGTTTGCTTGTACTGTACTTCCTACGAATGCGATATCTTTCGCTTGTCCGTAAGTGTAAGAAACAAATCCGCCAAAACCTTTTGTATTTGGTTTTTCCAACTTAAATGTTGCGATGTAAGAATTTCCCTTTTTAGTGTTTTTTAACACAAATACATTAGAAACAGCAGGATTAATGAAACGAGCAACAGCCACCGTATTTGCAGCACCTGTTCCAGTACTTGCTACGCCTGATGCAGGAAAACGAGGACGACCATCATCACCAACGAAAGTACGATCCGGAGCTTTTAGGTTAGCATCAATATAACGCAGACCATTAATCGTTTTGTTGTAAATAAATTCAACAGTTCCAATTAATCCCAAAGGTAATCTTTGGTCAATGGCAATATTTGACTTCCAGATTTGTGGGTATTTTAGATTTTGATCCGAAGCATTAACGGCATAAGGAAGCAGTTTTGAAATGTCAGGATCTACCGTCGATGGCAGGTAACGAGTCGGATCTGTTGTAAATGCGTAATCTTTGGTATTCGTTACGTTGATCACACCAGTATTCACACCATTGTTACCCAACTGATTCGAAATCAACACTTCCGGAATACGAGATACAAAAATACCTGATCCGCCGCGAAGCTGTGTCGTTTTATCACCTTTTACATCCCAGTTAAAACCGATACGTGGAGAGATCAATAAACGTGTTTTAGGGAAAGTTCCGGTAGTTACTTTGTAATCTGATCCGTTTTCATCCTTAAAAGTTAACCCGGCAACAACAGTATTATTAAAATCTTTTGCTGTTGAATTATCATAAGCAAAAACATCACCACGGATACCAGCGGTAATTTTCAAATTAGGAGTAGCCTGGAATTCATCCTGAACATAAGCACTGTAAAGATTTCTATTCAGAGTTTGAAGAGGCTCACCACCACCCGGTATGCGGGAATAACGCAAGTTATAACGTGCAACAGTGACTGGGGAAGTATTAGAAGTAGGATTGGCAATAGATGCCAAAGCAGCAGTTTTGAAATCAGCAATCGAATTATAAACATAAACTCCGTTCGAAGAAGGGAAGAAAACGTTGTTTGAAGTAAAATGTTCAAATACTAAACCTGCTGTGAAAGTATGCCTTCCGGCATAATAACTGAAATTGTTCGTTACATTGAAGGTCGAATAATTCAGTTTGTTGTCAGGTGTAAAAGGATCAAAACCGATGGTAGTATAAGTACTTCCGTCTTTCAGGATATCAATTGTCGGGAAAAGAGCGGTTTTATATGTTCTGTCTTCAATTTGCTTGTTGTAAGTTACAATAAGATCATTGGCAAATTTACCTCCAAAGTTTGAAGTCAATTCAGCTGCAACCGAACGTGTGTTATCTGCGATCAAATAACCTGTATTTTGTGATGACATAGCCAATGCACTATTGGTACGGTTACCATTACCAGCTGTATTGCTGCTATTACTACTGCTGATAACCTGATCCGACTGAGAATCATGCTGAGAGTAACGTACTGATAATTTATGTTTGTCATTAATGTTGTAATCAAGACGGATAAGTCCTTTTGTACTCTTGATTTTGTTGTTAAATCCGTCCAGCGCGCCCATGTCATAATTGAATTTTTCTTTCATAAATGAACTCAAATCTTCAAGATCCGAAGCAAGAACACGTGAAACGTTCGTTCCTGATTGTCCGCGGTTCAATGAATATGTCAACGCAGGAGTGCTGCTTGTAAATCTTTCAGCATTGATAAAGAAAAACAATTTATTCTTGATCAACGGACCACCCAAACGGAAACCCCAGGTTTTTTCGCTAAGATTTGGTTTTGGTTTAATTTCCTGATCACCGTTACCTTTTTTAGCAACCATGTCACTTCCACGGAAAAGGTGATAAGCAGAACCTGACAATTCGTTTGTTCCTGAACGCGTAACAGCATTGATACCCGCACCCGTAAAACCAGATTGACGAACGTCAAAAGGCGCAACGTTTACCTGAACCTGATCAAGAGCATCCAGAGAAACAGCACTTGTACCTGTACGTCCACCCGCCTGCGCAGAAGAACCTAAACCAAAACCATTGTTGAATACCGATCCGTCAATCGTAATGTTGTTAAAACGAGCATCCTGACCGGCAAATGATTGTCCGTTACCGTAAGGATTGTATTTCGTGATATCATTGATGGAACGACCGATTGTTGGCGTAGAGTTAATTGCGTTACGGTCAAAAGAAGTAGAAGCACCGTTACGGTCAGAGCTGAAAATGTCACTGCGGCCAGTTGTAATCACAACTTCCTGTAATGAAGTTCCTTCGTCAGCCAGTTTGAAGCTCACATCAGCACTTGAACCAAGGTCAGCAGAAACGTTTTCTGTAACCTGATCTTTAAAACCTACAAAGGTAACTGTTACCGTGTAAGGACCTCCTACACGAACACCCGGAAGTGTGTAAAAACCTTTTTCATTTGTGATGGTACCATAACGGCTTCCTGAAGGCGTATGTACGGCCACAACAGTAGCACCAGGAAGTTCTGCCCCTTTGCTGTCTGTAACTCTACCGGTGATGGTTGAGGATGTAACCTGAGCGTGCACTTGTCCGCTCATAAATGATAATGCAAAAACGAACAGCGCGCAACACGCTGATCTGAAAAGTAGACTTTTCCAGTTCATAAATTTTTGGGGATTTGAGTAATTGAGTTAGTAGGGTCATTCAATTTATGAATGATAATTTTCTGTAAAATAAAAGTTTTTTTTGCTCTTAAACAATTACCCGTTTCCTACTAAAATACTATACTACACTTTGCAACTCATTGATTTATTGGAATAATACAGATTTAAAAATCAATAATTCAATATTTACATTCCAATGTTTTATTAATGTTAAATGTGCTCCAAAGCCTGTATTTTATCGAAAAATTTCATTATACTTTAAAAATTACAGGCGCAGTTCAAATTGCATTTACTCAGCTATTTGATCATACTTTGAAATTATTTCAACAAAGGGCAGGTTAACACCATAAGAAAGTCATTAAAACTTGTTTTTTATTTAATGAAAAAATTTAAAAATAATGATTGTGTTCAGGCTCTGAACTTTGAAATTTTACATTCCAAAATCGAAATAGCCTAAATTGTAAGCGATTATCAAAATCATCCAATAATACTATAAACGTTTAATTAAAACACTAATAAACAGATAGTTAAATAAACAAAGCTAGAAATTAGCCTATTCCAATATTAAGAATTTGTTAAGTTTCATTCAAAATGTCTTTTTTATCTAAAAGAAATCGTCACAATCTTTGTTCAAATATTTTAAAAAATAAAATAAACACGAAATAAGTATCCGAAGGATACTTTTAGAAGAGGTTTCCATACCTTTTCAGATTTCAAACGCATGAATTTTTAACAAAATGAATTTAAATTTCAAAAAAATAGGTGAAACAGGCCCAGCCCTGATCATACTCCACGGTGTTTTCGGTTTTCTGGATAACTGGCTTACCATTGGAAAGACAATTTCTGAACAGGGTTTTGTGGTATATCTTGTCGATCAAAGGCATCACGGCCGGTCGCCGCATGAAGGCTCACTTGACTTCCCGACACTGGCAGAAGATCTTAAAGAATTCCTGGAACAGCAGAATCTGACTTCGGCTATCTTACTTGGACATTCTATGGGCGGTAAAACAGTAATGGAATATGCCGTACGTTATCCGGATACATTTGAAAAACTCGTTATCGTTGACATTGGACCAAAACAATATCCGATTCACCATACAAAACTTTTACAGGGGCTAAATGCATTACCTGTTTCAAAAATCGAAAACCGTCAGCAGGCTGATGATTTTTTGAGCAAATACGAGCCGATTTTGGCAGTTAGACAATTCCTTTTGAAAAATCTTTACAGAAAAGAAGACGGCACTTTTGACTGGCGTTTCAATTTGCCGGTATTGACAACGGATATGGCAAAAGTGGGATCACCGATAACAGCTAAAAAACCGGTTGAAACCCCTACCCTGTTTATACGTGGTGAAAAATCAAATTATATTCTGGATGAAGACTGGGACGATATCCTGAAAATTTTCCCAAATGCAAAACTGGATACCATAGCTGATGCAGGTCACTGGGTTCAGGCGGAGCAGCCGAAGGTTTTTGTAGAACATTTGTTAACGTTTTTGAAATCCTGATTATTCAGCCCTTAAATATTTAGATCTTGCTGAGGAACAACGGGCAATCATCATCTGATTCCCGTTGACCTCAATAGTATAAGACGGGCAGGGCATACAGTCTACCAAAGAGCAGTCGAATGAATAAGACACTTCCTTTTTTGGCACAACTTCATACCTTGTATTGTTGATGTAATATGTTTTCGGCGCGCAGCAACTTGCCTTTCCATTTTCGTAAAGTTCAACACCATCAAACCGAAAATTCGTATAAATCGCCTCATACCCGGCAAATGGCACCCAAACCTTTTCTCCGTTGACAATTTGTTCCACTTCTGTAAGATACCATTTCCCAACCAACGGCTTCATAATTTCATCAGGCTGGGCATCGATTTTATCTTTTTTACAATTAATCATAAAAAGGAATAATAACAGAGTATAGAAAACTCCTTTCATAAGCTCAGTTTTTAATATATTTAAACCTCACCGGGTTACAATTGGTTATAATCATCTGATCCCCGGAATACTCGATATCCATAACCGCACAATATGCGCAATTTGCAGCAGCACAATGGTCGTAATTTACCTTTGTTTTAGGCTTTATTCTAAAAGAGGCACCATTAATTGACAATTCCTTTGGACCACAACAATTCGCAATCCCGTTTTTGTCAAACATCACACCATCAGAGCGAAAAACAAGATATTGGGAGGTTATTGAATCAACGGGCTGCCAGATTTTTTTGTCTTTCACCTCTTGCTCTATTTCGGTTAAGCGCCATTGGCCAACAATGGGCTTAATAATTTCGTCCTGTCGAGCATCTATCTTATCATTCTTACAATTAAACAGAAAAATGAATAAAAGCGGGATGTAAAAAAGTCTTTTCATAACCTCAGTTTTTAATATATTTCACTCTTCCACCGATACAATAAGTAATGATCATTTGATTTCCGGAATATTCAATATCCAAAACCGGGCAGGCCAAACAGTCGACAGCGGCACAATCCAGGCTGTATGTAACTTCCGACTGAGGTTCAATTTTAAAAAAGTTGCCGTTAATACTTAGTGCGTTTGGTCCGCAGCAGCTGGCTTTCCCGTCACCATCCAGCATAACACCATCCGAACGAAAAATCAGGTAAACGGGAGTCAATGTATTCACAACCTGCCAGACTTTTTTACCGTTGACAGTAACTTCCGTTTCGGTCATCAGCCATTTACCAGATAGAGAAGTCACAAGACTTTGAGGCGTCGCACTATCATTTTCATTACTTTTGCACCCAAGTAACAAAATCAATAAAAGTGGAATGTATAATAAACGTTTCATATAGTATCTTTTCATAATAGATTCACTTTCACCCGTAAAGGTTGGAAATGAGTAAAAATTAAATACATGAATCAATCCCCAATAAACCTGTACCTGATACCAACCGTTCTCGCAGAAGGAACAAATGATCAGGTACTTAGCCCTCAGATTAAAGACGTTATTGTTAACGTTGATGTCTTTTTTGTTGAAAATGTAAGAACAGCCAGACGTTTTATAAGCAGCCTGAAACTTGGTAAAGTCATAGATAACATCACATTTTTTGAATTAAATAAAGACACACCCCGTTCAGTAACCATGGCTCAGGTTAAAAGCCTGACGCAAAATGCCGGCATATTATCAGAAGCTGGTTGCCCGGGCGTTGCAGATCCGGGAGCAGTTGCCGTAGATTTTGCGCACCAGATCGGAATTCGGGTTGTACCGTTGGTTGGGCCTTCTTCCATTTTACTGGCCTTGATGGCATCCGGTATGAGTGGCCAGTCTTTTACTTTTCATGGTTATTTGCCGATTGATAAAATGGAAAGAAGAAAAGCGATCCAGCAATTGGAACGGGACGTTAAGCAAAAGGATCAGACACAGATTTTCATGGAAACACCGTTCCGGAACAGCTCATTTCTTGAAGCGATTCTTGAAGCGGCCCAGCCGGAAACTTTGCTCTGTGTTGCTGCCAACATTACCTCTCCCGAAGAGTTTATTGAGACACATCCTGTAAAATACTGGAAGAAAAATTTCCCGGACGTACAAAAGCAACCGACTATATTTTTGATCGGATAATTTTCGTTCAGAAAATGTTAACAGTCAGCAACAAAACAGATTTCACATGCGAATCTGATTTTGACATTCCAACCAACAGCAACAATTCAGACTCCTGGGTTATAGTTGTTGATCAATTTTTATTTAATTAAAGGAATGTAGCGATGAAAAAATGGATGGTTTTGAGTGGTTTCATCCTGATGCTGGGTTTGGCAGGATGTGATGATTCGAATAATGGAAGCGATTTTGTGCTCGAAAAAGTGGTAACCTCAGATTTTGAATTAAATGCTGATGACTGGACTGGTGATCTTTCTGAATATAGCACCGCAACAGACACTTCGTCGATAGAATTCCGCTCTGGCCGCGCGACTTTACCCAATCCGCTGAATACGAAAACATATGGTTTTATGCTGCAAAGTCACAACCGCAGCGATGATATGTTTATGTTTTTGAAAAAGAAAATTGGTGGTTTGAAAGCAAATTTCACTTACAACGTGACTTTTGAAATTGATCTGGGTACAAATTATTCCTCAGGTGGATTAGGTGCAGGTGGATCTCCGGGAAGTTCGGTATATGTGAAAGCCGGTGCTTCTGTAACTGAACCTGCCAAAAAACTTGTAAGCGGTTTTTACACTTTCAATCTGGACAAAGGAAACCAGGCAGAAGACGGAAAGGATTTGATTAACATTGGTAATGTTTCCAACGGTTTGGAAACCGAAACTTATGCCATTGTAAAACGTGATAATCTGACAAAACCGGTTACTGTAACGACTGACGCAAGCGGAGCAATCTGGGTTTGTATAGGAACTGATTCGGGTTTTGAAGGATTGACAAAACTTTATTACGATAAAATTAAGGTATCAATTACCGAAAAGGCAAACTGATTCGTTAGTCATCTGCATATTTTCGACTAGTTTTGTCTACCCAAAGCGATTTAAAATTGATGAAGAAATATTTGACGTGGGCAAAACTAGTCCTTTTAATAAGTCTGTACGGATGCAGCGGTGAAAAACGGAATGACGTAAATCCGGTCAGAACCATGACTTCCGAATTTGAAGAAGATACTGAAGGCTGGATCGGAGATTATGCATTATACAATCGTATCGATACTACCAAAATTGCTTTCCTGATGGAACGGGATTCTTTACCAGCAGCCATAGATTCACTGAAATTTAGTTTGAGAATGGAGGCCACGAATTCTGGTGACAGTATTTTTTTGTTTATCAAAAAGAAGATCGTCGGACTGAATCCTGAAAAAACATACAACGTTTCCTTTGATATAAACATTGGGACAGACTACCCTGACCTGGCTAAGGCTACCGGTACAATAATCAGTCTGAAAGCCGGTGCTTCTTCCACTGAGCCTGTAAAAATCCTGAATGGAGGTTATTATAATGTATCAATAAAAAAAGGGCTCTGGAATGTGGATGGATCAGAAATGGCCATTCTGGGAGATATTACCAATGGCATAGGAAGGACAACTTACCAGCTTGTTAACCGCAATAGTTCTTCCAAAAATATTTCTGTAAAACCGGATGCAAACGGAGTGATATGGGTTTGTGTCGGAGAGGATACACGTTACGACAAAAAAACGGTTCTTTATTTTGACAATATAAAAGTCGTATTGACCGAGCAGTAATTTTTTAATTGGCCTGATAGCATTGAAGCGCATGAAGAAGTTGATGATTTTGGGAAGTTTGATCTTGTCGGTATTTTTAGTTGCCTGCAAAGGCGGGAATGATACCTTGCCCATCAAATTTTTCGAAAGTACTTTTCAGCAAAATACCGAAGACTGGACGGGAGATGCTGCATTATTTAAAAACGGACAGCAGGATACCATTGCGTTCAGTATAAAACAGGGAAAAATTCCGGGAGCAACAGACAGCACTTCGAGAGGATTGGGCGTATCCGGGAAAAATACAGGCGACAGTCTTTTTTTGTTTATCAAGAAGAAGATAACAGGTCTGGATCCTGCGCTAACTTATAAAGTGGCCTATGAAATTAACATCGGAACCAGTTATCCTGATACAGTAGGTTCTGCCGGACGGCTCATTTTTATCAAAGCCGGAGCTTCCCCGAACGAACCTGTAAAAGAGCTGGCTAATAATTATTACAATGTTTCCATAGAAAAGGGTTCTCTTTCCAAAAGCGGAACTGAAATGTTTTATCTCGGCACGGCAGGAAACGGCCTGGATTCTGTGGCTTACAGAAGTATTGTCAGAACAAATGCAAATCTCGCGGTGGAGGTAAAACCAAATGCCGCCGGAGAAATCTGGCTTTGCGTGGGTGCAGAAACCAGTTACAAAGGATTAATTCAGCTTTATTACGACCGCATTTATACAGCCGTGGGCGAAAAACCGGTTGAATAAGTTCCGTTTGCGATCCGTTTTTGTAACTTCGCGATTATCCGGGACTGGCTCCTAAACCTTACGATTGAAAAAATGATACAAATAAAATCTTTTGTTTTCAACCCATTTTCTGAGAATACTTACGTGCTGCATGATGAAACAGGCGAGGCAGTAATTGTCGATCCGGGTTGTTACGACAAAGCAGAATATAAAGAACTCTACGATTATATTGAAACCAATTCGCTGAAACCAGTCCGCATAATCAACACACACGCGCACATTGATCATGTTTTGGGAGTAGCCGCTGTGAAAGCAAAATATAACATTCCATTTTCGCTGCACCGTATCGACGAACCTTTGTTGAAAGCGGTTAAAACCTACGCGTCCAATTATGGTTTCAATCAATTTGACGAACCTGAAATAGATTCTTATTTTGATGAAGGCGATACGGTAACTTTTGGAAATTCTTCTTTACGGATCCTTTTTGTTCCTGGTCATGCGCCGGGTCATGTTGCTTTTGTAAATGATGGACAGCAATTTGTAATTGGCGGAGACGTGCTGTTTCGGCAAAGTATTGGCCGGACTGATCTTCCGGGCGGCAGTTTGGAAATTTTACTGGATAGCATCCGTACCAAACTTTTTACGCTTGCAGATGGTTACACTGTCTATGCGGGACATATGCAGCCGACAACAATCGGTTTCGAAAAGAAGAATAACCCCTTTTTGAATTAGAATGATATTATAAAATCAAACCGATACAGATTACTTCTGATTTTATAATTTTCTTTGTCATCCCGCACCTCTAACTTTTGTATTGAAATTTAAAAATGTTTAACAGACATATTCCAAACGTACTAACCTGCCTGAATCTGCTATGCGGATGTGTGGGCGTGGTAGAGGCGTTTCATAATAATATCGTTATTTCCTGTTGGCTTATTGGTATCGCACTGATCTTTGATTTTTTTGACGGTTTTGCTGCGAGATTATTGAAAGTAAGTTCTCCAATCGGGAGAGACCTCGATTCTCTGGCTGATATGGTAACTTTTGGATTGTTGCCATCCATTATTATCTATCAATTATTGATGCAGAGCATTCCTGATCTTATGGGAATATGGAAGGCCTACCCGGCTTTTCTAATCGCCATATTTTCAGCGATCCGGTTGGCCAAATTTAATAATGATCCCAGACAAAGTGATTCTTTTATTGGTGTTCCAACACCAGCCGTAGCGTTGCTTATTGCTTCTTTACCTCTTATTATTTTTAGTGATGATTCATGGAAAGCACTGATTGTCAATACCAATAATCTGTTAATTCTGACAGTGGTAATGTGTTATCTGCTTGTTTCTGAAATTAAATTGCTCGCATTGAAATTCAGATCATTTGGCTGGAAAGGAAATGAAGCACGTTATTCGCTGATGATTTTGACCGTAGTTTTGCTTTTGCTATTTAAAATTCTGGCGGTTCCAATTATTTTTGTTGCTTATCTATTACTCTCTGTCACCGCTAATATGGTGGAAAAGAGGTCATAAATTGGTAACAATGACATTTTGTTGCAAATTTGCAAATTCGGGAAGAATCAAATTTTCAGGTTTCAATATAAGTAAAATGAAATCCGCTGAACAATTCTTCCAAGTCGCTTAAAATACCAAATCAAATTCTGCATGACATTTTCGCGTATCACCGGCCTTGGCTACTACGTTCCTGACAATATTATCACCAACAATGATCTTACCCAATGGATGGAAACATCCGATGAATGGATTCAGGAAAGAACCGGGATTAAGGAACGCCGTTATTTTGAACACGGAAAAGACACTAATTACAGCATGGCAACCGCTGCTTCAAGGCAGGCGCTGGAACGTGCGGGATTAACACCCGATGCTGTGGATGTTATTGTATATGCCACAATCACACCTGATTACTTTTTCCCCGGTTCTGCGTTTTTGATGCAGCGGGAATTGGGAATGGATGGAAAACCAGTTATAGATATCCGTCAGCAATGTTCAGGTTTTGTATATGCGCTTTCTATTGCCGACCAGTTTATAAAATCCGGCATGTATAAAACTGCTCTTGTGGTAGGCTCCGAGATTCAGTCGTCCTGGATTGACAAAAGTACCGCAGGGCGAAATACCGCCGTGATTTTTGGAGACGGCGCCGGTGCTGCCGTTTTGCAGGCTACCGAAGATCCTAACCATCGCGTTTTGTCAACCCATTTACATGCAGACGGTAGATTTGCCGAAGACCTTTACGTGAAAGAACCAGGAAGCAGCAGGCCAGGCAGAACGGCAACCGCGGAAATGATTGAAGAAGGCGGTTTCAATGTTTTTATGAATGGGAATACTGTTTTTAAACATGCCATTGTCCGTTTTGGAGAAGTTATCAATGAAGCATTAGAAGCGAACGGATATACTTCGGGCGATGTGAACGTGCTTGTGCCACATCAGGCCAATATCAGAATAAGTGATTATGTACGCCAGCAAATGGGCTTGTCCGAAGAGCAGGTGATCAACAATATCCAGCGTTTTGGAAATACGACCGCTGCCTCCATTCCTATCGCTATGGCAGAAGCCTGGGAACAAGGCAGAATTAAAGAAGGAGATCTTGTTTGTCTGGCTGCATTTGGAAGCGGGTTTACATGGGCTTCGGCATTAATCAGATGGTAAAAAAAAACAGGTTGATTTTATTAAAATAATAAAATAGAAAACTAAATTTGCAAAAAGGAAAAAAGACATAAAAACATGTCTTTTTATCCATACTCCCCTCTTTAATTACTAATACTGACCGGTTGATAGCATCACTAAAGTGCATGCTTCCACTGGTACGATATTTTTAGCAACTAAAATGTTCTCAAATTCCGGGTTTTCTGTACCAGGGTTAAAAATAACACGTTTTGGATTTAATGAAATTATATAATCGTAGTAAGAAGGTTGAATACTTGGGTTGATATACAAGGTAACTGTGTCGATATCTTCAAAGATTATCGGCTCAACATAGATTTCCTTATCAGCAATAAGTCCCTTTCTTCTGCCAAGAAGTAAAACAGGATGCCCCATAGCATTTAGTTTTTGGGCAGCCAGAAATGAATATCTGGAAGGATTAGCGGAAGCACCAATAACAAGCGTACGTTTCATTTCTTTCAATTGAAAAAATTGTTAAAACACTTTGATTCAAAACATTCATTCCTGGCATTAAGTTTTCTTAATCCGGATATTACTTGCTAACAAAAAAATTAAAAAATTATAATTAATAATCGAAGGTCAAACAATGAATGAGCCAACGCCAACTATAAGCCGGAGTTTTTGGAATGAGAAATGGGCTTTAATTAAATTCCAAGAAGTCGAAAATGCACCGCACTATGAGGTTTCCAATTATGGAAGACTTAAGAGTTTTCAAAATAACCCAAAGGACGGAGCGATCATTAAAGGATCTGTAATTCAGGGCTATCGCTCCTTAAATATCCGTGTCACAGGCGGGAAAACGATTAATCGTTATGTGCATAAATTGGTAGCAGAAAACTTTGTTGAGAAAGCAAGCGATGACCACGGCTTTGTAATCCATAATGATTACGAAAAACAGAACAATTATTACGAAAACCTTAGATGGGTTACAAAAACGGAAATGATTGATCATAACCGTGAAAATCCCGCTTTTATAAATCGTGTAATTCCTCGTCGGACTAAAAATTACAAACTAACAGAAAGCAAAGTAAGAATTATCAAAAAGTTGCTTAAAAACGATAATAACCGCTTGAAAATGATCGCCAAGCAGTTTGGAATTACGCATACTCAGTTGAACAGGATACGTTCCGGGGAAAACTGGAAACATGTTACGATTGAAGATTAGGACAGATTTGAAAAAGTGGGGATTTTATTTCTTATCGAGAGAAGAAACCGTATAACCGCTCCCGTTCATTCCTTCTTCATAATCAACCAAAACACCAAGAACGTACATTAAATGCCGCTTGTCAATAATCACTTTAACACCGTCAATTTTGTAAATCTGGTCAAATTCTGAGGCTGTATCAAAACCAAGTAAAAATGTTCCACTGCATCCGCCACCACGCAGTCCCACCCGCAAACCGTAGGTGTCAGGTATTTTATTCGCTTCCAGCGTGGTGACAATTTCAAGCTTGGCCTTGTCTGTAATTTGAATTGGGTTCTCCATGAAATCACTCAATAATAATTACCTTTCAAAAATGAAATTGCTCAGTAAACAATTTCAGATCTTAAAAGGATCAAATAAACTGCGGCAAACCTTTGTATCATCCCGGTAAATGACCGGCTCATACTGAGGTTTGCTACAAGTTAACAGCAATTATGTTTTTTGAATTCGTATTTAATTCACTTTCTTCCTTCTAATTTTCAGTTATCTTGTAATTTCGCACTTTGATGCGTTACAAAATACTATTAAATAAACCTATGGAGTATTACTCACTCATTACCGTTCTGATACTTGGGGCCATCGTAACTTATGGTATGTATCTGACAATTATCACAGTTGCAGAAAAAGTTTTTGATAAACAAAAAAATGATATCCGCAGTAAAAATATTGAAATCACGTTACCGCTGCGTTTGCAGGCTTACGAACGGATGTGTTTATTTTTAGAACGAATTACACCAAATAATCTGTTATTAAGACTGGTGGCTTCTGCCGCCAATGCACTTGAATTGCAGCAAATCCTGTTATATGAGATCCGGGAGGAATATAATCATAACCTGGCTCAGCAGATATATATCAGCATTGATGCCTGGGGACAAGTTTCCAATGCGATGAATGAAATTGTTTCTGTGATCAACCAGGCCGCTGTTGAAGTTAATGCAGAAGCACCTGCTTCGGAGCTTGCTAAAAAGATATTTGCACAGGTAATCCAGCAGGAAATACAACCTACAACACACGCTTTAAAGTTTGTGAAAGAGGAAATCCAGAGATTATTTTAAAAGAATGAACGACGGTCTGCCTGAATTCAGGTTAAAAAACTTAAAACAGACCTTTCAAAATCAGAAATATCAGAATGTTATACCCCAATACAATTGAACAAAAATTAGGTTTTGACAAACTGCGCGAATTGTTGAAAGAAGCGTGTATAAGTCCCTTGGGGCGTAGTTTTGTTGAAAAAATCCGCTTCTCAGACAATTTTGGCATGGTTGAAAAACTGGTTAGCCAAACAGCCGAGATGAAACGGGTCATGGAAATCGGAGAAGATTTTCCATCTCAAAATTATCTTGATGCAACGCCTTATTTAAAACGCGCTGCTATTGAAGGTATGCTTTTGACACTGGAAGAATTTTCCGATCTAAAAGCATCGCTTCAAACCATCCGTCTTTGTCTTCGTTTTTTTGCCAATCAGGAACCTGAATCATTTCCGCTTTTGGGTGAATATGCCAAAACGGTTCGTGTCGATAAAGCGATTACAGATTCGATTGATAAAATCATTGACGACCGGGGACAGATTCGGGATACTGCTTCGCCGGAATTATCTCGTATAAGAAAGAAATTAATCTCGGAGCAGGCGGGAATACGGAAAAAACTTGATACCATGCTGCGAACCGCCAAAAGCAGCGGCTGGATCAGCGAAGACGTGTCGTTGACGGTAAGAAATGGCAGAATGGTTATTCCTCTGGCGGCAGAGCATAAAAGAAAATTGAAAGGATTTATTCATGATGAATCCTCAACAGGACAAACGGTTTTTATAGAACCCACAGACGTTTTTGAATCCAACAATGAAATCCGCGAACTGGAATACGAGGAACGTCGGGAAATAAACCGGATTCTTATGCATTTGACGGATCAACTGAGGCCGTTCGTGCCAGATCTTCAAAAGGCATATTCATTTTTAGGTCTGATGGATTTTCTGCGGGCAAAAGCAAAGATTGCGATTCAGATGAATGCAACGAATCCGACTTTTGTAAACAAGCAATTCATTGACTGGAAGGACGCGAGGCATCCATTACTGCACTTATCCTTCCAAAAGCAAGGAAAAAAAGTTGTTCCGTTAAATATTGAATTGCAGGATAAACAGAGAATCCTGATCGTTTCCGGTCCTAATGCCGGTGGTAAATCAGTTTCACTAAAAACAGTTGGATTGATCCAGTACATGCATCAATGCGGACTTCTCGTTCCGATGGCGGACGGATCTTCCATGGGCTTTTTCCAGAATATTTTTATTGATATTGGTGATGAACAGTCGCTGGAAAATGATTTGAGTACGTATAGCTCACATCTTACCAACATGCGTCATTTCCTTACATTAGCCAACAAAAGAACGCTTTTCCTGATTGATGAATTTGGAACAGGAACAGAGCCAGGACTTGGTGGTGCCATTGCAGAAGCAATCCTTGAAGATCTGACGAAATCGGGCGCTTATGGTGTAATCAATACGCATTATACCAATTTGAAGGTATTAGCAGATAAAACAGAAGGTTTGGTTAACGGTGCGATGCGCTTTGACGGAGAACATTTGGAACCCATTTATCAACTGGAAATCGGAAGACCCGG
The DNA here is from genome assembly GCF_005280585.1 of Dyadobacter frigoris. Classification (GTDB taxonomy): domain Bacteria; phylum Bacteroidota; class Bacteroidia; order Cytophagales; family Spirosomataceae; genus Dyadobacter; species Dyadobacter frigoris. The sequence goes on from NZ_SZVO01000006.1 coordinate 140,184, forward strand.
AAGTTCTTTTGCCTTTGAAATTGCTTCAAAAATCGGTTTACCAAATACAGTGATTAATCGCGCCAAAGAAAAACTTGGAACGCAACAGGTCAATTTTGAAAAACTACTAAAAGAACTGGATATTGAGCGTAAAGTTTTTGCAGAAAAAAATATTGAGCTGGGTATCAAAGAAAGAAAAGCTGCACAGCAACTTTCTGAATATACCAAATTGAAATCCAATCTGGAAAACAATGAGAAAAAGCTGGTAAATGATGCAAAGCAAAAAGCGAAAAATTTGTTATCAGATGCTAACCAGCTGATTGAAAATACGATCCGTGAAATAAAGGAAAATAAAGCCGAAAAAGAAAAGACAAAAACGGTACGGACCAATCTCGAAAATTTTGGCAAAAAGAATTTAAAACTGGAAGAAGTTGAAGAACTTCCATCAGAAGACAATGTTTTTGAGCCGGAAGACGGTGCGATTGTGATTGGAAGTTATGTACGCGTCATCGGACAAACCGCCATTGGAGAAATACTTTCTTTGAAAGGAAAAGATGCTGAAATCCGGATTGGTGATTTGAAATCCAATATCAAATTAAACCGCCTGGAAAAGGTTTCAAACAGAACTTACAAGGAAGCTACCGGTGAAAAGAAACTAAAAACAGTTTCGAAAGGTGTTGATTTGAACGAACGGATGATGAATTTCAGTTTCAACCTGGACATTCGCGGAAAACGTGGAGAAGAAGCTTTGGGTGTACTTGATTCCTTCATGGACAATGCCATTATGCTCGGCTACGACGAGCTGCGTGTTGTCCACGGTAAAGGTGACGGCATTCTACGAACGCTTGTCAGAAATCATTTGCGGGGCTATTCTCACGTTGCTGGAATGCAGGATGAACATGCAGATCGCGGGGGAGCGGGGGTGACAATCGTAAAATTGAAATAGTTTTTAGGTTACACAGAGAACCAGAGAGAAAATAAAGAGAGCCACAGAGTTAATTTTTCAATTTTCTCTGTGGCTCTCTTTTTACCCGCGCGGCGTCCGCTCTGTGGTTCTCTGTGTAACCTAAAAAATTACAATTGCGGCGATTTCAATATTTCTGTTTGATCAACAAATACCGGTCTTTTATTTCCAATCCAGAAATAAAGCACAATAAACATTACCAAAGCCACCAGCGGGAACATAATCATGTTTTGTAAAGTCGCCTGACCAGCAGCCAATTCAGCAGCATCGCCAGTCACACCAGCAGCAGCCTGAACAGCTTTTTCATTATCAAGCCATTTTCCAATAACAGGCTGGAATATCGAAGTTGAGAACATTCCCATTCCACCTACAATCGAAAGACCAAATGCACCTGTTTGCGGCATATATTCTGCCACAAATCCAAGCATTGTTGGCCAGAAATAACATACACCCACAGCAAACAACATTGCAGCAAAATAAACCAATCCACCTGTTGCAATACTCATCAGGTAAATTCCGATGGCAGCCATAACCGTTGAACTCAATAGAATTGTAATTGGATTTAGACGGTGAACAATCGGTCCGGCAAAGAAACGGCCAACAGCCATTAAACCTGTTACGCAAACCAGGATAATCATCGGACTTGCACCCACTTTTCCAAGAATTGGACCAACCCATTGTTCAGGACCGAATTCAGAAATAGCAGTAAATGCCATCGCAATCATGATAAAGATATAAAGCGGAGAAAGCATTGCTTTGAAGTTTCCGGCCGTATTTGCTTCCACTTTGCTGACAGGGAAAGTTTGTCCCCAAAAAAGAAATGCATAAATAACAGCAGGAATGGCAATGACCCACATTTGAGCCTGCCAGTTGAAGCCATAATCCGTCATGAATTTAGAGATAAGACTGCCTACTACAATCCCACCAGGGAACCACATGTGAAAGCGGTTCATCATTTTATTCAAAGTACTTCCTGAATAAGTATCGGCGATCATCGGGTTACAGGCAGCTTCCGTACATCCGTTTCCAAAACCGATGAAAAAAGTAGAGATCAATAATCCCCAGAAACCCTGTGCATAAATAGTCAAAATAATACCTAACGCATGGCTTATAAAAGTTACATAAATAATTCTTTTAGGCCCAACAACATTGTACAAAGCTCCAAACACGATCATGGCAATTGGAAAACCAAAAAATGCCATGGAATTAATAAAGCCCAGCTGCTCGCCGGACAGACTGAATTTTTCGCCTAATTCGGTAAGAATACCCGCGCGGATACCAAATGAAAAAGCGGTTGTAATAAGTGCAAAACAGCTTGCATTGAAAAGCCGTGAGCTATTTACTGGTTGAGCCATGCGTAGAAAAATTAAATAAGTTAAAGGTTAAAATATAAGAGAGTGACTAATTACGAACATTATGACAACGAAATTGTTTAATATTTTCACAAAAAAAACAAATAGTCATCAATTCTACTACTCTATCTTCGTTTGGTGACACATTTTTTATATGTTAAATATATCTTTGTAAGAAGTAAGAGTAACAGATACTACTCTTTATAAGTATAAAATCTTTTTGAAACTTTAAACCCAGAGGAATGTCACGAAAGATAAGGATGGGTATGGTGGGAGGAACACTTGATGCTTTTATCGGAGGAGTTCACCGCCGTGCGGCTATCATGGATGGAGAAATTGAACTGGTTTGCGGTGCTTTCAGCTCGTCTCCCGAAAAATCAAAAGAGACCGGAAAAGCCCTTTATTTGCCCGAGGACCGCGTTTATGCCAACTTTGAGGAAATGATTCTTAAAGAAAAGCAGCTTCCTGAAGGAGAACGGATGGACTTCATTTCTGTTGTTACCCCGAATCACGTACACGCTGCACCTACGAAACTTGCACTTGAAAACGGTTTCCATGTTGTATGCGACAAACCAATAACACTGAATGTAAAAGAAGCAGAAGAAATTGTTGAGCTGGTTGAAAAAACCGGGCTGGTTTTCTGTCTGACACATAATTACACGGGTTATCCGATGGTGAAAGAAGCAAAAGAAATGATTGCATCGGGCGCGATAGGAAAAATTCGGAAAGTAATTGTGGAATATCCACAAGGCTGGCTTTCCACAATGGTTGAAGTTACGGGCAACAAACAGGCTGCCTGGCGTACAGATCCAAGCAAATCCGGAGCAGGCGGAAGCCTTGGCGATATCGGGACTCATGCTGAAAACCTGGCTGAATATATCACCGGACTAAAAATTACGCAACTTTGTGCCGATCTTACGATTTTTGTTGAAGGCCGCCAGCTTGATGATGATGCTAATATTTTATTACGTTTCAACAACGGAGCAAAAGGTATTTTACAAGATAGCCAGATTGCAAACGGAGAAGAAAACGATTTGAATATCCGTGTTTATGGAGAAACCGGCGGGTTGCAATGGAGACAAATGGAACCTAACACATTAATCCATAAAACGCAGCAAGGTGTGAGACATATCCGTACCGGTGTTGGCAATTTATCAAAAGCAGCGCAGGTCCATACGCGTATTCCGGCCGGACATCCGGAAGGATATTTTGAAGCCTTTGCCAATCTTTACCGGAATTTTGCCATTCACGTTCGTGCCCATCAGGAAGGCAGAAAAGCAGATCCTGTTTACGATTTCCCGACGGCACAAGATGGTTTACGCGGAATGAAGTTCGTTGACACCGTTCTCGCGTCAGATAAGTCTGACATAAAATGGACAACTTTTGAGTAGATAATAATCAGATTCGTATTTGAAGATCGGAAACCGTTCCGGTCTTCTTTTATATAATAAGCTTATCCACATTTTTGACATAATTTTCACCTTTCACTTTTTACCAGGTTTATGAATAAAATAAAAGTTGGTGTAGTTGGAACCGGTTTTATTGGTCCTGCCCATATCGAAGCTTTAAGACGCTTGCCAAATGTCGAAGTAGCCGCTCTTTGCGAAGTAACCGCAGAAATTGCAAAACAAAAAGCTGACGGATTAGGCATTCCACGTTCTTACACGTTCGATGAATTATTGAAGCAGGATGATATTTCGGTTATCCATATCTGTACGCCTAACTTCCTTCACTATAATCAGTCGAAAGCCGCTTTGTTGGCTGGAAAACATGTTATTTGTGAAAAACCACTTGCAAAAGATTTAGTTGAAGCCGAAGAACTGGTTGAACTTGCTGCAAAAACCGGTCTGGTTAATGCTGTACATTTCAACTTGCGCTATTACCCATTGGCTCGTCAGATGAAGTCGATGCGTGAGCGCGGAGAATTGGGAGAAATTTATTCTTTCATCGGTTCTTATCTGCAAGACTGGCTGTTTTACGAAACAGATTACAACTGGCGTCTTGAACCGGACAAATCCGGAGATTCCCGCGCCATTGCCGATATCGGTTCTCACTTGATGGATATCCTGGAATACATTACGGGCTTGAAAACAGTTGAAGTTCTTGCCGATTTCAACACAATTCACAAAACACGTAAAAAACCTTTGAAACCGGTAGAAACCTATTCAGGAAAAATGCTTCAGCCGGAAGATTATGCTGATGTGCCTATAACAACAGAAGATCACGCCAACGTACTTCTTCGTTTTGACAATGGAAGCAAAGGTGTGATTACCGTTTCCCAGGTTTCTGCGGGTCGTAAAAACCGTATGACATTGGAAATTTCGGGTTCGAAGAAAACTTTCAACTGGACGTCCGAAGCACCAAATGAAATGTGGATCGGTAACCGCGATAAAAGCAATGAAATATTAATGCGTGATCCTTCACTTGTTAATGATGATGTTCGCTCATTAATCACTTTCCCAGGCGGGCATAACGAAGGTTTCCCGGATACATCAAAACAAATGTTCAAGGAAGTTTACGCTGCTATCGCAGAAGGAAAACAACCAGAAAACCCAACTTTCCCAACCTTCGCTGACGGATACCGTGAGCTTTTGATCTGTGAAAGAATTTTGGAAAGTAACAAGAAACAGGCTTGGGTAACCGTTTAATTTTGAATGAGTGAATGATAGAATGAGTGAATGTCTTGCTCATTCGGTCTTCATTGATATAAGAACATGGTAGAATAAATTTTAAACATTCTATCCAAGACCAGGAGCAATTCAAGCCATTAAATTTGTTCCCCGCCATTCTATCATTCACTCAATCTACCATTCAAAATTCATTAAGATGACACACACTAAAGAAGAATTTATTGATGCTTTAAAAGACAGAACAAAGCAATTTGTTTTACGAAGTATAAAGTTATTTAAAGCTTTGCCTTCCTCGGAAGAAGCCCGAATTATTGGAAAACAATTTCTAAGATCGGCATCTTCGGTAGGAGCAAATTATAGAGCGGTATGTAGGGCCAGAAGTAACAGAGAGTTCTTCGCCAAACTCAGCATAACAGTTGAAGAAGCGGACGAGTCTTTATTTTGGCTTGAAATAATTTCAGAATCAGGAATTTTACCGATGGAAAAGATTACTAGTTTAATGAATGAAGCAGAAGAAATCTTAAAAATTCTATCCAAAGCCAGAAGCAATTCTAGCCATAATTAAAAATGATAGAATGAGTGAATGATAGAATGAGTGAATATTTGGCTCGTTCGATTTTCTTTGATTTGAATGACCTGGTTTGGGAAATTTTAAAAAATTACCCCAAATTAAGTACCGGTTCAAGCCTTTAAGTTTGTTCCGCCCATTCTATCATTCACTAATTCTATCATTCAACATTAAAGTGGGATGCCAGAAGCAGTTCAAGCCATTAAGTTTGTTCCCGCCATTCTATCATTCACTCAATCTATCATTCAAAATTAAAAATCATGAAAACTATAAAAGGACCTGGAATCTTTCTTGCTCAATTTTTGGGTGATGAGGCACCATTTAATACCCTTGACGGTATTACAACTTATATGGCTGATCTTGGCTATAAAGGTGTTCAGTTGCCGATCTGGGATCCAAGAGTTATTGACATTAAGCTTGCTGCCGAATCTCAGACTTATGCTGACGAATTAAAAGGAAAGCTGAAAGACAAAGGTTTGGAAATTACTGAACTTGCTTCGCATATTATCGGTCAGCTGGTTGCATCGCATCCGGTTTATGATGAAATGTATGACGGTTTTGCAGCTCCCGAAGTTCGCAATAACCCGAAAGCAAGAGCGGAATGGGCTACGCAGCAATTGAAATACACGGCTGTTGCCAGTAAAAATCTTGGCTTAAAAGCAAGTGCAACTTTTTCTGGTGCATTGGCTTGGCCGTTCCTATACCCATGGCCACAACGTCCTGCGGGTCTTGTTGAAACTGCGTTCAAAGAATTAGCAGCGCGGTGGAAACCAATTCTGGATGTTTACGACGAAAACGGCGTGGATGTTTGTTACGAACTTCACCCGGGTGAAGATCTTTTTGACGGATCCACTTTTGAAATGTTTGTTGATTACCTTGACGGACATACAAGAGCTAACATCAATTATGACCCAAGCCATTTTGTTTTACAACAGCTGGATTATCTTCAATTCATCGATTTGTACCACGACCGCATCAAAGCGTTTCACGTAAAAGATGCCGAGTTTAATCCAACAGGAAAACAAGGTGTTTACAGCGGATTTGCCGGATGGGCTGACCGGGCCGGACGTTTCCGTTCCTTAGGTGACGGTCAGGTTGATTTCAAAGGTATTTTCTCAAAACTTTCCCAGTACAATTATGACAGCTGGGCGGTTTTGGAATGGGAATGCTGCATAAAATCACCGGTACAGGGTGCGGCAGAAGGCGCTCCGTTTATCGCTAACCAGATTATTGAGGTTACTACCAAAGCTTTTGATGATTTTGCAGGAACTGGTGCAGACGAAGCATTTAACCGCAGAGCATTGGGACTATAATTAAATAATTGTCTTTATAACAAGTATAATAAAAACCTATCGTTCTTATGACTGATAGGTTTTTTTATATATTTAATTGTAACTTTTATGTGAAAAATAGTAGAAAATCCAAGTTTGCAAGTAAGTAAACCATGACCTTTTAACAAATCCAATTAGCATAATAATGAAGGATCAAGTCCGCAAAAAAACAATGAATTATCTGAATGCATTTTGTCTCGCACTATGCATTTGTTTTTCGATTAATGTTACTGCACAATCTGTTACACCTGAAAAACGTGTCCTGATATTTTCAAAAACTGCTGGTTTCCGTCACGGTTCCATAGGCGCAGGAAAAACTGCTATTACGAAACTGGGAACAGAAAACGGTTTTAGCGTTGATACAACAGAAAATGCAGCACTTTTCACAGAAAAAAATCTTAGAAAATACAGTGCCGTAGTTTTCCTTAACACAACAGGAAATGTACTAAATGACAATCAGCAGGAAGCTTTTGAACACTACATTCAAGCAGGCGGCGGATATCTTGGTATTCATGCCGCGACGGATACTGAATATGACTGGCAATGGTATAACAAACTTGCAGGTGCCTATTTCGCAAGCCATCCTGGAAATCCAAATGTTCAGAATGGGGAAGCTTATGTTGTAAACCGTGAGCATCCATCGATGGAAGGTTTTCCGGATCGCTGGAAAATCAAGGATGAATTTTATGATTTCAAGACCTTCAATCCGCAGGTAACTGTTCTTGTCAAGATTGATGAAAAATCTTATAAAGATGGTAAAATGGGCAATGATCACCCGATGTCATGGTATCACGAATTTGATGGTGGAAAAGCTTTTTATACCAATTTCGGACACGAAGACGCCACTTTTGTCAATCCTGTATTTTTGAAACATTTGACAGGTGGGTTAAACTATGTAATGGCTGCAAAGCTTGATTATTCAAAATCGCGCCCGGAAGAAAACCGATTTACGAAAAAAGTACTGGCAACAAAACTTGACGAACCAACAGAACTGGTAGTTCTTGACGATCAGCGTGTTTTGTTTGCTGAAAGAAAAGGAAAACTAAAACTATATAGTCCTAAAACGGGCAAAGTAAAAATAGTAGCAGAAGTTCCGGTTTATACCAAACAGGAATATGGATTAATGGGACTAAATATTGATCCGAATTTCAAAACTAATAAACTGGTTTATCTGTATTATTCCCCTCCTTCGACAGAAGCTGACACGGCTCAACATTTGTCACGTTTTAAATATGATGACATTAAGGACACGCTTTTACTGTCAACCGAAGAAAACTTGCTAAAAGTACCAGTAAAAAGAACGGATTGCTGTCATACAGGTGGCTCGATTGCCTGGGATGCAAAAGGAAATTTATATTTATCAACTGGTGATGATGTAAATCCTTTTCAATCGGACGGATATGGACCGATTGACGGTCGCCCGGGACGTGAAGGCTGGGATGGTCGTCATTCTTCTTCCAATACAAATTCCTTTCGCGGAAAAATTCTTCGCATAAAACCACGCTACGGAGATCGCCGTGCCAATATGCCTGGCGGCACTAATCTTTATGATATTCCGGAAGGCAATTTATTTCCTGTTGGAACTGAAAAAACAAGACCTGAAATTTATGTAATGGGAACGCGTAATCCATACCGTATTTCTGTGGATCAGCATACGGGTTATGTTTATTGGGGAGATGTGGGACCGGATGCATCAAACGATAATCCTAAACGTGGACCACGCGGATATGATGAAGTAAACCAGGCAAGAAAAGCCGGATATTTTGGTTATCCCCTATTTATCGGAGATAACAAACCATATATCAGTTTCAATTTTGCTGACAGTACTTCTGGTAAGCCATTTGATCCGGCTGCCCCGATCAATGATTCTCCGCACAACACAGGTATCACAAAATTACCTCCTGCACAACCCGCATTTATATGGTATCCTTACGCAGATTCTCCTGAATTCGGTCCGATTGTGGGCAAAGGCGGCAGAAATGCCATGGCTGGCCCGGTGTATTATGCCAATGATTTTAAAGCAGGAAAAGACAAATTCCCAAATTATTACAATGGTAAATTTTTCGCATACGACTGGATCCGTGATTATATCAACATTGTGACGATGAATGAAAAAGGCGATCTGATCAATATCGAACGCTTTATGCCGAATGGTAAATTCAGCCATCCGATGGATATGCAGTTTGCCAGCGATGGTTCATTATACACTTTGGAATACGGCCCCAACTGGTTTGCACAAAATGACGAAGCCAGCCTTTCACATATTACTTTTAATGCCGGAAACCGTGTTCCTGTTGCTGCTGCAAAAGCAACTAATACAACCGGAGCCATTCCTTTGAAAGTAGCATTTTCATCAAAAGGATCTCTGGATTATGATGGCGACGTAATTAAATATGACTGGTCATTTGGAAAAGGTTTAGGAAAAAGTGCTTTGCCAAACCCAACTTTCACCTACACAAAACCAGGAGAATATACTGCGGTTTTAAAAGTAACTGACAGTGCCGGAAACAGTAATACTTCGGAAGTAACGATCAAGGCAGGAAATGCAATCCCACAGGTTGACGTTGCAATAAAAGGAAACAAAACTTTTTACTGGAATGACAAACCGGTTAAATATGAAGTTGCGGTTTCTGATAAAGAAGATGGAAGTCTGGTAAAGAAAACCATCCCGGAAGACGAAGTAACGTTGACGATTAATTATCTGGAAGGTTTTGATAAAACAGTTCTCGCACAAGGTCATCAGGCGAATACCGGATTTGATACCGGCAAACGTCTGATCGAATTAAGTGATTGTAAAGCCTGTCATTCGGTTGACAAAAAATCAATCGGGCCAACTTATATTGAAGTTGCAAAAAGATATGAGAATGAACGTAATTCATTGAAAACGCTTACGGACAAAGTCATCAAAGGTGGCGGTGGTGTTTGGGGAGAGCAGGCTATGGCGGCGCACCCTCAACACAAACCGGAAGAAGTCGAAGAAATGGTTAAATACATTTTATCGCTTGCGAAAAAACAGGTTGTTGATAAAAAGCCTTTGAAAAGCGCTTATGTAACAGAAGCCAAGAAAAAAGATGGTTCTTATATTTTCACTGCAAGTTATACTGACAAAGGAAATGGGACAATGGGGCCTTTGACAGGTTCAAAAACAATCGCTTTGCGTCCGGCCAAATTGCAGGCAAATACTTTGGATGAAGGGAAAAATTACATGAAATACAAACTTCCATCCGGCCCGGAAGTTGTTTTGGGCTCTGCAAACGGAAGTTACATTGCTTTTGATGATATTGACCTGACAGACATTTCAACGCTCACAGTTGCGGTAATCAGCAGTGATAAAACTGCGGGAGGAGTACTGGAAGCTCATTTGGACTCCCCAGCCGGACTTAAAATCGGTGAAGCAAATGTATCGTCTTCCGAAACGTTGAATATTCCTGTAAAAGCGCCAGCAGATAATAAAAAACACAAAGTTGTATTTGTGTTCAAAAATCCGTCAGCTAATGGTAAACCCCTTTTTGCTATTGATACGATTGATTTTAAAGAAAGTGCGATGTAGTTTATTGCGTTAGATATTTAAATCAAAAATCCCGGCCGTTTAATCATCAGCCGGGATTTTTGATTTCTAGCAGTATTACTATTTGCAAATGGTTTGTGTCATATTAATAGTTCACAGCAATTCATATGTCACCCTTTCAGGGTTATTGCCAGTCAGTGAATCTGGCGCTCTATAATAATGCCATCCCTTCGGGATTGTGGTTATAGAAATTTTCGAATTAAAATATACTGGTTAGATTCTGCATTTTAAAAGTCAAAATTTTAATGATACAGTTAGGAATAACAAAATCCCGAAGGGATGACATTATTATAGCAAAAGTAATTTGAGCCCAGTAATAAAACCCTGAAAGGGTGGCATAAAAAAGCGACTAACCCCTTAATAAAGTTCGATGCAATTATATATTAGATATTATTTAAATCAAAGAATCCCGACTCGTTGTTATCGACCGGGATTTCCATTTTTAGTGGTATTGGTAATTGGTTCGTAATAGTTCACAGCAATTCATATGTCACCCTTTCAGGGTTATTGCCAGTTAGTGAATCTGGCGCTCTATAATAATGCCATCCCTTCGGGATTGTGGTTATAGAAATTTTCGAATTAAAATATACTGGTTAGATTCTGCATTTTAAAAGTCAAAATTTTAATGATACAGTTAGGAATAACAAAATCCCGAAGGGATGACATTATTATAGCAAAAGTAATTTGAGCCCAGTAATAAAACCCTGAAAGGGTGGCATAAAAAAGCGACCAACCCCTTAATAAAGTTCGATGCAATTATATATTAGATATTATTTAAATCAAAGAATCCCGACTCGTTGTTATCGACCGGGATTTCCATTTTTAGTGGTATTGATAATTGGTTCGTAATAGTTCACAGCAATTCATATGTCACCCTTCCAGGGTTATTGCCAGTTAGTGAATCTGGCGCTCTATAATAATGCCATCCCTTCGGGATTGTGGTTATAGAAATTTTCGAATTAAAATATACTGGTTAGATTCTGCATTTTAAAAGTCAAAATTTTAATGATACAGTTAGGAATAACAAAATCCCGAAGGGATGACATTATTATAGGAAAGCAATAAGTGGTACGAAACCAAAACCCTGAAAGGGTGGCATAAGAAATGTCAAAAACACCTAAACTATTTACAAATTCAAATCAAAAACTCCTCTTTCGCAAATCCTTCAATTCCTAAGCCAAATAATGCAAAATCATACAAAACCGGATCATTTGGATTTAACATACGTAATGCGGCGGTCAATTCCACAGCTGTCCGCCAATCAGTTACCGGCCTTTGAATTAATCCTAATTTTCTTGCAATCCGATCCACATGCACATCACATGGACAAACAAGCTGAGAAGGTTTTATTTTATCCCAAATACCAAAATCAACTCCTTTATCATCTTTCCTCACCATCCACCTCAAAAACATATTCAGTCGCTTACACGACGATTTACGCACCGGCGTAGCGATATGTTTGCGGGTTCTTAAAGGGAAATTTTCAGAGTCGCTAAACAAATCATGAAAACCGATTAATCCGTTTTCAATTGTAATATCAGATTCAGTTATATAATTACTGAAAGCATTTTCCAACGAGTCATATTTGTTGTAATAATTTCGAAAAAAGTAGAGAAAATAAAGCGTGTCCGTCGCGTTGAAAGTACGGTGTTTGAAATCAAGAAATCTTTTCAGATCACTATCCTGATGATTTTTTATAAAGTCATAAGGAGCGTCATCCATCAATGCCGACAATTCCAGACATTTATTTATGATTGTTTTCCGTTGGCCCCAGGCCAGAACAGCAGCCCAGAAACCCATGATCTCAATATCTTGTTTTTTAGAAAAACGATGTGGAATACTGATTGGATCAAAAGGAATAAAATCCTGCTGGTTGTATTGTGCAGCTTTGGCTTCCAGTAAATCAGTAATGGATTGGGAAATTGGAATTAGTTCAATCTCAGTTTCCGGCATGACCTCTTCCTAACACGTACGCCAAAACTCTTGATATTCCGGAAAAGAACATCACAATGCAAGAAAACACGAAAGTGAAAACGGCTATAAAAGGATACATGATCGTAAACATAACACTCCAGATTTTGTAGCCTGTCGTATTTTTTGCAGCTGCTCTTTCTTCTTCTCTTTTAGATCGGAACTGAGGTGAATGCTTCATTATTTATTATTCAGAATTTGTGTATGCCAGGTTAAATCTTCATCTATACTATTGATAAAACTAATCCTGGTTCATTTAAATTTCAAAACAAGTTCTAATTATTATCAAGATAACTGATAACCGCCCTGAATCTCTTGCTGTTAGGCGAAACTTTTTCAAAAGCACGGGATGATAATTTGATCACAATATCATCATTCACACTCGTATCCGGAATCCTTCCGATAACCCTTACAATAATTTTTTCCTGATTGTATTCATTCAAAACTTCTACCAATGCCCCAATTGGTGCAGTGCGGTGCAAAGCTAAAAACTTGCTGGTGCTCTCATCTGTTTCAATTACCTCAGCCAAACCTGACTCAGATTTACGTTTTCCGGTAACAACTTTTGGCGGCGCAACTTCTTCTACCGGTTTCATTATTTTTTCAGCAACGGCCGCTTTGGCTCTCACAGAATCTTTCACCACATTGGTTACCACTTTTTTCGGTTCAGGCGCTGCTGGCTGCTTACTTTTTTCTGCCGCCTTTTCGCTGACAATTAATTCCTCTCCGTCGGTAAGGTTATCGTCCTTCAAATTATTCCATTTACGAATATCTGCCATTAAAACACCATATTTAACAGCGACGCGATAAAGCGTTTGTCCTGCTTCTACTTTATGAACTCCATTAGGTGCAACAGAAACTTTTGAGTCTGCCGTTGGAGTTGGCGAAGATATTGTTGGTGAAGGAGGCGGAGGCAAAGGAGCTGAATCTTTTACAGGAGCTTTTGCAACTTCTTTTTTAGGCTCTTCCTTTTTTGGTTCCTCTTTTTTCTTTGCTTTTGGAGTATAAGGAACCCGAAGTGTTTGTCCTAACTGAACATTATCGCTGATTCCGGGATTTGCTTCCCGAAGTGATTGAATCGTAGTTCCATACTGTCTTACGACAGCGAACATTGTTTGTCCTTGATTAACCTTATGCAAAACATAAATCTTACCGCCTACTTTTTCATACCCGATAGAATCTACAACACTCACTCCATTCGCACGGGCATTTGCCACTCCTGTTAAAAAACCTGCCAAAATGGCTAGGTATACTATGTATTTCATTCAGTATAAAAATGTTAAACTCGAAAACTCGTTGTTATTTTTAAGATAAACCAATACTTTGTTTTTCAGCATCATGGTCGACTGGCCAACGCCATCCCGGCCTTCCGAAAGTTTTTCCTGAAAAACGATTTCTTTTTGATCTGTAACGATAAGAAGATATTGTGCTACCTTTTCCTGCTCGTAAATATAATAAGAAAACATCATATAGGGTCTTTCATCCAAATAATCAATACAAATGGGTTTTGAAATACCATTTATATCGGTTAAAAAAGATGCCAATCTGTCAAAATATACATTTCTTTCCTTGTAACGAACAGGTTGTTTTAAAATTATTTCCGTAGTCGGCAGATTAATTTCTTCTGAAACCGGACTTAGTATTTCTGTTCTGATATCAAAAAATCCTTTTTGAAACTGATCGCCTTTGAAAGTTGCAACTTCCACCAAATCATGGTCTAACGTCCGGACTAATACGTAGTTAGGCAATGCCCAAAGCAAATTTCCTGTATTTACAGAAATCGCCAGTAAATCAGTTGGTTGCGGCAAATCCGGGTACCGGTAGTTATGCAGAAATATATGATCACCAGAAAATGCAGTCAAAGAAGTCCACCAATCTGCTCCTTCCGGCGTAACTTGCCAGCGCAATTCGGGAACGGATAAATCAATTATGGCAAACGATACATTCTTTTGCGAACTTTCCCGTAATTCAACAGCCCATTCATTTCTGTCAGGATCGGGATGCGGAAGTATTCGCCAGATATTTTGTGAAAACGTATTTGAAAACAGTTTTTGCAAAATTTTAGCTTTATTTTGAAACAAAATTAGAAATGACATCATTCAAACTTTAAATACGTGCAGATACTAGGAATAATACCGGCGCGCTATGCATCAACCCGTTTCCCGGCCAAAGCTCTTGTAGATATTGGCGGAAAATCCATGATCCAGCGTGTATATGAACAATCCTCCAAAGCTACGCATCTCAGTCAGATTATTGTAGCAACCGACGATGAAAGAATATTGGACCACGTACATCAGTTTGGCGGAAAGGCAGTTATGACTTCGGAAAATCATCAGAGCGGTACCGATAGATGTTTTGAAGCGTTACAAAAAACCGAAGGAAATTATGACTACGTAATTAATATTCAGGGCGACGAACCTTTTATCAGCCCCGAACCGATTAACAGTCTGGCGAAAGTACTTGACGGAACAATCGAATTGGCTACTTTGGTCAAAATTATCGACAGTCAGGATATTCTTTGCAACGTTAACGTACCGAAAGCCGTACTGAACAAACGGCAGGAAGTTCTTTATTTCAGCAGACAGACAATTCCCTACCTCCGAGGCGTAGAGCCGGAAAATTGGCTAGACGCTCATACCTTTTACAAACATATCGGAATTTATGCTTACCGGGTTGATGTGCTTGAAGAAATTACAAAACTTGAAGTTTCGTCACTCGAAAAAGCAGAGTCGCTCGAACAGTTACGCTGGTTGGAAAACGGATATTCAATAAAAGCAGTAATCACTTCAGACGATTCACACGGGGTGGATACGCCGGATGATCTGGACAGGGTAACACGGAAATTTTTATCCTGAAATTTGCGATTATAAAGTAGTAAATTACAGAATCAAATATGACTTTGGAGTGTGCGAAAACCCTTAAATTTTGTTAAAAACACAATTTTTCAATACCATTCACCCCATTGGCACGTTAATTTTCTTTGTTTTAAACAGTACTAATTGAAATAACACATATGCAAAATAAAATTCTTTGGGCAGATGATGAAATAGATCTTCTTAAACCTCATATCATGTTTTTGACCAATAAGGGTTATAATGTAACACCGGTTAACAGTGGAGCAGATGCCTTGGACCGAATTGAAAATGAGCGATTTGATATTGTCTTTTTAGATGAAATGATGCCGGGGATGACCGGTCTTGAAACTCTTGCGCAGATTAAACAGTTGCAGCCGACACTACCGGTTGTGATGATCACCAAAAGCGAGGAAGAACATATAATGGAAGATGCCATTGGTTCCAAAATCGATGATTATCTTATAAAGCCTCTTAATCCAAACCAGATTTTACTTTCTGTTAAAAAAATACTTGATAATAAAAGGCTTGTTACTGAAAAAACCACGCTGAGCTATCAGCAGGAATTCAGAAATCTGGCGATGCAGTATCAGGACAGAATCGGTCATGAGGAATGGGCTGATATATATAAAAAATTGATTTACTGGGAGTTGGAACTTGAAAATTCGGATGACCAGGGAATGTCAGAAGTGTTCAGTATGCAGAAAAGTGATGCGAATGCTAACTTCTGTAAATTCATTGAGCAGGAATATGAAGGCTGGCTTAACGATCCAAAAGCAGACCGCCCGGTACTTTCGCATCAGTTGATGAAGCAGAAAGTATTCCCTCATCTAAAAAAATCCACTGAACCGGTTTTCTTTTTATTGATTGATAATTTCCGTTATGATCAGTGGAAAGTGATCCAGCCGATCATTCAGGAGTATTTTAATATCGAAGAAGAAACTTCTTATTACTCGATTCTTCCAACTACAACTGGTTATGCGCGTAACGCCATTTTCTCAGGTATGATGCCGAGTGAGATGGAACGGAAACATCCGCAGTGGTGGGTAAGTGATGAAAATACGCCGGACGGTGAAGAAGGTCTGAATAACCATGAATATGATTTCTTGCAAAAACAGCTGGAAACGAATCATTTCAACATCAAATCATCCTATAACAAAATCCTGAATACCAACCAGGGGAAATCACTGATCGACAATTTCAACAATCTGTTAAACAACCAGTTAAACGTAGTTGTTTACAATTTTGTTGACATGTTGTCACACGCCCGTACGGACGTTCAGATGATCAAGGAACTGGCGCCTGATGAAGCCGCTTACCGTTCCATTACAAAATCATGGTTGCTGCATTCTCCACTTTTGGAATTTATCAAAAAGGTGGCTGAGAAAAAATGCCGCTTGATTCTGACGACAGATCATGGTATGATTCGTGTTCAGAAACCGGTAAAAATCATCGGATATCGTGAAACGAATACAAACCTGCGATACAAACATGGAAAAAATCTGGGTTTTGATGACAATCATTTAATGGTTTGTCGTAAACCTGAACGTATATTTTTGCCAAAACCGCATGTTTCAACTTCGTACGTATTTACAAAAGAAGATTATTTCTTTGCTTATCCGAACAACTACAATCAATATGTAAATCTTTATCGGGATACTTTCCAGCATGGAGGCGTTTCTCTTGAGGAAGTTATTATTCCGTTTATTGATTTAACAGCGAAATAATTACCGCTTTGGGTTATATAAAATGAGGGCTGAGAAATAAAACTTCTCAGCCCTCATTTTATATCTAATATTCTTATCCTTCGGTTACATTTCCATTTTCACACTTCAGGGTCCGTGCCGGAAATTTTTTCAGGAATTCATAATTATGGGTCGCCATTAAAATGGCTGTTCCTGCGTTGTTGATCGTCTTGAAAACCTGCATGATCTGGTCTCCTACTTCCGGGTCAAGATTTCCTGTTGGTTCATCCGCAATCAGAATTCTTGGTTCATTCAGCATTGCACGGGCAATTACTACACGCTGCTGCTCTCCACCCGAAAGCTGATGGGGCATTTTCTTCTGGGAAGTTCCCAATCCTACCTGCATCAAAACTTCTGCGATACGTTTTGAAATTTTCGATTGCTGTTCCCAACCCGTTGCCCTCAATACAAAAGAAAGATTGTCTTCCACCGAACGGTCCGAAAGCAATTGAAAATCCTGGAATACGATTCCGATTTTACGCCGGAGAAAAGGAATATCTGCTCTTTTTATGTTATGCAACTCATAACCAACCACTTTGGCAGAACCTGTGTGCAGCCACAAATCGCCATATAGCGTTTTCATGAGTGAACTTTTTCCGCTTCCCGTACGGCCGATCAGATACACAAATTCTCCATTTTTTATCTCAAAATGGACGTCATTCAAAACCGGCCGGTCGCCCTGATAAATATCAGCCCGTTCCAGTATTACAATAGGCTCTCTGGTTTCAGTCATAATGGCAAAAGGAGACAATCATATGTGGGAAAAGGTCAAATACTTAGAAATCTAAATATCTGACCTTTTTTACTAATTTCTTATTACGCGTTTCCTTTGTTGTAATCAGCAAGGAATTTTTCAAGTCCGATATCTGTAAGCGGATGTTTCATTAATGCTTCCATCGCGCTCAAAGGCCCTGTCATTACATCTGCTCCAACTTCTGCACACTGGATAATGTGCATCGGGTGACGAACTGACGCTGCCAAAACCTGAGTTTCATAACCGTAATTACGATAGATTGTAAGGATTTGCTCAATTAAACCAATTCCGTCTGTTGAAATATCGTCCAGACGGCCAATAAACGGAGATACATAGGTTGCACCCGCTTTTGCAGCGATCAACGCCTGTCCTGCCGAGAAAATAAGTGTACAGTTAGTACGGATACCTTTGCTTGAAAAATATTTCAAAGCCTTTACACCTTCTTTGATCATTGGGATTTTCACGACAATTTTATCATCAATCTCGATCAATTCTTCACCTTCACGAATCATACCCTCCAAATCAACAGAAATAACTTCCGCACTTACATCTCCGTCAACAATATCACAGATCGCTTTGTAGTGTCTCATGATATTATCCTTACCTGTAATTCCTTCTTTTGCCATAAGTGACGGGTTTGTAGTAACACCATCAAGTATGCCCAAAGCATGAGCTTCTTTAATTTCTTTTAGATTGGCAGTATCAATAAAAAATTTCATATCAAAAATTAAATAGTTTAATTGTCCCACAAAAGTAGGAAACCATTACTAAAAGCAAAAAAAAGTTGTGGAATCGAGGCGAAAGGGCATAAAAAAAGGCAAACCGAGAATCTCACCGCATCAACCACCTACCCTTGCTTCCGTCAGGACCTGGGGGATTCGGAAGGAGCTGGTAGTTCCGATTTGCCATTGCAAAGATAAAGACATTTTATTGACAAAAAGAAAACATTCATTTAACGTTTCGTCTTACTTTTGTGCGAACCAACTATAAATGAGTGATTATGTACCGAATATTTTTTTTATTTTTTTTAGTTTTCCTTAATTCCTGCTCCAATTCTTCTGATGCTTTCCTGCAAAAAGGCAAAGATTTGATGAAAGAAGGCAAAAACAAAGAAGCCATTGAATACCTCAACAAAGCCATTGAAAAAAATACTTCCAACGCCGAAGCTTTGAATACCCGCGGGGTTGCTTATTATGAAATGAAAGATTACCAGAGTGCACTTATGGATTTCAACCAGGCGATAAAATTACAGCCTGCATCCTATCGTCCATACTTCAACCGCGCGCTTCTATATACCAATGATAATCATCTTGATTCTGCCTTGACAGATTATAATAAAGCAGCATCACTTGCGCCGGATACTTCCGATGTATTTTTAAACAGGGGCCAGCTTTATGTAATTCTTGACAAACTGGAGCCTGCCATTCATGATTTTGAAAAAGCAACAGAACTTAATCAGGAAAATAAAATGGCCTGGTATAATTTAGGTAATACGTATTATCGTCAGAATGATTTCAAAAAAGCAACGCTTGCTTTTCGCCAGACTGTAAAACTAGACTCCCAATATGGAAAAGCATTTTACGGACTGGGTTTGGCTGAATGGTACGACGGTGAAAAAGATTTGGGATGCAGCAGCCTGAAACAGGCACAGAATTTGGGATATGAAGATGCAACACCTGCGATCAGTCAGTTTTGTAAATGATAAAAATCTTATTGCTGAAAAAGTAATAAAATCGTTATTTCATCTTTATCATAAACCGGTAAAACCCACTAACCATATAAATCATGAAATTTTTCAAAATCATATTCGGATTGCTTTTTATGCTTTTCGCATATTTCCAGTTTAATGATCCTGATGCTACAATCTGGATCTTCACATACAGCGCAGCCGCCCTGGCTTGCTATATGAGTTTTAACAATCTTTGGCCTTCCTGGGTTTTTTATGGCCTGGCAGCAGGATATCTGGTAGCATCCATTTTTCAATGGCCACCTCACTTTGAAGGGATTTTCTGGGGAGAAGCCAAAATGAGAAGCATCAACATCGAAGAAGCCCGTGAATCTCTTGGTTTATTGATTTGCTGTCTTGCTATGGTTGTTTTAGGAAAATGGGGTAAACCAACAGTTACCGATTAGTTTTCCCATACCCATTCCACTTCTTTGAGATCCAGTTCTTTTATTTCGGACTGATTTTCAAATTTGACACATAGTTTTCCATAATCAGTTATGCCTGTTACCGTGCCGGATACGACCTCGTTCCGGTATCGAAACAGGCATACTTGGTTATAACCGTATAAATTTTCCAGATACGCCTGACGGATTTCATGATTATTTTTCGTCGATTTTAATTTTAAATACCACGCATCGAGATGATGAATTAATTGATAAAACTCATCAGCCAGTATAAAATCCTGCCCACTTTCCTTAGCCAGTGAGGTCGCCCGGGGATTTGAGAAATCAATTTGATTTATATTGATGCCCATTCCTACTACCGAACTTGCCAGACGCGTCCCCTGAATACCGTTTTCAATTAACGTCCCGCAGATTTTTTTGTCACCCAGATATATGTCATTCGGCCACTTTATCTTAACTTTATCAGAATAGTTGCTCAGGTATGATGAAATACCAAGTGCCATTGCCTGGCTGATCAGAAATTGTTCCTGTATTGGTAAGAATATCGGGGTAAGAATGACAGACATGGTAAGGTTCATCCGAGGCTGGGTTACCCAGGTTGTACCTCTTTGTCCACGGCCTTTTGTCTGGTCGTCAGTAATGACAATAGCTCCTTCCATACTTGCATCATTACGTACTAATTCAGCCGCTATGTCGTTTGTAGAATGACAACTTGGCAGATAAATAACTTTTTTGCCTATAATTAGGGTATCGTATATAGAGTTGTACAATTTTTTTACTTTACTTTAGGGTTTATAGAAATGGGAATCAACTACGCATGAAACAACGCAAAAATACAGAACTATCATCAAAAGATTTATCCGAGCTTATTGCTAAGGGGATGTCAGAAAAGAAAGGTGAGGATATCACTATCCTTGATCTAAGAAAAGTAAAAAATTCAATAACAGATTTTTTTGTAATTTGCTCGGGAAATTCCGACACTCAAATAGATGCTTTGGCCAACTCGGTGGAAGACGAAGTTTACAAAATATCAAAAACCGACCCCTGGCAAAAAGAAGGAAAGGCCAATGGAGAGTGGATATTAATTGACTATGTGGATGTAGTGGCTCACATTTTTAATAAAGAACGTCGTAAACACTATGATTTGGAAGAGCTTTGGGGTGATGCGGTTGTAACGCACTTTGAAGATTCCGTCCTGTAAATATCGTAGCAGATGAACATTCATCAGATGCGAAATGTTGTTTATTAAATTTCCTCTTAATTATTATAAAGAATGTCTGATAACGATAACAAAAGAGGTCCACTAAATCCTAAAAGTCCGCAGAAAGGATATCAGGGATGGATCATAGCTGCTTTGATTGCTACTATTTTGGGGATTACTTACCTTAACAGAACATCAACAATTCGTGAAACGACTCAAAAACGTTTTGAGAAAATGGTTGCTGATAAGGAAGTGCAACGTGTCACTATAGTAAATGATAAGTCTGTTGAAGTAACATTGAAGCCAGAAGCGCTAAAGCTTGATAAATATAAAGTGCTTACTACTGAAAACGGTGGTAATTATTTCGGAGGAGAGGCAGTTTCTCATTATCAATTCCAGGTGACTTCGGCAGAAACATTTAAAAAGGATCTTGACAAGATTCAGGAAAAGGTACCTGATGATGACAAGATTGAGCTTGTTGTAGACACACGGAATGACTGGACAAGTTTTCTCGGAACCTGGGGCTTTTTCATTATCATGATTTTGGTGATGTATTTCATCCTTGGCAGAATGTCTGGTGGTGTTGGTCCTGGTGGTCAGATATTTAATATCGGCCGTTCCCGTGCCACATTATTTGATGCTGAAAACAAAGTTAAGATCACTTTTAACGATGTTGCAGGTTTGGATGAAGCAAAAGAAGAAATCAAGGAAATTGTTGAGTACCTTCAGTTCCCTGACAAATTCAAAAAACTGGGCGCTAAAATTCCAAAAGGCGCGCTTCTTGTAGGCCCTCCGGGTACCGGTAAAACTTTGCTTGCGAAAGCAGTTGCCGGTGAAGCTGGTGTTCCTTTCTTCTCTCTCTCAGGCTCTGACTTTGTTGAAATGTTTGTTGGTGTGGGTGCGGCTCGTGTTCGTGACCTTTTCAAACAAGCAAAAGAAAAAGCGCCTTGTATCATCTTTATTGATGAGATTGATGCTGTTGGTCGTTCTCGTGGACGTGGTGCAATGCCAGGTTCAAATGACGAACGTGAAAATACACTGAACTCACTGCTTGTTGAAATGGACGGTTTTGCTACCGATTCAGGAATTATTATCGTAGCTGCTACGAACCGTCCGGACGTTTTGGATCCGGCTTTGCTTCGTCCGGGACGTTTTGACAGACAAATTTCGATTGACAAACCAGATGTTATCGGCCGTGAAGCGATCTTCAAAGTGCATTTGAAACCTTTGAAACTTTCGGTTGATGTTGATATTCAAAAACTGGCGGCTCAGACTCCCGGTTTTGCAGGTGCTGAAATTGCTAACGTTTGTAACGAAGCTGCGCTTATCGCTGCCCGTCGTGACAGAGAAGAAGTGACCATGCAGGATTTCCAGGATGCGATGGACCGTGTAATTGGTGGTTTGGAAAAGAAAAACAAATTGATTTCTCCTGAAGAAAAACAAATTGTAGCTTACCATGAAGCTGGTCACGCAGTAGCAGGCTGGTTCCTGGAACACGCTGATCCATTGGTTAAGGTATCCATTGTACCTCGTGGTGTTGCTGCATTAGGTTACGCACAGTATTTGCCAAGAGAACAGTATTTGTATCGTACAGAGCAGTTGTTTGACGAAATGTGTATGACATTGGGCGGACGTGCTGCGGAAGATGTTATTTTTGGTAAGATTTCAACCGGTGCATTGAGTGATCTTGAACGTGTAACGAAAGTTGCATACAGCATGGTTACGATGTACGGAATGAATGATCGTATCGGAAATGTATCTTACTACGATTCAAAACAAAGCGATTACGCTTTCACAAAACCTTATTCTGAATCAACTTCACAGGCGATTGACGAAGAAGTGCGCAAGCTGATTGAACAGGCTTACCAGTTTGTTAAAAACTTGTTGAGCGAAAAACGTGAAGCATTGGAAGTGATCGCTCAGGAATTGTTAGAAAAAGAGATTTTGTTCCAAAGTGATCTTGAAAAACTGATTGGCAAACGTCCATACGAAAAGGAAACTAGTTATCAGGCTTATATCAACCGTCGCTCGAATGAAGAAGCTGCAATTCATGAAGAAGCAGTAAAACAAACGCTTGAAAAAGACAAAGGCGAAATGGTAGCAGCAGATAAAGATTCTTCGGCTGTGTAAATTTCGAATAGATAAAAGAGTAAAAACCGGGCAGCAAAACTGTCCGGTTTTTATTTTTAAAGTACATTTGCCCAATCTAAAAATCAAATCCTAAAACTAGTACCTGCTATGGCATTCGAAATATTAAAAGAGCAATATGGTGAGTTAACCGAATATGTGATTCAGGAAACTGCTACAAATAACCGTTGTGTTGTGGTTCCTGAACTTGGCGGAATAGCCCGTCAGTTGTCATTAAGAAAAGGGACAACGTTATTCTCACTGTTAAAAACACCGGGAACTCCAAGTGAACTTTTGGAAGATACAAAAAGTGCAGGTGAACTACTTTTTCCCTTTGCCAGCCGTATCCCGGACGGAAAGTATAAATTCCTGGGAAAAGAATATCAGCTTGCTCCAAATGACAACGAAAACGCTATTCATGGATTAGTTCGTAAACATGCCTTTAAATTGGAGGAGCAGGTTGTCGGATCTGATCATGCTTATATAAAATTGTCCTATACGCTGAGAGAAAAAGAAGGTTATCCATTTTCTGTTGATTTTTCAGTAAAGTATAAACTTGATAATGCAGGAGTATTTTCTCTTACCTATGAAGCAAAAAATGCAGGCACCGAGCTATGCCCTGTAATGTTTGGATGGCATCCTTATTTCGTATTAGGTAATGAAGATGTGGATGCATGGAAAATAAATATTCCATCTGATACCATTGTGGTTTTTGACAATCGCATGAGCCCAATTGATACTGCACCTTTTCCGATTGAAGGTTCTATGCCATTATTTAAAAAAGCCCTTGATAACGCTTTTATTGTAAAGAATAATGGTGACGACAAAGCAGTAACACAATTGATATCTGAAAAACAACATGTGACTTTGCAGATTGAACAGGAAGCCGGAGAAGGTAAATTTAATTATCTGGTTGTATACACACCGCCTGCAAGAGATTGCGTGGCGATAGAACCATTAACAGCTAACGTCAATGCTTTTAATAATGGAGAAGGATTGAACGTTTTGGCCCCGGGAAATACAATTTCAGGAACGATTAATCTGAAACTGGTTTAGGCTGACGCCAATACCAACGTGCTTTTGGGATGATTAATCTCCATTCCAAAAGATAGGCTAAGTGGCTGAACAAAATAGAAAGTTTGTCACTTAGCCTGTCTCTGTAAATCATATTGAAATAAAAGATCTGCCAGGATTTTGTTATCGGTTTTTCTCTTTTATTTTCCCAGTGAATCAAAACACTATCTAAAAATCTTTGTGTTGGATAGCGCTTTTCAAGACTATCTCCACAAAAACGAAGATAATTTTCTCCCGTAAAAACATACACAAGCCCGAGCGACTCAAGGAATAGTTTGTAAAAACCTTTTTCTTTGGTAACCTTAACTACATACGACCAATCCAATTCCTGACCAAACTTCCTTAGCAGTCGTACAAAATCTGCCATGAATTTCAATTTATCCCATTGTTCAACACCGGCATGATGAACAATCATCATCAATAATTGATTTTCAATATTCGGTACCAGAAGCGTATCATCTAAAATTTTGAATGACATCATTTTATCCGTCAATTCTTCCCATTTAAATGAATAGCGATATCTTGGGTAAGTTGTGTTCCATTGCACTTCCAGCGACCGGAGCATATTGCTTCCAACTGGAGTCAGCGGTAATTGATAGTCAGTTTCAAAATATAATTTCGCTACACTATCTTTCTCTAATAAATATTCCCTGTAATTATCTGGTTCAAAACCATGTCTGGCCATCACTTTCAGGCCATTTTTGATTTGATTTTCGGGCATAAAAAAATCAATATCACCAAACTCGCGTAAACCAGGGTTTTCATAAAACATCCAGGCCCATAACGCGCCCTTCATTAAAAAAGCATTTACCTGATCAGCTGCCAAAGCATCATTTAGTTCCACAGACTTTTTCAGAAAAAGCATGTTGTATACCGCGTGGGTAGTACTTTGCTTTTTCAGATTCTCTAAACAGTCAGCTGGAATTTCTTTGTTTCCGTTTGCTTCGAGATGGTTATAAAGCAGAGCACTAATCTGATGCCATTGAGAAAGTTCAATAAGTTTTTCCCAGTCAAAAATTGTATCAGAATCTGATAACAAGGAGTTATCCATTCGCCCATTCAGGCACGCTTTTATCAAAAATGAAAGTTTGGCAGAAATTAAGTTATGAGACATGAAGCACTTCTGTATTTAGAGAAATACTTTCCTGCACCCACTTTTCAAGCAATTCAAATCCTGCCGGTCTTCTCTTCTTCCATATTTTTGCAGATTTGGCACATTGAAAACTTTGAAGAAAATGAGTTTTCAATGATTCACCCGACAATAATGCAACAGGTAGAGGGAAGTTCTTCAATGTTTCCAAAGGAATTGCTGAGGAATTAAGTAATTTTAAAGCCGCCTGGTTATTTGCTTTGTGTAGAAAAAAAACATTGGCCAACCTAAGTGGTTCATGATCAAAAATACCCTCGGGCTTATACGAAAACTTATTGACACCTTCACTTACCGGCGACAATATTGATCTTTCATAAGATAAACCATTAACCGCATTTTCCCATATTTTTAATTGCGGATAAGCAGGAACAACAAAAGCTTTTCCATGATCATCAAATTGAATTGCAGTCAAATCATCGCTTAACAAAGGACATCCTGCTTTCACAAATGCAGCGGCCGTAGTAGACTTCCCGGCACCCGGATTTCCCATAAAACACCAGGCCTCATCCCCTACTTTCACGGCACTTGCATGTAGTAAAAAATATCCTCTTTGAAATAAAATCAAACCTAACGCCTCACTAACCGTGAAAAGGCTTAGCAGGTTAACATCGTCAGTTAAGGGCGAAATCACAAGCTCCTTGCCGTCAATAGCTTTATAAGAAGCTACCCCATCCCAGTGCAGAACTAGATTACCGCTTTCATCCTTGCCAAAAAGTGCACGGATACCTCGTCTGTAAATAGGTGTTTTTTTGACTTTGGGAAGAATTATTTCTCCCCTTTTTATTAGTATATCCCAGGTAGTTGCCGGTTCGGCAATACTTAGTTCAGGTAATTCGATTTCAGATTGGATAGTTAATCCGTAGGCTTTATAAAAAAACATGTGTGTGATTGTAAATTATTCCCAAACCCATAAACGTTGATATGAAACAGAATCCGACCAGTCTCCAATAATTATTTCTCCTTCTTTTTCAATCCAGGCATGTGCCTCGAACACTTTGGCTGGATTAATTTCAATACCAATTTCCAAACTCAATGCAGGAACCCTGCGTAATAAAAATTTAGTTGCCAGTGCTCTTGGCAGGCAAAGAAGCTCAACCGGCAAAACGTTTGCAGCGGTATTCACTGCCCAAACCGTTTCTTCTATATCTTTAGCTGTTGTTTCCTGATGCGTTTGCGATTTGGAAATCCAGTGAAATAAACGGCGAAAACCAGAAAATGGTAAAATTGTCAAACCTGTTTTAAGTAAAAGAAGTGTTGCTCCTGCCTGCAAGATTTTAATCTTGACACTGCCGGAAAGATTGCTCCATTTTACAATATAGTTTGAAATTTTAGACATTCATTATTCTGTTACCTCAACCAGTTTTTCCGAAATAAGATCTTTCAAAAGCAATTCAACGTCTTCCTGACAGGTTTCTTTATCAACATCATACTCATTAGTAACCGCCTCACAAAGTGCCTCCAATGTTTTGGGTTCTGCTTCCAGATTATTCCAAACCAAAGCTCCTACCTCATCCAAACCATAATAAGCTCCTTTGTTATGATTAAGAATAACGATTTCTCCTCCCACCTGTGATGCAATTTGCTGGGATGTTAATTTGTATTTCATATTAATAGTGTATTTGGGCAAAAAATTAAAGTTTGCCATTAGATTACAAAGTTAGAAATAATAATTATTCGATCTCAAATTTTATTCCCTGAGCCAAAGGAAGCGTCGCACTATAATTAATTGTTGTTGTCTGCCTTCTCATATAAGCCTTCCAGGCGTCTGAACCGGACTCACGGCCTCCGCCTGTTTCTTTTTCTCCGCCAAAAGCTCCTCCAATTTCAGCCCCGGAAGTTCCGATATTAACATTGGCAATCCCGCAGTCTGAACCCGTCTGTGATAAAAACTGTTCGGACTCACGAATATTAAGTGTAAAAATGGACGAAGAAAGTCCTTGCGGCACAGCATTCTGCAATTCAATGGCTTTGTCCAGATTGTCATATTTTATTAGATACAAAATTGGCGCAAAAGTCTCGGTCTGGACAATAAAATAATCATTTTCAACTTCTGCCACACATGGAGCGACATAACATCCTGAATCATATTTATCACCTTTCAGGACTTTCGGATCAATAATGAAATGTCCGCCCTCTTTTCTTATTTTCTCAATCGCATCCTCATAATGATCAACCGCAATTGTATCAATAAGAGGCCCAACGTGATTATTTTCATCCAATGGATTTCCAATCCTTAATTGAGCATAAGCCTTAATCAGACGGTTTTTCACTTCTTCATAAATATCAACATGAACAATTAATCTTCTTGTAGATGTACAACGCTGTCCGGCCGTACCTACTGCACCAAAAACAATTCCCGGAATAGCAACATTTAAATCTGCCGATGGCGTTACAATGATCGCATTGTTCCCCCCAAGTTCCAACAAACTTTTACCAAGCCTTCTTGCTACGGCTTCTCCAACAGCTTTCCCCATTCTGGTACTTCCAGTTGCAGATACCAACGCGATTCTGCTATCATCCGCCAGATATTCTCCGACGGCCTGCCCTCCCGTTACAATGCCGGAAATACCTTCCGGAAGCTGATTGTTTTTGAGAACGATCTGAATAATATTCTGGCAGGCGATTGCTGTAAGCGGCGTTTTTTCAGAAGGCTTCCAAATACACACATCGCCGCAAACCCAGGCAAGCATAGCATTCCATGACCAGACTGCAACCGGGAAATTAAATGCAGAGATAATTCCGACAATACCCAGCGGCTGCCATTGTTCGTACATCCGGTGCTGCGCCCTTTCACTATGCATACTCAATCCATACAACTGACGGGAGAGTCCAACAGCAAAATCACAGATATCAATCATTTCCTGTACTTCACCAAGTCCTTCCTGCAAGCTTTTGCCCATTTCATAACTTACAAGTGTTCCCAATTCCTGCTTATTTCCACGCAATTGTTCACCAATCTGACGTACAATTTCTCCGCGTTTCGGCGCAGGAACCAATCTCCAAATTTTGAAAGCCTGACTTGCCGATTCCACAACCTCTTCAAAATCTTCCGGATTGGCTGAATGGACTTCTGCAATCAGTTTACCATCCACCGGAGAATAAGATTCCAGGATTTCTCCACTTCCATTCCAGGATTTCAGTCCTGTGCTGACGCCGGGATTATTTGGATTTATATTTAATTTGGTAAGGATTTGTTGTATATCAATCATGGTATTATTCATTCAATGTAAAGTGAACCTGAGTTCTAAAATTTGACTTCTCCAAATTTGTCAATAAAACAAATTGCCATTTGTTGTCTTCATAAAATCATCCAGTAAGATATCTTCCTGTTTGATAAAACCTTTGTCAGGCAAACTTCCATCCGCAACCATTTCCACTACCGAGGCAATCGAAGCCGCCGTAGTCCATGAAATGGCACGCCAATGCTGACCGTCGATTTTAATCGGATGATAGGCCCGATAAAATTCTTCCCGTTCCAGGAATTCGCCTTTCCAGCCTTCCACGACCGCATAAACGTATACAACATCCTGCTGAACGGGCGGTTTTGCTTCGGTTAATATTTGTTCAACCAGTTCACGTTTT
Source organism: Dyadobacter frigoris (assembly GCF_005280585.1). Taxonomy (GTDB): domain Bacteria; phylum Bacteroidota; class Bacteroidia; order Cytophagales; family Spirosomataceae; genus Dyadobacter; species Dyadobacter frigoris. Next base: position 169,162 of record NZ_SZVO01000006.1, read on the forward strand.
TCTTTTAGAATTAATTCATAAAGCAAAAATCGCATCAGACTGCAATGACCGGGATAACGGATTGTTTTGTAATTTAAAGTATCGAGTTTTCCTTCAAAAGTTTCACACATTGTACCCAACCCTCCGGATGTGCTGAAAGCTTCAAACTCCTGTCCTTCAATATTGATCATTTCAATGCCTTCCAGTGACGGCACCATTTTCCTTACGCCATTGTGAATTACCTCGGCATCATTGATATATTCGTTCACAACACCTGCCGGCGACCAGGTAAAAGAATAGCCCATCAATCCGTTTGGATAACGAGGCAAAGCGCCAACACGCAATTCGATATCACGGATTTTGGTAAAACGCTTTGCCAGGTCCATACCTACGATTCCGATAAAACCGGGCGCCAATCCGCATTGCGGCACCATCACGCCTCTACTGTCCTTCGCCAGTTCCCGAATGGCGGAAGTTGTGTAAACATCTTCCGTTAAATCGAAATAATGAATTCCCTTTTGATAAGCCATGACAGCTATCGGCAGATTTAAATTGTAAGGCATGCAGGAAACCACAGCATCAGCTCCTGTCAGAATTTCATCCAGAAAAGCATTTTCAGAAATATCTCCTGCTTTAAATAAAAAGGGAATTTCAACCGGAGGCCTTGTTTTGTCGATACCTGTCACCTGAAACCGCTTGCTGAGCAGCGTAGCGACCAATGAACCAACCTTTCCTAATCCTATGACAACAATGTTTTTCATAATGATCTAAGATGAAGTGTGAATTTCTATCAGAAAAGTATGTTGACTACTATTTATTTACAGCGATTGCTATAATTTAAAACGTACCAAGTGCCATCTCCCGTTAAAGAATTTAATGAAAGATAGGGAAAGAAATTGCAGTTTTATAAAACTTAGTGGTCATTTTTGTAAGTTTTACATCAATTCGTACTATGCAGATTGTGATTATTGGAGGCGGTGCTTCGGGATTTATGGCGGCAATAACGGCGGCAGAAACTTATCCTGATGCACGCGTTGTAATTTTGGAAAAAAATAAAACGGTTTTAAATAAAGTCCGCGTTTCGGGAGGCGGCAGATGCAACGTCACACACCAACCTTCGGACCTTCGTTTTTTCATTAAAAATTATCCAAGAGGAGAAAAATTTCTACGAAAACTTTTATCCCGTTTTGATGCACAGGATACAGTCAACTGGTTTGAGAACCGCGGAGTCAAATTAAAAACGGAAGCTGATGGCAGAATGTTTCCAGTCACAGATTCTTCCCAAACCATTATTGAATGTCTTTTAAGAACGGCAAAAGTTTTAAATATTGATATAAAAACCAGTACCGGCGTTAAGTCATTTGCCTGGACTGACATGGAAAATGTTCCTAAATTTTCTATTCAAATGGATTCAGAAGAATCCATAACGGCCGATAAAATTTTGATTGCTTCCGGCGGGCATCCAAAATCCAGCGGTTTTAACTGGATTAGCGAACACGATCATACCATTGTTGAACCTTATCCGTCTTTGTTTACTTTCAACGTACCAAACGGATATTTACTTCCACTTTCAGGGGTTGCAGTTCAGGATGCTTACGTTAAAATTATCGGAACAAAACATGAATGGCGCGGGCCTGTTTTGCTGACACACTGGGGATTCAGCGGACCAGCGATTTTAAAATTATCTGCCTGGGGCGCTCGCAATCTGGCTGCGCTGAATTATCACTTTACTTTTAAAATTAACTGGCTTCCCGAAATGAACGAGCAGCAGGTACGGGAATTTTTGATCGCTGAAAAAACTAATACACCCAAACAGCAAATCACTTCTCATGCCCGTTTTGGATTACCAATCAGATTGTGGAAAGCATTTACAGAGAAAGCGGAAATTGCCGAGAATTTACGCTGGTCCGATGCTACCAATAAAGTGCTGAACCGTATGGCTGAACTCTTGACAAACAGCCAGTTTGATGTAAAAGGAAAAAGTACTTATAAGGAGGAATTTGTAACCTGCGGCGGTATTGCACTTACTGATATCAATCAGGAAACACTGGAAAGTAGAAAAGTACCTGGCTTATTTTTCGCGGGTGAGGTACTCGATGTTGACGGTATCACAGGCGGTTTCAATTTTCAAAATGCCTGGACAACCGGTTTTGTTGCAGGAAAAGAAATTGGGCGATTTTCTTAACTTTAATAGAAATATTTCGATAGCCGATTCATTAAATTTTTCAAAACAGGATACAACTTCCATGAGATCCCTAGTCATTTTCACTCTTCTTTTCCTGACCGGAAACTTAATTCTGGCACAGCCCGCTGATTTGAAAAACGATTATTTCCTTCGTCAGCTTTATAAAGATCAATCTTATAACACACAAAAAGATCTGGTACTTAAAGAATTTGCACATGTTGTTCCGGGCAGTTGGGGAGAATTTGTAAAAGGCGTTGATGAGGATATTGTCACAAATAAAAAACTTCTTGCGCTTACTTTCGACGCTTGCGGTGGTCCGAGAGGAAGTGGTTATGACGCAGAACTGATCAATTATTTGAGAAAAGAAAAAATACCCGCAACGTTATTTGTTACCGGAAAATGGATTGATGCCAACTATAATACTTTCCTTGAACTAAGTAAAGACACACTTTTTGAAATCGAAAATCACGGCCTGAATCACCAACCCTGTTCCGTAGATGGAGAAAGCGAATATGGTATAAAAGGTACGCCGGACGTTCCGGATGCTTTTGATGAAATTGAAGCCAATGAGAGAAAAATTCAGTTTATCACCGGAAGACGTCCGAAATTTTATCGTTCAGCAACAGCTTATACCGATGAAGCCTGTGCAAAGATCGCCAGACAACTTGATGTTACCGTCATAAGCTTTGATGTGCTTTCGGGAGATGCCGTACCTTTCACAAAAATTCCGGTCATAGAAAAAAGTGTACTTTCAAATGTGAAACCCGGAGCATTGATCATCATGCATTTTAATCATCCGGAATGGAATACTTTTGAATCATTAGAAAAAATAATTCCAGTTTTAAAAAAGCAAGGTTACTCTTTTTCAAAACTGGAAACGTATCCTTTGAAAGGAAAATGATTTTTAATGCGCCATGGCATCAAAATAAGCCCTCACTTTTGTCGCCCGGTCGAATCCAATTAAAGATGTCAAATCTTCAACCGAACTTTCACGTATTGCCCGGATCGAACCAAAATGTTTTAACAATTTTGTAGCCGTAACTTTTCCTACACCAACTACGCCATCCAGCTCACTTACCAGACTTCCTTTGCTCCGTTTATCCCTATGGAAAGTAATGGCAAACCGGTGTGCTTCATCGCGTATTTGCTGAATAAGTTTTAAAGATTCCGATCTTTTGTCGATATATAATGGAAGCGAATCTTCCGGAAAATATATCTCTTCCAAACGTTTAGCAATACCGATAATAGGCACCTGACCGTAAATTCCTAAACTTTTCAGTGCATCGCAAGCGGCACTCAACTGACCTTTTCCACCATCAACGATTATAAGATCAGGAAGCGCCTCGTTTTCTGCTATTACCCTCAAATATCTCCGGCCAACAATTTCGTTCATGGAAGCAAAGTCATTGGGGCCTATTACTGTTTTTATATTGAAATGGCGATAATCCTTTTTGGACGCCTTTCCTTCCTTAAAACACACCATAGAAGCCACCGGATTTGTCCCCTGAATGTTTGAGTTATCAAAACATTCAATATGACGTGGTAATGTTTTTATTTGAAGATCCGTTTTTAGTTTAATTAAAACACGATCTTTTTTTGAAGAACTTGCTGAATTTTCAACTTCTCTGCGTTCGGCTTTTTCCCGGCGGAAATACATCACATTTTTCATGGACATATCCAGCAGCTTTTTCTTATCGCCAATTTGCGGGATAACCAGATCGAGTTTTAATTCCAGATCCGGTTTCAGGTTCGAGATTAATTCTTTTGCAGCCGTTCCGTATTTTTCACGCATTTCCACAATCATCAACGCCAGAATATCTTCATCGCTTTCGTCGAGCTTTTTCTTAATCTCAAAAGTCTGCGTGGCAATCATATAACCTTCTGTAATTTTCATAAAGTTCAGATAAGCCGATTCCTCATCCGAAACAATGGTAAGCACATCCACATTACCAATTTTAGGATTGATAACCGTGGCCTTACTTTGAAAATTAGATAAATGCTCAATTTTGGTTTTCCAGGAATGCGCCTGTTCAAAAGCCATTAGCTCCGCCGCCGCCAGCATTTTTTCTTTAAAATACTGCTGCGGTAATGTCAGATTTCCTTTAAGCATATGATGAATCTGCTCAATCTCAACATTATAATCCGACTCTGATTGCAGAGCTTCGCAAGGACCTTTACAGTTACCGATATGATATTCCAGACAAACCTTAAACTTTCCTGCCTCCACATTTTCTCTTGACAAATGTAAATGGCAGGAACGGATCGTATAAAGCGCCTTGAACATATCCAGCAGCGTATGCATGGATCGCAAATTGGCGAACGGACCATAAAAAGTCCCGCGCTTTTTATCCAGTTCACGGGTTACAAACACACGTGGAAAACGCTCATCTGTAATACAAATGAACGGATATGTTTTATCGTCTTTTAATAGGATATTGAATTTGGGTTGAAATTGCTTGATCAACTGATTTTCAAGCAATAAAGCATCCCATTCAGTATGCACAATGGTATATTCAATACGACGAATCTGGCTTACGAGCCGTTTTGTTTTTCTATCGTGCTGATTTGATTTTAAGAAATAACTTGAAACCCTGTTTCTCAGACTTTTTGCTTTTCCAACATAAATTACCTCCCCGGTATCGTCGAAATAACGGTAAACACCGGGATCAAAAGGAATTTTAGAAAGCTCCTCTTTGTAATTAAATTCGGGCATGTATTATGGACTTGTTTAAGCGAATGCGAAGTTTACTATAATCCAGAGCGAATTATGAAATCAATTCCGGCTCTTGTTGAAAAACAACCGGACCAAATGAAAAGTTGCGTCGCGTACCAGTGAAAAAGCTTCGGTCTCGGCTTGTTGTAAATTCATCGGACGATTTAGAACAGAAACGGCGTAAGTTATTCCGGCTTTTTGGGTCTCTTCCGGCGATATCATCAGAGTACCGCAAACAACGGCAAGCGGCACATTATTTTTCTGACAAAGATCCGCTAATCCTTTTACCACTTTTCCCTGTAACGTCTGTTCATCCACTTTACCTTCTCCGGTGATAACCAGATCAGCTTTTTGAATATGTTCAGCGATATTGGTTTGCTCCATGACGATACTGACACCTTCCCGAAGTTCTGCATTGAGAAACCAAAGTGCACCAGCTCCTAAGCCACCTGCTGCACCAGCACCAGGATTATCACTGATATCTTCGCCAAATGTTTCAGAAGCTACTTTTGCTATATTTTTCAAACCGTTATCCAATTGAAAAACCATCGATTTGTCAGCTCCTTTTTGCGGCCCATAAATATAGGCCGCGCCCGATTTCCCATAAAGCGGATTGGTTACATCACAGGCAACGATAAATTCAACAGATTTTAAAAGCGGATTAACATTTTCTGTTTTGATAAATTTGATTGAGGAGATATTTTCTCCGTTAGCCATCACTTCCTTCTCATTTTCGTCTAAAAACTTATACCCCAGCGCAGAGGCCATTCCAATTCCGGCCTCTGTTGTTGCACTTCCCCCAATGCCAAGAATTATCTTTTTAACTCCGGAATTGATCGCATATAAAATCAATTCTCCCGTTCCGTAGGTATTGGTAAGCAATGGATTTCTTTCTTCCGGCTTTAAAAGATTTAATCCGGACGCGGCAGCCATTTCAATAAATGCAGTATTACCATCACCCGACAAACCATATTCCGCTTCAATATATCTTCCCAATGGGTCATGAACAACGGTAGTTACAAATTTCCCTTTCGATTGTTCTGTCAAAATCCGCATAGTTCCTTCGCCCCCGTCAGCCAATGGAACAGAAATAATTTCAGCATCAGGATAAGCCAGACGTATTCCTTCTGCAACAGATTGACAAACCTCTGATGCTTCCAGAGAGCCGCGGAATTTGTCAGGAGCAATAAGAATATACACGGGTTTTAATTTTGAATGGGTGAATGATAGAATGAGTGAATGGGGATTTCCATCACTACTGATTTAAAGGATTTCTCGGCTTTGCCTTACTGTTATTTTTTAAAATGAGGTTCCTTCGTCGTCTGATGTTGATGGCGGGATATAAGTGTCGGTACTATCAGATGCTACGTTACCACAATCAAGAACGAAGTTTTCCGGCTTAATAAACGGACCTCTCCGGTACTGGATCAGGGTTTGATCGTCGTATACCTTTTTCATATATAAACCCCAGGCCGGCATGGCTGCGCGTCCACCTTGTCCTAATTCTATTGTCCGGAAATGTATTTGCATGTCTTCTCCCCCAACCCAGATTCCCGACACCAGATTTTGTGTCATTCCCATGAACCAGCTATCGGAATGATTGTTGGTTGTTCCGGTTTTTGCTGCAATTTCATTTCCACTTGTTACACCGTAAGAATGCAAACGCCCGGCCGTCCCTCCCCTATCTTCCACAGCTCCACGCATCAGATAGAGCATATCATAGGCAATGGAAGCCTGTAATTCCTGATTTTGTTTTTGGTGAAATTCCTGCAAAACATTTCCGTTGCGATCTTCAATTCTTAAAATAGTCATCGCTTCCGAACGATAGCCACCATTGGCAAAAGCACAGTAGGCATTCACCATTTCAAAAACAGAAACAGAACTGACACCCAAAGCCAATGAAGGATATGGATCCAGTTTACTCGTTATACCCAATTTATGAGCATATTCAACCACCGTTTCTGGCTTTTCCATTTGTATAATGGCAGCACTGACAGAATTGACAGATTGTCCCAATGCCTGTCTAAGCGTTAATGACTGATTGGTATATTTTCCATTCGAATTTTGCGGATTATATTCATTTTCAGGAACCGGTGCATCCACTATTTTGTCACAAGGTGTCAGGAAATTTTTGTCCAGGGCTGCAACATATACAAAGGGTTTGAAGGTTGAACCCGGCTGACGTGTCCCCTGTTTTACATGATCGTATTTGAAATATTTGAAATTTACACCACCAACCCAAGCCTTGATTTCTCCGCTTCTCGGATCCATCGATATCATTCCGGCATGTAAAAATCTTTTATAATAACGAATGGAATCCATCGGACTCATCGTCACTTCCTTTTCACCATCGTAAGAAAAAACCTTCATTTTATAAGGTCTCTGCATTACTTTCCACGCCTCGTCTTCTCCAACTTCCGCTTTTAAAACCTTGAAATAAGCCAAAGACCGAACTGCCTTTTCTATAAATCCCGGGATTTCTTTTCCATTCTCGTCAGCCCAGGGATTTCTGCCTTTCCAATGTGCGTCAAAAAGTTTCTGCTGGGTTTTCATATGCTCGTTCATCGCCTCTTCCTGGTATTGCTGCAAACGGGAATCTATGGTTGTATAAATGCGTAAACCGCTTGTATACAAATCATAATCTGTCCCGTTGTCGTCATTATATTGTTTCACCCAGGCCCTCATATAACCGCGCATGGATTCCCTAAAATAAGGAGCCGGGCCGGTATTATGCCCGTCGACGGTAAATCTCAGTGCAAGTGGTTTTTCTTTTAAACTTTCAAACTCCTCATCCGGCAAATAGTCATATTTTGCCATTTGCGCCAAAACGGTATTCCGGCGGTTTGTCGCATTAACCGGAAATCTTAAAGGATTGTATAAGGTAGGATTTTGCAGCATACCTACAAGCAATGCCGCTTCACTCACTTCGAGATCCGACGGTTCTTTGTCAAAATATGTTTTTGAAGCGACTTTTATACCGAAAGTATTATTTCCAAATGAAACCGTATTCAGGTACATCATCATGATTTCCCGTTTGGTATATTTCCTTTCCAGGGTCACCGACAGAATCCATTCCTTGGTTTTGGCGATAACTGTGCGAACAAAAGGAATTTTACCAAGCAAACCTTCAAACTTTTCCGAACGTGTTTCAAAAAGATTTTTGGCAACTTGCTGCGTCAGTGTACTTCCTCCGCCCGAACTCGCATTTCCCAACAGAACACCTTTGGCAACCCGCAGCATACTTCTTGGATCAATACCTGAATGGTTTAGAAAACGAGCGTCTTCTGTCGCTACCAATGCATCAGTAACATTTTTAGAAACCTGTTCAAATTCAACCGGCGTACGGTTTTCAAAGAAATATTTACCCAATGATTTACCATCCTCCGACATTAATTCAGAGGCAAGTTCACTTTTCGGATTTTCAAGGGTAACAAGATCCGGCATTCCACCGAAAAGCCATAAAAAATTAAAACTGACGGCAACGACATAAAGTATAAAAAGCCCCAGGCCTAAAGCTGTAAACAACCAGACGCGTATAATGCTGCGACGGTATTTTCCTGGCTGCAACTCAATCATAAAATAAGATTTCCTAAGTGATTATTTTTAAAACAATGCTCCTTCGTCGTCGGAGCGGGAAGGTGGAATATAGGTATCTGTGCTATCAGAAGCAACATTACCACAATTTAAAACAAAATTCTCCGGTTTATTAAAAGCTCCTTTTTTATATTGAACCAATGTCGGATCGTCATATACCTTTTTCATATACAAACCCCATGCCGGCATCGCAACGTGGCCGCCCTGTCCAAGCTGCATTGTTCTGAAGTGTATAGACATATCTTCACCGCCGACCCAGATTCCGGAAACAAGGTGCTGCGTCATTCCCATAAACCATCCATCTGAATAATTTTGAGAAGTTCCGGTTTTTGCTGCAATTTCATTTCCTTCCGTTACGCCATAAGTTCTTAGACGACTGGCCGTTCCACCCGGATCTTCCACGGCTCCACGCATCAAATACAACATACTATATGCCATATTTTCGCTTAATTCCTGATTTTGCTTTTGGTAAAATTGTTGTAAAACATTCCCGTTTCTATCTTCAATTCTCAAAATCGACATAGCTTCCGTTCTATGTCCGCCATTTGCAAAGGCACAATAAGCGTTCACCATTTCAAAAACAGTAACGGAACTGATACCGAGACAAAGGGAAGGTTTTGGATTTAATTTGCTTGTAATACCCAGTTTGTGTGCATATTCAACAACAGTATTGGGCTTAACCATTTTTATAATATTGGCACTCACCGAATTCACAGATTTCCCAAGGGCCTGTCTCAATGACAAAGGACGATAAGAAAATTTGTTACCTGAATTATGCGGTGTCCATCCACCGGGAACGCCATCTGACAAACCGAAATGAACGGGTGCGTCCATAATACGATCACAGGGTGTCAAAAAGTTTTTATCCAGAGCAGAAACATAAACGAAAGGCTTGAAGGTAGAACCAGGTTGGCGAGCCCCCTGTTTTACGTGGTCATATTTGAAATATTTAAAATTGACACCGCCAACCCAGGCTTTTATTTGTCCATTCCGCGGATCCATCGACATCATTCCCGCGTGCAAAAATCTTTTGTAATACCGCAAAGAATCAATCGGACTCATGGTCATTTCTTTTTCGCCATCATAAGAAAAAACTTTCATCTTGTACGGACGGCGCATTACTTTCCATGCCTCTTTTTCCCCTACTTCTTTTTTCAAAACATTAAAATAAGGTAAAGCCCGAACAGCCTTTTCAATAAATCCGGGTATTTCTTTCCCTTCCGGATTTGCCCAGGGATTTCTGTCTTTCCAATGTGCGTCAAAAAGTTTTTGCTGCGTTCGCATATGCTCATTCAGTGCGTCTTCCTGATATTTTTGCATTCTGGAATCGATGGTTGTATAAATCCGAAGTCCGCTGGTATACAAATCCAGATCAGTTCCGTTTTCTTCATTGAATTGTTTTACCCACGCTTTCATATATCCACGCATGGATTCGCGGAAATAAGGTGCTAAACCTGTATTATGTCCATCGACCGTGAATTTCATACCCAAAGACTTTTCTTTTAAAGTCTCTAATTTCTCTTCGGGCAGGTAATTATATTTTACCATTTGAGCCAAAACAGTATTTCTACGATTCAACGCATTGGTAGGAAATCTAAGCGGATTATATAAGGTAGGATTTTGTAGCATTCCGACAAGAAGTGCGGCTTCATTTACATTAAGATCCCAGGCGTCTTTATCAAAATAAGTTTTGGCAGCAACTTTAATTCCGTAAGTATTATTTCCAAAAGATACGGTATTCAGGTACATCATCATGATTTCCCTCTTAGTATATTTTCTTTCCAAAACCACGGAAAGAATCCATTCCTTGGTCTTTGCGATAACGGTACGGATCAAAGGAATTTTACCCAAAATGCCTTCATACTTCTCGGAGCGGGTCTGGAAAAGATTTTTTGCAACCTGTTGCGTAAGCGTACTACCACCACCAGAACTGGAATTCCCTGAAACTACACCTTTAAATACACGGGCCAAACTTCGCGGGTCTATACCCGAGTGATTTACAAAACGCGCATCTTCCGTAGCAACCAATGCTTCAATAAGATTTGGGGAAATCTGGTCAAATTCAATGGGCGTGCGGTTTTCAAAGAAGTATTTCCCCAGCGATTTCCCGTCTTCCGAAATCAGTTCGGAAGCAAGTTCACTTTTAGGATTTTCGAGCGTTTTAAGGTCTGGCATTCCACCGAAAAGCCATAACAAATTTACGCTTACGGAGAAAATGTAAAATATAAAAAGACCCAGGCCAATTGCTGCAAATTCCCAAAGGCGGATAATGCTGCGACGATATTTTCCTGGCTGCAATTCAATCATATGTGGGGATAATTTATTAGTGAATCGTATTTAAACGGATCAATCAAGTCAACAAAGATACAATTTCCGTAAATTATCTCTTTCCAACTGAAATTTCCCTTGATTCCTGCATTTCTTTAAGTCTTGGCAAATAAATGCTGCCGGGATATAAACGAACAAACTCGTTAATAGCTTGCAGATAAGATTCCCGTCCTCTGACTTTCCCCACTAAAAATACTCTGAGCAGTGCAAACTTGTCTTCCAGCATACTTCCTTTATATGCCGGCAAATCTGCTTCAATTTCTTCAAGGGCTTTGGTAAAATTCCCATCAGCATACAATTGATAAGCACTTTCATAAGCTTTCACAGGATTATTTCTATTCTTATCATCACCAATTCCACTACCAACAGACTTATTAATTAACCTTGCATAGGTTGAATTTGGGAATTCCGATGTCAGTTTATCTTTCCATACGATACGATTTTTGTCCTCTTCCGCCAGCGTCAGATACATCAGATAATAGATTTCTTCCCTGTATTGTGTTTTTGGATATTCCGTTAAAACCCTGTTAAAAGTTGCTACGGCTCTATCCGGTTCCTTAAGATCGAAGCGATAAATTTTTCCAAGATTATATAACGCGTCCTCTTTTCTTTTCTGTGAAACTGTAAAACTAGAATCGGTCAAAGGAATTTTCTTTTTAAGATTGTCGTGCCTTGCCTGCCAAAGCGCAGATCCCTTTGCCATAACAGGTTCAGCTGCAACTACCGGAAGTCCCTTACCATTTGACGCGCTGTCGGCAGGATTATTGCCTCGGGAAGCCACTGATGTTATTTGTTTGGTACTTCTCCGCCAATCATCTTCAAGTACCCGGTTTCCCCAAAGTCTGCGAAATTCTATTTTTCCCTGATTAATCATAGCCGGGTCATATAATTCCCAGCGACGGTCAGTACTGTTAGGAATGGATCCGCCGGGACTTAAATTAATCTGGTTATTCGCTGCGAGCTGCGCTGATTTAAGGCGTTTCTCATCTTCAATTCTCGCCTTTTCCAGTTCTTCAATTATATTATCTATTTTGTCATCCAAAGCTTTTGGATTCATATGGGACAGAATCTGCAAACTGTCTTCCGTTTTTACAATGGTCAGCTGTGTAACAAAATTATCCAACGCAAGTTTACGGTCAGAAACCACACGATATTCCTGTGCATCTTTTGGCAGGATTGTCAGAGCGCTGTCATAGTAAGCTTTTGCGAGTTCATACCTTTCAAGGGCATCATAATGAATTCTTGCAAGTTGTAGATAAGTATAAGCTTTCTGGACATTATTTTTTCCGGAGGCCAGCGAAGCTGATTTTTGCAAATATTTTACCGCTTCCGGCAATTGCTTTCTATGTTCGGCAAGAAGTCCCATGGTAAAGTAAATCCGATCCCGAAGATCGTTGTTCTTTCTGTCACGCAGCATTCTGTCAAAACCCACAGAAGAAACATCGGTTTTAGGATCAATAATAACCTGGTTTTGTAATGAATTCATGGAAGAATAAAATCCAAGATCATAATCCGGGCGATTTTTACTAACACTTTTGTAATGTTTGTTAGCAAGTGCAAATTGGCCCAGACGATCGTACATCTGAGCGGCAGCAAAATGTAATCTTGCTGTTTCAATAGATTTACTTAACAACGGAAATGTTTCCTCCAAAATCGCAACAGAGGTAAGATATTCACCATTTTGCTGGTGCAAATATGCTTTTGTCAGATAAAAATCTTTGGTAGCATCTTTGGTTAAAGTTTGCTGGCTCAGATATTCCGCAACGCCAAGCGCATTTGAATAGTCCTTGCGACTGATGTAAGCACGCATCAAAACGATCAATGCATTATTTTTATCATTTTCATCCTTACCATTGGCATAAACATAACGTAAGGCTTCCAGGCCATCGGCCCATTGACCAAGGTATAAGCGGGCTTTCCCAAGAATAATATAGCTGTTATCAACCCACTTGCTGTTCTGATGTTTTTCAGCAACAATGGAAGTTTTCTTAACTGCATCCAGCAACTGAGGTTTTACCGGAATCGCAAGAATCGAATCCAGAGGCATCAAAATAGGCAATAGCTGATTGTAATCTTCCTTGAAAGCTGCACGCATCGCAAATTCAGCATCAAGCATATCCTGCTCAGCAATGAAATAGGCATTATAATGAGAGGAAACATTATGGAAATTCACAGCCGCTGGTCGCGAACTGTATTGGGAGCACCCGATCAGTAGACATACAAACAACAGACAGAACGCTGATGTTTGAATAAAACGGGCTAGTGTATGAGTCACAAATAAAGACTTTAGGGATGATATTTTATCTTTTCCTGGCAAAGCTAAAACGGTATTTTACTTAATAACGTATCGAAGATAATGCCATTTACAAAATTTGAAGCAACTTTACCTATAAATTCTACAAAAACGCAGATGAAAGAGGATAAAAATGGATGGAAAAATCAGGAAAATAAACCTTTTTCCAGCAAGGGGACTTCCCGAAATACGCCCTCAAACTTCATCAGATACTCCGGAATGGCCATGCAAATGCTGGGCACTATATTGATTTTCACCTATGCTGGTTACAAACTGGATCACTGGCGAATGAATAAAACACCGGTTTGGACTCTGATTTTATCGCTTACTTCCATTGCTGCGTCTTTGTACTTATTAATACGCAGCATGCCAAAAGCAAAATGATTTTTGTCACCCTTTGCTTACAAATTACTTACATTTCAAATTACCACTTTTAGTTCACATGTTACGAAGCATTATTGCCTCCATTATTTTAGCAATTGCATTATTTCTAGTACAGCGTTTTGTCAATGCTGCCTGGATACATCCTTATATATGGTACATCCTGGCCTTCTTTGTGATGCTGTCATTTCTCATTCACCGGTTGATGGAATACGGGTTAAAAAACAATCGTGAAAAATTTGTAACGTTTTACCTTTCTACCATAGTCGGGCGCTTTATATTGAGTATAATCTTTATTGCCATATTTTTATATTCAGGGTTAACTGATTCATTTACATTTGTTCTCAACTTTTTTGCACTGTATTTATTTTATACATGCTTTGAAATATATGGTTTGTATTGTAACTTGCGCCGCGATTGACAAAGCATAGTATTTCAAGCATTTATGTATACGCCTTTAAGACTCTTTATAACTACTGCCCTTGTTGCGGCAACCTGCTTTTTTAACCTTCCGGCGCAAGCTCAGGAATCAGGTCAGCATGACCAGAATCCGATAGCTGATACGGTCAACAAAGAAGAGCGCGAAATAGAACATAATCTGGAAGAGTCCGAACAGAAATTTAACATCGGACAGATGATCATGCACCACATTGCCGATTCTCACGAGTGGGAATTCTCTCATGGTGTTGCTATTCCACTTCCTGTAATTCTTTATTCTGCTGACCGCGGAATTGAATTATTCTCATCTTCCAATTTTCACAATGAGCACCATGAATACAATGGTTATCATTTAGTACACGGAGATTCTGAAACGGTTGAACCTGTTGATCATGAGCGCAAGATCTACGACTTTTCAATTACGAAAAACGTAGCTTCCATGATGCTTAGTGCAGTGATCCTTATCCTTATTTTTACTAGCATTGGTAAAGCTTACCAACGCAACGTGGGAAAAGCACCGAAAGGATTCCAGTCAGCTATGGAAATCGTTATTCTTTTCATTCGTGACGATGTGGTTAAACCAAATGTTGGCCCTAACTACGAAAAATACCTTCCATACCTTTTGACATTGTTTTTCTTTATACTTGTCAATAACATTTTAGGTCTTCTTCCAGGTGCTGCGAACGTGACGGGTAACATCGCCATCACGATGACACTTGCCGTGATCACTTTTATCATTGTTCACATCAATGCAAACAAAAATTATTACAAACACCTTGTAAGTCCTCCGGGTGTTCCTGCTCCATTATTGCTTATCATGATACCTGTTGAAGTTGTTGGTGTATTCATGAAGCCGTTCTCTCTTATGGTTCGTCTTTTTGCAAACATGACAGCTGGTCACATTATTCTTTTAAGTCTTTTTGGATTGATCTTTATTTTCCAGAGCATGTTCATCGCTCCGGTGATATCGTTATTTGCCTTGTTCCTTAACTTCATCGAAATCATGGTGGCGTTTATCCAGGCATTTATTTTTACCCTGTTATCGTCCATGTACATCGGCAGTGCTATTGAAGAGCATGGCCATGCCGATCACGGACATTGATTTTTAATCTCTTTTTTTATTAATTATATTTAAAACAAACACAATTATGTTGCTTCAAATTTTGCTTCAGGCTACAGAACAAGGTGGTGCAGGTCTAGCTGTTTTCGGTGCTGCTATCGGTGCTGGTCTTGCTGCTATCGGTGCTGGTCTTGGTATCGGTAAAATTGGTGGTTCTGCAATGGAAGGTATCGCTCGTCAGCCAGAAGCTGCCGGTGCTATCCAAACTGCAATGCTTATCATTGCTGCTCTTATCGAAGCGGTAGCGTTGTTCGCGGCGGTTATCTGTCTGCTTATCTCGTTCAAGCTTTAGTAACGAATTTGGGATTCAGGTCCCGGCTGTATCTTCTTTCGCATTAGGCCTGGAAGTTGGCAAAAAAATTACCGTGGAAGCAATAGGCTTCCACGGATTTTAATAAAAAAGAGTGCTTTGAAGGAATTGTTACAATAACCTGAACTTCGCATTTCAAGATTTTACAACTCACAAAACTCAGATATTATGTCATTGCTTACTCCAAACCCAGGTCTTATTTTCTGGATGCTGGTGGTATTTTTACTGGTAGTTTTCATTCTTGCCAAGTTTGCATGGAAA
Source organism: Dyadobacter frigoris (assembly GCF_005280585.1). Taxonomy (GTDB): domain Bacteria; phylum Bacteroidota; class Bacteroidia; order Cytophagales; family Spirosomataceae; genus Dyadobacter; species Dyadobacter frigoris. The sequence goes on from NZ_SZVO01000006.1 coordinate 184,764, forward strand.
CCAATCATTAAAGGCTTAAAAGATCGTGAAAACGAAATTCAGGGTGCTTTGGATCTTGCAGAAAGAACCAAATCTGAAATGGTTAAACTGAAAGCAGATAACGAAAAACTGATCATTGAAGCGAACGCGGTTCGTGACCGTATTCTTCGTGACGCCAAAGAAGCTTCGGACCGTATGATTGCTGAGTCGAAAGACAGAGCAATTATTGAAGGACAGAAAATGATTGATAGCGCACGCGATACGATCCGTAACGAACAACAGGCTGCAATCGCTAAAATGCGTAAAGAAGTTGCCGTTTTATCTCTTGAAATTGCTGAGCAGGTATTGCACCGCGAATTGAAAGATAAAGAATCTCAGGAAAAACTGATTTCAGATCTTGCGTCTTCAGCTCGCATGAACTAATTCGTTACCGAAGTAGTAACGTCCATTTCATTCAAAAATTAATTGATTCCCTATGTCAGTAGGTATAGTTGCTGCCAGATACGCTAAATCACTTATCGAGCTGGCAAAAGAACAAAATGTTGTTGAGGCTGTATACGCGGATATGAAATTATTCCTTGATACTGCTCATCAAAACCGTGGTTTGATGCTGGCGCTTAAAAGCCCGGTAGTACGCCACGAAAAGAAACTGGCTATTTTGAAAGCGATATTTTTCGAAAGAGTAAATCCTGTTTCTTATTCGATTTTTACGATCATTACAAAAAAGAACCGGGAATCAATTCTTGATGCGATTGCCGAAGAATTTATAACTGCATACGACGAATACCGCGGTATTCAAAAAGCAACTGTGATCACGACAACTCCTTTAACTGAAGAATTGCGTAAACAGTTTAATAAAATTGTAGCAGACGCTACGGGCAAAACAGTTGAGCTGGAAGAAAAAGTAGATCCTTCACTAATCGGTGGCTATTTGCTTCGTGTAAATGACCGTCAGATTGATGCTTCTATTAAAAGCCGTTTGAATGAACTGAAATTACAATTTGCCAATTAAAAATTTTTATCTGTATAATTAGAAAGACCCGGTTGCTATGCGGCCGGGTCTTCTTTTTTAATATGTAATTCAGTCCTAAAAACTAAACTTTCATCTTGACTAAATTGCCATAACTGATTGCAATGGCTTCAAGCGGCGGTCTTTTACAAACATCCTGTTCTACGAAGAAATGTGTCATTCCTGCTGTTTTTCTTGCTGCAAAGATTTTCGCAAAATCAATTGATCCTGTTCCAACTTCTGCAAAAGCTTTATCCGGCCCTTTTTCCATGTCTTTTACATGCCATAAAGGAAAACGTCCGGGATGTTGCTTAAATAGCTCAACAGGATCCAATCCGGCTCTTACAGCCCAGTATAGATCAAGTTCCAGTTTTACAAGGGAAGCATCAGTATCTTTTGTGATAATGTCATAAGGCAACTGTCCGTCCAGTTTCTGAAATTCAAAATCATGGTTATGGTAACCAAACTGAATTCCTGCCGCTTTACAAATTTCACCCGACTTATTGAAAAGAACTGCATACTTTTTGTAATCGTCGATCGATTTACGCTCATCAGGAGTCAGATATGCACACATCATGTATTTCTGGCCCAATTCTGCTGAATCATCAACAGCACGCTTCCAGTCGTTGGATAATGTACCTTTTCTGTCAGGCGCTGCAATACCTGCACCATAGTGACCGCTTACTGCGCTAAGTCCAAGGCCGCTTAATAACGATTTAAATTCCTTCGGCGTTTTACCAAAGAATTTTCCATCAGAATAACCAAAGGTTTCAACTTCTTTATAGCCAATCTCAGAAACCTTTTTTAGTGTTCCTTCCAGATCTTTGCTCAAAGCATCTCTTAATGTATAAAGCTGTAAACCTATTTTGGATGAAGCCTTTGCCATCGAAGGCAGCTGCGAAATCAAAGGAAGTGAAAGTGCCAGTGCACCAGTCCGCAGAAATGATTTCCGGGAAATTTTTTGGTTAAAATCCATGGTAGTGGAAAACAAAAGATAAATTAAAACTAAGTACTATTTTGAAAATGTAATAACGCCAGACTTTGTCAAAGGCGTCAGCAATGATTCCGGTAATTTCCACTCTTGTGTGAAATAACCATCTGTCACTATATTTTTTGATGAATCCTTAAAGAACAACAAATCCTTAAATTCAGATAAACCTCTGTGTGTTGCCGGAACAAAAGGAAATCCCTGATCCACGACCCCAGTCCACCACGGCAAGCCCGAACTTATGGTAACATAATGTTTGTCGACAGAAAATACATAAAGCAAACCATAATCCTTTGTTGCAGGATTCAGGTGAACAGGTAACTTGTCAGCGTATTTACTGATTACTGCATTCGTTTCTTTTGTACCAAACAGAATAAGATTGCAAGTTTCAAAATCACTTGCTCTCACCTCTTTATCGGAAAGCACACGTGGAAAAAACATTACTCTTCCCAAAAAAGGACCGCGATAAACTGACCAGCTTGCGGCTTCGTTTGCTATATCCAGACGTTTTTTCAATTCCTCGGCAGAAGGATTGTCGGCAGTCCCGTAAACATAAATATGACGGCTTGAAAAAGCATCAAAAATTGGTCCCTCTGCACCTTTTTTCTTTTCAACAATATTAGTTGCCGCTTCTTTATTTATAATCCAGGAAGCTCCTTTTTTCACAAATGAAATGGTACTGTCAACTTTGTTCGATAACGCTGCACCATCAATCGTAAATATGACGGGCTGATTACTAATAAACTTGGCATGACCTTTTAGAATCAAAGTAAATCCGTCAAGATTTTTCGTCTTGATTTCTAAGGTATTCGATCTTTTGAAACTTGCAGTTATGTCTGATAAAACACCGCTTTTCATTTTATCAAACTGAACCCAGTACGCTTTATTGTATTTATAAAACTTACTCGAAAATTTAACTTCATTAGGAAACGGATTTCTAACCTGATTAAACCAGCCAAAAATAAATTCGTCATCATAAGCATTAACCCAGCTATCATGTTTGACATCGACAAATTCCTTATAGGTAACTTCTACACCAAGATCCTGCATTTTGGCGACCCAGTTTCTCGTACTTTCAACCGGGACAACAGGATCTTTATCGCCATGGAAAAAATGAACGGGATAATTACTCGAGTTTCCTGCCAGGTCAATCGTACCTGCCGGAGGTGCTGCACAAACCGGTGCAATGGCTGCCCAAATGTCAGGCCTCGTTAAACCTATCCATAAAGTTCCTCCGCCTCCCATCGATAACCCTGTAAGATAAGTCCGGTTTTCATCTATATTAAACCGTTTTTTAACATCAGCTAAAACATCGTAAACATCCTGCTCCGGTATTCCCTGATATCCGGCTGTTCCCCTTGCCAAAGGTGTAGCTACAATAAAATCCACATTCTCCCATTCCGGAAAATAACGGCTGGCTTCCACGTCCGTCTCATCTCCTGCATTACTTTTTCCAAAAACACGTCTTAGTTCAAGTCTGTGATTTGAACCCGCACCGTGCAGCATCATAACTAAAGGGTATTTTTTGACCGGATCATAATTCTTTGGAATATAAAGTCCATAAGGCTGCTCAGTGTCATCAGCCGATGAAAAAAATGTGAGAACCTGCGGCCCGGAAGCCAGTTTTTGAGCAATGCAAATATTATGGCTCATTACAATAAAGAAAACTAAACTAAAAACGGATGGCAAATTATTTATTTTCATATAAAATTGAATCTAACAATGCTTAAATATAAACTAAATCATAATTTTCTTTCCTTCTTTTGAAAATTGATTTAAACAATCGCCATTTGTTACAAAAAAGGCATAAAAAAGAGGTCAAATTAAATAATAATCTGACCTCTTCTTCAATTAGATTTTTTTATTTTCTTGTTATATTTATCGAAATTCTCCGATTTTGGGCTCTTCCTTCTTCCGTATCATTACCTGCTACCGGATGTTCGATCCCATAACCTTCCGAAGAAATTCTGGTTGCCTTTATCCCTTTATTTACGATCCCACGCTTTACTGCATCTGCCCTGCTTTTTGATAAGCTCAAATTTGTAGCAGCGTCACCGCTATTATCTGTATATCCTCCAATTTTTACGTTAACATTTGGATAAGCTCTCATGATTTTCGAAATATTGTCAATCTGTTCCAGAGATTCCTTACTCAGGTTTGCAACATTAGGTTCGAATATTATTCTGTCGAAATCAAACCAGACGTTTTTGTCAATGGCCTGACTGCTATCTTGTACAAAAGATACCAATTTGGATTCGATTCCGTTTTCAGGAATATTAAGCCTGATATCCTTAGGAAGTTGCTTTGTCACAAAATTTCCAAGACTATTGGGTGTCCTTCCTTTTGAATGACCAACGCTGTCAGCGCCAACAGGAAAATCTTCCACCACTACCGTTTCCTCTTCTTTCGTTAATCTTTTATATCCCCAAAAGGCAACTCCAAGAATTAAAAGGGCTAAGATCCAGTAAACAATTTTTGCCCGGACTGAAACAGGCTTCCCCTCCAACTCACTTTCACTTAAAGGTTTTCGGATCAAATTTTTATTAAGATCTTCAAGATCTTTAAAATTCCAAAGCGTATTAAGATCTTTCGGCAAGAATTTAAACATAAACTCTTTTTGCTCAACCAAAAGACTGGTTAACCTTACTGGTTCAACTGATTTAACACCTTTGACTTTGGCATATTTTGCGACTACACTAAGCACGATCGGTGCACAAATACTCAATATTGTAGAAACAGAATAACTCTTTATCCCACTTGAAGAAGAAATAGAATCGGTAACCGTTTTAAGATCCAGATCCAAAAGGATAGGAAGTAGCGAAAGTCCATTAGAAATAAATTCTTTAGATCTTGATTCATCACCAAGAATTCCTCCCAAGCCATTTAGAACATAATCCTCGTTGTTAAGGTTGATAAGTCCTATAAGTTCATGAACCCCGCCTGATGTAGAGGCCTTATTCATAATTCCTCCGATAAGCCCGGGGAGAGCGCCTAACATTGCGACCTGCACATCGCCGGTACTTTCTTGGGTCAAATCAGATATTTTAAGACCAACCTCTTTTGTAATACATACCTTGGTTAACTCCAGTAAATTGACAGCCATAATGGATGATTATTCTTTGTCTTGTTTAGGTTTTACTATAATATTCATAATTTATCTGGAGGTTATGCAAAGTAATGATTTTCCTATCATTTATTCCTAATTCTAATGCCACAAAATTAAGAATAAACATTTTAAACAATGAGTAGAATAAGTAAATATAAAAGGGTCACATGATATTCTACCACCTTAAATTGAATTTTTGAAATATAATAAATTAACATACAACCGTATACATAAAAAGAGAGGCAAATCTGAAAGACCTGCCTCTCTTTTATATATTCAATTAGTCAACTTAAGAATCCGTCAATTAATTTGCAACTTCTTCTTCTTTTTTTCTAACCGATATCGTCAGCTCTTCACTATTTTCAACGTGATTTGCTACCAAAACATCTCCTTCTCTCAAATCACCTTTAAGAATTTCTTCGGCAACCGGATCTTCAAGATATTTCTGGATCGCTCTGTTTAGAGGACGGGCTCCGTATTGAGGATCATATCCTTTTTCAGAAAGAAAATCTTTCGCAGGAACAGTAAGCTCAATTTCATAACCCAAACCTTTCACGCGGTTAAACAATTTGCCAAGTGAAATATCAATGATACGGTGTAAATCTTCACGTTGAAGTGAATTAAACACAATCACATCATCCAAACGGTTAAGGAACTCAGGTGAGAATGCTTTACGAAGCGCACTTTGAATGGTGCCTTTCATAATTTCATCCTGGTTGTCATTTTTGGCTTTTGTTGAAAAACCAATTCCTGAACCAAAATCTTTCAAGTCACGTGCTCCGATGTTTGAAGTCATGATGATGATCGTATTACGGAAATCAACACGACGGCCAAGACCGTCTGTCAAAATTCCATCGTCAAGCACTTGCAGCAAGATGTTGAAAACATCAGGGTGTGCTTTTTCAATTTCATCAAGCAAGACTACGCTGTACGGTTTACGACGGATTTTTTCAGTTAACTGACCACCTTCTTCGTAACCAACATAACCCGGAGGCGCTCCAACCAAACGAGATACGCTGAATTTCTCCATGTACTCACTCATGTCGATACGCACAAGGGCATCATCTTTATCAAACAAATAAGTTGCAAGAACTTTCGCTAATTCCGTTTTACCTACACCCGTTGGTCCAAGGAAGATAAAAGAACCAATTGGTTTCTTAGGATCTTTCAAACCTACACGTGTACGCTGGATTGCTTTTACCAATTTTTCAATCGGTGGGTTCTGGCCAATTACTTTTGCTTTCAGTTCGTCGGCCATGTTAAGCAATTTCTTACCCTCATCCATAGAAACGTTAGTCACAGGAATTCCGGTCATCATTGCAACTACCTCGGCAACATTATGCTCAGTAACAGTATATCTTTTTTGCTTGGTTTCTTCTTCCCAGGCAAGTTTAGCACGGTCAAGCTGATCGATCAATTTCTTTTCACGATCACGTAACTGAGCTGCTTCTTCGTATTTCTGACTTTTAACTACTCTGTTTTTTTCCTGTTTGATATTTTCAATCTGTTCTTCCAGATGAAGAATATCCTCAGGGACAGTGATGTTGCTGATATGAACTCTCGCACCAACTTCATCCAAAACATCAATCGCTTTGTCAGGAAGGAAACGGTCAGTAATGTAACGCTCAGACAATTTCACAGCAGTACTGATCGATTCCGGCGTGTAACTTACATGGTGATGATCTTCATATTTGTCCTTAATATTTTCAAGGATCTGAATTGTCTCTTCGATTGAAGTAGCATCAACCATTACCATTTGGAAACGACGGGCAAGTGCACCATCTTTTTCAATGTATTGACGATACTCATCAAGCGTTGTCGCTCCGATACACTGGATTTCTCCGCGTGATAGCGCAGGTTTGAACATATTCGAAGCATCCAAAGAACCAGAAGCGCCACCGGCACCAACGATTGTATGAAGCTCATCAATGAAAAGGATCACATCCGGAGATTTTTCCAGTTCATTCATTACCGCTTTCATTCTTTCCTCAAACTGACCGCGATATTTTGTTCCTGCTACCAGAGAAGCAAGGTCAAGTGTTACAACTCTTTTACCGAAAAGAACACGTGAAACTTTTTTCTGAACAATTCTTAAAGCAAGACCTTCTGCGATGGCTGTTTTACCAACACCCGGCTCACCGATAAGAATCGGGTTATTCTTTTTACGACGGCTAAGAATTTGGGCTACACGCTCAATTTCCTTTTCACGCCCAACGATTGGATCAAGTTTTCCAACTTCGGCCATTTTCGTTAGATCACGTCCGAAATTATCTAATACAGGAGTACGCGATTTTTCTGCACCTTTTGATTCTTTTCCTGAAGCGGCACCTCCGCCTCCACCGCCAAACATGCCGCCTCTCGCTTCATCGTCACCGTCTTCGGTTTCCGGACCCATATGGGGTTTTGTTCCTGATGATTGATATTCTAACATCTCTTTAATGACTTCGTAGTTAACATTAAATTTATGCAGGATCTGGGTGCCAACATTGTCTTCGTCACGTAAAATTGACAGAAGCAAATGTTCAGTTCCAATCAAGGGGCTTTTGAAAATCTTGGCCTCAAGATATGTTATTTTCAACACCTTTTCAGATTGTCTTGTAAGAGGGATATTCTGCAGATTTTTAACATTATTAGTTGCCGCACCCTTAGTTGCCTGTTCGATCGTCTGTCGAACATCATCAAGGGACACGCCCAGCTTTTTCAGTAAACCAATAGCAACTCCATCGCCCTCACGAATCATTCCAAGTAACAGATGTTCGGCACCGATATAATCGTGACCAAGTCGCAAAGCTTCTTCCCGACTCAGAGAGATTACTTCTTTTACTCTATTTGAAAATTTTGCTTCCATGTGTAGCAATAAAAATGTGTCTTAATATTCTAAACGCTACTTTTTAAATCTTTGTTCAAAGTAGCAGATTTATTGTTGCTTACAAGATCTCAGCAAAATACTTCTCGCTTCGGGCCCCATATTAAATAATAAATCGACGATACTTAAATTACTTACAAAATCATTCCCGAACGTCTGATAGTATGAAATTGGCTGATAATATTTACAAATATTTTTATTTTTTTTATCATTAATCAATGATAAGTCGTCAATTACGCTTGAATCGCCATTTATTGGCACTGACAAATTGTACCGAACCTCTTTCCTAATCCCCAACAATCTAAGACAAATTGTCAATAATTCATAATTTAACTCTACAAGAAATTCAGGTTTCTTAGAAAAAACGTTATGGAGCTCGTCTGAGTAAAATTCAAAATAGGGAGATTTTCCGTACGCTGATCTCAAACATCCCCAATGCCGCCTTATCCAGTCCTGGCTATAATCGATTCTTATATCCTTTGTCGGGGCGTATTGATCATATCCCTTTACGGGAACGGTCAAAGTATCTGTTTTATTAGTCGTTAAAACGCTGCAACGATTCCTGAAAGTCTGTTTAATATATCTTTCATTTATGTCAATCCAGGTTACATCATTACTTAAAATGCAAGTAAAATATTCCAGACACGGGAGGTATTGCAATTCAATCCTTACTATTTTTTCAGGTTGATTATTGGTAACAATTTCAGGCACTATCAAATATGGTAAAGCAGAATGATATTATCAAAAAAATGATAACAATTATTTAACGGGATTTATTTAGTTCTATATTAACTCAATAAATTATAATTTATTTATAGAAATATGCTTGTATCTCCTAATCCTTCCCGAATTACTTCAAATTGATCATTGGTAGCAAGCACAATAGTAGAAGCTATATTACCACCGTAGCCGCCATCTATGACAATATCAACCTGGTGTTGAAATTTTTCATAAATCAATTCAGGATCAGTGGAATACTCTATAATTTCATCATCATCTTTAATGGAAGTCGTCACGATCGGATTACCAAGTTCTTTCACAATAAGACGGGGGATCAAGTTGTCCGGCACGCGGATACCGACCGTTTTTTTGTTAGTATTCAACAATTTGGGAACCTGATTGTTAGCATCAAGAATAAAGGTGTAAGGTCCGGGAAGAACTCTTTTCATTATTTTGAAGGCTGAATTCCCAACCCTGGCATAATCAGCAATATGGCTCAAATCATAACAAATGAATGAAAAATCATTTTTCTGGGCTTTAATTCCTTTGATGCGTGCGATTTTCTCTACGGCTCTCGTATTAAAAATATCGCATCCTAAACCATAAATTGTATCTGTGGGATAAATAACAAGACCGCCATCACGAAGGCAATCAACTACCTGACGTATCTTTCTTTCGTCAGGATTTTCAGGGTATATACGAATTAATTCAGCTGGCATAGTATGTACTATTTTTACCAAATTAACAATTCAAAATGCTAAAACCTCTCTGCTTTGGGCTTTTTTTTGTAAATAATTCAAATAAAACAAATACAAACCGTTTACAGGAAGATGTAAACGGCACAGCATCACGATCATTTCCGTAAAGATCCCAGGGTTTTCGATGTAGTTCAGCAGTGTTCGAAATTTTAATGCTAATTCAAATTCCTGGGCATAAAAACACTTTCTGATAAAAGTTCTTATCCTTGCTGCGAGCAAATCAAATTCTTCCTGATCACGGTTTAATTCATATGCTTTATTGCAAACGATATAGCATGTTTCAAGCAGACTATTCCCTTTTTTATAAATCTGTGTACTTAGTGAGCCAGGAACATTTCTTTTTCTGGTAAGCACCTGGTCCTGATAAAAATATTTGTAACGAACCGCTGATCTTACCCACAGGTCAAAATCTTCAAAATCCAGTGTTTCGTCATAACCGCCCATTTCAATCAGCATTCTGGTGCGCATCATCATGGTAGGCGTACAAATAAAATATTTTTCTAAAATGCTTTTATAAACATCTCCCGAAGGAACTGGTTTATCTGCTTTTAGATTGGTATCCACAGGATAATGGAAATTGAGGACCTCTCCCTGGGCGTCAATATATTGGGCATTAGAAAAAACAACGCCGTAATCCTCACCCAGTTTTTCCAGTGCCTGAACCTGGTGCCCAATTCGTCCCGGCAACATAATATCATCAGCAGCAAGATCAATAATATATTTTCCTCTTGCCAAAGCCAGGCCCTGATTAAAAGCGCGGCATAATCCGAGATTTTCCGGATTTTTAATGATAGTAAATTCCGGAAAGTCGGATACAATATTTTCTATTAAAGATATCGTTCCGTCTGTACTGGCATTGTCAATCACGACAATCTGAAGATTTGGATAAGTCTGGGCGAAAATTGAACCCAACGTTTCTCCAATATATTTCCCCTGATTAAAGGCGGTCAAAACCACAGTTACCAAAGGCTTGTCAATTTCGCTCATCTATACCTTTTTTGTATCACCTGTCCAGACTGCTTTGATCTTATACGAACGAAGGCACCAAAAGTCACAAACTTATGAGAGATAAAAAAAGAGAAAGTTGAGTACTTATTTAACGGTATGTCAAGACTTTGTATTTAGAGCATTATTCCGTGCGGAAGCAATTCCGGCATTGATTTCAAAACCAAAAATAAGAAGCAGAGCCAGCAGATAAAACCAGATCATCAACGCGATCATGGTTCCGATAGAACCATACAATTTGTTGTATGAACTAAACCTTGACAGATAAAATGAAAAACCATAAGTAGCGACCAAAATTAATACAGAAGCAATCACAGATCCAATGTTGACAAAAGCATACTTCCTGCCCTGCGACGGAGCAAAACGGTAAATAATTGATATCGCCAACATCAAAGCTGCAAAACTGACAAAATATCGCGTAAGGTTAAGCGAAGAGACAATCCAGATATCCTGTATAATATGCCAGTTACTGACAATTCCTTTGACAGCATCGCCGACGATAAGTAATACGATCAGTAAAAACATAACCGCAACAAGAATCACGGTTAACAACAGAGCAACACCTCTTTGGGCAAGAAATCCTCTGGTTTCGAGGTCTTCATAAACCATATCAAATGAACGCATTAAAGACATCATACCATTTGTAGATGCCACAAGAGCAAGAATAAAACCAAATGACAACACACTGTTTCTCGGTCTGCTGATGATATCTGTAATCGTCTGGCGGGCGTCCTGATAAATTCCCCTGGGCAAAACTTCCTTTAAAATTTCAAGAATCTGGTCGTCAAGATTTTCAATAGGAATGTAGGGAACAAGTGTAAAAAGAAAAATAATTCCCGGAAAACAGGCAAGGGTTAAACTATAAGCAACCGCCGAAGCTCGCTGATCAATGTCATAACGGTGATTATTTTTTCTAATATTGGCAAGAATGTCGTACAGGGAAATGGTTCCACGAAAAAGCATCGTCATTCGCAGCCATTCAATGAGCAGCTTGATTTGCCGGTTTTGCAACAGTTTGTCAAGCATAAAGTATTTTTTAATTACGAAGTCTGAAAATAAGGGCTGAGTTTTTCTAAAAGTTTTTCCGGAGCGATACAAAGTTTAGCATTATCCATCCTCTGGAACACCAGCGTTGTTTCCCCAACATTCAACAAAACATCTTGCTGGTTTCTGATCTCATATTCAAAAACAACCCTTGTGCCCGGTAATTTTTGCATCAAAACTTTTATCGTAAGCTCATCGTCATAACGTGCCGGTTTTATATAGCGTGACCGGTTTTCATAAACGGGCATCATAACACCCGTTTCTTCCATTTCCTTATAACTAAATCCGACGCTGCGTAAAGCTTCAACGCGCCCGATTTCATAATATCTCGCATAATTTCCGTAATATACATAACCCATTTGATCTGTGTCAGCATAACGTACTCTTATCCCTTTGACTTCGTAAGCGAACATTTTTATTTGATTATAAGACGTTTAGCTTCAAAATATAAAACCGCCGCCTGGAAACTTACTTCATTATTTTAAGCCTGTTCAATTCTGCCTGGTACATACGGGCATTGTTCAGGTGATCTTCATAGGTTTTTGCAAAAGCGTGATAACCCGAAAGATCTGCTTTCGCGCACATGTAAAGGAAATCGTGTTTGCTGTAATTCAAAACCGCATCCAGAGAATTAAAATCCGCAACACGGATAGGGCCCGGAGGCAAGCCGATATTTACATAGGTATTATAAGGAGATTTTACACGAAGCTGCTCATTCAAAATACGTTTGATCGCAAAATCCTGTAAGGCATATTTAATCGTCGGATCTGCTTGTAATGGCATTGCAGCATTCAAACGGTTGATATACAAACCTGCTACCATCGGTCTTTCATCTACTTTTCTTGCCTGCTCTTCTTCAACAATTGAGGCAAGAATTGAGACCTGAACAGGCGTTAAACCAATCGTTTTTGCTTTTGAAACACGTTCAGCATTCCAGTATTTTTTGTACTCGCTATGCATTCTGTCAAGGAATTTTTCCGTTCCGGTAGTCCAGAAAATGTCATAGGTATTTGGTAAAAACATGGAAACAATTGTAGCGGTATCCAATCCGTATTTTTTGCAGACTTCCTCGCTGTCCATTGCCTTGCGAAATTTATCTTCGCCAAACTCAAAACGGTTACCAATTCTTTTGATCAGGTCTTCTTTCAGTCTGATGTTATTGAAAGTAAGTTTTACAGGATCCTGAACGCCGGAAAGAAGCTTTTTAACACCTCTGTAATTGCTCGTTTCCGGTTTGATCACATACCTTCCGGGTTTTACATTTTCGGTATATTTCAAAAGCTTGGCAACAAAGCGGAATGAAATATTATCATTGATCACTTTATGTTTGTCCAAAGAATCCAGAACAGTCTGATAAGTAGCTCCTTCAGGAATTAATAAAGCGAAACTTTCCTTGGTATCCACCTGCAAATTTGGTGTTCTGAAAATCTGCCAAAAGTAAAAAGTGAAAGTTGTTGTAAGAATTGCAATGACTAAAAACAATCCTACTTTGAAATTACGAGACATATATTGAATACGAAGTTTTTAAAAACAACAAACCAAATCGGCAGTTGTAACAATTGACGGTAATTATTTTTATGTTAATCAATTCTGTTTTCAAACGCGATATTGAAACGTTTGGCCAATTCTGACAGCGATTCTACAACAGGCGGCAAAAGTGAAATTCCTTCAACACTTCTGATGGCTTCCATTTCGCGTTCAGGATCTCCCGGAATAATAACCGATTTCCCTTCAACCGCCCTGGCTCCTCTGAAAGCGCGGATCCATTTATCCATATCATGTTTGAACTCATCAGCCGGCCGAAAACCATCAACACGCATAGCACCTAAAAAGTGTCCGGTACCCAAGCCAACTCCTTCATTTGCAGACATAAAACCCGCCGTTGCAAAAGGCGGAACCCACGGCCCGAAATTAGCACCCGAAAGTACACCCGAAAAAATATCAACAATCGCACCCAGGCCGTATCCTTTATGACTACCATGTTCACGATCTGAACCCAAAGGCAACAATCCTCCCCCGCTTTTCACTGCATTGGAATCTGTTGTAGGATTTCCTTCGGAATCCTGAGCCCAGCCTAACGGAGCCGGCAAACCTTTTCTTTGCAAAATTTCAAACTTACCATAAGCAACAGCTGTTGAAGCAAAATCAGCAACAAAAGCAGGTTCCTCAAAAGCCGGAACTGCAACGGCTAACGGATTTGTACCTAATAATTTATCCAAAGAAAAAGTAGGCGTTACCAGTGGAGCAGCATTTGTCATTGTCCATCCGATCATATCTTTTTGCAGAGCCAACATCGCGTGATAACCAGCAATACCAAAATGATTTGAATTTCTGACAGAAACCCATCCAGAGCCAACCTTCTCCGCTTTTTCCATCGCAATTTCCATTGCTTTTGGTGCTACTACCAATCCCAAACCCCGGTCGCCATCCACAACAGCAGTACTTGGCGTTTCATAAACCACTTTTACATCGGGCGTCGGATTTAATCTCCCGTTGTCATACAAACGGACATAACCGGCCAGGCGCGCGATTCCATGCGAATCTACTCCTCTTAAATCTGCACTAATTAATACAGTGGAAGCCAAAGCTGCTTCCTCGGCCGAACATCCGATGGCCAGAAAAACTTCCTCAATGAAATGTTTTAAGTATTCAGCCTGATACATATACGTTTACTAAATGAATTGCCAATAACTTCTAAAACTCCTGCAAAATTTCGAATTTTGCGTCTTAGCGGATGCAAATATCTGCATTCATCGTCCAGCTTACAATACTTATGTATAGTGATAAGGGTTTTACTTTCCTGATCAGAATAAAAAAGCTTTTTACAATGGTCCAAATTTGAACTTAAAACCATCAAAAACCGTACTTTAAACAGGTATTAGCGGAGATTTCTACTTCCGCAAAAAATAATACGGAATGTTAGAATAAATTTTAATGGAAATTAAAAATACTTTCCTCAAACGCATACTAAGCTACTTTATACGTGGCCTGGTTCTGGTAGCTCCACTTTATGTTACCGTTATCATTATTGGAAGCGCTGTTGAGTTCCTTGATAATATTATCCCGATCAATATTCCAATTTCCGGAAACCAGACCGTTTATCTTCCGGGCCTTGGTGTACTGATTATCCTGACCAGTATTATTCTGCTGGGTTTTGTTTTTTCAACGATTATCCCTCAGTCGTTTTTTAAATTTACCGAAAGCATCATGCGGCGCATACCGCTGGTGAGCCTGATCTATTATTCGATCAAAGATCTGGTGATGGCTTTTGTCGGGGACAAGAAAAAATTTAATCAGCCGGTTTTGGTTACGATGTATAAAGAAACCGGAATAAAGAAAATCGGTTTTATCACGCAAACCGATCTGAGCCATTTGCATATTCATGATCATGTGGCGGTTTACATGCCGCTTTCCTATGCGCTTTCCGGGGAATTATTTATTGTACCAACCGAAAATGTTTCCATACTGGACGCCAAGTCTACCGATGTGATGAAAATGCTGGTATCCGGCGGGGTTTCATTGAAGGTTCCTCCACATGAAGAAGTGACAGAGGAAGAGTAATCCGGCACAGGAATCCCTAACAACAATGTAATCCGATTACCCGTTTAAAGAATGATTCCTTATCTTTGAGCCTTTCTATTTTCTTTATGAGATCAGTTCTGACATTACTAATTTTATTCATCCTGGGTAGTATCCCGGTTTGGGCACAGGATAATTACGACCCTAAAAAAGCGCTTTCAAGTGAAGAACTCTTTCTTAAACAAAGTGGCGACAGTCGTGTAATTGGCGCTCCCGGGCAAAAATACATGGCTTTGGATGCTTCTCCGGTTCTTGGGGGCTTTCACCGTTACCGTTTTTTTCCAGGTGATAATATCAAATTCCGGATGAAAAACGAGTCCATCAAATTTAATGAAACCATCGCCAATGTAACCGATTCTGCTTTTAGCATTGCTGTAATTAACGAAGCATTGGGACAAATGACGTATCAGTCTATTCCTTTGAAAGAAATCAAGCTGGTAAAAACACACCGCCGTATTCCTTTCATTTCTCAGGCGGCAACTTTGCTTCCATTGGCAGGATTAATTTACATAGGTGCTGATTTTTTCAACAAAGGCATTGATAACAAGCGATATACAACCGACGCTTCCACTATAATTGTTGGAGGAGCTATTATGGCTACCGGATTTATCTGTTATAAAATGACTTTTTCGACCTTAAAAATCAATGGCAGAAATAAGTTGAAAATATTAGAAACTTATTAAATTTTAAGGCTAAAAATCTTCTGCAACACGCTGCTCACCAATAATTTTGAATCTGAAATAATACTATTGTGAAATCCATTCTTGTACATCCACCGCAAAAACCAATTCGCGCCGAAATCAAACTGGCAGCATCTAAAAGTGAATGCAACCGTGCTTTAATTATCAATGCATTAACTGATTTTCAATGCGAGCTTTCCAACATTTCGGAAGCACGCGATTCTCAGACGATGTTAAGGTTGCTGAAATCTGATGATGCCGTAGCTGATGTGATCGATGCAGGTACAACAATGCGTTTCCTGACTGCTTATTTCACCGTAACAAATCAGAAAAAACGCATGACGGGAACGCCTCGTATGTGTGAGCGTCCAATTGGAATTCTGGTTGATGCACTTAGAACATTAGGAGCTGATATTCAGTATGAAAATGTTCCCGGTTATCCGCCGACGCAGATAAATGGATTTGTTTATTCGGGTCAGAATGAATTGAAAATCCGGGGTGATGTGAGCAGCCAATATATTTCTGCATTGCTTTTAATTGCTCCTTCTTTGCCGGATGGTTTGACAATACTTCTTGAAGGAGAAGTGGGTTCGCGTCCTTATATTGAAATGACATTGAAACAAATGGAATATTTCGGTATCATTTATGAAGCAGATTGGGAAGCGAATCGTATCCAGGTAAAACCATCAAAATACGAGCCGAAAAATTACGCGATCGAATCGGATTGGTCCGGTGCCAGTTATTGGTACAGCATTGTTGCTTTGGCGGAAGATGCGGAAGTTGAGCTACTTGGCTTAAAGGAAAATTCACTGCAAGGCGATAGCGATATCGTAAATATCATGGCGCAACTTGGTGTTCAAAGCACGTTCACAGAACGTGGTGTGCTTTTGAAAAAAATCCCTGCTTCTGATTCAATCGCCTGGGATTTTACAAACTGCCCCGATCTCGCACAAACCGTAGCGGTTTGTTGTGCAATGAAAAATATTCACCTGACGCTTACAGGTATCGAGAGTTTAAAAATTAAAGAAACGGATCGCGTTTTCGCTCTTCAGGAAGAACTCAAAAAACTGGGTGCCGAACTGAATGAAGTTGAAACGAATCTGAAATACGAAGTTGTAAGAAAATCTGACTGGGCTGCCACTGCTGTTCCTTCTATTTTTACTTATGATGACCACCGTATGGCGCTTGCTTTTGCGCCTGTTGGTATGATTCACGACATTATCATTGAAGAACCTGGCGTTGTTGTAAAATCTTATCCGGGCTACTGGAATGACCTGGCAAAAGTGACAACCTGGGAAGAATTGCAGTTGTCCTAATATAAGTGAGGCCGTTATGTTATTCTGAAAATTGTAACTAGCTTAACGGCCTCGCACACCACATTTAAAAATTTATGACTGCTTTTTTTGACTTTTTTGCCTCTGTGCCAATCTGGGCATATATTCTTATTATCCTTGTCGTTTTCGCCCTTCGGGATATCCTTCAAAAGAAACACACCATTCAGCATAATTTTCCTCTTCTGGGTCACTTTCGGTATATGATCGAGCAGATCGGACCGGAGTTGAGACAATATATTGTTGCCAACAACAGAGAAGAATTACCTTTCAATCGTCGCCAGCGCTCCTGGATTTATGCGTCTTCCAAAAAGGAAAACAACTATCAGGGCTTCGGTTCGGATCAGGATATGAATGAGGCTGGTTTTGTATTTATTAAACCGGCGATGTTACCTTATAAATTGCCGCTGACTCATCCGCATCACGCGGCAAACGGAAAAGATCCCAATCATTATACAATTCCTTCGGCAAAAGTGATCGGCGCTTATCATAAACGCAGACGTCCTTACCGGCCACATTCGGTTGTTAACGTCAGTGCGATGAGTTACGGTTCTTTGTCGGCAAGAGCGATTGAATCGCTGAATAAAGGTTCGCTGCAATTCGGGAACTATCATAATACAGGCGAAGGCGGACTTTCTCCATATCACCGTTTTGGTGCTGATGTGGTCTTCAATATGGGTACTTCTTACTTTGGGGTGCGTGATCATGAAGGAAATTTTGTAATGGAAAAACTGGTCAGAATGACACAAACAAATCCGTTTGTCAGATTGATCGAACTAAAACTTTCGCAAGGTGCAAAACCTGGAAAAGGCGGTGTATTACCCGGAAGTAAAATAACCGCGGAAATTGCAGAAATCCGTCAGGTTCCGATGGGAAAAGATGTGGTTTCTCCACCTTACCACAGTACTTTTTCTGATGTGCATGGCATGGTTGATTTTATCGAACAAATGGCCGAAAAAACCGGTTTACCCGTTGGAATAAAGGCAGCCATAGGAAAAATAGATATGTGGGAACAGCTGGCAGATCTGATGGTAGCAACCGGAAAAGGTCCCGATTTCATTACGATTGATGGTGGTGAAGGCGGAACCGGAGCAGCACCTCCTTCTTTTGCTGACCATGTGGCTTTGCCATTTGTCTACGGATTCAGCACGATTTACAAAATTTTCCAGGCAAGGAATCTTACTGATAAAATCACTTTTATCGCTTCCGGAAAACTCGGACTTCCTGCGCAAGCGATCATGGCTTTTTGTATGGGTGCTGATATTGTGAATGTTGCGAGAGAAGCAATGATGTCGATCGGCTGTATCCAGGCGCAGGCTTGTCATACAAACCGCTGTCCAACCGGGATAACAACCAATAATAAATGGCTGGAAGCCGGCCTTGATCCTACGTTAAAAAGCGAACGTTTCCATAATTATATGAAAACGCTGGCAAAAGAAATTATCGAAATCACCAATGCCGCCGGCTATGAACATCCTTGTCAGCTGGGTATGGACGACATTGATATTTCCATGGGCGACAATAATGTTACCCGTTCACTCGCGCAAAATTACGGTTATTTGAAAACGCCGGTTCCATATAAAAATATTCAGGAACTGCTTGATTGTTCAAATTTGGGAGGAAAAAATGCACCGGTAGAAAGTATTGCTTAAATTGGGCAACACTTCGGGATATTCAGGCGTATGATTTGATAAAAAGAAGTGATTCTCAACAAATGCTGTGAAAAATGAAAATCAAACTTTTACTTGTTGCTTCTTGCATTTTATCCTTTTTATCAAATTTCAGTCAGGCTCAAACCAATCCCAGATATTTAATTCTGTTCAAGGATAAAGCCGGTTCGCCGTATTCTGTCAGCCGGCCAACGGAATTTTTGTCAGCCAAAGCTATTTCCCGCAGAACCAATCAAAATATTGCTATTACACAGCATGATTTTCCTGTTAATCCTACTTATGTCGCCGCAATAAAACAAACCGGTGCCTCGGTAATTTATTCTTCACGCTGGTTCAATGCGTCATTAGTAGAAGCTTCTGCATCGCAGCTGGCGGCTATAAAAAATCTCGCTTTTTATAAAGGAATCGAACAAAATCACGCGTTGGCTAACCTGACAACGCCTTCGCCAGGCTTATCAAGAACCGCAAAAATAGCTGATACCCAGGCTGTCACAGAAGATCTGAATTATGGCCTTATGCAGCAGCAACTTGCATTAATTGGCGTTGACAAATTGCATCAGGAAGGTTTTCATGGCGAAAATATGCTCATCGGAGTTTTGGATGCCGGTTTTAACCGTGCCAACGAACTCAATTATATGAAGCCCGTTTTTGATGAAAATCGGATCATTGACACCCACGATTTTATAACAAGAGAAAGCAATGTTTATGACGATGATTCGCATGGCATAAACGCATTATCGACGATCGCGGCATACCAGCCGGGTAGCATGATCGGTGCTGCATTTAAAGCTTCGTTTGCTTTATATCGTACAGAAAATGTATTCATGGAATCTCCGTATGAAGAAGTTACCTGGCTGATGGGAGCCGAACGTGCCGACAGCGTGGGCGTTGATGTGATCAGTTCTTCTTTGGGATATAATACTTTTGACGATGAATTTAATTCTGCGGAGTACAATTATACCTACAAAAGTATGGATGGGAAAACAACTATCATTTCCCGGGCGGCCAGGTTCGCCACAAGAAAGGGAATTTTGGTTGTAAACTCCGCCGGAAATGAAGGAAACAAGGCATGGCATTATATCACCGCTCCTGCTGATGTGGATTCCGTTGCCAGTATTGGTGCGACTACTTTGGACAGAAGCTACGCTGCGTTCAGCTCCGTGGGACCTAATGCTATAGGACAGCTAAAACCTGATATTTCTGCGGTTGGCTCTGGTGCAGTTGTGGGCAATAGTACCGGAACCGGTTCTGCCACAACAAGCAGCGGAACTTCTTTTTCAGCTCCTCAAATAGCAGGACTGGCTACAATACTTTGGCAAGCTTTTCCAAAACTTACTGCCCAGCAAATTATAACAGCTTTGAAGAAATCCGGAAATCAGGCTTCAAATCCTGATAATTTATTGGGTTTTGGTGTGCCAAATGGTGCTTTGGCCGAAGCGATTATTAAAAATGATTTTATTCTTTTGGGTACTGAGCCGGATGTTTTAAATGATATTATTCTTTCCCCAAATCCTGTTCAACAGGATCTGACCTTAACTTTTCCAGTTTCATTAATTGGCAAAAAATCAACATTAAGTCTGATTTCACAAAACGGAAAGACAATTTGGCAAAATCAACACGTCTTAAATTCCACCATACCACTTCCGACCAATTCACTCAGCGCCGGTTTGTATCTTATAAAAGTTGATGTATTAAACCGGACCCGCACTTTGAAATTTGTAAAGCAGTAGTAACTGGGTAATGATTTACTTTATTTAGAAAAGCCACACTATGAAAAATGTCTTTGTTGTTATTCTGCTTTTTATTGCTGTTAAATCTCAAGGCCAAATCTATAAGCCTGAAAACTTCCGTCCTGAAATTTATCTGGATTCCGTTAAATATGGATCATTTCCAAATTTCGACATCCATCAAATTGATTCAATATCTATTTCAAAAGAAAACAAAAAGGTACCTGAAGGACAAATATTTATCAAATCTAAAAATCCTAAAAACCTTCATCTTTTATCCATTCTGGACATTACTGCCAGATATAAAAAGAATGCACTCACACCAACCATTTATATGCTGGATAATGAAATATTGAAAGAAGTTTCAACTTTCAGAATTGATTCATCATATATCCTAAAAGTTGAAGTCTTAAAAGGATCAGAAACGGATTACCTGAATACGCAATTTCCTGATTTGACTATTTTAAATATAGTTACCAGGACAGAAAAAAATATTGCCAAAGAAAACGAAATAAGAATTCGGGGAATAGAAAAGAGATCAGTTCCGCAACCTAACACAGATGCTCAAGGGAATACAATTTTCAGGATTCGCGGCGTTTCCACCGCTTCAATGTGAAACAGTTTCTTAAATCAATGCCGTTTTCCCGACCATCCTCATTAACGATTCTGAATTGTTATACAGATGAATGTTTTCAACTGCTATCCATTGAACATCTTTTGATTCAATATTGATAATCAGCTCATCCATCGGATTTCCTTCAAATACGAAACGAATATCGTAATGATAGTGCGCAGGGTCTTTGCTATTGGCAGGAATCAAATGCACATCAACGTCAAATATTCCGTCCTTTGCCAGTTTAAGATTTGACGCACCAGTTTCTTCCTCCACTTCTTTTTCGGCAACGTGAAGTACATCAGGGTCTCCGTCAGCATGCCCGCCAGGTTGAAACCAACGATCCAGTTTCCGGTGATGCATCAGTAAAACTTTATCCCGGTTTGGCGAAACAACCCAGCCGGAAGCCGTTATATGGCCGATTTGTAATGTCCGTTCAAAACATTCAGGATTGTCATTTATAAATTGTTTTGTTTCAAGGTACATTTCCGTTTCAAGCCCCTCGGTTGGAATGTAGGAATCAAGTAAAGAAAGTAAGCTGCTTCTTTTCATTTAATAGGCTATGTAATTATTTCATTCTAATTTCACCACAAGTTTAACAGATCAAAAAACAAACATCATTACCCAAATGAAAAAGTATTTATTATCCCTCACTTTTGCTATCGCCGTTGCATCAGCCTCACTTGCACAGCGCACACCACAGGCAAGTCCGGGAGCAACAATAATCCAGACAGTAGGAATTACTGATTTTACCGTAAAATATTCTCGCCCAGCTATAAAAGGCCGTGCGGTTTTCGCGGACAAGTCTCCAATTGCTCCGACTGGGCAACTTTGGCGCACTGGCGCTAATCAGCCAACTATTTTTGAATCGACAACAGATTTCACTTTTGGTGATAAAAAAGTACCCGCCGGGAAATATGTGCTTTTTTCTATTCCTGAAAAAGCAAAATGGACGGTTATTCTGAATAAAAATCTGAACGCTAATACGGACGTTTATAAAGAAACAGAAGACGTTGCACGTATTGATGCCATACCTGTTTCAGGAGAATCAACAGAATCGTTTGAAATCAGTTTTTCTGATATTACAGATTCTACAACATTGATGAATATTGCGTGGGGAACTGTAAAAGTACCTGTAAAACTTTTCCTGGCCACACAGGAATTAACCATTGCATCGCTTGACAGGGCAGTTCAGGACAAACCAGAGGATGTTGCTACTTTACAAAGTGCAGCTGGTTACTTCTTATCAAAAAATATTGATTTGAGAAAAGCATTGTCATTGGCTGATAAGGCAATTGGCTTGAAAGAAGGCTGGTCAAATCTTTGGATTAAGGCACAAATCCTTGACAAAATGGGTAAAGCTTCGGAAGCTTTGCCAATAGCTCAAAAAGCATTGACCGTTGGTGCGGCATCTCCTGATGGTGCATATGATTTTTATAAAACACAAATAGCAAAAGGAATTACAGATATGCAGGCAAAAGCTCCTGCCAAAGAAGTTAACTCAAAAAGTAAAAAGAAAAAGAAGTAATATTTAAATGACATACAAAACGACCGGCTCAATGACTGAACCGGTCGTTTTGTATTTACATGCAATAATGATCTTATCTAAAAAATTTCGGAACGCTCCATTCATAGCGAACTGCAAGAATCCGGATCGTAATAATAACCAGTGAAGCAACGATAAAAGCAACATTCCGCTCCGCTCCTGCCCTATCCAAAACCAGATAAGAAACTGCACCTGCCAGACAGGCCGTTGCATACACTTCTTTTCGGTAAATAATCGGAATTTCGTTATTCATCATATCCCGGACAACGCCGCCCATGATCGCAGTAAAAACGCCCATAATGGCTGCAATTTCTGGCCGCACTCCCAAGTGAAGCGCCTTCTCTGTTCCAACAATAGTGAAAAGTGCGATTCCAAAAGTGTCGAACAAAAATAATGTTCTTCTTAAACCAATCAGATATTTGTAAAAAATGAAGGTTGTTAAAATTCCGGCTATGATCGCGTAGAGAATTGTAATATCACTTATCCAGACCAAAGGATAACTATCTAACAGTACATCGCGCATCGTTCCTCCGCCGATTGAACAAAGAAAAGCAGTAAAACTTGCCCCAAACCAGTCCTGATGTTTCTGGTCTTTCACAGAAAGAGCACCTGAAATTGCAAATGCAAAAGTCCCGATGATCTCTAAAATATATTGGATACTCATTTTTGTATTTCTAATGCAGAACTCAATGTCCGGCACAGCTTATTAAGCAAAAAAATTGGATAAAAGACTAAACATTAGCTGATTAACAACATTAGTCTTTTATCCGTTTTATATATTATTAAAAGGAAAAATCAAACCGCTACCGGTGCTTTAATTCCTGGCCATGGATTGTAATTTTCCAAAGAAAAGTCCTCAAACTCAAAGTCAAAAACACTTTTAACTTCCGGATTTAATACCATTTGGGGCAAAGGACGGAATGTCCGGCTCAATTGCAATTCCACTTGTTCAAGGTGATTGCTGTAAATATGAGTATCACCGCCTGTCCATACAAAATCGCCAAGATCAAGATCACATTCCTGAGCGATCATCATCGTCAACAATGCATAACTGGCAATGTTAAACGGAACGCCCAAAAACACATCAGCACTTCTTTGATAAAGCTGACAAGACAATTTCCCTTTCGTTTCACCTTTATCAGTATCAGGAGGCGCTACGTAAAATTGAAACAGCGCATGACAAGGTTGAAGTTTCATTTGTGAAAGTTCGGAAGGATTCCAGGCTGAAACCAGAATCCGTCTTGAATCCGGACTATTTTTCAACAAATTTAGGATTTCCTGCAACTGATCAAATGACTTTCCATTCGTTCCTTCCCAGCTTCGCCATTGTTTACCATAAACCGGTCCAAGATCGCCGCGTTCATCTGCCCATTCGTCCCAGATTGAAACTCCATTATCTTTTAGATATTTGATATTGGTATCACCTTTCAAAAACCAAAGCAGCTCATAAATAATGGATTTGGTATGTACCTTTTTGGTTGTCACAAGCGGAAAACCTTCTTTCAAATTAAAGCGCATCTGGTAACCAAAAACACTAATTGTTCCCGTTCCCGTACGATCCGTTTTACGAACTCCGTTATCTAAAATATGGCGAAGTAAATCGTGGTATTGCTGCATTCTTATATATTTTACTGGAAATAAATTTCCTTATTATTAGCTTTTTAACATTGCCGCTTCAATTTCTACACTATGCGTAATGGTCGCAAGCGCTTCTAGCTGAGCAGTAGCAGAGCAATATTTTTCCATTGAAAGAGCAATGGCCCGATCAATTTTTTTCTCGTCCAGATCGTTTCCTGTAAATTTATATGTCAAATGAATATTACGGAACGGACTACGTTTTGTACCTTCTTCTTCCTCACGGTCGCCATCAGCAGTTACCCGGAAATCAGTAATATCCTGTTTCTGTTTTTTCAAAATGAGTACAACGTCGATAGCACTGCAACTTGCCAGCCCCATTAATAACAATTCCATTGGTCTTACACCAGCACCAATACCACCGATTTCAGGAGACCCGTCGGTATGTACTTTTACTTCCGATGACCCTGTTCCTTCAAAATGAAATGCGTCATTTACACGCACTAGTTCTACTTTCATAATTATTTCCTGATTTTTCCGGTTTGCCGGAATATGACAACCTGACGGATTCTACCTCACTAAAATGCAAATATACTTCATCCAAAGGGAATCGGCTATTTACTCTAAAAATTTATAAATGAGCTTTTATCCTAGTATATTCGGTCAAATAATGTTTTTTATACACTTCCTGGCAATAGAACATATTTCGATATACTTTTCGTTTACTATTAATGATTTCACTGAAAATTTATAATCATGGAAGCTTTATGTAAAATATAACATATTGAAAAACAAATATTTACATTAATTTATATCATTTTCAGTTTGTGCAAAAGTAGAAAATTCATCAGGAAAACTAAATTATTCAAACGATGTGGAAGGAAGAAGATGACAAACTAAAACGTACTTTCGTTTTTAAGGATTTCAAAAGTGCTTTTGCCTTTATGACGAAAGTAGCCGCAGTTGCTGATGAAATGGATCATCATCCATGGTGGTCAAATGCCTACAACAAAGTTAACATCGAATTAAGCACCCATGACGCCGGTGATAAAGTAACCGAAAAAGACAAAATCCTGGCCAATCGAATTGATATGATTTTGGCATCGTAGGGGCAAACCCTTGTGGTTGCCCGGAAATCCCGACCAAAACCTAAAACGGAATAAAAACCCAAACGAAAATTAAATAAAGGAAAATAAAAATAGCCCGGAGAAAGTTCATGGATGGGAACGGGTAACCACGAGGGTTACCCCAACGGTTACCCAACGGTTACCCCAACGATGCCCTAACCAATATTCCGAAACGTTACCGAATTAAATTTACCAAATGAAGCTTTACATAGTACCAACGCCAATCGGCAACCTTGAAGATATTACCCTGCGTGCCATCAACGTATTAAAAAGCGTGGACGTAGTTTTAGCAGAAGACACAAGAACTTCCGGTCAGTTGCTGAAACATCTGGGCATCAGCAAACCCATGCACAGCTATCACATCCACAATGAGCACCAAAGTATAACCCGGATTATAGAGCGCATTTTAAAAGGTGAAACCATGGCACTGGTTTCCGACGCTGGCACGCCCGCCGTTTCCGATCCAGGATTTCTTCTGGTAAGAGAATGTATAAAATATGGTATAACAATAGAATGTCTTCCCGGCCCGACAGCCTTTGTCCCGGCCCTTGTCAATTCCGGATTACCAAGTGACAGGTTCACTTTCGAAGGATTTTTGCCACATAAAAAGGGCAGACAAACGAGAATGCAAAATCTGGTAAACGAGGACAGAACGATGATTTTCTATGAATCACCGCATCGTTTGATCAAAGCTTTGCAGCAATTTGCAGAATATTTCGGAGCCGACAGACAGGCCTGTGTTTCCCGGGAGCTGACTAAAATTTACGAAGAAAACGTTAGAGGTACGATACAAGAAATCATAACCTATTTTTCAGAAAAAACAATCAAAGGCGAAATCGTAATTATTGTTGCGGGCAAAGCTGACGAAAAGAAAAAATCCTCCGATTACAGCGACCAGAATTAACATGATAAAATATTTGAAACCCAAAAGCAACCACCAGATCCAAAGAACTTTAACCGGCACTTTCTTTGCATTACTTTTCCTGACCACTTTTTTCAGCAAACCTGCAAATGCTCAATTTGGCACTTTAAGTCCCCAAGCAAAAGTAAGCCTCGTAACTATTGGGCCGGGACAAGAATTATATTCAGGTTTTGGGCACAGCGTTTTGTGGATTTATGATCCGATCACCGGTTTGGATAATGCTTACAGCTATGGTTCATTCAGTTTTCAGACTGGAAACTTTTACGTCAAATTTTTGCGCGGAACACTACCTTATACGATTTCAGTAGCGCCATTGGCATTGGAGGCTCCTTACTGGCAGGCCGAAAACCGCTTCATTAAGGAACAGGTTTTAAATCTTTCACCAACCCAAAAGCAGAAACTTTACAATTATCTCGAAACAAACCACCTACCCCAAAACCGGGAATATCAGTATAAATTCTTTTACGACAATTGCTCAACCCGTCTTTCAGATGCATTAAAAGCGGCAGCGGGTGATAGTTTGACATTCCCTGGTTATACAAAGGATACACTAAGTTTCCGTCAATGGATTGACAAATACGCTTACAAACAAAAACCATGGTCGGATTTCGGAATGGATCTGGCTATCGGCGCACCATCTGATGAAATTGCAACACCGGCTCAGGCGACCTTTTTACCTGATAATTTGAGCAGTGCTTTTGCTGATTCTAAAATAAAACTGAACGGTCAAACAACGCCATTGGTAGCAGTTACAAGAGATCTTTTCGTAGCAGCTCCGGTTGAAAAAGGCTTTGAAATTACGCCCATGATCTTCTTCTGGACACTTGCCGCGCTTGTCTTGGCATACACTTTTTATCAATCCAAAAAAGAGACCGTCAATTTTACATTCGATAAAATTCTTTTTACTATTGTTGGGTTAATTGGGTGGTTAATTCTGCTTTTATGGTTTGGGACCAATCATGGCGTAACAACCTGGAATTACGATATTCTTTGGGCATTTCCGCTTTGGCTGCCTTTAATTTGGTATATTTCAAAAGACAAAAAACCGGCCTGGTTTCAGTTTGTGCTGATTTTCTATGCAATACTTTTAATGGCATCAACTGCAAACCTGGTAAAACATAATTTTGTAGTAATACCGATTCTGGTTATGTTGATCACAAGGGTTTATTACATTAATAATTCACTTTCTAAAATCCCGCAAAAAGGATAGAAAAGCATGGATCTGGAATTGCTGACTAAACAAACGATAGAAATTGTAAAACAAGCTTCTGCCTTTATTCAGCGGGAAGCAAAATCTTTTTCAAGAGATAAAATTGAATATAAAGACCTCAATAATCTCGTTTCTTACGTGGACAAAGAGGCAGAAAAAATGCTGGTTGCGGGTTTGAGTAAAATTCTTCCGGAAGCAAGTTATATTACAGAGGAAGGTACAACCGGACAAGAACCGGATCCAGAAGCGCTAAACTGGATTATCGATCCATTGGATGGCACTACAAATTTCATTCATGGAATTCCTGTGTATTGCGTTAGTGTTGGTCTGGCGAGAGGTAAAGAATTGCTGCTGGGCGTAATTCACGAGCCAAGTCTTGATGAAGTTTTCTTTGGCTGGAAAAACGGCGGAGCCTGGTGCAATGAAAAGAAAATGTCTGTTTCAAAGGTTAAAACTTTACAGGAAAGTTTAATCGCAACGGGTTTTCCGTATTATAAATTTGAAAAACAAAAGCGATACATGTACATTCTGGAATTGCTTATGCAAAAAACGCATGGCATCAGGAGAATGGGAGCAGCAGCTGTTGATTTAGCCTATGTGGCTGCCGGACGTTTTGACGGATTTTATGAGTACAATCTCAATTCCTGGGATATGGCTGCTGGTGTACTTTTGATAAAAGAAGCCGGCGGAACGGTTACCGATTTTAACGGAGGAGACAATTATCTTTTTGGCGGTGATATTATAGCTGGTTCGGGCGGACATGCGGAACTGGTGGCTGCAATCAAGGATAATTTCAATTAAAATACATTAACAAATAAACCGGTATTAATTATTAACCTCAATCTCATCATGGAACTGGAACAGCTTCGTTTTCCTATTGGAAGATTTGTTCCGCAGGATCAATACACACCTGCTGAAATAAAAACAAATATTCAGATTATCAGCGCGTTACCTTCTAAATTTATCAATTTATTAGGTGGCTGGGATAACGAAAAATTAAACACGACTTATCGTCCTGAAGGCTGGACAGTCAGACAACTGGTACATCATGTAGCCGACAGCCACATGAACGCTTATATACGTTTCCGCCTTGCGTTGACGGAAGATAATCCAACGATAAAACCTTACGAGGAGCAGCTTTGGGCGGAATTGCCGGATGCAAAAGAAGCTCAGGTTGAATTATCGTTACAACTGATACGATACATTCACTTACGCTGGGTTTTACTTTTGAATTCCCTGGGAGAAAAGGAATTGGCTCGCACGTATGTGCATCCCGCCAATAACAGTACAAACCGTCTGGATATGGTTATAGCAAATTATGCGTGGCATAGCGAACATCATTATCAACAGGCATTTCAGTTGGCCGCCAGGAACAATTGGGCCTAAAAATCTGTTTAGAAAACATGATACAGCAAGTAATAATATTCGCTCTTTTTATAGGCGCCGCAAGTTATATTGGTTGGAAGATATATAAATCTTTTGACAGCAGCGGCGGATGCGGAAAGGGCTGCGGTTGCAGTTCTGATAAAAAATTAGCTTAAATAAAGAATGGCAGATTAATTGAAAGTTTCAATCAATCTGCCATTTATACTTTTCTTACAATGCTCCTGCCTTAATGTCTTCCACAACAGCCGGATCAAGTAAAGTTGAAATATCTCCCAAACTATCCATTTCTCCCTCAGCTACCTTACGCAAAATGCGTCGCATAATTTTCCCTGAACGGGTTTTTGGTAATCCTGAAACAAACTGAATTTTATCCGGTTTGGCAATCGGGCCGATTAATCTGGAAACTGTGGCTGCAATATCCTTGCGCATCATTTCGGGATCATCCGGTTTATTTTCCGTGATTATGTAGGCATAAATACCTTGTCCTTTGATCTCATGCGGATAACCAACCACAGCAGATTCAACGACACCCAAGTGCATGTTAATCGCATTTTCTACCTCCGCAGTACCAATCCTGTGTCCGGATACATTCATTACATCATCAACACGGCCTGTAATTCTGTAATTCCCATCTTCATCACGAAGACATCCGTCACCTGTGAAATACATACCCGGATAGGTTGAGAAATAGGTTTGTTTGCACCGCTCATGATCTCCATAAGTGGTACGGATAATGCCCGGCCATGGGAATTTGATACAAAGATTTCCACTTACGCCATTTCCTTCAATAATTTCACCTTTTTCATCAACCAAAACAGGCTGAATTCCGGGTAAAGGTAAAGTCGCATAAGTTGGCTTTTCAGGCGTGACACCAGCAAGGGAAGAAATCATAATACCGCCGGTTTCGGTCTGCCACCAGGTATCCACGAGCGGACAATTTCCCTTTCCGATATTTTGCTTAAACCATTGCCAGGCTTCCTCGTTAATCGGCTCACCTACTGAACCTAGTTTTGTTAAAGACGACAAGTCATTATCTTTTACAAAAGATAATCCAAAACTCATCAGCGAGCGAATTGCCGTTGGTGCCGTATAAAGAATATTTACTTTATGTTTCGCCACAATCTGCCAGAAACGGCCAGCATCAGGATAGGTTGGAATTCCTTCAAAAATCAGGGAAGTTGCACCGTAACAGAGCGGTCCGTAAACGATGTAACTATGACCGGTGATCCAGCCAATATCAGCCGTACAGAAATGAATTTCGCCTGGCTCGTATTGAAAAACATTAGCAAAAGTATAGGTCGCAAAGACCATATAACCCGCTATTGTATGTACAACACCCTTTGGTTTCCCGGTTGAGCCCGATGTGTATAAAATAAAAAGTGTATCCTCTGCATCCATCGGTTCAGCCGGACAAACAGAATCCACTGATTTCTCTTCTTCTTCCCACCACAGATCTCTTCCTTTCAACATGGAAACAGGCGTGCGGGTACGTGTCATTACGATTACGTTTTTAACCGTTTTGCACAAATCAAGTGCATTGTCAACCGTTTCTTTCATTGGAATTACCTTTTGCCCCCGGAATGATCCGTCGGAAGTAATTACCATGGTACATTCCGCATCATTAATCCTGTCGGCAATTGATTTAGCAGAGAACCCCCCAAAAACAACAGAATGAACCGCGCCTATTCTGGCACATGCGAGTACTGCAATCGTAAGCTCCGGAACCATAGGCAGATAGATACAAATTCTATCTCCTTTTTTTACACCATGTTTTTTCAAAACATTGGCAAAACGACACACACGATCGTATAAAACGCGATACGTAATTGTCACAGACTGATCATCCGGATCATTTGGTTCCCAGATAATCGCAGGCTGGTCACCTTTGTCTGCAAGATGCCTGTCAAGTGCATTTTCGGTGATATTTAAAACGCCGCCTTCATACCATTTTATGGTTGCTTCTGCGAAATCACCGCTTAAAACTTTTTTCCATGGTTTACGCCATTGAAACTGTTGGCCAACTTCGGCCCAATAACCTTCGGGATCGTCCACACTTTGCTGGTAGGCAACCTGATACTCTTCAAAGGTTTTAATTCTCATGATTAAAAAAGGTTAACTTAGGAAATTACTATAATAACCGACAATTTATAATTTTCATTTGGTTCGTCCAACTTAAACTAAAACAGATTACCGAAGCTTAATAAGAGGAAATTGCCCTTTGTGGCGGTATATCACTCTGATTCAAAGGAATCTAGCTTCGGATGTCGTTAACAGGAATTTTTATAAATAAAAAAACTGTAATTTCGGGCTTGAAAACAGGAATAAAAACCTGTCCAAACAGGACATAATGAGCGATTTTTTGACAAATAAAAATGTACCGGAAACTGGTTTTACAGAAGCTGAACTTGCTTTTATACAAAAACATAGCGATGAGGATGTAACCAGACTGATATTGAAATCCGGTCAGTTTAAGGATCTTGATGTCAAAAAACTTGCTGCCCAGATTTTGTCAAGACAAAAAGCTTCAAAAAAATTACCTGAATGGGCGTCGATTGAAAAACTGATTTTCCCGCCATCACTTTCTGTTGAACAAAGCTCATCCGAAGCAACTGCGAAATACAAATCTTCATTAATTAAAGGAAAAACGCTGATTGATATTACCGGCGGTATGGGTGTTGATTCGTTTTATCTGAGTAAAAATTTTGAGAAAACCCATTATTTCGAACAACAGGAAGAAGTTGCCAAAACAGCTGAATATAATTTCGGATTACTGTCCGCAAGGAACATCGAAGTACATAACGCCGATTCTATTGAAGGCATAGAGAAAAACAACATGCAGGCAAACTGGATTTATGCTGATCCGGCCCGGAGGGATGCCAACAAACAAAAAGTTGTGCTATTATCGGATTGTGCACCTGATGTAAAATTTCATCTTCCGGAGCTTTTCAAACACGCTCCGAATATACTTTTAAAAACTTCTCCCTTACTGGATATTGACCTTGCGGTGCAGGAATTAAAATTGGTCAGAGAAGTTCATGTGATTGGTTATGAACAGGAATGTAAAGAATTACTTTTTAATATAAATGAAACATATAACGATGAATTTCTGATTAAAGCCCGGGTAATTAATACGGCTGGCGAAACAATTCATGAACTGGATTTTTCCCGGAATCAGGAACGGGATGCCGTAATTGAATTCAGCGAACCAATTTCTTATCTTTATGAACCTCATCCTGCAATATTAAAAGCAGGTGCATTTAAATATTTGTGTACAGCATTTGAAGTCAAAAAACTGGCTGCTCACAGTCATTTGTATACTTCCAAAAATCTGGTCTCAGATTTCCCAGGACGTACTTTTGAAGTTACCGCAGTTTGTAAACCCGATGCAAAAGGAATAGGACAATTTGTACCAGACAATAAGGCAAATCTGACGATCAGAAATTTTCCTGCAAAAATTGATGACCTGAGAAAAAAATGGCGTCTTAAAGAAGGTGGTGATATCTACCTTTTTGCTACGACACTTTTTAACCAGAAAAGGGCGGTAGTTGTAACAAAAAAATTATAACTGTCTAATCAATTTTTGACCAAAAAAATTAAGAAAATGAAACTTCAGATTCGTTCAGTCGTTCTTGCTGCTGCTTTATTCGTAACAGCTACTTTACACGCCCAAACAATTTCTCCGGGAAAAGCTACCATTGACAAACAGGAATATTTAGGTTTAAACCTGAACCAGAATATCTCGGAAAAATATCTGAGCAAATACTGGGAATCCTACCTGGAAAAATTCGGAAAAGTTAAAAGTAAACGCAGTGTTTATACAATAGAGAAAGCTGCAATAACTTCCATTTCCACCAGCCCGGTTTTGGTTACAAGCCAGATCACATCAGGAAAAGACCTTTCACAGGTTTTTCTTGCGCTAAATATTAATGGCCAGTATATCACAGCGTCAACTGATGATGGATATAAAAGTGCAGAAGCTCTTTTGAAAGATTTTGCTGATTATGCTCTGGTTCGTGAAGATGCACGTGTGGCTGATGAAGTTTTTACCACATCGACAAAAACCTACCAGAAATTACAGAAGGATAACGACAATACTGCCAAAGACATTGAAAAAACTGAAAAGAAACTGACAGAATTAAAAGCTGAGCTGGAAAAGAAAAAACTGGAAGCCGATAACTCTCTGGTCGATTTGCAGAACAAACAGAAATCATTGGAAGCTGCGAAAAGTAAGGTTAAATAAAGTTTGATATTAAACAACAAAAAGAGTCGGACCGGACTCTTTTTGTTGTTTAAATAAGGTCAAAAGCCCTGGCGTACTGAGCGAAATCATAGTAAGAACTTATCGATAATTTCTTCTTGATATTTTTACGATGTGCATCCACAGTTGCCGATGCAATTCCTAATTCTTCTGATATTTCCGGTGAACTTTTGCCATAGGAAACCCATTTCAAAATCTCCTTTTCCCGTTTTCCAAGTGTTGAAAATCTCTGATAATTCTCTCGTAGAAAAGTATTTTCTTCTAACAAACGTTCAGCTTTTGCCGGCATATGTTTCATTTCGTCAAGGGCAGTGGCTGTCGTAATGCACAGAAAGGCATTTCCCGCCTCATCCTGCATAAAAAGCCTGGTAGCACTAATATACCAGGCCCAGTTTTCACTCTTAGCCAATTTTACCTGCTGAAAATACGATATGCTGCCGTCCATATCATTGTTTGAAAGAAGCACTTTGAACTTTGGCCAATAGTCATCCGAATCTTCAATATTAAAAAACCGGTGCTGATATTCTGCCTTCATCTGCTTTAATTCTTCCAGGCTTACCCCCAATAAAGACAATCCTTTTGGCGACATATACACCACCGAAAAATCTTCAATTCTATGTATGATAACAATAGCGGGAAGTTGATCAGCAATTATTTCAATTGCCTTAATATTTTCATTAATAAGACTTTCCGTGTGTTCGTTGATTAACATTTTGTCAGGATGTGTAGTTTGTGCAGGTTATTATGTCAAAATCATATCAAGGTAAAGGAGTGGTTAAAATAATCTCTAAATGATAAAAAAAAGAGAGCATAAACTATTGCTCTCTTTTTTTTATCAAAAAGTTTCTTACAAAAATGCTTTTTCGTATTCAGATTCGGAGAAACCAATTGCGATGGCTTTCCCTGATGCATCCTCAATTAATGGTCTTTTTATAACTGAGTTTTTTGAAATCATCAATTCAGTTGCGGATTTTTCGTCTGTAACTGCTGCTTTTTCTTCCTCTGACAACTGTTTCCAGGTTGTTCCGGCCTTATTGACCAGTTTCTCCCATGGAAAATATTGAAACCAGC
The DNA here is from genome assembly GCF_005280585.1 of Dyadobacter frigoris. Taxonomy (GTDB): domain Bacteria; phylum Bacteroidota; class Bacteroidia; order Cytophagales; family Spirosomataceae; genus Dyadobacter; species Dyadobacter frigoris. Next base: position 218,934 of record NZ_SZVO01000006.1, read on the forward strand.
CTGTTATCTTTTCCGCTGTAATGCCTTTTTTCTTGTAGTCATGAAAAGTATATGCGATACCTTTCTCATCAAGCCACGTTCTGGCCTTTTTTACTGTGTTGCAATTTGGAATTCCGTATACTGTAAACATTATTGTAGCTTTCTCGGCTGTTAAAAATAATTAAGCTGAAACAACTTCCTGTTCCAGAACCTGATCGGATAAACGCATTTTTTCGTCATCCAATTCTCCCTCCCAACGAGCGATTACTGCGGTGGCAAGGCAATTTCCTGTCACATTGACAGAAGTACGGGCCATATCCATAAGCTCGTCAATTCCCATCAAAAGAAGCACCGGCCATTCAGGCATATTGAAGTTGGCAATAGCACCTAACAAAATAACAAGTGTCGCTCTTGGAATCCCGGCAACACCTTTACTCGTCAACATAAGTAAAAACACCATGGAAAGCTGCTGCCCGATGGACATTTCTGTCCCCGTAGCCTGCGCAACAAAAACGGTGGCAAGTGCAAGATATAGCGTAGAACCATCCAGATTAAAACTATAACCCGTTGGCATAACGAAGGAAACAATCTGGCGCGGAACACCAAACTTTTCCATTTTCTCCATTGCTTTCGGCAAAGCTGATTCTGAACTTGTAGTAGCAAAAGCGATAGAAACCGGTTCGAAAATATTCTTGACAAATTTGATGATTGGAATACGTGCGATCAGCATGATTGGTACAAACACCAATAAAATGAAAGCCGCAAGTGCGCAATACAAAGTGGCAAGCATTAACGCAAGGTTTTTCAAAACGTCGATTCCCATATGTCCAACCGTTTCGGCAATAGCAGCACCTACACCAATCGGAGCAAAAAGCATGATGATTTTAGTGAATTTAAACATCACCTCTGCCAGCGTTTCAATTCCGGCTACAAATTTTTCTTTTTTAGCAGCCGGAATCAATGCAAGACTAATACCAAAAAGAACGCTAAAAACCACGATCTGAAGAACTTCTCCGTGATAAATTGATTTGGCAATATTTTCAGGGAACGAATGAAGTATAATTTCCTGCCAGGTTTGCTCAACAACTTTTGGTAATGTAGCACTGAAATTCGCAGGAATATCTATACCGTCGCCCGGGCGGATCCAGTTGGCAAAAAATAAACCAATTACAAGTGCAAAAGTTGTTACTACTTCAAAATAAAGCAGCGATTTCCAGCCCATACGCCCAACCTGTTTCAAATCAGAATGTCCGGCAATACCCGTAACCAATGTTGCAAAAAGCAACGGAGCAATTACCGTTTTGATCATTTGAAGGAAAATCTGCCTTAAAAAGTGAAGTCCTGTTCCAAGTTCCGGGAAATCATATCCAATCTCGGTACCAACCAGCATCGAAATCAAAATAGATGTTGTAAGGTTCCTCTTTACTATCGCGAAAATGATCAGTCCGGCCAACGCAGTCCAGCGCAAACCGACCAAAACATCCGTCGAAATCGTAATGATATTGTAAGCGTTAAGTACTGTGGCAAGCGCAGCGATTGTAATAAGAGCCAGGTTAACAATAGTAATTTTCTTCTTCATAAAAGAATTTTGGAGATGAGATACCACTTTGGATTGGTAAACTTAGCTAAAATCGGGTAAAGCCGTGCATGATTAGGCTCTCCTTATTTATGAAACAGCAAAATAAATACTATACATTGGACGATTTTATTGAATATTAGTACTATTTTTCCTAGCTTTCTAAAAATAATCAATTGTTTATCAACTTTTCCAAACTTCTCCCCTGAATGAAACCCGGACTTATCCTTGAAAACGAATTGGAACCAATCTTTTTGGGCAAATTTCCTCCCTTCCCAGAAAACGTAAAAGAATTTCTTGTAAAATACGGCCCGTATTTTCTTTTGGTCGGTGCTATTTTAACGCTGTTTGGTTTGCTTGCTGCGTTTGGTATTGGCACCGCGGCGCTTGGTATCGGTGCGGTAGCTTATGGCTCTGGTTTTTATATGTATGTAAGTTTAATCATCGCAACCATCATAATGGTTATGTACCTGATGGCGTTTTCACCGCTTCGTGCACGTAAAAGAGCCGGATGGAATTTGCTGTATTATGCTCTAATATTAAGCCTGATCAGTAATCTGCTTCAATTGGCTATATTCGCTTTTATTGTTGGCGGCGTACTTGGCTTCTGGGTTCTTTTCCAGATCCGTGAAAAATATATTTTATAACTGATAAGTTAAATTCCAAGAATATTGAAAGAGCAGGCAGAAATTCTGTCGGCTCTTTTGTTTTTTACCACTAATCCGACTATTTGAGCATTTATCAGTTTTCGTCTTTGTAAAGCATCTTATACTTTGCATCTTTGGAATACCGATTTTATAACATCTTAATTTCTTGCATCAATAAGGCACACAGAAAATTACTTAACACAAAAGATGAATATTATAGAAGTTCAAAATATTACGAAAGATTATTCCAATCATCGTGCGCTGGATGACGTTAGTCTCAACATTCCCAAAGGCTGTATTTTTGGACTTTTAGGCCCGAATGGTGCCGGAAAAACTTCACTGATACGTATTATTAATCAAATTACCGGTCCTGATTCCGGACAGGTTTTGTTTGATGGGCAGCCGCTTGGTCAGCAGCATATTTCAAAAATTGGCTATTTACCGGAAGAACGCGGTTTATACAAAAAAATGAAAGTAGGCGAGCAGCTGCTTTATCTTGCCCAATTGAAAGGTTTATCCCAAAAGGAAGCCATGGAAAAACTAAAGACCTGGTTTATAAAATTTGATATAAAAACCTGGTGGGATAAAAGTGTCTCCGATCTATCCAAAGGAATGCAGCAAAAAGTGCAGTTTGTCTCAACTGTTTTGCACGAACCGGCACTGATTATTCTCGACGAACCTTTTTCCGGTTTTGATCCTATCAACGCTAATCTGATACGTGATGAAATTCTGGAACTGAAACAAAAAGGCAGTACGATCATTTTTTCAACCCACCGCATGGAAACCGTTGAAGAACTTTGTGATAACATTGCTCTGATTCATCGTGCCAAAAAAGTATTGGACGGGCCGAAATCCGTGATAAAAGAACAGTTTAAAACCAATACCTTTTATGTTGAATATCGTGGAAATCTGAACGGATTGGAACATAAATATAAACTGGAAAATACTACGTTTGGTGAAAACGATTTTCTGCGTACCAATATTCATCTGCCGGCTTTTGTTACATCCAACGAACTTTTGAGTGATCTTCTTCCCCAGGTTGAAATTCGTGCTTTTGGAGAAAATATTCCTACCATGAGTGATATTTTCATGCGGGCGGTCAACGAGGTTCCCGAAGCATAGCCACTAATCTTCATCGATATTAAAACTACTCTCTAACTAAATTAAGATAATGCGAAATATATTTCTGGTCATAAAAAGGGAATACATGGTCCGGGTTAAGAAAAAGTCATTTTTGATCATGACAATTCTTGCACCAGTACTTTTTGTAGGAGGATACGCTCTGGTGATCTGGATGGCGATCAGCTCGGTGGATAGCAAAACGGTTCAGGTTGTTGATGAAAGCGGACTTTTTACAAATGAGTTTAAAGATTCCGAATCAATCAAATTTTCATACCTGAAATCCTCAATCGATTCCGCAAAAAGCCATTTTACAGGAAGTGAAGCCAATGCACTGGTTTACATTCCAAAAAATGTAATCACCTCACCTAAAAGCGTACGGATCTATGCCGCTAAAAATGTGAGTATGGAGCTTAAATCTGAAATTGAGGACGTTATTGAAAAACAGATTGAAAATATCAAACTTTCAGAAGCTGGCATTACACATAAAATTTTAGAAGATTCCCGTGTTAATGTTCATTCCGAAACAATAAGTCTTAGCGAAGAAGGAGAAAAAACGAGTAGTTCAGGTGCTGCCACGATCATTGGCGGAATTTGTGCATTTCTGATCTACATGTCGGTTTTCATATACGGAACGCAGGTGATGCGTGGCGTAACGGAAGAAAAAACAAGCCGGATTGTTGAAGTTATTATTTCTTCTGTAAAACCTTATCAGCTGATGATGGGTAAAATTATCGGTGTGGCATTGGTTGGGCTTACTCAGTTTGTATTATGGATTTTCCTGACAATTTCACTCACAACCGTTGCGTCCAGTGTTTTGAGTTCCAAAATGCCAAAAGATTCCAGGCAAATTCAGCAGGAAATGCAAAAAATGCAGAAAGGAATGCCAGCTTCTCAAATGGCAGCTTCGGGCGTTGACAATCCGGTTGCAGAGGTCTTGGGTGCGGTTAACAGTTTGAATATTCCTCTGATCGTTTCCTGTTTTTTGTTTTATTACCTGGGTGGTTATTTGTTTTACAGCGCTCTCTTTGGAGCCGTAGGTGCTGCCGTGGACAATGACGCGGATACACAGCAGTTCATGCTCCCAATTACTTTACCCATTATTTTCTCCTTTGTTTTTGCCCAGTTTGTACTTAGGGATCCTGATGGAACTTTAGCGTTCTGGACTTCCATGATTCCCTTTACCTCGCCTATTATCATGATGGTTCGTATACCTTTTGGTGTGCCTGCCTGGCAAATTGCGCTTTCAATGATTTTTCTGGTTTTAGGTTTTATCGGCACCATCTGGATTGCCTCGCGGATTTACCGGGTCGGGATACTGATGTATGGCAAAAAAGTAACCTACAAAGAGCTCGCCAAGTGGATTTTTTATAAAGTTTAATAAAAATCTAATGCACGATTCAGCGGTCTTATGGTACATTTAGGATAAGATTTTATTCTTAAAAATAGTCATAACCAAATCCTTTAACACTTTTTAAGAACTCTTAACCCTTGCCGTTGAGGTTATTTTGCTAATTTTGAGGCACCGATTAAATATGCAGTTATTTTTTGGAGAAATGCGGCTGGATAAAACTGCCTTAAAAATTCCTCAATTACCTGTAAACTCATAACCATAAACTATTATAATGACCCGTTTCAACCGTTCCAACAACCTTACGGGTTGGATTGTTTTCGCCATTGCATTTCTTACATACGCACTTACCGTTGAACGAACGGCCAGTTTTTGGGATTGCGGCGAATTTATTGCCTGTGCATTTAAGTTACAGGTTCCTCACCCACCGGGAGCACCTTTTTTCCTTTTGATAGGAAGAATTTTTTCCATGTTTGCTTTCGGTGATCTTTCCAACGTTGCTTACTGGGTCAATATGGTTTCAGTACTCAGCAGTGCTTTCACAATCCTTTTCCTTTTCTGGACTATCACACTTTTAGCCCGTAAAATAATTGGAAAAACTGACGATGAATTGACCCAGGGAGATATTTTGCTTTTGATGGGTGCAGGAGTTGTTGGTGCATTGGCTTATACCTGGTCTGATTCATTCTGGTTTTCTGCTGTTGAAGCGGAAGTTTACGGGATGTCATCATTCTTTACAGCAATCGTAATCTGGGCAGTTTTCAAATGGGAACGCATTGAAGATCCTGCCGCTGAAAACCGCTGGTTGATTTTTACGGCTTATCTTGTTGGTCTTTCCATCGGCGTCCATTTGCTGAATCTTGTTACAATTCCTGCACTTGCACTGGTTTATTATTTCAAAAAATATCCTAAACCAGGTATTTTTGGAGGCATTGTAGCATTTGTTGGCGGTCTTGTTATCCTTGCTATTATTAACTCAGGCATTATTCCGGGACTGCCAAGTATTGCCGGAAAATTTGAGATATTTTTCGTTAACTCACTGGGTCTTCCATTTAAATCGGGGGTAATATTCTTCATCATTATTTTCCTTGGCTCTCTGGTTTGGGGGATTATTTATTCCCAGAAAAAAGCAAAGGTCTTATTGAATACAGGTCTTTTGTCACTGGCATTTATTTTGGTTGGTTATGCATGTTACCTGATGGTTCTGGTACGTGCAGAATACAATCCGCCAATCAATGAAAATAACCCTAATGACGTTCTTAGTTTCGTTTCTTATTTGAAAAGAGAGCAATACGGCAGCCGTCCTTTATTGTACGGGCCATCTTTTGTTTCGCGCCCGACAAACCAGAAACGTGGTGCACCTATGTACCGTAAAGAAGCTGGGAAATATACGATCTACGATTACCGTCCGGAATATGAATATGAACCGGGCAGCAGCATGCTTTTACCTCGTATGTATAGCACGCAGGCAGGTCATCCGCAGCTTTATCAGCAAATGACAGGACTTGCGGAAGGGCAAAAACCTACCATGGCGCATAACCTTTCGTTCATGTTTTCATACCAGATCGGGCATATGTACTGGCGTTATTTCCTTTGGAATTTCGTTGGACGCGAAAGTGATGAAGAAGGAGCGGGAAATCTTTTACCATGGGATGCATTCAAAAAATTTCCGTCGATTATTGAGAACAACAAGGCGCATGATAACTTCTTTATGCTGCCATTTATTCTTGGTTTATTTGGTGTTGTGATTATGTATTTCCGCCGTCAGCGTGATCTTCTTGTTCTTGGTTTATTGTTTTTGCTGACAGGTATTGCGCTTGTAGTTTATCTGAATTCCCCTCCTACCGAGCCTCGTGAACGGGATTATATTTACGTTGGTTCATTCTACATTTTCTGTATGTGGATTGGTATGGGCGTAATTGCCCTGGCAGACGGGTTGAATAAAATTGTCAAAAATTCATTGACACGTGCAGGCGTTGCAACCGGAATAAGTCTGATCGTTCCTGTTATTATGGGCGCAAAAGGATGGGATAATCATAACCGTGACCATCGTTACCACTCAGTTGATTTTGCCAAAAACCTTCTGAATTCCTGTGCACCAAATGCTATTTTGTTTACAGGCGGTGATAACGATACTTTCCCGCTCTGGTATGTTCAGGAAGTGGAAGGATTCAGAACCGATGTGCGTGTTTGTAACCTGAGTTTATTAGGTACAGACTGGTATATTGATCAGATGAGACGTAAAACGTATCTGTCCGATGCACTTCCGATTTCTCTGGATAAAAACAATTATGCTTTTGGTAAAAACGACATCGTTCCTTTTTATGAAATACCAAGTGTAAAAAATGGTATCAATCTGAAGGAATACATGGGGTTGGTAAAACAGGAAAATAAAGCCATTCAGGTACCGCTAACAAGTGGAGATATGACTTCTATTTTGCCTTCTTCAATTCTTTTCCTACCTGTGGATGTTGAAGCTGTTAAGAAAATGAATATCATCAAAAGTGATCTTTTACCTTACCTGAGCGATTCTATCAGCTGGACGGTTGGTAAAGGTGATTTGTATAAATCGGATTTGATGATGCTTGACATGATCGCTACCAACGACTGGAAAAGACCAATTTATTTCTCTTCAACATTGGGCGGATCAAGCTATCTGAACTTGAAAGAATATATGCAGCTTGAAGGTTATGCTTACCGTCTTTTGCCTGTGAAAGTTCCGGGGGCTTCTGACGGTTACGTAAATTCAGATATCATGTACAAGAATCTGATGACCAAAATGTTCTGGAGAGATCTTGACAATCCAAAAACATATTACGACAATACGTATCTTGGTTCACCAATTTTTACCGCTCGTATTGCTTTCCTAAGACTTGCCGGACAGCTTATCGCAGATGGCAAAACCGGCGAAGCAAAAAAGGCAATGGATAAGGCATTGACGGTAATGCCGGACAAAAGTATACCTTACGATCAGATTTCTTCAAATTTCATCGGTACACTTTTTGACCTGGGAGAAACTAAAAAAGCACTTGAAATTGCTGACGTCATGGCAAATCGTTCGGATGAAAACCTGACCTGGTCAAAAGAAAACCCTACTACAAAACGTCGGGACAGCCAGGTGGATTTATATATTCTCCAAACCATTGTTCACGAATGCAAGGAAGCAAAACAGGAAGCAGCTGCCAAAAAATATGAAGCCATTTTCCAGAAACATCTGGCGGCTTTTAATATGTACGGAAATCCGGCTCAGTAAGATAATCTGGTTAAAGACGGGAGCTATACAGATAGTTCCCGTCCTTTTTTTAAAAAACCGGAATAAGAAATACTATTTCTTTTCTGTAAAAATTAGTAATTTTAAAATCAACGGTATGAAAATCAGCAGCGGGTATTTCTTGAAAAGTATTATTTTTCATGCCAACGTATGCACAAAATTTTCGCGTTACTCTGTAACTACAACATTATAAGTGAAAGAACTTACAATGCAGTTCTTCAAAAACTTATTATAGCTGAAATCAAACAGGGCACCATTTTGATTTCTCCTGATCGCCCGCAGGAAATGGTTTATTTCATCTCAGAAGGTATCACCCGTAATTTTTATAGCCATCATGGCCAGGAATGGACGCATGGTTTCGATATTGCAGGTGATTGTATTATGACCTCTGCAAATTTTGTTGATGATGAATTGTCAATGGATTATGTAGAAACCTGCACGGATGTTAAGCTGTACGGTATCACTAAAAAGGATTTCCAGGGACTGATCCTTCTGAATCCTGATCTTGAAAAGGTATCGGGTAAAATTCTTGAAAGAAGGCTAACCCGTTTTGAAAAAAGAATGCAGGATTTGTACACACTGACGGAAGAAGATCTTTTTTTGAAATTTGGCAAGGATTTTCCAACCATTTTTTCACAGGTTGAAGACAGACAAATTGCAAGTTATCTGCGTATGAGTACGAGCATGTTTTCAAGGTTGAAGAAAAAAACACTTACGGAGAAAAAATCAGGCATTACGATTTAAATATTTATTCAAATGGCGCTTAAATGTTAAACGTTATTCGAATAAATATTCGATATTGTGTCATCAATTAAACGCCCCCTCTTTTAGTTCTTAATGCTTGTGAATAATTCCGGATGCATTTTTTTGTTTCCTGATTATCTATGAATTATTGTTAAAACAGAGTATGCGTCCCTTTCTGATTTTTGGTTTTAGTATCTTTTTTGTTTATGGGCTGTCGGCATGCAGCGATTCAGCCCCTTCCTCTTCTATGGTCCAGTTTCTGGTAACCAATAAATCCACGAAAAAAATAAACCGGTTGACAATATTTCTGGAAGAAAAAGACACAACCAAAACCCGGCTTGTTGACTCCGTTTTCATCACTAATATCCCCGACAATCTTCCGATCAGGCTTACATACGACATCAATAAAAATTCCTCAACAGGAAATTATAAACTGGTAGCGTTAGGCACTGTAAAGAAGTGGAATATTGATTTCGGAAAGTTTTCAGAAAAAACCGACACTGACTCCGATCATCTCTATAATTTAGAAATACTCGAAGATTCGGTTTCGGTTATTCCATAAAAAAAGGAGCCGAAGCTCCATTTCCCTAATCCAGTTTTACCTTAACCCAAACCAGCCTGTGATCTGAGCTTGATTCTCTTTTTTCGACGAGATCAAACATTGGTTCGCCTTTGGCTGGCCAGAAAACACCGCTGTCAATTATTTTAAATCCTGCTTTTGATGGCAAAACATAGTCCGCACGCATACGCCAGAAGGCTGTATGATTTTTCGCAAATGGATTATTTGCAGAATGTTCAGTTCCTCCCTTACTTTGAGGTGCGTTTTCATTGATAAGTTTAGGATGGGCCAACAAAGATCTGATACCCTCACCTATTGCATTTCCTTCATCAGGCGAAGCGTTTTGATCTCCCAAAATAACAAAAGAAGAATTTGGTGCTAACCCGCCATGAATACCTTTATCATCGTAAATATATTGATTGTTACTATCGCTGATATAATCTTTCCAAAACCTGATCTCATCGTGATTTCTTTTACCATTTCTATCCTCTGCTCCGTCAAATGAAGGTGGCGTCGGATGGCTTGCTAGAAAATGAATCGTTTTATTCCCCACTTTCACCGGTACATCCCAATGAGATTTTGAGGATAAAGGAAAACTTGCCCAGGCTTCCGAAGCATACCAGTCGCTACCATCTGCTTTCACCGTTTTCAAAGCACCCGGCATATCTTTCCATTTGAAATTCTGGAAAGTTCTCACTTTCGAAAGATCGATAGGATATCTTGAAATCAACATCATCGCATACTGGCCCGGATATAAACCAAAACCCCAGGCATCAGCACCAAATTTTCCGGCAACTCCATTATTATCCAGATCATATGGACTTGGCTGGCCTGTATTTACCGTTCCATAATAGTAATATGGGTAATCAATACTTTTTGCACCATCCTGATCTTTTCCCAGATATCCTTTAATAAATTGCAAAATGCCCTGATTCGGATCTTTGATATAATCGAATTCATTCAGCAAAATCACATCCGGGCGAACCGTCTGGATTATTTTCGCAATGTTTTTTATCTGTTGATTATTCCCGGAAGCCAGTTCATTGATCAGCACTTTCTCCGAAAGATCAGGCGTTCCTTTTTTAACATAATTTTCAGACTCCATACTTACGTTGTAAGTCGCAAAAGTTAATTCCTTCGGAGTCGTTTGTGCTCCAAGCTGCATTCCTGAACAAAACATAGTGAGGCCAAGCACGGATGCTTTTAAGATATTATAATTCATAAATTTTCTGTTTTACTCCGGCAAAGTTAATTCTCATCAATCAGTATAAATACTTATTGGCATTACATTTACATTAATCAATCGAAAACAAAGCGAGCCAACTCATTGCTGAATCGGCTCGTTTTTATATTTTATTCAAAATTGATCAATGAAAGAAATCTTTCATTTTATCAAAAAATCCTTTTTCATTTTTACCTGGTTTCGGCTGGAAATTTGGGGAATTTCTTAACGATTCCAAAGTTTCACGCTCGTCAGATGATAGTTGCTGCGGCGTCCAGACACTGATATGTACCAGCTGATCTCCTTTTCCATAACCATTCAAATCCTTAATTCCTTTTCCTTTCAGACGAAGAATTTTGCCGGCCTGTGTTCCCGGTTCGATTGTAATACGCGCTTTTCCGTCAATTGTAGGAATTTCAGTTGAAGTCCCCAAAGCTGCATCAACGAAACTCATATGCATATCAAAAACGATATTATTTCCGTCACGTTTAAGATTAGGATCTTCTTCCTCCTCAATGACGATAAGCAAGTCGCCCGCTACACCGCCCCTTGAAGGAACATTTCCTTTTCCCGACATGGAAAGCTGCATACCTTCTGCAACACCACCAGGAATATTCAGCGTGATCAGATCATCCTGCAATAATCTTCCTTCACCGGCACAAGTATCGCAGCGTTCGCTGATAATTTTTCCGTCACCGTTACACTGTGGACAAGTACTGGTCGAAACCATTTGTCCAAGCATGGTACTAACTACTTTACGAACCTGGCCTGTACCATTACAACCTGTACAAGTTGTCAGGGAAGTTCCGTTTTTCGCGCCATTCCCGCCGCAAGTGTTACAACTAACGTGGCGTTTTACTTTAATTTTTTTCTCAACACCGTTGGCAACTTCTTCAAGATTAAGTTTCAGCTTAATTCTTAAATCAGAACCACGACGAACTCTGCGTCCGCCACCTCCGCCGCCACGACCGAAAATATCTCCGAAAGGACTTTCGCCGCCGCCGAAAATATCACCGAACTGAGAGAATATGTCGTCCATGGAAAATCCACCGCCGCCAAATCCGCCTGCACCAGCTCCTGCTCCTCCATTACCTACACCTGCATGTCCGTACTGATCGTAACGCGCACGTTTGTTATCGTCGCTCAGGATACTGTAAGCTTCGGCAGCTTCTTTAAATTTATCTTCCGCCGTAGGATCTTCCGGGTTTTTATCCGGGTGAAATTTAATTGCCAGCTTACGGTAAGCCTTCTTGATCTCATCCGCAGCCGAGCCACGATCCACCCCAAGAACTTCGTAATAATCTCTTTTCTTTGCCATTTTTTATTTTCAATGAGTAATGTATGGAGAGTCTTTCACCATTGCAAAAAATTCAATAATGGATGATTCAAATCATACATTACCATTATTTATTTATCATTATTTCACGCACCAACGATAACCTTGGCGTAGCGAATTACTTTTTCATTCAGAAGATATCCTTTTTCAATTTCGTCAATCACCTTCCCTTTCAGGTCATCCGAAGGAGCAGGGAATTGCGCAATTGATTCGTGAAGCTCTGCATCAAAAACTTCTCCTTTTGACAACATTGGCTTCAAACCTTTTGCTTCAAGTGCCTTGTAAAGTTTGGTATAAATAAGATCCACACCTTCTTTCAAAGCTTCAATTTCTGTTGAAGAATCGAAGGAAACTTTCGCACGTTCAAAATCATCTACAATTGGAAGTACAGCTTTGATCACATCAGCACTTGCAACAGAAAGCATTTCAAGTTTTTCTTTTGCAGTACGTCTGCGGAAGTTTTCAAAATCAGCATAAAGACGCAAGTACTTATCTTTCAATTCTGCAACTTCTGTTTTATGCGCTTCTGCCGGATCTGTTACTTCAACCTCACCGATAACTTCACCAGCATTGTCCATTGGCAAGCTGTTTTCAGCGAAATTTTGATCATCATTTACCACATTGTCAGTATTCATCTGTCCGGCTTCGTCGTTTATTTGGTTTTCCATGTCCTTATCTTTGTTGTATTCTGTATTTTTCGGCATAGTTTTCCCATGCTTTCCTGATAAAATCATTACCTGAAGTGTACTAAATTACTTTGCCAGTCATAAAAAACTGACAAGATGACATTCCCGGGGCATTTCGTAACTTTGTATCATGACTACAGAAGATCTCGTACGCAAAGAACGCAGCCAGTTTATTAAATCGAAAGCAGCCGAAATTGGTTTCGATTTCTGCGGTATTTCCAAAGCGGAGTTTTTGGAAGCAGAAGCACCGCGGCTTGAAAACTGGTTAAACCGTCAGCAAAACGGGGCGATGGGTTATATGGCCAATCATTTTGACAAGCGGCTTGATCCACGAAAACTCGTCGATGGCGCTGAATGTGTGATTTCTGTACTATTAAATTATTTTCCTTCCGAAACACTTCCTGAGGGCCCGGAAGATCTTAAAATTTCCAAATATGCTTACGGAGAAGATTATCATTTTGTTTTAAAAGATAAACTGAAATTGTTACTCGAAGCAATCCAGGAAGAAATCGGCGAAGTAAGCGGACGTATTTTTGTTGATTCAGCTCCCGTTATGGACAAAGCCTGGGCGGCAAAAAGCGGCTTGGGCTGGGTTGGCCGGCATTCCAATTTGCTCAACCGGGATATGGGGAGTTTCTTCTTTATCGGAGAAATAATCTGTGATTTGAAACTTGCTTATGATGGCGCGGTAAAAGATTATTGCGGAACCTGCACCCGCTGTGTTGACGCTTGTCCGACGGATGCGATCACGGAGCCTTATGTTGTTGATGGCAGCAAATGCATCAGCTATTATACCATTGAACTGAAAGATGCCATTCCTGATGATGTTAAAGGAAAATTTAATAACTGGATTTTCGGCTGTGATATTTGTCAGGATGTATGTCCATGGAACCGTTTTTCACAAACATCCAAAACGCCGGAGTTCTCTCTTTCTCAGGAGTTAAGCGGATTTTCTAAAAACGATTGGGAAGAAATTACAGAAGAAGTTTTCCGTGCGCTTTTCAGACGCTCGCCTTTAAAGCGCACAAAGTATGATGGTTTAAAAAGAAATATTGACTTTCTAAAACCGTTAACATAAGAAGATCGTAAATTCTCCCACCAATATTTTTAATAAGATTTCCTTTTGATGACCGAAAAATACTCTGCTTATGAGAAAACAATCCGTCAATCTTTGGGCCGTGCTTGTATGTGTGGTGATCGGACAAATTATTCCTGCTTTATGGTACTACCTTTTTGCAGAACAATGGGCAGCGCTGAACGGGTTTGAGAAATCCGCTATGGATTCCGCCAACAGTTCTGTCCCTTATCTCGCCAGCATCGTTTCCTCCGCTTTTATGGCTTATACCCTTGGTTGGGTTTTTACAAAAATTCCTGTAAAATCCGGTTACATCGGTTTCCTGATCGGACTCCTTTTTGGAATTGTTTTTGTGCTTTTTGAAATTATTGTTAAAGATATGTTTTCAAAAAGAGCATTGGAACTTTCGTTGATCGACGGAGGTGTGAGTGTGATCATTTATTGTATTACCGGTTTTATTCTTGGAATTTGGCGTAAATACGAATAATAATGAGCAAAGTCATAATCGTTTGGCACCATTCTTTACAGTTTGTTCATATGTTATAAGAACTATTGCGTTAACTTGGAGTCCAACTTAAAAGCCTGTAAACCGCGACGATTATGAACAAGATTTTGATCCCCATCGACTTTTCTGAAAATGCTGACCGTGCGTTGAGCGCAGCAAAACTCATGGCAGATAAAGAAAGTACTGAGTTGATTATTTTACATGCTTACCAACCTTATATTCCGGACGTAAGTGTAATGCCAGGTAGTGTTTTGCCAGGGATCGGTTCGCCGGATTATTCCTATGTTGGCGTGGATCTTGAAAACAATTTCCGTCATCAGCTTGATGAATATGTTGCCAAAATTTCGGCAGAAGGTTACAAAACTAAATCAATCTGGGCTGTCAGCAGTATCCAATCAGCTGTCGAAGACGCAGTTGCGGAAAACAAACCTGATCTGATCGTTACCGGCAGAACCGGAACAGGCGGCTTTATTGATAAATTGATTGGAAGTTCTGCTACGCATATCGCACTACATTCTCCTTGTCCGGTGATGATCATTCCGCCTCAGGCAGAACCTAAGAAATTTTCAAAGGTAGTTTACGCAACACAGCTGGAATATTCGGAAAACGATATTCTTAAAGAAGTTTATGTGCTGATGAATCATTTGGGAAGTAATTTGACTTTACTAAAAGTGAATGCTGAGCATCAGCCAAATATTCAGTCGGACAATCAATTTCTGGATGAAATTAAAGCAGAATTTCCTCAAAGTATTGATGCAATCATATACCGTGATGATAAAAGCGTTTTGGATGGAATTGAAGCTTATTGTGATGAAGTAAGCGCCGATTTACTGATCATGTCAACGCGTGAACGATCATTTATAGAAGAGTTTCTGATCAATCCGAGCGTAACAAGAAAATTGGTAGTGGACACCCATGTCCCTCTGCTTATTTACCATCTTGCAGAATAAAAACAGAATATATTATATTTACTATCCACTCAGGTAATATCGTCAGTTCATATTCGAATGTCTAAGAGAAAGCATCGGCAGAAGCGGGAAAATTTGTTAACATCTCCTGGTACACTTACGTACATCGGGCCCGATATTGAGCTAAAAACGAAAGTCAGGAAACTTCAGTATAATGCCGATTTCTATAAAGACGATGCCGTTACAAGCCTTGCAGAATGTGCTGTTAGTCAGAATCTGGAACCACATATTACCTGGCTGGATGTAGATGGAATTCATGAAACAGCTCTGGTCGGAAAAATTGGCAATTTGTATCATCTTCATCCGCTGATACTGGAAGATATTGTTAATACCGAACATAAGCCCAAATTGGAAGTTTATGATACTGGTTACATCTTTCTGACTTTGAAAATGCTTCATGTCGAGTCAGAAGAACCGTTGGAAATTTCTTCCGAACATGTAAGTTTTGTAGCCGGAACAGATTACCTGATCTCTTTTCAGGAGGAAAGAAAGGAGGATATCTTCAAGCCCGTTATCGACCGGCTTAAAGCATCCGTTGGAAAAACACGCAGAAACGGGACCGATTATCTGGTTTTTGCTTTGATGGATGTGATCGTTGATAATTACTTTTTTGTTCTGGAAAAGTTTGGTGAAAAACTTGATATGGTGGAGGAAAGCATCATCAGCGGATCAAAAAAACAATCATTAAATGATTTATATTCTTTGAAAAGAGAATTGACTTTTGTTCGCAGGGCAATCTGGCCGTTGAGAGATATGATCAACCAGTTGATACGGGAAGATAATCTATTGATAAGCAAAGATGTCGTCCCTTATTACCGCGATCTTTACGATCACATTATGCAGGCCGTCGACACGATAGATTCATATCGCGAATTACTCGCCAGTCTTGCAGATGTTCATTTATCAACCATCAGTAACCGAATGAATGCGGTTATGAAAACACTTACAATTTTCTCGGCTATCTTCATGCCGCTGACTTTTATTGTGGGTGTTTATGGTATGAATTTTGAAAATATGCCTGAACTGAAAAGCCCACACGGATATTATTATACCTGGGGCGTCATGGTTGTTGTGACCATTGGGATGCTGATCTATTTCAGAAAAAGGAAATGGATTTAGCCAGGTTCGTATAGATATTCAGTTCATCTTAATAAATAACCATACAAAAACATCATTCTTTAATACCTTTGCACTTTGCAAATACGATTGGAATGATTCTGACTGAAAATACAACTGCATCCATACAAACCCAGGCAAGTTATCTGCTGACAGATAGCCGCCAAGTATCTTTTCCCGGAAAAAGCATTTTTTTTGCGATCAAAGGCGAACGCCACGACGGGCATCAATTTCTTTCAGAGCTTTATGAAAAGGGAGTCCGTGAATTTGTTATTGAAGAAGCCTCACTAACCGATGCGCTTAAAACCGATATCAATTCATGGAAAGATGCAAAAGTCTGGACGGTCTTTTCCAGTATTCGTGCCTTACAAAAAATAGTTACTGAACATCGTAACCAATTCAATATTCCTGTTTTGGGTATTGCCGGAAGTAATGGAAAAACCATTGTTAAAGAATGGCTCTCCCAACTTACAGCACCGGGACAACGCGTTATTGCCAGTCCCAAAAGTTATAATTCCCAAATCGGCGTTCCGCTTTCCGTCTGGAATTTAAAGAAAGAACATACGTTGGCCATTTTTGAAGCCGGGGTTTCCCGCGCGCATGAAATGGAATATCTGCAACCGGTCATTAAGCCTACGATTGGAATTTTCACCAATATTGGTTCTGCACATGACGATGGTTTTCGGAGCAGAAAACAAAAGATAACGGAGAAACTCCGTCTTTTTACAAAAGTCAAAAAGTTGATCTATTGTAAAGATTATACCGAAGTTGATGAAGAAATCAAGCTGATTCTTAAACCTGTAAATCCGTTTTTGAAAACGATTAGCTGGGGAATCAGCCTTGGCGGTGATGTGACCGTTTCTTATGATTTGCAAAAAGATAAAACATTTATATCACTAAGTGGTCTGTTTGGAAATAACCGGTTCGAAACCGGTTTTCGTGACGATGCATCTCTTGAAAACCTAACGCATTGCATTTTATTTCTACTTGATTTTGGATTACCTGCTTCGGTAATTCAGGAAAGAATTTTAATTCTCCGCCCGGTTTCGATGCGTCTTGAATTAAAAGAAGGCATCAACAATTGTTATATTATTGACGACACCTATAACAATGATCTTCAAGGCCTTACAATGGCCTTAAATTTCATGTCACAGCAGGAACAGCGGAATCACAGGACGGTAATTTTGTCTGATGTTTTACAATCAGGACAAACCCCGGCCGAGCTCTACGGTATTATAGCGCAATTGTTAAGAGAAAAAAAGATAGACAAACTTATAGGAATCGGACCGGAAATGTGCCGCCAGATCATTCAGTTTGATACGGATGAAAAAGATTTCTATCCGGATACCGAGACATTTTTAAAGTCATTTCCTTTCAATTCATTAAGTAACAGTCTGGTATTGGTAAAAGGCGCAAGAACATTTTCATTTGAAAAAATTGTTCACCGCCTTCAGCAAAAAGTCCATGGTACTGTACTGGAAATAAATCTTGACGCCCTTACGCATAACCTTAATTTTTACAGAACAAAAGCTGGTTCTGAAACAAAAATCATGGTGATGGTCAAAGCCTTTGCTTATGGAAGCGGAAGTTCGGAGGTGGCGAGTTTGCTGCAATATCACCGTGTTGACTATCTCGGCGTTGCATATGCAGACGAAGGAGTTTCATTACGTCAAAGTGGAATTACGCTGCCGATTATGGTGATGAATCCGACTTCGCCAACATTTGATACACTTTGGCAATATCATCTGGAACCGGAAATTTACAGTCGCAGGATTTTAAGTGACTGGATTGCCTATGTGAAAAATAAAAATACGCCGTCCGACATGCCGTCTGTTCACTTAAAACTGGACACCGGTATGCATAGACTAGGTTTTGTAGAAGATGATTATGAGTGGCTTTCGCAGCAGTTGATAGAAAATTCTGATATCCATGTTTCAACAATTTTTAGTCATCTCGTCGGCGCTGACGAAGGCGTACATAATAATTTCTCTCATCAACAATATGAGCGTTTTGTCAAAGGCTCGTCATTGATCGAAGATACATTGGGATATAAAGTAACCAGACACATTTTAAATTCCGCCGGAATCGTCCGTTTTCCAGAGTTTAAACTGGATATGGTTCGTTTAGGAATTGGCTTGTATGGCGTAGAAGCAACAGGCCAGCAGCAGCATTTTCTGCAATCGGCCGGGACCTTGAAAACGGTTATTTCCCAAATCAAATATTTATCTGCCGGAGAAACGGTTGGTTACAGCAGACGTGGTTTAATTGATCACGATTCGGCTATTGCAACATTGGCTATTGGCTATGCGGATGGCTATGACCGTGGACTTGGAAATGGTATCGGCGAAGTTTGGGTAAACGGAACGTTTTGTCCAACCATCGGAAATGTTTGTATGGATATGACGATGATTGATGTAACCAATGCCCAAGCCGAAGAAGGTGATGAAGTAATGGTTTTCGGAAAAGAAATTCCAATTACGGATTTGGCCAAACGAATAAATACAATTCCTTATGAATTACTAACAGGAATTGGCGAAAGAGTTAAAAGAGTATTTTTTAAAGAATAAAACAAAAAACCGATTGGAGACTCCAATCGGTTTTTTTGTAGATTTTTAAATTTTTATTCCGCGGCCTTCTCTTCTTCTGGTTGTTGTTGTTTTGCCAGATCTTCTTCCACGGTATCCGCAGGTTTTTGATCCGGGACAAAAAGTTTAACTTTTAAAACATCTTCCAAAGTAACATCAAAAAATGCTTTGTGAATGTTTAGCGGCTCTTCATTCGGCTCCATACATTTGACGTAAGTTCCGTCTTCCTGCATTTCGTAAGCGTTCACATTATCCAGTAAGCTAAAATACAGAATATGAATCGCTTCCTGTTTTACACGGATATCAACCAGTTTGAATAACGATTCAATACGACGGTCAAAACTGCGAACCATCGCGTCAGCACTACCTCCATATACCAGCGGTTCTCCGTTTTGATGGAAATAAAATATTCTTGAATGTTCAAGGAAATCACCAACTAGAGAACGTACAGAAATGTTTTCACTCAGCCCTACCCTTCTTGGACGTAAACAACACATACCGCGAACGATCAATCGAATGGGTACACCAGCCTGTGAAGCAGCATATAATTCCTGAATTGTCTCCTTATCTTCCAACGAATTTATTTTGATACAAATCCCGCAAGGCAAACCGACTTTTGCATTTTCAGCCTCCTTCTGAATCAGCTCGATCAGCTTTTTACGCATGTATCGCGGCGCCGTGATCAGGTTTTGATATTCGGTTGGACTGGAATGGCCTGTGATTACATTGAAGAATTCGGAAATATCCTGCGTATATTCTTCATTTGTTGTCAACAAACCGGTATCCGTGTATAATCTGGAAGTATCTTCATTGTAATTGCCACTCGACAAATGCGCGTATCGAAGTACCCTGTTTCCTTCATTACGAACGATCAATAAAAGCTTTGTATGCGTTTTCAGCTGACCGATTCCATAAATCACAAAACAGCCCGCTTTTTGCAGACGCTGCGCTTCCTTGATATTATTTTCCTCGTCAAATCGGGCTTTTACTTCAAACAAAACAGCCACGTGTTTCCCGTTTTCCGCCGCATGAAGCAAAGCTTCGGTAACCCTGGAATTTTTTGCCAGACGATAAATCGTCAATTTGATCGAAAGTACTTTTGGATCTTCCGCGGCCTGTTCCAACAATTGGAGAACCGGTTCAAAGTTATTATAAGGATGGTGCAGGAGAATATCCTTTTCCCGCATCGCCTCAAAAACGTCCACAATTCTTTCTCTTTCAAGTCCTAATGGCGGAACCGGCGGATGTGTCGGCGGAATCTGATCCTTGAATTCGGGATGACGGATAATATTCCAAAGTGAAGTATAATCTATAATTCCGTTTACTTTGAAAACATTATAATCATCAATTTCCCAGCGCTTTTTGATCAGGTTCAACAAATCCGGATTAGCATCAGGCTCTATGGCGACACTAACAACACGCCCAAGACGACGGTTTTTAATTTTTTGCTTGATCTCATCAATAAAATCTGACTCCATATCATCACTTTCTTCCAGAGAAAAATCACCATTACGGATCAGTCTGAAAAGATTTGTAGATACGATATCGACGTTACGATACAATTTATAAATATGCGCTCTAACGATTTTCTCTATTGGCAAAAACAAAATTTCTTCGTCACGTTCAATGACGTAAAATCTTGGCAGATTGAGCGGAAGCTGCACAAAAGAAAGTTTCCTATCTTCCTCAGAGGTTGAACCTTTCACCTGAGTAATGACACCCAGTACCAAAACCTTCGCCAGCAAAACCGGAAAAGCGTGGGTATAATCAAATAGCATCGGCGTAAGCATCGGATAAACCGTGCGCTCAAAATATTGTTCAATATCCGAAGTTTCCTCTTTTGCCAGATCTTCCATACCAACGATGCGGAAACCATGTTTTGCAAAAAGTGGCTGGAGCTGATCTGTATAACATTCACTTTGCAGGCGGATAAATTCCTGAAGCTCTTTCATCAGCATTTTCCTGAATGGAATTTCCCGCAAACCGGAATAATCCACGCGTTCTTTTCCGAAGTCAAGATAATTGTATAAACTTCCGAGACGAATCGTAAAAAATTCATCCAGATTGGAAGAAGTAATCGCCAGAAATTTCATTCTGTCAAAAAGATTTCTTTCCTCATTTGTCGCCTGATCCAATACCCGGTCATTGAATTTCAGCCAGCTCAAATCTCTGCTGATGAAATCACTTTGCTGAACCAAAGTGTTCACCTTTTCCGCGGGACTTACCAATTTTGTGTCGTCCATGGCTGTTTCTTTTGGGTTTTTGAAGTAGGAAAATAAACTCGAAAGTCTCCCCTTTCTTTCCTGGTTGGTTATGGAATCGGTATGGTCAGGCATAATGTTTAAAAATTAAAACGATTCGTACGATCGTGAACCACAAAATGCAACGAATCTGATTATATATTGTTTTTGGCTGGATGAAGTTTTTGTTAATTTTTTGACCGAAAAAAAACGGACGACTGAACATAGTCAGCCATCCGTTTTAATAATTTGCGACGAGTGCTAACCGTTACACGTCTACACGGGCATATTTTGCATTTTTTTCAATGAAATCGCGGCGGGGGCCAACTTCATCTCCCATCAACATAGAAAATAAATGATCGGCTTCTGCTGCTGACTCTATTGAAACCTGTTTAAGGCTTCTGCCATCAGGATTCATTGTTGTGCTCCATAATTGTTCGGCGTTCATTTCTCCCAAACCTTTATAGCGCTGGATATTCACAAGGTCGTCACGACCATTTGAAATAGCTTTTACGGCTTCTTCGCGTTGTTGTTCTGTCCAGCAGTATCTTTCTTCTTTTCCTTTTTTAACAAGGTACAAAGGCGGCTGAGCGATGTAGATATAACCGCTGTCAATCAGAATCTTCATATAACGGAAGAAGAAAGTAAGGATCAGCGTACGAATGTGGCTACCGTCAATATCCGCATCCGTCATGATTACAATCTTATGATAACGCAGTTTGTCAATATTCAAAGCTCTTTCGTCACCATCTTTTCCGATCTGCACACCCATTGCGGTGAACATATTCTTGATCTCTTCATTTTCATAAATCCGGTATTCCTGTGCTTTTTCAACATTAAGAATCTTACCTCTCAAAGGTAAAATTGCCTGGAATGCGCGGTTACGGCCTTGTTTCGCAGTTCCACCAGCCGAATCCCCTTCAACAAGATACAATTCGCAAATTGCAGGATCTGTTTCCGAACAGTCAGAAAGTTTACCCGGCAATCCCGAACCAGTCAAAATATTCTTGCGCTGAACCATTTCACGTGCCTTTTTGGCAGCGATACGTGCTTTGGCGGCAAGGATAACTTTTTCAATGATCGTTCTGGCCTCCTTTGGATGTTCGGCAAGATAAGTATCAAGCATTTCTGCTACCACCTGACTTACCACACTTACAACCTCAGAGTTACCAAGTTTTGTTTTTGTCTGACCTTCAAACTGCGGTTCCTGAACTTTAACAGATATTACGGCCGTCAAACCTTCACGAAAATCATCTCCGCTAATCTCAATTTTCTCTTTCGCCAGCACACCCAACTTATCCGCATAGTTTTTCAGCGTTCTTGTCAGTGCCGCTCTGAAACCCTGAACGTGCGTACCGCCTTCAACCGTGTTGATGTTGTTCACATAAGAGAAAACATTTTCTCCATAAGAAGTATTATACATCATCGCAATTTCCACAGGCACCGTTCCTTTGGTGTTCTCCATGTAAATTGGCTCAGGAATTAATGCCTGGCGTGTACCTTCAAGGTAAAGTACAAATTCGTTCAGACCAATTTCCGAGTGAAATTCTTCGCCGCGATTAACACCATTTTCATCTTGCTCACGCTTATCTTCCAGCGTTATGCGAATCCCTTTGTTCAAAAAGGAAAGTTCACGAAGCCTTGTAGCAACAGTTTCGTATTTATATTCAGTAACAGTAAAAATCGTCGCATCCGGTTTGAAATGGATAAACGTTCCTGTCTTTGGTGAATCCCCGATAACCCGTACAGGGTACAGCGGTTTTCCTTCACTATATTCCTGTTCAAATATTTTTCCCTCGCGGTGAATTTCCACCCGCAAATGAATTGAAAGTGCATTTACGCAGGATACACCCACACCATGCAAACCTCCGGAAACTTTATAAGTATCTTTATCAAATTTACCACCCGCGTGAAGTACCGTTAAAACTACTTCAAGTGCTGATTTCTTTTCCTTGGCCATAAGCCCGGTTGGAATCCCGCGGCCATTATCCTGAACGGTAATGGAATTGTCTTCTTCAATCGTAACGTTGATGGTGTCACAGTAGCCGGCCATTGCTTCATCAATGGAGTTGTCAACTACTTCCCAAATCAAATGGTGAACTCCTTTAAAACCAGTATCACCAATGTACATGGCCGGACGTTTACGTACGGCCTCTAAACCTTCAAGAACCTGGATGTTATCGGCTGAATAATTATTTACTTCACTCGCTATTTCGTTTGCCATATAGTTTGTTTTACTCTACGAAAAAAAGAGCCTTATCAGAGGCTTTTTAAACATACAAAGATACGGAAATTCCGCACCTTTACCTAACCGATTTAAGATATAGATCAGACAACTTTTTATATTTTAAGTAAATCAAAAAATACACGATTATACAGCGCAAATAGCCGGAAACAGCTAATGATCGACGGAAAATTATATTGTGAGTTGAGCAGCGATCCGAAAATTCCTGATTTGTACCACCGTTTTTAGTGCAGGGAAAATATCAAGACAATATAAAAAAAGCTAAAAAATATAATCCAAAAATCATATCCCCGAATAAGCTGTTTCTCCTATCCGTACCAACTCTTTTTTTAGTCCGGAAAATTTACGGTTCTATCCTTAGCTTTTCATTTTGAACGATAAGAGATTCAGTAAACAGCGTAAATTTCTTTTTATCTTTTGAATCAATATCCAGCATCCCGATTTCATATTGACCGGTCGGAAAATTCTTGTTTTGAACAAAACACAGGAAACCGTCTTTGTGATACTGTGCTTGTGTAGCCCATGCCTTTCTGCCTTCTTTTTCAGGATTGGCACATAGCAGATAATTAAGATGTGTGGTTCGTGATCTTAACACGACGAATCTGTCATTGAAGAATGATGTTGGTTTTGGCATTTTTTCGTTGACCAGAAAATATGTCGTATCTGCAATCAGACCATTTTTATCAGGACGTATAACAGGTTGTTTTCTTAACGCAACCGACGCATTTATCCGGGAATTTTTGTTGGCAGAAATCAATGAATCCAGTTCATTTTTACTGATTGCAGATTCTGGCAATCTGAATATTCCTTTTTTATAAGCCGGAAAAACATAAAACGCGGCATTGTCCAGCAAACTTTTTTCTACTGTTAAAAAGGTTTTATCATATCGCCAATTGTAGATATCTGCCATATATTTTGTTCTCTTATCGGCAACGATGTCGTTATACTTGTAATATGAATGTGCCCAATACCCGATGCTTAAAAATGTGATAATAAGGAAAACATTTTTACTACGGAAAATCCGGGAATAGTTCAAAAGCAGAAGATAAAAAATACAGGAACTTAACGCAGCATAAAGCTGAAATCTACTCGTAAGCGTAACGCCCTGCCATGATCTAAAAACGGCAATAACGGTACTGGTAATAAAAATAAAGCCAAGCAACGTCAACAATTCAACATTCACCTGCGGTTTGTAATTTTCCTTTTTTTCAAAACCCGAACGGATCATTTTGAAAACCAAAAAAGCGGCAAAAAAGACGATCACCCCGCCCCAGATTACGGTATACAATAAAAAATTATCCCACTCCGCCATACTCGCCCCGATAAACCCAAGAAGAGAAAACACAAAAACGCTGATATTGGGCGGCAAACCGGCAGCCTGCCCTGTTTCATAACCAGCTAGATAAATCCCCAATGCTGCAAACATAAAGGCTGCAAAACCAGCCGCTTTTTTAAACTCCTTGTAACAAAGCAGATAAAAGATTATAGCCGGAAAAGAAAGTATTCCGTTGCCGTGCGTGAAGGTTGCCAGAAAACAAAAAACAACGGCTCCGTAAAACCCTGATCTTGTATTTTTTGAAATCAAATAAATAGCAGAAACGAGAAATGCAGTTAAAAAAGAATGCTGCATCCCGTTGATCGCCCACAAGGAAACTTCGTGATACTGTGGATGTAGAAATAAAAATGGAACCGGCAAAAAATAGAAAAGCGGAAGCTTGATCCTTTTGAACTGGTTGTAAAGAAAATATAGAATGTACATCAAGTTAATTGATATCAACCCAATGTAAATTTTGAAGTTAAGATAGCCGTTAACTTTATAATCAACCAGACTGATCAGCCTTGGAATTACAACTTTATGGTCGTTATATGTTTTGAATAATTCCTTAAAGAAAGTGATGAAACCCAAGTTTCCCGAGTCCACTTTTTCTACAAAATCTATAAGGAGAAGGTCATCCTGGAATGGAAAATCAACTGAAAAATAATATATATAGCTTAGGAAAATAAAGACAACCAGAAAAATCAATAAAGCGGAAAATTGTTTCACCATAATGTAAAAATATATTTTGATTCAGCAAAAGGAAAATTATCCCGGATTGGCATGGCTTAAAACCACGCTAATCATTAGTCTGCTGAACACTTTTTGCCGATGTTTATAACGTTGGTATGTTTATGGATTAAAACTATGCCAGGAAGACTTCCTCGTTTCTAAAAGTTTAGCTACTCCTGACTTAATTTCTATTTTCGGTCGCAAGGTATAAAAAAACGGGGCACCTAAAAAAATTCAGATGCCCCGTTTTCATAAAGTTTTACTACTATTTATCCATCGGATATTCTTTCAAGAGCTGATCAGGAGCATAAAAATCTATTTTCTTTTCTGATGCTGCTCTTACTTTCTTCACTTTATCGGGAAGAATTGCCGCCCCCTTGTTTCCAAAAGAATTTCTGACATAAGTTAAAACCGCAGCGACTTCATTATCATTCAATAAACCACCAAATGGGGTCATAGGGACCTGTCCGGGGTATTTTTTTCCATTTACATCAATCGGACCCAGAAGTCCTTTTAACACAATTTTGATCAATCGATCGTCATTTCCCATCACCCATTTATTGCCTGTAAGCGGTGGAAAACCGGAAGCTTCCAATCCTTTTCCGTCAGGCTGATGACAGGTAGTACAATAGCCATCTTTCGCGTAAATTATTTTACCCTGATTAAAAAGAGTAAGTTCGTTTCCTTTCAAACCGGAATTTGTGATTTCTTCTTTTTCCTTTTTGACATTTTCACCTTTCAAATGTGCAACCGCTGCATCATATGCATGAATTGTCCATTCATCCAAAGGTTTTTTCTTAGCTTCTGCCAAAATTGGCAAACCTTTTTCCTTACCAATCCATGAAGCGGCCACAATCGCAGCCAGACGAACCCGGCTATTTTCATCCTGAGCTGCCTGCATCAGCAAATTCGCCTGATCAGGAACCTGATGGCCGGTGTAGCGCACCACTGTAACAGCGGCGGCTCTTGCGTGATAATCTTTTGCTTTTAAAACCTGTTTCAAAAGTTTCTGATCCACTTTGTCCAAACCCCAGCTTACCCAAAGTCCTTCCAAAAGATGGTGTTCATATTTCGGATCGTTTTTATCCAATCCATTCACCCAAACCGTAAGTTTTGACAAAACCTGAGCAACGTCTCTTCCTCTTAATTCGCGGCGCGTTCTGTATCGGGTACGGTATTCAGGAAGTTTCAGGTTTTCGAAAAGTTCTTCAATACTGGCACCGTCAATTTTGGCAGGTTTAACGAGCGGTCGCGACGGATAAGTAATGCGATAAACGCGTCCGTGTGAATGATCACGCAAAGGATCTCTTGCATTATGCTGCATGTGGCCGATCAAAATATTGTGCCAGTCTATCACGTAAAGTGAACCATCGGGAGCAAATTCCATATCAACGGGACGGAAATTTTTATCCTCACTAACCAGCAGATCCATTCTGTGATGACTGGCATAACCTGTCCCGTCATCTGTTAAAGTATGTTCTTTTGTTCCCAAAAACCCTATCGTATTGTTGATCAGGAAATCGCCCTGAATATTGTCAGGAAAATGACGGCTTGAAACGAATTCCAGACCCGATGTCGGACGTACTTTATGTGCTTCTTCAATCAGTGTAGGACCTTTGTGAGTAAACTCGCCATATCTTGGTAAAACTGATCCTGGTGTCATCCAGCGAACATCGGGACCAGAAGTTTCTGCGAAAAATGGCTGCCCCCAATCATCAAAAGCAATTCCCCAGGGATTTGGAATTGAAAGCTGTGCTGTCCGTTCCAGTTTATGAAGTTGTGGCGCGTAACGGTAAAAACCACCATTTGTTGCACGGACCGGTCCGTAAGACGTTTCCACATTTGTATGCAAAAACACACCTTCACCTGAATAAATTGCACCTGACGGGTCAACTGTAAATGCGTGACTGTTATGGTGCGTATCGTGGTCATCAAAACCACTCAAAAGAATTTCGCTTTTATCAGCCTTCCCGTCACCATCGGTATCCATCAGTATTTTCAGGTTGGTTCCTTGCGAAACATAAACCCCTTCTTTGGCAATTTCAAATCCAAGCGGAAGATGAAGGCCATCGGCAAAAACTGTTTGTTTATCTGCCTTTCCATCATTATTGGTATCTTCCAGAATGATGATTTTATCATTCGGTTTTGAATCCCCAGGTTTGTAATGCGGGTAACTTGGCATGGTTGCAATCCAAAGTCTTCCTTTATTATCAAAAGACATCTGCATCGGTTTTGCCAGATCCGGGAATTCTTCTTCCGAAGCAAAAAGGTCAATTTTATAACCTTCCGGCACTTTTAATTTTGCCAACGCGTCTGCTCCGTATAAATAAGTTAAGCTTCCGTTTTTCTCAGGATTGAAATTCGTTTTAACCGGAGGCAACGGCGTAGTATTTTTATCTGCAACCGCCAGATCAAGCTTTTCACCTTTCGATGCAGCCAACCAGACAGCCTGGTCACGGATATCAGTCAGCTCACGGATTTTCTGGATTTCGGCCGGATAATTGTCCTGACCAAATGGATTATAGCGACGGCCATATACGTGAACACCATTTGGAATTTTGATATCATTATGCCACATCCAGTTTTTTTCCAAAACGGCAGCATCAACCAATTTCCGGTTTGCTTCCGCCTTTGATTTTACTTTTCCAAAAAGCTGATCAGATAATAACAATCCCAGTTTTTCATAACCTGCGGCAGTAAGTTGAGAACCATCAATGGTTAATGGCTCAGCAGTAGTATCATACCATTTTTGAGAAGGTGTAAAAGCATCAACGTACAGAACTTTATTTTGATCTGCCACTTCTTTCATTGCTTTTGCATAAAGCGCAATGTTGACATTTTCCTTCTTTCCATTTGGCAAATCCATTTTGGCGGACAAATCTTCGAAAGCGATTGGTGATACCAATGCTAACTGCGGTGCAGTAACGCCGTTGTATTTCTGGCTTAAACTATATTTTACAAAAGCATCCAGTTCAGCTTTGTAATTCGCAACACCCTGCGGTCCGTTGAAAGATTCGTTATAACCGAAAAAGGCAATAATAATATCCGTTTTTAAACGGGTAAGCCATTGATCTGGTGTTTCAAAATGACCTTCACTTTGGGAATTATTGGCAAGTTCTGTCTGAAATTTTTGCGCACCCGGAAAAGCCCAGGGCAAATTACGACTTGCGTGCGGACGAAAACCCGGGGTATCGCCGCCATCACACATGTTGCGGATGTAGAGCGAACTGTCCGGATACCGGACCTGCATTTCGGTTTCAAAAGAACCATAATTCATCATACGCGATCCCAGATTATTGCCAATCAGCATAATATGAGAGCCTTTTTTAATTTTCAGCGTGTTCGATTCACTAAATTGAAATGCGCTGAAAGCAATGATAGCCAACGAAAAAAGGATGACTGATACATTGAAGCTTATTTTCCGGGGTTTAGACATTTTGATTTTTGATAATGATTCAAAAATGTAAGAAAGGTTCTGCTCTGCCAATAAGTACGCGACATGCAGCAGATTGTACTATTTCGCTTCTCTGTAAGGAACATTGATATCGATTCTTCCTTTCCAGCTTTTTGGCACTTTCTGGC
Source organism: Dyadobacter frigoris (assembly GCF_005280585.1). Classification (GTDB taxonomy): domain Bacteria; phylum Bacteroidota; class Bacteroidia; order Cytophagales; family Spirosomataceae; genus Dyadobacter; species Dyadobacter frigoris. The sequence continues at coordinate 247,787 of NZ_SZVO01000006.1, forward strand.
CTAATTCCCAGTGAATTGCATTGATTATCAGATGCTGAAATGGTTCAAGTTGGAAGTCGTCAGGATGGCCCATGGTTGTCATGAAAACCTTTCCGCCAAAAGAATTGGTACCCGTCCAGGCAACCGGATTTTCGATTGCTTCTTTATCAGGATTCACCGATTTCCCCATCAATAGCCAGGTTGAACCTTTTGTTGGATAATCAGGCAAAACGCGGTACAACCATGAACGAACGTGGAAATTGGGAGAAACACCCGTAAGGATCGGATTATTTGCTTGCGCAGCGATCACGGAAACATCCGTGCTGCTATTATGACCATAATGCGTATGAGCCGCTTTTCCACCCCAGCCCGGAGGTGCATTCAGCGCAAATTCTCCAAAAGCATTCCATTTTTCATTTTCATCCCCTTCTGGATAATTGAATGCGTGCGTAGTTGTGCGGAAACCCATCACCGGTTTTCCGGTTTTCAAATAAGCTTCAATGTGTGCGAGCTGTTCTTTTGGCAATTGTCTCCAGCGAAGATAAAAAACAACCAGATCCGCATCTTTCAGCACTTCCAGACCAGGGATATTTTTTTCTGCATTATGATCAGGATAGGCTTTTAAAACGATCGTCCTCATGCCATAATTTTTTTCAAGTTCGGCAGCGATCAAAGGCAAAGTTGCTTCACCGCTATACTCATGATCGCCTGTTACGAACACTACGAGCGGTTTTTTGTCTTTACCAGGCTTCGGCGGAGAAGCAAATGCAGTAATGGAAATGCAGCAAATGACTGCACAAAGGATTAGGAATAAACGGGGTTTTAACATCATACTTCGATTTGTATCCAGTGGTTTAGACCCTGGAAATCTTATGAAAGAAAAGATTGAAAATGCTTAACCTGTTAAGTCTAAAAACGTCATAATCTACCGTATGAAAAACGTATTTTAAACCGCTCGGTTAAGGTTTTGCAAGTAAGACTTTTTTGTCCAACTTTTCCCTTACTTAATCATAAAACAAACGAAAGTATTAGTGTAGAAATTTCAGGCCCAGTGTTATTTCAATACGAGACAAATCTTCAAAATCTTCTCTTGACAGCTTGATTGTCTCCGTTTGTCCTGCCATTTTTTTCCTGAATTTGTAGGACGTGCCCAGATAACATGCACCGGAAAGATTCAGGGCCAGGTGGTCACCTAATTTTTGTTCAAGTCCAAGGCTTACAGCCCAACCTGTGGCGCTGCCTTTTAGTGTAAAATCTTCACCGTAAGCTCTTGCATTGTTTTTGTAAGATTGATATCCCATGGCAAATCCTGCCAAAACAGAGGTTTTCCCATTTTCAAAAGGTGACTGATATACAAAAGACGGCCCGATAAATTGAATAGAAATATCATCACTGAAATTTGTATTATACTCTCCTTTACTTTTGTAGAAATTATATTTCAAACCTAAACCAATATGCGGCCAAAGAAATTTATGAGCCTCCGCTCCTATCGAAAAGCCGGTTTTTAATTCTCTAAGATATTTTGAATAAGGTGTATCCGAACGGGTTCCAGCGTTGGGCAAACGGTAACTGTAACCTCCATTCAATCCAAAACTCCAAACATTTTGTGGTTTGACCTTTTTCAATTCAGGCAAAGAATCCGTTTTAACTGGTACTACTTTTTCGGTAAAATCTGAGACCACTTTCAAAGAATCGCCTTCTTCCATTTTAATTTCCTGCGCGTTTGCAGCAATGGATATCAGACAAAACAATAAGAAGAAAGCGGCTAAATATTTATTCATTTATAATTTTCGGACAATCGTTTTTGAATTCACTAACCATAACCAGAGATCCCGGTTTAGCTGGAAGTGAAGTCAAAGATACAATTAATACTTTACGGCCGTAAATCCTCTGCAAGCAAAACACGTTACATAACCTGGTTATGGCTTAACTTTCGGGTTTAATCCGTTGAGTTTATAGGTCAGCACAGCGGAATTATTTACCGTTGCAATCAAAATATTTTCTTTACCAACGGGCAGTGCAAGCAAATCGCGGACTTCACCCTTAACAAATAATCCGGAAACTTTCTGAGGTACATATTCAAATTTCAGATCTCCTTTATTGACAAAAAGCTGGACATAATTTGCATCATTTTTACCAATTCTCACACGCGTATGGTTTAAATTCCCGCCTAATAAAATATCCGCCTGACCATCTTTATTTACATCTGTCAGAGAAATTGCATAAATCGGTGCGAATTGGGCTTCCAAAGGCAATGCATGAAAAACCATAGTACCGTTTTTATTTTCAAGAATTCCGCTTCTCCATTCATTGGCAAATAATTTCTGTGCCGCATCCAGTTTTTCCTGCGGCAGAATTTCTGATAAACTTGCTTTGGAATAACTTACATAACTTGGAAACTTCTTTTTAAGTGAAGGAATCTGATCCAGCAATTCATCACGACTTGCGTATGGAAACTGTTTTTCTCCTTCGGTAACGCTGATAACCGGAACAATCCGGCCCAGTTTGTCATAGTCATTTGCATATAGTGTCAGGCCTTTTGGCGAAGTAATATTCCATTGCCAGTTGCTTCCCATATTTCCTACAACAAAATCCATATCACCGTCTCCGTCAAGATCCGCAGACTGAATAGTATTCCAGCAGCCGCTCAATTTTGCAGTTCCCCAGGTACCGCTTGCGTCCGTTAGTTTTCCTTTTTGGTTTGAAAAAACCCTGATCGGCATCCAATCCGAAACGATGACTAATTCAGGAAATCCGTCTTTGTTCAAATCCTGCCAGGAAGCGTCGGTAACCATGCCAACTTTTGAAAGCTGCGACGCAAGTGCAGTAGTTTGATCTGTAAATTTCCCTTTTCCATCATTGACCAACAAAGAACCGCCCTCACTTTCCGGAAATCTTCCCGGCGTAACTCTGATACCCAGAAAAATATCCGGATCGCCATCTTTATCTACATCCGAAATTGCTGCTGTTGATGCGTTCAAAGCTACTGCCGGAAATTCTGCACGTGACCATTTTCCTTTATCATTAATGTACAATCTGGCCTGCAAAAGTTTATCACCTGCATTCAGTTCATATCCTGCGCTCGTTACCAGTAAATCCGCATCACCGTCATTATCGGCATCAAAAAATTCCATATCCGCATCTTCGTAAGCCGCGTCCTGCTTGAAAACTTCCTGCGGTGAAAGAATCCATTGACCAGATTTATTGCTCATAAAAATCCCTTTAGATTGTCCGCGAGCGCCGCCAATGTAAAGATCTTCAATTCCATCGCCGTTCAAATCTTTGTGTGCAATATGCGGTCCCTGATACGAAAGCATAGCTGGAAGCAAAGTTTGGACACGGAAATCATTTCTCGGATCTTCATTATGCTTAAAATCAAGCATAGCGACTTTTTCAAATATTCCAGATTTGGCAGGAATATTTGTTGAAACCTGTATTGAAGCTTTGCTGTAATTTAAAGTTAATGCATCACCGGAAACATTTTTCAAAGTCTGTACTTTTCCATCGGCCCAGGTAATTTGAAGCGAATCGATTTTAGTATCATGTCCCAAACCAAAATGAATTCCATCCCACTGTGCAGACTGAAATCCACGAACGGGCATAAAATTCTGTGTCTGCGGTAATGAGTCACTGTAAAGTGTTACGCGCGCTCCTGCCATAACAGCGTATTTGGGAGCTTCCAATTTCACTTTCAGGAATTTATTTTTAAGCTTTTGTTCTGCATTATTTTTGTAAACAAATGCTTTCTGGTTGACATTATTAGTGATCAGATCAAGATCGCCATCATTATCAAGATCCGCGTAAATGGCTCCGTTTGCCTGATTTTTTTCATCGAACCCCCAGTCTGTTGTTTTCTTGGCAAAAGTCAGGTTTTTCTGGTTTTGGAAGATATAACTTGGACCGTTAATGGGGGGCATTTGTGCGATGATTTCCATCTGGCTTGGTACTTTTCCACTTTGTCCGGCTTGCGTCTGTAAATCCGTGGAATATTTCAAAAACTCCATATTGGTATAATCCCGGGCGTAACCATTGGAAATGAAAATGTCTTTCCAACCGTCATTATCAAAATCGGCCATCAACCCCGACCAGCTCCAATCCGTGTTTGAAACACCCGCCAGCTGCCCTACTTCACTAAAAACCGGGATGCCATTTTCATTTACTCCGTTATTAATCTGCAACATATTACGCATGGTCTGGTCATGAAAACCGGCGCGTAATAGTTGCTGGTATTTGTCATAATTATCATCCCCCGCAGTCAGTTTGATTCGTTCATTTTTTTCTGGCAACATGTCCAGTGTCAAAATATCCATCCAGCCGTCGTTATTCAAATCCGCTGCGTCCGTCCCCATTGAATAGAGAGAAACGTGACCGGTTGCATCGCGGATCACTTCTTTAAACTTTCCGTTTTTATCGTTGAGATATAAATAATCATTTTCGTTATAATCATTGGAAATGTAAATATCCGGCCAGCCATCATTGTTGAAATCATTGACATTGATACCTAATCCAAAACTCAGAACATTGGAAACGATTCCGGAAGAATCCGTAACGTTGACAAATTTATTATTATCATTTCTCAGTAATTTGTTACCATAAATCGGGTTTTTCTGTTGGCGGTAATCTGCAATCAGATTTGTAAAACCGGCGTATTTCTGAATTGAATGATTCAACAAAAAACAATCTGTATCACCATCTTTATCATAATCAAAAAACACGGCCTGCGTTGTGTAAGAATCATCATCCAGCCCGTATTCTTTTGATTTTTCGGTAAAAACTGGTATTCCATCAGCAGTTTTCCCATTGTTGACATATAACTTATTACGTCTGAGATTGGCATCCTGCGCTCCTGCCAGACTTACGTAAATGTCAATCCAGCCATCATCATTAATATCAACCAGTGAAACTCCGGTTTTCCAACCAAGATTTAAAGCAGTTCCGGATTTTTCTGAAACATCTTCAAATTTAAAATCGCCTTTGTTGAGATAAAGTTTATTGGCCACCATATTCCCGGTGAAATAAACATCAACTAAACCGTCGTTATTAAAATCTGCCGCTGCCACGCCTCCGCCATTATAAAAATATCCGTATTCCAGGACATTGTTTTCGGCATCTTCATCAATGAAATTATTAAATTCTATTCCGGTTTCACCCGAATTCAGTAGTGTGAATAATGTGTCTTTTTTTTGACAGGACGAAAAAATGATGATCAGTAAGAGAATCGGGATGCGGTTATTTTTCATAATAAAAGAATATACTTAACCTCTCAGAAAGACTAACTCCGGCAAATAAATTTGCGGCTTATGATCCGGAATTCAACAAAAACTAAATTTACATATAATAACAAAAAGGCAGGCATAACGCCTGCCTTCTGCTAACTGGTACAATACCCGCCAGGTATTAATTTTTATCCCACCACAGCGGAGTGCTTGCTTTATCGGGACCACCCAATAAGGTTACGGCAGCGGTTACGGCTGCTGTGTTATTCGCTTTTTCCACTTCCAAGAATGGAATTCTACGAATAAATGTATTACTTGGTACATCAGCATTATCTGAGTTTACAACATTATACAACTTAGGAAAACGTGTTCTTCTGAACTCAGCCCAGGCTTCAATTCCATCAGGGTAGATTGCAAGCCATTTCTGTGTACCGATTTGCTCACGCTTAACAAGCTCAGTTGAGCCATCATCCCATTTAACAGGAATATTTGAAATTGCAGGAGAATTTTGCTGATCGGCTGGCGCTACCGGCATTTTTGTACTATTAACAAATGCTGTTGCAGCTGCTCCGGTAATGTTCCACTGAGATAAAGAAGTGGTGATACCCAATTCGTAATACGATTTGGCAGTACCACTACCCATATTCCAGCCATTCAAAGCACCTTCTGCACGTAAGAAATAAGCTTCCGATGCGTGCATAATATCTTGATGAACCGTCAACTGACTATCCCAGTTAGCACCTGAACCTGTAACCCAGTGCGCACCAACATTTGAATTATTGTCATTGCTGTTGGCATCGATACCAAGTTCGGCAGCCGTTAAACCATTCCTTACACCCTCAAAAGTATTGGTTTTGGATGCTGGTTGAAAGTACACACCTATACGAGGATCCTCAGTTCCTTTAAGAACCGATTCCATGGAAGCACTCATACGGAACTCATTCCAGATCGCGATTCTTGCCAAACCATTATGGTCATCGCCGGCAAGGGCTTTCACCATGTAAGTATCGTCAGCAATATCTGTAAATACTCCGCTGGCAACAGCGGCTTCTGCTTCTGTTTTTGCGCGTGCAGGATCTACTTTTGAAATACGAAGTGCAAGTCGAAGTCTTAATGTATTGGCAAATTTGATCCATTTTGTAACATCACCGCCGTACATAAGGTCAAAAGTACCATAAGGCGTTGCCGTCGTTTTTGATTTTAAAGATGTCGTAGCCGCATCGAGACGTTTAAAAAAATCGTCATAAATCAGATTTTGCGCATCATACTTCACCGTATTTTCTCCATTACCTGCATCAAAATAAGGTATTGGACCATAGTAATCTGTTACGCGGTGGAAGGAATAAACCCACATAATACTGGCAAGTGAATATTCCGCGGAAGCTGGATCTGTTAGTTCAAACACCTTTTTCAACTGCGGAACGACGTCTGTATAAATAGGATTCCAATGTCCAAGAAGCCAGTTATAATTCATCACATAGCGATCTGAGGGAAAATAGGTTGCTGTTGTAGCAAAATATTGTGCGTACAAATCGGCAAATAAATTTTGTGCAATCTGGTAGGTACCACCAGAGTAGGATGCCTGTTGTTGAGCCCTGGAAAATAAAAAAGTGATATCGTTTTCGCCAACCTCAGCAGCTGTTAATTTTGTTTTGCTGGTATTTAATGCATCAAAGTCCCCGGTACAGCCATTCCAAACCACCGCAGTGCTTGAAACAAAACCAACCATTAAAGATCTGCGAAGCCATTTATTAATATTTTTCATATTCGATTCCATGTTTTGATAAGATTTAAATCAATTTTGTTGCTGCTTAAACGATCAGAAACTTAATTTTAGATTTAAACCAATACTTCTGGTTGACGGTAATGTTCCATATTCAACACCCTGATAGTTCCCTGAACCTAATGTTACATCTGGATCAAATGGCAGCTTTCTTTTGGCTACGCCCGGAATATCAAGTGTTGCATATCCTCTATATATAAAGAAGAGATTTCTGGCTATAAAAGAAACGCGGGCATTTTTAAAGAAGAATTTTTCACCGAAAGGAATGTTATAACCTAGTGAAACTTCTCTCAGACGCACGTTCGTCGTTGAATAAGTAAAGAATTCGGCCCATGAATAGCGCCCACCGGAAACAGTTGTCCAGAAAGTTTCAGCATTAATTGGCGTTGTGTTAACCTCTCCGGTAGTAGTTACCGCAGGAATTACCCAGCCACCTTCACGGAAATTAGTTGTATAATTTGAGTTTCCGTCATTAGCCAAAATAGCCTGAGTCCCTGAAGTCATTTGCCCCCCGATACGCGCATCGATCAAGAAGCTCAAAGCAAAGTTTCCGTATGAGAAAGAGTTGCTTAAACCCGCTGTAAGTTTCGGATTAAAGTTACCAACCTTCTCAGTTTGAGTATCTGTACTTACTGGTTTCCCGCCATTTAGACCTTTCGAATCAGGCGCTGTTACAACAAATCTACCTTGTGCATCTCTTAACCACTTGAAACCAACCAAATCACCATAAGACCCGCCTTCCTGAACAACAGGAGTGGCAGTACGACCGAAACTTCCTGAACCTGTCAGATAAGCAGTTTTAACATTAGGGTCAAGCTTTATGATGGTATTAACGTTTCTTGCCATGTTAAGTGTTACATCCCAATTCAGTTTTCCGTTTTTAATGGGTTTCCCAGTCAAGGTAAGTTCAAAACCCTCATTTCTGATTTTACCTGCATTGATATATTGAGACAAGAAACCTGAGGCAGGTGCCTTACCCAAACTTAACAATTGATTTACTGTGTTTGAAACATAGTAAGTCGCGTCGATACCAAGTCTTCCGTTGAAGAATCTTACATCAGCTCCAAATTCAGTGGAAGAAGAAATTTCAGGTTTCAGGTTTGCTGCCGGCTGCGTGTTATCTCTTGAAATATAACCTCCGCCGTTTCCTCCCTGATAAAACGAGTAATTCTGATTCAAACGGTAAGGATCTGTGTCAGCTCCAACCTGCGCCCACGATCCACGTACTTTTGCGAAGCTGATCCACTGCGGCATTTTTAAAGCTTCTGACAAAATTACATTACCACTAAAAGATGAGTAGAAATACGAATATGGTTTTGGTAGCGTTGACGACCAATCATTACGAGCTGAAGCGTCAACGGTAATAAAATCTTTATACGAAAGAGATGCAGTTCCGAACACATACTGCAATTCTCTTTCTGAATAGTCCGCAAGTTTTGTTAAAGTTTTAGCAAAAGACAGATCAAATTTATCCGGAACGTTTAATCCACCGGCATTTGCTCCAACTTGAGAATATCTACGATGTGTTTGTCCTGCTCCAACGTTATAAGATAAAGCAAAGTCTTTTCCAAGTTTGTTATTACCCGAAAGAAGTACATCTAAATTGCGTTCAAGAACATCATTGGAATAATCAGCGTAAGATCCCCCCGGTAAACCTCCTAAACTTTTGTTTGCTGTTCTATCATTTACTCGATCATCGTAGCGGTCATAACTCATCCTACCCTGAACACTTAACCAGCTTGTAAGCTGATAACGAGCAGAACCAAGCGCTGTAACCCGGTTACGTTTCTCCGTATTTGTATTTTTATAAATATTCCAGAAAGGGTTGGTATAGATAGAAGAAGTTGTCCAGTAAGTTGGATATCCATCTGAACCTTCATAATTTCTATACGTATCTAAATCAACACTGCGCGGAATTTTGTAAAGCTGCATTACATTACTTGCTTCGCCTGTCAATTGTTTATTATCAATTTTCTGATTCACATAAGTAATCTTCCCGTCAACCGACAACTTGCTGGTAATCTGGCTGCTGATACGCAAGTTAAAAGTATGTCTCATCAGATTATTTGTTGGTACAATTCCCTGGTTGTAGTTATTTGTGTACGAAGTATAAGTCTGGATTTTATCCGAACCTCCTGAAATACCAATAGAATTATTTGTAGAAACACCGTGACGGAAGAAATCGCTTATGTTATTTGGGTACGTAGTCGTTTTAGGTCCCCAGCTACTTGCTCCCGTTCCTACTGTTCCACCAGCACCCTGTCCATATTCGTTCTGTAATTTTGGAAGCAAAAACGGAGATTCCATCGTAACACCAGAATTGATATTTGTACTTATTGCACCCGCTTTCCCTTTTTTAGTAGTGATCATGATAACACCATTTGCAGCACGACTACCATAAAGCGCAGAAGCTGCTGCACCTTTTAATACGTTCATAGATTCAATATCATCCGGGTTAATATTTGATGCCCCATCCGTTGGGTTACCACCACCAAAATCACTCGAAACCTGTCCCTGAACCGTATTATCAATAGGCACGCCGTCTACCACAAAAAGGGCGTTGTTATTTCCACTTATCGATCTATTTCCACGTAATGTTACACGCGCCGCAGATCCAGGTCCAGATGCACCCGTTGAAACCACCAAACCAGCAACTTTTCCGGAAAGTGTATTTACAAAGTTGGCATCACGGTTATCTGTTAACTGTTTTCCTGCAATTTGCTGCGTTGCATACGTAAGGGATTTTGCGCTGCGCTCAATACCAAGAGCCGTTACAACAACTTCATTTAAACTTCTTACATCAGGTTCCAAACCAACATTTACGTTAGAAGTGGAAGAACTTACATTCAATTCTTTTGGCAAATAACCAACCGAAGAAATTATAAATGTTCCGCCAGCAGATGGAACGGAAAGACTGAATTTCCCTTCACCATCTGAGTTTGTTCCGCGGGTTGTTCCTTTAAGAAGGATGTTTGCACCTGGTAATCCGGCTCCGTTTTCATCCAGAATTTTACCGGTTACAGTAACATCCTGTGCAAAGATCGGTACGGTAAATAGAGCTACTGCTAGTAAGGTCAGTAGCCATGGTCGTAGTTCTTTTAACATAGGTTAATCGGGTTAGAATTTAATTATCCATTAAATCTAAAAAAATAACCCTAACCAATTAACTTATTCGGCCATATTTAATTTGATTTTAACAATATTTCTAAAAATTAATAGAATCAGTTATAATAATTCAGGAATAATCAATATTGCAAAATATTATTCTTCAAATCTCTTCATTTTTACTTGATTGGCAGAACACCGGCCTTTCTGATTTTCGCAACAACAAATTCTCCTACTCTCCTTCCTTGATCCTGTCCGTTTTCAATCGCATCCCGGAAGTGGATACCGCCATACAATCTTGATATGGAAGCTTCCGCAGCCGCCTGACGAAAGGAAGTAAAATCTCGGGTTGGCAATTCAAAAATAACTTCGGTATTATCAGTAAAAGAGAAATTATCTCCTAGAAAATAAGTCAGTGTTTCAGCTACGGCTGAGGAAATCACACTATGTCCGCTGGTGTATTCCGGAAATGGCGGCGTTTGTAAAAGCGGCTGCCAACGAGGATCGATATAGCGGTTGATAACAGTTTCAGGCCGTACCCGGCTTCCTTTATATTTTTCGTCCCAACAGCTGATAAATGCATCCATCAAAGTTCCGGCAACGATGGCGTGAATCATGATGCCATGATCAAGATCCACTTTTGCTTTTGCAGTGACTATACTTGTAATATTCATCCAGTGCCCACCCGGACTGATTTTCTTAAACCCGATCATCATGTGCCCGGACGTATTAATCGCAAAAGGGTTACAATCCCAATACGACGCAATCGCATGACTTTTTTCATTCAGATTTTTCCCGGCGGAATAAACTTCATAAGCCAGTTTGTAAAAAACACTGGAAGTATCCTTACTGAACGGCACTTCGGGTTTTGGTTTAAACTGACCGCTGGAATCAATCATCACCGGACGGATTGTCCGCCAATGCGGTTCAACTCCTTCCATGTAGCCGGGCGGTGTCGGATACCAGTATCCTTCACCTTTGAGCGGACGATATCTTAGTCTTGTACTAAGTTTGGAATAATTGTCCTGCGTGGAAAAAACGATTATTTTCTTCGCAACTTCCTGCGCGACCAGAATGGACTGCTCAATAATAACCTCCGGATACCCTTGCTTTTTAAAAGCGTCTACAAGTTTTGCTTCGTCTTCTTCCAGCATATATCCGGAAGGAAGAATGATTTTTCCGGTTTCGAGAATACAATATAAAGCAGCAATTTTGTAATCGTAGGTGCCTTTTGTTTCTATTTCAATTTTATTTAAATTTTTAATATAAGCTGTTGGAGAAACAATTGATTTGTTGTTTTGAGAAATAATCTCCTGCGCTCCTAAAAGACAATAAGTATAAAATCGACTTGCTGCCGGCGGATTTGCAACATCATGGATCATTACCATCGTGATGGCAAAAATCGCAGGCTGCAAATGCGAATCGAGATTTTTTCCAGAATTTTGGGCTTGGGCAAATTGGCAAAAAAACAAACTTACTAACAAAAATTTCTTCATTACTTTTTCTCTGATTGATAAAATTGCAAGGGTTTATTAAAAGCACCGATTACCAGGAATGGCTGCTTTTTCACTTTAATTTCAAAAGCCGTTTTGACATCACCCGTCACAGAAAGTCCGGAGTTTGCCTGGCTCACATAAGCGAACTTTCCTTTTCCATCCCCTTTCAGGTAACATCCATAATTGGCATCCATACTTCCCAGCTTTAAACGGTTATCGGATTTATTTCCCAGCAATAGCAAATCTTTATTTCCGTCACGGTCAAAATCCTGGTATAAGATAGAAGTAACTGGCGCAAATTGGGCTTGAATGGGTAAAATCTGTTTTTCAAAACGTCCATTTTTGTTCATAAAACAAACTGAATGGGCTTCGTTAAAATCCAGCTTGCCTGCTTTTGCCAAAACTTCGGGAGCGAAAATATCGGTGATGCCGGCATTTGCATAATCTTTATAAAAGGCAAATTTCTTCCGCATCGGATATATCTGATCATTCAGCTCGTCGCGACTTACAAAGGGATAGGATTTTCCCTGAACATAAAAACTAAAAAAAGGATCGATAGAACCATTTTTATCAAAATCGGCAAAGTACAATTCTCCCGGCTCTTTGTGTGAAACCTTGATCTGCGAATTAATGCCAAAATTTCCGGCTACAATGTCCTTTTTCCCATCACCGTCCAGATCTTCAATGATCATGGAAGACCAGGAACCGGATTCTTCTTCGGTAAAATATTGAAGCGTTTTATCAACAAAACCATCTTTTGTATTAGCATAAACCTTAATCGGCATAAACTCTCCGCAAATAACCAGATCCTTTCTTCCATCGTCGTCAAGATCAGCCCATTGCGCATCTGTCACCATTCCTACCTTTGAAAAAGGAACTGCTGTAACGGCAAATTCTCCTTTTCCATTATTTGTCAAAAGAAAAGAAGTTGGTGCTTCCGGATAACGTCCGGGAATAATCCGGCCGCCTACAAATAAATCCTGATCGCCGTCACCATCATAATCACAGGCTCTTACACAGGATTTGCTGCTTGCCTTCATATTTGGCATCGACAATACGGCCAGATTCAATTTTCCTTTTCCATCGCTAAGATAAATTTCGTCCTGAAGAGAAAATGTATTGGGTTCAAAAAGAGAATAACCTCCTTTGGCAATATATAAATCATCAAAACCATCACCATTGGCATCGAAGAAAAGCGCGGCAGAATTACCTGATAAATTTTCATCCCCGATTGCAAAACCAGGCATTTCTTTGAATTCACCTTTGGAATCCTGTAAATAGATTTTTGCCTGTTTATTCTGGTCGCCGCTGATATAAATATCTTCCAGACCATCTTTATTCACATCTCCTTTGGCGACGATCGGACCGGTTTGAGAATACATCGACAACATCAAAGGCTGTCTTTTGAAATCATTTTCATTGAAACCCTCATGCTGATACGTTATCAGATTTTCCGCTTTGGTAAAAACAGTTCGCTCCTTTTTCTGATCGGTTTTTACTTTTTTCAGTTTTCCTGATTGTTTTTCAACGACCAGCAGTTGGTTCGCAGCAACGTTGGTCAAATATTGCTCTTTCTGATCCGGCCAGATTATTTTCACAGAATCAACCTGCATATCATTTCCGAGTCCAAAATGAAGCTTAACAGGCAGACAGGATAAATATCCACGATTCGGATTTACTTCCTGATATTGTTGTTTGCCTTTTGAAAATAAATAAACTTTTGCACCAATGGCGTTGATATTTCCCTCAGGTTGTTTCAGCTTTATTTGCAAATAAGAAGACTTCAATTGCTCACGTCCCATGTTCTGATATACAAAAGCGGGCTCGTTGATATTATTAACTACAAGATCGAGATCACCGTCATTATCCAGATCTGCGTACACAGCACCACTGGAAATCGAAGGATTGTTCAATCCCCAAACGTCCTGCATTTTAGTGAAAGTCAGGTCTTTATTATTTTTAAATATATAGTTGGCAAGTTTGGTGGATGGCATCGCTTTTATCAAATCCATAAGCAAAAATGGCTCCTTACTAACCGCCTTTTTGATTTTATATTCACCCCAGTATCTTAGAAAATCCTTGTTGGTATAATCCCGCAAATAACCGTTGCTGACAAACAAATCCTTATATCCGTCATTGTCAAAATCTGCCAACAGCGGGCACCAGCTCCAATCCGTATTGGAAACACCGGCAACCTGAGCGATTTCGCTAAAAGTACCGTCACCATTATTGAGTTGAAGCATATTCCGCATATACTGTTTGTACAGATTTTGCTTCATCATGAGCTCAAAGGCTTCATAATTTTCCTGAAGCTGCAAAAGTTTCTGACGCTGGTTATCTTCCGGAAGCATATCCAGAGACATAATATCCGGCAATCCGTCGTTATTAAAATCTGCTATATCAAGTCCCATTGAAAACTGGGCAAGGTGGCGAAAACAATTCTGAGAATCCTCCCGGAAAGTGCCGTCTCCGTTGTTGATATATAAATAATCAGGTTCGTTATAATCGTTGGTAACGTAGATATCCTGCCAGCCATCCTGATTAATATCGGCAATGGCAACACCCAAACCGAAGGTTAACGGATATTGATAAATACCTGCTTTTTTGGTTACTTCTACAAATTTATTATTCTTGTTTTCAAACAATTTATTACCCGCCAGTTCATCCGTTTCTTTACGAAAATTGGCTAATTCCATGTTATCAATTTTTTTGACACTGTGGTTCAACAGGAACATATCAAGATCGCCGTCGTTGTCAAAATCAAAAAAATTGGCTTGTGTACTGTAACTGATATTATCCAGTCCGTATTCTTTTGCCTGTTCTAAAAAACTTACCGAGCCATTTTTAACTCCCTGATTGATGAAGAGTTGATTTTTTCTTGTTTCGTCATCCACTTTTCCTGAATAACAAATATGGATATCCAGCCATCCGTCTCCGTTCACATCGGCCATTGTCACGCCTGTTTTCCAGCCTCCTTTTCTGCCTTCCAGGCCTTTTCCGGCTGAACCGGTTATGTCTTTAAATTTTATAGCTCCGCCATTCGATGCGCCCAAGTTCAGATATAACTTGTTTGACTTCATGTTTGATGTAAAAAATATGTCATCAAACCCGTCATTATTGACATCCCCCACTGCCACACCGCCGCCGTTATAAAAATATTCATAAGCCATTACATTCAGACTTTCGTCTTCATTAATGTCGTTACGAAATTCAATATTGGTCTGTTTTGGTGTCAGTAATTGAAAAAGCGGTTGTTGGGCTTTCACATTCGGAATGAGAAAGCTGAGTAAAAATATCTGTACTACGAAACGCGGCGACTTCTTATTCGTTAACATGAAAAAGATTATAAAAAATGTAACGAAAGATATTATATAAAAACTAAAAAAACTTCAACAATGCGTTGAAGTTTTTTTAGTTAAATTATTTAAGTGAAATACTATTTATCCCACCAAACTTTTCCTGTCAATTTATCCCCTCCTGAAAGACGGCCAACCGCATCAGTGTAGCTTGTACCATTTGTAATAATCTCAGTTGACAAATAAATCATTCGTCTTGGAATTGTTGCATTGGTTACATTACTTGGATAGTTCACCGGCGTTAAAACAGGATAACCTGATCTTCTCCAGTTACTCCAGTTCTCCATAAAGTCAAAAGTAGTTCCTGTAACAATCCAGTATTGCGTGTTGATCATTTTCAAAGAAGCATCCAAAGAGCTAACATCCAAAGGATGTGCATCAGCAAAGGCTGTTGCAGTTGCAGCAGAAATCGCAGCGGAAGCATCAAGTTGTGTCAACGTGGTCATACCACCTACAACACCATTTTTGTAGTGATCAGCAGCAGTTCCCGGAATATTCCATCCTCTTGCTTTGGCTTCCGCCAAAAGAAGTTCAGTGCCCGGGTACGTCAACACTTCAAGTGTACCACCTCTTTTCAGATAAACAGAAATACGTGGTCTTGAATATTTTCCAAGTGGCGCAACGTCATTTCCTGTTCCTGTTGCACCCGGATATCCAGCGCTTTTCGTAATATCAGTAGCACCACCGATCAAGTCAAAACCATTTGGCAAGCCCAGTTGTACTGCAGCAGAATTATCACCCACAAGTGTCTGGTTTGCATTAGCGGCAGCACCAGCAGCAGGAACCTCAGCCACTGCGCTTAAACGTGGATCACCAGCAGATTTCAGATTGTCAATAAGCGTTTTAGAAAAACGAAGCTCACGGAAATCATCTGTCACCTGGTACACGTTGTAAATTGCCGAGTTTGCATTGGATGCATCTGCAATAATTTTAGCATTGTCGTCAATAGAAGCAAATGTTCCGCCGGCAGCAGCTTTTTCAGCCCATGTCTTTGCTGTTGCAGGATCAATTTTCGTCAAACGCATCGCTACACGAAGCATCAACGAATAACCGAATTTTTTCCATTTAGCGATATCGCCAGCATAAAATAAATCACCGGTTGGTTTCAGTTTTGTCGCATCCAGAGCATTAATTGCAGATTCAAGCTCTGGAAGCATTGCCGCATAAATGGATTGTTGCGTGTCATACTTGGGTGTAGCCACTCCATCCTTCACTTTGAACGCTTCGGAATATGGAATATCACCGTACGTATCTGTTCCCTGCTGGAAATTCATCACCTGAAGTATTCTTCCAACATTGTACAAGTTGCTGTACTGATCTTTTCCTTTGCTCAAACGCATCATTTCTGCAAGAAGCCGCCCAACATTGTAAGTAGTATTGAAAATACTGCCCTGATAGCTGGTTGAATTCTGCGTGTTTACATATTTGTCTCCATTACCATAGTAAGAAAATGTAGATGCAAGCACTTGCATGAACAAACTTTGGTAAATGATATTTCCATAACCCAAATTGATATAACTAATCTGAGCATTCGGAAGAAAGAAATTAGGATCCCAGGTCGACTCACTTGACTGGGTCGGATCCGTATTGATTTCATCAAATTTATCTGTACAGCCCGCCATTACAAACAGGACCAGAAAAACACTATATATTGAAAATCTTTTCATAGTCATTATTTTTTGAATCTCGCATTGATTGTGAAACCATAAGACCTGGTTGAAGGATACTGTGAACCTTCTACACCTGCGTAGCCAACATTAGATGAGAACCCTGCTTCCGGATCGAAGTTATCTGTATGTTTTAGTAAAGTAGCAAGGTTTCTTCCAACAGCAGATATTGAAATTCCTTCAAACGGCAGCTTGTTGTTAAACCATTTTGATGGCATATTATAGCTAAAAACAACTTGTCTAAGCTTGATAAAATCGGAGCTGAAAACGTTGATCTTAGAAACGTTCGTTACCAGTTTTGAATAATACGTTTGCGCTGTAACATTCTTTGTATTGGTAGCACCATCTGCCGTAACACCGTCAGCAACAACACCGGTTTCCCTTCCTGGAAGTGTCATTTTATTAAGACCATCTACGATAGAATAATGGTTGGTTGCAGATAATACTTTACCACCAAATTTGTAATCAAACAAGAAAGAAAGTGAAAAAGCTTTGTAGTTTAATGTGTTGTTAAAACCACCATATACTTTTGGCAAAGTAGATCCCATAGGTTTCAGTTCACCACGAACAGGAATACCATCAGACCCAACAATTACTTTCCCGTTTGCATCGTAGGAATAATCGTAAGCCATTACCTGAGCAGCAGCCATTCCTCTTACATGTGCAATGTTAGCGTTCAAAGGACGGTAAGTTCCCAAGCCAAAGATTTTGGTTTTAGGTGTTCCGTCAGCATTCAAACCATCGATATCAACAATTGTGTTTTTCACTTTTGTGATATTGAAAGAAACATCCCATTTGAATTTGCCTGTTTGAACCGGTGTAGCAGTCAATAACAATTCAACACCCGTATTTTTTGTAGAACCAAGATTCAATACCTGAGAGGTATAGCCTGTCGTTGTGGACAAAGGTCCATTAACGATTTCATCTTTTGTTTTACGGTTGAAATACGCAACATCAAGTCCTAGACGGTTTTGAAGGAATTTCGTCTCAAATCCGATTTCAAATTCTTTCAGTCTGTAAGGTTTCAGGTTGATATTAGGAAGCTGAGAACCGAATCCACCTTGTGGCAAACCATTGATAGTATTACCTAAAGAATAATACTGGCTTGTCAAATATGCGTCAAATGCTTCACCACTTGTTTGTGCGTAAGAAGCTCTGATTTTACCAAAATCCAATGCAGGAATTTTAAATAACTCAGAAAAAATCAAACTTCCCGAAACCGAAGGTGCAAAAATACCTCTGTTTTTAGATGGAAGTGTAGAATAAACGTCATATCTACCTGTTGTAGAAAGAGTTAAGAAGCTCTTGAAATCAAAATCAGCAGTATAGTAACCAGACTGTACTTGTCTTTCGTTGTATCCATATCCCTGGCTTTTTGTCAATGTATTTGACAACGTGTAAAGGTATGGAATACTCAAACTACCACCACCAACAGATACGCTTTCAACTTTGTTCTTTCTGATGTTTGCTCCCAAGGCAACATTCACACCAAAATCTTCTCCGATTTTTTTGTTTACACCAAGAAGACCGTCGAAGTTTAACTCCGTAGTTTGTGATTTACCGTTACCAACAGAACCTTTGCTTGAAAATGCAGTTCCCCAGGGAGTGATACCGAAGTTGCTGTCGTTAATCAAATCATATCCCATACGTCCCTGAAGATAAATCCAGTCAGCAAAAGAATATTTCGCTGTAACAGCGGAGATAAGACGTTTTCTGGTTTGTGTGTTTTTGTACTGATTCACAACAAACCATGGATTGGTTTTGTACGTATCGTCACTGAAAGTAAGTTCACCGCCCGTAACAGGATCATAACCCGGTTTCAAAGCTTCCTGGTTAAAGCTGCTTGCCAAAAATGTAATACCGTAGTTGGCATTCATCGGTGCATCACTCAACTGAGCTCTGTTTTTATCATTCTGGTCAATATAATTCGCCATTACACTAACATCCAGTTTGTCTGTTACTTTTTGTGTAAGGTTCAAATTGACCGTTCTTCTGGTAACACCACTATTTCTCAAAACCGCATCTGCACTCATGTTGGAAAGCGATAAACGGAAACTATTTTTTTCACCACCACCTGAAACAGAAACTGTATTGGTATAAGTAGCTCCTGTTCTGTAAAACTTGTCGATGTTATTTTTAACAGGAGAATAGGCATACTGCTTGCCATCAAACTGCGTGTACTGAGCGCCGTCCATTTTTTCGCCCCAGCTGTAAATACCGGAATTTCTTGCGCTGTTTACATCCGTCGGACGTTTACCTTGCTGACCCTGACCGTATTCATACTGAAAATCAGTATAATTGATCACTTTGTCAAACTGAGTATTGCTATTGTATTCAACTGAAAGTGATGAATTTTTGCTACCCGATTTTGTAGTAATCAAAATTACACCATTCGCAGCACGAGTACCATATAGTGCAGCCGCACTGGCGCCTTTCAAAACAGTCATGCTTTCGATATCATCCGGGTTAATGTTACCGATACCGTCTCCGTTATCAGCACCACCCCATTCACCGGCAGTTCCCTTTGGCGTGTTATCCATTGGGACACCATTGATAACGAAAAGCGGGCTACCACCTTTGAAGTTACTTACACCTCTTAGGTTGATACGGGAAGAAGATGCAGGCCCACCGCTCGCAGGGCTGATATTCAAACCTGCCACACGTCCCTGAAGTGAATTCACAACATTGGTTTCACGAGCCTGATTGAAGGCAGTACCTTCTACGGACGTAACAGAATAACCCAATTTTCTGGTATCTTTTTTAATACCCAAGGCCGTTACTACAACTTCCTGAAGATTGGCAACATCTGGTTCAAGTTTTACATCGACGACCGTACGGCTACCGATTGTAAGTTCCTGTCTCATATAACCAATAGTACTAATTACCAAAACGTCTGTAGACTTTGCTCCGGTAATAGAATATTTCCCATTCGCATCTGCATTAGATCCTTTGGATGATCCCTTAATCGTTACAGTAGCACCAGGAAGTCCCTGGTCTCTTTCATCTGTTACTGTACCTGTAACCGTCCGTTCCTGAGCAGACGCGGTTAAGGCAAATAACAAAAATACCCCAAACGGCACAAAACCTTTCAGGAAAATTTTTAGTAGTTTTTCTTTCATAAACAATTGACTTTTTTAAAATAAAACATAGGTTGCATGACAAAATCACCAAATATTGGATTGGAGTTCTGGCAGTTGAACAAATATGCTAATATATTTCGTAATTAAATAATTTTAATTAATCACCCATGACATTCTTATTATTATTTAATAATTGTAATAGTTACATTTTAAATTGACTTTTTACAACTAAACCCTTTTAGTAAGGTATTTTTCGGCTAAAATGTGGCAAATAAAAAAGCTGCCACCCAAAACTTTGAGTAACAGCTCTTAAAAAAATTATTCGAAATAGATTTTTTTTAATTATCCTCCGGATACGGTACAAAAATAAAACCTGAAAAATCTCCGATTAACGCAAAAAGGCAGCAATATTCATCCGCATTTTTATAGTTCTCTTTAAACAGATCGACCGACTCTTCTCCTATTAATTTCCGGTCCAAAAATTCCTGCATAAACGACGCCCGGTAATTGTAACGGTTCGTCATTTCAGTGGATCCGATCAGCAAAACGCCAAGATCTACTTCTTCATTTGTTATAACAAAAATCGGGTTTTCAGAAAATCCTCTTTTACGAATCTGATAAGATGCATCTTTTAACTGATCCGAAACCCTGACAAAATCCTGTGACACATAGCCCATTAATTTCCGGTTCAACTCAGGTGAGTTGGCATCGTCCATCATGGAATTTTCATTGCTGTTGTTAATCATAATTTGGCTATCGGAAGTCGGCTATCAGCTTTCAGCATTGGCTCGCAACCGTTATTTGTTTATTATTAGCTTATTGTTATACCATTGTCAAAGGCATATTTTACTTCTTTTCAGGAAATTCTCTTATTAACAGCCGATTGCTGACAGCCGGGGCGGCCCCGCCGAAAGCTAAAATCACATTCTCGCCGCGAGCAACAACGTCAAATCCTTATAACGCATGTTGAAACTCCGGGCGATGTGAGAATTGGTTAATGTTCCTTTATGACAATACACTCCTTTCATAAACCAACGATTTGCATAAATCATTTCTTCTATGCCGCCAATTGTTCCGGTTTGTAGTAAAAAAGGTAAAAAAACATTACTTAAAGCGGTGCTCGCCGTGTTGGCTACACGCGAAGGAATGTTTGGGACACAATAATGAATGACGTCTTTATATTTAAAAGTCGGATGTTTATGGGTTGTCATTTTGGAAGTTTCAAATGATCCTCCCTGATCGATACTCACGTCAATAATCACAGAACCCTGCTTCATACCCGCAACCATTTCTTTTGTCACCACCATAGGGCTCACCCCATTTTCAGCACGCATGGTTCCAATAACGACATCGGCACGGCTGATTGCCTCTGCCAAAGTATCCGAATCAATAATTGAAGTGTAAAGATTTTGCCCGATAGAATATTTCAGTCTTTGTAAACGATAAATATGTTTGTCAAAAATTTTGATGTCTGCACCAAAACCGAGTGCAGCGCGCGTCGCATATTCCGCCACCGTACCTGCGCCAAGAATCACGATTTTTGTTGGAGGAACGCCTGTAATTCCACCCAGGATAATACCCCGGCCGCCATTAGGATTAGACAAATATTCTGCCGCGATCAGCAAAACCGTACTTCCTGCAATTTCTCCCATTGCACGTATGATTGGTTTTCCTCCTACCTGGTCTTCAATTAATTCATAACCGATGCCTGTAATTTTGGCTTCGTTCAGTCTTTCAAAATATTTCTTTTCCAGTGTCGGCAAATTCAGCGCAGAAATAAGCGTGGTTCCGGCTTTGATATACCCGAATTCTTCTTCTACCAGCGGCTCAACTTTTAAAATCAGATTAGCCTGATATACTTCTTTTGGTCCTGCAACAATACTTGCGCCCGCCTCGCTGTAATCGTGATCTGAGAAATTGGCACTTTTTCCTGCATTTTTCTCCACCCAAACCTCATGTCCGTTTCTCACCAGAATACTGACTGCATCCGGTGTTAATGCGATCCGGTTTTCCTGCAACGAAATTTCCCTTGGCAAACCAATAAGTAAGGAATTCTGATTTTTCCGGGTTGCCAGTAGTGACTCCTGCGGATAAAGTGCCGACTGTTTTGCCAATTCTTCAAAACCCTTTATTTGCGGTTGTGCCATGGAATAGGTAAAAAATTAAATTTATACTTGGTGAGTAATAATGAGGATTAATTAATTTATCAGCTTTTCACTTCATTAATTTCCAAAATACGTTCGCCGGTTTCCTCCGAACTTAGTTTTATTAATAAATGCGGATATGGCCAAAGTGATTCTATTTTCTCCGGCCACTCTACAAAACAAAATCCGCCGGAATCAAAATATTCTTCAATGCCAATGTCCAATGCTTCAACTTCACTCCTTATCCTGTAAAAATCAAAATGATAAATCACTTTCCTGTCTTTGGTAATATATTCATTGACAATGGAAAAAGTAGGGCTTTGCACAATAGACTGAACGCCCAGAAGTTCGCAAAGTTTTTTAATTAAGGTGGTTTTACCAACGCCCATGGGGCCGTCGAACAGCCAAACCGAAACATTTTCTCCCAACTTTAATAAAGAAGCCGCAACAGTATCCAACTCGGATAAATCTTGAAAACGGATTGTAACAGGCCATGTATTCATGATACAAAAATACCACATTTTAAATACAGAAATCACATTTTGTCGGCGACAATTCTTTCAAAACCTCTAATCCTTATCGAAAAGCTCCCAATACATTTTAACATAATACCATACGATGAGCATTTCAGAACTGCTTTTAAAATCGGCATAATTTTACCAATTCCTATAAAAGAAGCGATTTATTACGGGTAGTAAGATTCATTGTTCGTCTCCTTTATAGTATCAGTGAATACACATTTTTCATTCTTACAGCAGCATATCTAAAATCCAAATTATGCCAACCGCATTGTCCCGAAGAAACTTTCTGATCAATACCGCACTTGCCGGAAGCCTGGTTCCTCTGCTGACCCCGGAAGCATTTTCCAAAATTGCAACGCCCATGGCTAACGTTCCAAAAATTAATATTTTCTCAAAGCATTTGCAGTTTTTGAACTACAAAGACATGGCAGAAGCCGCAAAAGAAATTGGTTTTGACGGCATAGATCTGACAGTAAGGCCAAAAGGACATGTATTGCCCGAACGTGTTGAAAATGATTTACCACTAGCGGTTGAAGCAATGAAAAAGGTAGGATTTTCACCTTTGTTAATGGCAACAGCTATTGAAGATGTGAACAATCCTTTGGACAAAAAAGTACTGGAAGTTGCAGCGGTGCAGGGAATTAAATATTACCGGATGAACTGGTATAAATACAACGATCAGAAAACAATCCCTCAGTCGCTGGATGAATACCGGAATAAAGTGGCGGCTTTGAGCCAACTTAATACGAAACTTGGAATTACGGGTTGTTATCAAAATCATGCCGGAAGAATGGTTGGTGCCTCCTTGTTCGAAATCTGGGAATTGCTGCAAAAAGCGGATTTGAACCATATGGGTTCACAATACGATATCCGGCACGCAACGCTGGAAGGCGGACTTTCCTGGCAAACGGGCTATGAATTAATAAAACCAAACATAAAAACCATTGTTTTAAAGGATTTCATGTGGGAGAAAACCAATGGCAAATGGGCTCCGAAAAATGTGCCGCTTGGAGAAGGTATGGTTGATTTCAAAACGTATTTCAAACTATTAAAAGACAATAATATCCAGGCGCCTATTTGCCTTCATCTGGAATATCCTCTGGGCGGAGCCGATCAGGGAGCGGATAAAATTACAGTTGCACCAAAAGTAGTTTTTGATGCGATGAAAAGAGATTTACTGAAGGTAAAAGAATTGTGGGAGCAGGCGTAGTTTCAGCAAATATTAAATCTGAATTCCTATATG
The DNA here is from genome assembly GCF_005280585.1 of Dyadobacter frigoris. Classification (GTDB taxonomy): domain Bacteria; phylum Bacteroidota; class Bacteroidia; order Cytophagales; family Spirosomataceae; genus Dyadobacter; species Dyadobacter frigoris. Next base: position 271,377 of record NZ_SZVO01000006.1, read on the forward strand.
ATTTTGCCCCTCTACCCGTAAAAGTTAACTTTGCAACAAGAATTATTAATAGGAATTTGCCGCGGCATATTCCTTCATTTATCATTCATCTATTCCATTTATTATGTCTTCCAAAATTCTTAACGTTGGTCTTATCGGTTTCGGGCTTTCCGGCCGGTATTTTCACGCACCTTTTCTTTCAGTCAATCCTCGTTTTAAATTAAAAACAGCTGTTGAAAGAAGCAAAAATGAAGCACAGGAATTTGATGCTTCCATAGAAAACGCACGTTCCATTGACGAGCTTTTGAGTGATACAGAAATTGATCTTGTCTTTATATGTACGCCCAATGATACGCATTTTCAATACGCGATGGATGCTCTTGAAAACGGCAAACATGTGGTAATTGAAAAACCGTTTGCGGCTACGGAAGAAGAAGCAAAACAGTTGGTAGCGCTTGCAAAAGAAAAAGGATTAATCCTGACAGCCTATCAAAATCGCCGTTGGGATTCTGATTTTTTAACGATCAAAAAGTTGCTTGCCGAAGGAAAACTTGGTGACGTTATCGAATATGAATGCCGTTATGATCGTTTTCGCCCTGTTGTCCCAACGGAATCATGGAAAGAGAAAAAGGTTGATGTTGGCGGAAACTTGTATAATCTGGGCCCGCATTTGCTTGATCAGGCTCTGGCATTATTTGGGACTCCGGAAACCGTAACTGCCGAGGTTCGAAGCGTTCGTCCCAATAGTGAAATTGACGATTATTTCGATGTTCGGTTAGGTTATGCTGACAAACTGGTGGTTTTAAAATCAAGCTTAATGGTTTACGAAAACTTCCTTCGCTATACGATTCATGGCACCAGCGGTTCCTTTATTAAAGGCGGACTCGATCCTCAGGAAGAAACGCTGCGTAAAAACATTTTACCTGATGAAAAACCCTGGGGTGTTGAACCCGGGAATCGTTGGGGAAAACTGTCTTCCGCCGAATTCACAGGTATTATTGAAAGCGAGGCGGGAGATTATATGCCTTTTTACGACAATGTATACGAAGCAATCGTGGAAGGTGCAGAACTTGCGGTTAAACCGGAAGAAATTTTAAGAACCTGCCGGGTAATTGACCTTGCATTCCAAAGCAGTGCGGATAAACAGGTGATGAAATATTAGAAATCACAAATACTCATTAAACAAAACCGCCGCAGAATTCATTTTCTGCGGCGGTTTTGTTTTTATTTAGGTTGTAAAATATAAAATCCGGATTAATCTGATACGGATTAGAAAAAAATTAAAAATGTTAATATTTCCGGTTTTTCACAATGAAGTAACACAGATCAGTAATTAAATAAATACAATCTTTCTAAATTTGCTTCACGGTTTATTTCATTGGTTTCAGTATGAACTTTATTTCATAAAAATCAATTAAATCACTAGTCAAATTACAGATACATAGAAATAAGTCAGTGTGTTTGTTTACTTAATATCTCTTCTATCAATATTATATGAAAAAAATATTCCTTGTCAGTATACTCGTTATGCAAGCTGTTTTCGCGTATTCACAAACATACGATTTTGCAAGAGCTCATAATCAAAAGGGTAAAATATTTGTTTCCTGGGGCTGGAATCAGAGTGCTTACACGAAATCAGACATTCACTTTAAGGGAAACGATTATAACTTTACATTGAAAGACGTTGTTGCAAAAGACCGTCAAACCGGATTTTCTTTGCGTTATTTCAATCCTTCAAAAATTACAATTCCGCAGTATAATTTTAGAATAGGATATTATTTCAATTCTAAGTACAGCATTTCCTTTGGCTTTGATCACATGAAATATGTGATGCAGCAGGATCAGACAGTCAAGATAAATGGTGCTATCGCCGGAACCGGAACGGATTATGACAAAACCTATAATAATGTCCCGATAAAACTTACACCAAACTTCCTGAGATTTGAACATACAAATGGATTGAATTACCTGAATCTGGAAGTAAGAAGAATGGATAATCTTTTTGATCAGAGATCATTGAAGATCAAAAACATTGACATCAATTTAATTGAAGGCGTCGGAGCCGGGATTCTTTATCCTAAGTCAGACGTTACTCTGCTAAATTATGCTGAGAATGATCAATGGCATGTTGCGGGTTATGGAATTGACTTGGTAACCGGGCTTAACATCACTTTTTTCAAACATTTCTTTATTCAGGGTGAAGCGAAAGGCGGATTTATCAACATGCCGAACATCTTAACTACCAATTTTACTGACGACAGAGCTGCTCAGCATTTCTTCTTTGTGCAGGGAAATGTCAATTTTGGTGTGATTTTTAAATTATAACGTATCCTTTTTTTTCAATAAATAAAAAGCCGTAGTCATGACCGTTGTGGTCTGGATTACGGCTTTTTATTTATTTATTTGTTTGTTTCCCGGTTTGATATATCCCGGATTCCCCGGGTTAAAACCCGGCGCTACAATGTCGGTCATGCCTACGGCATTAGGCGGTGGAATTATCAACCAAATCTATCCCGAAATAAATGCCAGAGGCATGACCGATATCGTAGCCGCGGAATTTATTCCATGGAAAATGATCGATCAATATCAACACAATCATTATCATCAACCAAATCTATACCGAAATAAATGCCAGAGGCATGACCGATATGGTAGCCGCGGAATTTATTCCGTGGGAAACGATCGATTGATAGCAACGCAATCATTACCATCAACCAAACCTATCCCGAAATAAATGCCAGAGACATGACCGATATCGTAGCCGCGGAATTTATTCCATGGAAAATGATCGATCAATATCAACACAATCATTACCATCAACCAAATCTATCCCGAAATAAATGCCAGAGCCATGTCCGATATCGTAGCCGCGGAATTTATTCCATGGAAAATGATCGATCAATATCAACACAATCATTACCATCAACCAAATCTATCCCGAAATAAATGCCAGAGGCATGACCGATATCGTAGCCGCGGAATTTATTCCGTGGGAAATGATCGATCAATATCAACACAATCATTATCATCAACCAAATCTATACCGAAATAAATGCCAGAGGCATGACCGATATGGTAGCCGCGGAATTTATTCCGTGGGAAATGATCGATCAATATCAACACAATCATTATCATCAACCAAATCTATCCCGGAATAAATGCCAGAGGCATGACCGATATGATAGCCGCGGAATTTATTCCGTGGGAAACGATCGTCCATGGGAAAATTTCCCGGAAAACAAGCGTCAAGGGAAAACCCCAATTTTTTAACAACAGGAAAGGAGAACAGCGCTATGCTATTCTCCTTTCCTGTTGTTAAAAAAACCGTATTCCTTATTTAACTGCAGTTACCAAACGTTTTGTTTCAGTAGCGATAACGAAAGGTTTTTCAGTTATTTCTGAACCGTTGTTCACGATGAAAGTATAGTTACCATCCAATAGGTTGGAAAGATCAAATACTTTTGAATAGTTTTCAGACTTAGGAATTGCAGAGCTATAAAGCACAGTTCCAAAATCATCTTTGATGATTACAGAAGATTTTTCTTTTACGCTGTCAAGTTTCAAACGGAAAGTGACATTGTCGCCAGAAACTAGTTCGATTGCTGCTGAACTGTTGTTGTTTTTTTCGTTTGCGTAAGAAAAACTTGCAGTTGATACTCCCACCAAAACTGCGATTGCCAAGATTGTTTTTTTCATGATGTCTTTAATTTTATGTTGTTTAATCTTTCTGTTAAGAATTGCACTTTACAGATATAGTTAAATTAATATTCAATTTCTATTCCAATAACCTAAAAGCGCCTCTTCGTTTGCTTTTGATATCTCAAAGGTAGGTAACAATCTTAATATAAGTCAATAAGAAAGTTTTCATATTGAAAAATTCCAATTTCGATCCTATGTTAATATTTAAATAATCCTATGTTTATACAAAAAGTGCAACAAGTAGTTTAAAATTTGACAATAGTATTTTTACCTAAAATATGACCTACGTTGTACTATTCCAATAAATAGTAATCTTATAGACTTTAACAGAAAATTTGGCAAAAACAGCACTTCACAACCCGATTTTGATTAATGCAAGTATATCTGGAGAATGGCCTATTTTTTGATGAAATTTAGTCGATGATATCACTATTTATAATATGATAAGTATATAAAAAAAGAGCAATCGTCTTTAGACGATCGCTCTTTTGCCTTTGAAATCTTTATTGTTATCTAACTTTCCTCTTAATTCCCTTTGAATCTATAACATCGGCACTCAATACATAGGCCGGTAAAAGAAGTCTGTGCGTAGATTGAGACAAAAAGGAAGAGCCGTAATTCAATTCTTCCCGTCTGGTTTTACCATTTTTCAATTTTAAAAGAGCAGTGCTTTCCATAGTCGAAACAGGATACGACTTTGTCACAAGCCGTATTTCATGAAATCTGAGAGAATCCTTGTTTTGCGAAGTGATTGAAAGAACCTTATCATTAATGCCGGATAACTTAACCATTGCTTTTGCATTTCCTGTCACTGAATAGCCACTATTTGCAAAGTTCAATGAATTAAATCCACCTTTTCCATTTCCTTTCAATATCAATCCATTAAGTGCATCATATCTTCCATTTGAAACATCCGAACCAAAATCATTTCCACATAGAATCACATCCAGATTTCCGTCACCGTCTACATCTTCTGTTACCATACCAAAAATGGGTGCAAATTGGGCCTCTACTGGCAACTCGTGCATTTTGAACTGGCCATTGCCGAGGTTTTCTATATAGCTGCTTTTTAGCCAGTTCGCCTTTAAGACAAGTGCATCTTTTAATTCTTCCGGTTTAAAAATATCTTTGATACCAACATCAGAAAACTTGCCGTATTCCTGAAAACGCTGCCTTACCTGAATAATCTGTTTACCCATTTCATCCCGGGTATTGTATGGGAATTCTTTATAAGTATTATCCTTACCTCTATAAAAAACCGTAGGAATTGCATCAAAAAATCCGTCCTTGTTAAAGTCCTTTGCATAGATACCAATTGGCTGAGCATCATTGGCTCTGTTTAAGGAGTTCAGTCCAAGATTTCCGGCCAGATAATCCATATCACCATCATTGTCAAAATCTCCGGTTGTTAAAGTGCTCCATAATCCCTTTTGATTTTCCAGTCCGGACGAATGCTTTTTAAATTTCCCTTTTTCATTTTTGAGAAAAGTTAGCGGCATCCATTCGCCGGCGGCCATCAAATCGACCCAGCCATCGTTATCAAAATCGGTCCATAGCACATCACATACAAGGCCAATATTCACTAATTCAGGTGCGATTTCGGAAGTAACATCCTTAAATTTCACTTGTCCATTTGAAGAATCATTTCTCAAAATATAGCTTGAAACCGATTTGGGATATGCACCAGGCTCTACTCTTCCTCCAATAAAAAGATCTAAATCTCCATCCCGGTCATAATCAGCAGCCTTAACACAAGAACCACTTTTTAGAAACTTTGGAAGTGCGGTGATATTTTGAGAGAATTTCCCTTTTCCGTCATTGATAAACAACCTATCCTGCAACGCCTCAGAATTAGCCTGCATCTCGTAACTTCCGCTTACTACATAAAGATCCAGATCACCATCCAGATCGGCGTCAAATAGCAGAACACCCATGTCTTCGGAATTTTTGGAAGGGCCATCCAAACCGGGAAGCAAATCGGCAGTTTTGAATTGCCCGTTTGCCTGCTGAACAAGAAACCTGCCTTTGTGAAACATTGCACCGCCAATAAAAACATCATCCAGTTTATCTCCATTGATATCGCCAACTGCTAACGCCGGGCCATATTGTGAAAGTTTATGAGGAAGTAGTTTCTGCACATTGAAATCGATATTATCCTGTTCTTCATGTTTATAATTTAAGTGAAGTGATGAGGTAATATCTTTCAAATATCCGTTTTCATAAGGTTTCGAATCAAACGGCGCTATATTTTCCTTAGCATCTTTTTCATAAACCGTAAGTACCTGATTGGCTTTGATATTTTTCAAAATCTGGGTTTTGCCACCAGGCCAGGTAATCATCATCTTGTCAACCATTTTGATCTTGCCAAGTCCGAAATGTGTAATCGGCTCTATCGTTGAAAGATAACCCCGATAAGGTGAATTTTCAGAATATTGCTTTTGGTTTTTCCCGTATGAAATTTCTGCAATCGCGCCAATTCCCTTCCCGTTATATCTTTCTCCTTTAAACTGAATCCGCAGATAATTACTTTCTTCTGATTTCAATTGAATGGAATTATTTCGATAAACAAAAGCAGAGTCATTTATATTGTTGATCACGTAATCCAGATCTCCGTCATTGTCCAGATCAGCATAAGCAGCTCCGTTTGAAAAACTGGGAAGCTCAATCCCCCATGCATCTGTAACATCCTCGAAACGAAGATTTCCTTTATTCTTATAAGCGAAATTTTTAATCTTTACCGAGGGAATGTAATCCAGCATCATCATTTTACTCATCACATTTCCGACTTCATTCCGGTAGGCGATAAAATCCATATCGGTTATATCCCTGGGAAAACCATTTGTAATGATCATATCTCTAAAACCATCATTATCAAAATCGGTAACCATCGGCGTCCAACTCCAGTCCGTTTCTGCGACGCCGCTCAACAAACCAATTTCGCTAAAAACAGGATACTTGTCTGTTTTCTTCATCTTTCCTAAATTCAACTGCAAAGTATTCCGCGCAACCTGATATTGGTAATGGTATAATTCGTAATTCTGGTACGTGATATAACTGCTGGCAGGTGTCATCATTTTCTTTCTGAAATTGGTTGCCGGCATCATATCCAGCGCCACAATATCCGGGAGCCCGTCGTTATTGATATCGGCGATGTCATTACCCATCGCTGAATGAGAAGTATGTTTAAAAGAAACATCGGCCATATCGGAAAATCCAAGATGTTTCCCATTGGCATCTTTACCATTGTTGATATACAAAAGGTCGTTCGTCAGATAATCATTTGTGACGTAAATATCCTTCCAGCCATCCTGATTAACATCAGTAACATTGACACCCAACCCGTAACCTTCTATCAAGATTCCTGATTCTTTTGAAACATTGGTAAAAAACGGATGCCCTTTTGTACTATCCCAATCATTACGGTAAAGCCTGTCAGTTCTTTTAGAAGATCCGTCCTTTATCTTTTCATGAAATTTATTCGGGAAATTATTGTCATCCATTTCATTAACCACCAGAAAAAGATCGAGATCACCGTCGTTGTCATAATCTAAAAATGCGGCATTGGTAGTATGCGTTGTATCTGCAATTCCATATTCCTTACCCATTTCTTTAAAAACAGGTATTTTATCTTTTCCAAAACCCTGATTTACATAAAGCAGGTTTTCCCGTTCCTTTGCAACTTTTCTTACCGTCGAGCAGACATAAATATCCAGCAATCCATCGTTGTTGATATCGATCAAAGCAACTCCGGACGACCACTTGTTTTCAGCACCAACACCAGCCTTTTTGGTAACGTCTTCGAAACGCAATCCTCCATCGTTTGTCCCTTTGTTTAAATAAAGTTTATTATCGACTGAGTTGCCCGTGAAATAAATATCCGGAAGACTATCATTATTGAAATCCCCCAAGGCTACTCCGCCTCCATTGTAGACGTACTCAAAGGATAGAATGTTCATCGTATCATTTTCAGCTATCCGGTTTGAAAACGTGATACCTGTTTCGTCACTGTTTAAAAGAGTAAATGTTTTAAGCTCTTTTTTACAGGAAGTTAATAGAAGAACAGTAAAAGCAAAGAGGAGTAAATATCTTGCAGACATCATTATTTAGCGGTAAAAACGACAAATTAGCGTTAGCTGAAATTAACAAAAGGAGACGGCATTTAAATGCCATCTCCTTTTTTTTATTTTAAAAATTCCTCAATAATTAATATCCGGGATTCTGAATCAGGATATCTTTACCGACAAGATCGATCTGATCTTGTGGCAGAGGTAGATACTCGTTTTTGTTAGGGGTAAATTTAGATCCTCCAAGAGCTCCACTTAATTTTTTGCTTTCATAAGTCAGGTATGCGTTCAACTCTGTCGCTGCTGTCCCCCATCTTACCAAGTCAAAGAATCTGTGGCCTTCTCCGGACAATTCCAGTTTTCTTTCAAAACGCACCGCTGTACGCGCCGCTTCTTTACTGGCAAAAGCTGTTTTATAAATGTCAATCACATAGTTCGCAGCAATTTCACCAGAAGTACGTTTCACAAAACTTGCCGGATTGGCAGCGCGTGCACGAACGAGATTCACGTATTCACGGGCTTTTTCAAGAGATCCTACTTCAACTTCTGCTTCTGCTGCCATTAAAAGTACATCAGAAAAGCGGATGATATTTACGTTGATAGCAGTATAACCAGGCGTCCATGAGCTGTTATCTTGCAATGAACCAATATCAGTTCTGTAATAAGCATATTTCTTGGTTGTATACGGACCAGCATTGGATTGATTACGAATCCAGTCATTTCCTGGATGTTCAATCCAGTCAAGATAAGGAATTCCTCTACGGCCGATTGAATGGTCAAGACGTGGGTCAACAGGACCTGCATCGGGAGTAAATGCATCCGATGATTTTAGGCCCATATCCGTTTTCAATTCCTTACCTGCGTTGTTGTAAGAACCGTCCAAAAGAGGAAGACCTGTTGCATCTGTACGGAAAGAGTTACCCAGTTCAAAACTTGGCGCAAAGAAACTACAACAGTTACCAGGACCATTTGGACCTGTATTGTAAGGCCAGTTAAGGTCAAATTCAGGGTTGGCGTTATTTACACTTCCCGTGTTTGCAGCTGCCTGAATAGCAAAAACTGATTCTGAATTATTATCATTACTAGCTTTGAAAGCATCCTGAAAACGTGGAACTAACGCATATTTCTTACCATTAGTAGTTTGTCCACCAGCAATGATCAAATCGTATAGTGCCTTTGCCTCAGTAAATTTTTTCTCATACATGTACACTTTTGCAAGATATGCACCTGCCGCCCATTTATTTACCCGGCCAGCAGCATCCTGTGTAGCAGGAAGATTATCGTATGCATATTTCAGATCTGCTTCGATCAGCGGCCAAAGGTCTTTTGTGTTGGAAACTTTTTCAATGCCAGTGCCATAATCAACTGTTTCATCGACGTAAGGCGTATTATTGAAACCTCTTTTCAACTCAAAATAATAATGACCTCTCAAAAATCTGGCCTCTCCTGAAATTCTCTTTTTATCAGCATCCGTTACATCTGCTTTTGCAACACCAATCAATTTCATAACGAGATTGGCTCGGGCAACTCCTTCGTATAAACCATTCCATTTATCAGAGATAACGCCCTGATTGGTAATGTACGCATAACGCTGGATTGGGTTGATATCACTAAAATCCCCGGGGTCTGTACCTTTATTTGCATCACCGCCGCGGATACTTCCCCAAACCCAGTTACTAGCACTGGCCATACGATTCGCGCGACCATTAAGCTGTCCGTAAACCGAAACGAGCACACCTTCCAGGCCTTTTTTATTGGAAAGCTGGTCTTCATCCAGCTGACCCGTTGCAGGTATTTCCAGGAAGCTTTCTTTACAGGAATAACCAATTAACATTAGTGCAAAAACAAATGCTAAAATTCCTCTTGATCTAATTTTTTTCATCTTATAAATATTTTTGAGTCCAATCTTTTATACCGGTTCTGTGCAGAAATTTTAAGGATTAACCAGCCTTAAAATCCAAGATTTACCCCGAACGTCCAGCTTCTTGTAATCGGGTAGTTCCCTACGTCTATACCGAAGTTTGTATCCGCATTTCCACCTACACCCGGGTCAAGACCTTTGTATTTCGTAGCTGTAAACAAGTTGTTTGTAGAAGCATAAAATCTCAACTTCTGCATTTTCAAACGACCCAGGATATGGCTTGGAAGCGTATACCCCAAAGTAATATTCTGCATACGGAAGAAAGAGCCATTTTCTATATAAAAGCTGTTGGATTGTGTATTCGTACTAAAATTAGAAGCTGATTCAAAAATTGGAGTTTGCGTATTCATATGGTTTGGCAACCATGAATCCTTAACTCTTGAACTTACAGCAGCACCCGTGAATGACGGATAGAAATCTGTAAACCATTTTGAAACGTTGAAAATCTTGTTACCAATCGATGCATACATGTAAGTTGCAACATCAAATCCTTTGTAAGTTAATTTGATATTGATACCACCTGTAAATTTTGGAACAGGGCTTCCAAGGAAAGTTCTGTCGTCCGCATCTATTTTTCCGTCATTGTTAAGATCAGCATAACGGAAACGGCCAGGAGCTGCTCCATCCTGAACAGGTGCCTTATCTACTTCCGCTTTATCAGCATAAAGGCCTACAACCTTATACCCAAAGAAAGAAGAGATAGAATGACCAATCTGGTTTCTGATCGGGTTAATTCCGCGGAAACCTGGATTTACAGATGAAAGATAACTAATGCCCGGTGCAAGTGATTCGATATTATTTTTAAGCACACCGGCCGTAAAATTCAATTCGTAGCCCAAGTCTCTCGTTACTTTACCACGATTAATGATTTGCAAATCAATACCTTTGTTTGACATTTTACCTACGTTAACCGAAGGTGCAGATGCCTTGTAACCAGCCGTTGCCGTAACTGGCACCTGGAACAACAAATCCTTGGTATCTTTTTGCCATAGATCAATAATCACATCAAGTTTACCTTTCAGGAATGTTCCGTCAATACCGATGTTTTTGGTAATACTTGTTTCCCATTTTGCGTTTTTATTTCCAATACGCGTCCGGTAATATCCCTCCATTGCACTGGTATTAGTTCCATTAAGGTCATACGCCGATTCTGCAATATTCGCTCCATACAAACTATACTGATTATTCGGGTCCACATTATTTGAATTACCCATCAAACCGTAACCTCCGCGAATTTTAAGTTCTGTAATAAAAGGAATACTTTTCATGAATTCCTCTGATGACAGGCGCCATGCTGCTGAGAATGCGGGGAAAACACCGTAACGGTTGTTAGAACCAAATCTTGAAGATCCATCCCGTCTCACAACGCCAGTTACGATATATTTATCATTGAAGGTATAATTGGCACGACCGAAAAGCGAATAAAAATTAACGCCTTTATAATAATCACTGTTAGTAATTTTAGAACTAACATTGGTCATGTTAATATAATTGATATCGGTTGAGAACGGATTCAAACCTGAAGAAGACTGGTTTTTACCAGCGCCTGTATTCAGGGCCTCCTGTCCAACAATTACATCAATTGTATGACGGCCAAATTGTTTTTTATAGTTTAATGTATTGGTTAATGTCCAGCTTAAACGGTTGCCCGAACCTTCATTGTAACCAAATGCAGAGTTATTCTCAGAGTTTTCGTATTGCAACCGGCTGTAACCTTTGTTGCTGTAAGTAGTATATTGAGCTCCAAGGCTTGAACGTAATGTCAAACCGTGGATGATGTCCAGCTCAGCATAAAAGTTACCAAAACCTTGTCCTGAAAATCCTTTATTGTTGGCAAGCCCGTCACGGGAAGCAACCGGGTTACGAGGATTGTTAAATCCTTTTGCCGCTGTACCTGCGTAGCCACCAAACTCGTCATAAACCGGTATGATTGAAGGCATACGGAAAGCAGAAAGAATATCATTTTCATCCGCCGATACACCTTGCCCACCGCTGCCGCCGCTTTGGCCTAAAACCTGTAGATAAGTAAACTGTGCATTCTGACCGATTCTCAGGTTTTTCAAGACGTCAAATTCTGTGTTAACACGGAAAGCATAACGTTTGAAACCGTTATTCGAAAGAATACCTTGCTGATCCTGAAGGCTAAATCCTGTATAATATCTGCTGGTTTCCGATCCTCCTGAAAATCCAAGAGAATGCCTCTGGATAGGCGCAACACGGGTAATGGCATCATACCAGTCCGTTCCTTGCTTGTTCGCTTTTACAACCTGATAGATAGAACCACGTGAAGGATCAACATTATATTTTAACTTTTCGGCAGCAAGGTCAAGAGAACCGATCACACCTGTTTTTCCTCCAACATTGATATAATCCGGCAAGACCGGTGTATTTCCATTTCCGTACTGACCGCTGGCAATATTCGAAAAATCAGGAGTACTACCTGATTGAAAAGCGTTGTTCCTGGCTGCCTGCCATGTCCAATCTGCCTGTCCCTGCGGATTCAACATACTCTGCCCTTTTCCAGGTGTTGTAAATCCCACAAGTCCATCATAGGTAACACTCAGTTTTTTTGCTTTTTTCGTGCCTTTTTTAGTTGTGTAAACAATTACACCATTCGCAGCACGAGCCCCATAAATTGATGCAGCTGCTGCATCTTTAAGAACAGTCGTAGATTCAATATCATCAGGATTTAAGAAATCCGTAGAACCAGTAGGCACACCATCAACAATGTAGAGAGGCTCATTACCACCAAAAGCACCAAAACCACGTACGCGGATCTGGCTGGTAGTACCTGGCTGACCGTTGGTAATTACTGTTACCCCGGCTACTCTACCCTGAAGCTGCTGTTCTACGTTTCCCGAAGGTGAAGCTGTTAAATCTTTGGATTTTACCGTTGCAACGGCACCGGTTGTCTCCCGGCGACTATCAACGGTGTAACCCGTAACAATGACTTCTTCCAAAGAAGAAATGTCATCTTCCATTTTAATATTGACAACACTTTGATTCCCAACATTAACTTCCTGAGTTTTATAACCGACGAAACTAATCACAAGGACGTCGGTATTGGATCTTACATTAATGGTAAAATCGCCTTCGCCATTTGTGTTAGTTCCTAATTGAGAACCTTTTAGTACAACAGTAGCACCTGGAATCCCCCCCCCTGCTATGTCAGTGATTTTCCCGCTTACCTTACGTTCCTGAGCCATCGCTATAATGGATGAAAAGCAAAGAAGTAAACAGCAAAGCATGCTCCGAATGGAACCTTTGTAGATTTTTTTCATACTTATTGTTAGGTTAATTAATATTTAACTTCCAAATTTATAATTATTAAATCATCTTTTTTACTTATTTCAATTTTTATTTTTATTTATTGAAAATATATAAATATATATATCAAAATAGGATCATTTCACTAATTTGATAAAATATTAATTACTTAAAGTTACATTTGATATTAAAATAATTACAGTGTCAATTATACACTATTCATTGTTTTATCTAACAAAGCATAATCCCTTCTAATAAACAATGATAATGCCCAATCAATATAAAAATAATTACATTTTACTGTTTCTTTTCTTAATAGTATCATCTGGCTGTGAACGTAACGTTGGGGATAATACGCGCGCACAAAGTGAAGCCCTCGCAAAACTCCGTTGTGGGAGCTGTCACATGTTCCCAAATCCTGCATTGCTCGATAAAAAAACCTGGCGGGAAGGAATTTTGCCCGCTATGGCAGAACATTTTGGAATTGAGGTATTGCAGGGTAATGTTTACCTGCCTCATAAAAATTCCACTTTATCAATCCGTGAATGGCAATCAATAATCAGGTATTATGAGACTCTGGCACCAGATTCGCTTAAATCAGTCGAATCCTTTGAGAAAATAACTGACTGGGCCACTTTCCGATTAAAAACACCTGATCCGGATTTATCTCAGGTATCTGCCACGATTATGACGGGTATCAATCCTGAAAACAAAAAAATCTTCACAAGCAGCTTAAATCATTCTGCCCTCTACGAATGGAATAGTAAGCTAAAACCTTCCCTGGTAACAGAGCTCTCCACAGCTGCGGTTGATATAACTTTTCCTAAGCAGGGTTCTTTCGAGAGTATTATTACTTGTATGGGAGGTATGCGGGCACTGGATAATACTAAAGGTGATGTTATCGGAATAAGTAAAAACGGGAGCGGCTCGAAAGGTAAAATTAACATTGCGGAAAATCTGATAAGACCAATACAAACCCGTCCCCTGGATTTCAATAAAGACGGCCTGACGGATTATCTGGTTTGCAGTTTCGGGCATAATTTCGGAGGCCTTTACTTACTACAACAACGCGCTGATAAATCATTTAAAAAGGTATCAGTCCGTGAAGTTCCCGGTGCAACGCAGTCGGTAATTGTAGATTTCAATAACGATGGCTGGCCAGATATTATGACATTATTTGCTCACGCAAATGAAGGAATCTGGTTATTCATTAATGATAAAAAAGGCGGATTCGTGGAGAGAAATATTCTTCGTTTCCCGCCGGTTTTTGGATCCAGCAGTTTTCAATTAATTGATATAAACAAAGACGGACGACTGGATATTATTTACACAGCCGGCGATAACAGTGATTATTCAAGAATTTTAAAGCCTTATCACGGACTTTATATTTTCCTTAACAAAAGTGATGGAAACAATGGAAGTTTCCATTTTGAGAAATCTTACTTTTTCCCTCTTAATGGTGCTACAAAAGCGATGGCTGCGGATTTCGACAACGATGGCGATATCGACATTGCCACGATTGCTTTTTTTGCCAATTTTAAATCTAAACCATATGATACTTTCACTTATTTCGAAAACGAAACGAAAACCGGTCTAAAATTCAAAGCGCACAATATCCCCATTTATGAAAAAGGAAGATGGATTTGTATGGATGTAAATGACTACGATGGTGACGGGGATATGGATATTGTTTTGGGAAATTATTCCAAAGGATTTATGAACCAGGAAAATTTCAAACCGGATTGGGATGTACATCTTCCATTTGTAGTGCTGGAAAACCTTATAATTGTTAAGGATTAATTGTTAAGGGTTAATGATTTGAAATTTGAAAGATCAGGTTGCTTAACAATTTCTTATTGTTAAAATCCAAGAACCAACTCACCAGCCCCATTAACAATTAACCCTTAATCATTAATCATTAATAATTAAACTATTCCTCTCTTTTCCAATCAGCTGGCAGCAACGTAGAATATCTATCGTTTCCTAAAAAACCTGCAATTTCAAATCCCATGGGCATTACAACCCAGCCTTGGGGCGTTATCACACTATATCCTTGTGGAAATTTAATTTGGGTGTAGGCATAAGGCATATCGGAATATGGAGAACTGCCATGTTTTTTGGTATAAAAAACTTCCAGCATCGTCCTTGATACTACGAGCCTTTCGGTACTTAATTCACCCGGTTTGATAAGAATCTCTCCCCGCACCTGCTCTATCCGGTTGTGAACATTGTTCGTAATGTAATTGTACCCATTCATGCTTCTCACAGAACGAAACATTCTCATCGAGTCGGGAATTTCCTGAAAAACTTTAAAACCATTTTCCTGTAAACTGTCCGAAACCATGCTCGCCAAAAGATGTTTTAAAGAACCCTGATATGCAATCTTCTGATTGCTTCTCCACAGGTTTTTCTGGACGGTATCCTTTGGTGTGAGTAACTGAAAACGCGTACTTCCACCGTAATACACTTTTCCTTCGTAATAATCGAAATCATCCAGATCCTGAAAGATTTTATAGCCCAGTGCATTGTTTTCAATAATAAGAGCCGAAGTTGTCTGTGCGCTTAAATGACCGTTATCATCCAAAGAGATCCGAAGAACTTCCGGATTTAGTATTTTGCACTGCTTGGCAAAAGGTGATTTACCTAATAATTCTCTTGTAATAATTGCCAGATGTTTTTCACGCTTTTTATTTTTCCTTGCATAAATCGTCACACCACCCAACTGCATACCTTCAATCAGCTTAAACTGAATGGTTTTAATACCGGGCTGTTCAAATCTTAAAGTCTGTTTTACAGTTTCGTAACCCAAAAACGACACCGCCATTTCAATATTACCAATCGTCAGACCGGACAAACGGTAATTACCATTTTCATCAGCATTAGTACCAATAGTAGAATTGTTGACAAACACATTGGCAAAAGGCAGCGGTTTGCCTGTTTTGCCGTCCGTAACTTTTCCGATAAGTATAACCGCATTATTTTGTTGAGCAAAAGAGATTGAAATGACAAGATTAAAAACGCAGGTCAATAAAAGAAATCTCCGGAAAAAAGATGGATAACGAAACATTATATGACGGATAACTAACGGGTTAAGTATTTTTCAACTCAAAGATAAATCAGGAGTTTGGAATCTTCATCCTGATACCAATAATGTTGGCAGTCTGTTGCAAAAAGAAAATTCCAACCGGAAAATATTTCCGGTTGGAATTCCTGTATATCAGCAATAAAATTTACTTCAATCCCAACTCCTCGCCTATCGCTTTCACTTTTTCTTTCAATCCGGCATAAACGCTATCGAATTCGTCCTTGCCTTCAAGTTCAGCACGAACACCAACATAGAATTTAATTTTTGGCTCCGTTCCGGAAGGACGACAGGTAAATTTGGTACCGTCAACAGTAAAGAATTGAAGCACGTTTGATGATTCAATACCCATTTCTCCTGATGGAATCGATGTTGTCGTTCCGGCCGTAAAGTCAGTTGTTGTCAACGCTTTGTAATCATCCATACGGATCACGTCAGAACCTGCCAAAGTTTTAGGAGGATTAGCCCGGAAGTCAGCCATCATTTGCTGGATTTCCTCTGCACCTGTTTTTCCTTTTTTAGTTAATGAAATCAATCCTTCGTAATAGAATCCGAATTTCTTGTAGATTTCAATCAGCATATCAAAAAGACTTAATCCTTTGTCTTTTGCATAAGCTGTCAACTCAGCGATCATAGCGCAGGAAGCAATCGCATCTTTATCACGAACAGCATCACCGATCAGATAACCATAACTTTCTTCGCCACCGCCGATAAATTGTTCAATGCCTTCTTTCTCACGGATTACCTGAGCAATGTATTTGAAACCGGTTAAGGTATTGTAGCATTTCACGTCATAAGACGCAGCCATTTTATCGATCAGGTCTGTCGTTACAATCGTTTTACAAACAAACTGTGTTCCGGTTAATTTTCCTGCATCTTTCCATGCGTTCAAAAGATAATAGATCAGCACGCTGGCAGTTTGATTACCATTCAAAAGCTGAATTTCACCGTGATGATTTTTTGCGGCGATACCAACTCTATCGGCATCAGGATCTGTTCCTAAAACAAGATCTGCGTCAATTTCTTTTGCTTTATTTACAGCCATTGACATGGCTTCGCTTTCCTCAGGATTTGGATAAACAACGGTTGGAAACTGACCATTACCATTTGGTTCTGCTTGTTCTTCAATGACCGTCACCGATTCAAAACCCATTTTTTTCAACAATTGCGGAACGAGTGTAACGCCTGTTCCGTGCAAAGGTGTGTAAACGATTTTCAAATCTTTCTGACGAGCGATCGCATCTTTTGAAATTGAAAGTGACAGAATATGATCAAGATATTTTTCATCAATATCTGCACCGATTTTAATAATTTTTGAAGGATCACCTTCAAATTTTATATCATCAATTGATTTGATCGCATTTACTTCATCAATAATGTTGGAATCATGCGGAGCTACAACTTGTGAACCGTCATTCCAGTAAGCCTTATATCCATTGTATTCTTTGGGATTGTGAGAAGCCGTAACGACAACGCCACTTTGGCAACCCAATTGGCGAATTGCGAAAGAAAGTTCAGGAGTAGGGCGAAGTGCTTCAAAAAGATAAACGGTAATCCCGCTTGCGGAAAAAATATCCGCAATGATCTGTGAAAATTCATCCGATTTTATACGGCTGTCATACGCAATAGCAACTTTGATTTCCTGATTTGGGAATGCCTTGTTAAGATAATTCGCCAAACCTTGCGTTGCAGTACCAACCGTGTAACGGTTCATGCGGTTTGAACCTACACCGATTAACCCACGTAAACCACCAGTTCCAAATTCAAGATCCTTGTAAAATGCGTCAGTAAGTTCAGTATCATTTCCTTCGTCAATCAACTTCTGAATTGATTGTTTGGTATCGATATCGTAATCGCCTCCAAGCCAGGTATTTACTTTGGCCAGAACAGTAGGATCTAATTGTGCGGTCATAATTAAATTGAAAGATGGTTTTCAGAAACAGTTAGTTTTAAAATAAGTCATTATTTGCAACAAAACTGTATTACGGTTTTGCTTTGGATAAAGACTAAAAATATCGTTCTCGGTTGAGTAATTAATTTTATAAAAGTAAAAATAATCCGGAATTACTTACTAAGCGGCAATTCTTCTTTGGCAGATTCTTTCATTTTTTCCTGAGAAGTTTTAAGAATCAGCTCAGCAACCAAACCTGTCCAGCCCGTCTGGTGGTTTGCACCGCAGCCTCTTCCATTATCCCCATGGAAATATTCATAGAATAAAATATGATCACTGAAATTTGGATCGGTCTGCATTTTCTCATCGTCTCCATTAAATGCCCTTCTGCCTTCCGCATCCTTTTTAAAGATATCGATCAAACGATTGGCAATTGCCATCGCTGCATCTTTAATTGTTACCAGGTTACCCGAATTTGTTGGATATTCTATCTGAAAATCCTCACCATAATAGGCGTGAAATTTCATTAACGAGTCAAAGATCAGATAATTTAACGGGAACCAGATCGGTCCGCGCCAGTTGGAATTACCGCCCATGATATCCGTCAAAGCTTCACCTGGCGTATAATCTACCTGCAAAACTTCTCCGTTGATATAAAACTTGTATGGATTATCCTTATGATATTTAGACAAAGCACGAACACCGTAATCAGACAAAAATTCATTTTCGTCCAGCATACGTTTCATGATCATTTTCATCCGGTGACCGCGAAGAATAGACAATAATCTGTTTTCTCCTTTTCCGGATTCAAACCAGCGTGATATCAAACGGGCAAGATCGGGTCTGTTCGCCAAAACCCATTCCACACGACGTTTGAAAACCGGCATTTTGTCAAGATTCGTCGGATCAAGAATTTCAACAGCAAAAAGTGGTATCAAACCTACAATTGAGCGCACTTTCAAAAGGATACTCTGTCCGTTTGGAATGTGGATCACATCATAATAAAACTGGTCTTCTTCATCCCAAAGACTGATCGAAGAATTTTTACCCCCAATGGATTCCATTGCTCCCGCAATATGCAGGAAGTGCTCAAAAAATTTCGAAGCCATATCCTGATAAACCGGATGGGCCAAAGCAATTTCCACAGAAATCCGAAGCATGTTCAGCGTGTACATTGCCATCCAGCCGGTTGCATCCGCCTGTTGTAATTTCCCTCCAAAAGGCATTGGCGTAGAACGGTCAAATACACCGATATTGTCCAGTCCCAGGAAACCACCACTGAAAATATTATTACCCGTATCATCTTTCTGATTAACCCACCATGTGAAGTTTAGCAGAAGTTTGTGGAAAATCTTTTCCAGGAATTCAATATCGCCAACACCGTTATTTTGCTCTCGGTCAATTTCATACACTTTCCAGGTTGCCCAGCCGTGAACCGGTGGGTTTACATCAGAGAAATTCCATTCGTAAGCTGGAATCTGTCCATTGGGATGCATGTAATATTCCCGTAGTAAAATTTCGAGCTGTCGTTTAGCAAAATCAGCATCAACCCTGGCAAGCGGCACACAATGGAAAGCCAAATCCCAGGCGGCAAACCACGGATATTCCCACTTATCGGGCATGGAAATAATGTTGGCCGAATACAAATGTTTCCAACCGGAATTCCTCCCCCACTTTCGCCCCTGATTAGGTTCGGGCTGTGCTGGATCACCTTTCAGCCATTCGTATACATTATAATAATAGAATTGCTTGCTCCATAACATCCCGGCATAAGCCTGGCGCTGAATGGAACGAAGATCGGCATCTGCTACATCTTTCTGAATATCATCATAAAACTCATCTGCCTCACGGATTCTTTTGTTGAAAAGATCTTCAAATCCACCAAAAGGCTCTGAAATAGAATGATTTACATAACGCATCCGAAAAACAACACTTTCACCGGCTTTAATCGTTTTCGTAAAACGTCCGGAAGCTTTTGTCCCAATGCTATTCGGATTAACCGTTGTGGTTTTCCTGCCACTGACAATATAATCGTTTATACCATCCTTTGGATAAGCTGTATTATTGGCTGTTCCGTATAACTTTTTGAGATTCGATTCATTTTCACAAAACAAAAGCTCATCGGCGTTATCCAGATAGAGATTATACTTACCGTGCTTCCTATGCGTGACTTCTACCAGACGATTGGAAATTCCGTTCATCATTGGTTTGTAATTGAACGCTTCATATCCCCACGACCAGGTATTTCTGAACATAATCGTTGGTAACACGGTAATCGGAGCATCTTTCGGGCCACGGTTATGCACCGTCACTTTCATCATAATATCCTCTTCATCGGCCTTGGCGTGTTCTATGAAAATATCGAAATATTCATTGTTATCGAACACACCCGTATCCATGATTTCATACTCAGGATCTTCTTTGCCTCTTTTGCCATTTTCCTGACGAAGTTTGTCATAAGGAAATTGCTGCTGAGGATATTTGTACAGCATTTTTGTATAGGAATGCGTAGGCGTACTATCCAGATAATAATACATTTCCTTCACATCCTCGCCGTGGTTTGATTCACGGTTTGTCAATCCAAAAATCCGTTCTTTTAAAAATTTATCACGATGGTTCCAAAAAGCAAAAGAGAGACAGATATGTTGTTTATTATCAGAAAAACCTCCGATACCATCTTCTCCCCAGCGATATGTTTTGGATAAAGCCATTTCGTGGGTTATATAATTCCAGGCATCACCATTTCCACTGTAATCTTCACGTACAGTTCCCCACTGACGCTCAGACAGATATGGCCCCCATTTTTTCCAACCTTTGTTTTCTTTTTGTAGGCTTAACCGTACTTTCTCTGCGCCGTGTGCCATTGGTTCGTCAAATTATCGGGGTCAAAAAACTCAATTAAAAATCTTCACAGCACTAAATTCGGGTTTTTAAAAACCTGAAAAACTGTGTAGAAAATGAAATTTACTAAAAAAGAGCTTTAAACAAGCTCTTTTTCGTCCTTAAAAATGGGAAATAAATTATTAGTCGATTTTGATAACAAACCAATCTTTAATTAATTCTATCGATTCGGTATTGTCAAAAACATGAATCTGATCATCGATTTCACCCGCAAAAAAATCAGTTATTAACTTCGCTTTTCGAGCAGTTTCGATCAAAAGCGGATGCCTGCCCTGACTTATCAAACCTTCCACATCCACAATATATTCTTTGAACATAAACGGATTAGGAAGTTGGTAATATTTCCCATCCGTTCCGTGAAAAACAGGAATTGGTTTGTAAACTCCTTCTGCATTTAACTTACCATAGGCCTGTCTCGCTAATGCATAATGCTCATCTGAAGCGTCGAAAAGTATTCCTTTTACAGGTTTAACAATGTTTTTCGCAACGGTAATTTCAGCATCCAAACCTTCAAGCAAATGTCTCAGATTCCAGGTATCTTTTCCCAGACGAATTCTTTCTCTAATCGATTGACGAATAAAATAAGTTAACGCTTGTGTCACGCTCAATCCGATTTCTGCCATTTGTTTAAAAATGAAAGAAGTAGGCGACATGCCCGGAATCGTGTTTGGATCGTGAAGTAAAATAGTACCTTCCGGTGTTAAAAATCCATCGATACGCACACAAACAGTAATTCCCAGTTGCTGGAAAACTTCTGCGATAACTTTCTGGATTTCCTGATTTTTTTCAAGTGTAGTATCAACAGGAATTCTTTTACGACTTGCGCCTGGTTTGTATTTGGCATTAAAATCAAAAACGTCAACCATTTTGATTACTTCACTAGGAGGCAATGCAAGTGGTTTCCCATTGTCAAACTGAATACAGCCGCATGAGAATTCCTGGCCTTCAATGAATTCTTCAAGCAAAACCTGATCTTCTGCATTCGAACTGCTTAACACGATAATATCGTCCTGAACAACAAACATATTATTAAGCTGTTCCAGTAAATCTGCCGGATGGTAAACGATCTTATCACCGTTCACAACAACCGGAAATCCTATACCTTCATCCAGATTGGCGATACGTTGCACATAAGCGCGTTTTCCGGCAGCATCCAGTGCTTTCCAGGTTTTACTTTCCAGTTCAACTTGGAAAAAGCATTGATTGATAGCAGAAACAAAAGCGTCCAGAGAATCTTCCTTCACAATGGCAACGCCAATAGAAGAACCCTGATGCGGCGCCTTGATAACTAACGGTAAACCCAGATGCTTTTTGAGAACTGTAAAGAGAATAGAATACTCGCGTGGAATCCATTGATCGTAACGCAGCGTCCAGCTTTTCTTTTGCTGATTATTGACCAGCGCGATCATTTCATTTTGAAGGATTTTATCAATTCCAACGGCAGAACCCATTAAACCCGGGCCGCTGTAAGGAATTTTAAACCATTCCAGTAAACCCTGAATCGCGCCATCTTCACAGTCAGGACCGTGCATGGCAAGAAATGCAAACTCGAAATGATCTTTAAATTGGTCAGGTGATAAAAGCAAACCGATTTCTTGTGAAACCGGCTCCTTTGCCAAATGCGGAAATGACTCTATATAAGTTTTGAAATTGTCCGTCTGATTACTTTTTGCCGGGTAAAAATCCCTGATCTCCTTTGAATACATCAAAGAATGTTCCAGTTTTATAAAGCGACCGAAGCTGTCAACGAAAACGGGAACCGGCTCAAAAAGTGATTTATCTAAGTACTCGAAAGCGGTTTTCCCGCCCGCAAATGAAATTTCCCTTTCGCGGGAGGGACCTCCAAAAAAAACTCCTATGCGCATATTATTGCCTGATTAATGCATTTAAAACGTACCTGCAATATAAGCAGTATTTAAAATGAATCAATTGCAACCTATGGTGCATAGGAAAGATTTATTTCAATTTGACTGCTTTCAGCCATATTGAATCGAGTTCGTTAAACAATTAACGAACGATTATGCTAATGAAGGCACGTTTGATGCTACAACACGGTTGATATGCGGAACTGCTTTACGAATCGATTCTTCAAGACCGGCACGGAAAGTCATTGCGCTCATCGGGCAGCTTTGGCAAGAACCTAAAAGTTCAAGTCTTACCGTAAGATCGTCCGTCAATTCTACCAACTTCACGTCACCGCCATCTGCATGTAAATACGGACGAACAGTTTCCAGCGCCTGCTCAATTAATTCTAATGTTTTTTCTCTTGAATCCATTATTAAAAAAGTCTATTCGGTAATATGCAATATTTTATCAATAAAGTCAAACAAAGGTACTGTTTCAAGCCTGAATTTCTACCATCTGTGTTTTCTCTTTCGTCGCATTTCTGATGGCAACTTGTTGTGCCAAACCTTCTGCTGCATGGCGGAAAGCATCATTTACGATCGGATTAACATCCATAACAGCCGGGCGACCTTCATCTCCTGCCTCACGAATGCCTTGTACCAAAGGGATTTGACCTAACAAAGGTACATCAAATTTGTCAGCCAGCGACTGTCCGCCTCCTTTTCCGAAAATATGATATTTGCTGTCAGGAAGTTCTTCCGGTGTAAACCAGGCCATATTTTCAATAACACCCAAAATCGGAACATTTATTTGCGGCTGACGGAACATTGACATTCCTTTAACCGCATCTGCTAATGCCACTTTTTGAGGCGTTGTTACAATAATCGCACCTGTAACAGGCACGGTTTGTACCAAAGTAAGGTGAATATCACTTGTTCCCGGAGGAAGATCGATCAATAAATAATCCAGATCGCCCCAATCCGTATCTCCGAAAAATTGTTTCAATGCCTGACTAGCCATCGGACCACGCCAAACCACCGCACTATCCGCAGGTGTCAGAAATCCGATAGAAATCATTTTGATACCGTACTGACGAATTGGGTTGATATAATTTTTCCCATTTCTCGGCGTGATTGTCGGCTGCATATTTTCAGCACCAAACATCAAAGGAATGGAAGGACCGGAAATATCTGCATCAATAATCCCGACAGAAGCACCCGAACGGTGCAGAGCCATAGCAAGATTAGCAGTAACGGTTGACTTCCCAACTCCGCCTTTTCCCGAAGAAATTGCGATGACATTTTTAACACCCGGAATAAGTGCCGAACCTAATGGTCTGATACTCGTTACATTGGAAGTTAAATTAACGATAACCTCAACATCCGGATTCAAATGTGTGTGAATTGCTTCAACGCACAATCTTTTTATCAACTCTTTTAAAGGGCAGGCCGGTGTGGTTAAAATAACCGTAAATTTCACCTGGTTCACACCAATTTCAATATCCTGAATCATGTTCAAGGTTACCAAATCCTGTTTAAGATCCGGCTCCTGAACTGTGCCCAAAGCCTGTAATACTTTTTCCTTGTTGATTGTAAATTCGCCCATTGTAATGATTTCGCCCGGAAAACCGGTGCGGTACTTGATATGGATTTCGGATTTCTCCAAAACCGCTATGTTTTATATATTTCGCCTGATCTAAGTGAACACGAATTACTGCGAATGAGTTTATGAGTTGACAGGAAATTCACGAATTCTTCGATTTATTTCTATTAATTCATCAGATAAATCTACCTGATCCGCCAAATCACTTAATCTGCCGTGAAGTGTGTGTAATAATGCCAGATGGCTTGGCGTAAATCCGTGTTGGGCATGATGATTCAGCATTTTTTGAATTCCTTCCCAATCTTTCATAAAATCCAACGCCGGCTTATCGATGAAAGCTTCCCCAAAAGTACGAAAGATATGCTCTTCAGCCACACTGTTTGGATGAATAAGATCGGGTTTGTAGAAACGATAATCGCGTAATTCATCTACCATGATCTCATAAGCAGGAAAATAATCTACCTGCTTAAATTTCTCAGACAAACGATGACAAACCAGACGTAAAGTCGATTTACTAACCTGATTTAAAGGAAGCGTATCTTTTGTATGTCTAACCGGACTGACGGTCAGAATAATTCTCAGGTCTCTTTTTATTGATTGTAATTTAAAAAGGAGATGTTCCAGTCCGATGATAACCTGATCGAGATGCAGTAATTCCTTAACGAATTTATCAGAAGGGACTTTATGACAATTCCCAACGAGGACATTGGTTGCCCGATGACGATAGGCGAAAGCGGTTCCAAATGTAATGACAAGCACGTCGGCATTTCTTAAAAACTGATTTACCTGCTTTTGTTTTTCAATCAGTTTTTCTTCCAAATCCACCCGACTTGCAGACCAGAGTGAGGAATGAAAATCATGATGTAACCAGATTCCGTCAGTATTTTGATGATACAGCGCAGCGTGTGGAGGTTTCCCGTCCAGCGATAAATCAAGCAGTTTTGCAATGGCCAGCGGGTTAAAAACAGTGCCAAAAGGATTATTTAAAACAGGAAATTTATTATCTAAAAGCTGGCTGCCTAACACATCAGCAAAACAAGAACCGATGGTTACTATATTGGATTGATGATTTATTTTCCATTCTGAAGGTGTAACGTTGAGTTCTGTGGTAAGTTTTAATTGCTTCATTCGGTCAGTATTATGGGGCGAGCAAAATTAATAATATTTGATCAGTCCGGCACAAAGAACCTGAGGAAGAGGATTTCAATAATTGATATATAAACGTTAAATTTGGAAAATTGACACACACTGATCTAAATAATGAATGAGAAGCCTTACCCATTTACGCTTTCGCGTACAGAATACCGTTATGAATTTGTTAGTGTCAGTTTGGAAAAAGAGGTTCGAAAGATTGTTCTTTTGAGCCAAACAGACGCAATAAATATCTTTAACTTAGCATTACTTGACGTTCTTGAAGATGGAGAAACAAGTGACATTTCAGAGACAAGAAATGATGATTTAAAAACTGTACTAGCTACGGTCATTCAAATTATTAATACTTTCTTAACTACTAAACCGAACTGTCTCATTGCATTTAAGGGAAGTGATCAGCGCAGACAAAGACTTTACAGAATTGTCATTTCAAGAGAATTATCAGAAATAAGAAAAAAATTTGATGTATTTGGTGGAATAGGAAATACGATTCATTTGTTTGAATCAAATAAACAATTCGATTACTATTTAATTCAGAAATTATGAAAGCCAAAAAAACTGCGACAATTACTCCCAAATTAACCGGTGAGCAAATCGTTAATAAGAAATTAAAGGAAATGAATGAATTACTAAAAGGTATAGATCTTTCAAAATTACCAAAAAGGCCAAATGCTAATCAGGATTGATATGGAAATTAAGAAAAGCGAGTCTGCAAAGAGACTTTCCGAAGAACAGATTGTTCAAAAAAAGTTAGATGAAGCCAATGCGATGTTAAGAAAAATGGACTTCTCAAAATTACCACAACGAATTGCTAAAAATCAAGGTTAGTTTGGCTGACAATATGCATAAATGTTCACATTTGAATCTATTTTTCTTTTTACTCTGCCTAATCGGTTTCGCAGATTGTTCACAATCCCAAACTCCACCTTCGCAATCATCGCCAACGAAATACGAGTTTGGATCTACACCGATCTGGCAGGATGAATTTAATTATTCAGGAAAACCTGATGTTAAAAAGTGGAGTTATGATTTAGATGGCGATGGCTGGGGAAATCATGAACTTGAAAACTATACTGACAAATCAGAAAATGCCCGCGTTGACAATGGCAATCTGATCATTGAAGCCAGAAAAGAAACATCAGGCAAACAGAATTACAGTTCAGCCAGATTGGTAACAAAAGGAAAAGGTGATTTTCTTTATGGTAGATTTGAGATTCGCGCCAAACTTCCGCAAGGCCGCGGAACCTGGCCTGCCATCTGGATGCTTTTTTCACAAGAAAACTATGGCAACAAAGGCTGGCCGGATAATGGCGAAATTGACATTATGGAGCACGTCGGTTTTGACCAGAATCATATCCATGGAAATATACACACCAAAGCATTTAACCATGTTTTAAAAACTAACAAGGGCGGCGACACATTACTTACAGATGTTTCAACCGCATTTCATACCTATATCTGTGAATGGACGCCCACATATGTTTCAATCGGCATTGACGGAAGGGAATATTTCAGGTTCAATAAAGAATCAGGTTATTCCTGGGAGCAGTGGCCCTATGACAAATCTTTTCATTTAATTTTAAATATGGCTATTGGCGGCGATTGGGGTGGGCAGAAAGGCGTGGATGACAGCATTTTCCCGCAAAAAATGGAAGTTGATTACGTCCGTGTTTATCCGTTGACCGAGAAAAAGTAATTTGAAATTCCGTCGCACGGAGCTAACTTGCACACATGGATCATTTCGTTGTTTCGGCCAGAAAGTATCGCCCGGTCACTTTCGACTCGGTAGTTGGCCAATCACATATCACGACTACGCTTAAAAATGCAATTCGTACCAATCACCTCGCGCAGGCTTTCCTGTTTTGCGGCCCGCGTGGTGTTGGTAAGACTACCTGTGCCCGTATTCTTGCAAAAACAATTAACTGCCAGAATCTTGGTGATGATGTGGAAGCTTGCGGCGAATGTGAATCCTGTATCAGTTTTCAAAATAATGCCTCTTTCAATATCCACGAACTGGATGCTGCTTCCAATAACTCTGTGGAAGATATTCGTAATCTGATTGATCAGGTTCGCTATCCTCCTCAGACCGGAAAATATAAAATCTACATTATTGATGAGGTTCACATGCTTTCACAAGCGGCATTTAACGCCTTTTTGAAAACATTGGAAGAACCGCCAGGATATGCGATTTTCATTTTAGCAACGACAGAAAAACACAAAATCCTGCCAACGATCTTATCACGTTGCCAGATTTTTGATTTTAACCGTATCCAGCCAAAGGATATTGCCAATCACCTTGCTGATATCGCAAAAAAAGAAGGTATTGAAACAGAGAAAGAAGCACTTGAACTTATCGGCCAGAAAGCGGATGGAGGTTTACGTGATGCACTTTCGATGTTTGATTTAAATGTTACCTTTTCAACCGATAATCATTTGACTTATGCAGCCGTTTTAGAAAACCTGCACATTCTGGATTATGATTATTATTTCAAAATAACGGATGCTTTAACAGCTGCAAGCGTAGCACGTTCTCTGGTTTTGTTTGATGAAATATTGAGAAAAGGTTTTGACGGACATTTGTTCATAGTCGGTTTGCTTGAACATTTCCGGAATCTTCTGGTTTGTAAAGATCCTGCAACCGTTTCCCTTTTGCAGGTTTCAGAATCGGCTGAAAGAAAATATATTGACCAGTCCAGAGATGCGGATATGAGCTTTTTGCTTTCGGCATTAAGCGTCGCCAGTCAATGTGATATCAATTACAAAGCTGCGAAAAACCAGCGATTGCATGTGGAGCTCTGCCTGATGAAACTGGCAAATCTCCCCAATATCCTTCAACTTCATTCTCTTGCAGCCGTTGATGAAACGGCAAAAAAAAAAGTTGAGCCTCAACAATCTGTAAGTAATATTGAAGCAAAAGAGCCAACTCCGGTTTATGAAAGCAGGCCTCAGGAAGTTTCTCATTCCAATGAAAATACTGCGCCCAGTGTTCAACAACCATTAATTCAGGCAACGGCAAGACCGTCAAAACTTAGAAGTACAACGCAACTTACCCCGCAAGAACCAACATCTCAAAACGGATCGGCGAAAGAAGTTGCAACGCCTTCTAATGAAGTTTTAACTGCTCCACAACCTCCGAAAATACTTCTCGAACTAACGCTGGAAAATTTACAACAGGTTTGGCATGAATTCGCTGAAATTAGAAAGCGTACAAAAGATTCTACCACGGAAGGAATTGCATTGAACAGAGCTGTTGAACTTGTTGATTTCACAATTCAGATTGCGCTGGATAATGATCCGCAAATGGATGCTTTGCAGGGAATGCGTTATGATTTGCTTGGTTATTTAAAAAGCAGATTTAATGCACCGAGACTGGAAATAAATGCCCGGGTAGCACCACATGAAGTAAATCGCTTACCTTATACGCCGGCGGAAAAATTTAATTATATGGCGGAGAAAAATCCTTATTTGTTGCAGCTAAAACAAGCCTTGGGACTAGATGTAGATTTCTAAATTTACTTCCCGCTTTTTTTCAGAAATAATTTGTGAAGTTTCAAAACCTGCGGAATCAAGGCAACATTTTCGCCGTTATCGATCTTAAAATCTGCAATTTCATCTCGTTCTTCATCTGAAATTTGCCTTTCGATTATCGATCTTATTTCAGCTTCGGAACGGTTTTTATCACGATTTCGAATTCTTGACAAACGTAATTCGACAGGCGCAGTTACAACAATCACATAATCCAGATTGTTATTTTCTCCGGCTTTATTCATGATCGCCGCTTCCTTGATCACATAAGGAGAATTGCTATGACTTTCCAGCCACGCATCGGTGTCTTTTCCTACTGCCGGATGAATAATGCCATTAAGTTTTTTCAGAAGATCAGGATTTTTGAAAACCTGTGAGGAAACAAAAGGACGATTGTATTCGCCACTTTCAGTATAAGATTCCTTGCCAAGCAATTTAATTACCGCTTCACGGATTTCAGGATCGTGGTTAGTGAGCCATTTTGCACGGGTATCAGCGTCATATACAGGAATATCCAGGCAGACAAATAACTTGCAAACAATGCTCTTACCAGAACCAATTCCGCCTGTTACACCAATATGCATTTTTCAATTGTTAATTATTAATGCCGGGTCGCCGGTGCGATTAATCATTAAAAATTAATCCTTATTCAGGACTTGCGCTATTTCGAAACTCACATATACATCCCGGTGGCTGACTTCTACCAATGGAGAAACTGCTAGTGGAATGGGTAGACTTTCGTCGTAATTATTCTGAATTTTCTTGGTAGGAATTCCGATTCGAATGGTGTCTGGATAATTACGGATTAACGAAATTGGTCCGTCTACCGAAATTAATGATGGAGATACATTGATAATACTTGAAATCACATACCCTTCACGCATATTTATTCCTGCACTATCAATACGGATCGGAATGATTTTCCTGATTTTCCTTTCAAAACTTAATTCAAAAGTATCAGAAACAACATAGTTAACTTTCACATCCGGAAACAATTCCGTGATCTGATCCGTCAAAGATGTGGAATTGATAAAACTTGCTTTGGTTGGATTTAAAACCTTGTAAATAACCGGAAGTGCATTAAAATTCAGCCAGGATTTCCGCAATAAATTCCATCCATCACCTGTTACATTTACAGAGATCCTTTTGGGCAAAGGCTGTAAAGGCACAAAAGAAGCGGCATCATACTCAACGGTCAACGGATAGCTGAGCCTGATGGAATAATCCTCTTTGTTCAGCACATTCATCAACCAGAAAAATGTAGCGGCCAAAAGACAACCTAAAAAAGTATTAATCTTATTCCGACCTGATGGAATGTTACTCACAGTTTGTATTTTAATAATTGTATATTTTGCCAATATACAGTTAATACGTATTATACAAAAAAGCGGTGTCAGGATTTGATGTAATCACCTCAATATCAAATATAAAGGCCACCCCTGACACCACTCAAAATATTATATCAAATAAATAACGTTCTTCTGTTATATATTATTCTGCAACTGTACGGGCAATTGCCGATTTGTCAACAGTAAGTTTTACGCCTTTATCCAATTCAAGCGTTACCAAAGTTTCCTCAACTGCGTAAACTCTTGCATGAATTCCACCAATTGTAACAACCTGATCACCTTTTTTGATAGCGCTCAAAAGTGTCTTAAGATCCTTTTGTTTCTTTTGCTGAGGGCGGATCATGAAGAAATAAAATACCCCGATAATCCCAACCCACATCACCACCTGATAAATCATGGCTTGTGAGCCACCTGCTGCTTGTAATAAAATAGAAAGTTTCATTCTTGTATTAGGGTTATTAAGATAGTTAAACGAGATCTTTTTTTAATTCACTATCGGGAAACATCTCCCCGGCTATTTTGCCGCTTCTGCCTTAGGCGCTGCATTGACAATTCCTCTCAAACGTAATTCGGAATAGGCCGGATCGGTATTGGCATAAACTGTAACCGTTTTTACCTGCGGACCGGATTTGCCTTTGCTGTTAAAACGAACTTTGATGCTGGATACAGCACTCGGAGCAATCGGTTCACGAGGCCATTCCGGGGTTGTACATCCACACGACGACGTAATATTATTCAGGATCAATGGATAAGGACCATCATTTTTGAAATGAAACGTATGTTCCACCACTTCTCCTTCCTGAATTGTACCAAAATCAAAAGAGGAACTGTCAGTCAAAGTAAAAACGGGAAGTTTGATATCTCCCGTTTTTGAATCTTTTTTGCTTTCAGAACCTGAACAATTTACAAGCATTAATGCAATCCCCGAAAGAATTACGAATGCAGCAAGTTTTTTCATACGTTAAGTTTAAATCAGGTTGTCTGACTTTTTATTTGTGCCATCAGACGGTCTACATCTTCCAGCAATTTCTCAGCTTTTTCACGTGCATCATTCACAACACGCTCACCTTCTGCTCTTGCGTAGCTGTCAGGCTGATTTTTCTTATCAATCAGATCTTCGATCACGTCCTGCAACTTTTCACGGTATTTTGACAAACGATACGTCAACTGAGTACGAAGTACATTCCCTTTATCAGGAGCATAGAGAATTCCCAAAGCTGCTCCTGTTGCACATCCTGTCAAAAATGCAATTAAACTACGGCTCGATTTACTCATGGCTTTATAATTTTAGCGGTTAGCCGCAACTGTTGATGATTAACTTTTAAATTAATTAACCTAAAACTTCTATGCCTATTTATTATCTATCAATCCACGGCCACTTTTTCTGATGATACCCTGTGCTGCTAATTTAACAGAAAGTACATCAAGTACACCATTCACAAACTTACCACTTTTGGGAGTACTATACCTTTTTGCGATCTCAATAAATTCATTGATCGTCACTTTTACAGGAATTCCCGGAAAATGGATTAACTCAGCCAAGGCTGTTTTCAGGATAATCATATCGACCAGAGCAATACGATCAAGTTCCCAGTTTTTCAGTTGTTCGTCAAGATAAAGATCGTACTGATCATTTTCTTCAATTACATACCGATACAATTCCTCAACAAAGAAACGATCTTCTTCCCAATCTTTTGTCAAAGGTGCCAAAGTGAAAGTTTCCGCAGTGTCGGCAGATTTCAAAGTTTTGATCGCCAAACCACGAATCAATTCACTATGATCAACCCAATATAAATCACGTTGTTCAAGAAATTCCAGCGGAATTTCGTGTTTCAGAATTACCTGACGCAATATATATTGTACAAGCTGTTGGTCTTCTTCCGGCGTATGTTCAACTTTATTACAATATTCCTCATAAGTCGCATCCTTACGTAATGCCTCACGATACGTTTTGCGTATCATGTTCATATCATTACTCCAGCTGATACCATTTCTGATTATTTCCTCTTCAAGCGTTTTATCTTCCTGCAAAACGATGATAACACGATTTGTATTTAATCCGCCATTTTTGGAAAAAGGAGCTTCCGGATCATCATATTTCCGCTCACGATCAAGTTTTGACTGATATGAAAGTTCAAGTAACATGGACAAAACGCGAATAAAATCTACGTAGATTGATTCCGTTTCATTCAGTACCCGGCGAACCATTTTCTCTCCATCCGCCACAGTCTGTCTTTTGTAGGCCTGATATGCACTGCCTGCAAATTTTGCCACGTCAGCAGAAACGTCATCATTCGGTTTTAATTCACCGGTTTTGATAAGTTCGTCCAGCGCTGCTCCTGCCAAATGTTTGTTGTTCGTCAATTTTTGCTTGTCCTGAAATTCCATGGAATTCAAATCAGGCGCAAACGCTTCTTCAATCTGATCCAAAGCAAGTAAACGATTGGCATCAGCAGTTAATTTGCGTGCGTAAAGAGCCTGAACAGCTTTTGTTCGTAATAATCTTCTATTCAGCATAAGCCGGAATACTAATTGGGTAAAAGGTACAGTAAACCAAAGAACGGGTCTGCGTTTTCAGCAAGGTTTTTATTTTATCAATCCCCCGCGTTAATATTTAAAATTGACCGCAAAATTAGACTATTTTGTTTAGAAATGGAAAAATCGTGGCGATGGTTTTACATTTGCAACGTTTTAAAACATTTGAATGTTGGTATTGAAGCACCCGTAAATCGGTTCAAAAATCTTCTGGTTTGGAAAAACCGGGATTTATCAATTTAAGTATTTACTTCAAAGCGGATAATCGATTAAGTGTGAAATGGATAACGGCCAAATAAATCACTGAAAATTAACGCAAATACAAAATCAACTCTATTAACACGTGAAAGCACTTAAGTACCTCAATAAGTACTTCTTGAAATATAAATGGTATCTTATTTTAGGAACAATTTTTACCATTATTTCTAATCTTTTCGGAATTATTCCCGCACAATTGGTTCGCTATGCACTCGATTTGGTCAGCGAAACCTTGGATGTGTATTATTTATTTGCAGGTTCCAAGCTGCAAAGTGAAATGTACGACACTTTCGCTTTCACGATTTTGTTATATGGTCTGCTCATTTTGGCAATGGCACTTTTGAAAGGAATTTTTCTTTTTCTGGTTCGCCAAACGATCATTGTGATGTCACGTCATATTGAGTATGAATTGAAAAATGATGTTTATAATCATTACCAGACTTTACCGACAAGCTTTTTCAGAAATCATAATACCGGTGATTTAATGGCGCGAATTTCCGAAGATGTGAGCAATGTCAGAATGTATGTTGGCCCATCTTTAATGTATGGCGTCAATCTGATCGTGCTTTTTGTCCTGGTTATTTCTTATATGCTGACCGTTAGTACCAAACTTACAGTTTATGTTTTGATACCGCTGCCGCTGCTTTCCATCAGCATTTATGTGGTGAACAATATCATGATGAAACGATCGCAGGAAATCCAGAAACAGCTTTCAGCGCTTTCAACTTATGTTCAGGAAGCGTTTTCAGGAATCAGGGTGATTAAATCTTTTGTTCAGGAAAAACATTCTTTTACCAATTTTCAGACTGAGGCCGAAGATTTCAAGAATAAATCACTCGGTTTGGCAAAAGTTGACGCAATCTTCTACCCGATAATTGTCCTGCTTATCGGTATCAGTAATATTTTGATTATTTACGTCGGCGGAAAAGAAATTATGAATGGCAATCTGACGCCGGGGAATATTACAGAATTTATCCTTTACGTTAACATATTGACGTGGCCGGTTATGGCGCTTGGCTGGACAACGAGCCAGATCCAACGCGCAGCTTCTTCTCAAACACGTATCAATGAATTTTTGAACGAAAAAAACACGCTTGTTTCTGACAAGAATATCAAGAAAGAACTTGACGGAATTATCACTTTCAAAAACGTAGGATTTAAATATCCGGATTCCGGAATTCAGGCGATTGAAAACTTTGATCTGGAAATAAAACATGGTGAAAGCGTTGCGATTCTTGGAACAACCGGTTCTGGAAAAAGTACGTTAGCACATTTATTATGCCGCCTTTACGATCCGACGGAAGGTGAAATCCTGATCGATAATATCCCGCTTAAAGATTACGATGTTCATGCTTTCCGCCGTCAGTTGGGTTATGTTCCGCAGGATGTTTTTCTTTTCTCCGATTCTATTGAAAACAATGTGCGCTTTGGAACAAAAAATATGCCACACGACCGCATTGAACAGGCCGTGAAAGATGCAGATCTGTACCAGAACATTCTGAGTTTTCCGCAAGGATTTGATACGCGATTGGGAGAAAGGGGAATTACATTATCCGGTGGACAAAAACAGCGTCTTTCCATTGCCCGCGCTATCGCCCGTGATCCTAAAATACTGATATTGGATGATTGCCTTTCTGCGGTTGATACGAACACAGAAAATATTATTCTGAATAACTTAAAACGTATCATGGACCAGCGGACTTCCGTGATTATTTCCCACCGGGTTTCTTCTGCAAAACTTGCCGATAAAATTGTAGTGCTTCATGAAGGCCGGATTGTTGAACAAGGCACGCATACGAACCTTATGGCAAAAAACGGCGCGTATAAGGAATTGTATGAAAAACAGTTGCTAGCCGAAGAGGTATAAAATAATCTCTTTTAAAAATATACTAAAAGTCACCAATTGGTGACTTTATTTTTTATTTCTTCTTTTCAAAATTCTATTTTTCCTCAATTTGCCTTTCAAACAAATAACCATTTGTACTATTGAAATATTAAATTGAACCATTCTTTACAAAACTATCACTTGTACTTTTCTACACCCGATAAAATAATTTTTCAAAAGCCCTAATCAATAAGCAAATCATGCTTTAATATGGACTTTAAAAAATATTAAGTTATTTTATTTTGTATTTTACAAATACAGCAATACATTTACATTGTCAATGCAGAAAAAACAAAACGAAATTTATATTCATATATCTACCGGCCGCACCTGAAGAATATGAATTTTATAAGTTTAAAGAACGCAACGCTTCTCAAATAATGAAGATGTTCATCGTCGTTCTTTATCAGACACACATCATTATCCTGTAAAACTTAGTGTCATTTTTCAGAATAAGTTTGCCCTCAGGCTTATTCAATTGATTTGAAAATTCAAACAATTCCTTCCAGGGATCTAAACCACTTTTAAAGAGTAAGTTTTAACTGTATCTGTCAGACATTCACGCGTGCGGGCTTCAATCGTATTGACTTTTACAGCTATTTGATCAGGATTAACAGCAGCATTCTAATTTAGGAAACTCTAGATTATTTATTAGGCAAAACGGTCGTTACAGCATTTACGACCCTTGGGAATACTATGCGCTTAGTCTTCTCTTTCAGACTATTGATAGCATAATCCAGGCTCTGAATGTTGTTTTTATCGGAACTCCAATTCACTAACTTATCGAACATCATGACGAAATCATTACCATTTAGTGTCAGGTTTGTAATACTTGTAGTCATTTGCACCTTACTGACCAACCTATTATTTGCTCAGCAAAAAACAATTTCCGGACGAGTTATTGCAACTGAGGACGGAGCCGGGCTCCCAGGCGTTAGTATTGTTGTAAAAGGTACTAATGTTGGAGCAATAACAGGGGCCGACGGGACGTACAAATTGGCAGTACCAGGCGAAAAAGCAGTATTATCTTTTTCTTTCGTTGGTTTTGCAACACAAGAAAAAACAGTTGGTTCTTCCGGCACAATTGATGTATCTCTTGAAAGTGATACCAAACAATTTTCTGAACTTGTCGTAATCGGTTCACGGAATTCATCCCGTACCAAACTGGATACTCCAGCGCCTGTGGATGTAATTTCAGTTGCGAAAATATCTCAAAACATGCCTCAGACGGAATTAGGGCAGCTTTTAAAGCAAGTAGCACCGTCATTTAACTCACTCAAAATACCAGGAGGAGACCTTGCTTCTCACGTAGATGCCGTGCAGCTGCGAAACCAACCCCCTAACCAGACATTAGTTTTATTGAACGGAAAACGCCGTCATTCGTCTTCATTGCTTTTGGTAGCAAATAATTCCGGTCCGTCGACAACCGTTGATATGCGGACAATTCCTTTGGCAGCTGTTGAAAAAGTTGAAATTCTTCGTGACGGTGCAGCAGCACAGTATGGTTCTGATGCCATCGCTGGTGTTGTGAACATGGAATTGAAAAAAAGCGTAGGTGTTTTTACTGGTATGTACAATACTGGTTTTTATGCAAACGCAGGTTTGGCCAAAAATAAAGATATCGACAAATTTGGTACCGATGGAAAGTTACAGCAATTCATGGGCAACTACGGTTTTGCTTTGGGCGATAAGGGGGGTTTTATCAACCTTACTTTTGAATTAAGTCAGCAGGGAAAAACGAGCCGTGTGCCAAAAGGCGGATACAGCGGAGCCGTTTTTGATGACAGCTATTTGAACAACACAAGAAAAGATGAGTACGGACAGACGATTATTACAAACCCGGAACTGATTGCAAGTCCAGACAACGCATCACTTAAAACAGATCAGGGATTGCAAGACGCCCGTGGATTGAAAAAGAAGGATTTTGAGATGATCAACGGTTTGAGTAAAGTAGAAAACGGGACTATTTTCATGAACATGGCTATCCCGTTAGGGCCAATGAAAGGAAATGAATTCTACGCTTTCGGTGGACTTAATTACCGAAATACATTGAGCGGCTGCTACTATCGTTTCCCTCGTCAGCAGGATCGTTTCTTAAATGACCTTTATCCAAATGGATTTTTGCCTCAGCTGACTTCCAACATTTCTGACAGATCTTTAACGATGGGTGTTAAAGGAAAAGCAGGGATTTTTGATGTAGATTTCAGTAATTCATTCGGAAACAGCAAGTTTGGTTTTGGTATGGTCAATACGATGAACGCATCTTACGGACCTTCGACACCGACAACGATGCGTCTTGGAGACAACAATTTCATCCAGAATACAACCAATCTTGGCTTAACCAAGTTGTTTGAAAATCCAGGAAACGGCGCGCTTAAAAGTGTCAACGTAGCCTTCGGAGCTGAAATGCGTATAGAAAATTATCAAATCAAAGCAGGTCAGAAAGAATCGTATACCAAAGGGGATTATGGTACTTTCACAGCTCCTTCTGATAACTACAACTACACAAAAAATGTAAACAAGGATGTAAAATCTGAACAAACGATCAAAACAATAACCGGTGCAGATTCTACGGTTTATGTTGATTTGATCCTTCCTTACAAAGGCGACAAAGTGGACATCAAAGGATATTCTCCAAACTGTCAGTGTTTCCGCGGATTTGCTCCTGAGCAGGAAACAAACGCTTTCCGTTCTGTAATGGCAGGTTATGTGGATGTTGAAGTCGACGTAACAAAACGATTCATGGTTGAAGGTGCAGCACGTTACGAGCATTACAGTGATTTCGGTGGTGTTTTGACCGGTAAATTCGCAACACGTTATTCGATCGTTCCGGATATGTTTGCCGTTCGTGGTTCTATCAGCACTGGTTTCCGTGCACCAAGTCTTCAGGAATTGTATTATGCACAAACTTCAACTGGTTTCACACCGGGTGGCGTTCCTTTTGATCAGGGATATTTCACAAACAACAGTACAGCTGCAAAAGCACTTGGTATTCCAAAATTGAAACAGGAACGTTCGACAAACATCAGTTTCGGTCTTACTTCTCAATTAATCACCGGTCTTGAAGTAACTGCGGATGCTTATTACATCCATATCAAAGACAAGATCATCCAGACTGGTGGTTTTGGTGGTAGCGTAATCGGTGGCAATTTCAGTAACATTATTACTGCTGACGGTATCGCTCAATTCTTTACCAACGCTGCGGACGTTGAAACAAAAGGGATTGACCTTGTAGCTAATTACCGTACGGTTGTAGGAAGAGGCGGCCAAATGACTTTCTCTCTTGCTGCAAACTGGAATACTGTTGCATTCACGAAAGTTTATCCTGCTTCTCTAAATATTGGCGCAAATAATACTTTGCCAACAGATCCGACTTTGCGCGCCCAATA
This sequence comes from Dyadobacter frigoris, assembly GCF_005280585.1. Classification (GTDB taxonomy): domain Bacteria; phylum Bacteroidota; class Bacteroidia; order Cytophagales; family Spirosomataceae; genus Dyadobacter; species Dyadobacter frigoris. The sequence goes on from NZ_SZVO01000006.1 coordinate 309,721, forward strand.
TCTTTCTGATATCTACCTTAACCGTAGTTCTCGCGGAAGTTTTGAAAGAGGGAATCCACGTCAGAAATACATTGCTTCTATCGTTTATACAAAAGGACCTTTGTCTGCGATGATCCGTGGTGTTTATTATGGCGGTGTGAATTATTACAGTAACTATCATGAAACCGACGATATCACTTCTCCTTATGCAGATTATACTTTGGGAGCTCGTGCAACAATGGATTTGAGTGTTAGTTACCAGGTTTTGAAAGCACTTCGTGTTTCAATTGGCGGGGATAATGTTACAAATACATATCCAACAAAAACACGTACCGACTTGACAGATTCTGGCCGTTTTGCTTACGACAATTATCAGATGGGATATCAGGGTGCATACTATTACGCACGTATGAGCTTCCAGTTCTAAGAAGTTACACTCCCCAAAATAAAGGCATAATTAGTTGTGACAACGTCCTCTAATTATGCCTTTATTTTTATTCAACTATGTGATAATTATCGCAAATATTAATCAAGCCTTATGAATCCAGCAATTAACCGCAAAACGCCAGTCTTTAAAATCCACTCCAGGTGCAATTACCGGCAGCACTTCATGAGGCGCAAAGGAAGGAAACACAAGTAAAGAATTGTTATCCGGTGAGATATCTTTGGGCTTTTCATCTTCCTCCCCGATTGGTATCGTATGAAGCCTTAAATTTCCTCCTTCAAATTTCCTGGGAATACTATGCAGATAATACACTGCACTTATCACCCTTGGATTTTCGGTTTTTTCGTGCACCGCCGTATCAATGTGGGCTGTAAAAAGAGCTCCGTCGCCATGCGCGGCAAACTGTACTTCTATTTCTCCAATATTAAATCTGGATAATTTTAAAGCCGTAATCATTTCCGGAATTAACTTGCTGATACCCTCCTGAATAATATTTTTATAAATACCGCAATCATGAAGTGTTAAAGAAATACGCGAATCAGACACATGCTGAGTGCCTTTACTATAAACAACTGATGGCTTAAAATCCAATTGTTTGTCAACTGCATAAGCCAATATCTCTGCATTCAATTCATCACTAAAAAAGTTTTGAAGATGCATGTGGGGAAATAATCTAGCCATTAAATTTTAATATAACATTGGATAAAACAAATTTCAATTCAATATTTAATTGTGGAAACATGCCATTTCATTGCTGCCGAAAATTTCACCTGGCCAGCTTCCTCACCTCCTCTTTCAATTCCTTCATTTCCTGATGAATATTCTGCAAACTGATATTCGCAGCATTAGTTTCCATATCAAATGTCAGCTTACTGTTCACCTGCCACAATTCTCTTACTTCACTTCGGTCAACAGAAACCGGAGCATATTCAGGATTTAGTGAAATCAAACTGACAAATGTACTTTTTTCATTTTTCTGTATTTTTTTTACCAGGATACTATCCGCCGTCACAATCACATACATCCGGTTATTTTTCACATCATCCCAACCTTCCACCGCTTTGCCCACAATCCATTCATCCGACTGCAAAACCGGCATCATACTATCCCCATCCACCTGAAATCCCCGAAAAGTTGCGTTGCGATATTCGGGAAGCGGAATACTGAATGCCGGCAGACTTTCAAACCAGCGCGTGTCTCCAAGATTCAACGGATATCCGGCAGCTGCTTTTGCATTCACCATTACAATATTTTCTTCTCCTGTATTATCCACTGTCACCACTTTTGGATTGATGGCAGCATCTCCTATCCGCAAATATTTCTGTCCGCTTTCTCCAAACAGCCAGAGCGGATTAATATTATGCTGCTTTAAAAGCTCTTTAACAACCTGTCCGGGAATGCGCGTCCGTCCTCTTTCGATGTCGGCCGTTGTCATACTTATACCCAATTGCTCGGCAAATGCAGCTTGCGTCAGGTTCAGCTCTTCCCTTAATTGTTTGAAACGCTTACTTTCCTCTTCGATGGGCATATGTCTGGTAAACTTGTACTTAAATGAGTAATCATATCAAAGATACAATTTTTTGGAATTAATCCATTGTTATATCGGGAAATATTCCATAAATTTGGAAATATTCCATTGATAAGTAAAAATTCCAAGCCACCATGGAGCGAACCATACTACATATGGATCTTGATACATTTTTTGTATCTGTCGAACGTAAAATTGATAATCGTTTAGAGAATAAACCGATTCTCGTTGGCGGGATTGGTGACCGCGGCGTTGTGGCTGCGTGTAGTTATGAAACACGCCCCTATGGAGTTCATTCGGGTATGCCGATGAAGATGGCGAGAAATCTTTGTCCGGAAGCTATTGTCATACGGGGTGAAGGAGGTGTTTATTCTGAACATTCAAAAGTTGTCACTGAGATTATCCGTGAAACGGTTCCGGTTTTTGAAAAAGCAAGTATTGATGAATTTTATGCTGATTTATCAGGTATGAACAAATTTTACGGATCGTCTTATAAAATGGCACAGGAACTGAGAATGCGTATTAAAAAAGAAGCTGGCCTGCCCATTTCCTTTGGACTTTCTTCTAACAAACTGGTTTCAAAAGTAGCCACCGGTACGGCAAAACCCGATAATGAAAGAAAGATTGAATTTGGAACGGAAAAAACATTTCTGGCGCCAATGCTGGTTAAGAAAATTCCGATGGTAGGCGATAAAACCAATCAGATCCTTTATAACCTTGGCATAAAACATGTAAGAACAATCCAGGAAATGCCCGTTGAAATGATGAGTAAAGTCCTGGGCAAAAATGGCGTTGTGCTTTGGAACCGTGCCAATGGAAGAGACGATACACCAATCATTCCCTTTCATGAACGGAAGTCAATTTCCAACGAACGGACTTTTGGAAAAGATACAGGAGATACTACAAGAATGCGTGAAATGATCAGAGCCATGGCTGAAAACCTGGCTTATCAGCTTAGAAATGGTGAGAAGCTGACGTCTTGTATTTCGGTTAAAATACGATACGCGGATTTCAATACTTTTTCCAAACAACTCAAAATCCCGTACACATCAGCCGATCATTTATTAATCCCACAAGTGGAAAAATTATTTGATCAGTTATACAACAGAAGAATGCTGGTAAGGCTTGTGGGCGTCACATTCAGCGATCTGGCCGGAGGAAATTATCAGATCAATTTATTTGATGATTCGGAAGAAAAACTGAATCTATACCAGGCAATGGACCTTTTACGAAACCGGTATGGTACAGACAAGCGGGGAAATGCGATAGTGAGCTGGGGTACAACAATAGGCATCGCCAACATATCAAGTATGGGAAATCCGTTTAACGGGGAACCACCGATTATTCCGGCGCATAGAAATGCTTAAAAGATGGAAGATATTAATTATAAATCAAACAATTCGATCAAACTCGCATTGACTTGCTTTAATTCTGACGCTTCTAAGGCTCCAAATTTTCCAATAACCAATGTCTTGTCAATTGTAGTCAATTTACTTAATCGAATTAAAGAAGCTTTTTTAAGACCATTTAATATAGAAGGCTCGACCATGACATCATCTTGTTCCCGCCATTTGATTTGTGTAGTGATAAATGCTACTGTCACGTCAAGATCAGTTGAAATTAAAATCAGCGCCGGTCTGTTTTTCACATCCTTCAAATTTGTAAAAGGAAAGGGTATCAAAACAATATCGCCTTTCTTCATTTATAAATTTCTTTTAGATCAGCTATGGTATAAATATCCTCTTCATCATTTAAAAAGTCAAACGATTTTGATTCACTAGCCATTTTCTGAATGCCTTCAACTAACATAGAGTCCTCGGATTTACTCAGAAGAAATTCCGCAAAATCCGTTACCTCTTTTATCTTTTGATCAGAAAGCTTCGACAAATTCTCTATTGCAACTTTTATTAACGCGTCACGTGACATAATAATCAGGTTCTAAATGAAGACGACTTAACTATTTCATTATTAATAAAAGTAAGTATAAAGTTTAATTTCCCAAAACCCATGTTACTCAACTGCCACTCCTATTTCAGCCTGCGTTATGGAATGATTCCCGAAAAGGATTTGCTGGAACTTTGTGTACAAAACGATTATAATGCCATGGCGCTGACGGACATCAACAATACGTCCGGCTGTCTGAATTTCATACGTTTGGCAGAAAAATATGATATCAAACCCATCGTTGGCATTGATTTCAGAAACGGGATACAGCAGAAGTTTGTAGGATTGGCAAAAAACAATACAGGTTTTCAGGAGCTGAATGAGTATTTGTCAAAACATTCTCATCAAAAACTGGAATTCCCGGATCAGGCACCCATGCTGGAAAACGTCTTTTTTATATATCCTTTTGAACAGTTATTAAAAACAAAAAAAGAAGTATTTCGTCCTAATGAATATATTGGTATTTCGATCAAGGATTTAAACCGCGTTCAGTTTTCTACTTTACGTGATCGGCTGGATAAGTTTGTAATTTTACACCCTGTCACTTTCCGGCATAAAAAGGATTTCAGCGCACATCGTCTTTTACGTTCAATCGATGAAAATACTTTACTGAGTAAAATTTCCGGCTTTGGTACAGGAGAAGAAACGGAACAAATACTGCCTTCTAATATCCTGAAATATCATTTCAAAAACTTCGATTCCATTATTCATAATACCGAAAAACTCATGGACGAATGTCACATCCATTTCACTTTCGGAGAAAACAGGGAACATCAAAATTTAAAAATATATACTCAAAGCGAAGCAGAAGATTACCAGCGTCTGCGTCAGAAAAGCTACGATGCGCTTGGATACCGGTATGGCGACAATATCACCGATCAGATTTTTGACCGCATATCGATGGAACTGGAAATGATCCAGAAACAGAATTTCATTCCTTTCTTTCTGGTGAATCATGACATTGTAAGTTATGCAAGACAAAAGGGCTATTTCTACGTCGGCCGCGGCAGTGGCGCTAATAGTATTGTGGCCTATTTGCTTGGAATAACCAATGTTGACCCCATTGAACTTGATTTATATTTTGAACGCTTCATCAACATACATAGAAAAAACCCTCCCGATTTTGACATTGATTTTTCATGGAAAGACCGCGAGGATATTACTGATTATATCTTTAAAAAATTCGGCACCAAAGGTCAGGCAGCACTTTTGGGCACTTACAGCACTTTTCAACATAGTGCGGCTGTGAGGGAATTGGGGAAAGTTTTTGGTTTGCCAACCTATGAAATTGATGCACTCAGCGATGGAAAATATGATCCCAAAAAACTGGATCAACTTTCAGGGCTGGTGATCAAGTATGCGCAATATTTCCAGGAAAATAACCAGCCCAATCATTTGAGCATTCACGCGGGCGGTATATTGATTTCCGAGCGTCCGATAAATTACTTTTCTGCTACGGATCTGCCGCCAAAAGGTTTTCCGACAACACAATTTGACATGGTGATTGCGGAAGATGTTGGTTTGAATAAATATGATATTCTTAGTCAGCGCGGATTGGCCAAAATCAAGGAAACGCTGGAAATCATCAAATATAACCGCCCTGATGCGCCGGAAATAGACATTGACGATGTAAAACAATTCAAGCTTGATCCAAAAATTAACAATCTGATCAAGCAAGCACAATGTATTGGCTGTTTTTATGTTGAATCGCCAGCGATGCGTATGCTTTTGAAAAAGCTTGAAGTTGATAACTACCTGGGCCTGGTGGCTGCGAGTTCCATCATTCGGCCCGGCGTTGCCAAAAGCGGGATGATGCGGGAATATATTTTACGGCATCAGGATCATGACAGAGCCAAAGATGCACATCCGATTTTACTGGATCTTATGCCCGAAACGTATGGCATCATGGTTTATCAGGAAGATGTGATCAAAGTTGCCCATTATTTTGCAGGCCTAACGCTGGGAGAAGCAGACGTAATCCGGCGTGGAATGAGTGGAAAATTCCGTGGACGTGATGAGTTCGAATTTGTAAAAGCCAAGTTTTTCAAAAACTGTAAAAACAAAAAATATGACCCGATAGTCACCGGACAAATCTGGGCGCAGATTGCCAGTTTTGCAGGCTATGCTTTTGCAAAAGGCCATTCTGCATCCTATGCCGTGGAAAGTTATCAGACACTTTTCCTGAAAGCCTATTATCCACTGGAATTTATGGTGGCGGTTTTGAATAACGGCGGCGGTTTTTATGGCCCGGAATTGTATGTCCATGAAGCCAGAATGATGGGTGCAAATGTGCTGGCACCCTGTGTTAATCATAGCAATGTGCAGGCTGTTATTAAAGGAACTGATATTTATCTGGGTATGTCAGCTTTAAATGAAATTGAAGAAAAAACGATTATCAAAATTATAGAAGCCCGGGAAGCAGAAGGCGATTTTACTTCTTTAAATAATTTCCTGGATCGTGTGGCCATTTCCATTGAACAGATCACAATCCTGATTCGTATCGACGCGTTTCGTTTTACCAAAATTGATAAAAAGACGTTACTTTGGAAAGCACATTTCCGGCTAAACAAAGCACCCCAAAAAGTCCCGCAAAAGCAATTATTTCAGGTAGAAGTCAAAGAATTTGATCTTCCAAAATTTGAAACGTCCCCAACCGACGAAGCCTACGACCAGATCGAATTACTGGGATTTCCACTTTGCAGTCCTTTTGATCTTGTCAAAAATCCAATGTCAAAAAGTGTGATGTCAAAAGATCTGCACCAGTATATCAATCAGGATATTATTCAATACGGATATCTGGTGGCTGTGAAAAATACGAGAACCTCAAAAGGAGAGCGGATGCAGTTTGGAACATTTCTGGATCAGGAAGGGCAGTTTATTGATACCGTACATTTTCCGCAAGTAGCAGCAAAGTACAATTTCTCAAATAAAGGAGTTTATAAAATTTACGGGAAGGTAATTGATGAATTTGGTTTTCTGAGTATAGAAGTAACTGAAATTGTGCGGATGGATTTGTCTTTGAGGTGACGGAAAAATAAAGTAACTTCTAAAAAAATACGATCTCTTTCGTGACATTTCCCTCTCAATGTATACTAATGACTTATAAATAAATAAGCAGCGATGGATTCGGTAAATAAAACTTATTTCATAGAGGTCATCCAGGAACATCAGGGAATTATTAATAGCATCTGCCGTATCTATTATATTGATAATGAAGATATAAAAGACGCAAAACAGGATATTATTTTACAACTTTGGAAATCTATGCCAACGTTCAGGAATGAATCCAAAATCAGTACCTGGATATACAAAGTTGCATTGAATACGATTCTGACAAAAGTAAAACATGACAAGAAAACTGCTATTACTGAATCACTTTCGGATAATTATCCGGAAAATAATTCCGACGATAACATTCATTTAAATGACGACATCCAACAATTATTATTTATGATTGGAAAGCTCGAAGCGACTGAGAAAGCCATTATGATTCTGCATTTTGAAGGATATAGTAATAAGGAAATTGCAGAAACGCTCAAACTCACATCTACCAACATCAGCACAAGAATGAATCGTATCAGGACAAAACTTAAAGAAACGTTTAAAAGTATTTACAATGAACTCAGATAATCTTCGATCTTCGTGGAATCAGTTAAAAAAAACAAATACTTCCGTTGAAATCAGCAAGGAAGACATATTTAACATCATTGAAATCAATCACAAAGAATCGTTTAACTTTTTTTCAAAGCGTATTCTACAAAACGCTGGCATATTGTCCTTTCTGATCATTTTTTGTCAAAATTGTTATTTGTAAATGAGTGCTTCCTTATCTTTCATACTTTGGAGCGCGAGATCCAATGTATTTTCTGGCCACGCAATTCCAAAATGGTATGGTATATGCTGGGCAACAGGAGTATTGCTGGGATATCAGGTCATGCTTTACATTTACAAAAAAAATGGGAAACCGGCAGAAAAATTGGATATACTGACAACCTATGTGATCATTGGTACACTACTTGGTGCCAGATTTGGCCATATTCTTTTCTACGATCCAATCTATTATTGGCATCATCCCATCGAAATATTGCCAATTCGCCTTTCTCCTCATTTTGAATTTACGGGATTATCCGGACTTGCAAGCCACGGAGGAGGAATAGGAATTTTTCTGTCAATATATCTTTATTGTAGAAAATATAAAGAAAGCTATATCTGGATACTTGACAGGATTACGATTATTGTTGCATTAGTTGGTGCTTTCGTGAGATTTGGCAACCTGATGAACTCGGAAATGATCGGAATTCCAACCAATGTTCCATGGGCATTCATTTTTACAAATGTTGATACTATTCCGAGACATCCTGCACAATTATATGAATCTATTTTCTGTCTATTTCTTTTTACACTTATGTTTTCAATCTGGAAAATAAAAGGCGATAAAATTCACGATGGGTTTCTCCTCGGAGTTTTCCTGATTCTGCTTTTCAGTTTCAGATTTATTGATGAATATTTCAAAATTGATCAGGAATCTTTCGAAAGCGTGCTACTTATTAATATGGGACAGATTTTGAGTATTCCATTTATTCTGGCTGGGGTGCTCTTAGTCCAATCAGATTATTTCAGAAATCATATTTCCAAAATTCATAATACCTGAATATTATTTCTGCTTTGCAACCCACTCCTTATCCTTAGACCAATTCTTTCTTCACTCACAATTTTCCTGAATAGAACCATATTTCATACCTTGGTATGTTTAATGCAGAAATGTTACTACATTTTCCGCTTTTAATCGTTTACCAGAGGTTGTAATGAAAAATTTATTTCTTTTTACAGTACTTATAAGTTGTATTTTGTTTGGATGCAGTAAAGAATCAGGTTCCATTTCAGGAAGTTGGGTCAGGGCTATGGATGAACAACCTCAACATCAGCAAGGTTTTACATTAAAAGATGAAGGAAACGCCGCTTCAATTAACCTGGACGACAAGCTTTACAATAAATGGGAAAAGTTTGGCGATTTGCTTATTCTTCGCGGCACTAAAAATTCAGAAGCAAAGGAAGAATTTTCAGATACTCTCAAAATCATCTCTGTTGGTGACAGTATCCTCGTGCTAAAAAAGAGGAACGGGAAAGAAATCACTTATACTAAAACCAATATTCCAGGCAAACTGGTCAGGGCCTTCGAAGCTTTTGACTGCTACAATTTCACCACAAAAAAAGACACAGCATTTCTGCATATCAATGTGGCAGATAACACTGTGTCAGGAGACCTTGAATATCATTTTTTCGAAAAAGACAGTAATAAAGGAACAATCAAAGGCAAAATGATCGGAGATACGCTAATTGCCGATTACACATTTCTATCAGAAGGTACAACTTCAATACGGCAAGTGGTCATGATCAAAAAAGACAATAACTTTATAGAAGGTTTTGGTGATATTCAGGAGCTTGACAAAAAAACAAGTTTTATTAACAGAGCAAAAATAAGCTTTAAAAAAGGCCTGACTTTCAGAAAAATTAATTGCCACTGACATAAAAAATTAAATTTCACCCGTTCCCCTAACATTAATGATTAAATCTGCCGATTATCCGGTTAACCCAAAACGTCCATCTACTAACAAGCCTTATGAACATTCTTTTGGATTAGCCGCTTTATTAATCACCATCCTTGTTATTTTATCAATGCTTACAAGGATTGCTTTGCTTATCAAATCCGCTTCGGCCGTTGATTTTACTTTTATAAACCTCTTCGGCATTTTCGGTATCGGGCTGTTTTATGACCTGGTTAATGCTGTTTATTTCATTTTACCATTCATGGTTTATATCTGGCTGATGTCAGATAAGGCTTTAAAGAAAAACTGGCAGCGAATTTTGCTTTATGGAATTTTCTCCTTTTTCATTTTTGGACTTTTGTTTAATACCGTCTCAGAATGGTTTTTCTGGGATGAATTCAGCGCACGTTTTAACTTCATCGCTGTTGATTATCTGGTGTATACCAATGAAGTAATCGGTAACATCCGTCAATCCTATCCCGTAGAATTGATCATTATATTTCTTGTTTTAGTCACCGCGGGTTTCGTTTATTTTTTAAAGCCACTGATCAGGAAAGCGGCAGGCAGCGCACTCACTTTTAAGTCAAGATCAATCTGGATGCTTGGTTATTTACTTATTTTGGCAGCTTCGTTTTTCCTGGTTAGTAACAAAACAAGACAGTTCTCTGAAAATACCTATGTAAACGAACTTGCCGGAAACGGGCTTTACGAACTTTTTGCTGCTTACAGAAATAACGAGCTTGACTATGCCCAGTTTTATCAGAAAATACCTGACGCCGAGGCTTTTAAAACGATCCGGGAAAAGATCAAAACTCCTGAGAGCCATTTTGTGGACAACAATCCTTTCAGCATAGAAAGAAAAATCATAAATCCCGGTATCGAAAAAAAGATGAATGTGGTATTGATCAGCGTCGAAAGTTTGAGCGCTGATTTTCTGGGAATATTTGGGAATACACAAAAAATAACCCCAAATCTGGATTCTCTTGCAACGCATAGCCTTCTTTTTACACATTTGTATGCGACAGGAACCAGAACCGTTCGGGGTCTCGAAGCGCTGTCTGTCGGCACACCGCCAACACCCGGACAATCCATTGTCAGACGACCGAAAAACGAAGGGCTTTTTTCAATGGGCAGAGTTTTTAAAGAGAAAGGTTATGAAAGTAAATTTATTTACGGAGGTTATGGCTATTTTGATAACATGGGTTATTTCTTCAAAAATAACGATTATGAAGTAGTAGATCGAAAAGCAATTGCCAAAAAAGATATTGATTACGAGAATATCTGGGGGGTAGCCGATGAAAATTTGTTTACTTTGGCAACCCGTGAAATTGAAAAAACAATTAAAGCCGGAAAGCCGGTTTTTGCCCACATCATGACTACATCCAACCACAGACCATTTACCTACCCGAACGGACGTATCGATATTCCGTCACACACAAGCCGGGAAGGTGCGGTGAAATACACGGATTATGCGATTGGGAGATTCATAAAAGAAGCAAAAACAAAACCATGGTTCAAAAATACACTTTTTGTGATCGTGGCCGATCATTGTGCTTCCAGTGCCGGAAAAGCAGACCTGCCTGTTAACAAATATCTGATTCCGCTTTTGATTTATTCTCCGGGTAACATTCAGCCGGCGAAAATGGAACGCCTGATGAGCCAGATCGATCTTGGACCGACGATCCTTGGATTGCTTAACTTTTCTTATACCAGTAAATTTTTCGGGTACGATATTTTCAAATTGGAAGAAGGCCGCGAAAGAGCCTTTATCAGCACTTATCAAAGTCTGGGTTATCTAAGAAAAGATACTTTGATAATCTTGAAACCGCAGCGTATTGCGGAATCCTTTCTTCCGGATTTTAAAGACGGAACAGCAAAGGAAACGCCTGTCAATAAATCTCTGACGAAAGAGGCCATTACATGGTATCAGACGGCCAGTTTTCAGTTTAAAAATAAGCTGATGAAGTGAAAAATTAATTTATAAAATTATGCTTAATCCAAAATTCGGCGCCTCAATTTTATCCTGGATCCCTCCTGTCTGGACTCCGGAAGCAGGTCTTCATGCCATAAAAAAAACAGCAGAAACAGGATTTGATTTACTGGAAATATTGCTTCCTGTCTCCATGGACTTTGATGCCGAAACCGTTAAGAAGCAATTAAAAGAACACAATATTGAAGCTGTTTGTAGCTTAAATTTGCCTAAAAACTGCCATATACCTTTTCATCCGCTGGAAGCAACAACGCTGATCAAGGCGGCGTTGGATAAAGCAGCCATTTTGGAAGTTGGATTTCTCGGCGGTGTTTTACATTCAGGAATCGGTGTCTTCACAGGACTTCCACGTACCAAAGAAGAAGAAGTTATCCTTTGCCAGGTTTGGGGAGAAGTTGCGGCTTATGCACAAAATCTCGGAATTAAAATCGGGATTGAGCCTATTAACAGATATGAGAGTTATATCTGCACGGCAGCAAGTGAAACCATGACTTTGATCAATAAGGTTAACGCGTCAAACCTGGGTCTGCATCTGGATACTTTTCATATGAACATTGAAGAAAGTAATTTTCGGGATCCAGTCCTGGCCGGAGGTTCAAAATTATATCATGTACATATGACCGACAGCGACCGCGGGATGCTTGCTGAAGGAAATGTACATTGGAAAGAATTGTTCAAAGCTTTGTCAGAAATCGATTATAGCGGAGCACTCGTTTTAGAGAATTTTTCTTCTGAAATTAAAGGGTTAGTCGGCCCGACATCTTTATGGCGTCCTTCAAAATACAATGCCGAAGATCTGGCGAAAGGCAGCCTTGCCTTTATGAAAAAGATGGTTGAAAAATATAAATAAGTTATATCTGCCACAGGCGATCAGAAGCGATATCTGTGGCAGATTTGTTATTTCAACTAAAAAAACGTCTACTTCTTTAAGTCATTACCACTTACACAACTAAAATATTTTGGTATACTCCCTTTGCAATCGTATTGATTAACGATATCTTTCGTTTTCATACATTTTATCAACTTAATAGCAGTAAAATGAAAAAATCCCTCTTGGTATTATGCGTTTTAGGCATATCTACGGCATTAATACCAACTTTTGCACAAGATTTACACACACAGAAAATTCCGTTGGATCCGACCGTAAAAACCGGCAAGCTTAAAAACGGTATTACCTATTATATTAAAAAGAACGCTGAGCCGAAAAACCGTGCCGAGCTTCGCCTGATCGTAAAGGCCGGGTCGGTGTTGGAAACCGATGCGCAGCAAGGTCTTGCCCATTTCATGGAACACATGAATTTTAACGGCACCACCAATTTCCCAAAAAACGAATTGGTAAATTTCCTACAAAAAACCGGTGTCCGATTCGGTGCTGATTTAAATGCATATACAGGTTTTGACGAAACTGTATACATGCTTCCAATCCCGACAGATTCCACAGGATTGTTGGAAAAAGGCCTTCAGGTTTTGGACGACTGGGCACACGGAGCCCTACTCGACCCAACTGAAATTGAAAAAGAAAGAGGTGTTGTTTTGGAAGAATCACGTATGGGCCGCGGCGCACAGCAGAGGATGCGGGATAAATATCTGAAAATGATCCTAAATAACTCACGTTATGCAGAACGTCTGCCAATCGGGAAAGATAGTATTCTGAAAACCTTTAAACCTGAAAGTATAAAAGCTTTTTATAAAGATTGGTACAGACCCGATCTTATGGCTGTGGTAGCCGTTGGAGATTTTGATGTGACCAAAGTAGAGGCGATCATCGCTCAAAAATTTGGTAAAATACCATCTGTAATAAAACCTAAAACGAGGACGGAATATACAATTCCCCTGAATGGCGGCACAGATGTTGCGATCGTAACGGATCCGGAATATCCTCAAAACGTAATTCAGCTGATTTATAAACAGCCAAACTCGAAAGAGAAATCGATGTTTGATGTACGAAATAACATTGCCCAGGGATTATATAATGCCATGATGGGTCAGCGGATGCAGGAACTTACACAGAAAGCAAATCCGCCTTTCCTGTATGGAGCCAGCAATTATAGTGATTTCCTCGGCAATCTGGATTCCTATACCTCCATCGCGCTTGCAAAAGATCCGTCGTCTGTGGAAACCGCACTTACTGCTTTGCTCGAAGAAAACGCACGTGTTCAAAAATTTGGTTTTACTGCGCCTGAGCTTGAAAGAGCAAAGAAAGATTTCATGAACCAGATGGAGCAGTCTTTGAAGGAGAAAGACAAAACGAAATCGGCCAATTATGTGCAGGAATATCTGGATAATTTTTTACACCAAAAACCTTACATGGGCATAGAAGCTTATTATGCTTTCCTGCAAAAAAACATTGGTGGCATAAAACTCGAAGAGGTGAATGCACTGGCTAAGAAATATATTACGGATAAAAACCGGGCTGTTGTTATCATGGGACCTGAAAAGGGAAAAGATGCTTTGCCAACCGAAGCGAAAATCCGGACCATGCTGGCACAAACAAATGGTGATTTAAAAGCTTATGTTGATGACGTACTGGATTCACCTTTACTTAAAACAGAACCAAAACCAGGCAAAGTTACAAGCGAAAAAGCAGACGAAAAGCTGGGAATAACAGAACTGGTCTTGTCAAACGGCGTAAAAGTTCTTCTAAAACCTACTGATTTTAAAAACGACGAAATCCTCATTCAGGCTACCGGAAAAGGTGGATATTCCTTATTTCCGGGTGAAAGAGAAACCGGAATCATGACGAGTTATATGCTTCAGTCTGGCGGTGTTGGGCCATATAACCAAACCCAATTACAGAAGTTTCTGGCCGGAAAAACCGTTGGTGTTGAGCCTTATCTTAATGAATTGAAAGAAGGTGTAGAAGGCAGCACCAATCCAAAAGATCTGGAAACTACGCTGCAATTGATATACGCTTATTTCACCGAGCCACGTAAAGATGCAGAAGTTGTAGGCGGAATGCTTGCTAACCAGAAATCATATCTGGAAAACATGCGTAAGACCTTGACACCAGATAAAGTTTATTCTGATACGCTAAATGCTGTTTTGACGAGTAACAATCCGGATCGTCGCCCGCTGACGCCGGAAAGTATTGACAAAGTAAGTTTGGATCGTGGTGTTGAAATGTATAAAAACCGATTTGCCGATGCATCTGATTTTGTTTTCACGTTTGTAGGCGCCTTTAAAGTGGATGCCATCAAACCACTGCTCGAAAAATACATCGGCGGTTTACCGTCGACAGATCGTGATGATACTTACAAACATCCGAATATTTTCCCTCCAAAAGGCCGTATTGAAAAGACGATCTACAAAGGTTTGGAACCAAAAAGCCGTGTCACAATTGTGACTAGCGGAGAGTATGACTATAAACCTGAAAATAATATTCAGATTGAAGCGTTGCAGGAAGTATTGCAAATCAAACTGATCGAAGCACTTCGTGAGGAGGAAAGTGGTGTATATGGAGTTCGCGTTTCGGACGATGTAGACAAACTTCCTACGGGGCATTATCGTTTCAATATCGGTTTTGGCTGTGCTCCCGAAAATGTAGATAAACTTGTGAGCCGCACTTTGACTGAGATGAAAAAGATCAAAGACAATGGTGCAGATCCAAAGGATATCGAAAAATTTGTTGCAGAAACAAAACGTAAAACAGAAGTTGCACTTAAGACAAATGGCTTCTGGATTAACTATATTGACGAGAATACTTTCCTTGGAGATGATTTAAATGAAGTTTTTGAAGAAGATAAATTGTTGAAATCGATAACCGTGGCGAGCACCAAGGCAGCAGCTAATCAATATTTCTCGGATGAGAATTTTATTAAATTGGTATTGATGCCTGAGAAAAAATAGAAAATGTGATGGGTAAAGCCCGGTAAATATGAGTAATATTCCTAACCCAAGGCTGAGCCTTGGGTTAATTTTTATCTTCCCGGATATAGAAATCCGGGCTAAATCCCGATTCTCAGCGAGTTCTTTCCCAACACAAGGTTTATCCCTGGGCAGGTTGCCAGGATGTCTCCGACTTTAGTCATTGATATTTGGTTCATCATTAACACATTCTGTAAAGTGAAATATTACTTCACCAAAACCCCATCTGCAATAAACGTCAACTCCTTTTTCGGCTCCGTTATTTTGGCAATTTCTTCGTTACTTTTTCCTGCATCTTTGGCATAATGCTGCAAGTGTTCTACCGGAACCGTTTTCATCTGCGCTTCGCCTTCGAACACCACCGTTTTCCCGGCAATATCTTTCGGTACAAAAAATGCATAATCTTTAAACATAACCCGCATTGTTTCCCCATTATCCATTTTCACTTTCATCCAGCAACCTTTTACCTGACAAACAGACTCGACAGTCCCGGTAACTTTGGTCGCCATCTCTTCCTGATTGCCCATTTTAGCCGGTAAAGCACTGGCCTGAATTGCTTTTTTGTCATTAATCTCTTTACCAAAATGAGCAGCCGTTTGCGCTCTGGCAACGGAAAAACCTGTTAATACCAATAAAAATATAAATAGCTTTTTCATCTTTTAAAAGTTGATTTTAAATCCTTTAATTAATTATTAAAACTAACGTTTTTTATCCAGACCTGTATATAGCAAAGACTTATTCCAAAACTTCAAGCCAACCTTTACAATGATTTCCTCCCGGTGTATCAACAACATAAAAATAGGTACCATTCGCTATTCCCTTTCCCCAGTCATTTTTATACTCACCGGATTTATAAATGCTTTTGCCCCAACGATTGTAAATTTCAAGAGAAGAACCCGTTACCGGTACATAAAAAATATCATTCTTCCCATCCCCATTTGGCGTTATCACATTGGATAAAATAAGAGGCTCTTCCGCACTGATTTCTTTGGAAGTAGAAAGGGAACAACCCGAAGCATTGTAGGAAGTAAGCGTTACCGTATATTTTCCCGGTGTTTCATAACTATAATTTTCAACATTCGCTGTACTAAAATTATTCGTTGTGCCAAGATTCCATTCGAAGCGCTGCGCGTTTGGCGTTTTGTTCATCATCGAATATGTTACCGGTTTATTGCATTCCCCGCCCGATCTTACGATTTCAAAATCGGGAACATATGAACGGTCTACATTAACAGTAATTTGTCTTTTCGGCCGACAGCCATTTGCGTAAATTCCTTGAATGGTATATGTTGTCGTTTTTACAGGACTTACCGAAACGGTTTTTCCCGTTGTTTCACTTAACGTAGAATCGCCTGACCAAAGATATTCCGCGGCATCACCTGACGCGGTTAAGGAAACAGGTGTACCTGCACAGGCAGTTACATCCGGGGTCACAGAAAAATCTTTGCTTTCTTCCACAACCACGGTCACTTTTTTGGTAACATTACATCCGCTTTCAGAACTTATTTTTACTGAATATTGCGTTGTTTTATCAATAGTCACCTTAGGCGTTGCAATCAGAGGATTGTCTAGCCCCATCACTGGCGACCATTCATATTTTGTACCTCCACTGGCAATCAACGTGGTTGTTTTATTTTCGCAGGTAACGGTATCACCGGTTATTTTTGCATTTACACTTTCCACAGTAATAATTTTCTGAGCAACGTCCATTCTTTTACAGCTCATCTTATTATAGACAGTCAGTGTCACTTTATATTGACCCGCCTCGGTAAAAGTATACGATCCTCCATCCTCTTCTCTGGAAATCCCGTTTCCATTGACATCCCAAAAATATTCAACTCCTCCTTCGCTGGTATTGACAAGATCAAGTTTCAGCGGCGCACATCCTTTCAGTACATTTTTAGTTTGTCCCTGATATACATCAAAATCCGCTTTCAACAAATCGATATCAATTTTAAACGCTGCATTATTACAGTTAGGGCTTTTATTAGTTTTTGACCAGGCTTGCGGTGTTGTTGGAAAAAAACTGCCGCCACATGCACAGGTGGCATGGTAAATCATTCCGTTTTTATCAAACCGGCTTGTACCGCCATCTACGTGATCACCATGAGCCTGACCAGTTCTGTCCTGGCTTCCGAAGAAAGTTGCGTACAATAATGACTTGGCATTTTCTTCCAGAATAGCGATATAAAAATTACTTCCGTTTGTGGTCGTTTGAATTGCATTTGATGTAACAGCCATACCCAGGGTACTACTGGCGGTATTGTATCTCGTAGCTCTGTTGACATCTCCCCCCCATCCTGCCAGATAAATATTACCGCATTCGCTGACAAGAAAAGCGGTGGGTGAAATATCCGGGACACCCCGGCCTGATCCAATGACCGTAGAAAAAATCGTTTTGGATAAGGAATAATCAAGCGCATGGACAAACTGTCCGCTGCCCGCATTGCTGTATATTCCGTTGCTGACAGGATATTTCCCAAACGTTAATCCATAAACATACACATTTTCATTTGGGTCAAAATCCAGGAGATATCCACCATCCTCGGCGCTGGTCCCCATGTAGGTCATTCCTTTTAAACGGCCATCGTTATAAACACCTACGAAAGCATCTTCCGCTCCGCTTAATTTTGGCTGATAGGAAGTTGACAGCGTTTTCAGGTCTGCGCTTTGCGTTAATCCTGTTACAAAAACATCTCCATTTTTAGCAGGTTTGGCAGAAAACGCTGCGTCAAAACTATTTCCTCCGATATACGTGCTCCACATCAAACTATTCAAATTTGCAGAAAGCTTAAACAAAACACCGTCCTGACTACCTGAAAGTTTAGTTTGATCTGCATTGACAACCGGGAAATTATCCGAATTTGTTGAAGAAACAATGATCACGTTATCATCCGCATCCAGTTCAATTTCTCCACGAAAGCTATCTCCGTAATTTTTCACTTTGACATTATCCGTCGCACTGATCCCGTCATTATTTTTGCCTCCAACGTACGTGGAAGCCGTTAGCTGCGTTCCGTCGACAGAGAGTCCGGAGATAAAAATATCACTGCCGTTCAAAAACGCGAGGCCACCTACAGGTTCAGCCCATTGGCCGCCGCCAAATATCTTTTGATAAGCAGAAATGCTGACCGGAAAATTAGTAGAGCTGGTTGTGCCAAAAATCAATAATTGATTTTTACTGTTAACAATCAAACTATTAGGAACTTCGGTATCATTACCACCAAGATAAGTTGCATAAACCAGCTGACTTCCATCAGGCGTGTATTTCAAAATACCGACATCCACAATAGCAGCAAATTTCATTTGAAATGCTCCAACCGTGGCAGGAAATCCGATGCCAAATACCGTCCCGCCAGAATACAAATTACCCTGCGCATCATACGTCGCCGTGTGCCCCCAGTTATCCGCAATCGATCCCGAAAAAGTTGAAAAAATCAATTCCGGATCAATTGTTAAAATAGCTGAATGATTATAATCTTTTGGCAGGGAAAACTGAACGCGGTTTCCTTCTGATAAAACAATCCTGGAAGCTACGTCCTGCGTTTTATTGTTGATTGTTTGAAAAGAATAAGGCTGCGCCTCTTTGAACTCCCCAACCGAAGTTTTCACAATAGTTTGCCCCGATTCGTTTACGGAAATATCAGTAGCACCTTCATATTTTAATTTGATCTGGGAAGCATCAGCCAGTGGATGAACGATAAATTCATATTTCAGTTTGGTATCGTAAATGTAAATCCGAAGGTCAATTCCTTTGTAAATATTTTCATAAATTACCTCTTCAAATGCTCCGGCATTACCAGCCCATTTCGATTTGTCGTTTCCCAGGAAATAGTTGAAAGTGGTTTTAACAGGATGTTTCGTACCATATTTGATATCAGAACCGGCATTTTCAAACTTTACCTCAACACCATGCGCGTTGATAACCGGAGCGGTTGACGGTAAAAATTTCGCATTGGGTGAGAAAGGCTGCGAAACTGCTTTCCCGTGCATATCCGATACCTTGGAAGCATCATAAAGTACATACACGATTGATTTATTTTTCAGAAAAAGAAAACCGCCCGGAATCTCGGTTCTAAACAAGATATCTGCATCCCATTGTCCTTTGTTTTGAACAAAATACATACCGCCACTGAACGATGCAGTCATCGTTCCCAGGAAAACCAGAACCAAAATCAGAAGAAATTGTATAGTTTTCGTCATAGCCGGCACTTCTTTTTATTTTATTTGAACGCAGAAACGTTAATGATATTTTCACAAAACTCATATTCCTGCTTAACATTCGAGCCCAGCAGAACCAGTTGTTTTTCAGTGGATTTTATGACGTTTTCAAGATACCAATTTATTCCGTGCACATCGAGGTTTGTCGTAGGTTCGTCTAAAAAAATAATCGGCACATCCGACATAAAAGCCAGACCCAACTTTACTCTTTGTTTCATCCCGGACGAAAAATGGCGGATCACTTTTCCACTGGCGTGAGATAATTGGATAAAATCTTCAAACTCCGGGGTGGAAATGTTATTTTTCAGCGGCTTGAATTTTCTGTGAAAATCAATGACTTCGCGCAGTGTAAATTCTTCAATCAATTCAAGATAAGGTGCTGCTATAACCAAATATTTGTACCATTGCTCCACATCGATTTCTTTTCCGTCATGGTTATAGATGATCGTACCTTCCGTGGCAGGTGTCATACCTGTAATCAATTGTAATAATGTAGATTTCCCACTTCCGTTTGGGCCTACAAAAGTATACATCTGACCTTGCTCCAACACAAAACTCGCCCGGCGAATGATCCATTCCCGCACGAATTTCTTGCCTATATTTTCAACTTTAATCTGCACAATTTAATGATAGAGTGATTGAATGAGTGAATGACGGAATGGTCAGACACTACTTTTTGGCCAGAAAATAATCGTAGGCTTCTTTTGAAATTTGTGCTATTACGCCATCTCTGCTTTTTTCATCCAGTTTTGTATGTGCTAAAAAAATAACAACAGCGACGTGTTCACCATTTGGCAAAGTAATGATGCCAACATCGTTAGAAGCAGCTAAAATTCCTTCCTCATTCGTTCCTGACAATCCAGTTTTGTGCGCTACTTTTGTATTTTTTGGCAATAAGCCTTTGATCTTATTTGGACCGGTTGTGGTTTCCGTCATCGTTTTCATAAGGAAATTCGTGCTGGTTTTTGACAAATTTTTGCCTTTATAAAAAAGGTCAAGTAACCGCAGCATAGCCCTAGGTTTGCACCAGTTCGTGAACTGCACATTCCAGCTTTTTGACATTTCTTCCTCAGTAGCTGCAATCGCTATACTTTTTATTCCCAAACCATGAATATATTGATCCACTTTTTCAGGACCGCCAACCGTGCGGAATAGTATATCACAAGCGTTATTATCACTGTTTGAAACAGCATAACCAATCAATTCCGAAATTTTAATATCTACACCCCCGTTAGGATATTTCTCTCTCAACGGACTCCATGTTTTTGGAAGCAAATCTTTTTTAGTAACATGAATTTTCTGATTTAGCGAAAGTTTTCCCTTATCAACCTGATCCAGAACAGCCATCGCAAGCGGGAACTTATATACACTTTGCATTGGATATTTATGTCCCTCATTGAACAAAAAAGTCTCCTTATCTTCCAGGCCCATGATCGCAACACCTACATCACTTTTTGAGGCTGAAATGATTTTATCAATTTCCTGACGAAATATTTCATGCTTTTTTTGCGCAAAAGCATTCAGGTTAGAAACCAGAAAAAACGCAATCAGGAAAAACGTTGAGGATTTGAAGTTTTTGTTGATGGTCATTTGAATAAAGTTGATCAGTTGCTAAGGCTTAATTTCGTTGGTTTCAATATCTTTCTGACTATTTCCAGTTCTTTGTCTGGTCAATTTCACCAGTTCAATCCGGGTATCCTGCATAGATATGATCTGGAAAGAATAAGGCGGCATACTGATTTCGTCGTTCACTTCCGGCAAATCACCGTGTACCTGAATCAGCATTCCGGCTAATGTATCATAATCGCCTTCCGGTAAATCCCAGCCGTATTTTTCGTTTAGATAATCAACCTCATGACGCGCACTTAAAATGTAGGTATGATCATCAACCTTGCGCTCGGTCCAGTCTTCCGTGGAGTCATATTCATCCTGGATTTCCCCAAAAATCTGCTCCACCACATCTTCCACACTAACCAAACCGGAGGTTCCTCCGAATTCGTCCACAACCAAAGCAAGACTTCTGCGTTCTTCCAGAAAACGTAACATCAGATCACTCGCGGGCATTGCTTCCGGAACAATCAAAATCGGTGTCACGATGCTGCTGATTTCTTTTGGTTTTCTGAAAAGTGACAAGGCGTGGCAATAGCCCAAAACATCATCCACAGATTCCCGGTAAACGATTATTTTGGAATGTCCGCTGGCCAGAAACGTCCTTTTCAAATCTTCAATCGTATCATTTACATTGACCGCTGAAATTTCAGTACGCGGAATCATACAATCCCGAATTCGTAAATCTTTAAAATCCAGAGCGTTGATAAACATTCTTTCATCAATACTATGATCTTCAAAATCCGGATCATCGGCAGATGCTGCTTCGTCACGTAAATGATGGGTCAGCGAATGCTCGTTTACAAACGGTTCAACCAGCCAATACAACGGTGTGATAACCCATTCAGCAAAACGAACAGGAAATGCTTTTAGATCCAGAACTTTTGGGAAAATATAACCTATCCTTACCCAAACGGTATAACACAAAACCCATAAAATGGCGAGTGCGATAAAAAGGATCAAAATCGTTAATTCTTCTGCAATGCCAAATGAGTCTTTAAGGATCGGAAATACAAAAGCTACTGCATAAAAACAGCCCAAAGCCACCACGGCAAGCCGGATCATCCTTAAAAGCCGGCGCCAGTAAAGCGTTTGAAAAATTACGTTGGCATTTTCATGTCTGAGCGTATACTTGTCAATTGAAATATCCAGCAGCACAGCACGGACTGCGCCATAATAACCCGCCAAAACGAAAAATAAAACAGCCAGACCGACCAGAAGAATGTTCATCGTTTTCTATTTTTAGTAGCGGTCGCTTTTTTCAAATTTTCTTCTTCAAGTCTTTTCTTTTCAGTTAAAGACGATTTCAACCTGTTGAATTGAAAAAAAAGCAAAAATGTAATACTTAGCAGTAAAAGCCAGTAACTTTCAAATAGGGTAGTACGTCGAAATTCAAGCACCCACAAAATTAAAAAACCGATACAGCCGGCGATTAAAATGGTTCGGGTTAATTTTGGAGACATGGAAAAATTTTTTAATCTATTCTTTTTCAAATATACACAGAATGGATTAAAATGGGTAAATCATCTTTGCCTGTCATAATATCACTTACTTATTTCTCCCGTTTTCTTTAAAATAGTTAACTTGCGGCAATTCCTGTACAATTAGGCCGCAATCCCCTAATTGTAAAAATTTTTCTTGATAAAATATCTTATTTTACTATGAGCGAAACTACACAACGCTTTCCTGCCGGTGTTATTACCGGTGACGGAGTTAGCGAAATCTTCCGTCATGCCAACGAAAATAACTACGCCCTTCCAGCTGTTAACGTGGTTGGTACTAACTCAGTAAACGCGGTTATCGAAACTGCGAAGGCCGTAAACAGTCCTGTTATTGTTCAGTTTTCGAATGGTGGCGGTATCTTTTTTGCAGGAAAATCTCTTTCAAATACTGATCAGAAAGCTGCTATTGCAGGAAGTATCTCAGGCGCTCAGCACGTTCATTTGATGGCTGAGGCTTATGGCATTCCTGTAATTTTACATACAGACCATTGCGCTAAAAAACTTCTTCCCTGGATCGACGGTCTTCTGGAAGCTGGCGAACGTCATTTTGACAAATTCGGCAAACCACTGTACAGCTCTCACATGCTTGATTTGTCGGAAGAGCCTTTGGAAGAAAACATCGAAATTTGCAGCAAGTACTTCGAGCGTATGGCTAAAATCGGCATGACGCTTGAAATCGAACTGGGTGTAACAGGTGGTGAAGAAGATGGTGTTGACAACAGCGATGTTGACAGCTCTAAACTTTATACTCAGCCGGAAGAAGTTGCTTACGCTTATGAAGAGCTTCGCAAAATCTCTCCAAACTTCACAATCGCTGCGGCATTTGGAAACGTTCACGGTGTGTACAAACCAGGTAACGTGAAATTGGAGCCGAAAATTCTTAACAATTCTCAGAAATACATTCAGGAAAAATTCGGAACAGGTGAACTTCCTGTAAACTTCGTATTCCACGGTGGATCAGGTTCTTCTCGCGAAGAAATCCGTGAAGCAATTGAATACGGTGCGATCAAAATGAACATCGATACTGACGTTCAGTGGTCAACCTGGGAAGGAATTCTTAAATATTACAAAGAAAAAGAGGGATATCTTCAGACACAGCTGGGTAACCCTGACGGAGCTGATTCTCCAAACAAAAAATATTACGACCCACGCGTTTGGTTGCGTAAAGGTGAAGAAACAATGATCGCTCGTTTGAAAGTTGCTTTCGAAGATCTGAACTGTATCAACCGTTTAGCTTAATT
The DNA here is from genome assembly GCF_005280585.1 of Dyadobacter frigoris. GTDB lineage: Bacteria > Bacteroidota > Bacteroidia > Cytophagales > Spirosomataceae > Dyadobacter > Dyadobacter frigoris. The sequence goes on from NZ_SZVO01000006.1 coordinate 333,589, forward strand.
TTTGCAGCTTGCTGCAAAAATTAAAAAAGGAGTTTCGAACGTGTGACAAACACAATTGAAACTCCTTTTTAATTTTATTTCATCTCAACTTTCAATTTCCAAAGCTTCACCCACTTGCACCTTCCCCATTACCTGATTTCGGTGTTTGATTCCCCAAACTCTTAGCACGTCGATTAATTCCCTCAAAGATCTTCCATGTTCCGTTAGTGTGTATTCCACAACAACCGGAATTGAATCGTAAACCGTACGTTTTACGAGTTCATGTGCTTCCAGATCCCTTAACTCCTTTGAAAGCATTTTGTCCGTAATATTTGGAATTTCCCTGGCGATTTGTGTAAAACGCTTGTTTCCAAACATCAGTGAAATAATAATCTGAAGTTTCCATTTCCCATTCAACGCATCGAGCGCATCCCGAACAGGTAATAAACTTTTTGAACAATCACTATGTGATAATCTCTCCGGAATAATTTCTTCTTTTGCTTCCATAATCTGTTTAAAAATGCACTATCCTATTGTATAGTACTTACAAATGTATAGCCTATTTATTTAAGTTTGCATATCCAAATTTAAAATTGAAACAAAATGAGTAACCTGATAGAAACGTTGAACTGGCGATATGCTACCAAAAGAATGAATGGCGAGAAAATCCCGGCAGAAAAACTGAAAGTGATTTTGGAAGCGATCCAACTTTCCCCATCGTCCGCTGGTATGCAACCTTATACCGTTTTCGTCATTGAAGACCAGGAACTTAAAGAAAAAATACAGAAAGTTGCTTATATGCAGCCGCAAATCGCCGAAGCTTCCCACCTGATCGTTTTTGCTTCATGGACAAAAATTACAGCGGAACATATTGATGAGTACATGAATCTGATCGCCCATACCCGCGGTGTTTCTGCTGAATCGCTGGATGGGTTTAAAACTTCCATCACCAATGGTATTCTTAGTCGTCCCGAAGAAGATAATGCACAATGGGCTGCCCGCCAGGCATATATCGCTCTGGGACACGCACTTGTGGCAGCAGCTTCCGAACAAATTGACGCCACACCGATGGAAGGTTTTGACGCGAATGGTCTGGATGAAATATTAGACCTAAACGAAAAAGGTTTGCACAGTGTTGTGATTATGACGCTGGGCTATCGTGACGCCGAAAATGACGTTTTGGCCAGCGCGAAAAAGGTAAGAAGATCACTTGAAGAGCTTTTTGTTACACTGTAATAACAGGTTGTAAACATTGCTCAAAATTAAAAAGAAGCAATTATGAAAGTTGAAATATGGAGTGATGTCATGTGCCCGTGGTGTTACATTGGAAAACGTAAGTTTGAAAAAGCATTAGAGCAATTCTCACAAAAAGACAGAATTGAAGTGGAATGGAAAAGTTTTCAGTTAAATCCTGACATGAAAACAGATCCGAGCCGAAGCATTGTCGAATACCTTGCAGACGCCAAAGGTTTTACTATTGACCATGCTACACAAATGCTTGATAACGTGACAAACGTAGCCGCGGAAGTTGGTTTGGAATATCATATGGACAAGACAGTTCTGGCCAATTCTTTTGACAGTCACCGTTTTATTCAGTTTGCCAAGAAAAATAAACTGGGAGATGCTGCGGAAGAGCAATTGTTCCACGCCTATTTTACCGAAGGAAAAAATACAGCAGATCATGCCACGCTGATCGATCTTGGAACGAAAATTGGCTTGGGAGCCAGTGCGATTAAAGACGTTCTGGAAAGTAATCAGTTTGCAGAAGATGTTCGTAAAGATATTTACGAAGCACAACAAGTTGGTGTGCGTGGCGTTCCGTTTTTTGTATTAGACAGAAAATATGCCGTTTCCGGTGCACAGCAGCCTGAAACATTTTTGGGAGCACTTCAACAGTCTTTTCAGGAATGGGAAAAAGAAAATCCTGCTCCGCTGGTAAGCCTCGCAGAAGGAGATAGCTGCGACATTGATGGAAACTGCTAAGTAAGTTTCTTTTATTATCCGTTTTTGCCCGTTCATTGCGTAATGCAGTGAACGGGCTTTTTCGTTTTAAAGGTTTTCATAAATATTTTAAAACAGGTGCTCTGATTTCCTGAAACTAACGTATGTATTGTAACATTTACAGACTTTCTTGAATCGTCGGCATGATTATATAGGCGATAGCGTAGGGGAAAATACTATTTTCTATATTACATACTTGAAGTAACTGGGAAATGAACAATTTCTAACGTTTAGTTTCTCCAAAAACACAAAATACCTGAACTTAACCATATGCATTTAGTCTTCTATTCTCTTCTCTTATGCTTCACAGTTTCCCTTTCCCAAGCCGGAGGAATAAAAGGACGTATTTCAAATAAAAGTGGAGACGCGCTGCCATATGCAGGAATTGCGGTTCATGGAACGAGCGATGGAACCATTGCAAATGACGAAGGCTTGTACGAATTCAGCCTAACACCCGGAACGTATCAACTTGTTTTCCAATACCTGGGCTTCAAAACATTAACTCAAACTGTTGTCGTAGGAAATGATTTTAAGGTGCTGAATATTACGCTGGAAGAGCAGGCGCTAAATCTCGGGGAATTTACGGTTGGAAATAAAAAAGAAGATCCCGCCAACACGATCATGCGGAAAGCGATTTCCAAAGCCCGTTTTCATCAATTACAAATTCGATCTTATCAGGCAAAAGTATATTCCCGAAGCACCGCCCTGCCTACAAAAATTCCTTATCTGATTGAAAAACGGTTTAAAAAAGAAGGTATCCAGGAAGGAAAAGCGATTATCAACGAAAGTGTAGCCGAGATTCAATACCGTCGGCCAAACAGTTTTAAGCAGCATATCATTTCAACCAGAAATAGTTTAGACAATAGTATTCCTTCGCCTAATGAATATATTTTAGCAAGCCTGTACAGTCCTGAAATTGCAGGGACCATTTCTCCGCTTTCTCCAAAAGCATTCGCCTATTACAGGTTTGAATATGAGGGTTATTTTGAAGACCGGGGACAAATTATCAATAAAATAAAAGTAATTCCGAGAGCTTACGGGGAAGGTGTTTTCCGCGGAAGTTTATATATCATTGATGACCGTTGGGCGATTCACAGCTATGATCTGGAAACGACGACGAGCGGACTGGATATTTTTGCCAAACAGATTTTCAACCCCATTCAAAATATCTGGTTGCCTGTAAATCAACAATTTAGAATCAAAGGAAGTTATCTTGGTTTCGCAGGAGAATTTAAATATCTCGTTTCTTTAACTTATCAAAAACTGGATGTTGATCCGGGTTTGAAAGAAGAAATTGTCGTTAACGACCCTAAGACCGATCAGGAAACTGCTGAAAAAGTCAAAAAGAAGAACCTGGAAAAAATGATTCAGGAACAGAAAGCTTTTTCGACAAAAAATCTGAGAAAATATACCAAAGAATACGATAAAGAATTAAAGAAAGAGCGAAAAAAAAATGGTGAGGATCAACGGATTGTACGTGAGGATTCAATTATTGTAGATTCAGCTGCAAATAAAAGGGACACAACGTACTGGGAAAATCTGCGGCCAATTCCATTGACCAATGCCGAAGTCCAAAGTTATGCTTTACAGGACAGTATCAAAATTGCCAAAGATGAAAGTAAAGCGAACAATCATCCGGATTCAACAAATTTCAAACCGCATCATATCCTCATTGGCAATACGTACACATTAAGCAACAAAAATTCCGTCCATATTGAAAGTCCTTTTTTAGGTTTTTATTATAATACTGTTGAAGGTTATGCGCTCAACCTCGCTGCGGAATGGCAAAAAAAATGGGGAAAATCCAGCTATTTTTCGGTTAGACCTTATACACGATACACATTTGGAAGAGACAAATTTAATGGGAACATCCAGATAAATGCCGGGAATGCTAATTCCAATCTGATGGTAACGGCGGGTGAAATGGTGAACCAGATCAACAGGGATAATCCGATCACACCTTTTGGCAATACCATTTCTACACTGATTTTTGAAAGAAACAGAGCAAAATTATATCAATCCAAATTTGCAAAAGCACAATACGATATCCGAAATATCTTCGACATCGTAAATATCAGTACCAGTCTCGAATACGAACAACGGAAAGAATTGTTCAACATGGAAAATATCAATTCCTATATTGACTGGCCAAAGCGTGTATTTACACCGAACCGCCCATTAAATGATGAGGAAAGTAATACAGGATTCCCGGATCATGATGCGATGATTTTTCAGATCAGCGCTGATATCCGTCCTTGGAGGCGCTATGTAGTGCGGAATGGCGAAAAAAGATATTTGCGTACCAGAAAACCGGCATTCAGTATTTTATACAAAAGCGGTTTACCCTTTGCAGGAGATGTAGATTACAAATTTCTACAAGGTGGAATTCGTCAATCGATCGAATTAGGGCCTCGAAATAATGTAAGTTATTCGGTAAAAGGAGGTGGATTTTTGAGTAAAAAGGAAATGTATTTTCCTGACTTCCGGCATTTCTTAGGTAACGAATCGTTTTTCAGAATGGGTGACCCTCTGACACAATTCAGAAGTTTGCCTTATTATGAACACAGTACAAAACAATGGTTTATTGAAGGTCACGCGTTATGGTCGATGCAGCGGTTTTTAGTAACCCAAATTCCTGTTTTAAGATTGGCCGGAATCAAAGAAACCGTTCAGGTTCACTATCTTTTCTCCCCTACTTCACGGCATTATTCCGAACTGGTTTACGGTCTGGATCACATTTTCAAGTTCTTCCGGATAGAAACTGTTGCCCAGTTTGATGAAACAAAATTGCAAAAAATAGAATTCCGGGTCGGGACGATATTCAGGATTTCAGATCTGAGATAAAAACTTCTGCTAGGCGCCATTGGCAGTCGGCTTTCAGATCTTCGCCAAAAATTAAAAATTTAGAGCGATAGTATGAAAGCCGACCGCCGGGGGCGCCTGGCCGATAGCCTTTATCTTACTTCATTCACTTTTTCTCCCTTCAATCTCGGCGCAACTTTTGGTAAAGATGGGTAGGTATTATTTTCAGGATTAACGTCAGCCATTCTGCCGCTTGGGTCTATAACAATTCTATCCACGTCCGTCATAGCGCGATCGATTGTGAACGTATATTCCGGATAAGTCCAGCCCCAATCGGATAATAAAGTCGTTTTGGAGTACAGTTTTTCAGCTTTTTCACCACGCATCATTTCTAAAGGAATATAAAAATTCTCCTGCGATCCGTCCTTGTAACTTATTACGACATCAAGCGGCATCGGCATTTGTCCAATCCTTTCGATCACAACATCCGTTTTTCCTGCATTTGAAACAACTTCCTTGATACCGTAATCAATCGTTTTGGTTGTACCGATAAAATCTTCCCAATACCAATCCAACTCCAATCCGGATTCTTTTTCCATGATCCGTTTCAGATCTGTCGGGTTTGGATGTTTGTATTTCCACTCGTTGAAATAACGCTTCATTCCACTTTCCAACTTATCCTTTCCTATAATATAACCAAGCTGATTCAGAAAAACGGCACCTTTGGAATAGCTTGCAATGCTGTAAGCTCTGTTTGTATTGTAATGATCCGCATGTGTTGTCATCGGTTCTTCCAAACCGGATTTCACAAGATTTCTATAACTCGCGGTTGTTCCGCGCATTGGATCCGTTTTAGACTGGAACAATTCTGCCAGAACAAGATTTTGCGCATAGGTTGTGAAACCTTCGTCCATCCAGGAATATTTTGACTCGTTTGTCCCTAGCAAGCCCTGAAACCAGCTGTGAATGGATTCATGAACAGCTACGCTAACCAAACCTGACAAATTCGAATGCCCGGTAATTAAAGTCGCCATCGGATATTCCATTCCGCCATCTCCACCCTGAATAATCGAATATTGCTTGTAAGGATAACGACCAAACTTCTGGTTCATGATCTTGAAAGATTCAACCGCCAACGGCTCCATTTCCTTCCAGACATTGGCCAAAGTATCGGTTTGGTAGAAAAAATGAAGATCCAGATTGTCATCCACTTTTACCACATCATGCTTGTAATCGCGATCTGCTGCCCACATAAAATCGTGGACTTCCGGCGCTATGAAATGCCAGGTTAACTTTTCTCCGGCTTTGTGCGGAACATCTTTTTTGCTGTATCCGTAACCGATTTTATCAGGATTTTGAAGATATCCCGTTGCTGCTACCATGTAAGAAGCGTCCAGCGTAATTTTTACATCAAAATCACCCCAAACGCCGTAAAATTCTCGTGCGATGTAAGGATTTGCATGCCAGCCTTCGTAATCGTATTCACAAAGTTTTGGATACCACTGCGCTACGGAATAATCAATTCCTTCACTATTATTTCTACCGTTTCGGCGAATTTGTATAGGAACCTGCGCTTCAAACTCCATGTCAAAAGTATGCTGAGATTTCGGCAGGATTTTCTCATTTAAAGTAACTTCCAGAATTGTCCCAACTACCTGATATTTCAGGGGCTTGCCGTTTTGTTTTAAGGATATAATTTTTTCGTATCCAATTTCATTAGGAGACAATTTTGAAATTCTGTCTTTCACACGTGGATCAGGATCGCTGATCATTCTTGAACGGACATCCATTTGGCTTCCCGGCTGGAAAGCGTTCATGTAGAGGTGATAAAAAACCTTTGTAAGGGTATCTGGAGAATTATTGCTGTAAACCAGCTTTTGAACACCTTTGTACTGATGTTTTGTAACATCAAAATCAACATTCATCTGATACTTAACGCGCTGCTGCCAACGATCTGACTGGGCAAAAGTGGCTGTACTGATTAATCCAGCCATAAAAACAAAAAGCAATCTATTCATTCTACTATACTTAGTATTTCAATTTTAAATATCAGGCAAATTACGGCTAATGATGCACTTGACAATATATTCATCGTAATTCATCATTATATTGCTAAGACAACTATGAATAAGTCAATATTATTTCATTCCTATGTTCAATTTGTAACTTATTATACCAGTTTTGAGTCCATCCTGGGCAGCAATCTCTACATAAAAGATCAATTCTCTGGCCTAAATACACGTAAACAGCTAGTAATCAAATTATTTGATAAAATGATTTCCTGGCACATAATTAGTATTAACGCATTTGTACGCATTTATCAACTTAAACTATTTGTCAATTATGCTTAGATGGACAGTAATATTTCTGATCGTAGCCATCATCGCCGGAGTACTTGGATTTGGTGGAATTGCAGCTGGAGCTGCCGGAATAGCTAAAATACTTTTCTTTGTCTTTTTAGTTTTATTTGTATTGAGTTTGATCAGCCGTGGAGTCGGACGATCCTGATGGAATATAACATGATTAGTAATATAAAGAGAAAAGCGAGCTGAAACAGCCCGCTTTTTCCTTTTATAGTCAAAATCAAAACCTTATTCCCACTCAATCGTTGCAGGTGGTTTTGAAGAAATATCGTAAACAACGCGGTTAACGCCTTTCACTTTATTGATAATATCATTGGAAACTTCTGCAAGGAAATCATATGGCAAGTGAGCCCAGTCGGCCGTCATGCCATCAACCGAAGTAACAGCTCTCAAGGCGACCACACTTTCGTACGTGCGCTCATCGCCCATTACACCAACACTTTTAACAGGAAGAAGCATTACACCAGCCTGCCAAACTTCATTATATAAATTCCATTTTCTTAGTCCGCCGATAAAAATCGCATCAACTTCCTGTAAAATGGCTACTTTTTCTGGTGTGATTTCTCCCAAAATACGAATCGCCAGACCTGGTCCCGGGAACGGGTGACGACCTAAAATCGTTGGGTCAATTTCCAATGTTTTACCAACTAATCTTACTTCATCTTTAAACAAAGTATTAAGTGGCTCAACAATTTTCAGCTTCATAAAATCAGGCAAACCACCTACGTTATGGTGCGATTTGATCGTTGCCGATGGACCTTTTACTGAAACCGATTCAATAACATCAGGATATATGGTTCCCTGACCAAGCCATTTCACATCTTCAATTAAATGTGATTCCTGATCAAAAACATCTATAAAAGCTTTTCCGATTGCCTTTCTTTTTGCTTCCGGATCAGATAAACCATCCAAAGCGCTGTAAAACAAATCTTTTGCATCTACACCTTTGATATTTAAACCCATATCACGGTAAGATTCAAGTACTTGATCGTATTCGTCTTTTCTTAATAATCCGTTATCAACGAAAATGCAGAACAGATTTTTACCGATTGCGTGGTGAACCAATGTCGCAGCAACAGTAGAATCGACTCCACCTGAAAGTGCCATGACAACACGGTCTTTTCCAAGTTTCGCTTTCAGACTGCTGATGCTTTGTTCAACAAAAGCGTCTGCTGTCCAGTCTTGTTTGCAACCGCAGATTCCAACTACGAAGTTGTGCATTAACTGCTTTCCTTCGGTAGAATGGGTAACTTCCGGGTGAAACTGGATTCCGTATGTAAGTTCGTTTTCGATTTTGAAAGCGGCCACTTTTACAGATTCCGTAGAAGCGATAATATGAAAGTTTTCAGGTATCGAAACAATGGTATCACCATGTGACATCCAAACCTGAGAAGTAGTGGAAAGTCCGGTTAATAACGACGAATCTTCATCATCAATTTCCAGACGTGCACGGCCATATTCACGATGCTGCGATGGTTTTACATCACCCCCAAGCAATTGTGCCATAAGCTGAGCACCATAACAAACACCCAGAATTGGTACTATTTTCCTGAATTTATCAAAATCAAGATAAGGCGCATCTTCGTCTCTAACCGAGCAGGGGCTGCCTGAAAGAATAACACCTTTGATATTGGGAGTCAGCTCCGGAAAATTGTTGTATGGATGGATTTCACAATAAACATTGAGTTCCCGAACCCGACGCGCAATTAATTGCGTGTATTGTGAGCCAAAATCTAGAATAAGAATCTGTTCAGTCATAGAAAATGCGATATAAACCGCAAAGGTACAGTTTAACTATGACAGAAAGAAAAATATCAAAAAAACATATGAAATATCTTTTTTCACTATGGCTTAGCTAAGAAAATACTTCATTATTTTACTATTTAGACTTGTAAATAAGTTCCCAATCTTATTATATTTGTTTAACATTTCACTATTATAATTTTATGAATCAAGGAACAATTAAATTCTTTAACGACGCAAAAGGATACGGCTTTGTTAAAGACGCAGAAACAGGACAAGATTATTTCGTACATATCTCCGGTCTTGTTGACGAAGTTCGCGAAAACGACGAAGTTACTTATGATCTTCAGGAAGGTCGTAAAGGACTAAATGCCGTTAATGTTAAGCTTGCATAATCAGGACTTAATAGAAAACAAAAAAGGGTTTCCGATATCGGAACCCTTTTTTGTTACTTATGATTTTTTGAAATCTATCAGATCAATTCAAGGATTCTTTCTACTGAAACCTGATATCCGATTTTCTCTCTCAATTCGCTAATCGCAACACGTTCCTGTTCCATGGTATCTCGGTGACGGATGGTAACGGTATCATCTTCCATGGTCTGATAATCAACCACAACACAGAATGGCGTTCCGATCAAATCCTGACGCGTATAACGTTTCCCAATTGCCGCACCGTCATCATAGGTTGTACGGAAAGCAGATTTTAGTGAATTCGTGATCGCCTGCGCTTTTTCAGCCAAACCGTCTTTTTTAACCAAAGGCAAAACAGCCACTTTGAAAGGAGCCAGCGCCGGGTGTAATTTCAGATAAGTGCGTTCTTTTTCAGAATCTCCCTCGCCTACCGTTTCTTTCGTGTAAGCATTACAGAAAGTAGCAAGAAAAAGACGATCCGCACCAACCGAAGTTTCTACAACGTAAGGAATGTAGTTTCCGTAAGGTTTTCCGTTTTCGTCAAGATCTGCGTCAAAATACTGAAGTTTTTTACGGGATAATTCCTGGTGATTGCGAAGGTCAAAATCCGTACGCGAGTGAATTCCTTCCATTTCACGAAAACCAAACGGGAATTTATATTCGATATCAACGGCTGCATTCGCATAATGCGCAAGCTTTTCGTGATCATGGAATTTTAAACTCTCAGCTGGCAAACCAAGGGCAATATGGAATTTCATCCGCGCCTCTTTCCAGTTGTTATACCATGCCATTTCAGTGCCAGGGCGAATAAAAAACTGCATTTCCATTTGTTCAAATTCACGCATACGGAACGTAAACTGACGCGCAACGATTTCATTACGGAACGCTTTGCCGATTTGAGCAATACCAAAAGGCACTTTCATACGACCGCTTTTCTGCACATTCAGGAAGTTAACAAAAATCCCCTGAGCCGTTTCCGGACGCAAATAAATCAAACTGGAATCTTCTGCAACTGAACCAACCTGCGTGCTGAACATCAGGTTAAACTGACGAACTTCCGTCCAGTTAGCCGTATTTGAAACGGCACATTTTATATTTTCAGCAATAATCAATTCACGAACACCTTCAAGATCCTCAGCGCTTAGCAAACGTCCCATTTCAGCAAGCAAAGCCTGTGCTGTTTCCGGTCGTCCATCGGCTTCGTATTGTTCCGCTTTCCCTTCCAGAAGCTGATCTGCACGATAGCGCTTTTTGGAATCCTTATTGTCAATCATAGGATCGCTGAACCCGTCAATATGGCCGGAAGCTTTCCAGGTAAGCGGGTGCATGAAAATGGACGCATCAATACCAACGATATTGTCGTTCAGCTGTGTCATGGCCTTCCACCACACGGCTTTCAGGTTATTTTTCAATTCCACACCATTCTGACCGTAGTCATAAACGGCTTGCAATCCATCATATATTTCCGAAGAAGGGAACACAAATCCGTATTCTTTGGCATGCCCTACAATATCTTGTAAAGAGGTAGCAGGTGATTCGCTCATTATTGATTCAGACAATTGATTAATAAACAAAGGTTTTGAGATCGTAAATTTCAAGGTTTTTACAATCAGTTGGCAAAATTAGGGAATTTGATGGCAAAGAATAACCATGTGTATAAAATTTGTATATTTGTGTGTATTAAAACTGAGAGATTATGAGAACGAACGTAGAAATTGATGATTCCTTAATGGAAGAAGCAATGCAACTTACTCAAATCAAAACAAAAAAACAGATCATTGAGTCCGCCTTAAAAGAATTCATTGCAGCAACCCATCGTAAACAGCTAATGTCGTTACGGGGGAAAGTTGAATGGGAAGGGAATTTAGACGACATGAGAACTCAGGATGTACAGGATATTTGATACGTCCGTTTGGATCGGCTATTTCAATGGAGTAAAAGATCAAAGAACCGACTTTCTTGATTATTGTCTTGAAAAGGATCAGGTTTGCATGATTGGGATTATCGTTCTGGAAGTACTTCAAGGAGTTAAAATTGACTCTGAATATGATTCCATTAAAAGCCATTTCAAAAGTTTACCTTCATTACCAGCACCAACATTCGAATTGTATGATGGTGCGGCTCAATTGTATAGAGCTCTTCGTAAGAAAGGGATTACAATTCGTAAAGCTAACGACTGCCTGATTGCTCACTATTGTGTTCATTTTGACATCGAACTTTGCCACAACGATATCGACTTTGATCATATCGCTGAAAATACTTCTCTAAGAATCTGGAAACCATTTTGACTTTCCTGCGTCAAAAGCCGGACTAACTTTCTTGTCCTAAACTTTTGGCTTATGCTCCGACGAATACTAGATCAACTTGAAGATTTTTTCGGTATTTCCAGGAAGCAGGCCCGAGCTGCTTTTGTTTTAATGACATTGTCCTTCTTTTTAATATGGACTCCGTTTGTTTTCAAACGCTGGATATTACCACTTCTTCCAACTTCGTCCGAACCTATTAATACTCAAAAACTGGATAGCATAGCAGCTCAACTGGAAAAAGATGCCGCTTTGCAGGAAGAAGAAAACGAGAGTAATTATTCAAAAAAGGAATATTCAAAAACACCTTCCAAACCTGTCCGCTTTTTTCCTTTCGATCCTAATACCGCTTCTGTTGATCAGTTAGAGGAACTTGGCATTCCGGCCTTCATCGCAAAACGTATCGACAAATACAGATCAAAAGGTGGGAAATTTAGAAAAAAGGAAGATCTGCTGAATATTTACGATTTCCCTTCTGATGTTTATCAAAAACTTGAATCCTATATTAAACTTCCGGAAACAGGTTCAGCTTATCCCAAAACAAAATATCCCGAGAAAGCATATGCAAACAATTCCTTCCCCAAAGAAGTTAAAGCATACAACAAACCTGTCATCGTTCCATTTGATATAAACACAACCGACACGACACAGCTTATTAAACTAAAAGGAATCGGCAGCAAATTGTCTTTACGTATTTTAAAATTCAGAGATGCGTTAGGCGGATTTCACTCAACAAGCCAGTTTTCAGAAATATTTGGGCTTGACTCTTTGGCGTTAACCGAAATGAACAAATACGCTAAAATTCAAAGTCCGGTTAAAAAGATCAATATAAATACTGCAACTGTTGAGGAATTAGGTCAGCATTCTTATTTGCGAAATAAAAAGATTAATTCGGTAATTGTTAATTATCGAACGCAGCATGGAGCATTTCAATCGGTTGAAGATTTGAAAAAGGTTAGGGTATTGGATGAGAAGGTTATTGAGAAGATTGGGCCTTATTTGGTGTTTTGAAAAATATATTGAATGGTAAAATCAGCATTTGTTCAATGAAAGTTATTTGTCAACCGATTTAAATTATCGATCAGGAACATAATGTAAAACAACAATTGAAAACCCATAACACAGTTAAATACGATGCGGACCAGATTTTTAAAATTCATAGCTTCTCCCCAGATCATTCGTATCATACCGACAATAAAAGAGATAAAATAAATCAGTATCCAGAAAATATCTATTAATGAAACTCCTACTGGCGGAAATAAATAATAATTGACGAGGATTGTCAGATAACAAGCTACGCAAGTACCGACTAACAGAGATCCAGCATGCCATAAATTATAATCTACAAGTTTGGTTGTTTCTTTACCTTCTCGGGCCTGGGAAAATGACATGATCATCCAGATCCCAAAATCATAAACCGAATATGACGTCAACAAAACATAGCCGAGGTCGTACCAACCGCGAAAAGATCCTTGCAAATTGTTGACACGAATTATTGGAATAACATCGAAAGCGATATAGACAAAAAGTAAAACCGTTACAATTAATCCCACGTAGTGAAATATCTTCCTCTTAGTTTCCAGGAGAACTTTCCAGGAATCGATTAAATCATGAGTAACAAAAATGGTATAAGCGCAAACGAACAGAATTTCCATGGCAATTGATTTGGAATATTTTTTAATTCCAAATCTCCGCTAATCAGAAATCGTTTCCTTTGATAATTATCAAAATCGTTATTCCAGTTACCCCAAAAATGCTAACAGCCAACAGCTATTTCCTAGCCCGAATCCGACTCAAATGCTCCTGAGAAATCCCCAGATAAGAAGCGATTTGCCCAAGTTTAACCTTTTGAAGTATATCCGGAATTTGAAGTAATAAGCGCTCGTACCTTTCTTCGGCAGTACAAAAAGCGAAGAGTTTCATGCGCTCGTCAAGTAGAAGATAATTATTGGTGATTAGTAAACGTCCCAGTCTTTCCACACCAGAATACTTTTCAAAAACCGGTTCGATTTTATTGTATTGGAGACTCCAGATAACAGAATCTTCAAGAATCTCAATGTTATATAAGGAAGGCTGACCTGTAAACAAACTGTCAATCGCACTTACAATCTGATTTTCTGAAGCAAACCAGGCGGTTACCTCCTTTCCATCCTTGTAATAAAAAACACGGGCGATTCCACTTTCCAGAAAATGGAATTCCTTACATACATCGCCGTTTCGAAGCAGCAATGTATGTTTGGGAATTGTTTTATGAATCGTAATTTGATTTATTGCAATAGCAGATTCATGCGGCAATGGAGCAAGCTGATTCAAATAATCGATGAAATAATTCATCAGAAATTCGGTTTCAGCAAGTATTTCGAATAAAATTCGTCGATGACATGCACAACTTCATCCGGTGTATCAACGAGGCTGATTAATTTCAAATCGACTTCGTTAATGTTCCCAGCGGCCAGCATCGTATCTTTAATCCAATCCAGAAGGCCTGACCAATAACGGCTTCCAACCAATACAATCGGGAAACGTGCAATTTTCTTTGTTTGGATTAATGTCATCGCTTCAAATAATTCATCCAGCGTTCCAAATCCACCAGGCATTACGATAAAGCCTTGTGAATACTTGACAAACATTACTTTACGCACAAAAAAGAAATCGAAATTGATGTTTTTGTCGTGGTCAATGTACGGATTGCTATGCTGCTCAAAAGGCAATTTGATATTCAAACCCACCGATTTTCCGCCTTGCTCAAACGCACCTTTATTACCTGCTTCCATGATACCGGGCCCTCCACCCGTAATGACACCATAACCATGACGCACCAGTTTGGCTGCAATATCTTCCGTGATCTTGTAATAAGGATTATCAGGTTTTGTCCGGGCAGATCCAAAAATAGTAACACAGGGCCCGATCTTAGCCATTTTGTCAAAACCTTCAACAAATTCGGCCATTACCTTAAATATAACCCAGGAATCTGCACTTTTTATTTCACTCCAGTTACGGTCTTCAAATGCTTCTTTGATACGTTTTTCGTCATCCGGAACGGCGGGGTTAAGAAGAGATAAGTCAATTAATCTTGAATTTCCATCTTTTAATTCATCACTCATATTTTCAAAAATATTTTAGTTCATTAATTTGCTGTTACCTTTGTTTTCTTTTTCAAGAGAGGCGAGAAATTTTAACAATATCCAATAAAGAATTGTTATTAACCTGGACACAATTAACAAAAAAGTAATGAAAAAAATTGCTATCGGTTCCGACCATGCTGGTTTTCCCTACAAGGAACCCATTACCACCTGGCTTACCAATAACGGTTATGAAGTAAAAGATTTTGGCACATACAGCGCCGATTCGGCAGATTATGCAGATTTCGCGCATCCTGTTGCCAGCGGCGTTGAAAAAAATGAATTTGAAAAAGGAATTCTACTGTGTGGAAGCGGGCAGGGCGTATGCATTACAGCGAACAAACATCAGGGCATCCGCGCGGCTTTGGTGTGGGATCTGGAACTTGCAGCTTTGGCACGTCAGCATAACGATGCCAATGTAATTTGCATTCCTGTCCGGTTTATAACTCTTGAAAGCGCTATCGCAAGTGTTGAGGCGTTCTTAAATACAGATTTTGAAGGAGGAAGACATCAGTTGCGCGTTAATAAAATCGCTTGCTAACTTCCTTAGTTGAAAGTTGAAAGTGGGCTACCAAGTTTTTGACTTTGGTAGCCCGGTTCAGGTTCTTAACTCTATATAATTTTATTAATTCATGATTTTGCGAAATCAGTCGTCACTTTCAACTAATTAAATCTTCTGATAAATCCCTTTCCACTGACTAAGCTTATACTGCTTTTGAAGCGCCGGAACACGGGCCAGGAGTTTCGGCATTAAATTCACTTTATCAATAACATAATCCGGCGGATCTTTTCGAAAATTGTCATACACGTGAATAACACTGTCAAAATGATCCAGATTTCTTAGATCGTAGCTTGACAAATCCCAGTTTAAATACGGAGTAGCGCTAAAATTTTCAGTATACTCGCCTGCATGTTGGCCTAACACCAGAATTCTTTTATTCCTGATATCCGGAGGTAAGGAAGCTGTCTTTGACCGGAGATTTTCCAGTTTCCCCATTGAAATACCGGGTAAAATCCCTCTTGTTCCCTGGTATTGTATAAATACGATAACGGCAGTCATCAATACAAACTGAAATTCATCCCCGATACTTTTTCTTTTAAAACTCTGAAAATAATGGGTTGCAAAGAAAGAAGCCGGCGGAATGAAAATCACAAACTGCATTGGAGCCAGATATTGCATTAGTGGAATTGTAAAAACTGCCACGATAAACCAGAGCGCCATTACCTGCTGGATTCTGGTTTGATAATTTACAAATCTTAATGTTGTAAAAATTCGTGTAAAACCCATTATCCCGAAACCAAGCGGCAAAATCAATGAGGCTAGCAAAGACGAAAAATCGTTAAGATTATATTGTTTTACCTGAAAAACAGAAGTCAGCAAATTGCGGTTTAAACTTTCAATCCCGTCGTTCATATAGAAAAATAACAATACCATTAGCAGCGGAAAAATTGATCCAAAAAGTCCTAATAAATGGTGACGGATTGTTGCGCCTGTATAAAACAGCAATGCCAGAAACGCCCAAACCATAAATAAGGATGCGGGCAAATAAAATAACGTAGCGATACCAATGTAAAGCCCCATTTCAAAAACCTGATTGGTAGCTTCCCGCTTTACCAATATTTTTACAATCAAACCAAATGCAAAAAGCAAAAAAGTATTGGCCATCAACATAGGCGAAAGCGTACCTAGGTCAAAGGATATATTCAGGAAAATCGCATACAAAGCACCGGGAATGTAGGTGCGCTCAGGAAAAACTTCGCGGGAATAAATTACATAATTAAAATAAAGTATCTGGATAATTCCCAGTCCGGCCGCCGCCAGCTGATACGCCCACTGCGCCCTTCCGAATAAGGAATCTATGAGCCAATATGTCAATCCGGAGAATGGACTGACATTATCCCAGACATCGCGGTAAAGCATAAAACCGTGGTTCATTTGCTCTCCGACGAGCATCCAGCTCAATTCCGGTATCAGTAAAGGTATTCCCCCAAAAAAGAACGGCAGCCTTAGCAGTAGAAAAAATACCACTAAACTAATCATCTGATAAGCCGCGTTAACCCGAAAAAAACTAAGCAAGAAACTGGATGGTTAGATAGGACGACATGAATACTTTCACGAAATTACAACGTAGGGGTCTACAAAAACAAAATAAGTATGGATATTTGTATTAAATATAGTTAGAAGAAGTTAAGGGTGACAGCGGAAAGGTTTTGCAATACAATTAAACCATAGTTCCAAAGTCGCCATTCAGAAAAAGATGGAATCGAAGAGACAACAAAAAGTAGGGAGACAAATCCAGAAGGATTTAGGTGAAATTTTTCAGCAGGATGCAAAACATTTGGTAAACGGCACTTTCGTGACGATCACAGCCGTACGCGTTTCTCCTGATTTGGGAATTGCACGTGCATATCTAAGTTTTTTACCAGAAAAGAATAAGTTATTTTTACTTGAAACGATAAAGGAAAATACCAAATTTATAAGACAAAAACTGGCTGAACGTGTTCGTCATCAGTTAAGAATTGTGCCTCATTTGCAATTTTATATTGATGATACTGCCGAATACGCGGCAAAAATGGATCTTTTGTTTGCAGATATTGTAATTCCTCCTGCTCAACCGGACGAAGAAGAAGAAACGAATTGATCTTTCGCGATACTGACAATGAATCTTTCGTACCGAATTGCCATTCGCTATTTTTTTTCCCGCAATAAACGCAGCTTCATTAGTGTGATCGCTCGCATCGCCATGGCTGGCGTTGCCGTTGGGACAATGGCAATGGTTGTTGTACTTTCTGTTTTTAACGGAATGGAAGATATTAACAGGAAAATGTTTAAAACTTTCGATGCTGATGTAACCATTACGCCTGCCGAAGGAAAACGTTTTCTGGTTTCTGATTCGCTTTTGAAGTCCATTAAATCAATTGAAGGTGTCGATATGGTCACACAGATCATTCAAGATAACGCGCTGGCACGTTATGGTAATCAGCAAACTATTGTAAGATTAAAAGGCGTAGACAGCACCTTTTCAATACGCGGACAACTGGATACCGCTTTGATTGAAGGTTCATTAAAACTTTACGGGCCAGGCGGAACACCTTACGCTGTGATATCTGATGGCGTTAGAAATGCATTGTCTATATCATTGCAAGATATCATAACCCCGTTGGAATTGTGGTATCCCAAAACAGGAACAAAAACGCTGAATGTTACTTCTACCGAAGCTTTCAACCAAACTGTGATACGTCCTGGCGGTGTATTTTTTATTGAAAACAGGTATGACGATTATGTTATTGCACCATTGTCTATCGTGGAATCTTTGCTCCAATACCAGGGTCAGCGCTCGTCACTTGAAATAAAAATTGCATCGAAGGGATATCTTGAAAAAGATGTTGCACAGGATATTGAAGAGAAAATCGGCAATAAATTTATAGTTCGCGACAGAGACGCCATGAACGCAGATCTGCTCCGAGCCATTCGTGTAGAAAAATTGTTTGTTGCCGTTACCCTATCCTTTATTATTTTAGTAGCCGCAATCAATATTTTCTTCTCTCTCAGCATGTTAGCTATCGAAAAGAAAAAGGATGTTTCCATGCTTTATGCACTGGGCGCTACGCCTTCGCTGATCAGAAACATATTTCTGGCCGAAGGAGCGATCGTTGCCTTGTCAGGAGCAATTGTAGGGATATTGAGTGGCATACTTATATGCTGGTTGCAGATGAGCTACGGACTTGTTTCGATGGGCATGTCCACAGCGCTTGTGGATGCATATCCTGTGAAATTAATCTGGCAGGATATACTTTTGACCGGTGGTATTATCGTTATCATAACCTTGGCCGTTTCGTATATCCCGGCACGCCGTGCTGCGTTATCCGGCCAGACCCTGATTGTTTGATAAGACTGATTTTAAAAGTTTCCTATTTAACACTTCAACAATTTGATCAAATTCAAAAATATGTCCAAACCAAAAGCAGATATGACCGATATTAAAAATAACGTTTTACTACGTAACGGTTTCTGCAACTTCTTTGGAATAGCTTTATTATTCATTGCCTTTGGTGCAAATGCGGGGAATCACATTGCCAAAAGAGATACCGTTTTAAGAAGAAATCCAGGCGTAATTACCCGTCAGGGACCATACCGTCCTTCCCGGACACTGAAACATGATCTTATTCACACCCGTCTGGATGTTGAATTTGACTGGCTTCGTCAGCATGTCCACGGTACTGCGATCATTTCGATGAAGCCGCACTTTTATCCTCAGAACACTATTGAGCTGGATGCAAAAGGATTTGAGATTAAAAGCATCACCCAACTCTCCGATCCGGGAAATTTTGGCTCTGCTACTTTGAAAGAGTTATCCGAAAAATCTTCTAAAAAGCTGGATTTCAGTTATGATAAGCGTAAGCTAATTATCAAACTTACGAAGGAATACACGGCAAGAGATACCATTGTTGTTAAGATCGATTATGTTGCCAAGCCTAATGAACTTCCGCGCGAAAGTCAGAATGAAAACCCGAACGAAAAAGGTTTGTACTTTATCAATCCGGACGGAATGGATGAAGGCAAACCGAAACAAATCTGGACACAGGGCGAAACGGAAGGCAGTTCATGCTGGTTTCCTACGGTTGATGCTCCTAATGTGAAATTCACGCAGGATATCTACGTTACGGTTGACAGTACTTATAAAACGCTTTCCAACGGATTACTTATTTCTCAGGAGCCGGATAACAGCGGCCTGCGTACCGATCACTGGAAACAATCACTTCCCGCCGCTCCTTACCTGACTATGATCGCAGTTGGTGATTTTGCAGTGGCAAAAGATATGATGCCAAACGGACTGGAACTTAGCTATTATGTTGAGCCGAAATACGGCGGAGACGCCCATGCAATTTTCGGACGTACGCCTGAAATGATGGCTTTCTTTTCCAATATCTTCGGAATTGAATATCCCTGGGAAAAATATGCGCAGATCGCCGTGAGAGATTTTGTGGCTGGTGCGATGGAAAACACTACGGCTACCGTCCATGAAGAAGGTGTGCAAACGGATGCACGTTCTATTCTGGATGGGAATTCGGACGCTGTCATTGCCCATGAACTGGCACATCACTGGTTTGGCGATTATGTCACAGCCGAAGAATGGGGTCAACTCCCTCTCAATGAATCATTTGCGAATTATTCAGAATATTTATGGAGTGAATATTACATTGGAAAAAACGAAGCAGACTGGCAGAATTTGCAGGAATTGAAAACATATCTGGCAGAAGCAGAAACAAAACAGGTTCCGATGATCCGTTATTTTTACAAGGATCGTGAAAATATGTTTGATAGCCATTCCTATGCAAAAGGAGGAAGGATTTTGCATATGCTCAGAAAATATGTTGGCGATGATGCTTTCTTCAAATCACTGCAAACGTATTTGAAAGCACACGCTTTGGGAACGGCAGAAATTTCTGATCTCCGCGAAGCTTTTGAAAAAGTGACCGGAGAAGATTTAAACTGGTTTTTTGATCAGTGGTTTTTCCGTCCGGGACATCCTTTGTTGAAAATAAAACAGGAATATTCGACTGCTACCAATAAGGTTTTATTAAAGATAACACAGACCCAGGATACCCTCGCTTCTACCGTTTACAGACTTCCGCTGAAAATAGATGTATGGTCAGGCGGGAAGAAAAACCGGTACAGTGTGCTGGTTGATAAAGCAAATCAAACATTGGAATTTCCATCGGCTAAAAAACCTGACCTGGTAATATTTGATGCAGAATCTCAATTGCTCGGTAGTGTTGAACAGGAAAAAGACCGCGCAGAACTTGTTTACCAATACAATCATTCCGACCAGTTTGTGCAGAAATATGAGGCGCTGGCACAATTGGAAGGAAAGTTGCAGGATTCGACAGCGAGAAATGTTTTGATCAAAGCGATGACAGATCCTTTCTGGAAATTGCGTCAAATGGCCATTTCAAATTTTGCAGAATATGATGGAGACAGTTTTGCAGCAATTGAAAAAATAATCCAAAGCCGCGCACGTACAGACAGACATCCGCAGGTTCGTGCAGAAGCGATCATAACGCTTGCTTCTTTTGGTGATAACAATAATGATCCGGTTTTCAGAGAAGCGCTGAGTGACAGCTCTTATCAGGTAGTTTCTGTGGCACTTGACAAATATCTTGTCAACCAACCCGCTGATGCAAAAGACGTTGCAGCACAATTTGAAGATTCTCCGGATGATGCCGTTGTGGCTTCGGTAGGAAATTATTACGCCGGCCTGGCCGAACCCGATCGCTACGAATGGTTCCTTGAAAAAATGAAACGTATGAAACCTACGGAAAAATATAACTTCCTTCAGGTTTTCGGAAAATACCTTATCAAGTCAAAACAGGATGTGCAGCGCAAAAGTATTCCTGTATTGGAAGGAATGGCTCGTAACAATCCATCCTATTTCGTTCGTTTTGGCGCTTATCAGGCTCTGGGATTATTAACCGACATACAAGGCGTTCCGGCAATCAGGAAAGATATCCGGGCCAAAGAAACTGAACCCAAGCTGAAAGAAATGTATACGCAGTTTGGAGAATTATAAGATTTCGCGTTTAAAACAGAAAGAGGATTTCAGCGATGCTAAAATCCTCTTTTTGTTTTATATCATCTTCCCTATTGTTCCGGATCCAGATAATATTCCAGATTTTCCAGTGTGATAATATCTAATGGAAGAAATTTGATCGGAGCAATTTCCTTTTTGAAGACAAGGTAATTGGCAAGTTGGAAAATCCCCCAATAACCCTGCCCCAGCGGATTTTGATTGATCACAAAATCAATATATCCTTCGTTAATGTAATGTATATTTTGTGGCACAAGATCGTATCCGATCAGTTTGATATCATTGATTTGATTTCTTTCAAGGTATTTCGCGATTTCAAACGCTTTTGAATTGGTGACATAAATTGCTTTTAAATCCTTATTCGCATTTCTTATTTTATCAATCTTTTCATCAAATGACTGGCCCTCCATAAAATTGATTTCCGTCTCAATTACCTTGTATTTGTCTGTCAGATTGTTCTTTACAAAATAATCTTTGAACCCTTTTTCCTTGGTTATAAGGTGGGCAGAGTTGGGTAAATCTTCATTGATGTGCAAAACCATCATCGTACATGCCGACGGAAGCCCAAAAGTCAGGATCTTGGCAGCCAAAAATCCACTTTGGTAGGAATCCTGTCCAATGTAACAAAGCGGGTTAACATCCGCAATCTGCGTATTAAACAGCACATACGGAATATTGGAATTTTCCCATTCCTTGAAAAAGGGAAGAACCTCTTTGTAAAATAAAGGCGCCACCAGCAATCCGTCCGGATTTTCATTTGTGGCCTCTCTCGCTTTTGAAATAAAGGAATCCACATCATGCGGGTCAAAGATAAACCGGCTGATTGAAATCCCGTATTGCCTCAATTCTTTTTCTGCTTTGGCCATTCCCGTTTCAGGTGCCTCCCAATAGGGATCCGTTTTGGGGTCCGGTACCAATGCTATAAAATGATATGTTCGTTGCGTTTTTAGCGACTGAGCCAGAAAATTAGGCTCATAATTCATTTCCTCAATAATTTTCAGAACACGTTCACGAACCTCATCCGACACCCTTCCGCGGTTGTGCAATACCCTATCCACTGTTCCTTTGGATGTTTCAGCTCTTTCCGCTATATCTTTTATTCTTACAATTTTCTTTTTCACAGGTTCTCAACAATAACGAATGTGGAATGTACTCAACATGGAGCGTATGAAAATAGTACAATTAACCACTCAGTTTCTGAAAAATTTAGTTAAAGGTGTCAAAAATAGAAAAACAATAAAATTTCAATATAATATTTAAAATTTCCTTTATTTTTAGATCTTGTGCACTAGATTTACAAATCTAACTGCAATTGCATTAAAGCAATGTGTGTTCGTGCACATATTGTAAAAAATACTGTGTGCTCGTACACTTTTATATAAAAATACTTGCATCCTAACGGATTCCAATTAATTTTGCATTGAAATAAAATGCAGCAAAAAAATTTGTCTATTTAAAACTATAACCATTGTTTTGTTTAAGTAATTTTCAATCGCATAATATTATTCCTAAACCCTTATAAAATTACCCACTAGTACTAGACTCTTTAACCCGGCGTGCAGATTCATTTCTGCACGCTTTTTATTATTTCAATTTTCCGGTTATTATTTTATTTCAACTAATACATCACTGGTTTGCGGATAGCCTGTACAGGTTAAAATCCAACCCTGTTTTAAATCATTATCTGTCAAAACATCGTTAACTGTCATATGTACGGAGCCGCTTTTGCAAACACCTGCACAGCTTGCACAAACTCCTCCTTTACAGCTATAAGGTAAATGTATGCCAGAATCCAACGCTGCCTGGAGAATTGTTTTATCGGCCGGAATGAGCAATTTAAACTCCTGATTTTTGAAAATCAACCTGATTTCATAAGCTTTACTTTCTTTTGGAGCAGCAGGCGGATTGCCAACAATAAAATTTTCCCTCCGGATCTGATCCTTTCCAAATCCCAGATAATGAAGTGTAATTTCGACAGAACGCATCAGCTCAAATGGGCCGCAAATAAAAAACCTGGCTCTTTCCGGCTGGTAAAACATAGCTGCCCGGATCATTTGTTCGAGCCTGGTATTGTTTATTCTGCCTCTGACTCCATTCCAGTGATCCGAAGGATTGCTATGAATATGAATTACATGCAGCCGTTCGGGATAGCGCGTTTTCCAGGCTTCAATTTTTTCCAGAAACAAAGTACTTTTTTCATTTCTGTTGGCATACAAAAGTGTAACCTGGCTTGTCGTATCGGTTGAAAGCGTATGTTTTAAAATTGAAAATAAGGGCGTAATACCACTTCCGGCACCGATCAAAATAATATCCCGCGGTAAGCCATCTGACTGCTCCAAAATAAAACGACCGGAAGGCATCAGAACTGTGAAAATATCGCCTTCATGTACAAAATCAATCCAGAAACGGGAAATTTCCCCATTCGATATTCTTTTTACGGTAATAGAAGGAAACTCATCCGTTTCCGGCGCAGAACTCATGGAATACGACCGCCTGATTTCATGCCCATGCATATTGATCAGAAAAGTAAGAAACTGTCCCGCTTCATACTTCAATTTCCCGCCGTCCAATTGTTCAAAAACAAAAGTTTTGATATCATAACTTTCAACAATAATCTGCCTTACACGCAGAAGAATTGTCGAGTCAACTATGTGTTCCATAAAGTTTCATATTCCGCCAGTAACGTCCGGTTATGCGCTTCGCAAAGCCAGTGCATATGGAAGATTTTGTTACTGGAAATCTTGTAAAGTATTTTGTTTTCATACGCTGTCATTAGTCCGGCTATGAAGAAATAGAAATCTTTAAAATCATTGGTCGTAAAATTTTCAACCATGATCCGTTCCGTTTTTATTCCAAAACGCAGCAAAGATGTTGAAAGAATTACTCTATCCATCAGGTTTTCGGTTTCTTTTAAAAGTTGAATTGTGTCTTCAATCAATTTTCCCTTAATCGGTTTTAATTCTACCGGATCAAATGCGGCGATTAGCCGACTCACATGATAAATGATCAGAGGCGTTCGCGGATATTGATGGGCACATCGAAACGGAACGTACAAGTAGCGATCGGTTGCTATAACCGACCTGATATATTCCAGACTGGCTTTGTCATGCTCATTTAGCACTAAATCATTTTTAAAAACAAAATAAAGAAGATTACTCAAAACACAGACATCAAATTCGATGTACATATTCTTTCCAAACCAGGTAGAATAAGCTTTCAGTTTCTGATATTCCGGGTAGGTGTTTTGAATCCATTGTTTAGATCCGTTAGCGTGCATCTTCAACTTTTCTTTTAACCACAAAATTTCTTCCTTTTCAGGATTTGAAGTTAAATAAACAAAGGCAGTGTCATCAACATCATCCGGAATGCGGAAATGCTCAAAATGACGAAAAAGATAACCGTTAGGGAAATGTTTTGAAGGTTTTGTCTTCCAGAAATTATACGTTTTCAACCCATCCTTATTCTGGAAATCAGGGTAATTCTGAACAACTTTTGATATAATGACATCAATTTTACGCTGCGTCTCCAAATCAGAGTTTTTACGAATAGATTGCAGGGTGAAAGCTATTATTGCTGAGAAAAATATTGTGGTATCCGGCCGGTTGTAGCCGATTATCGAATTATCACGATACGCAGGAAATATTCCTTCCGGAAAATATCGGTCACCATCCGACTGAAGATCACCTATTTTATCAATAAGAAGCTGCAAAGTATTTTCCATTGACCGGAAAGCTAGCAAATTGTTATTAAAAAAAGAAAACCTCGCCGCTCGGCAAGGTTTTCTTTTAGCCGTCGGCAATCAGCTTTCGGCTTTCAAATTTGAATTATCAACGATCTAAGCCGACCGCCGATTGCAAATACCTAAACCCCCTCTGCAACAACCTCTTTCACATCAGGAACCATACGGGTTAATAGATTCTCGATTCCCGCTTTCAAGGTCAAAGTAGATGACGGGCATCCGCTGCATGAACCTTGTAATAAAACTTTTACTGTTCCGGTATCTTCATTGAAGGAATGAAAGTTAATCGCTCCTCCATCCGATTCTACGGCTGGTCTTACGTATTGATCAAGTGCTGCTTTAATTTTCTGAACGGTATCAGAATCTCTTGCATCTACGATCAAAGTATTTTTTTCAATCGTTTCCTGAAAGAAAACAGGATGATTTTCTTCGAAATATATTTTGATAAACTGTTTTGTATCACGCAAAACTTCTTCCCAGGCGATATCTTCGCTTTTGGAAATCGTTATGAAATTGCTTGCAATAAAAACCCTTTGCACATGAGGGAATTGGAATAGATCGGCTGCCAATGGTGAAGCTTTACCTTCTTCCATTGCCGCTTCCAGTGACGGATAATCAAACGAAAGACCTTCCGGTACCAATTCGAAATTCAATACGAATTTCATGGAATTCGGATTAGGACTTAATTCAGTATATACAAAAACGGGACGTGATAACATGATAATAAATAATATTCAGTGATACAGGATGATTTGACTTTTCCAATCCTTGCTTACAACACCGGAAATTTATTTTTGGTTTAAATCAATCCAATTAAAACAAAAACCCGGCGGAAAGATCCGTCGGGTTTTAAAATATTTACGGCCTTAACCGAAAATCTTTTGACTATGCTTCTGCAACAACTTCAACAGGAGCAGCTGCAACCGCGATAGGTTCGATATGAACAAAAGATTTGTTCAAACGAGTTTTACGGAAAACAACATGTCCTTCAACCAAAGCAAACAAAGTATGGTCACGACCGATACCTACGTTATTACCCGGATTGTGTTTTGTTCCACGCTGACGAACAAGAATATTGCCCGCTTTCGCGTGCTCTCCGCCAAATAATTTAACACCCAGACGCTTGCTTTCTGATTCACGTCCGTTTCTAGAGCTACCTACACCTTTCTTATGTGCCATGATATCTTAACTTTTAATTTTTTCGATGATTGTGAATAAGCCTGATTAAATACCAGACCGCAGCGGAATACCGCTTTTAATTAAGCTACGATTTCGTCAATGCTGATCTTAGTCAAATATTGACGGTGACCATTCTTAACTTTGTAACCCTTACGTCTCTTCTTTTTGAAGACGATCACTTTTTCACCTTTCAGGTGTTCAAGCACCGTAACTTTTACAGAAGCACCTGCTACTGTAGGAACACCCACTTGTACTGTGCCTTCGTTATCAACGAGTAGGACTTTGTCAAACACAAGAGCAGCGTTCACGTCACCTTCAAGCCTATGCGTGAAGATTTCGCGACCCTTTTCAACTTTAAATTGCTGACCTGCGATTTCTACGATTGCGTACATGATAATAATTTATAGTAAACTGATATTCAAAAACGAGGTGCAAAGATAAGCAGATATCCACAGAATCACAACGCTTTATCCGGATTATCATTCGAAATATTAAAAAAATGTCTCAACATGTCACCATTTTGCTGCGTATTGTATTTCAAACGTGGATTAATAACTAAATTTCGTATGTTTAGCGATGATCTTTCCCGTGAAGGCTTTCACGAATGATATATAGGTAGGAAACGCCCTGGCCCACTTTGCTAACATTAACAATACTTAACATTTGTTTGGGTTACTTTTATGTTATCTAACGTCATGAGCATTGAATGATTACTAAATTTAAAAAGATGAAACGCTTTTTGTGGATTTCACTTATTACATTGATTAGCCTGACTCCCGCATTTTCGCAAACCGGTGGCTATCAGGTTGGTGATGCAGTGGCTGCTTTTAAATTAAAAAATATTGACGGAAGAATCGTTTCCCTTGCAGACTATAATAGTGCAAAAGGAATTATTGTAATATTTACGAGCAATCATTGTCCTTTTGCAAAGGCTTATGAGGACAGGATTATAGCCTTAAATAATAAATATTCATCCCGGAGCTTTCCCGTGATTGCGATCAATCCCAGTGATCCCGGTACGCATATGGACGATTCCTTTGAAAAAATGAAGGAACGGGCTTCGTCAAAAGGTTACACCTATCCTTATCTGCAAGATGACGCACAGACCACCGCCCGTTCTTTCGGCGTAGCTCGTACACCGCAGGCTTTTGTTTTAACAAGAACAAACGGCAAATTTACGGTAGCTTATATTGGTATGATTGATGACAATCCGCAGGATCCGGCAGGTGCAAATAAATTTTATGTTGACGAAGCCGTAACAAATCTATTGGAAGGGAAACCTGTCGTGACATTATCTACAAAACCGGTCGGATGCGCTATTAAGTGGAAAAACTGATCTTAAAAAACTCACCATTTCATTCCCTAAATCACAAGCGTTCTCAGTCATGAAAACTTTTATTTATTTTCTGTGCACATTTTGTTTATCAGCTAGTTTATCTTTTGCACAGACTTCAAGCAAGAAATTTTCCGCAGAAGGTGAATTTACTGCCAATTGTGAAGGTCCCGCCGTTGATTCGGAAGGAAATGTTTATGCAGTCAATTTTGCCAGGGACGGCACTATTGCGCAGATGAATAAAAGAGGAAAATCAGGATTTTTCATTACGCTGCCCAAGGGAAGTACCGGAAACGGAATCCGTTTTGGTGATAAAAATACTTTTTACGTGGCCGATTTTACCGGACACAATGTTTTAAAAGTTGATATCATTACAAAAACCATTACCATTCTTGCCAATGAGCCAAAAATGAACCAGCCCAATGATCTGGCTATAACAAAAAGTGGAAATATATTTTGTTCAGATCCTAACTGGAAAGACGGTACCGGACAAATCTGGCATGTTTCTCCCGAAGGGAAAACAAGATTGGTTGCCGAAAAAATGGGCACCACCAACGGAATTGACATCAGTCCGGATGAAAAAACGCTTTATGTAAATGAAAGTGTTCAACGCAATGTCTGGGCTTTTGATCTTGCTGCGGATGGAACATTGTCCAACAAGCGCCTGATCCATACTTTCGAGGATGGTGGAATGGATGGAATGCGTTGTGATATTGACGGAAACTTGTACATCGCCCGTCATGGAAAAGGTGAAGTTACAGTGCTTTCTCCCGATGGAAAAGTACTGCAGACGATCACAACAATCGGCAAAAAAGTTTCCAATATTTGTTTCGGAGGCAGTAATGGAAAAACCTGCTACATCACCTTGCAGGATCGTGGCTGCCTCGAAACCTTCAAGGCCAAAACTGCCGGAAGAGAGTGGCAGATGATGGAATCATATTCTGCCAAAAAATAATCAGTCAGACGAATTCAGGTTAACACAAAAAATTAGTCTAATAATTAGAGAATTAAGTTTTGTTGTCTTTACTTTGTAATTCAAAGTACTTTTATATCAATCTTATGACATTGGATAAAATTCTCCGCTATTTACAAAGCAACTCGAAATTTGCATTGCTTGCCCTGGTATCAGCTTCTTCCGTTGCTCTTCTATTTTTCAGGATAATCGTGACTCAGAACCTGGGATTTATTTTTATGACCTGGAATCTGTTTCTGGCCTGGGTTCCATTGTTTTATATCAAATGGGTTTGGGAAAGAGAGCTGACCCGCCGCACTCCTACTTTTTTGCTTTGGATTCATCTTGTAGTCTGGCTTTTATTTTTCCCGAATGCGCCTTATATTATCACCGATCTTTTGCACATAAGGGCAACACCTGAAAACATGGTATGGTATGATGCGGTCATGATTTTCACCTTTGCGGTAGCTGGTTTTTTGACAGGGCTTTATTCTATTAGGATTGTTCACCGTCTGCTTACCCGCCGCTGGAATGAATATGCCGCATGGCTGATCATTGTTATTTCAATGTTTTTAAGTGGATTTGGCGTATTTCTGGGTCGGTATGGTCGTTGGAATAGTTGGGATATTGTATCAAATCCGATTGCGCTTTCCCGAGGTATTATGAAAAGTATGATCGATCCGTTTGCTATAAAACATACCTTCACGTTTTCGTTCGTGCTGATGTTGTTGTACTTTGCGTTCCATATTTTCGCAGAACTCAATAGAAATGAATCAACCCATAAATATTCGTAAGGCAATCAAAAGCTTCCGGTACGCGGGTATCGGTATTTACAGTTTGTTCCGTTACGAAAACAATGCAAAAATCCATTTGCTGGCCGCTGTGGTGGCTTTCATTGCCGGAATTTACTTTAATATTTCAAACATAGAATGGTGTATTATTATCATTCAGATTGCCCTTGTCTGGGCAGCAGAAGCATTTAATACGGCTATTGAAAAAATTGCAGACATGATTTCACCAACCTATCATCCCACAATTAAGATCATAAAAGATGTAGCTGCGGCAGGCGTTTTGACCCTGGCCATTTCTGCCATTTTTGTAGCCGGTTTTATTTTTTTGCCCAAAATTTGGGATATATTTCAAACGATATACTAAACCTTCATTTCAGAATCTGACTTCGATCTATATGTCCCCAAATCAAGACTCGTTACACACACTGAACGAAATCCGAAGCCTTATGGAACGGTCTTCAAAGTTCTTGTCGTTAAGCGGATTAAGTGGTGTTTTTGCCGGTTTGTTTGCATTAATTGGTGCCGCTGTCGCCTATGTACGTTTAAAAACTGACTGGTTTTCCGAAAGCTTTTCATATACTCCCGCTGCGGCCACAACACAAAATGAAGCCATCCGCTTTTTACTTTTGGACGGATTTCTGGTTTTATTCTTTTCACTGGCCGTCGGGATCATTTTCACTGTCAGAAAAGGCAGAAAACGAGGATTTCATCTTTGGAACAGCAGTTCGAGACGCCTTTTATTAAGCATGATGATACCACTGGCTACTGGCGGGATTTTTTGCCTCGCTATGCTTTCTTACGGATATATCTGGCTGGTTTTACCGGCAACACTCATTTTTTACGGATTGGCATTGGTCAACGCAAGTCGTTATACCTGGCCGGAAGTTTCCTATATGGGTATTTTTGAAATCGCTATTGGTTGCGCCGCGCTGTTTTTTACGGGATTTTCTTTACTGTTCTGGTCAATCGGTTTTGGATTATTACACATTGTCTATGGACTGGCGATGTATAAAAAATATGATTTAGAAGAAAATAAATCCGCTGCCTCCTCAAAAAAAGGAGGTTTAACTGCATTATTATTTCTTTTACTTTCCACAGCATACTGCAACGCGCAGACTTCTATGCCAATTCCTGTCGATAGCACTGCCAGGAAATGGTATGACAAAGAGACAATGTATCTTCAGGGAAACAATAGTTACATCAAAAATAACATGGTATACTCAGGGCAAAAAGCGATTCGCAGAGAATTTTCTATTTCGCCGGGCGGCATGCAGCTTTATGTTCAATCGAGACGCAGAAAAAATATTGCTTTGGTGATTTCACTTGTTGGTTCGGCTGGCTCAATCACATCGCTTATAACCGGAAATCGTGATGCGCTTAAAAAATTCTTTTGGGTATCGCTGGGAACAGGTCTTGCGTCTACTTTAATAACGTCACAAGCAAATAATTTACGCGATCAGGCCGTGTGGCTGAGAAACCGAGATGCACTACTTTTTATGGAAGTCAATAAGTAGTTCGGGAATGACTTCATAACTTGCGGGCAGAATGGAATGGTTAGAAAAATTTAATAAAGTTTTTGAAAGTAAAGTACGGCTGGGAATTATGTCTGTTCTGGTTGTAAACGAAGCTGTGAGTTTTAATGAGCTAAAAGAGCTGTTACAACTTACAGACGGAAATCTTGCGTCACATCTGAAAGCGTTGGAAGAAACGGTATATATAAAGGTTCAAAAGCAATTTATGGGAAGAAAACCTCTTACAACCTACAAGGCCACAGAAGCGGGGCAAAAAGCATTTACCGATCATCTTCAGGTTTTGGAAAATATGATCCGGCAAAATATGTAGATAACTTGTTGTAAAGCAAAAAAATCGCCGATCCTGATTTCTCATGACCGGCGATTTTTATAAATATTGAAAATTAGAATTTCAAAGGAACAGTGAAACCTGCTTTATCCCACTGAAATTGCAATTCTGTATCTTTTACAGTAAAAGTAAGTTTCTCTGCTGATGTTGAATAGGTCTTCGCAGGGACTGTTACTTTCAATACATCTTTGTCTTTAATTTCTTCATACTTGTAAGCGCCCCATTGTTTCAGAGTACTGTTAAGAATCAAAGTCCACTCTTTTTCGTTTGGCGTTGCAAAAAAAGTATAAGTACCGGCCTTAACTGCTTTACCACCAAACATTCCGTCTTTTTTGAATGTAATTTCAGTAGCATTATTAGCTCCGATCCTCCAAACTTTTCCGAAAGGTTCAAGGCTTCCGCTTCCTTCTTTTCCAAAAAGAACACGTCCGCGTTTTGATGGTTGTCCGTATGCTACTGAAACATTTTTGCCTTCGGCAGTGATTCTTGGGCTTTCAGGAGCAGTTTGAGCTGATGCAAATGATAAACCTACTAATGTTAGGAATAAACTGAAAAATAGTGATTTCATAAACCTGGTTAAGTGATGGTTGTTGTTTCGAGAACGAAATACGTAATTCAAAAGTTGTTAACCAAGCCATTTAGTTCAAATTTCGTACTTTTGAAAAATGACTTCCCAAGAGCAAACATCCGTCCGAACAAACTTTTTCGATACCAAAATCGAATTCCTGAAAGGTATGGGCCCACAACGGGCCGCTTTGCTTAATGTCGAATTAGGAATATTCACGTATGGTGACTTATTGCAGCACTACCCTTTTCGTCATGAAGACCGCACGATATTTCACAGGATCAGCCAGTTATCAGAATTAATGCCAGCTGCTCAAATCAAAGGCAGACTAAGAGAATGGACACTTGTTGGTGAGGGAAATAAAAAAAGACTGGTTGCTCAATTTTCGGATGGAAGCGGAGTTTTGGAACTCGTATGGTTTCAGGGTATTACTTATTTTGAAAAAAGTCTTCGGCCCAATACAGAATATATTGTTTACGGAAAACCAGTCGCTTTCGGCTCCAAGTGGAGTATTACGCATCCGGAAATAGAATTATTAACGGCTGAAAATGAGAAAGGCGGTTACTGGCAGCCGGTTTATCCTTTGACTGAAAAACTTCGTCGGAAGTTTGTTGATAGTAAAGTAATTGGCAAACTTATTCGCACATTACTTGAAATTTCCAGACCACATATTCACGAAACTTTACCGGAAAATCTGGTTCAGAAATACCGGATGGTTACGAAGGCCGATGCACTCTGGAATCTGCATAATCCGCAAAGTCAGCCATGGCTGCATCAATCGGAACGACGACTAAAATTTGAAGAGCTTTTTTATAATCAGTTCAGACTGATCAAAAACAAGCTTTTGCATAAAACGGAATATCCCGGACAGGTTTTTACAAAAACTGCTTTGTTGCGGGAATTTTATGAAAATCATTTACCCTTTGAACTGACCGGCGCACAGGTTCGTGTACTGCATGAGATTCGTGAAGATCTGAAAACGGGAAAGCAAATGAACCGTTTGCTGCAAGGTGATGTAGGTTCCGGAAAAACGATTGTCGCTTTTATTACCATGCTTTTGGCGTTGGATAATGATGCACAAGCCTGTTTGATGGCGCCAACAGAAATCCTGACTGATCAGCATTACCAGGGACTGAAAAAGTTTGCTGATTTGCTAGGCATTAACATTGGAAAACTGACCGGTTCAACAAAGAAAAAAGATCGTGAAATAATTCATTCCCAGCTTCTGGACGGCTCCATGCAAATTATTGTGGGCACACATGCGCTGATCGAAGATATTGTACAGTTCAAAAATCTGGGACTTTGTGTGATTGATGAACAGCACCGTTTTGGTGTGGCGCAGCGAAGTAAACTTTGGGCTAAAAATAAATATACAAGTCCACATATGCTGGTGATGACGGCCACGCCTATACCAAGAACGTTGGCGATGACGCTTTACGGTGATCTTGATATTTCTGCAATCGATGAATTACCTGCTGGTAGAAAACCGATCAAAACCGTACATCGTTATGATGCACACCGACTTTCTGTTTTTGGTTTTATCCGTGATGAAATTGCAAAAGGCCGGCAGATCTATATGGTTTATCCATTGATCGAAGAATCTGAAAAACTGGATTTGAAGGATCTGATGGATGGTTATGAAAGTATTTCCAGAGCATTTCCTGATGTCCCGCTCAGTATTCTTCATGGCAAAATGAAGCCGAAAGACAAAGATTTCGAAATGGCCCGTTTTGTAAAAGCGGAAACAAAAATCATGGTGGCAACGACTGTTATTGAAGTCGGCGTAAATGTGCCAAATGCTTCGGTGATGATTGTTGAAAATGCGGAAAGATTTGGTCTGTCACAATTGCATCAACTTCGGGGACGCGTTGGCCGTGGAGCCGAACAATCTTATTGTATTTTGATAACAGATTATAAAATCAGCAAGGAAACAAAACTACGCCTTGAAACCATGTGTCGCACCAATGATGGTTTTGAGATCGCAGAAGTTGATTTACAGCTTCGTGGACCGGGAGATATTTCGGGAACACAGCAAAGTGGGTTGATGGATTTACTGATTGCCAATCTTGCCCAGGATGGCGAGATCTTGAAAGCTGCAAGAATTTCAGCCGAAGCAATTTTAAACACTGATCCGGATTTGGAACTACCGGAAAATGCTCCGATTAAGAAACATTTGAGTAATATGCGGAAAGAAGAAACAAATTGGAGCAGGATTAGTTAAGTTCCAATAACTATTGAAGCGTAAAATTAACCGGAAGTTTGTACTGGATATCCAAAGGAATTCCATCCCGATCTGCTGGTTTCCATTTTGGCATTTGTCTTACTACCCGGACAGCTTCCCACGATAAAGAGGAATTTGGGGAGGAAACAACATTTACATTATCAAGCGATCCATCTTTTCGTACAACAAATGAGACAACAACTCTTCCTTCCAGGCCTTTCTTTCTGAGATCTTTGGGATATTTTATGTGCTCGCCCAAAAAACTGTACATTTCCGGAATTCCTCCCGGAAACTCAGCATTGGTAAAATTACTTTCGCTTCCATCTTTTTTATAAAGATGCTGTTCAACAAGTTCTCCTGAATTATCAAATTTCCGAAACGTATCCAGTTCACCACTTTCGTAATATTCATAATGTTCATCAATCTGATCATTATTGTGGTATTGGCTTTTGGTTTTTACCTGCCCGTTTTCGTAATACCATACAAAAGGCCCCTGCATTTTAGTTAGCTTTTTGTCAAGATAAAACCCTTCCATTTGTATTTTCTTACTCTTAAAATAATCTTTCACTTCCCAATAGCCATTATCATTTTCAAAAGCAACGCGACTATATTCTGCTTCCAACGGATTTCGAATTATCTTCCAATTCTTGTCATAAAATAATTTAATGGTATCTGTTTGGCCAAAGCAAGCCATTGAACAGGTAAAAAGGGAAATCAGACTAAGCGTAAAAATTTGTTTCATAGCTAAAAAGAAAGCTATACTTATTGGTGAACGGACCAATAAGTATAGCTCGGTTACATCAAAATCATTAATTTCTTAAAAACCTACAACTTCCTTAATCTCCCCTAAAAACTCAAAAGATTGCGGACGCGTTACGTGCAAAGCTGCACCAAGCGAAGTCGCGTAAGGTAAATCTGTCGCGTAAACTTTATGTTCCGGGAAATTATGGGCTACGAGTTTTGTGAAAATTTCATTTTTCGAAAATCCACCATCAATATAAATTGCCTGAACTTCATTAATTCCAATAAGATTCAGGGAAACAGTCAACATATCTGTAAGCCCTTTCAGCAAATGGTGATAGGCCGCCTCAGCTGATGCAAAAGCACTAACCTGCCATTCTTTGGTATTTGCTTCCGGAAAAGGCCCATTACCGGTCATACATGCAGAATAAAACGGCGGTGTATCTGCTTTTAATATTTCTTCATTAAAGACTACGCTTTTATAAAAATCAGCATCCTGGTTAAAATATTCTGCGATACGGGCAACCTGAAAATCATGCTCTTTCCCCATAAACAAACGGGAAGTAGTAACGCCACTTCCCTCAGGAGTAAGATAATTCATACAATCCTGATGAAGCTGATTTCCAGTTAATGGCTTGGAATAAAATGGATTGAAATTGATACACCACGTTCCTGTTGAAAGCAAAACAAAAGGTTTTTTTATAGCCAGGCGGTAAGGCACCAGAGCAGCCGAACTGTCATGCAAGCCAAAACCCGACTGCATACTTTTCTCTCCATCTCTGTAAATGAAAGAAGATGATGCAAGTACCGGAGGTAATTTTTTCTGAATTGCCTCTGCTTTTACCCATTCATGATAGTCCCACATTTCGAAACTCCATAAGGCTGTGTGGCAACCCAGAGAAGTATAATCACTTGCTTTTCTGCCTGTTAGCAGATACAAAATATACTGCGGCAAGTGAAGAGAAGAAATTATTTTCTTATAAACATCAGGTTGGGTGTATTTCAGCCAATACAATTGCATTCCGGAATTCAGCATTCCCATCGCAGGAGAACCTGTTTGAAGTGCTATCCTTGTTGGGTCACCATGCGTACTGTAAAACTGGCTTAATAGAGAATCCGGCAGCGGTTTAAGGTAAGAATATAAAGGTGTAACCGGCTTATTACTTGCATCCAGATGCACAAGACTTGCACCGTAAGCCGCCGCATTAACAGCCTGGATCTGATATTTTGGATTATTTTTAAGATCCACCCAACGCTCCTGAACCCATTCGGTAAGGAGCTCAATATTTTCAGTAGGGAACCCATCCTCATCCACAGTCTCAGGAAGTGATTCTGTTACTTCCTCTACAATCTGATACTTTTCGTCAAAAAGTACATACTTTTTATTGGTCCTGCCAATATCAAAAACCGCCGTTACTTTCATTATTTTGAATGCGCTATCACTTTTAGTCTCCGGAAATCTATTTTTCGGTTAATATAGTGACTTTACTTTAAAACCTATACCCTTAATATTACTTTTAAATCTTAAAAACTAACAAAACATCTAAGACAGATATCAAATATATTCTACTCATCTTTTTGTAAAATTGGTTTCAATACGGCAGTCCACCGCTTATAACCTTCGACATTCATATGCAGGCTGTCGCCAAGGAAAATACTTCCATCCGGACGGCCATCTTTTATCATAACCGGCCAGATATCAATATAATCATGGTTGCGGTCACTTTTTATGAAATCCTTTATGAGCTGGTTAGCCTTTTCAACATCTTCTTTTTTCTTCCAGCGGGATGGAGATGGTTTTAAAGAGACCCCATAAATCTTTGCCTTAGGTTCATGATTATGAATCATTTTTGTCAATTTCACATATTCATCCCTGACCTGCTCCGGTGTTTTTGACTTCTTGCCAAACATGTCATTTTCACAGTAGATAACAACCGTTTTCGGATGGTATTTAAAAATTGTCTCGTTGGCATAATGGATCACTTCCGGAAAAGTGGAACCTCCAAAACCACGATTTATAATCGGCAACGGTGCAAGATCTTCGGCTGCACTCTGCCATTTTGTAAATGTGGAACTTCCCGCAAAAACGATTCCACCGGGAGCAGGCATTTTCACAGAATCTTTCTTTTCAAAAGCTTGTATTGAACTCTGCGACCTGTCTACGGAATAATCCGGCTCCCAAACTTTATCAAGCGCAGTGTAATTCTGCTTATGACATGAGGAAATGAAGAGAATGCTGAGGATAACAAAATACTTTTTCATTTAACAAAAAAACGGTAGATACACAAAGAAGGCATATCTACCGCTTATCTAATAGTGTTTAGTTAATTATTTATTATTCGTTTTGAATTGTTTTACAAAAAATAGCGAACACCAAAACCAACACTCGGAAACTGGAAGGATGGAGAAAATTCATAATTAAATGTTTTTTGACTAACATCATAATCACGATTATCCAGACCTGACTTCAAGATCGTGTAATTGGTATTCACAAAATTGGATACAGCTATATTACCTGTTATCCACCATTTATCGGACAATTTGTAATATAACCCAGCACTCAAACCAGCAGAAAGCGAAACGACATCTGTCTTAGTTTTTATCAAAGAAACTCCATCGCCTGAATTTGAATATTGACTGGAATTATCATATCGAAAACTAACATCCGGCCCCACGAAAATCCCGACTTTGTCATTAAAGTGTTTGTAAAACTGCCAAAAATGTCCTACACCAACTCCCAAACCATTAATGCCATTTTTCTCATTATTCGTGGGTACGCCATTATTGTAAGTGGTAAAATTTTGTTTGCTGCCGGAAAGTGATGTGTTAAGATTCCAACCGGAAGCTCGGGTACTGGTTTTGAATTTTCCCAGTCCGACATTAAAACTATAACCGTAATTATTCGAAGATTTTTGTAAATCAGGATTACTGTTGCTAAACATCAGAGATGCGGACCCTGAAATAAATTTCTGGCCTTCCCATTGCGCTTGTGCCATTTCGGAAACTGCCAAAATGAGTATCACTATCAAGTAATATATATTTTTCATGATCTGATTTTAGTTTTTTTGAAGATACCAGGACGCTCTTACAGAAAAATAACTGGTGAGATTTGTCGTCACCGCTGAATTGAAATATAAGCTTTTCGATGTTGGATATTGTTGATAGCCTGCTGCCAGTGACAAAAAATTCAAATCCGTTTCCAATGCAAATCTTGGAGTGATCCAATAAGAAATACCTGGTGTCAATTGTAAACCAGCCGAATAACCATCTGTCTTTCTCGGTTCGCCATTATACGTACTCTTGAAGTGTATGTAAGACAAAACCACCGATGAATTCAGGAATACTGCCCATTTCGGGCTAAGCGATTTATAATGCCTGATATAAGGCGATATATTATAACGTAAACTATTGTTCATGTACTCAGATTCCTGGCCAGAATAGGTATCTTTCACTTTTTGAAAGATCAGGTTCGTGCCAATACCGATTCCAATCATTTTATTTTCACTCACAAATTTCCCAAACTGAAAAGAGGGATTCAAGTTGAATGTATTATACTTAGTATCGCCAGGACTTGACAAATTGTCAATCGCCAAATGACTACCATTAAAATTAATTGTTGCGGCAACGTACTTCGTGCCTTTTTGGAGTTGCGCTTTGACGGGCATGACAAAACCGATAAAAGCTGTCAAACCAATAAGAAGAGTTTTTTTCATGACTATGAGTAGTTGATTTCAAAGCCAATATAATGAAGAATATGTAACCAATATAATATTTATCATAATTTAAATTATTTTAACATAAAATATAAAAAAAGAGGCCTGCACTGAATGCGGCCTCTAAGTATTACCAACCTAACTAACTAAGAAACTTCCGGCTTTTGGCACTGGCCATAAGCTTTTGTCCTACGTCAATATCTTTCTTAATATATCCCTGTCCAGTTTCCCTGGCGGTAAAATTGAAGTAATCTTTGTTTCATCATATATTCATATTTTGCCTGAATCGCATTGGCTTGTGATTTTCCAAGATTTGCTTTTGATAAGGCATATTCAAAAATATTGGCGGTTCCGGCATTTAATTTACTTTCCACTACTGTAAAACTTGCAGTCAGTGATTCTACCTGACCTTGCGCCGCACCAAAACGATCCGCCGTACTATTGACGTCCAAAACGGCCAATTCAACCGATTGACGCAATAATTGCTTTGCAATATCAAATTGATTTTGCGCCTGGCGCTCCTGAACTTTTGCAAGTTCAACACGTGGACGTGTTACCCAGCGACCCATAATCGGAATGTTTAATCCAAGACTTAAAGAACCGTTTCGTGTTGCATTCAGCTGTTTGAAATAATCCAGATTAGTATTGGTTGACGCGTAAAACGCACTGATATTGGCACCCAAAACAAGTGAAGGATAATTGTTTGCCTTAATCGATTTCACCAGATAGTAATAACTTTTACGGGTCAGCTCAGCGCTTTTAATTTCGGGAAATTGTTTCAACGCATCTTCATAAACTGCCTGTACATCTTTTGCATCAGCCGGCCATTCAATCGGACTTAACGGTTCAAAAATAACCGAATCGTCCGGATCAAGATTCATTCTTTGAAACAAAGCTAATCTTGCCGTTTTATAATTATTTAAAGCCGTCACCATATCAAACCTGTCATTGGCAAGGGTAGCTTTGATTTCATAAAGTGTACTTTGAGCAGCAACTCCGGCATTCAATTGTTTTTCAACCCGGTCAACCTGCTGTTTGGAAGACTCAACCTGCTGAACATAAGATTCGTACAAAGATTTTGTCGCCAAAACATTTACATATCCCTGTAAAAGCAAAATCGTTTGCGCATTTAAAACCGCCTTTCTGTTTTCATCCGCAGATTCCTTCAATACCTGGCTTTGACGTATCTGATTCTGGATTTTAAATCCCTGGAATATATTCATCTGAAAGTTGGCACCGATGGAATTATAGTTGTAAAGCTCATCAATATACGCATTGGTATATTGATCAATACTACGTCCAAGATTTAAGCTGTGATTGGCTCCAACACTGATTTGCGGCAAAATCAACGATTTTGTCTGCCGTAAATTTGCCTGCGCCACTTCTGCCTGAAGATTCCCTGCACGGTATACCAGGTTATTTCTGGACAAAAGTTCAACGCAATCCGCAAGACTTAGCGTTTTTTGCGCCTGGACAAAGAATGGAAACAGACAAAAAAGTAGTAATAAACGTTTCATGGCTAATAGATAAATTATAGAGGATAAGTAATGAATTAGGCCAGCCAGCCATCTTTCAGCCTGATTACACGGTTTCCATACGTAGCGTTAGCCTCCGAGTGGGTTACCTGCACAATCGTTACTTTATCTTCCTGATTAAGTTTTTGAAATAATTCCATAATTTCCACCGCCTGTTCAGAATGCAGATTTCCGGTTGGTTCATCCGCAAAAATCACTTTTGGATTATGCACAATAGCACGGGCTACTCCGACCAATTGCTGCTGTCCGCCGGAAAGCTGGTGTGGAAAAAGATCTTTTTTTGCAACCATATTGAAGCGGTCAAGCAATTCGGCCACGCGGCTTTTTCTTTCCGATCCGGAAACACCTTTGTAAAGCAACGGCGTTTCTATGTTTTCATAAACCGTCAGTTCATCAATTAAATGATAAGCCTGAAATACGAAACCAATATGATGACGGTGTAATTCTGTACGTTTTTTTTCAGTCAGTTTTTGAACCGGTTCGTCAAGGAAAAGATATTCACCTTCCGAAGGCTCTTCAAGCAATCCCAAAATATGCAGCAAAGTTGATTTCCCCGAACCTGACGGGCCCATAATGGAGACAAACTCGCCTTCCTTAATATTCAAATCAATGTGACGCAACACGTATGTTTTGCCAAAACCTGCCGGATAGTGCTTGGAAATTTTTTCTAATTTGATCATTATAAATTATGATTTGAGATTTTGATTCACAAGAATAAAGACATTTACCGGTGATTCTAATTCTCTTTTGTTTAATTCGTTTTGAAAAAGCCTTGCCACAAATTTTTATTATTGAATATCAAACACTTACGATTTATACCAAAATAAAACCGTCCGAAATCGTACACTTTTGTACGGTTTCGGACGGTCAAAATTCTTTTAAGTATTTGATCAGCTTTGCTTTCTTACATCGGTTGCATCAAGCATAAAATTATGCAGATCCGTGTTTTTTACGAATGGTTTCAGCATTTCACTTCCCGGCCCAAACATTGCCAGTTCCACGTAATCAGCCGAATGATCCATACCTGCCCAACCAATAGAAGTGTAGGCTGATTGGATCTGACCAAGTTCTTTGAACGGCAGTTTTTTAGGATTATATAATCCTTCTTCGTTCAAAGTTGTATAATGTGCCAGCAAACTTTCCGCCTCCGCCTTTTTGATCGCATAACCCTGCGCCTCTTCCAGTCGCTCAATGATTTGTGATGAAGTGGAATTCTTATTAATGCCATTTAAAACCCAATCATTACTATGTTTGAAATGATGCATGTAATCGAAATTTTTCTCGGTCATTGAGCCCGAAAATAAACCCGGATTTGCATTTCCGTGATCTGTTGTGATAATGACAAGCGTTTCCTTATCATGTTCAGCAAAATCGATAGCTACTTTTATTGCATCGTCAAAAGCAATCTGGTCATAAAGCAATCCGGCGGAATCATTGGAATGGGCAGCCCAATCCACTTTTCCTCCTTCAACCTGTATCACAAAGCCTTTTTTGTTTTTCTTTAATTTATCAATGGCAACTTTTGTCATTTCAGCCAAGGTAGGAATCTGCTCTATTAATGTTGAATCATGCTGATGATCAACAGAAAATGGCAAAGCATTATCCGCAAAAACGCCTAACAAAGGCTTTGTTTCCGAGGCAGAAAGATTGAATAATTCTTTTTTTGTTTTGACCGTCACATAACCCGCTTCATCGAATTTTTTGTATACATTATCTTTGTCTTTTCTCTTGGCTGGATCAAAATAATCCTGTCCGCCACCCATCATCACATCAAATTTCAAAGGCAGATATTGTAACGCAATATCATTCTGATCTCCTCTTGATTTGTTGTTAATACAAAAACCGGCCGGCGTCGCATGTGTTATTGGAACCGAAGTTACACAACCTACGGATTTTCCAGCTTCTTTAAATTTTTGCAAAATCGGTTTGTTATAACTTCCATCCGGATTCGCATTCAGGGAACCATTATTGACGCGAACTCCCCCGCCCCAGGCAGAACTCGCCGCAGCGGAATCGGTAACAAATGAGTTCGCAGAAGCGGTGTCCATAAAG
This sequence comes from Dyadobacter frigoris, assembly GCF_005280585.1. Lineage (GTDB taxonomy): Bacteria > Bacteroidota > Bacteroidia > Cytophagales > Spirosomataceae > Dyadobacter > Dyadobacter frigoris. Next base: position 375,586 of record NZ_SZVO01000006.1, read on the forward strand.
GCACGTTTTGCCTTATTATCCAGATATAACTGCATCCAGTGGCTTTGCCTTCCTTCTTTCCGTTGCAACAAAAGGCTGGCCATATTGAGTGTCCCGGTGCTCATACCGTCACTAACCATGAAAATTATATTTTTGGCAATTGTGCCACTTCCTTTTATAATCTTGTTGTTATTACCAAACAGATCCAATGGAGAAAACAACGAACCTGCTGCGACGGTAAGGGAGGAATTTCTAAAAAAATCTCTTCTTTTCATTTCAATAATTTGATCAGTTACAACAGGATTGACGGTTTTCAATGACTTACAAAGTACCGTTTTGAATGTTATCGGATTGTGAGTTAAATGTTGTATTTGGGTTAAATCAGAGCAATTTCACCTCCATGAAAATTCTTCAAAATCCGGAACGTTTCTTGTCAAATAAAGAACCATTTTCAAAATTCCAGGAGACTCCTAACGGAGTCAGGATAACGAGCAAGGTATCCATTTGCTATAAACAGGACACCACGCTGTGGTGATTGATAAAGCAGGGTTTTGATCTGTTTATTACATTTTTGATATTGAAAATAATGATTTGTTTGTTGAAATATATCTAAATTTCTACCAACCACAGCTCGCTAGAGCATCCTGTTTATAGAAAAATTTCCCCAACGCCAGTTCTGCTCCGTTAGGTGCCGCTTAATAATCAGGCGACTCCTACGGAGTCAGGATATCGAATGAGAAATTTTTTTGCTATAAACAGGGCACCACGCTGTGTTGATAATAACGCAAGGTCCCTGCTAATTTATCACCCTTTTCATTTTAATAGAAAATCACAATTTCTTAGTTGGTAAAAACCTCTCATTTCAACCAACCACCACTCGTTAGAGCATCCTGTTTATAGAAAAAAAACGAAAGATTCCTGATTTGACTCCATTAGGAGCCTCCTGTTACTAATTGAGAAATATTTTGATTTCAACAGCGCATCATAATCATACTTTCGTCATTATGAAATTCACATTTATTTATTGATACAAACTTCCCATTTCAACCAACCACCGCTCGTTAGAGCATCCTGTTTATAGAAAAAAAACGAAAGATTCCTGATTTGGCTCCGTTAGGAGCCTCCTGTTACTAATTGAGAAATATTTTGATTTCAACAGCGCATGATAATCATACTTTCGTCATTATGAAATTCACATTTATTTATTGATACAAACTTCCCATTTCAACCAACCACCGCTCGTTAGAGCATCCTGTTTATAGAAAAAAACGAAAGATTCCTGATTTGGCTTCATTAGGAGCCTCCTGTTAATAATTGAGAAATATTTTGATTTCAACAGCGCATGATAATCATACTTCCGTCATTATGAAATTCATAATTTATTTATTAACAAAAACGTCCCATTTCAACCAACCACCGCTCGTTAGAGCATCCTGTTTATAGAAAAAAACGAAAGATTCCTGATTTGGCTCCATTAGGAGCCTCCTGTTAATAATTGAGAAATATTTTGATTTCAACAGCGCATGATAATCATACTTTCGTCATTATGAAATTCACATTTATTTATTGACAAAAACGTCCCATTTCAACCAACCACCGCTCGTTAGAGCATCCTGTTTATAGAAAAAAACGAAAGATTCCTGATTTGGCTCCGTTAGGAGCCTCCTGTTTAATTTGACATATTTCTATTAAAAACGCCACAAAATATTAATTTCATTATCAACCAAAACCCACACAACCCAATAATTTATTTGAATTTCAACATTATCCAATCAAAACAATTAACTTCACTTTTTACTAAAAACGGTATTGAACAAATCAATATTTCTAAAATCACCTGAACCCGTTAATGAAAAAAATATTTTTACCCGCCATTGTTTTAATGGCCGTTTTACTTGTGTCGGCACGACTTACAAATAATGGCAAAAAGAAGTCCTCCGACGTTGATTGGCCAGAATATCTCGGCGGCTCCGACCGAAATCATTATTCTGCTTTAACACAAATAAATACCTCCAACGTCGGCCAGATAACCAAAGCCTGGGAATATCATTCATTGGATTCCGGGCAGGTGCAATGTAATCCCATCATCGTAAATGGAACGTTATATGGTGTAACTGCGACAAATCAGGTCTTCGCACTGGATGCTGCGACAGGAAAAGAAAAATGGAAATTTGCAGCGGGAAAAGGCGGCGGACTTAATACGAATCGCGGTGTAACCTACTGGACAAGCGGAAGCGAATCCAGGATTTTGTATGCTTACGATTCCTGGCTTTACGCGCTGGATGCCAATTCCGGAAAACCGATTAAATCATTTGGAGAAGATGGCAGAGTGAGCCTGAAAAAGGGATTAGGAGAAACCGCGAAAGATAAATTTGTCATTTCAAACACACCCGGAACACTATTCGAAGATCTGATCATGATGCCGCTTAGACTCTCGGAAGGTCCGGATGCAGCTCCCGGAAATATCCAGGCATTTAATGTGAGAACTGGTGAACTAGCCTGGGTTTTCCACACGATTCCGCATCCTGGCGAATTTGGCTATAACACCTGGCCGAAAGATGTTTATAAAAACACAGAAGTTGGTGCCGCAAATAATTGGGCCGGTATGGCGGTTGATAAAAAACGAGGCATTTTATTTGTCCCGACAGGTTCGGCAGGTTTTGATTTTTACGGAGGAAACCGTGCGGGACAAAATCTTTTTGCCAACAGTTTATTAGCGCTGAATGCAAGAACCGGCAAAAGAATCTGGCATTTTCAATTGGTCCATCACGATATCTGGGATCGTGATATTCCTGCACCCCCTAATTTGATTACGATTAAAAAAGATGGAAAAACGATTGACGCCGTTGCTCAAGTAACAAAAGCAGGATTTGTATATGTTTTTGACAGAGTTACAGGAAAACCCGTTTATCCGATAAACGAGATCGCCGTGCCAAAAAGTGATATTCCTGAAGAAAAATCATGGCCTACACAACCGGTTCCTACGCTGCCAAAACCTTATGCACGTACGACTTTTACAGAATCTGACATTAACCCGCATTCGGTTGATCATGATTCTCTGTTAACCGTTTATCGTAAAGCAAATAAAGGCATGTTTCACCCCTTTGGGAAAACGCCCACAATCATTTTGCCAGGCTTCGACGGTGGTGCAGAATGGGGAGGTGCCGCTGTGGATCCTGATGGCATTATGTATGTAAACGCCAATGAAATGCCTTGGATTGCGAGCTTGTCCAATACACCAAAAGATGATGAGTTATCAAATTTAAGTCCAGGACAACGGGTTTATACCTTGAATTGCGCTGTTTGTCATAGTCCGGAGCGCAAGGGAAATCCAAGAAGCGGATATCCTTCTCTGATTGATATCGGACAAAGGCGCGAACGTGATTATGTATCCAAACTTATCACAAGCGGAAAAGGGATGATGCCTGGTTTTACAAGTATTACCGGAACTGAAAAACAAGCTCTTATTGCATTTTTATTTGGTGACGAAAAAGTGGAAGTTGCTTCGGAATCCAAAGATAAAAAAGGTCCTTTTGTACCATATAAATTTAATGGTTACAACAAATTCCTGGATAGCAAAGGATATCCTGCCATCAGTCCTCCGTGGGGAACTTTAACGGCTATTGACTTAAATACCGGAAAACATGTCTGGCAAAAAACGTTGGGAGAATTTAAGGAATTGACTGCAAAAGGCATCGCTCCAACCGGAACGGAAAATTATGGAGGACCGGTTATAACGGCCGGTGGATTGTTATTTATCGCTGCCACAAAGGATGGAATGTTTAGAGCTTTTGATAAAAAAACAGGGGAATTATTATGGCAAACTGAACTACCTGCGGCAGGTTTTGCTACACCAAGTACATATGAAGTAAATGGAAAACAGTACATTGTTGTTGCTTGTGGCGGGACGAAACTTGGGACAAAAAAGGGAGATAGTTACGTGGCTTTTGCATTGCCTTAATTTTATTTTCAAAAGAAAATGAGTCGTGAAGGATATGTCACCCTTTCAGGGTTTAAAATCTTACACAACCCATTTTTTCTATAATAATGCCATCCCTTCGGGATTATTTAATACAGAGCATTTGGGATTGAAATAAAGTAACAAATTTGAGAGAAAGTGGTCATGAAAAATTATGTCTCCCTTTCAGGGTCTAAGATCTTACACAACCCATTTTTTCTATAATAATGCCATCCCTTCGGGATTATTTAATACAGAATATTTGGGATTGAAATAAGGTAACAAATTTGAGAGAAAGTGATCATGAAAAATTATGTCACCCTTTCAGGGTCTAAGATCTTACACGATCCATTTTTTCTATAATAATGTCATCCCTTCGGGATTTTAGACATTAGAAGATTTTAGATGTATTAAAGTAATGGATTTGAAAGAAATTTGCTCTGGAAAATATGTCACCTATCCGGAGCTCAGGCTTTCCATAATTCATTTTTTTCAATAATTCCATCCCTTTGATTTACTTATCAAAACTTTGAGAACACGGTTTTTCGTACAATCCCGAAGGGATGACATTGTTATAGAAAAGCCATAACATCGACAAACCCAAACCCCGAAAGGGTGGCATATGAATTTCTACAACTTCTTTATTTTTCAACCAAAATCGCGATTGAAAATCCTCACACAGATTCAATTATAAAATCACCAAATTCTCTCGCCTGTAAGCTTTAAGATCCGCACTTCCAGCTTCCAATTCTGTAACCAGATAATTGACTTCTTCCAGATCACAAACTCTCAAACGCTGCACAGTATCCAATTTTTCTGAAATCGTCAGGATTGCTGTTTGCTTTGACGCCTTCATCATGGCACGTTTAACCTGTACGGTTTCCATGTCAGTTTCTGTAATCCCTTCATTGAAACTGATTCCGTTTGCTCCTAAAATGCATAAATCTGCATGAATATCAGCAAGGCGACTGATCACTTCACCTCCGGAACTAATCTGAGAAGTTTTTGCGATGGTTCCTCCTACAAAAATAACGGTCGCATTGGCGTGATCACAAAGCTGCAAAGCCGTTAATAAACTCACCGTAAAAAAAGTAGCCGAAATATCCATAGGAATCTGGTGGATCAGCTCGCTGACTGTCGTCCCTCCTCCAATGACTACAAACATATCGTTTTTGATCAATGACACCGCTTTTTGTGCTATTGCCTGTTTTGCAGAAGCAGCATAAGCCTTGGTTGTAGAATAATTGAACTGGTATGATTTGGACAATGCACCACCATGTACTTTAACAAGTTTCCCGGCTTCGGACAGCTCATTCAAATCACGACGAATGGTATCTTCCGAAACATTCAGCAAAACACTTAAATCCGAAGACAATGCACGGTTGTGCAGATTTATCTGCTTCATGATGAGCATCTGTCTTTCTTTTTTCATCATGGAGGTTGCAGGCTGAATCATAAGTATATCTAAAATTATTCTACGGATATTCCGAAAAGCGATTTAATATTTTTGATAAAAGTATTTATAAAAAATAATCTACGGCATTTTTAAGATATTTTATTTATAAAAACTTTTACCGCTCTATTGATATTTGAAATTCATATGCGGATATTTGTCGATATCAATGCGTTTTTCTGAGCTTTTGTAACATCTCCTTAAAAAATCATTTATGAGAAAAAAGGTCTATTTATTTATACACTACCTGCGGTCGGTGACTGTATTAGCGGTGGTGATGCTTGTGTCTATACAAGCCATGGCACAGTCCTACGCCATCAAAGGCAAAGTGAAGGACGACAACGGACAAGGTATTCCTGGCGTTTCGGTTCTTATCAAAGGAAGTAATGTTGGCAGTGTCACGGATGCCGAAGGCACGTATACGTTAAATGCGGATTTGAAACCCGGAAATTATTCCCTGGATTTCTCGTCTATTGGATATGCATCGCTTAGCCAGAATCTGACATTAGGCTCACAAACATCACTGGTAGTTGATGTGACGATCAAAGAATCCGTGGCCGTTTTGGATGAAGTCGTGGTGACTGGTTCAACGATTAAATCAACCCGGAGACAATTGGGAAATTCAATTAATTCCATCAGTTCAAAAGAGCTGGTAAATTCCGGTTCTGCCAATTTATTTTCTGCATTACAAGGTAAAGTTCCCGGTGCGCAGATTACCCAAAACTCCGGAGATCCTTCGGGTGGGATGACGATCCGTCTGCGCGGTATCAAATCTTTGCAGGGAAATTCGGATCCTTTGTATGTAATTGACGGTGTTATTTTGAGCAATACTTCGGTCAACGTTTCGCAATATGCGTTGTCTGATCAGGTTGGTTCGGCAATTGTCGGAACAAACCGGATGGCGGATATCAACCCGGCTGATATTGAGTCAATGAACATTATTAACGGCGCAGCTGCGGCAGCTCAATATGGTTCACGCGCTTCCAACGGTGTTGTTTTGATCACAACAAAACGTGGAAAAAACGGTGCTCCTCAAATCAATTTCTCTACAAGCGTGAGTGTAAACGAGCTTCGTAAAAAATTAAAGATCAGCACGTATGGAAAACAATTTGGGTATTCAAGCTTACGTCTTGGAACGATTACAGGATTAACAGCGGCACAGATCGCAGCAAATCCTGGAACAACGACAACGCCAATTATCCGTGATGGGGTAACGGCAAATCTTGCTACCAATGAAGTAGATGTGCAGCGTTACGACTATCAGGATGAGATTTTCAGAACGGGCGTTGGTACAGATAACGCGCTTTCAATCAGCGGTGGAAATGAGAGAACGCAATATTATGCTTCTCTTTCTTATATGAAAAACCAGGGAATTGTGCAGGGAACTGACTTTCAACGGTATGGACTTCGTGTTCGTCTGGAACAAAGACTGGCAAGCTGGGCGAAACTTTCAACAGGGATTACTTACAACAATAGTTTTTCCAATGAAAAACCAAACGGAAACGTTTTTTATAGCCCGATCAACTCGATCAACATTACCAACAATATTTACGACATCACAAAACGTGATGCGAATGGTAATTTGCAGGCTGTGGAACCAACGCGTGTGAATCCGCTTACTGTTGTGGAAGATATGAAATTTACACAGGCTGTTAACCGTACCGTAAACGATGTGCAATTAAATTTAACTCCTTTAAAAGGATTAAATATCGACTGGATTTTCGGTATCGATGCATTTTCACAATTAGGAAAAAACCTGATTCCGCCATATCCTTATGCTACAATTTCCGGACTTCCTGCGGAACGTTATCCAAAAGGTTTCGCTGCCAATGTGAACAGCACAACTTTCCAGTATAACAATGATATCAATATTTCATACGAACGTGATCTGACGCCTGATTTCAAATTAAATGTTGTTGCCGGAACAAGTTACCAGAATAGCAAAACGGATATTTCAGCTGCCAGCGGACAAAATCTTGCACCTTTTATTCAAACTGTAAGCGGTGCTGCAAGTACAACTGTAAAAGCCAATTATACTTTGGACCAATTTGACTTATTCGGGGTTTTCGGACAAGCTACTTTTGGTTATAAAAACCTGGCATTTATAACAGGTGCCGTGCGTAGCGACCGTTCTTCTAAATTCTCTTCTTCGCAATCGCATCAGACGTATCCTAAATTCAGCGCAAGTTTTATTCCATCTGACCTTGATTTCTGGTCAAAAGGAGGTCTTGGAAAAGTTGTTAATACAGCAAAAATTCGTTATTCATGGGGTAAATCAGGTAACATGACCGGTATTGGAAGTTATGACCGCTTCTGGCAGTTCAACTCCGTACCTTTCCTGGGTCAAAACACAATCTTGCCAAGTGGCACTTTGGCAAATCAGAATGTAAGACCTGAATTTATGACAGAAAATGAAGGTGGTGTTGACCTTACTTTCCTGAATAACAAACTGACTTTGGGTGTTACAGCTTACAAGCAAAAAATTACAGATCTTGTTGTAAACCGTGTTTTGGCTGCTACCAGCGGTGGTACAAGTGCGATTGACAACGTGGGTCAAATGCAGAATAAGGGTTATGAAGTAAGTTTGAGTTACACTCCAATACAGACGAAAGATTTCACCTGGGATGTTAGTGTTATTTACAGTCAAAACCGTAATAAGATTATCAAACTGGGAAGTCCATTGATTCTGCAAAACACAGTTTCCGGTGCACCTTCTTACCTCATTGAAGGACAGGCTGCCAGCGTATTTTACGGAACATTTTTTGCCCGTGATGAAAACGGAAATCAAAAATTAACAAAAGATGGCTTGCCACAATCTCAAAAAGGTGTTCAGTCTGCAACGGATCCTTTGGCTTATACTCCATCGCCTAATGGTACTGACGGACAGTTTACCACCAATACTACCGTTAGAAAAATCATCGGAAATCCTAACCCGAAATGGACTGGCTCATTTGTAAATAATTTCACTTACAAACGCATCGGTTTCCGTTTCCTTCTGGATGCTGTACAAGGAATGCAGGTATTTAATGCTGACCGTCGTACGCGTCAGGGTGTTGGTATCGGCGATTATTCTGAAAAAGAATTGAAAGGAACCTTGCCACGCGGTTATGTTTATTCAATTTACAACACAGAAGAATGGCGGGTTGACAATGCTTCTTTCGTGAAACTTCGCGAGATCAACATTTCATATTCTCTGCCAAACATTATGAAAAATGTGAAAAACATCAACATTGCACTTTCTGGCCGCAACCTGATTTCATGGGATAAATACGATGGTTATGATCCTGAAACAAATGCTGGTGGTAACAGTGATTTATTGCGTGGTGTGGATTTTGGAAACGTACCGATTCCTCGCACGTATCAGGTAAAAATTTCCGCCAGTTTTTAATTTGCTCATTAACACAATCTTATTGACATGAAAAAAACACTTATATATACGATTCTGGCATCAGGGATTTTGACTTTCAGTTCCTGTGAGCAAAAAGAATTTCTAAACCCTAGCGCGGCCAGCGAAATTCAGGTAGTTAATGATGTTTATGGACTTATTGCACTTGCCAACGGACTTCAGTACCGTTACAGCGTAGGTGGTGGCGGTGTGGTTTACACATTTATCTCAGCAAACGGACTTACAACAAAGGAACTTCTGGTATTAAATGCCGGGAATACCGATCTGGATCTATTAAGCAAAGGTTCTGGAAACGTGCAAGGCAGTAACGCTGTCATCACTTCGTTATGGGCTCAAAGCCACTTGACGAAATCCAATGCAGATATCGTTTTGAAAAATATTGACAAAGCTGCTGATCCCGGGCTGAAAAGCGGAATCCTGGCCTATGCGTCAATTTTCCGCGCATTGGCGTTGGGAGATCTTGCAGAATTCTGGCAGCAGGCTCCTATTGGAACAGGAACTAATATCACTTTTAATTCACGTCAGGATGTTTTAAAAGAAGCTATCACAACGTTGGAAACGGCTGCTGCGGCAATCGCTGCTACGGCGCCGTCCTCCGATTTCACAAAACTTGTTGTGAATAGCATTGATATGCCCAATACGATACAGGCACTAATTGCCCGTTACAGCCTGATGTTAGCAGATTATGACAAAGCGTTAACAGCAGCGAACAAAGTTGATCTGACAAAAAAATCAGCTTTTAATTATGATGATGTAAGTCAGAATCCGATTTTCTTCAGCTCGTTTGGCAACAGAAATGTAACGGAACCGGTCAGTACAGCACTTGGACTGCCTGACGCATTAAAACCTGACGCTGCCGACAAGCGCGTAAGTTTTTATACGCAAACAGCGGCACCAACGAAGAATTTGGGAACTGGTTTTTTCACTGCAAACACTTCTCCGATTCCGGTTTATTTACCGGGTGAAATTACGCTTATTAAAGCAGAAGCCCTGGCTAGAAAAGGGACTATTGACACTGCGATCACTGAACTGAATAAAGTCCTTACCAAAACAACGGATGCATGGGGAATTGGTGCTGCCTTGCCTGCTTATTCAGGTGGTACAGATGCCACTTCGGTTTTGACCGAGATTTACAGAAATCGTTGTATCGAATTATTTATGTCAGGTTTAAAATTGGAAGACAGCCGTCGTTTTGGACGTCCTTCTACGGAACGGAACCGTGACTGGTATCCTTATCCAACCAACGAACGCCAGAATAATTCAAGCACACCGGCGGATCCGGCAAACTAATTTTTCGGGATAAAAAGTAAATGCCAGAATCAGGATTTTTCCCGGTTCTGGCATTTTTCTTTTCCTGTATACAAGAAAAAATCTAACGTTATTTTATTTTCATGGCGCTTTGATAAATGGGTTACTGTTTGAAATAGTGGTCCCGACAATTGTCAGAACCACTATTGAATTACCAGCAACCTATCCAGTATGATTCTGAATGAAATCTCAATGGACTTCAAACACTAAAAAAGGGATGCCAGAAATTAAGTAACTAACTATCAATTATTTAAAATATTTTATTAAAAATAAAATGTTCGATTGCGAACAGCTTTGTTCGGTTTTAATTAATGTTATTATGAATTTCGGGTCTAAATAAGGGAGGTTTCGATGGCATTCGTTATAGATTTTTTCACCAGAATTACAGACGTTTTCCGCCAGAAATAAATTCTGGTCCAGGGGACAAATCCCATGGCTACAATGTCAGTCATGCCGATCGCATTTTGTAATTATAAAAGTATCCTTTGTACAATCCGCCTTACTCTGAACGAAGTGATTTTACCGGATTCATCAGAGCGGCTTTAATCGCCTGAAAACTTACCGTTGCGACTGCTATGGACAAAGCTATAAAGCCAGCCAAAATGAATATCCACGGTGAAATTTCAATTCTGTAAGCAAATTCCAGCAACCACCGGTTCATGGCATACCAGGCAATGGGTGAAGCTATTAAAATTGCGATTAGTACCAGTTTTATAAAATCAAGTGAAAGTAAACCAACAATTCCCGAAACGGAAGCACCCATTACTTTTCTCACACCCACTTCCCGGGTTCGCCGGGTAATGCTGAACGCAGATAATCCCAACAATCCCAGACAGGAAATCAGGATGGCGAAGGCGGCAAAACCGATGAATAATTTGCCAAAACGCTGCTCATCACGGTACTGATTAGTATACGCTTCGTCGGCAAAGAAATAAATTAACGGCAAGTTAGGGACAAGCTGTTTCCATTTTTTTTCAAGCTGCTGAATACGTTCCGGCATGTTTTCATCTGAAACATTCAATGTCAGGAAAGTGAAAAATCCCGGAGATACACGAAGTATCAACGGCTGAACTTGTTCCTGAAAAGACCGAAAATGGAAATCCTTAACCACACCAATAACTAGTCCGTTGACATTCAATTGTGAAAAACGTTTGCCGATTACTTCTTGCGGATTGGCATAACCCAAACTTTTTACCGCGGCTTCATTAATAAGTATGGTTTCTCTTAAATCTGACCCAAATTGTTTGGAAAAACCCCTTCCCGCAATGACAGAAATCTGATATTGTTTCAAAAAATCATAGTCGACAAAATACGTATCCAGTTGAAAATCCTGCATGTCGCTGCTTTTATTTTCAAGTTTTGTAGGATATATGTGATTCGATTTGCCTGGAATACTTGAAGAAATTGAGGCTGCTGTAACTCCCGGAATTTTGGTTAACTGATCCTTTATTGTCTCTTCGTGACTGGTAATCTTATCGTCATATTGAAAATCAATGACCAGCATATGATCTTTCTTGAAACCCAGTTCCTGATTTTGCATAAAATGGAGCTGACTATACACTACAATCGTTGCGACGATCAGAATAATTGAGATTGAAAACTGTGCAATAACCAACGCTTTCCTAAACGCGATTCCCTTCGAAACAGAAATAAATCCACCTTTGAGAATACTGACGGGCTGAAAACGGGAAAGAAAAAAGGCTGGATATATGCCGGAAAGTAATCCGATAATTACGGAAATCATGAACAGTATTCCAAGATTTCCCAGGTTTTGAAATATACTGATGCTCACCGTTTTTCCTGCCAAATCGTTGAAATATGGTAAAAAAAGACTGCAAACAATGATTGACAATACAAAGGAAGTCAATGCTAAAACCAGTGCTTCAATCAAAAACTGAAAGACCAGAAGCCTTTTTGTAGTACCCAAAACCTTTCTCACACCAATCTCTTTTGCCCGTTGAATAGACAAGGCTGTCGTCAGATTAATAAAATTAAAACAGGCGATAAAAAGTACAAAAGCTGCAACAAACGAAAAAATATAAACGTGACTACGGTTTCCATTTACAGAACTACCGGTTTTGGAACCCCGTGGTTTTCCATCCAGATAAACGGTTTTCAACGGTTCCAACGCCAAGGAATATTGACCTTTACTTTGATCGAAATGATCTTTTACAAATCCGGGAAACTTTGCAGTCAACACCGCCGGATCCTGGTTTTCTGGTAACAACAAATAAGTATAAAAGAAAAACCGCTTTGAATTCTGCATCCATTCTTCTCCCAGGGTCGACATTGAGAACAGCATACTCACCTTGAAGTGGGAGTTATCCCGTATATCTTTCATGATGCCCGTAACGGTTGCCTGCTCCTTTCCGTTGACTTTTAGAGTTTTTCCAAGAGCGTTTTCTTCTCCAAAATATTTACGTGCTGCCGTTTCGGATAAAATCACAGAATAGGGCGCATTAAGACTTTGTGCCGGATTGCCGCTTATTAAAGGAAAAGTAAAAACGGAAAAGATCGAAGAATCTGCATAGGCGATATTCTCCTCACTATACTGCTCCTCGCCTTTTTGAATAATCAGGTAATCAAGAAAAATCCGGGTAGTCGCCTGCACTTCCGGGAAAGCCGCCTGCATGGACGGAGCCATAGTCGCCGTTGTGCTTAACTGATCCGTTCCATGGTCTGTTTTAATGTCAGTAACGAGCCGGTATATTCTGTCTGATTTTTCGTGATACGTATCGTAGCTCAGTTCAAAATGAACAAAAAGTAAAGCAAAATAACAGACGCTCATCCCGATGGTAAGGCCAATCAGATTAATGATCGAAAATCCTTTTTGCTTCCATAGATAGCGTATCGCTGTGATGAAATAGTTTTTAAGCATGGTGAGCAAATCTGGTTAACGGTTAATATTTTCACAATTCCTTTACAAACCGAAGCGGTTTTACCAGACTTTTCAATCTGGCAAAACCGCATGACTAATAGATCAGGTTTAAACTTATTCCGATTTGAGCGACTTGACGGGGTCCATCAAGGCCGCGCTAATGGACCGGTATCCCACAGTCAGCGCAGCAATCAATAACGTAGCACCGATCGCCAAAAGGAAAATCCCCGCTCCTATTTCTTCTCTGTATTTAAAATCCTGCAGCCAGCCATTCATCACCCACCAGCCTAATGGCGCGGCAATGGCAAATGCAACTAACAAGAGACGAACAAATTCTTTTCCAAACATCCAGACAATATTCCCGATACTTGCTCCCAAAACTTTCCGGACTCCGATTTCTTTGGTTTTCTGTGCAGCCATAAAGGAAACCAAGCCGTATAGTCCAAGGCAACCTATGAAAATCGCAACACCGGCAAAGAACTGTATCAATTGAAGCATAATGGAATCCAGTGCATAGAATTCTGCAATTTTATCATCCAGAAAAGTAGATTGAAAAATGTATTCAGGATAGGTTTCACTCCAAATTTTTTCGATCTCAGTCATTGTCGGCTTCATACTAGCCATGTCGATATTGAGCGCAAAATTCTGATAGTTTTTATAATTTGCCATAATGCAAATCGGATCGATATTGTCTCGGAAGGAATAATTGTAAAAATCTTTCACAACACCTACTATAATAAATTTTCTACGACCTCCATCAAGGCTCAATTCCTTACCCAGGATTTCATCAGCGGATTTTAATTTAAGTTTTTTAATCAATGTTTCATTTACCACAAATTCACGTACAGTATCTGATGGCATAATATTACGACCAGCGACCAGTTTCAAACCAAAAGTTTTAATATACTGATCATCAGCAGCTTTCATATTAATATCAAATTGTTCGTTCTCTCCACGTGAATCGTAACGCAACATGGTATTACTATTGGAATTTGCAGCCGGAGCAGCGAAGCAAAATGTGCCCGATTTTATTCCCGGCAACTGCATAATTCTGGATTTCAATGTACTCATTTTTGCAAGATCAGTCACCGGAAGTCGCAGCATTACCATCGCATCTTTATTAAAACCCAGATCCGATTGTTTGGAAAAACGCATCTGATTTGCAATCACAATAGTACCAATGATCAGGATTTGCGAAATCGCAAATTGCGTAACGACAAGACCTCTCCTCAATGTAAAACCACCGGCGCTTTTTTGTGATATTTTTCCTTTAAGTGCCAAAATTGGCTGAAAACCTGCCAGAATCAACCCAGGATAGGACCCAGAAAAGAAGGTAACCGTAACGACTAACCCCAGTAAAAAAAGAACTAACGTACCATCAGAAATCAAGGAAAGAGACAAATGCGCTTTAAATAATTCATTCACATAAGGTAAGGCGATGTAGGATAAAATAAGCCCGATCAATAAAGCGAAAAAAGTTATCAATGCCGTTTCTGAAATAAATTGCCAGAAAAGCTGGGATTTCAAACTGCCCAAGACTTTTCTTACACCAATTTCTTTCGAGCGACTAAGCGCTTGTGCAGTAGCCAGATTGACAAAATTAACGCAAGCCGTTACAATCAAAAAAATGCCAATGAAGGATAATGCCCAAAGGTTTTTCTTCTCCATATATCCACCCAATTCCGCATTGAAATGTATATCTGAAAGCGGTTGAAGCTTGAATTGCCAGCCGGGAGCGTTCTTTGCTGAATAATATTTTTTTGAAATAGCCGGTAGCGATTTCTCAACTGTGGCCTGGGTAACGCCGTTTTTTAGCAAAACAAAACAATTGGATGAAGAATAAACACCCATCCAGCTATCGTCCTTGAAAAGCCATGGATTCTCGTCTTTCAGATTTTCCCAGGGGAGATAAATTTCTTGGCTTCTATCAGTATTTACAGGCAAATCTTTCAAAATACCGGTAATTTTATAATTTGTTTCATTATTGATCCTGATCACCTGACCGATCGCATTTGTTTTACCAAAATACTTTTCTGCAATTTTTTGTGTGACAATCGCAGAATTAGGCTCAGACAAAACCGATTTTTTATCACCTCCCAACAAAGGAAAATTGAGGATATCAAAAAAATCCGGCTCCACATAAGCAACACCGTTTTCTTCTTCAAATTTCTTATTATCCTTTGAATTAGGGAGAGAAATAAGTTGATTGTCGTAGGTTATAACTCTGGCCGTTTTCTCAGCAAAAGCAAAATCATTACGAAATGCTTTTCCCAACGGAGTCGGAACACCACTTTCCAAGCTCACGGTTTCATTGTGAAACTCTGTCACAATCCGGTAAATTCGGTCTGAGTTCGCGTGGAAAGTATCAAAACTCAAATGATACCTGACCAGCATAAAAATCAAAACAGCGCATGTTATGCCGAGCGCTAAACCAAGCACATTGATAAAAGCATACGCTTTGCTTCGCTGTAAATTCCGAAGCGCGATCTTAAAATAGTTTTTCAGCATAAACTTTGGAAGTGATTATTAAGTTGATATTGAAAAAAATTATTCCAAATATTATTTCATTTGGATATCAGATAGTTACCTCATTTTAAGTGTTCAATATTGAACGATTTCGTACAGAGGTGAACGATTGGAAATATTATTTTTGTGCTATTTTCAATTCGGAAAAATCTCCATCCGAATCATATCCAACCCAAAATCCAATTTTCCCATTATTACTATTCCCAAGCTTTTTAACAACCAGACTTGCCTGAGCATTGTTGTTCACAAAAACTTTAACGTTCAGGCCATCAACAACTATTTTCGCATGTAACCATTCTTCCGGTTCAGGTGCCGGATCTATTGGTTTTTCATATTGATTTGGATGTTCCTTTCTCAGAACCGGCCAGTCAAATTTTGGCAAGGAAATATATTGAACGGAATGATTTCGCCTTTCGGTTTCAGTGGATTTGAAATTGAAGGGGCGGAAATAAATAGCATCGTAAGTACTATCATTGGAACCGTGAAAAGCGATACCAACAAAACTTTGCTGCAAAACATTTTTTCCTTTTACATCGAATTCGATAATTCCATCAGAAAAACGGATATCATCAATCCAGGCAATCCCAGCGTCAGGTTTTCCATCGAGATGCAAAACATTTTTCTTTACGTCTGTTGAAATTTGGGTAACTGAACGATTAACTGCACTAATTTTATTGGCTTTAAGCAAGGCAGATAAATCGGGCTCAATTACTTTTTGAGCCCGACAAACTAAACCTGTAAAAGCGAAAATTACGACGCACAATAAATTTTTGACAAAAATTGAGTTGAACATATTTGGGATCTTTTATTCTGATTTAAGCGATTTGACAGGAGTAATAAGCATTGCCTTAATTTCACGCAAAGCAAAAAAGTAAAGGGCAAAGCACACAAAGCTAAAATCTTAGCGAGCTTTGCTCTTTTTTCTTACCTGCTTTGCGTGAAACCCTTTTATTCTGATTTAAGCGATTTGACAGGATTAATAAGTGCTGCTTTTATTCCCTGGAACATGATTGTCAATACTGCAATTAATAGTGACAAGCCCGCAGCAACCGCAAAAATCCACCACGAAATATCGATTCGATATGCAAAATCACTAAGCCATTTTTGCATGAAATAATAGGTGAGCGGACTGGCAATCAATATTGCAACTACAATCAAGACCAGAAAATCTTTTGACAAAAGTCCGACAATACTTACCACCGAAGCACCGAGCACTTTCCGTATACCGATTTCTTTATTTCTATTTTCAACTGTGAAAGTTGCCAATCCAAACAGTCCAAGACAGGCGATAAAAATGGCCCAAACCGAAGCGGTTGTAAAGATCTGACTATACTGTTTTTCAGAAACATATTGTTTGTTGAAGTTTTCATCAACAAAGAAATATTCAAATGGATTATCGGTAAAATAGCTTTTATAGATTTTTTCCAGTCTGGAAATTTTTTCCTGCATATCATCCGCAGTCAGACTTATGGTGATGTATTGGCTGCTGTTTTGTGGATAAAATATAATTGGATCAATGGCTTTTTGCAAACCAGTATGGTGGTAATCTTTCACAACACCAATAATTTCCAGATAACGTTCGTCCCACTTTATTTTGGTTTTCAAAGCATCTTCCGCCGATTCAAATCCAAGCTGCCTAATGGCGGTTTCATTCATGATCACTTTCGAATTCTTATTCCAATCCACATTGGCTTCTTCGGGCGTAAAATTTCTTCCGGCTTTTAATTTTATATCGTAAACATTTAAATACCGGTCGCCAATGATCGTGAATGCGTACGAAGCCAATTCATCACCGGCCTTCGAGCCTGGCTGGGTAAATCCGGATGTATTAAAGTTATAGAAGTTCCCCGGTACGCTGCCTGACAAACTATAATCTTTCACAAAACTTTGCTCACTTATCTCATTCCAAAACGCAGCTTTACGAATTTTATAGGTGCTGTCTTTTTCATTTTCCGGTCCGCGAAGCACTAGCAACTGGCTCGTTTTCACACCCAGATTTTCATTTTGCATAAATTTCAGCTGACTGTAAATCACAATAGTAACCAGCATCAATGCAATGGAAATACTAAACTGGGAAACGACTAATGATTTTCTCAAAAAAGCACCTTGTGAAGTTTTCGTCAGTTTGCCTTTCAGGATTTTCACCGGATTGAAATTGGATAAAGCATAAGCCGTGTAAATCCCGGATGTCAGCATTCCAAAAAGAAAAACACTCAAACCAATGACCCAGACGGACGAATTTCCTAAAATTTCAAGCGATAGATTTTTTCCAATCAATTGATTAAAAAACGGTTGGAGTACGTAAATCAACAAAATGGCCATTGTAAAACTTAACAAATTGACTAACGCCGATTCTCCCAGAAATTGCCCGATTAAATTGCCTGGCGTCGCTCCAATCACTTTTCTAACACCGACTTCACTGGCACGTTTGAGAGAATTTGCAGTTGACAGATTGATATAATTAAACCATGCGATTAGTAAAATCAAAAAAGCAATTACGCCGAGGGTATAAACATATTTGACATTGCCGGTAGTTTGGTAGGTATCATTCAGCTTATCCGACAAATGTAAATTGGCAAATGCCTGCAAACGAAACTTAACTCCATCTTTATCCTGTTGCTGAATATCCCGAAATTTTGATAATTTATTTTCCAGAGATTTATAATCAACTCCTTTATTTAACAGAAAAAATGTATTGGTATAAAGCGATTCAAGATTATCGGCATTAGGCAGAGATTTCAAGGAAAATATCATATCCAGGTTGATATCTGAATTTTCCCGGGATTTGTAAATACCTTCCACCGAATAAGACAAAGTGCCAAACTGATTGGAAAGTGTTAAAGTTTTACCAATAGGATCTTCTTTTCCAAAATATTTACCGGCCATTTTGGAAGTAATGAAAACTACTTTTGGCTGATTCAGTGCGGCCTTATTCCCTTTGATGACTGAGAAAGTAAAAAAATCGAAGAAATTCCCATCGGCATAACCGATGTTATCTTCGCGAAAAACCCCTGTATTTTCTCCCTCTTTTTTTACTATTCCCTTTGTAATATAATCGGTAAAACGACAATAATCCTTTATCTCGCTAAAATTCTGTTTTGCTTTTGCCGCCCAACCGGGTTCAACTTGTCCCCAGGTATTCCCCTTTGCATCCAGGCTAATGAGACGATACATTTCCGGCAGATTCTTATGAAACTGATTTACACTTTTTTCAAAACTTACATATTCAAGAATCAAAAGAAAGGCTGCGATGCCCATTGCCAGACCCGCAATATTGATGCTGCTGTAAACCTTGTTCCGGATCAGATTCCGGAAAGCTATTTTTAAATAATTCCTGATCATGATTAGTATAGGTTAGAAAAAAGTGAAATCCTTTGAAAATATCTCTCCCGATATTTTATTATTCCGATTTGAGTGATTTTACCGGATTGGTCATCGCTGCTTTAATCGCTTGTGAACTAACTGTAATTAAAGCAATTATAATCGCCAAAATGCCTGCAATGGTAAACATCCACCACTCCATTTTGATACTGTAAGCAAAATCCTGAAGCCATTTCCCCATCACATACCAGGTAAGCGGCGTGGCGATCAGAATGGAGACGAGAACCAGCTTTATAAAATCACCCGACAGCAAAGCAACAATACTTGGGATAGAAGCTCCTAAAACTTTTCTTACACCAATTTCCTTCGTTCTTTGCTGTGCAGCAAAAGCCGCCAGTCCAAATAATCCCAGACAGGAAATCAGAATGGAAATAACTGTGAACGTGTTGATGATCCGGGAAGTCCTGGCATCAGCCGAATAATTGCTCTGGAAATCTTCATTCAGAAATGTATATGAAAAAGGCTCCTCAGGAATTAACGATTTCCACTTTGTTTCCAAAAAAGGAAGCACCGTACTCAAATCCTTTGTATTGACGTGCGCTATCACATAATTGAAATTGGTATCATTATTCAGGAAAAACACGTATGGTTCAATGACTTTGTGTAAATCTTCAAAATGAAAATCTTTGACCACACCAACGATTTCCAGTGAACCAATTTCCTTTTCCCCCATATTAAAATTAAGTTTTTGCCCAACCGCTTTGTCCAGTGGAATTCTGAATTTGCGTAAAGTCGCTTCGTTTACCACTATTTTATTATTGGTATCTGCCGGATATTCCACAGAAAACATTCTTCCGGCGGCCATTTTGAAATCCATTGTTTTCATAAAATCGGCCGCAACTCCGTTTGTTTTGACCAAACCGTCCTCATTGACACTTTGTCCGGGAAGAAAAACCGACATATCACTTGGATTGATAATGCCCGGATAATAAGAAGTGCCCGAAGCCGCCGAAACCTGGTTGTTCTGAAACATTTCATTCTTGAGCGCATTATAAGCTTTTTTGGCTTCTTTGCTGCGTAAAGGAATTACGATCTGCTGATCCTTTGTAAAACCAAGCGGCTGCTCCTGCATGAACTTAATTTGTCCCTGAATCACCATCGTTGCCACTACCAGCCCGATAGAAATCACAAACTGGAAAACAACCAAACCTCTTCTTAAAGCGGTAGCAGAAACAGAATTGACAAATCTTCCTTTGATTACGTCCAATGGATTAAAAACCGATAAATAAAATGCGGGATAACTGCCCGCCAATAATCCCGTTACAATGGCGAGGCCAATAAATGCAAGGGCAACTTCGGGTTTGAATAATTCAGAAATATTTAAATTTTTATCCGCCAATTGATTGAAAACGGGAAGAAAAACGATAACTGAGGCGATGGCAATTATCAGCGCCAGGAAAGTAAGAACCATGGATTCTCCCAAAAACTGACAGATCAAACCACTTTTTCCGGCACCCATTACTTTCCTGATTCCAACTTCAGCCGCACGTCTGGCTGAACGCGCCGTTGCCAGATTCATAAAATTAATACAGGCAATCAGTAACGTGAACAGCGCGATGGAAGCAAGTACGTAAAGATAAGTTGTGCTTGTTGTAGCCGTAACAATTCTGTCAATTTTGCTGAAAAGGTGGATATCTTTTACAGGCAGAAGGAATAATTTTTTATCAAAACCAGCCAGTCTTAAATCTTTTCGGGCGTATTTTTCGATAAAAGAAGGCAATTTGTCACTGAATTTTTCAGCGTTTGTTCCGGGTTTTAATCTTAGATATGTATAAAACATATTGTTGTTCGTAAAATCCAAATCTGGCTGTCTCAGGTAATCTCCCACCCAACCGGAGTGGATTGAAACAAAATAACGGGCATCGATATGTGATCTTGCACTTTCATCGCGAAATACACCAGTAACTTTAAAATCTTCATTATTACCCGATTTTCCACCAATTCTTATCGTTTGATTTAAAGCTGATTCTTTACCAAAAAACTTATGCGCAACATCTTCCGAAAGCACAACAGAATGTGGATCGTTCATGGACGTTTTGGGATCGCCTTCAACAAACTGATAGGTAAAAACATCGAAAAAAGTAGAATCCACGCTAATTCCTTTTGTTTCATAAAATGATTTTTCAGGCTTTCCAGACTGAGTTACTTTAAGTAAAGTTTTTGCCTCCAGGAAATTCCACCAAAGTCTTGTAACCTGTTCCACTTCCGGAAATTCTGCTTTTACAGCCTGCGCGTAAGGCGCCGGAGCTCTGGGATTATCCATTTTATCGCCGTTGGACTGAACATTTTCGCTACGTAAAAGGTACAGATCTTTGGCATGTTCCTGATGTTTATCGAACGACATTTCGCTCATAATGTAAAGCAAAAGTAGCATACAGCAGGTCATCCCGACAGACAAACCAAATACATTAATGGAAGAGAACAGTTTGCTCGAAAGCAGGTTCCGCCAGGCGATTTTGAGATAATTTTTGTACATGTCTTTGAGGTTTTTCTGGCTAATTGATTGGGAGAAAATTATTTTCTCCTTCTTAGTTTTTATTACCCGTCCGACGACGAAAAAAGCCGTCGGACGGGAGTTCCGGCTCCGTCTTACGCCTTTTTCTGACGTACGACGGAGCCGGAAATATTGTTACTGGCTTTTTAATGTTTTTGCCGGATCTATTAGGGCTGCTTTTATGGCCTGGTAACTTATTGTAAGTATTGCTATGGTGGCTGACAAAATGCCGGCAAAAGCATAAATGTCCCAGGTAATATCAATTCTATATTTATAATCCTGCAACCATTTTTGCATGATGTACCAGGCAATCGGTGATGCGATAATTGCTGAAATAAGTACAAGAACCAGAAAATTCCGGGTTAGTAATCCAAGAATACTTTGAACTGATGCGCCCAGGACTTTCCGTATTCCTATTTCTTTTCTGCGTTGTTCTACCATAAAAGCAGAAAGCGCAAATAAACCCAGTGAGGCAACGATAATCGCCAGAATCGCAAAGCTGCTGAAAATCTGTCCAAGCCTGTTTACGTCATCATACATTTTGGAAAAATTCTGGTCCATGAATGTGTAACGGATCGGCTGGTTTGGCGCTAACGAATTCCAAACTTTTGATATCGATTGAATCGCTCCTTTCGTATCAGAAGTACCTATTTTAATTGAAACAATGGAAGGACTTGAACCCAAACTCATACAAAGTCCTTCGATATCATCCTTCATGGACTCGAAATGAAAATCTTCGACAACGCCGATGATTTCAAGCTTGTTACCATTATTCGTTTGGTTGGTAATATATTGACCAACGGGATTTTTCAAACCAAGATCTTTCGCAAGTTTCTGGTTAATGATAACGGCTTTTTCATCCGTTTTCCTATCCTTTGAAAAATTCCTTCCCTGTACAATCTTCATACCCAGGGTTTCAATATAATCGTAATCCGTTACCCAGAACTGTCCGCTTGTAGAAGCCATTTCCTTTGTTTTTCCATCTTGCCAAAATGGATTTCCATTACGTTTTGTTTCCTTTATCGGCAGATAATCGCTTACCGTCGCATTTTTCACTTGCGGCAATTTTTTTATTTCGTCTTTAAAAACAGCAACCTTATCTCCCAGCGTATTTGTGCCATGTACAAGCAAAACCTGATTCCTGTTATAACCAACTTTTGCATTTAATATGAAATTAACCTGACGGTAAATCACAAACGTACTGATGATCAAAATGATGGATGTTGTAAATTGAAAAACGACAAGCGTGCTTCTTAAATCCGCTCCTTTTTTTCCTTTAACCAATTGTCCTTTCAGTACATTGATCGGCTTGAAACCGGATAAATAGAACGCGGGATACAAACCCGCCAAAATCCCGATAGCAAGTGAACTGAGAATTAATACCGGCAAAGGCCACCATTCGGTGAAAGGAAAAACCAGTGATTTTGAAGAAAGGGTATTGAAAAAAGGAAGAAGAGCATAGGCCAGAACAAAACCAAGTGAGATCGATACAAAACTGATTAGCAGCGATTCTGTCAGAAACTGACTTATCAAACCACTCCGCTCCGATCCTACTGTTTTTCTTAGACCAACTTCCATCGCCCTGTTGGCAGATTTTGCAGTTGAAAGATTGACAAAATTGATACAGGCCAGCAAAAGTATAAATCCTGCAATAGCGCCAAAAAGCCAGATAAACCGGATATCGCCATGGCTCAAACCATCCCGAATGTCTCCATTTCTTAAATAAATCTGAGAAACAGGCTGTAACTGGTATTTCTTGTCCGCCTCAATTTGTTCCGCGTTAACTTTTTGTCCGCTTGCAATGAGTTGGGGCATGTAATACTTCTTGGTAATCGCAGAAAGTTTTGATTCAAACTTATGCTGATCCGTTCCTTCTTTCAACCTTATATAAGTCTGATAATTGGTAGCCAGCCAGTTGGTTTGTTCACCTTCATAGAATACAACGCCGGCCATCGTCATCAGAAAATCAAAACCTACGTGGAAATTCTTTGGAAAATCTTCAATGACACCTGTAATCTTTCTTGGTTTTTTGGCATCGTCGTTAATGATCATAATTTTGCCGATCGCACTTTCGTTCGGAAAGAATTTATCGGCTTTTGATTTTGTAATTACCAGACTATTTGGCTCATCCAAAGCATGTTCCTGATCACCTTCCAACATTTTCAGTCCCCATATATCAATCAGATCCTGATCCATATATGCAAAACGTTCTTCGTAGACGTTTTGCAGTTTATCCGACCTTCTAATCTGGTTTGGTCCAGCTCCAAACAATTCACTGTTTAAAAATCTACCCGCTTTTTCGACTTCCGGATAATCTTCTTTTATAACTTTGGCAACCCCTGCCTGCTGCCAGGTATAAGGAATTATTTCTCCCTGATATTTTTCAACGGCGACAACCCTGTATGTCCGGTTTTGGTAGGGAATATCCTCGTCATAACGAAGCTCGTCTTTTATAAACAAAGCAATCAGCAGACAAGCCGCAATACCAATAGCAAAACCACCGATTTTGACAAAAGAATACATCTTCTGATTGACAAGATGCCTCCACGCTAGTTTTAAATAATTTTGAAACATAGTTTTAAAATTTTCAGGCTGATAGATTTTTAGACTTTTCCTTCTTTTGTTTACCCGTCCGACGGTAAAAAAAACCGTCGGACGGGCTGTTATCATCTGACAGCGAAAAAAGCCGTCAAACGGGTCATTCTGATTTAAGTGATTTTACCGGATTTACCAGCGCGGCTTTTATCGATTCATATCCGGCAGTAACCGCAGCTACAACAAATGTGATCGTAATGGCCAGGATCATAATTTCAGCTCCGATTGGAATTCGGTATTCGTAATCTTGCAGCCAGCCGTGCATTACATACCAGCCGAGCGGTGCGGCTATGACAAAAGCAACGCCGATAAGTAATGATATTTCTTTACCAAACAGACCAATGATATTGATAATACTTGCACCCAAAACTTTCCGGACACCAATTTCCTTCGTTTTCTGCGAAGCCATAAATTTGACTAAACCATACAAACCAAGGCAGCCGATGAAAATCGCGATGAATGAAAATACCCGGATCAGTTTCAGCATCATGTTTTCAAGCGCATAACTTTTTGCAATATTGTCGTCCATAAATGATTGTTCGTACAGATAATCAGGGAAATATTCATTCCATAACTTCTCAACACTTTTCATCGTCTGATGAAGATTCGTAGTGCTTAGTTTGACAGCGCAGGTATAGTTGTAGTCCTTATAAGTGAAAACCGCAATGGGGTTAATTCCACTTTTGAACGAGGTATTATTCCAGTTTTTTAATACGCCATAAATCGGTGCTGTGACGCCCCATATTTTCAGGTTTTTACCAATCGCATCAGCAGGATTTTTTAATCCCAAACGCTCCACGGCTTTTTCATTGATTAAATACCCTCGGATGGTATCACTTTTCGGAATATTTTCTCCGGCAACAAATTGAAGACCAAAGGTTTTCACGTAGTTATCGTCCGCATTTTTGGTATTCATGCTCCACAGTTCATCTTTCTGACGGGTATCAAATTTTACGTTGCTGTTATTATTTGAATTTGTTGTTGGAAGAAAAAGACAAAAAGAAGCATCCGAAATTCCTGGAATTTCCAATAATCTTTGTCTGAAAGTGGTCTGGTTTATTTTATCAGGTGTAGGAATCCGTAGCTCTGCAATCCCTTTTGTTTCATAACCTACCGATTGAGACAACATAAAATCAACCTGATTATTAACAACCAACGTGCAAATTACCAGCAATTGAATCAGCACAAACTGAAACACGATCAGCCCGCGACGTAAGGAAATTCCTCCGATCTGACGGGTTGAAATATTTCCTTTCAAAGCCAAAACCGGTCTGAATCCGGCCAGAATTCCACCAGGATAAGAACCCGCCAGAAGTACTACGCCCAGAAAAAGCGATGCCATGAAAATCCATAACAAACCATCGGCCCAGTTAATATGTACCGGCCAGGTTCCCGGCTGATCCAGCCAGCTGTTAATATGTGGAACTACCAAAAAAGCAAGTGCAAAACCAATCACCAATGCAGCGAAAGTAATCAAAGCCGTTTCCGTCATAAACTGTATAAAGACCTGACCTCTTGTTCCGCCCACGGCCTTCCGAACGCCCACTTCTTTGGAACGTCTTAATGCTTGTGCAGTAGCCATGTTTATGAAATTAAAGCATGCCGTCACAATCAAAAATATCCCGATCACGCTCATGATCCAGACCCACTTCATCGGCATTGCTCCGTTGTAATTTTCGGAGTGGTGCATGGTTGAATAAGGAATCAGCGGATGTTTATAAAAAGCGAAATCAGTGCTGTGGTACTTTTTATTAAGCGCCGACATTTGCTTTTCAACACCTTTTATATTTACGTTTTCGGGTATTAAAAGAAAACAATAGGTATTTGAATTGACACCGCTCCAATTGTCCAGTCCGCTTCCCCCGTAGTTGAATTTAGGATTGGCAACCAGTGTTTGAAATGAAACAAAGAACTCATATGGCAAATCCGTATTCTCGGAAACGTTGTCGATAATTCCGGTTACTTCGAGATTGAGTTGATTTTCCAGGCGAATACTTTTGCCAATCGGATTTTCAATACCAAAATATTTACGTGCCATTTTTTCACTTAAAACAATCGTATTCGGCTTGCTTAATGAAGCTTTTGGCGTACCAATTTGCCAGTGCGAATCAAAAATGGAAAAATATTCGGGCTGAACAAATGCCATATTAGGGCCTTCTTCCTTGAATTTTTTAACAGCCTTGCCACTGTTATCCAAAGCGGCCATGAAGGAATTGTATTTTTCAAAACACATGCTGGATTTATACTGCGGAAATTCCGCTTCCATCGCTTTCCACATAGGAGCCGGAACGCCGCGGGAATAACCTATTCCATCCGAATGAAATTCGGTTGTGATCTGGTAAATGTGATCAATATTGGTGTGCGAATGGTCAAATGAAGTCTGAAAACGAATAAACCAGAAGACAATCAGCGCACAGGCCAAACCAATCGAAAGACCGGCTACATTTAGCAAAGCATACAGACTGTTACGCGTAAGATTTCGCCAGGCGATTGTGATGTAATTTTTTAGCATGACCGACAGGATTAAGGGAATGGAAATCCGGCAAAGCAGAATTTCATAGGTTGCATTATATATATGAAGTAAAGTAAATCTTATGCCAAAATAATAAAAACCTGATAATAAGTATTTTACATTGAAATAAAACAACAAAAGTGTCCGATAACGGACACTTTTGTTCAGGGACGAACGCCTGTAAATGAAAGAGATTACAAATATTTTTTTTACTGATTGATAGAAACCGATCCACCGTTTGCAGACAAGTTAACAGGAATTCCACCACCGTTCATTTTACCAAGAACGCGATCCTTTTCTACTTGTCCATCAAAGTTTTTCAAACTCACGGTTACTTTATTCCCTTTCAGATTTAAATCCATTCCTTTATCCATTGGCATATTCACCCGCAGACTTCCCGCTGATGTTGACAAATCTACAAACTTACCAATTTGGGTAATTTCTACTTCCATGCTTCCACCGCTTGTATGTGCCTTCACACTTCCGGAAACGGCCGCCAGACGTACAGAACCACCCGAAGTTCCGGCGTCAAGATCTCCTTTGATACCATCACCTTTTATACTTCCACCGCTGGTTTGCGCTACAATTGAACCATCAAGACCGTTCAATGTGATACTGCCGCCAGAAGTATGCAGATTAATTTTTCCACTCAATTCGCTGGCTTTGATACTTCCACCGCTCGTACTAAGTGTGATTTCTTTTTTACAGTTTTCAACTTCAATACTACCGCCAGAGGTTTGTCCATCGATAAGACCGTCAAGATCCGATACTTTTAAACTTCCTCCGCTTGTCCTGAAATTTTGCTCGCCTGTAAGTGAAGAGATACGGATACTTCCGCCGCTTGTGCGCAGATTGGTTGCCATATTTCTTGGTGTTGAGATTTTAAAAGAAATAGAAACGCTGTTTTTGTCCCAGCCATTTCTATTTTTACGAACAGCTGTTGCTTTTAAAACACTGCCCTCGGTGCCGATAAAAATATCGAAATCTTCAAGTTTGTCTTCAATCTCTTCCTTGCTCAGATTGACTTTTCCATTCCAGTTATTCGGACGGACGTACATTTCAACCTTAACACCATTTGGCTGGTCACCGGCAACGGTGATTGAACCGCCAGAAGTTTCCACTTTAAGATTCGTCAGCGAAGCGCTTGTGAAATTTTTAGAGATGTAAGGCTTTTCGTCTGAATTCTGCGCATTGGCAGAAATTGTGATAAATAGAACGAATGCGGCTAAAAGTAAATTAATTTTTTTCATGATCTAATAAGTTTTCTTGTCGTTTGCAGTTATGATGTTAAAACCGAAATGGAGGTTGCATGGAGGTTTCAATTTTATTTAAAATATTTCACGCAAAGCAAAAAAGGAAGGGGGCAAAGCTCGCAAAGTTAAAATCTTAGCGTGCTTTGCCCCTTCCTTTTTTGCGTGAAATTCTTAAAATAGTAAACTATTTTTTATCAACCTTATAAACTTCAATTTCTGTGAAATTTCCGGTTGCGCCCCAACCACAGGCAACACCTTTTTTCCTATCTGTAAGACTATATCGAATATGTACTTTGATAAATGAATAATAATCCTCCTTGTTGCCAAGTTCCTTTTCAACCACTTTCAATGAAGTCTCAGACGGCAGATAATAAAGTAAAGAATCTCCGGAAGGCACCTGAAAATGCCAGGAGCAGCCATCGGCTGCAAGCATATTAACCCATTCAGCATCGCTTTCCACTATTTCGACATCGGATGGAAGCTTGTCGTCAGTACAGGCAATACAAGTTATTAAGGCAAGTAAAAAGAGTAAGATTTTCATGGCAGAAAGGTTTGGAATTTTGTTATAATAACAAGATTCCATTTGAATAAAAAAGGTTGGAACCGCCATAAAATATTGTTCAGGTTCAGCCTATTCCTTCAGAAATTTGGCAAACCATTTTCCGGAATCCTTAATAATCCGCTCCTGATTTTCATAATTGACATAAACCAGCCCAAACCTGGGTCCATATCCTTCTGCCCATTCAAAGTTATCCAGAAGTGACCAGGCCAGGTAACCACCTATTTTCACACCTTCGTTTTTCGCCTTCAATATATTGGCCAGGTACTCCTCAAAAAACTGAATCCGTTTATGATCCTGAACTTCTCCATTTTTCAAAACATCATCAAAAGCCGCCCCATTTTCAGAAATGATAATTTCCCTGATATTAGGATATTGGCTAAATTGTTTCAAAATTTCATACATTCCATCCGGTGCAACTTCCCAGCCCATGGCCGTCAACGGAACATTTCGTTTCCTGGCTGATACTTCTTCAAGCCACAAAACAGGGGCAAAATAGGAATGCTTCACAATCACCCGGAAATAATTCTGAAGTCCGATAAAATCGAAATCAAATGCCAGTTTCTCTTCATCACCTTCCAACATGAATTTCGAAATTCCTTTCAAAAACGGAAAAGCATCAACCGGATAACCCATACCCAAACAAGGTTCCATAAAAAGACGGTTCATAATCGCATCCGCTCTTCTGGCCGCGCGGATATCTCTCACACTTTGCGTAAAAGGCTGCACATGCGAACAGGAAAGTGCCGTACCAATGTAAGCGTCCGGTACCATATCACGAACAATCCGGCCACCTTCCGCCTGGCACAAAGCAAGATGATGTACAACCGGAAGAAAATTAAATAATCCTTTTTTTCCAGGTGCGTGCATACCTGTGGTGTAACCCAGGCCAGCAACGGCCATTGGCTCATTCAGAATGATCCAGTTACGCACTTTTCCGCCAAAAGCATCAGCACAAATCGAAACGTATTCAGAAAACCATTTTATAATTTCCCTGTTTTTCCATCCTCCACGATCTTCCAATGCCTGGGGCAGATCCCAATGATATAAGGTAATCCAGGGTTCAATATCCAGGGCAATACATTTGTCAATGATCCGATTGTAAAAATCGATTCCTTTTTCATTAATCTTTCCTGTACCATCCGGCAAAATCCTGGACCAGGAAAGTGAAAAGCGGAATTCCTTAAAACCAAGTTCAGCGACTAGCTCCAGATCTGCCTCATAATTATTATAGAAATCACAAGCAATTTCTGCGTGGTGACCATCCTTTATTTTACCTTTTTGGCGCGTAAAGGTATCCCAGATCGACGCTCCTCTTCCATGCTCAGCAACAGCTCCCTCGACCTGAAATGCTGCCGTAGCCGTCCCCCATTTGAAAGCAACTCCAAAATCTTTTTTGGAAAGAATACCTGTTTCCGGAATTTCCAGATTGGCAGCTTGTTCCGGCAATATATTATTTTGACTAAAATCCTTCAATGTTTTCTGCTGATTATGTTCTGAACGTTAAGTCAGTACTACAAAATTAAATGGAATAATTGCCAAAAAGGTAACAATATCGTAATCATATGAAAAACTTAATATTGGAAAGAAGAATACAGAACCCGGACTAATCTTTTACACGGGTTAATGAGCTTCCCTCAAACAAAAAATTCCTTCACCCGAATATGCGGATAAAGGAATTTGAAACTAATAACGCTTTTGTACTACCTGATTACCGTAATTTTTTGTTTGGCTATCAGGCCATTGCTTTGTTTAAAGGTTACGATATAACTTCCCGATGACAGATTACTGATGTCTACATCAACACCATCTTTCGGAATGAAATCTTTCACCTTTACACCTCTGATATCATAAATCTGGATGCTGGCAATTTTTTCATTACCATTTCTCAGCTTCATGAAATTCGAACTAGGGTTAGGGTAAAGTAATGCGGACTCATCTGTAACAAAATTTTCACTGACAATTCTGCTATAAGCAAACGTTTCATCTTTATCGATCATTCTCAAACGATACAAATTGTTTCCGTTAGCAGGGGTAGCATGTGTATAGCTGTAAGATTTCGTAACTGTACTTTCACCCTGTGCATCAACTGAGCCTAAAGCCGCCCACTCTTTACCATTAAGGCTATGTTGAACTTCAAAAGATTTGGAGTTGGTCTCAGCTGTCGTTTTCCATGAAAGTGAAGCACTTGTGCCTTCCTTTTTGACGCTAAAATCGGTAAGCGTTACAGGAAGCGGTGTATCCGTCTTTATCTGGAAGCAGCCAAGATCACAATAAACAATACCTGCACTCGATGAAATTTCAAGAACGACAGAAGTTGTATTAGCAGGAGCCTGTTTTGTTAGTGTATATTTTTTCAAACCAACTGTCGTCGACGTTACAGCTTTGTCAATCACCTGAGTCACGGTCGACGCTGTTATTTCATTTACTCCGTTGAAAAACTTAACCTTCAGAGTCTGTATAAAGTTAGTGTTAGAGCCATCATATCCGGCATATATAGTCCAGGTTACTGTATTTCCGGGCGCTATATTTTTTGTCTGTGAGATCACAACCTTATCAGATAATTTAGCCGACTTAATACCACATACTACATAGTCCGTTGAGGTAGCAAATGTACCGGCCCCAGTTTTTGTCCAGCTATTTGTTCCATCTTCAAAACTTGGATTAACAAGTTGATTACCCGTACAAGTTTCACAAACCGGTGGAGTAATTTTAAGACATGCGGCATCCACTTTGAAATAGTTTCCTGTTGCAGAACCCAACACTCGAATGTATGAAGTTCCCGCCGGTGCAGCAGCTGCTGTCAAAGTATATTTTGTCATGCCATTGGGCCCCGTTGCAGGAAGATCCTCAACCGCTTTGTTGAGCGCGACTTCTGCTGCAACTGCTCCGATTTGAACTTTTGCTGCATTCAGGTAAATAAGCTGGAATTTATGGCTCTGTTTTACATGGTATCCGCCCCAGATATTCAACACCGCAGTGCTTCCCGGAATTACATTTACATCCTGCCAGAAACTACCGCCAGAAGTCCCTAACAAACCATTTTTTGTTCCACAAACAGCATATGCGTCATCATCAGTAAAAATCTGGCCAGCATCATTCGAAGAGCTCCATCCTGTTGGAATTTGCTTTCCGCTTACCGTTGTAAAGGTTTCGAAACTTGGATTAACCAAAGTATTACCATCACAGTTACAATCAGCCGGAGGTGGCGTTACCTGCATACAAGCGCCGTCAATTTTAAAATAATCTCCTGTTCCGGAAGCTTCGGCACGGGCAAATGCTGTTCCTGCCGGCGCTGTTGCATTCAAAACATATTGTTTTAATATAGGACCAGTAGAAGGTGCTGTATCAACATCCCAATCTACGGCTACGGATGCCGAATTCGTTGAAATTAATGTATTGCCTGAAGTGTAGAAAGAAATTTTAAATGTCTGGCCATTTTTTACATGGTATCCGCCATATGCAGAGAAGCGAACAGAAGCTCCAGGAGCAACAGCATATTGTTGGTAAATACTACCAGCCCCGTTCAGAACAGTTGCATAGGTTCCACAAACTGCATATTGTGTATTTTTTGTTGAAAAACTACCTGATGTTGTCCAGCTTGTATTGCCATCTTCAAAACTTGCATTCGCCAGAACATTATCCGTACATCCGCAATCAGCAGTGGTAGTTCCGGTAGAAGATGTTTCTGAAAGATCAGGGGTAATTTTTGCGTGTAATTGCTGAATGATGTGCATAAGACTATTATGCACATCACCATAAAGGAGTAATTTTTTTTCATGAGGTTGTATAGTTATTAGCGATAATGATGAGAAATTTACAGGTTAAATAAAGTATTGATAGATAAGTTTTAACGACAAAAAAAATTCTATAAATCAGATGCTCTGATTAATTAGAAATCCAAAATAATATTAAACTTCCTAACGGATTAGCGGATGGTTTAACCAATAATCATTATTGCTTATGATATATCTGGTTAAACTTCTATGGTTATTAATGGAGGTATCGACAGCTGCAAATGTAAAAAAAATTCTATTTAAAAATCAAATCATTTTTATGATTAATTTTATATCACAAACAAATAATAACTATATCTACGACAATAATTAAACTAATTCTACATATAAAAAATAACTAAATCTACCGCTACAAATTACCAAAAACAGTAAAAATCAGCACTTTACAAGATCAACCATCACCGTTGGCCAAGAAAAATAATAGTTTTAGGCACTGAATATAAAATATAACTTTTTCAAGTTTATAACAATTCATCAATATGAGAATACAACCTGTTTTTTCTATGCAGTGATTAAACTTTACTATGCGACGATCCAGGTTTTAATTAACTTTTCCGATCATTTTTATAAATATCTAAACCCTTATCAGTCAAGTCACTTGATTGCTAAACAAAAGCAGATTTGCGCCCGGCTTTTAAAATCAGGTTACAAAGCATATCATGCTCAGAGAGTTATAAGCAGCACAAAAGGAATATCGAACGCTATTAATTATACGTTATCAAACTTACTCTACAATGCGCTACAATTTTATTCTAAATGAAGAATTAAAAGAAAAATATGAAGGATAAAGCATGTATATTACTTAGACTTCAAACCTCAATTTCAGGATCGGGTTTACTTCCTTAATTTAATTCCTTCAAGAAAACTATTATTTAAAACAGAATTGCCTTGAACAATTGAGGCAACAAAACATTTTGCGTGGCGTGTAGTACTTTTTGGATTTATACTCCTGGAAAATCTGGAAGATGTAGTATTAGTTATTTCACTGTAAAATAGTATGTTAAGAAAATTTAATTTTCGCTTTTTAGAAAAATTGTTGGCTTTAAACTAAAATCCATAAAAAAACCAGCGTCTCAGAAAGAGAAACTGGATCAAAACCTCCATTCCTATAATTTATGCAGCTCTCAAAGTAAAACTATGTACATCAAAAATCTCTCTTAATTCATTAAGTGCTTTACGAATTCTTGATTTTACAGTCCCTAAGGGCAAGCTTAACTTTTCAGATACTTCTTCATGCGTATATCCCTGAAAATAAACAAGATCAATCAACACACTCTTTTCTGGTAATAGGCTTGCTACAATGGCACGTATATCAATAGTAGCTGGGATAGGATTAAAAACGACATTATTCCCCAAATCGGATTCAATAACTGTATCCCAGCTTACCGATTTCTCATTTTTAACATCAAGTCTTAAACGATCTATGGCCGTATTTCTCGCAACATTTAGAATCCATGTAAAAAGCGTCCCTTTTTCAACATTATAACTTCCAATATTTTTCCAGATTTTCAAAAAAGAATCCTGCATTACATCCGCCGCTTTATCTTCATCCTTAACTATTTTCATGATAATACCATACAATGCCGAAGCGTAATGGTCGTAAAGATATTCGAAGGCCTCCCTGCTATTACATTTTAAAGAAGATATCAATTCTTGTTCGGTGTATGCAGATTTACTTATCATCTTTTCAGTTATTGATGTAGTTGTTTCGGGTAAGTCTGACAACTTTGTTAGTCTTTCATAAACAGCCCATACAAATTATGTTCCATCTGTTATGTTTCTAAAAGTGTGTATGCTTTCCCTCTATTTTGTGGATTTCGCTTTGGCATTAATTCTGTTTTTAAATAAATATTCCTCAGATTACAGAAAAACTGAGGAAAATTTAAATTACACAAATGGAAACCATTCCACACTTTTTTTAAAATATTTGTATTATCATTTTGCAAACAAACACCAAAACCCTTCCAAACAATTCATTATAAGGTATTTACTTACCGAATATATATATTTAACATACAGATCTGTTTTTGACGAATTTCCCTACACTTCCTTTTTACCATATGAAACATCTTTATTTTATTGCAGTGCTGTCGCTCCTTAATTTTACTGTTTTTTCACAAAATTCAAGCACAATTCATTCGATATCTGATAAAAAACTGACTGGAAAACTTGAAAAAGCACTGGCAGGCTTTAAAGGAAATGCAGGTATTTATGTGCGAAATTTAAAATCGGATAAGTTTGCTTCTATCAATGCGGATACTATTTTCCCAACTGCGAGTATGGTCAAAATACCCATTATGATTGGGGTTTTTGACAAAATCAACAAGGGCCAAATTCAATTTGACCAGCTTCTCACCTACCGTGATTCGTTGAAATATGACGACGGAATTACAGGCTCATTGCGTGACAGCACAAAAATCCCTTTGCCAAAAGTGATTCATTTGATGATATCATTAAGTGATAATACAGGCAGTTTATGGCTTCAGGCTCTGGCTGGTGGCGGTTCAACGATAAATCAATGGCTGGAAATCAATGGCTTTATTAATACCCGTGTCAATTCCAGAACTCCGGGACGAAAACAAAATCAGGCGATGTATGGCTGGGGACAAACATCACCGCGAGAAATGGCTGAATTGATGGCCATGCTGCGACTGGGAAAAGTGATCAGTCCCGATGCGAGTGAAAGAATGTATCGCTATTTGGGTATGCAGTTCTGGGATGGCGAAGCTTTATCCCAAATTCCGCCCTTCATTAAAACAGGTGCAAAAAGCGGTGCCGTAAATCAGGCCAAATCAGAAGTTGTAATGGTTCATGCTCCTCATGGTGATTATGTTTTTTGTATTACAACCAAAAATCAGCAAGACGAGCGCTGGCAAAGAGATAATGAAGGATACAAACTGATTCGCACAGTTTCTGAAATAATCTGGAACCATTTTGAGCCCAAAAGTAACTGGAAACCCGTTTCAGGATATGAAAAATGGTGGTTTTAAAATGAAAAATTCTTACCTGTTACCAGGTAAGAATTTGACAAATTCATTATAAAAGTTCAAGCCGTGGCTCTACTTTTCTGCAATAACCATCTGCTTTCTTTTTTTACAAAAGTGATCGGGACGTACTCGTCGTTGGGAGCGCCAATGTAATAAACCGCCCATTCAGGATCCTGATGCGATAACATTTCACTGATACAATCTGCCCGATGTCCGGTTGGATTTGAACAATTGTCCCAGTAAAAAAGCTCAACTCGATAATGGAGCTGTTCTTTCAGCCCATTGACAGTTACTTCAATTTCGATTTCATGCCTTCCTGGAATTGTTGGAATCGGTATCGCTATATGGCTCATATGATTGATGTTTAGATGTGTCTTTTTAGTCGGTTTTAAGGGATTTTACCGGATTCATGAGGGCGGCTTTGATACTTTGGTAGCTTACGGTAGCGAAAGTTATAATCACCGCCAGAATTCCGGATAAGCCAAAAACCCACCATGTTATCTCAATTCTCTCCGTAAAATCCTGTAACCACTGATTCATCAAATACCAGGCAACCGGCGTTGCCAGTAGAATAGAAATAAATACCAGCTTGATAAAATCCTTCGAAAGAAGCGCTACCACACTTGCAATACTGGCGCCCAGAACTTTTCGAATACCAATTTCCTTAGTTCTGGTTTCCGCAGTAAACGTTACCAGACCGAACAGACCCATGCAGGCAATAAAAATCGCAAAAGCGGTAAAAACCGTAAACATTTTTGACATCCTGATTTCTGTTTTAAATGTATCATTGAAAGCGTCATCAAGAAAATAATACCCGAAGGGTTTATCTGCAGAATATTTTTTATAAATTTTTTCTATGGATTTGATCTTTTCAACGATATTGGATTTGGGATCCATTTTGGCGAACAGAATGCCGGAGCTTTGTTCGTCAGCCAATCTGTTGGTAGTGTCCGAAATTATAAAAAGCCCCATTGGAAGTTTCTCGTTTTTG
The DNA here is from genome assembly GCF_005280585.1 of Dyadobacter frigoris. Taxonomy (GTDB): domain Bacteria; phylum Bacteroidota; class Bacteroidia; order Cytophagales; family Spirosomataceae; genus Dyadobacter; species Dyadobacter frigoris. The sequence goes on from NZ_SZVO01000006.1 coordinate 411,663, forward strand.
GTTGAGGCAAAACGAAAATTTTTCAAAATACCAACAACAGTTCTGTTAAATACTTGTTGCCCGAGCGGATTTCCTTTCAAACCTAATTCTGTTATTGCCGTTTCGTTCAGCAACATGCCATGCCCGTTTCTCCATGAACTGCCTTCCGGTTTTACTTTCCAGGCCAATCCCAACGTATTGATGTAATCAGCATCAACTTCGGCATATGATATACTTACATCTTTCTGTGTTGATTTATTCTGAGAAAAAAACATGTTGTAACCTTTGTATAATCCGGTACTTGAAAAAGCAACCTTTTCAACACCAGCCAGTTCTGCTATTTCATTTTTAAATGAGAAGTAATTTTTGCCGATAGAGCCACTTATCGGAATGTTCAGCATCTGATCTTTATTCAGCCCCAGTTTTACATTTTGCATAAAACTTAATTGTTGCCGGACAATAAAACTGCAAACAATCAAAGCGATGGAAACTGTAAATTGGAAAACCATGAAAATCTTTCTTAAAACGGTTCCTTTTTGCTGGCTTCCCAGTCTTCCTTTTAGTACCTCAATTGGAGAGAAACCGGATAAGATCAGTGCCGGATAACTACCGGCAACGAAGGCACTAAAAAGCAAAATCCCAATTAAAACACCTAGAAAAGTGGGGGACAAAAGAAACGAGGCGTCAATTTTCAGATCTAATAAATTATAAAAAGGCTGACGCAGAAGCTCAACAAATGCAAAGGATAAGGCAAATGCAATACAACAAACCAAGACTGACTCAGTATAAAATTGCTTGATCAATCCACTTCTCCCTGCTCCTGCCACTTTCCGAACGCCTACCTCTTTGGCTCTTTGCGTAGATCTGGCAGTGGTAAGGCTCATGTAATTGAACAATGCCAGAAAAAGTATGAGTGAAGCAATGCCTGCAAAAATTTTGATCAGTTTAGTGTTGCCGCCTGAGTCCGTAGAGTTATTACCAAGATGGATAGTAGTAAAACCTTCAAGTGAATAACTTGCTTTCTTATCAAAATCATCCGTTTCAATTCCTGCTGTGAGAATCTTTTTTTCGACTTTTCTTACAGAATTTTCAGAGTCCAGCAACAGATAAGTATTGAAAGCACCGGCGTGTTCCCACATGTTTTTATCTTGTTCACTTAATTGCGGGATTGTAATGACGGAGGCAACAAAATCAAAATTTAAGGTAGAATTTGAAGGCGGGTTTTCCGCAACTGCGATTATTTCAAACAAATGTTTCCCCTCATACAAAAGTGTCTTCCCAACAGGATCTTTTTCTCCAAAATATTTCTTTGCTGTCCTTTCCGAAATAACCATTTTATAGGGTTTATTCAGCATGTCCGCCACACTACCTTCTTTTATTTTAAAGGAAAATACCTTAAAAAATGAAGGATCCGCAAATATGAAATTGGGCTCGCTGAACAAGGCTGAGAAATTCTCAGGGTTTTTGATCACCACAGCTTGATAAGATTCCTGAACACGCACAAAATCCTGAATTTCAGGCATTGATTCTTTTAACTTGGGACCCAATTTAGCATTGAAATTTTTAAACTGCATCTCACGCCCATCCATCTTAATAGCAGCCAGTATGCTGTAAATCCTATCCCCGTTTTTATGAAACTTGTCATAACTATACTCGTGCATCACAAACATGAGTATCAGCATGGATACCGCCATACCCATCGCGAGGCCGACGATATTGATGAAGGAATAATCCTTGTGCTTCCAAATATTCCTGGCGGCGATTTTGAGGTAGTTTCTGAACATTAGAAGTTAGGTTTACTATTCTGAACGGAGTGATTTTACAGGATTGGCCAGGGCTGCTTTGATACTTTGAAAACTGATTGTGACCAAAGAAATGACGATTGCTATAACCGCAGCAAGGGCAAATATCTGCCAGGAGACATCGACACGATAAGCATAATTTTGCAGCCATTTATCGACTGCATACCACGCGAGTGGGGTTGATAAAATGATGGCTATCAAGACAAGTTTGAGAAAATCTCTTGATAATAAACCAACAAGTCCGAAAACGGAAGCGCCCAGCACTTTCCTGATTCCGATCTCTTTGGTACGCTGTTCGGCTGTAAATGCGGCTAAGGCAAATAATCCCAAACAGCCAATAAACAAAGCTAAACCAGTAAAAACGCCTAAAACGGTACTTGTTTTTCCTTCTGAAATGTAAAGCCTGGCGAAAGAAGAATCCAGAAAATCATGCTCCACGGGTACATCAGGAACAGTTGTTTTCCAAAGTGCCTCTACTTTTTGAATGACCGATTTTTCAGTACCAGGCAATAATCTTACCGCCACATTGGAGTCCCACGTTTGATAACTTTTAGACGATTCGTTAAAGATTGCAATCGGTTCAATAGCCAGCTTGACGGATCCGTTATAAAAATTTTTCATCACGCCAACAACCTGAAAACGTTGGTTTCGGTTACCCGGATAACGCATCCATTTCCCAACACCATTTTCCCAGCCCATGGCTTTCACCGCCGCTTCATTCAGAATCACACTGGTTGAATCACTTCCTGTATTGGATAGAAAATTACGTCCGGCAATGATTTCTATACCTAATGTCGGGACAAAATTAACGTCCGTCATAAAAGAACTGAGAAGCAGACTTTTGACAACAGCATGTTTTTGATCACCTTGCTCCGGCTCATAATAATCTCCAAAACTTCCCTGAGAAGGCAAATAGGTAGAGTATGTTGTATTGACAACACCCGGGATCTGCGACAGTTGCTGACGAAAAGTTTCTTTGGCAGAAATGTTTCCCAAATGCCGTGCGTTTTCGATGATCAAAACATTTTCACGTTGTAAACCGGGAGAAATTTTTGTCGCGAAATGTAATTGCTCATAAACCACAAAAGCGCCTAACATCAGCACAATGGATACCGAAAATTGAAATACGACCAAACCATTTCGCAAAAAAACATGACCGCCAGAAGCTGCAATGCCTGACATTTTCGAAATATCAACCGTTTTGGATTTTGAAAAATAGAAAGCAGGATATAAACCGCACACCAGACCTGTTAAAAGTGGCAACAGCACTACAAAAGGTAAGATTTTGAAAGAATAAAGATCTGTCACCTCCAACCTCAATCCCGTAAGTTTATTGAAAAAAGGCAGCGTTATAGAAGTTAAAACAGCAGCCAGAATCATCGCAATCAAACTGAATAATAAAGATTCTGTCAGAAATTGTCCAACCAGAACATTTTTATTTGATCCCAACGCACGGCGAATTCCTACTTCCCTGGTACGCTTGATGGACCTTGCGGTGGATAGATTCATGAAATTTACACAGGCAAGCAAAAGGATCAAACCGCCGACGATGGCAAAAATATTGACCTGCTGTTTGTCTCCCAGCGTTGTCAACCGGGAATAAAAACCTGCCGCATTTAAGTGCAAAGATTTCAGTGTAATTAACTTAACATCAAGTTTGTCGCCATTTTGAAGTTGTTTCAAAAAATCCTGTCCGACCCGTTCGTATGCTGCCGGAGCATATCTTTTGACCATATCCGGAAATTTCGCTTCCAGGCTTGCCAAGGTTTCTTGCGTCGGTTTTTCATGAAATTTTGCCCAGGTATCAACTTGCAGCCAGATCCAGCTCCATGCAAAATTTTCAATAACGCGAAAATCTGCCATGGGCAACAAAAAATCAAACTGAACTGAGGATGTCGAAGGCAGGTTTTTCACAATGCCGGAAATCGTGTAAACGTGTCCATTTACTTCAAGAGCTTGACCAATTGCCGATTTTGTACCAAAATATTTTTCCGCAGTTTGCTCTGTTAAAACCATACTACCAGATTTATCAAGTGCCGACAAACTGCCTTCCTTCATCGGAAAAGCAAATAATTTCAAAAATGAAGTATCCACGGCCATCGCTGCGGTTTCATTATATTGCAGTGGCTCGTCTCCGGAAACACTGCGACGAACGATAGCACTTCCCAGATTAAACGTCCGGGCTGTCATTTCAATTTCCGGATAATCGGCTGCTAATCTTGGGCCAAGCGGTGGAGGCGTATTGGTCGTTTTGCCCTCTTCTCCGCCCATTTTAAAATCCAGCGTTACAGAAAATATACGGTCAGCATCCGGCAGAAATTCATCAAAACTTTTTTCGTAATAAACATAAATCCCGATAAGCCAGCACGCCGCAAGTCCGACGCCCAGGCCGGCAACATTCACAAGTGAAAAAAAAGTCTGCCGGTGAAAATTCCGGAATGCTACTTTAATATGATTGCTTATCATCGTTTTATCTTTAAGAAGTTAGGCAAAGAATCGCAAGAAAATAATCTAAAAACAATGGTTTTACTCCGATTTTAAAGATTTCACCGGATTCATCAACGCTGCTTTTATCGATTGAAAACTAACCGTAGCCAATGCTATGACGATCGCAGAAATCCCTACGGCGACAAAAATCCAGGCACTGATTTCAATCCGGTAAGAATAATTATCCAGCCATTTCTGCATGAAAAACCAGGCAAGCGGAGTAGCTATGATAATGGATAAAATGACCATTTTAACAAAATCCTCCGAAAGTGTATAAACAATACTTGAAATACTGGCTCCCAATACTTTACGAACACCAATTTCCTTAGTACGCTGCTCGATCACCATAAGCGCAACAGCAAATAATCCCAGACATGATAATAAAATGGCGACACCGGATGCCAGGCTGAAAATCTGTGAAAGACGTTCCTCTTCCTTATACCATGAATCCGTATTTTCATCCATGTAGGAACCAATGAAATCGGCCTGCGGAGCTACTTCTTTCCAAACCAGTTTCAGCTTATCCATAGCACCTGCCAAACTTCGGGGTGTCACACGTACAAAAATATAGTTAATTGACTCAGAATGAGAAAGGTGTAAAGTAATCGGTTTTTGATCCGCTTTCAATGAGTATAAATGAAAATCAGGAACAAGGCCAATAATCTGATATTTGACACCTGCGGTATCCGTTTGAAAATATTTCCCGACCGGATCCTTTTCTCCAATCATTTTGGCCATCTGTTCCGTTATAATAACCCGATCCAGAGAATCTGTCGGGTAAGCCCGATCAAATTCGCGGCCGTCCAGTAATTTTATACCCAGGGTTTTTGCGTATTCGTAGTCCACTGAAACCCAGTCCGACGATATTTCTTTTTCCTTATAAGTGAAACCAATAACACTGCGGGATGTACTGTGATCTTTTCCTACCCCAAGATTTACAGCGCTTCCGGAAATACCCAGAATAGTTGGATCATTGTCCAGTTCATTATGCATTCTGCGCAAAACCTGCTGTCCATTCGCTTTATTCCCAACCGGAATACTGATCACCTGATCCTTATTGAAACCAAGTGGCTGCGTCCGAAGAAAAACAACCTGCTGAATGGCAATGATAGTACAGCAAATTAACAAACTTGATAAAGTAAATTGGGTTACAATCAAAGAATTACGGAGAATTCCGGGACGTTTTAAAGTGATTTTTCCCTTTAAAACTTCAACTGCATTAAATTTTGACATTTGCCATGCCGGATAACCACCCGCAATCAAAGTCACAAGTAAAAACAGGCCAAAAATAATAGCCAGAGTATCCGGCTGAAAAACATACGCCAGTGTTAATTTCCCCTTGAAAGTAGCATTGAATTGTGGTAATAAAGCATAAGCCAACAGAAGTCCGGCAAGAAAACCAACAAAACAAATCATGGATGTTTCGCCCCAGATCTGTACAAAAAGCTGGTTTTTAAGTGCTCCAAGTGATTTACGAACACCAACTTCACGAGCCCGCGTGAACGAGCGGGCAACACTTAGATTAATAAAATTGATACAGGCGATCAGCAGAATAAAACAGGCAATACCCATCAACGCATAAATCAATGTTACCGAAGATGCACCTCCGGAAATGTCTTTATCAAAATGTATGTTAGCCAGTTTTTGCAATCTTACAGCAAAAATATCTCCGCGCTCATCCGGTTTTGCTCCACGTTTTATTAAACCCGTAATGTTATCTGCAAAATATTTTTTTGAAAAAGATTTCATTCTTTTTTCAAAAGAAGCCTGGTCTGCATTCGGAGTCAGCTTTAAATAAACGTTGTGAGACATAGCATCCCAGTGATCCTTTTCCCGTTGATAACCTTCATGGTTCTCTATACGGATAAATGCATCGTATTGAATCGTTGAATTATCCGGAAAATCGCCCAGTACCCCTGTTACAATATATTGTTTTTGATTCCCGCCATCAGATCCAAGTTGTATTTGTTTACCAACAGGATCTTCACTTCCAAAAACGGCTTTTGCCATATTCTGGCTGATCACAATATTGCTCAGGTCATTCAGCGCAGTTTCTGCACTGCCTTTCAACATGGGAAAAGAAAATATTTTCAGGAAATCAGGGTCTGTGAGCATTACCTGTTTGTCAAAATACTTGCCTTTGTATTCCACCAGACTACTTCCGTTCATCAACCTCGCAGCTGCTTCAACTTCCGGATATTCTGCTTTCAAGGCTGGCGTCAGCGGCATGGGCATTGAGCTTCCTTTTTCTTCCTTCTCAGGATTATTGGAAAACAAATAGGCCTGAAATATCCGGTCACCATCCTTATGAAACAGGTCAAAGGACAACTGAAAATAAGCCGTCAGAAAAAGGAAAATGCTGATACAAAAAGCTACTGAAAGCCCCACAATGTTTATCGAAGCATAACCTTTACTTTTCCAGAGATTTCTGAATGCAATTTTGAAGTAATTACGTATCATCTATTGGTTATTTATCAGTTGAAAACCCTATTTCCTGTTCCGTTTCTGCTATAATCCGTTGACGCTCTCTTTCCGATTTCCCGTTTGCGTTCAAAGTTCTCTCGTATTCAAAATCTTCGCCCTTTTTGACAAACTGGTAGTGCATATACATTTGCCCTTCTGCATTATATTTTATCTGTTTTGAAAAAGGCTGCTTTTTATCACAGATCTCAATTTGTGTATTTTCAGTTCTTTCCGTTACTCTGTTTTCATGTTTTTTGGAAATTTCCGGCTCGGGTTCTTCGTCAAACAAAGGTGCTATCGGAGATTTTGGAGCGGGAGGAAAAGAAAGATCCAGCGAATCCAACACTTTTTCCTTCAATGCAATTCGCTCAGATTTATCAAAAAAAGACAGATCAAAAGTATGATCATATGTTATCGTTTGTCCGTCAATCGTTCCACTAATATGGATCGACATAGACTTGCCATCATCTTCGATACTTTTACTCACAGAACGCGATTGTCCGAAGGCTATCGAATTAACGGTTGTTAGTAGAATGATAAAATACTTTTTCATAGCTAAATGGGTTGCTTTTTTTGATTTTCCGGGTTAAATAATCCGGTTATTATAATGATTTCGGACTACCTGTTATACCGAAGTGAAATTATTATACCAAGCAGCAAGACACTCATTCAACTAATTCATTATAAGTATTTTATATCAAAAATTAAATAAAAAAAGTGTCCGATTATGGACACTTTCGTTCAGTATTGGACTTTGAAAAATCTTGCCGTGATTCCCAAAAAAAGAGTATCTTAATGTAATTAACATCTAATAAATTTCCAGAGTCTTTATTAACAATAACTTCAATATAGTTATCTTTAAACAAGCAGTTGTTTTTATATTTGTATAACAGACAAAAAAGTAAAAATGAGTACTTTATCAATTCATACGAAACTAGAAACTTTAACCCCTGACTTGAAAGAAGAGGTTAATGATTTTATTGATTTTCTAATCGAGAAATCAAGTAAAGAGAAAAAAAAGAAAATTATTCCTGAGTTTGGAAGTGCAAAAGGCAAAATTAAAATGTCTCCGGATTTCGACGCACCTCTTGATGACTTTAAGGATTATATGTAATGAATTATTTACTGGATACACACACATTTCTATGGTTTATTAATGGCGACAATGAACTTCCTCAGAGTTCAAGAGTGATCATTGAAGATCCCGATAACGTTAAATACATAAGTATAGCGACCTTCTGGGAAATTGCTATTAAAATAAATATCAACAAACTGAAAATAGAAATGCCATTTCGGGAACTGGAATGGCACGTAAGTAAAAATGACTTCCGGCTATTACCTATTACTTTTCTGCATACAAGTCAATTAATAAATTTACCTCTTTTTCACAGAGATCCCTTTGACAGAATTATTATTGCTCAGGCAATTTGTGATAGCCTAACTGTAATTAGCAGGGATAACAATTTTAAGCATTATGAATTACCGACAATCTGGTAGATTCTACTCCGATTTCACCGGATTCATCATAGCAGCTTTGATACTTTGAAAGCTTATTGTAAACACAGCAATTAACACAGTCAATAATCCTATCATCGGGAAAATCCACCAGTGAATTTCTATCCGGTAAGCAAAACCTTCCAGCCATTTGTTCATGACATAATACGCTATCGGTGATGCAATGAGGACTGAGATCAATACCAGAATAACGAAATCTGTCGAGAGCAGTTTCACAATACCGGAAATGGAGGCGCCAAGCACTTTTCTAATTCCGATTTCCTTGATCCTGCGTTCAGCGGTAAACGTTGCAAGTCCAAATAAACCGAGACAGGATATCAAAACGGCAATGATTGTAAATGTATTGAAAAGGGTTGCACTACGCTGCTCATTTTTATAAAGACGGTCAAATGTTTCATCCAGGAATTTATAATCCAGCGGATAATTCGGTACCATTTCAGCCCGGATTTTCTCCACCGATTTAATAGCCAGCGCTGCATTCCCCTTGGTGTATTTCACATAAATACCTCTGCTCCATTCTGAATCAGTGAATAAAACAAGCGGTTCAATTTTCTCCCGCAAACTTTTATAATGAAAATCCTTAACCACACCGATAACTGTCCCCTTTTTGCCTTGAAAATGAAAACGCTGTCCGATAACCGGTTTCGGTATATTTAGTTTTCTGACCGCCGCTTCATTCAAAATCACATTATTTTTATCTGCTATACTATTTTCAGCAAACCATCGACCATCCGACATTTTTAGGCCGAACATAGATTGAAAATTAGATTCTACATTGATCTGCCCAACGGTTGGCTGAAAATCCGCTGGCCGGCCATCCCAATCCAGACTACCGCTATGGCTGCTGCTGATATCAACAATATTAGCGCTCGAAATGGTTACATCTTCAATTCCTGGCTGATTTAAAAGCTGGGCTTTCATCATCTTTGCTTCCACTTTTGGAACCATATTCCATGGAAGCATAAAAGTAAATGTCCTGCCTCGATCATAACCCAGCTTTTTGTCCCGGATGAATTTCATTTGCTGAAAAACAACAAGCGTAGAAATCAAGAAAACAACCGAAACTGTGAATTGCACAATCACCAACCCTTTTCTGAAATTTCCATTATTAGATCCAAAAACATTATTTCCTCTTAATGTCTCAAAAGGTTTGAAGGAAGATAAAAGCAGTGATGGATAAATGCCGGTTAGCAAAATGGCAAAAAATGTTGTTCCAAATAATACATACCACAACGATGAATTAGTCAGCGACAAAACAAATATTTTTCCTGTCAAATCATTAAAAGAAGGCATCAATGCAAAAATTAATATCAATGCCAGACCTAAACTTAAAAGGCAGGTTAATATGGATTCGGTCATAAACTGGCCGAATAAATGTGAATGTGTCGCTCCTAAAAGTTTTTTCATCCCCACTTCTTTAGCTCTCATACTGGCTCTGGCCGTTGTCAGATTTACATAATTGATACAGGCCACAAATAAAATCAACATTGCCAATCCGAAGAAAATGTAAACCGTTTTGTGATCGCCCGTATTTTGTCCGGCTCCCTGCACTGCATTATTAAAATGGAGATCTGCCAATGCTTCCGATTCCAGCACAATGTCTTTTGAAGGATTTCCTTTATCATCCTTTTTTGCATTGGAAATAATGGCAGTTAGCTTTTTATCCAGTTTTTTCAAATCTGCATCAGGCCTTACCACAATGAAAGTTTCATAATTGAAATTCCCCCAGTTATTGTCATTTTTTAAATTACCCGGATTTGACAGATAGGCACTTAGCGGAAGAATATAATCATATTGAAAACTCGAATTAGCCGGATTGTTAGCAAAAACAGCCGAGATTTTATAATCCAAAGAATCAATCCGAACGATTTTCCCGGCAACATCAGTTTTCCCAAACAATTGTTCAGCCCTGGATTCTGTCATCGCTATATTCCTGATTCCTGATTTGAAATCATTAATGGATCCATCCAAAAAATTGTAATCAAAAACTTCAAACCAGTTAGAATCTACATAAGCCACATGATCGGCCAAAATCATTTTATCAGCAACCTTTATCGGCAAATTTGAAGAGGCAATTTTCCGCGTTGCCTTGGTAATTTCCGGAAGCAATTTTATTTCATTGGCAAGCAAAAGCGGCGTGCTTGACCAATGCCAGATTTCCTGTTTGCTAACCTGATAATGCGTCAGAATCCTTTTAATCTGCTCCGACTTTTTATGGAAAGTGTCAAAACTTGACTCATTTTTCACCCACAATAAAATGAAAACCGCAGCCACCATCCCACCCGACAACCCGATAATATTAAGCGAAGTGAAAAGTCTGGAACCGAACAGATTCCTGAGTGCAATTTTGATATGGTTTTTTAACATAACATTAGTAAAGCTTTCATTTGTAATTTACTACTTCAACTATTTATTTAATCCAAAAGCAGGTTATTTCTCACTCACTTTTTAAACTCTTAACAGGATCCATCATAGCCGTTTTCAAACTTTGAATACCAACGGTTAATATGGCAACTGAAATTGCAAGCAGAGCAGAAAGCGCAAAATACCATCCGGAAATTTCAATTCTGTAAGGAAAATCCTCTAACCAGATATTCGCAGCATAATAAGATATCGGCAGCGCAGCAACGATGGCGATTAAAACAAGTTTGACAAAATCGGTTGACAATAAAGTAGCGATACTGGCAACAGAAGCGCCTAAAACTTTTCTGATCCCGATTTCTTTCACTCTTGTTTCTGCATTAAAAGTGGCTAAACCAAACAAACCAATGCACGAAACAAAAATGGATAAAATGGCAGCCAGCGTAATCATTTGTTTCCATTTCGCCTCGGTTTCATATCTTTTCAAATTACTGGCATCCTCAAATTTGTATTCAAAAGGCATGAAGGGTACATGTGCGTGAAAAATCTTTTCAACCGTTTTAATCGTTTCTGGAATATCGGTTGAATTAAGTTTAAGGTAAATTGTCCCCAATCCATAATTCGGATCCTGTGTCAATAAAAGTGGTTTAATCTTTTCTTTCAAAGAAGCAAAATGATAATCCTTAATGACGCCGATGACTTTATATTTCTGATTTTTCCATTCAAAATTAATTTCTTTTCCAACCGGATCCTGCCAGCCTGCTTCTTTCACAAATGCTTCATTCACCATCACGGATTCCATAGGATCGGATGTAAAACTTTGAGAGAAATTCCGGCCCTTCACCACTGGAATCTGCAAGGCGTTCAGGAAATTATCATCTACACCAATGTAGCCAAAATCAATACTTCCCTTTTCAATTTTCGCGCCGGTCCCGTTGTAATTTCCGTTGAAAGCGGCCACAGTTTTGATACCGGTTGTATTTTCCAGTTCCTGTTTTATAGCCGCAAGCGATTCCTTTCTACCACCACCACGTCCAATACTGAAACTCATCAGGTTATTATCATTATAACCTAAATCTTTATTGGTCAGATATTTAAATTGAGAATAAATGACAATAGTACCAATAACAAGGCAAACCGACAAAGCAAACTGAAACACGACCAAACCTTTGGTAAGATAATTCCGCTGTGTCAGTTTTGTTCGGTTGTATAATGTTTGCGCCGGACTGAATCCTGACAAAACCATCGCAGGATAAAATCCTGCAACCAGACCCGTGATCAGAAAAAGTATAAAATAACCTGTAACAAGTTTGAAATCGAGCAGATAGGAAAGCGCAAGTTGCTTGTTTGCCAAGTCATTAAAAACAGGCAAAACCAATTGTGTCAAAACGAAGGCAAAACTGAACGCGATGAAAGACAAAAGAAAGGATTCTCCTAAAAACTGGTACATGAGCTGCTTCCGCTGACTTCCGACTACTTTCCGAATTCCAATTTCTTTTGCTCTTTTGAGCGATCTCGCAACTGTAAGATTTATAAAATTTATGCAGGCGATCAGCAAAATAAAAATCGCAATTCCGGAAAGAATGTAGGTATAAATCGGGCTGCTTCCTTTCCCCAGTCCATTTCTTATTTCCGCGGATTCGCTGTCAAGATGAATATTAAGAAATGGTTGAAGATCGAAGTGAATTTTCTGTTTAAAATCCTTGATCTTGCTGATTTCGACAGCGGATTTTGTTTTAAAAACCTGATCAAGTTTTGGAACAACAGTCAGATAATTGGCCTTTTCATGCAGCAAAACAAAGGTATTCATGTAAAACCCTAACCATTCCTTATCCGTCCAGCCGCGGGCTTCCTCAAATTTAAAAGAAATAACAGATTCAAACTGGATTGAAGAATTCTGAGGACATTTTTTGGCTACACCGGTGACGTTAAACGTTTCAAACTTATCATCGATTTTAAGAGCCATGGTTTTGCCAACAGCATCTTTTGTATCGAAATACTTCTCAGCAACGTCCTCGGAAATCACAATGGAATTGATATCAGACAAAACTGTTTTCGGATTGCCATACAATAATGGCATTGAAAAAACGGTGAAGAAATTATCATCCGCAAAAAGAATATTTTCATTAAGCAGTTCTGCACCTTTTTTTACGACAAAAGAACTGCTCTGCGCTCTTACGATTTCCTTGATCTCGGGAATTTCCTGTTTGAAAGACGGACCGTGAATGGCGTTGGTACTGCCTATCACATGCGTATCTTTCTCATCCGTCATCGCTACCTGTATCCGGTAAAGCTGATCTTTATTTTCTTCAAAACGATCAAAACTTACCTCGTCTTTGGTATAAAGTACAATCAACATGCAGCAGGTCAGCCCCAAAGACAACCCGGCAATATTGATCACCGAAAAAACTTTATTTCTGGTAAGATTCCGAAAAGCGATTTTGAGATAATTGGTTAGCATAGCCGTTGGCTTTTAGCGGTTAGTGATTAGCTTTTAGCCGTGGCTTCGAGCTTCCTTTGAGTTTTAGAATTACTTGCAAGTTTCAATTAATCAGCACAAAACATTTCAATAATCTTAAAAACCTTGTTTTCACAATTTGGTGAACAAACTTTAAACTCCCGGACCCAAAGCTAAACGAGCTATTCGCTCCTCAGCGATTTAACCGGATTTTTCAACGCCGCTTTTATTGATTGAAAACTGACCGTCAGCAATGCTATTCCGACCGCCAGAATTCCAGCCAAACCGAAAACCCAGACAGGAATATCAATCCGGTAAGCATAATCTTCCAACCATTTATTCATGGCAAACCAGGCAAGCGGCGCGGCGATTATAAAGGCGACAAGTACGAGTTTTACAAAATCCCTGGAAAGCAGATTCACAATTTCGGCTACGCTGGCACCCAATACTTTCCGCACACCAATTTCCTTGACACGCTGTTCAACCGAAAATGAAGCCAGGCCGAATAATCCGAGACAGGAGATCAAAATGGCGAGGCCTGCTAAAATGCCAACAATTTCACTCACCGTATTATCCGCCTGGTATAATTCTGCAAAATGATCATCCAGAAACTGATATTCAAAATCTTCTTCCGGTGCAATATTTTTCCAGGTTGAACGGATTTCTCCGATAACATCTTCGGCTCTGGCCGTCTTAATCCGAACGGACATTTCGTTATACCCCCAATCCTTCTGATCAAAAATGCATAATGTTTCAATTTTATGATGCAGGGAATTAAAGTTAAAATCTTTGGAAACACCGACAATCACGCCCGCCGAATCCATTCCTCCAAATCCAAAATTCTTACCTATCAAATAATCCAGTGACTTGCCAGGCGTGTCTTTTAGTAATTCCTTTGCCAAAGTTTCATTCACGATATAGGCTTTCCCGTTATCAGCATTGCCGTCTTTAAAATTCCGGCCAGCCACAAGTTTGATTTTGTATAAGGTCAAGTAATCCGGATCCACCACAATCTGAGAAGATGCCATTTCGCGGACCGGACCGGGTCCATGATATCTTACTCCTGTCTGGTGCATGTTATTCCCCAGTTTCTGCCCGGAACCTGTAACCGATACAACTTGCGCCTTGGATAATAATTCTTCTTTGATCGCCTCGTAATTTTTACCGGATTGGACTCCCAAAGGAATGGTAATGACCTGTTCGCGATCAAATCCAATATTCGCTTTTTGCATATAATTCAATTGGCGAACCGTCAGAACCGTTGCGATCATCAGGAAAATAGCACCTGAGAACTGGCCTACCACCAAAGCATTTCGGAAGGATAATTTCTTATTACCACCTCTCATGACGCCTTTTAAAACCGTAGCTGCACTAAAAGAAGAAAGATAAGCGGCAGGATAAAGTCCTGAAATAATCCCAACCAAAACAGTTCCGACGATTAAACCGACGAGAAGCAAAGGGTTTTTGAAAATCGAAAATTCAAGTTGACGCTGACTTAGATCGTTGACATATGGAAGGAGCAGTAATACGAAAAGAACTGCGAGAATAAGTGAAAAGAAACACAGCATCACCGATTCCCCAAGAAATTGAGCGCCCAACTGAATCCGTCCCGATCCGCTCGCTTTCCGGATACCAATTTCTTTGGCACGTCCGGCTGAACGCGCAGTGGAAAGGTTCATGAAATTGATGCAGGCAATCAGGAGTACGATCAGTGCTACAATCGTAAAAACACGTGTATAGGTTTGGTCAAATTTCTGGTAATTCTGATAGTCGTGGGTGATGTTCGTAGAGTTCGCGTGAACGTCTTTTAAGGACTGCAAAAACAATTGGTAATAGCCAGCGCCATCTCCTTTCATATGACGTTTCAAATACGCCGGAAATTGTTTTTCCAGAGAAGCGATGTTGGCATCTTTGGATAATTCCAGATACGTTACTAACCAGTTTCCTCCCCAGTTGTTGATAAAATCCGGTTTTATCATGGTATTAAATGAAAACAAACCTTCAAATTGAAGATGTGAATTTTTCGGCGTGTTTTTCAGAATTCCGGTGACGTTGAAACGCGTGGTATCGCTTCCATAAACTGTAATAATTTTCCCGATCGGATCCGCTTTTCCAAAGATCTTGGATGCACTTTCTTCCGTCAAGACAACGCTGTTGGGCTTTTGCAATACCTGATTTCTGTCGCCTTCCAATAATTCGTAATCAAATATCTTCAAAAACGTAGAATCAACAAATATTGCTTCGTCCAGTGTAAACTTCTTGTCATCAAAGCGCAGTTTTACTTTATCCATATTTCTGACCCTTGTAAAGTTCAGGATTTCCGGATACTCTGCCGTTAATGTTGGCCCCATTGGAAACATCGATAACGCCACATTTTGTGAAGCAACCATCCCAGGGAATTTCTGGACTTCGTCCAGCCGGTACACATTCTTTTTATGAATGTCGTCAAAGCTTTTTTCGTAAAAAACAAAAAGCATGATCACGATACAAGCCGTCATCCCGGTAGCCAGACCAAGAATGTTAAGCAGAGAATATCCCTTATGCTTCCAAAGGTTTCTCCATGCGATTTTGAGGTAGTTCTTTATCATCTTTGAGGTTTTGGCTTTTAGCGGTTAGGTATTAGCTTTTTCCGATATTTCAAGCTTATGGGATGTTGATACTTATATTTTGAAAGATAAGACTCGCTTACAATTTTTCTGTAATCCTGATTCTAAAAGCTAACTGCTAATAGCTAACTGTTAACCGCTAATTCTATTCGCTTTTTAAACATTCCAGAGGATTCACATTTGCAGCTTTTACCGCCTGCATTCCAACGGTCAGCCAGGCTATTGCTAACGCGGCGACACCTGCGCCGAGGAAATACCAGACTTGCAGGTCTATGTGTAATGCAAAACTTTGCAGCCAGTAGCCGGTGATCAGGTAACTGACGGGCAATGCAATAACAATGGCTGCAATAACCAGTTTTGTAAAATCACTGGAAAGCAGATAAACTATGTTGAAAACACTCGATCCAAGCACTTTACGTATCCCAATTTCTTTCAATCTTCTTTCGGCGGTAAACGCAGCCAGGCCGAATAATCCCAAACAGGAAATCAGAATGGCCAAACCGGCAAAATATTTGGAAAGTGCTGCCACCCTTAGCTCGGCTGCATACTGAGCCTGATATTCCTGATCCAGGAATTTATAGTTCAACGAAAAACCGGGATTGTGTCTCTTGTAAAGCTCCTCCATGGAGGTAATGACAGGTTTTTCTTTACCAGCCGCGATTTTGGCCATAATCAGGTAAGTATTACCTTTCGCCAACCGGAAAAACAGAGGTTTTACATTTTCATGAAGCGATTCAAAATGGAAGTCTTTGGCAATGCCTACAATCTGCATATCGTTGCCCCAAAGTTTGACGGTTTTTCCCACTGGATCCTTCATTCCCATAAATTTTACCGCCGCCTCATTAAAAATAATCTTGGAGCTGTCGGCACTGAAATCTCTGGAAAACAAACGGCCTTCCTTCATTTGGATGCCGAGTGTTTGCATCATTTCATAATTCACGCCGACATTTTCAAACTCTGTCTTGTTGTCTTCTGCTTTACCTTCCCACCATATCCCGGAAGTTCCGGAATTGTGACCGGTCATATCGTGGCCAATGCTGGATGCATTTACAACTCCGGGTGTATTTTTCAATTCAGAAAGAAAGGTTTCCATCTTTGAGTCATCCGATAATTTCCCTTCTCTCATAAAATAGACAATGTTGTCTTTATTGTAGCCAAGGTTTTCAGACTGAACAAATTCAACCTGTTTGTAAACCACAATAACTGAAACGATCAGGATGACAGATATCGTAAACTGAAAAACAACCAAACCTTTCCTAGCCCAGACTTCACCTGTGGAAATATTGAGTTTTCCTTTTAAAACGGAAATCGGATTAAAACCGGACAGATACAGCGCAGGATAACTCCCGGATATTAAACCCGTAAAAACAACGACTCCCAGAAGGGTAAAAATCAATTTAGGATCGTAATGAAATGTCAGATTTTTATTGGTAATTTCATTAAACTGAGGTAAAAACAATAAGACCAATAAAACGGAAAGAAAAAGCGAGAGGAAAGTCATCAGCATGGATTCGCCCAAATATTGATAAATCAAGGTTTCCCGGTATGCACCGATCGCCTTTTTTATACCCACCTCCTTAATTCTGCCGGAAGCTTTGGCAGTGGACAAATTCATAAAATTGATACAGGCGATTATCAAGATAAAAACGGCAATGATTGAAAATAACCTTACATATTCTATTCTGCCGCCAGCAGTTAATCCATTTTCGTATTTTCCATGCAAATAGCCACTTGAATATGGACGAAGAAATAATGTCCGGTGCGTTACTTCACCATTACTTTTGGCCTTGACCAGATTAGCAATTTTCTTATTAAATTGACTGACATCTGTTCCGCTTTTCAGCAACACAAATGTATCAGGACCGGTATTTCCCCAATTGGCGCTACTTTTATACTGATCTTTTATAATTTCAAAAGAAATGACAAAATCAAATTGCTCTGAGGAATTTGATGGAGTTCCTTTATAAATTCCGGATACTACAAATTGTTTTTCGTGCTGGAATTCGATGGATTTTCCGATAACATTTTGCGTGGTATGAAAAAGGTTCTGAGCCAGTTTTTCAGAAATGACAATAGAATTTTTGTCATTCAAAACCTGGCTTGCATTGCCTTGTTCCAACCCATAGGAAAACATGTTAAAGATGTCCTTTCCCGCATACCTGCCCTTACTTCTAAGATCGGTATTGCCAACCGAAAGTGTGCCTTCAAATAACCGGGATCCCATGGTATATTCAACTTCCGGCATCTCACTTTTCAGCGTTTCGGCCAATGGAATGGATGTAGATGTGGCGGTCCAGATACCCTGAGCCTGCACCCGGTTTTCCATTACCTGAAAAAGCTGGCTGTCTTTTTCGTGAAATTTGTCGACACTTAATTCATCATTAACCCAAAGGTATATCAACAATGAACAGGCCAATCCCGCGGAAAGTCCTGTCAAATTGATAAAAAAAGTACTTTTAAACCGCTTGAAGTTGCGATAGATGACAAGGAGATTGTGTCTGAACATTGTTCAAGATTTTTTAAGAGGTGACTTTGACTAATGCCTGAATATTATAAATCATGGCAATATCATGTCCGGCTAATAGATTTAATATGTGTTTAGTATTTCAAAACAGGATTTTGAAATACTAAACACATCATCGTAAGAAAACTTTTGCACGGAATATATCCGAACTCTCGGTACTATATGTATTTCTAAACGTGAATCTTTTCTGTAACCACCTTACCATCAAACAAATTGATGATTCTATGGGCAAAACCTGCGTCATACGGCGAGTGAGTAACCATGATGATTGTCGTTCCGGCACCATTCAACTGACTTAACAAAGCCATCACCTCTTCTCCGTTTTTGGAGTCAAGGTTACCCGTCGGCTCATCCGCAAGAATCGTTTTTGGTGTTGCCACTACCGCACGTGCAATCGCAGTACGCTGCTGCTGTCCTCCGGAAAGCTGTTGCGGAAAGTGATTGCGGCGGTGCATCATGTTCATGCGGGTAAGCGCTGCTTCCACTTTTTCTTTGCGTTCTGCTGGCGGAGTTTTCAGGTATAACAATGGAAGTTCGACGTTTTCATAAACGGTAAGTTCGTCGATCAGGTTAAAGCTTTGGAAAACGAACCCGATATTTCCTTTACGGATCTGAGCACGTTGACGTTCAGACATTTTACCAACTTCGGTACCATAAAACTCATACGAGCCAGCACTCGGATTGTCCAGCAAGCCAAGGATATTCAAAAGGGTGGATTTCCCGCACCCGGATGGTCCCATGATAGCGACAAATTCCCCGTCTTTGATTTCCAGATCAATCCCGTTCAGGGCGGTGGTTTCTACTTCCTCAGTAGAAAAAATTTTCTGCAAGTTGTCAATTTTGATCATATTTCGTTAGCTGTTGGCGGTTAGCGTTTGGCTTTTAGCTTGGTTATGGGTATTTCTTACGTGTTGGCTTGTTACTATTATTTCGTTACTATAGTTGTTCCTTTGTTCTAATTCAATCAGAATTTCCGTTGGCCAGAAAAGTTCAATTATCCACACTAACAGCTAATCTCTAAAAGCCAACAGCTAGCCTAGAATTCCAGTACTTCGTTGTCTCCAAAGTTCTCATACGAACTTGTGATCACTTTTTCACCTGGCTGCAATCCTTCAAGTACTTCGAAATATTCAGGGTTTTTACGTCCCAGTGTGATTTTGCGTTTTGCTGCACGTTTGCCGTCAGCACCTAAAACATACACCCAGTTTCCACCAGTTTCAGAGAAGAATCCGCCAACAGGCAATAATGTTGCTTTTGATGGTTGTCCAAGCTGTAATCTGATCGGGGCAGATTGCCCGCGTTTGATCAGCTCAGGTGCACCGCCTTTGGGAAATTCCATGTCCACTTCAAAACGTCCGCTTAAAACCTCAGGATAAATTTTGATAATTTTCAAAGTATATGCTTTGCCGTTAAAATCCATACTACCCGTCAGGCCGGCAAAAATTCTAGAAATATAATGTTCATCAACACTTACACGCATTTTGAAACCATTCAAATCATCAATTTGCCCGATATTCTGGCCCTGATTAATATTTGACCCAACTTCAACATTCATAGAAGAAAGCATACCTGAAACCGGGGCCTTTACAACCAGGTTATCAAGCGTTTGCCTCCACAAGTCAACGTTTTTCTTGGTATTGGCAAGTGTTCCTTCCAATTGAGAAATCTGCATTTTGGAGTTTTCTTCCTGGTATTTCTGTGATTCAATTTCAATATCACGCTGTTTGGTCAAACGGTCGAATTCACGTTTGGTTTTAAGGAAATCAGCATCAGGAATTACTTTATCCTTATATAGTTTAATGTTACGATCATGCGCATCTTTGGCCTGATCAATTTGAAAATCCAGTTCACTCAGACTTTTCTGCAAAGCAAAACGCTCCACACGCAGACGCTGACGGGTATTTTGAAGATCATTTACCAAACGACTGGCTTCCGTTTCTGATTGAAGGAAACTTAATTTCAGACTCTGGTTTTCAAGTTTCAAAAGTACATCACCCTGTTTTACCATGTTACCGCCTTCGATCAGTTTCTGTGTTACATAACCCCCTTCGATCGCATCCAGCTGAATTGTTTTTAAAGGCTGAACAACCCCGGTAACAACAATAAATTCATCAAAAACACCTGTTTTTACGGTTGAAATAGTAAGTTTATCCTGCTGAACATTCAGCTTGCTTCTCTTATCGGCGAAGAAAAACTGGTAAACCAAAAAGCTAACCAAAAGGACACTTCCGGCAATAATCCCTATTCTCCGGCTGTTCCAAAATTTCTTTGGTTTCACTTTATCCATTGTTGATCCTCCCGCAAAATTAGATCCGTTGCTCCCCGAAACTGGTGTTTTAACTTCCATTATATAGTCAGGCTTATAAATATCGTTTAAAAATCTTGTTTCTTCTTATATCCAATCCTTGTGCCAGGAAAACCAAGCCAACATAACTAATTGAAAATCAATAAAATTACTCATTTTAACATTATCAAACATGTTCAATATCGGACACTTTTGTTCGGCTTCGGACAAGCCAAAATGATGTCGTGGACACATATTTCTGTACGCTAACCTCTTATCAAAACCCGGGATTACAGGAATACTTTTTATAAAACAGCATGGAAGATTGTGTTAAGTATCTTATTAGCTTAAAAATTACGCAAAAATTAACCAATATTGCCTTTTGATTTAATGATCAATTCAATATTTGACTGCAAAACAAAGAATTTAATATTAGCCAAAGCCAAAAAACATGCTCCTTTCCGAAGCCAAAATTCTTATAATCGATGACGATGTTGATGTTTTAAGTGCAGCAAAATTGTTGCTCAAACGCCACGCGAAACTTGTCGACATTGAAAAAAATCCTCAAAAACTACCTTTTTTGGTAACCAACAGCAGTTACGATCTGATCTTGCTCGACATGAATTTCACACGTGATGTGAACAGCGGCAGAGAAGGATTTCACTGGCTTGACAGGATTCTTGATATCAATCCAAACATAAAAGTGATCATGATCACAGCTTACGGAGATATTGAAATGGCGATTCGCGCCATAAAATCCGGCGCTACTGATTTTGTTTTAAAACCTTGGGAAAATGACAAACTCATTGCAACCATCGAGGATGTATTAAATGAGAAAAAAGGTGATAAACTGGCAGCAGGAACTGAGGAAAAAGGTGATGGTAAAAAGGAAAAATCATCGTCTGATGCCATAATCGGGCAAAGTGCCGGGATGCAGCACGTTTTGAAAACGTCGGAAAGAGTGGCAGCGACGGATGCTAATGTTTTGATTTTGGGAGAAAATGGTACCGGAAAAACACAATTGGCAAAACATTTACACCAGCATTCCCAGCGGTCTGACAAGCCGTTTGTGGTTGTAGATTTGGGTGCGTTAAGTGACTCACTCTTTGAAAGCGAACTTTTCGGTCACGTTAAAGGTGCCTTTACAGATGCCAAAGATGACCGCGCCGGACGATTTGAAGAGGCAAAAGGAGGAACCATCTTTCTGGACGAAATCGGCAACCTGACACTTTCCTTACAAGCAAAATTGCTGACCGTTTTACAGGAACGCAAGGTTACCAGAGTTGGCTCCAATAAGTCAATTCCATTGGACGTTCGCTTGATTTGCGCGACTAATATGAATATTGAAAGTATGGTCGCTGATAAAACTTTCCGGCAGGATCTTTTCTACCGTATTAATACCATTGAGCTGGATCTTCCTCCGCTTCGTGAACGCCCGGAAGATATTGCGCCGCTTGCTGAATTTTATCTGAAACAATTTCGCAAAAAATATAATCGCCCGGTTACCGATATCAGCAGCGCATTGATAAAAAAAATGCAGCAATATAACTGGCCGGGAAATATCCGGGAATTGCAGCATGCCATCGAGAGGGCAGTGATCCTGTCCCAGGAAAAAACATTGCAGCCCGATGACCTTTTCCTTAAAACATCCGGTGGACAACCAACAACGGCTACCGGTTTCGATTTGGAGGACATGGAGAAAAACATGATCGTGCAGGCGATGAAACGTTTCAACGGAAATATTACAGACGCTGCCAGAGAACTGGGATTGAGCCGGGCGGCTTTGTACCGGAGAATGGAGAAGTATGGACTTTAATTTTTTTAGTTGAAAGTTGAGAATGGAAAGCGGCCGCCGCTCGATTGAGAGTTGAGCCCTCTCGGTTTCTTTCGAGTGACGACGATTGCTTATACAGGGTTGGGCATTCAATTTTCGGCTGAGTCTTTTATAATTATTAACCTGCTAAAAGCCGACTGCCGAAAGCTGATTGCCCTTTGGCATATTTTTTACGCTTTTTATCGTTATGTTAAACAACTTCTCATTTCAACTCATAACTAATGATAAAGTATTGCAAACTGATTCTTCTTCTATTTTTAACTCAAATAAGTTTTGCACAAAATAATCCGATCACATCAGTTCCGCTTAAAGATGTAAAACTGCATCAGGGATTTTGGCATGAAAAATTGGAAACAGGCCGGACGGTTATGATTCCTCATGTTTTTCAGGAATGTGAAGAAACAGGCCGTATTGACAACTTCGCTGTCGCGGGAGGATTAAAAAAGGGCGTTTTCCATGGTACCAGATTTGACGATTCAGATGTTTTTAAAGTAGTTGAAGGCGCTGCTTATTCTCTCCAAAATCATTATGACCCCAAACTGGATCACTATCTTGATAGTCTGATCGTACTTTTTGCGGCAGCTCAGGAACCTGACGGATATTTGTATACCATCCGTACAATCAACAAAGACACCACCGGATCTTATGACTGGATTGCGGGACCTACCCGTTATTCTTTTGAAAATGGCAGCCATGAACTCTACATTGTGGGGCATCTTTATGAAGCCGCTGTTGCCCATTACCAGGCAACTGGCAAAAAGACTTTATTGGACATCGCTACTAAAAATGCGGATCATCTTGTAAGAACCATTGGCCCTAAACCAGGACAAATGATTGTGGTTCCGGGGCATGAAGAAATTGAAATTGCATTGGTAAAATTTTACCGGACTACCAATAAAAAGGAATATCTGGATCTTGCCCATTTCTTTGTTGACATGCGCGGCCGCTCTGACAAACGTCCGCTTTTCCTTGACGAGCACAGACTTGGCCCTTCGTATTTTCAGGATCAAAAACCGGTTGTAAAACAAACGGAAGCGGTTGGACATGCCGTTCGAGCGCAATATCTGTACGCGGCAATCGCGGATATGCTTACGATCGAAGATGATCCTCAATACAGCCAGGCTATTCACAAACTTTGGGATGATGCCACTACCAAAAAACAATATATAACCGGAGGCGTTGGTGCCCGTGCGGACGGCGAAGCTTTTGATGCAGCTTATGTTCTTCCCAATGATAATGCCTATGCTGAAACCTGCTCAGCCGTAGCAAATCTGATCTGGAACCACAAAATGTTTTTGTACACCGGTGAATCCAAATATATGGATGTATTTGAAAGAACATTATACAACGGATTTCTGGGAGGAATGTCGGTTTCGGGAAATGAATTTTTCTATGTAAATCCAATGGCATCCAACGGTATAAACGATTTCGGGCATGGCTTCGGCGCTACCCGGCATGAGTGGTTTGCCTGTGCTTGCTGCCCGACAAATGTTACAAGGTTTTTACCATCACTGCCGGGTTATGTTTATGCAACGAAAGCTAATGAGTTGTTAGTTAATCTTTTTATGGACAGCGAATCTGAGTTGAAAGTCAACAACAATGCGGTAAAAATTAATCAGAAAACGAATTACCCATGGGATGGGAATATTAAAATTACCGTTTCACCGGCAAAATCAGCCAGCTTTCCGCTTTCGATAAGAATTCCGGGATGGGCTAACGGACAGGCAATTCCAGGAGATTTATATACTTATCAGGACAAGCAGGTAAAACCCATCACACTGACAATCAATGGAAAAACTACACCTGCAACGATTGAAAATGGTTATATCAAATTAAATCGTCAGTGGAAATCCGGTGATGTAGTAACTCTCGCACTCGATATGCCTGTAAGAAAAGTTATTGCAAATGAAAATATAAAAACCGATAAAGGGAAAGTCGCAATTGAACGCGGTCCGGTTCTATATTGTGCAGAAGGAAAAGATAACAACGGAAAAGCACTTTCCATGACCATCGCCCCAAATCAGCTATTTACATCCGAATATCAAAAAGATTTTCTGGGCGGACTTACTGTTTTGAAATCCAATGACGCAAAATCAGCAGTGCTCATTCCTTATTATGCCTGGGCGAATCGGGGCGCTAATGAGATGACGATTTGGTTTGACGAGGGCAAATGATAGAATTTTGAATGAGTGAATGATAGAATAGGTTGATCATAAGAATGCCGCGGCTTTAATTGGATCGCGGCATTTTTTACTTGATATTCTTTTGAAGATCTTTTAATTCCCCTTCCATGATCAAACTCATGTCGCTGTTTTTCATCATATCGTTGTCAGAAACCAGCTTGCATTTGAAATACATTTTGAAATGATAGAATTTTGAATGAGTGAATGATAGAATGGGTTGATCATAAGAATGCCGCGGCTTTAATTGGATCGCGGCATTTTTTACTTGATATTCTTTTGAAGATCTTTTAATTCCCCTTCCATGATCAAACTCATGTCGCTGTTTTTCATCATATCGTTGTCAGAAACCAGCTTGCATTTGAAATACATTTTGAAGGGTAAACTTTTGCCTTTGAAAATTAATACGCCCGTGGTTTTCAGCGCTTTTCCCATACCTACTTCCACTGGAATTTCAAATACCTGGCTGCTTTTTGCTTTTACCTTTGTAACACCTTTTACTGATCCTTTTGCCAATCCTTTTTGTTTACCCAAATCAAAAACATAAGACGGATTTCGGAATTCAACCGAAAATGCGTTCGGATTAATAAGTTTCAACTTAATGGATATTTCGGAATTACTTAATCGAAATTTTTCTATATCAAAATCCTGCATTTCTACTTTTGGCAAGCGGATTAACGGAAGTCTTTTATCCTGATCAATATGTAAAGTATCTTTTCCTAAAAATGGTTTTTTAAGATTTAACGCCGCTTCGAAGCTATAGTCGGCGCTGTCTTCACCGGCCGACGCACTTTTTTTGCTTACTGTTACCAATTTCTTTACATCGATTTTGGTAGGCAACATAACCATTGTCGTATCCCGCGACTTCAATTTTAATGAATCTGCATATTCACTTTCAATGATTTTAACACCGTTCATTTTCACAAGATATCTGAAATTCTTTATATCCACCCCAACAGGCAACGGGTTATCAACCAGCAATTTGAGAGACATATCCATGGTACTGTCTGTGATGTGGGTTATTTTACTGATACTCATTTCAATCCTGGGTTTAAGACCGGACACAGGATTGGCGTTTCTTGATTCATAGAGATAGAAAGCCACCCCGACAGCGACAAGCAAAAACAAGATTACGATAAAGAAAGCCGATATTTTTGAGCGGTCTGTCATGAGTCCAGCATTATTTTGGTTATGAAATATGTATTCCCCCAAAAATCATTCTTCAATTTATTTCTGTACTATTTTTAGTTTTAATGTAATTCGTTGATGATTTTTTACGCCTATTAAAATCCCATTTGAAAAATTATTGTGGATATATCTCTTCATTCGGGTATTCAAAAGTTATGTAGAAATACCTGTATCGTTTGGTATGAACATTTAGCAAAGGCCATAGAATTGAAAATCAGCAATTCATAAGCTACCAGGAATAGTATTTCCCTATCTTTCATAATAAAGCGTTGGATTAATATTTAATTCCCTTATTTACAGCGTTTTTTTTGCAAACTCATCATGTGCCCGAATATTTTCGTTATGCTTGATCAAGATAAATTTTACGGGTTATTTAATAAAAAGATCGCCTGCAGAAGTCTGTTAGAATTAACAAACTTTCGACAGACGATCTGATTTTTATAATAAAAACCAGGCTGTTATTAAGCCAGATTTAACTTTCCATGATCTCCCGGATCACTTTCATGGCCGGTAACCGCCGCTTTCACCATTGAAAAGAAAACGACCATTTTCGAAGAAGGACTATCCCAGTAAGCTGCCTCATCCGTGGTCACTTTCAGCACAACCAAATTTGGATCATCTTTTCCTTCCGGAAACCACGCGTTGGACAATGGACTCCATAATTCTTCTTTTTTCTGTTCATCTTCAACAATCGTTGCGTAACCTGTTACACTCAAATACGTATTATCGCCCGGATGAGAATAAATCAAAGTTACATCTTCCCCACTCCCTGTTTCCTGCCCAATTCCGGTTTGTTTGCTGGTAAAAAACCAGGCATTACCTTCTTTATCCACTTCCAGTGTAGTCATTGGCCGCGACTCAATTTTTCCGTTTTTATAGGTTGTGTACATACAAAAACGAATATCTTCAACAAGTGATTTCAACTTTTTTATTGCTTCGGAACTTTGAAGATTCTTTTCCATAACGATTTAATTTTAAGTCTGTGATGAATATTAATTACAGACCCAATTAAAATAACCGTTCCAAAAGCAACGAGAAACCTACCTTGAAATTAATTCCCGGCAATTCAGAAAACACATTTAGTCATTCAAACCTTCCAGTTTTCGAGCTGATACGCACTATCCCAAAAAACATATTCCAGTTTGGAGGCATTGAGATAAGCTTCGGTCATTTTCCCCCTTACAGTTTCCGAAGCCTGATCAGCCAGATTGTTACAAATGGACAACGCTTTTTCAACGGAAGCGGCAAATTCTTCCCCTGCGTACGCGTCAATCCAGTTTTGATAAGGATTAGGAGAAGCCTGATTTGCATAAATGTAATCGCCAATTTTCTTGTAAATCCAGAAACATGGAAGCAAAGCCGCTACCGAAACTTCGTACGATTCATAAGCGGCGGTCGACAATAAATAATTCGTATAGGCAAAACATCCCGGCGCTTTTCCTCCGTCAAAATCAATGACATATTCTTTGAAATAACTTTCGTGTAAAATCCGCTCAACGATAATCGCATTTTGGGCAAATTGCAGAAAATCGAGTAATTCCTGACTTGTTCCGGCCTTGGTTCCCGCCGTTGCAAGCGCCTTCGCAAACTCTGCCAGATATAAGGAATCCTGATAAATATAGAACTTGAATTTTTCAACCGGCAAGGTTCCGGCCATCATTTCCTGATTAAATGGATGTTCCTGAATTTTGTTGTAAACCGGTAATGCTTCATTCCAGAGATGATCTGTAAATTTCATAGGATGTTAATTATCGTAATTTCTGATTTGCATTGCCTGTGGAGAAAACGAATGATTAAGCGGGCCGGAACCTTTTCCGGTTATAATATCTTTCCCCGCTTCAATAGCCCCGGCTATATAAATTTTAGCCAACCGGATTGATTCCGGCAGCGAATTCCCAAGCGCAACATAGGCAGCAATAGCAGAAGAAAGTGTGCAGCCTGTTCCATGGACGTTTTTACTTTCAATATAATCGCTTTCAAAAATCTGTGGTTTTTCACCTTTTTGGACAAAAACATCGAATAATTTGGGGGCGATCAGATGTCCGCCTTTAAGCAAAACAGCCTGACAACCTTTGTCAATCATCTCCTCAGCCGCCCCGATCATTTCATCAGAATTTTCTATTTCTCTGCCAACCAGAATTCTGGCTTCATCCAGATTTGGTGTTATTAAAGCAGCACGTGGAAATAATTCTTTCCACAAAACATCAATGGTTTCATCCTGAATCAGTTTAGCACCGCTTGTGGAAACCATAACCGGGTCAAAAATGACAAATCCAGGTTGAAAACGATCCAGAATTTCTGCGATAATTACAGCTGTCTCGACTGTATTAATCATGCCTATTTTGACTGAATCGATGATTATATCTTCAAAAACTGCTTCCAATTGTAATTTCAAAAACGCGCCTGGTACGGGATGAATGGCTCGAACACCTGTTGTATTTTGCGCTGTTAAAGCAGTAATAGCAGAAGCACCATATGCGCCGAGTGCGGCAATTGTTTTAAGATCGGCCTGAATTCCTGCCCCTCCCCCGCTATCGGATCCTGCAATGGTGAGTACTGTGGAATAGCGTTTCATATTTTTTCAATTTTGTTGATCAGAAATTTTAAATATCTAGCAGCTTCAAAAGGAGAAATGGCGCTACAAATGGCCGAAATGATCGCAATTCCTTCCGCTCCGTTAGAAATGGCTTCCGCTGTATTTGTTTCGTTTAATCCGCCTATTACTACAAGCGGATGTTTGCTGTTTGCTTTAACCCATTTTAGGCCATCCATTCCCCAGGGTCTTAAAGTATCTGTTTTTGAAGGAGTTGAAAATAATGGACTCACGGCAAGGTAAGTTAAATCCCAATTTTCCGCTTCTAACACATCTTCTTTTGTCTCGGCGGATAGACCGATTATTTTTTCTGGCGGCAATAGGTCTTTAAGCATTTCATATGGCATATCACTTTGTCCAACGTGCACACCATCGGCGTCGCTGGCAAGTGCAATATCAACACGATCATTTATAATAAGTGGGACATTGTAGGGAAGAAGTATATCTTTCATCTTTTTTGCCCGGTCTATAAAAGCGCGGGTTCCTAAGGATTTTTCCCGAAGTTGAACCATCGTCACGCCGCCTTTTACTGCTTCTTCCACAACCCAGAACAGATCTCTGCCGAGACAGGCATTTTCATCGGTTACGAGGTATAGTTGCATAATTTTTATTTTTGTAATTAAGGATTTAGGAAAGTTGGTAGCTATAATTATGCCACCCCTTCGGGGTTTTGGCCGGATATTACGTTTCTCCGCTATAATAATGTCATCCCTTCGGGATTGTGTAATTCGAAAGCCAAAATTGATAAAATCAAACATTGAGTTTGAGATTTTATCAAATCCCGAAGGGATAACATTATTATAGAAAACATATTACCAACAACCATTTCTAACCCCAACGGGGTGACATAATTGATAAAGCGTTCTCTGCTATATCTAAACCTGAAACATTCAACCAATTCAAATCCCGAAGGGATAACATTATTATAGAAAACATATTACCAACAACCATTTCTAACCCCAACGGGGTGACATAATTGATAAAGCATTCTCTGCTATATCTTAACCTGAAACATGCAACCAATTCAAATCCCGAAGGGATGACATTATTATAGAAAACATATTACCAACAACCATTTCTAACCCCAACGGAGTGACATAATTGATAAAGCATTCTCTGCTATATCTTAACCTGAAACATGCAACCAATTCAAATCCCGAAGGGATGACATTATTATAGAAAACATATTACCAACAACCATTTCTAACCCCAACGGAGTGACATAATTGATAAAGCATTCTCTGCTATATCTAAACCTGAAACATTCAACCAATTCAAATCCCGAAGGGATGACATTATTATAGAAAACATATTACCAACAACCTTGTTATAACCCCAACGAGGCGACATAATTGATAAAGCATTCTCTGCTATATCTTAACCTGAAACATTCAACCAATTCAAATCCCGAAGGGATGACATTATTATAGAAAACATATTACCAACAACCATTTCTAACCCCAACGGAGCGACATAATTGATAAAGCATTCTCTGCTATATCTAAACCTGAAACATTTAACCAATTCAAATCCCGAAGGGATGACATTATTATAGAAAACATATTACCAACAACCATTTCTAACCCCAACGGAGCGACATAATTGATAAAGCATTCTCTGCTATATCTAAACCTGAAACATTTAACCAATTCAAATCCCGAAGGGATGACATTATTATAGAAAGGATATTACGAACTACGTTCTATAACCCCAACGGGGTGACATAATTGCGTCCAACCAATTTTCTACTATTAATTTGATAACCAAATTTTTATATTGATTTCCACCAACTACTACAACCTAACAACCGCCAATTCCGCCAACTCTTCCGGCGACAATTCCGATAATAAATCTAAAAATGCAATCTGAAATGATCCTGGCGACTTGGCTTTTTCAAACGCCTTTTCACCACAAACACCCATCATTACAGCGGCAGAAACAGCCGCTTCAAAGCCATCCGACTGAATTGCGAGAAATGCACCGGCAATGGCCGACGCCGAACAACCCATTCCCGTAACTTTGGTCATAAGCGAAACACCATTGTCAACATAAGCCACTTTTTCACCGCTGACAATGACATCCGTAGCGCCACTGACACTAACCACACAGCCATATTTCTGACTTAATAATTTCGCAGCTTGCAGACTATCCGTAGAATTTGCAGTGCTGTCTACCCCTTTTGTCTGAATATTATTTCCTGCCAATGCAAGGATTTCAGAGGCATTCCCACGGATTAAAGTTGGAGACGCTGTATTTAGTAATTCAGTAAGTGTGACATTCCGATAAGCAGTAGCACCTGCGCCAACCGGATCCAGAATAATTGGTTTACCAAATTTCACAGCCGCCGACATCGCCCTCTTCATACCTTCCACCCAGGCAGGCGAAAGTGTTCCGATGTTGATTACCAAAGCTCCTGCAATGGCTACCATATCTTCAACCTCTTCCACAGCATGTGCCATAACGGGTGATGCGCCAATTGCTAAGAGCGCGTTGGCGGTATAATTCATTACGACAAAATTTGTAATGTTATGAACAAGAGGCGATTTTGCTCTTAACTCTGTCAGATTTTCAGCAAGATTAAATTTCATTTTTACCGGGTTTTGAAAGAAAACAAAACGAATCGGCCCTGGACAGCAGTACCCGGAATTGAGATAACAAAAGTTAAAACTTCTGTTTAAACGCTTTTTCCTACGACAGTACAAACTGTTTCAGGTTCAAAGGGTATTTCTCAGTCCAATTTCGGACACCCCTAAAGCCATTCTTATCTGCGAATGTAGTAGTTTTGGTCATTATTAAAAACAGAAAGTATTTTTAACACTGGTTTTTCTTAACCTTGCTATCTCACATCTAAACTCTATTTTTTTACAAATGATTAAAGCGGCAATATTTGACATGGACGGATTGCTTATCGATTCAGAACCGATCTGGACGGAAGCAGCCACGGAAGTGATGCAAAAAGTAAACTTCAAACTAACCCACGACCTGAAACTTCAGACAACCGGCTTGTCTATAAAATTATTTCTTGAATTCTGCTACCGCATACAGCCCTGGAACACACCCAACCGCGCAGAGCTCGAACACGAGATTTTAACGATTGCACACAAAAATATTATTGCCAACGCCAAGCCTATGCCTGGTGCGATTGATCTGATCAAAAACCTTCATGCTGAAAAAATAAAACTGGCTGTTGCTTCTGCTTCTCATATGGAACTCATTGAAGCGGTACTCCGGAGACTTGAAATCATTGATTATTTTGATACCTGGCATTCCGGGGAACTCGAAGAACATACCAAACCACATCCGGCTGTATACATTTCGACAGCTGCAAAACTGGGCGTTCCGGTTCATGAGTGCATTGCTTTTGAAGATTCTTTCACCGGTCTTCGTTCCGCCTATGCCGCCAAAATGATAACAATCTGTGTTCCAACAGCAGAAGTATACAACGATCCGAAATTTGATCTTGCCCATTACAAATTGCACTCACTGGAAGAATTTGACATTCTGGCCGTAGGAGTTTAAGAATAAATGCGATATTAGCCCGGAAGAAAATTTTTCTTCTTATAGAATTCCTTAGCCATAGAAAAATCAGATTAGCATGACCGGTCTTCGCCATTTCAGTATTATGATTGCTGTCCGGATAACGGTCATCATTCTTACAGTTATCCTTTTGTTCCGGTTGGTTGAATTTCATACCAATGAAGGTCTGATTTATATTCTGGGCTCTATTATTGTTTTTGTCCAGGCTTCTTTACTCTATAATTATGTGACGAAGGTCAACAGAAAGCTGATTTATTTCCTGGAATCAGTTCGCTATTCTGACTTTACGATCAATTTCCGGGCGGACAATACCATGGGTACTACGTTCCGCGAACTGAACCAGCAATTCAATGAAGTGTTGGAGGCATTTCGTCAGGCAAGGGCTGAG
Source organism: Dyadobacter frigoris (assembly GCF_005280585.1). Taxonomy (GTDB): domain Bacteria; phylum Bacteroidota; class Bacteroidia; order Cytophagales; family Spirosomataceae; genus Dyadobacter; species Dyadobacter frigoris. The sequence goes on from NZ_SZVO01000006.1 coordinate 443,862, forward strand.
AAAGAGGCAAGTTTGCAATATCTGAATACCATTGTTCAGCATATCGGAACAGGCTTAATAACTTTTGACGGCACCGGACAGGTTAATATTATTAACAGTGCAGCTTTGCGGATGCTGGGAATTTACCGGCTTCAGCAGCTTAGCGAACTTGAAGACAAACATCCGAGATTGTACGAGTTACTGGCCAATCTGAATTCCGGTGTCAGGGAATTGTACCGCACGCCGGCAGATCAACCGCTTGCCTTACAGGGAGCTTCTATTCAAATGCATGGAAAATGGGTCCGGATCGTGGTTTTACAAAATATTCAGACGGAACTTCAACAGCAGGAAGTGGAATCATGGCAAAACCTTACCCGTGTTTTACGGCATGAAATCATGAATTCGATGACACCAATTGTTTCACTGGTTGGGACGATGCGGCTGATTGTAAATGAAGATATTGAACCAAGCACATCCAATCAGGAGGCTGTAAGTGATTTGAAAGAAGCTTTACAGACGTTGGAAAAACGAAGCAAAGGTATGATGCAGTTTGTAAATGCATACCGCGATTTCACTACGCTGCCAAAACCAAATTTTGCCACGTTAGCCGTACAGGAATTGCTCCATGATGTCATGCAGTTATTGCAGACAGACCTCACTGCCGCGGGTGTTTTATGGCAAATCAACATTAAACCGGAAACACTTTCGCTCAAAGCAGACAGCGCACAGATTCAACAGGTTTTGATCAATCTGATCAAGAATGCTTCTGAATCTTTCACATCACAAAACAGTAGAACGATTTCTATTAATGCATATATTACTGATGGCGTAACCATTATAGAAGTTGAAGACAACGGAGATGGCATTGAACCTGAGGCACTTGACAATATTTTTATTCCATTTTACACAACAAAAAAAACGGGGTCCGGTATTGGCCTAAGCCTTTCCCGCCAGATCTTGCAGCAGCATGGCGGACAATTAAATGTGCGGTCTGAGGTTGGGAAAGGTACTGTTTTTTCGCTGGTAATATAGTTTTTTAGGTTACACGGAGGTTCACAGAGGTAAAAAAAGGGACACAGAGGTTTTGTTTTAGCAATAATTTTTAGCCCTTAACTTTTTTTCTCTCCAACTGATTTTTATTACCCGTCCGACGGTAGAAAAAACCGTCGGACGGGTGGCTCATGAAATAAACTTGGGAACAGTCCACCCATAAAACTCTGTGCCCCCTCTTTTTAACTCCGTGTAACCTAAACAAGTCCTCGCAAGCCGGAAAAACCTTTTCCAAGCACAGCCTGATCATCCGCATTTAACCAATCCTTCAAAAGAGAAGAATATAAATCCCTGAAATCGAGCGAGTAACGCAGATCACCGCCATCCAGATCTGTCAGATTCGGGGCTTCATTATAAACTATGGAACTGCGAGGCGGGCCGCCGATTAGAAACACATTATTAGCAGTTCCATGATCTGTTCCGTTGCTTCCATTTTGTTTTACCCTCCTGCCAAATTCACTGAAAGTCATGATCATTGTCCGATCCAGTTGTCCTTGTTTTTTCAGATCGTCAACAAAAACACTTACAGCATCGGCATATTGTTTTAATAATTTATCTTGTTGATTTCTTTGTCCCACGTGCGTATCAAACCCCGAAAGCGAAACATAATAAACCTGAGTATCCACACCGGAAACGATTAATTCTGTTATGGTTTTCAAACTTTTGCCAAGTTCAGTATCAGGATAATCGCTGTAACTTCCTTTGACCTGACCTTTTTGATATAGATAATCTGCACTGGATTCTGTATCCGCCAGCGTTTTGTACAAATAACTTACCTGATCATGATCATCGTCAGAATGATGGATTGTTTTGGCAAGATTTCCGGCCATGCCATTTTTCGTTTGACGATATAATTTTTGCGGATCCAGCATCGCCAGTCCGTTTGCCTTGTTGCCTTTCATAGCCAGACTAAGCGTATCGTCAATTTCCAGCATATGATGCGGTTTTATTTCACAGCCTGCACAAGTAGAATCCAGGTAACGGCCAAGCCAGCCTGTATTTAAATATTGATCCGCATTACTTGCCGTTTGCCAGATATCCATCGACCGAAAATGGGAGCGATCAGGCTTTGGGTAACCTACATTATTCAAAATCCTGACACGACCGTCATCATAAAGTCTGCGGAGAGGCTCTAATGCCGGATTTAAACCTATCTCATCGTTTAACGTTAATATTTTTTCTTTTTCAATCGCCAGAACAGGACGCTCACGGTAATAAATATCATTACGATATGGAATCACCGTATTCAATCCGTCATTACCACCAGACAACTGGATCACAACCAGAATCTTCCCATTCGGATCGGCTGAAATTCCGGTTTCATGTGCTTTCAAAAAATGCGGGATCATCATTGTTCCGGCTGTGGCCAAAACCGAAGTTCTTATAAAATCACGTCTTTTCATTTTGGATTTAATTTTATGAAAATTAACTGATTTGATATTCTGGCAGGCCCATAATGGCCAATGTCAGTTTTCGGATGTATTGTGTGCGATCCGGAATAATAGTTTCTTTACCGGTAATTAAAGCCATAACCATTGGGTCCGGTTTTACGGCCAATAATTCTTCACACAAAAAATCTGGTAATTTCTGATTATCAATTTTTTCAAACCGTTTCGCCCATTGATCCCAATCCACATTGATTTTGGAATTTTCATCTTTCTTTTTTATCGTTTGATCATTGACATCACCGCTTTCTTTTGCCTTTATTTTTTGCGTCGTTACACCAGCCATTAAATTCGGCAGCTGCATCCGGAATAATAAGCTGGAACTGTCAATCCAGTTACGTCCTCCCGGCCAGCCTGCAACATTTGGAGGATAAAAGAGAATTTGACCTAAAACCTTTTGTATGTATAACACAGGTTCCTTATTGACAAAATCTGCATTCAAAGTGCGCTGAATACCAATCACCAATTCAACAGGCGATTTTATCAACATGTTTTTCAGAGAATCTTCGTAAAACCATTTGGCAGAAAAAATACTATGCATTAGCTGACTAATGTCATAATCGGATTTGTAAAAATCCTCAGCAAGCTCAGCAATTCGTTTTTCGTCAGGAATTTCACTCACGAAATACCGGTAAATCTTGGCAGTTATAAATCTTGCAGTCTGTTTTTGTTCCAAAAGGATTTTGATAATATCATCGCCCTGGAAATTACCGTTTTTGCCAAGAAAATTCTTTGTATCGCTGTCATGGGCTTTTTCCCTGAATTCAAATTTCCCTTTGGCATTGAATCCCCAACCGGTAAATGCCCTCGCTCCTTCTTTTACATCTTTTTCAGTATAATTTCCTCGCCCAAGTGTAAACAATTCCATGACTTCCCGCGCGAAATTTTCATTCGGTTTGTTCTTCCTGTTTTGCTGATTATTGAGAAATTGGAGCATAGCAGGCTCCTTTGAAACCGCCGTTAACATTTCACCAAAATTGCCAAGCGCATTTTTTCTTATCGTGTTGAGATAACTTTGCACAAAAGCCGCATCCTGTACCCGACAAGCAAAGTGGCCGTGCCAGAAAAGCGACATACGCTCACGAAGTGTCGTTTCACCTTTTGCCATTTTGGACATCCAGGCCAGATTGAGTTCCCGGATTTCTTCCCGGTTTTTCTTCATCTTTTCTTTTTTCATGGCATCCGCATCGGGCATCATAGTTCCTTCGCTCATAAGTGGCGGCTCTGTTTCTTTTCTTACCGTTTCAATCGGTGTAAAATTTCCACTTTCATGAAAAAGTTGGTTTAGCGCTTTTTTGATAGAAATATCTCTATCCGGCAAACCTCCAAAACCTGCTCTTCGATACAAATGCAGTACGTCATTACTTATATTTAAATCTTTCATAAGAACGTATTTTATTATTGGACTAACCAATTCGCCGAAGGTTTAACTGATTTTAGGTTTACCTTTAAATAATTAACAATCAAATCAATAAGAAATAGCCACGCTTCGTTTAGAGAATATTATTATATCTTATTAATAAATATTTATATTGATAAGAAGACAGGATTACAACTATTTTTGATATTTATCTGTCCTGATGAAAACGAAGAGATATGAGAAAAATATACTATATTTTTTTGGCAGGAATTCTGCTTGGCGCCTGTCAGAAATCGTCTGTTGATAAAAAAGAAGAAGGACTTATTCGTTACAAGGAAACGGTGCCAATCAATGATGTGCCATCCGCGTCACTTACTTTTTTTGAGGTAACAGATACCCGCTGCCCGGGAATTAATTGTCTTGTTGCGGGTTTCGTTTTTATAGATATATCGCTCGACGGCGCTACTATGGATGGAAAAATCACAAATCACATAAAAATCTGTGCCGGGTGCGAAGTAGGAATGCCAGACACCCTGGATTACAAATTTGCAGGTCAGGAATATCGTTTTATTTTGAAATCTGTATTACCGCTTGTGAGGCCTCAGGGAGAGATTAAGAAAACAGATTATGCGATTTCTCTGGACATTAAGAAGAAGTAAAACGAAATTTCAACAAATGATATGATACAATATTCAATTTACTTTCTGGTTTTGCTTATAGGATTTTCGTCTTGCAAAACGGAAAAAGTTACCTTGCAGGAAGGCACTGTATTATTAAATTATCAGAAACCGCTAACCATTGATGAATCAACAAAAACCGCGGCTACCTTTACAGAAGTTGCAGATTCACGTTGTCCGGAAAATGTCAATTGTATATGGAGCGGCTCTGTAACGGTTGACCTGTTACTGGATATCCAAAGCCAGAAAACGCAAAAGGAGCTTAAACTTTGTCTGTATTGCATGGCTGCAAAAGATGGGAGCAAAATTCTCCCAAGTTCAGATGTCGATCTTGGTGGCGAAAAGTACCGGATTGAACTACAATCCGTAACGCCATCCCCTAATACGGAAATTCAAAAGAAAAAAGAAGACTACGTTATTTCAATAAAAATTGATAAAATATAAAACAAAAAATGGAATACCGGACTGAGCAATCAACTCCGATATTCCATTCTATCATTCTCTCATTCAAGCATTTCCTGCCAGCTTGCTCTTCTTATACCCGTAACTAAAATAAATCACGAGTCCGATCGCGAGCCAGATTACGAAAATCAGCCAGTTGGATGCGCCAAGTTCCGTCATGAGGTAAAGATTGGTAAGAATTCCTGCTACCGGAAGTACTGAAAAATTCAGTTTGAAACTTAATATTGAAAGTATAATCCAGGTAATCCAGAAAATTACAGTCAGGAATTTATGCTCAAAAATTTCGGCTACCGTTAATCCTTTCCATTCAGCAATAATATTTTCTCCATAAAAAGCGAGTCCTGCTACGGCTGCCAGCAAACCAAATCCTACCAAAAACTTGCCATTTAAATAAGGAACTCTAAATTTCGACTGTTTTGAAATCCCCGAATGATCCAGATAAAGCACGCCGCTGCAAACCAGAATAAAAGCGAAAAATGTACCAACACTGGTTAAGTCCACAAAGAAATCCATCTTAAAAAATAACGCGGGAATACCTACGACCAATCCCGTTACAATGGTAGCAAAAGATGGCGTGTGAAATTTAGGGTGAATTTTAGAGAATTTTTTCCATAATAAACCGTCACGGCTCATCGTCATCCAGATTCTCGGCTGTCCAAGTTGATATACCAAAAGTGCACTTGTAATAGCAATAACGGAACTGACAGAAATTAGTCCTGCCATGAAATCCAGACCAATACTTTGGAATACAAAAGCGAGTGGATCGCTGACATTTAATTCCTTATAGTTGACCATACCCGTCAGCACCAGCGTGATCAAAACGTACAAAACCGTACAGATCATCAAACAGTAAATCATGGCTTTCGGCATATCACGCTGCGGATCCTTACATTCTTCTGCGGTTGTAGAAATAGAATCAAAACCAATAAATGCAAAAAACACAGCGGCTACACCACTCAAAACTCCTTTAACCCCGTTAGGCGCAAACGGTGTCCAGTTCTCCGGTTTCACATAAAAAGCTCCGGCAAAAATCACCAGCAATACCACACCGATTTTAAGAACGACCATAATATTACTGGCCGTCCGTGATTCCTTTATTCCAATATAAACCAGACTGGTTACCAGAGCCGTAATAAGTCCGGCAGGCAGATCCAGAATGATATGAAAATCTCCGATTGTGGGTGCTGTTTGATAAGCAAGTGCACCAAGTTTTTCAGCTGCCGACAAAGATCCCATTCCACTGCTTTGCAATTTATGAAATGCGTCAGCAGCCGATCCGGGATCTATTGTGAGATAACCCGGAATAACGATCCCGAAACCTTCGAGCATACTTACAAAATATTTTGACCACGAAATGGCCACCACCATGTTGGAAACTGCATATTCCAAAATTAACGCCCAGCCGATAATCCAGGCGAAAAGCTCACCAAAAGCGACATAGGCGTAAGTATAGGCACTTCCTGAAACCGGAACGGTACTCGCAAATTGTGCATACGACAAGGCTGTAAAAACACAGGCGATGGCTGTAAAAACAAATAAAAGAGATACTGCCGGGCCGCCGTTGTAACTAGCCAGACCGATGGTACTGAAAATCCCGGCACCAACAATGGCGGCAATACCCAATGATACCAAATCCCTGACGCCGAGTATTTTGGTTAACCCACCATTTTCATTCGCATGAGCATCTTTTAAAATCTGTTCAACTGTTTTTTTACGAAATAGTGAAGTATTTTTTTCCATCCGGGTTTGTGAGATTAACCATTTATTTGATACACAAAAGCGAAAATAAGGATATTCCTATATCATCATGTTATAAGGTCAAAATTTGTTGAATTAATCATCCTAATTCCACGGATAATTCTTTGTTTTCAATTTCCTGACAAATTCAATTTTATACAACACTGATAAAACCTTCTGACTATTCGGTAAATGGTAATTTAACTTTATATTTACGATTACTTCTTCCTACGCCCCGTTTAAGCAATTGCTATGAAATGTGCCCTGAGTTCAACACTTATTTTTTCAATCTTTTTACAAAGTGCGTGGGCACAAAACCTGTTGTCATATACCACGGCGCAGGCACATTCGCACAATGACAACCGCCAGCTTAGACCTTTCAATGAAGCCAGCGCACAGCAGTTTGGTTCTGTTGAAACGGATTTGCTGCTAAAAAACGGAATACTTTATTCTGTGAATCATATCGAAGACACCACGCCGGAAAGAACTTTCGAAAATCTTTATCTCGGGCCGATGCTGGCGCAGCTGGAAAAAAACAGCGGACAGATTTATTCCCAAAAAGATATTTCATTTCAGTTTCTGATTGACATAAAAACCAAAGCAGTTGAAACCCTGGATATGCTGGTAAAAGAATTGGAAAAGCATCCGGAAATTATTTCCCCTTCCAGCAATATCAAAATCGTGGTAAGCGGAAATATTCCGGTGCCCGAATTATTCTTCCAGTATCCTGCTTATATTTCTTTTGACGGAAATCCCGACATCGCTTATACGCCTAAACAACTTGAGCGCATCGCTTTAATAAGTCAGCCATTTTCAAAATATACAAGTTGGAACGGCGAAGGCCCTTTGCCAAAAAATGATAAAAAACTGATCGCCAAAGTCGTTCAGAAAACCCATGGGCTGAATAAAAAAATCCGTTTCTGGGATACGCCGGACAATATCAATACCTGGAAAACCATGATGAGCCTTCAGGTTGATTTTCTGGATACAGGAAAAGTGATACAAATGGGCGATTATTTGAGAACTGCGCCCCGTTGATAAAAATAAAATCCTAAAATAATAGGCCGATTAAAGAATCTGTCAGTAATAACAAATACTTAACTTAACCCACTCCTTGCATGTCCACAGATCAGGTTGTTGCACTTAAAAAAGTATTAAAACCCATACATCTTTGGGCAATTGCAGTAGGTCTGGTTATTTCCGGGGAATATTTTGGATGGAATTATGGCTGGGGAGTTTCGGGAACAATCGGCTTTTTAATAGCCACCCTGCTGGTTACGATCATGTACGTAACTTTTATTTTCAGCTTTACAGAACTTACCACATCGATCCCGCAAGCAGGTGGCCCCTTTTCCTATGCACATCGTGCCTTTGGCTGGTGGGGAGGACTGATAGCCGGCTATGCCACATTAATTGAATTTCTTATTACGCCGCCTGCGATTGCCTTTGCGTTGGGAAGTTACACGCATTTTCTATATCCGAATATTACAGTTCTTGAAACCGCTTTTGCCTGTTATGTTATTTTCATAGCCATTAATATGTTCGGGATTAAAGAATCAGCACTTTTTTCGCTCGTCGTTACCTTATTGGCCGTTGGCGAATTGCTTTTGTACGTGGGAATTGTGGCACCACATTTTTCCTATGAAACATTTGTTACCGATCCTATGCCATTTGGCTGGCAAGGAGTATTTGCCGCTCTTCCTTTTGCAATCTGGTTTTATCTGGCCATAGAAGGCGTTGCGATGGTGGCCGAAGAAGTTGAAGATCCTAAAAGAACCATTTCACTAGGTTACATTTATGGCATACTTACCCTGGTAATTCTGGCACTCGCTGTGATGATTTTTACTGGCGGGGTGGCCAATTGGAAATTGTTAAGCACCATAGATTATCCGCTTCCGGCGGCATTGGGAATTGTATTGGGAAGAGACAACAGCTGGACACAATTATTTGCCAGTTTAGGCTTATTCGGATTAATCGCATCTTTTCACGGAACAATTATCGGATATTCCAGACAGATTTTCGCTCTGGCGAGAAGTGGTTACCTGCCTTCTTTTTTAGGCCGGGTGAATTCCAAATTCCAAACACCACATTGGGCACTTCTCACTGGAGGAATAATCGGATGCGTTGCTTTGAGTTTGGGGACAACGGATCAGGTTATTATCATTGCTGCACTTGGGGCCGTGGTTATGTACATCATTAGTATGGCTGCTTTATTTGCATTGCGTAAAAAAGAACCAAATCTGGAACGCCCGTTTGTTGTTCCTGCTTACCCTTACTTTCCAGCTTTGGCTCTCATTTTATCAGCGATTTGCCTGCTCTCAATTGTTTATTATAACCTGGTTCTTAGTCTGTGGTTCTTCGGTGGACTGTTTATTGTAGCAGGAATATTTATTGCTTCGGGAAAACATAAGAGTTTGAATTGATTTATATGTAACTTGGAAAAAATAGCCCGACTCCGTAGCTCAGCTGGTAGAGCAACAGACTCTTAATCTGTGGGTCCTGAGTTCGAACCTCAGCGGGGTCACCCAACGGATTAAATCAGAAAATGGCTGATTTAATCCGCTTTCGCTACCGCGCAACTCATTGATAATCAAATAAATAATAGATACACCTTCATTGATTCCAGGAGTTCGATGTTTATCTCCGTCAAAAACTAGATTTTCGGGAAAGATCGAACTCACAACTTGCCTTTTTCTTTCTAAATCCGCGTTTTCATAGAGTAAATGTACATTTTCAAGATTTGACAGACATTTGACAAGTAAGTCTGTTACCTCTTTATTCGTTACAGACAACGCTTCAATAGATATCCGAGCTGTAGCCATCCAGCGTCCTTCTTTTTTTGCACGACACGTTCTGTGAAAAGTAGTTAACGCCCATCTATCGTTTTTCACTTCCAGTGCTGCCAAAAGAATGCCAACATCATTGTTATCGGGGACAGATAATTCAATGGCTTGGCGTTCTGCTCCATATTTATTTGTGAGAAAAGGTTCGTGAGCTGGCTAAATCAAGGCCTCCTTGCGATGTATTTTTCATAAAATGAATCTGCTTCCCCCAGGTACTGATTTGCTTCTTGCTGCGACCATTTACCACATAGGGCTTCATAGACATTGGGATAAAAGTCATATGGCACTGGTTTAAAAGAAACCTGCGCAAGTTTAGCAGTAACCAGATTTACTGAAACTGCCCTATAAATCCTGGTTATTCCCAAAAACTGACTAGAAATTAGAAATAATATAAAAGCGACACCAGTAATTGAGTTCCTAACTAAACCAAGAATTCGCCTCCAGGAATATTGACAAATAGGATATAATAGATAAAGGCCAACGATTAATAGTAATGGCATCATTCCACGGAATAGAAAATCGTTTACTTTACCTAGTCGATATAATGGAAGAACTAGAATCAAAATCACTACTACGACAAATGAAGATGAATTTATAAGTGGAAAATCATGCGTCCTCAAATAATGAAATGATAGTAAAAAAGCCAATACATTTATTCCAATATTTACCGAATACTCAGACAAGGTGTTATTAAAATCAGCTTTAAACTGCCATAAAAATCCAGAGACAGGCGTATCATTGTGCGACAAGAAGAAAATAAGTATCGGTAAACAAGTCAAAAAGGGTACAAAAACCCGGCAGATTATATTACGCCATTGTAAATTAAAGTTTGAAATTAAAATTTGCCTTATCCCGAGTATTCCAATCAATATTCCACTTGTAAATGCCGGAAAAACTGCCCACCAAAAACTGAGAGAAATTGGTAATACAATCAAGAAAAAATCAATCTTTTTAATGAAAATATAAGTAAACATTCCCCCAATAATCAGGGTGGGGATAACTTGGTTCGGAACCCAAAAAAGATTCTCTAAAATTGACCAATTTTCTATTCCGAAATCATTCTGTTCATATAATTTTATAGAAAAAGCTCGCAGGACAGTACCAAGAACATGGGAAAAATCCCCAAAGCAAAGAGCCAGGATCACAAAGGAAGCTCTTTTATTTAGCACTACATAAATCCACATTATACCAATGGCAAGCCCTAAGGAAGTCCAGATAAAAATAATTGATTCACTAAAAACACCTGTAATTTTAAATAATATTGCCGGAACCGTATAGTAGCCAAAATAATAAGAAACTACTGCTCCATGTTTAGGAACTCTAACAGGCCAATTATGTGAGGCTAAATCATAAAATTTGGCGTTATGCCCCCAATAATCCAAAGTCTGATAACAAAAGCCGGTCACTCCTGAGAATAAAGTCAGTAATCCTGACAGTAGAACAACAATAAGAATATCTTTATTAGTGATTTTGGAACTGTCATTAAAGTCTATGCTTTTTAGTTCAATATAAAATAAAAAAAGCAAGAGTGCTATTCCGATGATCGCGATTGAAGTATTGGTCCAATTGTAAAAAAATAAAATATTAGGTAGCATTAAATAAAATATGCTCCCTGTTCTTAGGCCTTTAATACTCATTATTTAACGGATAACATTAAAGCAGGTTTCCCTGCAATGGAGGGTTTTGGAAGTAATTCAATTATTTACTCACGTAATTCTTCTATATCTGCCGTTCCGATAATCAGTAAATAGATGCAAAAAAAATGGAAACCATTTTTTTCAAATTGGTTCCGGGTTACTATCCACGAAGCATAAGGATCTATCGCATTTTTTCTATTTTATGACTACACGATTGAAAGATGAAAATGAATTTATAGAAATCCTTTCATTTATATAGGTTGACCAAATAACACCAAGTCATGCACTTGCTATTGACAAACGTACAACAGTTAGTTCAAAAACTGCTTGTCAAAAGTTGCCGCTAAATAAATTCTGACTCAATCTAATATCAAAACTATAATTTTATGTAACTTTTGTTATACATTTCATGATTAAAAAAATGAAGTGGTAAGCCTCAATTAAAAATTATCAGTTTTAATCAATCTCAAACCCTGGTAGAAAAATCTTTTTATGAGTGATTCTATGCCAATGCAATATACAATGCTTAGAAAATCCTCTTCAACATTACTGATATTAGTATTGTTCAGTTTTATTTTCATTCTTAAAAATCATCTGAAAGGAGATTTATATCAAGATGAAAATCACTATTTACCAACCGCTGTTCAATTCAGCAGCCAACCTATTCCATCGCTTCATCTCCTTGAAACCTATGAGCAGTTAAATACTCCGATCCCCTTTATTTTAGGCGGCTGGACGATAAAAGTGTTTGGGGAAAACATTCAAAACCTCAGACTACTTACTTTCTGTCTTAGCTTTATTTTGATATTGATATTTATTTGGACAAGTCCTGACACCACCCCCGTAAGATTTTGGCTAAGCCTATGCGGACTATTGATATTCCCAAATTATTACCTTATCAGTGTATTCTATTACACCGATATTTTTGCTATGTTATTTGTACTTCTGGGGCTTGTTTACTATTTGCGTGGCTCGCATTTGTTTGGAGCCATCTTTTTTATCGCAGCAATTTGCTCTCGTCAGTATATGCTTGCATTTCCGGCTGCTATCGTAGCAGATGGCCTTACAAACAGCCTTAGAAAATCTGCCTCAATTTCCGGTTTCATTAAAAATATTTCATCAAACAAAACCTGGGTATATTATACCATTGCAGTTCTTAGTATTGTTCCATGGATAATTTTGTGGAAAGGGTTCGCACCTAAGGCGTTAATGATAGCTCAACATTACGCACAGAACCAATTAACTGATTACAACCCAGGTTACGTCTTATATGCTGCCGCTATTATTGCATGCTATTATGTGATCCCCGAAGCCATTGCAACAAGAAAAATTCACTACTATATCGCTTATCCAAAATTGCATCCAAATTACTTTTTCACGATGGTATTTGGTATTTCTTTACTCGTATATCTATGTCCGGCGCAACAGGCCTATAATGAATACTTTACCTGGCCCTATCTGGGTTATGTTGATCAATTAATGATCAACATTGGACTAGACGGTGCTCCCAAACAAATTATCTTTGGATTATTGATGCTCATCACTTGCATGCGATTTATTTCTCCCCATATTAATTTGGTAAGCTGGCTTTTCATAATTAATACGTTACTGCTTGGAAAAGCTCAACTTTCATGGGACAAGTACTCTTTACCGCTGATTATGACTTTATGGTTTCTATTGATGTTCGACAAATACTGGTTTTTTTACGTACAAAAACCTGTTGAAGGTAAACACATAGACAAAGGGACATTACATTATTCGTAAGTCACATCACTAAATGAAAATTAGTACGAATTGAACACCTCCTTTATGAAATATATGAAATTGGTCCAAGGAATAACTTTAGATAATACTATACTTTATCTCCTAATACTTTTGCTTGGCTCTTCGGGCGAGGCCTTATCTCAACGATATTTCTCGGTAGTTTTCGATCAACTGCCAAAAGATATGCAATTATATGCTCGTGATAATAATAACATGGCAGAAGTACCCATTTCTGGTGTAATCGAATTGCCCGGATGGAATTACTTTTCAGTAGTTACTTATCGAAATAAGGTAAAAGTAGGCTACACACGATCTGTGTTAAATTATCAGGGCGGGTCAGTAGGTCATTTTAGCACTTCTTCAAGAATAAAGGCTGAGATTGCAGATTATGACTTTGAGGTCTATGCTTCAAAGAGTGAAGGTGATTCGATTCTTGTGGTAAGAAAATCCGAAATTGTCGCAGGAGATTTCTTTCTCATAAGTGGACAGTCCAATGCTGCTGCTACTATATTTGGAGACTGGTCAAGTAAGTACTGCAGAACCTTAGGGCGTTATCCTGACGAGAGCTCTGCAATTGGGAGGGGGGATACGCTATGGATACCCTCTGCCTGGTCATGGACATATGTAGGGGCTTGGGGCCTGGAAATACAACGATCCATTCTTGAAAATGAAGGAATTCCAACATGCGTCATCAACGGTTCCTTACCAGGAGCAAAGCTGAGCGATTTTTTGGTCAGGGACGATAACAACCCTGCTTCTCTCACCCTTTATGGCCTTCTTTTACATAAAGTAAGAGTCGCCAAACCGAAAAGAATCAGAGCTTTCTTTTGGGCGCATGGAGAACAGGAAGTATTTGAAAATATAGACGGTTATGCAGAAGAATATGAACAACTTTTTAAGTTTTGGCAGAAAGATTACCCTATGGTAGAAAAATTTGTCGTGGTCCAGTCTAACATTATAGTGTTAGACAATGGTGTTCCAAATCCAGTGAATGGATCTGTACGTGACTTTCTTAGACGAACAAAGTATCTTTTTCCAAAAACAGATCATTTTGCAGCTGTAGCTGTACCCGGTTACGATGGCGTACATTACGACCGCCCTGGTTATGAGGAGCTTGGCCGCCGTTTATTTCGTTTTTTACGACCTGAACTTTATAATTCATCAGATATTGACAATGTTCAATGTCCAGATATTAAACGGGCTTTTTATTCAAATGCTGAAAAAACTGAAATTACATTAACCTTTGATGAAGGACAAATCTTGACCTGGCCAATGGATACAACCATTACCGGCCAAGATGGAAACCCGTTAATTATGAGTTTAAAAAACTTTTTTTACCTGGACAGCGACGAGACAAATCTTAAAGTTACATCGGGAAGAGTAGATAAGAACAGGGTTATACTCAGTCTGAAAGAACCGGTAAATGCATGGAGGATGAGTTACCTCCCGTCTTTTATTCCCAAAAACCTGCCTCTAATCGTTCCATTCTCCTACAAAATTGGTAGATTTAATGGCCCCTATTTAATAAACAAGAGAGGGCTTGGTGCATTTTCATTTCACAATGTCACAATAAATGAAGGTTTAATCCCGATCACTCTTCAGACCATAAAAACAGATTTTAATACTGTCAATTTATCATGGAAGAAAAATGAACTTGCAGCCGGATATATTCTCGAAAAAAAATTAAAGGGTACTGCTGATTTTCTCACCATAAAATATTTTGATCCTTCCCAATTAAGTTATGAAGATAAAGATGTAAGCAATACCTCAGCTTACATTTATAGAATAAAAGCGTTCAATAGCATCTCTGAAACTGCTTACGCAATTTCAGAGATTGACCTTTCTCCAATCTTAGCAGTTGAACCGGGAATAAAAAATAGATTCTTGAAAACATATCCCAACCCGGTTACCGACTTTTTGAAAATTGACTTTTCCGAGAATTTCACGGGCACTCTTCAAGTATTTAATATCCGAGGTCAGGAGTACTACTTGTCAGAAATAAAAGCTACAAAAAGTTTTGAGTTCAATACAAGTTTTTGGCCAAAAGGAAGCTATATAGTTAATCTAAAAAATGATTTAGGGATTGTCGTTTCCAAAACCATCGTTAAACAATAATTAAGTTAAAAAGCTCTTGAATTATTTGCCTATTCCATAGCGAAAAATACAGTAAATCGCCCTAAACCCGTCTTTCCAATTGATTTTCTTACCTTCTTCGTATGTTCTTCCATAATAAGATATTCCAACTTCATAAATTCGGATTTTAGGCACCTTTGAAATCTTAGCGGTTACCTCAGGTTCAAATCCGAATCTTTTTTCGGTAAGATGAAGACTTTTCAGGATGTCTGTCCTGAAAAGTTTATAGCACGTCTCCATGTCAGTTAAATTCAAATTTGAAAAGATATTACTTAAAGTCGTTAAAAATTTGTTTCCGATAGTATGCCAGAAGAACAATACCCTGTGAGCCTTTCCACCCATAAATCTTGAACCATATACGACATCTGCAAATCCCTTCACTACTGGTAATAATAAAATATTAAATTCGGCGGGGTCATATTCCAGATCAGCGTCCTGAACAATAATATAGTCTCCATTAGCCTTGCTAATTCCAGTATGAAGAGCTGCTCCTTTTCCACGATTAAAATCATGTCGATAATATGCGACGTTCAACTCCGGATTTTCACAAATAAAACTCTTGACAATTTCACCGGTACGATCTGCCGAACAGTCATCGACAACGATTATTTCCGGTTCAAATCCTCCGATTAGTTTAATAGATTTTAATTCATTCAATACTTTTTGGATTGTTTTTTCTTCATTATAACTAGGCACTAATATAGATAATATCATGAGGGGAGAAAAAAATTTAATTTGTAGTCTTAAATTCTACAATAAAGGAATTATTTGTCAGAACCCACTTAGAGTTTATTAAAAAAACTCTAAAGTTATTTTAAGGTTACTTAATTTCAAGTTAAAATAGAATTCTATCGACCATTGGACGGGAAAGCAGCATTCCAATAGTAGGCCTATCCTCACCAGTCTTGAGATGTGAATCAACTGGAGATAGATAGAAGTTTAACTTATCTTATATTGGGAAATAAACTTAGTATTCTTTAATTCAATTACAACAAAACATTTAAGCTTCACATGATAAAAAAGTAAATCAACATAGTAATCAGAATCTCCGACCGGTAATTTTAATTGTTCATATTGAAATATGATCAGCCCGGCAAGCCAAAAAATATTGTAAAACCTGTGTTTTATGCAAGAAACATCGGTTTTTATGTAAAGGATGAATGAACTAATAATCAAACCTTTGCCTTTTCCATAACTTCCACTTGGCTATAAAAAGCCATTTTATCATCAAAATGATTTAAAATGAAGCGAATTCTTGTGCCATACGACTTCTCACCAGCAAGTGAAAAGGCCATTAAATTTGCTATGGAGCTGAGTGATCAAGTCGATGAATTGCTTTTATTAAATGTGATCAATGAAAATAACACTTCCGAAAAGCTTGCTCAGGAACTTCAAGCGATAGAACTAAAATTCCAAAATATGATGACCGCTTATCCTAAAACAGGAGTTGCTTTACATCACAAGGTATTGTCAGGAAAATTTTTACCATCCATC
Organism: Dyadobacter frigoris; assembly: GCF_005280585.1. Classification (GTDB taxonomy): domain Bacteria; phylum Bacteroidota; class Bacteroidia; order Cytophagales; family Spirosomataceae; genus Dyadobacter; species Dyadobacter frigoris. Next base: position 460,443 of record NZ_SZVO01000006.1, read on the forward strand.
CTAAAAGTTATTGACGACGAAAAAATTGATTTGGTGGTCATGGGAACACATGGCTCCCGTGGGTGGGATGGATTTTTCATGGGTTCCAATATTGAAAAGGTCGTACGAACTTCACCTGTTCCGGTGTTTGCCGTGAGAGGTGAAGCGAATCTCAAATCAATTCATGATATCGTATTTCCATGCAACCTGAAACTTGATCAGCCTGAAATTTTATTAAAAGTGAAAGAACTCCAAAAGCTGTTTCACGCGCGACTTCATTTACTTCATATTAACACAGGAAAATCGCTTAATGAAAAAATGATTCTCAAACTTGAAGATTACGCCATAGGCTATCAGCTTTCAAACTATAAAGTTACAGTAGTAAATGGAGCCAACATAAAAGATGAAATTCTTCAATTTTCCAGAGAGATCAATGCAGATATGATCGCCATGATAACGCATGGAAAACGTGAGCTGCGCCATTTGTTTACTGAAAGTATTACCGCAGATATTGTGAATCATGCCAATATTTTGGTGTGGACCTGCACTAGTTAGAAATTTCCAACATCCATTAAAAATGATTTATGATTCAACCAAATATTATTATTTCAATCAAGGACATCATCCTATGGCCAAACAAGTAAAACTTACAAGCAAAATTCGGGAGGTCAACAGAGAGAAGATATCTATTTTCAGATAAGCCATAATCTAAATAAAAAGACACAAAAAAGTCCTATATTTAAAATAACATCATGTCAGAAACACCCCGCCAAAATACGACTGAGCAGCCTGGCAAACTTGGCATTACAGATTTAAAGACCGGATTATCCAATCAGGAAGCTGACTCACGAATTCAGCAATTTGGCCTGAACGAGTTAGAACAGGTAAAGCCTGAAAGCATCTGGTCTATTCTTTTGCGGCAGGTTAACAGTGTTATCGTTTGGATCCTGGCAGCGGCAGCAGTCGTGTCTTTTTTTCTTGGCGATACCCTCGAAGGTTTTGCGGTGATCGCTGTTATTCTAATCAATGCAATTACCGGTTTTGTACTCGAATACAATGCAAGGCAATCCATGGAAGCATTGCGCAAACTGGACACGACACCAGCCAGGGTGCTTCGTGACAGCAAAATTACTGAGATCCCATCTGAACAAGTAACAATTGGGGATATCCTGATTTTAGAAGCTGGGGATTTAATCCCTGCGGATGCGCTTATTCTGGAAGTCAACCAGCTGACGGTTGACGAATCAGCACTCACAGGGGAGTCCGTCCCTTCTGCAAAAACCACCGATCCTTCTCCCGAAGATGCGCCCCTAGGTGACCGGCACGACCACCTGTTTAAGGGAACTGCCATTACCAATGGCAATGCAAAAGCCGTGGTCACGGCTATCGGCCAGGCCACAGAGCTAGGCAAGATCGCAACGATGGTTCATCAGGCCAAGCGCACGGCTACCCCTTTGGAAGCGAAACTGGATGCTTTGGGAAAAGTGCTGATCTGGGTCACGCTTGGAATGGCGACGTTATTTTTAATCGTTGGTTTTTTAAGAGGACAGGAAATTAAACAGCTGATAGAAACCGCCGTTGCGTTGGCCATTGCAGCCATTCCCGAAGGCATGTCCGTGGTTGCCACTGTTGCGCTGGCTTACGGAATGCTTCGTCTGGCTGAAAAAAAAGTGATTGTAAAACGTCTGTCAGCCGTAGAAACACTAGGCGGAACCAACGTTATTTTTACCGATAAAACCGGGACACTTACGCAAAATAAAATTGAAGTTCATACGCTTCGGGCAGCAGGAAATGATTTTACAGTTCGTCTTAATTCAGACCATGAGGGTGCGCAAACACTTGAAGTCACGAAAGGCGATCAGCAGCTTTTTCATTCACCCGAACTTGAAATCCTTGTCCGAATTGGCGCATTGGTCAATAATGCGCAATTGACTTCAAAAAAATCAGATCGGAAGGAACTTGGCGATCCCGTAGAAGTTGCCCTGCTTTCCTATGCACGGGCTGATGGCATAGATCTGCACAAACTCCATCATGATTACAAACGGCAAGCCGAACAAGCTTTCAGTTCCGACACACGGATGATGGCAACCCTGGATCAGGTCGGAACAGATTATTTTATTGGCGTAAAAGGTGCAGTGGAAGAAGTATCTGCACTTTGTCATTGGAAAAATCAGGAAGAAAGGGATAAAGAACTTGAAGTTTCGGAACGCATGGCAGCCGACGGGCTCCGCACGCTTGCGTTTGCATACCGGCAAACCAGTCAAAAACCGGGAGAAAACTTTACAAAAGACGAGAAACTGACTTATGCAGGACTCATCGGATTTCTGGATCCGCCGCGAAAAGAAGTGATCAAATCGCTAAATGCGTGTCATGACGCAGGTATAAAAGTCATTATGGTTACCGGCGACCATCCGGCTACTTCACTAAAAATCGCTAAACAAGTCAATCTGGTCGGGCCAGATGAGCAGCTGGTGCTCACGGGGAAAGATCTTGAATCATTCGATTTTTCGTCCGCAGATGATCAAAAAAAGATGATGGAATGCCGGGTATTTGCCCGGGTAAATCCGGCACAAAAACTGGATATGATCGATTTTTATCAAAAACAGGGAGACATTGTAGGCATGACGGGAGACGGCGTAAATGACGCTCCTGCATTAAAAAAATCGGATATAGGTATAGCCATGGGACTGCGCGGAACCGCCGTTGCAGCAGAAGCAGCCGATATGGTTTTAAAAGATGATTCCTTCGCATCCATCGTTCACGCGATTGAGCAGGGAAGAGTGATTTTCGAAAATATCAGAAAATTCATTGTCTTTCTTTTGTCCTGTAATATGAGTGAAATTTTTGTAGTCACTTTTGCAGGTTTTCTCAATGTGGGAAGTCCGCTCCTGCCGCTGCAAATCCTTTTCATCAACATTATCACAGACGTTTTTCCGGCACTTGCATTGGGCGTTGGAAAAGACAACAAAAAACTGATGAAATCTCCGCCAAGAGATCCGAAACAGCCTATTTTACAAATAGCAGATTGGAAAAGAATTGTATTTTACGCCCTGGTCATGACTGCCTCCGTGCTGGGTGTTTACTGGTATGCGATTAACCAATTAAAATTAAGCCCCGAAGAAGGAAATACCATCACCTTTTATGCACTTTCGCTTGCACAGCTATTTCATGTATTCAATATGTATTCAGGCAAGCTGCGTTTTTTTAACAACGAAATCACACAGAACAAATTTATCTGGATGGCGCTGGTTTTATGCATCCTCATCATGTTTGTAACCTATTACATCCCATTCTTTCGACAAATACTGTCCCTCCAATTACTCGATATAGAAGCACTGGAACTGATTTTAGCCGCCGGTATTGTTCCTGTTTTGGTGATACAAACGGTGAGAATATTTTTCCCGATAAAATAGTCAAGGTGATTTTCTAACCTGTGATTGATGTAACTTGTAGCAGCACATCTGTAACAATTAGCGGTTAAAATAGCTGCACCTTTATGATTCTTGTTTGCTGATGATCATCAATCCAAACATCATTAACCGATCCTTTATTATGGATAACAAAGCCAGAAATCAAAAAGAAGTTGACACCGAAATGGAGAAATCAAAAGCGCACATCATCGTAGAAATTACAGAATATGTTCCAAACGCCGTGTTAAGCAGGACCATTATAAAGAAGACAACCGGTAATATTACCGTCTCTTCATTTGATACAGGAGAAGAGCTGGCGGAAAAATCATCCGCTTTTGATACATATATTCAGATCATTGACGGATCTGCTGAAATCGTTATTGATGGCAACAAACACAAACTTAAATTAGGTCAGGGAATTATCATTCCGGCTCATACAAGAAATTCCTTTTGCGCCAAAGAACAGTTCAAAATGATCGCGACTGTGATCAAGAGCGGTTATGAATGATTCAAAAAACCATATCTTAACCATCAATGGTGGCTCATCAAGCATCCGGTTTGCTTTTTATAAGACAGATCCGGCTTTTACATTATTGCTTTCCGGAAAACTTGAAAATATAGGAAACAAAACCACCAAACCAGTTTTAACGAATACTGCTTCTGATAAGCCGGAAAGCGTTAAACTTCGGGAGAATACGTATGAACATGCTGCCAGCTTTCTGATCGAAATGTTGGAAAAAAGGCAGGAATTCTCCAACATTTCTGCCATCGGCCACAGGATCGTGCATGGTATGCAGCATACAGATCCACAGGAAATAACACCTGAACTACTTGACTACCTTAAAAAGATCAGCCCTTACGATCCGGAGCATTTACCCGAAGAAATTAAGCTGATCGAGCTGTTCAGCAAACGATATCCCGGTTTAAAACAGGTCGCCTGCTTTGACACATCGTTCCATGCCAACATGCCTGCTGTTGCAAAACGATTGTCTGTTCCGCGGCGGTTTGACGAAAAAGGACTTCAACGTTACGGTTTTCACGGGCTTTCATACGCTTACCTGATGCAGGAACTCGAACGCCTGGCAGGAAAAGAAGCGGCAAACGGGAAGATCATACTGGCACATCTTGGAAACGGCGCAAGTCTGGCAGCGGTATACCAGGGCAAAAGTGTCGATACCAGCATGGGTTTTACACCCGCCTCAGGCGTGATGATGGGGACCCGCAGCGGAGATCTGGATCCGGGTGTGGCCTGGTATATGATGCAATTTGAAAAACTGAGTCCAAAACAATTCAATCATCTGGTCAATCACGAATCCGGACTTTTGGGTATTTCTGAAACCAGTCCGGATATGCGGGAGTTGATGAAATCCGAAAGTACCGACGACCATGCTGCCGAAGCAATCGAACTGTTTTGCTATCAGATAAAAAAATCAATCGGTTCGTTTGCGGCTGTCCTCGGCGGAATTGATACACTTGTTTTTTCGGGAGGGATCGGCGAAAATATTCCGCAGATCCGCAGCCGGATTTGTCAGGATCTTGGCTTTCTCGGTATTGAACTTGACGAAAAACGAAATCAAAAAAATGATCCGATTATTTCAAAGGATACCGGAAAAGTAACAGTCCGGGTGATTGCGACCAACGAAGAATTAATGATCGCCAGGCTCGTCAGCCAGGTTTTGAATTATGGCATTAAACAATAAAATTATGGAAATGGAAGATACCGGTACTGAAGTAAAAACTTTAACACCGGAATTATTACGAAAAATGAATGCTTACTGGCATGCAGCTAACTATTTGTCCGTCGGCCAGATTTACCTATATGGTAATCCGTTACTAAAAGAGCCATTGACACTTGCACATATCAAGCCGCGCCTTTTGGGCCACTGGGGCACCACGCCGGGACTAAATTTTATTTATGTTCATCTCAACCGCATCATCAAACAGTACGACCTGAATATCATCTACGTGACCGGCCCCGGGCATGGCGGCCCAGGATTGGTGGCTAATACATATCTGGAAGGAACTTACAGCGAAGTTTACCCGAATATCAGTCAGGATGAAAAAGGGATGCAGAAACTTTTCAAACAGTTTTCATTTCCGGGCGGCATTCCCAGTCACGTAGCGCCGGAAACACCCGGTTCTATCAACGAAGGAGGAGAACTTGGTTATTCGCTTGTCCATGCATTTGGAGCCGTTTTTGACAATCCGTACCTGATCGCAGCCTGTGTCATCGGTGATGGTGAAGCCGAAACCGGGGCACTGGCAACGAGCTGGCATTCCAATAAATTCCTGAACCCAGTCAATGACGGTGCAGTGATTCCGATCCTTCATTTGAACGGTTATAAAATTGCAAACCCTACCATTTTGGCCAGGATCCCAAAAGAGGAATTGGAGCAGCTTTTCCGCGGATATGGGTATAATCCTTATTTTGTGGAAGGTGATGATCCAGACACCATGCATGAATTGCTGGCCAGAACTTTGGATATCGTGGTGGAAGAAATCCGGCAGATCCAAAGTGATGCGCGGATTTATGGATTTAAAAAGCGACCGGTTTGGCCCATGATTATTTTCCGTACACCAAAAGGATGGACGGGCCCAAAAATAGTAGACGGACTTCAAATCGAAGGCACCTGGCGTGCGCATCAGGTTCCTTTGGCCGAACTGGCCACCAAACCTGAACATGTTCAAATGCTTGAAGCCTGGATGAAAAGCTACAAACCCGAACTGCTTTTTGACGAGAACGGAAAACTGATCGCTGAACTCGCTGAACTTGCACCGAAAGGAAACCGAAGAATGGGTGCCAATCCAAGTGCCAATGGCGGATCGCTTCTTGTGGACTTAAAAATGCCGGATTTTAAAGATCATGCCGTGGCAGTGCCCACGCCTGGAAATATTACTGCGGAAGCGACTTCGGTTATGGGCGAATTTCTAAGGGATGTGATGAAATCAAACTGGCATGAACGCAATTTCAGGATATTCGGGCCGGATGAAACGGCTTCCAACCGCCTTTCGCATTTGTTTGATATTACCGAAAGAACATCCACGGCTGAGATTATTCCGGGCGATAACCAAATTTCCCCTGATGGTCGGGTAATGGAAGTTTTAAGCGAGCACCTTTGTCAGGGTTGGTTGGAAGGATATTTATTAACCGGCAGGCACGGGTTGTTTTCTTGTTACGAAGCATTCATTCACATTGTGGATTCGATGTTCAACCAGCATGCCAAATGGCTTAAAGTTTCCAGAAACCTGCCCTGGCGCAAACCGATCGCCTCGCTGAATTACCTGCTGACCTCGCATGTATGGAGACAAGACCATAATGGAAACAGTCATCAGGATCCTGGCTTTCTGGATGTTGTGGCCAATAAAACTGCGGAAATTGTCCGTATTTATTTGCCACCGGATGCCAATACTTTACTGTCAGTAACAGATCATTGTCTCAGAAGCCGGGATTATATCAATGTAATCGTCGCCGGAAAACAGCCCGAAATGCAGTGGCTCGATATGGATGCCGCGATCAAACATTGCACGGCCGGGCTTGGTATCTGGGAATGGGCCAGTAATGATGAAGGTTTTGAACCCGATGTTGTAATGGCCTGCGCCGGAGATGTACCCACGCTTGAAACGATTGCTGCCGTACAAATTCTCAGGGAACAATTGCCTGAATTGAAAGTACGGGTTATTAATGTGGTGGATCTGATGACACTCCAACCCGAAAGCGAACATCCGCATGGATTAAACGACCGTGATTTCGACATCCTTTTCACCAAAGACAAACCCATTATTTTCGCTTTTCACGGCTATCCGCTGCTGATCCACCGCCTCACCTACCGCCGTACAAACCACAAAAACCTGCACGTGCGTGGTTACAAAGGCGAAGGAACGACCACGACACCGTTTGATATGGTGGTGCTCAATGATCTTGACCGGTTCCATCTGGTGAGCGATGTGATTGACCGCCTGCCTGGTTTGGGTGCCAAAGGTGCTTACGCCAAACAATATCTCCGGGATAAACTGCTGGATCACAAAGCTTACATTAACATTCACGGCGAAGATATGCCCGAAATACTGAACTGGAAATGGAATTTGAGTCCGTCAAACAATTTTATTTAAAACACAACCGTGAAAAAAATACTCGTTACTACTGATTTCTCTGCAGGCTCAAAAGCAGGCCTGCGGTTTGCAATCCAACTGGCATCACAAAGTAAGTTTGTACTCACTTTTTTCCATTCCTATAACATCATGTCGCCCACGGCCTGGACAGCTGCCCGGATCAAGGACTATGAAACAACAGAGACTGAAAAGATTCAGCAAAAACTGGATGTGTTTGTCCAAAAAGTCTATCAGGAGCTTGGAGTTCAGCCTGAACACTGCCAATGCGTGATTAAAAGTTCTGTTTTTGCGCAAAGCAATATCATGGACTATGCCGCTGAGAATCACATTGATTTTATATGCATCAGCACGCGGGGAGCCGGTAAACTGCAAAGACTTCTTGGCACCAATACGGCTAATCTGATCAATAATTCCGAAATCCCTGTCATTGCTGTCCCCTATACGTACAAGTCCAAAAAGATCACGAGTATCCTGTATGCTTCCGACCTTACTAACCTGGATAAAGAACTGGAAATCGTTGCCGCATTTGCCAAGCCCATCAACGCAGAAGTCCAACTGCTTCATTTCAGCACTTTTCTGGAAACACATATCGATCCCAAAAAGATTGAGCAGGCAACAAAAAAATCAGATCACCTGCATATGAAGCTGGATATCAAGTTTTTTGAACCTGCCGAAAGTCTGGTTTCTCAAATTGAAGCAGCCATCACCCGGACGAAACCTTCCATGCTGGTGATGTTTACGGAACATCACAGGTCTTTGTTTGAGAAGCTGTTTTTGTCCAGTAAATCAGCGGAGTATTCTTATGATCCGGCGGTTCCGGTTTTGGTTTTTAATAAGGTGTAGGCAAGAGCAACCAACATAAAGCCACCATTTAGATAACACGAGTTTCAGTTCGTCTGAACCTTGTGTTTAACCCTGTTTGAATAAATAACTTATTTCAGAAAACGGTTAAATGAAGAATTTTACTGTTGTGACCTAATCAGCTAATTTTAAAAAGTTAGCTTCAACGAATAAGTCATGTTCTTTGTCACTGATATCGATACCGGCAGAATAAGGATTAACCAACGTTAAACTCACTTTTTTACCGTTCACTTTGCTTTGGGATGCTTTTTCCATAATTTAAGCCTGTTAAACTTTGTAAAACAACCTTTGCTCTAAGTCAATTCTACTTTATGCTCTTCCATGCGGCCTCAAACGACCAATTGCAAAAACAAGACAGACTTAGAAACCAGACTATTGAATTGACATCGGACACCAATGAATCAAAAGGTTTCGCTGCGAAGGTTCGTATATATAAAGTTATGGACTTTTAGTCAAGTTGTTATGTATCAAAAACAAGCAAAGCTTATCTCACGACTATTGAGCTTCTGTCCTTATCTTCATCATCAGTAATTTAATTGGGCCCCAGTTCCGGGCTGACAATTATAAAATCCAGCACAGCAGCAAGCCCTGAACGTTGGCTACTATGCTGTCGGACAAACCAGTATCATTTACGCTGACTTTTATATCGACAAAATTAGCTCTACCCGACCCCATTTTTCGGAAACTTTTTTTAGGTTGACTTTCGACCTATAACGTTTTTTATGCTGACAACCTGACCTGCATTTTGCGACTGGTTTTGGGCTAGCATTTTGCTGTTAGGTGGACGCGTAGGAATTTTGGGAGACTGTTTTTCGGGGTGGTTTTATTAGCTTGACATGGTAGTCTTGCTGGTCATTCTTTCATAGTTCGACAACAAATACCGTTGATTCACAATCACTTTTAAAACTATATGGCATTCATTTGGTATCGTAGCCCGACAATCGCACAGTAGCCAACAGGTGCATTGGCGTTATGGCAGCAGCAGGTATAAATCTCAACTTTTGTACTACTATCGCACAGCGGCTCCAGCTTGACGAATTGCTCATCAGCAATTTTTCTTAATTTCAACTTTTAGTTATACATTGAGTAGCGGTTCAGGCGAACGAAACTCCGATGACCGCCACAACGCCAATGTTTCAACATTGGCAGAAACTTTTTAGAAACTCTCCTAATATGACAAACAAAATAAAACTATAAGTTTTATGCTAAAATATTTCCTTGACAATTTGAGTTGGATTGTCCCCTCAATTATTGCCATACTGGCTATAGTAGTGCCAATTTATGCCCAGCGAATTAAGAAAAAGAAGAAATCAGATATACCCACCACTCAAATCACTATCATTACTAACTACTCAGAAACAATTATAAGTGTAAAACAAGAGAATACCTCCCTTCAACTTCAGTTAGAAAATAGCAGGCTATTACCTTACAAAGAACAAGGATTTGACACAAATCGACAATTAGAATTTAAAGTTCAGCAATTACTTAAAAATTCTCAGCAAACTAATACAGATTCTGAACTTGAAAATCTAATCAACGAAATTCTGAAAGAAAAGGGAATTTATATTCAGAACTTTTTTAAGTATAAAAAAGAGAATCAAATATTTGATACTTTTTTCCAGACATATCCATTTAAACAAAAAATTCTTAACTTATTAATAAAAACTTACTACAACAGCGAAATTTCTGAACAATTGCAATACAATGCTTCCCTGCTTTGGCTATACATAATGGAAAATGACAGCATCCATTTATTTAATTCCAACCAGCTAAAATTACCTAAACAACTGGATTTAGATATTTCAAAAGAAGAAGCAATTGAATATTTCTGGAATATGGTAAATATTGGATTTAATTACTATACACCAGACAATTTATATATTGAAAATAGAGGTGACTTTAATAAAAAATTTGAAAGTCAGATAAAAGATAAATTAGTAATCACAATACTAAACTATATTAATTGTGGCAATTCACAGATTCAACAAGCTGCCGCATGGAGTCTCGTTTGGTTACTTAATACAAAATACGAAATAAATAAATCTTTATGGAAACCCACAAATGATCAGTTAGAAATCTTATTCGATTCATTTGCCAAATCTAAAAGAGTTCATAGTATAAGGTTATTATTATCAATAATAAACTATTCCTGTTCTCAAACTAATGCGTACAAGGGAAACTTTGCCGTTGATTGTGCTTCTTCTTTAGACAATAATCTACCTACACCAAATTTAATTTATGAGCCAATAAATGAAGAAATATGCAAGATGCTTTATATAAAATATTTAATCTCTTCCGAAGAAATTAAAGGCTTACTAGCTCAACATTTGGCTAATTATGGTTTTAAAGAGCTTTCGGTTGCAAGCAGATTACTTACAAATTGTATGAAAACCAAAGACGATGATTTTATTTTATTTAGCCTGCTCCCATACATTTCGCTGTTGTCAGATAAGAGCTTAGTTAGTTATTCTACAGAATGGTTAAATAGCGATGATAAATTAATTAAGTTTTTTGGATTGTTATTTCAAAAGGCCCTTGAAAAGACTACTAAAGATATTTTAGAAATTATAACCGAAAATAAACACAGCCTTGAAAGTTTAAAACAAGTAGAGGTTACTAATTCATTTGAGTTACAGTTGTTTGAAAAAAGGAAATCAACTGCCTTGTATAATGTTATTAGGCTTATGTATAGACATTGCCATAAACTTACAGCTAATGATACCACAGGGAGAAAAGCTTGGTACATCGTCTTAGTTACACCAGCTAATGAAAAGGTATTTTTAGACGCAATAGATGGGGATGGAACTATTGACTTAGAAAACTATGGCAAAGTTGTTGCTTCAGCATATGGAGATAAAGTGCCTGACAATATTGACGAAATAATCTTCAATAAATATTGCTGACATGCCTTAGCTAAAGCTTCTGCTAACAAATAGGGCTTAAACGCGACGTAGTTTACGGAGTTGCGTTTTAAGCCTCTGTTGAACTGAGGCTTCGGTAGCTGTTTCTATGGGATTTTAATAAAGGGCTGTTGTTCCTGGATAGGAGACTGAGATGGAGAAAATGTCATAATGTACCATAATGCGTGGGCCGTCTAATCGTATTTCAGGCCGAAGTTGGAGGCTACATTGAAGACAACTTTTAAAATAAGTATTTTTTCGCCATTTCACTTTTTTTCGCCAATAGGTTACCAGGCCGGACTTGCGGCTTTTTGTAACGATCAGAA
>NZ_SZVO01000060.1 GCF_005280585.1 Dyadobacter frigoris
TTTATTGAATTAGGCACTTGCTAAATAAATATAAAATGCTTAAATTGATTGATAATAAGCACTTTATATGGAAAAAAGATTCAAAAGTTTGTCGTTATTTGAGTTTCAGACCCGGTTTCCTGACGAAGATAAATGTAGGGAATATTTGGCCAATTTGAAATGGGAAAAAGGTTATAAATGTCCCAAATGTGGACACGAAAAATATTGTTCTGGGATTAATAAATTTGACCGGCAGTGTACAAGTTGTAATTATCTGGAATCGCCCACGGCCGGCACTCTTTTTCACAAGAGTAAACTGCCAATTTTGAAAGCGTTTTACATCGTTTATTACGTATCAACTTGCAAAAATGGCATTAGCAGTACTGAGTTAAGCAGAAAATTAGCGCTCCGTCAAAAGACCTGCTGGTTATTCAAACAGAAAATAATGAAAGGTATGGAGAGCAGCAAAAGCTTTCTAATGGAAGGGAAAGTAGATGTGGATGAAACCTATGTCGGCCAGCAAGATGACCAGGCAATCGGGCGAAATGAGGGCAAGAAGAAGATAATGGTGGTTGCCATTGAAAGAAAAGGCAAAGGTGTATCAAGGATGTATGGACGTGTAATTGAGACCGCTAGCAAAAAGAATCTTAAAAAATTCATGGAAGAGCATATCAATTCCGATGCAGATGTTCGAACAGATGGCTGGACGGGATACAAGGGATTGGAAAAAGAATTCCCTAAACTACTGAGAGAAAAGTCAGAGAAAAAAGGGAAGAATTTCCCGCAACTACATCGTAGCATTATGATGTTTAAAGCCTGGCTGCGAGGAGTTCATCATTCCGTTCATTATTTGCAGTCGTATATCAACGAATATACATATCGTTTCAACCGGCATAAAATGAAAGAAGGCATATTTGAAAACCTAATGAAAAGGATGATTTCGGCCCCGCCACACCCCTATAAAATGATTATTGGCTAAATGCCTAATTCAATA
>NZ_SZVO01000061.1 GCF_005280585.1 Dyadobacter frigoris
TTTATTTATTATTTTGAAATCGAGTCTTAACGCAGCGTGAAATATTCAGCGATCGGACCCAGCGTCAGTGCCGGAAAGAAGGATAAGGCTGTGATAATCACAATAACGGCCAGAACCATGATTCCAAAAGTTGAAGAATCCGTTTTTAACGTTCCTGCACTTTCCGGGATGAATTTCTTATTTGCAAGAAGTCCCGCGATCGCAATCGGACCAATGATCGGAATGTAACGAGACAGGATCAGAATAAAACCTGTGGTGATATTCCACCATGGATTATTGTCGCCCAGACCTTCAAATCCGCTACCATTATTTGCTGACGAAGAGGTGTATTCGTAAAGCATTTCTGTAAATCCGTGGAAACCGGGATTGGCAAGAGTTGCAGAGGTTATGGTAGGAAATGCCGCTGCCAGCGCAGTACCGACCAGAATCAGGAACGGGTGAAGTAAAGCAACGATCATGGCGATTTTCATTTCCCGTGCTTCAATTTTTTTACCCATAAATTCAGGTGTCCTGCCCACCATCAATCCACTGATAAATACGGCCAGAATAATGAAGATGAAAAAGTTGAGCATACCGGCGCCGACACCACCATAAAAAGCATTGGTCATCATCGCCAGTAATTGTGTCATTCCGGAAAGCGGCGTAAAGCTGTCATGCATGGAATTGACCGAGCCGGTTGAGATGACGGTGGTGGCTATACTCCAAAAGGCAGAAGCTGTACTTCCAAACCTGACTTCCTTACCTTCCATGGCACCGGCACCGTTATCAATACCCATGGCGGTGATGGCGTGATTTCCACCGTTTTCCCAAATGATTGTAGGAACAGTAAGCAGTAAAAACCCGATTGTCATGACCCCAAAAATCATCCAGCTCATTTTTCTTCTTTTCAAAAAGAAGCCAAAAGCAAAAACCATCGCCATTGGAATGATCAT
>NZ_SZVO01000062.1 GCF_005280585.1 Dyadobacter frigoris
ATGATCATTCCAATGGCGATGGTTTTTGCTTTTGGCTTCTTTTTGAAAAGAAGAAAAATGAGCTGGATGATTTTTGGGGTCATGACAATCGGGTTTTTACTGCTTACTGTTCCTACAATCATTTGGGAAAACGGTGGAAATCACGCCATCACCGCCATGGGTATTGATAACGGTGCCGGTGCCATGGAAGGTAAGGAAGTCAGGTTTGGAAGTACAGCTTCTGCCTTTTGGAGTATAGCCACCACCGTCATCTCAACCGGCTCGGTCAATTCCATGCATGACAGCTTTACGCCGCTTTCTGGTATGACCCAGCTGCTGGCGATGATGACCAATGCTTTTTATGGTGGTGTCGGCGCCGGTATGCTCAACTTTTTCATCTTCATTATTCTGGCTGTATTTATCAGTGGATTGATGGTGGGCAGGACACCTGAATTTATGGGTAAGAAAATTGAAGCGCGGGAAATGAAAATCGCCATGATCGTTGCTTTACTTCACCCGTTCCTGATTCTGGTTGGTACTGCGCTGGCAGCGGCTTTTCCTACGATAACTTCCGCCACACTTGCCAATCCGGGTTTTCACGGCTTTACAGAAATGCTTTACGAATACACCTCTTCGTCAGCCAACAATGGTAGTGGATTTGAAGGTCTGGGCGACAATAATCCATGGTGGAATATCACCACAGGTTTTATTCTGATCCTGTCTCGTTACATTCCGATCATTGGTCCGATTGCGATCGCGGGACTTCTTGCAAATAAGAAATTCATCCCGGAAAGTGCAGGAACGTTAAAAACGGATTCTTCAACTTTTGGAATCATGGTTCTGGCCGTTATTGTGATTATCACAGCCTTATCCTTCTTTCCGGCACTGACGCTGGGTCCGATCGCTGAATATTTCACGCTGCGTTAAGACTCGATTTCAAAATAATAAATAAA
>NZ_SZVO01000063.1 GCF_005280585.1 Dyadobacter frigoris
TATTTAGCCTTGGCGGATGGTGCCGCCGGATTCGAAGGGGATTTCTCCGGTCCCCACCTACTCAGGATACTCACTCATATAACGCTCTTACCTGTACAGGACTCTCACCCTCTATGGTTGGCTTTCCCACGCCATTCCAGTTCAATTGTTATACACTTGGTGAGTCCTACAACCCCGGTCTGGCCGTAACCAGGCCGGTTTGGGCTCTTCCGCGTTCGCTCGCCACTACTTGCGGAATCATTATTATTTTCTTCTCCTGTGGGTACTTAGATGTTTCAGTTCCCCACGTTCGCCCCCCGYAGGGTAATACCACTTCATGGTACTGGGTTGCCCCATTCGGAAATCTACGGATCAAGACATATGTGCTGTTCCCCGTAGCTTATCGCAGCTTATCACGTCCTTCATCGCCTCTGAGAGCCTAGGTATCCTCCATGCGCCCTTAATTCGCTTGCGCGGTTATCTCTTATTCTCTTTTGCTTCTCAATATGTCAATGAACTCGTTACCAGACTACTCTGGTAATGTAGGCAATACTAAACTCGCGTTTTCGTATCACCCTCTTCGATGATGGAAGAGAGTTAATAGTACGTCTCCAGAAAGGAGGTGTTCCAGCCGCACCTTCCGGTACGGCTACCTTGTTACGACTTAGCCCCAGTCGCCGATTTTACCCTAACGGTGTCTTTAACCTACCGCTTCAGGTCTCCCCGACTCCCATGGCTTGACGGGCGGTGTGTACAAGGTCCGGGAACGTATTCACCGCGTCATAGCTGATACGCGATTACTAGCGATTCCAGCTTCATAAAGTCGAGTTGCAGACTTCAATCCGAACTGAGAACGGCTTTTTGGGATTGGCATCTCATCACTGAGTAGCGACCCTCTGTACCGC
>NZ_SZVO01000064.1 GCF_005280585.1 Dyadobacter frigoris
TTAGAGTATGTTTTGGGATCTTATTTTGTTATTCTATTCAAAAAAATGGATAAGTAGGCAATTTCAAGCATTGCCTCAGCAGATTCTACGGTTTTCTCAACATCTCTAAATAGTCGACGTTTAAAATTTAGCCATCCAAACGATCTTTCTACTTGCCAGCGATTTTTCTGAGGGATAAATCCTTGTGCTGATTCTGGTTTTTGTGCAATTTCCACCTCCCATTTATACTCTTTGATTACATAATCTATGAATGTTATTTTATAACCGTTGTCGGCAGTAATTTTTTGTAAATCAGGCACTTTACCTCTTAGGTTTTCAACCGCTTGAATACCTGCTTGATTATCAGATACATTTGCAGATGTAACTTTAATCGACCAAGGAATTCCAATTGTATCAACAAGTATTGTTCTTTTTCTTCCATTAATTTTTTTACCTCCATCAATACCGGTTTCTAAATTAATGAATTGCATTTTCTTAACACACTGACTATCAATTGCCAGCAAGCTTGGTGTCTCATTTCTATTCTGTCTTTTACGCTCTTTAATTGCAATGCATTCAAGTAGTTGAGTCCAAATCCCACGTAGTTTAAATTGCCTAAAATGATAGTAAATTGTCTGCCAAGCAGGATATTTGCTATCTATATTCCGCCATTGAACACCAGTTTCATTTAACCATAATATGGCATTTACTATGGTTCGCAAGGAATGTTTTCTTGATCTTTTGTTGTCAATTATTTTTTCTACAAATTGCCATTGAGAGTCAGTCATTTCTGTGAAATTCGTTTTCATTAAAACTTGTTTGAGGTGAGATTCAACAAGTTTAACGACTGGCTCTCATTGTTAGTTTAATACAATCCAAAACATACTCTTA
>NZ_SZVO01000065.1 GCF_005280585.1 Dyadobacter frigoris
GCAGTTTACTCTTGTGAAAAAGAGTGCCGGCCGTGGGCGATTCCAGATAATTACAACTTGTACACTGCCGGTCAAATTTATTAATCCCAGAACAATATTTTTCGTGTCCACATTTGGGACATTTATAACCTTTTTCCCATTTCAAATTGGCCAAATATTCCCTACATTTATCTTCGTCAGGAAACCGGGTCTGAAACTCAAATAACGACAAACTTTTGAATCTTTTTTCCATATAAAGTGCTTATTATCAATCAATTTAAGCATTTTATATTTATTTAGCAAGTGCCTAATTCAATAAAAGTAAATAGCTTATCCAAGATTGTGAAGCACTTATCGCCGTTTAGTATCATAGTCATGTCTAACAACTTTTGCGTATATTATGGAAGCTAACTTACATATCATGTCCTATTAAAGAGACTTATTGCTCGCTCTCCAAAATTTAGATCCCAACATATCTTTTTGAAACAGAATTATTTCATATTAAAAGTATGCACCCAAGAAAGGACATCTTCCAGTAGGATATCAAAAGGCTTAATATTGCACGATGATAACATTTAACTTTTATTGTTATGTTGAAAGTTGTGGAAAAAGCAGAAGAGATGTACCGTCTTGTCAGTGATTTTGAGTCAGGTGGTTATACCCGGCAAAGTTTTGCCGACCTTCATGGTGTGAGCGTGAGCAAACTGGATTATTGGCGCGTACGTTACCGTAATCAAAACACTGAACACTCTGGTTTTGTGGAGATCGGCCGTAAATCTGACCCAGTTTCTATTGAAATCGTTTA
>NZ_SZVO01000066.1 GCF_005280585.1 Dyadobacter frigoris
GCCAAAATAGCTCCTCAGGAGCTCCTTGTTTATAGAAACTTGAAATGTACCATAAATCCTGGCTCTTTCGGAGCCTCCTATCCGAAAATTAATTCGCCCAAATTTAATTGATTAAAAATTCCAGGAGACTCCGATGGAGTCAGGGAATTGGTGTGCCTAATATCTTTCTATAAACAGGAAACGCCTACGCCGTTATGGCCAGACCAGGAAATTTTAAAAATAAAAACTCACAGAGATTATGCCAAAATAGCTCCTCAGGAGCTCCTTGTTTATAGAAACTTGAAATGTACCATAAATCCCGGCTCTTCCGGAGCTTCCCATCCGAAAATCGATTCGCCTAAATTTATTAATTAAAAATTCCAGGAGACTCCGATGGAGTCAGGGAATTGGTGTGCTTAATATCTTTCTATAAACRGGAAACGCCTACGCCGTTATGGCCAGACCAGGAAATTTTAGAAATAAAAACTGACAGAGATTATGCCAAAATAGCTCCTCAGGAGCTCCTTGTTTATAGAAACTTGAAATGTACCATAAATCCTGGCTCTTTCGGAGCCTCCTATCCGAAAATTAATTCGCCCAAATTTAATTGATTAAAAATTCCAGGAGACTCCGATGGAGTCAGGGAATTGGTGTGCCTAATATCTTTCTATAAACAGGAAACGCCTACGCCGTTATGGCCAGACCAGGAAATTTTAAAAATAAAAACTCACAGAGATTATGCCAAAATAGCTCCTCAGGAGCTCCTTGTTTATAGAAACTTGAAATGTACCATAAATCC
>NZ_SZVO01000067.1 GCF_005280585.1 Dyadobacter frigoris
ATGGCTAATAGGGTACTCGGTAACTAATGCTTATTTGATTGTCAATACACGTTCTGTTTTTTGATCTGATAATTGGAATGATTTGGTTTGTGTTTCGTTTTTGCTAGTAACATCGATTTCATATTTACCGGCTTCAAGATCCGTAACGTTCAACTGGCGACCAAATTTTTGATTTCCTTTTGCAACTACTTCGCGGTACACTACATCTCCCTGTTCGTTTTTTACAAGAATTGTTGTGGCTGCGTTGTCATCCGATTTATCGACCAACACATTGATTTTTCCACCTTTATTGATGTAAACACCAGTTCCAAAGTTGGAAGCTTTTTTAGTTTCTTTATTTTCGGCGTTAGCAGCGAAAGCGAAGGATGTAACAAATGCGAAAGCAAGAGCGATATTTTTGAATGAATTTTTCATGGCTATTTATATTTAATGTTTTGTTGTAATTGTTTCCCTTATTGATGAATCAAAGATAGGGTGATGGCAGGTACTATGTATAACAAAGTACACGAATGGATGCTTTTCAGTGATAAGTGGTATTGGGAATAAATGAGCAATTAAACGGTTAAAAGGGGTTGTTGAGGTTTTGTGAAAATAATGGTCTGAACTATGTTCAATCTTAAAAAAGCGGTTTGAGGAGAAGCTTGTTACGTAAATTATATCGGCCATACCTACGGCATTTTGTGATCGCAG
>NZ_SZVO01000007.1 GCF_005280585.1 Dyadobacter frigoris
AACATTATAATTAACTGGACTCACAACCGTTGGTGCTGGTGTCGCACAAGTTACAATTACTTTTATTTCGGCACGGGGTCCTTCACAGCCATTTAATGTCTGGCTGACAAAATAAGATTTTGTTCCTGCTGTTACAGTTGAAGGTATTGGAGCAGCTGCCAAGCCAGTTCCTCCTGCGGCAGCGTCATACCAAAGGCCATTCGCAACCGCTGGCAATGCTGATGCAGTAGCACCAACATTATAATTAACTGGACTCACTACGGTTGGAGCAGGTGTTGTACAAGCTCCTACAATCACTTCTATTTCCGCACGAGGACCTTCACAACCGTTCAATGTCTGACTTACAAAATAAGATTTTGTTCCAACAGTTACGGTTGATGGTGTTGGCGCAGTAGCTAAACCGGTACCGCCAGTGGCAACGTCGTACCAAAGGCCATTGGCTACCGCTGGCAAGGCCGTTGCAGTGGCTCCAACATTATAATTAACTGGACTAATAACCGTTGGTGCAGGTGTCGCACACGTTACAATCACTTTTATTTCAGCACGGGGTCCTTCACAACCGTTCAACGTTTGGCTGACAAAGTAGGATTTCGTTCCGGCCGTTACAGTTGATGGTGTTGGCGCAGCTGCTAAGCCAGTACCGCCAGTGGCAACGTCGTACCAAAGGCCATTGGCTACCACTGGCAAGACCGTTGCAGTGGCTCCAACATTATAATTAACTGGACTCACTACGGTAGGAGCAGGTGTTGTACAAGCTCCTACAATCACTTTTATTTCCGCGCGAGGACCCTCACATCCGTTCAATGTCTGACTTACAAAATAAGATTTTGTTCCAACAGTTACGGTTGATGGTGTTGGCGCAGTAGCTAAACCGGTACCGCCAGTGGCAGCATCATACCATAAATAACCGGCTGAAGATGGCAAAGCCGTTGCAGCGTCACCAACTGTATAATTTACAGGACTGGTCACCGCCGGAGCAACCGGAATTGCATTCACAGCAAAAGCCGAACTAGGATCACCAACAACAGCTGGCGTACTTGTCGTTACTCTGATTTTATAAGCTGTGCCCGCAACAGAGCCTACCGGAATAACGCCACTTAAAGGCGTATCTGCACCCGTTCCAATGACGTTTGGTGTTGCCGGAAATGTTCCTGTTGCATCAGATAATTCAGCAGAAAAAATAGTTCCGACAGCGAAGGTTCCTGTTGTAGTATAGGTTACTGAAACAGTCCCTCCTACACAAACCGAAGCAGGATCAACAGCACCCGTCGTAATACCCTGAGCAAATGAAGAAGCTATTCCAACAATAGCGGCAATGCATGCAAAAATTCCTTTTCTAATAAATGTTTTTTTCATGTATGTATCTTAATATCTTTTCACTTACCTGTTAATGAAAGGTAAAGTTAGAGATATTTTTCAAATACATTTCCTATGAATTAACGAAGAACGCTTTTACGTTCCAGAAGTGACATATATACCACATCGTGAATTTTCCTGCGGGTACGCTGTGTGGTAATGCTGTTATTTTCAGCATCCGGGTTAATTCGGTTTGACAAAAATACAAAAAGCAGATCTTCATCCGGATCCATCCAGACAATCGCTCCCGTAAACCCTGTATGTCCGAAAGAATTTACCGATGCCTGAGCCGAAACATAAGCACTGTTTCCATCCGAAGGCGATTTATCCCATCCCAAACCTCTATGGTGAGCGTCATCATACATTCTCGAAAAAAGCGGAACGGTCCCCGGAGCAAAAAACTGTCTGCCGCCATAATTACCTTTCCACAAATTCATTTGCATCAAAACAGCCAGATCCGTGGCGGTAGAAAACAGACCGGCATGTCCGGAAACGCCTCCTTGAACGGCTCCCATCTGATCATGAACAGTTCCCTGAATTAGCTGGCTTCGGAAACGATAATCTTGTTCGGTAGGAGCAATTTGTTTTTCAGGAAAACGATGTAAAGGATTAAAACCAGTATAAGGCAGCCCCAGCGGTTCGTAAATATTCGCCGCTACAAATACATTCAGCGGCTGTCCTGTTACCTTTTCAATCACTTTTTGCAAAGTCAGAAAACCAAGATCGCTGTATAAATAGCCAAATTTACCAACCTTGTCTCTGGTATTATTCATTGGAGATTTTACCACCCATTTCCATACAGAATCCCGCAAAGCAGGTTTTGCAAAAAGTTTGGGTGCAACCTGAAGATTGTAAATGCTATCAGGCTTGGAACTATAATATTCAGGAAGTAAACCGCCTGCACTGGTTTTAGTCCTGTCCCACAAAGTCGGATAAAAAGATACCAATCCCGAACGGTGCATCAACAAATCACGAATCGTAAAATTCTGTTTGTTGGTACCAATCAATTCAGGCAAATAATGCGAAGCCCTTTCATCAAGATCGATCAGTTTGCGATCATAAAGCAACATAACAGACTGCAAAGTCGCAGCGACTTTTGTTACAGAAGCAACATCGTAAATCGTTTCAGAAGTTACCCGTTCCGGCGTACGGTAATTTAATCCGCCAAAAGATTTGTCATAAATAATTTTCCCTTTTCGCGCCACCACAACCTGACAGCCAGGAAATACATGATCAATTACGGCAGCGTTAGCAATGCCGTCAATTTTTTGCAACATAGCCGCATTCATTCCAACACTTTCAGGTGTGCCAAAGCTGATCCGGTTCAAAGCTTCCGTTTCAATACCATCACCAGCTTTATAAGAAAGAACAGAAACCGGCAATTTTCCCTTTGAACCCAATGCACCAAAAATAACCTGCGGGACAATTTCCTGCTGATCCGGACCATCCTGATTTGAACAGATCAACGCATCTGTTTCCGGGAAAAACTGAATACTATAAGGACTACCGAACAAACATAAAACAACCTTTTTTCCGCTTTGTTTTAACTGTTTTACAAATTCAGCAGTACCAGTCGAAATACCGTAATTGTACTTCGGATTGGATGAAATACCAGTTACACCAACTACGACAGTTTCATAAGGCTGCAGATAACTTAACATCTGCAAAATCTCCTCCTGAGAAGGATCTGAAAGGAAAGTATAAGGCCGCATCGGCTTATACGTTGACAGCATTTTCTGGAAAACAGAAGTACTTCCTTCACCTATTAAAACAGACGCCATGGTCTCCGCCATGATGGAAGTGATCGGTAAAATATTGTTATCGTTCCGAACAACGGTAACAGAAGCTTCTGACAATTCCCGATACAATTCTTTGCTTTCTTCAGTATTCAAATCGGAATACAGATTATTGATATCAACAGATTTATATTGACCTAAGCCCGACCAGTATTTCGCCTGTAAAATCCGTTTTACTTTATCATCCAGAAATTTCTGAGTGATCGTTCCTTGATTAAGCGCGTCTTTTATTTTGGTAATCGTTTCCGCTACATTTTCAGGATATAACAATACATCATTTCCTGCCATTAGTGCTTTAAGATTTACCTCAGCGGCCCTACCGGTTTTCAAAACCCCACGCATATTCATGGCATCTGTAAAAACAAGTCCGCGGAAACCCATCTGGTTTTTCAATAAGCCTGTAATGACTTTTTCAGAAAGCGAACTGGCTAGCTGCGGTGAATTGTCCAAAGCAGGAATAAACAAATGTCCGCTCAAAACACCCATCAGGCTATCTGCAATAAGCCGGCGATAAGGATAAAGGTCAATATTATTCAATTGTTCAACCGAATGTGTCAAAACTGGTAATGTAAAATGAGAATCTGCATCCGTATCACCATGTCCCGGGAAATGTTTTGCAGTGGCAATAATGCCATTGTGCTGCAACCCTTTCATATATGCAACAGCTTTTCGCGTTACATTTTCCCGGTCTTCACCAAAAGAACGGATACCGATCACAGGATTTTTTGGATTACTGTTGATATCGGAAACGGGGGCAAAATTAATTTGAATTCCCAAACGACGACATTGTTTAGCAATATCGCTGCCCATTCTGTAAATCAGCTCATCATCCTGAACCGCTCCCAAAACCATTTGTTTTGGAAAAGAGACCGTACTATCCAATCGCATCCCCAAACCCCATTCACCATCGATCCCTATAAAAAGAGGAACTTTTGAATGTGCCTGATAATGATTTGTAAGCTGTGCCTGACGAACCGGACCGCCCTGAAAAAAGATCAATCCACCTAAATGAAAATCGTCAATCAATTTATCAATATAACGTGTATTCGCCTCTTCTCGGTTGGAAAAAGTAGCGACCATAAATAATTGTCCAATTTTTTCCTCCAATGAAAGTGATTTCAGTGTACTGTCCACCCATTCGTTTTCGGGCAAAACAATCACGGGCTCTGCGCGTCTTTTCGGAGCTTTAACTTGTTTCTTTTCTATAACCGGTTTTTCGATTTTGGCATAGGTTTCTCTAGTCCGGATTAATTTCCAGGCGACGGACACAGAACCGAAAAAGACCAAAATTAAAATACTTGCAACTACCCGAATGCGGCTTCCCAACCTTTTTTCCATCTCTATTTTCCCAAACTTTTTAAGGAAGTACTATTCAAAACATTTAAGGCCGTTGAGTCAAATTTTTCTTTCTTTATTTATATCAACAACAATTATCAACTACAAAAAGTCCGCTTTAAACTCGTTTTAAGGCAATTCTAATATTTAGCGATTGGCTGATAGCTTTTGGCGTTTAGCAGGTAGCTCAGTATCAGATTGTTGCTGATTTCACTATGAACAATTAATAACAAAACATTTAGACGGTTAAATTTCGAAAAGTCTCTTCAAGTGACTTTCCTGTTTGTCTTAATTCTTCAAGAGAGCTGTCACTCACTACGCGACCTTTATTTATGATGATCACACGATCGCATAAAGCTTCCACTTCCTGCATAATATGGGTTGAAAAAAGAACAGTTTTGTTATGACCGGCTGTACGGATTAATTCTCTGATTTCCTGGATCTGGTTTGGGTCCAGACCTGTCGTAGGTTCATCCAGAATAAGTACCGCCGGATCGTGCAGGAAAGATTGGGCTAAGCCGACACGCTGACGATATCCCTTGGAAAGCTGACCGATTTTTTTTCGTTTTTCAACTTCCAGTCCGCAAAGATTGATCATTTCATCCACACGTGATTTCAAAGTCGAACCACGCATTCCATATAGTTTTCCCGAAAAAAGAAGAAATTCCCGTACGTACATATCCAGATATAACGGATTATGTTCGGGCAAATATCCGATAGCCCGGCGCGCGGGCATGGCTTGCTGTTGTACGTCGAAATCTGCAACAGTTGCTGTCCCCGAGGTTGAATTAAGGTAACCGGTAAGAATCTTCATGGTTGTTGACTTTCCTGCGCCGTTTGGCCCAAGAAAACCTACAATTTCTCCGGGTTTCAGGGAAAAAGAAATCCCGTCCACCGCTCGCTGCGTTCCGTATACTTTTGTAAGATTCGTTACTTGTATTGACATGTATGTGCTTTATTTTGTTTGGGGTCGTCGGAGTCTGATTAAGATTCGCTGGAATATTCACCAGGAATTCGCTGGGACTTCGTTGGGGGTAATCCCTTGTGGTTACCCCTTTCTGGCCTGATCTCGTAAATATCTGGAAATTATTTTCAACTATCCGGAAATTCTGGAGAATTTCCAGATAGTTCTTTGGGCGACCACAAGGGTCGCCCCTACACCTTTAAAAATAATTTATTTCTCCATAACAAATACATGAATGCCCATTGTACGCCTATAAATGCAAGAACGCCACCAACGGCTTGTACCGGTTCGGGGAAGAAATCCAGTACTCCACCGAAAAGTGCTTCTGCTGTATATTCAAAATCAATATAACGGCCGACCATGTAAATCACAATGGAGTTCATGCCGATTACTACGAAAAAGAATGTCCAGCGACGGTAATTCAATACATCCACGATCCAGTAGAAAAATGCAAGCAACAATACACTGCAACCTCCCGCGCAAAGCACAAACGAACTCGTCCACAAATTCTTGTTAATTGGAAATACAATATCCCAAAGCTGTGAGATAATTAAACTGACAACGCCGCCTGCTATCAGGTAAAGCACTTTCTTATTTTGAGAAAGTTTGGCAGGATCAGTTCTTAAAATTTCTCCTGAAAATATCCCCATCAAACCTGTTGCAATTGCAGGAATTGTTGAAACCAATCCTTCCGGATCGTGAATTTTCAAATGTAAACGTCCTGGAAGAATCATCCGGTCGAAATAACTGGCAGGATTACATTCCATTGTCATCAATCCCGCCTCGCAACCAGGAACCGGGAAATACATCATAAATGCCCAATAGCCTAACAACAAGCCTGCAAACCAGATCCAGCGACTCGTTTTTCCGGTATATAAATAAATAATCTGTGCAAACATTCCTGCCAAACCAATACGTCCTAAAACACTTGGATAACGCATATTAGCCCATTCGGTATGAAAAATCCCATTGTTGTAAATGACCCCTAAAAACACAAGAATAAGCCCTCTCTGGATCACCTTACGAATTAAATCTGACGCCGGTACACCTTTTTCCAAACGGCTTCCCAATGAAAACGGCGTTGATACACCTGCCATAAAAAGAAAAGTAGGGAAGATTAAATCGTAGGCACGGAAACCGTTCCAGTCCGGATGTGTAAGCTGATGTGCAATAAATACCGCCCACGACCAGCCGGTAACTTTGGCCAGAACAGCAAAGATATCTTCGCCACCGGAAATCCAAAACATGTCAAACCCACGCAGCGTATCTAAAGACAGCAACCGGTGTGAAGTAGAATTTTCTTTCATTAGAAAAATAAGGGTAAAGGAAATAAAATTTGGTAAAAGGAGTACTTATGAAAAACTTTTATGGCTTACGTTCACAAACACAACTACAATTACTGGATTCTTACTGAAAAATACTATCGGTGAGAATGAGCAAAAGCAATTTTATTTAAATAAGCCTATTTGAATAAAGGATAGTGAAAAAAGTTTCCGCGCAGAATTTTCATTTCAGGTTTATATTCTTTCCAATATGATCTTCGTTAGTACCATCAATATTCATTTCAACAAAATGCCATCCATGAAAAAACTCATCTTTTTATTTCTGGCTTTAACCGGATTATTATTTACAGGCTGCGCGAGTTCCAACAATTCCTCTTCAAAAGATTCAGAAGATTATCAGGAAACCACGACCATTAACCCAAAGCTGAATAACAAACGGCTTGAAAAAAATCTGGAAAAATTCGCAGCTGATCTTGATCTTTCCAAAAAACAGGTAAAACAAATCAAAAAGATTGAAAAACGTTACGCCCGCAAAGACAGGAAATTATCCAGAAACCACGAGGCAAAACGCCGTGATCATAAACAACTGGCAGAAGCAAAAAGAGAAGAGATCTTGTATGTTCTGACAAACGAGCAACAGCAAAAACTGGAAGTATTGTCGAAGAAAAACAGGTTTAGTTTTGATCGGATTTTTGGGAAATAGATTAATAAAGTGTGACTTCCATTAAAATTTCTCGTTATGTCTGATAGAAGTCACACTTTGAATTATGATCGACATAAATCCAAAATATATTACAAACAGCGATGGCGAACAATTTGTCTTACTTAAACGGCATGAGTTTGACGCATTACTCGAAGCTCTTGATGATCAAGACGACATAAGAATATATGATAAAGCAAAAAAAGAGGATGACGGAACACGATTCCTATTTCTGGATTACTTAAAGAATAAGGAATCTAAAAAGGCCTGATGATCCTGTTTGCTTATCCCAGGCAGGTATACCTCAAAACTATCAACATGTTGCCAAACATCGAAACCAATTCGTGAAAAATTCGTGCATTCGTGGCAAAAAAATTATTGCAACCTTTCCAGCCAAGCCTGAACCGTAGGTCCGGTCATATCAAATAATAATCCAGGCAAAATCCCAAGCAAAACCGAAAGAATAGCAAGTGGTACTAAAAGTGCTGTTTCGCGAATTGTTAAATCAGTCAGTATAATCGAATTGTCGTCTTTATACCAAAACGAGCCAAAAAACATACGCTGGTAAGTCCAGAGAAAGTAAGCCGCTGCCAATACAATTCCCAAAGTAGATAGTGCAGGTACCCAGACAGGCAAAGCGCTAGCTTGAAATGCTCCCATTAAGGTAAATAATTCTCCCACAAAACCTGAAAAACCAGGCAATCCAAGCGAAGCAAAAAATGCAATTCCCGTCAAAACGGTGTAGCGTGGCATAGGACCAATCAATCCACGGTAATTATCGATTTTCCGGTCGTGCGTACGGTCATAGATAACGCCTGCCAAAAGGAATAACATTGAAGAAAGTACACCGTGGCTTACCATTTGATATATCGCTCCATTGATACCCTCGGCTGTGAAAGCAGCTATACCAAGTAAAACAAACCCCATGTGGGAAACAGAAGAGTAAGCGATCATCTTTTTCAGATCACTTTGTCCCAATGCATTAAATCCACCGTAGACAATGGAGATCATTCCCAAAACTGCCAGCGGAACCATGCTATATTGTGCCTCAACCGGGAAAAATCCATCAACGATTCTTATAAAACCATAACCTCCGATTTTCAAAAGAATACCAGCCAAAACCACAGAAATCGGCGTTGGTGCTTCTACGTGCGCATCCGGTAACCAGGTATGTACAGGAACTACGGGTAATTTTACTGCAAAACCGATAAACAAAAACCAGAAAGCCAGTAAACGAACCGGAATTCCGAGTAAGATAAATTCTGTTTCAGGACTTAAAATTGAACCTGGAATATAATTTCCGGCATCAGATAAATAGGAGAAACGGAATGTATGAACCAGCTGATCTGCTCCAATTCTACCGTCTGCAAGCCACTGCTGAATTTGTAAAATAATATCTGTTTGAACCAAATCTTCCGGACCTAAAATCCCTACTGCGCGCGCTGTTTCAATAGGATCGATTACAGAAAGATATAATCCGATCATCACGATCAGAATTAATAAGGATCCAAAAAACGTATAAACGAAGAATTTAAGTGCTGCATATTCTCTTCTCGGCCCGCCCCACAAACCAATGAGAAAGTACATTGGAAGAAGCATAAATTCAAAGAAAAGATAGAAAAGGAAGAAATCCTGAGCCAGAAAACAACCAATTATACTGGCACTTAGGATAAGATACAAAGCAAAATAGGCTCTCGTTTTCTGGTTGATACTCCACGAACTGATCATCCCGACAAACAGAACAACCACAGCTAATAACACCAAAGGGAAACTGATTCCATCGACAGCCAAAGCATAATCAATAGAAACTGTTCCCAAAGAACCAATAGGAAGTGTGATCCAATCTACTGTTTCGCTTAATTGAAATCCGGTATTTTGGTTATCGAAAAAGAGGAATAGAGAAAGTCCGGTTAATAATTCCAAAAGCAAAACTGACAGCGCAATCAATCGGAAATCACCCGGTCGCTGAGAAGGCCAGACAGAAACGGCTACGGCTCCGAATAATGGGACGGCTATCAGTAAGGAAAGTATATGATCAATCATTAGTATAAACTAAAACAAAATATAGTATAAAGAGCTAACGAGGCTCCTGAATTATTTTCTTATAAAATCATTAACCACAAAACCAGAAGAACTACTCCTAATGCGGTCACTAAATAATAGGATTGGATTCTTCCGTTTTGTAATCCACGAACTCCTTGCCCGGCCGATTTAATTGTAAAAACGGTCAGCTTAACACCACCGTCAACAATATTTCTATCTCCCCAACTTAGGACGTGCGCCATGACCACGCTCCATTTTGCAACGCCATCTACAAAAGAATTAACAATTTTAGCTTCAAACTGCATTAATCCGGCTGAAATAAAAGCAAAGGATTTGATGAAAAAATTCTCCCGTGAAAATTCATTTAATCCGGCCAATTGTTTCAACAAAGGAATTGAATTTTTAGAATTCCCGGCATACATCGAGAATGGATCTTCTGCCTTGGTTTCTTTGAACGCAAGAAAAATAGATAGCACAGTAACCCCGGTTGCCGCAAAAGGCACCCATAGAATATGTCCGAACTCCTCCGCTCCTACCAATTCTAAAAACCAGCCATACGATGCGTCGAAAGGATTCCATGAAAACCAGATAAAAACAGAAAGCGCAGCCAACAAAGCCATAGGCCCCCACATGGTTACAGGAGATTCGTGTGGGTGAACGGATTTGAAAATCTGGTATCTTTTTTCACCTAAAAAGATCAGCCAAACCTGACGTGTCATATAATAAGCAGTAACCCCGGCAGAAACCATAATGATGACTGGGAAGAAATAAGCCCAGGCTCCATGTTTTTCAGCCCAGAAAAACGCTTCTACAATGATTGCATCTTTTGACAAAAAACCAGAGAAAAATGGAAGTCCGGCCAGGGCAGATGAACAGATTACAAAACAGATAAACGTGATCGGTAAATATTTCCTGAGCCCGCCCATGGTCCGCATATCCTGCGGATCAAAAGTTTCGTCGTCTTCCGAAGGTGTTACCGCGTGAATAACGGAGCCGGCAGATAGGAATAACCCGGCTTTGAAAAATGCGTGTGTGGCCAAATGAAAAAGTGCAGTCCGCCAGCTACCAAGTCCGACGGCGATAACCATCAAACCCAATTGAGACATGGTCGAATAAGCCAGTACTCTTTTAATATCCCAAACCTGCGTCGCTTTTACAGCCCCTATCACCATGGTAATGGTTCCGATACAAGCGATGACAATTTGTGCTTCCGGTGTCAATAAAAAAGAAATTCTCGCCAGCAAAAATATTCCGGCTGCAACCATCGTCGCGGCGTGGATTAATGCTGAAACAGGCGTTGGCCCTTCCATGGCATCTGGCAACCAGCCTGATAATGGAAACTGTGCCGACTTTCCCATACAACCTCCGAAAAGGCATAAACCGATTCCTGTCAAGATTCCAGGTTCCAATGATTGGATGGAAGTGGCAAGCATCTCAAAGTCGGTAGAACCAATATAGTAAAACAGCATTAAAATTCCGGTCAGGAATGCCGCGTCACCGATTCTGTTCAAAACAAAAGCTTTCTGAGCGGCCCAAACTGCACGTGGTTTGAAATACCAGAAACCAATTAACAAATAAGATGAAAGACCTACCAGTTCCCAGAAAATGTACATCACCAAAAGGTTTCCGGCAAGCACAATTCCAACCATTGAAAAAAGGAAAAGCTGTATAAAGGCAAAATAACGGTGAAGATTCTGGTCGCCATGTAAGTAAGACATGGAGTAAATTTGAACCAGAAAAGCTACAAAATGAACGATGATCAGCATGATCAGTGTCAGTTCATCGAAGCGAAAAGAGAGTTCTATGTTGGTTTGCCCGATAAGAGCCCAATTCATTTTAACGGTATGAAGGGTTTCAATATCAGCGAAATAAATACTTGTCGCCAAGCCAATTGCCGTAATAAAAGCCCCAATCCAACCTGCCGGTTTATTCAGATTTTTTCCGCCAAGCCACAAAACAAAAAATGCCAGAATCGGTAAACCCAGAAGTAAGGACGCAGATATGGTATAAGCAGTTTCTGACATTGAGGTGAGTATTCGTTAAGTCCGGCAAATATCCTGAATTAGTCGCCGATTTCAAACTAAGCTAAAGGTCTTTCTCAATATCTTCCAGCTTTTCACTTTCGCTGCCGTGCAGCACCGTTAATAACTCTTTGATATCGTAAATATTTTTATTGTATGAATTTCCTAAAATGATAATGACAGCCTCATCTTCCGGACAAATCCAGAACATCGAATTATATCCTTTCCACCAGCCGCCATGATAAATAAATCTTGTGGAATGATCCGGTTTTACGTGCATCCGGAATCCGTAGCCGTAATTTCTGATTCCGTCACGCTCAAAACTTCTTGGTGTCCAGGCTTCTGTTAAAAGTTTTTTATTGATCAATAAACCGGATGTTAAACCGGCATAAAAACGATAAATATCCCCTGTCGTGGAATATAAACCTTTATCTCCGACAACATCATCATAGTAATCTTTTGCCAGCATCCGTCCGTATTGATGCCCAACGGTGCGGTACATCATAGCATTTCTTGAAGTATCTGTTACCAAAACGGTATTATTCATTCCAAGCGGTGTAAAAATCTCGTTATGAACGAAATTATCAAAAGACCCACCACTCACTTTTTCAACGATCGCTGCTAAAACGCAATAATTTGTATTGCAATAATTGAAAGAACGGCCCGGCCGATTGTACGGCTGCGGTGTTGGAACTACCTTGGCATACCAGTCCATCACCGTCATATTGGTTGGAAACTTTTTGCCGTGACGAACGCTATCCGGAAAGGAATAAATATAATTTGGCAAACCGCTTCTGTGACTTAGCAGCATATCCACTTTCACTCCATGGTATGGAAAATCAGGAAAAAACCTTTGTATAGTATCTTCCAGACTTACCTTTCCTTCCTGAATCAGTTTCAGAATCGCAACTGCCGTAAATGGTTTTGACAAGGAAGCCAGTTGAAATTTGGAATGGCTTTGCAGCGAATCTTTATCTCTCAAATGCGCGTAACCAAAAGAATTCTGGTACAGGATTTGTCCTTTCTGAACGATCAGTACGTTGCCATTGAAACCGGCATTCCTTTTCCTCCTAAAAATATCTTGAATTTGTTCTATTTTCGCCAAGGTTTTCGCGTCCGGATCCTTGACCTCAACGGGGTCTAAATTGGGATTTGACTTTGCATTTCTTTTGAAATTCACCAGATCGTGAGACCTGCTATTCCTCACCCATCCCCAGGAAAGCACTATTACTAATACGGCAAATAACGCCGCCCACCACACTTTCGGCTGCACTTTTTTCAACATAGGCTTTCGGCCATTAAGTTTTTTAAACGTTAAACACTAACGATAAACGGTCAGCATTTTCTATATTTTATCTAATCTATTTCAATATGATAGCAACCCGGTTATACGTTATCTTCGTATTACATTACAAACTCAAACATGTACAAATTAAAATTTTCCGACCTCACAAAGATATATATTAGAAAGTAAAGAACCTGACTCCGATTTAGATTGATTCCAAAATAAGTTAGCACCACAGACAAACCCGGCAAAATAGATGACAACTCCATTAGAACAAAAATCAACAATTCAGGAAATCCAGACTCGTTTTGATAATGACGTTGAGCGTTTCAGTAAACTTGAAACCGGTCAGCAGGCAACCATTGACGCGCCTTTAGTTTTGGATCTGGTTGCAGAAACAGCCGCTTTGCATTTAAAACCAAATGATACAATTCTTGATATTGGCTGCGGTGCCGGAAATTTCACATTAAGAGTTTTGCAGGAAGTTCATCCCTTAGCGTGTCACTTGGTAGATCTTAGCCAACCGATGTTAACAAGAGCCAGCGAGCGCATTGAAGCTTCCGGTGCGGACTATGTCCAAACCTATCAATCTGACCTGCGTGATCTGGATTTTGAAGAAAATTCTTTTGATTGTATTCTTGCGGGAGCCGTTTTGCATCACCTTCGCGACGATGAAGACTGGCAGGAAACCTTTGAAAAATTATATATCTGGCTAAAACCGGGAGGAAGAATTTATGTTTCCGATCTTGTTTCCTTTGATGAACCGGGCGTTAATAAACTGATGTGGAAACGCTACGGCCACTATCTGGAATCGCTTGGCGGTGCAGAATATAGAGAAAAAGTCTTCGCTTATATTGATAAGGAAGACTCTCCGCGTTCTTTGCCGTTTCAGCTTGGTTTGCTGCGTTATTCCGGCTTTTCTCATTATGATATTCTTCACCGCAACAGCGTTTTTGCCTGCTATTACGGTGAAAAATAGTTTCAAAAAGCGCTGATTAAAACTCAGCGCTTTTTGGATATCTTGGGAAAGGAATCACATCACGGATGTTGCCCATTCCGGTTACAAACAATACCAGACGCTCAAAACCCAGACCAAAACCAGAGTGAGGAGCCGTACCGAATTTACGCGTTTCCAGATACCACCAGATTGTTTCCGGATCGATACCTACCTCGTGCACACGTTCCAGTAATTTCTCGTAGTTATCTTCACGCTGGCTTCCACCAATAATCTCGCCGATTCCAGGGAAAAGAACATCCATTGCACGAACCGTTTTTCCATCGTCATCCAGTTTCATATAAAATGATTTGATCTCACGTGGATAGTTGGTCAGGATAACCGGTTTTTTGAAATGTTTTTCAACCAGATAACGCTCATGTTCGCTGGATAAATCAATTCCCCAACCCACAGGATACTGGAATTTCTTTTCTTTATGCGGTTTCGATTTCAAAAGAATATCGATCGCTTCTGTATAAGTCAGACGTTCAAAAGCATTTTCAACAACAAAATTCAGTTTTTCCAAAAGTGGAATTGAACGTTCATTCTGTGGTTTGTTTTTATCTTCTTCTGCCAAACGGTTTTCAAGGAATGCAAGATCATCTTTGCAGTTTTCAAGCGCATATGAGATAACGGTCTTGATGAAATCCTCAGCAAGATCCATGT
The DNA here is from genome assembly GCF_005280585.1 of Dyadobacter frigoris. Lineage (GTDB taxonomy): Bacteria > Bacteroidota > Bacteroidia > Cytophagales > Spirosomataceae > Dyadobacter > Dyadobacter frigoris. The sequence continues at coordinate 14,444 of NZ_SZVO01000007.1, forward strand.
TATCTTCCAGTTCGAAGAAAGCCATTTCAGGCTCGATCATCCAGAACTCAGCCAAATGGCGGGTTGTGTTTGAATTCTCAGCACGGAAAGTTGGCCCGAAAGTATATATTTTAGAAAGCGCCATAGCACCCAACTCGCCTTCCAATTGTCCGGAAACTGTCAGGTTTGCTTCTCTTCCAAAAAAGTCTTCTTTGAAGTTAATCGCTCCTTCGTCCGTTCTTGGCAATTTGTCCAGATCCAGCGTTGTAACGCGGAACATCTCACCGGCACCTTCTGCATCCGAAGCAGTAATGATCGGCGTATGAAGATAGAAAAAACCTCTGTCGTTATAATATTTATGAACAGCAAAAGCCAGGGCGTGGCGAATACGAAGAATCGCGCTGAAAGTATTCGTACGAGGGCGCAAATGCGCTATTTCACGTAAAAATTCCAGTGAATGTCTTTTTGGCTGTAAAGGATAAGAATCCGGATCTGCGGTTCCATAAACAAACAAATCGTCAATTTTCACTTCCACGACTTGTCCTGAACCTTGGGATGCTACAAGCTGGCCCGTTATTTTTAGACAAGAACCAGTGGTAACCGAAAGCAAAAGTTCAGCAGAGAATTGTCCCGGAGCGGCAACCGCCTGAATATTATGAATCGTTGATCCGTCGTTAACCGCAATGAAAATCGCGTTTTTACTTTCACGTTTCGTACGTACCCAACCTTTCAGGGTAACGGATTGTGCATCCGGAGTTTGTTGTAATAATTCTTTGATCTGCAAAGGTCCCATCTTAATATAAATTCAATCCTTATATAAAACTCAACTGTAAACTTTCAATTTTTTATGAGGCGCAAAATTACAAAATACCCTACGAAAACCTATTCTAAAAGGCCAACTTACTTTTATGTTCAAAAAGGTCATTGCCCGAACTGGTTTATGACTTAATTTTGTTCCTTCGAAACTATGACTAACGCATATCCAATTTTGAATACCCGTATCGCCACATATTTATCCGTAGTATTTCACCCTCTGATCATTACTACGTATCTTTTTGCAGTCCTTTTCCTGATCACACCTGAACTTGCAGGCGTTAGTGCGCTGGAACTTCCGGGGCTGGGCAGTCTTTTACTTTTGATATTTTTAAACACTTTTGTAGCACCTACAATCGTCATATATTATTTCTTCCGTTTGGGAATCGTCAGCACTTTGCACGTAGATTCTTTGCGCGAAAGACGCCTGCCTTACCTGGCAACCGGGATTATTTACGCCATCGCGACTTATTTATTCGGATGGAAATTGCAGCCTATTGCAGAATTGGCACCTCAGATTTCCATTCTTTTAGGAAGTGTTACAGTTTCTTTAATTATCGTGGCGTTTGTCAGCTTGTCCTGGAAAATAAGTGCACATGCTACCGGAATGGGCGGAGCTATCGGCATTCTTTCCGGTTTGATTATCCGTTTTGAAGAACATTTATTATTAACTCCGCTGCTTATCGTAGTATTGATCAGCGGCATTTTATTAAGCGCCAGACTTTATTTAAATGCGCACACGCCGGCACAAATTATAGCAGGGCTCGCCTGCGGACTAACGGTGAGCAGCGCAACGATTTATTTTTTGTTTTAAAATGAATAAGAATGTTAAGGCTGAATCTTTGGATTATTTTAACAAACATGAATTTAAGGTAAACCATTGGTAAATTATTTCACCCTTTCAGGGTTTGATTGAGTCATTTCACATCATTTTCTATAATAATATCATCCTTTCAGGATTGTCATTTTGCGAATAGGTTTCAGTAAGTCCGAAGGGCTGTTATTATTATAGAAAAAATATGTCGTTGTTGTTTATTAACCACGAAGTGGTGACATGTACTTTTTCTAAAAACGAACTGGCTTCAACTATATTAAGCTTCTGATTAATATTATCCTAAACTATGGGCATTTACCAAAATCTTCTTTTCAATAACAGCGAAGGTGTTCTCAGAATCAGCCTGAACAGACCGGCAGTTCACAATGCCTTAACACTCGATTTAATCAGGGAAATTACGGACGCAATTCAGGAAGCCGGAGATGATTCTTCTGTCCGGGTAATTGTTTTAACCGGTGAAGGTGAAAAAGCATTTTGCTCCGGAGCCGATTTAAAAGCAGCCATGGAATCCGGAAAAAGTGCAGGAGAAATGCTTCGCGATGGATATAATCCGATGATCGAAGCCATAAGAAATATTCCAAAACCGGTTATTTGCAGATTGAATGGATTGGCGGTAGGCGCTGGCTGTTCACTTGCATTGGCTTGCGATTTGATCATTGCCAGTGAAGATTCTTATCTAAGTCAAATGTTTGTGCAAATTGGTTTGATGCCGGATGCAGGTGCTTCTTTCTTTTTGCCACGATTATTGGGTATGGCAAGGGCATTTGAATTAGCCTCAACCGGACAAAAAGTTTACGCGCCGGAAGCCGTTCAAATCGGATTAATTAACAAATCAGTCCCGAAAGAAAACCTGGATGCAGCAGTTGAAGAAGCTGTTTTTTATTACCGCCACGCTCCTACCAAAGCCATTGGAGCGATCAAAAAAGTTTTCAATCAATCTTTTGAATCCAATCTTAGTGAAATATTAAATCTTGAAATGGAAAATCAGGATTTGTTGCACAAAACGCAGGATGCCGCCGAGGGAATTTCATCTTTTTTACAAAAGAAAAAACCTGATTATCAGGGCAAGTAAAAAAATAACGAAAAAATTTAAAATTATTTTTCTCCAATATTTGCATAATAAAAAAGCAAACTCTATCTTTGCAGTCCAATTCAAGGAATGGATTTGTAGCTCAATTGGATAGAGCACCTCACTACGGATGAGGAGGTTTGGGGTTCGAATCCCTACAAGTCCACAAAAAAGCACTTATCGAATGCGATAAGTGCTTTTTACTGAAAATAAAAAGTCTTGATTCGGGGAGTGGCGCAGCCCGGTAGCGCATCTGGTTTGGGACCAGAGGGTCGCAGGTTCGAATCCTGTCTCCCCGACAATAATGAAACACTTGACGTTAATTTGTCAGGTGTTTTTTGTTTTAGACCTGATTTACCTTACCAGCAAAACTGTTCCGTTTCTACTTACAATTTCTCCATTCATTGTCACCGCTTCCAGCTTCCACACATAAACACCACTATGGGATTTAACACCTTTTATTTTTCCATCCCAGCCATCCGTCAGCTGTTTGGAAAAATAAATTACTTCGCCCCATCGATTATAAATTCTCAAATAATTAAGCGAAGCAATACTGCTGGCAATCGGAATCAGTACTTCATTTTTGCCGTCACCATCGGGAGTAAATATATCAGGAAGTGTAATTAATGCGGGAGGAATCACGGTCAACATTACTTTCCCGGTTCCACTGCACCCCTGGATTGTGCTTAAAGTGACCGAATAAATCTGACTTGTATTAAGCGTTGCGCTTGGATTTGAAATGGATGGATTATTCAGGCCGTAAGACGGCGACCAGCTATAACTAACCCCTGATAGACCTGCCAGCTGCGTAGATGATGCAGTGAGCGGAAATGGTTTATTAGCCGGTATATTAGCATCCGGCGTCACGATAACCTGTATTTCAGGAATAACAGTCACCGTCACGGTATCTTTGGAAGAGCAATTTTTATCAATTGCGGTAATAATATATCGGGTTGTTTGTTGGGGCGAAGCAAAAGGTTCAAGTGCCGATGCATTATCCAGTCCAACAGCGGGAGACCAGGAATAATTTGTGACGTTAGCCGTGGTCAGCAACTGTATTTCCTGCCCGATACAAATCGTTGTGTCAGCTATCGTTTTTAGCTGAATTCCACCGTTCAGCTTAACGCTTATCAATGTATCATAGACACAACCATCATAATTTTTGACAAAGACCTTGTAATTCTTTGTAATTACATTGAAAGTATTAGATGGCTGAAAATTTATGGAATCAATAGAATACGTGAAAGGTGAAACACCATTTAAAGGGTTTAACGTTAAGGTAGCATTTGGGCCACAATCGCTATCGTCTACCACAGCATTGATCTCCGTAAAAGAAACTTTGGTTTGTTTGGTGTTGGAAATGCTTTTTCCGCAAGCATTATTAACGATTGTCAGCGTAACTTTTTTAGTGCCCACGGAAGCCCAGTGTAAAAGAAAAGGTCCTTTTCCTGAACCACTGATAATCTTTGCACCATCAAAATCCCAACTGAAGGAATATCCGGCTGGAGAAGGTAAGGTTCCCGTATAAGCAACTTTTATATTTTTATTTCCACAGGTTACGGACGGATCAATTGAAAAGTCCGCGCTTACATTGACGTTGGCAACGCTGCAAATGTTTTGATAAACATTTGATACTGATGATTGGGAAGAATAATAGTTTGTAAAAGACAAATACGCAAAATTTGCCTCTCCGGATTCACAGGAAACTTCATTATCATCACGAAAAATGTAAACCGGAACTCCCGCTTTTCCAACATATTTTTTGCCATTATCATTGTAGGAAACAAAAAGCTTATCATTGACATAAACGTCCATGATACCCGTTTGGCCATTTCGCGTAAACGTCAGCAAATAGTACTTATCCAGTTTAAAATAAGGACAATCACCAGAAATACCCGTAGGATAAAAATCGATACACCGGTCGGTAGACCCGGTGGGGTTCTTAAAATAAATGCCGTCATCCAGTTGTCCATTTGAAAAATCAATAATCCGGGCCCAGGTTTTACCCCAGTTGGTGTTCTTGATATACATTTGAATGGTGTAAGTTTCGGACACAGTACCTTCCTTATTGGTGTACATAAGCCCGTAATTCAGGTTGGTATGATAAACAGTCCGGGGTCTCTGGCAATCAAGATAATCCAGCACAAATGCACCTGGAGTAGCTCCCAATGTACAGGAACCAAGCGCTTTTACCTGTGTTAAATCAGATCCACAGCCCGGTTCGGCTACACTAAAATTATTTATAAACCGATATGAGTTTTCTACATTTTGCGCCAGGCAAACGACATGCAAAAACAGAAAGATTATAGTTTGTAAAAATCCCGACTTCATATCGACAACGCCATGGGCATGATTACAAGTTAACGTGAGTAAACACAGTACTAAACTTCAAATAATTTTAAATGTAAAATCATTTGAAGTTTACAATTTAGCCGGATCACGGCACAAATTCAAATTAAAAAATATACCGGAACAAGGTTGCAGTTATTTAAATTCTCTTTCTGCGATCGCTTTGACAGCACGTTCCAGAATCTCTTTGTCTTCCGTAATTCTTTTTACCATTTTGGCCGCTTCTGCATAAACACTCATGGGATATTGAGATACAAAATCCCTATCCATTTCAACCATCGGCACTTTTAGCCGGGCATGTTTTATACTTTCAAGATGTTCGATCGAGACGTAACTTAACTCGGTCAATCCCTGGCCCAAATCACAAAGTCCGAATGCAATATTATTGGCCGTATCCAGCTCTGATAAAAGCCAGATGGCTTTTCCATATTTTGAATGTAACTTAACTACCGGTGCATGATCTTTTCCAAGCTCGTTCTGAACTTCGAAAGCATTCTGAATCATGATCGTTCTTAGATCTTCTGAAATCATTTTTGACATACTTCAAATATAACAGCTGAAGCATTATTTGACAATTATTATTTAACTGCAAACCAGTCATTTTTTTTAAAGACCAAACAACAGGATCAAAGCATGCATCTGATAAACCCTTATTTTAACAGATCTGTATAGTTGTAGTCTTCGAAAGAATACTATCTCATAAAGATAAAGACCTGTATCAACTGCTCCTAAACCACTTGGCAAAGTCCCGAAATCTCAAGGATTGAAGCCAAGTTACATTCCTGAATTCAGGAATACGGGTTTTACCGGACGGATAAAAAACACACAGGTAAGATCTGTTTTTACCTGATCCTTATCTCTTGCGCGAGATCAACTTAGGATAGCGTAGCAAAACAGAAACAACAATTAGTACTATAATACTTGCTGTCACTGCGAATGGCTTATTATGTTTTATGTGCTGGGCCAGTGTGACGACCATGTAGAAGATCAAAAAAAAGGCACCCCAAACTCCAGTTTTCCGTATTAAGAATAGCATAACAAATAACAAGAGCAGGATCCCGACCACGATTATTTCGGAATCATTCAATCCCCCTTTTAATTGTTCTTTTGGCGAAATCACTTTATTGACCGCGTTATCAATAAAAAAGCAAGCAATCATAATAGAAGTAAGCCAGGTTGCAACCTGTCTAGTGGAAGGTCGTTTCGGTAATTTATTTAGATAGGCTACGGAAATATTTTTCATCTAATCTAATACGATTGAAATAAATACCAACCCCCTATTTGTACGCTTTTATAAAATCTTTGATTTATTTGATATAAATATTAGACGATATTCAATGGCCTAATCGCTCGTTAAAAGATACCAATTACGCACTTAACACACCTGGGAGAGTGATAGGTTTGAGAATATTCCATTCCTGAAAACGAACCAAAAGATTTTGCTAACATTTAAATTTAACGATAATAATTAAATTACCAAATCCACGAAGACGTGTTTGTCGGATGGACACGATTCAAACGCACAACAAAAAAGAGGCCTGATTCCAGGCCTCTCATCATAACAATATAAAATTCCGGAATTTTCATTCCGCATATTTTTAAAAAATTAGTTCTTAACCATATCGATTAAAAACTGCGCCAGTTTCTCAACCTGTTTTTTATCTCTTGACAAAATAAACGTTTGCCATAACCCTGTGAAATTTGCAGCTATAAATTCTGCCAAAAGCTTCGGATCTTTATCCGCAGAAATTTCTCCCTGTGCTTTGGCATCAGTTAAGAGCTGCTCAAAAAAGTCTACGATATCTTTCCAGTTATTTTTGATAATGGAATGTACGCTTTGATCCACAGCTGCCAGTTCAAAAGTTGAATTGACCGCCATACAACACTTTCCGGTATTGACCGTCGCTTCTACGGCACTACGAATCATATTTTCAACACGTTCCATCGGTGAAGTCCCCGAAGCGGCTTCCTTATGCTCTTTTAATTTTTCAGCTGCATAATTACCAAGGCACTGTAAATATAAACTATGCTTGTCACCATAGGTATCATATATACTTCCCCTGTTCAGGCCCATGGTCTGTACAAGGTCTTCCATAGAAGTTGCGTTATATCCTTTTTCCCAAAAAAGATCACGCGCCTTTTCCATTCTTTCTTCCGGATCAAACTCCTTTTTTCGTGCCATAACACAAATATACCATCTTGAACGATTGTTCTAAAATTATTTTACTACTTAGGAACAATTGTTCCTGAATTTTGGTGCAATATATTTTAAAAGATGTAAAAATACTCTGAGATAATCACTTATAGATTAATACCAAAACAAAAAATCAGGCAATAAGCCTGATTTAAAGCATTTTCCGAAAGGAAAATTTTAAGGGTAGGAATAGTTAAAATCTTAAAAAATCATGGCTAACAGAAAGAGAATTATTTACCCAGTCCCCAGTTTTTATTAGGTTTTGGACCCATTTCAAGTTCCAGCGTTCCACCAGCAACAAGCTGATCATGTGTAAAAGTGGGCACATTCAGAACTTTGCCGTCAAATTTCGCACTTTGAATGTATTTGTTAACCACAGAACTATGGTTGGCAATCACTTTAAATTGTTTTCCGTTTGGCAAAGCAATCGATACTTTTTCGAAAACCGGACTGCCAATAGTATATTCCGGACGGCCAGGCGTAATCGGGTAAAAACCCATGGAAGAAAACACAACAAAGGCCGTCATGCCGCCGCCATCCTCATCACCGGGAATTCCGAAAATATTATCTTTAAACCAGACATCAAGCAGAAAACGGATACGTTTTTGCGTTTTCCATGGTGCATCTGTAAAATTGTACAAATACGGAATATGAAAACTTGGCTCATTCCCCATTGAATATTGTCCAACAGGTCCGGTAGCATCAGGAAATTTTGCCCAGAACTCATATTTGCTTCTCCCGAGATCTTCCCTGTAAAGCTGATCCAGATTATTTTCAAATTGTTTTTTTCCACCCATCAATCCAATCAGTCCCGAGATATCGTGCTGAACCTGCCATTTGTAAGTATAGCCGTTGTTTTCATCATAAAATTCACGACCGCCCATACCGCCGTCAAATTTAGGATCGATAGGAATCCAGGCACCTTTACTGTCTTTTGGCATGAACATATTTTTCTCGCTACTCCAGAGGTTTTTATAGTTCAATGCGCGGGCACTAAACGTTTTATAATCTTCCTTTTTGCCAAGATCTTTTGCCAATTCACCCACCGCCCAGTCGTCATAACTTCCGCCTAAAGTAACGGCAACTGCCTGACGTTTTTCAAAAGGATCAACCAGTTTTACTGTTTCTTTTTCATCTTTTCTCAAAGCCGGGAAAAATCCTTTAGTACGATAAATATCGTCCAGCTCACATTTAGGACCATTTCTCCATGGAAGCATCGTTGCCTCGGTCGCATTTTTATACATACCGGAATAAGCTTTTGAAATATCGAAATTGCGTAGCCCTTTTCTGTAACCATCCAAAAAGGTGACCGAAGAATGAAACCCGTTCATACACGCATGATCGCCAAAAAGTACCGGAAATGTTGGAATCCAGCCGCTTTGATCATACATGCTTACAAACGAATTCAGCATATCTTCTTCCTGGGCAGGATTTAAAATAATCCGCAAAGGATGGTGCGCCAGATACGTATCCCAGGTCCAGTCGTCCACGTAAAAAGGGCGATTGCTTTGGTGTATTTTTTTATCAAAACCGCTGTAATATTGATTATCCTCAGAAATATCAACCATACGCTCGTAGGTCCGGTATAGAGAAGAATAAAAACTGCGCTTCTGGCCTTCTGTTCCGCCTTCAACCTGAATCTGGTTTATGGCATCAGACCAGGCTTTTTCACCTTTTTTCTTCAATTCCTCAAAACCGGTTGATTTGAGTTCGGTTTCAAAATTCTTCTTCGCCTGCTCAGGACTGATATAAGAAACGGCATATTTCAATTCGATTTTTCCGTTTTTATTATCAGGAAAACTAATCCATGCCTTTGCGTTTTTACCTTTTATCGTTTGTTCTGGCGATATTTTCTCATTTTGTAAAATTCCTGCTTTTCCGTTTTCACTAAAAATCCCGTACAAATAAACAGGAATATCACCGTGGTAAATTTCCGTTGCTACGATTTCATTTCCCGAAATGAATTTCCAGGAACCTTCTCCTTCATTATACAGGTTGAACAGAAGACTTTTTGATGCTTTCTCAGGAAATTCAAAGCGAAAAATACCCGTTTTTTTGCCCGGAGTAAATTCAACTGTAACTTCATCATCCACGAGATATGTTGAATAATACCAGGGCTGCGTTACTTCCAGGTCATGATCGTAAGCAAGTTTTTGTTTCCAGCCAGCAGCCGTTACCGGATTTACAGAAGGTTTTATTGAAAAGGCCTGACCCAGGCGATGAGAAACTACGATAAGGGGAAAACTAGAAATCTGATCGTCCAGATAATCTTTGCGTTCCGGGTACATTCTGATCATCTGGTTTGGAAGCTGAATCGTTGGCCGCGTAGGTTCCAAAAGCTGGCCTACATTTCCAACCCGCAGATCAACATATTTTAGATTATCAATACCGCTTTTTTGGGCAAGAGAAGTCAAATGAATACAAAAACCAAGTAATAGTAAGAAAGGTATTTTAAGCGTTTTGAAGGAATGAATCATGTCAAACTAAATTTTATTTATCGGAACGGTGCTTATAATTTTAAGATTTCTACTTTGTTCAATATACAGTACTTTTCCGCAACGTTACATTCCCTTGGTACTGTTATTAAAAACACTAACTATTGTTTAACTTTAAATCAATAATATCATATTGTCCGGTGAAACAAAGTGCCAATTAAACATTGAACCATTAAAAAAAAATTAATAATTGATTAACAAGACCCTTAATGACTCCCGGAGGGAATTTTAATTTTATTTCTCTCTACCTTATGCCTATGAAATTTAAATTTCTCTTCTTTTTATTGATCTTCATTTTAATTCCCGGCTTTTCTCGTTTTTGCCAGGCTCAATCCTATGGCCTTGGCTTTGATAGTTTCGAAGTTATTCAGGATAAAAGAACCGGTTTGGATTTGAGTCCGGGCAATACTTTTTGTTTTGATAAAAATTTTGAACTGTCGTTCGAACTTTCATTTCTGGCGAACAAAAAGATCTATTTCGGGTACGTCGTACGACTTATTGAAAATGATAGACAAAACATAGACCTGATTTATGACAACAGTGCCAATAATCAGCACTTCAAACTGGTGATCGGAGACAAATTTGCTCCTTTTTCATTTGATTTTCCGGGCAACGATCTTTTCAAAAAGTGGAACAGGATTACACTGAAATTTAATAAAGACAAGAAAAACATTCAGGTCTCATATGGCGACAAAAGTTTTATTCAGCCTATGAATTTTACGGACAATGGCTGTTTCAAAATCCTGTTTGGCGCAAATCAGTATAAAGATTTTAAGTCTACGGATGTACCTCCGATGAAGATCAGGAATATCGCGATTCTTGAAAACGCTATATTGAAGTTTCGCTGGGCGCTGGATGAAACAGATGGTTCAAAGGCGGTTGAAGAAATTGAGAGAAAAGATGGTCTTGCAGTTAATCCGGTGTGGATAAAAAAACTACATTACGAATGGCAATTGGTTCAGACGCTAAGTATGCAGGATTTTGTTAAAGTTGGGTTTGATCAAAATAAAGGCATTCTTCATTTCATTTCAAAGGATTCTCTGGTAAACTATAACATCGCCGGAAATAGCTCCGGAAGTGTTAAATTCAATGACCAGAAACAAACACTATATATTGATAATCAGATACTCTTCGATAAGACAAATAACAAATTATTCAATATTTATATCGACGAACAACAGGTTTCAACTTTTGATATAAAAAACCGGAGCTGGGATAAAACCGGAATAGCATCTGCGCCAAAAAGAAATTTCCTTCATGCGAATAAATTTTATTCAGCACTGGATTCCTCCATTTATATTCTGGGAGGTTATGGCCATCTGGCTTATAAAAATGACGTTCAGCGTTACCATGTTCCTTCGGCGAAATGGGAGAATATCAAGGTGAGAGAATCTGTCTTTACACCGAGATATTTAGCTGCACTTGGCACGACCAAAGATGGCGCTTACATTCTGGGAGGTTATGGGAGCTCTACCGGACAGCAAATGCTTAATCCGAGAAACTGGTACGATCTCCTGTTTTTTGATATAAAAACGCACCGTTTTAAAAAAATCTATGAGCTAAAAACGCCGGAAGAGGATTTTGTATTCGGGAATTCCATGATCATTAATGAAAAGGATAGCACCTATTATGCACTTATTTTTCCAAAACATAAATTCAATTCAGAATTACAGCTTATTAAAGGCTCATTAACCAGGCCGGATTTCAAAAACGTAGGATCTAAAATTCCTTACCAGTTTGTTGATATCCAGTCATACGCAGATTTGTTTTTTGATCCGTCAAGCGGACGATTTGTCTCCGTAACATTATATCAGGGAGATAATAATCAGACAAAAATTGCTGTTTATTCACTTTATGCCCCGCCGTTGGAATCTATAAAACCAGTCGCGGCGGTAGAAGCGGATAACTACAAAACCGTTTGGATTGCTGCCGGTTTTATAATGCTGTCTTTGCTTGCTTTTGGCTATTTCAGGTATGCTAAAAAGGATCTAAAACCAGAAATTCCCGTTTTGGCGAACGAATCCGAAGTTATTCCGGAAACTATGCCTGTGACAGAAATCCTTCCGGATTTGAAAGAGAATTTTGCCGAGAGTAAGGTAGCTTCTCTGCAAAGCAGCGTATTGCTATTCGGGAATCTTCAATTGTTTGATGAAGAAGGGAATGAAATCACCAAACAATTCAGTCCGCTTGTGAAAGAATTATTTTTGGTGATTCTTCTTTATTCCATCCGTTGGGAAGGTATCAGTTCGGAAAAATTAAAAGAACTACTATGGTTTGACAAACCTTCCGAAAGTGCCCGAAATAATCGATCCGTCAATATTGCGAAGCTGAAAGGGATTCTGGATAAAATGAAATATTGTCAGGTTTCAAAAGAAACGGGCTATTGGAAAATTAAAATTGATTACGATAAAATCCATGTAGATTACACACATTATCTGGCAATTATTGGCAATAAACGTGCCTTAAATAAGGAAAATATTACGGAACTGGCAGAAATCACCAAACGTGGCAATTTTTTATCCAACGTTGAATACGAATGGCTGGACAGTTTTAAATCCGAAATTTCGAATGAAATTGTTGATACCTATTTACGTTTCGCGGCAACTGTAAAAATTTCAGATGATCCTGAATTCCTGATCAAACTGGCGAATTATATTTTCTATTTTGATCCTGTGAATGAGGAAGCCATGATCATCAAATGCAAAGCCCTGGCGCATTTAGGAAAACATTCCCTGGCAAAAACGACTTATGAGAATTTTGCCAGAGAATATAACCGTATTTATGGTGAAGATTTCCAGAAGGATATGCCGGAAGTGTTACATTCCTGAGCCGCTAATTGTATTTCAGTTGCACCGAACGGATTTCGCCGTTCCCTGATTTATTTCCGGAAACGTTAATTCCCACACGCGGAGCGCGGTCCCAGCGCGGAAGCCAGGAACCTTCAATTTTTAAAGGCTGCCGATCTATTTTTTCACCTTTGCCCTCCCAGCTGAATTCATAAAACCGTCCAAAACGGCTTTGTAATTTTAAGTTAATGGTTTCAAATTTTCCAGCGATTTCCTGTGTTTTAACTACGCTATAAACGCCGTCTTTTATTTGCCACAAGGTAAGTTTGTCTTTCAAAACCCCGTAACCAATAGCATTAGTCGCATCACCATAAACAGTAATATTTTGTTGGACTTGGTCTTTGGGAATTATTTCTGCTGAGAAATTATAGTTACCATTTTTCACTACCAAACCAAGAAAATTGCTAGTTGCTGTCAAATTGCTGTTTTCAATTTCCAACAATCCATTCTGAATTTTATATGCAGGTTTGGGAAAACTTACATCATAAACCCACGAAGTTTCTTGTGTATTTTTATCAAAACTGATCAGCAAATCTTCATTAGCTTTTGTGCTCGCAGCTAATGGTGACTCTGCTTGCGCAGGTGTTGTTTTTCCATAGCGGAACGAGGGCCATTTAGAAGTTTCATCCCAAACGAGCTCGCTTAATACACCTTGTCTGCCTGCGTATGTGAAATCAGTACCATTGTAAGCGTGGTGCAAATAAAAATAACGGTTATCCGGTGTTGTCACGACCGTTCCGTGTCCCGGACATTTCCAGGTCCCGTCACTTATAAGAACCGGATTTCCTGAGAATTTCGTCCACGGGCCTTGCAATTTTTCTGCTCTTGCCAAACCTACCTGATAATTGCAATTTTCACCACAACATGCGTTTCCGGAATAAAGCATATACCAGTAATTTCCTCTTTTAAATATTGCCTGCCCTTCTGCTCCGCCATCTTCCCAATTATTTGCATCTGCTTTTATCAAACCAAATTCTTTTCCAATAACCTTCAAACCATCGTCAGAAAGCTCAGCGCCCAATATTTCAATTCCTCTGCCCTTATCCAGACCGTATGCTTTCCAGGTCAGAAATAATTTTCCTTTATCTTCAACAACAAAACCGTCAATAGCTTCCTTCGTCCATTCCAAAAGCAAACCATGATCTGTAAATCCTTTTTTTAGATCCTTTGTACTGGCTACGCCAATAAAAGATTGTTTGTCTGATTTCCGGCGGGCGGTATAATACACGAAAAAAGTACCGTTGCGATAAAACAATTCAGGCGCCCAATAACTTCCCATGGTCCAGGATGGTAATTCTGCAAAGACAGGGCCCAAATATTCCCAATCCACAAGATTTTTTGATGTATAAATGGGGTAAGCCGGTCCCCATTCAGAAGAAGTTCCGGCTGCATAATAAGTATCCCCTACCCGAATAACGGAAGGATCCGCAAAATCACCGGCAATAACCGGATTTCGATACGTGTTAACAGGTTTTGGAATTATTTTTTGAGCGAAAACAGTTCCGGTAAAAATCAGGCAAAGGAAAGTCAGGCGAAGAAGCAATTTCATTTTTTATTTGGTTACATAAATCAGGCGAATAAAGAGAATTATTTGTAAGAAACCAATTTGTATTACTTCTGACGAACGGGCTTTTTGATATTGTAACCCTTATTGCCATGAAACCACTTAGCCCCCTGCCCAGTAAGCCATAAGTAATAATCTGTACTCAGATCTGTTTCAATACCGGCAAATTTCCCATCACCATTGAGAGGAACGTCCTTTTCATTTTTTGTTTTAAAAATTGCGGTTCCTTCATCAATTTCATCAAACATTGCCACATACAAGGCTTCTGCTCCGGCCATTTTTGCTCCTGCAATTTGTTTCCATAAAAAGTCTCCCTTTGCCCGAGGAATCTGGTTGTATAATGTTTTATCATTTTTCAAATTCCCCCAACTGAACCCCGGAAAAACAAGCGGAATGTAGCCAATTTTATTTTTGCTGCACCAGGTTATGTCTTCCTGCAAATTAGCAGCAACACTGTTATAAGTATCAGCATTATATCTTCCAACCGCCCAGGGCATAATAATATCAGCACTTTTAATCAAAGTGTGTAATAATGTGGAATTTTCTGTATCCTTTGACAGACTTCTCCAATAATACGGGACGCCAAGCAAAACAGATATTTTCCCATTTGTACCCTTAACTTTCCCTACCAGATTCTGAATATCCTCAATAGTATATTTTCTATTATCATTAAAACCAACACCCCAGATTGCGAGCAAAGGACGACCGTTATATCTCAAATAAGTTGGATTTCCCTTGTTATCAAAAAGTTTAAAAAGCACTTGCAATTCTTCCCAATCCCGAGCGATAAAATCCATATCAGCAGAAGTAGATCCGCTTAAATCGTACATAATGCTAAGGGCTCTTCCATACTTTTTTGCAGCTTTTAACGCATTAGCCAATACTTTATTGAAGTGATTTTTACCTTTTTCACTTTTTATTTCACTAACAAACCGCTGCATATAAACACCATCGATACCATGCTCTTTCATCCACTTAAAATGCAGATCAACAGTTGATTCATCATAAGGACTGAAAACCTTAGCGGCATTTCCGTCAGCGAATTTGAATGCGGTTTTATATGTCTTAGTATATTCACTTACTTCCGGCCAAAAATCTACCGAGGTAAATCCGGCTTCAAATTTTCCTTCTTTCTGATAATGATGCCATCCGCGGCCGCTTCCGTCCCCCTCGGCAGTAAACCAGCCTTGATAACCTGCCATAACCAACCCTTTATAAGTTGTAAAGAGACAGCCGGTTTCGTCATATTTAATCTGTTCATTTTGCCTGTCCGGAACATTATTTTGCTGACTTTGGCAGTTCAGGGAAAGAAGCAGGAAAAGACATAACGTTACGAATAATTTCATTTTCATAATGACCAGAAAAAATAGAAGTAAGACAGATGGAATGACATTTGTAATAATGAGTTATCCAAAATAAACACGGACTACTTAAAAATTGGTTAACAAACCATTAACGTCTTAATGAAGGTTTAAAAGTATGAATGACATTATCACAGACTATGACGACCTAAATCTGGCCGAAGCGAAAGAAATTCAAAATAAATTGCGTGAAAAAATAAATCTTGAACCTTTCACAAAGCCGATTCAAACCATTGCAGGAGCAGATATTTCACTAAACAGGTTCAGTGAGATCATTTTTGCAGGAATAGTAATTCTTCGCTACTCGGATTTACAGCCCATCGCTTATTCCTTAGTGGAAAGTAAAACAAGTTTTCCTTATGTACCAGGTTTTCTGGCTTTCAGGGAAGTACCGGCTTTGGTGCAGGCATTAGAGCAAATACCGGTTAAGCCGGATGTCTTAATGATTGACGGACACGGAATCGCGCATCCAAGACGGATGGGGATTGCAGCGCATTTCGGTGCGTTGACCGGGACGGTTACGATGGGATGTGCCAAAAATATTTTATTCGGAAAGTGGCAGGAACCCGGTATTCAGAAGGGGGATTATCGGCCAATAATGAACAAGGAAGAAGTGATCGGATATGCTTTAAGATCAAAATTTAAAACTAATCCGGTTTTTATTTCTCCGGGAAATAGAATGAGTTTGAGCGACAGTCTGGATATTGCAATCCGGTGTGCTGGAAATTATCGTCTACCCGAGCCTACACGCAGAGCGCATGAGTTTGTCAATTTATTTCGTACCGGAAAGTTGAAAGAAGGTTATCATGAGCTGACACCTCAACTACTATTCTAATTTTTTGACGCCAGCGCTTTTTTATTTTTTTGAGCAGCACCGGAAACACGGATCTTAAATAAAGTCGGCCAATTTTTACCGGTTATATAAAAAGCATTTTCCAAAGGTTGGTGTGCTATCCCATTCAAAACACTGGATCCGGTTTGATCCACCTCAGCCGGAATAATTTTCTTCATATCCATAGTGGCTACAACTTTTCCTGTTTCCAGGTCAATCTGAATAATACGATCGGTTTCCCAAATGTTGGCAAAAACATATCCATCGACATATTCCAGCTCATTAATTTTCAGAACCGGACCTTTGTTATCATAGATTTCTATCTCGCCTGTTTTCTGAAATTCTGTGTTGAAGAAGTAAAGTTTATTGGAACCGTCACCCATGATAATCGTTGAATCATGATGTGTCATCCCCCAGCCCTGGGTATAGTAAGTGAACGTTTTATCCAGCGTGAAATCCATATTGTAACGAAAACCCACGCCGGTTGTCCAGGTCAGCTGGTAAATTTTATCGTTTACAATGGTCAAACCTTCCCCAAAATACTGGTCGGTTAGCGGTACCGATTTTATGGTTGCACCTGTTTTTAAATCAATTTTCAACAAAAGTGATTTTCCGTTTTCTCCGGTACTTTCATATAATTCCCCTTTATAAAATTCCAGTCCTTCTGTAAAACTTGTTTTTTGATGTGGATAAGATGATAAAACACTATAAGTCATTTCTTTTGGCGTGATGTCCGATGCCAATTCAACAAATAAAGTATCAGTAAATGATTCTTTTGATTTTGTTGTACCACTTACAATGATCTGTTTCCAACCTGTTTTTTCTGATTCTGCTTTCACAAATACTGAATCGGAAACTTGTTTAATTCCCGGTACCCCGGCACCATTCCATTTTACTATAAATTGGGAAACAGGCTCCGTAAAACCAATAGCAATAGAGTCTCCGATTTTATATCTGCTTTTTGCGGTAACTGCCACGGGTATTTTTTGAATAACTACTGTCTCTGCTTTCTTTTCCTGTTTACAAGAAAAAACAACAAAACTTATCAATATAACAAGAAGAAAATGTGTGCTACGCGTATTCATAAATGGTGTTTTTCAATTTGACTGCAATATCCGCAAAATCGTTAAAACGACTTCCTGTTTCTTTGAATATTTCAATATTAACAATTTGCCAGGACTAATTTCAGAAGCTGTTCAATAACAAAAAATCCTGCTGCAATAGTATCATGCAGCAGGATAAATAAGAGAATTTTATAGCTTTTAGGCTTCTCCGCCCGGACCTCCAAAACTTATTGGAAAGTTAAAAGAAGGATCGGTATCGTGATTACTCTGGATCGGACCGTATTGGTCTTCGTATTTTTCAATATTATCTTTTAGCGCTGCCACCAAACGCTTTGCATGTTCTGGTGTGATGATAATACGCGCCTTTACTTTTGCACGGGGAACACCCGGCATCAGACGGATAAAATCCAATATAAATTCGCTGTTGGAGTGCGCGATCATCGCAAGATTGGAGTAAACTCCTTCGGCCATTTCCTCCGAGAGTTCTACATTAATTTGCTGTTCATTTTCTTGTTTGTTGTCTTCCATCGTTAAGTTTTCGGTAGTGATTGGATGCCGGATATATTTTCAACAGGTTATTCACATCATTTTGAAAGTGAAAATTACTAAAATTATACAGCATCTAAAAACAAAGAGCCGGTTCCGCTTACGCAGAACCGACTCTTTTTATCTTATTCTAAATCCTACTATACCAATTCACGTTTTTTACGTGATTGTTTTTCGCGGGATTCAGCTAATGCATCGTATTCTTCTTTCGAACCAACAATGATATCAACGTATTTACGCATACCAGTACCAGCCGGGATTAAGTGACCTACGATTACGTTTTCTTTCAGACCTTTCAATTCGTCACGTTTTCCACGTACCGCAGCTTCTGAAAGTACCTTGGTTGTTTCCTGGAACGAAGCCGCAGAAACAAAACTTTCAGTACCTAACGAAGCTTGTGTGATACCCATCAAAGTAGGTTTCGCCACAGCAGCCTGTGCATCACGCGCAGTAACCAATTTAAGGTCACGACGTTTCAAGCTTGAATTTTCATCACGTAAACGACGTACTGAAATGATCATACCTGGTTTCAGTGTTTCAGAGCTACCAGCTTCTTCAACCACTTTCATGTCAAGTATCTTATCATTTTCTTCACGGAACACAACACGGTCAACCGCTTGCATTTCCAGGAAGTTAGTATCACCTGCGTCAAGTATTTCTACTTTCTGCATCATCTGGCGTACGATACACTCAATATGCTTATCATTGATCTTCACACCTTGCAGACGATATACCTCCTGAATTTCATTCACAAGATATTCCTGAACTGCTGTTGGTCCTTTGATAGACAAGATATCCGCTGGTGTGATCGCTCCATCCGATAACGGATCACCTGCTTTCACGAAGTCACCATCCTGAACAAGAATGTGTTTCGAAAGAGCCACCATGTAACGGCGTTGTGTACCATCTCTTGATTCGATATGAATCTCGCGGTTACCACGTTTGACACCACCGTAAGATACAACACCGTCGATTTCAGAAACTGTTGCAGGGTTTGATGGGTTACGTGCTTCGAATAATTCCGTTACACGTGGCAGACCTCCCGTAATGTCGCGTGTTTTTCCAACCACACGTGGGATTTTTGCCAAAGGCTGGCCCGCTTTAATCGGCGCACCATTCTTCACTACCAAACGAGCTCCAACTGGTAAGTTATATCCTTTTTCAGTGATGTCTTTCAACAACGTACTTTTACCTTTCACCACCAATGCAGGGTTTTTGGTTTTATCACGTGTTTCAATAATAACTGATTCCTGGAAACCTGTTTGCTCATCAAATTCTTCACGGTAAGTAATTCCTTCTTCAATAGCGTCGAATGAAACAATACCGGTGAATTCAGAAAGGATTACTGCGTGATATGGATCCCAGGTACAAAGTTCCTGTCCTTTTGTTACTTTTTCGCCATCTTTTACAAGAAGCTGAGCACCGTAAGGAACGTTGTTAGAGATTAGCAACTGACCAGTTTCAAGGTTAACGATTTTCACCTCACCTGAACGGCCCATTACTACTGTAATTGGATCTCCATCATTATTCACTGAATCAACAAGACGTAATTCCTCAAACTGAATTGTTCCGTCAAACTTCGCTTTGATGTTGGCATCAACAGAAATGTTAGATGCCGTACCACCTACGTGGAAAGTACGAAGTGTAAGCTGCGTACCTGGCTCACCAATTGACTGCGATGCAATTACACCCACAGCTTCACCGATGTTAACCATATAAGCCGAAGCAAGAGAACGTCCGTAACATTTCGCACAAACACCATTACGTGTTTCGCAAGTAAGTACAGAACGAATTTCTACGCTTTCGATACTTGTTTCATCAATATAAGAAGCGATTTCTTCTGTGATTTCCTGACCAGATGTTAGGATAATTTCTCCTGACAAAGGATCAAAAACATCATGAACACTTACGCGTCCCAAAATACGCTCAGAAAGTGGTTCAACGATATCTTCGTTGTCTTTCAAAGCTGAGATTGCAATACCACGAAGAGAACCACAGTCGTTTTCAACAACTACAACATCCTGCGCTACGTCATGTAAACGACGGGTCAGGTAACCTGCATCCGCTGTTTTCAACGCTGTATCCGCAAGACCTTTACGTGCACCGTGTGTTGAGATAAAGTATTCCAAAACGTCAAGACCTTCTTTAAAGTTAGAAAGAATCGGGTTTTCGATAATTTCACCTGCTCCACCAGCCATGTTTTTCTGAGGCTTAGCCATAAGACCCCTCATTCCACCAAGCTGACGAATTTGTTCACGGGAACCACGTGCACCGGAGTGCATCATCATATAGATGGAGTTAAATCCGCCCTGATCCGTTTCCAATTGCTTCATCAACGTTTCTGTGATACGTGAGTTAACACGTGTCCAGATATCGATAACCTGATTGTAACGTTCGTTTTCAGTGATAAGACCCATCAAGTAGTTACTCCAAACGTTTTCAACGTCTATTTTCGCTTGCTCGATCAGTTTTACTTTTTCATCTGGTACCATTACATCATTAAGCCCCATTGACAAACCACCTTTGAAGGCCATTTGGAAACCGAGTTCTTTGATCTCATCCAGGAATTGCGCTGTACGTGCAACACCTGCAAGTTTGAATACCAAACCAATGATCTGCTGTAATTTTTTCTTGGTAAGCAACTCATTAATATAACCTACCTCAGCTGGAACCGCCTGGTTGAACAGGATACGGCCGGCAACTGTTTCGACCAATTTAATTTCAAACGTTCCGTCATCGTTACGTACACGCAGACGGCATTTGATATTGGCATGCTTGGAAAGTTTGCCTTCATTGATCGCAATGATAACTTCATCAGGACCGTATAAAATCATTCCCTCACCAATAATTGGATACTCAGGAGTACTTACACGACCTTTTGTTACATAATACAGACCCAAAACCATGTCTTGTGATGGTACCGTGATTGGTGCACCATTCGCAGGGTTAAGGATGTTATGAGAAGAAAGCATCAACATCGAAGCTTCAAGAACGGCTTCCTGGCCCAATGGCACGTGAACGGCCATCTGGTCACCGTCAAAGTCAGCGTTGAATGCAGTACACACTAATGGGTGCAACTGGATTGCTTTTCCTTCGATCAACTTAGGCTGGAACGCCTGGATACCTAAACGGTGAAGCGTTGGAGCACGGTTTAGAAGAACAGGGTGTCCTTTCAAAACGTTTTCCAAAATATCCCAAATCACAGGATCTTTACGATCTACGATTTTCTTAGCTGATTTTACAGTTTTAACGATTCCGCGCTCGATAAGCTTGCGAATGATAAACGGCTTGAATAATTCAGCAGCCATATCCTTCGGCAAACCGCACTCGTGCAGTTTCAATTCCGGTCCTACAACAATTACAGAACGACCAGAATAATCGACACGCTTACCAAGTAAGTTTTGACGGAAACGTCCTTGCTTACCTTTAAGCATATCAGAAAGTGATTTCAAAGCGCGGTTCCCTTCAGAACGTACCGCGTTCACTTTACGGCTGTTATCAAAAAGCGAGTCAACCGCTTCCTGCAACATACGTTTTTCGTTACGCAAGATTACCTCAGGCGCCTTGATCTCTATCAAACGTTTCAAACGGTTGTTACGAATGATAACGCGGCGATACAAGTCATTTAAGTCAGAAGTCGCAAAACGACCACCATCAAGAGGCACAAGCGGACGAAGTTCTGGTGGAATTACCGGAACCATTTTGATAACCATCCATTCCGGGCGATTTTCAACACGCGTGTTTGCATCACGGAAAGCTTCAACAACTTTCAGACGTTTAAGCGCTTCCGCTTTACGTTGCTGTGAAGTATCTGTTGCAGCCTGGTGACGAAGTTCGTATGAAAGCTCATCCAGTTTGATACGGTTCAAAAGCATTTCAAGCGCATCAGCACCCATCTTCGCGATAAACTTGTTTGGATCCGTGTCAGGAAGCAATTGGTTTTCACGAGGAAGTTTGTCGATGATGTCAAGATATTCGTCTTCTGTAAGGAAGTCAAGGTAGCTAACGCCATCTTCTTCTTTAACACCCGCCTGAACTACGGCATATCGCTCGTAGTAAATGATTTGATCCAGTTTTTTGGTAGACAATCCCAGCAAGTAACCGATTTTGTTCGGTAAGCTACGGAAGTACCAGATGTGTGCAACAGGAACCACAAGTTCAATGTGTCCCATACGCTCACGACGTACCTTTTTCTCAGTAACTTCTACACCGCAACGGTCGCAGATGATACCTTTATAACGGATACGTTTGTATTTTCCACAATGACATTCCCAGTCCTTTACAGGACCGAAAATACGCTCACAGAACAAACCACCCATTTCCGGCTTATAAGTCCGGTAGTTGATAGTTTCAGGCTGGGTTACTTCACCGAATGAACTTTCCAGTATCGATTCAGGTGATGCCAGACTGATTGTCATTCTGGAAAAATCACTATTTAGTTTTTTGTTCTTTTTGAAAGACATAATTAAAGAGTCGTTTGTCTGTTAGTCGAAACTCAATTTGTATTGCATTTCTAAGGAGAGCAGCATTGCTACCACTCTCCTTACGACTAAAATTAGTCCAGCGTAATTTCCAATGCCAATCCACGAAGTTCGTGAACAAGTACATTGAATGACTCCGGAATATTTGGTTTCGGAAGGTTTTCACCTTTCACGATAGCTTCGTATGCCTTGGCACGGCCTACAACGTCATCCGATTTCACGGTAAGGATTTCCTGAAGAATGTGAGATGCACCGAATGCTTCAAGTGCCCACACTTCCATTTCTCCAAAACGCTGACCTCCAAACTGTGCTTTACCACCCAACGGCTGTTGTGTAATAAGCGAGTATGGCCCAATCGAACGCGCGTGCATTTTATCATCAACCAAGTGACCCAGTTTCATCATGTACATAAGTCCAACTGTAATCGGCTGATCAAAACGCTCTCCGCTCAATCCGTTGTATAGATAAGTACGTCCCCAATCCGGCAAACCAGCTTCTTTCAATTCAGCCGCAACTTCTGCTTCCGTAGCTCCATCGAAGATAGGAGTAGCATAGCGGCGACCAAGTTTAAGACCTGCCCATGCAAGAATTGTTTCGTAAATCTGACCGATGTTCATACGAGAAGGTACCCCAAGTGGGTTCAACACGATGTTCATTGGTGTTCCGTCTTCAAGGAATGGCATGTCTTCATCACGTACAATACGGGCAACAACCCCTTTGTTACCGTGACGACCCGCCATTTTATCCCCTACTTTCAATTTACGTTTCTTAGCGATATATACTTTCGCCAGTTTCACGATACCAGCAGGAAGTTCATCTCCAACTTCAAGAGCGAAACGGTCACGTTTGAAACGGCCCATCAACTCGCTGCGCGCGTTAAGATAATTCTTCAGTGCAAGAGAAACCTGGCGGTTGGTATGCGCATCTTCAGTCCATGAATCAGTAAGTACGTCACCGATTAAGTTTACTTCCTCAACCACTGCGTACTGGCTTTCATCACGGTATGGGTTGTTAGCAGGGAATAAATTCTCAGAGATATTTCTCACGTTGAATTTAACTGCTTTTGAAATCAACTCATCACCAAATTTGTGCTTAACTCCCTGGCTTGTTTTACCATCAACCAAAGCAACCAGCTTTTCAATAATACGTCCGCGAAGTGCTGTCAAATCACGGCCATATTTTTTCATAAGCAATTTCAACTCGTCTTTGTGCTTGGCACGTTCTTCTTTCGTAGGACGAGAGAAAAGTTTAGTATCAATAACTACACCTTTCATAGATGGCGGCGCTTTTTTGGAAGCATCCTTCACATCACCGGCTTTGTCACCAAAGATCGCACGAAGAAGTTTTTCCTCAGGAGTTGGATCAGACTCACCTTTTGGCGTGATCTTACCAATTAAAATATCTCCTTCTTTTACCTCCGTACCAACTTGTACGATACCATTTTCATCAAGGTTTTTAACAGTTTCCTCGCTTACATTAGGAATCTCAGCAGTAAGTTCTTCTTCTCCACGTTTCGTATCACGCACTTCCAATTCAAATTCTTCAATGTGAATAGAAGTAAAGATATCGTCACGAACCACTTTTTCAGAGATTACAATCGCATCTTCAAAGTTATATCCCTGCCAAGGCATGAACGCTACCAAAAGATTACGACCCAATGCAAGTTCTCCACCTTCCGTACCATAACCCTGACACAATACTTCTCCTTTTGTAACCCTTTGTCCTTTAAGAACCATAGGCTGCAAATTCAAACAAGTATCCTGGTTAGTACGACGGAATTTAACAAGACTATAAGAAACACTGTCTTCTATAAAGCTAACAAGTTGTTCTTCCTCCGTTCTTTCGTAACGAACAACAATTTTTGTTGCATCAACATACTCAATTACACCTTCACCTTCAGATACAACCAAAGCACGCGAATCCATCGCAACACGCTTTTCAAGGCCAGTTCCTACGATTGGCGCCTGTGGGCGCAACAATGGAACGCCTTGACGCTGCATGTTCGATCCCATCAGGGCACGGTTGGCATCATCATGTTCAAGGAAAGGAATAAGAGAAGCTGCAACCGAAACAATCTGGTTAGCGGCAACGTCCATATAAGATGCCTGTGATGGATCAACCATCGGAAAGTCACCTTCAAAACGCGTCTTGATTTTATCTACCGTAAAGTTTCCTTCTGCATCAACCGAGGCATTAGCCTGAGCAATGTATTTGGAATCTTCTTCTTCGGCAGTCATATAAATAAGTTCGTTCGTCAGCTTTCCGCCGCTGTCGATCACACGGTAAGGAGTTTCAATGAAACCCATTCCGTTAACCTTGGCAAATACGCAAAGAGATGAAATCAAACCAATGTTTGGTCCTTCAGGAGTTTCGATTGTACACAGACGACCGTAGTGCGTATAGTGAACGTCACGAACCTCAAAACCTGCTCTTTCACGGGAAAGACCACCAGGCCCAAGTGCAGACATACGTCTTTTGTGGGTAATCTCAGCCAATGGATTCGTTTGATCCATAAACTGTGATAACTGGTTGGTACCAAAGAAAGAGTTAATAACAGAAGAAAGCGTACGCGCATTGATCAAATCAACAGGCTTGAAATCTTCGTTATCACGTACGTTCATACGTTCTTTGATGGTACGGGCCATACGAGCCAAACCTACACCGAACTGTGCGTAAAGTTGTTCACCAACGGTACGAACACGACGGTTTGACAAGTGGTCAATATCATCGACAACTGCTTTCGCATTGATAAGACCGATCAAATACTTAACGATTGAAACGATATCACCCGTTGTCAGAACGCGAACGTCAAGACTTGTGTCAGAACCTAATTTTTTGTTGATACGATAACGTCCAACATCACCAAGATCATAACGTTTATCACTGAAGAACAAGCTTTGGATTACATCTCTTGCCGTTTGTTCATCCGGTGCTTCTGCGTTACGAAGCTGGCGGTAAATTTGCTCAACAGCTTCCTTATCGGAGTTTGAACTATCTTTTTGCAGCGTATTATAAATGATGTTATAATCCGCAACATTCATATCTTCTTTGTGAAGGATTACTGACTTCTGGCCAGATTCCACAATAACTTCGATATCCTCAGGCGTGATTGTTGAATCACGTTCCAATAATACTTCGTTACGTTGGATAGAAACTACCTCACCGGTATCTTCATCCACGAAATCTTCTGTCCAGGTGCGAAGAACTCTCGCTGCCAAACGACGGCCAACTGCTTTTTTCAAGTTTGTCGGAGTCGCTCCGATTTCTTCAGAAAGTCCGAAGAGATCAAGAATATCCTTATCAGAACCAAAACCGATGGCTCTTAAAAGCGTAGTAACCGGGAATTTCTTCTTACGGTCAATATATGCATACATGACATTATTCACATCCGTTGAGAATTCAATCCATGAACCCTTAAATGGAATAATACGTGCAGAATATAATTTAGAACCGTTTGTGTGCTTGCTCATTGAGAAGAACACACCCGGCGAACGGTGTAACTGGGAAACAATAACACGTTCAGCACCATTGATTACAAACGAACCGCGATCCGTCATATAAGGGATATTTCCTAAAAATACCTCTTGCTCAATAGTTTCAAATTCTTCATGATCAGCATCATTACATATTAAACGTAATTTTGCTTTTAGAGGAACCGCATAAGTCAATCCTCGATCGATAGATTCATCGACAGAATACTTTGGCGGCTCTAATAAATAATCGATAAATTCAAGCACGAAGTTGTCGCGTGAATCTGCAATAGGAAAGTTCTCAGCGAAAACTTTGTACAATCCTTCGTCAGAACGATCTTCTACTGATGTATCAAGACTGAAGAAATCCCGGAATGATTGTACCTGGATTCCCAACAGATCCGGATAATCAATAATCTGATTAATCCTGGAGAAATTTTTTCTGGGAGTTGCTTTAATTGTAGCCAAGGCTATGTCTGATTTTGGGTTAGTAGAACGAAAACAAAGCGACAGTGTAACATATTACAACGCGCAATCGCACTAATTAGTTTAAAACCTTAATCGTTTGCCTCGTAGAGAAATTTAGATAACGATCCCTGTTCTTCTTTTCTACGAGTAAAGAAGTGTTTCAGACCAATTATCCGGAAGGAGAATTAGATTACCGAAAACGAAAATTTATTTCCGGCCATATATTCCAAACGAAAAGAAGTGAAATTTGTTTGGTTTACATGCAAAATAGGAAAAGACCTGACGAATGTCAGGCCTTGTTCCCAAGATTTTATTGATGATTGGTATAAAGCAAATTACTTCACTTCAACTTCAGCACCAGCTTCTTCAAGTTGTTTTTTCAAAGCTTCTGCTTCGTCCTTAGCAACTCCTTCTTTAACTGGTTTCGGTGCACCGTCAACAAGTTCTTTTGCTTCTTTAAGTCCAAGACCTGTAAGGTCTTTAACCAATTTCACAACAGCTAGTTTACTAGCACCTGCTGCTTTCAAAATTACATCAAAAGACGTTTTCTCTTCAACTACCGGAGCGTCACCGCCACCAGCTGGACCTGCAACCACAACTGCACCTGCAGCAGCTGGTTCGATACCATATTCGTCTTTAAGAATTGCAGCCAATTCGTTCACTTCTTTAACCGTTAGGTTAACAAGCTGTTCCGCGAAAGCTTTCAAATCTGCCATTTTTATTTTTGATTTTGTGATTATACAAATAGATGAATTTTTGAGCTCAGTATTAACTCTGACCCGAGGAGCTCAACCGGGCAGATATTCAATAAATTAGTCTTCTTTCTCAGATAAAGTCTTAAGAATACCAGCCAATTTGTTGCCACCGCTCGAAAGAGCCGAGATAACGTTTTTGGCAGGTGATTGCAACAGACCGATAATCTCTCCAACCATCTCTTGTTTAGATTTAAGAGCGATCAGAACGTCAAGCTGGCTTTCACCAACAAAAACAGATGAATCAACAGAAGCTCCTTTAAATTTAAGCTTGTCACTACCTGCTTTTTTCTTGAATTCTTTAATCAGCTGTGCAGGAACTTTACCTGACTCCGGGTGAAACATTACACCGGAAAAACCTTTCAAAACTGTGTCGAAAGAAGAATAATCCGTATCTAGTGTTTCTAATGCTTTCTTAATCAGTGTATTCTTTACAACACGGTACTCAATACCACGTTCGAAGCAAAGGCCTCTTAGAACGTTAACCTCACTTACAGTCATTCCTGCAGCACTGGTGATATAGAAGTATGGCGTGTTCGAGAATTTCTGACTTAGCTCGTCAATAATTACTGCTTTCTCTTCCCGTGTCATATTATAATCCTGGAATCGTGTTTTTGTCAATAGTCACACCCGGGCTCATCGTAGAAGATAAGTGAATGCTTTTTACGTAAGTACCTTTTGCCGAAGATGGCTTAAGGCGGATCAAGGTGTTAATAACCTCAGTCGCGTTCTGTGCAAGCTGGTCTGGTCCAAAAGAGACCTTTCCAACGCTGGCGTGAATGATCCCGGATTTGTCAACCTTGAAATCAATCTTACCTGCTTTAACTTCTTTCACAGCTTTAGCTACATCTGGTGTAACTGTACCTGATTTAGGGTTTGGCATAAGACCACGAGGTCCCAATACTTTACCTAACTTACCCACTTTTGCCATTACACTAGGCATTGTGATTATCACGTCGATGTCAGTCCATCCTTGTTCTATCTTTTGGATATACTCGTCAAGACCAACGTAATCTGCTCCTGCTTCTTTCGCTTCTGCCTCCTTATCCGGAGTACACAAAACCAATACACGAACATCCTTTCCGGTTCCGTGTGGCAATGTTACCACGCCACGTACCATTTGATCAGCTTTACGAGGATCCACGCCCAAACGAACGTCGATATCTACAGAAGAATCAAATTTAGTATAAGAAATCGTCTTAAGGACATCAGCAGCTTGTTCCAGAGAATAAACCTGGCTTGCGTCGTATTTCGAAAGAGCTTCTTTTTGCTTTTTGGTCAGTTTTCCCATGTTCTTTGTTTCTTTAGCGTAATTAAACCACGCTTAATTGTTTTCTTCCCACGGGGCTTTGCCAGCTACGGTAATACCCATACTACGAGCCGTTCCCGCGATCATTTTCATAGCAGAATCAATTGTAAAGCAGTTTAGATCAGGCATTTTAGTCTCAGCGATCGTACGAACCTGATCCCAAGTAACTGAACCAACTTTAAGACGGTTTGGCTGAGCCGAACCAACTTTTACTTTTGATGCTTCCATAAGAAGAATTGCGGCCGGGGGAGTCTTAATGACGAAGTCAAAAGACTTATCCTTGTAGTACGTAATAACTACCGGCAACACCACACCAGGTTTATCCTGAGTACGGCCATTGAATTGCTTACAAAACTCCATGATATTCAAACCCTTCGATCCTAATGCAGGACCGATTGGAGGTGAAGGGTTGGCTGAGCCACCTTTTACCTGTAGTTTGACGTATCCACCTATTTCTTTTGCCATTGTTTTGGAATTTGTTCGGTTCACTGATTAATTAAACGGCTCACATGCAAGTGGAAGCTTACCCTGCCCGTTCTCTTTATCAATTATCCTTTTCTACTTGTGCGTAACTTAGTTCCACGGGTGTATTACGCCCGAATATTTTTACAACTACATTGAGTTTTTTCTTCTCATCAAATACTTCTTCCACCAAACCGATGAATCCACTGAAAGGACCATCAACCACTTTTACTGTTTCACCTTTCATGAATGACATGTTTGGTGCTTCTTCGTGGTGTTCAGCTTCGTCTACTCTTCCTAAAATCCGGTTGATTTCTGCCTGACGCAGAGGCACAGGCACCTTCGAATTCCCTTGCGCATTCCCCAGGAAACCGATTACTCCCGGTATACTGGTAATAATGTGTAACACCTCCCCTTTTGACAAATCAGCGGAAATGATTATGTATCCGGGAAAAAAGTTCTTCTCCCGAACTCTCTTCTTTCCGTTACGCATTTCATATATCTTCTCAGAAGGTATAAGAATCTGCGGAACAAATTCATTGAGTTTTTGCCGTGTTATTTCATTCTCGATGTAGGACTTGATTTTTTTCTCTTGTCCTGACACAGCACGTAATACAAACCAATTTAATCCACTCATACCATTCAGGGGGTGTCGCTAAAAAATTACCTTAGAAAGACTGATAAAACAGTCTGAGTGCGTTTTCAAAAACAAAGTCCATTACTCCTACCACGAAGGCAAAAATAAGTGATCCAACAAGCACTAATGTTGTGTTCGCCTGAAGCTCGTTAAAGGGAGGCCACGTAACATGCTCGGTCATTTCTTCCCAAGACGCTTTTAGAAACGAAGTAAATTTATCCATTTTTGCTTTTTGCTTATGCACGGGTGGAGAGATTCGAACTCCCATCAACGGTTTTGGAGACCGCTATTCTACCCTTGAACTACACCCGTATTCCGTGCGAACCAATCTTTCGGGCTGCAAAGATACAAATTTAATGTTATAAAAAACAAGTGCATTTCAAAAGAAATGCACTTGTTTTTAATCATTTATCCTGATTAATCAAGAATTTCAGTTACCTGACCTGCACCTACGGTACGTCCACCTTCACGAATCGCGAAACGAAGACCTTTTTCCATAGCAATTTTGCTGATCAATTTTACTTCGATAGTGATGTTGTCACCTGGCATAACCATTTCAACACCAGCTGGAAGCGTGATTTCTCCAGTTACATCCGTAGTACGGAAGTAGAACTGAGGACGGTATTTGTTAAAGAATGGAGTGTGACGTCCACCTTCTTCTTTCGAAAGTACATAAACCTCTCCTTTGAAAGATGCGTGAGGTTTTACTGAACCTGGCTTACAAATAACCATACCACGACGGATATCTTCTTTGTTAATACCACGTAACAATAGACCTACGTTATCACCTGCTTCACCACGGTCAAGGATCTTACGGAACATCTCAACACCTGTTACAGTTGATTTAAGATTTTCTGCACCCATACCAAGGATATCAACAGCTTCACCAGAGTTGATTACTCCACGTTCGATACGACCTGTTGCAACAGTACCACGACCAGTGATCGAGAATACGTCTTCAACCGGCATAAGGAAAGGAAGTTCAGTCATACGAGGAGGAATTGGAATGTAGCTGTCAACAGCATCCATCAATTCTTCGATCGTTTTTACCCATTTCTCTTCGCCATTCAAACCACCCAAAGCAGAACCTTGGATTACAGGAATGTTGTCTCCATCGTAATCGTAGAAGCTAAGAAGCTCACGAATTTCCATTTCAACAAGTTCAAGTAGTTCAGGATCATCAACCATATCCACTTTGTTCATGAATACCACTAGTTGAGGAACACCTACCTGACGAGCCAAAAGAATGTGCTCACGAGTTTGAGGCATAGGACCATCAGTTGCAGCAACTACAATGATAGCTCCATCCATCTGCGCAGCACCAGTAACCATGTTCTTCACATAATCCGCGTGACCTGGACAGTCAACGTGAGCATAGTGACGGTTTACTGTTGAATATTCTACGTGCGATGTATTAATTGTGATACCACGTTCTTTCTCTTCAGGTGCATTATCAATTGATGAGAAATCACGCAATACTGCTAAACCCTTTTTTGCCAATACAGTTGTGATTGCCGCTGTAAGAGTAGTTTTACCGTGGTCAACGTGCCCGATAGTACCAATATTCACGTGGGGTTTCGAGCGGTCATACGTCTCTTTTGCCATGTCCTAAGTACGCTTAAAATTTGAAGTTATTACGAATTTATTAAACACTATTGATTGATCCCGTTTAGCTTACATTTACCAAGCCCTCAAAACCAATACACTAATTGCAAGGATCAAAATCTTTCTTTAAATCTCATTTTTTGGCAGATTCAAAGATGAGAATGTAAAAACATTCCTCCGAGCTATTGAGGGGATTTGAACCCCTGACCTCTTCCTTACCAAGGAAGTGCTCTACCCCTGAGCTACAACAGCAAAATTTTAATATTCCGAAATGCTACGTTTAGCACATTCGCGTGAGAAAATAATCTCAGTTTAAACAACAGCCAAAAGCGACCAGCGAAAAGGGCTTCAAAATGAATGTTTTTCGCTGATCGCTTACGGTGTCTTAAATTGAGCGAAAGACGAGGTTCGAACTCGCGACCTATAGCTTGGAAGGCTATCGCTCTACCAGCTGAGCTACTTTCGCAATTGTTTTGTGCCTTTTTTTTTTATCTGGTAAATAAAAAGAAAACTCCGGCTCAAACTGTGGGGGCGGATGGATTCGAACCACCGTAGGCGTACACCAGCAGATTTACAGTCTGCCCCATTTGGCCACTCTGGTACACCCCCTTTCAACATTTCAACACAACCGTGAAAACCTCTTGTCTCACTTTTGGAGCTGCAAAATTATGTTGTTTTCTTTTATTCTCCAACATATTTGTGAAAATATTTTCAGAAAAATTTAGTGCCTGCCAGAAAAAAGATTCTAGCAGGCACTAAATCAACTGGTTATATTTAAAATAATTTTATCCCAAAACTTAACATTTTTACTGCGGGACCGTGATTTGTTTCATAAAGGTTGTTCAAATCATAATTTACAAACAAATCAGGAAATCTCCGGATACCTAATTCAAAACCCAGCCCATACCTGACATCGTTGACAAAAAAGTTGGTTCGGTTAAATTTCTTGTCCTTACTTCCTTCTTCAATTATTTTGGAATAACTGCCCAGTCGATAGCCTCCATAAACTCCTGCACTCACATGTGAAATAAAAGATTTACGGAAACTCAGCGTAGGCATGAAGGTTAGGTTGACATAGGGTACGGTGAATTTACTTTTCTTTAAATTGATCTTATTCCCCTGGTCATCCTCTGGTTGTTTAAAGTAGGCCATATCCTGGGATTTTTCAATTTTCATATTATCCTGAAACATTAAATTGTACCAGGAAAAATCTATTCCAAAGTCGAGATGCAATCTTGCTTTTTGCCCTGTTGCAATGGTAGTGGATGCCACGTATCCAAGACTGATATATCTTGAACCCCAGGGTTTTAAATCCGGCATTGCATTTTCAGTTAACGGATTGGAGCCGGTTATCATCGGCGTATTACTTCCGTAAGAGTTTAATCCCAGGCTTACATTAAATCCTTTCCTTGGACTGGATCCCCATGACGGCACGTACATCTTTGCAGCTCTTCCGATCTTCTCAAAACTTCCGTTATCATTATCATCGCTTACACTAACTGTCCCCTGGTCAATATTTACACTTTTGTTACCATTTTTTATGCGTAATCCTCTTCCTCCAATGCGCACATAATTTTTATCATCACCTAAATCGGGCTTATTTTTCAGATAATCATTCCCGCTGAATTCTTCTACAATCAGCGTGGTGTCCTGCTGTGTACTGTCAAGCCGTATTTTCAGGTCTTTTAAAAGTGCGTTAAGATCATATTTCAGGATTTTTTCCAATTCTTTCTTATTCTCTCCGTAGATCACCATTCTGGTTTTATTACCAAAACGTACAATAATCGAATCGTTTAAACTTCCCCTATTCAGCGATGGCTTTACATCGTTTCCTGCCCACACTTGCGTGATTGACAGAAGTATTACAAATACTGCAATAAAATTAATTTTCATGGCTAATAGCGTTACCGTTAATTTTTTCTTTCACGTTTACCTGATACTTTTTCATCGTTAGTGTTAGGTCGGTCATCTACTCTTGCAAGAATATTTTTTGGATTAAAACCAACATCGTCCCAATCAACCGGCTCAGCTTCACGAACATTTTTCAGCTGGCGGAAAACTCGGGCCAAACGGGATGGTTTTTTATCTTTAAATTCATTTTTAGGCTCTTCAATTTCGACCACAATCGTGCGATCCGCCTTTTTATCTTCTACACGAGCAAGCTCCACCGGTTTGGTGTTAACCTTTTCAGCGGTAACTGCCTGTTGAATATCGATTTTGTTTGTCTTGATCTCCTCAGATTTAGCAGGCTGAATAACTGCAACCTGTATGATATCCGCGTTATCGCTTTTTTCCCTTACCGATTTTGTTTCATGGTTTTGATCTTTCTTCATTACCTCACGAATTTTCCGTCCCGTAGGCCACTCTGAATTTTGCGCGACCTTAACAGGAGACGGATTTACCAACATCTCCGTTTTCACTTCCGCCTGAGCAATATTTTTATTTGACTGAGGGCTTTCCGACAATCGGGTTTCAGGCATCTTTTTCTCTACTTTTGCCATCTCCGTCTGATTATCCAGTTTTCCTGAATTCTCAGTTTGGTTTTGCCATACAACATATCCGGAAATTAAAGCCAGACTTACACTCGCTGCGGCATACCAAACCCAGACGGCAATACGCCTCGATTTAGTTTTTTGCCCTTGCTGTATCCGTCCCCACGCTAGCTCCGAAGGCCGTTTTTCCAACGAAGCAAGTCTCTTTTTAAAAAGATCATCAACTGGATGCTTTTTCATAATTTAGTTTTTTTTTAGAATCATTTTCCCACGCTCCAACCATCTTCTGCAACATCGCACGCGCTCTGTGAAGCTGGGATTTTGATGTACTTTCCGTTATTCCTAGTGCTTCTGCTATTTCGCTGTGGGCATAACCCTCAATAGCATATAAATTGAAAACCGTACGATAACCAACCGGCAATTCTTCAATAAGATCCAATAATTCCTGCGTATCAAGATGCTGGTCAGCATAATTGTAATCGGGAATATTGGCAGCCTCATCAGACAAAATATCCTCCGGCATTTTCCTCTTCTTCCGCAACAACCCCAACGCCTCGTTCACCATGATCCGCCTCATCCAACCCTCAAAACTACCCTCACTATTGAACTGATCAATTTTACCAAACACTTTTAAAAATCCTTCCACCATCACATCCTCTGCCGTCATTTCATCACCAACATACCGGAAGCATACGCCCAACATACGTGGACCGTATTTTTCGTACACCTGCCGCTGCGCCTTAGCATCTCCATGCTTAAGGGCTTTGACGAGCTGTGCCTCCTGATTGAAAAATGATAAAATTCGACCCATTCCTAATATTGTTTCAATGGTAAGATGTTAAAAGGTATAGCTCAGGTTGCATAGGTTTGTCAGGTTTTTACAAATAATTCCTCATTTTTCTTTTTTCAGTATTTCAATCTAACACCAATTCAGCTCATATACCTGATAATCAACAGATTCCTAATACTTCATTTCTTAAATTTATTCCTTCAAATAATATTTTTTCATTTCAGGAAGAATATTTAAACCGTTCATTTAGCTTTATAGCATTAATAGTACATATCTGATTAACCAAATGTTTGACTCTTCAGCTCCCATCGGAATATTTGACAGTGGTATTGGCGGCATGACTGTTGCCAGCGCGGTGACACGGCTTTTACCAAATGAAAATACTATTTATTTCGGAGATACCGCTCATTTGCCTTATGGTGACAAATCCACGGCATCCATTCAGGCCTATTCCATCAAAATCTGCAATATGCTTTTGCAGCAGAATTGTAAATTAATTCTAATAGCGTGTAACTCTGCCTCAGCAGCAGCCTTTGAGCTAGTCCGTGAGTATGTTGGGAGTAAAGCGAAAGTACTAAACGTAATTGATCCGGTGGTTGATTATATCAAAGAACATTACGACGGCAAAACGGTCGGACTTATTGGTACCAAACAAACGGTTTTGTCCAATGTTTATAAAAAGAAAGTAGATGCCCTGGATAAAAACATCCATCTTAAATCCTTAGCCACACCGTTACTCGCGCCGATGATTGAAGAAGGTTTTTTTGATAATAACATCAGTGAAAGCATTATTGACAGCTATCTGTCAGATCCTGCGTTAGAGGGTATAGAGGCATTAATTCTGGGTTGTACGCATTATCCTCTGATCAAAAACCAGATTTGTAAATACTACGAAAATGATGTTGAGATTCTGGATACATCCGAAATCGTGGCGCATTCGCTCAGGGCATGGCTGGAACAACATTATCTCGTTAATGAAAAAGGAACAGGAAAACGTCAGTTTTATGTTTCAGATTATACTCTTTCCTTTGAACAGTCTACCAATATATTTTTCGGGCAAAAAATTCAGCTTGAACATTATCCGCTTTGGGAATAACCATCATAGAAATCCAGGAGACTCCGATGGAGTCTAGCCAACATTTAGAATTCTATTACTATAAACAGGATGCTCCGAATGGAGCAGGATTTATCGCTTCGAAATGATTCACAGATTTAAATTAACTTCAGTCTATTATACTTCTAATTGCAGCCACAGCGTGGCTTCCTGTTTATAGAAAGTACACTTACACTTCTCTAGTGTTGGCTCCATCGGAGCCTCCTGGTCTTGGAATAACACCTCTTTTGAACAATCTCTACTTTATTATTATTTCGATAAAGAATTCAGCTGGAACATTATCCGCTTTGGGAGTAATTGATTGGAGAAATGTTGGCTAGACTCCGATGGAGTCTAGCCAACATTTAGAATTCTATTACTATAAACAGGATGCTCCGAATGGAGCAGGATTTATCGCTTCGAAATAATTCACAGATTTAAATTAACTTCTGTCTATTATACTTCTATTCCAGCCACAGCGTGGCTTCCTGTTTATAGAAAGTACACTTACACTTCCCTAGTGTTGGCTCCATCGGAGCCTTCTAATCCCGGGAATAAAACTCTTCTCTTAACAGTCCAATAATATATTATTTCGACAAAAAATCCAGCTTGAACATTATCCGCTTTGGGAGTAATTGATTGGAGAAATTTAGGAGACTCCGATGGAGTCTAGCCAACATTTAGAATTCTATTACTATAAACAGGATGCTCCGAATGGAGCAGGATTTATCGCTTCGAAATAATTCACAGATTTAAATTAACTTCTGTCTATTATACTTCTATTCCAGCCACAGCGTGGCTTCCTGTTTATAGCAAGAACCGTTTTCCGGTCATAATTTTGGCTCCGTCGGAGCCTCCTGGATTTATTATCAAAAATTCATCCGGGCAATTTTCAATATAAGAATCTCACAGGACCTAATAACCCCGAAGGCATAGGCTGCCATCCCGCTGCATCGAATTTTTTGTAGGTAATATCGACAATGTTAATATCATAGAATTTCTTCCAATCCGGTACTTTTTTATCCCGCAGTCGCATATAGTTAGCAGAAAGATTGGTTACCTCTATTTCAAGTTTATTTCCTTTCTCCCTTAACAACTCGGGAATAATTTTCAATTGAAAAGGAATTGACCACACTATACCTACCTCTTTTCCATTCAGTTTCACAGCAGCCACTTCCCTGACATCTCCCAAACCAAGCGTTATGTTTTTTGAAGCAAGAATTTCAGCGGTTAAATCAAAAGAAACTGTGTAACGCGCAGTACCTGAGAAATAACGGGCAGTGTCCGAAAGCGTAACCCATGATGCCGGTTTAAGAAGTTTTCCCGAAGCAGGAATTGAAGGTCGGCCTTTCAAAAAATCAACTTTCCAGGTCCCTGCAACTGGATGTTGTTTTGTTGAAATAAACACAGGAACGGCTTCACTGTTATTTACAGCTTCTCTTAAAAAACAAGATTGTCCAGGTTTTAGCGATAGAAAAATTTCATTGGTATTATTTTCATTACGCTGAGGCAAATTAACAGACACATCCGTCAAGGGATCATATTGTTCAACATTAGCTGCTATTTTCCCCAAACTTATCCAGCCTTCCTGAAAAGTATTTCCGACATTAGCAATAAAATAGACCGGTTTGCTGTATTGTGATTTTCTAATAAAAGTCAATCCCAACTTAGCCCACTTTTCCTGAATAACGCCTTGTTTCAGCAAAGCAGATTCCCAATCTTTTTCAACAAGCACATTTTGTTTCTTACTTGTCAATTCTTCAAGTTTTGCATTAAATAACTTTTGTCTTGATTCATTAACGTTATAACCGGTAACCTTGTTTGGCACATGATCGGCAAATACAATTTTGGCTCCGTCTTTCGCCAGTTTTAAAAGCTGAGAAAGTGTTTCATCCGGCATATAAGTGGATGGAGGAATAATAATCGTTTTATAAACGGACGATCCGGAGTTGAGATTTCCATCGTTGTTAACGGATAATCGTTTTAATTGGCGGTCTGAAACATAATCAAAAGTATAGCCTTCCTCCCAAAGTTTTGTTGTAAGCCGACCAAAGGGCAATTGTAATAACCAACGATCTACATGATGGACTTCCAACAAATGCACTCCACCAGCTGATTTAGCCGGCGTCGACCACAAATCATGGATTGGGAAATAAACCAGGATATCATTATCCGGTTTACTTTCCTGCAACAGCGTCTGGCAGCGCTCTACGTATTGATTTAATAAATAAAAGTGCTCAGCGAAATGTGAGGATGGCCCAAAATTGGTTGAAGCATAAAATAACCATCCGGGGTAGGATTCCGCAACAGGCGAATAGGTGGTCCCATGATAAAAAATATGATTTATTCCGGCTGTAAACAGTTCATCAATCTGCGGTTTGACCTGTGATAAGGAAACCTTGAAATGGTTGGCGAGCCAGGTTCCTGTTTCAGAACTCACCAGTTTTTTTCCGGAGAAATCCGCCGCAGAGGATGCAAACTTCATGGCCAGCGGATTTGGTGTACCAAATTGTTTTATTGAATAATCCGGATCAATCCTTAATCCCGGAATTGGAAATCTGCTTGTTCCAAAAGATTCAGTTTCCGGAATATCCGCTTCGTCATACAAATCCAGCAGATTGCCTGGAGAACCATGAGCCTGATAACGGGTTAAAAATCCCTTTTCCTTACTCCACTGCGTCCAAACATGCGCATAACGCTCACGTAACAATTCAGCCAGAGTCTGGTGGTAATCTATTTTTACAAGCAGTGATTCTGATTTCCCAGAACTATCCGTTAAAAGCTCCGGAGTATCCTGAAGTGCATAACCTCTTCGTGATTTAAATTCTTTCAAAAAGTCATCTGTCCAATTCGCTCCATAGGCTTCATAAGAATCCATGTACATAGACCGCGGCTTTTCTTTTGCATGAACAAAAGCAGCTTCAAACCTCAACAGATAATTTGACATGGCCGTTGGGTGGAATGGATCAAAAACCAATCCTTCTCCGCCGGGAGCTGCACGTTTTACTTCCTGTTTCGTTGGAACTACCACCCATTTGTTGTCTTTAAAACTTATGGTTTTGGCGCCCATCTGTTTACTAACATTAGGACCGCCAAATGGCCAGCCCGTTCCCGTTGTCATATCAACGCCAAGCCCAAGACGTTTTCCTTCCGAAACTGTGTGTTGCATTACATCTAGCCAGTGATCCGTTAAAAAGGGAATAAAATCAGATTCATAGCCTTTCACCCCATAGATTGGAATAATATGAACTCCTCCCAAACCTGATTTTGCAAATTGTTCCAGTTGTGCGCTGATATCTTCTCTGGTAACTGCACTTCCCATCCACCACCAATAAGTCCAGGGCTTGGCCGTAGAGATGCTTTGGGCGTTACCAGACAAGCTAAAAAATATTAAAAACACTAAAATAAATAACCGCATAAAAGTCTATTTACCAGTAAAGACTATAACATTGATTTCTACACCTACCTGTACGCACTTTTTTATCAAATAATAATTAAAACCGTAACAAAATTGTTGTCACTGACTTCATAAAAAAAGGCGAAATCAATAACGATCCCGCCTTTTTTTAAAATGATATTTTCTATTGACGATTCAGCGCCTGATTCACTCTGGCATTAATAAACTGACGTTCCTGCTGCGCTTTTTTACTGTTGCGGTACCACATATAACCAATAACTGCTACCAATAAATAAGGCATCATGAATAAATACATAATACCAGTATTCAAACCCACACCAACATTATTTCTCCCATTTCCCATTGAGCTTTCAACAGTTCCTCTGCACATAGCACATTGCGCAATTGACGAAGGAATTGTAAGGATCAGAAAAGCTATAAAACATCCAAAAATCACGAGAAACTTTTTCATGTGTAATAAGGACTAATAAGTAAATAAACAATTACACCACTTACGCTCACATATAACCAGATAGGAAACGCCCATTTCACGGCTTTACGATGTTCTGCAAGCTGATTACTATAACCAAAATATACGGCTCTTAATACAAACCAAACGACCACAACCGACAATACGATGTGTGATATCAAAAGGAAATAATAAATTGGTCTGATAAATCCTGAACCACCAAAAGGAGTTGACTCATTTGAAATATGATAAAGAATGTAACAAACCAAAAAAACTGCACCAAGAATAAACGCAAACGTCATAATCAACCGGTGTGCACTTCTATTATTTACCTTGATAAAATAAAAGCCGATTAAAAGCAGAATAGCCGTTGCTGTATTCAACATGCCAATTACATGGGGCAAAATCTTTGTCCAAGGCCCCAGATCGATTTTCTGACGAATCCCTATCAGAACAGCCACGGCAACAGGTATTGCAATAGCCAGGATATTGATTATTTTCCTGTATTTTTTATTTTCTTCAAGCAAAACAGTTGCCATAACTATTTGTAGTTTTCCTTTTTCTCGTAATCTAAAATCTTAATTTCGGCCATCAACCTATTGGTTTCCTCCGAATCAGAAGCATTATAATATCCTCTGATATGCCCTTCCGCATCTATAAGTACCAACTTCGTTTCCAGAGAATTAGTTTTAGAACCCGGTATTTCTGTTAGTAATTTCAACTCAGAATCCCAGATTCTTTTTACTTCCTCCTCAGATCCTGTCAACACTTTCCATCCTTTTGTGTTGAGCTCTTGTGGATAACTTTCTTTTATTCCGGTCCATTTATCCGCCAGAGTAATCAAATTCAAATAAGGAATTGTTTCTCTCAGAGCAAAAACACGTTCCACCTGTCCAAGAACGATCTCGCATGTATTCAGGCAATGTTCCGGTAAGTATCCCACCACAGTCACTTGTCCTTTACCAAACTCCTCAGAGACCACTTGTCCACTTGTGGTTTTCAAATGAATAACCGGTACTTTGTAAAACAACGTATCACCTTTGTTTACAACGATCTTTCCAGCAGAATCAGTAATAGGAAAATAGTACTGAAGATCGTAATGATTCGTTGCAAAGAACTTCAAAAATGTAAAAACCAAAGCCGGAATTACTAATGTGACAATCAGTAACCCGGCTTTACGGAAGTTTATCATAACGTTTTATCTACTTGAATACTGCTTCAAAAATAGCATGTCCTTCAAGAAGAAGTGCAAGGATTAACCATGCAATAAAAATGATAGGAACAAGTATCGTCCAAATCAACGTTTTAGCTTCATGTTTAAGGTGCATAAATTCACCTACAATATAAAAAGCTTTAACAATTGTCATCACGATGAAAACCGAAACTTTTAGTACTCCATGAGGAACAGTAAAAGCAATAATGAATTCCAATGATGTTAGGACAAGTAAAATCCAGAATGTTTTCCAGATTGCTTTACGCTGTTCTGCACCTGCGTGAGGATCCTGTTCGTGTATATGATGTACTTCTGACATATGATTTAGAATTAAATAAGCTCCTGTTGATTAAACCAGATAAAAGAATGTAAATACAAATACCCAAACAAGGTCTACAAAGTGCCAGTAAAGACCCACTTTTTCAACCATTTCATAACTTCCGCGTTTGTCATAAAAACCAGTTGCAGAACGGAAGAAAATAAGAATATTCAATATAACTCCACTAAATACGTGCGTTCCGTGGAATCCGGTAATGAAGAAAAAGAAATCTGCAAATGCAGGCGGACCGTACTGATTCTGTGTCAGATTTGCCCCGTGAATTACTTTCTCAACAAAAGAACCATTTTCAAAAACCTTCATCATGGTACCTGCTTCTGTTCCGTGGATAAAGTGACTCCATTCCCAAGCCTGACATCCAAGAAACGTAAAACCTCCCAGAATGGTCCAAAGCATATATTTTTCAACATTAGCACGGTCCATACGGTGGCCGGCTTCTACTGCAAGTACCATTGTAACACTACTTGCAATAAGAATAAATGTCATAATCCCTACAAAAACCAATGGCAAAGAAGTACCATGCAAGAAAGGTACAGATTCATATACCTTTTCAGGTATTGGCCAGTACAGATCGGAAAAAGTAAAATTTGCTGCTTTTCCCACGAAAGAAGGAAAACTGAAACGAGCCGTTCCATAAGCCACCAGCAAGGCGGAGAAAGTAAAAGTATCTGAGATGAGGAAAAACCACATCATCAATTTCCCGTAACTCGCTTTCATAGGCTCGATCCCGCCCATCCACATTTTGGGTTCTACCGTGCCGGGTGTTGTTACATGTGCAGCCATTGGTGAAAAATTATCAATTAAAAGTCAATAAAAAAACAAAAAGGTATAACCAAAGTAAATCCAGAAAATGCCAGTAAGTAGCACAGATCTGTATCTGTCTCAAACTCTTGGAATGCACTTTGAAGCGAAACACCGCTCTCCATGCAAACAGCAGTACAATAAGACCGCTAATAATATGAAATCCGTGTAGTCCTGTAAACACGTAAAAAAACGAACCAGACGGATTTCCCACAAAATAAACATTTGCAGCAACCAGGTCCTTCCATCCTTCAAACTGCATCCACAAGAATGCCATTCCAAGTGCAAAAGTAACAGAAATTGCTATTTTCAAAGTCTTGAAATCATCTTTTTTTGCTGCAAAATACGCCCACTGCATAGAAAGGCTACTTATTACCAGTACAGCTGAACTGTACCAGAATATTTTAGGCATCTCAAATTCAAGCCAGTTACCTTCGGCTCTTCTTACAAGGTAGGCACTGGTTTGAGATGCAAAAAGCATGATTATGCTAACCAAAAACAACCAAAGAATAAACTTCATTGGGTCCATGGCAAGAGTCTCCTGCGGTTCTTTATCTACTTTTAACTGCTGAATATTTTCCATTTCACTTAAATACTATATCACAATTTATCCAACAAAAACGCAATCTGAACAATAGGCAAATATACAAAGGAACCAAACATTAACTGGCGGGCTGTCTTGTCAGAACATTTTCTCATTAGATGAAAAGTCTGAGCGAGGAACAAAACACCAAACACCGTCGCTATAAAAGCAGAATTAATCCCCGTCATACCCAGTTTATACGGCAACCACCCAATTGGAAGCAAAAATAATGTGTAAATCATAATTTGCAT
This sequence comes from Dyadobacter frigoris, assembly GCF_005280585.1. Classification (GTDB taxonomy): domain Bacteria; phylum Bacteroidota; class Bacteroidia; order Cytophagales; family Spirosomataceae; genus Dyadobacter; species Dyadobacter frigoris. The sequence goes on from NZ_SZVO01000007.1 coordinate 57,001, forward strand.
CGTTGTATCCGCATCCTTCAAACCGTTTGCTGGTAATAATTTAAAACCTGCACGTTTGTAATCGTCATCCAAAACCCAGGCAATGGCCCAAAAATGGGGAAATTGCCAGAAAAATTGAATCGCAAATAAAATCCCGGGTTCAAGACCGAAATGATTCGTAGCTGCTACCCAGCCAATCATCGGAGGAAATGCTCCCGGAAAAGCTCCCACAAAAACAGCAATCGGACCGACGCGCTTTAAAGGAGTATAAACAAATCCGTATAAAACAAGTGACAGTAAAGCTAATAACCCACTGATCAGATTAAAATACACAATGAAAACAAACAGGGAAGAGACGCCTAGAAATACAGCCCAAATAATGGCCTGTTCAACGGTAACTCTGCCACTTGGTAATGGACGGTTTTCGGTCCTTTTCATCATTTTGTCCAGGTCTATTTCGAGAATCTGGTTAATGATGTTAGCAGCACCGGTGATTCCAATAGAAGCAATACAGAAAAGAACGATCTTCACCCAACTAACACTGCTGGCACCCAAACTATAACCCATCGCACCTGAAAAAGCGATCAAAAACGCCAGTCTGAATTTTAACAATTCGAACAAAGCTTTTACTTTATCTCCAACTTTCAAATTTAAACCTTCTTGTGCTGATGTCATTATTCTGCTCAATTTCCAACTACACTAAATCCTTACTCAATTTTACAATATCTCTGCTCCACGCTAACTGATTCGCATTCATCAATAACCACATCATGAATTGTAATCCAATCATGATAATCGCCAATGTCAAATGGACTGGTTGTGCAAATGCCGGTACTCCGAAGTACGCCATTATTATTCCTGTCAATATTTCCAGTCCTAAAATTGCCAGACATCCTTTTCCCATTTGTTTAATCCTGGATTCACCTTCAATTGAATGATTGATTTTGTTAATCCAAAACACATTCGAAATGAGTACCAGTATGGAGAAGGATCGGTGAACATAAAAAGGTACTCCTAATGATCCAATCCATTCTGCCCTCTCCGAATATCCAAGCGAGCGAATAACCTCATCCATTCCTTCACGAACCTGTGTTCCTAATAAAATCTGGATTAGAGACAGCGAAAGAACCAAAATGGTTATCTTATTAATAACGCTCTTGTTGGTAATGTCTTTCCCATCTTTTTCTGCCGAATAGGACGACTTTATAAACAGATATATTAAAATGAAAACAATGACAATGGCTAAAAGCATATGAACCGTAATCATCACCGGATGCAGTTCAGAGGAAACCACTTTTGCTCCCAGCCATCCCTGCAAACCAACCAGAATAAAAGCTAACAGACTATATCCAAAAAAGCTTTTTCTGTTCGATTTCAAATAAGGAGTTGAAGCAAGTAGTGTTATGAAAATCATAATACCTGTAAATGCTCCAAAAAGACGATTTACATATTCTATCCAGGTCTTTACCGGATTAAAAATTACTTCGCCTTTAAGTTTAGCTCCATAGATCTCCTTATAATTTAATGGTAGCTGTGAGGCCTCCGTTGGAGGAATCCAGCTACCAAAGCATTTAGGCCAATCAGGGCATCCCATACCAGCTCCGGTACTTCTCACCACTCCACCAACCATAATCAGGAAGTAAAGGGTAATAACAGTATTCAGTGTTAACCGCCGAAAACGACGGTTAACACGCGAATCAATGAGCTTGGTTAAACTGGTCATTAAAATTCTGAGCCGCTATCTCTTCCTCGGTTGCAATTAATTCATTCTCATGCGGGAAATTTGATTCCAATGTTTGAGAATATGGAATATTCTGAGGTATAAAATCCTCCGCTGCACCTGGTTTGCTATAATCATATGACCAACGGTATACTGCTGGTATTTCCCCTTCCCAGTTACCATGACCTGGTACAATTGGGGTAGTCCATTCCAACGTATTAGATCTCCATGGATTCTGAGGAGCAGTTTTGCCTCTAAAAATGCTGCTGAAGAAATTGTAAAGGAATATAAACTGTGCAAGGAATGACAAGATCGCCGCCACTGTGATGAACATGTTCATGTCCATAAACTTGTGGGTGAAATCGTAACTTGTGAATTGGTAGTAACGACGTGGGAAACCTGCAATACCTACATAATGCATAGGGATAAAGATCAGGTAAATTCCTATGAACGTAAACCAGAAGTGAATCTGACCCAGCGTTCTGTTCATCATTTTACCAAACATCTTAGGGAACCAGTGATAAACCCCGGCAAATAAACCGAAAGCAGAGGCTGCACCCATTACAAGGTGAAAGTGAGCTACTACGAAATAAGTATCATGAAGCTGAATATCAAGAGCACTGTTTCCAAGTATGATACCTGTCAAACCACCAGATACAAACAAGGAAACCATACCAATTGCAAACAACATACCGGGAGTAAACACAATATTACCTTTCCATAAAGTAGTAATGTAGTTAAATCCTTTTACTGCCGAAGGAACTGCGATAATCAAAGTAAGGAACATAAATACAGATCCAAGGAATGGATTCATACCTGTTACAAACATATGGTGAGCCCAAACAATAAAGGCAAGGAATGCAATACCAAGCATTGAGGCAATCATCGCACGGTAACCGAAAATTGGTTTACGTGCATTTGTAGCGATAACCTCGGATGTAATACCAAGTCCGGGAAGAAGTACAATGTAAACTTCCGGATGTCCAAGGAACCAGAATAAATGCTGGAAAAGGATTGGGCTACCACCAACATTCGGAAGTGCTTCACCATTAATATAGATTTCAGAAAGATAAAAACTCGTCCCAAAATGACGGTCAAAAATCAACAACAATACTGATGAGAACAATACCGGGAAAGATATAAGACCCAAAATTGCCGTAATAAGGAAAGACCAGATTGTTAAAGGAAGGCGATCAAATGACATCCCACGTGTACGTAAGTTAATTACAGTCGTGATATAATTGATACCTCCAAGTAATTGTGACACGATAAAGAATGCCATACTTACCAACCAAAGCGTCATACCCATTCCTGAGCCCTGATGAGCTTGTGGTAATGCACTTAAAGGAGGATAAATTACCCATCCACCAGCAGCAGGACCAGTTTGCAAGAACAAAGAAGCGAACATAATAACACTGGCAAGGAAGAAGAACCAGTATGATAACATGTTCATAAATCCCGATGCCATATCTCTTGCACCAATTTGCAGAGGAATCAAAAAGTTACTGAAAGTACCACTCAATCCCGCTGTAAGTACAAAGAATACCATGATGGTACCATGCATTGTAACCAAGGCAAGGTAGAAATTAGGATCCAGTTTGCCGGTTTCGCTAATCCAGTTACCAAATAATGGTCTAAGCCAAGACAGATTAGAATCCGGCATCCCAAGCTGGATACGGAAGACTACGGACATAGAAATACCTATTACCGCCCAAAGAATCCCTGTAATAAGGTATTGCTTTGCTATAACTTTGTGATCCTCAGAAAATACGTATTTCTGCCAAAAGCTTTGTGCCTCGTGATGGTGCGCATGTTCCTCGTGGTGTACAGCGGCTTCCATTCCTTCAATAGCTGACATATGCCTGTTTTGTATTTAAATTAATAAAATTAGCGAAGTGCTGCACTTGTTCCGATTCCACCACCTGCCGAAGCTGTTTTTGCACTATCAGCTGGTGTTGTCGTTTCAGCCGGCAAACCTTTCATTGCCTTGGCTTTCAAGTTATCAGGTACTTTCGCAAGATATTCCGGGTAAGTCTGAAGAAACGTCGTTTGCTCAGCACACCATTTTTTATAAGAAGCTTCGTCTTCAACCACAAGATTCAATTTCATTGAAAAGTGGCCTTGTCCGCAAACTTCTGTACAAGCTATCTCATATTTGAAATTCGGATCGTTCAAATCAGCACGCATTTGTGCTGTTGTTTTGTCCGGCACAAACCAGAATTTAGTTGGCATACCAGGAACTGCATCCATTTTCACACGCATGTGAGGAATAAATACACTGTGCAAAACATCACGCGCACGGATTTTTAGCAAAACTGGTCTGTTAACCGGAATATGCATTTCGGTAGGATTCATAAAATCATCAAATGAATTTTCATCTGACAAATCAATACCTACCTCATTCTGAGCATCAATTAATTTGTAATTGTAATTACCAAGCTTATTGTCATTTACACCACCATAACGAACAATCCAGTTGAACTGTTTTCCGGTAATTTCAATAACTTCTGCATCAGCTGGCGCTTCCGATGTAATATCAGACCATGCTTTCCAACCTGTAAAAACCAACATGGCCATTACGATGGCAGGAATGATCGTCCAGATTAACTCCAACTTATGGTTATCTGGATAGAAAGAAGCCTTATTACCTTTTTTATACTGGTATTTCCAGGCAAAGAAGAAAATCAAAAAGTTAACAAAGGCAAACGGAATTGTAAGAATCCCCATGGAGAACCAAAACAAATCATCCGTTCTTCTTCCGTGTACAGATGAAGCAATCGGTAAAAAGTGTTCACGGGCGTGCAGATAAGACCAGGTAATACCAACCACCGCAGCTACAAGAATGACAATAAACATCGCTCCATTCCAGCCATTTCCTTCCGGTACAGCATCAGCTGATTCTGGCTTCTTAACACTTGAGAGAACACCTTGCAGCCTGGAAATCACAACACCGGTGAGAACCACAAAAACTAAGGCAACTATTGCAATTATAAAATACATGATAATAACAGGTTAAGCAAATTAGGCGATATCGTGATGCAATGATTCTTCCAACATTGGATGGTGCTTTGGAATCAAATTTGCCTTTTCCAATTGAGTCGCCATTGACCAAACAAATCCACAAATGAAGACAATGAAAAATCCCCATTCCAACGGTCCAAATCCCGCCGTATCCCCAGCGCTACCAGGCATAATGTTCGTGTAAAAATCCATATAATGACCGATGATTACACTCCAGCAAGCCACTTTAAGAATCGAATGTGTAAACTTAGAATCTCTTGTCATCAAAACCAGGAATGGCAAGAAGAAGTTAAGGAACAAAGTTATAAAGAAAGGAGCTTTGAAAATACTTCCGTGTCCTCTGAATCTCTCGATGAAATAAATAATCTCTTCCGGCTGATTAGCATAATAGATCAAAAGGAACTGAGCAAACCATACATAGGTCCAGAAAATACTGAATGCAAAAACAAACTTACCTAAATCACGAAGGTGACTTGAATTTACCGCTTTCAGATATCCTCTTTCTCTTAGCATTACAACTGTCAAAGTAATAACTGCTAGTCCAGCCACGTGCCAGCTTGCAAGTGTATACCATCCAAACATAGTACTAAACCAGTGTGGGTCTATTGACATAACAAAATCCCAAGCAGATGTAGAAGATGTTACTCCAAATATTACAAGAAAAGCTGTTCCTAAACGTATTGATTTATCATATAATTCTGTTCCTCCAATTTGATCTTCCTCCAAAGAAAACTGACGTATCTTTCTCCACATGAAGTACCATGCCACAAAATAAAATATCAATCTTCCTACAAAGAAAGGAGTATTGAGATAGCCATGTTTTCCAGCCAAAATTTCATCATACTCAGGTCCACCAACTTCATACACTTCGCTATGTGTCCAGTGAAACAAATCATGGCCTCCAAAAATAAATACCAATAGCATGATAACACCCGTTATTGGCAAAAATGCCGGCATTGCTTCGGGTACTCTTTTAAAAACCGCTGACCATCCCGCCTGAGCAAGATAGTTGTAAGAGATAAAAAACATACCTACTACAGATATACCCGTAAAGTATACTGCATTTACCCAAATATTAGCCCAAATACGTGTAAGCCAACTAACATGATGTTCTTCAACAGCGTGACCTGCCGCTTCATGACTAGCTGCCGCAGCATGTCCGGTTATAGCATTTACAGCGCCATGTGCCGCTTCTGCTTCATGATGTCCTCCCGGTTGTGCTGCAAGATAAATCCCTACTACAACCAAAGCAGCTCCAATAGCGCCTCCGATTATAAGATTTCTTTTAGCCCCCGAAGTGAATTCAAACCGTTCTTCAATAGAAGGAATCGAATGTGCTGATGCCATTATTCAAATATTATTTCTCAGTTATCAAAAATAAATTATGCTCCTTTTTGCAGCTTTTGTACGTAGTGTACAATTTTCCAGCGCTCCTCAGGATTAATTTGTGAACCGTGAGGCCACATCCGTGCTTTACCATAAGTAATGACATGGAAAATATGTCCTTCATTAAGGTTCTTGTAAGCGTCACTTGCGTAATTTGGAACCCCTTTGTAAACAGCTCCCACCTTTCCGTCACCTGCTCCGGTTGCTCCGTGGCAATGCTGGCAATATCTCTCAAATAAAACTTTACCCTCCGCAAGGCTTTTTTCATTAAGAGGTACCGGATTTTTCAATACTCTTTCAGAAATAGAAATACTATCCGCCGGAATATTGTAAACCATAAGATCCACTTTTGCTGAATCTCCGCTACCGAAAGATGTATTATAATTACGGCGGGCCACTGTTCCTTCAACCGGCAAACGCATTGTTAAACCCATTGGGTTAATTGGATTCGCCTTTTCTTGTCTGTATGGTTCATATCCAACAGGCAAGTACATATTTGGTGCATATTGCTTACCAGGGTTGTTAGGATCACGCGTACAACTGAATGCAGCGATCAGGATAACAGCCAGGGCCAGGGAATATCTATATAAACTTTTCAATTTCATCGATCCAAGCACATTAAAATTGTTTGATGTTAACCTCTTCTGCACCGCTATCTCTTAGTGCACGGGATATCTCATCTTCACTCATTGAATTTCTACCTACGTTAATTGCCATAATAAACTTATTGTCCGTAGCACGAACATCAAATCTTTCATGGTTATGAGCCGCAGGGCTTAATCCGTTTGAAATGAAAAATGTAGTAACCATACCAAACGCAGTGAAAAGTACAGTTAACTCAAATGTAATAGGTATATAGTTAGGCAAAGAAATTGAATCCTTACCACCTACAATCATTGGCCAGTCAATTCCCATGGTCCAAATCATAAGGGTTAATGCAACGCAACATCCGGTTACACCAAACATAAATGCAGCAATCCCGATTCTTGTGCGTGGATGACCAAGGGCGTCATCCATTCCGTGAATTGGAAAAGGAGAATATACTTCCTGTATCTTCACTCCCGCCTTTCTGAGTCTTGGTACTGCATGTAATACAGTATCGTCATCGTCGTAGACTCCAACTAAATATTTACCAGATAATTCTGCCATATTTATACTAATGTTAAATATTATTCTTTCGCTTTCAGCGATTTACTTATTCTATATCCTTGTTAAATAACGGAGCGGCAGCTTCGCGTTGTCTTACTTTCGCAACCCCGGCAATTTTCTTAGGCAATTGGGCAGAAGTTGATCTGATTACCGCTTTTACCTCCGCCATATTTATAACAGGCAAGTATTTAGAGAAAAGCAGGAATAACGTAAAGAACAATCCGAAAGAGAAAATATAATCCCCAATATCAAAACGGGTAGGGGAGAACATAGCCCAGCTTGAAGGAAGGTAGTCACGGTGAAGTGATGTAACAATAATTACAAAACGTTCGAACCACATACCAATGTTTACAATAACAGATATAAAGAATGTAAATGTAATGCTGCGGCGAAGTTTTCTTGACCAGAACAACTGTGGAGAGATTACGTTACAAGTCATCATCGCCCAATATGCCCACCAGTAAGGTCCGGTAGCACGGTTAATAAATGCGTAACTTTCATATTCCACTCCCGAATACCATGCAATAAAGAACTCAGTAATATAAGCAACCCCTACAACCGAACCAGTTAAGGTAATTACCTTATTCATCGTTTCGATGTGTTCCAGCGTAATATAGTCTTCTAATTTATAAACCACGCGTGTGATCAACATCAGGTTTTGTACCATTGCAAATCCTGAGAAAATCGCACCTGCTACGAAGTAAGGAGGGAAAATTGTTGTGTGCCATCCCGGAATTACCGAGGTAGCAAAGTCCATACTTACAATCGTGTGTACAGAAAGTACAAGTGGAGTAGATAATCCGGCAAGAATTAAGCTGATATATTCATAACGAGACCAGGTTTTTGCTGATCCGTCCCATCCCATTGCGAAGGTTCCATACATGAAGCGGGAAACTTTGCTCGTTGCACGGTCACGGATTGTGGCTAAATCAGGAATAAGACCAATGTACCAGAAAACAAGAGATACAGAGAAATAAGTACTGATCGCGAAAACGTCCCAAACCAGAGGAGAGTTGAAGTTTACCCAAAGAGAACCGAATGCGTTAGGTAATGGTAAAGCCCAATATGCCATCCATGGACGCCCCATGTGCATTAAGATAAAAGATGCGGCACAAAGTACAGCGAAAATTGTCATCGCTTCTGCCGCACGGTTAATGGATGTTCTCCATTTCTGACGGAAGAGTAAAAGAATCGCAGAGATCAATGTACCCGCGTGACCGATACCAACCCACCAAACGAAGTTCGTGATATCCCATGCCCAACCTACGGTTTTATTTAATCCCCACACACCCAGACCTTCCCACCAGGTCCATGCAAGACAACAAGATCCATATGCCAAAACGACTAGTGAAATCCCGAAAGCAATTTTCCATTCCTTCGTAGGCTTTCCTTCGACATGTCGGCAAATATCTTCCGTTACGTCTGCATACGTTTTCCCGCCTTGAATAAGGGGCTCTCTTACGGGTGAAGTAACATGCATACTACTGTAATTTATAATGATTTAATCTTCAAACAAATACAAAACTTTCAACCAGACTTAGGCGTGTTCTTTTTTAGTTTCTGCCGTAGCTGCTACATCCTTATTTCTGATCTTGGTAAGATATGAAATCTGTGGACGTACGTTAATTTCTTCCAGCATATGGAAAGCACGACCTTCTCTTTCTACTTCAAGAATTTTAGAAATTCTGCTTTCAGGATCATTCATATCACCGAAAGTTATAGCATCTGTTGGACAAGATGAAGCACAGGCAACGTTAATTTCTCCGTCAACTACGCGTCTTCTTTCTTTCTTGGCAGTTAATTTACCTTCCTGAATTTTATGAACACACATTGAACATTTTTCAATTACACCACGTGAACGTACTGTAACCTCAGGATTGATAACCATTTTACCAAGATCATTATTGAAGTGGTAATCAAAGTTATCGTTGTCAAAATATTTGAACCAGTTGAAACGACGTACTTTATACGGGCAGTTATTTGCACAATAACGAGTACCTACACAACGGTTATAAGTCATTTGATTTAAACCCTCAGAACTGTGGGTTGTTGCCAATACCGGACAAACCGTTTCGCAAGGGGCATTGTTACAATGCTGACATAACATAGGCTGAAATGTAACTTCCGGATTTTCCGACGCAACTTCCATTGCTGTGTAATCACCTACTTCTGCATCACTGCTATAATAACGGTCAATACGCAACCAGTGCATTTCGCGACTGTTAATAACTTCCTGACGTCCTACAACCGGAATATTATTTTCAGACTGACAGCTAATTACACAGGATCCGCAACCAAAACATGTGTTAAGGTCAATAACCAAACCCCATGAGTGATTTGGATACTTATGTCCGTTCCAAAGAGAAAGGTCAGTAGCATCTACTGATCCTTCGGATGTTTCAATTTTTGGGATGAAACGTCCTGCCAAAGGATCTTTCTGGAAATGAGCCAACACAGTTTCCTGAAGGACCGACTTACGGCCCATTACAGTATTGTGTGTTTGTGTTTGAGCGATTTCGCGGGTTGCTCCTGTTTTTGTAACAGTAACTTCTCCTGGTGCGAAAGATAAATATCCTGCTGAGAAGGAAGCTAGCGGATAAACATTTTTACCAACACCGTTTGCCGATTTCCCTGCCTTCTCACGACCGTAACCGATTGTTATTGCAAGCGTGCCATTAGCCTGACCTGGCTGAATAATAACAGGAACTTCAACCGATTTTCCTTTCAAATCCACTTTTACAACATCACCCTGAGCAAAACCAAGTTCTTTGGCAGTCTTTTGTGATAAACTTGCATGGTTATCCCATGTAGCTTTTGTAACCGGATCAGGTAATTCTTGTAACCATGGGTTGTTAGCAGCAGATCCATTACCTACGCCAACGTTTTCATACAACGCCAGCTCAATTCCTGTCGAAGATGCTTTATATTTTTTCCCGATTGCAGATGCTGCTTCGTCAACATTTCCTGCGAAAGTTGCACCCACAGCAGAAGCTGAACGGTTTGTTTTGAAGAAACCATCATGCAGCGACTGTACCCAGAATTTCTCAAAACTGTCTGTACCGCCCTGTGTATAAATATTTTTTCTCCAGTAAGCTTTTACGTATTCATGATAGTCTGATGGCTGACCTGACCATTTCAATAAACTGGCCTGAGCCTGACGTGTACTGAAAATCAAACTGATTGTAGGCTGAGTTAAGCTGTAAAAACCTGCCATAGGCTCTGCATCATTCCATGATTCAAGGTAATGAGGTGCAGGTGTAATGAATTTCACTAATGATGCAGTTTCATCTGCACGGTCATTAAATGATATACTCAATGCCACTTTTGGAAGAGACGTAGCCAATTCAGCACCACGTGGGTGATCATAAACCGGATTAGCAGCGTAGAAAATTACTGCTTCAACTTTTCCGCCTTTAACTTCATCAACGAATTCATTCATCGCAATGTCATTTCCCTGACGGAAATTAACAGGCGTATCCAGATCAATTGTTGAGCCGTAGCTTCCAAGTAAGCTATTTAAAGCATTAACTACAACCTGAACAGAAGGATCATTGATACCAGAAACTACCAAAGCACTTCCTTTTGCAGCCACAAGATCCGCAGCAGCTTTATCAAGGTTTGTTACATCTAAAGAAGGAGCAGAGATTGCTTTCCCTCCAAGTTTTGCAGCAACTTTATTGTAGAGCGAAGTAACAACTAAACCAAGCTGAGATGGTTTTACCGCTGAACGATAATCTGCGTTTGAACCCGTCATTGAAAGAACTGATTCAAACTGATAATGACGGGACATATCTTTCTTGCCATCTTTCGCACTGCTAACACGACGTGTTTCAGCGTATTGACGAGAGAAATCATCCGGCGAAATCCATGCGCCTAAAAAGTCAGCATCAATAGCAACGATTACTTTCGCTTTGTTGAAAGCATAAGAAGGAAGAACAGCTTTTCCGAAAGAAAGCTCATTTCCTTTTACGATTGCAGAAGAACTGTTTGCGTCATAAACAATGTGACGCGTTGTTGGGTATTTTGTCGTAAAATCAGCGATAACTGATTTTGTAGAAGGACTTAACAGCGTCGAAGAAACAATGCGAATTGCTCCTCCTTTTGCAGCGATCGAAGAAAGCTGGCTCGTTATATCTTTATCAACAGCATCCCAGGTTACTTTTAAATCTTCACCTTTTTTAGGACCTCTTAATTTTTCATTGTCATAAAGTCCCAGTAAAGAAGCATGTGCTCTTGAACTAACACCTTTTGTAATACCTGAAAGTACATTCGGCTCAATTTTAATTGGTCGGCCTTCACGTGTTTTTACAAGAATACTTGCGTAGTCTCCACCTTCAGCATATGTAGAAGCGTACCAGTTTGCAATCGTTGGGAATTCACCCTCAGGCTTGTTAACGTAAGGAATTGCTTTTTTAACAGGAGTTTCGCAAGCTGCAAGAGAAACAGCAGCCATACCAAATCCCAAAACTTTTAAGAAATCGCGACGGTGTGTACCTGCTCCGTCAACCAGACTTTCATATTGATTTTCTGTTGGTGCATCAGCGAACTCTGAACCTGCGTCTTTAATGAATTTTTCGTCATTACGCAGCTCTTCAAGCCCTCTCCAATATCTTTTATTAGTATTTTCCATAAAACTGTTAATACAATGAGTTGTATTCTAGTATCTATTTGCAGTGATTAGTAATGGCACTTAGAACATTCAAGACCACCGATATCAGCTACTTTTAAAGCTTCTTTACTATCTGATGCGTGTAATTGTACCAGCTTGTCGTAATACTTGTTATCCTTAGTATTTACGTCAGTCTTACGATGACAATCGATACACCAACCCATTGTTAATGAAGAACGCTGCTGGATAACTTCCATTTTAGCGATATCTCCATGGCAATTTTCACATTCCAATCCGGCAACATTAACGTGTTGAGAGTGATTGAAATAAGCAAGATCAGGAAGGTTATGTACACGTACCCATTCAATAGGAGTATTGTTTTCTATTGAAGTGTATATTTTCTGAATTTCAGGTGATTCCTTTTTGATCACACCGTGACAGTTCATACAAATATTCGCAGAAGGAATATGTGCAGATTTACCTCTGTTAACACCGGTATGGCAATAATTACAATCGATTTTATATTCTCCTGCATGAAGTTTGTGCGAGAAAGAAATTGGCTGCTTAGGAGCATATCCCTGCTGAACACCAACACTATACGCTCCATCAATTGTTACTTTCATAACCAAAAGAATGAAAATCCAGATCGTTGCAGAACGTATCGCCGGATCGCCTGCAATTCCTTTAAGAGAATTGCCTAAGCGTGACATAAAGTCCCCTTTTGCAGCTGTTTCTGTATCTCCGCCACTAACGGCTTTCGAAAGAATCGTTACAATGACAAGTAAAACGCCTAATACTAAGAGCATTACAACGACCAACGCAACAAGCACGATCATGAAAAGATCAGAAGGCCCGCTTGATTGCGAAGCACCCGCAGCAGGAGCCGCTCCACCAGCACCAGCGGCGGCAGGAGCCGGAGCGGCACCCGCTTTATCGACATAAGCAAAAATCCCTTTGATATCATCTTCCGATAAGTTCGGGAAGCTTGTCATCTGAGCTTTGCTGTATTCGTTGTAAATTTTTACTGCGTAAGGATCACCTGATGCGATAACCGCTTGTGAGTTGTGTACCCACTTCGTAATCCACTGTATGTTGTTACGAGTAGTTGCACCTTTCAAACCAGGACCTACAATTCTTTCGTCAGTAGGTGCGTGGCATTGAGCACAATTGTTTTTAAATAATGTTTCTCCCTTAGCGGCATCTCCACCACCAGCAGCTCCCGCAGGGGCAGCACCGGCAGCAGCCGTACTGTCCTGTGCCCATGATAAGCTACAGGTACTTAAGAGAATAGCTACAATAATAGCCAGAAACGATTTTGAGCTGGGAAAGAAGGAACAAAACTTAGAGTCTTCTCGGAATGGTATATTCATAATCAACTATTCATAATACTTCAACAGACAAATCTAGTGTACGATTTTTTATCCACAAAAGTATTTGAGGGATATTTTAAAGTACTCACTTATTTATAATTCTTCTAATTTGATTATTCGTGTCCAAATAACGCAAGTCACTGGTAGACATTGACTTTCAATGTTTTAACAAAAAAATACCATTTGAATGAAAGCCAAAAAGCAGCTTATTCAAATGGTATTTTCTCAAGATATTTATGACGAGGTTCCGAGCGGATTCGAACCGCTGTACGAGGTTTTGCAGACCTCTGCCTAGCCGCTCGGCCACGGAACCAGATCGGGTTAGCAGAAGTGATTACCCGCTTACTGCTAACCCGGGTGCAAAAGTATTAAAAAAATTGACTACTCCTCAGTTTCGTCGTCTTTTTTCGCTACTTTTTTTCCTTTTCTTTCAGTTTCTTCGAATTGCTCCTTCAAAGCTGAAAGTACACTTAGGTCACCAAAGGTAGATTTCTCTCCTTCTTTGGCAGAACTTTCTGTGTTGTTAGATGTATTTTTAGCTGGGCTTGTATTTGCAGGCTTAGCAGCTTTTTCTTCTTTTTTCTCTTCAGCAGCAGGAGCAGCAGAAGGTTTCACTTTGGAGTGAGTAAGAACGATTTTCTTTTCGTCTTTCAAGAATTCCAAAACAGTAAAGTCTAAGCTTTCTCCAACTTCAGCAACAGTACCATCTTCTTTCGTAAGGTTTTTCACAGCTGCGATTCCTTCGATACCGTATGGCAACTCCAAAGTTGCGAATTTGTCTCCTTTTGCTACGATTGTAGAACGGTGAACAGATCCAACAGCGAAGATTGTTTCAAAAGTATCCCATGGATTTTCTTCAAGTTGTTTGTGACCTAGTGCCAAACGACGGTTGTCCGCGTCAAGTTCAAGAACAACAACTTCAAGTTCGTCATTAACCTTAACGAAGTCCGAAGGATGTTTGATTTTCTTAGTCCATGATAAGTCAGAAACGTGAACCAGTCCGTCGATACCTTCTTCAAGTTCGATAAACAAACCGAAGTTAGTAAGGTTACGTACTACACCTTTATGACGAGTACCAATGGCATACTTATCTTTCAATGAACCTTGAGTCCAAGGATCTTCGGTAAGTTGTTTGATACCAAGAGACATTTTGCGTTCCTGACGGTCAAGTGTCAATACAACTGCGTTGATCTCGTCGTTTACGTTCATAAACTCCTGAGGATTGCGCAGGTGCTGAGACCATGACATTTCAGATACGTGGATCAAACCTTCAACACCTGGTTTGATTTCAAGGAAAGCGCCGTAATCAGCAACGTTAACGATACGTCCTGTTACTTTAGATCCAACCTGGATATCTTCTGACAACGAATCCCATGGGTGAGACTGAAGTTGTTTCAAGCCAAGAGAGATACGTTTTTTCTCTTCGTCAAAGTCAAGAACCACAACGTTAAGCTTCTGGTCAAGTGCCAAAAGATCTGACGGGTGGTTGATACGACCCCAAGAAATATCTGTAATGTGCAACAAACCGTCTACACCACCAAGATCGATGAACACACCGAAGTTAGTCATGTTCTTAATAACACCTTCAAGAACTTGTCCTTTTTCAAGGTTGTTAAGAATTTGCTGACGTTGTGCTTCAAGATCTTTTTCGATCAGGATTTTATGAGAAACTACAACGTTATCATTTGCGTAGTTAATCTTAACAACTTTCACTTCCATACGTTTTCCAACAAAAATGTCGAAATCACGAATTGGTTTCACGTCGATTTGTGAACCTGGCAAGAAAGCTTCGATACCAAATATATCTACAATAAGACCACCTTTGGTTCTTCTCTTCACGTTAGCATCGATAACCACATCCTCGTCAAACGATTTCTGGATGTTATCCCATGCAGTAATTACTTTTGCTTTTTTACGTGAAAGAACAAGTTGACCTTGTGCGTCTTCCTGGTTTTCTACATAAACTTCCACTTCGTCACCAATTTTCAAAGCTGGCAAGTCACGGAATTCATTTGATGAAACGATACCATCAGATTTGAAACCGATGTTAAGAATCACCTCGCGGTCTGTAATACCTACAACCACACCTTTAACAACTTCTTTTTCCTGAACCGGAGAAATTGTTGTTTCATACATTTCTTCAAAACGAGTACGGTCAGCGGCAGAATAGCCTGTACCGAATCCTTTGTCTTCTGCTTTGTCCCAATCGAAATCAGGTAATACTTGTGTTTGTTTTTCCTTAGACATAAATAGGAATTAAAGCTCTGAATTACATCAGCTGGCGAGCCACGCAGTTGAAAATTAGTTTAACTAGTTATTTTAAAAAACAGGACGCAAAGGTAGGAATTTTCTAAATAAAAATCCAGTTCTCTAGGATTTGATTTAGAAAAAAATTATAAGATGCCAAAACAGGCGAAGTAGGGGAGTTTCAATCAGTTAACTGCTCTTTCCTTTGAGCCGAGATAAGGAAGCCATTCTGCATCGGTAAATCCTGAGAAATCACGGATAAACATGAGAAATGACGGTCGGAACGGACGTTGTCGTAAATGCATTCCTGCTTCCTCGGGCGTATAATCCCCTTTTTTAGAATTGCATCGTTTGCAGGCCGTTGCCAAATTATCCCAGGTTGTTTTCCCTCCCCTCGATTTTGGCATTACATGATCCAGCGTAAGATGATCATGCGTTCCGCAGTACTGACATCGGTTTCCATCTCTTTTGAAAATATTATGACGCGTCATAACCACACCACGGTAAGGAAGATGAATGTAGCTATTCAGGCGGATCACGATGGGCATCGGATAGTGATCCCTTACAGTCCTGAGAAAATGAGTCGGGGATTCCGCCAGCAATTCAGCTTTGTTTAAATAAACTAAGAGAAATGCCTTTGGCACTGTACAAACACTAAGTGCGCTGTAATCTTGATTAAGAACCAGAACTTTACCCATGAGTCTTTACGGCAATTAATTCCCACAATATAGGAAATTTACCTAAAAAAACGTTTCGTAAAATTCAATTATTGTTAAAAAAGACTTCTCTTCACCGCCTGAGATTTAATTATACAGAAAATTTCCGGCCAAGTGATTAAACAGCTAACTCTCAGCGAGGAGCGATTAATAGTCTGAGCGGTCACTTTCGCGTTTCAGATCTTTTTCTTTAATACTGTCCCTTTTATCGTAAAGCTTTTTACCTTTTGCCAAAGCAATATGTAATTTGGCAAAACCACGATCGGTTGTGAAAAGTTTGACCGGAACTATTGTCAGGCCCTGATCTTTTAAGTTTTCACTTAATTTTCTCATTTCACGTTTTGTAAGCAAAAGCTTGCGATCACGTAATGGATCATGATTCCAATGTGTTCCCTCAGTGTAAACGGAAATATGCATATTACGAATAAACAATTCTCCGTCCATAAAGAGACAGTATGCATCGGTCAGGTTTACCTTACCCTGGCGTATTGATTTTATTTCAGTTCCTGTCAATGACAAACCTGCTGTAAACTCTTCAAGAAAAAAATATTCGAACGACGCACGTCTGTTTCGGATATCAACTTTTTTTACTAATTTTTCTGACATATTATATTCCTAACACAAAAAGGTCTGTAAAATTAGGCTTTTGCTAAAACTATACCAACTAATGAAAATAACGAGCCAAAAGCATCGATTAAATTTCTTCATTTTTGTATTTTTTTTTATTTCTTCTTTACAAATCGTAGCCGCACAATCGCAGGAGGCAGCAATACGAGCCTCTGTCGATAAATTGTTTGACGGAATGAGATCCGGAGATTCATCAGTAGTTAGAAGTGTTTTTATTCCTCAATCAACTTTAACCTCTGTTTCAACCAATGCAAAAGATTCCGTCATGACGCATCTTAGTAAAACAGATGACTTTGTAGCTGCCGTAGGAAAACCGCATACTGAAAAATGGGATGAAAGAATTTATGATGTAAAAATTTCAGTGGACGGACCAATGGCCATTGTATGGGCTCCGTATAAGTTTTATCGTGGCGAAACATTTTCTCATTGTGGCGTAAATGTTTTCACAATGATCAAAACAAAAAACGGCTGGAAAATAAATACGATTACGGATACCAGAAGAAAAATGGATTGTCTATAATTCAGTTTCAAATAAATATACCTGAAACTTCGAATGTTCCCTAACGATCCAGCCAATCCATTTTTAAAATATTTTTTGGGTAAACAACAAAACCACTCCGAAGCGTAACACCTGTACGCTGCGCAGTGGTTTTCTAATATTCAGTAAGAAGAAAAATGCTCCGGTTATTTAAGCATCGTAAGCAGGCTGCTTAGTTTGTCTTTTAAATCTTTACGATCCACGATGAAATCAAGGAAACCATGTTCCAAAACAAATTCAGCACTTTGGAAACCTTTTGGAAGATCCTTACCAATTGTTTCACGGATAACACGTGGGCCAGCAAAACCGATCAAAGCTTCGGGCTCAGAAATATTGAAATCACCCAACATTGCATAAGAAGCAGTAACGCCGCCCGTTGTAGGATCTGTCAATAACGATATGTATGGAATTTTTGCTTCGGATAATAAAGCAAGCCTTGCGGAAGTCTTCGCCATTTGCATTAAAGAAAATCCAGCTTCCATCATCCGCGCTCCGCCTGATTTGGAAATCATCAAAAACGGCTGTTTGTGTTTGATGGAATAATTGATAGCACGAGCGATTTTTTCTCCAACAACAGAACCCATAGATCCGCCAATGAAATTAAAATCCATACAGGCAATCACGACTTTTACATCGTTCATTTTTCCGTGGCCGGTACGTACCGCATCTTTCAAACCTGTTTTAAGCTGGGTTGCCTTGATACGATCCGGGTATGCTTTGGTATCTACAAAATGCAAAGGATCACCAGAAGTAAGATCTGCATCCAGTTCAGTATATTTATTTTCGTCGAACAATAACTCGAAGTATACATCAGAGCCCACCTTTTCGTGGTAGTTACAATGCGGACAAGTGTAAGCGTTCAATTTATGCTCTCTTGTAGCAGTAATTTTCTTACAATTTGGACATTGATACCACAACCCGTCCGGAGCTTCGCGCTTCATTTCCGTGGGTGTATTGATGCCTTTTTCTTTCCGAATAAACCAGGACATATTTTTTAGTGGGTTAATATCTTTGATTATAGCTTGTAAACAAACCTTTTATCTAACATTCATGATGAAATCAGGGGTCAAATATACTAATAAATGTTTGGTATCGTCAAGCGGTGATTGGGTATTGAGTTTCCTTACTTAATCTCAGATCCGATTATTGATAATTCGGTACGAACAAAAAATAGTTTTAACTTGTTCCCTAATTCAATTTATCAACACTCGCAACGAATTAACCAAACGATTCCAATTCGTATATTTTAAAGTATGTCAGCCATTTCCCCCATTGTGATCATTGTTGGTACCAACCGGCCAAACTCTATGTCACGGCGTGTTGCAGAATATTATCAAAAACTTCTCGCTCAGTCCAACACTTCAAGTACAATACTTGATCTGGTTGATTTACCTCATGACTTTACCTTCACTGCACTTTACGGAAATAGTGGAAAAAATGATGCTTTCAATACCTTAAAAAGCCATATTGACGGAGCTGAAAAATTCATTTTCATCACACCTGAATATAATGGCTCTTATCCGGGTGTTTTAAAAGCTTTTATTGACGGCCTTCCTTATCCAAACAGTTTTACTAATAAAAAGGCGGCTCTTGTTGGCTTGTCGTCCAATATGCAGGGAGCAATCACTGCTTTAAGTCATTTAAATGACATTTTCAGTTATCTTGGAATGAATACTTTGGCGCTGAGAGTAAAACTGGCTCAGATACAATCCCATTTTGTTGATAATGAAATTACCAATCCGCTATATAAAGAATTGCTTGAAATCCAGGCAGAACAAATAATCAGATTTTAAAAAGAAAAGGAGCCTAATGGCTCCTCTCTTTTTTTATTTTAACCAATGTTGTTCCATTTCATTTGAAGGAATCGAAGGTCTTTTCCACAATTCAATGTGGCTGCGACGATAAGCCGGTCCTTCAAGATCTCCCCATTTTACCAAACCTCCCTGAAAGGATTTGATCATCGCCTGCAATTTTGCAGTTTCTTCGTTTGACCATTCGTTGCTTTCTTCCAGATCTACATAAGAAACATGCGTGTATGCTCTGTTGTCCATCGCAATGATTTCAGGATCTACCATAAAATCAATCGAACTCGTGGCCGTGTTTTCTTCCAGTTCCTGGGTAAGAATCATTTCCTGAGCAGTTTCCTCTACAAAAGGAATTTCAGCAATCACTTCCTGAGGTTGTGTTTTACCTGTAAACCCGTTTTTTAGTTCAATACCAGGAATCGGAGATTCAATACTGTCAAAACCTGCCGCCACAATGGTAACGCGTAATTTATCTCCAAGAGAATCATCCGTAATTGTACCCAATTTAAACATTCTTGCTTCACCACCAACCTGAGAAAGTACATATCGCCAGATCTCACGCTGCTCTTTCATTGTAGCTTCGCGCTTCTTGCTGGTAGCAAGCGTCACAAGGATACGTTTTGCACCGCGTATATCACGGTCATTCAAAAGCGGCGAATCCAATGCTTCCTTAATAGCCATCTGAGCACGGTCAACACCACTTGCCTCAGCAGTACCCATTACAGATTGTCCGGCGTTTTTAAGAACTTTTTCAACGTCCTTAAAATCCGTATTTATATTTCCATTGGTTGTAATGATCTCGGAAATACTTTTTACAGCATTAAGAAGAATTCCATCCGCCTCGGCAAAAGCCTGGGTTAATGTCATGTCTTCGTAAAGCTCTTCCAGCTTATCATTCAATACAACCAGGACAGTATCACTAAATTCTTTCAGCTGCTCAATACCTTCAAGCGCCTGCTCTTTTTTGTCAAGTCCTTCCCAGGTATAAGGTGCTGTGACAACCGCCACCGTCAGTTTCCCCATTTCCTTGGCAAGCTGCGCAATGACAGGCGCCGCTCCCGTACCGGTTCCACCACCCATACCAGCCGTAATAAAGACCATCTGCGTAGAACCTCCAAGCAAAGCTTTTATTTCTTCGATCGTTTCCAGTGCCGCTTCCTTTCCCTTTGTTGCATCAGTTCCTGCTCCCAATCCCTGGGTTAAGGTTGCACCAAGTTGTATCTTTACTGGTACCGGGCTATTAGCCAATGCCTGCCTGTCGGTATTACAAACGGCAAATTCTACATCTTTGATCTTTTTCTCAAACATGTAGTTGACGGCATTACTTCCTCCGCCTCCAACGCCTATCACCTTGATGATAGCAGGTTCGGACATGACTCCGTTGGTTTCCTTAACGATTTCGTTCACAATGTAGTCCTGGTCTAAAGAGTGCAACAAATTTTTATTCATAGTCCGGGGTTGTTGATATAAGTGCAATTTCTTCCTTTACTTTCAATAGTCTCCAATACTGTCATCTTTGCGGCCAATGATGCGGTCCCAAAACGAACCATCATCTTTTGGTACTTTTTTCAATTCTTTTGGTTTAGTTTGTGTTGTGGCTTCTCTTAACGGGGCACTTAGATGTACAGGAGGTTTACATATTGATTTTATACGCGGATCAATTGACTTAATACCAGCCCAGGCTAATCCTATCGCAGTGGAATACGAAGTATTGCTTACAGCATCGGCTTTGGCAGTATGTGCCAGACGTTCAGGCAATCCAACCCGAACAGGCATATTGGTAACTTTTTCAAATAAAATTTCAATTTCAGGAATATTGGCCGTTCCACCAGTCAGAACGATTCCACCAATAAGGTTTTCTTCATATCCGGATTTAAGGATTTCAGCATAAACCATCGCTGCAATTTCCTTAAGTCTTTCTTCAATAATTAAAGCAACGTTTTTCTTCAAAACCTGTTTAGGTGCGCGACCTGCCAGGAAATTAACCAGGATTTCAATATTTAAAGGTACATCAGCAGAAATCGCTACGCCATGTTCCTTTTTCAATTTTTCAGCATTGCCAAGCTGAATTCCGCAACCAGTACGCAAATCAGCTGTGATATGCCTTCCGGCAATCGGGAAAGACGCGATATGGCGAATAATTCCATCATAATAAATAACAAGATCCGTTGTGTGATCACCGATATCAACCATTGCGATACCAGCTTTCATTTCACCTTCATCCAACACAGCAAGGCTGGTTGCAAGCGGTGCATAGATCATTTTATCAAATTTCAAATGAGAATCTGCTTCGAGAAGACTCTTTTTTGTTCTTTGAATAGATTGATTATTTGCTGAAACAATAAGAAAATGTCCGCCCAGTTTGATTCCGGTTCTTCCCACAGGCTGACGAACACCCATCGAACTATCCACTACAAATTCCATAGGTAAAACATGAAGCACGTCATAATTTGCTTCTGTTTTTGCCCTGTACATATCATCAACCAACTGGTCTACATCTTTCTGGGTAACTTCATCACCGGTAGACGAAGTAGGACGAATCACGCCATCGCTCTGTGGAGAAACCCGAACATGTGATCCGCTGAAACTGACATTAACAACTCCTATATCTAAATCAGATCGGGAAGCCGCTTCGCCTAATGCTTCACGAATTGCGTCTCCAACCTGCATTATATTTTCAACTGAACCATTAATTACGGCTCCTTCAGGCACAAGAACCTCACTAAATCCCAAAATCTCGATATTGTCAAAACGAGATCCCGTGGATGTGCCTTGTGCCGCTACTACGGTAATTTTCGTGCTTCCAATATCTACTCCTACTACAATATTATCCTGTGCCATGCTGATGGTGAATTATTATTCACAAACTATTTGATTTTGAAACTTAACACTAATTTTTGAAAATCTACTCCAGTCTTTACTAAGTACATTATCATAAAAAATACGAAGTTTACTGAATTTCGATTCAAAATCTTCTGCCATCCCTAACTCCACGCGCTGATCACCTAAAACTGTGGTTAACAGGACTTCTCCGTCTTTATCCACATACATTTCAGCTACCTGCGCTTTCCAAAATTCATTGGTATTCAAAAAACGAATCAAATCCATTACCATGACTCCTTTCTTCGACTTCATCTCTTTCGAACTTGTAAAAAAAGGGCCTGAAACTAATAGCGTTCTCGCCGAAAAACTTTCAGACAAAGGAAAAAAAACGCCTTCATCATTAATATAGTATCCCGAGGTATTTCGCCACTCTCCGCTTTTCGAAGTATTGATCCATCTAGCAAGTGGTTTTTCCTGCTCAACTTCTACGACAACATTACCCTTTAAGTCACGAAAAACCTGACATTTTTTTACAAGTTTATTCTTTCGCACCCTGTTTTCAAGGTCCGAAAGATGAACATCTCTCAATCTGCTTCCCAATAACGGGTCTCCTCCATTCTCGGTCAGCAGCATTTGAATATCCGTTTTATCCAGAAAATGCATTCCTGAATCACCATCAATTGTGATGATAATATTGTTACAACGCTGATTACCAAGGCGACTTTCTGCCATGCCAATTCCGGCAATAGGCAAAATAAGCCACAAGCTACGTTTAAGCAAATGCCAAGAATAGTCAAATTTACGTAACATCTTAGTAATTTTAAAAAAGCGGTGACTAATTATTACTAAAAGGGTTTTGCAGAAGGATTTTAATTGGCTCCACAAGGGTGTCAATATCACCAGCACCAATTGTTACTACAATATCAGTATTTAATTTCGGTAAAAGGTCTAAAACATCTTTTTTGGTTACCAAATTTTTATCAGCGATCGTTACTTTGTCCAATAACATATCAGAATTTACACCTTCAATAGGTAATTCTCTGGCCGGATAAATTTCCAAAAGTAATAATCTGTCAACCATAGAAAGACTTTCCGCAAAGCCATCAGCAAAATCCCTGGTTCTTGAAAATAAATGCGGCTGGAAAATTCCTGTCACATGCCTTCCCGGATAAAGCGCTTTTACAGATGACAAAAATGCTTCAATTTCTGCCGGATGATGGGCATAATCATCAATGTAAACTTTGGAAGGCAGTTCAACCTGATATTCAAAACGTCGTTTAACTCCTTTATAACTTTCCAGAGCTCCTTTTATATTTTCAGAAGAAACGCCTAAATATAAAGCTACTGCACTTGCAGCAAGCGAATTTTCAATATTATGATAACCCGGGATTTTCATTGCCACGTTTTCGATCACACCTTCCGGATGAACAATATCAAAAACAAACCGGGCATTTTCAATACGAACATTATCCGCATGATAATCGCCTTCTGTCAACGAATAAGTGAAAACTTTTGCTTTCGTACTTGAAGCCAGATCAAGTCCTTTTTTCATAAACAAAGCTCCGTCTTCATCAATCTGCCCGACAAACTCCCTGAAAGATTCCAGAACATTTTCATGTTTTCCGTAGATATCAAGATGGTCGGCATCCGTAGAAGTTACAATAGAAATTTCAGGAAAAAGAGTCAAAAATGAACGGTCAAATTCATCGGCTTCCACAACACAAACTACCTCACTAAGATTTTCTGTCGGGGCATTAAGCAACAAATTGGTACCATAATTCTGGGTAATCCCACCAAGAAACGCGGTAGTATTTACATCGGCATAACGTAAAATATGGGCAACAATGGAAGAAGTTGTTGTCTTCCCGTGCGTCCCGGCCACTCCCACTGTTTTTAAATTTTTTGTAAGCAAACCTAATACCTGAGATCTTTTCAGGATCATAAAATTTTCCTGCCTGAAATAATTCATCTGCTTATGCTGAACCGGAACGGCAGGCGTATAAACAATCAGCGTTTGTGAAGGATCTGCAATAAATTCCGCCGGTATATTTTCAATTTCATCTTCCAGATTAACAGGAATACCTTCTGAAATCAGCGTTTGTACAAGCGGTGTCAAAGTTTTGTCATAACCTGCCACCTGAAACGAATTAGCCTTGAACCATCTGGCCAAAGCACTCATACCAATCCCGCCAATTCCTACAAAATAGATGTATTTCCAGTCGTTCATAAAAGCCTTAGTAATGTTTTGTATTAATAATTTTAAAGACTACTTAATCAATTTCAGCACTTCGGCCGCGATATCATAAGCAGCTGTTGGTTTAGCCAATTTTTTAATATTTTTTTTCAGTTCATCCTGTCTTTTTACGTCCCCCAACAAAGTCATTGCACCCGGAATTAATTCCTCTGCGGCGCTGGAATCTTTGATAAAAATCGCTGCGTCCTGTTCCACCAGATTCATCGCATTTTTGGTCTGATGATCTTCCGACGCAAATGGAAACGGTATCAGTATTGTTGGTTTTACCGCCAGACATAATTCTGAAACTGATAAAGCTCCTGCCCGGGAAACCACAACATCTGCAACAGCATAAGCCAGATCCATTTCATAAATAAATTCAAAAGCCTTCGCTGCATCAGATTTTAAACCTGAAACAGTTGCCTGTGCAGTACTGATAAATCCCTTTCCAGTTTGCCACAAAACCTGATAGCCCGCTTTAACCAGATCGCCAATACCAGCATTCAAACTTTCATTAATCGATTTCGCTCCTAGACTTCCGCCCATCACAAAGAGCGTTTTGCACTCTTCCTGAAAACCGAAATAGGCTAGTGCTTCTTTTCTTTTCGATGTAACGTCAACAATATCACTCCTGACAGGATTTCCGAAAACCCTGATCTTTTCTTTTGGAAAAAATGCTTCCATGCCGGGATAAGCCACACAGATCTTGCTCGCTCTTTTTGCTAAAAGTTTATTCGTTATTCCTGCATAGGAATTTTGCTCCTGTATTAATGTCGGTATTCCAAGCAAAGAGGCAATCATAAGCAAAGGGCCGCTTGCAAAGCCACCTACGCCTACGGCAACATCTGGTTTAAAATCTTTTATAACAGACCGGGCCTTCCATAAACTGCGTGTCAGCTTAACCGGAAAAGCCAGATTATCCAATGAGATTTCTCTTTTAATTCCTACAATCGGCAACCCTATAATATTATATCCGGCACGAGGCACCTTCTCCATTTCCATTTTGCCAAGTGCTCCAACAAAAAGAATTTCAATACCCGGTTCAATTTCTTTCAATGCGTTGGCTATCGCGATGGCAGGATAAATATGCCCGCCTGTACCGCCGCCACTAATAATTACTCTTTTTGACATAAGTATTGTTAAATCTTTTGCTCATCCATTTTTTCTCCGCGACTGACGCTGAGGATCATCCCCATAGCAACTCCTGTAAAAAGCAAAGAAGTCCCGCCCTGACTAAAAAAAGGGAGTGTCTGACCGGTTACAGGCACCAATCCAACCGTCACTGCCATGGCAGAAAAAGCCTGACTCACGACTACAAAGGTTAATCCGGCTGATAATAATCCGCCAAAAGGTCTTTTTGTTGCCTCAATTGCTTTTAAGCCCCGAAATAATAAAATGAGATATAGTACCATCAGGGCTGTTCCCCCCAGTGTTCCGTATTCTTCAACGACTACGGCAAAAATAAAATCCTTTTGAGGTTCCGGAAGAAATCTTCGCTGACGACTTTTGGCAACGCCTTCGCCATAAAGTCCGCCACGGGCCATAGCCATGTAAGATTGCTGCGACTGATAAACTACAACATCTTTATCCAAAAAGGATGTAATCCTGTTTTGTGCTGTATTTGACCTCTGTGTCGAGTTCAATAAAATAGCGACACCAGCAAAAAACACCAGTCCCATGGCCGTGAAAAGCAAATAATGAATAGGTACCTTTCCGACAAACATCAGTAAAAAACATATCCCCGCAAGCATAAAGGCTGTCGAAACATTACTGGTAAAAATTAATCCGCACACAGCACCGACCAATGCCAGTGGTTCCATAAATAATTCTCTTGTATTCCATCCTCCCTTGATATGTCTCGCAAGAATTAGCGATAAGTGCGCTATCAGCGCAACTTTCGCCCATTCTGATGGCTGGAAACGTTGTCCGATAATTGGTATTTCGATCCAACGGGAAGCTTCATTAACAGATCGGCCAAAAAACATAGCAAAAATAAGCAGCAGAATAGAACTCCAAACCGCCATACGGGTCACATACACAAATTTGATGTAGGGGATACGATGTACGAAAAACATGATCAGCAGCGAAAGAAAGCAGAGCAGGGAATGTTTGAAAAGATAATATTCCGTATTGCCTTGTTTTACGCTATATGCATCTTTAACACTCGCACTATACACCACAACGATACTCGAAAGTAACATCCCGATACAAATGCCCCAGATCCAGGGATCTCCTTTGAGATTTCTGGAAAACCATGCCTGAGTTTCTTCCCTTACTTTTTGAAAACCATCCATGATACTGAAGCTAGCTTATTAAGTTCTTAACGGCTTGTTTGAATTTCTCGCCACGGTCTTCATAATTTTTAAATAGATCAAAGCTTGCACATGCAGGAGAAAGTAATACGATATCTCCCGCAACACTCCATCTCTGAGCCTGATTTACAGCATCCTGCACATCTTCTGTTACGTAAATTTGAGGTACAATTTCGCCAAAATACTCCTTTAATTTCTTAAAATCAGGCGTTAAAATAATCAGTGCTTTTACTTTTTTCTTTACCAATTCTTCTATCTGGCTGTAATCGTTTCCTTTATCTACCCCACCGGCAATAAGCACGATCGGTTGTTCAAAACTTCCCAAAGCATAAAAAACAGAATCCACATTGGTAGCTTTGGAATCATTCACAAAGGTAACACCGTCGACTACCGCTACCTGTTCCAAACGATGAGGAGCGTTAATAAATGTCAGCAAACCGCTTTTTATTACTTCATGACTTAATCCAACCGACTGCGCCACCAGAATTGAAGCCAACGCATTAACCGCATTATGAGGTCCTTTTATAGGAAGTTCCGAAAAATCCTGTTCATAATGTTCTCCTTCTCTTTGGGAAACTAGTTTCTGGTTATCCAGATATCCTCCTTCTGTGATAGTATCTTTTAAAGAAATAGCCCACTTTTTGGGAAGAACCGTTCTTTTCAAAAGTTCAGAAATGATAACTTCGCTATCTGAGAAATAAATAAAATCGTCATTTTCTGTCTGATTCCGGATAATATTAAATTTCGAATCAACGTAATTTTGAAAATCGTAGTTGTAACGATCCAGATGATCCGGTGTAATATTTAATATTACCGAAATATTGGGATGAAAATTCACTATATTATCAAGCTGAAAACTACTGATTTCCAATACATAATAATCGAAATTCTTTTCTGCTATCTGCCAGGCAAAACTTTCACCGATATTTCCTGCAAGGCCGACGTTTAAATTTGCTTCACGTAACAGGTGATAAGTCAGTAAAGAAGTTGTCGTTTTTCCATTGCTTCCGGTAATTGCAATCAGTTTTGCTTTGGTATATCGGGATGCAAATTCAATCTCAGAAATAATAGAAATTCCTTTAGCTGCCAATGCCTTAATGATCGGCGCTTTATCGGGAATTCCCGGACTTTTTACAACTTCATCAGCATCAAGAATCAACGATTCTGTATGAAAACCTTCTTCAAAATTTATATTTTCGCGAAGTAACACTTCACGGTATTTATCACTGATTGGACTCCGATCCGACAAAAAAACATCGAATCCTTTTAATTTACCGAGTATTGCCGCTCCTATTCCGCTTTCTCCTCCACCTAAAACGACGAGTTTTTTCTGCAACATATTTTCGAATTTTAACTAAGAAGTAAAGTACGCGGATTAATCTCTTTCATGGAAGAATTTTTTACGCTTTCTTTTAAAATATCCTGTGTAAAAAAAAGAGGCATGAAATCATGCCCCTTTGATCATATAATTTATATAAAATTCTAAGCTTATTTCTTTTCTGTAAGTCTTAAACGATTTGCCGCTTTTACAATCATGAAAATCACCCATGCAATAATCAGGAACTGAATAAGTGTCTGAATAAAATTACCATACTTAATGGCAACCTCCGGTGTTTTGTCAACTGCTTCTTTCAATACGAATTTTAACTGAGTGAAATCAACCCCGCCAATTATTAGACCCAGTATGGGATTGATGATGTCCTCAACTAATGAAGTTGTGATTTTTCCAAACGCTGCACCGATAACCACACCGACAGCCAGATCAAGCACATTGCCCTGAGCGATAAACGTTTTAAATTCTTGTAGCATATAGTTTAAGGTTAAATGTATGTGGGTTAAATCTAATTAAAAAGTATATAAAAACCCAATACTTAAACCTTGTGCAAATTGAATGTCATCAACTTGCGATTTATTGTATATTACTATTGCACCTAAATTCACATTAAAATATTTAGCGATTTTAGCCGTCACCATGGCGTCCAGCCTATGATCGTTTTTAAATTCTCTTTTGTCTGTGACTTGGTTTTTATTGTAGGCTGTAAATAACTGGTATCTGAATTTCAGATTAATGTCTTTGACTACCTCCTTATCAAAATTGGCTACCAATTGTACAATACCAACCTCATTATGGAAACGCTTTCCAATTTTAACACCATAATTTCCAGGAATATTTAGATATAAATTTTTGTCTGAAACAATTGTTTGACGAACTGCTCCGGGAGCAAGATCAATAAAGAAATATGGAGCCGGACGATATTCAATACCAATTGCTTCTGTTAAATAAGCCGGCGCAAAAAGTCCTGAAACTTTGGTTGGAAAATTGATAGAATCCGGATGTGTCGAAGAGGAGTATGTATAACCGTTTGCAAATTGCGAGAGTAAGTTAAAATTTGCGAATAAACTCCATTCTTTCGTCAGTTCGTAATTATATTTAGTATCAAAAAAGATACGGTCCAGATTTTTCCGGCTTCCCTGAGATTTGTTTTTTACAATACCATATTGTGATTGAAAGTCATTTCTCCATGAATGTTTCCCGGTTTTTTTTTCACTAAGTGCGTTGAATAATGCACCAAGTGCGATGGAACTTACTCCCCCGCCAGTCCAGTTGGAACTAAAAGAGCCTTGTGTAAGATTGACTCCAAATTCTACCTTTTTCCAGGTTGTATCACCCTTAACTTTAAGTCTTGCACCACTTAAAGAATTCGTGAGATCAACCTTTTTAGTAATATCATCCTGTGCAAAAGCGCTTCTGGATGCAATAAATAATAAACAAACAATAAGTGTGCGGAATGTAGTTTTGAAGTTCATGTTTATTCAAATTTTAATGTATTAATTAAAGATTTCAACCTGCCGGGTCTGAAAAAACTGTAATGGCAGTATTGTAGTGGTGGTATCGTTAACGATGGTTACTGTCGTATTGTCGATTTTTGTAATCACCCCTTTAACATCATCAATCTTGATAATCTGGCCTTCTCTGTAATTTTTACGGCTATAAAAAGAAGAAATTATATTGGATAAAACATCTTTTGACGCGATACCATAACCAAGTGAAAAGGAAAGAATTACTCCGCCTATTACCAAAATAAAACTGGATTCGAGCAATGTGGTTTCAATTCCGATTTGCCCCAATGCGCTGATAAATGTAATAATCAAAAAGAAAACGAAGGCAATATTTCCTATGAGTTTGGAGGAAGGAATATTAAACGATTTACAGGTAGCAACCACAGCACCCTTTATTGCATCAGAAATCATAATTCCAATTTGCAGCATGACAGCCGCGGCAATAAGTTTTGGAATAAAATTAACTAACGACAGTACCATGCTTGTGATTGCATCAACACCTAAGGTTTCGGTCGCAGCGGTAAGAAAAATTAACAGGATGAAATAATAAACAACTTTTGCCACAATATCACTTAGCTTGATTTCTGTTTTAAGCTGTTTGATGAGACCAATTTCATTCAATTTATCACCAATACGATCAAATCCGATGGAGCTAAGTACTTTTCTGATGACGATAGTAACACCTTTTGCTACCAGATAACCGATTGCAATGATGATAAAGCAACCAATAACCCGTGGAACAAAAATTACAAACTGGTTTATTAGTGTGTTAAAAGTGTTAATTAAAATTTCTGAAATGTTGGGAAGGTTGTTCATATGGAGAGAGTAAAATGTGTGTTTTTGTCTTGCAATCGTGGTGTTCCTGTGTTTTATAAATCTGTATCCTCAATGGAAAGACTAACGATCAGCGTGTTTATAAAATGCTCTGTAAAATGTTCTACTACATGCATTGTATCCCTGATCGTATTTACTTCTGACACCAAAGCTCTTTTAAGGTAGGCTGGTACTTCCTCAGTAGACTCTAAATCTTTAAAAACTGTATTTCCTGAGGACATATTTTCAGCTGTTTATAAAATACCTGATTAGTTCTATCACTTTGACGAAGAATATACCCAGGAAAATAATTGTTTCCAAATATTTCTTGCGGAGTTTTTCCCGTGATCTGAGAAGGCGCATTTTTACGGCACTCTCTGTTATCTTAAATATATCTGCAATATCCCTGATACTAAGATCATCGGTATATTTCATAAATAAAATACCCTTTTCATCTACCGTGAGATGATCCAGCGCAGTTTTCAGATTCCTGGCTTCAATATCGTCTCCGTCGAAAAGATTATTAAGGTCAATATCGTCAGAGACTTCCATAGGCTCATCCTGATATACTTCGCCTCTTTTCTTGTTGGAACGGAGCTGATCCATACAGTGATTGTACGTAATAGAATACAGCCATGTCGAGAATTTGGCATCTTCTTTAAAGGTTCCCAACTTGAATATCAGTTTCAGAAAGATATCGTGTGTGAGATCTTCAGCTTTTGCCGAATCCTTAACAAAAGACAGGCACTTATGATAAACCTTATCGGCATATCGTGAGTACAGTTTTTCGAAATAGTGGTTACGCTGCGTATCCACGAATAATTTCACCAACTCTTCGTCGGTGTAATTATTTTCTTTCAGTTCTTCTTTAAACGTTTTGACCGCCATACATGCAAAAAGTAACAGAGCAAGGCCTAATTAGTGTGTAAAAAATATTTTTGTTACGGCAAATAACAAAAACAACGCCTGGTATACAAGTATACGTCAGGCGTTGTTTTTATTTTTTTACTATTTTTTTTAATTATGCTCCAATTGCTACTCTTTTGAATGACTTTACAGTCAAACCCTTAGCAGTTTTCTCAACCAATTGGCGGATAGTTAATGAAGAATCTTTAACAAATTCCTGATTCAACAAAGTATTGTCTTTGTAGAATTTCTGTAATTTACCTTGTGCGATTTTTTCAAGCATAGCTTCTGGCTTGCCTTCTGCACGAGCTTGTTCTTTACCCACTTCGATTTCGCGTTCAACTGTTGCTGAATCAACACCGTCTTTGTCAAGAGCAACAGGCTTCATTGCAGCAATCTGCATAGCAACGTCTTTTCCAAGTTCGCTGACGTCAGTTCCGTTAACACCTTCGAACGCTACCAAAACACCAAGTTTTCCGTTTGAGTGAATATAAGAAACAACCTGATCCGCAGTTACGTTTTCGTAAGCAGCGATAACCAATTTCTCTCCCAATTTACCAACAAGGTCGATGATGTTTTCACTTACCGGACGGCCATCAGCCAAAGTCGCAGCAAGTAAAGCTTCTTTATCCTGGATATTATCAGCAACAGCTTTGTCCAAAATGCTTTGAGCAAGTGTTTTGAAATCTTCAACATTTGAAACTGGTTCCGTTTCGCAAGCGAAAGCAACAAGTTTACCATTCGTTCCGTCGGCACTGATCGCTACCAATACAGTTCCTTCTGATACTTCGTTATCAGCACGTTTTGCTGCTACTTTTTGTCCTTGTTTACGAAGAATATCAACGGCATTGTCAAAATCACCATCAGCTTCCTGAAGTGCTTTTTTACAATCCATCATTCCTGCGCCAGTCATCTGGCGTAGTTTATTTACATCTTGAGCGGTAATTGCCATGACTTATTTCTAAATGGTTAAAAACTTTTTACAAAACAGTTCAATTCCCGGGATTAACAGATTAAGCAAATGTTAACGAATCGGTTATAAACTATTTTTCAATTTGAATTTTAAAAAACTATAGCCCATAGCAAATGGCTATGGGCTACTTTATCTATCAGAAAGAAAAAGGTTATTGACTAACCTGATTCATATCGCCCTGACTATTCTTCGTCACTTTCAATTGCCGGAACCTCAGCACGTGGTGCTGCAGCAGCTGCATCCTCATTGCCTTTGTCAACCTGACGTTTGGCTTCTTCTTCCTCAACAAGACGCTGATCGTCTTTATCCTGCTTGCGTTCCATCAGACCTTCTTCGATTGCCTTACCGATAGCCAAAGTAATCAATGAGATCGCTTTGTAAGCATCATCATTACTTGGAATTGGGAAATCAACCAATTCTGGGTTTGAGTTTGTATCACAGATAGCAAAAATAGGGATGTTCAATCTTTTTGCTTCTGAAACTGCAATGTGTTCACGTTTCACATCAACGATGAAAAGTGCAGCAGGAAGGCGCGTTAAGTCAGCTACACCACCTAACACTCTTTCCAATTTGTCCTTTTCACGTGTAAGCATCAGGCGTTCTCTTTTCGCGATATTGCTAACCGTGGTTTCGTCTTTAAGCATCTTCTCAAGAGTCTGCATTTTTTTCAAAGACTTGCGAATTGTGCCAAAGTTTGTAAGCATACCACCTAACCAACGATCAGTTACGTAAGGCATTTTAAGGCGTTTCGCCTCTTCCGTTACGATTTCCTGCGCTTGTTTTTTAGTAGCCACAAACATGATCTTACGTCCTGAACGAACGATCTGTTTCAAAGCAGCTTCAGCTGATTCTACGCAGCTAAGTGTTTTGTTCAGGTCAATGATGTGAATACCGTTTTTTTCCATAAAGATATATGGAGCCATACGGGGATCCCACTTGCGGGTAAGGTGACCAAAATGCACACCTGCATCCAATAGGTCTTTATATTCTATTTGTGCCATTGCCAAATTTGAATTTAATATTTTGAAAAAGATATTACATACGCAGCACAGTACATCGGGCACGATAAGTAACTGTCTGGACTTCTTTCAAATGTCAAGTTTTGTCATTTGTTGTCAGGGGTTGTCATTTATTGTTGTGCTTCTCAGCCGAAACGATACCTGACTATTTCCTGACCATACTTGACTATTCCTGACAATGAAATAATATTAACGTTTCGAGAACTGGAATCTCTTACGAGCCTTAGCGCGACCGTATTTCTTACGTTCAACCATACGAGGGTCACGAGTAAGGAATCCTTCTTTCTTCAACGCTGGACGGAAATCTCCGTTATATTCAACCAATGCACGTGAAATAGCCATACGAACAGCCTCAGCTTGTCCTGATATTCCACCACCTCTTACGTTTACTTTAACGTCGTAACCATTGTTACCGCTAATCGTAGCGAAAGGCATTTGCAAAACGATCTGATGTACTTCAAAAGGAAAGTACTCCTTAAAATCGCGGCCGTTTACTTTGATTTCTCCTTTACCTGGCGTTAGGTAGATGCGCGCCACAGCTGTTTTTCTTCTACCAATTGTGTTGATAACTTCCATGAATTGCTTTTGCGTTATCAGTTATAAACCTAAAAGGCTTAAAACTGTATTTCTTTAGGTTGTTGAGCACTGTGCGGATGTTCCGCAGCGGCATAAACGAACAAATTAGTAAACAAACGACGTCCCAAACGACTTTTTGGAAGCATACCTCTCACGGCTTTCTCAATAACACGTTCCGGGTGTTTTTCAAGCAATTCGCGAGGAGTTTGAAAACGTTGACCTCCCGGGTAACCCGTGTGACGAACATAAATTTTGTCTGTCAACTTCTTACCTGTCAACTTTACTTTATCGGCGTTGATAATGATAACATTATCACCACAGTCTACATGAGGGGTGTAACTTGCTTTGTGCTTGCCTCTGATAATTTTAGCAACTTCACTGGCCAAACGACCAAGAACTGCACCTTTGGCATCCACAACAACCCACTCCTTGTTCACTGTGTTTTTGTTCGCCGAGATGGTTTTGTAGCTTAACGTATCCACGATTAACAAAAATTTTAATTGATTTTCAATAAATTACACTGTTATAGAACAGTCCCATCGCAAAATGGGAGTGCAAATATAGAGTTTAACAAATTGAATTACAAGTATGTTTGTAATTTTTCCCGGAAGACGCATTTTTTGTAATACTTATGATATGGGTGATTAATCTGAAAAATCGCATTTTAACAACGATTTACGAAGTTTTTAGGTGACAGTCAGCCACTAAGCAAGTAATACGCAAACTTGAAATACTTTGATTAAATAATTTTCCAGATCAATTCTGATCTCAACAAATCCTAAACATTTCCCTTATGTATATTAAAAATAGAGCTCTAAAAGACGCCTTTTTAAACTGTCGGATTGCCCGGATTATATTTTTCGTTCTATTTTTTATCAATTCAGGTTATGCTCAGGATTCTGATGCATTAGCTTTTCGGCCACTTTTCAATGGGAAAAACCTAAACGGATGGATCGATGTCAATACTTCCAAAGAAACCTGGAAAGTGAAAAACGGAACTTTGATTTGCTCGGGCTTACCGATTGGCGTGATGCGTTCCGACAAACAATATGAAAATTTTATTTTGGAAGTCGAATGGAAACATATGACGGCTGGCGGGAATTCCGGGATTTTTGTTTGGAGTGAAGGAACACAGTTTAAAGATGATCCGCTAACAAAAGCTATCGAAGTGCAAATGCTAGAACTGGATTACGCCAGGCAACATAATGCTACTGACGATTACGTTCATGGCGAATTATTTCCAACGATGGGCATGACGGCAATTCCGGATAATCCGCGTGGCATACGAAGCAAATCCATTGAAAAACGCTGCAAAGGAAAAGGAGAGTGGAATAAATATGTGGTCGTTTGTGTAGACGGAACCGTAAAATTATCTGTCAACGGAAAATTTGTGAATGGGTTACGCGCATCAGAACGGAAGAAAGGTTATATCTGCCTGGAAGCAGAAGGTGCTGAAATTCACTTTCGTAATATGCGCATTATGGAACTGCCTTCCGGCATAACATCGGCAGAACAAACCGCACCGATCGTAAACTGATTTGTGAAGTTGACTATGCCTTAATAACTTACGCAGGTTATCACAATATTCAATACCAATGAAAATCTCCTTTATCGGTGCCGGAAATGTCGCATGGCATCTGTCTCAGGCTTTTGAAGATGCCGGTCATCTTATTTGTGAAGTTTATAGTCGCGATACGCAAAAGGCCCGCCAGCTGGTATCATTGCTTTATGATTCAGAAATTCAGCCGGATCTGAATTTTTCAGAAAGTGATACACAGATTATTTTTATTACGGTTTCGGATGATGCTTTAAAATCGGTTATTGAGCGAATCGTTTTGCCCGAAGGCGTCATTGTAGTTCATACTTCGGGCACAAGATCTTTGGCGGAACTTCAAAATCTGCTGGAAATTTACAGTGATGTGCCTGTACAAACTGGTGTTTTTTATCCATTACAAACTTTCACCAAAGAGGTTCCGATGGATTATAAAACGTTACCCATTTGCGTGGAAGGGACCAGCGATATCGTTGAGGCCAGGCTTACAAATTTAGCTGACAGCGTGAGTAATTATGTGCGCCACGTTGATTCTGATGAGCGGTTTATTTTACATGTAGCGGCAGTTTTCGCCAGTAATTTTACCAATCATTTATTAAGCATTTCTCATGATCTGCTTGCACGGGAGCAGTTAGATTTTGGTCTGCTGGTGCCATTAATCAGAACAACGGTTGAAAAAGCTTTACAATCGGATAATCCCGCATTAGGACAAACCGGTCCGGCAAAGCGGGGCGACTGGGCAACAACCGGGCGGCATCTTGAATATTTACAGGAAATAAATCCCGACTGGACCGATATTTATCGTTTAATGACCGAAAGAATAAGAACCCGTCATATGGGAAATGAATAACCGGTACTTCGCCGGGAAAAAAGTTAGACTATCTTTGCACACAATTCCAATCTTGAAATTTTATGAGTTCAGCCTTAGAAGAGCGTTTCAAACAGATTACAACCTTTATTTTTGATGTGGACGGTGTTATGACCGACGGCAGTGTGATCGCACTTGAAAGCGGAGAGCAACCCCGGATTTTCAACGTTCGTGACGGATATGGTATTAACCGTGCCGTTAGGCTGGGATATAACGTCGCTATTCTTTCCGCACAAAATCAGGTTGGCGTTCGTAAAAGGCTGGAATATTTAGGTGTTAAAGACATTTTCATTGGTACAACACCCGACGGAAAATTACCAATCTTTAAAAAATATCTTCAGGAACGCGGCCTTACTGAAAATGAAATCATATTCATGGGTGATGACCTCCCTGATTACGAAGTCATGAAAACGGCCGTTTTAGGTGCATGTCCTGCCGATTCAGATCAGGAAATTCTTGCGATTGCAGATTATGTATCTCCTGCAAAAGGCGGTTACGGAGCAGTTCGTGACGTGATCGAGCAGGTGATGCGTGCGCAGGGAAAATGGATGTCGTGGTTTGAATCGAAGTAAGAATATAAATACGTGGCACACTCGGAAAACAAACGTTACTTTCCCAATTTAAATGGTATCCGCTGCATCGCAGCACTTTTAGTGGTTTTTCATCATCTGGAGCAAGCCAAACATGCTTTTGGTATTGATAATTTATATGATGTAACGATCATCAAACATGCCGGACGATTAGGCGTGGGTTTGTTTTTCGTGCTGAGTGGATTCTTAATTACTTATTTACTGCTGGAAGAAAAAGGTCGGTTTGGTGATGTTGACGCTAAGAAATTTTATCTGCGCCGCGTTTTCAGGATCTGGCCTATCTATTTTCTGATTATAGGATTATCCTTTTTTGTTTTCCCGCATATTGATCTGCTTTATTTTCCTGGGGCCAATGAAAAGTTAGCGCATGATGTTGCACCTCGTTTAGCATTGCTGCTTTTGGTTCTACCGAATTATGCCTTTGTATTGTACGATCTTCCTTATTGGTGTGCGCAAACCTGGTCCATTGGTGTGGAAGAGCAATTTTACTATTTATGGCCGTGGATTATCAAATATCCCAAAAGGAGTGGAAGAATTCTTTTCCTCTTCCTATTCGTGACAGCTATACTATTATTCGGCGGAGCTTACCTTTTAGATAAAACGGACGAGGAAAAAATATCCGCCATCACTACATTCTTCGGTCAGTTCCGGATTCAAACGATGGCGCTCGGAGGTCTTTGCGCTTATCTGGTTTATTCACAAAAAACAAAAATTCTGGATTTCGTTTTTAGAAAAGATGTGCAGATCGTGGTCTACACATTGTTAGCCGTTCTGTTTTTCTCAGGTGTTCACTTCACAGGATTTCTTGAATTATATGCGCTCTTTTTCAGCTTTTTTGTGCTGAATGTTTCCTGTAACAAAAACACAATTATCAGTCTGGAAAATAAGGTAATGAGCTATCTGGGTAAGATTTCCTATGGACTTTATATTTACCACGTTTTCGTTATTGTTTTTATCATCAATGCATTAAGAACATTTGCTCCTCAAATAACAGGAACCACCTATCACATCGTGGTCTATATTTTAAGCTTTGCATTATCCGTAGCAGTAACCGCACTTTCTTATAATTACTTCGAAAAACCTTTATTGGCGTTCAAGGATCGGCATTTCGGGCGTTAGTTCTTTTTAAACGCAGAGTTATTGAGAGGTTTTGCGCAGAGTTTTGAAAGGTTTATTTTGAGGTTGGGAGTTCGGACATGGTGTAGAATTTCAGGTTTTGGGCTTTTGCTTCTTTTAGGATTGTTTCTAAAAATGTTATACTGAATCCGTATTGGCCGTTTTTCGGTTTTTCATATAATGGTTGATGACCGAAAAGCATGAGGGCAGTATTTGTTTTTTTTGCTTTTTTTAGTGCTTCTTTTATTTCCTTTTCACTAACATTTGTTCCTGCATCGATCATCAAGGCATCCACAATTTGCTCTTTGTTGAAGGGATAATAAATCCAGTTCATGACTCTTGGTTCGAAATGATAAACAGGTATTCCGAATAATTTTCGTTCTGCCTGAGCTACATCTCGCAAAATTTTGAATCCGTTTGCCAACAAAACAGAATCTGCCCGATCAGTATGGTTTCCACCTGGATGCGCATAGGAAGTGGGTTTTATACCGATTTTCGCCAGATGTTTTAAGCCTGGTTTGAGTTCAGTTTCAATATATTTTTCCGGGCCGCCGGATTCGATCATGGCAGTTGCATTTCCATGTACCGTTCCATGAAAACCGATTTCATGTCCGTCTTTTTGGAGCTGTTTTATTTTGACAATTTCATCGCTAGTCAGTGAATCCGGGCACGTTAGAAAAAAAGTAACTCTGGCGTTATATTTTTGAAATAGTGGTCTTAATGCATACCAATCATCGATAAAATGATCGTCGAAAGAAATAGCGATGCCGGCTTTTTCTGCGTTGGTTGGTTTTTCGTGGCAGGATGACAAAGATAAAATGATAAGAAAAAGACCTGAAAAAGACCAGATTTGACTGATCAAATTTAGATCCTTACTTTTCCAACTTATTAATTTCTTTGTCAAAATAGATATTATTTTTTGTGTGTTAATTTTAAGGTACCCTTCGTTTCTGCAACAATTATTATAGAAAATTACAAATAAGGTCAAAGTTATAACATTCCATCTTTTTGACTTACACTTTGTAATCTCACTAACTGAACTGTCCGGAAATTCCGAACAGTTGCGATACTGCTATTATGGATTTCAAATTACCAATGTAATAAAACAGATTCCAACTTGTAAGAAATGCTTACACGTTGAAATGTGACCATAATCCCAAACGAAGTATTAATTTCGCTAAAATAATTACCCAAAATGAAAATTCTCCACACCGCAGACTGGCATATTGGAAAAAAGCTTGACAACTTTTCCAGATTGGAAGAGCAAAGGCTGGTTTTAGATGAAATCTGTGAAATAGCGGATCGTGAAGCGGCTGATGCCGTCGTTGTAGCCGGTGACCTGTTTGATAATTTCAATCCGTCGTCAGAATCTACTGAATTATTATACAGCACTTTATACCGATTATCAGCACATGGAAGCCGTGCCGTTATAGCCATTGCCGGAAATCATGATTCGCCTGAACGGATCGAAGTGCCGGATGCTTTGGCGAAAGTTTGCGGGATTATTTTTGTCGGTTTTCCCAATGCAGAAATAAAACCGTTTCGCACCCAAGCCGGACTTGAAGTTACTAAATCAGAC
This sequence comes from Dyadobacter frigoris, assembly GCF_005280585.1. Taxonomy (GTDB): domain Bacteria; phylum Bacteroidota; class Bacteroidia; order Cytophagales; family Spirosomataceae; genus Dyadobacter; species Dyadobacter frigoris. The sequence continues at coordinate 96,369 of NZ_SZVO01000007.1, forward strand.
AAAGGATTCATCGAAATTAAACTTCCAAATTCAGACGTGCCTCTCCGCGTTTTACACACGCCTTATGCAAATGAACAGCGTCTGAAAACGTTTTTAGGACTGGAAGATTCCGAAGAAAACCTGCGGACGCATTTGCAAAAACACTGGCAGAAATTGGCCGAAAAATATCTGGATGATGATGGCTTCAATCTGCTGGTTACGCATTTATATGTGATGAAAAAAGGTGATCCGGCACCTGAAGAAGAACCGGATGAGGAGCGACCGATTTTACATATCGGCGGTGCGCAGGCGATTTATACCGAAAATTTCCCTGAGCAAATTCATTATATCGCGCTTGGTCATTTGCACCGATATCACCGGGTTGACAAAATTCCGGCTCCATCGGTTTATTCAAGCAGTCCGCTGGCGTATAGTTTCTCAGAAGCTAATCAGACAAAGTATGTCATTCTCCTTGACGCAGAAGCGGGGAAATTGAATAATTATCGCGCTATCGAATTGACGAAAGGAAAAAAACTCCGTCGCGGAAAGTTTGATTCTATTAATGAAGCGATAATCTGGCTTCAGGAGCATTCCGAAGATTTAATTGAACTAACGATCGTTTCGGATAATTATCTGGAAGCGGCCGATAAAAGACGACTTACAGAGGCGCATTCCGGTTTGGTACAGATCATTCCCCAGATCAAAAAAATTGAAGAAGAAGGAAGTGCTTCAACAATCGACCTGACTTTGAGTATGGAAAGTCTTTTTCAGGAATATTTCAAAAGTAAAAATAAAGGACAAGAACCATCGGAAGGGTTGCTTAATGTTTTTAGGGAAGTTTTGGGGTCGGAAGAATAATCCTAAAATCTATAATGACAAAAAGGCAAGCCTACCGAAAAGTAAGCTTGCCTTTAATTTTTTTATAGTAACAGAGTAAAGTGTTTTCAGATGAAATTAGTTTACCCGTTTCAATTTTGCTTCAATTGTTTGCTGTGTGTGAGGTACGATGCGTAACCTTTCTTTTGGGATCAGTTTGCCTGAATCGATACAGATGCCGTAAGTGCCATTTTTGATACGAACAAGTGCATTTTCCAACTGGATTGAATATTTCTGCAATCTGGCTGCCAGCTGCGTTAAATTTTCACGTTCGCTTGCATCTGCACCATCTTCTATCGACTTGGCTGTACTGGCAGTGTTATCTGTACCGCTATCGTTTTTTTTACTCAGACCTCCCTTAATATAGTTAAGTTCATTAAGCGTACCTTCGAGTTTGCCGCGAATGAGTAACTCAAATTCCTTTAATTCCTCCTCAGAATATCTCGTCCTTTCTTCTTGCATAATCTTAATTGATTTGAATCCGTATTAAGGTCTTTTAAAAACAAAAATAATAGTAATCAATTTCTTTTTTAACAATAAATTCCGGGAAAAGCTCCCGCAGCTATTGAAATCACTCAAAAAAGCCTACTCAACCGGCAGGACAAAGTACTGGGAAATAATAACAAAGCCACAACCTGCGGCGGGAAATGGCTTTGTTATTTTCTTGCTTTTTTATTTGTATAAAACAGTTTTTACTGCTTCAACAACACGTTTTACATTTGGTAAAATCTCCTCAATAAGTGTTGGTGCATATGGAAGCGGAACATCGCGGTTTGTAACGCGGATTACCGGTGCATCCATATAATCAAATGCATTACGCTGGATATGGTAAGCAATTTCAGTCGAAATAGATGCCAGCGGCCAAGCTTCTTCAACAACAACACAACGGTTTGTTTTCTTTACAGATTCAACAACGGTCGCATAATCGATAGGTTTAACACATCTTAAATCGATTAATTCTACGTCAATTCCTTCTTTTTCAAGTTGGATAATAGCCGGCATAACTACGCGCGAGATCATTTTACCAAAAGAAACAATGGTAACATCTTTTCCCTGACGTTTTACATCAGCTTTTCCTAATGGAATAAGATATTCCTCCTCAGGAACCATCATTTTATCGCCATACATCACTTCCGATTCCATGAAGATAACCGGGTTGTTGTCACGAATGGCTGATTTCAAAAGTCCTTTTGCATCATACGGATTTGAAGGAATCACTACTTTCAAACCGGGCGTGTTAGCGAACCAGTTTTCAAAGTTTTGTGAGTGCTGAGCACCCAGCTGACCTGCATTTCCAGTTGGTCCGCGGAATACGATAGGAGCACCGTACTGTCCGGCAGACATAGAAAGAATTTTCGCAGCGCTATTGATGATCTGATCGATCGCAACCAACGAAAAGTTGAATGTCATAAATTCAATGATAGGACGAAGACCGTTTCCGGCTGCTCCAACCCCAATTCCTGCAAAACCCAATTCGGCGATCGGTGTATCAATCACACGTTCCGGTCCAAATTCATCAAGCATTCCCTGACTGGCTTTATAGGCGCCATTATATTCTGCAACTTCCTCGCCCATCAGGAATACACTTTGATCCCGGCGCATCTCTTCCGACATGGCGTCGCGAATGGCATCTCTAAATGCTATTTCTTTCATCCGTAATTTTATGATTATTTAATGTTCCGTGGTTCCCCACTGGGATGTTACCAGGCAAATTTGTCCAAAGAGGGTTAAATTCTGTAACGCTTGGTTTCATCAAAATAAGGTTATCAATACTGGTTTCGAAAATGATGTGGTAAAATTAGAGAAACAAGGCCAATTCTCAAATTGTTTAAACAACCATTATCAGAAAAGTAAAGATATATTACAATTTTAAGTCTCAATCCATTGGAATTACATCCACCTCAACGGATAATGTATGTTTGCCCGAACTGAAAATAATTCCTTTCAACGGCGGCACGTCACTGTAATCTCTTCCCCAGGCTGTAATAATATGACGCTCACCGGGAACAACATTGTTCGTCGGATCGAAATCGCACCAGCCATAGTCAGGAATAAAAACCGATATCCAGGCGTGTGAAGCATCCGATCCCTGCAACTTTTGCTTGCCCGGAGGCGGAAGCGTTTCCAGATATCCGCTCACATACCGCGCAGCAAAACCAAAGCTGCGGATACAGGCAATCGCCAGATGCGAAAAATCCTGACAAACTCCTTTTTTCGCCGCCAGCACTTCTCTGATCGGCGTATGAATGGTTGTGAAATCAGGGACGAAATCAAATTCTGTGAATATTTTCCGGCTCAGCGCATGGACACATTCATAAAGTGGCCGGTCATCCTGAAAACAGTCTTCTGCAAAATGAATAATGGCCGGATCCCATTTGATAAGCGGACTTGGCAACAGATATTCCAGCAATGAAACTTTCAGCGAACGATCATGCATAAAACGTGCTCTCGCCTCAGCACAGGTAACGTCAGAACGGATTGGCGCGCCGGTTGTTTCCGTCAAACATTCTACAATACTGGTCGTTTTTACCGTTAATTTTTTATGCGGTGAATGAAGCGAAAAGTAGTGCGTTGTATTGCCAAAGTAATCTACGCGCTCCACAATTTCAGCGGGTGTAGGCGTTACTTCCATTGTAAAATCCTGACATAGCTGTTTTGGTAAAGTCCTTGGCGTAAGACATACCAGACTATGATATGTGCTTACAGGCTCAACGTAGCGATATTCCGTTAAATGGGTCAGCTTATATTTCATCGTTCTCTATCGGTTTAAAAAACGAATGTTGCATAATCGTATGGCTGAAATACATATTCGTCAGCGTCAGGGATACAGACGAAATTAATCCTGAAACCTCTGACATCAGATTAAATAATTCTTCTCTTTCCAGGGTAACCGGATCGTATTGGCTTAATGAAGGAATGCTGGCCAATTTTATCAATGTGGACGCTTTCAGAACAGATTTTTGTGCTTCATTAAGCCGTTCGCCAACTGTACTTGGCAAACAGTCCAGATTTACTTTTAATGAATCCAGCAAATAAACAATTGAATACGGCAATGTTTTTTCAAGCAAAACCATATCCAGCATCGCCTCAACACTTAACTGTGATTTATAAACCTGACGGTAATTCACAAGCAAATGATGATTGAGCAAAGTCGCCTCAATCAATTCATTTTCTACATTTTCTTCATTTTTAACGCCAAAATTGGATTGGATAATACTAAGTCGGGAAAGTATCCGCTCAATGATTTTTCCCGTATCCAGTAGTAAAAAACTGTTGTCACGTGGCATCGTTTCGGAGATTACCCCTAAAAATGTCAGCATACTGTTGTACAACTTATCCAGCGTTTTCTGAATATTGCTGCTATTCATTACCGGAGCATTTTTTAGCTCTAGGAAACTATTCTCAATCAGGTCAACAGTACGCCAGATCTCAATATTCCATTGATTTCTAACCGCTCCGATGGCATGTAAAAATGATCCGATATTGGACGCTATGGAACCCGGCCGGTTTACATCCGAAGCCAGATTTATAATTTCGGTATAAGGTTTATTTAACAAATCCTGACTATCCTCACCAAGAAAACCCGGATAAGTGGAAGAAAGATGTGTCAGCGATTGAAGTAATATTTTGATGTGTTCCTGTTTGGAAGAGCCACCAAAATTTCTGTCCAGATTGAGCACGTTGATCACAATGTTCATAAACTTGATCACCGACATCGTACGCTCACAATAGCGTCCAACCCAAAAAAGATTTTCTGCACTGCGGCTTGGCAGCGAAACCTGTTTGTTGAAGGCAGCCGTAGCAGGCAGCGTTATTTTTTCCTGCACCTGATCTGTTTTATCCGAAACCACCCAGGTATCTTTTGAAAGACCGCCATATTGGTTGGAAATAACAAAACGATCTTTTACCGGAGAACTTCGCGTCAGTCCGCCCTGCATCACATGGTATCCTTTTTCATCAGAAACCAGAAACGCACGGATGGCAGCGTAACGCGGTTCGATCAGACCATCTACCAGCGAAGGCGTCGTTGAAAGACTTACTTCTTCCTGCGCAATATATTCATGAGGCCGCTGGATCAGTGCCTTTTTTAGATCTTCTTTATCTTTTGGGGTAAGCAAACGACCATATACAGAGCGGAATTTAGATTTCCGGTTTGCTTTTTTAATGATTAGTTTGTCAATATTATTTAAAACAAAACTAAGCTCTCTTGGCTGTCCGCACCACCACGTAGCGACTGACGGCATAATTAAATCTTCACCCAAAAAGTATCGGCAAATATTATGCATGAAAGCCAGAAATGCATGGTTTTCCAAAACGCTGGTACCAGGCGGATTCAGCACTTTCACATTTCCTTTACGAATGGCATGAAGCAAACCCGGAACACCGAGACGCGAATCTTCACGAAGTTCCAAAGGATCACACCAGTCGTCATCAATACGGCGAATAATGACATCCACACGCTGTAAACCTTCAATCGATTTCAGCCAGACATACCCGTCACGAACTAATAAATCATCACCTTGGGCCAAAGTATATCCTAAATAAGACGCCAGATAAGCGTGCTCAAAATAGGATTCATTATTTGGTCCGGGCGTTAGATAAACGATGTTGGGTGCTTCTTTTGTTTTGCCTGATAACCTGGAAACTGTACTTTGGATGCTGTTAAAAAACGGCGATAATTTGCTCACATACATGCCATCGGCAAGCTCCGGAAGCAGCTTGCTCATCACCACACGATTTTCCAAAGTATAACCAGATCCGGAAGGAGCCTGGGTGCGGTTATCCACGATCCACATCTGTCCGTCCGGGCCGCGCGCCATATCGGCTGCGTACAGCACCAGTTGATTCGGAGCCGGAAGTATTAGATCTGCACAGGGACGAGAAAATCCTACATTGTCGAAAACAAGTTCCGCCGGAATGATCGCGTCCCTGACCAGATTTCTCGGACCATAAATATCACGAAGTATCAAATCAAGCAATAAGGCTCGCTGCTGCAATCCTTTTGCTATCGTGTTCCATTCTTTTTGTTCGATTAAAAAAGGAATCGGATCAAGCTGCCACGGACGATTCAATCCATCAACACCTTCATAGACATTATAAGTAACCCCGTTTTCACGCAGTTTGTCAATAATTTCCTGATTCCTGTTTTTTAATTCGTCAATACCAAGTTTTTCAAGCGTAGCAAACAAAGCCTGCCAATGTGGTTTCACACGACCTCTTACATCCAGAATTTCATCGTACGAGTTCAACCCGCTGCGATATGATTGTAAAAGATTCACGGAAGCTTCAGTAAGCATAATAATTCAACTAAATAATTTATAAGAGGGTGCGATTTATTTCGCTTTCCAGTATTTTCTTAAATCCAGTGTATTTGGATACTCCGGATCAATTAATTCAACCGGCGTATCACTTCTCAAATCCTTCTTCGTTTCCGCAACAAAACGGGAAACGGCTGGAGTTGATCTGTCCAGGATCGGAACTTCCTGGCCAAAAGAAGGCGTATGTCCAAAACCCTGGAATAAGCTGATCTTTCTTGATTCCGCTTCAAAACTGTTTACAGGATGTGTATCAAAACTACGACCACCCGGGTGCGAAACAAAATACGTACAGCCGCCCAAAATACGGTTGTTCCAGGTATCCACTATATCAAAAACAAGCGGCGCATCTGCTCCGATCGTTGGATGTAATGCAGACGGCGGATTCCATGCTTTGTAACGAATTCCGGCTACAAATTCTCCTTTAATCCCCGAACTTCTCAATGGAACACGGCAACTGTTACAAACCAGAATATGGCGACCTTCTATAAATCCGCTCACTTTTACCTGAATTCTTTCAAGGGAAGAATCTACGAAACGGGAAGTACCGGAGTTAGTTAATTCTTCTCCCAGAACATGCCAAGGCTCGATACCAAGACGGATTTCAAGTTGAATGTTATCAACCGTAATGCCTCCATAAAAAGGAAAGCGGAATTCAAAGAACGGGTCGAACCAGGAAATGTCAAAATGATAACCGGAATCTTTCAGGTCGTTCACGACATCAACCATATCCATATAAGCGAAATGAGGCAGCAGGAAACGGTCGTGTAATTCGGTACCCCAACGGATTAATTTATGTTTATAAGGTTCTTTCCAGAATTTGGCAATCAATGCGCGCACAAGCAATGTTTGAACCAAATTCATGTGTTTGTGCGGCGGCATATCAAAGGCACGGAATTCTAAAATTCCCAATCGACCCGTCGAAGAATCCGGTGAATACAATTTATCCATGCAAAATTCCGAGCGGTGGGTATTACCGGTAATGTCTACCAGCAAATTCCTGAAAATACGGTCAACCATCCAGAAAGGAATTTCTTCACCATCCGGAATTTGTTCAAACGCAATTTCTACCTCATATAATTTTTCATCCCGACCTTCATCAATACGCGGTGCCTGACTTGTCGGGCCGATAAACGGACCGGCAAACAAATAACTAAGCGCCGGATGATGCTGCCAATAAGTGATCAAACTTCTTAACAAATCAGGACGACGGAGAATCGGACTATCAGCAGGTTTTGCACCTCCAATCGTTACGTGATTTCCTCCTCCCGTTCCGGTATGACGGCCGTCAACCATGAATTTGTCCGTACCCAATCGTGAGAAAAATGCCTCCTCGTACAAAGCACTGATGTTATCAACCAGTTCCGTCCAGTTTTTAGCCGGGTGAATATTTACTTCAATTACACCCGGATCCGGTGTAACGATAAGTTTTTGAACACGGTGATCCGAAGGCGAAGGATATCCTTCGATCCGGATAGGCATCTGCAATTTCTCGGCAGTCGCCTCGATGGACGCCATCAGATCCAGATAATGTTCCAGATAATCCGTTGGCGGAAGATAAACGTAAATTATCCCGTCACGTTCCTCTACGCAAAGTGCCGTTTTGATCATCGGCACTTCAAAAAGCAAAGCTTGTTCTGCCGCTTTTTCTTTCTTTACCTTTTTATCTTTTTCCTCGTCCTCATCTTCAATTACCTTATTATCGGGTGCAACATAAGCCGGCGAAACCGTTCCATATCTTGCCTCCACAACCGATTTATATTCGCCTAATGGCGGCAAATCCTCAAACGGACTACGTTCAATTGGCTGCTCTCTTTTGTCTTTTGCAACTTCCGGCAAGGAATCAAGCGGAAGTCTGAAACCGATCGCTGAATTTCCGGGAATCAGGAAACAGTTTTTACGACGGAACTCCCAGGCACAACTCACCCAGTTTTCGTCTTTTACATTATATTTCAAAGGCAAAACATATCCAGTCGGATTGTTCAGACCTTTTTGCAGTAATTGGGCTAGTGTTCTTCTTTCAATTGAATCTTTAAGATTAACCTGCAACGGATCAATATTGACAGGCAATTTTCCTTCTTCCATCGCCCAATAAACCGGATCTTCATAAGCTGGTGTAATATTATTGGTGTCGATTCCTAAATATTTTGTCAGCTCGGTTGTGAAAATTTCTGCATCACGAAAAGTGTATTTTGTCTCACCTTCTTTCGCGACCAATGCATCATTTTTCCACATCGGCAAACCGTCATTTCTCCAATAAAGCGCATATTGCCAGCGAGGAAATAATTCGCCCGGATACCATTTCCCTTGTCCGAAATGAAGCAGGCCACCATGTGCAAACCGGTTTTTCAATCGTAATGCAAGATCATACGCCAGTTGTCTTTTCAAAGGACCGTCGGCAGCGGTATTCCATTCAGCACCTTCAAAGTCATCGATGGAAATAAAAGTAGGTTCACCACCCATTGTCATCCGCACATCGCCATCCTGCAAATCTTTTTCCACATCGTGGCCGACCTGCATGATCTTATTCCATTGCTCCTCAGTATAAGGTTTGGTTACCCTTGGATCTTCGTGGATACGAAAAACGCTGTTATCGAATTCAAAACTTACTTCGCAAACATCCGTTGCTCCGGAAACCGGCGCGGCGCTGGCGTAATCAGGCGTACAGCAAAGTGGAATATGCCCTTCGCTGGCGAAAAGTCCGGAAGTTGGATCGAGGCCAATCCAGCCTGCACCAGGAATATAGGCTTCCGTCCAGGCGTGCAAATCTGTAAAATCTTTTTCCGGTCCAGAAGGTCCATCCAGCGATTTTATATCCGAAGTCAGCTGAACCAGATATCCTGAAACAAAACGTGCCGCAATTCCTAAATGACGCAAAACCTGAACCAAAAGCCAGGCAGAATCACGGCAAGAGCCACTTTTTATCGTCAAAGTATCCTCGCATTGCTGCACACCAGCTTCCATGCGAATATTATAACCGATCGAATTGAAAACCCGTTGGTTAAGGTAAACAAGAAAATCGGTCGTTTTGATATCATAATTTACCTTATTCTGCTCAATCCATTCCATCAGCAACGGACCGGATTCTCTCGGTTCCAGATACGGCCCAAGTTCTTTTTTCAAAGACTGATCGTATTGGAAAGGAAACATATCAGCATATTCTTCAACAAAAAAGTCGAACGGATTGATTACCTGCAATTTGGCGATAACCTCCACTTCAACACTTAATTCTGTCGTTTTTTCCTGGAACACAACCCTTGCCTGGTAATTACCAAAAGGATCCTGCTGCCAGTTTATAAAATGATTTTCGGGCGTAATTTTAAATGAATATCCTTCAATGGCCGTACGGGAATGCGGCGCAGGACGTAATCTGAAAATATGCGGTGACAATGCAACACTCCTATCAAACTTGTACTTGGTCTTATGTGAAATAGCAACTTTTATAGCCATAATTGGAGAATTACAATAAACTATGATAATTTGGCGGCAACGAATCTTCCTCGCTCTAAAAAAATGTATAATACGTATTTTTCAAAATATATTTCTACAAGAATTTACTTTAACAAAATATCCTGCGAATACATTTTCAAAAGTATTCATTTTCTCAAACCGAACCCGAAGGTAAGAAGATAAACTACGAAATTGGCTGTCGGCAATCGGCTGTCGGCCAAAAAGTCGCTTTTTCTATGCTTGATAGCCAAAAGCCGACTGCCGACAGCCTCGCAAAAGAAATCTGGATATGATCTGATTTTCAACTAAAAGTTGCGTAATTCGCCATGGCTAATGTTCAATCCGAAAATAAATTTTCGGCGTGCATTTTCCAAATTCCCTTTTACCCTGAATTTAATATCAAATACATTTATTTAAAATGAAAATTGCAATCATTGGCTGCGGAAACATGGGACTTGCCTTTGCCCGCGCATTCCTGAAATTTGATCTGGTTAAAAAAGAAGATTTTTTACTGGTTGAAAAAGGTGAAGATCGTATGGAAAAGCTTAGCAGCTTCCAACCCGGCGTTATCACCGGAGTAATCGGACCGCAGATCGGGACATACGATCTGATCATTTTATCCGTAAAACCACAGGATTTCCCGTCGGTTCAGGAAGCGTTACGCGCCGTAATTACACCAAATCAGGTTGTACTTTCCATCATGGCCGGTGTAACGATCGCCAATATTCAAACGGTACTGGATCATAAAGCTGTGATCCGTGCGATGCCAAATACGCCAGCCATGCTCGGCATGGGTATCACGGCGTATACCGCTTCACCGGAAGTTGATATGACCCAGCTTCGCAAAGTCGAAAACCTGATCAATGCGACGGGCCGTTCTGTGTTTTTGGAAGAAGAAGAACAATTAAACGCCGTAACCGCATTAAGCGGCAGTGGACCGGCCTACTTTTTCTACGTAGTAAAAGCAATGATCGAAGCAGGAAAGAAAATGGGCTTCGAAGAATCCGTAGCCGCACTTTTGGTAAAACAAACAATGCTGGGTTCTTTCCATTTAATTAACACAGCCGACAAATCGCTGGACGAACTGATTAAAGCAGTTGCGTCAAAAGGCGGAACGACGGAAGCTGCTTTGAAACAATTTGAGGCTGGGAATTTGGATGAGACTTTGATTGGGGGGATTTTGGCTGCGCAGATGAGGTCGAAGGAGTTGTCGAAGGGGTGAGGGGGAGGTTTCAGGCATAACGCCAGAGTTGCAAATACTCTTGCCTGTTCAGATAAATATTAAAAGTACTACGCAAACTTCGCACATTGAAGAGTTGCGTAAGTTTAGCAGACACCCTTCGTAAATCAAAACCTCAAATAATATAATGTCAAGAGATATACATAAAAAACCATTTGACGAAGGGACAAAAGCTAAACTTGCAATTTTTAGAGATTATTTAAGGGAATGGTTACCCGTTTTTATTGCCAAAAGAGAAATTTATTGGAACACAATAAATATTTACGATTTTTTCTCAGGCCCAGGTTCTGACGGATTCGGTAATAAAGGAACACCGTTGATAATCCTTGAAGAATTAAATCCACATTTTGACAACATAATTTCAAAGAAACTAAATGTTAACCTTTATTTAAATGAATATGACCAATCAAAATACGAAGCTTTAAAAAAAAATGTATCCCCAGAAAAGGGGGATGTACGGCCCTACTCTATTCAGATTGAAAATTTAGATTTTAAAATCTCTTTTAAAAGCAAATTCCCAGAAATGGGAAATAAAGGAAATGCAAACTTGTTGTTTTTGGACCAAACAGGTGTCAAACATATTAATGAAGAGATTTTTTCTAAAATTATAAACTTAAAACAGACTGATTTTTTATTTTTTATTTCATCTTCAACAATCAAAAGATTTGCAGAACACCCTTCAATTTCACGATATATAAAACTAAATAGCGAAGACATTGAGAAAACACCCTATCATAAAATACATCGGTTAGTATTAGAATATTATAAAAGCCTCATCCCTCAAAACAAAGAATATTATCTCGCATCATTCTCATTAAAAAAAAATGCAGGACTATACGGGCTCATTTTTGGCAGTGGACATGTTTTGGGTATAGAAAAGTTTCTAACAACTTGCTGGGGCATTGATAAAGAAAGAGGCGAAGCGAATTTTGATATTGATGAGGATAAAATACAAAAAGGTCAATTTGATCTGTTTACCAATGAAGTCCCCAAACCGAAAAAAGTTGATTTATTTGAAAAAGAATTAAAAGAAGGAATTTTAAATAAATCGTTACCATCAGACAAAGCCATTTATCTCTTTACGATAACGAATGGTTTTTTACCATCACATGCAAGAAAAATCATAGCACAATTGATAAAAGAAAATAAAATTCAAAAGAGTAGCTTTAATCTTTCAACCAAGGTTTGTAAATCAGGCGCATTAGTAACACAAGTGAAACCCTTATAAAATGGCACAATCAAGTATCGAATGGACAGAAATGACGTGGAACCCCACTACGGGTTGTACAAAAATATCTGCGGGCTGTAAATTCTGTTACGCTGAAATTATGTCCAAACGACTTCAAGCAATGGGAATTGAAAAATACAAAGATAATTTTGAGGTAAGGGCACACGAAGCATCCTTGCGTATTCCATATACATGGAAACATTCCAAAGTTGTATTTGTAAACTCTATGAGCGACTTATTTCATAAGGACATTTCATTAGATTTTATAAAACGTGTTTTCGAAGTAATGAATGATAATCCACAGCATGTTTTTCAGGTCTTGACTAAAAGAGCAGAAAGATTGTTTGAAGTACATAACGAGTTAAAGTGGACGCATAATATTTGGATGGGTGTTTCTATTGAAAATGATAAGGTAAAATATAGAATTGACTTTCTGAGAAAAACAAACGCAAAAGTAAAGTTTTTGTCTTGTGAACCGCTTATTGGTCCGTTAACAAAAATGAACCTAAAAAAAATAGATTGGGTAATTGTGGGGGGAGAAAGTGGTCATACGCCACGTCCTATGGACACGGAATGGGTTTTAGACATACAAAAGCAATGTGAAAAGAATGATGTTGCATTTTTCTTTAAACAATGGGGTGGAAAAAACAAAAAAGTGAGCGGAAGACTTTTAAATGGAAAAACATATGACGAAATGCCTGAACTCTTACTACAAGAAAGTGTGTAGAAATACCAGCTCAAAACGGAGTTTAGCTTTATAGGGGATGCGAATCCCAATACGTCATGCATTAACCTAAGCTAATGCGCTTCTACAGTATCACTAAACATGAAAAATATAGATAAAAAAAGTTTAGATAATGCCTTCCGCTTATTTCAATCCGGTAATATCGATAAAATAAAAACCGGAACAACGAAAGGCTTACAGCAGATAAACCAATATCTGTTCGAGAGACTTTATGACTTTGCCGAAAAAATACGCACCCAAAATATTTCAAAAGGTGGATTCAGATTTGTGTCAGCTTTGTATTTGAATGAAATTTTGGTCAAAATTGAAGCAATGACTGAAAACACATTCGAAGAAATTATTGCTAAATATGTGGAAATGAATATCGCTCATCCATTTATGGAAGGGAACGGAAGGACTATGCGTATTTGGCTGGATTTGATACTAAAAAACAATTTAAAAAAAGTAGTTAACTGGCAGTTTGTGGATAAAACACTTTACCTGCAAACCATGGAACGCAGTCCAATTAACGATCTGGAATTAAGAACTTTGCTTTTCGCTAATTTGACTGACGGAATTAATAACCGGGAAATTATTTTTAAAGGCATAGAACAATCCTACTATTACGAAGGCTACCGAAAAGAAGATGATATTTGATGGAATTTTGGCAGCATGAACGAGATCTTCAAAATCCTAAATCAATGAATTAAAAAACAAAATTAATCTGTAAATTTGATATGAATGACAAAAGACTTTACATAATTGCAGGTTGTAACGGAGCTGGAAAAACCACAGCGTCGTTTACTATTCTACCTGAAATTCTGGATTGTAAAGAGTTTGTCAACGCAGACGAAATCGCAAAAGGCTTATCGCCTTTTCAACCTGAAAAAGTTTCGTTTGAAGCTGGCCGAATAATGTTGAACAGAATTAATGAATTGCTTTCCGCAGAAGAAAATTTTGCATTTGAAACAACTTTATCTACAAGAAGTTATAAAAATAAAATTATCGACGCGAAGGCAAAGGGATATCGAGTAACTTTATTATTCTTTTGGCTTCAAAACGTAGACTTAGCCAAAGAACGAGTAAAAATAAGGGTTTCGGAAGGCGGACACCATATTGAACCCGACGTTATCGAAAGAAGATATATTAAAGGAATTAAAAACTTATTTGACCTCTATTTGCCTATTGTAGAAGGAGCTTTAATATTTGATAATTCCGAAGGAAAACACGAACTATTAGCGGATAAGCAAACAGATGGTCCGATGAATATTATAAATCAGGAAAAATTCAACCTCTTAAAAAATTATTATGACGCCAAGAGAAATACAAATCGAGGAAAAGAATAAAATTTTAAAAGGACTTGAAAAAGTCTACGAGAAATTAATTGAATTTAAAAAAATGAAAAATAGTGAACTCGTTATACTGCGCGACAATAAAATTGTCAGGATAAAACCTGAATAAATCAAAAAGCTAATTTCATTCATCAAATAGAATATAGTCCCATACCCACAGGTGTGGGATTTTTTATTGCCTGTGAGAATCAAGTCGAATTTCCAACTTTTAAATCCCTAAACTGAGCTGTGTTAGACAGATACCACTGAAAAAGAATTCGTTAACAAAATTTTTACTGAAATAATTACGCTTAATAATTATTTGTAAACTTTTAAACGATATAAAAAACGTATTAAACTGATATTTAGTTAATTATAATTATTTTTTGAAAACTTTTTAAATTTTAATGTTTAGAAAACTTAACAAATAATTAACTTTGATAAATAGACTATTCATCAAAAGACGAAAAATATAAAAAATGGAAATCACAAAACCATCTGAAAACAAAACTACCTACACCTCAGATGAAGCTTATCAACAATCGCTGGAATATTTCAAAGGCGATGATCTTGCAGCCCGTGTCTGGGTTAATAAATATGCATTAAAGGATTCTTACGGAGCGATTTTCGAGGCGACACCAAACGATATGCACCGCCGTATCGCCAGCGAAATTGCTCGTATTGAAGTTCGCTATCCAAATCCAATGACGGAAGATGAAGTTTTTGACCTGATCAAAGATTTCAAATACATCATTCCACAGGGAAGTCCGATGACGGGAATTGGAAATCCCTATCAGATTGCTTCGCTTTCCAATTGTTTTGTAATTGGAAATAATGGCGATTCAGATTCTTACGGCGGAATCATGAAAATTGACCAGGAACAAGTTCAGTTGATGAAAAGACGTGGGGGAGTTGGCCATGATTTGTCACATATCCGTCCAAAAGGTTCGCCGGTTAAAAATTCGGCTTTGACCTCAACCGGTATCGTTCCGTTTATGGAGCGTTTTTCAAATTCTACACGTGAAGTGGCTCAGGATGGAAGAAGAGGCGCTTTGATGCTTTCGGTTGCTATAAAACATCCTGATTCCGGCGATTTTATAAATGCTAAACTGGAACAAGGCAAAGTGACCGGAGCCAATGTTTCTGTTCGTATTGATGATGCTTTCATGCGCGCCGTTGAAGCGCAGCAGCCTTATACACAACAATATCCGATCGATAGCAAAACTCCGGTTTATACCAAAGAAATCGATCCAACTGCACTTTGGAAAAAGATCGTTCATAACGCGTGGCAATCGGCTGAGCCGGGGATTTTGTTCTGGGATACCATTATCAGGGAATCTTTGCCGGATTGTTACGCTGATTTGGGATACAAAACGGTTTCGACAAATCCATGCGGCGAAATTCCATTATGTCCGTATGATTCCTGCCGTTTGCTGGCGATCAATTTATTTTCTTACGTTGAAAATCCTTTCACCAAAAAGGCAGCTTTCAACTGGGAGCTTTTCAAAAAACACATCAACGTAGCGCAGCGTATGATGGATGATATCATCGATCTGGAACTGGAAAAAATTGATGCGATTCTTGAAAAAATAAACGAAGATCCGGAAGACGAAGAAATCAAACGTACGGAAAAAAATCTTTGGCTCAATATCCAGACCAAAGCAAGAGAAGGCAGAAGAACCGGCATTGGTATAACAGCCGAAGGTGATATGCTGGCTGCGCTTGGTCTGCGTTACGGAAGCGATGAAGGTTCTGAATTTTCTGTTGAAATCCATAAAACGATTGCGCTGGAAGCTTACCGCGCATCGGTGAATACGGCGAAAGAACGCGGTGCATTCAGCATTTTCGACGCTGACAGAGAAAAAAACAATCCGTTCATGCAGCGTTTGAAAGAAGCGGATGGACAGCTCTACTACGAAATGCTGGAACACGGTCGTAGAAACATTGCACTTCTGACGATCGCTCCAACGGGTACAACCAGTTTGATGTCTCAAACAAGTTCTGGTATCGAGCCGGTATTTATGCCGGTTTACAAAAGAAGAAGAAAAGTGAATCCGAACGATCAGGATGCGCGGGTTGATTTTGTGGATGAAGTGGGTGATTCGTGGGAAGAATATGTTGTTTTCCACCATCGTTTCAAACAATGGATGGAAGTGAATGGTCATGATCTGACAAAAAATTATGGTCAGAAAGAATTGGACGATCTGGTAAAACAGTCGCCTTATTACAAAGCGACTTCCAACGATGTAGATTACCTGAAAAAGGTAAAAATGCAGGGCGCAATCCAGAAATGGGTGGATCATTCGATCAGTGTTACTATCAATATGCCGAATGATGTGACGGAAGAATTGGTTGGAGAATGTTACCTGGAAGCCTGGAAGGCGGGATGTAAAGGTGTTACGGTGTACCGCGACGGCTCACGTTCGGGTGTTTTGATCTCAAACGAAGAGAAAAAAGAGGAAGACAAAATAAGCAACACACCGTTCCCGACAATCAGACCTCAGACTCTGGAAGCTGAAATTGTTCGTTTCCAAAACAAAAAAGATAAATGGATCGCTTTTATCGGTTTGATTGATGACAGACCTTATGAAATTTTCACTGGTTTCGCGGATGATGAAGATGGAATTCTGATCCCAAGATGGGTAAATGAAGGTTTGATCATTAAAAACCGCGAAGCAGACGGAAGTTCACGTTACGATTTCCAGTATAAAAACACACGTGGCTACAAAACGACGATTGAAGGATTATCGCATAAATTCAACCCGGAATACTGGAACTACGCGAAATTGCTTTCCAGCACTTTGCGCCACGGAATGCCGATTGAAAAAGTGGTTGATCTGATCAGCAGCTTGCAATTGGATGAATCGATCAATACCTGGAAAAATGGTGTGGCCCGTGCGCTGAAACGTTATGTTCCGGATGGAACAGAAGTTAAAAAGCAAAAATGCCAGAATTGTAATTCTACGAATTTACTTTATCAGGAAGGCTGTCTGACTTGCAAGGATTGCGGTTCTTCGAAGTGTGGTTGATCTTTAAATAAATTATAGTACGCTGTAAATCCGAGAAGTCAATCTTTTAAAGGTTGGCTTCTTTTGTTATTATTAATTATATCCTTTTGTTTTCGATTTTATAAACTCAATCTCTGCATCAAATGGATGTTGCTTTAAATAATCTATCCAAAAAGTTAGCACCGCAATGGTTGGGGAATTTAACTTTTTAAACTCTTTGAAAAGTTTTTGAAAATCAACGGAATGTAAATCTTCATCTTCACTTTTTGATGTTTTAGTAATTTTGGATAATTTTTTAAAATCGTGTGGAAGATTATAATTAGTCAACGAAATGTTATTTTCGTCTGCACAGGATATAATCCATTTTTCCATCGCTGGGCAAATAAATATTAGATAGTGATTTTTACGTTGATGTTTGAACAGTTGTAAATTATTGGGCAATTCAATTACTAAATTAAATTCATCTACATATTCAAGTTTTCTTTTATCCCTGTCAACAATTCCAAGAGCAAAAGTATCAGCAAATTTTTCCCGCATCTTCTTTGTGACAGACGAACAACCCTTTGTGTGATTATACCTGGTTTTGGGAGGATTTAAGCCTTTAATCAATTTAGTATCAATAAAGCACTCTGGAATGATATGTTCGTCCATACTTAAGAGTGGGAGTATGATTCGTTGTTAAAAAATAAATCTATCCCATATTTAAAAACCTCCTGAATTTCCGTTTCACTTAGAGATCTAGACACGGTCTGCCCCTCCTTAAAGTCTATCATAAAAATTGCTAAGTCGTCTATTGCATTTTCTAAAAAATCATCAACAATAATTGGGCTGTGAGTTGCAATAAAGAATTGATTGGTGTCTGAGTGAATTACTTCCTGTGTAAATTCAGCTATATACGGAGGAAAGGAATGAGCTTCGGGTTCCTCAAAAACCAAAATTGAGTCAGTATTTGATGCTACGGCTGTTTTAAAAAAAATAATTCTTTGTAAAGTATCTGCTATTAGTGAATATGGAATGATGAAGACATCCAATCCATTATCCTTCATTATTTTAAGTGAATTAGTTGCTTTATCTAAAACTAACCTTAATCCATATTGCTTAAACCAATGAGTAAATACCTCTCTTAATTCTGGCAGCAATTCTAGTACGTACATCAGATTATTTCCATACGGAGGATTTAAAAATGACAATCGCGTTTTCTTGCCTAGTTTGGAATCAATATTAAATGCGTATCTTTTTACCTTGCCAGAATTAGAATTATTTTTACCACTTGACTTTAGATTCAAATTACTGAAAAAGAAATCAGACATTTCAGGAGGGTTTCCATTAAAAGTTAACTCTCTAAATGAAAACAGTAACTGGTCCGCTTCCTTATTAAAAGTAAGAGTTGATCTAAATTTCTTGTCGCTTGAAAAATTTAGTTCAACAAATGTTTCCTTATTAAAATTTCCCTCGTAAAATATTTGCGTGGATTCCTCCAACCTTATTAAGTCAGTTAACTTCTTCGAAAGATTATTTTTCAAATATGGAATTGTAAATATCGAAAGCGCCTCCAAAATATTTGATTTACCAACATTTGGCTTGCCAATAAAAAGATTAATTCTTTTAAACCCATCTATTTCAAGATGACGGATTGATTTGAAATTCTTGATTTCTATATGATTGATAAATGAGTCCATAAGTCAACTAATTAATGCATAAAACTTTCCCAATATACAAAGAAGTCAAGTTTCGAAAACTTGACTTCTTAAATTCTTACCAAGAATGATCTCTAAAACAAATTACTTCGTCTCCTCAACAACGCCCAAATAATTAAATGGAGTAATCTGCCTCAGCTCTTCACGAATACTTTCAGCAACATCCAACGTCTCAATAAAATGTGAAATTGATTCGTGCGTAATTTTTGCATTTGTACGCGTCAGCGATTTAAGCGCCTCGTATGGTTTTGGATAACCTTCACGACGGAGAATCGTTTGAATAGCCTCTGAAACTACTGCCCAGTTATCTTCCAGTTCAGATTTCAGCCTATCCTCATTAAGTTCAAGCTTACCTAATCCTTTGATCAAAGAATTAAGAGCAATGGCCTGATGCGCCAGCGGAACACCTATATTACGAAGAACCGTAGAATCCGTTAAATCTCTTTGTAAACGTGAAATTGGCAGCTTTTGTGCAAAATGCTCGAACAATGCCGAAGCCAATCCAAGGTTTCCTTCCGAGTTTTCAAAATCGATCGGATTTACTTTATGCGGCATAGCAGACGAACCTACTTCACCAGCCTTAATTTTTTGTTTGAAATAACCCATGGAAATGTAAGTCCACATATCCCGGTTAAGATCTGTCAGAATTGTATTTAGTCTTTTCAGGTTATCAAAAATCGCGGCAAGATTGTCATAATGCTCAATTTGTGTTGTATGACGGCTGCGTTTTAAACCCAATCCATCTACAAAATGATTTCCAAAAGCCATCCAGTCTTGTTTTGGATAAGCTACATGATGCGCGTTGAAGTTACCTGTTGCACCGCCAAACTTGGCTGAATGCGGGATTTTTTCCAACATTTCAAGCTGACGTTCCAATCTTTCAACAAATACCAGAAATTCTTTCCCAACACGTGTTGGAGAAGCAGGTTGTCCGTGTGTGAAAGCCAGCATTGGAATATTTTTCCATTCAATTGACATTCTCTTAAGCACAAAAAGAACCTGACGGAACAACGGTTTGATCGTTCTTTCCAGCGCATCTTTCAAAGAAAGTGGAATGGCAGTATTATTAATATCCTGAGAAGTAAGACCAAAATGGATAAATTCCGAGTATGCCTCAATGCCCAGTTTTTCGAATTCTTCTTTGATAAAATATTCAACCGCCTTTACATCGTGGTTTGTTTCTTTTTCAATATCCTTGATGTGAAGCGCGTCTTCTTCATTAAAATCCTCATAAATCTTACGTAAAGAAGGATAGAGTTTCTTGTCAAATTCTGATAGCTGAGGAAGCGGGATTTCGCAAAGTGCTATGAAATATTCCACCTCAACATATACTCTGTAATAGATAAGGGCGTATTCAGAAAAATATGAAGAAAGCTCAGATACTTGCTTATAATAGCGACCGTCGACCGGCGAGATAGCCGTAAGTTGATTTAATGACATGATTTACAATGCAGAAAGATAAATTTTGATACAAAGTTAGAAGAATTCACGAGGAGAAACTGGTATAATGGCTACGAAATATTCTTTTTAGCATTTGTCTAGGTTATTTTGATACTATTTACATATTTGCTTAACAATCTTTATTCCATAATCCATCCCTATGCAGCAAACCCCATTTATCGGAGAACTAGTCGGTACTATGATCGTTATTTTATTAGGAAACGGCGTTGTCGCCAACGTCGTTTTGAAGCAAACCAAAGGTGAAAATGGAGGATGGATTGTAATTACCGCCGGCTGGGCATTTGCAGTAATTTTCGGTGTATTTGTTGCCAATGCTTTTGGAAGTCCCGGAGCACATTTAAACCCCGCAGTAACGATAGCATTCGCAGTTTTGAAAAGTGATTATAGCAATGTTTTTAGTTTTATAACAGCGCAATTAATTGGTGCATTTTTAGGAGCCGTTATCGTTTATTTACAATATCTGCCTCACTGGAAAGCAACAGAAGATCCGGGAAGCAAGCTGGCTTGTTTTTCTACAAATCCTGCGATTAAATCGCCGGGAGCTAATTTTTTAAGTGAATTCATTGCCACCATTGTTTTAATTGTTGGCATTGCAGCCATAGGTTTTTCAGGAACTTCTGATGTACAAAGAGGACCGATTCCTTCGGGCATAGCGCCATATCTTGTTGGTATGCTCGTTTGGAGTATTGGGTTATCGTTAGGTGGAACAACGGGATATGCAATTAATCCGGTAAGAGATTTGGGACCGAGAATCGCACACGCTGTTTTACCAATTCCCAAAAAGGGTTCTTCTGAGTGGTCGTATGCCTGGGTTCCAATTGCCGGGCCCATTTTAGGCGCCATTGTTGGTGCCATTATATTACGTATCTTTTCATTTTAACAGATAACCCTTATTCACTATGGCGAAGAAAATATTGATCGGTCTTTTGGTTATTTTCATTTTGATGCAATTTATCAGACCAACTCGTAATGAATCCACCGCAATGTCTCCTAACGACATTGAAAAACATTACGAAACTCCTGAAAACGTAAAGTTGATATTAAGTAAAGCTTGCCGCGACTGCCATTCCAACAACACTGTTTATCCATGGTATGCACAATTTCAGCCAGGCGCATGGTTTATGAATGACCATATTGTGGATGGAAAAAGACATTTTAATTTGTCCGAGTTTGCATCTTATCAACCTAAAAAAGCGGATCATAAACTCGATGAGTTTTCAGAAGAAATTGAAGAACATGGAATGCCGCTAGAGTCCTATCTTTGGCTGCATTCGAATGCTAAACTGACAGATACTGAAATCACAGAAGTAACGGATTGGGCAAAAGGAATCCGCAAAGAAATTCAGGCTAAAAACCCTGAGGCTTTTGTAAAGAAGGATAAATAAGCAATAGGATATCTTAAACGAATTCCTGTAACATTCTGTCTTTTTTAAAGATGAATGTTACAGGAATTTTTAATTTACAAATACCTCGTCCATAAAAACCCAGGCTTTTTGACCTTTGCCCGGATGCCATTCCGGCAACTTTGAAAGAGGCTTTGCTACTACTTTCAAACAGCTGATTTCTTGTGAAGGAAAATCGAAATCAAATACCAGATTTTCTGAGTTGGCTGTGGTTTTATCAGGCATTTTGGGTGTCAATACTTTTAATAACTTCATCTGTTTTTCACTCAAACCTCCCCAAACTTCTATTCGGGTTGGCGGAAAAATAAATCCTCCAACATTACGAAGCATACTTATCGTTATGCTTTGTGCTTTGACTGGTTTATTGAAATACAAATATGCCTGCAAATCCTGATCGCGATATCCCAGCCATTTTCCGCTTGAAGCTGAATTATCACTTTTGACACGGTCGTTCAATGTTTTGTTTCCCTGCGCCGGATATTTCAAATCTGCTTTGGTAATCAATCTGACACTATCGGGGTGAAAAGTGGATTTAAAGAAAAACTTTTCTACCGGCTTACTTCCATACCATCCTTTTTTAAATGCTTTTGCTATCAGTTTTGTGTTTTTGCTTACAGGAAAAGGTTTATTATAAATCGTCGAAGTTGTGCTATCCGGCTCCTTTCCATCCAATGAATACCGGATTATTGTTCCGGGAATCTGATGTTTCAACCGAATAGCTGTATTTCCGGAAAGGATCTGATCTTCATTTTCGATAATCGGAGGATTTAAATTCAGCACTACGGTATCACCTCTAAAACCCGTTTCATAACTTATTTTTCCCGATTTTGTCAAAGTAAGCATTTCCTGCGATGTCAGATCTGTATTCCACACAAAGACATTTTTTAAAGCCGGAATTTCTGATAGCGCCTGAATTTGGAGCAATTTTACCTTGGTACCACTCAATGACAAATTTTTAAGTTTTGTCAATTTTTTCAATTCCGGCAATGTCGATCCGGTGATATCTGTAAAATTTAAGATCAGTTTCCGCAATTCCGTGAATTGGGAAATTGTTTTCAAATCTTCATCCTTAACCGGCATTTTACTCAGATCCATTTCTATAATCTGTTCCTTCAAAGGTGCTAATGCAGCAATATCTTCACTTTTGAAATTAGCCCTGTTATAAAAATTGACTGCTAAGGCAGGAGATTCTGCGGCAACGGATTTGATCAAACGATAGGTTGAATTCAATTCTTTAATTTTCTCCGGACTTGCCGCACTGAAATCATATTTTTCTTCCGCCTCGGATCCGGCTAAAACATTTTGTGCATAACTATAAATCGGGTTTTGCGGACTAACCGATTTCACCATCTCATCAAACCGTGAACCGCCTTTTATCCATGCTTCCAACAACGCAATTTCATCATCGGTAAGCGGTGCTTTCCCTCTTGGCGGCATATGTTTTTTATCATCCAAAGGAAGGTGAACACGTGTTAATAAAATTCCCAAATCAGCTTTTGTGGTATCCCAGGGAGCTCCTTCTTTTCCGCCCTTCGCAAACAATTCCTTAGTTTGCATTTGCAAATTACCCTTGGATTTCTGTGCATTATGGCAGGAAATGCATTTTTGTTCCAAAATGGGTTCAACCAGATCGGTATAGACGTTTGCTTCTTCGAAAGTTACTTTGTCATTTTCAACAACGGCAAGCTGCATCGGCGCAGTCAGGAAATTTTCGCCATGTGTGATATTGCCGCCTAAATGACCGCCGACCAAAAGCATGACCAGCAGCGAAACAGAAATGATTTTTGCAGGAATTTTCCAGGGAGGCAAATATTTTTGAAAACTATACCAAAAAATACTAGCGACAGAAATTACTATTCCGAGCCATTTGTGCCAGAAAATAGCACCTTTTTCATAACCACCTTCTTGTGATAGTACAAAACCGGAGAAAGCTGCGATTGCCGCGGTTACAATCCCGATCAATAAAAGAGTATCAGCCAGATCTTCATTCCATTTACTGGATTCTTTCTTTTCAACAATAAGAATCCAGAACGAATAAAGCATCAAAACAACCAGAGGAAAATGCAAAACCAATGGGTGCATACGCCCCAAAGATTGCATCCATACTGGTACTACAAACCGGTTTTCAAATAGTACAAGAAAAATTAAAAGGCCATTCAGGAAGAAGGCAAAATTGTATATCCATCCCTTCCAATCTGAAAAAGAACGGCCATTCGGTCGTGATGCTGGCTCCATTTAAGCAATAATTCCTTTTACCAATTTGCCAGCAACATCAGTAAGCCTGTAACGGCGTCCCTGATGTTTATAAACTAATTTTTCGTGATCTAAGCCCAATTGATTTAAAATTGTTGCATGAAAGTCATGCACGTGTACCGGATCTTTTACAATATTATAACCAAATTCATCTGTTTCTCCATAGACAATTCCCGGTTTCACACCACCGCCAGCCATCCAGACCGTAAATGCTCTTGGATGATGATCGCGGCCGTAATTATCTTTTGTCAAGGTACCCTGACAATAATTTGTCCGGCCAAATTCTCCACCCCAGATCACCAGCGTTTCGTCCAGTAATCCTCTTTGTTTCAAATCTGTTATCAATGCAGCAGAGGCTTGATCAACGTCCATGCATTGCCCTTTAATTTCATTTGGTAATCCGCCATGACTATCCCAGCCCTGATGATAAAGCTGAATAAACCGGACACCTTGTTCAGACAGTTTTCTTGCTAAAAGACAATTTGCCGCATAAGTACCGGGTACCAAACATTCCGGCCCGTACATTTTCACGATTGATTCCGGCTCCTTGGTCATATCCGTAATTTCCGGAACCGCTGTTTGCATACGAAAGGCCATTTCATATTGCTGAATTTTGGCTGTTACTTCCGGATCGCCAAATTCGTCAAACGTATTCTGATTTAACCGGGAAAGATTATCGAGCATCTTTCTCCTTTCATCGCGGTTCATTCCATCAGGATCATTCAGATAAAGTACCGGATTTTCGCCGCTGCTGAATTGTACACCCTGGTGAACCGAATCCAGAAATCCATTCGTCCATAATTTAGAATAAACTCCTTGCCCATTTCCTTTTCCGCGCGACAAAAGCACGCAGAATCCTGGTAAATTCTGGTTTTCACTACCCAAACCATAACTCAACCAGGAACCCATACTCGGACGGTTTCCTACCTGCGCACCTGTTTGGAAAAAAGTTAAGGCAGGGTCGTGGTTAATAGCTTCGGTATTGAGTGATTTTATAATACAAAGGTCATCCACAATTTTAGACATATGCGGAAGCAGCTCGCTCATCCAGGCACCCGATTTTCCATATTGAGCAAAGTTAAAAACAGACCCTGCAAGTGGAAATTTTGCCTGATTGGCCGTCATACCGGTTAGCCGCTGACCAGCACGAATGGATGCCGGCAAATCCTGACCGTGCATTTTGTTCAGCATCGGTTTATAATCAAATAAGTCAAGCTGGGACGGTGCACCGTTTTGAAAAAGGTAAATTACCCGTTTTGCTTTGGGGGCAAAATGTGGCAATCCGGCCATGAGATCATTCACATCGCTTTCGCCTCCTCCTTTGAACATATCAGGTATCAGCAGGGAACCCAAGGCAGCACTTCCTAAACCCAAACTTAGTTTGGATAAGAAATGCCGGCGGTTCGTATTTAAACCAAAATCAAAAATCGGTTTTTCCATGTTCAGTTTTTCTAACCGCAATAGACGCAATGGGTTTCGCAATAGGCGCAAGGACTAATATTAATTGCGTCCATTGCGTAAAACTATTGCGTCTATTGCGGTTAAATATTAGGATTTAGTGATCGTCTCTTCCATGTTATACAATGTATTAATCACCCGCATTAACGCTGCTGCCTCATTCTCGTTCACCTTCAACTCATGCGGATGTTCTCCCACATTCAAAATTTTGTGGGCCTGGTTCTTATTTTTTCCAATTGAAGAAAACTCATCATTATAATATTCCGTCAGCAATTTGATTTCCTTATCTGACGGTTTTCTGCAAACAATTCTTTGAAATGATTCCGTAATTTTCTGCTCCGGTGATAAAGATTTAAGCGCCATTTTTTCCGCCAAAACCCTGGATGCTTCCAAAACCGCCGGATCATTGAGCATCACCAAAGCCTGTAAAGGTGTATTCGTTTTAGAACGTTTCACTTCACAATGATCCCGGTTACTGGCATCAAAAATGATCATCGATGGCGGCGGAACGGTGAGTTTGATAAATGTGTACATTCCTCTCCGGTAAAGTGCATCATTATGATCCTGATTATATTTTGCCAATTGACCACGGCCAGAAGTTGCGGATTCCCACAAACCCTTTGGCTGATAAGGCTTCACGCTAGGTCCGCCGATTTTTGAATTTAATAATCCGCTGCTGGACAGCACAATATCCCGGACGGATTCCGCCGGTAGACGGTAACGAGCCCCACGGGAAAGATAAATATTATCCGGATCCAGCTTTTCCTTTTCTTTGGTAAGCTTTGCAGATTGTTTATAAGTGCTCGAAGTAACGATTTCCTTTACAAGTCGCTTCATATCCCAACCATGATTCATAAAATCTACGGCCATCCAGTCAAGCAGGGCAGGATGTGTTGGTAATTCTCCCTGCATCCCGAAATCACCCGTGCTTTTCACAATACCTCTACCAAAAAATTCCTGCCAGATCTGATTTACAAAAACTCTGGCTGTTAGCGGATTTTGCTTGCTCGTTGTCCAGCTTGCCAGTCCCAATCTGTTTTGAGGAATTTTTGTTGTGTCAAATTTCATCACAGACGGAAGTCCCGACGCCGTGACAACTTTTCCGGGTGCATCATAAACACCACGGTTTAAAATGTGCGTTGCACGTAAAGTATCCCGTTCACCCATAACCGAAACCATTAACCGGCTCGTATCAGGACGATTGATAAAAGTCAGAATCTTTTTCGCCTCATCGTCCGAAATACTCATGATCGGATTTTTAGCTGGCTTCGACTGAGACACGTCCCCTTCATAACCAACTTCTTTGGTATTATTAAAAAAGGCAAAAAGCCGGTAATAATCTTCCTGGGAAATTGGGTCATATTTGTGATCATGGCACTGCGCGCATTCCACGGAAAGACCGAGAATTCCCATTCCATACGTTTTCGTTTTGTCAATATTATACTCAATCCGATACTCTTCCGGAATCACACCGCCCTCTTCGGTGTATTTATGATTTCTAAAAAAAGCGGTTGCAAGGATTTGTTCTTTGCTGGCATTCGGAAGCATATCACCTGCTATTTGCCAGGTCAGGAATTTGTCATAAGGAAGATTTTTATTGAAGGCACTGATCACCCAATCCCGCCATGGCCATTGTGTGCGGATTTCATCATCCTGATAACCGTAAGAATCCGCATAGCGGGCGACATCCAGCCAGTGCAGCGCCATTTTTTCTCCATACGTTTTTTGGCTGAGTAATTCGTCGACTACTTTTTCGTAAGCATTGGCACTGTTGTCAGCAGCAAATTTATTTTGAAGTTCCAGCGAAGGAGGCAAGCCTGTCAAATCCAGTGCAACTCTTTTCAACAAATGACTTTTATCTGCCTCTTCATTCGGCGTAATGCCCAGACTTTCCATTTTGGAAAGAGCGAAATAATCGATCTCGTTTTTTGGCCAATCTTTTTTATCAACTTCCGGTATTTTTGGTAAAACAGGAGCGCTGAATGCCCAATGTTTTTCATATTTCCCGCCTTGTTCTATCCAGCGTTTTACAGTAGCAATTTCAGACTCATTGAGTAATCCCAAATGCGATTCCGGCGTTGGCATCTGCATTTCGGGATCAAGAGAAGTTATTCTTTTGTACAATTCGGATTGCTCAGGTTTACCAGGGAAAATGGCGACGGCTCCTTTTCCGCTCTTTAATTTTGCATAAGCACTTTCGGCCATATCCAGACGTAAACCCGCTTCCCGCTTATTAGCATCAGGACCATGACAGGCGAAACATTTGTCGGACAAAATGGGCCGGATATTAAAATTGTAGCTGATTACCTCGTCTGAAGATTTCTTCCCGGCTACACCATTCTTCTGGAAACATGATATTACGCCTATCACGATCGTAAGAAGTATTCCAGCCAAAAAGAAGAGTCGCTTCTTCATTAAATTCAATTTGTTATCAGGGTTATAAACTTTTTCAATAAAGCATTACTAAAGAAAATAATCAACGGTATGATTATACTCTAAATATTTTAAATTATTTTAATAAAACGTTTCTAACTGCTTAATATGTATGAACATACTGTAAATATCTTTTTTCTCAAAGGTTCATGCAAAAAATTTCAATTGAGCTTTAACTTACGGAATAATCACTTAACAATATTTTATTTACCCAAATAATACCCACTATTTCAATTTATCAGATTACAGACTTTAAACCGAAACTTATATGTCCATTATAAATCAAAATACAGATACACTTGATATTGTTTTACCTGGACTGATGCGTCGCTATACAGAGCGCGTTCCTGACGTAAAAAAGATTTTAAATTCCATGATTTCGGAAGGAATTATTGGCACTGAAAAGGATATAGAAAACGATCACATTGCTTTCCGTACCATGGGCGTTCCACGGCTTGGAATTCAATCTTTTGAAAAGATTTTTCTTCATTACGGTTATGAAAAAAAGGATCATTATTTCTTTGAAGGTAAAAAACTGGATGCGTGGTGGTATAGTCCGCCAAGGGAAACAGATCCGCGGATTTTTGTAAGTGAACTTCGTGTGGGCGA
The DNA here is from genome assembly GCF_005280585.1 of Dyadobacter frigoris. Lineage (GTDB taxonomy): Bacteria > Bacteroidota > Bacteroidia > Cytophagales > Spirosomataceae > Dyadobacter > Dyadobacter frigoris. Next base: position 124,834 of record NZ_SZVO01000007.1, read on the forward strand.
TCTTTCTGAAGAAAGTCAGCGTATTATTAAAAGTTATACGGATGAAGTCATCAGTGATCCGGTGGATAATCTTGATTTAAACAATGGTGAAGATGTTGATGCTTTTTTGCACACGCCGCTTTGGCGCACACCTACGTTAAGCGATTATCTGACTTTGTTAAAAGAAAGCGAATATGCGGCCTGGGTAATATATAATCGCTATTATCTAAATCACTTCACGATCAGCGTACACAACTTACCCGAAGGTTATAATACCGTTTCAGATTTTAACGTATTTCTGGAAAAGCATGGAATTTCGCTCAATACATCAGGAGGAAAAATTAAAACCAGTCCGGATGGTGGTTTGATACAAAGTGCTACCGTTGCACAAATGCTCGAAGCCGAATTTGCAGATGGCGAAACATATAAAATTTCAGGCTCTTATGTAGAATTTGCAGAAAGAAAGGTTTTAACTAAATTTCAAAATCTGCCAACTGATCAAATTTCAAGAAAAAATCGACGGGATGGATTTGAAGCGACCAACGCGGATAAGATTTTTGAAAGTACTTACACGACGCAAACGGGCAAGTAAACAACTATTTTATTCAAAGTTGTGGTAAGGGCCACTAACTTATTGCTAATCAAAAGCGAATGAGTAAATTAGAATTAAGTTAAACCGATTGAAAAAAATTAACCAAAATAATCATGGTTGTAGTGATCAAGAAAGATGCACAGCCTTCAGCAATTAAAGATGCGATGAAAGCTATTGAAGAAGACATAGCCACCCGAAAAGGTTTTGATGTTAAGAAATATGCAGGAAAACTTCAACGAGGTTTAGACGGATTAACTTACCAAAAGCAGGTAAGAGATGAGTGGAAGTAAAATGTATTTACCTCATTATAATAATATATACATTTCAAGTAATAAGCTTAAAGACTACTTATTAAATCTTGATCATGAAACTGGTGGTTCAAAAGCGATTTATTTTAGAAAAATTGGATTCTCTGAAATCAATATTCAAGAGTTTTCAAGACAATTAATGCTAATTCCCCAGCTTAACGAGATTTCCAAAGTTGTTCAAAATCATTTTGGAACAAAATTTATTATTGAAGGCAATTTAGATGTGACTGGAAAAACATATCCTATAACAACAGTCTGGTTTATTGAAAATCAAAGTGAAATTCCTAAATTAGTGACAGCTTATCCCAAATAATGGAGGTTATGGAAAACATAAGGGAGTTTGATAAAATCATTTTAAACACTGATTTGCCACAATCAGGTTTGGAAAAAGGGGATATTGGGAACGTCGTTATGGTCTATAACAATGGTGAAGGTTATGAGGTTGAATTCGTAACTTTTGATGGTAAAACCGTTGCAGTAGAAACCTTGTTAGCATCTCAAATTAGAAAAGTTTCGCATCAAGAAATTCCTCATGTCCGTGAATTAATCATAGATTAGTTTACCTACAAGAATTGGCTCATCACTCATTCACCAAAAAATAAACCACCCTGCAAGCATTCCCAATACTCTTCTCATTTTTATCCTGAGCGATATCCAGCTTCAAAGTATGCTTACCTGAAGAAAGCTCATCCGCTAACATCAAATACCAGGGCAAATGTAATTGCGTGCTCCATTGGGTGAACAAATCCATGGTCTGAGCTTTTTTTCCATCAATTGAATAGGAAATTTTTCCCGCGTCCGGGCCGGAAATAATTGCTATTCCAACTGCGCGACCTTTGAAATCAAATTCGAAAGAAGCATTTGCACTTTCACCAACCAGCATTGGCACATCTACAAAACCTGGTCGTGTTGACACTTTATCAGCAGCTTTCCAATCAGGATCAACTTTAAAACCGTTTAGTTTTTTAGCTTCTGCAACGGGATGATAACTTGCTTTTTCGTAGGAAAATTTGTCAATGGCATTAGGCAATTTTAATATTCCCGTCGTTGTAATATCCGGATTCAATTTCAACAATTCCTTAATTGTTTGAAAATAAACTTCCTGACCATAGGGTGACGGATGCAGATCTTTGAAATCATATTTCCATGAAAATTCCCCGGCTTTAATTCTGTCATAAACTTCCTGAGCCAGATTGATATAAGCTGCACCATAATATTTTGCAATTCGCTGATGTACACTGACTTCAAGAGGTTCTTTCCCCGCATCATAATCTGCATTTTTAGCCGGTTCAGCAAACGCCATTATTACGACATTTGCTTTGGGATTTTTTGCATACATCTGTCGAATAATTCCTTCCAGAGCCTTTACTTGCGCTTTTTCACTAAAACCATTTCCTCTGTCATTAACCGCTGCTTCCAGAAAAAGCAAATCAGGTATGCCTTTTGCCAGAACATCACGCTGAAAACGGAAAGCATGCGGCGTACTTCCTAAAGAAGGAATTCCGGCTGCGATAAATGTAAATTCTGTTTCAGGAAAATGTTCTTGTAAATACTTCGCAGTTTTATTTCGCCATCCCGGATTGTGTGTAATGGAACCTCCTAAAAAGGCTACGATTCCTTTTTTCGTTGTCCTGAATTTTTCGTAGGCGTTTGCCAATCCACGGTTTACTTCGATATAAGGAGCATGTGAAAGTGGTTTTAAAACAGGGACGCTGTTATCATAAATAAAATTCGCCAGCATTTCCGGATGTTCGATTGTAAAATGATGTCCTTCCAGCGCCTGTTCTCCCCGCGTCATGGGAATAACCGTGGCCAGACCGCCCAGTTTTATATAATTGGCAATTAAAATATCGGAATTTTCTGATGGCGGGACGATCTTGTCGTTTAATCCGATCACGTGTAAAATAGGTACTTTGAAAGATGCCAGCCCAGCCAGATCATTTAATGGAATGTCGTCAAAAGATTTTGCAGTTTCCTCTGTCTGTTTGTTCAATTCCAGCCAGCTTGCCCAGTCTTTCGGAGAACCTTGTCCTTTGCCTTTTCCTCCCGGCCAGCTTTTTGGATCACAAACCGGTGCCTCGGCATAAATACAGCTTACTTTATCAGGATTTCTTTTCGCCCATCCATATACATACAAACCACCGCGACTGACACCTTCCAGTGCAACTTTTGGTGCAAATTGTTTTTCCTTAACCAGATAATCATAAAAAGCATCCCAAACCTGCATCGCTTTCGGGTGCGCGAAAAGATCGTTTGTATTGACGTAGGCAATATGAAATCCTCTTGTCAGCAAAACACTATCCATATCCGTATGCCAGGTCGGAAAATGAGCGCGCCATACCCATGGATTTCCGGGAAGAGCCTGCTTTGGTTTTACATACCAGGCTTTTGTATTTTGGAATGAAAATTCAATCTTTTCAAAGCCTTTCCAAACGGAAATCTGCTCATCAGCTTGTGCCAATAAGGTGCTGGAAAAACTCAGAAGTATAAGAATGAAAAAAGTGCAGGGAAAGTATTTTATCTGTTTCATAATAGTACAAAGACAGGAATGGCTTATCTCTAACATATAAGCATAAACCTTATTTATTTTTCCAGACAACAATCATTATATTGTTTTGTTATTAACCTAACTTCTTTACTGCCAATGTCCCGGACTTCTCCTATTCTGTTAATCTTTCTATTTATTTTTCTGATTTCCAATGCTGGTTTTTCTCAAACTGTTCCCATTATTCTAACGGAACGCGAACGTGCCATTGCCGTTGATGATATTCTGGAAGACCGGATTGAAAATTTGCTTCCAACCTTAATGCGGCGGGAAGGGATTGATATGTGGGTTATTATTTCAAGAGAATATAATGAAGATCCGGTCATGAAAACGATGCTTCCAAGTACCTGGCTTTCGGCTCGCAGAAGGACAGTTATGGTATTTTTTGATCCGGGAGCCGGGAAACCGCTTGATAAATTAGCGATTGCAAGATATGATGTTGGCACATTATTGAAAGGCGAGTGGGATTTAAGTTCTAATCCGGATCAGTGGGATGCGCTGGCAAAAGTGATCAAGGAAAAAAATCCAAAGAAGATTGCGCTTAACTTTTCTAAAAATTATGGACATGCCGATGGTTTGACCTACAACGAACATGAAGAGTTTCTTCAAAAACTTCCAAAAGAATTTCAACAAAAAATTGTATCAGCAGAAAAACTGGCCGTAGGTTGGCTGGAAACGAGAACGGAAAAGGAAATGATTATTTATCCGATGATCTGCCGGATTTCTCATGAAATTATTGAAGAAGCTTTTTCTGAAAAAGTGATCCAGCCGGGAATAACTACGATTGATGATGTAGTCTGGTTTCTTAGACAACGTATTACAGACTTAGGATTGGAAACCTGGTTTCATCCGACCATTGATATCCAGCGCGCAGACGACCAGAAATTTGACCATTTAAGAACATTTTCAAAACGTCCGGGCAATCAGGTAATTTTGCCGGGAGATCTGCTTCATTGCGATTTTGGAATAACGTATCTGAGACTTAATACAGATCAGCAGCAACATGCTTACATTCTTAAACCGAATGAAACCGTTGTCCCTGAATATTTGAAAAAAGCATTTGTTACCGGAAATCGTCTTCAGGACATTTTGGTTTCTCAGTTTAAATCAGGCAAAACGGGTAATCAAATTCTTCTGGACGCATTAGCGCAAGCAGAAAAAGAAGGCATAAATGGTTCAATTTACACGCACCCGATTGGATCACACGGTCACGCGGCCGGCCCGACTATCGGTTTGTGGGATCAGCAAAAAGGTGTAAAAGGTCCCGGAGATTACCCACTTTATGAAAATACTGCCTATTCGATTGAATTAAATGCAGCAGTGAAAATCGGCGAGTGGGATAAGACGATCCGCATCATGTTGGAAGAGGATGGATATTTCGATAAAACCGGTTTTCGATTTATCAACGGACGCCAAAAAGAAATTTTTGTTATTCCAAGATTGATGACCAACGTCGGTAAATAGAATTCCTAAGTCTTGGGATTGGTACGATATTTTATCCAATATCATTATCAAACAACAACTTAAGACTTATGGATAAGATTGAAAAGTTTAAATCGATGGAAAAAATTCTTCGTGAAATCGAAGATTTGAAGAATAGTGAAACGGCCGTTATTAAGAAAATAGGCCAGGTTGAGACTGAGAACATGAATGTGAACGTGCAGGATCTTGACAAATCTCTAAATGAAATTTACGATGGTGCCTATAAAAACCTTGAAAATATCGAAGCGCTGCATGTCTCTTTTGTAGACAAAGTTTCCGATTTCAAGGAAAAAAATAACATTACGGATGATATGCTTCTTGAAATAAGGAGTTAATATTTGATGTATAATTTTGAGAATATCAATACGCAAGAGGAGTCAGATTTAAAAATCTGACTCCTCTTTTTTGCTTAAAAAGTTCTCTGTTTCAAATACTAAACCTGAATAATTCCTACATTAAAAACTTCCTTAATCGGCGCATGATTTGCTGCTTCAATACCAACAGAAATTATTTTTCTCGTTTCCACCGGATCAATTATTCCATCAACCCAAAGTCTGGCAGCTGCATAATAAGGTGATAATTCCTCATTATAGCGCTCTGTAATTTGTCTTAACAATTCCTGTTCTGCTTCGGGCGTAATTTCTTTTCCTTGTGATTTCAGCGTTGCCGTTTGAATTTGAACCAACGTTTTAGCAGCCGTTGCACCACTCATAACTGCCATTTGTGCTGTTGGCCAGGCATAAATCAAGCGTGGATCATAAGCCTTTCCGCACATGGCATAATTTCCTGCACCATATGAATTACCAACGATAAACGTAAATTTTGGTACCACAGAATTCGCAACAGCGTTGACCATTTTTGCTCCATCCTTAATTATCCCACTTTGTTCTGCACGGCTTCCGACCATAAAACCCGTCACATCGTGGAAAAATAACAACGGAATTTTCTTTTGATTACAGTTCATGATAAAGCGTGCAGCCTTATCGGCTGATTCACCATAAATCACCCCGCCCATCTGCATTTCGCCTTTCCCGGATTTTACCATTTTCCGCTGATTCGCTACAATTCCAACCGCCCAGCCTTCCACTCTTGCATAAGCACAAATGATAGTCTTCCCATAATCAGGTTTATATTCATCAAGTTCCGAAGCATCAACAATGCATTCCAGAATCTGTTTCATGTCATAAGGTTTCAGCCGGTCTACGGGAAGAATATCGTAAATCTCTTCCGGGAAACGGGCAGGTGTTAGGGCTATTTTCCGATCAAAACCTGCGATTGCCGATTGTCCGATTTTATCAATATGCCTTTTGATTGCATCAAGGCATGTTTTATCATCCGGATATTTGTTATCTGTGACACCGGAAATCTCACAGTGCATTGCAGCTCCACCCAAAGTTTCTGCATCCACATCTTCTCCAACCGAAGATTTTACCAGATAAGGTCCGGCCAGAAATACAGATCCGGTTCCTTCCACAATCATCGCTTCGTCCGACATAATAGGTAGATAAGCTCCACCGGCCACACAACTTCCCATAATCGCAGAAATTTGTACGATCCCCATCGCCGACATTTTTGCATTATTTCGAAAAATCCTCCCGAAATGTTCTTTATCTGCAAAAACTTCGGCCTGCATCGGAAGATAAACACCGGCGCTATCGACCAGATAAATAATCGGCAGCAGGTTTTCCATGGAAATTTCCTGCGCTCTCAGATTTTTTTTCGCTGTTATAGGAAACCAGGCACCCGCTTTTACAGTCGCGTCATTCGCAACAATCACACATTGCTTGCCAGAAATATATCCGATCCCGGCAACAACCCCGCCAGACGGACAACCACCATCTTCAGCATACATTCCATCACCTGCGAAAGCGCCGATTTCTAAAAAGTAAGAATCTGTATCAATTAAATATTCTATTCGTTCCCTTGCTGTCAGTTTTCCTTTTTTGTGGTGACTTTCAATCTTTTTCAGTCCTCCGCCCAGTTTTACTTTTTCATATCGCTCATTGAGATTTTCAATAAGTTGCCGTGTGTTTTCCTGATTTGCCATAGTCTGATGAAATGTATTTGAAACAATAATTATTTCAAATTCAAGGTAGAAATTTATTGGAACCTTTGCTATCAAAAGCAAAAAAGTCGCCTGCTGACAGCAAACGACTTTCTCTATATTTGAACCTTAACTTGTACTTCTATTTGATCTTCGTTGTCGTATCCAAAGGTGATTCCGACGGGCCCTTATCTTTTTTACCAAAAACCGATAAATGTACGTAGCGCTTAGGATATTCCCGGAAATTCGTCATCAGTTTGTTCAGACTGACAATGGTGCTGTTCAGATTGTTATAAAGCGTTTCATCTTTTATCAATTTACCAGCGGTTCCTTTCCCGGATTCAACCTCAGCCAATATATGACGTAATTCTGAGATCGTCTGATTTGCACTTTGAACCGTAGTACCTAATCTTAAAGCCTGAAGAGAATCTGCAAATGATCCTGTTTTGGCCAAAATTGGTTTTAACCCTTTTTCTGTTTCCACCAGCGACTCAGACAATTTGTTGAGATTGGAAGTCATGACCAAAAGATTTTTACGGTTTTCAGTAACAAGTCCCTGTACCGCATTTCCTGTTTGATCATAGTTTTTTAACATCTGGTTTAAGATCTTTCCGGTTTCTTTAAATCCATCCGCAACGGCTGCAAGATTTTGAATTAATGAATCGGCATGCGTAACCAATGGTAACGCTTTTTCCTGTAAAACCGCAGAAATCCCTGATTCCTTTTTTCCAAGTAGTGTATCATTGTCCTGCAAATTGACAGAGGAAGTTCCCATAGCAAGGTGAATAACTTTTCCGCCAAGCAAACCTCCATCTGCAAGTAACGCAATAGTTCCTTTTGGCAAAACAATACCTTTTTGAATATCAAGAGAAACCAGAAGACGGTTTTGCTGATTTTGCAATAATTTGATTTCCTGAACGCGTCCAACATTTAATCCATTCAGTAACACAGGATTAGACGCCGTAAGTCCGTCAATATTATCGTAAACTACATAGTATTTATATGTTCTCGAAAATACGTCTGAGCCTTTGAGGATATGGAAGCCGAAATATAATAAGACCATCGCCATAATCGCCATTAACCCGACTTTTACTTCTTTTGTTAGCTTCATGAAGTTAATAGTAATTGGCTTTCAACATTCGCCGAAAGCTTAAAGTAATAAATGTTTACAAATTCTTTCCTTATTGATTAATGACAACTGATCAATAAAAACCCCTACTAAGAAACAGATGTTAGTTATCCATTTGTTTCTTATAAACCTTGAATGCCTGAAGAATAGATTCCGCTACTTCATCCTGGCCTTCTTCCGAATTTAAATATTCTTCTTCTTCCGGAGTTGACAAAAATCCCGTTTCAATAAGCACACTGGGCATTGTTGTTCTCCATAATACCAGAAATCCAGCCTGTTTAACTCCACGGCTTGAACGGTCAGAAACCGAGCGGAATTTCTTTTCAACATGATCCGCAAAACGCAGACTGCTTGAAATAAATGCGCTTTGGTAGTTTGCAAGCATAATTGCGGCCAACGGAGAATCCGGATCGAAACCCTTATATTTTTGCTTGTAATTCGTTTCTTTAAGAATTACCGAGTTCTCACGCTTTGCAACTTCCAGGTTACCATTTGTCTTGTGTAACCCCATCACGTACGTCTCAGTTCCTCTAACACTGTGCGAATTGGGCGTAGAGTTGCAATGTATGGATATAAAAAGATCTGCATTATTCCTGTTGGCGAAAGCGGAACGTTCTCCGAGTTCAATAAATTCGTCCGTATCGCGGGTGTAAAGTACCCTTACATCCGGAGAATCCTCCTTGATTTTATGACCTAACGCCAGTGCAATTCTTAGTGCCACATTTGATTCTCTGGCTTTTTTTCCTCTTGTTCCAATATCATGACCACCATGACCGGCATCAATTACCACAACATTTACCTTACTTTGCAAATTATATGAAGCGGGGTTTTTACGAAAAGCAAAGGCCAGACTCAAAGCTAAACAACTCGCTGCAATTACGATTTTAAGAACTTTTAACATTATTTTTTAGTTACGGCGTTATTCTTTAGGAGTTTCTCTGCTAATTTTGACATTCGTTATGCAAAAATACTCCTTTTGTTAGAACTGAAAAAAAAGGCGATTATTATATCGCTGGTACTTGTTGCGTTTCTTCTGTTAGGCACAATGGCATGTGTGAAGCAAAGCACAAAGAAATCTGGTAAAGATCTTCTTACGTCGAAAGCCAAAACCAAAAATTCTGCACCTTCGGCGGCAGACAAATCTGCTTTGGCCAAAACTCCCGATGGGAAAATCATCAAAACGGATACTCTTCCTTTAAGAGATTCTACGCTGGCGGACTCAGCCATTATCAAAGCCAACATGGCCATTGCTGATTCGCTCGCTGCCGATTCATTATCCAATCCGGACGATCTGCAAAACGTGGTCAAGTATACTGCAGAAGATTCCACCATTATGGATGTGGTATTGAAACAGGTTCACCTTTATGGGAACGCGGAGGTAAATTATGGTACTATTAATCTAAAAGCAAATTATATACGCCTGAACTGGGTAACGAATGAAGTGCTGGCGCACGGAACTTACGATTCGACTTCCAAGAAAACCATAGGCGAACCCATTTTCCAGGATGGACCAGAAACGTATAACACCAAGGAGATCCGCTATAATTTCAAGTCCAAAAAAGCAATCATCAGGGGAATTGTGACTCAGCAAGGAGACGGAAACGTGCGTGGTGACAGGGTAAAAAAGGACACAGAGGGAAATTTCTATATTCAGAAATCCATTTATACAACCTGTAATCTGACGCATCCTCACTATTATATCAATGCGCCGAAGATCAAAATGGTTAACAAGAAACAGGTTATTTCCGGACCCTTCAACCTGGTCATTGCGGATGTTCCTTTGCCCATTGTAATTCCATTCGGTTTTTTCCCTTTTCCAAAAAAGAAAGAAGCCGGGACTTCCGGTATTATTTTCCCGACATACGGACAAGAACCAAACGGCCGGGGATTTTATCTGCGCGACGGGGGATATTATTTTGCCATCAGTGAATATATCAACGCATCCGTAACCGGACAGATTTATTCAACCGGAAGCTGGGGTTTAGGCGTTGCCACAACTTATTCCAAGCGTTACCAATATTCAGGTAATTTCGCTTTGCGTTATAACAAAAACAGATCAAGTGACGAGGTTCAAAATGAATTGGGTCTTGGCGGCACATCAGATTTTAGTCTGGTCTGGTCACATGCTCCGAAGCCTCGTGGAAACTCGACGTTTTCTGCGAATGTAAACATAACCAGTAATAACTATAACTCTCTGCAAGAAACAAATGCGGCAAAATACACAGCAAACGTCGCGAGTTCTTCAGTTCAGTATAACCGGACAATGGGACAGTATTTAAGGGGTGCTGCCAGTTTACGTGTAAATCAAAACTTTGGACAAAGAGTTGGTACAAGTAGTGTCAAAGTAGGTGGAAAAACAAATATTTCATCTGATTTCAGTTTTGGAGTAAACCAGATCGCCCCTTTCGCATTAAACGGCGGGCGTTCAAGATGGTATGACAGTTTCCGTTTAGGGATGGATTTCAGCGGAAATTACACATTGACAAACTCAATCACTTTAATTGATACTTCTTACACCCGACTAGGTTTCAGGGTTGATAATAAAATTAGAAAAACTACTGATTCGACAGGAGCAACGATACCCCTTCCATTCAATATTGCAAACTTACCCGAGTTCGCGAAAGATGCTCAGTTTACCGGTACTTACAGCATCCCGATTTCACTTCCAAACTTTAAAATTTTCCGGTTTATAAATTTAACGCCAAGCATGTCCTTGTCGGGCCAGATTTATACCAAACAATATCAATACACATTTAAGGGAGGTAATACAGTTCATATTGATACGCTGAACAAAATAGGAAATCAATATTCCTATAACTTCGGAGCCGGAATAAATACCCGTTTTTATGGAACATTCTTTGTCCGGGGAAAACGGCTTGAAGCCATCCGGCATACTGTTATTCCAACTTTATCCTACACTTATACACCCGATTTTACCGGCGACAATTACGGTTTTTATCAAACTGTACAGATCAATGAATTGGGTGAAACAAAAAAATTATCCAGATACAGTGGTATCGGTACCGGTGTAAGCAACGGAAAAGCGACAAGTGTGATTTCATTCAGCTTGAATAACTCTTTTGAAATGAAGCTTAAATCCAAAAGCGATACGGCAGCCGCACAGTTTACAAAAGTTTCGTTGCTGGATAATTTAAGTTTAGGAGGCAGTTACAATTTAATGGCTGATTCCTTGAAATTATCCAATATCACGGTCAATGCAAATGCGCGTATTGGCAAAAATTTAAACCTTAACTTCAACGCAAACCTGGACCCCTATGCCTATATCGCAGATCCGGTTTATAAATCTAATTTGACGGGTATCAGAGTAAACCAATATGCAATCAGCAAAGGACAAGGATTAGCCAATTTGCAAAATCTTGGATTTACATTGGGAACTAGTTTTTCTCCAAAAAAATCTGATAAAACGAAACCGGCCGCAACCACGACCGGAATACCCGATGCGAACGTCACCGAAGAGCAGCGGGAATTTATAAGACGTAATGCAGATATGTATGTTGATTTTAATGTCCCCTGGAATTTGACACTGAATTATAACTTTGGATTAACCAAACCAGGTTTATCGAATGCCACGTTGATTCAGGCAATTAATGCAACCGGTGATTTAAGTTTGTCAACTAATTTCAAAATAAGTGTAACAACCGGCTTTGACTTTACGGCCTTCAAGCCAACTATTACAACCTTAACACTTTATCGCGATCTGCACTGTTGGGATATGAGTTTCAGCTGGACTCCTTTTGCAGGAAGTGCTTCCCGTGTAAGTAATTACAACTTTATTTTGAAGGTAAAATCAAGTATCCTTCAGGATTTAAAACTGACCAGAAGACGGTCGTTCCAGGATCGGGCAGCATACTAGCTAATAGCTTTTGGCTTTGGTTGGTGAGCTTGTCGCAGATATTGTTAAAAATTACTTCTTTGATCTTTTTGTACTTCGACTAAAAAAAGAAAAGCCGACCTTTGGGGCCGGCTTTAATATAATGTTTTTGAGATAAAATTACTTCGACGAAGCTTTTGCTGCTTCTTTCGCAACAACTTCTCCGTTAAGATATAAAGTAATAGATCCGCCTTCTGTGTTACTGAAAACAGTTACAGGCTTGTTGAAAGAACCTGCCGCTGCCGCGTTAAATGTTGCTTTGATGATACCTGTTTTTCCTGGCAATACAGGTGCTTTTGACCATACAGGTGTAGTACATCCGCATGAAACTGTTACGTTTGAAATCACAACAGGATCAGTACCTGTGTTCGTGAAAACAAATTCATTTGTAACCGGTGTTCCCTGAGGAACTTTACCAAACTTGTGTGTTTCTTCTTTGAATTTCAAAACACCTTTTTGTGCAAAACTAACCGTGGTTAAACCAACCAGTAGAACCAACGCGGAAAAGAATACTTTCATAGTTGTAGTGGTAATGTTTTTGTGTTAAAATTGATTTAAATAACAAGATTAAAGTTTAAAAACGAAATTTAGTAAACATTAACTTATGTTAACAATGCTTTTAAACTTATTATGATTCATTGTTATGATTATTATTTTCCTGCATAATTTTGGCGTGCATTATAAAAAAATGTAACTTAACTACGGTTTCAACCCGTAACGTTTGCTTATGCTTCTAAATGACAGTTTGACCGGTTCCAGTGTTTTGAATAAAGAAAATATAACAGACGACTATCGCCTGGCTTGTGAAAGTCGGCAAGTCAGCTTATTGGGAAGAAAAGATACCATGGGGGGCCGGTCCAAATTCGGGATTTTTGGAGACGGAAAAGAAGTAGCGCAAATTGCTTTGGCAAGAGCATTCCGGTTAGGTGATTTTCGCTCAGGCTATTACAGAGACCAAACCATTGAAGCTTCGCTGGGTAATTTGACATGGCAGCAATTTTTTGCACAAATGTATGCCCACGCAGATCTGGAACACGAACCTCATACAGGCGGACGCTCGATGAACGGACATTTTTCGACACGCTGGCTGGATGAAAACGGGAAATGGCTGGATCAGACAAAATTATACAATTCCGTATGCGATATTTCTCCTACAGCCGGCCAGATTCCCCGCTCAGTGGGCTTGGCTTATGCTTCGAAACTTTACCGAGAGAATAAGGAAATTCAATATTTAGATACTTTTTCAAACAAAGGAAACGAAATTGTTTTTGCAACAATCGGTGACGCATCCACTTCGCAGGGAATGTTTTGGGAAGCGATGAATGCAGCCGGCGTTTTGCAAATTCCTTTACTGATGTCTGTCTGGGATGATGGATACGGAATTTCTGTTCCGATTGAATATCAAACTACAAAATCAAGTATTTCAAAAGCACTTGGCGGGTTACAGCGTAACGAAGAAGAAGCTGGTCTTGAAATTATATCAGTTAATGGCTGGGATTATCCGGCACTTATCGAAACCTATAAAAGAGCCGCTGAACTCTGTCGCACTGAACAGGTACCTGTGCTGGTTCACGTCACTGAGCTCACACAGCCGCAAGGACATTCCTCGTCCGGATCGCATGAAAGATATAAATCCAAACAACGACTCCAATGGGAAAATGACCGCGACTGTAACCTGAGATTTCGTGGCTGGATTTTAAATAACGGCTATGCAACCGACGAAGAACTGGAACGCATTGAGGCCGACGCAAAAGAAACGGCCAGAGATGCCCGTAACCGCGCCTGGAAAGCCTACCGGAAAGATCTTGATAAAGAGCATCTTGAAACCGTAGAATTAATTCAGAAAACGGCAAAAGAAAGTATTTTCTCAGAAGAATTATCGGCCATTGCCACGGAACTGAGCAAAACATATTATCCCGTTCGCCGCGACAATGCAGTTAGTATCCGAAAAGCGCTTCGGCTTATTCGTAATGAAAACACACCTTCCCGCGTACTCATGCAGGAATGGCTTCAAAATACACTGAAAGAAAACGCTGTCCGCTATAATTCACAGCTATACAGTGAATCCGATGAATCTCCGCTTTTAGTTGAACCGGTAAATCCGGTATTTTCCGACGAAAGTATTACGGTCGACGGCCGTGAAGTTATTCGCTCTTATTTCAATGCATTATTTGTTCAGGATCCGCGTGTGGTGGCTATTGGTGAAGATGTGGGTATGATCGGTGATGTAAATCAGGGTTTGGCAGGATTACAGGAAAAATTCGGAGAATTACGGATTACAGATACCGGAATTCGCGAGACGACAATTATTGGACAAGGAATTGGAATGGCGATGAGAGGATTACGTCCAATCGTGGAAATTCAATATTTTGACTATATTTATTATGCCCTGGCAACGCTTACGGATGATCTTGCAAGTCTTCGGTACAGAACTGCGGGTGGACAAAAAGCTCCATTAATTATTCGTACACGTGGGCATCGCCTGGAAGGAATCTGGCATTCTGGTTCTCCGATGGGTACTATGCTTAGCAGCGTTCGCGGTATGCATATTGTTGTTCCAAGAAATTTCACGCAGGCTGCCGGTTTATATAATACTTTGATAAAAGGTGATGATCCGGCTCTGGTTGTTGAACCGCTTAACGCGTATCGCCAAAAAGAATTGCTGGCCGATAATATCGGAGAAATTTGTATTCCACTTGGCCAGCCGGAAATTCTGAAAGAAGGAAAAGATGTCACCATCGTTACTTATGGCTCCATGTGCCGTATAGTGATGGAGGCAGCAACACAATTACATAATCTGGGTATTGAAGTCGAGGTCATTGATGTACAAACACTATTACCATTTGATGTCGATCACCGGATTTTGGAGTCAATCAAGAAAACGAACAGGGTGATTTTTGCAGATGAAGATGTGCCGGGAAGTGCTTCGGCTTTCATGATGCAGCAAGTTTTGGAAGCACAAAATGCATACCGCTGGCTTGATTCATCGCCTGTTACGATTTCAGCGAAACCACATCGTCCTCCTTACGGTTCTGATGGAGATTATTTCACCAAACCCAACATGGATGATGTGATTGAAGTAGCATACAAAATTATGCAGGAAACGGATCCAACTCATTTTCCTGCTTTGTATTAACAGATTGATTTAAGTGGCCTGTCTGAAATTTATTAGTTGATTTTAATAAATGAAGACATGTACAAAAGTTTTGGTAAAAGATTTTTTGATATCATATCAGCGGCGGCGGGATTAATAATCCTGTCACCGCTTTTTGTTTTTCTGACACTGCTTTTGTGTTTTTTTAATAAAGGCAAACCTTTCTTTTTTCAATCGCGTCCAGGTTTATTCTGCAAGAGTTTTGCGATTGTAAAATTTAAAACTATGGCTGACATAGCTAATGGAAATAAAGAATATTTATCTGATTCTAAAAGAATTACATCAATCGGAAAATTTCTTCGCCGCACATCACTCGACGAGCTTCCTCAGCTTTGGAATGTGTTGAAAGGAGACATGAGCTTGGTTGGGCCGCGACCGCTATTGATAGAATATTTATGCCGATATGACAAAAATCAACTCCGGCGTCACGAAGTAAAACCCGGTATTACCGGCTGGGCGCAAATTAACGGACGCAATGAAATAAGTTGGGAAGAAAAATTTGATTATGATTTATATTATGTTGAAAATCTGTCGTTAAACCTTGATTTAAAGATTTTTTTGATAACATTAAAAAAACTGATTTTCCAGAGGAACCGTACGTTTTATTCTAATAAAGTGGCGGAAAAATTTACCGGATCGTCATCTCTCACTAATTAATTCTTCAAACCACACACTTCTCAAAATGCTAATTTACGGTGCTGGCGGACATGCCAAAGTCATTATTTCCTGTATTCTCGCGAATCAAATTTCGATTGATTCGATCTTTGACGATAATCCTGACAGAAAAGAAATTTATGGAATGAAAGTAGCTGGATTCTACGATCCGGCTGTTTTTTCTGATCAAAAATTGATCATTTCAATTGGCGATAATTTGATCAGAAGAAAAATTTCAGGGCAGATAAAACATGCTTTTGGGATAATAATTCATCCTTCCTGTATTGTTGATAAAAGTGTAAAAATCAGAGAAGGAACTGTTGTTTTACATAATGCAGTTATCCAGGCCGATTCTACCATTGGCCGACATGTGATCATTAACACGTCTGTTTCCGTCGATCATGACTGCATAATTGGCGACTTCGTTCATCTGGCTCCTGGTGTTATTCTGTCTGGAAATGTTTGTGTTGAAGAAAATACATTAATTGGCGTGGGAAGTATTATAGCGCCAGGTTTAACGGTTGGAAAAAACTGTTTTGTTACCGCGGGAAGTGTTGTAACGCATAACATTCCGGATGGCGTAATTGTCCGCGGCAACCCCGCCAGAATAATTTCCCGCCACGCATGAAAAAGATCTGGCTTTCTCCTCCGCATATGAGCGGGAAGGAATTGAAATATATTCAGGAAGCATTTGACTCAAACTGGATCGCGCCGTTGGGACCAAATGTTGATGCTTTTGAACAGGAACTTGCCAATTATGTAGGTTTGAATAATGCGGTGGCACTTTCTTCGGGTACGTCGGCATTACATCTCGCATTAATTATGGCAGGTGTAGGTCCGGGAGATATCGTCATTTGCCCGACTTTTACCTTTGCAGCAAGCGCCAATCCTATCGTTTATCTCAAAGCGACGCCTGTTTTTATTGATAGTGAAAACTTGACCTGGAATCTTTGTCCGGATATTTTAGAAAAAACCATCAAACATTATATCAAAAAAGGCAAAAAACCAAAAGCTATAATAGGCGTGCACATTTACGGAATGCCAATGCAGTTAAACGAGACATTACTTCTTTGTGAAAAATATGAAATCCCGTTTATTGAAGATGCCGCAGAAGCATTGGGATCTTCTTATAACGGCAAAAAGTTAGGCTCGTTTGGGAAAATAAGTATCATTTCTTTCAATGGGAACAAAATTATTACCACATCCGGTGGTGGCGCTCTACTTTCAAACGATCCGATTATAATAAAAAAAGCAAAGTTTCTGGCATCACAGGCCAAAGATGACGCACCATATTACCAGCATTCAGAAATTGGCTACAATTATCGTCTCAGTAATATTTGTGCAGGAATAGGTAAGGCACAACTTGAAGTAATTGATAATCGTGTAAAAAGCAGACGAGCTAATTTTGATTTTTACAGGAAAGAGTTGGGAAGTTTATCTGGAATTTCATTTCAGAATGAACCGCCGGATTTTTTTTCCAACCGCTGGCTGACTTGTATTTTGATTGATCCGAAATTATCAGAAGGAGTAAATCCAGATAAAATTCGTCTGCATTTGGAAGCAAAAAATATTGAATCTCGGCATTTATGGAAACCGTTGCATTTGCAACCGGTTTTTAAGGATGTTCCTTATTTTGGTGGAAATGTGGCGGAAGGGCTTTTTGAGAGAGGGCTTTGTTTGCCGTCTGGATCAAGTTTAAGCGAAGAAGATCTTTTATTTATTTGTGAGAATATCAAGAGTTTATTTCATAAATCATAAAAAAGCCTTCCGACATTGTATCAGAAGGCTTTCAATTCTTGTTAAAATTTTATTTATAATACCTCAACATCAAACGATATAGGTGAATACGGATAAATGTAATAAACTCCAGAAGCCTGAAAACCACCTTTTCCATAACCCAATGCAGATGGGAAAATAATCGTTGCTTTTTCTCCTTTACGTAATTTGCGAATTGCACGATCAAAGCCAATAACAGGACCACTAGTTGTGCCTCCAGTGCCGGTTGTAAAAGGATATGTTTTATCCCCATTATCAAATATGGCACCCGTTAAAAGTCTTCCTTTATAGGCAATATTTACCGATTTGCCTACGCCCAATGTATCGCCTGTTACAACATTATTTCTCACAATTACAAGATTGTCAGTAGATCTATCAGAAACTGTCAATTTATTCACCGCAATAAAATCATCAATTTGCTGTACTTCCGAACGGCTGCTAACAACCTCAATATTCATTTTAATCACTGAATAGCCAGGAATATTGTCAGATGAATAAGATCCGTATGCAAGATAAAAAGGCATGTACAAGGTTGCAGATTCTCCCACACGAAGGATATTAAGTGCACGTTCCATTCCTCCAAGTAAAAATCCCAGGTTATACGGACGTACAAAAGGAATTTTTGCCGTATTTACTGAAGACGCGACTAATCTTCCGTCCAAAGTATAACCATTAAAATTGAGGGTCAAACCCTCCTCAGCTTTAGGTTTTGCTCCGGTTGGATTTGCTTTTCTCAAAACGTAATACATACCCGAAGAATCCTTCGTAGCTGTAATGGAGCTATCCGCCAGATACTTTTCTATTGATTGCTGATTTTCTATCGCCTTTGCTTCGTCGTCATATTCAATTCCTTTGTTACAGGATACCATTCCCACAAGCCCAGCCAACATCACGCCCAGTGTTAAAAATTTACTCTTCATTTCGTTCCTTTTAATGTTTTTCAAGATAGGTTATTCATTGTTACTTTTCTACTCCTAATTGTTCAGACCTGATTGGCTGTGAAAAGGTTGGAACACTTATTAAAATATTTTAAATTTTAAGCTTTTCGTAATACAAGCAAAATGAAGTAAGCGGGCAAATATTACATTTGGGAGTCCGGGCAAGACAAATGTAACGGCCGTGTAAAATAAGCCAGTGATGCGCTTTGGGAACCAGTTCTGTTGGAATATGGCGCATCAACCCTTTTTCAACGGCAAGAGGTGTGGTAGCCGTAGAAGGAACCAATCCCAGACGCCGGGAAACCCGAAAAACGTGTGTATCAACCGCCATTGCCGGCTGATTAAAAATTACAGAAGCAATAACATTTGCAGTCTTTCTCCCAACGCCGGGCAATTCCTGAAGTTCAGGAATTGATGCCGGAATTTCTGACCCGAATTTTTCGACAAGCATTCTCGCCATTCCGACCAAATGTTTGCTTTTGTTATTTGGATAAGAAACGGACCGGATATAAGTAAAAACCTCATCTGAATTTGAGGCAGCCAATGATTCAGGATCAGGAAAGCGGTCAAATAAAGCCGGAGTTACCTGATTGATACGCTTGTCTGTGCATTGGGCTGAAAGAATAACGGCAACCAGCAATTCATAAGGATTACCATAGTGCAGCTCGGTTTCAGGTTCGGGGAAATTTGTTGTAAAATATGCTAAAAATGATTGAAAGCGCTCTTTCCTATTCATAAACCTGAACAAACATGATGATAATTATCTATTACGACAGAAATAATCCGGCCGTCGACAAAACTAATTATTAAAGACTCAATGCCATACTATTTAAAATATGGGATAACAAAATTCAACTGGGAATTTGAAAGGAATTTAACTGATGAAGCCGGCAAACTAAAATATAAGAATTACCGTTTTCTCTTTCAATAGAGAAAACGGAATTATATGACTGTCTGATAATATTATCAAACAGTCATATAAACAAAAACAATCTATTGAACTTTCTAACAAGAAAGGGCAGTAGATTGTTTGACTGTTTGTTGCCGTGAATAATGAATAATTTTCTGGACAGAACGATCCGATGGAATTCGGATAATTTTGTTCATCTGCTCCTTTATTTCCAAAGAATCCAGATAAAAGTTCATTAAGTCATCGTCGAGCGCAAGAGCCTCAACGATCTGGTCATTTTCATTTTGAGTTGTTTCGGCATATAAATACCTAATAACATCATCGTAGGTAAAAGTTTTTGTCATATTGCGGGGTACGTTGGCTGAATTGCTTGCGCAAATTTATCAACGCGTAACGCATCCTTCCCAATGCCGTATTAATACTCACACCTGTGGCATCAGCAATTTCCTGAAAACTCATGTCCTCATAATGGCGCATGATCAGAACCTGCTTTTGTACATCCGGCAGTCGTTGGATCATCTCCCTCAACTGCTCGTGCGTCTCTTGCCGAATCTGGATTGACTCAACGGAATCCTCCGCGAAATCCAGTGTATTAAATACGCTGCTTCCATCTTCGAACACTACATTGGGGTAGCGTTTATCGCGTCTGAAATAATCAATGGCTAGGTTGTGTGCGATCCGTATAATCCATGGCAAAAATTTACCTTCGTCGTTATATCTGCCTGACTTAATTGTGTCAACTGCCTTTATAAATGTGTCCTGTAATAAATCCTCGGCTACATATTGGTCCTTGACAATCAGGTAAATAGTCGTATAAATTCTTGACTTATGGCGCTGAACAAGCTTTTCAAAAGCTTTCTCATTACCACGAATATACAATGTTACCAACTCACTGTCGCTAACTTGGACTTTCTCCATTTTACTATTCGATTTAGTTAACGTAGAGCAGTTCGTCTATATTGTTTCTCCTTTCTTTAGTAAGTGTGAAAATGATGTGATATTGGTACTTTTCGAATTATATTAATCAAAGAAATGGATTTGGCAATTGATTTGCAAATGTTTGCACTCCTTTTTTTTCTAATTTAATTCTAATTAACACATATTAACAAGTAAATAACACAAGTGCCCGTTTTTACCACAATTTACTTACGTCTATACCTATTGGCGCAAATAATAGAACTTATCAAATAATATACGATGAATTATAGGACTTTGGATCGAATTGAGAATAATTCAATTAAAATTTCCAGACAAAACTTTAATGTTTTATTTGAAAACAAACAATAATTTTAGGGTATGAAATACAAGCATCTTTTTTTTGACCTCGACCACACTTTATGGGATTTTGAAAAGAATTCTTCTGAATCACTTGAAGATATTTATTATAATTCTGACCTGAAACAGCATGGCGTTTCTTCCATTGAGCACTTTATTCAGTCATTTTTAAGAATAAATACTGCACTTTGGGATGCTTTTGACAGAGGAACTTTGCACCATGCCTATATACGTGAAAATCGTTTTAAAATGGTTTTTGATGAACTGGGGGTTGCTTGTCCGTCAAATCATGTAGAAATCGGTGAGATTTATCTTAATACACTTCCTCAAAAAAAACATTTGCTTGAAGGTGCGCTTGATATTCTTAATTACGTTACCGACAAAGGTTATGCCGTTCATATTGTAACGAATGGATTTAATGATATTCAGGCAAAAAAGATTTCCAGCTCGGGTATTTCTCACTTTTTCAAAAACGTAATAACTTTTGAAAATGCCTGTGCAAAGAAGCCCGATCCAAAGATTTTCGCCTACGCATTGGAAATGGCTAACGCCTTGCCGGAAGAAAGTATTATGATAGGAGACAACTGGATTGCCGATGTTATGGGCGCAAAACAATTTGGCCTGGATACAGTTTATCTAAATCCTGCCGGACTTTCTTTCGATGAATCGCCAACATACGACATACGCCGTCTTGAAGAATTAAAGTTGATTTTTTAATTGATAGAAGACAAAAAGTAATTTACTGACTTGTATCTATAAATTACTTCACCTCATCTGCCTCAAAAAATGATATCTTCAGTTCGCGAAGATAATTTTTGATCACATCCACATGAACACATTGACCAACGTTAAGAAAAGGAAAATTTGAGACCCGTTTTCTTTGCCCGTCAGTGATTACTTCGCGGTTTACCTGATCAAATCCCAAATGCAGATGTCTGGTCGCGCTCTGCATGCCATAAATTACGCCATTAGGATCAAACAGAGGGCCGCCACTCTGTCCGCGAAGTCCTGGAGTGCTCATTTCTATTCCTACAATATTATTACTTTCTCCTATATGCCTGGTTATAATCCCGTCAATAGGGAAACTGGGCGTATTAACACGTCCTTCTTTAATCCATTCAATATCGTTTGTACTTTTATTCAGCTGATAATTTGTAAATTCAGGGAAAGGATAGCCTAGCCGGCAAAGATATTTTCCTTGCTTTACATCTCTGGTATCTTTCAAAAACGTGGCATGCCCCTGATAGAATTTGGTATCATAATCCCTGAACTGAATTACGGCAAGATCTTGTGTCGGATGCAGATTAATAGTTAAGCTTTTGTAAGCATTAACACAATTGATAAAATTGGAAAGAATCCTGATGGGCGTTTCAGAATTGATTTTATACTTACCTTCCAGAAATTGTTTTTGGGTATCAAAACCCGGATCACGCTCGAATCTCCTCAGCTCGCCTTTGAATTTAAGGTAGTTTTCGTAAATCTGATTGGCATAAAGGATTTGTCTGGCGATATGCCGGCATGTGATAGCAAAACCATCTTCATTGATAAAAAACAAAGTTCCGGTTCCGGGGATGATATCACTGCCTCCGTAATAACGCGCTATAAAATGAATAGGACGGGTGAACTGGTCGACCCTTTCAATGGCTTCAACAAACATAATAATAAGGGAGGGGAGGTTAGGAAATTTACTGAAGTTGGATTGGAATAATGGCTTCCGTTTGATCCCAGCTTAAAATCATGTTTATGCCCGAAGGCTGCTCTTCAAAGTAAATTTTAAATAATTCTTCGACTTTTCGGTTAATTCTGATTGGAACATCTGCTTTCAGGAAATCTTGTCCATCATTATAATCTGTGCCCCACTGGCTCGTTTCCCTGTTCAGAATAACTTTCCATTCAGATTGACCAGGAATCGTCCAGATTGAATATGTTCCGGACTTCACAGGTTTTCCGGCAAACACAATTCCCTCACCGATTTTAATTAATGTAGCTTCATTTGCTCCTGTTCTCCATACTTTGCCATACGGCACCACCGCCTTGTCCTGTTCCCTGCCAAAAATAAACCTTTTTTTCTTTGATGGCCGACTATAATTTACATCAATATCAATTCCTTTTTGATGAAATTCTGCAAGAGCAGCGGGACTGGATGATTTGGTGTATTTTCTAAAACTAAAAAAGCCGATGGTTAAAAGAACAAGAATTATGGAAAAGATCAGGAGAGGTTTTTTCATAGGAGTCAGGGGCAAACAATTCGGTAAAAGGTGTAGCTGACAGACAGCCGGATATAGTAATAAGTATCTTTTCTGGATGGATCTCCCTGCTGAAGCTTGTCATTATTTTTTGCATCTCCGCCAAGATTATCAATGTAATCACTAAAAGTTTTCCGGGTACCATATTCCAGACCAATATTCCACGGCCTTTTTATTTGATATTTTATTCCGACACCATACGGAATGACAAACGTGTTGGTTTTATAATTGTCGGTAACAACGTCAGGTTTGAATTTAGAATATCCGATCCCGCCAAAAACATACGGTGTCCAGTTCACAGCATATCGTTTTTCCTGATAATCAAGAAAGTTATATTCTGCTACTGTGCTGATCTCTGTTATTCTGGACCGAAAAGATAAGTTTCTGGCTTTTTGAAAAGGATCTTTGCTGTATTGATCCGAAGCACCAACCAGTCCTGCCGCAACTTCTGCTCTAAGCGACAACGCCTGATTGGGATTGTACCTGAAAAATAAACTTCCACCCGGTTTTACAAACCGGAATTTGAATGATGGTGAAATATCACCTTTATAATTAAAAGCGCCTAAACCACCACCTACTTCAATTTTTTGGGCTTTGGCTTCAAGTACAATCCCCGGTAAAACCGAACTGGTTAGTACAAGAAGGTTCAGCAAAAATCTTACACGCAACTGTTTCAAGGTATTTTATATTGATCTGTTTATTTCAACGGAGGGCACTTGATCTGTGTAGGAAGCACATAATTGATATGAATAGTTCCTATCAGATAATTGTCTTTAAGCGATGGACTGTTTCCTCGTGAAGTATTCACAGAACCATAGTTATTATCTTTTAAAACCTGGAAAGGATCTGCATCCCCAGAATTATAAATTGCCTGCGTATATTTGGTCAACCCATCCGTTCTGTCATGACCTTTTCGAACTGTATATCTTTCGCCCGACCGGTTAGCCATTTTCAAAGCCAATGGATTATCTGCAAAAACCGCTGGATCCGCATAATTCCCTGCAACATCATCCAGATAGTCTGTAAATGTTTTTCTAAAACCCAATTCGGCACTGATATCAAACCTGTCATTAATTTTATATCTGACACCAATCCCAACGGGTATGGCAAACTGGATAAGCGAATAAGGCTTGGCATAACCCGGACGCCCTTGTCCCTCGGTACCAAGAGATTGAAGTTTAATCCAATTACCCCCAAGCGTGTCTAAGGCCTTCGGATTGTGCGCAACAACCGCGATTCCCCCAAATAAATAGGCACTGAATTGTGGCCTGCGATCATAACTTCTATTATCCGGAGTTAGCTTAAAAATACCAACCACGGCAAATTCTTTCAAATCATTGCGAAAACTTAGATTACGTGGAAACCGCAGATTCGTCGGATCGTTTTTATTCATTTTATAATCTTCCCCAACAATCCTGGCATAGGTAAATGAAGCCCTAGCAGCCAATCTTGGTGTAAAATGTCTCGTATAATTTCCTGATACATTCCATCGCATCATACCAAAGGTTGACCTCAATGGTGTAGTGTAGGAAGCCATATCTCCATAATAATTTGAGGTTCCAACCCCAAATCCCACGGTCGAATAAGGAATAAAAGTACCACGTCTTACCTGTGCCTCAGCGTTGTAAGTAACAACCAATAATCCAAGCACTAAAAAAAATAACAGCCTTTTGCTTATCGGTCTCATTTTAAAAGTTTTAACCATTTTAGATCAATTTTTTGCAAAAATAGAACAGTTGTCGGTTTTCCTAAGGATATATCTCCTTTTCAACGTATTTCTCTAAATTTTATTTGTAAGGCAAGTATAATTTAAATTAGCCCCAAGTTGTTTCACCTGAATAGAGTACAGCTCAAAGTCATAAAAGTAACTTTGAATACCATTTATATTATGTTCTTTCTCAATCAGAAACTGTAAATTTACTATTATTGTATAATTGAAATAAGATCTTCGCGATGATTACCAGTAAAAACCTGAGGTTCTCCTACTCACCACAAAAGCAATTCAGTTTTCCCGATATAGCTTGCAACGACAAGGAAGCTTTGCTTATCCTTGGACAATCCGGCAGAGGAAAAACGACTTTTTTACATTTGCTTGCACTTCTATTGCAACCGGACGCAGGCAATATACAGATATCCGGTCACACATTGTCCGGCTTATCCTCAACCGAAAGAACGAATATCAGGGCGAAAAGTTTGGGAATAATTTATCAGCGCGCACATTTTGTTAGTGCCTTATCGGTGATAGATAATATTCTGCTTTCCAATTATCTCGCAGGGAATAAACAGGATAAGGAAAAAGCGTCTTATCTGGCTGAACAACTGGGCTTTGCGGATCATCTCAACAAAAAAACTACGCAATTAAGCCAGGGTGAACAACAACGTGTGAGTATTGCCAGAGCCTTAATGAACAATCCAAATGTAATCCTGGCTGACGAACCGACGTCCAATCTTGATGATAACAATTGTCAGAAAGTGATAGAACTTCTTAAAAAACAATCTTCATTGATCGGAGCAAGCCTGGTGGTGGTAACGCACGATCAGCGGCTCAAAGATGAGTTTCCTAATCAGGTTTTTTTGTAGTTCAAATCCTCAATGACCTCGTGAGTTTGCAGTAATTGTAAACTTTAACTTATAGAAATACGATCAGAATGAATCTCTTCAAAATAAGTGTTGCCAATCTTAAAGAAAAAAAGTTAAACAGCTTTTTAAGTGCGCTGCTGCTTACGCTGGGCATTGGAATGATTTCGTTATTACTGCTTTTGAACAAACAGCTCGACGAACAATTCAGAAGAAATATCAGAGGTATTGACATGGTAGTTGGGGCCAAAGGAAGTCCTTTGCAGCTTATACTTTCAAGCATTTATCAGATTGACTCTCCAACCGGCAACATTCCGTTAAGCGAAGTTAACGCGCTAAAAAGAAATCCGTTTATTAAAACCATCATTCCATTATCGATGGGGGATAATTATCATGGATTCAGGATTGTAGGCACAACGTCTAAATATGTCGAACATTTTCAGGCAAAAATAAAGGAAGGGGCCTTGTTTTCTAAGCCAATGGAGGTGACCTTGGGTAGCAAAGTTGCGAAAAACTCTGAACTCAAAATCGGCGATACTTTTGCCAGCTCGCATGGTCTGGATTCTGATGGCGATGCACATAATGACAAAAAATATAAAGTTACAGGCATTTTTGAACCAACCGGTTCTGTGGTTGACCAACTGGTTTTGACAAATCTTGAAAGCGTTTGGGAAATCCATGAACATGCAGAAACTCCTGCTGCGGAAATCAAGGAAAACGATCCAGCGCATGAAGAAGAAATGGGAGACGCGCATCACGAAGCAGAAAAACAGATCACAAGCGCATTAATCCAGTTCCGTAATCCGATGGGACTAATCACCATTCCACGTCAGATCAATCAAAATACTTCGATGCAGGCAGCTTTGCCAAGTATCGAGATTAACAGATTATTTTCACTTTTGGGAGTTGGGATTGAAACATTGAGAGCTTTGGCACTCGTTATCATTGTCATAGCCGGTGTTAGTGTTTTCATTTCTCTTTACAATTCACTTAAAGAACGAAAATACGAAATGGCGTTGATGCTCTCTATGGGTGCAACACGAACAAAATTATTTTTTATGCTTTTGCTGGAAGGTTTGATTTTAGCGATTACCGGATATCTCTCCGGAATTATGCTGAGCCGAATTGGTTTGTGGCTTTTTAGCAGAGCTGCAGAACAGGATTTCCATTATTCAATTCGGGAATTTAATCTGCTGCCGGAAGAACTTTATTTATTAGCGGGAGCACTTATTCTTGGATTGCTGGCGGCGGCATTACCTTCGCTAGGCATTTACCGGTTGAATATCTCCCGGACACTGGCAGAGGAATGATATTAATTGTATTTTTGTTTAACACCCGAATCCTTTTTGCACTAAAAAATTATATAATATGAAATCTGTTCGTTTCATAACACTGGCTCTGCTGCTTACTTCTTTATTCGCATTTACACCTGTGTCCGCTCCGGCAAAACTGACCTGGGAAACTTTGCGTGATGTAACATTTAAAAAGAAATGGTACGCGGAGGAATCAATTTACATGCTGCATCCGACTTTTGGTCCAAGTGTACAAAAATTGAAAAATCAGCCCGTAACCATTACAGGTTATATTCTTCCTGTTGATCTGGATGCGAATTTGTATGTTTTATCTGCATTCCCATTCAGCGCCTGTTTTTTCTGCGGAGGAGCCGGACCGGAAACTGTTATGACATTGAATTTCAAAAAAGGTACAAGAAAATTCAAAACGGACGAAAGGTTGACTTTTCAGGGAACGCTGCAACTAAACGCCGACGATATTTACAAGATGAATTATATTCTGGATGGTGCTGAAATAGTTGACTAATACGATTATGAGCATAGGCAATAATCCATTGATACTCAATCCATGTTATAAGGCTTCCGACCTGCAAAAATTGCCGGATGGCCCTCCGTACTATGAACTTATCAGTGGAAATTTATCTATGTCTCCATCGCCAACTTATCAACATCAACGCATATTGCGTGAGATCTTTTTTGCGCTGCACAAGTTTGTAAACGAAAACAATCTGGGAGAAGTACTATGCGCTCCACTGGATGTCGAATTTGATGACATGAATGTGTATCAACCGGATATTTTCTTTATCTCCAAAACTAATTCAGGAATAATAAAAGACTCCAGAATTACTGGCGCACCAGACCTAGGTATAGAAATTCTGTTTGGCAATAAATATCATGATCTCAATACCAAACGCTATTCTTACGAAATTTTTGGTGTACGGGAATTTTGGCTGGTTGATCCCCAGGAAAAGACAGTTGAAATTTTAGAAAACCTGGATATGGAATTTCTTCGGTTTTCTTATGCAAAACACGAGGGAATTGTAAAATCTAAAATTTTGAATGGCTTTTCAATTGAAATAAATGACTTGCTTGGGTAATTCAAATCCCCAACAATCTCCAGACTCCGGAAATAAAGAATAAAACCAATCCAACCGGAGTCAACACTTTCCAGCCCAAATACATTAATTGGTCAACGCGTAGACGTGGGAGTGTCCAGCGCGCCCACATTTGTACGAGAATTCCCATCAATGCTTTTCCTAGCAACCAGAAAGCACCGGTTAAGTAACCAAACCAGGTTCCGGGTTCGCCACTTGTCCAGTCGGCCAGTTTTATCGGACCAATATTCGGAAAAGGAGTGTTCCAGCTTCCAAGAAAAAGAATAGCTCCAAGGAGCGAAACAAGCAGCATCATACCATATTCAGATAACATGAACAATGCCCAGCGCATACCTGAATATTCGGTATGAAAGCCCGCTACCAATTCAGATTCTCCTTCTGGTAAATCAAATGGAGCGCGGTTACATTCGGCGAGTGAAGCAATGAAAAAGATAACGTAAGCCAGAAGTAAAAAAGGATTTCTGATAATGTTCCAGGATAGAAATCCGCCCACTGCCGTTACATCAATACCAAATCTTCTCATGCCAAAAAGGTAAACGGTTTCTCCCGAATAAATTCCCTGTTGAAAACTGATGATCTGCAAATCAAGCGTCTGGGACAACATAACTACACAAAGAATAGATAATCCCAGCGGCACTTCATAAGAAATAATTTGTGCCACAGCACGCATGGCACCATACAAAGCAAATTTATTATTGGAACCCCAACCAGCCATTAAAAGACCGATTACATCCACTGAAACAATTGTCAACAAAAAGAAAACACCCACGGCAGCACCCGAACCTGCGAGATCAGGAGCTAGCGGAACTACTGCAAAACCAGTAAAAACGGATGCAAAAATTACAATAGGTGCAATTAAAAAAAGTCTGCGATCCGCCGCTTTCGGTACAATATCTTCTTTTTGAAGTAATTTCAAAAGATCAGCAAAAAGCTGTAATAAACCCCATTTTCCAACCTCCATTGGCCCCATGCGGTCCTGAATAAAAGCAGAAACTTTACGTTCAAGATATACCCCGACAACCACAAAGCCGGGAACAATTGCAAGAAATATCAGAAGTGTTATAGGCATTATTTTAGTTGAAAGCGGCCGCCGCGCGGTTGAGAGTTGAGATGGCAAAAGTAAGCAAAAAAGTTACTCCTCCTCATCCTTTTGCCCTTTATAACCGGAAGCTTGCAGGAGATTGGCCGCATTGTCATTTTTCATAAGCTCTGGTAACGTAACATTTGGATTTTCGGCCATGTACCGGCTAACGATCCGCCAGCCTATCCAACGCCCAATTCCGCCTGGGACTTCATTACCAATTTCTGTTGTAAACGGCCGCTCGCCTATGAATTTCTGTTTTTTCAGATCGGTATTTTCGTACAATAATTTATTTGATACAAAAAACGACCAGATAGCTTCCTGACTATTATATGTTCTTGCCAAACTTTCTTCGGAATAGCCCAAAATCAGACTATCAGGAGCATTTGGCATGACCTGTTTTACGAATTCATATCCTTTTCCATAACCAATCATATCCGCCAAAAGCGTACGATCGGATGCATTGACATGATTGTATTTATTTGACATAAAGAAAATAATCGAAGGAACGATGTATTCTTTTTGGTAACGTTTCAACTGATAATCGTACACATCAGGACGATACATTGCTTTTGGTCCGCCAAAATAATCCAAGCCGATAACAATTAGAGAATCAGAAATATACAGATCGTTTCCTGCAAAACCGGTCACCATAAATTTCACTTCCGGGGCTTTAAACTGCGGATAAAATTTTGCGATTTGTCCAAAAGCTTCTTTTAATGGATTGATTACAGAAACATTTCTATCGCCGATGATTGAATCCAGCTGTATCTTGAATGCTCTAAAATCTTTATTTTGCAGAATCTGAAAAAGATGAGCAGGCAATTCAGCTTTTGCCACAGGCGCATCGGTGAAGTACCATTCGGATAAATAGGGGTGCTTGTCCAGAAAACTTTGTACGTCTTGTACCGTTTTACAGGCAAACAATTCTTCATCCAGATTTTCAGTGCGTACCGTAACTTGCAACAAACCGGAATCAGAAACCGGTTCTTTTTTACTATTCGTTTTACAAGATGAAAACCCTAATGCCAGGCAGCCGACAATGATTAAAGTGCGTATATAAAACATTCGGAAGAAACGAATTATCATGATTGATCAAAATACAAAAATAGAAAAAAAACGGATAAGCATCTTAGGCTGCGGATGGCTCGGCTTTCCCTTAGCTCAACGTTTGCTAGGTGACGATATTTCATCACAGGTGAAAGGAAGCACAACTTCTGCGGATAAAATTGAAAAATTTAAAGAATCGGGAATAGAGGGATTTTTGTTTAATCTGAATCCGGAAATTTCAGGGAATGATGATGAGATAAAGTCATTTTTTGACTGCGATACTTTAATAATTTCCATTCCTCCAAGATTATCAAAAAACGAACCGGACTTTCATCCGAGACAAGTTCAATCCGTAATTGACCACATAAAAAATTCTCCGGTTAAAGAGATTTTATACATTAGTTCGACCAGCATTTATCCTGATTTGAACCGGATTGTTGTAGAAAACGATGTTATTTCACCCGAACAATCTCCGTCCCCGGTGATGGTTGAAGCTGAAAATCTGTTGATTAGTCTCCGGGGCAAAAGAAGTGTTTCAATATTACGTCACGGAGGATTATTGGGTTATAACCGTATTCCCGGGAAATATGTGAAGGGACAAAAAAATATGACAACCGGCTCAATACCTGTTAATTATATCCATCCCGATGATTCAGTTGGAATTATTGTTTCTATTTTACAAAAAGGCGTGGTCAACGAAACTTTCAATATTGTTGCTCCATTACATCCAACCAGAAGGGAAATTTATCTTAAATCATGCGCTCAATTTGGTTGGGAATCTCCGACATTTCAGGAACCTGAAATTAAACCGGATTTTAAAATTATTTCGGCCGAAAGGTTGAATTCATTTTATGAATATGAGTTTAAATTTCCGGATCCTTTGCAGTTTTATTATGAAGAATAAATAAACGAAAGCAACTCGTTTTTTAATAAAAAATCCATGAGAAAGCCTCACGGATTTTTTATTAAATCAAATATTTTCTATTCAATTACTGCATTCCCAAAAGCTCTGTCAATTTAGCTTCCAAAGCTGGTCCACGAAGATTTTTTGCAATAACTTTTCCTTCTTTGTCTAATAAATAAGTCTGCGGAATTGCACTTACACCATATGTCTGAGCTACCACCGAATTCCAGAATTTCAGGTCTGAACCATGAATCCAGGTCAGATTATCCTTTTTGATTGCCGCTTTCCAGGCATTTGCTTCTTTGTCAAGCGACACGCCATAAATATCGAAACCCTTACTTTTAAACTTGTCATACATACGAACCACATTCGGGTTTTCCATACGACAAGGGCCACACCATGATGCCCAGAAATCAATTAAAACAAATTTCCCACGAAGAGAAGAAAGTGTGACTGGTTTTCCCTCCGGATCATTTAAAGTAAAATCCGGAGCTTCATCTCCAACTGAAATCCCCTTGATCCGCTTAATCTGGCCAATAAATGCTTCTGCAAGTTTTGGCGTTGGTTTTACACTTTCAAACCTTTTCGCTACTTCCTGTAACATAGGAAGATCAGTTTCGGGATTTAAAAAGTTGTTTGCAGCAAAAATAGCAACCAGTGATGTACCCATTTCAGGAATCAAAGCCTTGATTTTAGTTACCTGTTCCAGCTCCGCTCCCTGATATGCTTTCTGAATTTCCTGAATTTTCTTTGTATCCTTTTTTGCTTCGGCTTTGGCATATTCATCATTCCAGACAGCCACTTTTGAAACCATACTACGGTTTATATCCACCAGTTTGGCGTAGTAGTCCATATTTTTTGAACCGGTAATTTCTACTTTACCAGGATTTCCTTTGCTATCTTTATCAAATCCGTCCGCAACAATATTGAACGTTTCACCACCTTCCGAAAGCAAAACTATCTTCTGGCGATCGGCAATGTTCAGCAAATAGAAACTGCCACCATCTTTTTCCAATCCTTTAATCGTAAAAGATCCGTCTGCAGACATTTTTGCCGAATCCAGTTTTATAGCCGTTCCGGTTACCAAAGATTGACTTAACAAAACTTTTTCGCCTGCTGAGCCATTTTTAATTTTGCCGTTGATCGTAAAACTTTTAGGAGATATCTGGGCCATTACGGAGACACCCGTTAAGGCCAATCCTAAAACAAACAAGTCGGTTTTAATGCGTTTCTTCATAATTTCCTTTGCAATATTCTCCAATGTAAAGTGTACAGATTACAATTTCTCCGCCAGCAACTGGTTAACCATTTTCGGATCAGCCGCTCCATTCGATTTTTTCATGATCTCTCCTACGAATAATCCTAATAAACCTTTTTTACCTTTCCGGTAAGCCTCAACCTTATCTGGCATCGATGCAATAACCTCATCTACCAACGATTCCAACTCATTTGTATTGCTGTTTTGCAGCCAGTTATTTGTTGTCGCGATCTCTTTTGGCGAACGTTCGGGCTCATTTAAAAGAATCGGAAATATTTTTTGTGTCGCAATAGAATTGCTGATCACATTGGTTTCTGTCAACTCGATCAATTCAGCCAGGATCTGTGCTGAAATCGGGAAAGATTCAATGTTTCCGTCATGCTCATTCACATAGGATTTCACAGAACCCATCAGCCAGTTTGATACTGCTTTGTAAGCGAATGTTTTCGCACAAACGGCCTCAAAATACTCTGCCATTTCTTTGGTATCCGTCAAAACCAGCGCATCATAAACAGGAATGCCATAAACCGTTGTGAATTTCTCACGTAAGGCTTGTGGCAAAGCCGGCATCGCTTCCGTAATATCGCTTAACCACTGCTCCGAAATAACAACAGGACTTAAATCCGGATCCGGGAAATAACGATAATCATTCATCGTTTCCTTCACACGCATACCGTAGGTTTTTCCGCTGTCCACGTCAAACATCCTGGTTTCCTGCTGAATCGTTTCACCGTTTTCAAGCATCGAAATTTGTCTGCGTGTTTCAAAATTGATCGCCCGCATCATATTCCGGATCGAGTTCATATTTTTAACCTCAACCTTCGTTCCAAGTTTCGTTTCGCCTTTTTTTCGAAGAGAAACATTGACATCACAACGTAG
Organism: Dyadobacter frigoris; assembly: GCF_005280585.1. Classification (GTDB taxonomy): domain Bacteria; phylum Bacteroidota; class Bacteroidia; order Cytophagales; family Spirosomataceae; genus Dyadobacter; species Dyadobacter frigoris. The sequence continues at coordinate 157,914 of NZ_SZVO01000007.1, forward strand.
CGATCCCTCTTCCATATTTCCATCGCTGATATCCAGATAACGTACTAAACGGCGAATTTCCGTCACAAAAGCTCCTGTTTCTTCTGCTGATCTTAAATCAGGCTCGGAAACCATTTCTACCAGTGGAGTTCCTGCACGGTTATAATCCAGTAAAGTATCGGTATCACTTCCATCATGAACCGATTTCCCGGCATCTTCTTCTAAATGAATATGATGAAAACGAATATATTTTTCGTACAATTTCCCATCATTTCCCTTTACAGAAATCATAATCCCGCCATTTTCACAGATCGGCTTTTTATCCTGGGAAATCTGATACCCTTTTGGAAGATCCGGATAGAAGTAATTTTTTCTATCAAAAATAGTACGTCTGCTAATAGAACAGCCCAAAGCCAGTCCCATTCGAACTGCGTATTCAACTGCTTTTTTATTCAGTTTGGGTAAAGTCCCCGGCAATGCCAGTGTCAATGGCCCTATATTAGTATTCGGTTCTGCACCAAAACGGTTCAGGTCTTGAGCGAATAACTTCGATTCTGTTAATAGCTGGCAGTGCACTTCAAGGCCAATTACCGTTTCATAGGTGGCAATAAGTTCTTCGGTCAGCTCCGTTGGATTCAGTATGCTTTCAGTCATATTGGTTAAAAATTCTTTAGCAAAGATACAAAAACGGGTCGTCCACCATATGAACGACCCGTTTTTTCTATAATAAACTGCGTCAAATCAACTTATAACGAGTTAATCCAGTTAGCAATCACAGCAATATCTGCTTTTGGAACGTGTGCCATTGGAGCCATTGGAGGGAAACCAGGCCAATGTTCAGGTTTTGGAGCATGAACCAACTCAACAATTTGATCAACTGTATATTTCTTTTTGGCAACTTCCGCGTAAGGAGGGCCGATAATTTTATCGTAAGGATTGTGACATGCCAAACATGCATGTTTGTTCAACAATGCTGATACGTCAGCAGGTACTGGCTTGCGTTTTGGTTTTGCCTCAGCAGCAGGTTCCGCAGCCGCAGGTGTTGCACCTTCAGCAGCTGGTGCAGCCTTGGCTGTGTCAGATTTTGGTGCAGGTGCAGCAGCAGCCTGAGTTTTTTCAGGTGCAGGTGTATCTCTTTTTTCAGCCTGAAGAACTGTTAATGCAGTTGCTTCACGAGCCTTACTACCAGAGCCATAAAAGGTATCATACTTGGCTTTGTCGTCAGCCGAAGAACAGCCGATCCAGATTGAGGCAGCTATGGCAATTGTTGCCAGAGAAGTAAATTTTTTAAGTGCCATTTTTTTTAACATATTTAAAGTAATTCCGCCAGATTATCGGTTTCAACGATTAATCACTACACGAAGAAAGCAAGTTTGTCTTAGATTTCCCTATTGTATATTGTAAATCCTCATATACTGTAAATTTAATATAGGATATAAAAAGCTTATTATCAATCATTTAACCCAAAATCGATAGTTGTAAATTCTTGAAATTTATTATTTATCTAAATTTTATTTGAAATATGTTTTTTAAATAATATGAAATCTTCTTACTTTTGCAGTCCTATTTGTAAAACGATGTAAAGTAATGGCTAAGAAAGGTAATAGAGTACAGGTTATATTGGAATGCACCGAACAGAAGACTACGGGTGTACCAGGAATGTCACGTTACATAACGACAAAAAATCGGAAAAATACGCCAGGTCGTATGGAATTGAAAAAATTCAATTCTTTCCTAAGACGTTATACTCTTCACAAAGAGATTAAGTAATTACTTTCAATGTTTGCTGACTGAAAAGTTGGCGATATGTCGTAATTACAATAGCATTTAAATTATACAATAACATATTAACTATATACAGACATGGCAAAGAAAGTAGTTGCTACCCTGAAAAAAGAAGGCGGTAAAGCATTTGCGAAAGTGATTAAAGCCGTTAAGTCTCCAAAAACAGGAGCCTGGACCTTCAAAGAAGAAATGGTGCCTATCGATGGTGTACAAGGTGCCCTTAAAAACTAAGGTGAATTTCTCCCTTATGTTTCAAAGGTTTTAATATTAGATTGCCCGAAAAGTCCCAAGAGGGACTTTTTTGTTTTATTTTTGGGTTGTAAAAACATTCATGCAGAAGTAATATGATACTTTTGGCATACTAACAAAATTAGATTTTTAACCTATACATCAGACTATGGCTTTATTTGGGTTTTTTTCAAAAGAAAAAAAAGAGACATTAGACAAAGGTCTCGAAAAAACCAAAGATAGTTTTTTTGGCAAACTCTCCCGTGCCATTGTTGGTAAAACGACAATCGACGAAGAAGTGCTTGACGAACTTGAAGATATTCTTGTCAGTTCTGATGTAGGTGTTGAAACGACAGTAAAAATTATCAAGCGTATTGAAGAACGTGTTGCGAGAGATAAATACGCAACGACAGCCGAACTTGATATTATTTTACGTGAAGAAATCGCATCGCTACTAACAGAAAATAAATCCGTTGATGTGACGGATAGTTTTGAAACGGAGCATTTGCCAAAACCATACGTGATTATGGTTGTTGGCGTAAATGGTGTTGGAAAAACAACAACCATCGGAAAACTTGCCCATCAGTTCCATTCACGCGGCCACAAAGTGATCCTGGGCGCTGCTGATACTTTCCGCGCAGCTGCTGTTGAACAATTGAAACTTTGGGGAAAACGTATTGATGTTCCTGTGATTGACCATGGGATGAATACCGATCCATCAGCGGTTGCATACGACGCTTTGAAACGTGGTATGGAAATCAATGCGGATGTGATCATTATAGATACGGCCGGAAGATTACATACCAAAGTTAATCTGATGAACGAGCTTTCGAAAATCAAGCGCGTCATGCAGAAAATTATTCCGGATGCGCCGCACGAAGTTCTTCTTGTGCTCGATGGAAGTACAGGGCAAAATGCTGTAATTCAGGCTCGTGAGTTTACAAAAGTTGCTGAAATCTCCGCATTAGCCATTACGAAATTAGACGGAACAGCAAAAGGCGGCGTCGTTATCGGTATTTCAGATGAATTCAAAATTCCTATCAAATACATTGGTGTAGGAGAAAAAATGGAAGATTTGCAGGTTTTTGACCGGAGTGAATTTGTTGATTCTCTTTTCAAGAAAATCTGATTTCGGCCGTTCATCCTTGCTAGTAGCACTTCAATAACTTTCTGCTTTCTCCATAGTCAGCAAAATGGTATTTTGAACTATTGTTCACTAAGTACCACTTTTGGCTATGGATAAGAACGGTTCATTTCTAATTTTTGCTTTTATTTTCGGAATCTTTGGATGCGCAATCTGGGGATTATTGAAATATACAGATGATACTGTTGGAAAGCATTCTCCTTTAAAAATCTCCAGGTCATACCAGATCACAGCCTTTCAATATTTCACCAAATTCGAAAATTGGGCGATCTACTATTGCGGACTGACCGGTTTCTATTGCCTATTTCGGATACCTTACACTACTTCATCCTCCGCTTATTTACATGACTGGCGAACTACCACTGCTCTCATACTAATATCCCTGGTTATGATTGCGCCATTTATGGTTTATCTATATCTGGATTTAAATTATTGGCAATACACTAAAAATGTACGGATAGCATATCATCCGGATGAAAAAACCATAGAAATTAATTTCCCAGAAAAAAGTTATTTAATAAAAGAAGGTGATATTAAAAATATTGAAACAATAAGTAGTGGTGGTAGGGTACGATTTGGGTATTCAATCTATTCACTAATGAATGGAGATTCTTTTATTCTCACTGATCGTATGCCGGGAACCTGGGCTATACAGGAATACTTTAAGAAAATTCCTTTTCAATGGACGGAAAAACGATTTCCGGTAATAAAATATGGGTCATTTGTTGAATCCAAACTTATGTAAAAGTAATCTGATTCAAACAGACTTAATTTTTATATCTGGCTATGGGAAAATTTAAATTTTCAAAAAATAATCTTGTAAGTCCAGCCGCTCCCATGGATGATCAGGAATTTAAGGTTATGATAAAAGCGGCAGAAATTGGTCCTTTTTATTCCACGCAACAAGTATTTGAACGGATTAAAATTTGGAAGAAAAAGTACTCTAAGTAGTAATGAGTGAGAATAAAAGCCACACGAAAAATTAAAATATAACATCTCCCAAATCAATAATTTTCGAGAATAAAACTATTCTATCGCCTGATAGAAATTACTATTCAAATTTTAACGAACTTTGCACCCCGTTTGACCGTTCATTATCAACTACTTCACAGGAAACTTTTCTGACTTCCGGTTGCGTGATGAATATCTATTCAATAAAAATTAATAGCTAAAAGCTAATCGCCGATAGCTACATCCTATGAAAACCAAAGGAATACGTACAAATAAAGTAAATATTGTCACGCTTGGTTGCTCAAAAAACCTGGTTGACTCCGAAGTTTTATATACCCAGTTAAAGGGAAACGGATTCGATGTAACACACGAATCAAAAAAGGATAATTCCCAGATTGTAGTTATCAATACCTGTGGTTTTATTGACAATGCAAAGGAAGAATCCATCAATACAATTCTTCGTTACGCAGATGCAAAAGCAGCCGGAATTGTGGATAAAGTGTATGTCACAGGATGTTTGTCGCACCGTTACAAAGATGAACTTTCCATCGAAATTCCTACCGTAGATGCATGGTTTGGCACAAACGAACTTCCCCGTTTGCTTAAAACGCTGAAAGCAGATTACAAACATGAACTTGTTGGAGAACGTCTGCTCACAACACCTACGCATTACGCTTACATGAAAATTGCAGAAGGCTGCGATAGACCTTGCAGTTTTTGTGCTATTCCAATTATGCGTGGCAGCCATGTTTCCCGTCCGATCGATGAGTTGGTAAAAGAAGCAAAATCACTTGCGAAACGTGGTACGAAAGAATTAATTCTGATCGCCCAGGATCTTACTTATTACGGTCTGGATATTTATAAAAAAAGAAATTTATCTGATTTAATGGCTCAACTTTCTGATGTTGAAGGCATTGAATGGATCAGATTACAATATGCTTATCCAGCTGGTTTCCCTATGGATGTTCTGGATGTGATGAAAGAACGCAGCAACATTTGCAAATATCTTGATATGCCATTGCAATCAGGTTCTTCGGAAATATTGAAATCAATGCGCAGAGGAATTTCACGCGAGAAAACAGAATCACTGATTTATTCTATCCGTGAAAAACTACCTGAAATTACATTGCGTACGACATTGATCGTTGGCCACCCGGGAGAAACCGAAGCACTTTTTGATGAAACGTATGAGTTTGTTGAGAAAATGCGTTTTGACCGTTTGGGAGCGTTTCAATATTCGCATGAAGATAATACGCATTCCTACACAATGCCTGATGATATCCCTGCCGAAATCAAGCAGGAACGTGCCGATACGATTATGGAATTGCAACAAGGAATTTCTCATGAATTAAACCAGCAGAAAATCGGTAATACCTACAAAGTTCTGTTTGATCGTAAGGAAGGTGGATATTTTATTGGCCGTACAGAATTTGATTCTCCGGAAGTTGATAATGAAGTTTTGGTTCCGGCAAGTCAATATGTACGTTTGGGAGATTTTGCCAATGTAAAAATCAATAACGCTGAGGAGTTTGATTTGTATGGGGATGTTGTTGTTTAATTACTTATTCGAAAGTTTGAGAATCAAACAATTGTTGTAAATGAGCTTGTAAAATTTTCTTATCTGGTAACTTGGTTTGATAATCAGCTACTAAGGTCGGAGACAAAGTACGACTTAAAGCATACTCAACAACAGTTTCATCTTTGTTTTTACAGAGTAAAATACCAAATACTGGGATTTTCATTGGGTTTTTTTACATCCCTGTCAAGAGCTTCCAGATAAAAATTGAGCTGACCGAGATGTTCAGGAGAAAACTCGACAACTTTTAGTTCAATAGCTATCAAACAACTTAATGAGCGATTGTAAAATAAAAGATCAATGAAGAAATCATGATTTCCTACTTGCAATCTGTACTCTTCTCCTAAAAAGGCGAAGTCTTTCCCAAATTCGAGTAAGAATGTACGGATGTTTGCAGCGATCAAATTTTTCAAATCTTTTTCGACATGCGCTTCTGGCAAATTTAAAAATTCCAGTACATAACTGTCCCGAAAAATACTTCCTATATCCGGAGACAAAACTCTCATCGTTGATGAGAGTTTTGCATTTCCCAGCATTGTCCTTTCAAATACAGCACTATTAAGTTGCCGTTCCAGCTCACGGGAAGAATATCTTTCCTTTACACAAAGCTGTAAGTAGAATTCTTTCTCTTCAATAGTCTTGGTTTTGGAGAAAATCATTAAATGATTCGTCCAGGTAATTTCTCTCAGCAGTGCCGAGAGTTTTGGATAGTTATGGTATGTTTCATAAAACTGCTTCATCCGCCACAAATTTTTATCCGAAAAGCCAGGCCCACTAAACTCTGTTTGCTGAAGATAATTTGCAAATTGAACAACAACAGATTTCCCCCAGCCTTGTTCCAGAATCTATTGACTCAAATATTCTCCTATTTGCCAATATAAATTTACAAGCTCAGCATTAACAGATCGGGCAAGTTTGACCTTAGTTTCTCTGATGAGCCTCCTCAGGTTTTCAAAATGTACTTTATCAATTTCCATGAAGTGTGTGACTATTGAATTGTAATTGAGATAAAAACCACAAAGTTTAGAGACGGGTTTTTACAATTCTGTCACTATCAAATCGAAATTAATGATCAAACAATGGTCAACTTAAACGATCCAAACCATTTCATTTTTGGCTTAGAAATTAAAGTATCCTATTTTTGCATCTTCAAATAAAGAATAAATTTAATCTCCCATGTTGCAACGCGTTCAATCCATTTTTTTAGCCATTACGATTATAGGAATGGGCATTTTTGTTTCCTTTCCCGTTTGGACTAAAATAGCTGCCGCAGGAGATCAGCAGATTTCCTTAACGGCCCTGAAAATGACACATCAGATTAATCCGGTACAATCCAATATTGATTCGGTTCCCTATTTATTGGTTCTTGCTATTGTGATTGCAGGAGTTTCTGCTTTTTCATTGGTCAAATTTCGTAACCGGATCTTGCAGTCTGCTCTTTGTGCCGTGAATTCAATATTGATGAGTACGCTTCTCGGAATTGTTATTTATTTAACTTTTTACAAAGCTGCCAAATTATTCGATCCGCAGATTCCTGGCGATTACACCATAGGTTTTTATGGCCTTGTAGCGGCTATGCTCGCAAACGTGATGGCGAACCGTTACATTCGTAAGGATGAAAAAACCGTTCAGCAATCGAACAGATTGAGATAATTCTGAGAAATATCTTTGTAAAAAAAGGCTTGAAAAAAGAAAGCAAAATTTTCAATTTTCAAACCTTTTTTTGTGCCAAATTTTATTTTTCTATACCAAACCTTCCCGCAGTAAATCGTGCAAATGAACAAATCCTTTTACGGTTGTTCCTTCAACTACAACCACATGTGTTATACTTTTTGACTGCATGATTTCCAAAGCCCTCACCGCAAAATCCTCAGGATCAACACAAATTGGAGACTCCGTCATAATATCACAAGCTTTTAAATGCAAAAGCTCTTCGCCGGAATGCTGATTTAACATACGTCTTAAATCGCCATCGGTAATTATTCCAGCCATTTCTCCTTTGGCATTATTAACAGCTGTTACACCAAGTCTTTTGGAAGTAATTTCCATAATAACTTGCTTTAACGAAGCATTTTCATCAACAATCGGCAACGTGTTATTTGGATAAATATCACAGACTTTCAGATATAATCTTTTTCCAAGCGCACCTCCCGGATGATATTTTGCAAAATCCTGACGTGTAAAACCACGCGTTTCCAGCAATGAAATAGCTAGCGCATCACCTAAGGCCATTGCAACCGTTGTGCTGGTTGTCGGCGCCAGATTATGCGAATCAGCTTCGTTAGGTGCATAAGCATTTAAAATAAATTGAGCGTGCTGAGCAAGATAAGAATCGGTATTGCTGACCATCGCGATGATCGGAACTCCGGTACGTTTCAGTAACGGAACCAGGACTTTTATTTCAGGTGTATCACCGCTTTTTGATAAAACCAAAACCACATCATTATCCTGGATCATGCCCAAATCTCCATGAATTGCGTCAGCAGCGTGCATAAATAATGCCGGAGTACCGGTAGAATTCAGGGTTGCTACAATTTTCTGTCCAACGATTGCGCTTTTGCCAATTCCCGAAACAACGACCCGCCCACCGGAATTTAAAATGGCATATACGCATTTTTCAAATTCGTCATCAATCCTTTCAACAAGATTCTGTAAAGCAATAGCTTCGTGCAGTATCACATTCTTTGCGATGGACTGAATATTTTTTATTAATTTCAAATCTGAATTACAGTTTTATTGAGAACTAATTCCAATTATTAAGATCAAAGACAAAGATAGAGACTTTTGGGATATCCATTTTGTTGACAAAGTATGGTAAAGCAGGTTGATAATGTCGTTTTAGACACATTAAAAGAAAGACTCAAAGAAATATTTGGTTACAGTCAGTTTCGGGGAGAGCAAGAAGTTATAATTCAAAATATCCTGCTAGGCAAAAATACTTTCGTTATTATGCCAACGGGAGCAGGAAAATCACTTTGCTATCAATTGCCGGCACTTGTGACGGAAGGTATGACAATCGTTATATCTCCGCTTATTGCCCTTATGAAAAATCAGGTTGACCAGCTGACTGCATTTGGGATCAACGCACAATTTTTGAATTCGACGCTAACAAAAGCGGAGATGACAAGAGTTAAAAATGATGCCCTGGACGGAAGTTTGAAGCTTCTTTACATCGCACCGGAATCTTTGACAAAAGAAGAAAATCTTGAATTTCTGAAAAGAGTTAAAATTTCTTTTGTCGCTATTGACGAAGCGCATTGTATCTCTGAATGGGGACACGATTTCCGCCCGGAATACCGTCGTATTTACGGGATTATCGAAAACATTGGTAACCTGCCGATCATTGCGCTTACTGCTACTGCCACACCGAAAGTTCAGCAGGATATCCGTAAAAATTTACAAATGGAAGAAGCCGAGACTTTCAAGTCTTCCTTCAACCGTAAAAATCTTTACTATGAGATCCGCGCTAAAAAAGATACTAAAAAACAACTGATCCGCTACGTTCGTAACAACAAAGGCAAGTCTGGAATTGTCTATTGCTTAAGCCGGAAAACAGTTGAAGAAATTGCTGAATTGCTTTCTGTTAATGACGTAAAAGCACTTCCTTACCATGCTGGCCTGGATAGCAATACGCGTATGGCAAATCAGGATGCTTTTTTGAATGAAGATGTTGACGTAATTGTTGCTACTATCGCTTTTGGAATGGGCATTGACAAGCCGGATGTACGTTTTGTGATCCACTACGATGTACCAAAATCGCTTGAAGGCTATTACCAGGAAACAGGTCGTGCCGGCCGTGACGGTCTGGAAGGAAATTGTTTGATGTTTTACAGTTATGATGATATTCAGAAACTGGAAAAATTCAACAAGGACAAAACGGTTACCGAACGCGATAATGCACGCCATTTGCTGAATGAAATGGTAGCTTATTCCACTTTGGGCGTTTGCCGGAGAAGACAACTTTTAAGCTACTTTGGTGAATATCTTGATAAAGATTGTGGATTCTGCGACAATTGTATCAAACCAACAGAAAAAAGCAAAGTTCAGGATGAAGTAGTTCTTGTGCTTCGTGCTGTCCATTTAACCGAACAACGTTTTGATGGTGAACACATTACCGACTTAATTACGGCCACTGACAATCAGTATGTTCGTAGTTACGAGCACGACAAACTGGATGTTTTTGGCAAAGGCACCGAACTGAACGAATCCCGTGATTACTGGATCTCTACAATTCGCCAGCTTGTCATTTTAAATTATCTTGAAAAAGATATCGAGAATTATGGCATTCTTAAAATCGGCGAAAAAGGGCTTAACTACATCAACGATCCCTATCCTGTAACACTTTACAAAGACCATAACTTCGATGAAGAAGAGGTAAAAGTAGAGGATGATACAGATTCAGCATCTGGTGGAAGTGCGCACGCCTATGATGAAGCACTTTTAGGCATGTTGAAGGTACTTCGTAAAAAAGTTGCCAAAGAAAAAGATCTACCTCCATACGTTATTTTCCAGGATCCGTCTCTGGAAGAAATGGCAACAACTTATCCTACCACACAACAGGAAATGGCGCAGATCAACGGCGTCGGAATGGGTAAGGTGCAGAAATTCGGACGCCAGTTTATTGATCTCATTACAAGATATGTTGATGAAAATGAGATTGAAACGGCGAAAGATGTTGTTATAAAATCAACGGTCAACAAATCCAAGATCAAGATCTTTATCATTCAGCAGGTTGATAGAAAAGTAAGTCTGGATGAAATTGCCGATGTTAAAAATATGGCCCTTGGCGATATTATTGAAGAAGTCGAACATATCTGTTATTCCGGAACGAAATTGAATCTTGACTACTACATCAATCAGGTGATTGACAAAGAACGTCAACAGGATATTTATGATTATTTCATGAGTGCGGAAACAGATAATATCGCAGCAGCACTGAACGAATTCTCAAACGACGATGTAAGCGAAGAAGAATTAAGGCTAGTGCGAATTAAGTTTTTATCGGAATTGGCGAATTAATATATATCCAGGCAAGGATTTTGCCTGTTAAGATTTTGTTCGTTAAAATTATTATTATCAGGTTATGAATGTACTTATATTGGGATCAGGTGGACGCGAACATGCTTTTGCCTGGAAAATTGCCCAAAGCCCTCTTTGTGACAGTTTGTTTGTTGCGCCGGGAAATGCCGGCACAGCCACCGTGGCAACAAATATTCCAATTTCTTATAATGATTTTGATTCAGTTGCAACGGCTGTTCTTGAAAACAGCATAGAATTGGTTATCGTTGGTCCCGAGGAACCGTTAGTAAATGGGATTGTTGATTATTTTGAAAACCGTCCTGATCTTGCAAAAATTAAGATCATAGGACCAAATGCAGCAGGTGCGGAGCTTGAAGGAAGTAAAGACTTCTCCAAGCAGTTTATGCAAAAATATAACATTCCAACATCTTCGTCACGTACATTTACGGCTGAAACTTTGGAAAGTGGTCTTGAATATATTGAGAACCATCCGTTACCAATTGTTTTGAAAGCAGACGGACTTGCAGCAGGAAAAGGCGTAATTATCGCTGAGAAGAAAGCGGATGCTGAAGTAGCATTTAAAGAAATGCTGGTTGATGGCAAATTTGGATCAGCAGGAAATAAAGTCGTAATTGAGCAATTCTTGAAAGGAATTGAACTTTCAGTATTTGTACTTTGTGACGGTGAAAATTATAAAATTCTACCAGAAGCAAAGGATTACAAAAGAATCGGCGAAAATGATACCGGGCTAAATACCGGAGGAATGGGCGCTGTATCACCCGTAGCATTTGCTGATGCCAATTTTTTAAGAAAAGTTGAAGAAAAAGTTGTTAAACCTACGCTTTATGGTTTAAAAAGTGAAGGAATAAAATACGTAGGATTTATATTTATCGGATTGATGAATATAAAAGGTGAACCATATGTCATTGAATACAATGTACGTATGGGAGATCCGGAAACGGAAGTGGTTTTACCACGAATTCAATCTGATTTCCTGATCCTTTTAGCTGCAACGGCGAAAGGTACTTTACAGGATATTGAAATGACTATTTCTCCGCAAGTGGCTGTAACAACAGTACTTGTATCGGGCGGATATCCGGGAGATTATGAAAAAGGGAAAGTAATTTCCGGCAATGACAAGCTTGAAGATGTATTTCTGTTTCATGCAGGAACTACATTTAATGCAAATACCGAAGTCGTGACAAATGGAGGCCGCGTGATGGTTTTAACCGGCGTAGCAAATTCGCTTGAAAATGCAGTCCGTAAATCGCAGCGTGCCGCGCAAGCGATTCAGTTTGAGGGAAAATATTTCAGACACGACATCGGTATGGATTTAATTCGTTATAACTCTTGATGAAGACGATGAACTATGGGATGTGGATCATGTGCATCCGGCGGGTGCGGTACTAAAGAAGGATCGGCCGTCTCAGGATGTGGAAGTAATGGAACCTGTGGTACAGGTGGATGTAATAAAATGAACGTTTTCGACTGGCTCAGCCACATGGATGTGCCTGCAAGCCAGAAGTTTGACGTTGTTGAGGTTAAATTCAAAGGCGGAAGAAAAGAATATTTCCGTAATATAAATCAACTGGATTTTTTCACAGGCGACTACGTTGTTTGTGAAATGGCCTCAGGCCAGCATATAGGAACTATTTCCTTACAGGGCGAGCTTGTACGCCTTCAGATGAAGCGTAAAAACGTTGCGATCAGCGATGACATTCATGTTATTTACCGGATTGCCAACGAAAAAGATTTGGACAAACACACGCAGGCAATGGCACGTGAAATGCCTACGCTGTATCGTACACGGGAAATTATCCGTGAGATGAAACTGAATATGAAGTTATCTGACGTTGAATTTCAGTCGGATAATACCAAAACTACTTTTTACTATTCTTCCGAAGAACGTGTTGATTTCCGGGAATTGATCAAATCTCTGGCTTCTGAATTTAAGGTTCGGATTGAGATGAGGCAGATCAGCCTTCGTCAGGAAGCGAGCCGTTTAGGCGGATTAGGTTCTTGCGGACGCGAACTTTGCTGTTCAACCTGGTTAACTGATTTTAAGAATATCTCAACTTCGGCTGCGCGTTATCAGAATCTTTCACTGAATCCTGCAAAACTTTCAGGACAATGCGGACGGTTGAAATGCTGTCTGAACTACGAGTTGGAAACTTATATCGACGCTTTGCGTGATATTCCGACGGTAGATGTTCCTTTAAAAACAAAGAAAGGAACGGCAACACTTCAAAAAACCGACATTTTCAAAAAGATCATGTGGTTTGGTTTTGAAAAAGATACAAACTGGTATCCCGTAGCGATCGATAAAGTTCTTGAAATTATGGAGTTGAACAAGAATAATGTGATTCCTGAATCACTTGAAATTCTGACTCCGGAACCTGAAAAGAAACTGGACAGAGGTACTCAATCACTCAACAGTGATCTGGCTAATCTTGATCGTAAGTACAGCGAAGAACAGAAAAAGAAGAAAAAGAAGAAAAGCAGGAACGGCAACAAAAACCGCGGAGCTAAGCCGCCTCAGGCGGCAACACCTTCAAGTCCTCAATAAAATAAAGAAAATGAGCTGCAAAATTGATATTTTGCAGCTCATTTTCTTTTAAACCAAACCCAACATTCTGAATTCTTGAAAAATCATGTAATTCGTCTGGCTGAAATTGCCAATCAGCCTTCGAGACGCATCATAGGACTTATGTCCGGCACATCATTGGACGGACTTGACGTTGCACTTTGTAAAATCCAGGGAAGCGGAACGGATACTGTTTTAGAAGTTGAGCAGTTTGCAACGGTTCCGTTTACAGAAGATTTTCGTGATAACATCCGCGAGATTTTTGCAAAAAGGGAAATTGACTTTCAACATTTATGTGTTTTAAATCCATTAATCGGACTGGAACATGGCCGTATGATTCTTGAATGTTTAAAAAACTGGAACATTCCGGCGGAGGAAATCGATCTTATCGCAAGTCACGGACAAACGGTTTTTCATGCGCCAAAAAAGCAGCATAATCTTTCCGGTTTTCCAAATTCAACTTTACAAATAGGAGACGGAGATCACATTTCTGTAACAACCAAGATTATTACCCTGAGTGATTTCCGGCAAAAACATATCGCAGCCGGAGGAGAAGGCGCACCACTTGCCGTTTACGGTGATTATTTTCTGTTTTCCCAAAAAGGAGAAAACAGGATTTTATTAAATATGGGTGGTATCGCGAATTTTACCTTTTTGCCTGGTTCACTTGATCCGTCCGCCATTTTCACAACAGATACTGGTCCGGGAAATACTTTGATTGATGCCTTCGCACGACAGTTTTTCAATATACCATATGATGATAATGGCGCGATTGCAGCCAGTGGTTCAGTCAATGAAATTTTATTGGATGCGCTGAAATCTCTTTCCTTTTTTGAGGCGCCGTTTCCAAAAACCACCGGGCCGGAGGTTTTCAACAAGGAATTTGTTAATAACCTGATTATCAAAAATCATTTGTCCAGAATCTCTCACGAGGACATTCTTGCTACATTGACAAGGTTTAGTGCAGATACTATTTCAAGCGCCATTCTACGCATGATAAAACCAGATGAAATATATAAGATTTATGCAAGCGGCGGTGGCGCCCATAATCCTGTGCTGATGGCTGCCATTCATGAGCAACTGCCAAACTGCCATTTATCCTTAATCGATGATCTTGGCGTATCAGGAGATGCGAAAGAAGCAGTGTTATTTGCTGTTTTAGCCAACGAAACTGTGGCAGGTGGAGAAGTTGCTTTTGGAGAACGTGAAGGCGTGCCTAGTGTGACGATGGGGAAGATTTCATTTCCTGGGTAAATTACTGCATGGAAAGACGATAACTATGACGTCATATCAGTAAACTAATAGGTTTGGTTATTGCTCATCTTCATTAATCTATTAAATTGATTTATGGCAACAGCATGGCGAATTTCTCGATTTTGTCCTGCTTTGCAACTCTATCCAAAAAGATATCAGTTTGAATTTTTTTTGGAATTCATTATAAGCTAAAGATATTTTAAATAGAATATAAGATATAGTAAAATCGATATGACGAAAACACCTGTTTGCAACTTAAAAAATCTCCAAGTAGCGAAACCAAGTGAATTTGATAATTCACTCCTCTTTTTGAAATTTTGAATTAAATCGGACATCTCTATACTAAGATTATCTATATCATAAAAAAACACTTTTAGGACTACATAAAAAGAATCTAACAAGCTATTTTTCCCTTTCTGAGAATGTGGTAATTTTCCCTTTTCTGTTCCTGTTCTTTTAACATTATTCTTTTTAAAATAAATTTTTCTAATTAAAGTTATATTTCTAGTAATTTTAAAGTCATATAAACGGCTTATCATAGCTAGTATTCCAAAAAGTATAGATATACAACAAACAATAATTATAGTTATGTAAAAGCACTTGTTGTTACATTTAGCATTGTCAATGGTAAATAAAAATCCTAGAAATGCAACAGATAACGTGATTATAAGATTATTGGTAAAGCCCAATTGTTCAAGAGCCTTTGCAGACCAATTTTTATATCTTTCATCATACTCTTTCTGCTGTGCATCAATAATATTGGTATGAACCTCAATTAGCATCTTTTTACGTGAATATTCTTCTTCTGGCATGTCAGAAATTTTAAACTGAAAATTAAATACTTATGAAATTAAAATTACTGATAATCTTGACCATAGCTAGCTTTTCCGCCTTTGGACAGACTCGTAAAGAAACCATTGATTGGCTAAACTCTAAATTTGAAAGCAGTCCCATTATACGTAATTCTATTCAACAATCGACAAGATTTTTAAAAATAGAGGATACTGGTAATTTCTCAGTACAAGAATTTTTATATGCAACAAATGTTGCATTGCCTACCTCTCGAAACTACAATGGCAAAACGTTGTATACGGGAAATTTTAAAGATTTAAGCCCTAACTCTGTAAGAAGTAGCCGAGTGTACGGAGAAATTTTCATTTTCGCTTCCTGCACTACTGGTAAATGTGTTAACCAGCAAGATCAAGGACCCGATTTTGATGTGTATAAAGTGTCGGAAGTAGCTATTGGCGTCATTTCTGATCCAAGTTTAGAAGCCCGTTGTAAAAAAGCATTTATTCATTTGATAACTATATCTGGGGGCAAAAAGGAAGCATTTTAAGCCTCTCATTTGTGGGATAGTCTTTTATAAAGTCTATTTTATTGTGCTACTGTCCTCCCATAATTAAATTATTATCTGGTTTTTTGCCCGAAATCATACCCTTCTCTCCGAAGCCCAATTATCCCATGTTGCTGTCCAAGTCTTTACTAATTTCTTCAATATCATCAGGTTATAGACTTTTAAGGTACTTCGAAAATTCGATAAAACTGCCTTTATAATGCGCTAAGCTCTTTTGCTATGCAGGGTTAGATTAAAAGATTGTACATAAACGACCACAAGACAATTAAAAGCTATACCAATGGTAGTTACGAATATTAACACCGTTAAAAAGATATCAATTTGCTTGTGAGCGGCCAATTATGCCAAGTATATTTTCAGAAAAGGTGCATTCTTCTGATGCGACATAAACGGATAAGTATAGAGCAAAAAATTTTTAGAAGAGAATAGATCGCTTACAATGTCAAAACAGGCAGCAACCGCCGCACTTCCCCAAAAAACAAATTCATATTTCTTCTATCATTCAAAAAACGACTATTTTTACACAAGGAAGGTAAATTCAATAAATTTCGATTTCCTATTACAAACCTTCCAATGTGATTAACATGCATGACATCATCATTATCGGAGGCGGAATTGTTGGCCTGGCCACCGCGCTTCGTATAAAAGAACAAAAACCGACTTTGAAGGTTTTGTTATTAGAAAAAGAAAATGGTGTTGCCAAACATCAAACCGGGCATAATAGTGGTGTTATTCATTCAGGATTGTATTACAAACCTGGAAGTTTAAAAGCTACTAATTGTATTCGTGGTTATGATATGCTTCTGGATTTCTGTAATCGTGAAAATGTGCCTTACGACCTTTGTGGAAAAATAGTGGTAGCTACCAAACCAGAGCAAATTCCACTTTTAAAGAATCTTTATGATCGTGGTATGCAAAACGGTTTAACTAAAAACCGGATGATCAGTGCTGGCGAAATCCGTGAGATGGAGCCACATGTAAATGGTTTGGAAGGAATTGCGGTTCCTTATACCGGGATTATCGATTATACCGCAGTCAGTGAAAAATATGCTGAAATATTTCAAAAGCTGGGCGGAGAAATTCGATTTGGTGAGAAAGTTGTCAATATAAAAAGTCTGGCTTCAAATAGCGAAGTAGTGACTGCTTCCGGAAATGTTTACAGCACAAAACTGGTGGTCAATTGCGCAGGTTTATATTCTGATAAAGTCGCTCAGTTAACACAACCCGAAGAAATCAAAGTTCAGATTATTCCTTTCCGTGGGGAATATTATAAGATCAAGCCCGAAAAACATCATCTGGTCAAAAACCTGATTTATCCCGTTCCGGATCCGAATTTCCCTTTCCTTGGCGTCCACTTTACCCGTATGATAGAAGGTGGTGTAGAAGCCGGCCCAAATGCTGTGTTTGCGTTTAAAAGGGAAGGTTATAAAAAAACAGATATTAATTTCCCTGAGTTATTCGAGGCCCTTGCCTGGCCAGGATTTAGAAAAGTAGCCATGAAATACTGGCAGACCGGAATGGGCGAATACTATCGTTCCTTTTCAAAAGCAGCATTCACAAAAGCTTTGCAGGAATTAATTCCGGAAATACAAAGTGATGATCTAATACCGGGTGGCGCAGGTGTTCGTGCGCAGGCCTGCGATTACGACGGCGGGTTACTGGACGATTTCTCAATCATCGAAAATAAAGGCGCTATCAATATTTGTAATGCACCATCGCCGGCAGCAACTTCTTCACTTTCTATCGGACAAACCGTTTCTGAAAGAGTTTTGGCAAGACTTTAAGAAAATCTTCAATATCGTTAAACCAAAAAAGCTTCCTAATTGGAAGCTTTTTTGGTTTATAACAATGTCCTTTTTTAAGCCTTCTTCATTTGTGACATTCCAAATATAACTACATGAGCCACTGCAAAAATCATAGAGAAGTAAAACAAACCTGTTTGTTCACCATTTGTCATCATCTCATGAGCAATAGCAATACCTCCAAGAATAACAGCAAGTACAATTCCCGTTAATCCGGCAACCTTGCGGCCATTTTGGATTGTTGAAGCTTGTCCGTCGGACAAAAAGCTGTTTTTAATACCGTACCATAGATAAACATCAAATCCGATGATCATCCATACGAACAAACGAATCCAGGTATCAAGTGGTAAAAATGCCATCATGAAGAAACAAGTTCCAACACCCAAAATAGGGATCAAAGGAACAAGCGGCGTTTTGAATCCACGCGGAACATCCGGCATTTGTTTTCTCATTACAATGATACCGATACAAACCAGGATAAATGCAAACAATGTTCCGATACTGGTCATTTCACCAACAACACGTGCAGGTACAAACGCAGAGAACAAACTCACAAATAACATGAACATGAAATTGCTTCTAACCGGCGTCTGGTATTTTGGATGCACGCTTGAAAAAATACGTGGAAGCAAACCGTCTTTACTCATACTGAAAAATACACGACTTTGTCCTAATAACATCACCAGGATTACAGAAGCATAACCGCCTAAAATAGCTACAATGATCGCACGGTTCAACCACGGATAATCCGGGTGAATTACGCCTGACGCATCTGCACTTCCCATATGTTCAATAGCCACTGCCACCGGTGCGATACCATCCTGTCCTTTAAAAGAAGTATAATTTGTAACACCCGTCATAACGTGTGCAAAAAGGATGTACAAAATTGTACAGATAACAAGAGAACCTAAAATCCCGATCGGCATATCCTTTTTAGGATTTTTTGCTTCCTGAGCTGCTGTACTAACTGCATCAAAACCGACATAGGCAAAAAACACAATAGCCGCTGCCCGGACAATTCCACTGAAACCATACTCACCAAATGTTCCTGTATTGTCCGGAATGTAAGGAATGTAGTTAGAGTTGTCGATATACTGCCATCCTAAAACGATAAAAATCACAACAACCGTAACTTTCAATCCAACGATCACAGCATTTACTTTTGCGCTTTCTTCGGTACCTTTCATGAGCAATAAACTCACGAGAATTACAATAAATACGGCAGGAAGATTGATAATACCTCCGTCCCAGGGACCAACCGTCAGCGCGGTGGGGAGGTGGACATCAAATCCCTCTAAAAATTTAATCAAATACCTACTCCAGCTGATACTCACCGTCGCGGCTCCAACCGCATATTCCAATACAAGATCCCATCCGATGATCCAGGCGATAAATTCGCCCATGGTCGCGTAAGAATACGTGTAAGCACTACCTGCAACCGGTATCATAGAAGCAAATTCTGCATAACAGAGACCTGCAAAGGCACAGCCTAATGCTGCAACCATAAATGAAATTGTGATGGCAGGACCGGCCTGATTGGCGGCTGCACCACCTGTAATAGAAAACAAACCTGCACCAATAATTGCACCGACACCTAATGCAACCAGACTGCCAGGTCCAAGTGTGCGTTTTAGCTGATTACCTTCCCCAGTTGATTCTTTTAATAATTTGTCAATAGGCTTTTTGACCCAGAGTTGATTTGCCATAAAAAGTTTTTTGTAAATATTATGTCGTTATACCCTAAAACTAAAATAAAATTTGTTAATTATTGGCATATGCAGAATAAAAAAGGGGGAAAGTAAAATACTTTCCCCCTTTTATTATCTAAACACTTATGCTTTTACAATTTTCCCTTTTGTTGAAGCAGCATCTGAGCCGCCTGTTACGGCCAGAGAAGCTTGCTTAATTTTTTCACGTTGTAAAATATCAACAACGATCGGTGCAGCAACAAATAGCGAAGAATATGTTCCTACAATTACACCCAATAACATACAGAATGTAAATCCACGAATTACTTCACCACCAAATACCATTAACACGATCAATACAAGCATTACCGAAATACCGGTTACCGCTGTACGGCTAAGTGTACTGTTCAAGGCGTTATTAATAATTGTTGGCAAAGATTCTGTTGTTGCTTTATCATCTTTCAAATACTCACGGATCCTGTCATAAATTACAACCGTGTCATTCATCGAATAACCAATCATCGTAAGAATCGCTCCGATAAATGCCTGATCTATATCCAGTGAGAATGGCAGCCATCCGTTGAATAACGAATAAACAGCTAACAAAATGATTACGTCATGCGCAAGAGACATTACAGCTCCGTAACTAAATGCAAGTCGTTTGAAACGTAAGAAGATGTAAACAAAGTTGGCAGCCAAGGCAAGTAAAACCGCATACAATGCATTGATCATCGTGTCATATGCAATGGTTGGACCTACTTTATTAGAACTTACGATTGTTCCTTTGTTATTTTTGATCTTGGAAACACCTTCCATTATTTTCGTGTCCGCCTTTTGATCCGCATCAGGAGCAGTATCTTCAATCAGGTAATCCGTTGTGATTTTAACCTGGTCAAATCCTCCAAAAGTTTTTACTTCCGGCGAGTTTCCAAGTGCTGCGGCCATTACTTCACGCACTTCATCCGTTTCAACATTTTTATCAAAACGAACCACATAAGAACGACCACCTTTGAAGTCGATACCAAGTCCGAATCCTTTAAAGATGAATGAACCAACTCCGATAACCATGATCACCGAAGAAATGATATAAAAACGACGGCGTTGGGATACAAAGTCGAAATTGTTATCCTTGAACCAGTTTTTAGTCAAACCAGAGTAAAATTTGTAAACTTTACCATTTTTGATCTGATATTCCAGGAACAATCTCGTAACGAATATCGCGGTGAACAACGAAGTAAGCAAACCAATAACAAGCGTAGTAGCAAAACCTAAAACCAGACCTGAACCAAATGTGTAAAGGATAATACCTGTTAAAAGTGTCGTTACGTTTGAGTCAATAATCGCTGTCATGGAATGTTTGAAACCATCCTGAACAGCCAGCTTGAACGGCTTCCCTTCTGCAATTTCGATCTTGATTCCCTCGTAAATCAGTACGTTCGCATCCACGGCCATACCAATCGAAAGTACGATACCCGCGATTCCTGAAAGCGTAAGTACAGCGCCAAGAGAAGCCATAATTCCTAAAAGAAGGAACAAGTTTAACAGAAGTGTAATGTCAGCAACAAAACCTGCGCCGCTGTAATACGCCACCATGAACACAAGAATTACGACCAAACCGATCACCGATGATAAAACACCGGCCGTAATCGCTTCCGATCCCAAAGTTGAACCAACAATCGCTTCTTCAACAATGTGCGTTGGAGCAGGTAATTTACCCGCTTTAAGCACATTTGACATATCCTTTGTTTCTTCAACTGTGAAGTTACCCGTAATACTTGAATTACCATTTGGAATTTCACCCTGAACCGTAGGAGCCGTGTAAACAAGATTATCAATAATGATTGCAACCGGACGGCCAATGCTGTTGGCAGTAAGTGTACGCCATTTACGTGCACCTTCACCATTCATACGCATGGTTACTTCCGGACGACCGCGGTCATCATAGTCATGTGATGCATCAACGATCACATCACCTTCCATAGCAGCCTGCCCATTTTGTTTTTTGATAAAATACAAAGGAAGGATCAACTGGTTGTTGGTACCGGCAGTTCCTTTACGATCCCACATGAAAACCAAGTCAGCAGGGAACATAGAACGAACTTCCGGACGAGCAAGCATTTCGTTAGCACGAGCAGTATCTTTCAAATAAACACCCAAACCTTGTGGCATTGGTACAAAAAGACTTGTAAGTGCAGCACTTTGAGCAGCCAAAGCAGATGTATCGCTTTTAGCAGAATCTCCTTTTTGTTCAAGCTGAGCAGCCAAACCGGTTACTCCTGATTTTTTAGTAGTGTCAGTCGATGAAACCGCAGCAGCAGGTTTTCCGGCAGCTTTAATTCTTGCATCTTCTTTTGCCAAATAAGAACCCAACTGATCAATCGCAGGTGCCAGTTCATTGGTAAGATATACTTGTGCAAATTCAAGTTTCGCAGCTCCTGATAACAAACGACGAACACGTTCCGGGTTATCAACACCTGGAAGCTCTACCAAAACGCGGTTAGTACCTGGCAAACGCTGAATGTTCGGGTTGGTTACACCAAATTTATCAATACGAGCCTGCGTGATCTGGAATGCTCTGTCAATCGCACCATCAATTTCTGTGTTCAACATTTTAACAACGTCGCTGTCAGAAGAATTGCTGTTGATTTTGGTACGGTTAGCACTTGTAGCGAAAACACTTGCAAGACTTGTATTTGGCGCAGCTTCTTTAAATGCAGATACAAAGATTTTTACAAATGCTTTGTTATCCGCTTTTTTGTCCGCCTGTGCAGCCGCTAATGCTTTTTGGAATGCCGCACTGCGAGAATTTCCACCAGCCATTCCTTTAAGGATTTCTGCCGGAGCAACTTCCAAAACTACGTGCATTCCACCTTGAAGGTCAAGACCAAGGCTAAGCTCGCGTTCCATTACTTCCTGCAAAGTTTGTCCCAAATAGACATCCTCACGCCAAAGTGAATCGATATAATGTTGTTTTTTCTTGTCATCTACTTTGCCAGAAGCATCCGTAGCATAAGTTTCTGCCTTGCCCTTAATGTTACGTGAAACGAACGTAAATGAAAGGTAATAGGCACTAATAAGAGCCAACACAATGGTTAGCCCGATTATTCCATTCTTGTTAGTCATTGTTTTGTAAAAAATGTGAGATTTTGAAAGTGGATTTACTATGGGTTGATATATGAGAATAAAAAAGTTGATCGCAAGACGCGATGATACTCATATGTCAAGATGGAAAGGTCATAACAAAACTGTCACGGGGCATTGGTGACAATATATCGGGCAAAAACTCTACTGAAACAGGAAAACAGAAAATACGATTCCTTATAATCAACAGCAATAATATGTTGACTTTCAATAAACTGCCAGACTGGCTGCGGGGCAAAATAAAAATAATGAGAGAAATCAAACGAGATAGCGGGTGTAATGACCGCATCCAGAGAAAGTGCACTTACAGTAGCCTGCTGATCGTCTCCCGTATTAGTAGACGATTTTTCCTGGAAAATTCCCTTGGCTATTGACTTGGTATTCTGAGTAAATTTCTGAACCGAATTCACATTATCCGACCACGACCGCGCTCCGGCCACCATGAGTAACATGGAAGCAAGCAATAAGCTAATGGTCTGGTTAATAATTTTTTTCGTCTGCACGATTCAGTCTTCGATTTAAAACGCAAATTTTAAACCAAAATATCACATTCGCAAATGGTTTGTCTGAAATATCTGAATTATCCTTTTGACAAACTGTAAATTATGAGAAGGAATCCTAAGCATTTACTTCAAACGGCCATATTTTCGCATGATTTCCAATACTTTTTCCTTTGGTAATTCTTCCATTTTATGACCTTGAAATCCCTCGGATGTTTTAGCCATGAAAAGGGAATTGACAATCGCCTCATTGGTAGCTTCAATCACAGCCATAAAAAGAGGAGAAACAAAATCATTATGCAAAAGTGTTACACTGGAAGTTCCCTGCGTGGTTTCATGCGGAATCTGATATGCTGTTGCAAATGCGATTACATAATCTCCGCTGCCATTGGAAGCAATTCCACCGGTTTCTGCCAAACCCATGATAGCGCGTTTTGCCAGACGTTTCAGATTTCTGGCATCCAAAGGCGCATCGGTTGCGATGATCATCATACAGGAACCATCCGAAGATTTATCCAAAGATTCTTTAAAAGCATATTTTCCCAATTCTTCTCCAACCGGCACACCATTTACCTTCAAAACGCCACCAAAATTTGTTTGCGTTAAAACACCAACTGTATAACCACCCAGTTTTTCTGGCAATTTTCTGGAAGAAGTTCCGATTCCGCCTTTCCAGCTAAAACACACGGTTCCGGTACCTGCGCCAACATTTCCCTCCTCAACTTTCCCTGATTGAGCATTGTTCAAAGCTTCCAGCACATTTTCTTTTTTGATATGGCGGCCCCGGATATCATTCAGGAAACTATCGTTTGTTTCACCAACAACAGGATTTACCGAACGTACATTTTCGTTCCCTTTCTGATTCAACGTCCAGTCAATTAACGCATCGGCAGCGGTTGGGACACTTAATGTATTTGTGAGAATAATGGGCGTTTCCAGCGTTCCCAATTCCTCAACCTGCGAGTAACCCGTAAGTTTTCCAAAACCATTTCCGATATAAATTGCCGCCGGGATTTTTTGCTGAAACAGATTTCCTTCTCGCGGAATGATCGCAGTAACACCCGTTCGGATATCTTTTCCTTCTACCAAAGTTATCTGGCCAACTTTTACGCCGGTCACATCCGTTATTGCATTGAATTGACCGGTTGGTAAAACGCCAATTTTTATTCCCAGTTCACGAGGTCGTTTTTGGGCGAAAAGTTGAACCGGTAATAATAATAAAATGATAAGGAGTGAGTTTTTCATCGAAGCGGTATTTTGAATGTCCAAGATACAAAGGAAGATTTATGCTGATGTAGGAAATCTTCGATTATTTATAAAAACAAAAGCCGTCAGAAATTTCTGGCGGCTTTGCAATTGTATTACCAATAACACCCTAATCTTCTTCCGGTCTTGCTTTTGCAGGGTCAACGATCGTTTCCATTCTGCTTACTGCCGACGCACCAAAGTAACCCAGTGCTTTTCTACCCTTCGGATCAGCATTTATAACATTCGATTTAATGTTTGCGATAGGCGTAGCATAAATCCCGCCATTCGTGCTTTGATCCACTACCTGCTGCAAAAAGTAAAATGCCTCATTGGTAATGCTATGCAGCTCAACGCCCACATGGCTACCCGCCTGATACAAAGAATCGTAGGTAATTGATCGTCTCAATGGCTGTATAAATATCAAACCATCCGAAGGTGCGCCTGCGCTGAAAGCCGCGTCATAAGCAATGGAAATTTTCTCGGCTTTATCCACATTCGTTTTTCCGTTCAATACTTCTTTAATCCAGTAAGTATCACCTGTTCCTATGAAATCCCTTGCATAAAATTCAACAATGTAACCCGTCTTTTGTCCTTTATCCTTGTCTGGTTTGATAGGAAGTGTCTCATGGGTATAGGCGATAGAATCAATTTTAGGAACACGTTTGATTTCATTTTGAGATGTATAAACTTCCTTCTCATACTCGATTCTCAATGTATACTTTCTTCCAATCCGGCCCAAACTATCCGTTGCAAGGCTGCCCCAGGTATATTTCCCATTTCCTCCCGCGTCAGCGAAATTATAAACATTACCAATATTGTCTGTAACAGTCACTTTTGCTCCTAAAACCGGCTGAATCGGATTACTGTCAAAGTACGCAGAAGACCAGGTAAGGGTAATCGTTTGTGTTCCGGGTTGATTCGTAACCCAGCCATCCACGACTAACTGTGTAGGACCTGTTTCTGTTTTTAAATCAATCACATCTTCGCAACCCGACAATCCGATGATTGCCATAAGTACGATCGCGACGTTAAAAAAACCTGTTTTGAAATGTATGTTTTGTTTCTTCATGGCTAATTAAAACTTGAAATTATAAGTAACAGAAGGAATAAGACTTCCAATTACGGAATAGCGTACCGCTTGTGTTCTCAGCAGATTCTGAGCTTTTTCGCTGGCAGTTGGCTTATCTTCATTCTGGCGTGTATAAACCGAGAATGCATTCCTGCGGTTGTAGACATTGTAAATTGAGAAAACCCATTCCCCCTCACCAATTCCAAAAAGTTTTTTACGTGCTTTAAGTGTCGCCGCAAGATCCAGACGGTGGTAAGCCGGGATACGGTTATTATTTCTCGCATTATTATAGTTGTTACCCAGCGAATAACCGCCCCAAGAATATCCATTGGTTGGAAAAGTTGCAGGTGTTCCCGAAGCAATCGTGAAATTGGACGATAAGGTCAGCCTTTTATTCAGCTCAAAAATCGCTACTGACGTGAAGTTATGCGGTTTGTCAAAACGTGCGTTAAACCAGTTTCCGTTGTTCACACCATCAACTTGTCTTTCGGTTTTAGACAAAGTATAACTTACCCAACCTGTTAAGCGGCCTTTATTTTTTTTCAGATAAAATTCTGCACCGTAAGCTCTTCCTTTTCCTGTAAGCAAATCTCCCTCTACAAATTGATTCAATAACAAGTCTGAACCGACCACGTAGTCAAGCTGATTGTGCAGCTTTTTGTAATAAACCTCAACCGAAGCTTCGTACATATTATCCTTGAAATTCCGGAACCAGCCCAGCGCAACCTGGTCAGCAAGTTCTGGTTTGATATTGGAAGAACTCAGCGTCCAAACATCCAGAGGAGAACTTGCAGCAGTATTAGACAACAAATGCAGATACTGTGACATACGGTTGTAACTTATTTTCAAAGATGAAACCGAATTCAAACCGATATTCACAGCAAAACGTGGCTCGAAATTTCCGTATGTTTTGATAACATCTCCGCTTTGATATTCCTTTCCTGGCAAAATTGGCTGTTTTCTGATTCCTGCAGTTGTATCCCGGTAAGAATATTCAATTCCTGGACCTAAACTCCGGAAATAAGAATAACGGATACCGTATTGCAAGGAAATCTTGTCAGTCAATTTTTGTTCGTTGGCGATGTAAATAGCAGATTCATCGGCGTGACGGGAAGGAAGATCCAGATTCAGGCCTTCACCTTCGGAAACTGCCGTAGCTTTTCCCGGACTGGAATCATAATTGATATACTGGCCACCAAAAGTAAGCTGGTTTTTTGGCGTGATGTAATAGGTAAAATCAGGTTTTATACTTTTCGTTATAATCTTGGAATTCCAGACGAAGCGGTCTTTTGCATTTTTATCGTTTTCATTTTGGCCAAGATTATAATCGTAGTTGCTATAATAAGCGGTCATGTTCATAAACAGTTTGTTGGAGAAAATGTGGTTCCAACGTCCTGTTAATGTTTTATTTCCCCAGCCAAAACCAAAATCTCCGCCTCCGAAAATATCTTTTCCTAAATAACCCGAAGCAAAAAATGTATCCTTGTTTCCTAACCTGTAATTTACTTTGGCCGTTAAATCATAAAAGTTGAACTTGGAATCTTTCAAATCTTTATTCAAAAATGGTTTTGCCAAAATATCAATATAAGAGCGGCGGGCTGCCACGATAAAAGATCCTTTGCCTGCCGCAAATGGCTGCTCATAGGTAAGGCGTGAGAAAATGGAACCGATACCGCCATTGATTTCACGCTTTTTAGCATTTCCTTCCTTCATCCTTACATCCAGAATCGAAGAAATACGTCCGCCATATTGCGCAGGAATTCCTCCTTTGAAAAGTTTAACATCTTTTACTACATCCGGATTAAAAACCGAGAAGAAACCAAATAAGTGGGAAGAATTAAAAACCGGGGCTTCATCCAAAAGAACCAGATTTTGAGAAATATCACCTCCACGAACGTTAAACCCGGAAGCACCTTCGCCAACCGTAGTAACACCGGGCAATAACTGGATACTGCGTATCAGATCCACTTCTCCCAAAAGTGCCGGCATTTTTTTGATTGTCTTCATTTCCACTTTGTTGACAGACATTTCAATACTTCGCACATTCTCGTCATCTCTTTTTGTTGAAATCGTAACCTCTTTCAGATTTTCGCTTTCATCAGACATCTCAACGCTTATCGTTTGATCGGCATTCAATTCAATCGTCTTCGTAGTCTTTTGATATCCCATGTAGGAATAAACGACCGTATAAGAACCGGCCGGCAACGTCAGGGAATAAAAGCCGTACGGATTTGTTACTACGCCGGTCTGTGCTTCACGAACGTAAACGGAAACGCCGATTAAACCTTCCCCATTTGCAAGATCTTTAACGTACCCACTTACGGTATGTTTTGTTTGTGCAACGGCTGTTATGCTGAAAAAAGACAGCAATAGCCCAATCCACTTTTTTTGTATTTTACTTTTCATGCTAATTGATTGATGATTAATACGAAGACGGATTAAGACAACTTATTACTTTTAATAAATTGAACTTTTCCTATTTGCAGGACAACCAGTGAAAGACTTACCCCTATGATTAC
This sequence comes from Dyadobacter frigoris, assembly GCF_005280585.1. Taxonomy (GTDB): domain Bacteria; phylum Bacteroidota; class Bacteroidia; order Cytophagales; family Spirosomataceae; genus Dyadobacter; species Dyadobacter frigoris. Next base: position 185,758 of record NZ_SZVO01000007.1, read on the forward strand.
TTAAAAATAAAATTAAGCTTTTGTCTAGCTTTGATGTAAAACAAGTGATAATCAGATTACCATAATATAAAAAAATGATAAACAGCGGAAAATGGCGAATGAATGGGGGGAATTCTTTGTTAACTCTAAAAATCAGAATTAGTATTATTTGCAGAAATAATTACAACCGCTCCGGGATCGGAACATTCTGTTAATAATTGACTTGTAGTTTTTTGCAAAATAGGATGAACGAAATCAGAAGCGATTTCATTTAGAGGAACGAGCGTAAACCGTCGTTCGTGCAACCTTGGATGTGGTAAGGTAAGGCGCGCAGAATCCAGAATGAGATCCTGATAATAAAGCATATCAATATCAATCACACGAGCTCCCCATCTTTGATAGCGCACTCTTCCCAGCTCATGTTCGATTTCGAGAACAATGCGCAGGACTTCTTCCGGTACCAATCCGGTTGTAACAATAAGAATCTGATTCAAAAAAGCAGGCTGATCCAAAACGCCCCAGGGAGCGGTTTCATAAATGGAAGAAGCAGATTGAATTTTACCAATTCTCTCTTCTATCAGCGTTTCCGCCGATTTGAGAATTTGCAATCTGTCACCAAGATTGGAGCCTAACAGAAGAAAAACGTTTTGAACAGAAGCAATTTCGTCAATCATGTTTATGATAAATATTTACTGAATCTGTAATTTCTTTACCATCATAATTGCCGGAAATTTTCCAGTTCAAAAGCTTTACGAAAAAAAGGACTCCCTGAAAAAAGGAAGTCCTTTCTAATAAATTCGCAAATTTCTTAGAACGTAAGCGTTCCTTTATCGTATGCTTTTTGGATCGTAGCTTCAATACCGTTCTTGTTGATTGTACGAAGAGCAGAAGTAGCTACTTTCAACGTAACCCATTCTCCTGATGAAGGAAGGAAGAAACGTTTCTTTTGTAAATTCGGGAAGAATTTACGTTTTGTTTTATTGTTAGCGTGAGAAACATTATTTCCAACGCGTGTTCTTTTACCAGTAATTTGACAAACCTTAGCCATGACGATCAATTTTTCCAAATGAGGGTGCAAATATAGGTATTTATTATTTTGGTGCAAATAAAAATGAAAGATATTTGAAAAAGAATGCGTTAGAAAGTCATTCTAAATCCCACACCGTGAACGTTATCAATGCGGATTGCAGGGTCTGCGGACAGATATTTACGCAATCTTGAAATGAAAACATCCAGGCTTCTTCCCATAAAATAATCGTCGTCTCCCCAGATCGCTTTCAGCAATTCATCCCGGCGAATCACCTGATCGGGACGTTCCGATAGATATTTTAATACCTCAGCTTCCCGAAAAGTCAGGGTTTGCAAGCTATCATTTATGGCCAGAGTCAGCTTGGTAAAATCGAAATTATACTTTCCGACCGTGTTTGTTTTTGGTTGAACAGAGGTTGGTTTTCCGGAATTATTTCTGCGTAAAATAACTTCGATCCGCAGCATCAATTCCTGAATACTGAAAGGCTTTGTTACATAATCATCTGCGCCTAATTCAAAGCCTTTGATTTTGTCTTCCTGTAAAGCTCTTGCTGTCAAAAATAAAATCGGGACCTGTTTATCTGATTTCCGGATATTTTCAGCCAGGGTAAAACCGTCCATTTTCGGGAGCATCACATCCAGGACACAGATATCAAAATGTTCTTTTTCAATGATAACCAAAGCTTTTGCACCGTCGCTTGCGTGCACAACCTCGTAGTCATATGCTTCCAGATTATCTTTCGTTGCAAAGGCCAGATTCGGGTCGTCCTCGACGTATAAAATTTTCTTTTTCAAGTGTAACTGATTTAAGTTTTAGGTTGAAGCAAAAATTATTTCTGAGGAATGCTGATACTAAACGTACTTCCTTGTCCCAAAGCACTGTCAAGTTCGAGATGCCAGTGATGAGAACGGACAATTTGTTTGACATAACTCAGGCCAATTCCTGAACCTTTTACATTGTGAACATCCGCATTGGAAATCCGGAAAAACTTGTTGAAAATCTTTTTCTGATATTCTCTGGCAATGCCTAAACCCTTGTCTTCTACACAAATTACCAGACAATTTTTTTTATTGAAAGTCCTGATCACAACTTCCGGCAGGTTGGGAGAATATTTTATGGCGTTGTCGATCAGATTGGTGATCATGTTTCTGAAATGAAAAATATCGGCTTCAATAAAATGATTGGCCGCCTCATATTTCAGCTTTATTTTCCCTTCAAAAGGCAATAATAAAGAGTCAATAACCTGATTTACATCAATTTTCTCTTTCTTCAAATTGAGCGAATTTCGTTCCGCTTTCGCAATGGAAAGTACCATTTCTACCTGGCTTTGCAATCTTAAAATCTCCTCCTGAACAATATGAACATAACGTTTATGACGTTCCGGCTGGGTGACAATAATATCAGAATTTAAAACATCCGCGGCGATACGGATCGTAGAAATCGGTGTTTGCAGTTCATGTGTCATGTTATTGACAAAATTCCGCTGCACTTCTGACAAATGTTTTTGTCTTAAAATAATAAACAGCGCATAAGCGAAAAAACCTACGGCAAGCAAAACGAGCATAGACGACCATATCCATCCGTTCAGGTTCCCGACAATGTAGGCGGATTGCTCAGGAAATCTTACTCCAAAATAATAAGGATATTTATCCGTCCGCTCCCAGTTTGATGTTTTCGCAGAAGTTTTGTCATTTGTTTTTGTGCTTAAAGACATGCCATAACGCATCCGGTCCGTAGTACAATCATAAATCCCGACTTCAAAATCCGTTATCAGATTGTGTTTTTGGAAGCTATCCTTGATAAAATGTTCCAGCAGATCCGGTTGTGTTGTCGCATTGGTATTGACAAGAAAATATTCCGGTGAAAGTTGCTCCACCGGATTTGAAGTCTGCATAACGCCATTGACCGACGCAAGTTCCTGGGCAACATCCTGCAAAGCAACATGTGCATTTTGATTAAACTGACGATGCCGCAGATCGAGTGCCTGTTTTACCCAGTAAATCTGGGTAATCACAACACCGATTATCAGCAGCGCAGAAAATACAGTAAGCCAGCGAATGGAGCGTCTTGGCATTGATGAATTAATTTCTAAATAAGTTAATCGTATTCAAAGTGTATGCCTGTCAAAACCATAACAAAATTTTACTCACATATCTCTCTGCAAATGATATTCATAAAGCGTTTCCATCGGCGATTTTAAAATCTTACCCACTTGTAAACCTTTACTTTCCAAAACAGATTTCAGAATATCCCGGTAATAAAACGCTATGGAACCAGTAAAGTGGATCGGATACTTTTCGGCGTCCTGATGTTTAAGAATGTATTTTTCTGTAAAAAGAATAAACGCATCCTGAACCAGTTTGATGATAAAAGGATGCAGAATATTTTTTGAAATGAACTCTGAAAACGTGGCGAAATAACGGTTTGGGAACGGCTGACGATACACTTTTTCAAGTACAAATAATCGGTTTGTTCCCGGATAAGTTCCCTCAAATTGCTTGTGAAGATCCTGAGGCATTTCATTTTGAAGGAAATTTACCAGCAATGTTTTTCCAAGGTAAGATCCGCTGCCTTCATCGCCCAGCCAGAAACCAAGCGAGCCGATAGAATGTTTGATATTATTTCCATCATAAAAAGCATTGTTTGCACCAGTGCCCAAAATACAGGCGATCCCAGGCTTGTTTCCACATAATCCACGTGCCGCTGCCAGCATATCAGAAGCGACCTCAATAATTTCCGCAGATGGCACGGAATCTACCAGCGCATCATAAATCGGGCGACTGGTAACTTTATCAGCGCAGCCCGCTCCGTAAAAAAATATCTGGTCAATCGAAGATCCTATAAAGGGTAATACTTCTTTTTCTAAAATTTCGGTAACTTCTTCTTTGGTTTGATAAAAAGGGTTAAGTCCTCCCGAGTGAAAACGAAATGGTGTTTTCCCGGTTGTTGCTACCAGCCAATCCGTTTTTGTGGAACCGCTGTCTGCAATCAGATAAGTATATTGTTTCAAGTGCTGTTAATTAAATGGTTCTGTTAATTTTCCTATGACCTTAAACTTTTCAAAAACACGCTCCGTATGCGGCGCGTCTCCAAGTTCTTTGGTCAGATCCTGTCCTGCCCAATGTTCGTAATGGTGTCCGTTCCGCCAGAGCCGGGATGTTGTAACGTCATAAATAAGTCCCTGGTATGCACACCAAATCTCTTCTCTATCCTGTCCGTTTCGCAGTGCGAGCTGAGACTTTGTATATTCTTTCATGAACCCCTGGTTACTTAAAAAACGGTTTTATTTATTTCCGGGGCGGAATTTAAGACGATCATTTCAGAATATTTTGATATTAAGACTAAAAAATCTGAACTTGGCGTTTAATTAGAAAATTATCCGTGAAAGATAGAATGAAAAAAACGTATACTTTACTTTGCACTATTTTGCTGGCGATCACACTGGTAACAGCAGGCTGCGGTAAAAAATCGCCAAAAGCAGTTTCTGAACGTATTGCAAAATCGTGGGCTGCCGAATCAGTAAAAGAAGGAACCGTTGTAGTTTACACCCGAGGTGGGGCTGGCAACATCCGTGCAGAATACTCGAATTTCAAATTGGTATTAAATAGCGGAGGTGTTGCAACTTACACTGAATTTGACAAAAATATCTTCACTGGTACCTGGGCAGTGGACGGAGAAACGACTTTGATCCTTTCGGGACTTACGCCTCAGCCAAGCGGAAGCGGTGGTACGGTAAAATTCACGATAACTTCGCTTGACGACACAAAAGTTGTATTAACCCGTGTGGACGCAAGTCCAAAAACAGGAAATACAATTAACCAATATACACTTTCAACACAGTAATTTTTCAGTTTAAAATCTGGCTTGTTTAGATTGACTTATCAATAAACAACCTGTTACTGAACTTTTAATCTCAAAATTTTATTGATAAACGAAGCCATTTCCCGCAAGAGATGGCTTCGTTTATTTTTAGCTAACTTTGCAACATGGCAGAATCAAGAACAGAAATCAGCAATTTAGGCGAATTTGGTCTTATCAAAAGATTGAATCAAGGGCTAAAAAATAATTTACCCGACAGCATAACAGGCATAGGCGATGACGCCGCAGTAATAGATTTAGGTACAGAATTCGGATTGTTATCAACCGATATTCTTTTGGAAGGCGTTCATTTTGACCTTTCTTTTTTTCCTCTAAAACATTTAGGCTACAAGGCAATTGCGATTAACGTATCCGACATTGCCGCGATGAATGGGATTCCGCGCCAGGTAACCGTTGGTTTGGCTTTAAGCAATCGTTTTTCAGTTGAAGCCGTTGAAGAATTGTATGAGGGAATGAAAGCAGCGTGCAAGGATTTTAATGTGGATCTTGTGGGTGGCGATACTTCTTCGTCATTATCCGGATTATTTATTTCCGTAAGTGTGTTCGGACGCGTTGCGAAAGACAGAATTACATACCGGAATACGGCAAAAGCAAACGATCTTTTATGCGTTTCCGGAGATTTGGGTGGCGCTTATATTGGCTTACAGTTATTGGTAAGAGAAAAACAGGTTTTCCTGGCTGATCCAAATATGCAGCCGCAGCTTGATGGAAAAGAATATGTGATCCAAAGACAACTTCGTCCGGAAGCGCGTATGGACGTGGTTTTTGAACTTGCAGCAGCAGGCGTTATACCAACTTCGATGATCGATCTTTCTGACGGACTGGCTTCTGACTTATTGCATTTATGTTCTCAATCCGGTGTCGGCGCGTTAGTTTTTGAAGATAAATTACCAATTGATGAACAAACTTATGTTGGCGCCGTAGAATTAAATATCGGGCCGATAACAGCAGCTTTAAATGGTGGTGAAGATTATGAATTGCTTTTCACAGTGCCGCAAAGCGATTATGACAAAATCAAAAATAATCCAAAAATCAGCGTTATTGGTTATATGACGGATAAAAAGGATGAAGTTTTATTACATACAAAAGGCGACAACCGAGTTCCAATCACAGCACAAGGCTGGAATTAATTTGAACAGGCAAATCTAATTTTGCAAATTCGAATTAACCCAAAGGCTTTTTCCCAAGCCACCCGTCCGACGGCTTTTCCGCCGTCGGACGGGTAATAAAAACTTAGAAAAAAGCCACAACTAAGCACGAAAAAAAATTATCTTCCCCATTCCATAACCACTTTTTTAAATAAGTCCTGCAACGAAAGCGTCCGTTTCCCCGCTTTTCCATCTCCAACAAGATTATCCCCAATCTGTACAATAGGCATAACCCATTTCGTTGAACTTGTTGTAAAAGCTTCATCAGCCGTTTCCAGTTCAGAATATAATAGCGGACGAACTTCAATCTTAAAATGTGCTGCTGCTAGCTCTAAAACCACTTTCCTGGTAATTCCTCTAAGAATATTAGTATCAGAAGTAATCAGCGTATCACCTTTAAAAATGAAGAAATTACTTCTGGTCAATTCACTGATTTCCCCATCTTTATGAAAAAGTAGATCCGAAGCGCCTTGCTTTTTCATTTCATCTGCCATCAAAACCATATGCACATAATTCGTCGTTTTGATTTCCGGCAAATCACGCACATACTGATACGGCAAAACTTTCATTCCTTTTAATAAAGCGGCCGGATTATCTCGTGGCAATGCTTCTGTCCGAATTAAAAAGTTCGGCTGAACGACATTTACACTATCAGGCGCATAACCACCGGTCAATATAAAGCGAAAAGCAACTTCGGCCTCTCCGGATAATGCATGTAAGTCGGCTAGAATTTCTGCTACTTCTTCCTGATTTAAAGGGAGAGGCAGTTTTAATAATTTTGCTGAATTCTCAAAGCGCTGCCAGTAATCATCCCAGCGAAAAGGAACGCCGTTGTAAGTCCTGAAATAATCAAACATGCCATAACCACGCAAAATGGCCAGGTCATTCGATTTAAAAATGGTCGAATCTAAGGGAGAAATTTCTCCGTTGAAATAAAGATGAAAAGGCATTGTTAGAATTTATTTTAGCCACGAATGCACAGATATTCACGAATTTGCTAAAAGAATAATTAGTGTTAATTCACGGTCCGCCGCTGCGGTGTATTCGTGGCAAGAAAAACAATTAATAATCAAATATGGCAATTATATTTTTTAATTAATCCGCTAATACAAATAAATCCTCGCCTACTTGGGATTGCCACATTTTCTAATCGTTCAATACATTTAATCCAAATACAGAACCATTCATCCAACTAACCTTTGAGTTTCTCAACAGGATTTAGCTACTTTGCGTATTGCTCTTAAAAGGAGAAAATCAGGATCAAATAAATTTATTTCCCAATCAGGGAAGAAAGTGTAGTAATAAGCCACGAATGACAACGACAGAAAATTTGCTGCAAACCCTGCAAACTGAAATAGAACAAACTTCCTACGGAGAATCTCCTGCCGAACTTTATGAACCGATACGTTACATTATGGCCCTTGGCGGCAAACGTTTTCGTCCGCTTTTAACTTTACTGGCTGCATCGCTTTATACCGATGACTGGAAAAATGCTTTAAAACCTGCCATCGCGGTTGAAGTTTTCCACAATTTCACTTTGATGCATGACGATATTATGGATAAAGCGCCGCTTCGCCGGGGAAAACCTACCGTGCACGAAAAGTGGAACTCCAATACGGCAATCTTGTCGGGGGATGTAATGCTGATCAGAGCTTATGACTTTTTGATTGATATAAAAAAAGAAGATCTGAGAAATGTGCTGTTACGTTTTAACCAGACAGCAGCCGAAGTTTGTGAAGGACAACAACTCGATATGAATTTTGAAACCCGCTGGGATGTTACCGAAGACGAGTATTTAAACATGATACGCCTCAAAACGTCCGTCCTGTTGGGTTTTGCACTTGAATTAGGCGGAATCATCGGCGGAGCAGATTCAGAGGCGACAAAACTGCTATATGAGGCAGGCGAAAGTATGGGAATCGGTTTTCAATTGAAAGACGATTTGCTGGATGTTTACGGAGATCCGGAAAAGTTTGGAAAACTGGTGGGCGGGGATATTATTGCCAATAAGAAAACGTTCTTACTTATTGAAGCTTTAACAAAAGCAGAAGGAAAAACCGGACAAGAATTAAACGACTGGATTTCTGCTGAAACGTTTGACAAAGAAGAAAAAGTAGCTGCTGTGAGAGGAATATATGATACCTTGGGCATTCGCGCTTTAACAGAACAAAAAATCAGTGATTATTTTGCAAAAGGAATTGACTGTCTGGAAAGGTTATCTGTTGACCCTGAAAGGAAAAAGTCCTTACTTCAATTCGTTCATCAGCTCGTTGAACGGGAACAATAAAATGTTGATAACTGGTAAAACCTGCCACATTTTCAACTTTCATTTTTAATTTATTAATCAGAAATTATGTCAATAACCCTCATATTAATCGTAATAACCGCTGGTATCAGTTATTATGCACTTCAAAATTCGCTTGTTATGGACAAGCTGATCATGAATCCGTACAAGGTTAGCAAGCGCAATGAATATTACCGATTTATCACCTCAGGATTTATACATGCCGATTTCGGGCATTTAATCTTCAATATGCTTACGTTATGGTTTGTAGGCGAAGGAATAGAAAGACTTTTTAGTATGCTTTTTGGTACAAACGGAACAGCCTATTATTTGTTTTTATATCTCGTTGGGATTGTAGTTTCCGACATTCCAACATTTTTAAAACATCGTAATAATTCCAATTATAACTCGCTAGGTGCTTCGGGAGGCGTTTCTGCGGTGCTGTTTGCTGCAATCCTGATTAATCCGTTAATGGATATTTACCTGTATTTCTTCATCAAGCTGAAAGCGTTTGTATTCGGAATCTTATTTCTTGCTTACTCAATATATGAAGGACGCCGTGGCAGAAGTTATGTCAACCACAGCGCGCATATTTATGGTGCAGTATTCGGGATGGTATTTATGGCGATTGTTTATCCAACCGCCGTACCAAATTTCTTTCAGCAAATATTATCCTGGCGATTATTTTAATTCAGCCAGAACTGTAATACTGCCAACCGTTTTATCCTGAAGGTTAACTTTAATTTCTGCATCAAGCGGTAAGAAAATATCAACACGGGAGCCGAATTTGATAAAACCCATTTCGGTTCCCTGTTCAACTTTATCTCCTTCTTTCACATACCAGCGAATACGACGCGCTGCTGCTCCCGCAATCTGGCGAAATAAAACTTCAACACCAGAAGATGTTTCTGTAACAACCGTCGTACGTTCGTTTTCAGTACTTGATTTTGGATGCCATGCTACCAGATACAATCCCGGGTGATATCTGAAATATTTGATCACACCGCTAACCGGATTCCAGTTTACATGCACATTGATCGGTGACATGAAGATACTGATCTGGCGTCTTGGGCCTTTAAAATACTCGCTTTCTACCACTTCCTCAATCACAACTACTTTTCCATCACAAGGAGCAATAATCTGACTTTCGCTTTTTGATACTACTCGTGTTGGCACACGAAAGAATTGTACAATAAGAAAGAAAATAAATATACTGGCAATCAGCGTGATTCTCGGGATCCAATATCCTTCGGGAAGCAGCATATTTATGCCCACATTAATCAGAATCAATATAATGGCGGCAATCGCCATGATCGTGTAACCTTCTTTATGAAGTTTCATGAAAGGGGAATTTCGTTTACTCTTTGTCTTTAAAAATACAAATATCGTATAAATCTTGATTTTACACGTATCAAAAAGCCTTGCCGATCTAATTTAGAAAGGCAAGGCTTCTTATTTTTTAACTATATATTATTTTAGTTAAGCCTGATGATTGTCATTATTCGATAACAACACACTCACCGTTTTTAACTTCCTGTTCTACTTTTTTGTATTTCACATCACGTAAAACACGTCCGTCACGATACTGAACCGAAACTTTCTGGTTACGATCTGCGATTTTATCCACTTTTATTGGCTGAGCCTTTGTAGTTGATTCCATCTGACGGGCGTACTCGTTAGGTCCATCCAGATCAGCATCAAAATCTTCATCACGGTTTGTCTGAAGTACAGGCGATGGTGTCGGGCGTCTTACCGTTTGCTGAACAACCGGAGCCGGAGCAGCGTCTTCCTGTGGAATATCCGCCTTCATAAGGAACGAAACCATGTCAAAGTTTACTTTGCTGAGGAAACGTTTGAAAAGCTCAACCGATTCAAATTTATAGATCAACAATGGATCTTTTTGTTCGAATACAGCATTTTGAACCGATTGTTTCAAATCATCCATTTCACGAAGATGCTCTTTCCATTCCTGATCAATCAGCGAAAGAACGATCGCTTTTTCCATTTCGTGAGTAATCTCATGTCCACCGTTTGCAAGGGCTTTTTTAAGATTTACAACGATACCAGTCTGACGAATTCCATCACTGAAAGGAATCATGATTTCAGTTATAGTAGCACCGCGTTCTGAGTGAATTGATTGCAGAATTGGCAATGCTTTTTCTGAAATTTCGTGGTTTTTATCCTGATAATGTTTTTCAGCAGCTTCGTAAAGACGCTGCGTTTTTTCCTGAGGTTTCAGGGAAACATTGTCATTTTCACTAAAAGGAAGTTCAATTCCCAACGTAGTGATCGTCGCAAGATCAAGTTCTGTATAAGTTCCTGCGTTTGAAACCACTTCTTCACAAACATCATAAAGTGTGTTAGCAATATCAACCGCCAGACGATCACCAAACAACGCATTACGACGACGCGTATAAATCGCATCCCGCTGGTAGTTCATTACGTCATCATATTCCAGAAGACGTTTACGCATACCAAAGTTATTTTCCTCTACTTTTTTCTGAGCGCGTTCGATTGACTTGGTAATCATGCTGCTCTGGATCACTTCGCCTTCTTCCAAACCCATTTTATCCATAACCTTCGCCATACGGTCTGAACCGAAAAGACGCATCAGGTTATCTTCCAAAGAAACAAAGAATTGAGAAGAACCGGTATCACCCTGACGACCCGCACGACCACGAAGCTGTCTGTCTACACGGCGACTCTCATGACGTTCTGTACCAACAATCGCCAAACCTCCAGCTGCTTTCGCTTCCGGAGTAAGTTTAATATCCGTACCACGACCAGCCATGTTGGTTGCAATCGTTACAGTACCCGGTTTACCCGCTTCTGCAACAACTTCCGCTTCTTTCTGGTGTTGTTTCGCGTTCAATACCTGATGTGGTATTTTACGAAGTGTTAGCATCCGGCTGATAATTTCAGAGTTTTCTACCGAAGTAGTACCAACCAAAACAGGACGACCTGCTTCAACAAGCTCTACAATTTCATCCGTAAGTGCATTGTATTTCTCACGAACCGAACGGTAAACTTTATCCTCGTGATCTTTACGAACCGCAGTTACATTGGTAGGAATTGAAACTACGTCCAGTTTATAGATTTCCCAGAATTCACCCGCTTCCGTTTCAGCCGTACCGGTCATACCAGCAAGCTTGTGGTACATACGGAAATAGTTCTGAAGTGTTACCGTCGCATAAGTCTGTGTCGCATCTTCAACGCGTACATTTTCTTTTGCTTCAATCGCCTGGTGAAGACCGTCTGAATAACGACGACCGTCCATAATACGACCGGTTTGTTCGTCAACAATCTTAACTTTCTGGTCCATGATCACGTATTCCACGTCTTTTTCAAAAAGTGTATACGCTTTCAAAAGTTGGTTGACTGTATGAATACGGGCCGTTTTTATAGAATAATCACGAATTAACGCTTCCTTCTGAATAACACGTTCCTGCTCATTTAAAGACTGATCTTTTTCGATCATGTCCAGATCAACAGCGATATCCGGAAGGATAAAGAAGTTTGTTTGCTCCGATTCACCGGTAAGGAAGTCAATTCCTTTTTCAGTCAATTCAATGCTGTTATGTCTTTCGTCAATGGTAAAATAAAGAGGAGCATCAGCCTGAGGCATCAGTTTCTGGTTTTCTGCCAAATAAATTGACTCAGATTCCTGCATCAATTGCTTGATACCAGACTCACTTAAATATTTAATTAACGGTTTATATTTTGGCATACCACGGTGAGCACGGAAAAGCGCAAGAGAACCTTCCTTTTTGTCACCCGCAGCAATTTTTTTCTTGGCTTCATTCAGCAAATCCATCGCCAGTTTCTTCTGCGCTTCAACAATTCTTGAAACACGAGGCTTTAACTCAAGATATTCCTGTTCATCACCACGAGGTACCGGCCCACTGATAATCAATGGCGTACGGGCATCATCGATCAAAACTGAATCGACCTCATCCACCATTGCATAGTGATGTTTACGCTGAACAAGCTCTTCAGTCGTGCGTGACATATTGTCACGTAGATAATCAAAACCAAACTCGTTATTCGTTCCGTACGTAAGGTGCGCTTTGTATGCGTTACGGCGTTCCGTAGTATTTGGCTGGTGGCGATCGATACAATCTACGCTCATGCCGTGGAATTCAAAAAGAGGCGCATTCCATTCCGCATCACGTTTTGCCAGGTAATCATTCACCGTCACAATGTGAACGCCTAAGCCAGCAAGTGCATTAAGAAACGCAGGCAAGGTAGCAACAAGCGTTTTTCCTTCCCCGGTTGCCATCTCAGAAATTTTTCCCTGATGAAGTACCAAACCACCGATCAGCTGCACATCATAATGAAGCATGTTCCATTTGATTGGCTGGCCAATTACATCCCAGGTACTATTCCAAACGGCTTTGTCACCATTAATTGTTACGTTTTTCTTCTTTGTTGCAACCTCACGGTCGAAGTAGGAAGCAGTCACTTCCAGACTTTCGTAATCCTTAAAACGGCGTGCTGTATCTTTAACAATCGCAAAAGCCTTTGGAAGGATATCCAATAAAACTACTTCCAGTTGTTTATTGCGATCCAGCTCAAGTGCATCAATTTTCTTAAAAATCGCTTCTTTATTATCAACATTTGGCTCAGCAGCAGCCTGCTCGCGCAAGGTTGCAATCTGATCGTCAATTGATTTTAATTCAGAAGCAATATGTGCTTTCAGGCCTTCTGATTGCGCTCTAAGTTCATCGTTGGATAAGGAAGCCAGTTTCGCGTATTCTGCGTTTACCAAATCGACATAAGGAGTCAGTTCTTTTAAGTCCCGCTCAGATTTCGTGCCGAATAGCTTCGAAAATATTTTAAACATGATGGTATAGGTATTGTGAATCGTTCAATTTTCTTAAAAAATATCAAGCCTGAATAGACCAAAATGCCAGATTGTCAGCTATTCAAATCATTTTTCAACTACAAATGTAATTTATTGCGCATAGTAATCAGCAACATGTTAGATAATCCTAAGGGTATTTTAATGTTTATTTAGAATTCCTGTAACGCTTTCATTCTTAATTCGCGGCACAATTCCTGCATTTTACGCTGTCTATTAAACGAAACAATTCCCATCTATCAGACACAATCTCTCTGATTTTTAACAAAAAATAAAAGGCGAAGCATTTTCGCAGCTAACTCTTCTGTATTCCTCATCAAAAACAACCACTTTTCACTTCCCTAAACCATTCATATAGATTAATAACAACTACTATGTATCACCCAGTACCTTTGAATCAACAATAACAAATAAAACGAACATAGCCATGAACAATAATAGATTATTCCGCGACGTAAATAATAAAGTAATAAGTGGTGTAGCAGCTGGTATCGCCAATTATTTACAAATAGATGTAGTGATTGTAAGAGTACTTTTTGTGATGAGTTTCTTTATTCCTTCACATTTTCCAGTATTCATTTTTTACATCGTATTGTGGATCGCAATGCCTAAAAAAGCTAAAACTATCGAACACTTTGAAAATCCGGTAGCGCACTAAGGACTTCATCAATTGAACTGTATTTAAAACCGCCGGGATAAAACTATTCCGGCGGTTTTTTGTTTTACATATAATTCTTAATTTTACGATAGTATGCCTGCATACTAATTTTCTTTTGTACAAAATCTCACTGAAAATTCAGTTGATAAACTAACCGATAAATCTATGGACGCATATATTGTTGCCGGCTATCGCACCGCGGTTGGAAAGGCTACCCGTGGTGGTTTTCGTTTTACCCGGCCAGACAATCTTGGTGCTGATGTCATTAAATATATTTTAGAAAAAATACCTCAGCTTGATCCTGAACGTGTTGATGATGTCATTGTTGGCAATGCAGTTCCCGAAGCGGAACAAGGCATGCAAATGGGAAGATATGTAGCCTTGCTGGCGCTTCCCAAAAGCGTTTCAGGTATTACAATTAACCGTTATTGCGGATCCGGTGTGGAAGCGATTGCGATGGCTTCTGCAAAAATTCATGCAGGAATGGCCGATTGCATTATTGCAGGTGGAACAGAATCCATGTCACTGGTACCTACTATGGGCTGGAAAACTGCGCTGAATTTCGAAATCGCCCAAAACCATCCGGATTATTATCTGAGTATGGGATTAACGGCTGAACAGGTTTCGAAAGATTTCAATATCAGTCGTGAAAAACAGGATGAATTTTCATTTCAATCGCACCAGAAAGCATTGCGTGCACAACAGGAAGGGTGGTTTGATACTGGAATTGTACCGATAAAAGTACAGGAAACTTATTTTGATCCGATTTCCGGTAAGAAAAAAATAAAGGAAACTGTTGTTGATAAAGATGAAGGCCCACGTGCCGATACAACCATTGAAGCTTTGAATAAATTAAAGCCTGTATTCGCAGCTGGCGGTTCGGTAACGGCAGGAAATTCTTCCCAGACTTCTGATGGAGCCGCTTTTGTGGTAGTAATGTCTGAAAAAATGGTGAATGAACTGGGTTTAAAACCAATTGCCCGGATGCTTTCCTACGCAACAGCAGGAGTTGATCCTAGAATTATGGGAATCGGGCCGGTGGCTGCCATACCAAAAGCATTGAAACAAGCCGGATTGCAACTGGCAGATATTCAGCAAATAGAATTGAATGAAGCCTTTGCGGCACAGTCTTTGGCAGTAATTCAGGAACTTGGAATTAATCCTGAAATTGTAAATCCAAATGGAGGTGCAATTGCGCTGGGTCACGCATTGGGCTCTACCGGAGCGCGTCTTTCTGTTCAGCTTTTTAATGAAATGGAACGCAGAAACCAGAAGTACGGCATGGTAACGGCCTGTGTTGGCGGCGGACAAGGCGTAGCAGGTATTTATGAAAGATTAAATTAATACCGTTTAATAAATAAATCAGGCATTCTTTTTTCATCATGGAAAACAATAAGTTTTTCATGATGAAAATTTTTATTTGAAACCAAATACGAAAACAAAATAGCTAACATTAAGTATTACTGATACTAATTGCTTCATTGTTAATTTATTCTGACATTTTTTCGACACTATTTTACAAAATCCGGAAATCGTCTTTTATTAATTTTGAATAAAAGTTAAGATTATTTAGACATTTACAAGTTGTAAAATAATCATGGAGCAATACTTCGGACAATCACAAAATATCAAGGGGTATCGGTTATCATTAATCTTTGTGCTTATTTTACACACACCGGATCAAATTCAGCACCCCTAATGACCAGTAATTACTTTCCTGAAAAGGAATTAATAAAGACTTCCGAGAAGATTGACATCATTCAGGTGCTTCGCGGTATTGCGGTCATTATGGTGATTATTTTCCATTTCAAAGACATTATAAAACCAGACGGCTATCTAAAAAAAGAGCTTGACTTTCTGTTCAATTCAGGCGCTGCCGGTGTTGATCTTTTTTTTGTAATAAGCGGGTTCATTATGGTTTTCGTTACCCGAAAATCGAAGGGCGGAATAGTATCTGCAAAAAATTTCCTGTTAAAAAGAATTCTCCGTATCTGGCCGCTTTATGTCATAGCAACACTGGCTTATGCAGTCATTGTTGCTCCGGTTCTGGCTAATATATCACTGGATATCGTTTGGCAAATCACACGTAGTATTTTCTTCATTCCATTAAGTTATCTCGAACCTCCTTTTTTTGGGTATGCTTATCTTGGTGTAGGATGGAGCCTGAATTACGAGATGTATTTTTATGTACTGATCGCAATTTCTTTGTTATCAGGAAAATACCGGTGGTTTGTTTTTGCTGCGCTTATTCTTTTAACACTAGTGATTATACCAATTTCCTACGGAAATTTCACATTCCGGCCTTTGGAAACACAGAATTACGGATCATTATTTATTAATTTGATTACCAACCCGATCATTTGGGAATTTGTTTACGGAGCAATAATCGGCCTGTTTTATATCACGCCTCCTTTATCCCGTATCTTTCATACCATTTTCCAATCAGGGACAGTTCTGGCCACGGTGATTGTAGTGGTCGTATGGCAATATTTATCCGGATTTTACGGTGGTCACGGCCCTTTGTATTGGGGCTTTTATATGGGAATTCTTTTTATGGCTCTGGTTTTCTACAATCGCGGAAAATCAATTAAATATCCACATCACCTTATTTATCTGGGAGATATTTCCTTCTCTGTTTATTTATTGCATGTACCAGTTGCAGTATTTATTACTTATATTTTTGAGCTCGTTTCCCTTCCCGCATTTTCTACGGGAACTTCGGCATTTTTTCTTACGCTTTCTCTCACGCTTATTGTGTCCCACATTTCTTACCAGTTAGTGGAAAAGAAATTACATTCTTTTTTCACGGCAAAACTTAAAATTTAGACTGCCGGATCAACCTTATCTCAGTTTATTTTTTTGTCAGAGATAACCGCATATCTTTCTGAAATTATCTGCCGGTTATCCTTTTTCCAAAACCGTTTTACAAACAGAGCATAATGTTGCGAGATATAAGATTCCGGATAACTTAGTAAATGCCCGATTTCTGGCTCGTAATTGAGCTCAAATGGCATTTTAAAAGTCACAAGCTGATCAGTAGTAGTTTTGGCACCAGAAATTACGGGATAGGATGAACAAAAAAACAATGAGCCACTTTCGTAAGGCAAAACATTGTCGCCTGTTCTTTGGAAAAAAATAGTCGGTTTTGCCGTACTGACCGAAAAGCTGCTGCCTTTTAACAAACCATACCCAAGAGAAGTCAGCAGCGCTCTTAATTTAAATCTTTTGGCAGTCTGATGCGGGTCGAGTGAACCTAATAACTTTACAATTCCCGGGTCCAAGACTTCAAAATCAGCTTCTTTTGTATAGGCAAGGGATGAAATCGTAATATTACCGGCACTACTGCCTGCAAGGAATATCTGGGACACATCGATTCCCAAGGTCTCGGCATTGCTGGTAAAATAAAACAAAGCCGCATAGGTATCCTGAACTGCCCGGTAAATTGTTCTGATAAGTTCCTGTTTATTGCCTCCGCAAACATTGGTTTGACTTCCTCCGTTAAATCCCAACCGGTAATTTATTGAAGCAGTTGCATATCCCTTTTGTGCAAATGATTTTGCTTTCCCCATCTCATTATCAAGCGTGCCATACACAAAAGCCCCTTCGTGAACAAAAAGAACAAATGGCCGCTTTTTCAAGGTATCAGCGGCAGGAGCCAGAAATGAGAAGTTAAGATCAACCGCTTTACCTGTATAGTCTTTGGCTTTATTATAGATTCCCGTTTTGCTTTCCAGAGCCGCTTCCTGGAAAATATCCACATCCCCAAACCTGAGAGAATTCCCTAAAATACTGTCTGTTTTATTAATTTTTGCAAATGCCGTTGTATCCGGAAAAGGAAAAGCTATGGTATCCATCGGATTTGTTGAACCTCCGTCAGGATCTGTTGTACCTCCATCGGGATCAGGCTGGCTCGTTGAGGCGCAGGAGAAAAAAACAGAAGTAGTTATTACAATGATTAATAAACGGATACAAATGTTGTAAGGCATTAAGAATATGCGTTGAGCCGGTAAATTGGCAATTTAAACGAAGAAGTCTATAAGTAAAAGTACTAATGAAAGACAAGATTGTTCCATTATGATGAAAGGAAAACATATTAAATTTCAGACTCAGTAACCGTTAGATAACAAAAGTGCTATTTTTATTGTCTCTTTGCCAGATTTGCTTGTGTTCCAGATAGAATCTTTATTTTTGCCATATTAACTATACGCCGCTTATTCATGGATGTGTCCATTATTATTATCAATTACCGTACTCCGCAACTCATTATTAATTGTTTAAAATCCATATATCAACATACATCCGGCGTTACTTTTGAAATAATTGTAGTTGACAACGATCCCGAAAATGGGGGAAAAAATGTTGTGCTGGCACAATATCCTGAAATTAACTGGATTGATATGGAATACAATTCGGGATTTGGAAGAGCAAATAATGAGGGCATGAAAGCTTCAAAAGGCCGGTATTTCCTAATCCTAAATGCCGATACACTGGTAACGGATAATGTAATAGGCCGCTGTCTGGATAAAATGGAGCACCAAAAGGACATATCAGCAGCCGGCGCTTTGCAACAATATGCGGACGGCAGTCCAATGCCATTTTATAAAAGCTTTAATGAATTTCATAAAACGTTCTTCATCTTACCTCCAAGCAGAATCATTGACCGTATTTTAAATAAGCTATACCCCGAACCCGAATATAAAAATGACGGTCAGTGCGACTGGCTTGTAGGTGCCTTTATTTTTGTGAGACGGGAGGCAGCTGAACTTTCAGGAAGATTTGATGAAGATTTTTTTATGTATGGTGAAGATGTGGAATGGTCGGGCAGGTTAGGAAAACAAGGTAGATTATGCTATTTCAACGATTGCACTTTCATACACCTGGAAAACGATAATCCATTCCGTAGAACCAGCATTTCCTGGATCAACAGATTCAGTACTCAAATGCAGGTTTCCAACATGCTTTGGCTCCGAAAACAATATGGCACTGGCGCATATCTGTTGATGATTCTGCATTATGTGTCCATGATACCGGTACTTTTCCTGTGGAAAATGCTTTTAAATATTAAACAGAAAAAAAATCCTTTCGGGCATTTAAAGACACAGATTATTTTTACCCGTAAAACCATGGTTTTACTTCATTATTTCTGGCCGACTCTTTTTGCCAAAAAGTACTTATATAAAATAAAACCTTCCGAAAATATAGATTTACTCACCATATCATGAATGTTAGCCAACGAAAAAAAATACTCTTTTTCACCCCGTACGCCACACGTACCGGTTCTGAAATGCTTATTTATTACATCCTTAAATATTTAGACCGAAGTAAATTTGAGGCAGGGCTGGTTTGTTTTGCAAAAGGAGAATTAATTAATGATTTGCCCTCAGACATTCCGGTTTTTATCGCTCCCGGAAGCTTTTCTTTTTCCCAGAAAATTGCTTTTCACATGGGTTTTCATCCCGTTCACAGGGCGATAAAGAAAATATCAAAGGATTTTCATGCCGATCTCTGGTACGTAAACACAGTCATGCTGACCGACGTTATCAAGATTGCAAAAGAATTACACATCCCGGTAATTTCTCATATCCATGAGCTTTCTGCCATGTATTCGCAGGTAAGCAGCCCTGATTTTGAAACAGTAATAAAGGATTCCGATCTGCTTGTTGGCTGTTCAGATATTGTTTGTAAATGTCTTAAAGAATCCGGAGGTAAAAGTGTTAAGCGGCTATATCCTTTTGTTGATCTGGATGAAATTGCGCCGGATAAAGAAAAAGTCCGTAAAATAAGACAGGACTGGGGTGCGGGGCCCAATGATTTTGTCTGGATAATGTCGGGTACTTCCTCTGAGCGGAAAGGATTCGATTTGCTGCCGGATATTGCACTACAAATTCCCGAAAATGCCAGGGTACATCTGGTTTGGGTAGGTAGTTTGAGCAAAGACGGTTTAGTATATTGGACTAAAAAACGCTGTGAGCAACTAAAAAACGTCAAAGTCCATTTGACTGGTCCTCAAAAAGAAGATTACTATTCTTACATGGAAGCTGCGGACGGATTTATGCTCACGTCCCGGCAGGAACCTTTCGGTATGGTTTTAGTTGAAGCTGCCTGGTTAGGAAAACCGATTGTTTCTTTCGCAAGCGGCGGTCCAACCGAATTTATTACGCCCGGACTTGGTACCATTGTGCCAAATCTGGACATTCCGTTATTTGCAGAAAGTATTTTGCAATGGAATAACAAAATATCGAGCTTTGACAAAGATTTCTCCCGTCAGAAAGCACTTGCTTACAGTGTTGAAAAAGGAGTGTCTCAGTGGCAGAATATAATTGAAGACTTCACGGCAGATAAGAATATTTAAGTTGGTAAATCTGAGAATGATATGAATGAATTTTTAGTTTCCTGGATTCCACTCAGGAAAATTACTGTGGCGATCGGATTTATTACGTTTTTTATTCATTTCAATTCTTTTGGAAATGTTTTTCAGGAAAATACAGCCCGTGTAGAAGCTGTCGATCCTCAGCGGTATTTAGCTCTTCTTCTGCTGAATATCTCTGAAAATGAATCGCAGGGACCAGAATTGGATCTTATCAAAATGGCCCATCAATATGGTCTGAACACCGTTTACCTTACCGTTTCCTGGGACAAGGTTTATCTTAATTCACCAACGGATACACCCAAATGGGCGCGGTTTGATGACCAGGTCAAACTTGCCACAAGTCTTGGAATGAAAGTGGCGATTCGCATTCACCTGGGCAGGCATACGACACGCTACGAGAATTTCTGGAAAGCTCAAAACGGATCCATTGACAATTTTGGCAAAATACTTAATTCCGGATATCACGATACCTCTTTTGGTTTTGACCAGCAGGATATCGTCAAAAAAGGAATTGATTTTGTAAAGGAAGTTACGCAACGCTATAAATATCTTCAGACACAAAAAAGCCTGCTTTTTATTGCCGTTACCAATACGCCAACGCAGGAATCAGGATACCCCGCCTGGAATCTGGTAGACGACAAGGAGAAGCCTGCCGCTTTTGATTATTCTCCAACCATGATATCGGGTTTTCGTACATGGCTTAGCACGAATTACAAAAAAATTGACCGGTTGAATTATCTCTGGGGCACATCGTTCAAATCATTTGATCAGGCTTATGCACCAACCGCCAATTGGGATCCTTTTTTTTCTTTTGGACAGCGCGCCGGTAAAGACTGGTATTTGTACAGACACATTGTTCTGAAAAACTACATCAATCAAATGATCGATGCCGTAAAATCTGTTGATGCTACAATAAAGTATGTATCCGATTTTGGCTCCATTTACGATAATGCATCGGCTAGCAGAGGAACACTGGCCTATAAGGATCTGAGCAAAAGGGCGGATGGCATTAAATCAAATGATGAACCTGGCGCTGATCATCATTTTTCGATGGATGTCCTGAAAAGCGAAGCTCCTGCTGATTTCATTGTAGGAAACGAAGCTTTTTATAACTCGTCTCTGGGCTACAGCGCAACTGCGACTCAGATCAATGAAAATTTTACTAACGGAGCTAATTTTATTTCCGTGCTTGTTTCTACAATACCGGACATGCAGCAACTGGAATCTTCTATGAGACAAGCCGGTACGCGCTGGCTTAACACACCCATTCAGCCTGTAACTTATATAGATTCAACCGGATATCGTTTGTCTTCAGCAGTAGAAAAGGGAGGATCGTGGAATGTGATTTACAATGACTGGTCAAAAAAGGCATATGCTAATCCTTCCAGTCCAAAACCGGTTTATATCAAACTGGTAGAAGATTTATTAAGCGATGAATACTGGCTGGATGCATCCAATCATGCACCGTACGTATTCAGGCCGATCCCGATGCAGATCATTGCTGTTAATAAGGATTTTACTTTCAGACTGCCTATTGATACATTTTCCGATGGTGATGGTACCATTGTAAGTACGCGGGTTAGTACATTACCAACGTGGCTCAAATTTAATTCCGGGCAATTAACAGGAAAACCAACCACTTTAGGGGATTTCAGAATACTGGTGCAGGGTGTCGATGACGAAGGTGCAACAGCAGACGCATATCTGACAATCCGTGTGGAAAGCAAGGAAAACACAAACAAACCACCCACGGTAAGCAGTAATTTTTCAAACTTAAAAGTCGCTGTTAATGAGCCCTTTACCTTCACTGTTCCAAAAACTGCGTTTGTTGATAGCGATGGAACCATATCAAAAGTAGAAGCCAGCGAATTGCCTTCCTGGCTAAAATTTTCGAATGGCATTCTTACAGGCAGGCCAACAAGTACAGGTGATAACAGGATTTCATTTAAAGCGTATGATAATCAGGATGCTTTCGTAGAAATTTATTTCAACGTGCAGGTTGTGGAACCGCAGTTTTTGAATGATCTTCCATACATCACCGCTACATTTCCGGATAAGTATGCGCAGGTAAACCATCCATTCACATTCATTTTGCCCTCAGATATTTTTGCCGATAATGATGGCTATATATCATCGATCACGGTGCAAAACAGACCTTCCTGGCTGGATTTTTCGCTCAATGTTTTTTCTGGTACGCCAACCGAAGAAGGAGAATACAGGTTGATTATCCGGGCTTATGACAATTCGGGAGGATCTGTGGAAACGGTTTTGGTAATAAAAGTTGAAATTCCGCGCATCCGTTTTGAGGTGGTCAGGGGAGGACGTGCCGTTGACCAGACAATTATCCGTTCCCTGAGCGGCAATGATGTATTGGCTTACAACGATTTACCATCATTATTAAATATTTACGCATATGGAAATTTCGAGTATGATCAGGTCAATTTCAATTTGAACGGCCCCTACCGGAAAATATCCACAACATCCAAATTCCCATATGCGCTGTTTGAAGGAGAAACCGGATTTGCTCCTTATGTAGGCAGATATACGCTAACCGTTATCGCCTCCAACAAAGATTCTGCGGTCGTTACAAATTCTATTCAATTCAGTATTTCTTCCGGTGATTCTGTCAATATCACCAAGGATATGACGGAATGGCAATTTTACCCAAATCCGGTTCAGGATATTTTTAATTTTAAACTACCCGACCATTCAGCACTTGGCCAGTTTCAATATTCCATCGTTTACAGTACCGGACAGCGTATGCCGGTTTCTACTGGTTTTATTACGATCCAGGATAATCTGGTCAATATGGATCTTACCCGAATGGGACTAACTTCCGGCATCTATTATGTACGTGTGGAAACGGATGGAAAACTTGTCAAACAGTTCCGGGTTTTCAAAAAATAGATCATTAAAATATCAAAAAATATCTCCGATTTTTCTTATTAGTATGCTTGCATAATATTAAGAAAGAGAATATATTTGTTAAAAAGTAAATAGTATGCTTGCATACTATAATTACCGGAGACTGGTAAATAATTTTAAAAATATCGATCATTATGGCTGTTGCAGAAGATAAAAAAACGTCGATTAAGGGAGGTGAATTTTTGATTAAAGAAACACCCGCATCACAGATTTTTATTCCGGAAGAGTTTAACGAAGAACAACAAATGATTGCCGATACCTGTCGCGATTTCTTGCGCACGGAAGTATGGCCTAGACTGAACGAAATTGACCAGGCCAAAAGTCCGGAGCTGATGTCGTCATTAATGGATAAAGCAGGTGAACTTGGGTTAATGGGAACCGTTGTACCGGAAGAATATGGTGGATTTGGAATGAATTTTAATACTTCCATGCTGGTAGCAGAAGCGACCGGCGCAGGAAATTCATTTTCTGTTGCTCTTTCAGCACACACCGGAATCGGGACTTTACCGATTGTATATTACGGAAACGAATCACAAAAAGCGCAATATCTTCCAAAACTAGCCTCGGGAGAGTGGAAAGCAGCCTATTGTTTAACAGAACCGGATTCCGGTTCTGACGCAAATTCAGGGAAAACAAAAGCAAAACTGAGCGAAGATGGTAAACATTATATCATCAACGGCCAGAAAATGTGGATAACCAACGGTGGCTTTGCGGATGTATTTATTGTTTTTGCCAAAGTTGTTGATGCAAGCGGACAAACAGATAAAAATTTATCTGCTTTCATTATAGAAAAAACCTTCGGCGGAATTACCATGAATGAACCGGAGCATAAAATGGGAATTAAAGGTTCTGATACGCGTCAGATTTTCTTTAACGATTGTTTGGTTCCTGTTGAAAACATGATTTCCGAACAGGGAAATGGCT
The DNA here is from genome assembly GCF_005280585.1 of Dyadobacter frigoris. GTDB lineage: Bacteria > Bacteroidota > Bacteroidia > Cytophagales > Spirosomataceae > Dyadobacter > Dyadobacter frigoris. Next base: position 209,816 of record NZ_SZVO01000007.1, read on the forward strand.
TTAAGATTGCTGTTAATATTCTAAATATAGGCCGGATAAAACTGGCTGCTGCTGCACTTGGCGGTTCAAAACAAGTGGCAAAACAAGTGATTAATTATGCTAATGAACGTAAACAATTTGGAACTTCGATTTCAAATTTCGGAGCGATAAAGCATAAATTGGCAGAAATGGCCATTCGCATGTTTACGACAGAATCAGCTGCTTATCGTGTCGGCCAGAATATCGATGACCTGATCATTACGTTAAAAGAAAAGGGTTTAAACGACGCAGAAGCAAAATTAAAAGCACTGGAAGAACTGGCGATAGAATGTGCGATCATGAAAGTTCATGGCTCGGAAGTACTGGATTATGTGGTAGATGAAGGCGTTCAGGTTTATGGCGGAATGGGTTATTCAGCCGATGCACCGATGGACCGTGCTTACCGCGATAGCCGTATCAACCGGATCTTTGAAGGAACAAATGAGATCAACAGGCTTCTGGTTGTTGATATGCTTTTGAAACGCGCTATGAAAGGTCAGCTTGACCTGATGGGACCAGCGATGGCGGTTGGAAAAGAAATTATGTCCATTCCGGATTTTGGTTTTGATGAAGATGAAGCGCTTTTTGCCGCAGAAAAGAAAGTGATCAGAAATCTTAAAAAAGCAGTTTTGATGGTAGCAGGCTCTGCTGTTCAGAAATTCATGACTAAACTTTCGGACGAACAGGAAATTATCATGAATCTTGCTGACATGATTATTGAGACATACGTAGCTGAATCTGTTTTGCTTCGTGTTGAAAAAAGAATTGATTTACTTGGAGCCGAGGCAAATGCGCTGCAAAAAGATATTGCTCAGGTTTATTTAAATGAGGCCGTAGAAAAAGTAAATAACGCAGGAAAATCTGCCATCACCAGTTTTGCTGAAAGTGATGAATTGCGTGTAATGCTCATGGGTTTAAAACGTTTTACGAAAATCGAACCCTTGAACCTTAAAGACGCACGCCGCCGGATTGCAGATGCCCTGATTGCTAAAAATGACTATATTTTTTAAAATAAGGCGGAAACCCCAAACATATTACTGAATTTATTAACCTAGCTAATTACTTATTCAAAGCAGAAACCAGGTGAAAATCTGGAAAACTAAAAACCAAAGACGATCAATTGAAAGGCCGGAGCTAAGTTAGTTCCGGCCTTTTTATGTCAATTTTTTCAATATGTGGAGCCCGGTTGCTTAACAAGTGTTAACGAAGTAGTTTAACTCAGATTTTTTCATGAACTTTCAGACTGATTGCATGGTTTATTTTCATAATGCATATCATCTTAAACTCTGATTACTTTGCATTCCTTAATTGAGACTGAAAAACCACCTTTCATGACTGTTCATTCCGTTGATTTGCGTACTACGGGTCAGTTCCCTACGCTGCTTCTCGATTATCTGGATCAAAAACCTTCGCTTAAAGACTTTTACGGCACTTTCCCAACAGTTGAAAACGCGGCAGATATTATAAAACAAAGAGCAGATTTTGGCTTTGAAAAACGTCAGACGCTGGTTAAAGTTTTGGAAGAACAATATGCAGGACAACCCTATCTCCCGGATTTCTCAGTTCTTTTAGACGAAAAAACATTTACAGTTACAACAGGGCATCAGCTTAATATTTTTACCGGGCCGCTCTATATTATTTATAAAATTGTAACCATCATTAAGCTTGCACGGGAATTAAAGGAAACTTATCCTGAATATAACTTTGTGCCAGTTTACTGGATGGCCAGCGAAGACCACGATTTCGCTGAAATTGCTTCGTTTCATTTATACGGACAAACACATAAATGGGAAGGCGAGCATAAAGGCGCCGTTGGAAGACTTAATCCAAAAGAACTTCACAGTATCCTTAAATTACTGCCGGACAGACCTTTGCTTTTCGCAAAAGCTTATCTGGAAAGTGAAACATTATCCGACGCAGTTCGATGTTATATGCACGAATTATTTGGAAAGGAAGGATTGATTTGTCTGGATGCAGATAACACAGACCTGAAACGTCATTTTCTTCCTGTTATTAAAGAAGAGCTTACAACTTCCACTTCCGCTGAAATTGTAACCAATACTACTGCAAAACTTTCTTCGCTAGGCTACCATACGCCGCTCAACGCACGCGAAATTAATTTATTCTATCTTGTTGATAATCTGAGAGAACGAATCGTTAAAGAAGATAATCTTTACAGGGTTTTAAATACGGATCTGGTTTTTACGGAAGAAGAAATCATTGGACTTGCCGATGAATATCCGGAATATTTCAGTCCGAATGTGGTGCTTCGTCCGTTATATGAAGAAATTATTTTGCCAAATCTTGCCTACATCGGCGGTCCTTCGGAAGTGCCTTATTGGATGCAGTTGAAAGGCATTTTTGATCATTACAAGGTAACTTTCCCTATGTTGATACCACGGAATTTTGCAATGTATATTACAGAACAGCAACGCAAAAAAGTTGAAAAGCTAGAAATCAGCTACGAAGATCTGTTTTTGGATGAAGTAACATTGAGAAAGAAATTCGTTGAAACACATTCAACAAATGTTTTGGATCTTGATGAAGAAAAAGAATCTTTCTACGCGCTTTTTGAAACAATACTGAACAAGGCAACGGCCATTGACAAATCCATGATCGGTGCTGTAAAAGCAGAAGAAACCCGGATCCGTCACTCTTTTGAACATCTGGAAAAACGCCTGAAAAAAGCGGAAGAAAGAAATCATGAAAGTGAAATTGACCAGCTTCTTGCTTTGAAATACAAGTTGTTTCCTGGAAAATCTTCTCAGGAACGCTATGATAATTTCCTGAATTTTTATCTTAACGATCCAACATTTATCTCGAAACTGCTGGTCGCTTTCAAACCACTGGATTTCCGATATAATGTATTGATAGAAGAATAATCCAAAGTTAATTTTTCAGTTTCACATCACCGTAATTGGAAAAAACGGTAATTTTTGCACCCGAGCCGGTTCCCATTTTACCCTGATACTGCTTGGACTGATTGTACGTGGTTTTTTCTTGTTTAGCAGGTTGTTTGGAAAAATTCACATTAGGTGGACAACTGAAATTTCCATTCGTAACGATAACGTTAAAGCTGTTGGATTCTGCCGGAAGTGTCACAGTAGAAAATTGTGCCTGAATGTTCAAATGTTCATCAGAAGAAGGGAGCTCTTCCATCCGGAAATTGTCAGAATAATTTAAATTGATTTTTCCCTTTCCCCGAAGTTTGCCGATTACGGCCTCTGAATAATTAATATTTGTTGTAAGATCGCTTACATCGCCAATAGAAAGTTCTCCGTTTTTTATGTTAAGGATAAGTGTTTTAACCTGATCAAGTTTCAAATTGGAAAATTTAAATTCCATATTTCCACCTTCCATTTTCCCGATTTTCACTTGTCCAAATTGTGAATTGATTACGTTCTGTACATTATCCAGCGTATTGGCATAGAAATTCCCATGTCTGGAATCAATGGTAAGCGGCGCTTCAAAAACAGGGATATTAGTATCTCCAAACTGGTTTTTCACTACCAGTTCATTTTCCTTTGGCATATAAATCGTGTAATCGATCTGAATAAAATTCTTCTCGCCTGACTTATTTCTCAGCGCACTCCATCCGCTGCTTGCAAAACTATTTTTGTCGATAATGGTTTTAAGCCCGATAAGGTTTTTTGACCTACTTTCACCAATCGTTACCGAATTCATATATTCTGCTGCCTTCGAATCACTTTGAGCGGAAGCGGTAACAATGATTTCAATTTTGATCTCATTTTTTTTCCAAAGATTTACTTTTACCTCGCCATATTGATTATCGATCATAAGCTGATCACGCTCATTTACTTCAAATACCTTCACAATATGTTTCCGTTTTTCAACAAGTATGGAAGCATCCGGACCTAACGCAAAAGCATACGCGGGCAACAGGAAAGCAAGATTAAACAGTAGGTGAATTATTTTTTTCATGGCTTTGGGTTGCCTTTTTGATACGTTGTAAAATAGTAAGCTGCTGATTTAGCAAATCCACCTGATATTGCAGATTTTCTATCATAGCACGAATCAATGCTTCCTGGTTTGGCGCATTACCCAGATCAGATTTAAGATTCTGGTAGCTGTTCTCAAGACTTTTTAGATCTGCCGAAAAATCTTTGTACAATTCAGGATTATTACTTGCAAGCTTAAAAATTTCGTTCCGTTTTTCATCAATCATCACATTGTACTGATTGAATTCACGGGCATAAGCAGGCACTTTCAGCGCGACGCCGGGATCCCGGGTTACACCATATTCCTTGTTTAGGTAGAAGAGATAACCGACACCCAGAGCCAGAATTACTCCGGCAGCAATGCGCCAGTCGAAATAAGGATTATTAAGTCGTTTTACTTTTTTTTGCGGTTCTGCGGCAGCCGAAGGAATACTATTCTCGATTTGGTCCCACAAAGAATCCTGAGGTAAGAAAACATCGAATCCATCCCTATTATCCCGCACAAACCTTTCCAGACGATCTTTTTTATCAGAAGACTTTTTCATTGATTGTTAACATATAAAGTGTAAAGTTTCGATTCAAATGATACTGTTTTTTAGTTTTCTATATTATCTATATGTACTCTTCTTTTGTTATAATCGTTGCGTTCGCTTTCCGTTAAGCTCTTCCGAGTATTTCTGTCAATTTTCTTTTTCCCCGCATATATTGCGTCCTCGATGTCGTCTCGCTGATTCCTAATACCTCCCCGATCTCTTCGTGGTCATACCCTTCAAATAAATAAAGACTCACCACAACACGATAACCATCAGGTAATTTCAAAACAGCATTTCTGATCCGTTCAACTTCCAAAGTCGTATCATTTTCATGCCAGCCAAAGCTGTCGTCCATTTCCTGTCCGTCTTCCAGTGTTTCCTGAAACTCATCCATTTCCACCCATTTTACCTTCCTGCTCCGAAGGTGGTTTATAGATTTATTTACAACAATCTGCTTGAACCAGGCACCAAAAGTCGATTGCTGACGAAATTGATGGAGGTTTGTAAATGCATCCACAAATGCCTCTTGCAAGACATCTTCTGCTTCACCGTTATGATTTATTATCCGCATGCAAATGTTGAACATAGCCTTCGAGTAGCATTTGTATAGCTCATACTGCGCTTTGCGCTCTCCGAGTTTACAACGCTCTACCAGGTCCACATGCTGGTCGGTGTACAATTTCGTTTTCAAGCAGAAGGTTTAGATTTGAACGTTCTGAATTAAAGAGGTAATTACTTGTATAGATGTTGCATCAATTTACAAAATATTTTGGTGGCTGTCAGCAATCGGCTGTCAGCAGTTGACTTTTCCCGACCAAAATTTGCCATTTATCAACCATCTGAAAGCCGATCGACGAAAGCCGAAAGCTTTTTTGAACAAAGCCAATCCCTCATTTGTTATCAAAAAGAAAAGCTACTGTTTTGACTATTGCTCAAAAATGGCCTATTTTGTTACTTAGAACCTACTGAATCTGTAAATGAAGACGTTTAATATACCCGATTTTTACCGGAGCCATATCATCACCCCAATAAAGGAATTCCGTCGTAAAAACGATAAACTGAAACGTGATTTCACACCAACTATGTTGGATTTTGGGCCGGTGCAGTTTCTGATCGCACGTCATTTCGGATTTTGTTATGGAGTGGAAAACGCTATTGATATCGCTTACAAAGCTATCTCTGAAAATCCTGATAAGCGGATTTTTCTTTTGAGTGAAATGATCCACAATCCGGATGTGAACCGGGATTTGACAGATCGGGGAGTGAAATTTATTATGGATACCAAAGGCAATCAGCTGATTCCATGGGAAGAGCTGACGCCGGAAGATATAGTCATCGTTCCCGCTTTTGGAACAACAATTGAAAACCAAAAGAAATTAACCGAGCTCGGAATTAATTCCTATATCTACGACACGACTTGTCCGTTCGTAGAAAAAGTATGGAACCGGGCGGAACAGATCGGGCAAAAGGATTATTCCATTATCGTCCATGGAAAACCATTTCATGAAGAAACCCGTGCAACTTTTTCACATAGCAAGGAAAATGCGCCCACGATTGTCGTGGAAGATATGAAGCAAACCATTCGTTTGGCTTCATACATAACGGGGGAACTTCCGGCACAACAATTTTTTGAAGATTTTGAAGGTCAATATTCCGAAGGTTTTAATCCTGAAAAAGATTTGCAAAGAATCGGTGTAGTCAACCAAACTACTATGCTGGCCTCTGATACACAAGGTATTGCAGATTATTTAAAAAATGTAATGACCAAACATTACGGCCTGCGCCCCGAAGAAGTGGAAACACGTTTTGCCAATACAAGGGATACGCTTTGTTATGCAACAAATGACAATCAGGATGCGACTTATGCTTTATTAACGCATCCGGCAGATCTGGTAATCGTTGCCGGCGGTTATAATAGTTCAAATACTTCCCATTTGGTTGAGTTATGTGAAGCAAAACTGCCAACTTATTTTATCGAATCCGTTAACAAAATCCTTGATAATAATCTGATCAGGCATTTTAATCTTCATACAAAGGAGGAAACAGTTTCGGAAAATTATTTACCGGTAAAATCTCCCGTTCGTATTATGCTGACCTGCGGAGCTTCCTGCCCTGATGCCGTGGTAGAAGGTATTTTAATGCGTTTGTTATCATTTTTTGAAGGTGCAAAACCCATTGAAGAAGTGATGAAAGCTTTCTGATTTGGAATATTTTTCTGACCGTTAACACAAATCAGGACAGACAAAAATAAGATTTGATACAATTACAGTTAATTTAGACGGATGGTTTTTTGTTATAAAAAATCATCCGTTTTTTATATCCTGATTATGGATAAAAAACGTTATTGCCGCAAACAAATTCTGTTAGTCTGAAAAATTTCGTTAACATGCTCATGAGAAAATTCTCTTCCTCTTTATTCATCTTCATTCTTTTTTCTGCGTACTTTTTCAATGGCTGTTCTTCTCTGAATGAAGTAAAAATTGCGGGAACAAATTTCAAAGACGAGATAGGTCAGTCGCAAAATCTTGTTTTTACTTTCAATAAAGATCTTGTTTCCGAAAGTCAGCTTAACGATTGGGATTCAACGCAATATATTCAGTTTGAACCAGCCGTTCGCGGAAAATTCAAATGGTCGGCGCCAAATGAACTGATTTTTTCGCCGGTTAATGGTTTTGGATCTGCAACAAATTACAAAGCGAAACTTACCGACAAATTATTATCTCAATCCAAAACAGATAAAAAATATGACGTTTCTACTGAAACGATAGATTTTCATACGCCATATCTCCAACTGATAGAAACGGAAAGCTGGTGGACACTTTCAAAAGAAACCGGTCGCCAGGAAGCACGTGTGAAACTGATTTTCAATTATCCGGTTACGACGCAAAATGTTGCTGAAAGATTAAAATTAACGCTGGCGGATAAATCTGTTTCGTACAAAATCCTGCCTTCTGCGGAGGGAAAAATAATTACACTGGCCTTGGCTAATAATGGCGCAGCAGATAATAATCCAGTGCCGTTACAGATCACGTTGGATAAAGGATTAAAAGCACAAAATACCACCTACATCACCAATGAAATTCTTGAAAGAACAACCAGTTTGCCATCCCCGCTTCATCTGGAAGTATCTGATATCAAGACCGGTTTTGAAAATAATGCTGCTTTTGTCCGCGTCATTACAACGCAGGAAATAGTCAAAGAAAGTATTGAAACCGGCTTTTCAATCAATCCGGCAGCAACATTAACCAGAGAACTGACAGAAAATGGTTTCATTCTAAGAGGCGATTTTAATGAGACTGATACCTATGCGCTTTTGATCAATAAAACATTAAAAGGCGTACTTGGAAAAACGTTGGAAGACGAAACTTCTCGTGATTTATTCTTTGGGAAAATGCCGGCGGGGATATCTTTTTCCAATAAAAAGGCATTGTACATGACGCCAAAAGGGTCGCGAAACATGGGTGTCCAGATTGTGAATGTACCCAAAGTTCAGGTTAAAATTGCCAAACTGTATGCCAATAATATTCTTAGTTATGTGCGCTCAAACCGTTGGGAGGAATATGGTTATGTCGGCGAAGAATGGAAATCAACCGGATCCTTCAATTATAGCGGCGACGAGGAAAATAATTTTACAGATATCGTTGTTAATAAAATTATTGATACCGAAAATCTTCCAAAAGCTAAGGGAATTTCAGCATTAAATATTGCACTGCCGGATGATAACGGTCGTCGTGGGATTTATCTCGTTTCTGTTAATTCCAAAGATGAAGCTTATTTAGGAGCTACAAAGTTGGTTTCTATTTCTGATATCGGATTAATTGCCAAACAAGGAAAAGATGAGCTTTGGGTTTTTGCCAATTCTATCAAAACAAACGAGCCGCTCGCAAATCTTGAAATAACATTAATCAGCACCAATAATCAATCCATTTTCACCGCTACAACCGACGGTGACGGTATTGCGCATATTGAGAAATTGGGCGAAAAAGCACCTGGTTTTAAACTGGCAATGATTACTGCCGGAAGCAAAGAAGATTTCAATTATCTGCTTTTGGATGATACACGTGTGGAAACTTCCCGTTTTGAAGTAGAAGGACAGCGAGATAATACATCTGGCTTACAAGCTTTTATTTACGGCCAGCGCGATATGTACCGGCCGGGTGAAACGCTCCATTTCAATACCGTTATCAGAAACCAAAATTGGCAGGTTGCGTCCGAAGTTCCGTTGAAATTAAGATTGGTTACACCAAACGGAAGAGAATACCGGATCTGGCGAAAAAGCACCAATAAACAAGGTGCCGTAGAAACGGAAGTTGGTATGGAAACGGCGGTACTTACCGGAACTTATGTATTGGAAGTATATAATGCCAATGATGTTTTATTAGCCTCTCAATCAGTCAATGTAGAGGAATTTATGCCCGATCGAATTAAGGTAGATCTGAGCGGAGCGCAGACAGAATATGTTTCCGGCAGTACGATTTCACTGACAGCAACAGCGCTTAATTTATTCGGTCCGCCGGCGAGTAACCGGACGTATGAAATGGAATCGCAACTGAAACGAAAAAGCTTTTTCGCAGCGGGTTTTCCTGAATTCACTTTTGATATTCCTGCTGAAACCACTTTTGAAAAAGAACGTAGGCAAGGGATAACTAACGAGCAGGGACAAGCAACAGAAAAATTCCCTTTGGCTCCCGGAATAAAGGATATCGGGGTTTTGGAAGGGAAAATATACGTTACGGTTTTTGATGAAAATGGCCGCCCGGTTAACCGTTTGCAGCATTTTGATGTTTTTACACAAAACGTTTTTTACGGAATTCATTTACCCGATTCTTATGTCGGAGTAAATGCGCCGGTTCCTTTTGAAATTGTTGGTGTTAACAGCAAAGGAGTTTTACAAAATGGCGCCAAGGCAAAAGTAGAAATCGTCCGTCTTGAATATCAGACCGTTGTAGAAAAGAAAAACGAGCAGCTAACTTACACTTCCAGGAAAAGTGAAAAGGTTGTTTATTCCAATATTCTCAATCTTGTCAATGGAAAAAATACTTTCCGCTATGTCCCAACGGTTTCAGGAGAATATGAAGTAAGAATTCGCAGGCCGGAAGCAGAACATTATAGCGTGGCCAATTTCTATGCTTATGGCTCAGGTTATACACAATATTCGTCCTTTGAAGTAAGCAATGAAGGGCGGGTTTTGATGGAAACCGATAAGGAAAAATACAATGTCGGGGAAACGGCGAAAATCCTTTTCAAAACACCTTTTGATGGAAGATTGTTGGTAACCGTTGAAAGAAATAGTGTGTTGGAACATCACATTTTAACGACGGAAAAGAAAGCGGCCGAATTGAAACTTAGCCTGAAAGAGGAACATTTACCGAATGTTTTTGTGACAGCAACGCTAATCCGACCGCTTGACAATTCTGATCTTCCGCTTACGGTTGCCAATGGCTTTCTTCCGGTTTTAGTAGAAGATTCAAAGCGAAATTTGCCTGTTTCCATCACGACTGTTGAAAAATCAAGATCAAAAACGAAACAACAGATCCGGATTAAAACGCAGCCTAATGCAGAAGTAACGATTGCCGTTGTGGATGAAGGAATTTTGCAGATCAAGAATTTCAAAACGCCGGATATCCATGGCTATTTCTATCAAAAACGCGCTTTGGAAGTTACCAGTCACAATTTATATGCGCTGCTTTTCCCTGAATTAAATATTTCAGGGGCTTCCAGTTTTGGTGGTGATGGTTATGATCTTGAAAAAAGAATTAATCCGTTAAGTAACGGAAGAACGGAACTGGTTTCTTTTTGGAGCGGACAAATTACGGCTAATGGAAACGGTGAAGCCACTTTTGATATAAACATTCCACAATTCAGCGGCGATTTGCGGATTATGGCTGTCGCCTACAAAGACAATGCTTTTGGCGCTGCTAATAAAAATATGAAAGTGGCAGATCCGGTTGTGATCAGTGCCGGTTTACCACGTTTTTTAAGTCCGGGTGATGAGCTGGTTTTGCCGGTTAATATCAGTAATACAGAGAAAAAAGCGGCAGATGCAACGGTAACTTTACAAGTAAGCGGACCGCTGAATTCCGGTTCGGTTCCTACTGTTCAAAAAATCAATATTCCTGCCGGAAAAGAAACCAGAGCAATATTTTCGGTAAAAGCTTTGGCTGCCATTGGTGCCGGAAAAGTGATTGTAAAAGTGAATGCTTTTGGAGAAACCTTTACACAACAAACAGAAATTACCGTTCGTCCGGCTTCACCATTGTTGAAAACAAGCGGTTCGGGATTAATCGCTGGCGGACAGCAGGGATTGATAAATCTTACTAATAATTTCATTCCTTCTACCGCGAGCAGTCAGGTCGTTTTGAGCCGCTCTCCACTTGTTGGAGGTGGTGGAAAAGCACTTTCAACCTTGCTTGGGTACCCTTATGGCTGTCTGGAACAAACAATTTCAAAAGCATTTCCTCAGCTCTATTTTGCAGATCTCGCCAAAGCGATGGCTACGCCGGTTTATCTGATAAAAACGGGAGAAAGTGACTTCAATCCCGTTACGAATGTGCAGCAGGCAATCCGTAAAATTGAATCGCAGCAATTGTTCAATGGCGGTGCGGTTATGTGGCCGGGAGCTGTCACAGAAGATTGGTGGACAACGGCCTATGCCGTTCATTTCCTGGAAGAAGCTCGCCGGGCTGGGTTTGAAATAAATCCAAAAACATTGAGCAAAGCTATTGATTACCTGACTGCTAAAACAGGAACAACTGCGACAAGGGAAATTGCGATAGCCAGCACAAATAATGATTTACCAAAAGAATCTTTAACGCAAATCCGCAAAACGGTGGCGCGGAGGGAAACGCTTTATTCCTTGTATGTCCTGGCTTTAACGGGTTCGCCAAACCGGTCAGCGATGAACTATTACAAACAAAATCCTCAGCTGCTGACGATAGATGCCCGTTATCTGCTTGCCGGAGCTTTTCAGTTGATAGGAGATACGAGAAGTTTCAGTTCTATTTTGCCAAAAAGTTATGTGTATCAAAATGGAAGTGCCGTTTTTGATGACAGTTATTCTTCTCCGTTAAGAAATCTCGGTTTGATATTAAACACACTTTTGGAAACAGATGGAGATAATTTGCAGATTTCACCATTAGCCCGTCAGTTGTCAAAAGCAATTCAATCTGCTTCTTATATCAATACGCAGGAAGCAAGTTTTGCAGTTTTGGCTTTGGGAAAAGTAGCTAAGAAAACATCGGGGTCTACGGTTACCGGTTCTGCTTTAATTAATGGAAAAAAAATCGCTGCTTTTGACGGTAAAGAATTGAAAATCGCCAAAGGAATTGTCAATCAAAAATTGACTGTAACGACTCAGGGAAAAGGTGATTTGTACTGGTTTGCACAATCAGAAGGGATGTCTGCCACAGGTGCTTTTGTGGAAGAAGATCAGGGATTAAGTATTCGTCGACAGTATCTGACGCGTGATGGAAAACCGGTTTCAGTACTGCATCAAAATGATCTGGTTGTAGTAAAATTATCGCTTTCAAGTACGAATGGACTTCCGGTGGAAAATGTTGTTGTGACGGATTTGTTACCGGCGGGTTTTGAAATTGAAAATCCAAGAATTTCGGAGCCGAGGGATATGCCCTGGATCAAAAATGCGGCTATTCCGACTTATTATGATATTCGTGATGATCGGATTCATTTTTTCACAACGGCTGATAAAATTGAAAAGTCATTTTATTATCAAGTTAGAATTGTTTCCAAAGGAACGTTCACAACGGGGCCTGCGGCGGCTGATGCGATGTATCAAGGAGAGTATAGGAGTTATTCGGGAAGTGGGAAATTGAAGGTTGAATAGTTTTTTTTACCGCAATGGGCGCAATAGGTTTCGCAATAGACGACGCTATTAAATAATTTTTATTACCCGTCCGACGGTAAAAAAACCGTCGGACGGGCCTCCGGTCGGACGGCTTTTCCCGCCGTCCGACCGATAATAAAACTTTAACCATCCACCATTTCGTATTAAAACAAAAAAGACTGTCCCGAAACGGAACAGCCCATTTGAATCACTATGGCGAAATAATATATTAACTTAGATTTTGCGGCTCCTATCGGAGCCTCCTGTTTATAGAAAAAATCTGTAATCTCTCAATATCCCGGCTCCTTCGGAGCCTCCTGCCTGATTCGTAATTTTATTGCACTTAACAGGCGACTCCTACGGAGTCTAAATTACAGCTCAGAAAATTGATTTCTATAAACAGGATGCTCCTATGGAGCGTTTTATTTTCCGGCATTTCGGCATTAATACCTCAATTTCTAACTTTCAATCATAGAATTGCCGTTTGCAATTATTTTTTAATAACCGACTTCTCAATCAACTCCGGCCAAGCCGTTAATTCCGGCTGACCTGGTTTACGCTTTCCAAAGAATTGGTTAAACATTACACCGTCTTTATCAATCAATTCGATACCTGTAACGATTCCGTCTTCGGTTGGTTTTCTTACAACCCACGCCTCATCGATTGCATCTTCACGCAAATGCAGATTGAAAGCCGGATCCATAATATTCAGCCACGGACCCATCACAAAAATCTTGTTGATTGGACCCGTATGGATTTGGATGCAGTTTGGATTGGAAACAAAAACCATGATCGGCAATTCCGTTTCAGAAGCTGCATCAAAAACCGCTTTCATACTTTCCGGTTTGATTTGAAACGCATATCCTTCCGGAGCATGGCGAAGTGCATCTTTTCTTGATAATTTATATTTACGAAGAAGTCCGAAAAACTCATGCGTATCTTTCAAAGTCAGCCATTCTGCCTGGAATGCAGCCGTGTCGATATCTCTTGCTGGCTCTTCTGCTTTTTTCTCCGGTTTTCCAGCCGTCAAGGGCATAGCTTGCTGATCCACAGCACGGTATTTTTCTACCAAAACCTCGTAAGCTTCTTTGTTACTTTGTTCAGTCAGGTAGATTTTATGCGTTGCCTCTCCAAAACTATTGAAGAATTGAAGACTGTGACGATCTCCTTCATGCACAGCAAAACCGAATTTCCAATCGCCGAGAAATAATCTTAGATCAATATCCGGCCCCAAAACCAATCCTACATGATTGTTGAAAGAAACATTTTCATATACTCCTTTGCGCTCATGAACAACATGGTCGTTCCGCGTAAGTGCCATTACATAGCCCAAAGAAGGCACATCTTTAAGCAATTCACGGAAATCACCTTCAAGCAAAATTATATTTTCACCCAATCCTGTGGCTACCAGATCCGCTTCTGTGGTATTCAATTCCTTCGCTGCGTCACGGATACGCGTTTTAGGGTTTTCTGCTTTAAATTCAGCCCAGCGATCTTTAAGTGCTGCACGGTCAGATATTAATTCTGTCTTCATAGTGAATGGTATTAATTGATACGGAGATGTTTATGTTTAATATTTTGTTAACAAACGGATACAGGACTAGCCTCTGGAATAATCACCGGAAATGGCGTGTCATCCGGCTGAATAATTCTAACTGATACACCAAATGCCTCTCTGATATTTTCGCCGGTCAAAACTTCATGCGCCGTTCCTATCGCAAAAGTTTTACCTTTTTTTAACATCAAAACCTGGTCAGCATATTGTAATGCAAAATTCAAATCGTGGACGACAGCGATAACACCGTAACCTTTTCTTGTCATTTCTCTTGCCAGCTGAAATGTTTCATACTGATGCAGCAGATCCATTCCCGAAGTAGGTTCATCCAGTAAAATAAATCCTTCCCGGACTTCCCAGATTTGTGCAAGCGTCCGCGCAAGCTGCACACGTTGTTGTTCTCCACCCGAAAGTGTTGGATAGATCCTGTCGCTGAAATGAGCAATTCCAACCTTTTGAAGACAACGATCAACAATAGTCAGATCTTTCTGCGAAGGTTTTGAATCGTAAAAAGGATAACGGCCCATTAACACGATTTCATGTACTGTAAATGAAAGCGTGATTACATTTTGTTGTGCAAGTACAGCACGTTTCTGCGCCAGTTCTTTCAAATTATATTTTCTCAGATCTTTTCCATGAAAAGAAACAGTTCCGGAAGTTGGCGTTATTTCTTTTGACAAAACCTTCATCAAAGTCGATTTTCCGGCTCCGTTAGCACCAACAATTGCCCAGAACTCACCCGTCTTCGCTTTGAAATTGATATCCTGTAAAAGCGATTTATTTTTTACACAAAAATGCAACTTGTTAGTCTCGATCATACACGGTTTCGTTTTTGATTCCAAAGAAGATACAGAAAAAACGGTGTTCCCAGCAGTGCAGTCAGTATACCGATCGGAAGTTCTGCAGGAGCGACAATGGTTCTTGAAATCGTATCTGCCAATGTCAGCACGACGGCACCACCAAGCGCAGATCCAATTAATAAATAACGATTATCAGGACCAAAAATGCTGCGGATAATATGCGGAACTACGAGTCCAACAAAACCAATTGTTCCCGCAACAGCAACAGAAGAACCTACGGCCATCGTTGCCAAAATAATAATTGATCTTTTCAGGACTTTCATATTGACACCCAGATGCGCTGCCTGACTTTCACCTAAAACCAACAAATTCAAAGACTTAGCCAGATAAGGCATAAAAATGATACTGCAACCTATAAATGGCGCAACCGAAATGACGGTAGTCCAGCTGGCACCACCCAAACTTCCCAATGTCCAGAAAGTGATTGTTCTTAATTGTTCATCCGTGGCAATATATGTCATCAATCCGGTAAGCGCAGCAGCAAAAGCGTTGATTGCAATGCCGCATAAAAGCATGGTTGTGACACCACCTTCACCTGTTATTTTCGATAGCTGATATACGAGCATTGTTGTTAAGGCAGCACCGATAAATGCAGCAAAAGACAACGTGTAAGCTCCGGCATATTCATTGATAATGCCAAGAAATTTAATGTTCAGCATAATCACGATCACTGCAAAAAGTGAGGCACCGGAAGTGACACCGATCAACGTTGCATCGGCAATCGGGTTGCGGAACAAACCTTGTAAAGCCGCGCCACCAATACCTAGCCCCGCTCCAACCAAAATTCCGAGACAAACTCTCGGCAAACGAATCACCCAAAAAACGATGTCCTTTTGTTCTTCCAGAATCGGCGTATCGGTTAGTCCAGTTTTATAGGAAATGATCCCGATTATTTCTGAAAATGAAATATGCAAAGCACCCGTTCCAACAGAAAAAATAATACAGGCAAGCAAAGCAATGCCTAAAATCAGGATAACCCAACCAGGCGGAATTGGCTGTTTCAGCTTCTCCTGAACCATTTTGTGATCCTTGCTTTTTGATTTTGCTATGGTTTCTTCTTCTATCATTATTTCACTTTTTGAGCCAGTTCAGCAGCTGCTTTTCCCAAACGCGGTCCAAATCCAGTCAGAAACTGACCGTCCATCGATACAATTTTTCTGTTTTTTCCGGCATTGGTATAGGCAACGCCAGGCACTTTCAGGAGTCCGTCGATACCGTCAACACTTTCCAGACCGCTTGAAAAAAGAACAAGTACGTCCGGATTTGCTGCTAAAAGGGATTCCGATGTTAAGGGTTTAAAATCAGTAAAATCGGTTACTGCATTTTTATGTCCAATCAAAGTGAACATTTTGTCAAGAGAAGTATTTTTCCCCGAAACCATTAATGTTCCCGTTCCCCGCGCATAGATAAAAAGCAATTTTTTTGGTGTCGTTGTTTTTGGAAGTTTTGCCAGATCAGATTTCAATGACTTGATCATTTTTTCCGCCTGCGGTTTTGCATTGAAATAAGAGCCCATTTCACGAATCAGATTTACGGTACCCTCCTCAGAATATTCCTGCTTGAAAGTCACTACTTTCTTCCCGGAGCTATTCAGTTGTTTAAGTACGTTGGCAGACATCATGCTTTGGTCACTCGTCACAATCACATCAGGATTCAGAGCCAAAATACCCTCAGATGAAATATTTCTGTTATGTCCGATTTTTGGTAATTTTTCAAGAGAAGGGGGATAAGTGCTCGTGATGTCAACGCCAACAATCTGAGATTCCAAACCTAATCCTACAAGGATTTCACTCAATGTTCCATTAACAGAAACAATACGCAGTGGTACCGTTTTGCTAAAAGCGGAAGAAAACGTCAGACAAAAAATCAAAATCAGAGCGCAGGAAACGCTGCAAAAACTTGTGTCGCGCATTAGCTTATTCTTTATTTTTATGAGAAAATATCCGGTCGATTTCCAGTGCCAGCAATGTTTCCTGAAAGAGATTTTTGATCTCTTCCACCTCTTCATCATTGAAAGACAACATGAAATTCGGTATCGGTGAGGGTAAAAGATGATTTCTTCCATGTGGCAAAGCCGTTTCCATGGTTTGAAACTGGTGCTCGTCGTATAAAACAGAATGAAAACCGTTCAATCCGTCTTCTGAAAAAATGAAAAGGACATTACCAAAAACAAAATTGTAATGATCACAACAGCTGCACTGCCCGATATATCCGTTTTTTGACTGACTTAAAATCCGTAATGACGAATAAGAATGTGAGGAGTCATGCATAACCAAGTTGGATAAAATGCCCTGAGATAAATTAAATTTTCCGGAATACTATTCTGCTATCATTTGATACGGGCAAATATAGTGTTTTATTATTTAGACCAAGTATAAACAATAATAAAAAAATAGTTTTCTACCGTTGCGACTAAGTAAAAAGTCCTTTAATATCGTAACTTGACTACCATCCAAAATCTATATTAAATCGTTACAGGCCAACACAGTCTGTCAGTTGATCCTTTACTCCTTAACTATTCAGTACATTGAAGAAGCTATTTACCAACCTTACCTTTTGGGTTCTTACTGCTATTACTGCCGGTGCATTGCTCGGTCACTATGATCCCGAAACGGCTGTCAAAATGGATGTTTTGGGCAAAGGTTTTATTTCAATTGTCAAATTATTTATCAATCCAATCATTTTCCTGACGATTACGCTGGGGATTATTGGTATGGGTGATTTGAAAAAAGTAGGAAAAGTGGGTGCAAAAGCACTTCTGTATTTCGAAGTTGTGACAACAATGGCGTTGATCGTTGGCGTTTTAGTTGCCAATATTATTCGTCCCGGCGATGGCGTAGTTACGGCAAATCTTCAAAAAGGAGATATTTCCGTTTATGCCAATAAAGTACATGACTTCAGCTGGATGAAATTTTTTCTTGACAATGTCACTTTGCAGGTACTTCTTGTTTCCTTGGTTTTGGGTACCATTTTAAGCAAATATTCAGGAAAAGACCAGATTATTACCTGGTTGAACTTTGCTTCAAAATATGTGTTCAGGGCACTCCACATTGTCATGATTTTTGCTCCGATCGGAGCGTTTGGGGGAATGGCTTTTACAATTGGAAAATATGGTATTCATACCTTATTGCCATTAGCCAAACTGATGGGAACGGTTTATATAACGATGGCAATCTTCATTTTTGGGGTTCTGGGACTGGTTTTACATACCTATAAAATCAGTATGTGGAAATATCTGAAATACATACGTGAGGAATTGCTGATCGTTTTAGGAACTTCTTCCTCTGAAGCCGCTTTGCCTTCGGTTATGGAAAAGCTGGAACGGATGGGGTGTTCGAAGCCTGTTGTCGGACTTGTAGTTCCCGCCGGATATTCTTTCAATCTGGATGGAACTACCATTTATCTCTCAATGGCGACGATCTTTTTGGCGCAGGTATTTAACGTGCACTTGACCATTGGCCAGATGTTATCCATTATCGGCATATTAATGGTTACTTCAAAAGGTGCAGCAGGAGTGACAGGAAGCGGATTTGTGGTGCTTGCCTCTACATTGACAGCCGTAAAAGTGATCCCGATAGAAGGTTTGGCATTATTACTCGGCATAGACCGATTTATGTCAGAAGCCCGTGCTATCACCAACATTATCGGAAATGGCGTAGCGACGATCTGGATCGCTAATAATGAAAAAGAATTTGATCGGGATAAAATGAATTATGCATTTGCCAATATCCGGGAAACCGAGAATATAGTGACTGATAATTTGAAGGACATTACGCAGGAATCGGCGAAGTAATTTGATTCAAAGTCCGCTAGCTTTATCCTTCATTTCTTTTTGTATATATTTGAGTTAAAGACGATATCTTATGAATTATAGAAATTACATCGAATCCGACCATCGTATTATGCTGGGCAAACCGGTAATAAAAGGTACACGCCTGACCGTTGAATTGATCTTACGCAAACTAGGTGAAGGTGCTTCTACAACGGATTTATTGATAATGTACCCGCATCTGACTAATGAAAGCCTACAGGCTGCTATATTGTATAAACAAGGCCATTTTAAATAAGACTTGTTCTTTTACTCCGATGAACGGATTTCAAATTCCGTGAGCGAAAAAGAAGAATTCCAAGTATAACTAACGCAGTAATTCCTCCCAAAATCAAATATACCATACTCTTCGAAAACCCCATATCCAACGGTTCCGCATTTCCAACCAATACCATCCCTGCCCAGGAATAAGGTAACTGATCATTTTTTGAAGCCGTTTTAAGCCATTCAATTTGGGCTTGCTGTAAGGCTATATCTAATGGAATTCCCTTTTCCATCTGGTCATAAAATAATTCTGTCAGCTCATAAATCGATTTATTTTCGACGCTCCAGAGCGTGGTCAAAGTAGAGGGAATTCCTATACCGGCAAATCCTCTGGCCAGACTGAACACGCCTTCTCCTTTTTGGTTTTTCCCCACACCGGTACGGCAAGCCGATAAAACAAGCAATTGTGTTTTTGATAGAGCGGATGATGAAAGTTCTGAAAGTGTCAGCGTTGAATCAGCAAAATATAACGTGGGCTCAATTTCAGAACTGTCTGCACTTGCATGTGTAAGTAACTGAATGATACTGTGAGAGGACAATTCCTTCATAAAAGCACCGCGCGAAGCTTCATGACCGGTAAGACTTTTGGAAAAAAAGAAATGTTTATTAATCGCTTCCAATGCAATCTCCGAGCCAGGCAAAGAAGCCTGATTAAGTTTTTTAGAAAACTGAACCGGAGCCATCCCAAGAAATGCGTTCGTTGAAGATATTTCACTTTCTGACCGTTTCATTTTTGCCAAAAAACTCGCAGAATAAGTATAGCTGAAAGCATATCTGTTAACCAGAAAATCAGGTTTTTCAGAAGAAAAACTCAAACTTTCTAAAGGTAGAAAATTCCCGTCAGGTGAAATAATCACTCTATTTGACTTTATTTCAAAAGGTTTTATAAGCAATTCGTATAACTTGTGTGAAACACTTAAATAATGATCAAACTGTTTATTCTGAATTTCTTTGCCGCTCAATAATTTCTGAAATTCTGATATATATTTTTGATAATCAGCAAGTTTAATCTTTTTTAAATTAACTTTTTTTTCGTTTATACTCAATCCATACACGGCGCTGTCTCCAACAAAATAAGAAAGTAAAGTTTGTCTATCCGGAATAACTTTTTCACGCACTTCTTTCAGTCCCGGAACGCGATTATCGTATTTATAGGAATAATATTGAGGATTGGCCTTTTCCAGCTTTTTGATAAATATTTGCTGTTCTTCCTGCACATTGTAAAGAGCATTCCGAAAGCTTAGATATCGTTTTGATCCCGCTTCACTTTCACTCAACTGATCCTGCAAATCCGAAATTTTTCGCCGAATTGTTCTTTCCCGTTCCACATCTTTTTCGCTTAACTGCTGATTTGCTCCCAGTTCATTTAACTGGTCATTAAGCATTACAGCGCGACTTTTTTCAAAAAAATAAAATGCTTTCTCAGGATCTTTCAGCAAAAAACAGGTTTCAATCGCATTTTCATACATTCCTTTTGTCCGGTTTCGCCAAAAGAGTTTTGAAACATTTCCCGTATGCTCCCAACGCATGAAATCAATCATGGTATCAGCCAGCATATAGTTTTTTAACGCAATTTTCAGTTTTGCAGGATCCGTTTTTTTTGAGAATTGTCCATACGCCAGCCACGTATCTGCGTTATCCTGAACAATTGAAAGCAGGTAATCTTTCTGTGCCGTAATTCTGATTGATTTCGCTTTCGGTACAGTAGTAATTCCCGGTAAATTTTCAGTAGGTAATAACTCTTTTAAGCCTTGTTGAAAATATTGAAATGATTTCAAATAATCTTTTTTGGCCGCATAAGCGAGGCCCATTCTATCCAGCAAAACACCTTTACTGTAAGCACTTTTATTGAGATCAAGTGCTTTCTGGTAATATTTTAATGCCTGATTATAATCCTTATTCTGGTAATAATAAAACCCGATCGCGTTAATAAAATCAGAAAGATTTTTGTGTTTGCATTGTTCTGCAATCTTGTATGCCAGTAAATATTCAGCTAGTTCTTCCTTTTTTTCATGTAGTGCCCTGTTGATATCACCCAGTAATCGATGCTGATTCGCAAGGGAGTAACATGCTTCCGGAAGATTTTGCATGATATTAATTGCCTTTAAGACTTCTATTTTTGCCTCTTTATTCTGTTCAAGTTCTGATAAGGCTTGCGCTTTCTGATATAAAATATCAGAAAGTGTTTCAATGTCCTTGATCTCCGTTGCTATTTCTTCTCCCAAATCGGCATAGGAAAGTGCTTTTTGAAAATCTCCTTTTATGTAATATGCGTAAACCAGATACAAATATGCGCTTGCTATATACGTTTTAGATTCTTTATCGTTTTTGCCGATTCTTACCGCTTCGCTTAAATATTTTATAGCATTTTCGGTTGATTGGGATGCGTTGTAATAAACGCCGATACGATAATTCGCTTTGACCAAATCTCGTTTTTTCAGCGACCTATTTGATTTTTCATAAAGTGGAATCACTTTTTTTGTGACCTTAATCGCTTCGTCGAAATCTCCGGCAAAACGGTGCACCATACCTAATTGCAGCAGCGCGCTTATGTAAGTTGAATCCGCAACCGGATAACATTTTTCCCAGTTTATAAGCCATTTTTCAAGTTTAATCTGCTGAGTACTATCCAGATTTCCTGCTGTTATTTTAGAGAGGTCTTCAAAAAAAATTTGGGAAGAGCGACATTGTGCTCTTCCCTCTATATTGAAAAATAAAATGACCAGAAAAAAAATGAGTTGCCTGAACATTAGTATTGAAAAAATATTGCATCACGAAGGGTCAAAACAATGGCCCATTATCCATTTTGAGAAGCGCCCCATTTTTTATTCGCCCTGACAATTCCAGCGTGCTTTCGGTAATTGCGTCAATTACATTTTGTCTTGTTAACGCATCCGACGGCTCGGTAGGATGCGTTGTCAGATATTCCGCCAGTTTCCCCGAGAAATAACTTACAGCAAAAGAAGTTCCGTGCAAAGGTTTCCCATCCGAAGGCGAAGGATAAGCACTGACTACCGCTGCGTTAACGAATTCGGTGGAATAGTTCCCATTAAAATGATAACCCGAGAACCAGTCATATAGGTCTAAGTCCAGGTTAAGATCTTTTTTGATGCGCTCATTCAGATTGACTTTTGCATAAGACAAATCCCTGTTATGCAGATCTTTCCTTTCAAATTTAATAAAAGGACTTACATCAGTAACCGTGATTACATTGTTGAAAATTTTACTAAAACAAGCTGGAAAAACGTTGACGGCATCCACACCGGTGGCACTTGGCATTGTATTGAAATCATCAAATACCAATTCCTGTCCCTCATTTCCAGCCGCTGCCACGACCCAGATTTTATTTTTTTCGAGCTGTTCAAATTTTTTCTTCAGCAATTCATAACCGTCCGGATTTAAGCGTCCCTCAAAACTTGCATTGATAATCTGGATATTCATTCCTGCTTCTTTACAAGCAAGCACATAATTCAGCGAACAAAGTAAATCGTAGATTGTACCCCATCCTGCGCAGTTAAAAGCTTTAACCGGCAATACGGGTACTTTTCCTTGTTGGTTGATGACAGCGGAAATAATAGAACCGTGGCGCCCTTCACTTCTCGTAGGATTCAAGGAAGTGACCCGGTTATCATCATAAGGATTATTCAGAATTTCAAGCTTTGTTCTTGTTGCCAGATTTTCATAATCCAGATTCGTTTTATATTCAGCATCAAAAACATTGTCTGCATCTTTGCAAGATCTCAAATAGGAAGTTACAGCGCAATAACCCCATGAATTTCCACGTAAACGGTCATTCTGAGATTCAATTTTCTCTATTTTTGCTACGTCAAACTTCCGCTCGTTTGTTTCAGAATTTAAATAGCTACCTATCAAATTCTTTTTATCCCCTCCAAGTTTGTACCAAAGTCCGGTATCAATAACGCTTACGATAACCGAATCATCATTAACATATTGGAAAGACGGCGTACCTAAAACGGCTGGAAAATCGCTGGCCAAAGCTACAAAATCAGTATCCGTAAAGTCACGGATCGAGCCTGGATCTCCGTTTGGTTTTCCACAAATGATCAGGTTTTCAACTTGTTGCTGGAAAATTATTCCAGTATTCTCACTGACTTCGAATACCCCAAAGTCATAGTCGTCAAGCCATTCAATCAATACAGTATAAGATTCCTCACCAAACTCATCCTTAGGATTGGCGCATTCACTTACACGAATTACCCGCACGGGCAATTGAAGTGTGTCTTTTGAACCAAAAGGCGTGAACGTAAGAACAACCCAGTTATTTTCCCTTAACAAACTTCTTCCTTCATAGCCGGAAGCCGACACGACTAGTATTTTTTGCCTTGGCGTGGCATAAACAAAAAAGTCCTTGAAGTCCGGTGCTTTGGCTACTGGAAGATGCAGGCCCCATTGCTTTGAATTTCTTTCCAGGTCAGCATTTTCCTGCGAACGCTTTGAAGGGATCCTACCGAAATCAAGGACCAGAGAACTCGGATTTTCCTTTTCATAGTCACATTCCAGAAGATTCCGGTCAGCGTCAACGATTCTAAATGAAGGCACAAATTTCATATTGCGGATGTAGTTAAAAACTATTTATTTACCCATTTCACAGCTTCTTCTTTCCCCTCTAAATTACTATCTATCACCTCATTCAACAAGTCATCCGCCTCTTTTTTATCTAACGGCAAGCCTCGCTGTAAATGCGCGATAGCTTCATAGAACTTTCCCGGATTTGAAAACAGATTTTTCTGATCTCCTAATTGGTGAAAATAGGTAATGGCGCCGTCATAATCTTTCAGTTTCAATGAAACAATTCCTGCGATTTTCTGCACTTCTGCATTTTCCGGATCACGTTTTAGTATAGACTGAATGATGAACGAGGTTTTCCGATAATCGCCCTTATTATATTCATTGATAGCCTGTTGCAAGCTATCAGCTTTACCATCCATGTGCACACTCAATGTTGAAAAGTTCTCCTTCACATAGACATCTGCCAATTGTTCCCTTTCCTTTATTCCGGAATTAAGGAAAAACCAGCTCAAACCAAAGGCGATTAGTACAATTGCTGCGGCAGTATAATATATCAGTTGCCGTGTGATCGTTCTGGAAGGATTTTGGGATAGTTTTTGCCATTCCGTATGTCTTTCGGCCAATAGTTTTTCCTGGCCATCTTCTTTCGCATTTTGTTTTACCAACAAATAAAAAGCAACTGAATCAGCCAGTTCCGGGTTTGTTCGTAATTCTTCATCAAAGCGCATTCGCTCTTCATCGGAAAGCTGTCTTTCAAAATAATCCTCAATACGTTGTTCCATGGCATTGTTATTTTCTTCCACTATCCTTTTTAACTCCTTTATGATACATTTCTCTTAACTTTTCCAGGCAACGCAAACGACTGGTTTTCACAACAGCAGCAGATTGGTAATCCATTTCTATCGCTATTTCCTGATCCATAAATCCTTCGCTCCATGCTTTCAACATTTGCCGGCATTTTTCACCAAGTCCCAGCAAGCGTTCGTGTAAAACTTCCAGATCGTATTGATCTATAAGCTGTTGCACAATACTTCGGGAATCGTCGGGAAGTATGTTCATGTAATCATCAATAGTATTTCCCTTATGCACCTGCTGCCGATTAGTCGCATTCTTTCGGAGCAGGTCAACACATTTGTTATTAAAAATTTGATAGAGATAAGTTTTCAGCCCGGAACGCCCTTCAAACCGCTTGTTTTGAATGTTTTCAATAACAGTAAGGATAGTATCAGAATAAACGATGGAGCATTCGTCTGTTGTAAGCTTATGTTTCCACACACCTTCACGAATGAGGTAAACATATTTTTCGTAAAGGCGATTTTCAAAAGAACGCAACGAGCTGTCTTTTGATAAAATGCCATCAATCAGGACATTATCAGAAAGTATTTTTTGGAAAAATGGCATGGTATGTGCGAATTCGGAGTGGAAATATACGTAAAAAGGCAGTTTCCTCGAAATTTTTCACCAGATGTTTCCTTCTATTTTCAAAGTTGCAGTTTACACTATTTACACATTACCTTTGGCCAACAAAAAAATCGCACGAGGTATCATGATAAATCAGGAAACTACGACGTTAGCCCGATCCGAAAGGGTTTTTATAGGAGAAGAATTTGATCTGAAAAAATGGGATGACCTTCAGCCATTTTATGATAATTTAAAAGACAGGGTAATTAATTCGGCCTCGGATCTTCGTCAGTGGTTTTTGGATAGAAGCGAGCTGGAATCTTATTTATCTGAAAACTTTGCATGGAGATATATCCGCCAAACCTGTGATACTGCCAATGCAGGTTTGATCAACGCTTTGCAATTTTTCATTACTGAAATTCAGCCAAAACTCGCAGAATATGGAAATGAACTTGATAAAAAAGCAGTGGAAAGTCCTTACTTAAATGATTTGACTGACCAGGGATTTGCCGTTACCATTCGCGGAATGAAAAAAGCCATAGAGCTTTTCCGTGAAGAAAATATTCCATTACAAACGGAAATGCAAACTGAAGAGCGTCGTTACGGAGCTATTGCCGGTGCCATGACTGTGACGCTGGATGGCGAAGAAATGACTTTGCAAAAAGCTTCCGACCGGTTACAATCTTCTGATCGTTCGGTTAGAGAAGAGGCCTGGCGGACGATTGCAGAAAGACGTTTTCAGGATCATGAAGTTCTTGACGAGCTTCTTAACAAACTTGTTACGCTTCGGGACCAGGTTGGGA
The DNA here is from genome assembly GCF_005280585.1 of Dyadobacter frigoris. Classification (GTDB taxonomy): domain Bacteria; phylum Bacteroidota; class Bacteroidia; order Cytophagales; family Spirosomataceae; genus Dyadobacter; species Dyadobacter frigoris. The sequence goes on from NZ_SZVO01000007.1 coordinate 235,411, forward strand.
AAAACGCCGGTTTTGCAAATTACCGGGATTATATGTTCGCTGCCATGGGCCGTTTTGATTATACGCCTCAGGATTGCTTCAACTTCCATGATTCTGTCAAAGAAGCCGTTGTACCACTTTTGAACGATATGGCAACGAGCCGTAAAAAAGCTTTGAATGTTGAACAACTGCGTCCATGGGATACAAAAGTTGATCCGAAAGGATTGCCTCCATTAAAACCGTTTGCAAGCGGAGAAGAGTTACTTGACAAAACAATTCGTTGTTTCAGCCGTCTTGATCCATTTCTTGGTAACTGTCTTCAGATCATGAAAAACATGAAACATCTGGATCTGGAATCCCGGAAAGGCAAGGCGCCGGGTGGTTATAATTATCCGCTGGAAGAAATTGGTGTGCCTTTTATTTTTATGAATGCAACATCCAATCTTCGGGATATGGTTACGCTTTTACATGAAGGCGGTCATGCGGTGCATTCGCTGGTAACACGTGATTTGGCCTTAAATTCTTTCAAACACACACCTTCAGAAGTTGCCGAACTTGCTTCGATGTCAATGGAACTGATCACAATGGATTTTTGGGATGAGTTTTTTGATAATGATGCAGACTTACGCCGTGCCAAAATTCAGCATTTAGAATCTATTATTGAAACGCTTCCATGGGTTGGGACGGTCGATAAATTCCAGCACTGGATGTACGAAAATCCGGAACACACTGCCGAAGAACGGACCCATGCCTGGGTTGAAATCTACAATCAGTTTACTGATAAGGTAATGGATTGGTCAGGACTTGAAAATCTGCAAAAATATCTATGGCAGCGTCAGCTTCATATTTATGAAGTCCCTTTCTATTATATTGAATATGGAATTGCACAGCTTGGCGCGATAGGTGTTTGGAAAAACTACCGTGAAAATCCGGAAAAAGGATTGAAAGGATATCTTGACGCGCTAAAAATGGGCTACACCGCGCCGATTACAGAGATTTATCAGGCAGCCAATATTCCTTTTGATTTTTCCAAGAATTACATCACAGAATTGATGCAATTCGTACAAAGCGAGTTAGAACGATTAAAAATTTGATAATTCATTTGCTAACCATTTGGTGGTTATGCAAAAGGCGGTTATTTTTGTGCGTATTACTATGAACCAGTAGAGAGATGAAATTTAGTAAAATAGCCGCTTTTGTGGCATGTATCGCATTGTTATCTTCTTGTGATTATCAAAAATATAACCACAAAGAGCAGAAGGACTTAAATGCAAAGAATGACTACGTTTACGGTGTAAGCCCAGATTCTTTACCACGTCAAATGGCTAATAAATATACTGCCGATCCAACAATTGAGCCTCGCGTAAATGCAATTCGTGCAAAATTGTACGGCGGTTCGGGTAGTGCATCCATTAAAGAATAGTATCTGTTTTTACAGAATAGATTTTATAAACAGGATATCCTTCAAATGAAGGATATCTTTTTTTATGACAATCCGCGTGTCTCTTTTAGAACATTAATTTCAGTTCTTTTTTCAAATAACCGGTTGAAAAATAATATTCCAAGGGATTAAAAAGTTAAAAGTTACCTTTGGCCTAACGGTACAACAATCCTCCCAAATACTATTTTGCTGCCAGCTGAATGGAATCTTCTCTGTAATCATCAAGCTCAGTTATAAAAATTCATATGTCTGAACTTATTTAATGGCGACTTCATTTTATAAAAGATACCTTTTTTGATGTAATAAAGTTTAATATCACTACCGTAGAAAAGTTTAAATAGTGGATGAAAATTTAAACAAAAAGAGTTGATTAAAATCATAAACAACTGATATTCTGATCATTTATAAGCTGTAACTTCTTATATAATTAAAAAATGAGCAGTAATTTTAATCTCACTTGAGTAACCGGTTGGGATAATTGTTCGTTTTTAATTTACTTTACATTCTTATTATACACATCATAAATATAGTATTATTTTAATACCAGATTTAAAAACCGTATTTAAAACTCAATATGAATATAGCGCTCGTTACCGGTTCTGCCGGATTGATTGGAAGTGAATCCGTTGCTTTTTTAGCTGACAAGTTTGATTTAATAATTGGAGTTGATAATAATTTGCGTGAATATTTCTTCGGAGCTGATGGAAACACAGCGTGGAATAAAAGCCGAATAGAATCAGCTTATACAAATTACAAGCACTATTCTGCTGATATTCGTGAGGTTAGCCAATTGGAACCGATCTTCAAAGAATACGGAACTGATATTAAACTGATCATTCATGCGGCTGCACAGCCAAGCCATGACTGGGCTGCCCGCGAGCCTTTCACAGATTTCGGTGTAAATGCAGTTGGTACGTTGAATATGCTTGAAATGACACGTCTTCACACACCTGAGGCAGTGTTTATTTTCACTTCTACCAATAAAGTTTACGGAGACAATCCTAACTATTTGCCGCTTGTCGAATTGGAAACACGTTGGGAAATCGACGAAAGTCATCCATATTTCAAAAACGGAATTGACGAGCTTCACAGCATTGACCATACAAAACACTCTATTTTTGGCGCTTCAAAAGTAGCTGCTGATATTATGGTACAGGAATATGGCCGTTATTTCGGAATGAAAACAGCTGTTTTCCGTGGCGGATGTCTTACAGGCCCAAACCATTCAGGAGCTCAGTTGCACGGATTCCTTGCTTATTTGATGAAATGCGCAATTACTGGAAATCACTACACGATTTTTGGATATAAAGGGAAACAGGTTCGTGATAATATTCACAGCCATGACCTTGTCAATATGTTCTGGCATTTTTACCAAAATCCTCGTCCGGGCGAAGTATATAACGCAGGCGGTGGCCGTTTTGCAAACTGCTCGATGATTGAAGCAATTGCGTTGTGTGAACAAATTACAGGCAATAAATTATCTCATTCCTATTCTGAAACCAACCGTGTTGGTGACCATATCTGGTATGTAAGTGATCTTTCTAAGTTTAAAGAACACTATCCAGGCTGGAATTGGGAATTTGGCTTAACCGAAACGCTTACACAAATACACGACGGCATCTCTTCGAGATTGGCAAGTGTAAAATAATATCTTAGTCTTTATAACCTCCGAACGAGTAAAATCCATTATACTTGTTCGGAGGTTATTTTCATCACTGCTATGCCTGAAAATTTTGTAATCATTATTCCACAGTATAATGACTGGGAGGCTCTGAATCTGTTAATAGAAAAAATAAACACAGATTTGAGTCCGGCAGTTTTGAAAAACTCATCTTTACTGGTGGTTGATGATTGTTCTTCAAAAGACAGAACGGAGCCTTTCGTTCCTTTTGGAGGAAAAGCAATTCAGGTTTTACGTCTTTACCGGAATCTTGGTCATCAAAAAGCAATTGCAATCGGCCTTTCCTACGTTGCTGAAAATATCGATTGCGACAATGTAATTGTCATGGATGCGGACGGAGAAGACGCCCCTTCCGACATTAACAAGCTGGTTAAAAGATCATTGGAAGTTCCTGGTAAAATTATTTTTGCCCAGAGAAATAAGCGTACAGAAAACTTCATCTTCCGGTTTTTCTATATTATTTATAAAAACCTGTTCAAGCTGCTGACCGGTAAGGTAATCACATTCGGTAATTTCAGTCTTGTTCCTCAGCGAAGACTCAAAAATCTGGTACGTGTTTCTGAAATCTGGAATAATTATCCGGGTGGAATTATAAAATCAAGAATTCCCTACGATTCAGTATCTACCGACCGGGCAACACGTCTCGCAGGAGAAAGCAAGATGAATTTTGTTTCTCTTGTATTACATGGTTTAAGCACGATTTCTGTTCTGGTTGATACAACGGCTGTGAGAATATTGATTTTTTCCATATTCATGTCAGGCTTAGCTGTTGCCTTTATCATTATTATTCTGTTTTTGAAATTGATCGGAAACGCCACACCGGGCTGGGCATCAACTTTGGGCAGCACACTTATTATTTTGATGCTGCAATCTTTCCTGATCTCCTTGTTTCTGGTGTTTATGGTTTTGCAATATCGATCTCAGCAACACTTTATTCCGGCAATACATTATCGCGATTTTGTAGAAAAAGTAGATACTATCAGCTAAGATCGTATGGTAACTTTCGACAGTACTCCCACATTATACTGGCTTCTTGGTTATTTGCTGGCGGGAGTCGTCATTTTTTCTGCTGTTTATAAATTAATTCCTGCAAAATTATTTCTCGTACTGACGATACTGCTTCTCGTTTTTATGCGTATGCCAGTTCTTGTTTTGAATCGGGAAATTAATGCAGACGAAAGCCAAATGCTTAGTCATGCCATTACTTTGTATGAAGATCCTGTTTACTGGCGCTCGGTTGACGGAACTACAATAGGCCCCTTGGATAATTATCTTCTTGTTGTCCCTAAACTTTTTGGCTTTCAAATCGACTATACCAATGGACGGGGAATGGGCCTACTTTGTACTATTGGCGCATTACTTTTTGTCTTTTTGGCGATGCAAAACTGGTATGGAGAATCTGTGGCCAGGCTAACGATCGCCGCACCCGCTGTTTTTCTTGCCTTTACTCAGGAAACAGATTTTGTCCATTATTCCAGCGAACAGCTTCCCGTTTTTTTATTGACTTTGACGATCTGGCTATTATCAAAAATCACGAAGAGCAAAAATCCGTCACAAATTTCCACCTTTTCTCTTGGCTTGGTTGCCGGAATGATGCCTTTTGCAAAATTACAATCAGTGCCACAGGCCATGGTTATTGTCTTGGCCGCGCTTTGGATTTGCTATCATTATTTCAGAAAAACAAAGCAGATTAAACCGCTTTTGTTTTTGCTTGCCGGAGGACTGGCTTTTCCGGTTTCGTTATTTATCTGGGCTACTGCAAATCATGTTTTTAATGATTTTATTGATTTTTATCTACTGGGAAACGTAATTTATGCAGGCGAAAACAACTGGCTGTCAATTCCCGGGCAAATGATCAATCTGATCATGTTAAGTCCTGACTTCAAGATTTATTCACTTGTATTGTTTATTCCGATTGTTTTGGGAATTGCAAAAGCATTCCTTCCTGATTCTTATAAAAAACCGCAGACTCAATTCATACTTCCCGCTACATTAATAATGCTGATCCTGGCCGGAATTTATGCCGCTACAAAATCCGGTAATACTTTTATTCACTATTTGAACTTCTGTATTTATCCCTGGATACTTCTGGCTGGTTACGGTTTGTCAAAACGGCATAACTGGTTTGCAGTTTTCCCCGTGTTGCTGTTACTGTGGTTTGCAGGAAATGATGCCATCAACTATCGGAAAGAGCACAGACTCAATACCTTTGAATCAACAGACGGAGCCAACAAACTGGCAGAAAATCCGGTTGTGACTGAATTGAAAAAATTTACAAAAGCGGGAGATTATATGGTAGTCTGGGGCTGGCAATGTCAATATTATGTTGAAGCGCAGCTAGCGCAGGGAACAGCAGAAAACCATTCAGAACGCTCAATATTCAAACATCCCTTGCAGGAAAAATATCTCAGCCGATACCTCAGCGACCTCAACAGGACTAAGCCAGCCGTTTTTCTGGATGCAGTTGGAAAAAACAGTATGTGGGTACAGGATAAAAAAACGCAGGGAGTTGAAAACTTCCCTGCGATAGCAAATTTCATCCACCAGCATTATACGCTGGTCTCCGATTTGTATGATGTTAGACTTTATGTCAGAAATGACCGGCTTACGACTCAACAGCAAGCAAATGCTCTCCCGTACCTTGCTGCAATAAATCATTAAGTGTAGTCTGGTCCAAAACGGCGAGGTTAGCATCTCTCCATTTTTCCAACACTGTACGCAGGCTACATGTTTCTTCGTCTTTGCAGTCTTCACATCTTCCATAAAAGAACATAGAAACGCAAAGTGCCGGTGCAATCGGACCGTCAATGATGCGGAGTACTTTTGAAAAACTGACTTCGCTGGGAGGGATCCTAAGCAAATAACCTCCACCTTTCCCCTTTTGGCTTTGTAAAACGCCATTATTTCTCAGATCCAGAAGAATTGCTTCCAGGAATTTCTTAGGGATTCTTTCTTTTTCTGCGATGTATGAAATCAGAACAGGTCCTTTTCCAAATTGTTCCGCCAATACTTTGAGCGCCTTCAGAGCGTATTTTGCTTTCTTTGATATCATTGTTGATTGGTATACTAAATTTCGTCTTAAAGAATTTACCGGATGCAATAATCTATTTCACCAATGTAATTTCTGGATTAACCTAAACCCAATGAGACATAACAAAAGATAACTGCTTTTTATTCACTAATTTGTGATAGACAAAATAGATGATCCCAATTGGTAAACGTCAAGAAACTACAATTTTAAAAAATATCCTACTTACTCTACTAATTTATAGACTTTTCAAACTAATTTGTAATAAATACAAATATTAATCAAAAATATACACACTTAAATGGCGGCGATCGTAACTCCCAAGTTTGAAAAAAATCAGATTGAAATTATTTCAAGATTGTATCTATATGGTTCACAGGCTACTGAGGAAATCGGAAATAAAATAATTGATGAAATAAACCGAATGTATAACGAGCCGGAAGTTTTTGTTGAATTCAACGGAAAACAAATGAAAGTTTTGTTTTTAACCGGGTTTAAAATAATCTCAACAAGTGAAGCAATGATTAGAGCTGCGGTTAACTTTAACTATAAAAATAATTTCATCCGGATTGAAAATGAAAATCATATTACAAGATCTTTCATGGGCTACGGAATAGGAGATAACGTCGGGCATTGGCTTACGAGTGATAATCTCGGTACTTCCACCACAGCGGCGCATGAATTCGGACATAGCCTTGGTCTGGACCATCCTGCAAATCTTGATTTCCGAGGAAGTGATTCTCCACCACCTATAATGGCTCCACGCGGTAGTCTTGTTAATCCGCAATATCAATGGGAACCGACTGCCAAAGCTGGTGAATTCGGCGGAACGATGAATCCTAAATATAGAAAAGTGACAAAAGAAGAAGTTCTGCTTATTTTGAAAGATCTAAACTTTGAAAACAAGCAGAACAACTATATCGGACAACTTTCAAATACTCTTTTTGACAAAACCGGCAATCCAAGCCGTTGGTTAGCCTGATTAATTTCTTGGCGGCTTTCCTCCGTTCAATAGCCCCTGCATTCTTTCAAGCGTTTTCTTTTCTCCGCAAAGTGATAAGAAAGCCTCTCTTTCAAGATCCAAAAGGTATTGTTCCGTTACATTTTGTGGAGAACTTAAATCTCCCCCGTTGATAACATAGGCCAGTTTGTTAGCGATTTTGGCATCGTGTTCACTGATATAATTAGCAATTTTCATTTGGGCAATCCCCGTCATGAAAAGTGCCATTCCAGCCTTTCCCTGGACTTTAATATCATTTCTTTGTTTTGGTTGGGTATAACCATTATCTGCCAGATCAATGGCTGCCTGTTTTGCCTCAGCCAACAAACGGCTGCGATTTAGTACGATCTGATCTTTATCCTGCAAATAATTCATGGCTCTGGCATCATGCGCAGAAGTCGAAACTTTTGCCTGAGCTATGTTCATGAAAGCAGTCTGAAGGATATTCAATTCTGTGTCGCCCGCCTGATACATGTCCGAGCATCTCAACGCCATTTCTTTTGTACCACCACCGGCGGGAATAATTCCTACACCAAATTCTACCAAACCAATGTACGTTTCGGCATGAGCAACAACTTTATCAGCATGAAGATTTAATTCACAGCCGCCACCTAATGCAAGCGTGTGAGGTGCCGTTACAACCGGAATAGAAGAATAACGAGCACGCATCATCGTTTGCTGGAATTGTGCAATAACCATATTGATCTCGTCAAATTCCTGTTCGATAGCAAACATGAAAAGCATGGCCAGATTAGCTCCTGCCGAAAAAGCCTCACTGGATTCGTTTCCAATGACCAGTCCCCGATACTCTTTTTCTGCGAGACTTATACTTTTCTGAATTCCTTCGATCACTTCGGAACCCATGGTATTCATTTTGGATTTGAATTCCAGATTCAGGATTCCGTCACCAATATCATATAGATTTGCGCCAGCATTTTTCCAGACAATATTATTCGTCAGGTTGCTTAAAATAATAAAACCTTCCTGGCCCGGAATTGCTTTATATGATTTTGATGGAATATCATAATAAAGCCTTTTACCGTTTTCAACTTTATAAAAAGATTCGTTTCCTGCTTCCAGCATTTCATAAACCCAGGTTGCCGGTTTTGCATTAAGCTCTTCCATAATGCCCAGCATACTTTTTACGCCAATAACATCCCAGGTCTCAAACAGACCCAGTTGCCAGCCAAAACCTGCGCAAATGGCTTGATCGATCCTGAAAATTTCATCCGAAATTTCGGGAATACGGAACGTGGCATATTTGAAACAATCGGCAAAAGTTCTTCTGTAAAATTCTCCTGCTTTATCTTTTCCTGCCAAAAGAACACTGAAACGTTTGGCTACATCGCTGATTGCTTTTGTACCTTCCAGCGTTGCAAATTTTACTTTTTCCGAAGGTTTGTATTCCAATGTCTGAAAATCCAGTGCCAGAATAACTGATTTCCCTTTGTCGTCTTTTACTTTTTTGTAGAAACCCTGACCGGTTTTATCTCCCAACCATTTGTTATCATACGTTTTCTGCATGATTCCGGGTAATACAAAAGCACCACGGGATTCGTCCGTTCCTTCGCCCGAAGCGTATAAATTCGCTGCAACATGAACGGTAGTATCCAATCCGACAACATCAGATAAACGATAGGTTCCGGATTTGGGACGACCAACCACAGGACCAGTTAGTTTATCGACTTCATCCACCGACAAGCCCATTTCTTCGGCCACACGAATGGTTTGGATCAATGCAAAAATACCAAGCCGGTTTGCTATAAAACCAGGTGTATCTTTACAAAGAACTGTTGTTTTACCCAAAAATAAATCGCCATAATGCATCAGAAAATCAACGACTGATTGATCGGTTTCCGGCGTAGGAATAATTTCCAGTAACCTTAAATAACGCGGAGGATTGAAAAAATGCGTTCCGCAAAAATTCTTTTTGAAATCTTCACTACGGCCTTCCGCCATCAAATGGATTGGTATTCCGGAAGTATTGGAAGTAATCAGCGTTCCGGGTTTGCGAAGCGCGTCTACTTTTTCATATAAACTTTTCTTGATGTCAAGGCGCTCAACAACTACTTCGATCACCCAGTCGTAGTTGCTGATATCTTTTAGATTATCATCAAAATTGCCAAGTTTCACCCTTGAAGCAAAAGCAGGACTGTAAAGTGCAGCTGGCGTCGCCTTTAATGTTTGCTGAAAAGAATCGTTGACAATTCTATTGCGGACAGCGGGATGATCGGTTGTCAGTCCTTTTGCTTTTTCAGCATCACTGGCTTCTTTTGGAACAATATCTAATAGTAAAACTTCTACTCCAATATTGGCAAAATGGCAAGCAATACGCGACCCCATTATACCGGAGCCCAAAACGGCGACTTTACGAATTGAACGGTTCATTGATTTTTTTATTTGGGTCGTAGGGGCGGCCCTCGTGGCCGCCCTTTCTTCCATAATTATTAATTGGATCAACCACGATCATCGTGGATTATTAATATTGCATCAACCACAAATCATCGTGGATATTCAATATCGGATTAACCACGATGATTCCGGATATTTGAAGAGGGCGACCACGAGGGTCGCCCCTACGCCTTCAATTTCTGGTTTTCTTCTTCAACCAGACGGTTTATATCTTTTATTACGTCAAAAAATACAACGAGCTTTTCAAGCGGGATTTTATCACGGATCATGGTATTAAATGACAGAACACCTTCCCGGGAAAGTTCTCTTTTTTCCTTACCAAGATCCGTTAAAACAATTCTTACAAAACGCTTGTCGTTTTCATCCACTTCACGTACGATCAAACCTTTTTCTTCAAGATTTTTCAGCATTCTTACCAGACTTCGAGGTTCCATTCCTAACAAGGGCGCAATTTTAGTTGCCGGCGTACCATGCTCCAAATCAATATTTAGCAACACGTAGCCAACTGCCATAGTTGTATCAAACCGGGCAGCATAAGCGTTGTACATCCTGGAAATAGAATGCCATGCCCACTTAATCTGGAAGTCAATTGTCTTTTCCTTGCGCATCTTTTAGATTGGTAGGGTGTCAGTGATGTAACGTTTACAAATGTAATAAATCAAATTAATATTATGCAAGCATACTAATTTTGTTGCATAAAAAAACGCATCAGATTTTTGAATGCCTGATGCGTGCAATTTTATTTATTTTTCACTAATCAGTTTATCCATTAGCTGATTAAAATCCGCTACAAATTCATCATAATATTTTCCCGTTCCCGGACCGGAGAAACCAGTATGTATTTCTCTCACTTTTCCTTTTTTATCAACAAAAATAGTGGTCGGATATGACATTACTTTGTTCAGCATTGGCAACGCTTTTGCCGTTGCCTCGTTGGTATTCGTACCTGCTAAAAGTATTGGATAATCGATGCCAAACCGGTTAACCATTCTTTTAAGCTTCGGAGCCGAAACTGCCAGATCCGCGGAATGTTCAAAGGCAAGTCCGATAATTTCGACGCCTCGTGCTTTATTCTTTTTGTACCACGGCGCAATGAAATTGGTTTCATCCATACAATTCGGACACCAGGAACCCATAATCTGAATGATTACAGGTTTGCCTTGAAAACGCGGATCTTTGAAAGATAAAGGTTTACCATCAGCATCCGGAAAAGTAAAATCTACCGTTTCCGAACCTGGCTTTAAGTAGGTCAGTTTGGTGGCATCTGGTAGTTTTGCATTTTCATTCAAAATGGAAGTGAATGTTTTATAACCTTTAATTCCAGACCACATCGCACCTTTTAAAACACCATCTTTCAAAATAGCGGCCTTAAACAAATAAGCATTTGAACCGTCAAAAGTGGATAAATACAAACTATCGCCCTTTACGTTTCCGGAAAGAAAACGATAATCACCTGTCGGTGTTAGAAAGGAACCTTCAACAATACTTCCTTTTTGTGTAAAATTACCAACAGCCTCAGTTGAATCCATGGTTACCTCATTTTTAAAAATAGTCGTATATTTTCCGGTAACATTTTTTACACCATCAAGAGCTTCCTCTTTGAAAAAACGATAATTTTCCCCGAAAGTGGCCTGGAACGGCAACGAACCCGTTACAGTTTTACCATCAAGCCTTTTATAAACGCCAGTTAATTTATCGCCATCGACCAACGCCGTAATTTCAGAATCAAAAAGCTGCATTGGAATATGCAGGGAATCCTTTTCAAAAAACGCACTATCCAATTTTAAACGTTCGTTTCCGTTAAGGGAATAAACGGTATAAGTTTTTCCGTCGGTATTTTGCGCGATGTCGAGAATGAACGGAAGTGTTTGTCCGTCACGGCTTAAAGTAGCACGCCAGGTTCCTGGTTTCACCGAAGAATCTGCGGAAGACTGACAGCCCCAGAGACTTATACCGGCAAAAAGTACAATTATCAATTTTATTGCTCTCATATTCAATTTATTAATATAGAATTACAGGTGTGACAAGAAAATTAAATCCCTACTTAAGCACAACTCGTACCATTGAAAATTGCTAAGTTTGTAACGGCCTGTTGGCAAGAAATAGTTCCTATCTACGTTGCTTTTAATAAATGGATCTTCCAAGTACATATCATGAACCTGTAATGCTGTCCGAATGTCTGGATGGATTGAATATTCGTCCTGACGGAACCTACGTAGATGTTACGTTTGGTGGAGGCGGTCATTCGCGGGCGATTTTAGAAAAATTAACAACCGGACGCCTTTTGGTTTTCGACCAGGATCCTGATGCTGTGGCAAATGCAGCGGAATGGAAAGACGACCCGAGATTTACTTTCATAGCAGCTAATTTCAGACATATTAAAAGATATTTGAAATTGCATAAAGCTGAAAAAGTGGATGGTATTTTAGCCGATCTTGGCGTTTCGTCACATCAGATCAATACACCGGCGCGTGGGTTTTCTACACGTTTTGATGCGGATCTTGATATGCGGATGAACCCAAGCAATGAAAAAACGGCACGGGAAGTTTTGAATGTACGTTCGGCCACGGAATTACAATCGATTTTGAGCCGCTATGGAGAAGTAACAAATGCGCGTACAGCGGCGGAAGCAATCTTTTCGGCCAGACATAATGCGCCTATTGAAACCATAAATGACCTGAAAGGAATATTGATGCGATATGCGCCGAAACATCGCGAAAACAAATATTTTGCACAGGTTTTCCAGGCACTACGGATTGAGGTTAACGATGAAATGAAGGTTTTGGAAGAATTTTTAATGCAGGTTCCTGAAATATTAAATCCGGGCGGAAGACTTGTAGTCATGTCATATCATTCTTTGGAAGACAGGCCGGTTAAAAATTTCATTCAAAAAGGAAAATTTGACGGAGAGGTCGAAAAGGATTTTTATGGTAATGAAATTAAGCCGCTGAAAAGCATAACCCGCAAACCAATTGAAGCAACACCTGAAGAAGTTGCAAGAAACCCACGGGCGAGAAGTGCGAAATTGAGAATCGCAGAGTTGCCAGTGGCTTAAAAATAGCAATGTGAATAAGGAAATAAACGGAGCATTCTTGCGGTTATTTCACCCTTTCAGGGTTTATGCTGAGCTGATATTCCAAGTTCTATAATACTGTCATCCCTTCGGGATTGTTGACATTAGAAATCCAGAAGGATGAATTACCTAAGCGGAATAATGATATTGTTATAAAAACAAATTTATCCCTTCGGGATTGTTGATATAAAAATCCCGAAGGGATGACATTATTATAGGAAGACATTGCCCTGAGCGAATTTTTAAACCCCAACGGGGTGACATAACCGTGCTGGAAACGGATTTTGACAAATGATTTTTAATAACACATACTGTTGTAGAAAACATGGCTGAAAATAAAAGAAGACCGAAACCGACACCCGAAAAATCACCAAAACGACGTCGTGAGTACAGTCTTTTTAACTGGCTGAACAAATTTTTTCCGCTGGATAAGGTTTTTGGGGAAAAATTACCTGGAAAAGAAGAGCGGGTTCCTGTGAAATATTTCTATTATTTCGGGTGGATCGTTATTCTTTTGGTGATTTATGAAAGAATCGGTTTTCAGTCTGAGGAGTATGTCAGAAGCAGTATCAAATTAAAAAAAGAGGTAGAAGATTTACGGGCCGAATACACTTCCATCCAGGCTGAATATGAAAAAAGCGGAAAACAATCCGTGGTCATTGAAAAAGTGAAACCGGATGGATTGGAAGAAAACCTGAATCCGCCAAAGAAAATAATCATTAGAAAAGAATAATACACTTCATTCCATTATTCTAAAATCCGGTATGAAAAGCGATACAGACAGCGGCCAGAATAATAAAAAAGCACTGATTTACCGGGCACGTATTGTTGCCCTGTTTTTGTTTGTTTTTGCCATCATGGTTTTCGGGAAACTAATTCAGGTTCAGTATTATGCTAAATTTAAAGGAAAAACCTGGGCAGAATACGCAGAAAAAAATGACCTGAAACTGGATACAATTCCGGCTATGCGGGGAAGTATTTTTTCAAGCGACGGCAGTTTGCTGGCCACTTCATTGCCATATTACTATGTTGGATTTGACACCAAAGTGGCTGACTCAACCTATTTTTATGATAATGTAGATCAGCTTGCCCGATTGCTGGTTAAGAATTTTGGTGAAAATACTTTTGACGGCTATAAGGATAAACTTATCAGATACCGAAAAAGTAAAAGCAAACGGTATTTAAGATTAAAAAATAAAGAAATTGGCTATCTGGAAAGAGAAAAAGTAAAGGAGTGGCCATTCTTCGCCCGTGCCAAAAAGGGTGGGGGAGGAAAGTTTGAAATGATCTACAAACGCTACAAACCCTTCAGCCCTATGGCCGACCGGACCATTGGCGGAACCGATCCCAAAAGCGGCCGGGGTTATATTGGTATTGAAGCAAGTTTTGACAAAAAACTTGAAGGAAAAGACGGAATAAACTGGGTTGAGCTGGTAGAAGGCGGGATAAAAATTCCTGTGGGCGACAATTTAAATATTCAGCCGGAAACGGGAAAAGACATCTATACGACGCTGGATATGACTTTTCAAGATATGGCAGAAATTGCACTGAGAAGGAAACTAACCGAAGCACAGGCAGATTTTGGTTGTGTTATTGTCATGGAAGTAGCCACGGGCGAGATCCGTGCTATGGCCAATTTGACAAAACGTCCTGACGATAAATACGAAGAAGTTTTTAATTATGCACTGGCCGGAAGTACGGATCCTGGCTCTACTTTTAAGTTGCCAACGATGATGGCACTTTTGGAGGAAACCAAAATGGATCCAAATAAAGTGACTGTTAATACCGGCACCGGCTCTATCCGTTTCAGAGGACTTTCCATAAACGATTCTAAAAGAGGTGGTCACGGGATTTTAACTGCCGCACAGGTTTTTGAAAAATCATCCAATATCGGTGTTCATTTACTGATGCAGCGTTATTTTTTCTCTAAACCGGATAAATATCTTGGGTACCTGAAGCAATTCCACCTGACTGAACCGACGGGAATTCATATGAAGGGAGAAAATCCTCCTTATATCAAAAACCGCTCGTCGAAACAGTGGAACAACTATTCGCTGACTTTTATGTCGTACGGATATGAAATGCGCATGACACCCCTTCAAACGCTTGCCATGTACAATGCTGTTGCGAACGATGGCTATTGGGTAAGACCGATGGTTGTCAGGGAAATCCGAAGCGCAGAAAAGGTGGAAGATAAAATCCTGCCTTATGTTTCGGAAAAGCCTATTTGTTCTCCTGAAACTTTACGCAAAATTAAGATTATGCTGGAAGGTGTAGTGGAACATGGTTCTGCAAAAAATATTAAAACAGATCTTTACAGAATAGCGGGGAAAACCGGAACGGCCCAGAAATTGATTAACGGAGTTCACACCGCGGGTAAATATTACACCTCTTTTGCGGGTTATTTTCCTGCAAATAAACCTAAATACAGCTGTATCGTCATCATTGATACGCCTCGTGGCGCCAAGGAAAATTACCTGCTTTATGCGGGAAGTGTGGCGGCGCCGGTGTTCAAGGAAGTTGCCGACCGGATTTATGCACATGATGTAAGTATCCAGAAAACACAAAAAGATACAACAAGTGGTGAAGACAAGCTCGTAAAATGGGCAGGCAGAACTTCTGATTTAAAAGTAATTGGCGAAGAATTAAAACTTGCTCCTTTACCGGAAAATGCCCAGGAATATACTGCCGGTTCAGTCATCGCCAGAAATAAAACGAAATGGAAATCCCGGACTATTGAATCCAAAGACATTCCTGATTTGCAGGGAATGCCTATGCGGGATGCCTTATATATTTTGGAAAATAAAGGTTTCCGGGTAACCTTTAAAGGTTCCGGGAAAGTCGTGGGCCAATCGCTTCCACCGGGCAGCAACAAAAGCGGACTTAAAACGATCTTGTTAACATTACAGTAAAATCCATTTATGGAAAGTATTCAAAAACCAATTCATAGCTTAGTCAGTGGCATTGCAGATGTAGTAATTCACGGATCTGATAATGTCGTTGTCAACAAAATTATCATCGATTCGCGCCGGATTATGCCGGGAAGTTTATTTGTCGCTCTAAGAGGTACACAGGTAGACGGGCACCAGTTTATGGATACAGCCACTGATCTGGGCGCTGTTGCGATTCTTTGTGAAGAATTACCAAAAACATTGCGTGAAGGAGTTTCCTACATTCAGGTTATTGATTCGGCTGAGGCGATGGGTTATGTCGCCGCTTCTTTTTACGATAAGCCTTCCAAAAAATTAACATTAGTAGGCGTTACGGGTACGAATGGAAAAACTTCGGTAGCCACTTTTCTTTTCCAGCTTTTCCGTGCACTGGGTTACCGCTGCGGATTGTTGTCAACCGTTCAAAACCAGATTGAAGACGAAGTTATTCCTTCCACCCATACAACACCCGATGCCGTTGCACTTAATCAACTTCTGGCTTTAATGCTGGAAAAAGGTTGTTCGCATGTTTTTATGGAGGTTAGTTCTCATTCCGTAGCGCAGCATCGTATTACCGGTTTGAAATTTGCCGGCGGAATTTTCACCAATATTACCCACGATCACCTCGATTTTCATAAAACATTTGATAATTATATCAAGGCGAAAAAAGGTTTTTTTGATCAGTTACCAAAAAGTGCTTTCGCTCTTGTAAATATTGATGATCGCCGTGGTTCAGTGATGGTACAAAATACCAAAGCACGGATAGAAACCTATTCTTTGCAAACGGTAGCGACTTACCACGGAAAAATTCTTTCCGATACGCTTACCGGAATGCATATGGAAATTAATAATCAGGAAGTCTGGTTTCGGGTGATTGGTCGTTTCAATGCGTATAATCTACTTTCCGTTTATGGTGCCGCGCTTGCTCTGGGAGAAATGCCGGAAGAAGTTTTGACTGCACTTTCGAACCTTAACAGTCCTCCGGGAAGATTTGAACAAATTCATTCGGCTGATAATATTGTTGGTATTGTAGATTACGCCCACACACCGGATGCTCTGGAAAATGTACTTCAAACGATCGCGCATCTGCGTCATGGAAATGAACAGGTGATCACGATTGTGGGCTGCGGAGGAAATCGTGATGCCGAAAAAAGACCGAAGATGGCAGAAATTGCCTGTAATCTGAGTACAAGAGTAATTCTTACTTCTGATAATCCGCGCTATGAAGATCCACAGGATATTCTTGACCAGATGCTGAAAGGCGTTCCGCCTTTGAAATATAAAAATACGTCCGTCATTCCGGATCGTCATGAAGCAATTTTCAAAGCCGTGGCAGAAGCAAATCCCGAGGATATCATTCTCATCGCAGGAAAAGGTCATGAAACTTATCAGGATATCCGTGGCGTGAAACATGATTTTGACGACAGACAGGTTTTGAGAGAAGCATTTTTAAATTTTCATTCCCAAAAAGAATAAAAATACAGGCCTCCATTGCGTAGTCTGCAAGAAAAAGGCAACTTTGCAAGCGCTAATCATGATTTTACATGCTCTATTACCTATTCGAATACCTAGACAAGCAATTTAACATACCCGGAGCCGGCGTATTTCAATATATTTCTTTCCGTGCACTTGGGGCGACGGTACTATCGCTTTTTATTGCGGCAACTTATGGAAAATGGATTATCAACTTTCTGCGCAGACAACAGGTAGGAGAATCAATCCGTGATCTGGGTTTGGAAGGGCAAATGGAAAAGTCTGGAACACCAACAATGGGAGGATTTATTATCCTGGCCTCGCTTCTGATTCCGGTATTATTATTCGCCAAGCTTTCCAACGTTTATATTGTTTTGTTGATCATAACGGCTGTATGGACTGGTATGATTGGTTTTATTGATGATTATCTTAAAAAATTCAAAAACAATAAAGAAGGACTTCACGGCAGGTTTAAAATTGTCGGCCAAGTTGGGCTTGGATTGATTGTTGGGTTAACACTTTCCTTCAACGATCATGTTAAAATCCGCATTTACGACCAGCCACTTTTAAGCTCTTCGCTTGGTGAAGTACAACGTTACCGGGATATTGTTCATCCGATGGTAACAACACTTCCTTTTTCAAAAAACAATGAATTTGATTACCGGACTTTACTTTTTGGCTGGCTTCCGGAAGAATATACCTGGGTGATCTATACGATTATAGCAATATTTATCATTACTGCTGTTTCCAACGGAGCCAATATTACGGATGGAATTGATGGCCTCGCAGCCGGTATTTCGGGTATCATCGCGCTCACGTTGGGGGTTCTGGCCTATCTTTCCGGCAATACCAAATTCTCTCAGTATCTCAACATCATGTATATTCCGAACTCGGGAGAGCTGGTAATTTTCTGTGCTGCATTTGTCGGGGCATGTGTCGGGTTTCTCTGGTATAATGCTTATCCGGCCCAGGTTTTTATGGGCGATACGGGAAGTTTGATGCTTGGAGGGGTGATCGCGGTAGTAGCATTAGCAATCCGTAAAGAATTAATGATACCTATTTTATGCGGCGTGTTCCTGTCCGAACTGGTCTCCGTTATTATGCAAGTCAGCTATTTTAAATATACCAAAAAGAAATTTGGCGAAGGCAGGCGAATTTTACTCATGTCCCCGCTTCATCATCATTATCAGAAAAAAGGTATACACGAAGCAAAAATTGTAACCCGTTTCTGGGTAGTCGGAATTATCCTGGCAATTTTGACACTTGCAACTCTGAAATTGAGATAAAAGAAGAGCCCGTCGGAAAATTTTCGACGGGCTCTTCTTTTATCTATCTTCCGACAGCTTCGCTATATCTTCGCGGATCATATCCTTTTGCAAAAAGCGGATATTGGTCAAAAATCCTCCGCACAACACTTCGGTAATGATTATTTGAGTTATCCACACCTTTAAAAATACCCGAGGCATAACCTCTCCACACAACCTGATCACTCTCGGCATCAATCAAGGAAACGATTAATGTTCCCTTATCCAGGGCATATTTTATCGGCTCGTACCTGAAACCATCGTTTTCGGTATCCACCCAGTTTTTTATGACCGGCTGCATGTAACCCTGATAGCGAAGATTATCATAGAAAATACCATAATTCACTAATAGCGTTGGTTTTTCAGCAGTAAGCTTGTAACCTCTTACCTGCATCTGGCGGCGAATGGCCTCGTAAATTTCTGTACAAAGATTGTTGGTATCCCGCTCACATTCCAGAAAGGTATAGGAAGAATAATCTTTAAAGTTTGTTTCATAACTGTAGTCGTGTTCAACAAACACTTTACGACCACCCGAGCAACCCGCTAACATCAATATCACTAATAAAGCGGCATAAGGTTTAATAGACTTCAGCATAAGCAATTAATTTTGTCAGGTTATAAATAGATATTATTTACTCTAATTTTGAAAACCCACTAATCAATAGCTTATGCCGTCCTGTCACCAGATCTACCCCATATAATAAGCTACTGCTTTACGCATTTCAGGAACGGAAACCACAATGTCATACCCACATTTTCCAGCTCCTTCCAGAAGAGAAAAACGAATTTCGCTTCCTCTGTTCTTTTTATCTTGTCGAGTTAATGCAATAATTGCTTCAACATCAGAATCCTTAATCAATACCCTGCCATACGTTGCAAAGATAAACTCCTCAATATCAATCAATGTTTTCTGATCAATAAGGCCTCTTTTATAGGAAAGGTAACTTTCCATGACCATACCAACTGCAATCGCTTCGCCGTGGTACAATCTTTCATTTTCACTTTTTGCAAGGAAATACGTTTCAACAGCGTGCCCAAGCGTATGCCCGAAATTCAAAACCTTTCTTAATCCTTTTTCCGTAGGATCCTGATTTACAATTTCCTGTTTGATCTTTACCGAATGTGCAATCAAATCTGTCCAGTTTTGTTCTTCAAAATCATTTTGACGGATCACTTTCCATTTATCAGCATCAGCGATCAGGCAATGTTTTATCACTTCTGCAAAGCCTGAACGGATTTCTCTTTCCGGTAAAGTTTTTAGGAAAAACGGATCAATCAAAACACTTTTTGGAATATTAAAAACACCCAAATGATTTTTAAATCCCTGAAAATCAATCCCCAATTTCCCCCCAACACTCGCATCAACCTGTGAAAGCAACGTTGTTGGTATCTGTATAAAATCTATTCCACGTTTGTAAACTGCCGCACAAAATCCCCCCATATCCCCTATTACACCACCACCGATATTGATCACTAATGCATGTCTGTCCAATTCTGCGGCTGTCATGGATTCCCAGATGGTTTCACATGTGGCCAGCACTTTATGCTTTTCACCGCTTGGCACAGTCACAAGCTTATGTTTTCCCAAAAGGGGCTTGATCAATGAATAACAGTACTTGCGGGTATTGTTATCTGCTATTACAATCACTTTTGAATACTGCCCGGAATTAATAAACTCTGGTAAACTTTCGGTAATGGGTGCTAAAACTACGGACTGAGTCATTCTAATAATTTCAATAAAAATACAATGCTCATCAAATATACGATGACGAGCGCCTAATGGATGCGTGGAAATTTAAATTATTTAATATATTATTTTGAAAATCTCGCTTTAAGATATGAAATATTGGGTATAAAGTCAAAATATTGGCGATTTGTATATCCACACCTTTAAATAAAAGTTACTCCATATCCCTGAAAGACCTTTTTTCTCTGCCAAATTTAAGTGCCAAAGTAATAATATGAGCATTCAAACCATTAGATCTGTGAAAATAAGTATAGCGCAAATTTAACTCATCAAAAGAAATTCTCTTTGTTAAATATTGAGACGGAAGAAATCTCAGATTTATTCCCGGCTTATAAGTTTGGAAAGAGGACAGATCATAATCTGAGGTATAATATTTCTCCGAGATATTATGTTGCTTGTAAGGCTTAAAATAATCAGAACCAGACTGCTTGTAGTATCTGAAAAACGGCGCAATCGTCCACTGCGAAGAAATTTTCACCGCCGCTTCAAGTTCAATACTGTTGCCAAGTATATCAAAACTATCCCAATAAAAACCGTAGTTTAATTTCAGGATTGTCCTGCTGCCCATGAAATAATTCAGTCTCAAACTAACCGGAAACTTAAAACGATCACCCGGGAGATTTTCAACTTTCAGTGAATCATTGTTAAAATAAACCCGGTGGAAAGATGTTGACAGCAATCCTTTTTGGTAAGCAAACTCCGGAAAAATACCGAGTACAAGCCGTGGGTTTATGCTTTGGGTAAAACCAAGTTTTACATTATAAGAATCCCGTCGGTAATTATCAAACCACTTTTTATACCTGAGCTCAACGGGATAAATCAATTTTACTGCGTGATAATAATCAGGATCCAGTCGTCCCCATCTCAGATCATCAAAATAAGCCTGTAAATCAATAGAAAAAGTTCTGGTTTTTGACGGGTTAACATAGTCTGCCGAAAGGAAAAGCGGAATTGACATATAGTCAGATTCGATAGAAAAACCGGAACCAATTCCGAGTCTGATATCTTTCTTTTTCAACTGCCGCTGATAGTTCAGTGTTCCATAAGACCGCGTATCTCTCCGGGAAGCAGACGACATCACAAAATCGATATTATCCACTGATGCAGAGCTGATTACATCTGCACCTCCTACAAAACGAATTGTATTAAATTCTTTGAAAGTATGAGCAATCCGTACCGACGGAGAATAAACCGTCATTTTCTCGGTCCCAATTCCGCCAGTAACAGCAGAGTTATGTCCGTTTTGAATATAATGCGAATAAACGACTTCAATATCTGTTTTGGAAACAGTATTTTTTTGATACGTACTATCAGAAGACTGCGCTTTCGCCTTGAATAAAAATACACTAAGTAATCCTGCCAGTAAAAATTTTCTTTTCATAATATGCTAATTACATCCGCAGCCGCCACTCGATTTTGTACCAGCTGCCGGCGTATCTCCTTCACGGATACTTTCCACGTATTCCTCAAATTTTTTCCCTGAATTACTTCCCATCTGCATTTCCGGATCATTGAGATATACGCGCTGATAAGGTTTTACAGCCTTGCAGCCGAATCCGCCAAGCATTAGCATGATACCTAAAATCCAACTATATATTTTATTTCTCCGCATATTTAAAGTTAAGGTTTCGTGAGGGAAACACTTCATTTTTGTCATTAATTATTAAACAATGCGTTTGAGGAAGCTGATTTATAAAATGCAAACCGACTTCCACACCCATCACGTAAACGGCCGTTGCCAGGGCGTCACACAACTCCGCACCCGGGCTTATTACTGTTACACTTTTTATACCGCTCACCGGTTTTCCCGTTCTCGGATCAATGTTATGCGAATATCGTTTTCCCTTGTGCATAAAAAATTGCTCATAATCTCCGGAAGTGGCAATAGAAGCATTTTCAATCGGCAGATAACATAAAACTTCATTGGCTGAATCCGGGTTTGCAATACCAATTTGCCACGGTTTTTCTTCCGATTTTTTACCAATAACAGTTAAATCTCCGCTAGCATTGATAACGCCATTCTGCACGCCTTTTGCAAGCCACAACTGTTTTACTTTATCCGCTGCATAACCTTTTCCAACTGCCGCAAAACTTATATGCATTCCTTTCTTTTTGAGAAAAATAAAGTTGTCGCTTAAAAAAGAAATCTGCTGCGATCCAATTAAAGAAATTGTCTTTTTTACCGCATGTTTCTCTGGATATACAAACTTCTCGTTCTTGAAATTATATAACTTTTTTAAAGGTCCGACGGTAATGTCAAAAGCGCCTTGTGTGAGGTTTGAAATGTTGATGCATCGTTTGATCAGTTTATAAACTTCTGCATCGACCTGCACTGGTTTTATTCCTGCATTTATATTGAGCTGAGACGTAAAAGACGATTCGTCAAATTCGGTAAGTAAACTTTCCAACCGCTTGATTTCGGCTCTTCCTTCCTGCAAAAGTTCTTCGGCTTTTGATTTGTCATCATCAACAATGATCAGTTCAAAAGCCGAACCCATCAACTTTTCGACTAACCGAAACTCATTCATTTAAGCGTTGTAAATAATTTTTCAATTCGTTTACAAATTCCTGTGGCGTCTGGTTTGAGTACTCGATAATTTCGGAATGCGATCCATTCGGAGAAATCAGCACCAGATTGGGGAAAACGCCTTTTGGATTATATTTTTCTGCCAAAGCTTCATTTTGCTCGACAACCTCTTTGGGAAGTTTTATTCTCTGCGGAAAGTCTGCAACCACAACGTCCAGATTTTCTTTTGCAAATGTTTCAAATGCAGGATCGCTCAAAACCTTTTTTCTAAACCGAATACAGCTTTTACACCAGTCAGAACCTGAAAAAACGATGAATTTGGTCTTTTCGGCAACGACATTTCTTGTTACGACAGGAATAGATTGCGCCGCTAATTCATGTGAAAACGGTGTAAATATGTTTGTTAAAAAAACTAAGACCATTGAAATCATAATTGTCAGGAGTTAAGGTCATTCTTTTCAAACAGCGAACGGGCGTGTAAGTTCCCATTATTTGAAACGTCATTTTCTAAAATCAACGTATACGAATTGTTTGTAAAAAGATCGTACTCAAAACATTTTCCACGAAAAAAATTCTATAAAGCGTTGCGTCCTGCTAATCAATTATTACCTTTTGACAAGTTACTTCCTGTTTATTTTGTAAAATTGCGGTTCCTTTGGCCATAAAAGAAAAGGTCCCGGGCTTGAATCTATTTCTATCATATTAAAAAATATATCCCTTTCATGAGTGCTGCACTTATTTCCGGAATTCAGCAAGTTGGTCTTGGAGTTCAAAATGTACCCGAAGCGTGGCAATGGTACCGCCGCATTCTGGGTTTTGACGTTCCCGTTTTCGACGACAAAGCAGAAGCCCCTTTGATGACTCCTTACACAGGAAGCACTGTACATCAGCGACATGCAGCATTAGCACTAAATTTAGCAGGCGGCGGCGGACTGGAAATCTGGTCTTTTACAAGCCGTGTTTCACAACCTGCAAATTTCAAACTTGAACTGGGAGATTTAGGAATTAATGCAATTCGCTTCAAAGCTCCGGATGTAAAAAAGGCACACGACTGGGTAAAATCACAATCAAAAGAAGCCGTTGGGCCGTTGGTTTCGCTGCCGGAAGGAGAGGGTTTCTGGGGAAATGATCCTTACGGAAATATTTTTCAGATCACAAGTGATACTTCGTGGTTCCAAAATACAGGGAAACCGATAGGCGGCGTAGCGGGCGTGGTTGTTGGTGTTTCTGATGTCCATAAATCAATTTTATTCTATCAGACATTGATTCAAAACCTGGAAGTTGTTTATGACAAAACCGGTGTTTTTGATGATTTGCCAACCTCTATTTCAGGACAACGTTTCCGCCGTGTTTTGCTTCGTAAAAACTTTACAGAAGAAGGTGCTTTCAGCCGACTGTTAGGAAATATTCAGATCGAATTATTGCAGGCACTTGATCGTGAGCCTAAGAAACTTTTTGAAAACCGTTATTGGGGGGATTGTGGCTACATTCACTTATGTTTCGATGCCCTGGATCTGGCAACTTTGAAAACAAAAGTTCAGGCGCAGGGTTATCCTTTTACTGTGGATAGCGAATCTTCATTTGGTATGGAATCCGCGGCTGGCCGTTTTGCTTATGTGGAAGATCCGGACGGGACTTTAATCGAAATGGTGGAAACCCATAAACTTCCGATCCTGAAAAAAATCGGCTGGTTCCTTGATATTCAAAAGAGAAAACATCAGAAACCTTTGCCGGATTGGATGTTGAAAACGATGGGACTGAACCGTGTGAAAAACTAGCAGATAATATCGTTTTATAATAAATGAAAAATGCTCTGATGCTTTCTATAATGGAAACATCAGAGCATTTTATTTTATCAAAATAATAAAATTACCGATAGCGGTTTCCCAGCCAAGCCAGTATTGGCAAAGCTGCAAATACCACAAGAGCAACTTTAAATCCTGCAAAAATCCCTACAATACCAGCTATCAAAAGCACAATCACAGGATAAAGATAAAGCAGCAAACCAAATAAAGCTGAATCATAAAAAACGGATCTTGCTGTGATTTTTGACACTTTTTTATCAAAAGCATGATAAATCGGTCGGTGGATAAAGCGGCCAAACCAGCCTAATCCCTGTAATAAAAAGTTGCCTTTTGATGGAATTGAATTCGGTCCGAAGAAATTGTTGAAAGCTAATTTCCGCTCTTCTTTGGTCGCTGTTTCAGGAATTGTTAAAATTTCCTGATTCATTTTAAATTGTAGTATTTCATTAAATTCCCGAAGCCATTTTTCATAATCTTCAGGGCTTGTTTTTATATCGGTATGATGAATTGCATCGCCAAAACGGATTGCCGTTCGTTTCCCGGTACCACGATAATGTTCATAGTTCATCCCGATAGGAATCACCTGCATTTCTTTCAGATTACTTTCACCAAACCAGGCCTGATGTGCCATTCTCGCCGTTCCTTTTCCTAACGGGCGAAGTTTCCATTCATTCACACAAATGCCTTCTGAAAAAACAATCACGGTATTACCGTTTTTCATCGCATCCAGACTTTCCTTCGTCGTAATGTCCAGACTTAAAACAGCCTGCCGCCCCTCCGAACCTCTAAAAACCGGGATCAGGTTAATTTGTCTTAACCAGAAAGCCACAGCAGGTTTTTTGAAAGCATCGCCGCGTGCCAGTGTAAAAATAGGCTGCCGCATCGTTGCGCCTATCACAAGCGCATCAAAAAATGAATCGGGATGATTTGAGGCCAGGAGCAATGGCCCCTTATTTGGTACTTGATCGAAATTAACAACAAACAGCCGACGAAGGAAAATGGGCAGCGCCAGGCGGATTAAAAAGCGGGAAAAGTAGAAAAAATACAAAATATTAAATGGTAAGTTTCGCTGCAAAATTAATGTTAAATTCTATGTTAAAGAAGTAACGCAGAATTTCAATTCCTGTTTCTGCTGAAAATCAATATTTTAACAATTTTAAGAACTACTTCGAAAACAGGGTTACATAAAATGTATCAGCGAAGTTGTTAACTTTGTAACACTTTATCACTAAAAAGTACCCGATTTTATCAGCAATCTAACTACTAATTTTAAATTATTTCATGCGTATAAAAGACTATCCGGCCATTATTGAAAAAGCGTGGGCGGGATTTGATGATTCTATTTCCATTAAATTGGTTGAAGATATAAGTGCCAAAGTTTCTACCAATCACGTTTTCCGGGTAACGCTGGACAACGATGATACCGTTATAGCCAAGCTTTCCTATTTTGGAAAATATGAACATTTCAAGGAAGATCACCGGATCATTCAGGCCGCTTCCAACAATTTGCTTTATCCTTTTGAAAATGTTCTGGCCAAATCGCTGCTGA
The DNA here is from genome assembly GCF_005280585.1 of Dyadobacter frigoris. Classification (GTDB taxonomy): domain Bacteria; phylum Bacteroidota; class Bacteroidia; order Cytophagales; family Spirosomataceae; genus Dyadobacter; species Dyadobacter frigoris. The sequence continues at coordinate 261,360 of NZ_SZVO01000007.1, forward strand.
AAAATAATCAGGTTTATACCTATCGTTATCAGGAAGATTTTCTGGATACCTGGGTCGTTTTTTACAATCCGATCCGGGCCATGCACCGTATGCCCAAAAGATTGGATGAAGATCATATCCGGAAATTGGGCCAGGAAATGGCCAAATTCCACCTTGCATGTTTCCGTGTAGGGAAATCGCTTCCGAAATCTTCCAAAAAATTAAGAACTGATATTTATCATTTGCTGGATATTCTGGATACCGAAGCGGGGCAATATGAACATCGTATGCACATTGATTTTCTCAGAGAACAGTGTGAAACGTTTTTGAAAAATATCAATAAATTGAATGTGATCAATTTTGATATGATGCCGGTTTTTGTAGACTGGAATATTGGAAATTTCTCAGTTACAGACGATCAGCATTTGTTTTCCCGCTGGGATTATGACTGGTTCCGGGTTTCTTCCCGGATTCTGGATTTTTACTTTTTTAGCAGGGTGGTTTCTAACGTTGGCGACCGTACCGTTTTCAGTTATCTGATTACGCCGCTGATGGAAGACCGGTTTATGATTTTCCTGGAAGAATACCATAAAGTATACCCGCTTTCAGAAAATGAAGTGCGGTTTATGAAAGAAGCTTATCGTTTTTTTATTCTGAATTATGTAATAAAATACGGAAAATACTTTTTTCATAGAACTTACTCCACCAAATTGCAAAGAGAAGCTTACGAGCTCTATTTTCCTTCAATTGACACTTTTGATCCCGAAAAAATCCTAAATCATCTGGGTATTAAATCAGAACCAAAAGAAAGTAAGAAAAAACAGAATTTAGATAAATAGTAAACCAAGACACCAAATTCATGATTCTAGACAACTTCAAATCCGTACTCTCGAAGTACGAAGTTATATTTTTCGATGCATTTGGTGTACTTAAAACTTACAACGGTTTAATACCCGGGATTGAAAATACATTTGCCTATCTCAAAGAAACGGGAAAGGATTTTTATGTCGTTACAAACGACGCTTCCAGAAGTCCGGAACAATTGGCTCAGTCTTATGTAAAATTGGGAATCAATGACGTTACACCGGATCGTATCATTTCATCCGGAATGCTGGCCCGTGAATATCTTGACCTGAAAGTAAGAAACGGGATTGTTGCTTATCTGGGGACTGAGAATTCGGCTCATTATATCGGCACCGCAGATATTAAAACATTATCCATCAAGGAGCTGGATTTGAATGATATTTCGGATGTTAATGCGCTTGTATTTCTGGATGATGAGGGTTTTGACTGGAACACAGATCTGACAAAAACGCTTAATTTATTACGAAAACGCAATATCCCGGTTATCGTAGCCAATACGGATAAAACATATCCGGCTTCAAAAACCCGCCTTTCCATTGCCGTTGGTGCTTTGGCAAAAATGATAGAGGATACCATCGGCAGACAGTTCATCCGCTTTGGAAAACCGGATCCACAAATGTTTATTTTCGCCTATCAGCATATCAAAAACTACCCGAATGTCAGCAAAAGAGATATCCTGATGGTAGGAGATACTCTGCATACCGACATTTTAGGTGGGAATAAATTCGGGCTGGATACTGCGCTGGTATTAACCGGTAATACACAGGCTATTGACGCAGAAGTTCGTATCAGAAGTACCGGAATTATCCCGACTTATATTTGTGTTTCGGCGGTGGTTGAGTAACAGGTTTAATTTTTTATATTTGTTTAAAACAAAGACGCTATGGACTTACGAGCAGTTGAAATTACGGAAATTGAAACCCCTCTTGAAGAAACCATGTCTTTGAATCATTCCCGATTGACTTATCGTTTAAGTGTACTACTTTCCGTATATGACGGTCAATTTGACGTTATGCCGGAACTTGAACTTGAATTACTCAGCGGGCGCGCAAAACCTGATATTTCAATTTTTCAAAATCTGGTTTTCAACTGGGAAGAAGATATAATCCGCTACACTGAACCTCCAATTACAGCCATCGAAATTCTATCTCCAACACAGGCGTACGATGCTCTGACAGGGAAAATCAGAAAAATATATTTTCCAAGTGGTGTTCAATCTGCCTGGATTGTGATGCCTTCCGTTAAAGCGGTTCAATTATTTCTGCCTGACAATTCGGTTCAGTATTTCACGGATACTATCTTTAAAGATCCGGTTACCAATATTGAACTGGATTTGAAAATGGTATTTAAATAACTGCTATTTCTTAATCAAGGGACTTCCTTTCAAATTTAGATCTTTCAGATTCTCTCTGATTTTTTCCATAAAATCAACACCCGGATCTGTTTTGGTAGTTCTGTAATTAGAATCAATCTCTTTCCACAGCGGATGTCCGACAAAATCAGTGTATTCATAATGACCGATTACATATTCTATCGCCGGATATTTCTTTTTCAAATACCGCACAAGCTGCTCATTAGCTTTTAATTGTTCTTTTGTTAAAGGATCTTTATCTGAACCAACATTCTCCACACCGATCGCGCAATAGTTTAGTCCTATAACATGACGGGCAAAAGCGGTATCAGGTAAAAGTCTGAAAATAGTACCATCGCGGTCGATTAGGAACTGGGATGAAACGTTTAAATTACTCGCGGAAGCGATTCCAGCACGTGCGCCGGGCAGTAAAACCGGATTGAAAACATCAAAAGTCTCCTCAATAGAAGGTACAGCTGTCCAGTGCAGCACAATCATTTGCGGTTTGATATAAGGAGATTTCTGCCTGATGGAATGCCTGTTTGCCAGATAATCAATAGACAACCGTTTTCTTTCAGCATCAAAAGTGATAGGTTTGTCAAGAATCCGGAAAGTGGCCTGAGCCATAGATTTGTTACTTAGCAGCAGCAAAAACAACAAAAACATTCCAAGAGGAAATCGCATAATAATACTATTACCTTTCATAAAATTTCGCTCATTTTTTGACTGCAAATTTGACATAAAATTCTCTCACACGTTTTTCTTCTTCTCTGGCTTCTTCTCTTTTATCCATCAATCTTAACAAAAGAGCTCTGTTGGCGTGACAATCCGCTGCGATGTAAGAATCCGGAAAGGAACGCGCAGAACGCGTAAATAAATCATAAGCCTGACGAATAGAAGTGCTATCAGTGTTTTTCATCAACGCCTGTCCATCCAAAAAATCCTGATGCCAGCGACGGGCAATTTCATTCATTCTAGCCGCTTCTTCAAAAACCAGAAAAGGCGGAACAGTTACCAGTGAATTTTTCGGAATTATTTTAGGAATAGGTTTGCTGAAAAATGCTTCAAAGGCCTCTGTATAAGCCGCTGCTTCCTTTTTGTTATAATCTTCCTGTTTCAGTTTTTGCTCTTCTTCCGGATTTGAGAAAAATGCAGCTTCGGCTAAAACAGCCGGAATTCCATACGTTCCCCGTAAAACCTGCGCTCCGGCTTTTGGAAAAATACTGAAATCAGAAGCAACAGAGACCGGGCTGTTTCCCTTGAATAAACTTTTTGTAATAGTCGTGGCCAATTCTTTTCCCAACACAACTCCCGCCAAATTTTCACTCGAATTCCCATGAAAATAAATGATTGGAAAATCCACTTTTGGATCAGCGGTAGCATTATGATGAATCGAAACGAAAAGATCTGCTTTGTTATCAACGGCAATTTTTGCCCGGCGCCACAATGCGATTGTATCATCCGTTGTTCTGGTCATGAAAACTTTTGCACCTTTTTCTTCCAGCATTTTTTGCAAAAGTTTGGCAACGCGTAAATTGATCCATTCTTCACGTTCACCGCCAGGGCCAACCCGGTAGCTGTCGGTTAAAGCAGTTCCTCCGTGTCCCGCATCGACACAAATTATTTTGCCGGAAAGTGCACTGGTTTTTTTTTGAGAAAAGACATTTTCTTGTGAAAACAGAAAAAGAAAGGAAACAAATAAATACTTTATCATGGGAATAGGAGTATGAATAAATTAAAAGAAATCCCGTGTCAGGATGGTATTTCAATGCTTAAATTTAATGTTTATTCAACCACTATGACGTTTTCTATCTTCTTTTTATCCGATTTTAATCAAATAAAGAATAACAACATTTTCGGTCCCGCTTATCTTGATGAGGATAGACTAGGTTATGTAATTTCCTGTTAATTTTGGAAGGGTTTGTCTGCTGACTTCAACACACTATCAAATTAAAACCAGTATTATGCTTGCAAAAACTTTCGGAAGTGCAGTTTATGGCGTGAATGCCAAAATGATTACCATTGAAGTGCAGGTTGGCCAGGGCATGCATTTTCACATTGTCGGGCTTGCGGATAGTGCGGTTAAAGAAAGCGAGCACAGGGTAGAAGCTTCACTGAAATATTTCAATTACAAAATGCCAAGGCAAAAAGTTGTGGTCAATTTAGCCCCGGCTGATATCCGTAAAGAAGGCTCTGCTTATGATCTTCCGATAGCACTTTGCATTTTACAATCTTCTGAGCAAATTTCTTCGGTACACAATTTGGAAGATTATGTCATCATGGGCGAATTGTCTCTTGATGGCAAGTTGCGACCAATTAAAGGCGTTTTACCGATTGCTATTGAAGTTAGAAAACAAGGTTTTAAAGGGTTTATTTTACCCGCAGAAAATGCCCGGGAAGCAGCAATCGTTAATAATATCGACGTAATTCCGGTAGAAACCCTTGAAGATGCAATCGCATTTTTTGAAGGTAAAAGTACTATTGAGCCTCTTGTCGTGGATACAAGAGATTTATTTTTTACAACACAAAATGAATATGACGCTGACTTTGAACATGTTCAGGGTCAGGAAAATATCAAACGTGCTTTGGAAATTGCGGCAGCGGGCGGGCATAATGCCATTATGATCGGGCCGCCCGGCGCAGGAAAAACGATGTTGGCCAAGCGTATTCCCAGCATACTTCCTCCTTTAAGTCTACCCGAAGCGCTGGAGACAACAAAAATTCATTCTGTTGCCGGCAAGCTGGGAACGCATATGGGACTGGTTTCTCGTCGACCGTATAGGGCACCCCATCACAGTATCAGCGATGCTGCTTTGGTTGGTGGCGGAAGTTTTCCTCAACCGGGAGAAATCTCGTTAGCACATAACGGAATACTTTTTCTGGACGAACTTCCAGAATTTAAAAGGACGGTTTTGGAGGTAATGCGCCAGCCTTTGGAAGAAAGAAAAGTCAGTATTTCAAGGGCAAAAATGACCGTAGAATTTCCGGCTAATTTCATGTTGATCGCCAGTATGAATCCGTGTCCATGTGGTTATTACAATCATCCTGACAAAGAATGTGTCTGCGGACCAGGTGTTGTTCAAAAATACTTAAACAAAATCAGCGGACCATTATTAGACCGGATTGATCTGCATGTGGAAGTTACGCCGGTTACTTTCGACCAAATCGCTTCGACCCGGAAATCAGAAAGCAGCGCACAAATTCGGGAGCGGGTTATTAAGGCACGAGAAAGACAAACGGAACGTTTTAAGGATAACAAAGAGATTTATTCCAACGCGATGATGCCGCCAGAAATGGTAAAGAAAATCTGTACCATTGAAACAGCCGGAACAGCTCTTTTACGCACGGCTATGGACAGGCTTGGATTGTCTGCACGCGCTTATGACAGAATCCTGAAAGTTTCCCGCACCATTGCAGATCTGGCTGGGAGTGATGATATTCGGGTGGAACATTTGGCCGAGGCGATTCAATATCGGAGTCTGGATAGGGAAAATTGGGCTGGATGATAATAAATTAACCCATTTCCAAGAAACTGGTTATTTTTTATTATTTTTGAATAGAAGACATTTTGTTTATTATGAGCAATCGCATCCTATCTGACATTTTAAATGAACCTGATGCATATTTCCTGCTTCAGGAAGCTAGTGCTTTACTCAATCAGGAACGTGAGAGAAGATTGAAATTTTATAATGACATTACTGAGCAGGAAAAAGTTGAGTTTATCAATGGTGAAATTATCATTCACTCTCCCGTAACTAAAAGACACAATGTTGCCAGCGGTCTTCTTTATCGATTATTAAGTATTTATTCAGGCAAGAATAATCTTGGCTTTGTTGGCATTGAAAAAATAATGATAACACTGACAAGAAACGACTATGAACCAGATATCTGTTTTTTCAGAAAAGAAAAGTCTTTAAATTTTACCGAAGATCAAACGCTTTTCCCAGCACCTGATCTTGTCATAGAAATCCTCTCCGATTCTACTGAAAAGCGAGACAGAGGTGTAAAATTTAAAGATTACCAATCCCACAAAATAGAAGAATACTGGATCATTGATCCGGAAAATCAAACTTTGGAACAATATCATCTCAAAGGTGATGTTTACGATCTTGTTTTAAAATCTTCCCAAGGACTTGTTACAAGTTTTGTTGTAGAAGGCTTTCAAATTCCGGTTTTATCAATTTTTGATGAGGTTGAGAATTTGAGGACGATTGTTGGTTTTTGAGGCAAATTCTTTATTTCTCGTAGTCTAATTTATCTGAAAGTCGTTTTAGTAAATCATTCTCCTTCAAAAAGTCATATCCAAGATCCAAAATCGTGAATTTACCATTCTTTAAACGCATCTTGAAGTAGCGACCGTCTGTTGTTATTTTTAGTGACCCCTGCTCGCCATATGCTCTTAAAGTATATTTTTCAACAAATAAAGTATTGACCCTATCCGCTTTATTTAATAAATCTGTTAAATAAAAACTTTCGGACTTAGCAAGTCTGATCAGTTTATTTTCCTTTTCAAAAGAGGAAATTCTTGTTTTGTAAAATTTGCTATGAGGCAAACTTTTAAGACGCAATTTTTGATCGAGATATGTGATTGGTAAATATGCCCAATAAAGTTCAGTTGGTGATTGACTTCCATAGTCACTTATTGTTTTATAAATCCTTCCATTTCGTACCAGTGAAATTGTTATCTCATTATCATCGGTCCAGCTAGCCATATACCTGTCTTTTAACATTTTCAAATTAGCTTTTCTGAATTTCGTCTCTGCCTTATCAAATTCTTTTAAATTCATAAAAGAAGAAAATAACCCTGTCTTTTTGGTATATTGTTCGTTGTTAAAAATAACTTCACCATTTCTTGATACCATTACATCATTTATTTGACATACCCCATAACAACCTGAGGAAGAAACAATGATTTGATCAAAGGGAATTTCGGGATCCAATTTGTACCTGCTTCTTTCGTAAATCACATTGACAGAATCATTTAAAGCAAGTTTTAAAATTTTATTATCAAGCTTTAAAACTTCATACCCTTCCCATATCTGGTTTGTCAAATCATAAATTTCTAATCGATTCTCATGTATACGATATTTAGTCTCTGTACCTAAGAACTTATGGTCGTTCGATTCCATGTCTTTGTGATACCCAAGTTTATTCTCACAGAAGCCTCCCTCTCTAAATGTATAGCCCGATTTATATCCCATTTCCATACCTGGGATATTTGTTGAATCGATTTTTCTTTGATCGTTCAGTTCTTCTTTAAAAAGCGTCCATTCCCCAACAATAAGTTGGTTTTGTTTTTGGTTTTCTTCCGATTTACACGACAAAGTCATCACGTAAATCATGCAAATTAAATAATGTACGAGTTTCATATTGTCATATCAGCTTCCTTTTTCACTGATTTCCTCTTCGCAAATTTCCTAAACCCAAACCACAACCCAATCCCAAGCAAAATAAACGGCCAGATATCAACAGCCAGAATCAAGATCGTAAGCAGATTTTCCCAGCCTTTTGAAAAAGCAGAACTAAGCTGATAAGTAAATACGGCAGGGGTAGAGGTGATTTTGTAAAATTCGATCCGAAGTGTGGAGTATTGAACCTGATCGGCCAGCAGTTTTAACTGGCCTTCGGCAGATTCAATTTCAGTGCGGATAGTACCAAGTTCTGTTTCAATACTCAAAATATCTTTGATTGTAGAGGCTTTTTTGAGCAATTCCCGATAACGCAACTCGATTTCCTTTTTTGTTTTCAGCCTGGTTTCTACATCAAAATATTCCGCTGTAACATCTTTTACATCAATTTGCTTATGATCGAAATAGCGAACATCTTTCGTAGCTGAATTTAAAAACGAGTCAAATTTAGAAGCCGGAATCCGTACGATTAAAGTATAACTAACCTTATCCGCTACATTATTTTGCTTATCCGACGAGATATAAGCATTGTTTGCAGATGTTGCTGCCATTATCTGCGCCTTTGTTTTCTCGACATCAGAAGTCTCAAATTCTACAAATCCTTCTTTAATAAGTTTTTGGGTAGGTACGGCTCTACTAATATCGCCATCCTGCAAGGCTACTCGGGAAGGCGAAGGGTGTGCCGCCATAAGATCAACATTCATTGCAACACTCTCCTGATCTTGCTTTCCTACGCAGGAAATTAGACAGATAAATGGTAAAAGAAGGATTAAAATTTTCATGGCTAATAAGTAATTTAAGATGCATAATTAAGTATTATGTAAGTTTCTTAAATATACGTACTTTTTGGAATAACCAAAATAAATCTTCGGTTATTCCAAAAATATTTTCCTGAAAATAGATTACAAGGAATTGTTATAATTCATCTACACTAACGCCACCCAGTTCCTGAAAAAGTGTTTGCCAGTAATGTGTCACGTGTGGATTATTTTCTTTGGACGAAGCCGTAGCTTCAAAAGGAGAAACGATCGTTACCTGAGGAGAACCAATCGCATATTGTTCGAGTTTTTTAACATCCGATTTTGCCTCGTCTTCTGCCTGGGCATCAGATATGGGTGGCTGTTTGTGAAAATCGCGGCGACCTGCACCTTTTACGCTTTCAATCATATCACTGAAATAATAAACGCTAACCTGCGCTCCGCTTTCTCCCGCTTTCGCGATTACCGGCAAACTTGCCCAAATATCAGTGGATTGATTTGAAGCGCCCGTATTTTGCTGATTCAGTTTCAATAATAATTGTCTCAGGAAAATGCTTTTCTCTCTTTGTAAAGAAAGTTGAAATGCTGTTTCAATCGCCTCACGGTCTGTTGCGTTGGCTCCGTCATTTACTTCTTTTTCACTCCGAATGGTCAATGACAAGGCGCGTGCTTTGGAAGTGTTTTCATGAATAAAGTAAACTTCCAGTTTGTCGCCTTTATTTTTCATGTTGTTTTCCATAATATCAGTCAGCGTCCGGCGATATTTTTCGTTGACATACGCTTTATTAATATTAACACTTAGCGTTTTGTCTAAAAAAACCAATGTATAAATCGGGGCGTCAGGAAGGGCCGCAGCTTTCTCCCTTTCGCCTCCACAGGAAGCCAACAAAAGAGCGAATCCTGAAAGAAGAATATATTTTATTTTGATCGAATGATGCATAGAAACAACTGATTAGTAATAGAATTCAAGGCACTGGATTTACAGGCGAAACTACTCAGTTCGCCATAACCATACAACGCCAAACGGGATGGGCGGTTTAATTATTTTATTAATACACAAAAATCCCTCCAGAACGGTCCGTTCAAGAGGGATTTTTCAATTTTTACAGCACGAACTCGCTTTTACAGCTGGTTTTAAACCTAAGCTTTGTTTTGATTCTGAATCATTTGAACTAATTCTTCTGAGATTCCCGTCGACGAATATCCGCCATCATGGAAAAGATTTTGCATCGTAACCATACGCGTCAAGTCAGAGAACATGGAGATTGTATAGTTTGCACAATCGTCGGCCGTAGCATTTCCAAGCGGGCTCATTTTTTCTGCAAATTCATAAAATGCATCAAATCCACCTATTCCTGAACCTGCCGTTGTTTTAGTAGGCGACTGAGAAATTGTATTTACACGTACGTTTTTAGCTTTTCCATAACGATATCCGAAGCTACGGGCAATGCTTTCCAACATTGCTTTTGCTTCCGCCATATCCGTATAGAAAGGATATGTACGTTGTGCAGCAATGTAAGACAAAGCAACCACAGACCCCCATTCGTTAATAGCATCCAATTTCTCCGCTACCTGCAAAAATTTGTGAAGAGAAAGTGATGATACATCAAGACTTTTCAGATAATAATCATAGTTGAGGTCACCGTAAGGTTTTCCTTTACGAATATTTGCGCTCATACCGATCGAGTGCAAAACAAAATCCACTTTTCCGCCCAATACGTCCATCGACTGGGTATATAACTTTTCAATATCTTCAACTGAAGTGGCATCCGCAGGAATAATTTGCGCATCACAAACTTTGGCCAATTCGTTGATTGCGCCCATACGCATAGCGATCGGTGCATTTGTCAATGTGAATATAGCTCCTTCTTCCTTTGCTTTTAGCGCAACTTTCCAGGCAATTGAATTTTCGTCCAACGCGCCGGATATTATCCCTCTTTTTCCTTTTAATAAACCGTATGCCATGATTTCCTTTATTGTTAATTACGAGTTAACGCCCTTTTTGGCCGACAAAGTAACAAAATTTTGGTTGCTTAAACCACATTCTTTTTATAATCCAGCGCATTAGCTTGCCAGCAATCAAGGTTATTTTTGCATTGTTTCTACTGGTTTTAGTCCAAGCTTTTCTTCCAGAAACTGTTCCGTAGCCTTATAAACTCCCTCAACATCTTTTGAACGCAGGTAAGATCCAATCACGTGATCGCCGCTGTTTGGAAATGCTTTTTCCACTTTCAGATTAGCCGGCGTTCCTAATTTTGGAAACATATCCAGCATCGCTTTTACCGAAACAACCTTGTCCTGCTCTTCTTCATTTTTGTAATAATAAGCCAGAAAAACAGGCATTTTTATTTTTTCATAAACTTCCGGTTTGGCAACCGCATCAATGGTTTCCTGTAAAGCCAGAAGTCCGTTCGTGTGATAACTTTGCAGCCAGAAATTCGCACGTTCCGGAATTGTGTCAGCCGATTTGCGACGGTCGCCCATGATTCCATGCAAAATTTGTTTTCCCCATGGACCAGTGATTAATTTCAAAGCAGGAGAAGCTACGGCCATACATGGAGAATAAAGTACGATTCCTTTAATTTCAGGATTTGTTGATGCCAGATAAACCGTTAACAATCCCCCGGCAGAAGTTCCTACAACGATCACGCTGTCACCTATGGCTTTTCCAATGGCGAGAGCACGTTTTGCACCTGCGATAAAATTGTCTGGAGTCAGATCATCAAACGCATTGGAATCGCTGATTCCAGCATCATGCATACGGGATAAATAAAGATTTGCTCCATATCTTTTTGCCAGATTTCTATGGATAGGTTCGCCCTCTGCCCAGCTCGCTCCGAAGCCGTGGATATAAACGATACTATATCGGGTCTTTTCTTTTTTCGAACTATCCGCCCAGACGATACGCGCCTGATTGTCTCTTTTCATATCCTTAACTTTCGCTTCTGAACGGTTGATTTCCGCTTCTAACTCAGGAAGATTTTGTGTTACAATCGGAAGCTTAGGTTCTGGTATTGTGGTAGTTACTTTTGGCCCGACAAAATAAATAATGGCAAGTACCGCGAACACGGCGACGATCCATACAATAATTTTTAACATATATTATGATTTTTGAAGGTTTCTTTGCTCCGAAAGTTCGTTAGTTTTATGCTGCATTCCAATTGTAACAATACTGCCACGTTTTAGCAAATTATGCCGTATTTGATTAGCAAGCGGAAGAAGACTAATTTCTAATCATATAGCCACGAAAAATGCCCAACCTCTTACTCGTTGAAGACGACACCAATTTAGGAGAATTACTTCAGGAATATCTTATCGACAAAGGATATCCTACCGATCTTGCCACTGACGGACAAAAAGGCTGGCAATGTTTTGTGGACAATCAATATGACCTCTGCATTTTTGACGTCATGATGCCGAAAAAAGATGGTTTTTCTTTGGCAAAAGAAGTACGAATGACCGGGCGAGACGTCCCGATTATTTTCCTGACGGCTAAATCGATGAAGGAAGACACCATGCAGGGATTTCGGTCGGGCGCGGATGATTATGTCACCAAACCGTTTGACAGAGAGGAACTTATTCTAAGAATTGAAGCTATTTTAAGAAGATACCGCAAACAATCGGATTTACCGGAAGAAGAAAAAAGTACCGTTTTCCAAATCGGAAATTATACTTTTGATTACAATCATCATCAATTAGTTCTTGACGAAAAAGGAACCCGCCTTACCAGCAAAGAATCGGATTTACTTAAACTTTTCTGCGAAAATCTTAATCAACCCATTAGCCGTAGTTTTGCATTGAAAACAATCTGGGGTGATGATTCCTACTTTAATGCGAGAAGTATGGATGTTTATATCACCAAACTACGCAAACATTTTAAGGAAGACGCCTCAATCCAAATCATGAATTTGCATGGTGAAGGTTTCAAATTGATGGTAGGATAAAAGCAGAAAATTTACCGCCGTGAAACTCAAATTATTTCTCCATGGTTCTTTGTGTAAGAAATTATTTACAATAAAAGCCAAAAGCGAAAGCTTGTCGCCCATATAAAATGATCTATTTGAACCGTCGCCCAAGACGCAACCGAAAATCCTCGGCAATCCGGGATTTGGTACAGGAAACCACACTTTCGGTTTCCGATTTTATTTTCCCAATGTTCATCCAGGAAGGCACTAACCAGAAAGTTGAGATTAAATCAATGCCTGGGATTTTCCGTTTTTCTTTGGATACGATTCTTGAAGAATTGAAAGAAGTAACCGATCTGGGAATTCGTGCAATTGACCTTTTCCCAAATTATCACGAAACAAAAAAGGATAAATACGCTTCCGAAAGTTATAAGGAGGACACTTTTTACTTGAAAGCCATTACGGCAATCAAGGAGAAATTCCCCGATTTAGTGATCATGACCGACATTGCTATGGATCCTTACAGTTCTGACGGACATGATGGTTTGGTGGAAAATGGCGAAATTGTTAATGATGCTACGGTTGAGATTTTGGCAAAAATGGGCGTGGCGCAAGCAAAAGCCGGGGCGGATATTTTAGGTCCAAGCGATATGATGGATGGCAGGATCGGTTATTTACGTGACACAATCGATAGGGAAGGGTTTACTAATGTGAGCATCATGTCTTATTCTGCGAAATATGCCAGTGCATTTTATGGCCCATTCCGCGACGCACTGGAATCAGCGCCAAAATTTGGTGATAAAAAAACCTATCAGATGAATCCTGCCAATACCCGCGAAGCCTTACTGGAAGCGCAATTGGATTTTGCAGAAGGAGCTGATATGCTGATGGTTAAACCTGCGCTATCTTATCTTGATATTATCGCCAAACTGGATCAAAATTTTGATATTCCAATTGCTGCCTATAACGTTTCCGGAGAATACGCCATGCTTAAAGCGGCCGCTCAAAATGGCTGGCTGGACGGCGACCGTGCGATGATGGAGGTGCTAATGAGTATTCGTCGTGCTGGTGCAAAATGTATCCTGACTTATTTTGCTAAGGAGGCTGCGGTGATATTAGGATCTTGATTTTAGGATTTTTTGATTTTAGGGATTGAAAATTGGTATTTCTTAGTTTTACTAGCTATTCTTGAATCTTGATTCAATTACTTATGAATGATTGTTGCGTCTTATAAATATTGCCTTACTATTGGTTTAAGGTGATTTATTGGACTTAATATATGTTTGATGGATTTGGATCAGATTACCTATAAAATTATTGGCGCCTCCATGAAGGTGCACAATACATTGGGAAATGGTTTTCAAGAGGTAATTTATCAACGGTGCATAGCTATTGAACTAGGACGTTTAGATATAGAATTCGTAAGGGAACAAGACCAGACTATATTTTACGAAGGTATTCGTGTCGGGACCCGAAGGGCAGATTTTGTGGTCAAAAATAAGGTAATTATTGAATTGAAAGCAGTGATAACCTTAGAAGATGCCCATCTCGCACAAGCCAAGAATTATCTCATTGCTTACAATTTTGATATAGGACTACTAATTAACTTTGGATCCACGAGTTTGCAGTACAAAAAAGTATTTAACTCAATCAAAAATCCTGTCAAAAAACAGAATTAATACTAACTATAACCCGAAGAGGCTTTCTTAAAAAGAAGAAAGCCTCTTTTTTTATCCTGTTAATCCCAAAATCATAATTATCTTGTTACGTAAATTACCCCGTAACTTTGGATTAATAATTAACATTTCAATACCAACCAGAAAACTAAAAAGTGACATTGACAAAATCAGCAGAGTCCCTTTTTGCCAATCCTGTTAATCTTAAAATCCTTAAATCAAGATCCTATGAGAAAATTACCTCTACTTTTCCTCCCAGCATTACTACTACTCAATACCAGCGTTTTTTGTCAAAAGAAAAAATCCCTGCCTCCCGAATTCTCCATCAAAAAATCAGAAACAGAAGCACATATGCGGTTTTTGGCGGCTGATGAGCTTTTAGGGCGAAGGACTGGCGAGCAGGGAAATCTTGTTGCGGCAAGGTATATTGCAGAGCAGTTCAGGAAATTAGGTCTTGTTCCTGTCCCGGGAAATACGGCTTCGGGTACGTCAACATACTACCAAAATGTTCCATTTGAAAAAATGGGAGCAAATGGCGGGGGAGAAATCATAGCAGGCGAAGAAAAGCTAAAAAGTGGTGAAGACTGGATTTTGATGAATGGTGAAGCCACGGATATTACTGCTCCTTTGGTTTATGCAAGTTTCGGTTTGGAAAATGCTGCAAAAGGTTGGGATGATTATAAAGGTTTGGATGTAAAAGGTAAAATTGTTTTGCTGCAAAGCGGAACGCCAGATGTTCAAACCCCTTCGGAAATCATCGCTTCTTCCAACGAAAAAAGAAAACTGGCTGCTGAAAAAGGCGCTGTGGCAGTTATAGAATTATTCAATGCGCCAATGCCATGGAATATGGTGAACCGCTATTTTGCCGGTGAAAAAATGGCTCTGGCAGATGCGAAAGATGCCTCTAAAAAAGCAATTCCGCAAGCCTGGGTAAATGGAAAAGAAGCCAAAATAACACGCGCTTTGCGTGGCGTTCAAACATTAACATTTAAGACTGCTGGCAGAAAAAGCCAATTGGTGAACAGTTATAACGTAGCCGGATATATTCAGGGAACAGACCCAACTTTAAAAAGTGAATACATTCTTCTTTCTGCACATTACGATCATGTGGGCGTAGGAAAGCAAGGTGGACAAGCTTTTACTCCCGAAGACAGTATTTTCAATGGAGCGCGTGACAATGCTTTTGGCACCGTAGCTTTGCTTACCGCAGCAGAAGCCCTGGCCAAAAATCCTCCGAAACGTTCTGTTTTAATTGTTGCTTTGACGGCCGAGGAAGTTGGACTACTGGGTGGTAAGTACTATGTGGGGCACCCTTTGTTACCGCTGAACAAATGTATCTTCAACCTGAATTCAGATGGAGCTGGGTATAATGACACTACTATTGTTTCTGTGATGGGTTTAAATCGTACAGGTGTCAAAACGGAGATTGAAACGGCTAGTAAAGCGTTTGGACTAGGCGTTTTTGCTGATCCATCTCCTGAACAAGGATTATTTGACCGTTCTGACAATGTAAGTTTTGCGAAAGAAGGGATCCCCGCACCAACATTTACACCGGGCTTCAAAGAATTTTCCGGTGATATCATGAAGCACTATCACCAGGCTTCTGATAATCCGGAGACAGTTGATTTTAACTATTTGTTGAAATTTTGCCAGGCTTACACGTATACCGCACGATTAATTGCTGACCGTAAAACGGCACCGCAATGGGTAACAGGTGATAAATATGAAGCGGCTGCGAAAAAACTTTATGGGAAGTAAACAGATTATTACAATTTACTCAATACATTGAGCAAATTGTAAATCATGTACGAAAGATCTCATTTAAAACTACTTACAGACCGCATAAATGAACCTCGGAAGTTTATTCAGGGCTCATGGGACCTCGCCAAGTTGGAAAAACGACGGTAATTACTCAACTGCTTCAAAAATTAAGCATTGATACCCATTTTACCTCTGCTGATTCTGTTCTTATTTCTGATTCATTCTGGCTTGAACAGCAGTGGGAAATTGCTCGCTTAAAAATAAAAACTTCCTCCGGTAAAGAATTCATTTTGGTTATTGATGAGATTCAGAAAAAATGATGAAAAACGGTGGAAATCGTATGTTACAAATTCATTGATAGAAACCAGTATTAACCGGGATATTCTGATGTTATCACGCGTTGCAAAACCTGCGCTGATGAAAGTTTTATTTGAATTAGGCTGCCATTATTCCGGTCAGATTTTGTCGTTTACCAAAATTATGGGACAGTTGCAGGATGCCGGAAATACGACAACGCTTTCTCATTACCTTAATCTGCTCGATACAGCCGGATTATTAGCAGGATTCGAAAAATATGCGGCCGATATTATCAGAAAAAAATCTTCCAGTCCAAAATTTCAGGTCCATAATACTGCACTCATTAGTGCGCAGCGGGCTGAAAACTTTTTGCAGATAAAGTCAGATCCGGCAGAGTGGGGACGAATTGTGGAATCTGCTATTGGAGCTCATTTGCCTAACAATTCCCTTTCCGAAAATTACAAGGTATACTACTGGCGTGACCGGGACCAGGAGGTAGATTTTGTGCTTGAATATAAAAATCATATCGTTGGTATTGAAGTGAAAAGTGGAGCAAAACAATCATCATCCGGGATGGCCGCTTTTCAAAAGCAATTTCAGCCCAAGAAAATTTATTTAGTTGGAGATACAGGATTACCGTGGCAGGACTTTCTTAAAATTAATCCTGTTGCCTTATTTTAAAACAAAAGCCCGACAATTGATGCCGGGCTTTTGTTTTAAATCTAATAAGCATGGTTTTATCACCTCGCACCCGGAGGGCAATTCTTTTTCAAATAATCAGTGAACAAAGTTCTCAAATGAAGCGATGTTCCTTCACCCTCAAAAATTCCGTGTGAGCGGTTCGGATAAGGCATGAACTGGAAAACTTTATTGTACTTGATCAATTCATTGACCAGCATTTCTGCATTTTGGTAATGCACATTATCATCCCCCGTTCCGTGGATATAAAGCAAGTTCCCTTCCAGATTTTTTGCATTCGTGATCGGTGATCCCTTTACAAAATCTTCAAGATTTTCCTGTGGGATTCCCATGTAACGTTCCTGATAAATATTATCGTACGTCAGCTGGTTACCAACCGCAGCAACAGCAATTCCGGTTTTGAATAGCTTAGGATATTTAAACAAAAGATTCAAGGTAGAAGAACCGCCGCCGCTCCATCCGTGCACCGCTACGCGGCTTGTGTCAATAAATGCATATTGCTTGAACATCGAAGTTGCTGCACCGGCAATATCATTGATGTTGATCGTACCAATATTCCTGTAAATCGATTTTCTCCACGCACTACCTTTTGGCGAAGGCGTTCCGCGGTTATCCACCGAAGCGTAGATATACCCGTCTTTGGCCATACTTCCTGTATACAGACGGTTTCTTCCCGTTCCGTAACTATCGTGAACCGTGCTTGACGCAGGCTCGCCATAGACCATAAATACAATCGGATATTTTTTTGCAGGATCAAAGTTATCCGGTTTCACCATCCAGCCGTCTACTTCAACATTTTCGGCCGTTTTGATTTTGAAAAATTCAATATTCATCGCAGCGGGACGAATGCGCATCATTTTTTCACTGATCGAATTGTTCGGATCCACCGCTTTGTGATCCGGCAACGTGATCCATTCCATCATGGGAGGCAACTGAGCGTTGGAAAAACTATGTGTCGCATATCTTGCCAAAGGAGAAATTTCATAACTATGCGTTCCCGACTGATCTGCCGGTGATAGGCGCTGCGGTTCTCCTTTTCCATCCAGGGAAGCGCGGTACAAATATTCCTGCGTTGCGTTATCCGGTGACGCCGTGAAATAGTAAGCGTTATTTTTTTCGTCAATCAAAACCGGAGTGATCACATCGTATTTTCCGGTCGTGATCAAGGTTTCTTTTTTTCCATCACGACTTACACGATATGCATGTCTCCAGCCGTCTTTTTCACTAACCCAGACAAATTCTTTTCCGTCATCAATCCAGTCCCAGCCTTCATTTCCATCCGCCCAACGGCTTTTTATATCAATCCACGCTTTGTCTGTTTCTGTGAAAAAGGATTTTGAAACACCATCTTTTGTATTGATATAAAACAAAGTGCTGACATTTTGCTTCCGGTTTAATTGCTGAATTACCAGCTCATTAGCGCTTCCTGCCCATTCCATACGCGGAACGTAGGTATTTTGAGGATCTCCCGGAATGTTCATCCATTTTGTTTTGGCCGTAACCACATCTACCACACCAATTTTGTATGGTGACGGTGTTTGCCCCACTTTCGGATATTCAACCGGAATCGTGTAGGAATAAATTGAATCCGTCGTATTGATCATCAGGAAATTACGAATCTTGCGGGCATCCAGTTGCCAGTAAGCAATTGTTTTGCTATCCGGGCTCCAGCGAAATCCGTCGCGACAATCAAATTCCTCTTCGTAAACCCAGTCAAAAGTTCCGTTGATCACACGGTCCGTTCCATCCAGCGTAACTTGTTTGATCGCACCCGTCGCCAGATCTTCGGAATAAATATTGTGTTTGCTAACGTAAGCTACTTTTTTACCGTCCGGAGAAAATTTCGCGAACATTAATGAAGATTCAGGACGACCTTTTCCCAATTGTTTCAGGTTATTCGTTGCCAGATCCAAAACCCAGTAATCGCCTCTGGTATCTCTTCTCCAAACTCGTTTTGAGTTGGTATAGATCAAAACCTTAGTTCCGGCTTCATTGATGGTATAACTGCGAACGGCTAAATTTTTATCCGAGCCTTTTGGAGTAAGTTGTTGTTTTGAAACGAGTGTTCTTGGCTGATTGCCAGGTAATTTAATCTCGAAGATTTCACCCTCTGCTTCATCCCGGTAACCGCTGCCATCAGACAACCACTGAAAATTAGCCGGGATTTGCGCAAATAAAGGGGAGGAGATAATAACAAAGACTAGTGCTTTGATCAAATGCTTCATTTGGAATGGGTATGAAATAAATATTATACGAACGATTGCTAATGCAATTTTAACACTTTGATTTACAAAATCCGATGTGCTGGTCATAATACAATAACAATAAGCAAGTTTTGGTAAAGTTGCCTTACCAAAACCTGCTTACCTCACTACTGATTATCAACTAATTCCTTCTTCAGGATCTGTTTTTATATCCTTGCTCCGCGAGCGCTTTTGTTTTTTCAACGCATCGCTGAGCAAATATTCTATTTGTCCGTTCAGACTCCTGAAATCCTGCTGCGCCCACGCTTCAAGCTCTTTCAACATCTCAGGATTAATCCGCAAAACAAACGCTTTTTTTTCTGCCATATCAAGGATACAAAGTTCCGGCGTTCAATACAGGTGTGACGGACTTTTCACCACATAAAACGACTAATAAATTACAAACCATCGCTGCTTTTCGTTCTTCATCCAGGTTTACAATTCCCTTTTCTGAAAGCATTGCCAAAGCCATATCCACCATGCCAACGGCGCCGTTTACAATCTGGCGACGAGCAGCGACTACCGCTGACGCCTGCTGACGCTGTAACATCGCGCCGGCGATTTCCGGAGCATAAGCCAGGTGACTGATACGTGCCTCGAGAACATCCACTCCAGCCCTACTCAATCTTTCAGTCAGCTCAGCTTCAAGCATTTCGTTGATTTTCCCGCTTCCGTCACGCAATGTAAATTCCGGAATTTCTACTTCCTCAGCTTCCATCGTGTCATACGCATAAACGCCGGCCAAATGACGTACCGCAGCTTCCGACTGGATCTCTACGTATTTTGTGTAATCGTCCACTTCAAACGATGCCTTAGCGGTGTCACCTACGCGCCAAACCACCACGGCAGCGATTTCAATCGGGTTACCAAGTTTGTCGTTAACCTTTAACTTCTGACCGTTGAGGTTTCGTGCACGCAGACTCATTTTTTTTCTACGGAAAAAGGGATTAACCCATCGCAGACCGCTTTGTTTCATCGTGCCCATGTAATCACCAAAAAATGTGGTTACCACAGCTTCATTGGGATTAATAACTGTCAATCCAATCAGGATAATGAATCCGATAATTGAAACAAGAATGCCAAAATTAGGACGGCCTTCGGCGATCGAAAAAATGACACCTCCAAATAACATGATCAGACCAATACCGAATAGCAAAAAGCCTGACATCGAGCGTAATTCTTTTTCATTCATAGCGTAATTGTGATAGTAAAATGATATCACAATGTTATCAAATGAAAAGCATATTCCAATACAAATTGGTACAAAAAAATCCCAAAGCTTTTGATTGGCTTTGGGATGGGATGAGTGGTAAATTATTTATTCAAAATTAACAGGCAGTCTGTATCTTACACTTATTTTTCGCCCTCTTTGCGTTCCCGCCTCCCACAACCCGTCCATTCTCTTGACAACGCGTACAACTTCATCGTCAAAACTTTTACCCAAACTTTGCTCAATTTTATAATCACCCAAATGCCCATCTTCACGCACGACAAAAGACAGGATTGTTTTTCCCTTGGCTCTTGGAACAGCTGGAGAAGGCCTTATATTTTCTCCCAGAAATTGATACATTTTGTTTTTTCCACCTTTAAACTGCGGTTCAATAATATAATCACTTTCATAGTTTACTTTTTCACCATCGAAGTAGGATATACCCTTTTCCAGAATTCCTTCTTTATAAAAATCTTCATAGGCCAGCGTACTGTCTGCGAATTTTCCAACCCACTTTCCTGACTTACGCTCATTTTCTACTTTCCCTTCTTCAAATAATGCTTTTTGACGATAAGAATTTGACTTGATCTTACCCCAACCGTTACCATCCTTTACAAGTTGAGAACCATCACGATCCCAAACATTTTTGATCGATACCTCTTTTTTATTACCGGTTTCAATAATGCTTCGTAGTTGGCCGTTTTCATACCAGTTTATGTTTTTCACCAGACTATCACTCACACTTTGTTCCTCATTGAGCACACCGTTCAGGAAATAATATTTTCCCGACGAAGGCGGCCGTCCACCTCCCGGATAGCGCGCATTCGAGAGCAGTGTCCCATCTGGCTGGATAATTACCTCTTCATAACCATCCGCGAAATTGCCTGATTTTGCAGAAATACTGAACGCTTTTACGGAATCGGTTTGTGTAGATTTAGATATTTTAGTCCAGATTTTTTTCTTTTCAAAAGGTAAGGTCAGATTCGTTTTCCATTTACCCAATCTAAATTCCTGAAATAAAATATCGCCACGCACAAAACCACGTTCATCCACCGGAATTACGTTTCTGAATTTATTTTTCCTCTGATCGTTGGGTATCAAAATATTATTTTTGTCAAAATATTCAATCAAAGCATTTTCGGTACTGTCAAATTCCGGCATTGGATTTGTTCGGAACAACACAGGAAAAAAGGTCACTTGTCTTACCGGTTTGTCTTTTATCAAAGCAGGTTTCCAGGCTTTATATAAACTTAAAAGACGAATTGCTTCGGCGTCAATTGTTTTGTCAACCGATCTTGAAATTTCAAGCCCCGACATACTTCCGTCAGGTTCAACAATGCCTTTCACAATAACTTTGGTATTCATTCCTTTCGCAGCGGATTTGATAGGAATCTGGATATTAGCTGTAATAAACTGATTTAAAAATGCCACGCCGCCAGACGGCTCGGCGGGTTTTTCAACTTCGTTGATCTTATATACTTGTTGGCTTAAAGCAGGAAAACTGAAAAGAGTGAGTAGTACAATAAATGATTTCATGGCTGTTGAAATTAAAATTTAAACGCAGGGACCTTTGGCAATCAGATTTAGAAGGAAGCTTAGAACAACATGAAATTAATTGGCAGATTATACTTAACCCTTACTTTCTGGCCGCGAAGTTCACCTGGTTTCCATTTCCCATCCATCTTTTTAACCACCCTGAGCGCTTCCTGATCAATGTCTTTTACGACACTTTTTTCCAGTTTATAATCACAAAGACTTCCATCTTCACAAACGGTAAAAGAAAGAAGAACCACTCCACTGATTCCCTTTCTGGAAGCGTCAATAGGATATTTAATATTTTGTCCGAGAAACTGGTAGACAGATTTCATTCCATCCCCGAATTTAGGCTGAAAGCCTTTGGTCTTATAACTTACATTTTCCCCGTTAACAACACATGTTCCTTCTTTTAACAGCCCGTTTTCATACTGTTCAACATAATAAATTGTACTATCAGGCAGCTTCCCAACCCATTTGCCGATCTTAGATCCCACATTTACGGCTCCTTCCTCTGTTAAAAGTTTATTATTTTCCTCACCTGAATATCTCCACCAGCCGTTACCATTTTTAACGTTTTGAGTACCATCAGGTTCCCAGGCATTTACTATCCGGCTTTCCTGAAGAACCTCAAAACTGGCAGGAGGATTTTGAATAACACTTTTGATCTGGCCGTTTCTGTACCAGCTTATTTTAGTACTGATACTATCTTCAAAATTCTCAACTTCTTTTATCATGCCGCTGAGATAATAATCTTTCTTCAAAAGAAGTTTTTTTGCAGACGAATATTCCCTGTACAACAAAATTTTCCCGTTTTTCTGAAAAGCAATTTTCGGTGCATAATTTGTCTCTGATCGATCTTTGGCGGAAAGTTCATAAGCCTGAACAGAATCCACGCCTGGTTCTCCATATATTATTTTCCAGAATTCATTTCGCTCAAAAGGTATCGTACTCATCCGTTTCCATTTGTCGCCTTTTAATGCTTCGTAAGAAATATCGTCTTTTATAAATCCCTGCTCATTCACAGGCATAACACTTCTATATTTAAAATCTTTTGAATCTGTTACAGGAAGAAATTTGTCATTGTAGTAATGCACAATGCCTGCTAATCCACTATCAAAGTTTTCATTTTTTGGTGCCAAAAATGAGACGTGATAAACAGCTGCCTGTCTAACTTTTACATCTTTTAAAACTGCGGGTTGCCATGCCTTGTACAAACTCAAAACTCTTATGGCTTCCTGATCACATAAAGAATCGATTCCTTTCACAACCTGTAAGCCGGTCATGGATCCATCTGTTTCAACAATTCCTTTTACAAAAATTTTTGAATTAATTCCTTTGACGGATGCACTGAAAGGAACCTGAATATTCGCAAAAATGAACTGATTGAGAATCGAAAATCCGCCGACAGGTGTTGCCTGTTTTTCAACTTCATGGGGCTGGTAAACAGTTTGACTTACAGCCTGATAACTAATCAACACAAAAATCAATAATAGTCTTTTCATTTGTCGGGTGAGTTTATCCAAGCCAAATATAGATAATCCTTTATTTACCATTATTATACTTAGAATTATTATTATTTATATTTTATGTCAATTTTGTAGAACTAGTTTATCTAAAACTTAATCTACTGATAACCTGTAAGTAATATCCAGGTAACATGAAATGAGAATATTTGTAACATGGGAGAAACAACTCATTTTAGAACGATTATCATTTCTGACTTACACCTCGGAGCAGGTGGTTCCAAGGCAGAAGAAGTTACCAATTTTCTGAAAAGCTATTCATGTAAAAAGCTTATTCTGAATGGTGATATTATTGATGCCTGGCAGTTAAAAAAATATGGAGTCTGGAAACGGAAACATACCATGTTTTTCAAACGGGTATTGAAGATGATTGAGGAAAATAAAACCAAGGTGATATACATCCGTGGAAATCATGACGATTTTCTTGACCAGATCATACCGTTGCGCCTGGGAAAACATTTCCAGATCAGAAAAGATTACATCCTGAATTCAGGTGAAAAACGATTTTATGTAACCCATGGCGATGTTTTTGATTCAATCACAACAAATCTTAAATGGCTCGCTTATCTGGGCGATATCGGATATACGTTTTTGCTTTGGGTAAATAAATTTTACAACAAATACAGAGCCTGGAAAGGATTACCTTACTATTCTCTTTCCCAAAAAATAAAACAATCGGTGAAAATGGCGGTGAATTATATGTCGGATTTTGAAGAAAAACTGACAGAACTTGCCCGTTCACGTGATTGCGACGGTGTAATCTGCGGCCATATCCATCACCCGGCCATTCGGGAAATTGATGGGGTGATGTACATGAATTCCGGCGACTGGGTTGAAACGCTAAGTGCTTTGGTTGAAGATTTTGAAGGAAACTGGAATCTTATTTACTACAATCAGCAGCATTTCGACGAAAAACCTGCTGAACAAAAAGAAGTAAGAACAAGCAGAATCGACAGCTTTCCTACAATAGACAAACAGGTAGCTTTCACAGGAATTGTTTTGGGTGAAGATAAGAGGCGGATTATTTAATACGGCTTATGAGGATTTTGTTTTTGGTACAGGGTGAAGGAAGGGGACACCTTACGCAGGCTATATCTATGGGGCAGATCCTTCGCGGAGCTGGCCATGACCTTGTTGGCGCAATGGTTGGCAGCGCGGTCGGGCGGCTCATTCCTTCCTTTTTTAAAGAACAAATCCAGTCATCGGTTTATTATTTTAATGCACCCGGTATTGTCTACAATGGTGGAGGAATGAATGTGAAAAGAACTTTGCTGAGCCTGGTCACGCATCTTCCACAATACATAAAAAGTTTACGCTATATACACCAGACGATCCGCGAAATTCAGCCGGATCTGATCATTAGTTTTTACGAAACATACAGCGGCCTCTACAATGTGTTATATGGTACCAAAATACCGATGATCTGTATCGCGCATCAATATTTAATTCTTCATCCTGATTTTACTTCTCCCAAAAACAGCGGCATCAACCGCATACTGATCAACCTTAATTCCAAAGCTGCTTCCTGGAAAGCAAGTCAAAGGCTCGCTTTGTCGTTCCGGGAAATGGAATCACTGCCTGATGAAAAACTGATTGTGGTTCCACCACTTTTGAGACAAGAAGTCCGGGATTTATATCCTTTGAAAGAAGATTTTTTCCTGGTGTACATGACCCATCATAGTTTGAGCGAGCAAATTATAGCATGGCACCTGAAACATCCGGAGATACGTCTGCAATGTTTTTGGGACAAGGCAGACGTTCCGGATGAGCATAAAATTGACGAAACGCTTACATTTCACAGAATCGACAGCCAGAAATATCTTTCCATGCTCGCCAGCTGCCGGGCGTTGGTAACAACTGCCGGATTCGAATCTGTTTGTGAAGCCATGTATCTGGGGAAACCTGTGATGATGGTTCCTGTTCCTAATCATTACGAACAGGAATGTAATGCGCTGGATGGCGTTATTTCCGGTGCCGGTGTAACGTCAAAAACCTTCAACCTTTCCGTGCTGCTGGATTATCTCCCGCATCACATTGACCAATCTGAAAAATTCAGAAACTGGTATCACAGAGGGGAAGCCATGTTTATTAAAAATGTTGAAGTTTTTGATAAAAATCCGCCTTCGCCAAAACTTGCACTCGCAGGTCAAACTAAAAAATAATTACCATTAGATCTTCTTAAAAGGTATTTTGCTGAGCCGGCGAAGATTTTTCGGATCCGTAGCGTCAAGTTGGTATAAACCATCCGTGGCTGTCACAAAAACATTTTTTCCCCTGACGAATACGTTATTCGCCTGAATATCTTTTTCATGTGAAAGTAAATGCTGATCAATTGTTGCCGTATCACGGACATCAAAAACTTTAAATCCACCAGTTCCTTCACAAACATAAAGAACTGGAAAATCAATACTTAATGCGCGTGGGCCGTCCATGGGAAATTTCTTTATAAATCTTGGAGCACTAATATTACTTATATCAAAAAGTTTCAGCTGGTTTTCATTACCGCAAATGGTTTTTTCTCGTTGGGCGATATATGCGATATCATTTTGAACCACAATTTTATCGCATAAACTTACGGAGTCAAGACTTGAAACAAAATCAGGAATGGGAGGATTTGAATTGTCATAGATGGATACACTGGAACCATCCCCAATAAATATTTTATTTTGATAGGAAGAAATATTAGCAAAGACAATCCTAAAAGCAAGCGATATCTGTGGAGATAAATTTGTTTTGTTATTTAAATTGAATATTCCAAGACTGCCTGCGTCTGATGTATAGAGATAATTATATTGTATGACAAAACGGGGCGGTGTTTTTGAAAAGTCCAAATACTCCGGACTGATTCTTATTTCATCTATTATTGGCGGTTCTACAAACTGCGTATTATCCTCACAATCAACTGCGGCCGTCTCTACGATCGTGTCTTTTTTATATTCATTAAAAAACAATCCATTCTGATCTGCTGACCACCATATTCCATTAAACCAGCCTGATTTAAACAAGACTGGAGAACGGCCTGTTTCCTTTGCATTTGCCGGATCCGTTATATCCAGAGAAACAAGGTCACAAAAACTGTCCGCATAGAGCACATTTTCGTTGATAATAATATCGCCATTTCCAGGTATCTGAATAAACGAAATAAAAGCTGGATTTGACGGATCGCTGTTATCGATTACATGTACACCTTGTTTAATCTCACTGACAAACAGATATTTATCCTTGAAAACGATCTTCCCGGGGTCCTCAATTTCTCGGGGCGGCAAAACTTTCACACTATTTCGTATTTCTGAAAAGGGATGTGTGATCGCAATCTCACGGATGACAACTCTTGTTTCGGTACATTGATCTTTACAAGACCACAACCCACTGGCTAGCAGAATAACGAATAATTTAATTTTCACGACGTTGAGTATAATAAGAAGAGGGAGATATGATTTTAAAAATCGTATCGAATATAATAAAAAAAGAAGGTATCTACGCGAAAATAAGCCCGTCTGAAATATTATCTCCAGGCGAGCTTTCATGCCTACTAAACTGACTTTTAAATCATTGAAAGATACTAGTCTTAAAAACTTATTCCAATCCTGGCAGCCACCCGATTATAAACCCTATCTTCATAACGAACAGTCTGGTTGTAAAGTAAAGGTTTATCAGCATATGCTTCCTGCCGTTTGTAAGTTACTGAAAATGTAAAAGTAGAGCTATTGATTTTTCCCATTCGCAACCCAACTCCTGGATTTATCATCCAGCCACCTTTTGTTTTATAGCCATCAGAATCCTGGTTTAGCCAATTAAAACCGTAACCTGCATCACCTGTAAGAAACAATCTCGCTTTTGAACCTTTTGTAATATCATAACGGATTCCGGCTGCTATTGGATTTAACAGTGCCGTTTTATACCAATCAAAACCCAGAGTAACTCCCACATCCAGCCGCTGGTTCAAATGAATTCCGTTAAATGTCTGAATGCTCAGACTGGCTTTGCTATCCACTTTATTTTGATCATTGCCGTAACCTGAGTTATTTACATATTTCACACGACCAAACAGACCTCCAAATTCTGTGTGGTTTACAAATTTCTTTTTAAAAGATCCTTCCTGTGCCAGAGAAGTAGAAATAGCCAGAATGGCTACGAAGAATGAAAAAAGTATTTTCATTTTATATTTTTTAAACTGTTGAGGGAGAAACCGGTACAAACGATTTGTTCAGACTAAAATAGTCCAAAAAAAATTACTGAATTGCTTTTTTAACCGGTATCTTACTTAGCTCACGAAGGTTTGCCGGATCGCTCGCATCGTATTGATAAAAACCGTCGTCTCCAATGAGTAAAAGTGTTTTTCCAAGCGAGATCACATCGTAAGCGTGCATATCCTTTTTAAAAGAAAGAAGATGCTGGTCAACGTTATTTTTATCAGTCACATCAAAAACTTTGAGACCTTTATCTCCTTCACATAGGTAAAGTGTTGGAAAATCGATACTCAAACCGTGTGGATTTTCCATCTGATATGATTTGATAAGCGTCGGAGATGATGCATTACTAACATCTACGAGATCGAGCTGATTTTCAGTTCCAGCACAAGCTGTACCCGTTCTGAGTGTCACATAGGCGATATCATCATGTACAACTACGGGATCGCATGCGCGGCCATGCTGGAAATTGGACAGCTGCTTAGGCGATGCCGGATCTGTATTATCATAAATAAACATTCCGGTTGTCGAACCCAGGAAAAGTTTTCGTTGGTATGGAAATATTGTTTCAACATTCCAGCCAATATTTACGGTTGCAAAATCGGTTGGTTTGGTAGGATTAGCGATGTTGAATAACCGTAAATTCCCTTGTCCAACGGTATACAGGTATTGATCATAAAGCGCAAAACGAGACATAGAGCCAGCCTGCCCGTTGGTAGCCGCAGAGACAGAAGAAGAACCTGAACTTAAAGCTTTCGTACCACCATCTGCATAGAAACTATAATAGAGATACTGGGTGAAATCTTCCTCACAACTGGTTGTAACAGTTTCTGTAACATAATCGATTGTGTAATCCTGAATCGTAAGATTATCAACGCCATTGGTCTGGTTCAGATACCAGGAGGCACCGTCAAACTGGCCATTCCTAAAAACATTTTCGACACGGCTTACTTCTTTCGGATTTACAGGATCACTTAAATCCAAAGCTACAAGATCGGTATAGCTGTCGGCATACAAAATATTATCACGAACGGACATGTCGCCGTTTCCGGGAATTTTAATAAAGGAAACAAAACTTGGATTTGCCGGATCGCTGTTGTTGATCACATGAATTCCTTCTTTTATTTCATTGATAAACAAATAATTACCTTTCACATAAATTTTCCCCGGTCTTATCAGCTCGTGTGGAGCCTCCGCCTTTACACTGCTTCGTAGTTCTTTAAGCGCGATAGAAACCGGAGTATATCGTCGTGTAATACGGGTTTCCTTACACTGATCATTACAAGACCATAAACTGCTGGCCAACAATACAAAGAGGATCGGAAGTAAATATTTTTTCATGACGGCAGGGATTTGTTAGAGAAGATTCAGTGAAACTTTTTCTTACTAAAACAATAGACACGCGGATTGAAAGAAAGGTTGTAACCTAACAAACAAAATCGTCCGCAAGCAAAGCCAGCGGACGATAACGCACCCCGAAAACGTCGATTGACACCAACGTTTATTTTCTTTTAGCTTTTGGCAGTTAGCGATTAGGCGTTAGTATGGATAATTAACCAACTTTCGCCAAAAGCTAATCCCTAACAGCTAACGGCTATTTACTATCCGGATTCATGATTCTCCCCATGAACAAAATCGTATTTGATGTTTTTTCGCTAATGATGATCCCGAATGGGTGGTTGCAAATGATTTCTTTTGATGGCCCGGCCGATGTTAGTCCAATCCCGATTGTTGTTACCGCTGCCGCTTCTGTACCTTTTTCGTCGATTCCGAGATAGGTATTCTGCTTAACAAACGCTACCGAAATTTCTTCCGTTTTATTAATTTTCTTTAAATCAGCAGCGCTGGTGAAAGCTTTAATAATGCCCATGTTTACCAAAGTTGTATCCAGCCGTTTTCCGTAATCCAGAGTTAAACGAGGTAAACCAACCGTTACTTTTGTTTTAGATTCATTTGTTCGCAAACCTGTCCATTCCTCTGAAGTAAAGGAATCTATTATATCATTAATTACTATATCTTTTTGCGGGACGATAATAGTCATTTCGTACTGACCATTTCCATATGGCAATCTTACGGCAGTATATTTTTCAGAATAATTAACTACAAATTCAGACTCCACCGACATCATTTTGACATACTTAGCCAAGCCATTACTCAGATAAAATAGCTTATCCGACGTATTGTTAGAATTAAATTGCTTAGCCCAGTTTCCTTTAAAATATAAGGCATTCAATAAAAACATCCGATCATTCGGACTGATTTTGTCAAGTACTTTTTTAATTTTCCCATTGGTTTTGTCACTGGCCCATTGGTTAATTTTATCCTTGGCCGCATCGTTAAATTCCAAACCGGTAACTTCTGCGTTAAAAGACTGATTTAAGACATTTTTAAAATCAGTTTCTACCTGAAAAGTATTTTTGTACCAAACCGAATTGGCAAGGCCAAGCGTTACTTTGGAATCCGCCACAGGCATATCATTCAAAAGCGTTTTGTAAGCATCATTGAGATCTGCCAGCGAAACCCCTTCCATTTTCAATGTTTTCAGGATTTCTGCTGCGGTTTCATTTTCAGCACCATTCAAAAGCATGCCCAGCGCGATGTGAAGACTAAGCGGGGATACAAATAAATTTGCCTCGGGCTTTTCAAAAACCTGTAAGTTTTTAAAGAAATCGAACGCAAAATCGTTGGTACCGGCAGAAATCCGTGCGGGAATTTGTACCGGGTGCACTTCACCCGGGCCAGTATCGATATCGTCGTTACTACAACTTAAAAGAATTCCCGCCAGAACAGCAGGAATCAACATCTTGATTTGGAATATTTTATTCATGGCTAATAAATAAAATGTGTATAGGTTTTCAGCTTTTTTGAACCTTCGTAGCAGGTTATGTTATGAAGAGTCAATTCCGTGCTGATTGGTTGGAATGAGTCAAATATTTTTTTAAAAAGAATATCTCACACCCCAGGCAACACCATATAAAGAAGGATGCGATTCCAGAGATTCGCTGGTTTTAAATCCTGAAAGCAGCGACTTCTGATAAGATCCTGAAAGTGTTGCCTTTAATCTTGCCGACAATTTATAGTTGAAACGCAGACCGGTTGTTGCCGAGTAATTCAAATTACGGTAAACATCATCCTTCGCTTTTGTTGTAATAACAGTTCCCGAAGCAGACTCAAATTCATTGTTGACAAAGAAATTCGTTATCACTCCACCCACAACCGAATAGCTTAATTTCTTATCGGGATTTAATGTAAAACCTGCCTGAACAGGAACCTGAACAAAACGGTAATTATTATTGACTTCTTTATTTAAATCAATATAAAGGGTATTGGAAGAAGATAAAGGAGCACCAGTAGTAGGACTATTAGGAGACGCATTAGACCCCAAAGCAGCTTTATCCGCAAATGCACTTTGCAAAACATTTTCCGACTGACTGGTAACTGCATTCAATAAATATCCACCACCTTCATAGGTCGAATTTCCCTGTAAATAATTCAAACCCGTTTCTACCGACCAGTGTTTGGAAATACGTTTCGCCCCCTGTGTCTGAACGGCATAAGATGCTCCTGAACGGCTGCTTCCTGACAAGGATTGCCGCGATGCATTCGCTGAAGCATATGCACTTGGCGCATTCGTTACATTGATATTTGGATTAAAACTCGCAGGCATCACATTCACATCAGCCCAATATTCCTGTTTTTTCTTTTCTTTTTTGGGAGGTTTGCTTTCAGCCATCGGATCTGGCTTGAAAAATACATATCGTTTCTGCATATAAACATCCAGATCTTTATAACCGATCGGCGTCAACGCTTCTGCCAGAATCTGGCTTGCCGCATCCAGATTTGCTATCGCAATCGGTTTTTCCGGATTGTTTGTCAAATCAGACATTTCTTTTGTTGCAGTAATTTCTTTCGTTTTCTTAAAATCACTGACAATCAAAGATTTTCCCTCCTTTTTAAATTCTGATGCCGTGGCGATAATATTTTCAACCGGAGGTGCAACGATATTTCCACCTTTTCCAAATGCAGATTTTTGTTCTGCCAATTTTTCCACGGTGTTTTTGGAAACATTTACTCTTTCCGGCAATTCTTTGCTTCTTCCAACATTTGCAATTGCGCTTTCAGAATTTAAATTCTGCTCTTTTCCGTTTTGTTTTTGAGTTGAAATAATACTTTCATTTTCTTCAGCAATTGTTTTTTGAGTATCTGAGGCTGATTTATTAGCCGCGATTTGCGTCTCTGCTTTATTATTATTCACATCGTAAGAACCATCCCATAAAGCTATACCAACCAGCAGCAATGCTGCTACCGAAGCTGCTGCATACCAATATCCTGGTGTTTTCCACCACAGCGGAATTACTTTTTCCCTTTCTTCCTCGTCAAGGCGGGCCTCTATGCCTTCCCAGGCAGATAGAGGAGGCGTTTCAGAAGCTTCCTGAAATGCCCTTTTCCATTGCTCATCAAAGCTATTTTTTTTGGACGGATCCATCATCAAATCTTGTTTCTTTGTTCAATTTTTCCTGAAGAAGCGTACGGGCCCGCGAATATTGCGATTTCGAGGTTCCTTCAGATATACCTAATTTCTGGGCTATTTCATTATGCTGGTATCCTTCAATGGCGTACAGATTAAAAATAGTCTGACAGCCGATAGGCAATTCCTTGATAAATTCCAGAAGCTGCTGCCACTGAAAATCTGCCAAAGTTATTTCCTTACCAGCCAAGCCATTTTCATGCGTATCGATATCGTCGAGCTGCTTTAAATATTTATGTTGTCTCAAATGGTTTAACGCCGTATTGACTGCGATGGAACGCAGCCAGTATTCAAGCGGGCTATCATTTCGAAACGTACTTATATTCTCATAAATTTTTATAAAAGCATCTTGTAAAACATCTTCCGCATCATTACGGTTTTTGGTATATCGCAGGCATATAGCAAACAATTTGCCGCCAAAAACATCATATAGCTGTTTCTGGGCGACACGGTTGCGCTGTTGACAGCCAATCACCAATTCCTGTTCGTTAAAAGTCATCCGAAGTTTAAGGGGTGCTACTTTCGGTTTGATTTATTTTATTCTGCCTTATAAATAAGGACTGAGTCTCGTTCTAAACCTGCTTCTCAATTCTTCCTGAAAAAATAATTTGCCAGTTGTTATATACATTGACACGCTTATTTAAAAAATGGTTGTAACAGAGGTTTAAATAATTAAAACTTTTTTTAACTTACCTAAGTTCAAACGACACATTCGGAAAAAATGGTTAAAAAAATCATTGGTAACAGTTGTGTTAATATGAGTTAAACCATATCGGCTCAAATCTGTTGGAGGAACTATTACTTTGTGCATATCCTTTTATAAGAGTATAAAAATTGAGTTTTCACGTACCTAACCTCTTTCGCTCATGAGTCAATATATGGTTGAAATCCAACTTCCGGCTGTTATGACGGAAGAATACACTGAGAAAATACCGGCGCAGAGAAAAAAGATCAACGAATTAATGGAGCAGGGACGATTGATGTCTTATGCCTTATCAGAAGACCGTTTGAAACTCTGGTGCGTGGTAAGAGCGGAAAGTGAGTTTGAAGTCATGTCACTGGTTTCAGAATTTCCGTTAATTGATTTCATGGACCCAACCATTTGTAAACTGATGTTTAACAATGTCGTTGCGCTTAGGCTGCCCATGTTTTCATTGAATTAAAAATCGAATGATTTAAATTATAAGAACCTCATTGTCTGCACGATGAGGTTCTTTATGTAAAAAAGTCTTTATTATATTTTCGATATTATGATTTCCAAAATTCGCTACACCCCGATTTCTTCCTCGCTCAAACAAGGCGTTTTTATTCTTGCAACCTTAATGGCCCTTGGCTGTTCAGGGAATGGAAATAATACTTCTCAGGAAAAAACGCAAAGCCAGGAGCAAACAGAAACCAAATCTAAAAAACCATTAAAACTTACCCGAAAATCTGATAAATCTCTTTTAAACAAAAACCAGAAAGACCAGATTCCGCAGAAGGTTTTGAATATTTTAGCCTACATCCGCGAAAATGGCCAGGCACCGGAAGGTTATCAGGGAGGCAGAAAATTCGGAAACTTTGAAAAACTTTTGCCACTAAAAGATGATGCGGGGAGTATCATGAAATACCAGGAATGGGATGTGAATCCTAAGAAAAAAGGGAAAAACCGCGGAGCGGAACGTTTGATCACCAGTGAAAATAAACGTGCCTGGTACACACGTGATCATTATGATTCTTTTACCCAAATCGAATAATTTTCCCCGGCAGCTTTTTATCTTTACACAACTTTTACTTTTACATCTGATTCTATCAGTAATAACACCATGAAAAACACACATTTTCTTCTTGCCAAAAAAGACACAGACCTTCGTAAATCATTCCTCGGCGCATTTATTGCTAAAATTGATGGTCAGAAAGCGACTTCAATAAAAGATTTCCATGAGCAAATCGGTGAAGCATTAAACTTCCCAGACTATTCCGGGAAAAACCTGGATGCGCTTGATGAAATGCTGAACGATCTGGAATGGATCACAGAAGAAAAAGTAATTTTATACATCACAAATTCTAACGACTGGCTTTCAAAGGAAAAAACAGACGATAAGATTTTAGCTCTTATTGACATTTTCGACGCCACAGCGGAAGATTGGAAATGGATGGACGAAGAGGAAGATGTTGCTAAAAAAGAGCTTCGGATTATTTTTGAAGATTCACCAAGAATAAGAACAATTCTGGAAGAACAGGAAATCCCTTTCGGTGATTGTTAAAGGTTGGTACGCGCCAATTTCTTCATATCACATTTCCATTGAATATATCCCAAAACAGCTAATGCCAGGAAAACGGCGTATAAAATGGCCGTGAGGTATAAATCTTTGTAAAAATACATGATTGTGTAACACGCGTCAGCCACAATCCAGACGATCCAGTTTTCAAGATATTTGCGCACCATCATCCATTGTGCAATTAAGCTGGCTATGGTTAATGCAGAATCAACATAGGTAAAACTGGCATTTGTAAAACGACCCAGGAGAAATCCCCAAAGTAAAGTTGCTGCAAAAAAGATTATGGCAAAAATTCCATAAAGTTTTGATGGTGTATTACTTACAGAAATACCGTCGTGACTTTTCCCGCCATACAGCCACATCCACCAGCCATAAATACTGGTGAAGAAATAGTAACCCTGCAAACTCATATCAGCATATAACTTAACCTGCCAGAAAACGATCACATAAAGCACGGCGTTGATAATTCCGAAAAACCAGCCTAAAACATTTTGCCGGGTATTGAGATAAACACAAATTGCGCCCGTCAAAAAACCGAGTATTTCAAGAACAGTTGTGGCTATGCCTGCGATAGTAATGGATTGATTAAGCCAGTCGATCATTTTATCAAATTAACACATTCATTACAAATGCTATCTATTTACCAGTTATTTTTGTAAAGTAATCAATGGTATCAACAAAAGTAGAAAAACTGTTGTTATCATTTAAGCCGACCGGGAAAATCTCTGGAACGGCTTTTTGTGTTTGATATAGTTTATAAAACCGGGAAAATTCCCTCTAATAATTAAGATATACTTTTGGAAGTAAAAGATTTATTGACGCTATACGGAGGTGACAGTTATCTGGATCTGTTCATTTCACAAATTGCCTCGAAAAAACAGGACGCCGCACATATTCAGATCAAAGGACTTGTCGGCAGTCTGGATGCGGTGATTGCAGCGGCCATTCAGAAAAAAAAGAAAAGTCCGGCTTTATATATTTTGAGCGATCGGGAAGAGGCTGCTTATTTTCAGAATGACTTGCAGAATTTGCTGGGCAAAACGGAGGTTTTATACTATCCTACATCGTACAAACGCCCATATCATTACGAAGAAGTTGATAATGCCAACGTTCTGATGCGTGGAGAAATCCTGAACAAACTGAACGTTGCCAAACCCGGACCGTTCCAGATTGTAACATATCCCGAAGCACTTTTTGAAAAAGTTATCAACAAAAGATCGTTGATTGCCAACACTTTTTCAGTGAAAGTAGGCGAGAAGCTGGACCCGTCATTTCTGACAGAATTCCTGACCAGTTATGGTTTTGAAATCGCCGATTTCGTTTTTGAAGCCGGACAGTTTTCTGTACGTGGAGGTATTTTGGATGTTTTCTCTTTTGCAAGTGAACATCCATTCCGTATCGAACTTTTTGGTGATGAGGTGGAAAGTATCCGCTCTTTTGATCCGGATACGCAGCTTTCGATTGAAACTGCCAAACAAATCAATATTGTTCCGGATATTCAGCAAAAACTGATTCACGAAACAAGAGAATCTTTCATGGATTTCCTTGATGAGGATTCTGTGTTGTGGTTTAAAGATGCCGAATTAACACTTGAAGTCATTGAAAGCTGCTTTGAGAAAGCGGAAAAAGCATTGCAGGAAGTTACCAGCGGCGGTGTTCAGATCGTTTCAAATCCGGCGGATCTATTTGAAACACGACGTGGTTTTTTAAATCAGGTCAAAAAATTTAAAACGGTTGAATTCGGCCGCAGGTTTTATTTTAAAACAGAAAGCAAACTCCCCTATTCTTCCAAACCACAACCGTCTTTTAATAAGGACTTTAAGCGATTACTGGACGACCTTTCTGAAAACCAGTCCAAAGGTTTTGTCAATATAATTGTCGCGGAACAGCCGAAACAACTGGATCGTCTGGAAAGGATTTTTGAAGATCTTGATCCCTTTGTGAAATTTCAGCCAATGCCGAATATTTCGCTTCGGGAAGGTTTCATTGATGAAAACCTGAAAATTGCATGTTATACGGATCACCAGATTTTTGCCCGTTTTCATAAATACCGATTAAAAGAAAAATTCAGCAAGTCAAAAGCGATTACGCTGAAAGAGTTGAAGTCGCTGCATGTCGGTGATTTCGTAACACACGTGGATTATGGTATCGGCCGTTTCGCCGGTATGGAGCGGAAAGATGTCAACGGAAAAGAGCAGGAGGCAATCCGGTTGATTTATCGTGACAATGATTTGCTCTATGTGAGTGTGCATAACCTGCACAAAATTGCCAAATATACTGGCAAAGAAGGAACGCCGCCTGCGATGAGCAAATTAGGTTCGGGCGATTGGGAAGCTAAAAAATCAAGAGTTAAAAAACAGCTTAAAGATATCGCCCACGAATTGATTGCGCTTTATGCAAAACGTCGTCAGGCACCGGGTTTCCAGTTTTCTCCTGACAATTACATGCAGGCCGAACTGGAATCGTCATTTATTTACGAGGATACGCCAGATCAGGCTACGGCCATTGCCAGCGTGAAAGATGACATGGAAAAAGGCCATCCAATGGATCGTCTGGTTTGTGGTGATGTTGGTTTTGGAAAAACGGAAGTAGCAATCCGCGCAGCTTTTAAAGCGGTTTGTGATAGTAAACAAGTCGCTGTTTTGGTGCCAACAACAATTTTGGCCATGCAGCATTTCAAAACTTTCAGTGAACGTTTGGCAGATTTCCCGGCAAAAGTCGGTTATATAAATCGCTTTAAATCAACTAAACAAATTAAAGACACACTGAAAGAAGCAGCCGAAGGCAAAATTGATATCCTGATCGGTACACACCGTATTTTGAATAAAGATGTGCATTTCAAAGATCTTGGTCTACTGATCGTCGACGAAGAGCAGAAATTTGGTGTAAAAGCCAAAGACAGATTGAAGGAAATGCGTGTGAATGTGGATGTTTTGACGTTAACGGCAACGCCAATTCCAAGAACGCTTCATTTTTCATTAATGGGTGCGCGAGATCTTTCTGTGATTGGAACGCCGCCGCCAAACCGCCAGCCGGTTACAACGGAAGTTCATTCATTCAGTGAAGAATTTATCCGCGACGCGATCAGTTTTGAGGTACAACGGGGCGGACAGGTTTTCTTTGTTCATAACCGTGTAAATGATATTGAGTCGATCGCTAACATTATTATGCGTCTCGTTCCGGAAGTGAGAATCGGGGTGGCGCATGGGCAAATGGATGGCGATAAACTTGAAAAAGTGATGGTCGATTTCATTGAAGGAGAATATGATATCCTGGTTTCTACCAATATTATTGAGTCCGGAATTGATATTGCTAACGCGAATACGATTATTATCAACTCGGCGCATATGTTCGGATTATCGGATTTGCACCAGATGCGTGGCCGGGTAGGGCGTTCCAACAGAAAAGCATTCTGTTACCTTTTGACACCGAATGCGTCTACCTTAGCCAGTGATTCAAGAAAACGCCTTCAGACTTTGGAGGAATTCTCTGAACTGGGTGATGGATTTAAAGTTGCGATGCGTGATCTTGATATTCGCGGTGCAGGAAATTTATTGGGTGCAGAACAAAGTGGTTTTGTGAATGATCTGGGTTATGAACTATATCACAAAATGCTGGATGAAGCTGTTGCCGAATTGAAAAATAACGAGTTTAAAGATTTATTCTCATCAGCTTTGGGATTACCTGCAAAATTGTTGCCGGATTGCCAGATTGAGACGGATTTCGCTACTTTAATTCCTGAAACTTATGTTAAAAATATTTCAGAAAGACTTTCGTTATATACGCGTCTTGACGACATGAAGACAAATGAAGAACTGGTTGGTTTTGAGAAAGAAGTAATGGATCGTTTCGGGCCTCTGCCAAAGGAAGTTCAGAATTTATTGAAAACAGTTCGTTTGCGTTGGGAAGCAGAAAGTTTGTATTTTGAAAAATTAACGTTAAAAAACAATACATTGAAAGGATACTTCGTTACTTCGCAGAACGACGAGTTTTTTCAGTCGCCAAGATTCGGTAAAGTAATTGATTACATCAAGTTACATCCAAAACAAAGTTCATTGAAAGACCAGAAAGGGAAACTGATGCTGATCTATGAAAATGTACAAAGTATTGACCAGGCGCATAAGATTTTAGTTGAAATGTGTCAATAATGGATTTTTAGCAAATAAGTTCGATTGATTTCATACATTTGCAGTTTCGCATACTATTAAATACCAAACACTCTAAGTCACTTTAAAGCAATGATTTGCATGCATAAGATGGGTATCCGGTCGATCGCGTTGATACTGATTGTGTTATTAGCGGCTACTTCCTGTAGTAAGAAAAAAAGACCAACGAGTTTGAAACCTGGGAAATCCAGTTCAAAAACAGGCTTGGCGTATAATGGCAAGGATGGCTATCAGGTGAAACAATACAAAGCATTACCTGCTGGTCCTGACTTGGTTTATATCGAAGGAGGACGTTTTACAATGGGATCTTTGGAAGAAGATGTCATGAACAGACGTGACAACCCGAAACGTACGGTGAGTATCCAGTCGTTCTACATGGACCAGACGGAAGTTGCCAACGTTCATTATCTTGAATACCTAAATGCTGTTCAAAAAGATTCATCCGAAGAATTTTACAGCAAAGCCTTACCCGACACAGCCGTTTGGTTCAATGAATTGTCATTTAACGATTCATACGTGACCATGTATCTTCGTCACCCTGGTTTCCGTTTGTACCCTGTTGTAGGTGTTTCATGGGTTCAGGCCAACGACTATTGCGCATGGAGAACTGCTGCTGTAAGTAAAAGCAATACTGCAATCGGTAATAAAGCCGGACAGAAGAAAAAAGGATTTGCTATCGGCAAAAAGAAAAAGGCTGCCAACGCTGCCGAAGCGGAAGCAGTTGCATCTGCGGAACCAACGCAACTTAGAATTGAAAGCGGTTACGTAATGCCTCCTTACCGTCTGCCAACCGAAGCTGAATTTGAATACGCGGCGATTGCCATGATCGGTACACAGTATGCTGACGAAAATCAATCTAACCAGCGTATTTATCCTTGGGATGGTTCTACGATGCGTCAGCCTCGTGGCCGTAAACAAGGAACGATGCTTGCCAACTTCAAACGCGGGCCTGGGGATTATGCAGGTATCGCTGGAAAATCAAATGATGGTGCGATCATTACTCAGGAAATTCGTTCATATCCTGCTAATGACAACGGTCTTTATGATATGGCCGGAAACGTTAGCGAATGGGTTTATGACGTTTATCGTCCACTTTCCAACAATGACGTAAATGATTTGAATGCATTCCGTCGTGATGGATATCAGGATGATGCCAAAAATTATGATAGCAAAAACAGCAACTCTTTGATCAACGATAATCTTCGTGTGTACAAAGGTGGTTCATGGTCTGACGTAGCCTATTGGTTGTCACCAGGAACGCGTCGTTACATGGATCAGGATTCTGCAACTGCATCGGTAGGTTTCCGTTGTGCAATGATTGCAACAGGTAGCCGTAAATAAGATTCTTTTAGAATTATTATATAAAAGTAAAAAGGAAGGATTCCGGTTTTAAAACCTGAATCCTTCCTTTTTTTATGCCAATTTCCTTTAATGCTGAGCAGAAGCAATGGTTAAAATATAAAATTGCTTACAGCCAGCCTCTGTCAAAACTTCCATACAGGCTTCTAAAGTTGCACCGGTAGTTAATATATCGTCAATAATAATTACCGTTTTTCCTTCCATATTTTCACTTACTCGAAATACGCCTTTCACATTTTCCCAACGCTCATTTCTTGTTTTACCTGTTTGCGTTTCTGTAAACCGGGTTCGTTCCAGCACATTCCCCGACCACGGAATATTGGTAGCATTTGAAAAACCTTCTGCCAGTTTATCACTTTGATTATAACCCCGAATTTTCATTTTTTTCTTGTGTAACGGAACTGTGACAATTAGATCTGCATCAGGTAAATTCCCATTTTCCATCATTTCCTGCCCGAACATAAAACCGAGTAAAATACCAACTTCAGACTTTCCTCTATATTTCAACGCGTGCAACAATTTTTGAACTTTGCCTTTTTTGGTAAATAACAAAAAGGAATGTGTGCTGGCTACTTCATGCACATTAACAAACTTTTGCCCGATCATCTCACTGAAAACACTGTCCTGTTCAACTCTGGGCAATCCAATTCGGCATGAGGTACAAATAATATCTTCATTGCCAACCAATCCTTTGTCACAAGCTTCGCAGCATCTTGGAAAGATAAGGTCAACGAAATCAAACCAGAGAGAAGTCATGGGGAATTTTGAATGAGAGAGTGAGAGAATGATTGAATTATTTAGCTCGGAACGAAGACATTCTTAACTTTACCTTTTTAAGAAATAGAAGCGATTTCAGTGTTTCAATTATTTATTTAGTGTAGAAATGAAAACTCTTATTCTGAATGCCCGGATTGTGAATGAAAATACGATCCAGGAATCTGACGTATATATTGTTGATGGTCACATTCAACGCATAGCAAAAGATCTACAAAACCTTCCTGCTGACCGCGTTATTGATGCCAAGGAGACTTATTTAATGCCTGGTATTATTGATGATCAGGTTCATTTCCGTGAGCCCGGGCTGACTTATAAAGCTGATATTCATTCCGAAGCGCGTGCCGGAGTTGCAGGTGGGGTAACATCATTCATGGAAATGCCAAACACAGTTCCGAATGCGCTCACTCAGCAATTATTGCAGGATAAGTATGATATTGCCGAAAGAAGCTCTTTGGCAAACTATTCCTTCTTTATGGGTGGTTCCAATACCAACTATGATGAGGTTATGTGTACGGATCCTACGCAGGTTTGCGGAATAAAGATATTTATGGGTTCTTCTACCGGAAATATGCTCGTAGACGCGCCGGATGTTCTTGAAAAGCTGTTTGCTAATGTGCCGATGTTAATTGCGACACATTGTGAAGATGAAGCAACGGTTCGCCGGCGTATGGAGTTTTTCAAAGAAAAATATGGGGATAATGTTCCTTACGATATTCATGCGTTGATCAGAAATGAAGAAGCTTGTTTGATTTCATCCACTTTTGCAAGCGGTTTGGCACATAAACATAAAACCAGACTCCATATTCTTCATATTTCAACGGGTGATGAAGTTTCTCTTTTTGAAGTAGGAGAGCGCAAAAACGGGCAAATTATTTTAGCTGACGGATCTCCTAAACTTGTTACATCAGAAGCCTGTGTGCATCATTTGTGGTTTGATGCTG
This sequence comes from Dyadobacter frigoris, assembly GCF_005280585.1. Taxonomy (GTDB): domain Bacteria; phylum Bacteroidota; class Bacteroidia; order Cytophagales; family Spirosomataceae; genus Dyadobacter; species Dyadobacter frigoris. The sequence continues at coordinate 302,792 of NZ_SZVO01000007.1, forward strand.
AAGATTATCATACGCTTGGGAATAAAATAAAATGCAATCCGGCCATCAAAGCACCACATCATAAAGAAGCGATTTTACAAGCCGTTTTGGATAATAGAATCGATGTGATTGCTACTGATCACGCACCGCATACCATTGAAGAAAAAGCACTTCCTTACTGGCAGGCTCCTTCCGGATTGCCCTTGATTCAACATACATTAAATGTTATGCTGGAATTAAGTAAAAAAGGAAAAATTCCATTGGAAAGAGTCGTTGAAAAAATGAGTCACGCCGTAGCAGACTGTTTTCAAATCGCGGACAGAGGATATATTCGTGAAGGTTATTGGGCGGATCTGGTCCTTATGGATCTTGACGGAACGACTATGGTAGAAAAGTCCAATCTTTATTCAAAATGCGCCTGGTCGCCATTTGAAGGAACGAATTTCCAATCTCAGATAACACATACTTTCGTATCAGGCCATTTGGCTTACGAAAATGGGAATTTCGATGAAACGGTAAAGGGAAAAAGATTATTATTTTCCCGCTAGATAGGTATAGTAGCTTTTAATAATATCCAAATCTCCGACCGTCCAGTTTAACGACAGCAAATCTTGTGGATCCAGCCACATGATTTGCTCATGTTCAGATAATGCCATTTCAAAAGTACGCAGCTTACAAACGAAAGGCACGAGGATTATTTCTCTCCAACCCTGATCTTTGGTGGTTACAGGCAGTTTTTGAATTATTTCAATATCAACATCAAGCTCTTCACGTATTTCTCGAACAAGAGTTTCCTCGTCGGTCTCGTTTTCCTCTTGTTTCCCTCCGGGAAATTCCCATTGAAGCGGAAACGAAAGTGCCGCACTACGCTGTCCTGCCAAGACTTTTCCATCATGTTCAATTATCGCACAAGGCACCCTCACAACCAACTTTACAGCAACAATACTTTCTATCATACCAGCAGTGACACAAAATTTCACGCAAAAGTACGAAATTATTAGAGAAAATGCAATGCCATTAACTCAATTATTGTCTTGTTGACACTATCTTAACATGGGCGTAAATAGCTAAACATCAGCTTTTCCAACCGTAGCTAACTAGAATAATTCTCCGGAACGGTGTCTTGGTAACACACCCAAATGGCGATATGCTTTTTCGGTAACTTCCCGGCCTCTGGAAGTTCTTTTCATATAACCTTCCTGAATCAAAAATGGCTCATAAACTTCCTCAATTGTTTCTGCCTCTTCACCACAAGCCGTAGCAATAGTAGACAGACCGACAGGACCACCTTTGAATTTCTCGATAATAGTGCTCAAAATCCGGTTATCCATTTCATCCAGTCCATTCTGATCAACATCAAGCGCCAGAAGAGCCATTTCAGCGATTGCTACCGTAATTCTGCCATTTCCTTTAACCTGTGCAAAATCGCGCGTCCGTCGAAGAAGATTGTTGGCAATACGTGGGGTTCCACGGCTTCGGCGGGCAATTTCATACGCTGCATCATCTTCCAGCGGCGTTCCTAATATAACTGACGAACGTTTCAAAATAGATGTCAGAAGCTGCGCATCATAATATTCCAGCCGTGCATTAATACCAAAACGTGCCCGTAAAGGCGATGTCAGCATTCCTGCACGTGTGGTGGCTCCAATAAGTGTAAACGGATTCAATCCGATCTGGATGCTGCGAGCGTTGGGTCCGCTGTCCAGCATGATATCAATTTTATAATCCTCCATGGCAGAATAAAGATATTCCTCAACAATTGGATTCAGACGATGGATTTCGTCAATAAAAAGGACATCATGTTCCTGCAAATTGGTCAACAAACCAGCCAGATCGCTTGGTTTGTCCAGAACCGGCCCGGAAGTAATTTTAATTCCGGCAGCTAATTCGTTAGCAATGATATAAGACAATGTTGTTTTCCCCAGACCCGGAGGCCCGTGCAACAACACATGATCCATAGCGTCACCGCGCTGCCGGGCAGCCTGAACATATATTTTAAGATTTTCAAGAATTTTTTCCTGTCCTGTAAAATCATCAAACGAAAGCGGGCGTAATGCCCGCTCTACATCCTTTTCAGTATTAGAAAGATTTTCTTTATCTCCGGACAGATAATCCTGGCGCATAAGCTTTTTGACAATATTAATCGCGTTTTAACAAAAAACGGACACATTTATTTGATCAAAAATAATCGTTTTTATTGGCAAAACCGAACATTTAACGGATCACCATAACGGAGCCTCGCATGACAACAGGATTTCGTTCAGGGAAATATTGGGCCTCGTAAGACACAACATATGGATAAACACCCGGCTGAACTTTCAAGCCTTTGTAAGTTCCGTCCCAACGGTTTTCAATAGAATTGGTTGCGTAGATTACCTCTCCCCAACGGTTGTAAATCCGTATGGAATAATTTATGTAATATGCTCCAAAAACTTCCAGAGTCTCATTTTTGCCGTTGCCGTCGGGTGTAAATGCATCGGGAATAAAGAACCTGGGCTCACATTGATCAAAAACGGTCGTCGACTTTTTGGCAATACATCCCTCTTTATTTGTTCCCAAAACAGTATAAACACCTTTTTGATTAACTGTTATCGTTTGTGTCGTATCTCCGGAAGCCGGCCATTCATAATGCACAACCCCGACGCCTTTGGCATCAAGAACGGTTGATCCACCATCGGGTACACAGATATAATATTCAGGAGCAAGTCCCAAAATAGGCGAAGGAAGTTCACCTACCTGAATTGTATCGGCATTATAACAGTCATTCCCATTTTTAACCTGAACAAAATAAGTGCCTGGCTGACGGATCGTAATACTCCTTGTGGTTTCACCTGTATTCCATAAAAACTCCCGCCACGTAAGTCCCGGAGCTGTGATCAAAATAGAACTGTCCCGGCACATCGTTGTATCAGCGCCGAGATCAAATGCCGGTGGCTTTCGTAATGTGACTTCGGTTGTATCAGCCGTAAAACAGTCTCTTTGCGGACCATTATAAGCAACAGCAATATATCGGCCAGTAGCTGTAACTTTCAAAGTTCTCGAACGGCCGACAATTCTGCCCCTGTTGTACCATTCATAAATCTGTGCTGTGATACCCATATCCAGATTTATATATTGTCCGCAGGTATCTATATTCGCACGCAAATTCATAGCCGGCGGAGTCTCAAATATTACAACAGTATCCTTGGTAACCATTGTCGTACACTCGTTTGTCTGTGAAAGCGTTACGAGGTAACTTCCTGGCTGTGTATAAGTATGTGTAACTTTTTGCTCTTTGGACGGCGGAGAGGCAGAACCATCTCCAAATACCCAACTATACGTATCTTTTTTAGGATCACAAATCGGCCCGGCTTCAAACGTTGTAGGTTCATTGGTACAAAAACCATCAGCCGTGAATCCCGGTCCGGACGATTCCTGTGAAAAATCCTGTACCATATTCGGTAGCCCTAATCCACTTTTCTTCCCGCCAAGATTCGCACCTTCAAGTTTATATTCAATGGTACTTACAGAATTTCTTTCCGGCTTGCCGATCACCCCAAGATAGTCGCTTCCGTCAACAGCCATATAAATTTTCCCATCCGAAGCCATTTGTAAAGCTCCATATTTCTGCGTAGCCGAACTGTCAATCACCAGCGCCGATTCTACCAGCGTACTGTCGCTGAATGTGAGATCGTATTGCTTCAAATACGATTTCGTTTTCCCATCACCCTGAAAGGTAACATACATTTTTTCACCGCTGGACGAAAACTCTATCCCATACGCCGTGGGCGGGGCGGGACCTAGATTTATTAATTTATCGTAGGTCAAAACACCGGTTGAATCATTGAATTTGAACAATTCAACATAATTTGTTGGCGGACCTGGGATTACAACCGCCAGTCTTCTATCACCCGTTGTACTATCTGCGGCAGAAAACTTCATATATCCTTCGCCTTTATTCAAAGAATCATGCGCCATGCCTAATTCAGGAGAACTCGTTTCTGTTAAACCTCCTGTGGTTGCATGAAAAATGCGGAATTTGTTGGTTCCGTAATCGTGGGATACAACCCAGTAAGTAGTATCTTTTTTATTTTCAACCGCTGCCAGTCTTTCTGTTGTTGGCTGTTGTAAGGTTGTATTTTGTTCAATGATCGCGCCTTTTCCATTATTCCGGCGCATATCCACGACGCTTACCGTAAGATATTTCGTCCCTTGAATATCCGTCGTTGTAAAAACATTATACAAATATTCACACCCCCGGCATGTTGGCTGGGGCACAATTAAAACTGATTCCGTGGATGTATGACTGCCTAAAAGCGGCTCACAATTGGTGAGCCCGAAACAGGTCATTTTCTGATGATCCTTATTGTAAATCGTAATACCATCAGAATAAAACAGCAATTCGCCTTTTGAATTTGCGATTGATGAAACCCCTTCTGCCGTATTAACCTGTCCATCCGTTAAGGGTGATGGCGGAGAATTATTGAAATCCAGTCCGGCATTTGCTCCAAAATACCATTTGGCCCCTTCCGAATTGGTTGGTTCCATACAAATCTTCACATTAACTTTATCCTGGAGTTTACATCCGTTTGGCATAATTACCTGAACGGAATAACAACCGGAACTATCAACCTTTAAAATCTGTGTAGTATCTCCTTTCGGATACCAAATATATTTGGCACCTGCGGGTGCATTGGTAGGATAAGGATTCAAATCGATACTTTGTCCGGGACAAATCGTAGTATCTGCTTTCCATTTCTGAAATGGAGGCGGAACATCCCCAATTGTAATTAATTGCGTTTCAGTTGTTTTAGAACCATCAGCGAAAGTTCTGGTCAATGTGACAGTGAATGACCCGGCTGTTTTATAGGCGTGCAAAGGATTTCTTACATTATCATTTCCCCCATCACCAAAATTCCAGGCCCATGCGGTAGCCTTACTATTATTATCTTCGTTAAATACAGTTCCGTCCTCTGCGCACGCCGGACTTGGCACGCATTTCTCTGTTACCGTAAAGGTTTGACCTTTTGCAAATCCTGTTACCAGGAAAAACAAAAAGAAAAAAGAATAAAATATTTTCCGATGTGTATTATAAAATCGCCTCATGTTTCGTTACTAAATCAATCATCCCTACCCGCCACATTAATATTCTTGTTACCCGATCATTCTAACGAAAATAATATGTTAAAATTTTGTGTGGTAATGTCTTAAAAACCATGCTAATTTGAATATTAATACGCAATGTGGCGACAATTTGTGAATTAAAATTTGTAATTTTTTATGTCTCTATACACAATTCGCCGTAAATAGCGGACAAAGTCTATTATTGTATGATAAAGCGTTTACTCTCTATTATTTTTATGACACTGCTCAGCCTTGAAGGTTGGAGCCAGGATCCGCAATTTTCTCAATTTTATGCTAACCCATTATATCTTAATCCCGCTTTGGCAGGAGGTGCCTTAGCACCTAGACTTACCGCCAATTACCGGAACCAATGGCCAGCACTTTCTGCCAACTTTGTCACTGCATCTTTTGGTGCCGATATATTTCTTCCGAATTATAACAGCGGTATCGGTATTCAGGTAACAACGGATAGTCAGGGTTTGGGAAATCTTAAAGCAACGGATATCGCTTTACAATATGCATACCAGGTTGCGTTGAATGATGTTACCTCGCTAAGACTTGGTATTCAGGGCGGGTTTTCTTCGCGGTCGCTTGATTATTACGGATTAACTTTTGGTGATCAGTATAATAACGGCGGACTTACCGGCACGCCATCAACTGATCCTTTTGCACAAGGCGGACCTCATGTAAATTATGCAGATTTCTCAACCGGTATGATGGTTTACTCAGACTGGTACTGGGCGGGTTTATCAGCGCATCATATTAATCGCCCAAACCAGGCCTTCAGTGGCACCGAAGCCAGACTACCGGTAAAAGCAAGTTTGCAGGCCGGTTTAAGAATTCCCTTTGCAGGATATACGTATCTGGGAGATGAGATTGATAAAGAAAAAACAATTTCTCCAGCTATTCTTTACAAAAAACAAGGGAAATACGACCAGCTGGATGTGGGTATGTACGTAACCATTGAACCTTTGGTATTAGGTATGTGGTATCGTGGGATTCCTTTCAAAAAGTACGAGCCAACCATTAATAACCATGAATCACTGGTATTTCTGGCCGGTTTTCGTCAGGATAAATTTTCGATCGGTTACAGTTATGATTTAACCATTTCAACTTTGGGCGCCGGTAGTGGCGGAGCTCATGAAATTTCTTTGTCTTATATATTTGAACCGCTCACCCCTAAACCGAAACGTTCAAGAAGCAATAAACACCAGCTTTCGTGCCCCAAATTTTAAAATTTCCCAACCGTTCTTATATACAGGATGCAGGTAGATTATTGCCTGCATTTTTTATTACAGTATAAATACATATCTCCCATCTTTTCGATTAAAACTTATCCCGTAAATATCAAAGAGCAAATAATTTTATGAACAATCTGCAAAAAAGAAATGTAGTTTTAAGCCTTTTTATGCTCGCCTTATCCATTAGTGCGATGGCAGCTCCTCCGAAAAGAGAGTATTATGAAGTAAAAATATATCACGTAAAAGATAAAACGCAGGAAGCAACCGTGGAAAGCTATCTGAAAGATGCTTATGTACCTGCGGCTCACCGTGCCGGAATTAAGGATGTAGGGGTTTTCAAACCCGTTCCGTCCGATACCATGAGCGGAAAACTGATTTACGTTCTGACTCCAATCAGTTCGTTGGATCAATTAGTCGCGCTTCCAAAAACATTGGAAAAAGATGCAAAATATCTGGCGGCCGGAAAAGATTATATTGATGCTCCATTTAAAAATCCACCTTATACCCGTATTGAAACAACAATTTTACAAGCATTTACAACGATGCCTGTTCATGCAAAACCAAATTTAAAAAGCGCAAAAAATGAGCGTGTGTATGAAATGCGTAGCTATGAAGGGCACACCGAAAAAATTCACCAGAATAAAGTGAAAATGTTTAACGACGGAGGTGAAGTTCCGCTTTTTGTAAGATTAAACTTCAATGCTGTCTTTTATGGTGAAGTGATTGCAGGAAGCCATCAGCCAAATTTGATGTACATGACCACTTTTGAAAATAAAGCAGATCGTGACGCACACTGGAAATCGTTCAGTGATGATGCAGAATGGAACAAATTAAAAGTGAATCCTGAATTCCAAAATAACGTTTCTAAAAATACAAGTTTTTATATGTATCCAACTGAGTATTCGGATCTTTAATTATTTGAGTTTGGTACTAAAAAAAGGTCAGGACTACCAGCATTTCTCTGGCAATCCTGACCTTCTTTTTTTTCTTCTCCAAAATATCTTTGCAGGTTTTTCTTTTGGTATTTTATTGCCGGCAATAACTATATTTTCTTCCAGAAACAGTTGCTTAATTTCTGTTACAGAGCAGTCAAACTGGATAGCCAAGGTTTCGATTTCAAGACATTTATTTAAGTACCTGTTTATCAACTCATGCGCCTTTACCCTGGTAAGAGCTCTTTTCCTGGGATAATTTGTTATAATTTCTGACTGGTAGATTCTCAATATTTGAATAACTTCTTCCAAATCGGATGCCCTTATCCTAATAATGGACTCCTCCACTTCGTGTAATTTTTGGAAATATATGTTGGCTAACAGACACAAATAGCCTTCCGTTTTCTGCTCTCGTCAGTTCGACACGAAATGTGCTTTTTTTCCTTTCCAGCACTTCTGCTTTTAATATTTTCTCCATGATAGTTTTAATTTCAGAAAATCATTCAACCACAACCTTCATCATTTGCACCTTTATACCGTCGTCAGAAATAACTTTTAATTGATAAAAACCCGGTTTCAAAGGACCTTTTGGATGCACAGTGATATCATTGGTATTATTTGTAATGGTCCTCGAAATTGGTATTTGATTTCCTTTTGTGTCCATAATTCTTACCTCAAAAGATTTTGTGTTTTCTATTGATAAGGGAAACACACCATCACCAGGATCGGGGAAAACCATTAGAATTCCCAGTTCTTGTCCGCTTACGGCAATCACTCTGGAATATTGAAAAGCTCCATCCTTATCTATTTCCTTTAACCGATAATAAAGGGTGCTAAAAGCCGGTAGTTCATTATCATCAAAACAATAGTTGATTTGCGTTTTGGAACCCTTGTCTCCTTTCACAATTCCTATAGTTTGGAATGATTTTGTATCTAAACTTTTTTGTACTTCAAAACCATTAATATTATTCTCCGAACTTGTTATCCAATTCAGCGTTAAAATATCTTTCTCAATTTTTGCTGAAAACGATATAAGTTTAACTGTTGCCCTCATTGGGGTAATTCCATTGGCCACGACCTTTGGATTTTCACAATATTGAATAAGAAAAACGAGACCGAAAAAATATCTTAGGTATATGGTTTTCATAAAAATAATAGCATGTAACAATTAAAAAATCTCATCCCCAAACCGTTGTTCATTTAAAACAACCGCCTGAAAATGAGATTAAATCTACGTTCTTACTTTTTAAGAAAAATGACTACTTCAAGTTATCTTCTGTTTTATGCAAACAAATCGTGTAAAATTCTTAATTCGATTATAGCATACCTTTGAAGACTATTTCCTTACCGCCTCAATTGCTCCACGAACACTACCATATTGATCCAGCAATGATTCCGCTTCATCCGGAGAAACGCCTAATTCATCTATAATCATATGGATCGCACGATTCACCAGTTTTTCATTAGTCATCTGCATATCCACCATTTTATTTCCTTTTACTTTTCCGAGACGGATCATGACAGATGTTGAGATCATATTCAATACCAACTTTTGGGCAGTACCTGATTTCATTCTTGTACTTCCTGTCAGGAATTCCGGACCAACAACAACTTCTACCGGGAATTGACACGCCTCGGCTACCGGTGATCCGTTATTACAAACCACACAACCCGTCAACAACCCAGCTTTTCTTGCTTCATTCAATCCGCCGATAACATAAGGCGTGCGGCCGGAAGCCGCAAGTCCGATTAAGGTATCATTTTCCGTTAAATTATATGGAGCTAAATCAATCCAGGCCTGATTCCAGTCGTCCTCCGCATTTTCAACGGCTTTTCTAATAGCAATATCACCGCCAGCAATAATTCCTACCACCAGATCAAACGGAACGCCAAAAGTCGGAGGACATTCGGAGGCATCTACAACGCCTAAACGACCGCTCGTTCCGGCACCGATATAAAATAAACGACCACCTTTTTTCATACGCGGAACAATCTCCTCAATCAACGCTTCAATTTGCGGAATTACCTTTTGAACGGCATTGGGTACTGTCTGATCTTCCCGATTTATAGAGTTCAAAATTTCATTGATACTCATCTGATCGAGATCATTATATAGAGACGAAGATTCGGTTGTTAGCATGGAATGTTGCATTGATTTAAATCCAAAATTAATTATTTTCTCTGAACGAACCTTTACCAAATAAATAATATGGGATTTATCTAAGTATATCTGCAAAAAATTGCCCCAAAATTTGGAAAATAAAAAGATAGGCTCCTAATTTGTAACAGGATTTAAGAGTTAGCGAAATTTCGCTAAACAGCAAATTTCCGTTTTTTGATTGATTTATGTTAACAGCACGTTTAATCTTCCTCCTGATTGTAGTCACGCCCCAGGCGTGAGTGGGATGTTAACGGTATATACCTGCACCTCACTCACTAGCTGAGTGAGGTGTTTTTTTTATTTTACAAAAATTCACCATGGCGACAGAACTAAACAGATTTTCAAAAACCTTAACCCAGGAAGTTACTAATCCGGCAGCTCAGGCGATGCTTTACGGTATTGGATTAAAAGAAGAGGACATGGCAAAACCGCAGATCGGGATTGCCAGTACAGGTTATGAGGGAAACCCTTGTAACATGCACTTAAACGGACTTTCGGTTTATGTAAAACAAGGAATCACGGCAAATGACATGGTCGGTTTGATCTTCAATACCATTGGAGTTTCCGATGGTATGACAAACGGAAACGATGGTATGCGTTATTCACTTCCAAGTCGTGACATCATCGCGGATTCGATTGAAACCGTTGTGGCTGCGCAATGGTATGATGGGGTTATCGCCGTTGTAGGTTGTGACAAAAATATGCCGGGCGCTATTATGGCCATGGCACGTCTTGACCGTCCAGCGATTATGGTATACGGCGGAACAATTCGTTCAGGACATTATAAAGGACAAAAACTGGATATCGTTTCTGCTTTTGAAGCACTTGGTAAAAAGTTTGCAAACAATATTTCAGACGAGGACTTTAAAGGCGTAATACAAAACTCAATTCCTGGCCAGGGTGCTTGTGGTGGTATGTACACTGCCAATACAATGGCTGCTTCAATCGAGGCGATGGGATTAAGTTTGCCTTTCAGCAGTTCTTACCCTGCAACACATACAGGTAAACAGGAAGAATGCAAAAAAATAGGAGCAGCAATGAAAAACCTGCTTGAACTGAATATTACGCCAAGAGATATTATTACGAAAAAATCGCTTGAAAATGCGTTAACACTGGTTATGGCATTGGGTGGTTCTACAAACGCAGCATTGCACTTTCTCGCGATTGCCCGCGCAGCAGATCTTCCTTTAACATTGGATGATATCCAGGAAATCTCTAACAAAGTTCCGTTTATCGCCGATCTTAAACCAAGCGGTAAATACTTTATGGAAGACATCCTTGAAATTGGTGGCGTTCCTGCGGTAATGAAATATTTGTATTCAAAAGGAATGATTCACGGTGACTGTTTGACTGTAACAGGTAAAACATTGGCAGAAGATTTAGCCGAAGCACCGGATCTTAATTTTGAAAACCAGAAAATTATTTTCCCTCTGGAAACTCCGATCAAAGCATCAGGACATATCCAGATATTGTACGGTAACCTTGCACCAACAGGTTCGGTTGCAAAAATTACGGGAAAAGAAGGTTTGACGTTCGATGGCGAAGCAAAAATCTGTGAGCATGAATCTGAGATCATTACCATGCTTTCCAAAGGAGAAATCAAAGAAGGCCACGTTGTCGTAATCCGTAACGCAGGACCGAAAGGCGGACCAGGTATGTCAGAAATGTTGAAACCAACCTCTGCCGTCATGGGAGCCGGGCTTGGAGATAAAATTGCATTGATCACAGATGGTCGTTTCTCAGGTGGAACACACGGATTTGTGGTAGGACACATTACTCCGGAAGCATTTGACGGTGGCCCGATCGCACTTGTGAAAGATGGCGACAGAATTACAATTGACGCAAACACCCGCCAGCTTATTGTTCATATTTCTGATGAGGAAATGGCGACACGTAAAGCAGCATGGGTTCAACCAGAGCCAAAATTCACAAAAGGAATGTTGGGAAGATATATCCGCACGGTAAAATCTGCCAGTGAAGGATGTGTTACTGACGAAGCGTAAATATTTTTTATATTTACAAAAAGTATTTACGATTATGCAAATCACATACACAAGTAAACTGCCGGATACTGTTTTGAAGGAATTAGAAACAGTTGCCAGTAAATTGAAAACAAGTAAAAAAGACGTCATTGAAACGGCTTTGAACCTGTATTTTGAACAGATTAAAAAGGCCGAATACGTGGCCTCTTTTAAAAAGGCAAAGGGAGATCAGGAGATAATTGAGCTTAGCGAAGATGGCTTAGACGATTATCTGAAAATGATTGGGGAATGAAGCAAAAAGATATCTGGTGGGCTGACCTTAATCCGGTTAAAGGAAGCGAACAGCAAGGAAGAAGGCCAGTTGTCATTATTAGTGGGAATACGATGAATGATCATTTGGATGTTGGAATTGCTTGCCCGCTCTCATCCAAAATAAAGAATTTTGCCGGATGTGTGATAGTAAAAAAAGGCAAAAAAAGTGGCTTAGATCAGGATTCCGAAATTATAACTTTTCAAGTCAGGACAATTAGTAAAAGCCGACTCGTAAATAAAATTGGTCAAATAACCGAAGATGAATTACGTCAGGTAAAGATTGGCCTTAATGAAATTTTGACATATTGAAAGAATAAAAAACGCGAATGGAAAGACATACATTCAAATTGGATAGAACAGCTTTTCATGCCGGAACGCATGAGGAAACTGAAAAATACTATGCGAAAAATCAGCCAAAAACGTCAATCGAAAGATTGATGCCCGCTAACTATCTCAATAGTATTGCTTTCCAATTTGATTTGAACAATCCTCCGAAAATGGACAGAACTGTTTTCGCGATGCGAAAACACGAATTATAAAATTGAGATTGAAAAAATTCATCCGACTAAATAAGTAGAGGTCATGGAATTTAATGAAAACCAAACACAAACAGCCGGAATCGCTGAGCAGCCAGTTTCGGTAGCAGCACCAGAACTGATCAACGGTTCTCACGCACTGATCCAGTCATTGATCGCCGAAGGCGTCAAAACGATTTTTGGATATCCGGGCGGGGCAATTATGCCCGTTTACGATGCTATTTATGATTATCAGGAACAAATTAATCATATTCTCGTACGTCATGAACAAGGTGCCGCACACGCTGCCGAAGGATTTGCCCGTATTACCGGTGAGGTTGGGGTATGTTTGGCTACATCAGGCCCCGGTGCTACGAATCTTGTTACAGGAATTGCAGATGCAATAATTGACTCTACACCAATGGTTTGTATTGTGGGTCAGGTTGGATCTCATTTGCTGGGAACGGATGCTTTCCAGGAAACGGATATTATGGGTGTGACCATTCCAATCACAAAATGGAACTACCAGGTCACCAATCCGGACGAAATTCCTGAAATTATTGCAAAAGCATTTTATATAGCAAAGTCTGGCCGTCCGGGACCGGTGCTTATTGATATCACAAAGGATGCACAACAGAAACTGATGTCTAAACCGTTTGTACATAAGAAATGTGAAAAACTGCTTAGCTATCGTCCGCGTTTGTCGCCAAAAGAAGACCAGGTTGAAGCAGCTGCAAAGCTTATAAATGAATCAAAACGCCCGTTTTTGTTTTTCGGGCACGGTGTACAGATCGCCGGAGCCGAGCAGGAATTGTTGAAATTCATAGAAAAAACTGATGTTCCTGCGGCCTCAACACTTTTAGGACTTTCGTCTGTTTCTGTTGATCATCCGAATTATGTGGGCTGGTTGGGTATGCATGGAAACTATGGTACCAATGTTCTTACCAATCAATGTGATTTGATTATCGCAATCGGTATGCGTTTCGATGACCGGGTGACAGGAGATTTAAGCCGTTACGCAATGCAGGCAAAAATTGTTCATATCGAAATTGACCCTTCCGAAATTGATAAAATAAAGAAGGCCGATGCTCCGGTTGTTGGTGATGCCAAAAGGGCTTTGGAAATGCTTTTGCCGCTGGTGAAAGAAAATAATCACGAAGCATGGAGAGCAGAATTCAAGAAATTCGATGCGATTGAAGATGAAAAAATCACGCAGCCGGAACTTGCTCCAACGACGGAAAAAATAAAAATGGCGGAAGTTATCCGTACACTTTCCGATAAAACAAAAGGTGAAGCGGTAATTGTAGCAGATGTTGGTCAGCACCAGATGATGACTGCTCGTTATTATCAGTTCAAAAAACCAAATTCCTTCATCACTTCTGGTGGATTAGGAACAATGGGTTATGCCTTGCCGGCAGCTTTTGGGGCGAAAGTAGGGGCATCTGACCGTGAGGTTGTTGCGATTATTGGTGATGGATGTTTCCAAATGACGATTCAGGAATTGGGAACAATTGCTCAAAGCGGTTTGCCTGTTAAGATCATCATTCTGAATAACAATTTCCTTGGGATGGTCCGCCAGTGGCAACAACTTTTCCACGCAAAACGCTATTCATTTGTTGAGTTGCAAAATCCTGATTTTATCACAATTGCAAAAGGTTTTGGTATCAACGGACATACCTGCGGTGCAAGAGAAGATCTTAACGATTCGCTTGATAAAATGCTTGCTTCCGACAAACCATATTTATTGGAAGTATTGGTTGAAAAAGAAGAAAATGTATTCCCAATGGTTCCAACAGGAGCTTGTGTAGCGGATATCAGACTGGAATAATGTAAATGAGTTTTCACAATCACTTGCATTTTTTCACTAGACATTAAAAGTATCATGACAACTTACACCATTTGCGTATTTACGGAAAATACGATTGGGATATTAAATAAGATCACAACCATTTTCACCCGTCGCCGTATCAATATTGAAAGTCTGACGGTTTCGGAAACGGAACGTAAGGGTATTTCCCGCTTCACCATCGTCATTCGTCATGAATCACGCGAAGCTGTAGAAAAACTGGTTCGCCAGATCCGTAAGATCATCGAAGTGCTTGCTGTTTTCGGTTATCTGAACGACGATATCGCTTACAATGAAATTGCGATGTTTAAGATTTCAACACCAATCGGAGCAAAACCGCTTGATATTGAAACGATTAACAAAGTTTATAAAGCCTGGGTTGTGTACTGGCATTTGACTTATGTGATCATTCAGAAAACGGGTACGGAAGAAGAAATTTTTGAATTCTTCAACTATATCAAACCACACGAAATCCTTGAATTTGTACGCTCAGGACGGGTAGCGGTAAGCAAATCTCCCCAAACACTGGTAGATTACCTACCGGAAGCGGAGTGGGAATATTATATGTAGTAACATAATTTTCATAGTATTGTCTTTTATTTTGTAGTAATCAATAATTCAATTAATAATCAATGGCAAAATTAAATTTCGGCGGGGTCGAAGAAGAAGTAGTTACCCGCGAAGAGTTCCCACTAGAAAAAGCTCGCGAAGTACTATCTACTGAAACCATTGCCGTGATCGGATACGGTGTTCAAGGTCCTGGTCAAAGCTTAAACATGCGTGACAACGGATTTAACGTAATCGTTGGACAACGTAAAGGTGGTAAATCATGGGATAAAGCGATTGCTGACGGATGGGTTCCTGGCGAAACACTTTTCGAACTTGAAGAAGCATTGCAAAAAGGAACAATCATTTGCTATTTGCTTTCTGACGCTGCTCAAATTGAGTTGTGGCCTACGGTTAAAGCGAATCTTACTGCCGGTAAATCATTGTATTTCTCACACGGTTTCGGTGTAACATATAAAGACCAGACTGGAATTATTCCTCCTGCTGACGTAGATGTATATCTTGTAGCGCCAAAAGGATCAGGAACTTCTCTTCGTCGTTTGTTCGTAGAAGGAAAAGGTTTGAACTCATCTTTCGCTGTGTTCCAGGATGCAACGGGTAAAGCACGTGAAAAATGTATCGCAATGGGTATCGGTGTTGGTTCAGGATATTTGTTCGAAACTGATTTCTACCGCGAAGTAACGTCTGACCTTACAGGAGAGCGCGGTACTTTGATGGGTGCTATTCAGGGGATTTTTGCTGCACAGTATGAAGTTCTTCGTTCAAACGGACACACGCCATCCGAAGCTTTCAACGAAACCGTTGAAGAATTGACTCAATCATTGATGCCTCTTGTTGCTGAAAACGGTATGGACTGGATGTACGCAAACTGCTCTACAACAGCGCAGCGTGGTGCTCTTGACTGGTGGAAACCTTTCCGTGACGCTACTAAACCTGTTTTCGAACAACTTTACAACTCAGTAAAATCAGGCGAACAAGCTACGATCTCCATCACGCGTAACTCACAACCTGACTACCGTGTGAAATTGGAAGAAGAATTGGCTGAACTTCGTGAATCAGAAATCTGGCAGGCAGGTGCTACGGTACGTAGCCTTCGTCCAGAGCGCGGATAATAATAATATTCTTGACCTTACAGGCCTCAAAACCTGTAAGGTTTTAATAAATTTAAGCCTTTACGAAATAATCGTAGGGCTTTTTTCTTTCCAGACATGTGTTCATCTTCATCCACTCCTACCTTAGACAACATTTTTCTCGCTGCCGAACGGCTTCGAGGAATCATAAATCATACTCCATTACTTTATAATGCTCATTTATCGGAGCAGTATGAAGCGAATATCTATTTAAAAAGAGAAGACCTTCAAACGGTTCGATCGTATAAAATCAGAGGCGCTTATAATAAAATGGCAAGTCTGAGTGCGGAAGCATTAGCGGGTGGTGTGGTTTGCGCCAGTGCAGGAAATCATGCGCAAGGCGTTGCTTATGCGTGCCGGAAAATGGAAGTAAAAGGTGCCATTTTTATGCCAACCACGACACCGGCTCAAAAGGTAAAACAGGTTCGTTTGTTTGGTAAAGAATGGGTTGATGTGCATTTGGTGGGTGATACTTATGACGACGCATACCATGCTTCTGTTGAATATCAAAATGCAAATAATGCCACTTTTGTCCATCCTTTTGATGATTTACAAGTCATTGAAGGACAAGGAACTGTGGGATTGGAAATATTCAAAGATGCCAATTTCAGAATCGATTATCTGTTAATGGCGATTGGTGGTGGCGGATTAGCTTCCGGTATCTCAACTGTTTTCAAGCAACTTTCTCCAAAAACGCAATTAATTGGTGTGGAGCCGCTAGGTTCTCCAACGATGCAAAAATCAATTGAAGAAGGTCATGTGGTTACGCTTGATCACATTGACAAATTCGTGGACGGAGCGGCTGTTCGTCGTGCCGGAGATATCACTTTTGAGATTTGCAGTAAGAGTTTAGATAAGGTTTTACTGGTTCCGGAAGGAAAAGTTTGCTCGACAATTCTTCAACTTTACAACGAAGAAGCCATAGTAGCCGAGCCGGCTGGCGCATTAACTGTTGCCGCGCTGGATATGGTGAAAGATGAGATCAAAGGAAAAAATGTAGTCGCCTTAATCAGCGGTGGCAATAATGACATTACACGCACAGAAGAAATTAAAGAGCGTTCGCTGCTTTACGAAGGATTAAAACATTATTTCATCATCCGTTTCCCACAGCGTTCCGGGGCGTTTCGCGAGTTTTTGAATGTACTTGGTCCGAATGACGATATTGCAAGATTTGAATATGTGAAGAAAACAAACCGTGAACAAGGACCAGCATTAGTAGGAATCGAATTGAAAAATCGTGAAGATTTTGAGCCTTTAATCGAACGAATGAATGAAAATCGGGTTGTGTATGAATATTTGAATGACCAGCCGGATTTGTTTCAGTTTATGGTTTAAAAGCATTTCAAATGGAATATACCAAATCTCAGATCATTGATATTATAATATCCATTAAACCCGACCTTTATAGATTTGGTGTTGAAAGATTAGGATTGTTTGGGTCATTTGTAAGAGAGGAACAAAACGAAGAAAGTGATGTTGATTTCGTTGTTGAATTTCAACCAGGCATGAAAAAATACCGCAACTATCTTAATTTGGCTGATTTTTTGGAAGAAAATCTTAAAAAAAAAGTTGATCTACTAACTTGGGAAGGCATGGCTCCATTTGTCCAACGCGAGGTAAAAAAAGAAATAGAATACATTGATATTTAATTCAAAACCACTTGCTACGCGTCCCATCCCACATAAGCTCCCAAGAATTTGAATCCTTAAAGATTCAGGACATGACATTTGTTGCCTATCGCAATGAAGTATACCCATCCCGTTACGAGGTATTTTTTGAGGAACATGCAGTAATTGTGGTGTTGGAAGGTGAAAAGAAATTCAGCAGCCCGACACAGGAAGTTTATGTTGAAAAAGGAGATATTCTTTTTATTCAGCGCGGTTTTTACCTGATGTCTGAATCAATCAATGAATCGTATAAAAGTCTGGTTTTCTTTTTTGATGAAAAGCTGCTGAAAGAATTTGTAAATCTTCATCCTGAGTTATTCAATCCGGAAGAGGCAACAACTACACTTGAAAACCCGATTTTACCACTAAAATCGGATGAGAATTTTGAAAAATTTATTCAATCCGTTTTTCCCTATTTCAAGTCAAGAACAGAGTTAAAAAACCATTTTCTCCGGTTAAAATTTCAGGAATTACTTTTGCATTTACTCGAATTAGATTCTTCAAAACAGCTTCGGGCTGTTCTTTACAGTTTGTTTATCGGGGAAAAGGTAGATCTGTCTTTTTTAATGAACAGTTATTATCTCAAACCACTTACTTTAAACGAGCTCGCCAGATTATCCGGCAGAAGTTTGTCTGCTTTCAAACGTGATTTTCAGGATGAATTTAAAACTTCACCTGCACTTTGGCTTAAAAATAAAAGGCTGGATTATGCTGACTTTTTGTTAAGAAATAATACGAAAAACGTTACGGAGATTAGTACGGAAATTGGCTATGAAAGTGTGTCGCATTTTATAAAAATGTATAAGGAAAAGTTTGGGGTGACTCCGAAGAAACATGGTTGATTTTAGTGTAATTATATTCTGAGTCAATTTATTATCTTTGTATATCTACTTTAATACATAACTATACACAACTTGGAATCACTAATCATTCACCCAACAAAAGAGCAAGAAAAAGCAATTATTGCTTTTCTTGAAGCTATGCACGTTCCTTTTGAAAAAAGAAACGACTTGCTTCCAAATCATGTAATCGCAGGTATAGAAAAGGGCCTGAAAGATGTGAAGGATGGAAAAACAATGTCGTTTAACGAATTTAAGCATAGACGTTCCTCTCTAAGATGAGGTATGAAATTGTTCTAACACAAACTGCAATTGAAACGTATGAATCAATTTTTGAACAAATCCGGGCCGGATGGGGAGATAAAGTTGCGGATAAGTTTGAAATAAAGATGTTTGAAACACTAAATCAAATCTCTCAAACACCTTTAATTTTTAAGTCTATTTCGGAGAATCCAAGTGTACGAAAAGGACTAATAAATAAAAATTGCTCGTTCTTCTATGAGGTTAATTCTTTCGAAATTTACATTCTTTTCTTCTGGGACAACGACAGGATTCTATATCAGTTTAGCACCCCGCGGACTGTACAATTCCTATCTATTTTTGAAAATTTCCCCGAAATCAATAAAGATTTCCGCTCAATCCACCTTTTCAAACCAAAAACACTATTTTTTGAACGTTTCCCGTTATACTTATTTCAAGTATTCTGATGAAATTTGTTTCCCTGATTATTTTATCGGTCGCATTCCGGTTTAAGTAGCTAGTTTTCAGCTACAAATCAGTAAAATTTAATATTAGTTACCTATTTCACCATAAATTGAGAATGAGTAATCAAGCGAGTACCCTTTTTGACAAAGTGTGGGATTCACACGTTGTTCGTAAAATTGAAGATGGTCCTGACGTATTTTTTATCGACCGTCATTTTATCCATGAAGTAACCAGCCCCGTTGCTTTCCTGGGACTTGAAACCAGAAATGTTGGTGTTATTTATCCAAACCGTACTTTCGCAACGGCTGACCATAACACACCTACTATCAACCAGCACCTTCCGGTACAGGATCCACTTTCAGCAAAACAGCTGGATGCATTGGAGTCAAACTCGGCAAAATACGGTATTTCGCACTGGGGTCTGGGTAATGTAAAAAATGGTATCGTCCACGTAGTTGGACCAGAAAATGGTATCACGCTACCAGGTATGACGATTGTTTGTGGTGATTCACACACATCTACGCACGGCGCATTTGGCGCTATTGCTTTCGGAATTGGTACTTCTGAGGTTGAAATGGTACTTTCCTCTCAGTGTATTATGCAGCCAAAACCGAAAAAAATGCGTGTAAACGTAAACGGTAAATTAGGTAAGGCGGTAACGCCGAAAGACGTTACCTTATATGTTATTTCAAAATTGACAACAGCGGGCGCGACAGGATATTTCGTAGAATATGCTGGTGACGTTTTTGAAAATATGTCCATGGAAGGCCGTATGACGGTTTGTAACATGAGTATCGAAATGGGTGCCCGTGGTGGTATGATCGCTCCTGACCAGACTACTTTCGACTATATCGAAGGTCGCGAACAAGCTCCCAAAGGCGAGAAATGGGATAAAGCATTAGCTTACTGGAAAACTTTAAAAACAGATGAAGGTTCTGTTTTTGACAAAGAATATACTTTCAACGCAGAGGATATCGAGCCAATGATCACATACGGAACAAATCCGGGAATGGGTCAGGGGATTTCACGTAATATTCCTACATCAGAACAAGTTGAAGGCGGAAAAGCAACATACGACAAATCATTGAATTACATGGGCTTCCATGAAAATGAGTCGATGTTGGGCAAAAAGATTGACTACGTATTTATCGGTAGCTGCACAAACGGCCGTATCGAAGATTTTCGTGCTTTTGCATCCATCGTAAAAGGACGTAAAAAGGCAGATAACGTAACTGCATGGGTTGTTCCGGGTTCACACATTGTTGAAGCCCAGATCAAAGAAGAAGGAATTCTTGACATTCTAACCGAAGCAGGTTTTGAACTCCGTCAGCCTGGCTGCTCTGCATGTCTTGCGATGAATGATGATAAAATCCCGGCAGGAAAATATGCTGTGAGTACATCAAACCGTAACTTCGAAGGTCGTCAGGGCCCGGGTTCACGTACGCTTTTGGCTAGTCCGTTGGTGGCGGCGGCGGCGGCGGTAACGGGAGTTGTTACTGATCCTCGTGATCTGTTGTAACTGGTGAAGGTTACACAGAGGTTCTCAGAGAAAAAAAGAGAACCACAGAGGTTTTTTGAACAAATATTACTAACCTTTTTCGTGTGACCTAGATATCAGTTTGTGGTCTATGATGTTGAATCATAACCACAAAGTAATAATGGAAATTAATGAAATTACCGGAGATATTA
Source organism: Dyadobacter frigoris (assembly GCF_005280585.1). Lineage (GTDB taxonomy): Bacteria > Bacteroidota > Bacteroidia > Cytophagales > Spirosomataceae > Dyadobacter > Dyadobacter frigoris. Next base: position 323,460 of record NZ_SZVO01000007.1, read on the forward strand.
TCGGATGTTGTATTGAAATTCATAAGGAATTAGGTCCAGGTTTACTTGAATCGGCTTATGAAGAATGTCTGGCCCACGAATTAAGTAATTCGGGTTTGTTTTTTGAAAGGCAAAAGCCATTACCTGTTCGCTATAAAGAAATTCAAATCGAATATGGTTACCGCATGGATTTCATCGTTGAAAATCAGGTAGTAGTAGAATTAAAAAGTGTTGAAATAATTAATAACGTTCACACAGCTCAAATTCTCACCTATATGAGATTTTCCGAAATGAATGCAGGTCTGCTAATCAATTTCAATGTTTCAGTATTGAAAAACGGTATAAAAAGATTTATAAATTGAAAGATTGCACAGAGAACCATATAGTTAGAAAATGATATTTACAGAGATTGTTAGCTTATTAAATAAAAATCTCTGTGTCCCTCTTTCAACCTCCGTGAACCTCTGTGTAACCTAAAAAACATCAATAAAAATGGCTTACGATAAATTCACCATATTAAAAAGTACGGCAGTTCCTTTGCCGATTGAAAACGTTGATACGGATCAGATTATACCGGCACGTTTTCTTAAAGCTACAAAACGCGAAGGTTTTGGAGACAATCTTTTCAGAGACTGGCGCTATAATGGCGACGATACTCCGAAACAGGATTTCGTATTAAACAACCCGATTTATTCCGGTAAAATCCTTGTTGGCGGACGCAACTTCGGAAGCGGATCAAGCCGCGAGCATGCTGCCTGGGCGATCTATGACTACGGATTCCGGTGTGTGGTTTCAAGTTTCTTTGCTGATATTTTTAAAGGGAACTCGCTGAATATCGGAATTTTGCCGGTTCAGGTTAGCGAAGAATTCCTGGATAAAATATTCCAGGCAATTGAAGCTGATCCAAATGCAGAGCTTGAAGTAAATCTTCCTGAGCAGACAATCACAATTATTGCCTCAGGCGAACAGGAATCTTTCGATATCAACGGCTACAAGAAACACAATATGGTCAATGGTTTTGATGATATTGATTATCTGCAAGCGATGAAGAGTGATATCACTGAATTTGAAGCACAAAGACTATATTAAAATGGCTTTCAGCAATCGGCTTTCGGCAATCAGCTTTCCGCTGTATTAGCCGACGGCTGACCGCCGACCGCCGACCGCCTCATGAATAAACGCTATATAGAAATAATGGATACGACACTCCGGGATGGTGAACAAACCTCCGGAGTGTCTTTTTCTGCATCTGAAAAGCTGACAATTGCTCAGCTTTTATTGCAGGAGGTAAAAGTAGACCGCATCGAAATTGCATCGGCGCGTGTCTCTGAAGGAGAATTTCAAGCTGTAAAGAAAATTACAGATTGGGCAAACGAAAACGGTTTTATTGATAAAATCGAAGTACTCACTTTTGTAGACGGAGAAGCGTCTATCAACTGGATGCTTAATTCAGGTGCCAAAGTCATGAACCTGCTTACCAAAGGTTCATTAAACCATCTCACTTTTCAATTAAAAAAAACTCCACAGCAGCATTTTGAAGATATTGAGCAGGTCATCGAACTTGCACAATCCAAGGGAATAAGCTGCAATGTTTATCTTGAAGATTGGAGCAATGGCATGCGAACTTCCCGTGAGTACGTTTTCGCCGCGCTTGACTTTTTGACAAAACAACCTGTAAAACGAATTCTTTTACCCGATACTTTGGGCATTCTTACGCCTTCTGAATCGTACGAATTTGTAAAATCAATCGTCGATCGTTATCCAAATCATCATTTTGAGTTTCATGCTCATAATGATTATGATCTGAGCATTGCTAACGTGATGGAAGCGATTCGTGCCGGTGCACATGGACTTCATTTGACAGTAAATGGCATGGGCGAAAGGGCTGGAAATGCTTCTTTGGCCAGTACAATTGCAGTTATAAAAGATTTCATGCCGGAAGTTGAAACTTCGGTTGTTGAAAGATCTCTATATAAAATTAGTAAGATTGTTGAAACGTTTTCGGGAATACGAATTCCTTCCAACCGACCGATTGTTGGCGAAAGTGTTTTTACACAAACCGCTGGTATTCATGCAGATGGAGATAAAAAGAACAATCTCTATTTCAGTAATCTGATGCCGGAGCGCTTCGGAAGACTGCGTTCTTATGCTTTGGGTAAAACTTCCGGGAAAGCGAATATTGAGAATAACCTGAAAGATATCGGGATCACATTGTCTGATGCAGACCTTAAAAAAGTTACTCAGCGAATCATTGAGCTTGGCGATAGGAAAGAGGTTGTAACGCCGGAAGATCTTCCTTACATCATTTCTGACGTACTGGATAGCAGCGCGATCGAAGAAAAGGTTGTCATTCTAAATTACGTTTTGACGCATTCGAAAAATCTTAAACCATCTGCAACTTTACAGATTACTTTTGGCGACGAGATTTATGAAGAAAATGCCCAGGGTGATGGTCAGTATGATGCATTCATGAATGCGTTGAAAAAGATCTACGCTAAAAAAGGAATTTCCTTGCCGATGTTAACGGATTATACCGTGCGAATCCCGCCGGGTGGAAAGACGGATGCACTTTGTGAAACGATCATTACCTGGGAAATAAATGGTAAGGACGTAAAAACCAGAGGTTTGGATTCTGACCAGACGGTTTCTGCGATTCAGGCCACGCAGAAAATGTTGAATTTGCTGGGTGTTCCGAGCGCTCTTGATCTGAATTCAAAATTGGAAGAAGTTAATTCAGAATTTCAAAAAGTGTAAGGTAAACAGGTTGGTTAATTCGGTTATGCCACCCTGCGCGGGCCACCCTTTCAGGGTTGTTCCCCCGATATAAAATCGTCCCTATTTCTATAATAATGTCATCCCTTCGGGATTGTCAACACGCAATTTTAATCCCGAAGGGATGATATTATTATTGAAAATTGGTTCAATCCTGCCGGTTCAAAGCCCCGTAGGACGGGCTATTAACTTGATAACGAATTCTATAAATCTAAATCAAAAACCATAATAAAACCCGTTGCACCTTATTCAACCGGCCAACGGATTGTAAATTTTAACCATAAAAATGAAGAAAAACATCTTAATAGTACCTGGTGACGGAATCGGGCAGGAAGTTACAGAAGTTGGAAAAAAAGTTTTGATTAAAATTGCTGAAAAATTCGGGCACGAATTTATTTACGACGAAGCATTAATGGGTCACGTTGCAATTGAAGCAACCGGAAACCCGCTTCCAGACGAAACTTTGGAAAAAATGCGCGCTTCCGATGCGATTTTATTCGGAGCTGTTGGTCACCCAAAATATGATAACGATCCAACTGCAAAAGTTCGTCCGGAGCAAGGTTTGCTTAAAATGCGTAAAGAACTGGGTTTATATGCCAATTTACGCCCAATCAAACTTTTTGATGAACTATTGGGAGCTTCTTCGATTAAACCTGAAATCCTTAAAGGTTCTGATATCCTGTTTTTCCGTGAATTAACTGGTGATATCTATTTTGGAGAAAAAGGCCGTAAAAACAATGGAGATACCGCTTACGATATCGCGGAATATAGCCGTTATGAAGTAGAACGTATCGCCCGCAGGGCATTTGAAGCAGCTCGTACGCGTAGCAAAAAATTGTGTTCTGTTGATAAAGCAAACGTTTTGGAAACAAGCAGACTATGGCGTGAAGTTGTTCAAGCGCTTGCTCCTGAATATCCGGATATTACCGTAGAACACCAGTTTGTTGACTCAGCTGCAATGATGCTTATCAAAGATCCACGTCGTTTTGATGTGGTTGTTACAGCGAATTTATTCGGTGATATCCTGACTGACGAAGCAAGTCAGATTGCCGGATCCATGGGAATGTTGGCTTCGGCTTCGGTAGGAGACAGCACGGGAGTTTATGAGCCAATTCACGGTTCAGGACATGATATTACAGGCATGGGCGTTGCCAATCCAATGGCTTCGGTTCTTTCTGCGGCTTTGCTTCTTGACATTTCTTTTGGCTTGAAAGAAGAGTCAGATGCAATTATTTCTGCAATTGAACAGGTTTTGAAAGCTGGTTTCCGTACACGCGATATCGCTGACTCAACAACGGCTCCTGAAATGATCCTGGGTACTGATGCGATTGGTGAAGAAATCTTAAAACGTATTTAATATAAAAAATTAGATTCATTATAAAATATATCTTTTTTTGAATTTTCATTAAGAAGATTTGTTCAACCAAAATCTTCTTATTACTTTGCAGAAGAAAATCACAGTTAGCGAATTTTCGCAAGATATATTGAACATGAAATCACACGACAATTGCATTTTTCTGCTCCTTCAGACCAATCCCTAAGATTGAGAAAGGCATTGTCTTGAATAGATATAAAACCCTTTCTCTCAAACGGAAAGGGTTTTATATTGTCTTAAAATTAGTAAATTCGTAATTCAATCTTTAATCAAAGTACCCACAATGAGTCAGCGAGTTCAAATCTTCGACACTACCTTACGCGACGGCGAACAAGTCCCTGGAAGCCAATTGACAACGGAAGAAAAGATAATTGTAGCCACACAACTCGAAAAGCTTGGTGTAGACGTAATTGAAGCTGGATTTCCTATTTCAAGTCCTGGTGATTTCAGGTCTGTCATGGAAATATCCAAAGCTGTCCGTGAACCGATTATCTGTGCACTTTCCCGTGCAGTGACTGGTGATATTGATGCTGCCGGCGATGCCTTGCAATTCGCAAAACGCGGTCGTATCCATACAGGAATTGGATCATCTGATATTCATATTCAGCACAAATTCAATACGACGAGAGAAAAGATTATTGAAAGAGCGATTGCTGCTACTAAATATGCCAAAACAAAGGTAGAAGACGTAGAGTTTTATTGTGAAGATGCGGGAAGAGCTGACCTTGTATTTCTTGCACAACTGGTCGAAGCCGTGATTGCTGCCGGTGCTACGGTTGTAAATATTCCTGATACAACAGGGTACTGCTTACCAGAAGAATATGGCGCAAAAATTAAATATATTTTCGAAAACGTAAAAGGAATTCATAACGCAACAATTTCTATTCACTGTCATAATGATCTTGGTTTAGCGACTGCTAACTCACTGGCTGGTATCCGTGAAGGTGCGCGCCAGGTTGAGGTTACCATGAATGGAATTGGAGAGCGCGCCGGAAATACCTCTTTGGAAGAAGTGGTGATGGCTTTGAATGTTCATAAAGAATTAGGTTACGAAACAGGGGTGAATTCACAATTGATTTATCCTACAAGCCAGTTGGTTTCAAAAATGATGCGTATGCCGGTTCAGGCCAACAAAGCGATTGTTGGACGTAACGCATTTGCGCATTCCTCAGGAATCCATCAGGATGGTTTCTTAAAAAATACGCTGAATTACGAGATCATGAATCCGCAGGATGTAGGTGTTGATAAATCGGATATCGTATTGACAGCGCGTAGCGGTCGCCATGCTTTGAAACACCGTCTAGAACTTCTGGGCTTCACTTTCGAGAAAGCGATCCTGGATGATCTTTACAAAAAATTCCTTGATGTTGCTGATTTGAAGAAAGAAGTTAACGATAAAGATTTAGTGGATTTGGCACGTACCGTTGTCATTGCTTAATATTTTTCATACATCATTTTGGATAATTACCTGAATTTGAATTTGATATTACAATGCTTTTTAGTATTATTACATAATCAATAACATCCATCAGATTACAAAAAGCCCTCGGTGAGTCTGACTAAGGGCTTTTTTCTTGTTTAAAGAATAATGGTTCTGTTGTTGTGAATGAAAACGCGGTCGTTGAAAACAAGCTTTAAAGCAGATGTTAATACCCGTTTTTCTGTATCTCTACCCAAAGTTGACATATCAGTAGCCGTTTGCCGGTGATCCACTGACTTCACATCCTGGGCAATAATTGGACCTTCATCCAGATCGTTATTCACAAAATGCGCTGTCGCGCCAATAATTTTCACCCCGCGTTCATAAGCCTGACGATATGGATTTGCACCAATAAATGCTGGCAAAAACGAGTGGTGGATATTAACAATGCGATCCGGGAAATGATTAACAAATTCTGGTGTAATGATCCGCATGTATTTTGCCAAAACCAGATATTCCGGGCGGTATACATCCAACGTTCTCAAAATCGCTTCTTCGTGTTCCTCGCGCGTTTTGTTTTCGTGAGAAATAAAATGAAAAGGTATTCCGAATTTACTAACCAGCGGCTGCAATGTGTTGTAATTACTTATCACGGCCAGAATATTGGCATCCAGCTCATCAAAAGCATAACGAAGCAATAATTCCCCCAGACAGTGATGTTCTTTCGTTACCAGAACGACGATGTCTTTTTTCTTTTTGGGGTTTAAACGAAGATTAATCCCGGCAGGCAATTCCTGTTTAAGAATCTGCAACAACTCAGTCGCATCAGTTTCTCCTTCAAACTCCGTACGCATGAAAAAATAAGCCGACGGACTTACGTATTCATCATTACGAATAATGTTTTGATTGTGCTCAAAAAGTACGCGGGTTACCTGATAAATGAGCCCTTTGTGATCGGGGCCGTCCATCAGCAATATATGGCGGTGATTCATTTGTTCAATTGATACGGAAAATAATGCGCTAAATAACACATTTTTAATTTCCGGCCTGTTAAAATTACCCGCTATTTGTCCAACTTTTTAAAAGAAATCACTGTTCAACTTACAAATAGTACATCCTAAGAAATGGCTGAAGAACTAATAATACCTGTCGGAACGGATCGTAAGGAAATTTACGAAGTCTTATTACCACAAATCAATAGTTTGATCGAAACAGAAAGTGATCTGACCGCAAACCTTGCTAACATCGCTGCCGCATTAAAAGAAGCTTTCGGATTCTTTTGGGTTGGTTTTTATGTAGCAAAAGAAGGACAACTTGTTCTTGGACCTTTCCAGGGACCGATTGCCTGTACGCGTATTCCCTTCCATAAAGGCGTCTGCGGCGCAAGTTATTCGCGGCAAAAAACAATTATTGTACCGGATGTTGATCAATTTCCCGGACATATCGCCTGCGCCTCTGCTTCAAAATCAGAGATCGTCCTGCCGGTTTTCCATAGAAATGGGACAGTAGCGATGGTTTTGGACGTCGACAGCGATCAGTTAAATGATTTTTCAGAAACAGATGCTGAAGGATTGCAAAGCATTTTAACGCTTTTGGAAAGAAAATTATAGTTATTTACTATAACGCTTTCTCAGCAAGTGCATCATAAAGACATTAATTCCCCATTGATCGGCTAATGGCTGGTTCGTGAATGGAAGCGTAGGCATATAGTGCGGAGGGCCAAATTCTGTCAAAAACGTAATTTGCTCTCCGCTTTTTATTTTTCTTTCTACAACAACATCCCACCAGGCCAAATGCGCCTTTAACGCAGATTCCCATTCAGGAGCGCGCGGATCATTAACCTGCGGCCCTTCCGGATGCCCGATACGCGCATGAATATGTCCTACTCGTGAAAGTGCCAGTTTAACCGTTTCTTCCTGATCTTCCAGCAAGGTTTCCGCCACATTACACCAATGCGAAATGTCCAGTGTTAACTTCAATTTCGGGTTTTTCTCAATAAAATTTCTGGCAATATGTGCTGCGAAAAGCATTCTTGCACGATGCGTTTCGTGATAAATCGGAATTCCGCTTTTCTCAGAAGCTTCACTCGTATGGTCTATAAATGCTTTATTCTGATCATAGCTGAAATGATCTCTTCCGCTATGGCAATTAATATAAAGTGGTTTGATTTCTGATTTGGTTGCTGCATCAATTGATTTTTTGAAAAAATCCAGATGCGCCGAATAATCTTTCAGGCCAGCTCCGCATAGAAATCCAACCTCTAAACCATGCTTTTTCAGGGCGGTAAATAATTCTTCCTGCTCCTTTTTACCTTGTGGCCACCAGAATTCCGCACCGTCATATCCTTCCTTTTTTGCAGCAGCGCAAAATGCATCAACACTTCCTTCATAACCCCAATTTGTCGCCAGGATTTTTAGAGAATTGGCATTGGCTTTTTCAAACATCCGTGAATTCTCCTTTGCAATTGTTTCTATGGATGCAAAAGTGCCTAACCCGGCCATTGAGGTATTAACAAATTGTCTACGATTCATTTCGTAATTGATTGTGAAAACAAATTAAATATATTAAACCCTTGACAGAATGCATTTTACAAATATTTCGGTGCGCTGCACCTTTACCGGCTAGAAGAATATTTGAGCTACAAATATTTCGCAGCTCTGCTGCTGTCTACCACACATAATAAGTAGACTTATTGAATTCTTTGCTTTTCCTCGTTCTTAATTGTATCTCCGGCTTTAAGAAATTCAGCAACCTTCGCCTCATTAAATCCATTGACAATATGCAGATCCGGATGCAATTTTTGTACTTCGGCAACGCCGTTTTCAGTAACAGCAGATTTCCAGATGTAGATATTTTTCAAACTTTTCGACAAAGCAAGATTTTTCAAACCGGCATCGGTAATTTTTGTCCCAACCAGATTGATATATTCCAGATATTGCAAGTCTTTCAAAGTGGCCAAACCAGCATCGGTAACAGTAGTATATTCCAAATGCAGCTTGTTAAGATTTTTGAGTTTCCTGATTTCTTTTATTGAATTATCAGTCACCGTTGTACCACCCAGTTTAAGCCAGATAATTTGCTCAGAAAGAGGCGATAGTAAACCGATTTGGCCATCACCAAAACCGGATGCATTCACTGCACTTACTTCCAGCAGATTTTTATCGTGAGAAATGGGCATAACCAAAAGTCCAACCTTTTTAACGGCTTCCACAGCCTTTTCATTAGGTACAGGAACCTGCAAACTTAAAACCGGAGAGTCAACATTTTTTGAGTTTTCCCCTCCTGAACCAGAAGTTAATGACGCAAGAGCCGGCTTAACCTGTTCCGTGATTTTCAGATCAGAAACTTTTTTGTCCCCGGAAGCACCCTGTTCAATCCACCAGCTGAGTAAAGCGAGTTGCGATTCTGAGAGTTGCGGTTTCCCTTTTGGTGGCATATGGTCGTCGTCCGTTTCAGGTAGCAGGCAACGCTTAATCATGGCACTTTCCAGCACTTTTCCCGAAACAAATACGGGGCCGTCTTCACCACCTTTTACCAGCATCGCCATATTATCCATTCGCAAACCGCCTTTTTGCTTGTTAGCATTATGGCATTGCGCACAACGCATTTCTAAAATCGGCTGGACAATATCTTTGTAGACGACTGCCTGATTAATATCGGTAATCGGTTTAATTTCCGTTTTCTCTTCTGTCCTCGGAGGAATTCCTGCCATAGACCGGAATGGTTCAGGTGTATATTGGGTCAAATATCCGTCTCCATGCGTAAGCGAACCGCCATCATGGCCGGCTGTAAATGTTAAAATCGTGGAAAGTCCCAAGGCTGGAAGATAAATAGCGGAACCGATCGAAATTTTTCCTGACTTAAATAACCAGGCAATCCAGGCAAAAACGGTCACACCGATTCCCTGCCACTGATGGTCACTCAGTAATTCCTCATCATATCCTCCGCCAAGCGACAAGAGATAACCTGCAATACAAGCCAGCGTGGCACCAATGGCCGACCAAACCAGAATAAAGGTGATAGAAGAATCGCTTACCGTGATTTTTCCGATTCGCTTACCAATTTCCAAAAGTGCCGCGATCAGCAAAAATCCAATGGGCAAATGCACCAGAACCGGATGAAAACGTCCAATAAAATAGGTCCAGTCTGTGGCCTGAAAGAGGATTAACATAGAAAAACGAGAACAATTGAAATTACAATAACCGGAAAACTTCCGGACAGGCAACAATTTTTGGTGAATTATCCGGATTGACTTCCATTAAATCAGCCATGTGATCCCACCATTTTTTCATAATTGGTAAAGAAGACAATCCGAAAGTATCCGCATCTGGCGAGAGTTTTTGAAATGCGAACAGTGCCAGAGTTACTTCGTCCAGAAAAATATAATATTCCTGAATACCGGCATTTTTCAATAGTGCGGACAACTCCGGCCAGATTTCATCGTGTCTTTTTTTGTATTCTGCTTCATTTCCCTTGTTCAATTGCATTCGGAAAGCAAGCACAGTATCATTTTGCATTGGATTGGAGTTTGATTTCAGGCTTAAGACGATGATTGTTGAATTATATCCTGTTAAGCAATAATATTTTTCACCACTTTTCCTTCTGTATCGGTTAATCTGAAATTTCTTCCCTGGAATGGATAAGTGAATTTTTCATGATCAAAACCCATCAAATGGAGAATCGTAGCCTGTAAATCATGCACATGGACACGGTCTTTTACACCATAATAACCCAATTCATCCGTTTCACCATGGGTATATCCTTTTTTAACGCCTCCGCCAGCCATCCACATCGTGAAAGCTTCAAGATGGTGATCACGGCCCATATAGGGCATAACGACACCGTTCCTATTTTCCTGCATAGGCGTTCTGCCAAATTCTGCACCCCAGATAATCAGCGTTTCGTCCAGCAAACCGCGCATTTTCAAATCCTGAATCAGGGCAGCTACCGGTTTATCTGAAAGTCGACATTTATTTCTCAATCCTCCTTCAACATTATCACCCGCCGTGGTGCCATGGCCGTCCCAGCCCCAGTCGAACAACTGCACAAAACGTACGTCATTTTCAACAAGTTTTCGAGCCAAAAGACAATTCATAGCAAAGGTTCCTTCGCCCGGTTTTACCCCATACATGTCCAGAATAAACTGTGGTTCTTTGGACACGTCCATGACCTCAGGCACAGACATCTGCATCCGGAACGCCATTTCATACTGACTGATCCGGGTTAATATCTCAGGATCCTGAACATCATTATAGGTTTGTTTATTAATCTCATTGATCGCTTCAATGGTCTGTTTCCGCATATTCCGGTTCATACCATTAGGGTCCGTCACGTACAAAACCGGATCTCCACCTGTGCGACATTGCACGCCCTGATAAACCGAAGGTAAAAAACCGCTGCCATAAACGCTTTTCCCCGCATCCGGCTGTCGCCCGCCAGAAGCAAGCACAATAAAACCTGGTAAATTTTGATTTTCTGATCCCAAACCATAAACCGACCAGGCACCTAAACTCGGTCGACCTAATCGCGCGCTTCCGGTATGCAGCAACAACTGCGCAGGAGCGTGGTTAAACTGATCGGTATGCATCGCTTTGATGAAAGTAATTTCATCGGCAACTGTTTGTAAATAAGGGATATAATCAGACATCCAGGCTCCCGATTGTCCATATTGATTAAATTTCCCCTGCGGTCCCAACATTTTTGGAACCCCTTGAATAAAAGCAAATTTCTTTCCTTCCAGAAATTCAGCCGGACAATCTTTTCCGTGATATTTTTCCAGTTCCGGTTTATAATCAAACAGTTCCAGCTGCGAAGGCGCTCCGGCCATATGGATGTAAATGACCCGTTTTGCCTTTGGCGCAAATTGAGGGATCTTCGCTCCCATCGCTTCGGCTGTCGCGCTGGTTTCTGCATTTGAATTACCGCAGGATCCCAAAAGCGAGCCCAAACCCAAAGCTCCAAGCCCAAACCCAGCAGACTGCAAAAAATGTCGGCGTGTTTGACTATGCAGATCAGCATGTTGTAATTCTTTCAATAACTTTTCCATATCTGTAATCAGCATTAGAATCAGAGAAAATTTCTCAGGTTATTCCTTGGTCACCACATTATCCAGGTTTAACATCACATTGGCAGAAATAGTCAGCGCGGCCAGTTCCGGCGATTTCCTTTCTTTTCCATACACAAGAATACTGTCCACATCGGATGGCCTGGCCCGGTATGTTTTCAAAGCGTCACCATATATTTTTACCAAAACCTGCAAACTTTTATCGTTGATTGGCTGGAAAGTCAAAAGTCTGTAACCCTCCCGTAATTGCTGTTCAGGCGTTTTTCCTCGTTTCTGCATCGTTGTCGCCAGTTTTTCGGCAGCTTCCAGATAAACAGGATCGTTCAACGTTACCAGAGCCTGTAAAGGTGTATTGGTCAGAATTCTTCTCGACTGGCAAAACTCACGGCTTGGCGCATCAAAAGTGGTCATGGAAGGATAGGGCGCCGTACGTTTCCAATAAGTGTAAACCGCTCTCCGGTATTTATCTTCTCCTTCGCTTACTTTCCAGCTTTCGCCGCTATATGGCGATAACCAGATTCCTTCCGGCTGCGGTGGCATCACACTTGGACCATACATTTTTTTGGAAAGCAAACCGCAAGCAGCCATCGCCTGATCACGAACCTGTTCTGCGCTAAGTCGTACTCTTGGACCTCTTGAAATAAATCGGTTATATGGATCCTGCTCTTGTCTGGCTTTATCTGATTTTGAACTTTGCTGATAAGTAGCCGACATGACCATTGTTTTCAGGAGTTTTTTAACGCTCCAATGATCATCTTCCATAAAGTTTACCGCGAGCCAATCCAGCAGTTCGGGATGAGAAGGTTCGGCTCCCTGCGAGCCGAAATCCTCAACCGTTTCCACAATTCCTCTCCCAAATAACTGCTCCCAAAAACGGTTTACAATGACTCTTGAAGTTAATGCGTTATCTCGGCTAACCATCCATTTTGCCAGTCCAAGCCGATTTTTTGGATAATCCTTTGGCATCGGTGCCAATAATTTAGGAACATCCGGTTTTACCTCAGCGCCTTTTACCGACCAGTTTCCTCTGACAAAAACATTGGTTTTTCTGGCAAAATCTCCCGTTCCTTCCCAAACCACAGGCATACTTTCCGTTGACTTGGTTAGAATTGTAGAATAATCTTTCAGGATTTCCGGATATTCCGGTTCACCGGATCCGGGCAAAGCTTCCTGAAATGCAAGCCAGGTAATCCGCACCCATTCTGTTGGATTTTTGGTGCTTTTTAGCGTTAAAAAAATATCGTGTTTCCCGGAAATTTTCGGGATTGGTGTTACCAAAACGGTATCTCTGGTTGGAACATTCACTGTGGAAATAACCTGTCCGTCAATTTTATCTAAATGGAAAGTCATCACCGCATTTTCTGCTTTGGTAGAAATATTCAACACCAGATTTCCAGCATCAGTCAGGTTGACGTTTGGAATTTTTGCATTTCCCTTATCCTTCACACCATAATAAGAAATCAGCAGAACCGTTGATTCATCACCTTTGACGATACTATGCGCATTGATTTTCGGCTCCATCACACGCATAAACTGCGTGAATTTTTGCGTCTCTTTGGGATTATGTTTATTGATCCAGGACTTCACTTTTTCAACCCTTGCCGAATCATCGCCTTTGTAAAAACGAAGTTTCGGCCATTCATCCCATACATCTTCATCGCGGGAATTGTTAAAAAACGCCATGTATTTGTAATAATCTTCATGAGGAATCGGGTCATAAGGATGGCTGTGACATTGTATACAGGCGAAAGTTGTTCCCTGCCAAACTTCCCAGGTTGTGTTAACACGGTCAATTTGAGCGGCTACCCGGAATTCTTCATCGTCTGTTCCTCCTTCGTTATTGATCATTGTATTTCGGTGAAAAGCCGTGGCGATCATATTTTCATCCGACGGCATTCCCGTTTTCTTTTCCGGCATCAAATCACCGGCCAATTGTTCAATCGTGAACTGATCAAAAGGTTTATCCGCGTTGAAAGATTTCACTACATAATCCCGGTAACGCCAGATATTTCTTCCGCCATCACTTTCGTAGCCTTTCGTGTCTGCATAACGTGCAAGATCCATCCACATGGAAGTCCAGCGTTCACCATAGGATGGTGATTTTAAAAGCCGGTCCACTACTTTTTCATAAGCTTCGGCAGAGTTATCCTTTTCAAAATCAGCAACTTCTTTTTCAGTAGGAGGCAGGCCGGTTAAATCCAGACTCACGCGGCGAATTAAAGTCGCTTTGTCGGCTTCGGGAGAAGGTGAAAGTTTTTCTTGTTTTAATTTTTGAAGGACAAATTCATCGATTTCGTTTTTAGGCCAATTGGCATTTCCGGTATTAATCAATCCGAAAAAATTCCAAAGGTTTTTATTGGCAGGTACCTCCGGTTTTTCAATCCTTTTATAGGCCCAATGCGTTTCCCATTTTGCACCCTGATTAATCCATTTTTTCAGGATTTTGATATCCTCTTCCTTCAAATGTGCACCACCTTTTGGCATTCTTTCGTCCGGATCTTCCGATAGAATTCTGCGTATCATTTCGCTGGCATCGGCATCACCGCGCACCACAGGAATTTTACCTGATTTCCCGGGTTCCAGCATTTCATGTTCAAACAAAAAACTTACGTCACCCGCCTGCTTCACACCGCCATGGCAACCCATGCAGTTTTTGTTCAATATTGGTTTAACTTCTTCATTATAATCAACCTTATGGTCGAAAAATCCCGACCAGGAAAAGGATGATAATAAAACCACCGCCACCCCCAAACCAATAAACTGCCACTTTTTCATTGTCAGGAACTGAATTTAACTTGACTTACTGATCATTTAAAAGAACCCGTATTTATAAAAATACTTCCTTTCCTTTAAATTTCGCCATTTTTTATTTCAATAGCTTATTTCCCGTATTCAATATGCATTTAGCAAAATAAAATATGGTTTTGATTGATTCAATTAACTACTTTCAACACAACGCTCCCACCAGCTTTACATTTCAATTCGATAAAGCCATCTTCCGGAACACTGGCACTTACAGCTTTGGCTGATAAAACCTGATATTTTTTAAAAGGTAATTTCAATGTAGCAACTCCTTCCTTTTCAGCTTCTATTTTAATTTCTGTGACTTGACCGTTTTCTTTTTTGGCACTAACAAGGAAAGCACCTTCCGCCCTGAGTTTTTCAAAAGCAATATCCTTCCATAATTCCGGAACGGCTGGCATAATCTCAATAAATCCGGCATAACTTTGAAGCAGCATTTCCTGCAAACCGGCAGCAAAAGCGAAATTGCCTTCTAACGTAAAGGGCCTATAAGTAAATTTTGACAAACCTGATTTCGTCTGATCGCCATTGACATGAAAACTGTTTGGCAATACAAAGGCTTTGGCAAAAATGGACAGATCTTTCGCTGCGCCTTCACCATCTTTTGCGCGTGCTTTCATGTTAGCAAGCCACGCATAGGAATATCCGCACCACCAGTCAGGGCCCACTTTATCCAGTAATGCAATCGTGTTTTTTATAATTGCCTGTGATTTTTCGCCGTCTTCCCATTTAATTAAACCCAACGGATGAATGGCCATCATATGCGAAAAATGCCGGTGTGATTCCTGATAGGGCAAATTGGGTGCAAACATTAATTCCTCGTTTTCCGTAATCGCATAATCTCCAAACTCAGAAAGTATGTCTTTCCAATGATCAGATTCGGCTACTAAACCCAATTCCAAAGCAAGTTCAGCTCCGGCTCCGAAAGAAAATTTCATTAGTGCCAGATCGTAATTTGTATTCTGTGGAAACCAGGCTTCCAGACTGTTATCCTTTATTTCCGGACTTGAACTGATCGGTAGTTTCCGCTGACCATTTTCGTCTTTTACCGTTATCTTTTCAAGAAAAGTACAAACTTCTTTCACCCACGGATAAGCGCGGTTTTTCAGAAAATTTGTATCCATGCTGTACCGCCACTGCAAATAGTAATGATGAGCCAGCCAGGACGAAACCGTCGGCGAAAGTGAATATTGAATCCAGCCACCCATTTCCGTTCCATCCAACGTGGTTACGC
The DNA here is from genome assembly GCF_005280585.1 of Dyadobacter frigoris. Taxonomy (GTDB): domain Bacteria; phylum Bacteroidota; class Bacteroidia; order Cytophagales; family Spirosomataceae; genus Dyadobacter; species Dyadobacter frigoris. The sequence continues at coordinate 339,106 of NZ_SZVO01000007.1, forward strand.
CGGGAACAGCCAGTCCATCGACGCCAAAATACATTTTGGTATAACGTTTGTAATTAGCCAGATTTTCATCCAGATGGTCAAAATAGCCTAATCCTTCTTCCAGATGGTTTCCACTGTAACTTGGCCAGTAACTTAGCTGGGTGTTCAAATCATGATGAAAATCGCCTTTCCATGGCGGGATCCTTCCGTTATCTGCCGTCCAGACTGCCTGCAAAGAAATGGGAGGAGCGCCTCGGCGGGCAGCTGAGCCGAATTTATATTGTTCGAGATACCATTCTTTTTCAATAACAGGGTCGGGGACATGGATCGCTGATTGGTTCCAGAATTTTTTCCACCAGTTTGCATGACTTAAAAAGTCCTTTTCAAATCCATGCAAAATAGTTGTCTTGACAAATGAATAGGAGACGGGGTTCAGCTTTTTATCAGGGTATTGTGACGAAATACTCCATACCCCTTCAATTATTCCTATTCCAATTTTTTTCCACTGAACCGTTATCTCATACGTAAATCCGCCCCAGCCTACCTGTTTGTAAGTAATGCTGTTTCCCTGCCGATTTACCGTTCCCTGTTTATAGCCCAATCTGGCCAGATCATCTCCTACCAGAGAATTAACCTCACCGCCCGATAATTTTCCATGATATTTTGGAGCGATTAACTGCGGGATAATATCGGTTTTAACGTTTTCAAACTTAAACCAACCTACGGGCTCTGTCGCATGAACAAAGGTTTTCAATGTCATTCCGCCTTCCCATTGCACTTCACATAAAGCTTTGTCCAATGAAAGATGAACGGATTTCACTTTATCTTTCCCTGCAAAGTCGAATTCCAATGCGCCTGCAGGGATTTTCGATGGAGCTGGTTCTTTATTGTAGGGTGCGTCAAAATATTGTTGTACTGGTTTGTAATCTTTCTTTTCAACTTGTTGCTGCACCCATTTGTAGCTGAATTCTTTTCGATGTAAACCAGCCATGGGACGCATATCCCAGATGTCGGCCCGGTCGAGGGAAAAACGTAATTTGTTGCCATTATTCCAGACCAACGCACCGATGGTTCCATTTCCCAGTGGAATTGCTTCATCCCAAACGGTTGCCAAAGAATCAAATTGAAGGTCGTGTTTTGTAGTCGGCTGCGCGTAGGCGTTTATCGCAGTCAGAATAAAAAAGAGTGAGCAGAAAATTTTACACATCGGTTTTATCGGAATATATAGCAACATCAGGAGGCTCCTATGGAGCCGGGTTTTTGGAGATTAGCAAGCATTTTCTATAAACAGGAAGCCACCAAGTGGCTGGGAAATATTCGGAATACAAACGGCATTTTTCGAATCTAAATTTTCTATTTTATTCGCCACTCAGCAATTATCCCGCTCCGATAGGAGCATCCTGTTTATAGCTCAAATACTACGATTCGTCTTCCTGACTCCGTAAGAGTCGCCTGGAAATTTCCAGGATCCGCTTTTAGATTTTATTCATACCCTTCTTATCAATTCCAAAACATTTCAATCGTATCTTCTCACAAAAATGCATCTTCAATATTTGATTTTTCGCCGGTCAAAACAATAGTTAGGCCAAACATCACGAGGCTCCTACGGTGCCGGGTTTCGGTGATTAACAAGAATTTTCTATAAACAGGAAGCCACCAAGTGGCTGGGAAATATCTGGAAATCTCAAATACATTTTATGAATTTAACTTGTTAATTATATTAGATATTCAGGAATTATCGCGCTCCGATAGGAGCATCCTGTTTATAGCTTAAATGTCGCTACTCGCCTTCCTGACTCCCTAGGAGTCGCCTGGAAATATCTACGGTTTGCTTTTTTAGATTTTTCCGTCCCCTTCTATTCCAAAGTATTTCCATCCTATTTTCTAGCAAAAATGCACCTACAATATATTTAATTTTTCGCTGGTCAAAGAATAGTAAGACCAAACATCAGGAGGCTCCTACGGAGCCAGGATTTGTCGTGGTTAGCAGCGTTTTCTATAAACAAGAAGCCACTAAGTGGCAGGGAAATATCCGAAACTTGAAAAGCATTTCGAATCAAACATTCTATTATCGGTCATTCGGAATTATCCCGCTCCATAGGAGCATCCTGTTTATAGCTAGCATTTACCTTAGCTGGATTCCCGACTCCGTAGGAGTCCCCTGGAAATTTCACAAACCACTAACAATAATTGAATTCCATATTTCAAAACAAAGAATCCAGACTAATCTTAATACTCCAAAGCACCAAAACAATACTATCTCACGAAAATGCGTCCTCAATATGTTTAATATTTATCCCTCCACTGGAAAGAATTAAAATGGAGACGATATCGAACCTGATATCAAAATGCCAGTCTTTGGCATAAATGTAATTTTCTGCCGCTTTCATGATCAGTTTCGCCTTGGTATAATTCACAAATTCCTCAGGCATTCCGAAGCCTGTCCCGCTTCGGGTTTTGACTTCTACAAAAATCAAGGTTTTATTTTTCTTGACAATCAGGTCAATTTCCGCGTGTTTGTGGCGGTAATTTTTTTCAATAATTTCATACCCTTTTCCTTCCAAAAAGGTTGTTGCCTGAGTTTCACCCCAGCTTCCGGTCGTGTTGTGTATAGCCATTCGAACATTTTTAGTACAAAATAGTGTTATTCATTAGTAAGTAAAAGAAATCTCAAATCGATTATGCGTTTTAATCGATCTTCGATTAAACTGTCCATTATTAATACTTGATTTACCACAGCCGAAAAGGCATAATTTGTTTAAAACCATTTGATTTGATATTTTCCGTTGTTAAATCGATTTCCTTCAGACATGAATACCCTCATTAATAAACAAGTAGAATTCCAGAATCTAGGTCTGATCGATTATCAGGAAGCGTGGGATTACCAGGAAAAACTTTTTGCTGAAACGATTTCTGTTAAAACCCAAAACCGCACACTTCCTGCTGATGAGCAATTGATTACGCCAAACCGGGTAATTTTCTGTGAACATCCGCATGTTTATACCTTGGGGAAAAGTGGAAAACTGGATCATTTATTACTGAGTGAAGACGATCTGAGCCAGAACCAGGCAAAGTTTTATAAAATTAATCGCGGTGGAGATATTACGTACCACGGTCCTGGACAACTTGTAGGATATCCGATTCTTGATCTTGACAATTTTTTCACAGATATTCACAAATATATGAGGACTCTGGAAGAAGCGATTATTCTTACCTTGGCCGATTACAATATCAGTGCGGGAAGAATCAGTGGATTAACGGGAGTCTGGATCGATTTTGTTGATCAAAGAAATCCAAGAAAGATCTGTGCAATGGGCGTAAAAGCCAGCCGTTGGGTTACAATGCACGGATTTGCTTTGAATGTAAATACGGATCTGACTTACTTTGGAAACATTGTTCCGTGCGGGATTGAAGACAAGGCCGTTACATCGATTTCCCAGGAACTTGGGCACGAAGTTGATTTTGATGAAGTTTCGTCACAGTTAAAAAATCATTTAGGTCGTCTTTTTGAAATGATCTGGACAAATCCATATTATTCGAAAACAGATATTTTAGAAAATTAAGCATAAAGGAAAAGAATGAAGAAGGATATTATATTTCATCCGGTAGAAGGCGTTAAGGTGGCAATTATCCGCACAATCGACGAATTGAATGAGGCGCAATGGAATGTCATTGTAATTAATAGAAACGATCAGCCGATTACCGGTGTTTTTGTTACTTCCAAGGGTTACGGAAATACGGAATCTGGTATAAACGCAGCTATCAAAACGTCGACACTACGTCATTTTTTTCCTGAAATTAGACCAGCGGATTACGTAGTTGTAGAGCCGATCATGCCGGATGTTTTTCCATTGAATAACGAATTCTGGATCAGCTATTTCCTTGGAAATCAGATTTACGATAAAAAGTTTATCTTCGTTCCTGACAGTATTGTAGAAGACAATATTATCAAAATTGAGCCGCTTGGTCTTGAAGGTGTCCTGCATGATTAAAGCATAAATGAACCACACACTATGACAGATGAATTTCGCCGCAAAGCAAAAAACTTTCTCCTTCTTGACATCGAAACCGTAGCGGGTTACGCTTCGTATGATCAGCTTCCGGAGCGGATGCAAAAGCTTTGGGATAAGAAAACGATAACGCTGAGAAAGGGTGACGATACCATTTCCAATGAAGAATATTTTTACGATCGCAGTGCCATTTATGCAGAATTTGGCAAGATCGTCTGTATTGCCTTCGGTGCATTTTATTGGGATGAAAATAATGAGATGGCCTTCAAAGTCCGCAGCTTCTCCGGCGACGATGAGGTTAATCTTTTGCTTGAATTTAAAGCACTGATAGAAAAATATCCAGCAGAACAACTCATTCTCTGTGCCCACAACGGCAGAGAATTTGACTTCCCGTTTCTTTGCCGCCGTATGCTTATTTTGGGCATTGAAATTCCAAAAGCATTACAGATTACCGGTAAAAAGCCCTGGGAAATCCTGCATCAGGATACAATGGATCTCTGGAAATTCGGTGATTACAAGAGTTATACTTCCCTGGATTTGCTGGCCGCGGTTTTTGATATACCCGGCAGCAAAAATGAAATGAGCGGCGATCAGGTAACGCGCGTTTATTACGAGGAGAACGATCTCGCTAAAATTTGCCGATATTGCAGAGAAGACGTGGTCGTACTGGCGCAATTATATTTGAAAATGAATAGTTTTCAGCCCGTGCGAGCCGCTAATATTACAAGAGTGGAATAAATTGATTAGTTTAACAAGACAATTATTCCACCTTCCTTAATCAACAATTACTCATAAAACTTCATGAGAGATAAAAAACCAAACAAAGAATTTAAAGAAAATAAGACAGTTAATGCGCCGCATAATATTGTATCCTATATTGATAATCTGAAAGCAGATATTGCGGCATTTTTCGACCTGAACAGTGAACATTCATTTCGTCCTTTTGACGTACATGGACATTTTGGTGTGGAAGATCGAAAAGTACGGGCACTTTTTAATGAAATCCTTCATGAACTTCAGGAAGCCGGACGTATCATTTCAAACGCAGATGGTACTTTTTCCGCTTCTCCCAACAAACCACAGGTAGATCCAGGTTTAATAGGCCGTGTCGACCGTGTGAACAAAGGTTTTGCTTTTGTGATCATCGAAGGTCGAGAAGATGATATATATGTGGAAACCGAATTGCTCAACGGCGCCTGGGATGGTGATATCGTGAAGGTTCAGATTCTTTCCAAATCAGGAAGAAGACAACAAACGAGCCGTGGAGATTCCGGAAAAACCAGAGTGGAAGGCCGTGTAGTTGAAATCGTTGAAAGATCACAAAGAGAAATCGTTGGAATCATTGAGGTGTGGCCGAAATATGCTGTGGTTCAGCCTGATCATAAAAAATTATTTGACCCGATTTTCCTCGAACCGGAACATCTTCATGGTGCTTCGAATGGCGATAAAGTAATTATAAAAATGACCACCTGGCCAACAAGAACGCGTCAGCCGGAGGGAGAAGTTGTGCATGTTTTAGGACAAGCGGGAGAGAATGATGTAGAAATGCACGCGATCCTGGCTGAATTTGGCTTGCCCTACGAATTCCCTGAATCGGTTGAAAAAGAGGCGCAGAAAATTCCGGATGTTATTCCAAAAGAGGAAATTTTGAAGCGTCGTGACATGCGTGCAACTTTAACATTTACGATTGACCCTGCTGATGCGAAGGATTTTGATGACGCGCTTTCGGTGCGTTATCTGGACGAGGGTAATGTGGAGGTTGGTGTGCATATCGCTGACGTGTCACATTATGTACGTCCGGGAACGGAGCTTGAAAAAGAAGCTAATCGTCGCGCAACTTCGGTATATCTTGTCGACCGGACGGTGCCGATGCTTCCGGAAAAATTGTCCAATAATCTTTGTTCACTCCGTCCAAATGAGGATAGGCTGGCTTTTTCAGCTGTTTTTGAGTTGAGCCCGAAAGGCAAAATTTTGAAAGAATGGTTTGGAAGAACGGTAATCCATTCGGAACGCCGCTATTCATATGAAGAAGCCCAGCAGGTTTTGGATACGAAAGAAGGAGATTATCCAAATGAATTAACGTTGCTGAACAGCATCGCGAAAATACTAAGGAAAGAACGCTTTAAAAATGGGGCCATCAATTTCGAAACGGCCGAAGTACGTTTCCGTCTGGATGAAAATGGAAAACCCTTAGGTGTTTACCAAAAAGAACGCCACGATTCGCACAAGCTGATTGAAGAATTTATGCTTTTAGCGAATAAACGTGTGGCGGAATTTGTCTATTCTCTTTCCAAAGGCCCTACGAAAAATACGATGGTCTATCGTGTTCACGAAGCACCGGATCCGGATCGTTTGAAAACCTTTGCTTCATTTGTTGCCAAACTTGGTCATAAACTGGAAGTGGATGATGAAAAGCAAATCGCGAAATCCATGAACAGTATGCTTCATGAAGTCGAAGGAAAACCGGAACAAAACCTGATCGAATCTTTGGCCGTAAGAACAATGGCAAAGGCAAGATACAGCGTTGAAGATCTGGGGCATTTTGGATTGGCTTTCAAACGTTACACGCATTTTACCTCCCCAATCCGTCGATATCCGGATGTAATGGCGCATCGATTATTGCAGCATTATCTGAACGGCGGAGAATCGGTGAACAGCGAAACCTACGAAAGTGCCTGCAAACATTCGTCCGAACGCGAAAGATTAGCGTCTGACGCAGAACGTGCTTCGATCAAATACAAACAGGTTGAATTCATGAGCACGATGGACAAGGATCGTGTTTTCGATGGCATCATCACCGGCGTGACCGAATTCGGGATTTTTGTTGAAATCACAGAAACGGCTTCGGAAGGATTGGTGAGGATGAATGACTTAGGTGATGATTATTACGAACACGATAAAGATAATTACCGTCTGATAGGCCAGCGTACCAAAAAGATTTACACGTTTGGAGATGCTGTGAAAGTACAGGTAAAAGATACGAATCTGGCGCGCAGAAGTATGGATTTGTATTTGGCTGGTAATACAACATCATCGATTCGTTCACGAAATGGTGGTGGATTTGATGAGAAAAGTGGGAGAAGTTCTCGTGGATCGTCTTCACGGGATTCTGGAAAACCAGCATCTTCGAGGAGAAGCAAGCCTTCAGCGGCTGCACCAAAAGATAAGCAGCGGAGAAAAAGGAGATAGTCAGGCAGGGGGTTTTTCTTTGACCGTTTGGTGTAAAGTCTTTACTCTTTCTGATAAATTCAAAACTCCATTTTGCAAAAGTTGGTTAAGAATTTCAGGAGAAATTTCACTTGAATTTTTAGCCAGCTCCTTCCAAAACTGCGCCTTTTCTTCTTCGGTTTCCAAAGTTGAAAAGCGATTGAAAGCTTCCTGCAATAATTCCGGCACTAGTGGTTCTTGCTTCATAGTTTTGAATTTCATCGCCCTGTAAGGGCGTCCTGTTTATAGCCAGAAAGTATCTCGGCATCAATATAACTCCTTTTGGAGTTTCCTGAAAATAGCAGGAGGCTCTATGGAGCCTGTATAGATCAATCTTAAATTCTTGATTTATCAAGTAGGAAACTCCAAACGCCACCTTTTCGAAACAAACGATATTCCATTATGTCCAAATTCTGCAAGTTTATATCTCTTTTCCTTTTACTTTCCTACACCACCTTCGCCCAAAATAATCCTGAAAAAGAAGAGTGGCAGTCTTTATTTAATGGGAAAGACCTGAAAAACTGGGATATTAAAATTGCAGGACATAAGGTTAATGACAATTATAAAAATACCTTCATCGTAGAAGATGGCATGATCCGGGTGAATTATAAGGAATACAAAACTTTTACCACGGAATATGGCCATATGTATTATTACAAGCCGTTTTCTCATTACCGCCTACGCCTGAAATATCGTTTCACCGGAAATCAGGTCCCAGGCGGCGCTTCCTGGAATGTCCGTAACAGCGGTATCATGTTGCATTCCCAATCTGCTGCCAGTTTAGGCCTTGATCAGGATTTTCCGGTTTCACTGGAAATGCAATATCTGGGAGGATTAAATGCCGGAGAACGTACCACAGGAAATCTCTGCACACCGGGTACCATCGTTGAGGTTAACGGGAAAATCGATCAGGCACATTGTATTAACTCCACTTCAAAAACCTACGATGGCGATCAATGGGTTTCTGCCGAAGCAATTGTTCTGGGCGATTCTATCGTTCATCATATCATCAACGGCGATGTTGTTTTCACATTTACCAAACCAAAAATCGGCGGCGGTTATGTGGGCAAAGACCATGATTTTAAAGCCGGACATTTTAGTAATGCTGAAGAGTGGATCAAAAAAGACGGTACGCCGTTAACGAGTGGTTATATCGCATTACAGGCAGAAAGTCACCCGATTGATTTTAAAGATATTGAAATACTAAACCTGCAAGGCTGCATGGATCCGAAAGCTTCCAACTACAAATCATACTACCAATCTGCGGATAACAAAAGCTGTAAATACAAGAAATAACAGCCTGCCGCAATAACTCCGTATAGTTTTTATATTTTTGCTAAAAAACGGGCGTTACTGCTTCATGAAGAAAACAATTTTAAGGTTCTTATTCGTATTGATTATTCTGGCCGGAGTTAACTGGCTGGCTTCTTTGTTCTTTTTCCGCTGGGATTTAACAGAAGATAAGCGATATACCATTTCGGACGCGACCAAGCGGCTGTTGAGCAATTTGGATAAAAACGTGATTGTCAACGTTTATCTTTCCGGTGAATTTCCTCCTGGTTTTGAGCGTCTGGAAAGTGCTACCCGCGAAACACTCGAAGAATTTAAAACCTATTCCAACGGACATTTATCCTTCCAGTTTTCAGATCCGTCTGATGCGGCAAGTGAAGATGAAAGGAAAAAACAATATCAGAATCTGGTAGATCGTGGCTTAACACCGACTAATCTTTTCGCCAATGAAGATGGAAAACGTACAGAAAAACTAATTTTTCCGGGGGCCATTGTTCAGGCTGATACGCTTGCGATTCCTGTCCAGCTCTTAAAAGGAAATAAAAGCAGTACTCCCGAAGAACAATTGAATCAATCTTACGAAAACGTGGAATTCCAATTGGCTTCTGCGATTCGCGTGCTTGATAATCCTGCAAAAAAGAAAGTGGGCTTACTTGTGAATCATACACAAAAACTTCCGCCGGCCAGACTAAGCGATCTCATCGCGACGATGCAGCAAAGTTATGATGTTTTTATGGTCGTTAATGATCCGGAAACCTACGAAGGACTTGACGCTTTAATGATTTTGAAACCGGATGTTCCCTTTTCCGAGGAAGAAAAATACAAACTGGATCAATATGTAATCGGCGGCGGCAAAGCGCTTTTTTTTGTTGACGGAGCGAAAGTGGATAGCGTAAGTCTGGAAGGAAATTACGTACAACCACTTGATTTAAACCTGAACGACCTATTTTTCCGTTGGGGAGCCAGGATCAATAACAATCTTGTCAAGGATTTGAATTGCGCAACGATTCCAATGAATATTGGAAATATGGGCGATAAACCCGAGATCAAAGCAGTTCCATGGCGGTTTTTTCCTCTTTTGAATAATTTCGGCCCAAGCCCGATCACCAGAAATACGGATGCCGTTTATTCGCGTTTCCTAAGTTCTCTGGACACAGTGGGTGGTGCACCGGGTATTCAAAAAATCCCACTTTTGATGACTTCTCCTTATACCAATCTGGTTAATACGCCTGCTTTGGTTGGCTATAATGAAGCACGTCAGCAGCCTGATCCTGCTGAGTACAAAGGAGGTGTGAAATTAGCCGCAGTTCTTTTGGAAGGGACTTTTAATTCGCTTTTCGAAAACAGGATTTTACCAAACGATCCGCGTTCCAAGACTTTTAAGCCGACGGGGCAGGGGAAAATCATTATCTGCGCAGACGGCGATGTTGTGGTTAATGATTATGACTACCGCAGAAATACGCCGCTTCCGCTCGGTTATGACCGTGCTTCGAGCAATATTTTCGGCAATAAAGATTTCGTCATGCATGCCCTGGACTACATGACAGACGAAAATGGAATCATCAATTCACGCAGCAAACAGATCAGCATTCGTGCTTTGGATAAAATTGCAGTGCATAAAGACAAGAAATTCTGGCAGGCACTGAATCTTCTTTTACCCCTGGTTATTCTTGGCATCTTCGGAGCAATCCGTTACTATATCCGCAAGCGCAAATTCGCTTAATAATAAAGCGGCGGAGTACATTTTTTTTCTTACTTTTGTTCCCTACCAGACAGATTTAAAGATCTGCCTGGGTTTTTTATATTTTTTAATTAACCACTTCCGTCACGAATTATGAAGTTTGTCGTTTCGTCATCGGTACTGCTCAAGCAACTGTCTGCAATTAATGGTGTCGTTTCAACGAACCCTATCGTACCTATATTAGAAAATTTTTTACTTTCCCTGGAAGGTAATCGCTTAACGGTTACTGCATCTGATTTGCAGACCGTTATGATTACTGAAATCGAAGTAGAATCTACCGAAAAAGGCGCTATCGCCGTTCCTGCAAAACTTTTGCTGGATACATTACGCGGCCTTCCTGAGCAGCCTATCACGCTTCAGGTTAACAGCGAAACTTTCGGAACAGAAATTATCTCAGACAATGGACGTTATAAATTGTCTGGCGAAAACCCGATCGATTTCCCAAAAACGCCGTCTGTAAACCGTGGACAATCTGTTGATCTGTCTTCTTCCGCTTTGGGAGCAGCAATCGCGAACACATTGTTTGCAACCAGTACAGATGATCTTAGACCTGCGATGACAGGGGTTTTTGTTCAGATGGGTGTTGAAAATGCAACATTTGTAGCTACGGATGGCCACCGTTTGGTGCGCTACCGTCGTTCTGATATCAAATCGGATGTTGATACGTCGATGATCATTCAGCGTAAGGCTTTGAACTTGCTTAAATCTTGTCTGCCTTCTGATGATGTGCCTGTGAAAGCCGAATTTACTGCTTCAAATGCATTTTTCAGTTTTGGAAATATCCGTATGATCTGTCGTTTGATTGATGAGCGTTTCCCGGATTACGAAAATGCCATTCCTACAAACAATCCAAATACATTGACAATTGGCCGGATGGAAATTCTGAGCTCATTGCGTCGTATTTCTATTTATTCAAACCGTACTACACACCAGGTTCGCTTAAAAATGTCTTTGAATGATCTTGTGATTTCTGCGGAAGATCTTGATTATTCAAACGAAGCAAATGAACGTTTGATGTGCGAATACAATGGCGACGATATGGAAATCGGCTTCAATGCTAAATTTCTTATTGAGGTACTTGGAAACTTGTCCAGCAAGACGATCACATTCGAGCTTTCTGCACCAAATCGTGCCGGTTTGATTATTCCGGTTGATCAGGAAGCAAATGAAGATATATTGATGCTGGTTATGCCAGTAATGTTGAATACATACGTTTAGAATAAAATCAATCAAAATTCAGATATTCATTATCTTAATTTTTGTTAAAATACTAAAAACTGCCAGTAGAAATTTTCTGCTGGCATTTTTTATTTATCTGCTAATCAATCACTTGCACCCAATTTTCATTGACTTTTCACCTAAGTACGAAAATAATCGTAATAGATGTTTGCAAATACGAATATTTTCGTAGACATTTGATACGAACTTAATCGTAGGCGACAAATTTGATCCTGCGTATTAATAATCAATTTAATAAAAATTTATTAGCCATGATAATAAAACCAACTGAATCTGAACTGGAAATTTTGAACTACTTATGGAAAGAAGGACCTTCTACCGTCAGACAAGTTCACGATTTCCTATCCGCATCCAAAGACACAGGTTATACAACGACATTAAAACTTATGCAGATTATGCATGACAAAGGCGTTTTGTACAGAACCGAAAACGGCCGCTCTCACATTTACGTAGCACTGTTGGACGAAGAAGAAACACAGCAGGATTTGCTTGGCCGTTTTGTTGAATCAACGTTCCGGGGCTCCGCAGCCCGTTTGGTGATGCAGGCTTTGGGAAATCATTCGACGTCCCAGGAAGAATTAGATGAAATTCGTGAATTGTTAAACAACCTTGAAAACAAAAAATAGCCATGAAATCGTTTTTCAACTTATTCTCTGATGCGCTCATTTCATCGTTCGGATGGATGCTGGTTCATTCCTTATGGCAGGGTGCTTTGCTGGTATTGATCGCCAGTATTACCCTATATCTTTTAAGAAAAAGTCCCGCGGCGGTTCGTTACAACGTAGGAATTCTGGCACTTTCCACCCAGGTTATTTCTTCTCTTGTAACATTCTCCTATTATTACTTCAACGCTACGCCCAAGATTTTAAGCACCGCATTGAAAACCACAACGGGTAACGTAGCAGACTGGAAAACATTAACTTACGAACTTTCCCTGACTTCCAAAGTTCAGCTTTGGCTGACTGCACATATACAGGAGCTTGTCATTTGCTGGCTTATAGGAGCTGCTGTTTTGGTAGTAAGATTTCTTGGAGGATGGATTTACACCGAATACCTTCGCCACAATTCACGGTTGGTTATGAACAAGGAATGGAGAGCGAGATTTGGTGTGTTGACGGCGAAACTGAAAGTCTATCAATCCATAGAACTTAAAGAATCTTCAAAAATCCTGACGCCCATGGTGATTGGAACGTTACAGCCGGTGGTATTAATTCCAATCGGATTATTATTAGGTTTTCCTACGGCTCAGATTGAGGCCATTCTTGCGCATGAGCTTGCACATATTCGCCGCCATGATTATCTTATCAATATGCTGCAATCCTTCATTGAAGTCGTTTTCTTCTTCCATCCTGCACTTTGGTGGTTGTCCGAAAGAGTTCGGGTTGAACGTGAACATTGCTGTGATGATCTGGCTATTGAAGCTTGCGGAGATCGCCTTTCGTTAGCCCACGCATTGGTTGGAATTGCAGAATTTAAAACAAATCATTCATTAGCTATGGCTTTTGCTTCTAAAAAACCACTTTTATTACAACGTGTAAAACGCGTATTGGGCGTTGCTCCCAAGTCGACCCGAATTTTTGGCGGGTTACCGGTTACGATGTTATTTATCGCTGCATTGATCGGCGTTTCTGTTTATGCTGTTGGACAGGATACTTTAAAGAAGAAAAAAGCGAAAGCCAAAACACATCAGGCTGCCTCGAGACAATCCAGAAATGTTTCAGTAAGAGATGAAAACGGGGTAGTTGTGGATGTTGAACCCGAGATTGATATTGAAATACCCGAGATTAATGAAAACATCAATATAAACATTAATGAAGATTTTGATGAATCGGAACTTCCGTTTATGAGTGATTCTCTTAAAAGTAAGATGAATGAATTCCATCAAAAAATGGCCGTTTTACAGAAAGAAATGGAGCCGTTACAAACCCGGATGAATGAGCTACAACTTGAAATGGAAAAACGTCAATTTGAAATGGAGCATTTTGACAGAGACCGCGAAAAAATTGATTGGAAAAAAGATAATGCTAATGAGATCCGTCAGGGATTACTGGAAAAACGTTCTAATCTTTTGCATCCTGATGTTAAATCAAAAACAAAACTGAACGAGACTGATCTTGAAAAACAACTCGCCGATTTTGAACAACAGATCAAAGCGCAGGAACAGGTCATCACCAAACTAAATGCCGATCTCGCAAATAACCTGAAAGAAGCAGAAAAAGCAGGTGATCCTTATCGTGAGATGGAAAAAGAAATGGATCAATTGAGCGGTAAGATGGATGAAATAGGCAAGAATATGGGACTGGCTTCCTTGGGACTGAAAGATTTACATCCTGCACCACCAAGACCAGCAAAAGCACCGAGAGCGCCGGCAGCCCCTAAGGCAGCTTCTGCCAGGAGAATTTCCGTATCAATTCCACCACCTCCGCCACCAGCAGCTCCAAAAGCAGCACCAGTTTCTCCAAAAGCGCCATTAACTCCGCCGCCGCCGCCCGCTAAAAAATAATTAAACAAAAAGCCGTTTACTGTCCTATACGATGACGGTAAACGGCTTTTTAATTTCTAATAATTCTATTTATTAATCAAAGGTGAAACTATCTGCCCAATGATCTCAATTGACTTCATAAGTTTTTCATGCGTCAATCCGGCATTATCCATTTGAAAAGTAAGTCTGGATATACCACCCAGTGCTTTACTGTGGCGGAGTATTTTCTCTGCAACTTCTTCCGGTCCACCAACTAATAAAGCTCCTTCCGGTCCCATTTGAGATTCAAAACGAGCTCTTGTCATCGGAGGCCAGCCACGTTCTTTTCCGATTTTAGTGAATGATTCGGAATATCCCGGAAAAAATTCTTCGATTGCTTCTTCCGTTGAATTGCCCACATAACCCAGCGAATGCAAACCAACTTGCAATTCTTCTGGCTTAAATCCCGATCTTTTCCCTGCTTCTCTGTAAAGATCAACCAAGGGACGGAAACGATGTGTTTCTCCACCAATAACCGCTACCATCAAGGGCAGACCCAATACACCGGCGCGGATAAAAGATTCGGGGGTACCGCCCACACCTAACCAAATTGGTATTTTTTCCTGCAATGGTCGCGGATAAACAGGCTGATTTTGTAGCGCAGGACGAAATTTACCAGACCAGGTTATAAATTCATTATCCCTTATTTTGAGTAATAAATCCAGTTTTTCTGAAAACAACTTATCATAATCTTGCAAATTCAATCCAAATAAAGGAAACGCGTCAGTAAAAGAACCACGGCCAACAACCATTTCAGCTCTTCCCTGCGATATCAAATCCAGCGTAGCAAAATTTTGAAAAACCCTTACCGGATCGGCAGCGCTTAACACGGTCACAGCACTTGTCAAACGAATTTTGCCGGTTCTTGAAGCAGCAGCGGCCAAAATCATCGAAGGCGCAGAATCCAGAAATCCTTTTCGGTGGTGCTCACCGATTCCAAAGACGTCAAGGCCACAACGATCCGCATGTTCAATCCTTTCCAGTAACTGAGCCATTGCATCCACATCATCAATTGCCGTAACCGACTCGCCACTGAACATGGCGGCGAAACTATCAATTCCTATTTCCATAGTATTTCCTTTGACGATGTTTGTTTCTCAAATAAAATGCAAAGTTACCTTGATTTACCTGCAAAAAAGCAATGCTATACATTAGGAACGTCGATATCCTTTTGTATAGCACTGCATTATTAAATTCCTTTATCGAAATTATTCCACTTCAATCACCACATCGTCGCTCATCGGATGTGCTACGCAGGTCAAAATAAAACCTTCTTTTAATTCTGCTTCTGATAGCGCATCTTCCTCATCCAATTGCACTTTTCCGGATACGCAGCGGCCCATGCAGGCTGTGCACATTCCTGCCTGACAAGAATACGGAAGGTCGATATCCATATTCATTGCTGCTTCCAGAATCGTTTCATAAGGTTTTACAGGAACTTTATATTCCGTTCCCTCATAGAAAAGCGTTATTTCATGCGTTTTCGGCGAATCGTCAGTTTCTTCCAAAATTACTTCTCCATGTTTAGGTGCGGCAGTTAAGAAACTTTCCTGTCTTATTTTGTTTAAAGCAACTCCACGTATCGCCAGAGCACGATTTGCCTCTTCCATCATATCTTCCGGTCCGCATAGAAAAAATTCGGCTTCGCTGACTTTTAAATCTGGCAAACCTTCCATGATTTTTAAGATATGGCTTTTGTTCAAACGGCCACGTTGTCCTTCCCAGCTTTCTTCTGGCTGGCTAAGCGTATAAATTACTTTAAAACGCTCTTTATATTTATCTTGAAGAACCTTGATCTTATCTTTGAAAATAATACTGGACTCTGTTCGGCTGCCGTAGATTAGTACAACTTCACTTTCCTGTTCAACCATCAAAACTGATTTGGCGATTGAAAATAAAGGTGTTATTCCACTTCCTGCACCAATAAAAACTACCTGACGGGTCTGATCATCTTCCTGTTTTGGAAAAAATAATCCCATAGGTTCCATCGCTTCCAATACGTCGTCTACTTTCACGGTATCCAATAAAAAATTAGAGGCAAACCCGCCAGGAACACGTTTGATCGTAATCGCTAACGAAACATCCGTATAAGGTGAACTCGACATGGAGTAAGAGCGGCGTACTTTTTTGTCTCCATCCGGTAATAACAGGGTAATAAATTGTCCGGGACGGTATGCTACGACTTCATTAAGAGGATGCCAAAAATGGATTGTAGACGCATCTTCCGTTTCTTTTTCTATTTCTTTAATCTTTAAAAAATAATATTTGCTCATGATGATGTGGCTGTCAGCTTTCGGCCATCGGCTGTCAGCTTTTAATATTCCAGAATTTACCGTGCTTTAATATTTCAACAAGAAATTGGTAAATGTAATTCGCATAAATAAAAAGAAAAAGCCTCATGGTCTTGAAAATCCATGAGGCCCGGCAATAAATTTATTCTATGTTATTTCAAAGTTGCAACTGCATCTTTAATTCTCTGTACCGCTTCTACTAATGATTCATCAGCAGCAGCGGTAGAAATCCGGATACAATTCGGTGCACCAAAACCTGAACCTGCCACGGTAGAAACATAAGAATTGTTAAGCAACCAGTTTGCAAAATCGTCAGAATCTTTGATAAGATTAGTTCCGTCCGATTTTCCGAAGTAATAACTTACATCCGGAAATGCGTAAAATGCGCCGTCCGGAACATTTACTTTGAAACCTGGAATTTCTTTCAGCAAGCCAACAACAAGGTCACGGCGACGAGCATAAGCTTTCGTCATTTCTCTTGTTGCATCCAATGGACCATTAAATGCAGCTGTGGCCGCTTTTTGAGCGATTGAATTAGTACCGGAAGTAACTTGTCCTTGTAATTTTTCAACGCCGTCAGCAATCCATTTTGCAGCACCGATAAACCCGATTCTCCATCCTGTCATAGCGAATCCTTTCGCTACTCCGTTCACGGTAATCACGCGGTCTTTCAACGCAGGAATTGATCCCATGCTAAAATGTCCTTCCTTGGTAAAGTTGATATATTCGTAGATTTCGTCAGCCAAAACATAAATTCCTTCATGTTTTTCCAAAACAGCCCCAATTTCTCTCAACTCAGCTTCTGAATACACAGCGCCAGTCGGATTGTTTGGTGAAGCGTACATGATAACTTTTGTACGTGGCGTAATCGCAGCTTCCATTTGTGCAGCGGTTACTTTGAAACCATTGTCAAAAGCACCTTCCACAATCACAGATTTCCCTTCTGCCAGTTTCACCATTTCAGAGTAACTAACCCAGTAAGGAGCGAAGATCAGCACCTCATCTCCCGGATTAACCAAAACCTGGATCACGTTGGCCAGAGAATGTTTGGCTCCTGTAGAAACTACAATATTTTCTGGTTTCCAATCTATATTATTGTCGCGTTTAAGCTTATCAGCAATCGCCTTTCGCAGATCAGGGTAACCTGCTACCGGCGAATATCCATGAAATCCATCGTCAATTGCCTTCTTGGCAGCCTCACAGATAAATGCGGGCGTTTTGAAGTCTGGCTCTCCCACGCTCAGACTAATCACTTTGTGGCCTTGGGCAGCCAATTCACGGGCCATTTTGGTCATTGCCAACGTCGAAGATTCATCGAGGGCATTGATACGGTTGGCCAGCACCTGGGTTTGCTCTGCTACTGCGGACATTGCAACAAAAATTAAGTTAAATGAAAATATTCCATTTGTGATTTGAACCTGTCGCAGGTCAATATCAACAAATTGCCCGCAAAGTTACGGCTTTTTTGGAAGAGTTGGAGAAATAGGAGGTCTTAAAGAAAAAAAAGAATTAATGCCGGAGTTTTTTTAGTATACCAAATACGATTGTTGAGCTTAAAACCATAAAAATTAACCAATTAGTTATCTCCTTACCTCAATCGAATGTTCTGTAATTACTTTTAGTTCTTCCGCATCAAAAATTAAAGACTCAATTATACTATCAGTGTTTTCAAGTTTGACCAGTACACCATTTAAAGCCCGTTTTTCATTTTGATTAACGATCTCCCCAAAGGCCCGGATGGTATCCATGCTCTGTGTCGTTGCAAAAACCTGTACGTTTAAACGTTCCGAAATGTCAAAGATCGTGTCCCACAAAGTTTCATGAACCGAATAATGTAAACCATTTTCAATTTCATCGAAAAGCACAATCCCGTTTTCGCAAGTAGTTAAAGCCAGTAAAATAGTCAGAATTCTGTGAACGCCATTGCCCATGCGGAGCAATGCATCGTTTTTCCCATTTATGAAAGTAACAATCGGATTCTTTAAATTATCTGTGCCAAAATCTACTTCGATAATACGGTCGTCCATAATTTTCAGACAATTCATCGCCTTCTCCCTAATGAAATCAGAGAAAATATCAAAAGTATGCTGTCTCAAAAAACCTTGGATACCGGAATGTGGACTGATGAGTTTAACATTTGGAGAAAAAAGAATTTCATCTTCTGTCAGCAGATTTGGTGCCAGATCATCAACAACAAGTTTTTCTTCCGGAAGAAATTCATTCTGTGAAGAATAGAAATTTATCGATTCAAGGAAATTCGTTTTACCGGTATTATTCTTTCCAATAATTAAATTAACACGGCTTAATGAGTCAATATGGAGATTTTTAAGATTACGAAAATTCTGTATTTCTATCGAAGCGATCATTTTTTTCTAATTTCTTGGTCATTAAAACAAATGAATAACGCATTATTTTTAAAAAACCTCCCCCAAATTAACAAACAATCCTCTTGAACCATTTGCTCCAAACCCGTAATCCACTGCAATATTAGTCCTTGAAGTTTTATTGATTTTCACGCGGATACCAAAGCCAACGCCCGGTGCAACTTTATCGAATTTTTTCGTTGGCCAATTAGAAAAACTTTGCGCATTACCAAAAACCACACCTCCCAGTAAACCGTTTTGCGTAAGGGAAAAGCGGTATTCTGTTTCAAAATACAGCATGTTCGGGCTTCTGAATCTTCCCTGGATATAGCCACGGCCTGTATTATTCGAAGGATCCCAGCTTGTACTAGGCAGATCCAGATACGGCGGTTTTCCGGATAAAGTCAGCCAGTTAAAATCCCAGAAAGCCAGCGTATTACGGCTTCCCCTTGGAAAATTGACATATTTACGCAATTCCAAAACCAGCGATTGCCAGTTTGTATTACTTCCCAAAACAGTCAGGTTGTTTCTATAGCGTGCGTTGGCATAAAGTCCGGCCACTGGATTTATTGAATTTTTTCTATTATCATAAAGGATATTCGCAACGAGCCCGGAAGAGACGGATTTGGGTGGAAGTCCATATTTTGTTACATCTTCGTTACTTCCTTCCTGCCTGATTTTCCATCGATAATCCAGCAGATAACCAACGCCCATATAGAGAGAGCCTCCTACTTTTTTCAAAACAGTTTGATGCATCCGAATGTGGGAATAATCAATTCTGTCGGCATTTGCTATCGCGCTGTGGCCTCCAAGGCCATAGGTATCCTGCGGATATTTGAAATATCGCCAGTCAAAAATTATATTATAACCATTATCTTTTGTCCAGATATTGGCTATAACCGGTATCATTATCTGATTGTATTGCGTATAATTGAAGCTTGTACTGATACTTGAAATGTTGGTTGTAGCCGTATCACTCAAATAAAATGCCGCATTTGCGCTTAACAAACCAACGACACCGGTTGATAATGTATAACCAACGGCTGGAACCATGGAATAAAGAATCTTCCCGGACTTTTTATCCTTTATTTTGAAACTGTCCCTTTTGCTCTTTTTTTTTAACTGGCCAAGCACATCCATAATATCTTTGTCTTCACCCTTTTTATCCGAAGGAGCAGAGCTATCAGGAATTACACTTGTTTGGACTCTTATTGAATTATCAATAGGTACAACAACCTGTGCCTGAACTTCAAGGAAGAAAGCCCCACAAAATGATAAAATAATAAAACTGAGAAAGGCTTTAAACAAGTCGAAAATTCGGTTAATTGAGATCAAATTTAACTCAAAATACAAAATCCGTGCCCGGAATGAAAAGATCTAAGTATTTTCTAACTATACTTTAAAATGACCTTTACAATTGACCCACATTAAAAAAGCTGCCAGCTCTCAAACGAGCCGGCAGCTTTTCATTATATGCAAAAAACAATTTAAGCCAACGCAGCTTGTAAATTATCATTAATTGCTTCAAGGAATTCCTCAGTATAAAGATAATGCTCTCCGTGATTCACTTTATTTCCGTGAATACAAACAGCCAGATCCTTTGTCATTTTACCACTTTCAACCGTTTCAACACAAACTTTTTCAAGAGTCTGGCAGAAATCAATTAATGGCTGGTTTCCGTCAAGTTTACCACGGAATTCCAAACCACGTGTCCATGCAAAAATTGAAGCAATTGGATTTGTTGAAGTTGGTCTTCCTTTTTGGTATTCACGGTAATGACGTGTAACAGTTCCGTGCGCAGCTTCTGCTTCCAAAGTGTTTCCATCCGGAGTCAACAATACAGAAGTCATCAAACCAAGAGAACCGAATCCTTGTGCAACTGTATCCGACTGAACGTCACCATCATAGTTTTTACAAGCCCAAACAAAGTTACCTTCCCATTTAAGAGCAGAAGCAACCATGTCATCGATCAAACGGTGTTCGTAATGTACTTTTCCTGCAAATTCAGCATCGTAAATTTCCTGGAAAATGTCTTTGAAACGACCGTCATATTTTTTCAAAATGGTATTTTTAGTAGAAAGGTACAAAGGCCATCCTTTGCCCATTGCTACATTGAAACAAGAACGCGCAAAACCACGGATCGACTCATCCACGTTGTACATCGCCATGGCAACACCAGGTCCCTGGAACTGATACACTTCGTGCTCAATCACCTGTCCGTCTTCACCTTCAAACTTAACAGTAAGTTTTCCTTTTCCTGGCACAACGAAATCCGTTGCTTTGTATTGATCACCAAAAGCGTGACGTCCAACGATGATAGGAGCAGTCCAGTTTGTTACCAAACGAGGTACATTGCTCATTACGATAGGCTCACGGAAAACAGTTCCATCCAAAATGTTACGGATCGTTCCGTTTGGAGATTTCCACATTTGTTTCAGGTTGAACTCTTTAACGCGGTCTTCATCTGGCGTAATGGTAGCACATTTGATACCTACACCGAATTCTTTAATCGCATTGGCAGAATCGATCGTAACCTGATCATTGGTTTCGTCGCGATATTCAATACCTAAATCGTAGTATTTAATATCTACGTCCAGATATGGTAAAATAAGTTTTTCTTTGATAAACTTCCAGATGATTCTAGTCATCTCATCACCGTCCAGCTCTACTACGGGATTTGCAACTTTAATTTTGCTCATGATTATTATTTACTATTCGAAAGTTAAAGATATTGAAATGCGACCGTGAAAGTACAATTATAGACTGAAAAGGCGAAACAGAACGGGAAGTAAGTTTGAATTTATAATTCAGTCTTTCAAATTTTGTAACACTTTGACGCTATAATTATCCTTTAAAAAGCGTCTGTAAACCTGATCTACCCGGTTTCCCATAAATTATGAACTATCGCCGGATATTTTTTTTAATATTGACGCTTAATAATATTCCTGACCATTAAATTCTTTACCTTATTATGGATAAATCTTCTCTACGTTCTGAATTTTTACAAAGGAGAAAAAATCTGTCGGAAAAAGAACTTGAAGAGATAAATGAGGCCATTTTAAAAAACATTACGCTCTTTTTCAAAATTAACATTATCCAAACGGTACACGTATTCCTGCCTCAACTCGGTAAAAATGAAATTGATACCTGGCGAATCATCTCACTTCTTCGCAATTTCCCTCAGATAAAAATCATTTCCCCGCGGATCATACCGGGAACCAGGGAAATGGAACATTATCTGTTAACACCCGAAACCATATTAATTAACAATCGCTGGCAAATTCCTGAGCCAGATCCTGAAACTTCGCTCAGCGTTTCACCAAATGAAATTGACGCTGTACTAATACCGCTTTTAGCTTTTGATAAAAGGGGATTTAGGGTAGGTTACGGCGGAGGTTATTATGATCGGTTTCTGGTTGAGTGTAGGTCTGATGTTGTTAAAATTGGTTTGTCGTTTTTTGAAGCAATAGACGAAATTGATGATTTGGATTCATTTGATGTGGCTATGAATTATTGTATTACGCCATTTGAGATTGTGCAATTTTAGTATGGTGTAATGAAATGTTGAAAGAATATTGATTTGTAATAATTCAGATTTTGCCAGGGTTATGTCACCCGTTCCGGGTTAGGGAAATCGTGAATAATGAACTTCTATAATAATGTCATCCCGTCGGGATTGTGAATTGAGAGAATATTTGTAATCATGATTTTTTTCGCAATCTTAATTTATCAAATGGTGGTTTTTTTACCGAAATCAAATTTCATTCCGAATTCAACTATTTGATTATCTTTTTGTATTCAACAATTTCCCTTTCCGCAATCCCGAAGGGATGACATTATTATAGAAAAATTACGACCCATTATCGTCCAAAACCCCAGCGGGGTGACATATTTTTACCGAAATCAAATTTCATTCCGAATTCAACTATCTGATTATCTTTTTGTATTCAACAATTTCCCTTTCCGCAATCCCGAAGGGATGACATTATTATAGAAAAATTACGACCCCTCATCATCCAAAACCCCAGCGGGGTGACATATTTTTACCGAAATCAAATTTCATTCCGAATTCAACTATCTGATTATCTTTATTGTATTCAACAATTTCCCTTTCCGCAATCCCGAAGGGATGACATTATTATAGAAAAATTACAACCCATTATCGCCCAAAACCCCAGCGGGGTGACATATTTTTACCGAAATCAAATTTCATTCCGAATTCAACTATCTGATTATCTTTTTGTATTCAACAATTTCCCTTTCCGCAATCCCGAAGGGATGACATTATTATAGAAAAATTACGACCCATTATCGTCCAAAAACCCAGCGGGGTGACATATTTTTACCGAAATCAAATTTCATTCCGAATTCAACTATTTGATTATCTTTTTGTATTCAACAATTTCCCTTTCTGCAATCCCGAAGGGATGACATTATTATAGAAAAATTACGACCCATTATCGTCCAAAACCCCAGCGGGGTGACATATTTTTACCGAAATCAAATTTCATTCCGAATTCAACTATCTGATTATCCTTTTGTATTCAACAATTTCCCTTTCCGCAATCCCGAAGGGATGACATTATTATAGAAATAATTACGACCCATTATCGTCCAAAACCCCAGCGGGGTGACATATTTTACCGAAATCAAATTTCATTTTCTCAAAAAAGGAAATTCTCAATTTATCCTCCAAAGCATTTGTACAATAAAAACGCAATTTGTTATTAAATTCCTCGTAAATTTGCACCACTTTTCAAATCCGGCAGATTTTACCGGAATTTGTTGAGTTACAGACAATTTTACAAATCACATTAATCCTGGTTTTAGAATGAAAATCGCAGTAGTAGGCGCTACCGGTTTGGTAGGCGGCGAAATCCTCAAAGTGCTCGAAGAGCGTAATTTCCCGGTGACGGAATTATTGGCCGTTGCATCTGAAAGATCTGTTGGTAAGGAAGTTACATTCAAGGGTAAACAGATTAAGGTAATCGGATTTGAGGATGCCATTGCAGCCAAACCTGAAATCGCAATATTTTCTGCCGGTGGCGGCACTTCTCTTGAACTTGCACCAAGATTTGCTGCGGCTGGAATTACCGTTATTGACAACTCATCTGCATGGAGAATGGACCCTACGAAGAAACTCGTGGTACCAGAAATCAATGCAATTACGTTAACGAAAGAAGATAAAATTATAGCGAATCCAAACTGCTCTACGATTCAGATGGTAGTGGTTTTGCATCCTTTACACCAAAAATATAAAATCAAACGTGTTGTTGTTTCGACATACCAGTCTGTAACTGGTACCGGAAAAGCAGCTGTTGACCAGCTTTTTGCTGAGCGTGCAGGAGATCACAGCATTTCAAAAGTGTATCCGCATCCGATCGATTTAAACGTTTTGCCTCACATCGATGTGTTCCTTGACAATGGATATACCAAAGAGGAAATGAAGATGACGAATGAGACGAAAAAAATTATGGGTGACGATAGTATTGCCGTAACAGCAACCACTGTTCGGATCCCAACAATTGGCGGTCATTCGGAAGCTGTTAATATTGAATTCGAAAATGAATTTGATCTTGATGAAGTTCGTCAGATTTTGAGTGAAGCAGAAGGTATTATTATCCAGGACGATCCTAAAAATTTCCTTTATCCAATGCCATTAACAGCACATGGAAAGGACGAAACTTTTGTGGGACGTATCCGTCGTGATGAATCTCAGCCTAAAACTTTGAACCTGTGGATCGTTGCAGATAACCTTCGTAAAGGTGCTGCTACCAATACGGTTCAAATCGCTGAATTCCTTGCAAAACATGATTTAGTTGGTGTTGCGCAGGAAGCGTAAGGTTTTCCAAATACGTTAAAAACGAGAAAAGAGTGGCCGAATGGCCACTCTTTTCTCGTTTTTAGGAAAATGATATTAATAATTCAACTAGAATATTATATGCACTGCTCCATAGGAGCAACCTTTTTATAGCATTGGAATCTTGAATTAGTTAATTTTCACTCCGCAGGAGTGCCCTGGAAATTCAAGGAGGCTCCGATGGAGCAGGGAAATGTGTTAGTTCCATGCATTTATAGAAACAGGAGACTCCAAAGGAGCCATTTCTAATTAATGATTTAATGCAATGAATATACTTATCGGTCAACCTCACCCATTACTACATCAATAGAACCAATAATCGCCACCAAATCCGCCAACAATGCACCTTTCGATAATTCTCCAATCACAGAAAGATTGTTAAACGAACAAGCTCTCGCTTTGCATCGTACAGGGATATCTGAGCGACCGTCGGTACGGAAGAAAAATCCTAATTCTCCTTTTGGATTTTCAGCACGAACGTAAAAATCCATTGCTTTGGGACGTATTTTCTTGGGTACCAGTGCCTGTGGATCAAAAGATGGCGTTCTTTTGTGATCTCCCTGCAACTGTACCAAACTTTGTTCTATTATTTTTACAGATTCCCAACACTCTGCAACGCGAACCCAGGTTCTATCCCAGCAATCACCAACAGCACCCATTTTTCCTTCACCAATCGGAACATCAAAATCAAGTTCGGGATAAACAGAATAGCCATCCACGCGACGTAAATCATAACGTAGTCCTGAAGCGCGAAGCATAGGACCCGTACAGCCATAGTTAATAGCTACCGGCAAAGGAAGTACACCCACATTTGCAGTACGCTGAATGAAAATCTTGTTATCAACAACCAGTTGCTGTAATTCAACCAGTTTTGGCTTCAAATAATTAATAAATTCCGAACACCGTTCTTCGAAACCAACAGGCAAGTCATAAAACAAACCGCCAATCCAGATATAATTATAAAGCATTCTTGCCCCGCATGTCCATTCCAGCAAACGAAGAATCTGCTCACGATCACGCATCATCCATAAAAATGGCGTATAAGCGCCAATATCCATAGCATATGTACCAAGAGCAACAAAGTGAGAGGCCAAACGATTTAATTCAGCAACTACAACACGTATATATTCAATTCGTTTCGGAATATCGTTTTCAATGCCAAGCATTCTTTCCACACCCATCACATAGGCATGTTCAGAATTCATCGCCGCTACATAATCCATCCGGTCAACGTAAGGAATGATCTGGTTGAAAGGGAGTGATTCTGCATGTTTTTCAAAACAGCGGTGCAGGTAACCTATATGAGGTACTACATCAACGACAACTTCTCCATCCGTAACTACCTCCAGTCGCAAAACACCATGTGTAGAAGGATGTTGCGGTCCCATGTTGAGCACCATTTCTTCCGTACGAAGCGTTTCGGAGTTGTATTTATTTGGAGCAGAAACTGAAAGATATTCAGGACGGTATTCGTATTGAATGGCTTGACTCATGATATATTCTATTTTCCTTATCAGAAATTCATTCAAATATAAGAACAAAAAGCGGTCGGAATTGATCCGGTTTCTAATACTATTTTCTCAGAATCTCTGTAATTTCTGATCCGAAACTTGAACTTTCAACGGGCCAATAGGACGTCCCTCGTTATGCAAACGGTCAACAGCAGTAATATAGTACACGTATCTTTTTCCTGACTGAACTGTTGTATCAACAAATTTTTCTCCCTCATACGCCATACCCAAAATCTTTCTCGGGTCATATGCTGAGGGCTTTTCATCCGGTAGAAAACGGTAGATTACATAATAAGTAGCCGTTTCCCCGTCTGTTGCAGGATCCGGTTTTTCCCAGAATAATTCCAAACCGTTTGTCAGCAAAGTAGCTTTCAGACTTTTTGGTGTAAGCGGCGGAATCGCGTCTTTCCAACTCATCGTTGGTACCAATGCGGGATAACGGAACAAATCATTTCTTAAAGAATCAACAAAGCCCAGGTTATTATTTTTGAGGGAGCGTGAGCTAAAAAAGATAGTTCCCTCAGCCTCATTTTCACGGGAGTAACGGACTTGCCCTGGTATTTCTGTCGGATTCTGCCACTGCGTATCCTTTTCTTTTCCTCCTACACGATAAGCGCCCAGCCCAACATAAAAATGACGGCCATAACAATTTTCGGCCCACCAGTCGACCAGATTTTTGTACGGAACTCTGCCAAATCTTGAAGAAAAATAAACCTGCGGCGCAATATAATCAACCCAACCTTCGCGAACCCATTTTCGACTGTCGGCAAAAAGATCATCATAAGAAGCAAGTGCGCCGTATGTTTTTGACCCTTCCGCATCGTTGCCTTTATTTCTCCATACACCACACGGACTAATACCAAATTTGATTCTGGGATTTACTGCCATTAAAGCGTCGTGTATTTGTTTGACAAGCAAATCCACATTATTTCTCCGCCAGTCATTTTTATTAGAAAACCCTTGTCCGTATTGTCTGAATGTTGCGTCATCATTAATAACCTGACCAGCGACGGCATAAGGATAAAAATAATCATCAAAATGAATACCGTCCACATCATAATTTTTGGCAACATTGACCGCTATTTCCGTAATAAACTGACGAACAGCAGGAATTCCGAAATTGAATAATTTATACCCGTCATAACTCAGAATCCAGTCAGGATGCGTACGGCTCATATTCTCCGAAGAAACACTTGTGGACGATTTGTGAACGAGTCGATTCAAATTTAACCAGGCATGAAATTCCAGGCCGCGCCTGTGTGATTCCTTAATCATATATTCCATCGGATCCCACATAGGGTCAGGCCGACGCCCTTGCTGCCCTGTTAACCACTCAGACCATGGCTCATTACTTTTTGCATAAAAGGCATCACCCGCAGCCCGGACCTGCACAAAAACGGCGTTCATTCCGGCCCTTTTATGAAAATCAAGAAGATTCGAAAACTCGTTCCGCTGTTCATCAGGCACAAGATTTTTACTGCTGGGCCAGTCGATGTTATCAACCGTCGCGATCCAAACTGCCCTGAATTCTCGTTTTGGAGGATAAATATCTTCAAATTCTGTGCTTTGGGCTTTACAGCCTTCCAGCAAAAAAATGGCCAGCAGCAAGGTAAACGCAATAATTGGAATTTTTTTCACTATATAACGAATGCAAAATGTTAATCCGATCAAAGTAACGTATTTTAGACCAAAGTTAGCCGAGAAGTTGTTTAATTTGTCTTATCAGCAAATAAACATCCCGGTATTATTGTTATTGTGAATAATTTTTCTGGATATTTATTGTGTAATTACAAGGATTTTTTGTGACGAACTCCCAAGAAATTACCAAAATATACCGCTATAACGTTTTAACCTATCTCCCATATTGGAACCATTTGTAAAAACAACTAAAAAAAACGTCCTTTTTGAAATAGCCTGGGAGGTTTGTAATCAGGTCGGTGGGATTTATACCGTTATCAGAACCAAGGTGCCGGCGATGGTCGAGAAGTGGGATGATAATTATTATTTGCTTGGGCCTTATTTTGAAAAGAAAGCATCGGCCGAGTTTGAAGAAATTACAGATCTTGATGATACCAATGTAGGTAAAACAGTGCGCAGACTGCGTGAAATGGGCTATACAGTTCATTACGGATTCTGGCTTGTAACCGGCAAACCACGCGTTGTACTTTTTGATCTGGAAAGTATCAATCATGAGCTGGATACCATTAAGTACAATCTCTGGGAGAAAAACCGCATTTCAACCATTAATACCGAACCATTGGTTAACCAGACATTATGTTTTGGTGAAATGGTGCGTATTTATTTGAAAGAATATGCAGAAGAAAATGCGCGAAGAGAGGATATTTCTGCACAATTCCACGAGTGGATGGCGAGCAGCGGACTTCCTGATCTGAAAAGAGAAAACGTAAAAATTGCTACAACTTTTACTACGCACGCCACCATGCTGGGCCGTTATCTTGCACAGAATGTTGACGGGTTTTACAGTAAACTTCCATTTTTTGACTGGGAACAGGAAGCGAAAAATTACAACATTGTAACCCAGGCCTCTATTGAAAGATTTGCAGCATTAAGTGCGCACGTTTTAACAACGGTTAGTGACGTAACAGCGCGTGAATGTGAAGTTTTCCTGGGAAGAATGCCGGATCTGGTTACGCCGAATGGGCTAAATGTTGTTCGTTTTCAGGCAGTTCATGAATTCCAGAATCTGCATTTGAAATACAAAGAAAGGATTCACGAGTTTGTATTAGGGCATTTCTTTCCGAGTTATTCTTTTGACCTTGACAAAACGCTTTACTTCTTCACCTCAGGCCGTTACGAATTTAGTAATAAGGGCTACGACTTGACTCTTGAAGCATTGGCAAGGCTGAATTACAAAATGGTACAGGCTAATATGGACATGACGGTTGTGATGTTCATCGTGACCAAACAGCCTTATTATTCTGTAAATCCGGATGTATTGCAGTCGCGAGCTGTGTTGAATGAATTGCAGGAAACTTGTACAGCGATTGAAAAAGAAGTTGGCGAGAAACTTTTCCTGGCTGCGGCTTCGGGCGTGGATCATAAGATGCCGGATCTAAATAATTTCGTAGATGAGTACTGGCGCCTTCGCTTACGCCGTACGATCCAGACCTGGAAAACGGACAAGTTGCCGGCATTTGTTACACATGATTTGAAACAGGAAGACGGAATTACAGATTTTTGCAGAAAAGCAAATCTGATCAACAACGAACGTGACCGTGTAAAAATCGTTTATCACCCGGATTTTATTTCTTCAACAAATCCATTATTCGGACTTGATTACGGACAATTTGTGCGCGGCTGTCACTTAGGCGTTTTCCCAAGTTATTACGAACCATGGGGCTATACTCCGCTTGAATGTGTTGTTCGTGGGGTTCCGACTGTAACGAGTGACTTATCAGGATTTGGTGATTATATCATGCAGATCATGCGCGATTACGAAAACCGCGGAATTTATGTGATCAACCGTAAGTCCCAGACTTATGCTCAGGCAGCTGATCAAATGGCTGATATTCTTTTCAAATTTGTAAAGATGCAGCGCCGCGACCGTATTATGCAGCGTAACCGCGTTGAAAATATTTCTGATGTTTTTGACTGGATGAATTTGAGATCGTATTATGACACGGCTCATGATTTGGCGACAAAGAGGAGGAAACCATAATGACGTTAAGTTTATAGCGACGACACAGATAACAATTTGTTTTAAGCCTGATTAAATTTATATTGTTGAAGATTTGTTTCTTTTCCAGTAGAATTTTAATCAGGTTTTTATTTTAATACCTACGCTCCGAATGAATAATCTACAAAATTTACAACACAAGCTTTCAGGCTTTTGGAGCGATAAACCTGTCAAAAAGGCTTATTTATTTGGCTCTGCGGCAAGAGAGGAATTGTTGCCGGAAAGCGATATAGACATTTTAGTAGAGCTTGACCAAAGTAAACTCATAGGAATGATCGAGTATATTAAAATAATTGAGGCTCTGGAAAGTTTGCTGGAAAGAAAAGTGGATCTCGTTACAACTGATGGATTATCTCCCCATATCCAACCGTCAATTGACCGCGAAAAATTGCTGATTTATGAAGAATAACTTAGGCGACCCTGAGCGTTTGGCGCATATTCTTGAAGCCATTGAAAATATCGAGATGTTTCTTCAAAATATGGATTTCGCTGAGTTTGAAATCAGTAAATTGCATCTTTCAGCAACTGAACGTCAACTGGAAATAATTGGAGAAGCTACCGCTTCAATCTCTTCAGATACCAAATTAAAATTTCCCGAAATTGAATGGCAGCCTATTAAACGGTTTAGAAATATTATTGCGCATGAGTACTTTGGTGTAAGTACTCAGATTTTATGGGGTGTTGTTAGAAAAGAATTGCCGACGCTAAAACTTCAAATCCAAAATGCTATTGACCACTTGAATAGATAGCTTCTAAAACATAATTCTTATAATTCAATAACCTGCACTTCCAGCCTTCTCTCTTGAATTTATAAAAAAATTCAAGACCTTCACCATAGAATATTATACCAACAAAGCATGAATTACGTAGAAGTACAACTGGAACTTGAATCTGAATTTACAGAAATATTAATGGCTGAACTTGCCGAGGCAGGTTTTGAATCTTTTGTGGAAACCGACGAAGGTTTGCAGGCTTATATTATTGAAGAAGATTTCAATGAAACCGTTTTACAGGACCTAATTGCCAAATACAGTGAGATTACCGCAATTTCGAGTTCCTGGAAATCGTTAGAAAGGAAGAACTGGAATGAGGAATGGGAAAGAAGTTATGAGCCAATTGAAGTAGGAAATGACATCCGTATTCGGGCAACTTTTCATGAGCCGGATCCGACTTTTACTTACGATTTGCTCATTCAGCCTAAAATGTCATTTGGAACCGGTCACCACGAAACGACCTGGCTTGTTATGAACGAGCAACTAAACTTGCCTCATGCGGGTCTTTCGATTATGGACGTTGGCTGCGGAACAGGAATTTTGGCAATTTTAGCATCAAAACTGGGAGCCACAAGTTTATTAGGCTTCGATATTGACGAATGGGCGGTGGAAAATACCGTTGAGAATTTTTCAATGAATGGCTTGGGCGAGGAGGCGGAAGTATTTAAAGGAACCATTAATGAAGTTCAGGCAGAAAAACAATTTGGCGGCATTCTCGCCAATATCAATAGAAATATTTTACTGGAAGAAATTCCAAAATATGTAAAGCACCTATTGCCGGGCGGTTGGCTTGTCACCAGCGGATTCTATGAAATGGATCAGTCTGATATCGAAAAATGTGCCGCAGAAACCGGATTAAAAAAATTAAGATCCAATACACGAAACCAATGGGCAACCGTTGTTTTTGAGAAAGAAAAATAGATCCTGCGAATTAAGCTATTGAACTGATTAATTCGTTAGATTTCAATAGCTTAATATAAAACTATAAGGCCAACTTTTGACATACTACATGAAGATCACTCGTTACTTCCTGTTAACCTGTATTATACTATTCATCGGGGAAAATTTATATGCCCAAAATATCAAAGCTTCTGACGATCCGGGCCAGTTTATGGTACAGATCCGGAAGCTTATGGACGGCAGCAAAAACCCGGTTTATATGCGGTCTACCGCTCAGCTCGATAGTATCTGGATGAGTACTGTCACGCCTGCGCAGCAAACCAAATTCATCGGTATTGTCAAAACGCAGTTTTCCAAAGGGCAAAAAGCTGGTCCCGTGCTTCATTTGTTGATCAAAAATACCCAAACACTCGCTAAATCGGGAAATGACGTAAACGGATTTCTTGACCTCGCAGCAAAATCGGGTGATAAATATGATGCGAAAACTTTCCAGCGCATTCTGGAAACGATCAAGAATACAATTGAAACAAACAGACTTTACACATCGAATTTCAATTCACTTTATCTGTTAAGCGGTACTTATAAATTCCGTTTTGATACAACAAAAGCAGAAGTTGTGGAAGCACAAAAAGTGGCTGCTGCTGATAACTGGGACACGCCGGTGGATTCCAATGAAGTAATTTCTCCAAAATCTGCTCCCGTGATACCCGTTTCAGGTGCGATAATTGATTTACAAAATGTCATTTTTGGCATGATTGGTTCGGGAGATTCCATCGCTTTTGGTCCCGCCACGGGAAGCATTTCTTTAAAAGATGGAATTTTTGCCGGAAAAGGTGGAAAGTTCAACTGGCAGGCCGCGGGCGATTCGACTGTTTACGTGGATCTGGATACTTATTCTTTCAATATTACACAGCCAAAACTGGTCGCTCAGAATGTAACATTACACAATGAAAATCAGCTGGCCAATCCTATTAAGGGAACTCTGGAATACCGAAGCGTTAAAAAATCCAGAAGTCAGCCTGCACCTTATCCGCGTTTTGTTTCAAATACTAATGATGCCAAATTAAAGGCTTCGCGTAAAAATATTGCTTACAAAGGTGGTTTTACGTTGATAGGAAACGTCATGTACAGTACTTCGCTTAGTGATGACCCTTCAAAAATTACCGTTTCTTATAAAGACAAACCTGCCTTTACAGCAGTGAGTAAGCGGTTTTCTCTGAGAGATTCTGTTATTTCAGCCCCGCTGGCCTCTTTTTCAATGCCGCTCGGAAAAGATTCACTGACGCATCCGGGCGTGACTTTTATTTACAATGATACCGAGGGACAGGTAAAACTTGGCCGTGCCGAAAAAACAGATTTCGGCCCGTTGCCCTATCTTGATTCTTACCACAAAATGAGCATCTGGTCGCAGGCGATGCGCTGGACTTTTCCAAATAACAAAGTCGAATTTTTTCGTATTGACGGAAAATCCGTTGTACCTGTGAAACTGGAATCTTTCGATTTTTTCAAAAAAGAACGTTTCAGAGGAATCAGTCAGGAATTTGGTTTTCAGCCGCTTTTGATGGCTACAAATTATGTTCAAACTGAAAAAAAACCAACTTTTTTAGCCGAAGATTTAGCCAAAAAATTCAAACAGGATCCGGTGATTATTCGTCGCGCATTGCAAAGACTGGCCCTTGACGGATATTTTATTTATGATAAAAAAACCGATGAATTTGCAGTAAGCAAAAAGGGAATTTTATATGTTCTGGGCAGTCTGGATAAAACGGATTATGATAATTTCCAAGTTACATCCCAATTTTCAGCCAGCGATGAAGTTGCCAATGCTACCATTAATTTGCCAGATACCTTGCTTACCGTAATGGGCGTCGGCCGGTTTATCGTCAGTGATTCGTTGAAAATTTTTGCAATACCATCTGACAAAAAGCTAGTTATCGGCCGCAACCGTGACTTCACCATGAACGGACAATTGGTGGCTAACAATTACCAGTTCAGAGGTCAGAATCTTAAATTTAACTACGGTCAGTTTTTCGTTAATGTCAATCCAAGTGACTCGATCACTTTCACGCCGAAAGAAAAATTTGCAAAAGGGCAGACCGGAGAAGTTGGCGGACACGTGAAATATGAAAAAGGTGGTACCTTTTATCTGAGTGATCCGCAAAACAAATCGGGTATTCAGAAAGGAAAAAAATCGCCGAGACTGGTCGTTCCGGATGGTATGATCGTCTATTTCGATCAGCCTGAACGCGGGACAGTGCTTTATCCGCGTGAGGTATTTTTCAAAATCCCGAAAATCGATATGGACGGGTTGGATCAGCGTGATGTGATTTTTGAAGGGACTTTTAATTCAAACGGCATCATTCCTCCTATCCAGACAATTCTGAAAAGTATGCCGGACAATTCGCTCGGATTTGAGTACAAACCGCCGGTAACTGAAATGAAAATCTATGGCGGAAAAGCCATGGCGAGGTTTACGGATACGCTGGTCATGGACAATGCAGGTTTGAAATCCAAAGCTGTTTTGCGCTATTTATCCGCTTCCATGACAGCTAAAAATATTTTGCTTGCTTCCGATTCTCTGTATGCTTCGGGTGAACTGGCGAGTATTAAAGAAGCAACAATCGGCAAGGGATATTTCCCGGCGGTTGACCTGAAAGATTACACCTTGCGCTGGACTCCAAGTACGGATAGTATGTTTATCAATACAACGGGAAAATCATTCTCTTTTTATAAAGGAACAACAAGTCTGGAAGGTGGGCTGCTTTTACGTTCAACCGGATTATACGGACATGGAAAGTTAAAACGACCGGATTCTGAACTTACATCGCAGGATATTAAATTTAACAAAGACGGATTTTTAGCAAACCGCTCCCGGTTTACGGTGAACAGCGGACAACTAAAAGATGCCAAAAATATCCTGACCGGTAAAAATGTCAACATTGATTTCAATATTAAAACTTCCGTGGTAAACTTCGTCACCGATTCCACCGGTTTTGACAGCGATTCCTCGGGTATGGAAATTCCTGTTGCGGCTTATAAAACACTGATCGCAACAGCGAAATGGGACATTTTGAAAAAGACCATTCTGATGAAAGGATTTGGGGAAACTTCATCCTATACTTCCATCGCACCAGAACAGGAAGGTTTGACTTTTGAAGGCTCTGAAGGTATTTATGATGTTGAAAAAGTAACACTGAATGTTCGCGGCGTCCCATTCATCCGCACGGCTGATGTGAAAATTATTCCGGACAAAGGGATGGTAAGTATTGGAAGTAACGGACGAATTGTTCCGTTGAAAAAGGCCAGAATAGAAATTGATACCTTAAACGCGTCGCACCATTTACGCGATGCCGATATTAAAATCGATTCTAGAAACCGTTTTGAAGGTTCGGCAACGTATCAATATATAACCGCCAGAAAAGATACATTCAACATCAAAATGCAGAATTTTGAGCTGGTAGAAATCGGAGCTGCGGCGGAAGGAAAAAAATCAAAAGGAAATAAAGATTCTGGTCCGATCCGGTATTACACAACCGCCAGAGCGGAAATTAAAGAAACTGAAAACCTGATCCTTTCACCAAGAATTCAATACAAAGGTGGTATCAATCTTATCGCGTATCAACCTTCATTGCAGTTGGATGGTTTTGTGAAACCGATGCTGAAATTCCGCAAGGATTTCCAGAGTTCATGGATAGTTTACAAAGAAGCACCAGGACAATCTGTTTCAATTAAGATTGATAAAAACCTGAAAAACGAACACGAGTTGCCACTTTCCGTTGGTCTTCATTTCAACGAACAACGCGGTATGTATATGACATTTTTGTCTCCAAAAGAATCAGATGGTGACGAAGATATTTACTTGGCGCAGGGTTCTATGGCCTATGATGAAGATAAAAAAGCTTTCAAAGTGGCACCGCCGGTTGGAAAAGATAGCCTGGTTGACGAGGCAAACACATTGACATTTGATGATAAAACCGGAATCGCTTCTTTTTCAGGACCGATGAAACTGGCTTCCGCTGACTGGCTTCAATCTACGGCCATTGCCGATGTCCAGGTAGATAGTTCCAGATTTTCGTTTAACGCTATGTTGTTAATGAAACTTTCATCGCTTGTTCCAGTTTTGCCTCAGCTTTCAGCAAAAATTATTGAAACAAATCTGGAAGAACAAAACAGTACGGCTGCGGATGATGACGCGGAACAACTAAACAGAAAACTGGCCGCACTGATCGGTTCAAAAGCAACGGATGCTTATGTGAAACTTTCGGCTGCTGGTTATAAACCATTATTTGACGCTTCTCCAATGCTGGATGTGCCACTCGTGCTTTCGAGCGTGGACTTGCATTGGTCGCCGGTACATAACGCTTATTTTTCACAAGGACCAATAGGCGTTTCCAATTTTGGCAGAAATAATATCAATGCACAAATGGATGGTGTGCTGGAAATCCGGCGTTCAGAAGCAGGTGATGAATTCAGTCTGTATATTCAGGCGTCACCGGATATCTGGTATTATTTTGACTATAAAGAAAAAGAGTTGGGCGTGATTTCTTCGCAGGTTGACTTCAACGATCTGGTTACGGCAAAAGGCAGTAATACAAAATCCAAAGACATGTCACTTGTATCTTTAGGTGTTGAAGAAAAAGATATGTTTGTAAGTCGCTTTGATGACTTTTATCAACCTGCCTTGAAAAAAGCCAAACTTGCCGCAAAAACTGTGAAGAAAAAAGCAGCCGTAGCAGAAGAGAAAAAGAAAAAAGAAGAAAAGACAGAAGGCTTCTGATTTTCATATAGTTATGTTCCCGATTTGAATTTTTCAATAGTTAAACCTATTTTTGCATTTTATTGTTTTAATCCTGTTTGCTTGCTATAGAAACAAAAGTGTCGTATTTTTAAGAAACTTTTAAAGTTCAAATAAACCTACTAATAATACAAAATGAGCATAGCCTTATTGATCATTACGATAATAGCCGCCTATTTATTAGGTTCCATTCCGAGTTCTGTATGGTATGGGATTGGTTATTTCGGCATTGATGTGCGTAAACATGGAAGTGGGAATGCAGGAGCCACCAATACTTTCAGAGTGTTGGGAAAACGTGCCGGTACAATTGTAATGCTTATTGACGTAATGAAAGGCTGGACGGCAACTTGTTTGGCTTCCATGCTGTTTTATATGGGTGCCATTGCCGAAACGGATATTTTGATGTACAAGATTATCTTTGGAGTTATCGCCATTGTCGGTCATATTTTTCCGGTTTTTGTTGGTTTTAAAGGCGGAAAAGGAATTGCAACGTTATTGGGTATGGTGCTTGCCATTCATCCTGAGCTTGCAGCTATGAGTATTACCATATTTTTACTGACACTAATCGCCTCTCAATTTGTTTCTTTGAGTTCTATACTTGCCACATTGGCTTTCCCGGTATTATCCTTATTGGGAGTCTTCGGGCAACCTGAAACTTTGCTTGTCATTTTTGGATTTGTCATGTTTGTCCTCGTTGTAATAACACATCAGAAAAACATTGTCAGATTACTGAATGGAAATGAAAGCCGCGTGAATATTTTCGCTAGATCAAAATCAAAAGGACATTCCTGAGAATTAAAAAATTGAAATACCAACCCCTAAGGCTCAAACCTTAGGGGTTATTTTTTTATATTGGGCACCGATAAAATCTTACAGGTTTTAAACCGTAATAAAGATTTATTTTAAAATAATAATGCTTGAACCAATGAATAACTACATCGAAAAAAACCGCGATAGATTCTTAAATGAACTGCTTGATCTGATCAGAATTCCTTCGGTAAGTGCCGATTCCAAATTCAAAGAGGACATGATCCGTGCAGCAGAATTTGTACGCGACCGCATTTCAGAAGCAGGAGCAGACAAAGTTGAAATTTATCAGACACCGGGACATCCGATTGTTTATGGTGAAAAAATAATTGATCCGGCTTTACCAACTGTGCTGGTTTATGGCCATTATGACGTCCAGCCTGCTGATCCTTACGAACTTTGGAATTCGCCCCCCTTTGAGCCGGTAATTAAAAATGACCGTATTTATGCCCGTGGTGCTTGTGACGACAAAGGCCAGTTTTACATGCACGTAAAAGCGCTGGAAACCATGTTGGCGACAGATTCTTTGGCTTGTAATATTAAAATTATAATCGAAGGAGAAGAAGAAGTTGGTTCGTCACACCTTGAAACATTTGTAAAAGCAAACCGTGAATTGCTGAAATGTGATACGATTCTGATTTCGGATACAAGCATGATCGCTAATGATGTGCCTTCCATTGAAACGGGATTACGCGGACTGACTTACCTTGAAGTGGAAGTTGTTGGAGCCAACAGAGATCTTCATTCAGGTGTGTACGGTGGCGGTGTGGCAAATCCGATCAATATTTTGTGTGAAATGATCGCATCGCTGAAAGATCAAAACGGTCATATTACGATACCTGGATTTTATGATAATGTAGAGGAACTGACTTCGTCAGAAAGAGCTGCTTTAAACGCTGCGCCTTTTGATCTGAATGAATACAAGAAAGACCTTTCTATTGAGGATGTCGCCGGAGAGCGTGGTTATACCACCATTGAACGCACGTCTGTGCGCCCGACGCTGGATGTAAATGGAATCTGGGGCGGTTATATCGGCGAGGGCGCGAAAACCGTTTTGCCTTCAAAAGCAAACGCCAAGATTTCAATGCGTCTGGTGCCAAATCAAACGGATCAGGAAATTTGTGATCTGTTTACAGCACATTTTAAATCCATCGCACCATCTTCTGTAAAAGTTTCTGTCGTTCCTCATCATGGCGGTTTGCCTTATGTGACGCCAACGGATTCTCTTGAATACCACGCAGCAGAATTAGCGATGGAAGAATCTTTTGGCAAAAAACCTATTCCAACACGCGGCGGCGGAAGTATCCCGATTGTTGCTTTATTTGAGCAGGAATTGGGAAGAAAAAGTATTTTAATGGGCTTTGGGCTTGATATTGACGGTCTGCATGGACCTAATGAAAGTTATGGCCTTTTCAATTATTACAAAGGGATTGAAACAATTCCTTTGTTTTTCAAGCATTATGCGAAATTGAAAAAAGGGGAATAAGAAGTTCTTATTTATTTGAAAACTTGATTGATTATTCTTCGGTTTCTTATCCGTCGGACGGCAAAAAAGCCGTCCGACGGAATATCAGGTTATTTCCTTCTGTTACGGCGCTCTTCACGTTTTAGCTTTTTCAAGGCTTCAATATGCTTGCGCGCTTCTTTTTCCTGACTTGAATGTTTATCTGCTTTGTCGTCAGCGAGTTTATAATAACTAAGTGCCTCATCATAGTTTTTCTGCATTTCTGCAATTTTACCTAACCCCAAAAGCGACGACACATAGTAACCCGCATTCATCGAATTTGTCTGCGTTGAAAAATCCACTGCCTGTTTGAAATACTTGCTCGCCAGGTCATAATTCCGGTAATACTGCAAATTGTAAAAACCTAAAACATACGCTGCATTCCTGCCGCTTACACCTTCGTAACCCGGGATGCCCTGGCTGATTTTGTCAAGAATATTTTGAGCCGCTTTTTCAGCTTCCCCGGTTTTTCCCGTCACAAATGCAGTTCTGCAAAAGTAACGTTCGAAATACGGATTGTTTGGAAATGTCTGCCACATGTACTTCGCCATTTCGTACGCTTTTCCATATTCATTTTCCATGCTGTAAATCTGAAGAAGGAAATATCTCGCTTCCACACGGGTGTAAAAAGCATTGTTCGCCACTGTTTCCAATTGCTGTTCGCCAAGCTTTTTATTTCCTTTTGGGAAAAAAGCCAGAATCGGTTTTAGTAACGGATATTCACTTGGAACCCATTGCGCATAATAATTGTAAATCCCGTCTCCGAACAAAAGTTCCGGCGTCAGATCTCCGTTTCCTTTGCAGACATCCAGGTATTTCAGCGCATTTTTACCCGCAAAAGTCGCTTTTGTCCACTGTTTCCGTTCAGAATAAAGTCGCCCTTTGAAGGCATAAGCAGCAGCCAGAAAAAATGCCGGTTCAATTTTATTCTTTTCATTATCATAAAGTTCTTCTGCCAAATTGATCGTAGAATCCATCTGGGCCAAAAAACTTTTATCGTAAGTCTCAATTTCAGTATTCGGTACAATTTTCCACCATTCCGCCAAACCCATTAAAAAATGAGGCATAGGATGTTTGGGATATCGATATTTCAGCCAGCGAAATTCAGCATCAGCTTCGGCAAATTTAAAATTATACAACATGTTAATTGCCTCTGTTGCTTCGATCTGTACGCTTGGATTTTTGATAACCATATCATAATTCTTATCCAGTTCCGCCGAAGAGTAAAGCTGGGCGACGGCTGATGAAATGGATAGAAAAATAACAAGACTGAAAGCAATAGGTTTAATCAGCACTATTTTCATAATTAAGCTTAAAAATCTGTCAATATTAACGTCGGATTCATATTTTACGTTTGTGTGCTGTCCTGTTTTTGAAAAAAGAGTTAATATTACTGTCCAAGAAAATTCTGACATGATTACAATTCACGATAAAACTTTTTCTCCGTTCATTTCCAGGGACGACATTGAAAACCGGATTGCTGAACTGGCAGCCCAAATTAATTCCGATTATGAAGGACGCAGTCCTTTGTTCATAGTAGTATTAAACGGTGCATTTCTGTTCGCTTCGGAGCTTGTCAAAAATATTCCTCTTTCCTGTGAGATCACTTTCGTCAGGCTGTCTTCTTACACCGCAACGGAATCTACCGGAAAGGTACGGCAAATCATTGGTTTGGAAGAAAAGCTTACGAACCGCGACGTCATAATTATCGAGGATATTGTTGATACCGGACTTACCATGCACCAGTTATTACTTCAAATCCATGCTTTAAAACCTTTGTCTGTTGAAATTGCTACGCTTCTTCACAAACCGGAAGCGATTAAAAAACCCGTAGACCTTCGTTACGTTGGATTTGAAATACCCAATCGTTTTGTTGTAGGTTATGGTCTGGATTATGATGGCGTTGGCCGCAACTTGAACGCGCTTTATGTGCTACCAGAATAATTTCTATTCTACAAAGGTAACTGATTGTACGTTTTAAGGAAAAATTTATACCAATTCGCGTTTATTTGATTGAAATTCTTCAAATTGAATTTTCAAATATCAACAAACGATTAGCCGATAATAACATGCGAATTCAGTTTTTTGGTGCCGCACGCACCGTTACAGGCAGCAAACATTTAATTACAACCGAAAAAGGCACAAAAATATTACTGGATTGCGGATTATTTCAGGGAATTCAAACAGACGATTTTAATCAGAAATTCGGTTTTGAGCCGTCAGAAGTAGATTACCTGGTTCTTTCCCACGCCCATATTGATCACTCAGGCTTAATTCCAAGATTGATAAAACAAGGATTTTCCGGGCCAATTTATTGTACAACGGCAACGGCCGATCTCTGTAAAATTATGCTGCTGGACAGTTCTCATATTCAGGAAAAAGATCTGGAACGCGTTAACAAACGCCGCCAAAAGCAGGGAAGGCCTTTCGTGGAAGAATTGTATAATTCGGAAGATGCAGAAAAAGCGCTGACTTTGTTCAAAGGCGTTCAGTATGGAGAAAAATTTGATTTAGGAGAAGATAAAGTTTCTGTTTTCTTTACCGATGCCGGACATATTTTAGGAAGCGCCGCTGTTCATTTGAGTATTCCGGATAAAGGAACAATTAAAAAACTGACTTTTACCGGAGATATTGGCAGACAGGAAGATAATATTTTAAGAAAACCACAACCCTTTCCCCAAGCTGATTTTATCATCAGCGAATCAACATACGGCGACAGACTGCATCCAAAAGAAAATGATATGCAGGCGCATTTGCTAAAGGTGGTCAGCGAAACTTGTGTAGAAAAAAAGGGCAAAGTGATCATTCCCGCTTTTGCCATTGACCGTACGCAGGAATTGATTTATACGCTGGATAAATTATCAAATTCAGGGAAACTGCCCCGGATTGATGTGTATATTGACAGTCCGCTGGCAGTTCGTGCTACGAAAATCATGAAAGATCATGAGGAATGTTTTAACCCTGAAATTCTGGATTATATTGAAAAAGATGGCGATGCTTTTGCCTTTCCAAATCTTCATTATATCTCTGAAACCAGTGAATCCATTGCTTTAAATGATCTGGACAAACCCTGCATCATCATTTCTGCTTCGGGAATGGCAGAGGCCGGGCGTATCAAACATCATATTAAAAACAATATTGGCGATCCGGATTCAACTATTTTGCTTGTTGGTTATGCGTCTTCCAATACCTTGGCGGGCGCTTTGAAAAGAGGAGATAAGGAAGTTAATATTTTTGGTGAAATGTTTGAAGTTAAAACAAAAATTGAAGTGATGGACTCCTTTTCGGCCCATGGCGATTATAGTGAAATGCTTCAATTCCTCGCCTGCCAGAATCCTGAGCAAGTTCAAAAGGTATTTCTTGTGCATGGAGAATATGACACACAGGTTTCCTATAAAGCCAAATTGGAAAATGCAGGATTTAAAAATGTTGTGATCCCTGAGTTATATGAAAGTATAGAAATTTAGTTTTTAACGTAAAAAAATGAGAGCTTTTCCACTTGGAAAAGCTCTCATTTTGATATAAAACGATAAAAATTCCTTACCCGGAAGTTTTATTTAACTGTATCAGTTTGCTTTTTAAAACAAGATTATCTGTTTTAGCTGGTGATTTGTCAATCCATTCCAGAATAAAAAATGGAAAAGAAAGTATCGCCGTAAGCACAAGAGCCAGAAGCATAACAAATGCAAACCAGACTTTTGCGATGAAATATATTACCTTATTTATATAAACCATGATCGTTGAGTTTTTGTATATAAGAAATAAACAATTTGATATTTAAAAGAACCATACCAAAATAATTTAACGTACAGGAAATACATTAAGTTGCTTATCTCTAATATAAAATGTCCGAATACTGTGGAAACTTATTCACTAACCT
Organism: Dyadobacter frigoris; assembly: GCF_005280585.1. GTDB lineage: Bacteria > Bacteroidota > Bacteroidia > Cytophagales > Spirosomataceae > Dyadobacter > Dyadobacter frigoris. The sequence continues at coordinate 381,474 of NZ_SZVO01000007.1, forward strand.
TCTTTTCCCGGATCTTTTTTACAATCCTGACTGCCGACATGATCATTACCGCAAAAGCAATCAAACCCAAAACGCCCCAGATCCAGTCTACCGAATTTTTCAGTACCACCAGAAAAACAATGGAAAATAAGAAGATCGTAGCTACTTCATTCCACAAGCGTAATTGAATGGAAGAAAAACGAAAGTGACCTTTTTGAATTTCCAGAATCAGTTTTCTTGTAAAAAAATGATATACTATCAATCCTAGCACAAAAGTAAGTTTCATATGCATCCAGCCCTGACTTAGCCAGCCAGGCGTAATGTAAATCATAATACTTCCTGTAATCAAAGTCATCCACATAGCCGGGACCATGATCGCGTTCCAGAGCAGTTTTTCCATTTTGATGAATTGTTCATTCAGAACTTCTCTGGCGGCCTCGATTTTACTTTGGGCTTCTGTGTGATAAACAAGCAGGCGCGGCATATAAAAAAGGCCTGCAAACCAGCTCACTACGAAAATGATATGAAGTGCTTTAAAATGTAAATAAGTCATTTGAAAAATAATCAAAAATTCAGGTGATAATCTGTAAGGAAAAGAAACAAGTTGCGTCTAAACAAATGACTGATTATTTATACAATAATTATACAAATTCCCGGTACCGTTTGTTCTTTATGATCGTCAAATCCGTTTTAATCGTATATCTGAATAGATCGGATTGTGAGGCCACAGACATTCAAATTCGGTTCGAAGTGTAAAATTACGGTATAAACTTTCTGCTGTAATTAGTTGTTTGCCTAACATAAGTTTAAAATTAACTATATCATTTCAATGAAACCAAACATCCCGTTTTTCACATTCATATTAATGTGCTGTATGGTCGTTGTATCATGTGCACAGTCTGACAAAAAACAAAAGAAAAAAATGAATAATGAGTCATCAGCATCGGCTGCAATTGATACTGCCAATATGCAAATTGCCACATTTGGAACAGGTTGTTTCTGGTGCTCTGAAGCGCTGTTCGAAACGCTGGATGGTGTAAAAGATGTAGTATCCGGTTATTCCGGCGGTCATGTTAAAAATCCCGGTTATAGAGAAGTTTGTGAAGGAACGACAGGCCATGCAGAATGTATTCAGGTAACTTATGATCCTAAAAAGATCAGTTATACAGCGCTTTTGGAAGCATTTTTCCGCGGACATGACCCAACTTCATTAAACCGTCAGGGAAATGATGTTGGGACACAGTATCGTTCTGTGATTTTTTACCAAAATGATGAACAGAAAAAACTGGCCGAAGAAGCAAAAAACGAGTTGAACAAATCTGGTGCATATGCCAGGCCGATCGTGACGGAAATAACAAAAGCAGACAAGTTTTATCCGGCCGAAGATTATCATCAGGATTACTTTGCAAAGAATCCTGACCAGGGATATTGCGCGTTTGTCATTGCCCCAAAACTTGAAAAATTCCGTAAAGTTTTTCATGACAAATTGAAAAAAGATATCTGATTTGCATTGGAAATATCAATGAAAACAACCGTTCATCAAGTATAAGCCCCCGAATAATAAGTAGTAATGGCACAAGTTTTGAAGGGACGAAATAATCACTTTTATTTGTGCTATTATTATACTTCTAACAATTATTCAAAATGAAAAAGATTCTATCAACGCTAATCGTTATTGCCATTTTGAGTGTTACTTCGCACTCAGCCTACGCACAATATGAAAAAGGAGATAAATTATTGAATGTCGGGATTGGTCTTGGTACTTTCGGGCTTTACGGAAATGGGGTTCCAATTAATGTATCTGCGGAATATGGATTTACTAATCAAATCAGCGGAGGCGTTTATGCAGCCATTGTAAGCACAAAATATCTGGGTGGAGATTGGCGCTATTCTTATGTCTATGTTGGACCGCGGGCCTCATATCACTTCAATGAATTACTAAAATTAAATATTGAGAAGTTGGATATCTACGCAGGTGCAGGCCTTTATGTCCGTACTTATTCTGCAAAGTACAAAGGTGGAGGAACTTATAACAATGACTATAAAACGTCCTATACAGATATTGTACCATCTGTTCATGCGGGTGCCCGTTATTATTTCAAGCCAGCGCTAAGCGGATGGGCAGAAGTAGGCTATGGTGCATCTCCTTTACAGCTCGGTATATCTTTCAAATTTTAAGAATTTCTTTTCGGCATTAAAAAAGCGGTTTGGGGATTCCAAACCGCTTTTTTAATGCCTTTTATCCGATATTTTTAGAAATTCATTTTCAAAGCAAGATATCCAGATTGTGTTACCGGATTGAATCCTGGACTTAGTCTCAACGAAAAAGGTTCGTTTCGTCTTCTCAATTCCTGTTGAGCGTCAACCGCTTTTCTTGCGTATCGCTTACCTTTTACAAATCCAAGAATCGTAAGCGGAATACCTGCTCCAAGCCCAGCTGTGAAAAGCAATGAACCGGCCGTAAGATTTGATTCCGACTGATAATATCCATAAGTATTGTAATAATTTATCTCGTCCGAAACTTTGATAAATCCAATAACCGTAAATAATATCCCCGCAGATGCACTAATGATACCCAGCTTTTTGTACGACCTCGATTTCTTTAAGTACAAGTTATAATTTCTACGCAGCTGATCAGAATTCTGCGATGAAGAAACACCGCTCCTGTTATCATAAGTCCTTTCCGCCGGTTTATTATAAATAACAGGTGGCTCTACTTTCCCCGGCGCAAAGTACTCATCCGTAGCATTATCCAGCTTTTCAACCTCACCATTACCATACAGAATAGATGAAATTTCCTTTTTGTCTAGGGTAAAAACAGGCCCTTCAGGGTCACTAGCTTTCTTATATTTAACCGTACTAGCGTCAATTTCCTGAATAATCGCCTCTATCTTTTCGTTTGTCCGGGTTATAATCACATCATTTTTTCTGACATTCTGAGCTTCTGAAAGGCTGACCAACATCATCAAAAAACAAAACGTAGCAATGAATACTTTTGAAAAGGATAAATTTGATTTCATAGATCCTGGACTTATAAATAACTGGAAACAAAAGTTTTACACCCCAAACTTATTCAATTGTTTAACCAAAACTTCAAAATCTTTCGGATAAGGCGCTTCAATTCTCACCTGCTCTCCATTCATCAATGCAAAAGAAAGAGAAAACGCATGGAGTGCAACCCGTTGAATAAGTGGTTGTTCTTCGGTTTCTTTTTTCAAATTGAATTTCCGTTTTAAAGTGGAAAGAAAAATTGGTTCTCCGCCATATTGAGGGTCACAAACGATGGGAGCTTTCAGACAGGAAAGGTGAATACGGATCTGGTGCATACGGCCCGTTATGGGGATACATTCCACAAGTGTGTAACCACGATACACTTTTAGTGTATTAAAAATTGTTTCTGCAACCTTTCCTTCTACCCTATCAATTTTTACTGCCGTACCATTTTTTAAAGCCAAAATTGGCAGATAAACGGAAATACTATCCAAGTTATGGATTCCATTTGTTACGGCGTGATAACGTTTGGTAACCTGACGATGCTCAAATTGCATAGCCAAATGACGATAAGCTGCCGGATTTTTAGCAAAAGCCAAAACACCCGAAGTTTCCTTGTCCAACCTGTGCGCTGCCTGTAATTCAGAATTATATTCTTTGGCAAGGCGTAAAACACTTCCGCCACGATCGGCGGTACGTTCATCCAGCGTGGCCAAATGAGGTGGTTTATTAACGAGAAGAAAATCCTCGTTTTCAAATAAAATTAAGTCTGCGAAATTGATTTTCATAAAGGTATTAACTAAAAATAATCCGAATAAATTACATCGATTAAGTAATTCATTCGGATTTTACTTTGATTCTTGTATTTCGTTAAACTAAAACGCTTAAAAACTGAAATATTTCTATATCATCACTTGTATGCGTCTTTTCTATCCGAAATTTTTATGACTGTAATAATTAATTGAAGATCCTTAATCTGGTATATTATACGGTAGTTTCCTACTCCAATCCTATAAGTATTAATTGAACCTTCCAATTTTTTCACACCGCCGGGTCTTGGTTCCGCGGCCAAATCATCAATCTTCGAAATTATTTTTGACTTGAAGATTTTTGGTATGCTTTCCAGTTCTTTAAGTGCCGATTTTACTACTTCTATTTGATACATCAGTCCTTATCAAGCAATGTATCTCGTACATCTTTCCAGCTCAATCTCGGTTCGTTTTGTCTTAATTCCACAGCAATTTCATCTTCTATACCTTCAAGAATTTCGGCCAAATTATCCTTGTTTTTCAATAAAGAAAAATCAATAACCACAGCCTTTTTCTGTCCCGCATTGTCCGTTAAATAGCTGATCCCTTCCATCTTCTTCTTTCTTTTTCCGAAAGTTACTAAAATTATGTCAAATGACATTTATATCATCAGACCAGATGCCCAACCTTCGTAGGATTAGGATTGATAGAATCAGATTCTACCAGACCATCACGTAAGCGTATGATCCTGTGCGCATAATGCGCAATGTCCTCTTCGTGCGTAACCATTACGATTGTATTTCCTTTGCTATATAACTGGTCAAAAAGATCCATGATTTCGTAGGAAGTTTTCGAATCCAGGTTTCCCGTTGGCTCATCCGCTAGTAAAATACTTGGATCATTTACAAGCGCACGCGCAATCGCCACACGTTGGCGCTGCCCCCCGGAAAGTTCATTGGGTTTATGTCCTGCACGATTTTCCAAACCAACATTTTTAAGCGAAAGCATTGCCTTTTCAGTTCTGTCAGCCTTATTCAAACCCGCATAAATCAGCGGCAAAGCCACATTATCCAGTGAAGACATTCTTGGTAAAAGATTGAAGGTCTGGAAAACGAATCCGATTTCCTTGTTACGGATTTCCGCCAGTTCACTTTCCGTCATATCGCTGACGTCCTTATTATTCAAAATATATTTTCCGGTACTGGGCGTATCCAGACAACCGATAATGTTCATTAACGTCGATTTCCCGGAACCAGACGGTCCCATAAAAGCGACGTATTCTCCTTTGCTGACAGAAATGGTTACCGATTTTAATGCCTGGATAATCTCGCTGCCCATCACATAACGTTTTGAGATATCGGTCGTTTCAATGATTTTCATATAAATGAAATTATTGTTTGGTAGGAAAGTTTCAATTAATCAGGAAGACGCGGCCACCGCTGCTGCCATTTTCTGGAAATAACCATAAACAAAAAGTCCGGCCAGAATGATCGCGGGAGAAATATTTTCTACTTCAATATCTCCCTTGTTTTTCCAGACGCTGGTTTTGGAATAGATCGCCTGATCTTCACCGCTCTTTATTTTCCAGTTTTTCCCCGCCCACGAGTCAAAAGTCCATTCATAGGATTTATCTTCATAGATGATCACGGCAGATGTTTTCCAGGAATTGTATTCGATATGGCCAAGTTCTTTTGTTCCTTCAATATCCAGAATCAGCGTTTTGCGTTTCCAAAAACCTGTGGTTTTAAACCGCACCATATGCCCGTTCAATTCGCCATAAGCATCATCCTTCCAAAGGCTTCCTTTCAATAATCCGGCGATCAGTTTTCCTCGAAAAATACGCGTTTCCGTTCCGCTCATCGTTGATGTCCACTGTAACGTCATAGGTTTGTTGGGATTTTGAAGAAAATATGCCGGCTCGTCAGGACAATTTGTTTTTCAAAACTGGCAAATCGCGTCTTTCAAATGCTAAAATAAAAAATCACTTAAACTCCGCCCGCTGTTTTTCGATGAGAGCGCGCATAGGCTGATAGCGAGCAAGAAAAGCCTGATAACCGGCAGGAGAGGAGATTTCCTTCACCTGTGCTTCTCCTTCATCAGCTTGTCCGATGAGGCCTTGCTGTAAACTTAAAATCGTATATTCTTCCCAGAGAAGCGGAGCACGGTCGTTGAATTTTAACGCATCTAAAACGATACTATAAGCTTTCGGGATCTGCTTTTTTTGTCTGAAATAACTGGCGGAAGCAGAGACAATTTTTTCGTCAAAAGGATTGGCATGAACAGCATTGCTGTAATTTTTTTCCGATGGTGATTTTTGAGCGATTGCAAAAAGCGAATCTGCCTTAGTTTTCGGTGCTTTTATCGTCATTAAAGAATTTTGCAGTTTTTGCAGTGCTGCGTTTGGCTCTTTTTCCTGCATTCTTTCCAATAATAATCCGCCAATCGCCTGTTGCCCGGAAAGTGAGTAGCCAACGGCCTGCCCCAATACTCCCTCAATTCCATCAACATTGGAAAGATGTTTGATCGCAAGATCATACAACCCCACCTGTAATAACCAGTGACCTAAAATCTTGTGATAAACTTTGGCTTTTTCTCCACCTTGTTCCGCCCAAACTGAAAGTGTCTCAACGGCTTTCAATTTATTACCACTATAAAATTCCGGATAAAGAGCGGCAAGAGAAAGATCTTCCGATAGCAACTGATTTTTATTAGCCAGTTTTGGTAAAAAAGTAGCCGGAAAACTATCCAGACCTGCCTGATTTTTGGAATAATTGACTAAATAAGCCAGACCGGAAACACTTAAAGACGAATCCGATTTGATTGCATCATTTTCGAAATTCTGTTTTGAAAATTTCTGACGTAAGTTTTGGACCGCAAGCCAGTTAGCCTGCCATGAAAGATATTTTTGAGCCGTACTATTATTTGCCAAGGAATCGAGTAAACCTGAATCCGTACTTCTGGCCCAGATCGCCAGCAAATTAGTAGCAGGAACTTCCGGACGTTTGCTATTTTTTTCTGCTTTATCCAGATAATAATGCGCTGAATCCGCGACATTGGTTTTGGCATAAAGCATACCCAGATTATTCAGGAGCTCTCCGCTTTCCGGGAAAGCGCGTAACCCTTCCTGCAAACTGAAAATTGCATCAAAAAATAAACTTTCCTGCATTAATACTCCCGTTAGCCCTGCATAAGCCTGTGGTGAGGGATTTTTCAATAATGCCTGACGGAAATAGTAGGCTCCGGCGACTTTATCTCCCTGCGTAAGCGCAAGAGACGCCAGCGCATAATTGGATTTATGATTTTGAAATTCCTGCTGCAAAGCCATTTTGTAATATTGCTCAGCTAAAGGATATTCACCGGTGTTTGAATATAAATCACCCAATCCATTGAAATATCCTGCAATTCCCTGATGAACGGGCAATAACCTTTGGATTGAAAACAATATAACCACACCTGCAAAGCCAAACAGCCGCGTTTGAGTCAATCCAAAACGCATGGGTTTATACAAGACTTTATGAACGGCCAGATTTTGCTTAAAGACCGCATAAAAATTGATAATGATGTAAAACAGAAACACTATTCCCATCGCTAACTGGCCATTAACAACAACATCTTCCAATACTTCCAGTAACGGATCATTGGCTGTACCTGCTGCATAACCTGCGAAGGCGCCTGCAACAATAAACATTCCGGTATATAACCAGAAGCCCGTTGAGCGGAACGAAAGCAGCCCATTGGTAGAATCAACTCTTTTTTTGAAACCCCATATTCCAAGGATACCAGCTGCAATAGCCAGATAAACCGGACTTAATAAGGTAAGGTCCCAATCAATCTGCCTCGTATTTTTTAAATAAAGCAATACCAGCGAAAGAAGGTAGAGGATTGTTATTACCAAAAAATTAGCAAAACCGGATTTCCCGGCTTTCATCTGGCCACTGGTACTTAGCCAAACGAGGCCTGCAATAATTTCCGTAGCTGAAATCAGCAAAAATAAAATAGAAATTAGCAGCCAGATCGGCAGCGAATAAGATGCCGCGGTAAGTGCAGGAAAAGCTACCGTCGAAAGAAATGTTATTAGCAGCACAAGGAAAATGGAAATTCCTAAAAGTCCCATAATCCTGGACCCAATACCAAGATCCGGGCGAAATGCGTGGAAATAGTAGCTCAATCCCCCATATAAAACGACGGTAAGAATGAACAATGTACGACTTCCTTCCCCGAAAACACCAAGCGTTTCCAATCGGGCAGAGGCTACTAAAACGATAAAAGCTACCATTCCGGTCAGATACCAGAAGCGTGGCATGGTGGTTAATGAAGCAAGAATAGAGGAAAGTCCAACGATGATTAACCCCCAGAATATTTTGATCGTAATAAAATCAGTCTGCATGGTTGATGCCACAAACTGTTCCGTCACAAGATTGGATGGACCGGAAATTCCATATTGCCAGTTATCAAATTTTAATATGTCAACAACGGTAGAAATCTCTGACAATTCACTCAAAACATCCCAGCGGATAACATTGGCAAGCGGATCAATACCTTTAACAATAAAGAAAAGAAGGGCCAATATAATTGTAGCAAAAGCCGCTATACTGATACGGCGTTCAGATGAAGACCACACTCTCCAGAAAAAAAGTTCTTTCATAAATATTTTTAGTCCGATATGGAAAGTTTACCAACGATGGCTTTTGTAGTTTTGATATAATGGGTTAAAACTAACATTAACGTCCGGTAATTTCTATTTAATCGGGTTTTTGAAGGGTTTGATATTTATATGAAGTTTGGTTTACAATTTAAGGGATGCATATAAAAGGCAGGCTTTTATATCATTTATTTCAAGCGAAGGGAATTCCCCATCAATTATTTGATCCGCAGTTAAGCCATTTGCCAATAACTCAAGAATATCTTTAACTCTGATACGCATATTACGAATGCATGGTTTTCCACCGCACTGGTAAAAATTGAATGTGATACGGTTCAAAAGTTCAGCATTCATATTTAGTATTATTTGGTGTGTAAGTGTTTAAAGATTGATCTGAATTTCATTTCAATCGCAGCCCGACGAAAATAAAATATAACTTATAGCTTAATAACATTTGCCATAACAAGAAACAAAAAGTTCCTTCGAAAACTATTTTTGTCATCGATTCTGATAATTTCTATACACTTTTCACATAATTTGGGTGATTTTCTAAAAAATATCCTATAAATCAATTGTGACACTATTGGTACTGACCAAATTATCTCCTACTTTTGCGGTTCGAAAATAACCTCTCATAGACTATACTAAAATTCTTATAATGGCAAACGCAACAAACTTAGGAAAAATTACGCAGGTAATTGGACCCGTTGTAGACGTATCATTTGAAGACAGCGAACGCATCCCGGCTATTCTTGATGCATTAGAAGTCATCAAATCAAACGGACAAAAAGTAGTTCTTGAGTGTCAGCAACACTTGGGAGAAGACAGAGTTCGTACTATTGCGATGGATAGTACTGAAGGTATGTTCCGCGGGATGGTAGTAACTCCGCTTGGTTCACCAATCACAATCCCGACTGGTGAGTCAATTAAAGGACGTTTGTTTAATGTAATTGGAGAGCCTATCGACGGTCTTAGACCAGTTGACGCTTCTGACAAACGTATCTCAATTCACCGTTCTGCTCCAAAATATGAAGATCTTGCAACGGCGACTGAAGTACTTTTCACAGGTATTAAAGTAATTGATTTGCTTGCTCCTTATGTAAAAGGTGGTAAAATCGGTTTGTTTGGTGGTGCGGGTGTTGGTAAAACGGTATTGATCCAGGAATTGATCAACAACATCGCAAAAGCATATGCCGGTCTTTCCGTATTTGCAGGTGTTGGAGAGCGTACTCGTGAAGGAAATGACTTGATGCGTGAGATGATCGAAGCGGGTATTATTAAATACGGTGACGATTTCAAACACAGCATGGAAGAAGGCGGATGGGATATTTCAAAAGTAGATTACGAAACTTTGAAAGATTCACAAGCTACTTTCGTGTTCGGTCAGATGAACGAACCTCCTGGAGCACGTGCACGTGTTGCTTTGACAGGTCTTACAGTTGCTGAATATTTCCGTGACGGAGATGGCGAAGGACAAGGACGTGATATCCTTTTCTTTATCGATAATATATTCCGTTTTACACAAGCAGGTTCTGAAGTATCGGCTCTTTTGGGGCGTATGCCTTCTGCGGTAGGTTACCAACCAACTTTGGCTACTGAAATGGGGCAGATGCAGGAACGTATTACTTCCACAAAACGTGGTTCTATTACATCTGTACAGGCGGTTTACGTACCTGCGGATGACTTGACGGATCCAGCGCCAGCGACGACATTTACCCACTTGGACGCAACAACTACGCTTTCTCGTAAAGTTGCAGAAAAAGGTATTTATCCAGCTGTGGATCCACTGGATTCAGTTTCTCGTATCTTGAACGCTGAAACATTAGGTGATGCACATTACGATTGTGCTCAACGCGTGAAAAGCATTTTGCAACGCTACAAAGAATTGCAGGATATCATCGCGATCTTGGGTATGGAAGAATTATCTGACGAAGATAAACTGGTTGTATCACGCGCTCGTCGTGTAGAACGTTTCTTGTCACAGCCTTTCTTTGTGGCTGAACAGTTTACAGGTCTTAAAGGTGTGTTGGTAGACATCAACGATACAATTAAAGGTTTCAACCAGATCATGGACGGCGGATACGATCACCTTCCTGAAATGGCTTTCAACCTTGTTGGTACGATCGAAGATGCTCAGATCAAAGGTGAAAAAATGATGGCAGAAGCTGCTAACAGATAATCACAATATTGATCGTTAACAGCCAAAAGCCAATTAAATATGCATTTAGATATCATTACCCCAGATAAAAAAGTATTTGCCGGAGAGGCAAATGCTGTTACTTTACCGGGTACCGACGGACAGTTTCAGGTGTTGAATAACCACGCACCGCTTGTAAGCTCGCTTAAACGTGGCGATGTGGTTGTTGATATCAGTGGCGCCAAAACAACTTATACCATCGATGGTGGTGTGGTTGAGGTACTGAACAATAAAGTTTTGGTTTTGGCTGAGGCGATTTTGTAGGGTAAAAACGATAAATTTTTTAGTAGGGTACACGCTTTCGGGCTTGTACCCTATTTTTTTGGTTTTATTTTGTCAATCTTCATTTTGACAAAACGGTGGTATGGTAGCGTTAACTTTCCGAAAGTTTGACTATTTTCGGAAAAGCACTTTTCCCAATCACTCCTATGACACAACCTTCTCCCAAAAAAGAATTACTCAAAATACTCGGTGTCGGCTTTGGTATTGCCGTGACTATCGGCGGTACTATTGGAACCGGAATTCTCAGAAAACCCGGACCGATTGCAGCCCAATTAGGAGAACCCTGGCTCATTATGGGCGCTTGGATTGCAGTCAGTTTATACGCCTTTCTCGGAACACTTTGCACCATTGAACTCGGGACTTCTGTACCAAAAGCCGGAGCCTGGTATGTGTATGCACGTCGCGCTTTCGGCGATTATGCAGGATTTGTTGTAGGAATAAACAGTTGGATGGGTACTTGCGCCGCCCTGGGTTTCGGAGTTTATACGATGAGCGAATACCTTGCGCTATTAATTCCATCACTTTTGGGTTATGAGCCGTATGTTGCAGCTTCTATATTATTGGTTTTAACCGGAATACACTGGATTGGCCTCGCCTTGGCAAGTACTTTTCAAAATGTGATGAGTTTCCTGAAAGCCGTAGGTTTATTCACTTTTGTAGCTGTATGTTATATTTATGGAAAAGAAATTTCCTCCGCAGATGCCAGTTTGACTACAAGTAAAATTATTCAAACCGGAAGTTTTATCGGTCCAATCATATTTTCTCTTCAAGCCATTTTTTATACATATGACGGCTGGCACACAGCAGCTTACTTCACCGAGGAAGACGAAAATCCCACAAAAAATCTTCCAAAATCGATGATTGGCGGCGTTTTACTGATCATCATTATTTATCTGCTTTGCAATTTGGCGATACTTTACATTTTGCCAATGAATGAATTAGCCAGCTCGAAACTTGCCGCTGCCGATGCAATCCGCTTAATTTTTGGAGAAGGTTCAGGGAAAATTGTAACGATATTTTTGATGGTTTCAATCCTTGGAATTGTAAATGCACAAATGTTATTCAATCCGCGCGTGCTATACTCGATGAGCCGTGATGGTTTATTTATCAGAGCTGCGACCTATGTAAACAAAGGAGGAACACCCGCTCTGGCCATGCCCATAACAGCCGCTGTCGCTATCATTCTTATTTTGGTTGGAAAGGAGGCGTGTGAAAAACTTTCGGATATTGCTACTTTCTTTTTTGTTTTGGGATATACTTCCGGGTTTGCCTCGTTGCTGATGTTACGGAAAAAAGAACCGGAATTGGCTCGTCCATGGAAAGTGCCTGCTTATCCGATTTTGCCAGTTTTGATGCTGATTATTTCGATAGCATTTTTGGTTTCGGCGGTGGTTCAGGATATTTCAAGCAGTAAATACTCGATTTTGTTTTTGGTATTGAGTTATCCTATTTTTCTTGCCGTTCAGAGGTTGAATCGGAAGAATTGAATTTCGAATATTTAACACACACTAACTTAATGATACTATGGCTGGTACTTTTTCACAATTGTATGTTCAGGTGGTTTTTGCTGTAAAAGGCAGAGAAAATTTGATTAAAAAAGAATTTCGGACTGAGGTTTTCGAATATATCGCTGGCACCATTAAAGGAAAAGATCAAAAACCGATTATCGTTAATGGTGTCGGTGATCATGTACATGTTTTCATCGGGCTCCGACCATCAATGTCTGTCTCTGATTTGGTTAGAGATATCAAGAATAACTCTTCGAATTTTATTAATTCCAAAAAATTTGTGAAAGGTAAGTTTGCGTGGCAGGAAGGTTTTGGTTCATTTACTTATGGACAATCTCAGATCGATTCTGTTTTTAAGTATATTAGTAACCAGGAAGCACATCATCAAAAGAAAACTTTTAAAGAAGAATATATTGATATGCTGACGAAATTTCAGGTTCAGTATGATGAAAAGTATTTGTTTGATTGGATTGAGTAGGTATCAACTTTCAACACATTAGTCGACCGACAGGACAATAGTTAAGCTGGTTATGCCACCCGTTCCGGGTTTGGTTTTCGGCTCGATCTAACTTGCTATAATAATATCATCCCTTCGGGATTTTGGATCTCGGAAGTTCATAAGATGTTAAGGTATAATAATCTCGAATGATTACATTAAAAGAGAAAGGAAACATTCCACAATATTTTTAAATACGCAATATGATATAAAAGGTTTGGCAAAAACTTAGTTTTCAATCAAAATATTCGAATATAGAAAATCCCGAAGGGATGACATTATTATAGAAAAAGCAACCAATAGCTATTTGTAGAACCCTGAAAGGGTGGTATAAGAAATAATCTAAAACCATTTCAATCTAAAAAATCCGAATTGCAAAAATCCCGAAGGGATGATATTATTATAGAAAAATATAAACTATGATCAACCGTTAAACCCTGAAAGGGGGGGTATAGGAAATAATCTAAACCTTTTCAATTTAAAAAATTCGAAGGGCAAAAATCCCGAAGGGATGAAATTATTATAGAAAAATATAAACTACGATCAACCGTTAAACCCTGAAAGGGGGGTATAGGAAATAATCAAAATCTTTTCAATTTAAAAAATTCGAAGGGCAAAAATCCCGAAGGGATGACATTATTATAGAAAAACGTAAACGATGATCAACCGTTAAACCCTGAAAGGGTGGCATAGGAGATCGCAACCAAACCAATTTATAATTCCAAAAAAATATTATGATAAAACCACACTTCTAATTTTCATATCAAACTAAAAATTTATCACCAGCCATGCCCTTCAAACTCACCTTACCTAAGACCCTAATTCTCATTTTCTCTGTTTTCGCCCTTGCCTCTTACAAATGGGCAGAAGACGATTTTTCAAAAATAATTTTAACCCGATTACAGGAATACCGCCGTATTTTCCCTCAGGAAAAAGCTTATCTGCATCTTGATAAACCTTACTATATCACCGGCGATACACTTTGGTTCAATGCATATCTGGCAGAAGGTTCCGTGCATTTTGCAGATAGCGCGAGTCAGGTTCTTTATGTTGATCTTCTTGATAAACGGAACGGTAAAAGCATAGCGCTGAGAAGGGTAAAACTGAGCGGAGGATTTGGAAAGGGCGACATTATACTAAATGATGATTTACCAAAAGGAGCATATACTATTCGGGCCTATACCAGTTGGATGCGTAATTTCCAGGAAGATTTCTTTTTTCACAAAGACATTTACCTTTTCAATGATAATGTAGAAAAACCCGCAAGTCCGGCCTCTGCACTCGATGTTCAGTTTTTTCCCGAGGGCGGCCAACTTGTTGCCGGCCTGAGCACTCGTATAGGATTTAAGGCAATTGACGAATCGGGTTTGGGTCCGGATGTGAATGGTTTTATTCTTAACCAAAATAACGATACGATTGCTGCTCTGAAAAGTGAGCATTTAGGCATGGGGAAATTCCCTTTTGAACCAGCCGCCAACCAGAAATACACAGCCTATCTGAGAAAAAAGTCGGAGCCGTTCAAAGCATTTAATTTTCCCGAAATAAAACCGGAAGGATATATCATGATGGTTAATAATCTGACTACAACAGATAAAATGCGTGTCCTGATTTATGCCAATTTTTCAGACAATACGGATAAGGAAATAAATATTGTCGCACATACAAGAGGTCTGGTTGCTTTTGCGGCAAAAGGAAAAGTAACAAAAAAGGGATTGCAGCTTAATGTTCCAACATCAGCATTTCCGGATGGTATAACGCAGCTGACACTTTTTGACCATTTGAATCAACCTGTTTGTGAGCGGGTTGTTTTTATAGACCATGGCGACCGGCTTAATGTCAAGATCAATACACAAAAAAACATATACAAATTAAGAGAGAAAACGGAGGTTGAAGTAATGGTCACAGATAGCTCCGGCGCACCGGTAGAAACCAATTTGTCGGTAGCCGTTACAGACGCGGGACAAATTGCACAGCAGCCATTTGACCAGAATATCGTTTCTTACTTACTGCTTTCTTCCGACCTGAAAGGTACTATTGAGCAACCCTCCTATTATTTTGACAAAAAAAATGAAGACCGGAAAATCAAAGTTGATATCCTGATGATGACTCAGGGTTGGCGCAGATTTGATTGGAAAGACGTTTTGCAGGAAACACATACCGCACCCGCCCGTTTTGTAGAACAGGGTTTTTCAATTCAGGGTGAAGTAAAACGAAACAGTAAAAAACCGGCAGAAAATGTGATGCTTTCAGTTTATCTTACCGGCGATAGCATAAATACATTTTTGACTACAGAAACGGGGTCAACAGGATTGTTTTCGCTGGATAACCTGGTTTTTAAAGATTCCTTAAATGTTCGTTTGCAGGGAATGAATCCTAAAAACAGGGATATGCTCAACATTCTGGTCACTCCTTTTGACCCGCCTAAATTTACAATTTCCCGGATACCGTTTTACCCGATTACTGTGGATGCATTACAAATGGCGGCTTATTTAAAAAGGACGGAAGAATATCTGGAAATTGAAAGAAAAATTCGCGCGAGCAGGGAAAAACTATTAAAAGAAGTGACGATCCGTGGACAAAAAGAGGTTCCCCGGGATAACAGAAAATTATATAATCACGCCGATGCGACGATAAAAGTTTCGGCCATGACAACAGGCGGTGCCATGACTGTGCTGGATATGATTCAGGGCCGTGTGGCCGGTGTGCTAGTCTCAGGATCAGGCTCCAATGCTTCGATACGTATTCGAAACAGTAATACAGAACCTACCTTTTTGCTCGACGGCGTGCCTGTTGACAAAGCTATGATCACTTCTCTTAATATTTTTGATGTTGAAACAATTGATGTTCTAAAAGGTACTTCCGCTGCAATTTTCGGAAGCCGTGGAGGAGGAGGCGTTATTTCAGTTTTAACAAAACGTGCTAACGTCAACTATGATTATTCGAAAGACATCTTGCCAGGTGTAACCGTTTCAAAAATTGCAGGTTTTAACACGCCCCGGGAATTTTATACGCCCCGCTACGATTTGGACCTGCCCAATAACAATGTTCCTGATTACCGCTCGACAATTTTCTGGGCCCCAATGCTTAGAACCGACAAAGATGGCAAAGCAAAATTCAGTTATTTCAATACCGATGCCACTACAAATGTAACAATCCGGGCTGAGGCATTAACTGCCTGGGGGATACCGGGTTCAGGAGAAGGAGGTTATTCTGTACGATAAGTGACTTTCTTATAAGAATATTTTGTAATATCCGTTACTATTGAAGAGCGGCCCGGGATTCTGCCAATCAACCAGAAAAAAAAATGGTACCTTTGCTGTTTATATTGAAACAGCCGATTAGTCTTAATTCCTGATTGGCAACAAGAAAAATATGAGGATAGAATTATTGAAGATATTCTTGCTAACAAGCCTTTTAATGGCTTTCGGAATCACGCGCGTCGATGCACAACGTCGAAGTAAAACCCATGAAAAGGAAAAATCCGCAGTTGTCTCCGGATTTCGGCTGGAAGAGGAAACACTTACCGCGGAAGGAATGAAATTCATGATGACGGATCAGCCCGCCCGTGCACTTCCGGTATTTGAACAGATTATCAAAAAAAGTCCTTCGGACGGAGCCGGATATTTTTTGTTAGCCACTGCTCTTTTGAAACTGGACAGGCAGGATGAGGCCCTTATTCTTGCTAAAAAAGCTTATGAGCTTGATAAAACCAATGCGTTTTATGCAAAACAACTGGCAGAACTTTATGCCAAGAAAAGAAAATATACCGAAGCCGCGCAAATTTATGAGCCGCTGGTGGCCAAAAATCCTGAAAATCTTGAGTATGGAATTGAGCTTGCTGCTATTTATGTTTTCAACGAACAATTTGACAAAGCAATCCAGACTTACGATCTCCTTGAAAAATCAATTGGGGTAACTGAGGAAATTACACATCAGAAAGAACAGCTTTATTTAAGGGAAAATAAACTGGAAAAAGCGCTGGGTGAAGCAAAAAAACTGATAGACAGCGAACCTGGAGAAGCAAGTTATCGTGTGGAAATAGCAGAAATGCTGATTGCTAACGACAAAATTTCGGATGCCGTTCTCCCTTTACAGGAAGCTTTAAAAATTAATCCTGATGAAGCACAGGCACACGTTCTTCTGGCAGATATTTATCGCCGAAATGGTGACGTCCAAAAATGTAATCAGGAGTTAAAACTGGTTTTTGCTAACCCAAACCTGGATGCTGATCCCAAAATTCGTGTGCTTTCAGGTTATCTTAAAATGCTGAAAACAGAAGATGAAATGGACGAGGCACTCGTTCTTGCCAAGCAATTGGCTGAAACACATCCAAGTGAAGCACGTACGCACGTTATTTATGCAGACTTGCTCATGCGCCGCGGAAAAAAAGCAGAGGCCCGCGATAAGTATGCAATAGCTGCCGGGCTGGACGGTTCTGTTTATGAAGTCTGGGGTGCCATTATTCAGCTCGACGGGGAATTGAATCAGGCCGACAGCCTGTTGGCGCATTCAGAAAAAGCGTTGGAAATTTTCCCAAATCAAGGCCTGTTATGGTATTCCAACGGAACGGCACTTTTGATGAAAAAGAATTACAAACAAGCCATTTCATCATTTGAAGAAAGTCTGAAACTAATCACAGATAAGCCGGATATGATTCCTTATATCCACGCTCAGCTCGGTGACGCATATAATGGGCTTGGTGATAACGCAAAATCAGACGCAGCTTACGACCTCGCTTTACAGGAAAACCCTGACAATGATCACGTTTTGAATAATTACAGTTATTTCCTTTCTCTTCGTAAAGAAAAACTGGATCTGGCACTAAAAATGTCCGAACGTCTTGTTCAGCAGCATCAGGATAATGCCACCTACCTGGACACGTATGCCTGGGTTTTATACATTCGGAAAGATTACAAAAAAGCAAAGGAATCGCTGGAAAAAGCGATTAAGGATACATCCAATATTAGTGGCACAATTGTTGAACATTATGGAGATGTACTATTCAAGTTGGGCGAACGCGATAACGCCGTTCTTCAATGGAAAAAAGCCAAGAAAATGGGAGAAACAACTGAACTACTGGATAAAAAAATAGCAACCGGGACATTACATGAACAATAAGATTACGGTATGGTTCCTGGCTTTGGGCTGCATTTGGTTTACTTCATGCCACAAAAAACATCTTTCAAAAGGAACAACAAGGCCAGCGCTTGATTCGGCCTTTGTATTAAAAGATTCTTCAAAAACGGATTCCATGGCAGCCAATGCAGTGGCACCTGTAAATGTGAGTGAAATTGCGTTTGACTATCTTCTGACAAAATCCAAATTTTCCTTTCGAAGCAGCACGCAGGATTTTGACAATACTAATGTCAATATAAGAATAAAAAAAGACAGTCTGATCTGGCTTTCCGTAACTGGAATTGGCTTTGAAGTTGCCCGCGGATTAATCACGCCGGATTCCATTGTTTTTGTTGACAAATTTCACAAGGAATATTTTGTTTTCACTTATGCGCAGCTAAGTAAACAATATAATTTCGATCTGAATTTTAAACTTTTACAATCAATCATTGTAGGAAATCTTCCTATCGCACCTGCGTCTGACTCCAAATTTTATAAGGAAAATGAGTTTATTGTTCTTCATCAGGAGAACGAGCGGATTATTTTGGATAATTATATTGATGAAAAAAATCTGAAACTTCAACAATTGAAAGCAATTGAAATTCCTACAAAAAATACCTTTACGCTGAATTACGAGGATTTTAAAGACGTAAGCGGATTTCTGTTTCCTTTCGGCAGCCTTATCAACCTGGATGTTCAGTCTCAAAAAGACAAGCAATTCTATCAGACCACTATGCGTATCAAACATAATAAAGTAGAATTGGCGGCTAAAAACCCAGGATTCCCGTTTAGTATACCTTCCAGCTACACCCGAAAAAGGTAAAAATCAGATTCTCCACTCATTTATAGGCACAAAAACGTGAAGTCTGCTTAACTTTGCGTGCCGTTTAAGGTATTTTGGCAGCAAGAAAAATAAATATGCCCTTTCATCAACCCGATTATCGCCGTTTATTTCTGGTACTGACACTTTTGTGCTGTACGTCTTTTAGCGTATTTGCTCAAAAATCCCGTGAACAGCTGGAACGGGAAAAAAGTGAAAACCAGGACAAGATGAACGAAATTCAGAGCATTCTGAAACAGACATCCTCTCAGAAAAACGTCAACCTTGGTCAGTTGCGTGCGCTGAATCAGCAAATCAATAACTTAAAGAAAAAGATTGATCTGCTGTCGGACGATATGGCAATCCTGGATAAGGAACTCAAAACGCTTGAAAAAAAGCGGTCTGTACTTGCTAATGACCTGGGCAAGTTAAAAGCCGAATATGGCGACATGATTTATGAAGCTTCCAAAAGGAACGTGTATCTGAATCAGTTGGTTTTCCTGTTTTCTTCGGGAACTTTCAATCAGTTTGTGTTGCGTTACAAATATTTAAAACAATATACAGACGCCCGTCAGGGACAGGTAAAACAAATGGAAGTGCTGGAAAAGGAACTGATGGCCGAACGCCAGCGTATTACTTCCAAAAAACAACAGCAACAAACCGTACTCGTTACTCAGGTTTCGGAAAACACAAAACTTGAAGGCCTGAAAACCAAGCAGGATGAGGTTGTAAAAGAATTATCGCAAAAGGAAGTTGAACTGCGCAATCAATTAGCAGAAAACCGGAAAGCGACAAACTTACTGGAAGCGAACATCCGTCGTATTGCCGAAAGAGAGAAAAAGGAGCGCGAAAGAAGGGAAAGAGAGGAACGTGCTGAACGTGAAGCAAAAAGAAAAGCTGAACGTGAACGCATAGCCCGCGAAAACGCAGAAAGAGAGAAAAAAGGTGAAGCAAAAATAATTGAGGAAGAACCAAAAGAAGAGCCGGTTGTTTCATCAAGTGGGATGAGTGATGAAGAAGTTACGCTTGCATCGTCATTTGCTGCTTCGCAATCACGTTTATCATGGCCAACTAGAGGATTTATTTCCGGTCATTTTGGACAACGCCCACATGCCGTTTTAAAAGGTGTAATGGTTGATAACCTGGGTGTGGATATACAAACAAACGCAGGAGAAACAGTTCGGTCTGTTTATGACGGTGTTGTTTTGGATGTAACACAAATGCCGGGAATGGGTAATGTGGTTGCTATTCAGCATGGAAATTACATGACTGTTTATGCTAAAATGTCGGGTGTAACAGTTCAGGCCGGACAAAAAGTAAAGGCGAGGGAAACGATCGGCCGCGTAGCAACGGACGGTGACGGAACTTCTGAACTTCAGTTTCAAATCTGGAAAAGCACATCACGGCTTAATCCGGAAAGCTGGCTGATAAGAAGATAGTTTTTTTAATGATTAATTGTTAATGGTGAATGGTTAACCATTAATAATTAACCCTTAACCATTAACAATTAAAAAAGATGTCTGTACATAGTTCTGATATAAAACGCGTTACGACCCATATCATTCAGGAAATGAAAACGCGGGGAGAGAAAATTTCCTGTTTGACCGCTTACGATTATTCAATGGCCGGTATCGTGGATGCTGCCGGTGTTGAGTTGATTCTTGTAGGAGATTCTGCTTCCAATGTGATGGCAGGTCATGAAACCACATTACCTATTACGATTGACCAAATGATTTACCATGCATCATCCGTTGTACGTGCTGTAAAACGTGCATTGGTCGTGGTTGATCTTCCTTTCGGTTCTTACCAGGGAAATTCAGGAGAAGCACTGCGTTCTGCCATTCGTATTATGAAGGAATCCGGCGCTCATGCTGTGAAACTGGAAGGCGGACTGGAAATCAAAGAGTCTGTTGTGCGGATATTAAGTGCCGGCGTTCCCGTAATGGGCCACCTGGGACTTACGCCGCAGTCTATTTATAAATTTGGTACTTACAGCGTTCGTGCCAAAGAAGAAGTTGAAGCTAAAAAGCTTTTGGAAGATGCCAAAATGCTGGATGAGATCGGTTGTTTTTCGGTGGTTCTGGAAAAAATTCCTTCGGCACTTACTAAGCTGGTTTCTGAAAGTATCGCCATTCCAACGGTAGGAATAGGAGCGGGACCACATGCTGATGGACAAATTCTCGTTATTCACGATGTGTTGGGTATTAATAAAGGGTTTAAACCACGTTTTCTTCGTCAGTATGCCAATTTAAATGACATCATGAACGAGGCAATTACAAATTATATTAAAGACGTTAAAGGCAAATCTTTTCCAAACGAAAAGGAGTCTTATTGATCACCTCCCTTTTGTTTCCTTCGATAGAAAAACAAAAGTTTAAAACAAAAAATTATGGCAAAGCGCCCATTTCAAATTATATATGAAGACAATCACTTACTGATTGTTAATAAGGAGCCAGGTATACTTGTCCAGGGCGATTCAACGCGTGACAAGCCATTACTTGAAATGTTGAAAGAATATATCAAAGAAGAATATGACAAGCCGGGAGCCGTGTTTTTAGGAACTGTACACCGTCTGGATCGTCCCGTTAGCGGTTTGGTTGTATTTGCAAAAACGTCAAAAGCGTTGGAAAGAATGAATGAAATATTCCGTAAACGCGACGTTCAAAAAACGTATTGGGCTGTTGTAAAAAACCGTCCGCCAGAAAAAAAAGGAAAACTAGTGCATTGGCTTATTAAAGATGAGCAGAGAAATGTTACTACTGCTTATGATTACGAAGTTCCCGGATCACAGCGTGCCGAGCTTAGTTACAGACTTTTGGGTGATGTCAATAAATTTAATTTGTTGGAAGTAACACCGGTAACGGGCCGTCCGCATCAGATCCGTGTTCAGCTGGCTTCTATGGGTTGCCCGATTCGCGGTGATTTGAAATATGGTTATCCAAAACCCAATCCGGATGCGAGCATTAACTTACATGCCCGTCGCCTATTCTTTGAACATCCTGTAAAAAAGGAGCCGATTATTTGCAAAGCAGGCCTTCCAAATGACCCGTTCTGGGAAGAATTCCTTCCCTTGGATACCGAAATAATCAAAGCAGATCACTTAGGATTTTTATACGAATAAACCAGTATGATTGAAAAGTTAAAAGAGCGCTGGAATGTTAAAAATGGATGGGACGTCTTAATCATTTTACTGGTTTTTGCCTGTACCGGATTTTCCATTTTATACATCAAGCGCGCACTTTTTGATCTGGTTGGACTATCAAAGGAAACATCTCCGTCCTGGCTTCTCTGGACGGTTAACATTCTGATTATTTTACCCCTTTACCAAGCTGTTTTACTCGCCTGGGGCTGGATTTGGGGTAGATTTTCTTTTTTCTGGGAATTTGAAAAAAGAATGTTTCGACGGATAGGGAGCTGGTTTGGACGGAAAGGATAGACTCATACGATATAATTTAAAGATACTTTACTCTTCAACTGATTAACTTCTAAATTAAAATATTTGTAAAAATTGTAACCTCTGGGGTTTCACTGTATATTTGTAAAAATGATTGAAACCATTGCGCACAAAGGGCTAAGGTTACTCTGGGAAAAGAATAATTCTTCCAAGTTACCAGCAGAACAAGTGGAAAAGATCAAACGTATTTTGTCGGTTTTAAATACCGCAAAAACACTTGATCCGATTAAAGCAATTCCAGGCTATCGGTTACATCAATTAAGCGGCGATTTGAAAGGATACTGGGCAATTTGGGTTACAGGTAATTACCGAGTTGTATTCCGCTTTGAAGGAGAGAATGTTTTTGATATCAACTATATTGATTATCACTAAAATATATAGTAATGGAAAGTGAAATGAAACCGGTACACCCTGGTGCCGTTCTGCGAGAAGATGTTTTAAAAGAAATGAAAATATCGATCACAAAAGCGGCCAGGGAGTTAAACGTCAGCAGGAAACAGTTATCAGAAATTGTTAATGAAACATCTTCTATATCTGCTGAAATGGCAGTAAGGCTTGAAAGTGGATTTGGAATAAAAGCAGAATTTTGGCTGGATATGCAAAAAAACTTTGATATCTGGAAAGTCAAAAGCAGTGGCCGTGTCCAGGGAATTCATCGTATTTTGTCACAAGCGGTTTAAGTAGGCATAAATCGTAATTTTTACATTTGATTCGCACCAAATAAAATCACCCCGCAGTAAGCAATAAAACAACCACTATATTCACACCAAATCCAATTCCCCAGTTCGTCCAATCCTTACGCTGTTTAATCTTTTTCGCGTTTTTGGAATAACTTGCGTTTTGAGCAGGCTGCTCAAATAATTGTTCATTCGAATAGCCAAGATCTTTAATTTTTGGCTGTTTTGAGGCTAATAATAGCACGAACCAATTACGTGCTGTGTTGAGTATTAAAAGCTTTCAAACCATTTTCGATTAACACTTATATGCTCCCTCAATTCTATATCAATTCCTAAGTTTAGTTCTTTTAACTTCTCAACAAGTTTTTCGCCATCAATAAGATCAATTGCAGGTGCGCCGTCACGATTTGCTTCAAGAATTGCATCTCTTGTAAAAGACCCTGTTGTTATAAACAATCCTTTATCTGTTCTTCCAATCATTGCCCCTCTGAAATCTCTAATTTCACCAGAACCAACTTTGCCTTTATATCTTTTACATTGAAAAATAATATGGAAGCTTAATATGCCATTTATTTTAGCTATCCCTCTTCCATCAATACCTCCATCGCCACTTCTACCTGTTACTTCAACCTGAGAAAAACCCTTTTCCCTCAATATTCGTTGAACCAGCCTTTCAAATGCGCCAGGACTCAAAACCTCAGTAATGATTTCAAGAGCTAACTTTTTCCAATTTTCTGCTTCCTGTACTTCTTCATCGGCTTCTTTTGCTTCATTTTCCTTCACCTCCACCTCATTAAGCCCTTGTACAACTAAAGGTATATCATCTGCAAGAACCCAAACACCTTTACCTACTTTTGCAATTAGACCTTGATTTTTCAGAACTGTCCTTACCCAAGCAAGATTATATTGTAATTCTGATTGCCCGGTCTTGCCATTTACAATTTCTAATAAAGTATCAGATATTTTAGCCTGTCTACAATTCTTTCATATATCTCATCAGTATTTGCAGAACCACCCAGGAATTTTAAAGCCTCCAAAGTTGGTTCCATCAACTCTTTACGGCCTGGTAAATATTTCATAATTGAGTTTTAATGAAAGAAATTAAGAATGGAGATTAACTTTTTGTTGCATATCAAAAGCCAGTAAACTTTATTTCATTATATTAGGTCCTGCAAAAAGACAAATTAAATATCTACCTATGGCTCTTTTAAAATGGATAACTGATAGAAATCTCGAAGAGGCAGTATTTAACCTGTCAGTTCAAGTTGAAATTTCTGAAAATAAAATTAACAGAGAATTCGGCAAACTATTCTTAGACCCTTTCATCGCATTTACCGAAATGAATGTTTTTAACAACGAATATGATTTATGGAAAGAAGAAGTAATTAAGCGACATTTACAAAAAGATTTAAGTGCACATATTATTAATTTTTATTTACAGATCATCTTGTCGTACGACAAATCCGATTTCTATTACTCTAAATCAGAAAAAGTCCTATCTTCTAAAAATAATAAAATCATTGCTTATCTCGGGTACAAGCATAAAAATAACTCAGGAAAGAAAAACAAAAGAGTGTACAAACAACTTTGCTATGAATTATATAAAAGCCCATCCGCCAAAAATCATCATAATTATAAAGCATTTTTTGTTGTTGCTATACCAAAAAAACCAGTAAAATTTGAAGTTTCATTTGCTCTAAGTCATAAACTGACGGAAACTATTGACCCAGAAAAGAATGTGAGAGTTACAGATATCGTCAGTTTTTTTCAACTTATAACTGGTGATGAAAATGCGTTTAGAGATCTTTTCAATGTACTTCCTCAGCTTTTTTCAATATTTTCAGATGGAAATGTAATGACTAAGGAACACGATAGATTATTAAGAACTTATTACCGTACTTACGGTTAATTCTTATGCAGATTCACCAAATAACCTCACCACGCACCAATCAACAAAACAAGCACAAGATTGACACCGAATCCAATTTTTGTCTCTACTCTTAATATTTTAGTCAAAAGATCAGCTATTTAATTCGGTCTACCCCTTCTTCTTCCACCCCTTCAACTTCCACGCGCTCACGCCAACATAAGCCATACTTCCTTTTGCACCGCTTCCGTTTTTATTGATTAACCCGTTAAGATTGCTAAATCCAATAAAAATCGGTCCGAAATGCGCTAAGGCACCAATCGCTACTTTTTTATTTCCCTGAATAAAAGAGATTGGAAAAGCAAAGTCTGAATCTTCATCTTCAAAACGCGGAGTGATCGTAAATACATTTGGCTGAGCCACATTCAACACATTATCCGTTACAGATTTGAAACGTTTTGTTTGAGATAATGTGACAAAAAAGCCTTTTACTAACTGCACATCTGCTTCCCAATGTATTGCTTGCGGCAGTTTCACTTTACTGTTAAAAGTTGTATCAGAACTTGCAGGATATAAATTCATTAATCCGTCAGCGCCTTCATTTCCAATCGTTTCCAATTCTTTTTGACCGATAATCGTTTGTTCCTGCTGGCCGGCTATCGCCCGACTTCCGGTTGTTTTGTAGTTTATTGATCCTATATCGGTTAAAGAAGCTGCCAGGCGCAAAATGTACTTTGGATTCTGGTCAAATGCCTCGTCTTTATTTTGCCAATAATTACCTAATTCATAAGTCACACCCAGATCATAAGCCCAACCGGCCGCGTACTTATCCGAATTAAATAAATCGCCCAATTTCAGTTTTTGATTCTGTTGGCTATACCCGGTTTCGTAGGAAAAATTATTCAATACCAGCTCACTTTCATCCTGAGAACCAGTTACTTTTCTAACCTGGAAATTATCAACAGAACCTTTGACATAGCCAATCCTGGCTCCGAAAATTCTTTTTGCTGTAACTCCAACACGGAACTTATGGGCATCCAGATCCAGCAATTGTACGCCATAAGACACACTCATTTCTGAAAAACTCTGCTGAACCAGATTAAATTTTCCCCAATCTGTCGGGGCTACATTGTCCATTCCGGTATCAAGCCGTTTGAAATAAAGATTCCTAATATCGTCCGGAACATTATTTCCTGTTACAAATCCCCTTGTGCGGAACTGAATCGCTACGCCCTGATATTTCCCGATTGAAAACATCGCTGATGGCCAGCGGATTTCACTGGTCAGATAAATCGGATCCTTATCTGTAAGCGATCCCATGGTTCGCGAACGCCCGTATAATTCGTCCTTAGAATGTGCTGCCAGAAGTGGATAGAACAAGGAATTTTTTCCAAGAAAAACGAAGTACCGGTGATTAATGCTGCTTCCAATCGTTCCGATATTTACCTGCCATTTAAACTTTGAACCGCCAATCGCGGACGGATTTTCAGTTGCCCGGTAAAGTCCGCCATAGTTACTCGCAGCCAGTCCCGGAATTTGTTGTGCGTAAGCAGATTTTGCTAAAAAGCCCAATAGTAGTGTGAGGTAGTAGATTTGCTTTTTCAAGAATGATATTTGCTGTTTAAGGTCAGTTTCCCAACCTGGTCATAGTTTATAATTTCTTCATCAATTAAGTATCTTAACGTTTGCAGGAAAGGTTTTTCGGCCACATTTTCAAATATCTGGCTTAAAGCACGCGGAGTTACTGCTCCAAAACTTTTTAAATAATGTAAAATCTGATTGCCCAATTCTTCGTCTATTTCCGGGCGCGGTTCATTCTTTTTATTTTTCAGACACACGTCACAAACACCACAATCTTTCCCATCCATTTCATTGAAATATTCCAGTAAAAGGATCGTCCGGCAACGGTTTTTATTTGAGGCATATTGAATAACAGCCCGAGCCTTCTGCCTGTCGCGCTCGCGTCTTCTTTCAATTTCAAAAACATTCAGCGGTAGTAATGCCGCATCGTATCTTGGCGTCAAAAAAGTCAGCTGCGGCTTATCTCTTCTTGGTTCATAATCCGCAATACCGCGTTCTTTTAAAAACGACAATTTTTTCAGAATTTCTAATTCCGGTACGAAGTAAATCTGAGCCAGTTCACTTTCTGAAATCCGGACATATTCTGTAAAAAGCTCTCCGCCATAAATACGGAGCAATAATTTTACAAACGTATCAAACTCCGGATTACGTATCTGAAAATCATATAATTGCCGGTTATCGACTTCAAAATGCAGCCGGGCCGGATTGTTGAAATTTTCACTCAGCTGAATAAAACCTTCCTCTTCAAGCAGTTTTAAAGCGTAGTGCGTTTCATTTACGATCAGACCAAATGTTCCGGTAAAATTTTGTATATCAAAATCATAAGCCGAAAATTCGCCTCCGCCCACATGAATTTTATAATAATTTGCAAGGGATTGATAAACCCGTCTTAAAACATCCATCGCAGGATATTTCTTTTCAACATTTTCTGCCAGATCTTCCAGATCGATTTTATTAAAAAGCGCTACTGCAAACGCCTTTTTCTCATCACGACCCGCCCGGCCAGCTTCCTGGTAATAGGCTTCCAGGTTATCCGGTAAGTCAAAATGCACCACGGCGCGTACATCAGGTTTGTCAATTCCCATACCGAAAGCATTCGTAGCAACCACCACGCGAACCTGGTTTTTTAGCCACGCTGTTTGCCTGTCTGATCTTTCTTTAAAAGGTAAACCGGCATTATATCCAGCGGCACGAAGTCCTTGTTTGGTAAGCCAATCCGCCAGCTCCTTGGTACGTTTTCTCGTTCTCACATAGACGATTGCCGTACCAGGTACATTTTTAAGAATTTGTAATAATTTTCTTTCTTTATTTTCTTCCAAAAAAGTTGAATACGACAAATTTGCCCTTGCAAAAGACTGCCTGAAAACCCGCACGGGTTTCATTTCCAGTTTGTCAATAATATCAATCTGGACTTGTTCTGTGGCCGTGGCGGTCAAAGCCATAACCGGAACTTTTGGAATTAGTAAGCGGAATTCAGAAATCAGCAGGTAAGACGGACGAAAATCATAACCCCAGGCAGAAATACAATGTGCCTCATCTACAGCCAGCAAACAAACTTTCATTTGCTTGGTCCGCTCAATCATAATTTCCGTACGAAGGCGCTCCGGCGAAACGTATAAAAACTTCGTTTGCCCGTGAATACAATTGTCCAGCGTGATGTCAATTTCATGCCTGTTCATACCCGAATGAATTGCCGCCGCCGAAATATCACGCCGTTTTAATTGTTCAACCTGATCTTTCATCAGGGCGATTAGCGGCGTTACTACAATACAAACGCCCTCCATCGTCATCACAGGAACCTGAAAACAGATCGATTTTCCGCCACCGGTTGGTAACAGCAAAAGTGTATCATTTCCTTCCAGCACCGACCGGATCGCTTCTTCCTGTACAGGCCGAAACTGGTCATAGCCCCAGTATTGTTTCAGGACAGCTTGAAGGTTACTCATAGTATGCGTTTACCAAAGACTTATGCTAACAACGTGCAAATTACTAAATTCAATGGAGTGATTGTTTCGAAAAAATTCGTGCAGGTTAAAAACTAAGGTCGCGGTTTCTTCGTTTTTTAGCCGAAACTACTAACTTTACAGTCTATTTTTAACAGATTTCTATGCGCACGCTCCTCTTTCTGATTACTTTATTTTCATTATCTGGCTGCTCGGTTTCTCATTATTTAAAACATGAAATAAAAAATTCTCCGGTTTTAAGTCAGCAGCATACAGGTGTTTCAATCAAAAATCTGACAGGAGATAAAGCCTTGGCTTCCTATCAATCCGACAAATATTTCAATCCCGCTTCCAATACCAAATTATTCAGTTTCTATGCCGGGTTGTGCGCGTTGGGCGATTCGTTACCCGGAATTGAATATCTTGAATGGGGAGAATTATTGATTATCCGCGGAACCGGTGATCCGTCTTTACTTCATCCGGATCTTCCCAAAAGTGCCGTTATCGACTTTTTGAAAAGCAGAAAAGAACAAATATTTTTCTCTCCGGTCAATTTTAAAGACGAAAGATATGGACCAGGCTGGGCGTGGAGCGACTATAATGATTACTATCAGCCTGAGCTTTCTTCCATGCCCGTTTACGGAAACATTGCCCGCTTTACAGGCATAACAGATAAAATTTTTAAGGTAAGACCAACTTTCTGGAGCAAATCCATGGTGGCCGATACGACCATGAAAGGTATTAAAAGAGAAGAATTCCAAAATTCATTTCATTATTCTGAAAAGGCAGTGGCATCCGGAAAATCTGTTGATATTCCTGTCCGTATGTCAGATCAGATCACCGTTCAGCTTTTGAGTGAGGCTTTGAAAAAGGAAATCAAACTGATTCATATTCCACT
The DNA here is from genome assembly GCF_005280585.1 of Dyadobacter frigoris. Classification (GTDB taxonomy): domain Bacteria; phylum Bacteroidota; class Bacteroidia; order Cytophagales; family Spirosomataceae; genus Dyadobacter; species Dyadobacter frigoris. Next base: position 410,673 of record NZ_SZVO01000007.1, read on the forward strand.
TAGCATTGAGCTAAAAACGGTTTATAGCATTCCGTCCGATTCCTTGTATAGACGCATGATGTATGTAAGTGATAACATGTTAGCAGATCAGCTGATACTTATGTACGCTTCTGCGAAAGGTTTGCCTTTGAACAGCGAGCAGGCCATTCTGCATATGACAAAAAATTATCTGAGTGATTTACCGGATAGCCTGGTTTGGAAAGATGGTTCAGGATTAAGTCGTTACAACCTTTTCACGCCAAGAACGATTACTGCTCTATTACAGAAAATTTACGCGAAAGTACCGCAGGAGCGTTTGTTCAAAATCCTGCCAAACGGAGGAAGTACCGGAAACTTACGGAATTCATTTAAAGGTGAAGCACCTTTCGTTTTTGCCAAAAGCGGAAGTTTTAGCAACAATTATAATTTGAGCGGTTATCTGGTTACCAAAAAAGGTAAAACCATGACGTTCAGTTTCATGAACAACAATTTCACGCGTCCGTCGTCAGAAGTCCGGAAGGAAGTTGAACGGATTTTAACTGAAATCCATCGTAAATTTTAGGAACGAATTATTCCTCTTTCCAGGTTTTACCGGTACAATAAATCGTGTTAATCCCGCCTTTTCTAACCAAAAGATAAATCCTGTAAAATCCAGGTTCAACCGTTGCCGTGTGAAAAGAAGCATAAGCACCTTTGTTGAAATACATCAATCTGCGAAGTGTTGTCTTAATCGGAACTGCTGATTGGCTTTGCGGTGCTGCATAGGTATGCTGAGCAGATTTCAGGATTACATAAGCGCCGTCGGAATAATCTTTTTCCGCTTTGAAATAATCATTTTCAAAGTTTACAATCAGATAATTATCTTCTTTTTTGACAATATCAGGCTGATAAATTTTCGTACAGGCAATGGAATCAGAAAGATTTCGTGGATTCCATCCTTCCGCCAACGGATCATCCGAATGATAATACGTGCGTATTTTTTCAAAATGCGTCTGATCCATGGAAAACATTTTCAGGCCTAACCAATCCGCATTATAACGCGCATTGAACTCCTGTACAATGGCTATACGACGATTGTTTACCGCGATGGCAAAATTACTGTCCAGGATAAGCAGGTTTAAAACTATTGTCAGCGGTATAAGGACAATTACCAACCTTCTGACAAGCGTGCGGGAAGCAACGGAAAGCAATCCTAAGTATAATGCTATACTCCAAAGTGCAGAATACATGCGATAACGTCCTTTAAACATGCCTATAAAATCATCCAGGGGGATACGTTTATAAACCAGTGCTAATGCTGTAATCGCTACAAAGGCGATAATACCTAATGAAAATAATGCAGTAGGATTATTATATTTTGTTTTTCCCCAGGCAACATTCCAAAGTGTAAACCATTCTTTTCTAAATAATAAAACCAAGGAAAAGATAAAAATAAAACCAGTAATCACAGCTCTTGTCAGCACCATCGGATTATCATCATAAACCCGAATTGTAGCGATAGAACCTATGAAGCCAAAATATCCAAAGAATCCTTTCCTGACTTGGTCCAAATCTGACATATCAAGGTTCTTTGTCGTTGGGGTAAAATTAATGAAGTAGATTATTGCAATCAGGACAGCAACTATAATGGTAATCACAAAATCCTTTTTCCGGCCAGTTAACCACGCAATTAATCCGATTACAGGAAAAACCATCAAACCGTTACCATAAGAAAATGTAGCCAGGACCCCAAATATCAAAGCAATATAGTATTGCCTGGGTTGATGTGTTGCAAAATAAACAGAACTTAAAACGAACAGTAAAACACCATAATTACACAGTGAACTCACTCCCCAGAATATATTTTCAAAAGACTGAATGTTAAACCAAAGCCACATTACAGGCACAAAATACCATAGCGACAGCCGTTGTCTTTTAAAGACATTGTAAAAAACATATGCACTTCCAAACCAGCATATATTGGCCACGATCATCGGCCAGACCAGGTTTATCTTCCCAAAAAAATAGTACAATAAAAGAATGACAGACCGGGAGAAAACAAGCCGATGCTCAGGAAAGAGCTCAGTAAGACGATGCCATCGATCCAGCCAGGATGCATCTTCAAAACCGGGAATGATTCCCAGGATAATAATGTCGTCAAATGCCACATAATTGACATTCAAAGCAATAGCTTTGAAAACAAAAATATATATCACCGACGGGCACAAACAAAGCAGTGTTGCCTGCCAAATTTTCGGCCTGGCAAAATCCAATAAAATTTTCAACATAGATGAAGTGACTCGTGTCATTATAAGACACGAAGAAAACAGAAAGAGGCGAATTTCCTCTTATAACTATCTTTAATTTTCAGTTTCTTCCTCTGCCGAAGCGCGGGGATCTTTGGTATAGTCGTAAAGAAGTTTTCCTTTTTCATCCCACTCTCTCAGCACAAAAGGATCAAATTCTTCATCCCAGCTTGATTTTGGATGCTGGATTTCTTTTTTCCGCTGACGACGATATTGGTAATATTCAACCCAGCGGCCAACCTTTTTTCCATGATCATATTTTCCGCTGGTTTTTAATTGCCCTTCGTCGTAGAACGATGCGTATTCTCCACTGGTTTCTCCAAACATGACAGGAATCACTTCCTTCATTTTGGTATGCGTTGAATCATAGTAAGTTATGCGAGACTCGGCAGGAAAGCCTTTATTCCAGATCGCTTTATCAACCAGATTAAATTTTGAATCGTATTTTACCCAACGGCCATCTTTTACGCCCATAAAATAAAAACCTTCCTCAATCAGATTTTCACCATTGTATTTTTTATAAGAACCGTGAAGCAACCTGGATTTTTCCTTATCCTTGATTAAAGCAGAACTTAATTTTTTGGTTTTAGTATCGTACCAGCGTGTTTCGGTTGCCCGGGCATAAATATCAAGCGGTTTGTATTCTTTCAAAACATGAAATAATTCCGTATTGGAACGGTCTCCGCTACCATATCTGATCGACATTACCTCCATCGGAATGCCCTTATACATCACCTTGGCCAGTCTTGCTTTTTCCTTTTTTAATTTCCTGTCCGCTTTCTGGCTTTTATATTCCTTTACTTTCAACCCCAGATCCGGAATTTTTTCTCCGAAAAGGTTCGACAGCGTCGTGGATTTTCCATTTCCTCCCGGCAACGAAGTACTTACGGCAGGATCAAGTCCGGACACAAAAGATTTCAAATCCTTTGAGCCCTTTTTAGCATTTACAGAATCCGTATTAGCCGCCTTGGGAAGCCAGGATGGAGGTGAATCTTCTTTTTTATCAGTCTGCGCCAATGCTCCCTTTACAAGGAAAACAGTGATAAAACACCAGACCAGCATAACTCTTTGCATGTGTATTGAATTTTTCTTCAGGGTAAGATTGTTACTTTTGTAACGAATTGGGTATTAAAGATATTGATTTTTCAACATACAAATTTACATAACACATTGGAAAAAAGCGCTAAAATTTATATTGCCGGACATCGGGGTATGGTTGGTTCTGCAATTCACCGCAGATTGCTTGCCGACGGCTTCAATAATTTTGTATTCCGGACATCCTCAGAACTTGATTTGCGTGATCAGGCTTCCGTGAAAGATTTCTTTGAAACTGAGCGCCCTGAATACGTTTTTCTGGCTGCTGCGAAAGTAGGAGGGATTATGGCCAACAACATTTATCGTGCAGAATTTTTGTTCGATAACCTGCAAATCCAGAACAATATCATCGACAGCGCTTACCGTGTTAATGTAAAAAAACTGCTTTTTCTGGGTTCTTCCTGTATTTATCCAAAGCTTGCGCCTCAGCCTTTACACGAGGATTCTTTGCTGACCGGCACTTTGGAATCTACCAATGAACCTTATGCGATTGCGAAAATTGCAGGAATCAAAATGTGCGAAGCCTATCGCAGTCAATACGGTTGTGATTTTATTTCGGTCATGCCAACAAATCTTTACGGCCCGAATGATAATTATGACCTGAACAAATCACACGTTCTCCCAGCCATGATCCGTAAATTTCATGAAGCAAAAGAGGAAAATAAACCCGCCGTTGAGCTTTGGGGTACGGGTTCACCTTTGCGCGAGTTTTTACATGCGGATGATTTGGCGGATGCGTGTTACTTCCTGATGCAAAATTACAGCGAACCGGGATTCTTAAATATTGGCGTCGGAACGGATGTAACAATAAAAGAACTTGCAGAACTTATTAAAGAAACGGTGGGCTACGAAGGCGCAGTTCACTGGAATACCGACAAGCCAGATGGAACACCCCGCAAACTAATGGATGTTAGTAAGCTGCACGCTTTGGGATGGGAACACAAGACCGATTTGACAGAAGGAATCAGAATAACATATCAGGATTTTTTACAGAAAATAGAGGCTTATTCCGTTTAAGAAAATTAACATTAAAGGGCTGTTTAAAAATAACACCCAACAATTCAGCACTAAAAAGCTGTTTTACCTATTAAAATTCTTTTTTTTGACAAATTTTCAGTATAAAATTACAATTATCTTCGGGAAACTAATTAGTTTTGTGGCGTCCTAAAAAATGGGGCTAACTATAAACCATGTTATAAGCAATGTCTGCTATCATTAAATTAGACCAGATAGACCGTAAAGTACTGGAGATCTTACAAACAAATGCCAAAATAACGAACGCTCAGCTTTCAAAAGAAATTGGGCTTTCTCCGGCTCCGACACTGGAACGTGTAAAGAAACTTGAGCAATCAGGAATTATCAAAAGCTATCATGCACAGCTTGAACCTGAAAGAGTTGGCTTAGGTGTAAGTACTTTTGTACAAATTTCTCTGGTTGGCCATAGAAAAGCTGTTACTGAATCATTTGTTGAAAAAATACATGCAATACCAGAAGTGATCGAATGCCACCATATTACCGGTACAGGCGATTTCTTGTTAAGAGTAATTTCCAAGGATATCAGTACCTATCAAAAACTGATGTTGGAAAAAATCAATGAAATCGAAGAAGTAGCAAGTACCCAAACGATGGTGATCTTGTCAACTTTCAAAGAAAGTAAGGTTTTACCAATTCCTTGAAATAGTATACCTGGGAATCTATTCCAAACAAAAACGTCGAACCCGTTATGGATTCGACGTTTTTGTTTTTATAAATGTTGTTTTGACACTACTGATGTTGTTCGCGTAGCAAGTCGTTTACCGTTTTTACCGGGTTAAAAGTAATTAACGGAACTTCAACAAAAAGCGTATTCCAGTTTGCCATTGATCCATTCCACAATCCTGGTAATTCCTGCGCTTTCAGCTCTTTTCCGTCTTTGGATTTGTAAGTAATAAATCCTGTCAACGGATCACGGAATTTTTTCAGATCATACAATTCTCCGTTTTTATTTTTAATCGCACATACCAGATCAACCGGATTAAAGTGTGTCGAATTCTTAAAAATACCGTTTTGCTGTTCGTTATCGACATCAACCTGCGCAGATTCTACGATTTGTAATGAAGATGATCCATCCGCGTTTTCTGCCCAGAACGGTCCTCCACCAGGTTCTCCCTGATTTTTCACCATACCACAAGCGCGTAAAGGACGATCCAGCTTGCCAATAAAATATTCTGTTTTCTTTTCGTCTGACCAACTTTCGTACGTTGCCGGAGGAACTACGCATAATTCATTCCTGAAAAACAAATCCAGTTCAGCAAGCACGGAGGCGTCTCCACCATTCTCCAATTTCGCCAGATAGCCGAATATTCTTTTTTGAAAATCAAGAACTATTCCGGCTAATGCTTTTTTATACGTTACTGTATCTCCCTTGATTCTATCCGGAACAACGTTATCAATATTTTTGATAAAAATAATATCTGCATCGAGCTGGCTTAAATTTTCCAACAAGGCGCCATGACCAGCCGGACGGAATAATAAACCGCCATCTTTTTCACGGAAGGGCGAATTATCCATGTTCACAGCAATCGTATCCGTCGAACTTTTTTGCTCGGAAAACGATACCATATAAGTTACACCAAATTCGCTTTGATACGTTGGAAGAACTTCCACAACCAGTTTTTCGAATTTATCACGGTGTTCAGGAGAAACTGTAAAATGGATTTGAACCGTACTTCCGGCGTTTGCGTAGTGTGCGCCTTCTACCAAATGTTCTTCCAAAGGCGTGCGTGAGCTACTCTCGTAATTATGGAATTTCAACAGTCCTTTAGGTAATTCTCCGTAACCTAATCCATTGTTATTCAAGAAATAAGCAACAATTGTATTTTCGTCTGCTGTTGTTATATCGATTCCATCGGTTGCCAGACAAACTTTTAAATCTTCGTAAAAAGCAAATTCTGTCAATCTTGCAAAAAACTCGTCAACCGATTTATCCTTCTTATTTTCTTGTAAAAAGCTGAATAATGATTTAAACATACGTGTAGCAGCGCCTGATGCCGGTACAAATTTTAATAATGCAATTTCTCCGTCAGCCGAACTTTTGTCAAATTCTTTTACAACTTTTTCTATTTCTTCATCGGTAAGGCGAATAAGCCCGTCGCCAACTGTGGCAGCTTTTGAAAGATGAAGAAATGGAAATCCATTTACGAAATAATGCACTTGTTCTTCCACTGTCGTGGCGTCGCTTCCGCGGTCCTGAATCTGTTGAAGGTCTTTCTCGATGAACATAATTTAATTAGTTAAAAAATCAAAAATTAGAACATCGCCACAAGAGTATTAACGGATTAATAAAGTCCTGTGGCGATGTTTGCTTTATTAGGTAAAGTCTTCGGTTACCGTACTATAACTATGGAACACGATTTATTTCACAATTCTCAATTTAGCGAAGCTTAGCAGCAAAGTTTTGTCACCGACTTTATCAAACTTTACTGTTGCCTTTCTGTCTGTACCGTTTACGTCCATCTTAACAACCGTGCCAAAACCAAATTTGGAATGTTCCACCTTATCGCCTTCGACAAGTTCATGGGTATCACTCGGTACAAAATCGGATGAAGGTGTGTGAGAAGATGCCGCAGTGGTAGGTTTTGGCTCAGTTGGTCTTCGCGGACTTAGATTTTTCACAAAAGACATAGGCGACGAAGATGAACCTTCACGTCCGATCTCCCTTTGGAAAGATTGGGAAATATTCAGGTATTTTGCATCCACTTCCAATAAAAACCGGCTTGGTTCACACATTTTCAAACGTCCCCATTGATAACGGCTTTCCGCATAGGAGAAAGTAAGTTTTTGTTCAGCCCGCGTTATGGCCACATAAAAAAGACGGCGTTCTTCTTCCAGATCCTGCCGGCTTTCCAGCATCATCTGACTTGGGAAAAGATCTTCTTCCAAACCTACAATGAACACATTTCTGAACTCCAGACCTTTTGCGGAGTGAATTGTCATCATCGTAACGCGGTCATTATCTTCGTTTTCGTCTGGTTCATCAGCATTTGTCAAAAGTGAAACGGATTGAAGAAAAGCACTTAATGTTTTGTCTTCGTTTTCTTCACTGTCAACAAATTCCTTGATCGCATTCAGTAATTCCTGAACGTTTTCATAACGCGAAAGTCCTTCTACGGTTTTGTCTTCATATAGATCTTTCAGTATTCCTGAAACTTTTGCAATATGTGCCGAAACTTCAAAAGCATCTTTTCCGGCTTCAATCATCAGCTTAAAGCTTTTGATCAAAGTGCCAAACTGTTCTATTGGTGTAATCGTCCGGCCGGTTGCATAATTTCCAATATTACTCACAACCTCCCAGATCGGGACATTATTTTCAGCAGCTGTTACCGTAATCCTGGCAACCGTAGTATCACCAATGCCACGTTTTGGAAGATTGATAATTCTTTTAAAAGCTTCTTCATCGCGTTGGTTAACCGTAAAACGCAGATAGCCTAAAATATCTTTAATCTCTTTTCTTTGATAAAATGACTGACCGCCGATAATCCGGTACTTTATTCCAAGTTTCCGAAGCGCTTCTTCAAAAGAACGTGACTGCGCATTGGTACGGTAAAGAATTGCAAAATTCTCGTTTTTGAGCGATTTCTGCATTTTTTCTTCAAAAATGGCTCCCGCAACCAAACGTCCTTCTTCGTTATCCGAACCTGCCTTAATGACATCAATCATAGAACCTTCCTCATTTACCGTGAAGGTTTCTTTTTTCAATTGGGATTTGTTTCGGGCAATTACAGAATTCGCAGCGTTAACAATCGTACTTGTTGAACGGTAATTTTGTTCCAATTTGATGGTTTGAACATCCGGAAAATCCTTTTCAAAATTCAGAATATTCTCAATATTGGCTCCACGGAAGGCATAAATACTTTGCGCATCATCACCTACAACCACAATATTCCGGTTAACCGCCGATAATTTTCTGGTAATAAGATACTGCGAAACGTTGGTATCCTGAAACTCATCCACCATCACATGCTGGAATTTGTGCTGATATTTGTACAAAACATCAGGGAAATCACGGAACAGAATATTAGTGTTGAAGAGCAGATCATCAAAATCCATCGCATTCGCCTGAAAGCAGCGTGTTACATAGGTTTTGTAGATCCGACCGATTTCTTTCATTTTAGCCGCTTCATCATCTGCCTGGATTACGGCATTGTTGATATAATCGTCCGCAGAAACCAATCTGTTTTTCGCTCCGGAAATCCGGTTATAAACCACATTTGCTTTATAAACCTTATCATCCAGATTGTATTCCTTTATAATACTGCGCAACAATGACTTTGAGTCGTCGGTATCATAAATCGAAAAATCGCTGGTATAACCAAGATATCTTGCTTCGATCCGCAGGATTTTAGCAAAAACCGAGTGAAAAGTACCCATCCAGATATTTCTTGCTTCTGTCCCAACAGCCCCTTCGATACGTTTCCGCATTTCTCCGGATGCTTTATTTGTAAAAGTCAGGGACAAAATACGAAACGGATCTACGCCATTTTCAATCAAATGGGCAATCCTGTAAGTAAGTACTCTTGTTTTTCCTGAACCGGCGCCGGCAATAATCATCAATGGACCATTACCATAAACCACAGCCTGGCGCTGCGGTTCGTTCAGTGTATCTAAATATTCTGGCTTGCTCAATCTATCTACCTCCTTATGTATATTATTCGTATCTGTATTCTTCATTCGTATCGCACAAAACCCAAAGTTAGGAAAAACCGGCAAATGCACTCTTTTCTATTATATATATGATCAAGAGTTTACAATCATTTAACCGGAAAATTAAAACATCGTGACAAATAGAACGTCCGACTTCGGTTATTGGTTTTGATAAAACAGAAACAAACCGGAGATTTGTTTAATGGTCGGCATATCGATGTTTTTCCTTTCCTATATATAGATGTAAATTATTGTACCGGTTCAATAAGTCTTTGGGCTAAGTTTTGAGCGATACATATTAATAGAACAAGAACTTATATGAGCACATTAAATATAGAAGACCAGCCACTCGAAGCGCAATGGGAACATTTACTTCAGACATTGGAAGAATTGTTGGGCAAACGACCGAGTGATCTCAATGGCGTATTATTTCTGATAGGCGTACAGGAATTGGGGCAGGGCGCTAAAAGATTTACCAAAGAACAAAAACAGGATCTCATGCACATAGGAATATGTAAGGTATTAAGTCTGTCTTCTTATTATCAGTTTGAAAAAAGGGATAAGGACGGCTGGCCGCATTATATATTGAACAGGGCATTGCCGCAGGGTGGTATTGACAAGCAGGAAGCGCTACTGAAAATGCATGTAATTGAGTATTTTAGAGGCATGTAGCCACCCTGTTGCTCAAAACTTCTTGCTGTTTTAAAATACTTTCACTTTCTTACAAACTCATTGGATTGGTTGACCCTGTGTCCGATGAAATCTACTTCGCTTCAACGTTGTGAAAAACAGATTGGATAATTATTCATTTTGTTTTACACATCTATGAAAAATACTTTTCCCGAAAACAACTTTCCAATCTCCCTTCAGGACGATTGTTTCTACTCTATAACCAAAAGGGAATGGGACGTTTTATTGCTATTGACCGAAGATCTGTCAAATCAAGAAATCGCAGATGGGTTACATCTCTGTAGAAACACAGTAAAACATATCGAAGAAGGATCGCTGAAAAACTCCAAATTTCAGGAAAAGATCAACTTGCTCGTTTTTCCAGGCAAAACCAGGCTTGGCTTAAAAATAAGTATTTTCAATTTCATCCACCCCACTAACCAATAAATCCATCTATTTGTTTATTAAATTATACAAACTGTATACCCAAGTGTACAAATATAGATTAATCAGTATAATACCTTTGTTAGGAAAACTATCCTGTATATCTAATATTTTCAGTTATGAAAAAGATTTATTTATCACTTTCCGATTAACCAAGAATTTCTAATACCTGCCGTGAGGCCTCAGATAGCTATTCCCGGATAGTTTAAGTCAAAGATTTCTCGTTCGGCCTAATGTTTAGCTATTATCGGAAACTTGGGCTTGGAAGGGTTATTACCATCAAACGATTTGGTGCGGAATAATGGTGAGATTGAAATTACTGTAAATGGATTGATGCAAATAATCAATGTCAAAATTAATTATATAGCGGATACAGACCACTTGGGAAAGACGTTCCAGGCAACTACAAATCATGCTTTTGAGTTAGTTAATAACAAATCGAAACACGCGATTGCATCACTAGCTCAAAGCTATGGCCTGCCAGGTCTTTAAGGTTTACATTTTCCAAACATTAGATAAAAATCATCCTTTATACACTTGCTTATCAGATTAATATACACACATTTATTTATTTTGTTTTCGATCCATTGTACGGCCCAAACATTGAATGGCATTGTACTTGATTCTGAGACAAAACACGTTGTTCCATTTGCTTCGGTACGCATCTCAAATACCCGGCAAGGTACAAATGCCGACCTTAATGGAAAGTTTAGCATGATTGTTAACTCATATCCGATTACAATCAATGTTAGTTGTGTTGGCTATAAGACGCGTAGCATCCTTTTTCAAGATAATAAGTCTCCAATTGAAGTAGAACTGAAAATTGTTTCGGGAGAGTTGAATGAAATAACTGTGAGGAAAGGGATAAATCCAGCACTTCCAATTATTAAAAAGGCAAGTAAAAACAGAAAACGTAATAACCCAGACCGTTTCCTGGCATACAGCTACCAGTCTTATAATAAGGTATTTGCCTCCCTGGATTCTAATGCTTCCTTGTACAGGCAAATGAAGGAACGAAAGAAAATTTTCGAGAATCGAGAAATTTTTGTGAGCGAGTCGGTGGTACAACACAAATACAAGAGGCCAAATCAGAGGCAAGAAAAAATTATTGCTTTCAAAACATCCGGTGTTCAAAACCCGCTACTCGCCTCTTTGCTTACCGACTTTCAATCTTTTGGGTTCTACATGGATTGGTTCGTATCATCGATAACGGATAAGAGTTATTTGAGCCCACTTGCCCCGAACGGCAATACTAAATATGACTTCGAACTTTTGGATACGCTTGTAAATGGAACAGACAGCACATACATAATTTCATTCAGACCTAAGCCATCGGTAAATATTCCCTTATTAACTGGGTTTGTACATATTAATACCAATAAATATGCAATAGAAAATATAGTTGCAACGTCGAATGACAATGATAGAGATATTAATATCCAAATCCAGCAGCAGTACCAGATACTGGATAGCATTGGATGGTTTCCAGAACGTAGTAATACCATAATTTCATTCAGAGATTCTACCAATCGCCTTTCCGGTCTAAAATATGTTCATAAAAGTTTATTCTCACAACTCAATATTGACCCTTCCTTTAAGGTATCGGATTTCAACCCTGTAAATAGAGAAATCGCTTCTAGCGCTGCAACATTATCAGATTCCATTTTGTCGGTGAGCCGGATTGACAGCCTCTCGGTAATGGAAAGCAACACTTATGATTTTTATGAAAGTAAACATAATAAATTAAAAGGAGTTGAAAGTATGTATACAATCATAGAAACCGCCTTGCTGGGATATGTTCCACTATCAAAAATAAATTTACCACTAAAGGATTTCATCAATTACAACAAATTTGAAGGACTGCGGTTGGGTTTGGGTTTCCAGACAAATGACGGAATTTCGAAAATGATCAGGATTGGAGGGTATATTGGTTATGGAATAAAAGATCAGGCATGGAAATATGGTGGAGATTTACAATTCAATTTTGGAAAAGATCTGAACCGAAACTTACAACTGAACTATGAGCAAAATGTAGAGGAGCCAGGCACCATCCCCTATATGGATCAAAATAGAAACAGGTATTCATACAGGGAGTTTTGGGGATCCAGGATGGATAGCGTTCGCAGGATCAGCCTTATATTCAGCAGTTTTATACGTTCAAACTTACTATACAACTTTTGTCTTACTAATGAAGTTCGAAACCCAATCTACGATTATCAGTTAACATCTAACGATATCCGCGTGTCACCGGCAAATTTGAAAAATACGGAAATTTCTGGCTTGATAAGATACCGCACAGGCGAGAAAAAAATGAATTTGGGAAAAGGAGTTTTTATAACAGGTAAACCCACTACAGATGGGTATATTAGGATTGCCAGGGGTATTAAAAGCTTCAATGCTATGTTTGACTACATTAAAATAAATGTTGGATTTGAAAGCAGGTTTCAAACAAAATTATTGGGCGAAACATCTTATCAACTTGCCGCTGGATATATAGCAGGTAAAGCTCCATACAGCTATTTGTACAATGGAGAAAGTGCCGGCGGAGTTAGAAAATGGGGTTATATTAACAATTCTTTTAATACCATGAACTTATATGAGTTTGTGTCCGATAAATACTTTTCCGCTTTTATTCGGCAAAATCTGGGCCAAAGGTTTTTTCGGAGTCCATTTAAAATATCTTCCCCCGAAATATCTTTTAGTCAAGGAGTATACTTTGGATTCCTCTCTCACCAAAACCAGTTTAGTCAACCCGAATATAAGGTTGCCAAAAAAGGGTACTTGGAATCAGGTATGATTACTGACAAATTGCTAAGATTAAGGTATTTGAAAATTGTATATATTGACTTTGGTATAGGGCTATTTCTCAGGTATGGCTCTTATTCAAAAGATGAGTTAAGTGAAAATCTATCCTTCAGGCTTTTAACAAGTGCTTCTTTCTGATGCAACACAAACCTCAGGTTCTTCCCCCGGAATTTATTGAAACCTCCCTGGAGTGCTATCTCCCAAAAGTAGATGTACGGAGCCAAGCCATTTACTGTACCCTGATAGCTTTGGTGCTTGGCATTCTTATATCCTTGCCTTTTTTATATGTGGACATATCTGTAAAAAGTATAGGGGAGATACGCGCGATTTCAGAGAAGACCGAAGTAAAGCCTCTGATCGGTGGTGAGATAAAGGTAATAGAGATTCACGAGAATCAGTATGTTCGCAGAGGTCAGTCCTTACTATCACTCAAAACGGATATTTTAGATAGTAAGTTACGGTTTAACGCACTGCAGCAAACAGAGAAGAATAGCTTTATTCAGGATCTTAGCCATTTGGTATCTTTGGACTCTGCCGGGCTGCTGGATGCTAAGGGCTTTGTTTCTTCACTTTATGGTCAACAGTACAGCCAGTTTAAATATAATTTGTTAGAAAACATTCTACATCTGAATAAGGAACTCAAAGAATTAAATGCCGATCGAGGTTTGTATCAACATAAAGTAATGCCAATACGAGAGTACGATGCCAAGGAGTTTGAATATAATAAGCTTACTGCTGCATATCGCCTATTGAAAGAAAGGCAAATCAGTTCTTGGCAGGGAGACCTAAATACACACAAAGCTACCTTGTCCCAATTAGAGGCTGAACAACGACAACTGTTGGAGGAAAAGAAAAATTATAGCGTTCTGGCTCCTATATCGGGTACTATTCAGCATGTCTCTGGGAAATATTCGGGAAGTTATCTAAGTCCTGGAGAGTCGTTGTGTATCATTTCACCAAACGACTCGCTTTTGGCAGAGTGTTATGTAACTCCCTCCGATATAGGTTTTCTAAAAACCGGGATGGCTGTGAATTTTCAGATAGATGCTTTCAACTATAACGAGTGGGGAATGCTTCAAGGGCAAATAATTAATATTTCAGACGACTATATTCTTATCCAAAACAAACCTATTTTCAAAGTTAAATGCTTAATCAAGAACCTAACTTTGAAGCTTAGGAAAGGCCATAGTACCAAAGTAAAAAAAGGAATGACTTTCCAGGCAAGATTCCTGGTAACCCGCAGAAGTCTATATCAGCTCGTTTATGACAAAGGCGATGATTGGCTAAATCCGGTCCGACGCAATGAAATATTATAGTTGCCAAGAAAGGTTACGGCCCAGTAACTATTTATGTGTACAATCTTTATTTAAAGTAATCTTCCGTATGTATTTCCCTGAATGTTCATCGAGAAGTACTTCTATGTTTCTTTTATAGGCTTGGCTAAATATTTAAAAAAAGTTTCAGAACTACACTTTTGACTTTTAGCGAGTTACCCCAAAAGGCGAAATTTATTTCGTCTTTTTTTCCTCCGGGGCTTGCATCTTAAAATTAAATGTAGGACTTTTGCACTCCCAATCGGGTAGTACGGCGCTGAGAACGATCATCGCCACGAGTTTCGGAAGATACGGAGCAGAGTTCTTTGACATGATGAAGAGAGTAAGAAGATAGTACGTTTAAGAAGATAACGTGGGATCTTTCGGGATTACCACAAACAAAAATTTACAATGGAGAGTTTGATCCTGGCTCAGGATGAACGCTAGCGGCAGGCTTAATACATGCAAGGCGAGGGGGCAGCAATGTCACCGTCGTACGGGTGCGTAACGCGTATGCAACCTACCTTCAACTGGGGGATAGCCCGGGG
>NZ_SZVO01000008.1 GCF_005280585.1 Dyadobacter frigoris
GCAGATTCTATTTTCCTTGAACTAAAAATGCCTGTCGAGTAGCCGTAAAAGATCAGAGCCAGAAGTAATTTGGGGTCATAGGCAGCAGTGCCAGTACCACGATACTGTGCATAAATCCTGGTAAAATCCAGCTTATCGACGATCTCAACGGTGAATCGGGCCAAATGGTCCTGTGGCAACCATTCTTCAAGATCATATGGCATAAATGTCGTTTGCCCGCGGTTAGCTCCTACAAAATGTTTCATAATCTGAAGATACAAAACTATTTCTAAACGTTCAAGTCCGACAGGCTGCTAGCAATTTGTTCATACTTGCTCTTCCGAAATTTCCGATACAGTCTTTAACAAATAACTTGATTTATAACTGAATGTAAGCACCATCCATCGCTTACCGACAAAAGCGCCCGATGCTTTTCTGATTACGCATGATTGGTCATTCATCCAATTTAATTGTCTGAATAAGCTTCAAAAGTTTAGTTAAGTGTTCGATTTGGTTCCCTTCATCTCCACAAAAAACACTTTCAAATCATTCAAAAGCCTGTTTGCGCCATGTAAACAGGTCTTTTTGTTTGGGTATCAAAACTTATAAAAATTCACATAAATCAAGTGAGTTATTCGTGTATTACTTTTGAGCTTTAAAAAGTACTCGCAGATAATGTTATAAGTATTTGTAAATAAGTGTATTAGTATGATTTTGATCTTATTTCTTTTAGGGTGAAATCTGAGCTTTGTTTCATTCTAAACGTAGATGAAAATGACGGAAAAGACACTTGGGTTATTATTTTATCTAAAACCCGCAAAAAGCGACAGAGGGGAAGAGCGGTTCATTTGTCTTAGAATCACAATCGATGGGAGGTCTAACGAGATTTCCACAAAAAGAAAGTGGGCGATCAACCATTGGAATTCAGGATCAGGCTTTGCAGAAGGTAGTGAGGAGGATGCCAAAACACTGAATGTTTTCCTTGATACTTTCACGCAGAACGTTCATCAGGCCCGGCGTAAGCGGATGGATGCTGGAAAAGACGTTTCATCTGAAACGGTACAAAAGGTATTATTAGGGCGAGATGAAAAAAAGAGGGTGGTTCTGGATATTTTTCAATTTCATGATGATAAAATGGAGAAACTTGTTGGAAAGGAATTTGCTGCGGGAACATTCCAGCGATTTAAGACAAGATCATACGAGGTCATTTATTTCATTTAAGTATGACAAATCTGATAAGGATACAGTGGTGGAAAATTCTGACAGCTTGACCACATGATTCCGTGACAGCTTGACCAGTAACTTGTGCTTAATTGTATTAAGTTACAATGTTGTCGATCAATTATTTAAGCTGGTCAATTCTGGCCGAAATGATGTGGCCGTAATTTTCCGGATTGCGATAGTCAATGGCTCCGAATTATCGGAAGGGACTGGAATACTTCCGGACGTAACCAGAAAATTTCCCGAAGCAGAACTGGAATAGGAAATCTGAAGACTGGCTTCTTTATCCCCATTCAGTTCACTCCCGGGCATGTCAGGAAGATAAAATATCTCTACCGTACCAAAGAAGTTAACCGGTGCATCAAAAGAATAAACCCGTTTAATACTGCCTGTGGGTGGCCTGCACCGGAATTGAAGTAACAGATAAAATTTTATTCGTTAACGTCAGGTCGCCAGGATCGGGAATCAAAGTGAGGCCGTCCAGAGCAACCGGTGTCCCTTTGACAATGTGAAATCCCTTGGCACCTGCAGCGAACTGAGCATTTGCATTCAGAGATATCAACGTCAGAGGTATTGTAAATAAGAGGAATTGTTTCACGGAGCGTAGGTACAATACATAATTGTATTTTCTGGTCAATCCATGGCAAACATTATGACTGAATATTGATTATCATCCATTTTTCCGGTGAAAGTAAGTTAAATTCATGTGCAGTATTATGACATTTGGGAAGAAGCTCAAAAGAGACAGCTTACTTATGCCGTTTTTATTGAGATTCATACCAATCTAAAATATAATCAGCTACCTCTTCCCAACCCGCTTCTCCACAAATAAAATGGCTTTTACCTTCAAATATTTTTACAGCAACGCGGCTATTGGCATCCTTATAGCTGCGGGCAATTGTTTGTGTAAGGTTGGCCGGAAAAATATGGTCGCTGCCACCACCAACAAACAGAATTGGGGCGTGGGGTTTCTTAAAATCTATATTTGAAAAAGAATTCAAAACCAACTGTCGACTGACCTTATAACTTTCAGGTACTGCAAATTTTTCGAATGTCGGTTCTTTTTCAGTTTCAGGTATCGTATTGAAAAACGCATAGTCATACCATTTACGGCTACCCATAAAATACTTCTTGAAAGAAAAAAAACCAAAGGCCGGTAAAACCGTTTTAAGTGTTTGAAATGGCGGAAAAACATTTTTTGGTGGTGCTCCATCAATGCTCACGCCGGCAGCGGCCTTTCCCATTTCGACCAATTTCAGTGCGGCCATTCCCGCCATCGAGTGGCCAATAATTAATGGCTTTTCAGGTAATGTTTCTAACAATTCAATAATATTGGTAACAACATCGATAAACCCTGTTTTAACAAGATCAGGATGAACTTTTGCTCTCAGCTCAGCAGGATTACCTTCGTGTCCGGGGTTTGCAGGTGTATAAACTTTATAACCTTTTTGTTCATAGTAACTTTTCCATTCTGCCCAACTGGTGTTATTCACAAAATTTCCGTGAATCAGTACAATGGTTTTTGATCTTGCCATGCTATTTTATGTTTTAAATTAATAACCAGTTTTAATTCCTTCCTTTGTTGATTGCAGATAGCAAGCAGATGTTTGTTTGGTGACTGAAGGAACTTGTGATTCACCTGGCACAGTCCCAAAACTGAAAATTATAGTTAAGCTTTTGTCGACCCGACAACCCCCTTGTGACTGCGGCCATATTATCAGCACATTTACTACTTTCGATTAAGAAGGCCAAGGATGAAATATTTTCTTTGTCAAAAAAAAGTCTGCATTACCCTGGAAATCACCGTATTCCAACTTACTCCATCTGCATATTTTTGATAGAATCCTGTTTAAAAGCATGAACATTTTCCTGGAAGGAGATCCGGGCAATTTTACTATGTGAAAAAATCAAGAACACTGAAGAGGTTAAAACCTCTGGATTTGTGAAATGGTAATATTTAGCGGTAATTTCTTTTTTACAAGAAAATAGCGGCGCCAACACTTTATCAGATTAAAATAACATTGCTCTGGTGAAGTAGGAATAATTTTTGCTGAAAATGATTAATCTACTTTAATTAACTTATCACAGCTCGATATCTTCAAAAAGTACACTGTGATTTAACAATCAACCAGGATTCACGAAAATATAAAATAAACGCTAACAGCCTCACGGAAAAGACGTTTACAGGATTACTGTTACAATGATAATAAGAAAAGATCAAAACCATATATCTTCTTGGAAAAAAGAAGGGAAACTGGTCTATAATTCCCATTTTCTTCTTTTGGGCGAAAAATTTCGAATCCCAATAACCACTGAAATCAAGAAATGACCGGCATGGTGATTACATCCAAACGGGGATCAACAGTTATTTTTACGTTTTATCCGCCATTATTTTCCATGTGTCGGCGCTAAGTCCAATACAGTGGTTAAAAATATTGTCTGGCTCAGGCAGCTTTGGTGCTTCCGGATCTTTCCAATGCATCAATGGTAGCATTGGCATGTTCGTAGTTGCGGGTAAAATGCCAAACGGTCTTTCAGTTGATCAAACCAGTGGCAAAAGGTAGACAGGCTATCGGAATGGATTGTGAGAGTCAAACAAGATCTCCGGTTTTATCACCAGGTTCTCTTTATAGATACACTAAGAAGGCATTCGTTATTGCGTTGTATTACAGTGATAACGGAAAATATGTAACTCTCAAAGAAACATAGTCTGGACGGCCTAAAAATTGACTGGCAGATGTTTTTGCATTGGTATTTATAAAAGAATAGAAAATTTCTTTTCACAATTGCGGAATATTCGTAAAAAATGAAGAAATTTTTTATTTGCGTCCTTTTGCTCGCAGTATGTATCGGGAATTCAAATGCACAGCAGGTTCCGGATTGCTGATTTTGATCCTAAAATCAGCAATCCAATTTACCCGAAGAAAGATGGGGCAATCGTGTTAGTGGATGAAGCGTCATAACTTTCATACCATTGCAACGCGTTACGATGCTTTTGCAAAAATGCGGAGCCGGGACGTTTACAATATAAAACCGGGAACACAGGCATTTTCGGCAAAAAGTTTGGAAGGTGTAAAAATTCTGGTGACTGCCAATACGTTGAATGTTGCCAATGAAAAAGAGTGGAGTAAACCAACGCCATCCGCATTTAAACATGACCAGTCCGGTAGTCGTTTTCACAAGGAATGTGTACGATTATTCCAAGAAATCTACTTTTCTTATCGGGGCCTCATTTGATTTAGGAATTGATAGTTTGAAATCGCTGCTTGCACAGGGGCGAGTAGATTCGTTCCTGGTGATATCGCACTTTTGGGCAATAAAATGTTCCTGTTTGAGAGGATCACGCCTTTTGGAGATTCAATCGTCATCAGTCCCATTGAAGAGGGTTCTGGTAGCTATTGGTACCAAGATCGGATTTATTGCCCGCAATTTTGATAAAAGTGATATTTTATCGGGAAAACAGCTGGTATTAAACGCAATGAAAGGGAAATATGTACTGCTTGATTTTTGGGGAACCCGGTGCGCTCCGTGTATGCAAATCAAGGATGATATAAAAAAAATACATCAGAATGTTGACAATAATAAAATGGCAATAATAGGGGTTTGCTATGACGACAATATTACAAAAGTTGCAACATTCATTCGAAAAAAGCGATTGAATGGGATCAGATTTTCGATAAGAGGTCTGAGTCCGCAATTGCCAAACTTTTTGATATAACGTCCTTTCCCTCATTTGTTCTTATTGATCCTCAGGGAAGGATTGTTTTTCGTGACGAAGGTATTAACGGATTCCAAAGATTGAATAGTCAATTGGCTGCACTTCTTAAAAGTGAAAATAAAATGTAAGCATCTTATAAGTCAGCAAGAGGCTTGCTAAATAAAAATGACTCCCCCGACGATGTCGAAAGAGCCATTTTTATTTGCGATTTTCAGGTCAATCTTTTGTAGTCATAGCATCCATCAGAATGTAGCGCCCTTTGTGTTTGTCAGTCTCCAGACGGCTGTTGACGTCCAGGTACATGTAATGGGCGTCACCTTCTCCTTTAACAGGTAACCATTCCGGGAGACCTTTGCCATTTGGGTTTGCTTTTTTGACAAAATTGGCAAAATACTCCTGCATCGTAGCTGATACTTTATGATCTTCCGGTGTCCAGGCGTACACTTTATTGAGCGAAAGATTTCCCATCGCATATTCAATTTCAGCAGAGTGAACCGCACCTTTTGGTAATGGCGCTTTCACGGCCGAAGACTCCGCATTTTTGGAAACCCCACCGGCAAGGTTTGCAGATATATTTCCCATTTCAGCATTCATAGCAGGACGTGGACGGCCATACAAGTATCGGTAAACAGGCTTTCCACCGCCGGTTTTACTTTGAATATCAATCCATTTCCATGTGCCGAAACCAATGAATCGGTCGCCGGCAAGATCCGTTGCAACTTGCTCGACCTCTGCATCGGAGGAAGCCGGATATTCCTTTAAAACTTTATCAGCTTGTTCTCCATACAACTTTTGAACTGCTTTTGTATAATTATCAAGCGTCGGTGTTTCCTTGCCTAAAATCATACGGTAATTCATTTCCTCAGAATTCCATCCAGCCAATAAAGGCACCTGTGATTGTTTTCCTGCCTGGAATATTTTCAAAGGTGACTCAGGAAAGAAGTAGCCATCCACCGCTGAAAGAAATCTGGAAACACCCGCGTTAGCCGTCGCCTTTAACAACTCCTCAGCAGATATCGCACGCATTTCTGCCAATGTTTTTTTGCCGACCTGTTCGTTGAATTTTGCACCGGCCTGCTCCGCCTGCACCAAAGGCACCGGAGGAAGTGTGCCCAAAACGGATCCACTTTCACCAATAGCAGCAGAGAAAAGATTCTTAGAAAGCGGCGAAGCCATCAATGCGCTTACTGAAAGTGATCCGGCTGATTCTCCCGCAATTGTAACCCTGTCAGGATCACCTCCGAACGCTGCAATATTTTGCTTAACCCAGGCCAGCGACGCAGCCTGATCCAGATATCCGTAGTTTCCCGAAGCATGGTGTGGAGATTCTTTGGTAAGGTCCTCTGAGGCATAAAAGCCGAACACACCTAAACGATAATTCACAGTTAAGCTCACGATACCTTTTGTAGCCATACTTTCTCCATCATAACGGCCCTCAGAACCGTCACCGGCCACAAAACCTCCACCGTAGAAATAGACAAGAACCGGAAGTTTTTCGCTCGCAGACTTTGCCGGCGTCCAAACATTCAGGTATAAACAGTCTTCGCTCATGCCGTCCGAACGAAAACCCATGTCTCCAAAAACGGGATTTTGCATAGCGCGAGGGCCAAACTTGTCTGTTTTTCGAACACCCTGCCAGTCTTTAACCGGTTGAGGTTCACGCCAGCGGAATTCGCCGACCGGGGGAGCAGCAAAGGGAATCCCTTTAAATGCCCTGACCCCTGTGGACCCGATAACACCTTCTACGGTTCCGTTAACGGTTTTGGCCTGCGGAGCCGATGTTGCTTTTTTAGACTGCGCCGTCGCAACCTGCATGATCTGCAGTGCGAGCAGCATGGTAATAAAAATTGTTTTCATTTTAGATTAATATAGAAATACATACTAGTTAGGAAAGACAATCTGATGAATAAAATCTATATTGTCTCATTATGGAACAATAATAAAAAATTATTTTGACAATCTTCCTTTTTTCTAACTTGCACATAAAATTTTAATATAATGAACGAAAAAGAAGCCCGATTAGAGCAAAATTCAGAAGGGGCCGGTTACTTGCCCGGGCTCGCCATGGATTTTGTGATTTTTGGATTTGATCAATACCAACTGAAAATCCTGTTGCTCGAATATCGCAATACAAGTCTGTTTGCACTGCCAGGCGGGTTTGTCAAAGAGAACGAAAATATGAATGATGCTGCCCGACGCGTACTCAGTGAGCGCACCGGACTTTCGGATATTTACCTCGATCAATTTTATACGTTTGGAGATCTGGCCCGTTATGATCAGGCCCCTCTACGCACGATCATGCAGGCAAAAGGAATGAATCCGACCGATGATCACTGGCTTCTGCGACGTTTTGTTTCTGTGGGCTATTACGCGCTGATTGATTTTATCAAAGCAACCCCGACACCTGATCCCCTTTCGGATACCTGCGTTTGGTATACGCTGGAAAATCTACCGGAGCTCATGCTCGACCATAAAACAATTGTAGAAAAAGCTTTGGAGACTTTAAGAGCAGATCTTGACAGGAAATTGGGCGGCATCGATAGCTGGGCAGCGCCTTTGCTTGCTAAAGCCTTCACGATGGGAGAACTTCAAAAATTATATGAAACGATCCTTGGACAAAAGCTGCGGCGGTCAAGTTTTCAGCGCAAGATGCTCAGTCTTGCTATTTTGGAAAGGCTTGAAAAACAATACAGCGGCGGTGCACATAAGGCACCGTATTTATATCAGTTTATAATGGAAAAATAACTTCGCTTCTACACTACAGAAACAAAGAGCCGGAAGAAGTTCTGTCGAAGCCCATAGAGGAAGTAAATCTTTGCGAGCGGGATGCTGGAACCTATGCAGATACTATATTTAAAGATTTCATATGCCCTGTTGAGTTTTTTTCTGGTAATGTCAGAGAACTTGAACATCTAATAGAGCGCAGTGTGTTGCTGGTAAGCGGACAATTAAACAAATTCATTACCAATACCTGGAAATGCAACCCGCACCGAAAGCGTTTCAGCGTTTTAATTGGTAACAATCAACGAGAATGAGCGGCAACACATTTTTGACACGTTAAATTACTGTCAAGGTTGGATCACCGGTAAGGGCGGAGCCGCTGAAATGCCGGGATTGCTAAATAAGTATCCTCAATAATCAAAAATGCCACCGGATTATAATTTACATCCGGTGGCTATGGACTAAGTAATATCTTTAATTCTTTTTTAGATTTATAAAGCAAAAGTTTTATTGGCAGGCTCATAGACCATGATTGCGGGATCAGTATTGGTAGCAACGATCTTACTTACTTGGGCAGTAGCCAAAGTGGAAGTGCCCGTTAAATGTGTAATTCCTTTTATTTCATCAAATGTTCCTAATTGGCAGACTTTTCCTCCGATAGTCACGGGTTTTGTAGCGTTTTTTGCCGGATTATTACGGTTAGCTGCTGGATCGATCTCAATTTGCCTGTGTAGTACATAGGCAATCAGTCCTTCCCGGCTTAATCAAGTAAATACAATTTACAAGGTGCCGTTTATCATTTGTGTCAATACTTTTTCAAAACTGTTCGTTGGCATACCTGTAAGTTTGTGTGACTCGATAGCCTTACCCTGCATTTCAATGGCTTGCTGCTTTTTGCCTAATTTATAAAGTAATCTTGCATTGGTATCTAAAATGTTCGAATTGTGCATGGGTGGGAAATTTTTCGCTCCTTTCATTTTTTTTAGTGTTTGCTCACGGGAAGCATCCAATAATTCAATTGATTTGTTCGACCATTTTAGTGCGTTTTCCAGGTCATTTTTATTCGTGATGACCTCATAAAAGTGAAATGCGTTGTCATTCAGATCCTTAATGATAAACTGCGACGGAGCAGAGAATGCGAGCGTTATCGAGACTGGTTTACTTGATTTTCCCGGCTTTTGCTGAGCAAGTAGTTTGTTAAATGCGTGCTCGTCAAAAGTATTTAGTGAATCGATGGTCATGTTCATGTGTAAACTATCAAGAAATCTTTCGGTCTCCTGCACATAACGGTTCCTGTTTGAAGTGTTACGAAAGTAACGGATTATATTTCTGTGATATGCCAAATTTGCTGAGAAAGGATCATCTTTGAATATTTTCATTGAAAAACCAGCTGTCTGCCAGGCAAGTTTTTCGTCTTTTCTGAAAACTGATTTGCGAAATGAATTCGATACTATTGCATCGCTGATCTGTTGTGCTTTTTCAGAAGGCAAACTAGAATAAAGGCTGTCTATCGAACTGTTTTTTGAGACTGACTGTAATGTTTTGTAAACAGGGCTGTCAAGAGCGGGACCTTGGGCATAGACAAATTCCAGATTTTTTAAATCCTTTAAAGAGTCTTGTGGCAACTCTTTAATATACAGCTCCAACAGATCTTCTGAGCTTTTGCCGGATTCGGCCCTGCTGATGATAAATGCTTTCAAAAATGAAATAGATTTTTCGCCTGCGCGGTATTCTTTTTCATAATCTGAAAGTTTCTTTTTGTCTTTTCTTTCAAGTGCCAGATCGGCCAGTTTTAAATATTCACCCGCATTGCTTGTCGAGCCATTGAAGCTGGATAAGATATTGCCGTCATTGTCAACGTATAACGAAATTGGTGTTGAACGGATTCTGAAGATCTCAGCCAGTGTTTGCCCTTCAATGGATTCTATTTTAGTTCGGACTGAAATGAAGTTCTTCTCAAATTTATCTTTA
Source organism: Dyadobacter frigoris (assembly GCF_005280585.1). Lineage (GTDB taxonomy): Bacteria > Bacteroidota > Bacteroidia > Cytophagales > Spirosomataceae > Dyadobacter > Dyadobacter frigoris. The sequence goes on from NZ_SZVO01000008.1 coordinate 9,611, forward strand.
AGCAAATCAGAACCAAAACCTATTGAGGCGACTTCGTTGCACTGTTCACACCTATTGTTTTCCAAATGGATAAAAACCAGCTTATTTTCCATCTGGGCCATTTTCGATAGCTTTTGCCAGTTGAGCTCGTCAATGAATTTGATCTGGCCGAAGGCTACGGAGGAAATAAATAAAAATACGGTGAGTAAGATTGATTTCATAAGTCGGCTAATAGTTACTTTTTAAGCCGAAATATGAGGAAAATCTTTTTTGTAACAAATCAAAGCTGACAAGATGATCAAAAGTTAATATCGGTGTGGAGCGCAGGCATGGATCAGGCAGGTTAGATTTTATAGGTAAATCACTATTTTGTACAAAATTTAATTAATTAAATATAAAATTATTAGAATTATAATATATTTTTCAATAAAAACTCTCATTTTTGATCCACAGCTTCGACACGAACTTTTATTGCGCTGCAAGCTGATATTTATATTTTACCAACGTTATAACCTCTTTTAAAAAATGAATTACCGCACAAAAGTATCCTTAAGGATAATTCCGTCCTTTAAAAAGCAGTTTTGGTTGACATCAAGTATTTTTTTTATTCTCTTTAGCTGAAATGATGGGACTTTCGCTTTCAGCAGTATCCAGAGTGTAAAAATGTCAGAATCAGATCAGTTCCATGGCCTGTGTCTTCACAGGACCATTGCCAGGCGATTGTAAAAACTCACTATTATTTTTAAAACCGCTCGCTATAATGCGTCAAAATCCCAAATTCATCTTTGCCAGATTCGTAAAATTCAGCAGATGACCAGCGGTAGCTCTCTTGGCGAGACACTAAATTCCATCGTTCATGAAGTGGGTTTTTATGCATATAAGTAATTTTTTGCTCAACTTTTAGTTTTGAATCCATTAATACAGCAAGCGGATCTCGTTGCCAAAATCGATATTGCCGTTCCTTTTCATCTACTTTGAGATAGGGCAACACATTAGGATGATTCATTGATAAGTCTTTCAATATCATGTGGCTTGTGAATTTATTAAAGCTTGCATGAGGTCGCATCGGCGCACCGATCTCCTTGTCATTTGGCTCCTTCATTTCCCAAACTATGTGTAAGTGATTAGGCATAATGATAAAGGCGTAAATGATGATTTGATTCCGTTTTGTGAGCTCCTGCCAACTGGAAATTATAAATTCTTTGTATTTGTCTGGTTTGAGTAAATGTTTCCAGTCTTTTATAGTATCCTTCTGGGCTACCCCGTCCAAAAATAAACTTGATCGAATTCCATTGGGATCGGCCATCCGACGAGAGTTTCGGTATTTGCTTTCTTGGTGTTTATTTGTCGACATAGCTTTTTAATTGATTTGGCTTGTCAGTTAAGACTTGCAAAATCAGAAATGGATACATAGAGTGCCGAAAATTATCAAATGTAGTTTTAGCATGTGGAAATTACTTTTTGCGATAGTCCTGTGAAGGCACAGGCCATGGAGCAGGAGCAAATATTCCGGTCTGTAAGTAAGGAATATAAACGAGTTTATGTTCACAAGATTTGACCATTAAATAAGTAGATTTAATATCATTTATTTTGGATTGTTTAGTATGCTATACTTGGTAAAACAAATCGCAAAAAAACTCCTCATGAAATTAGTAACGATTGAGCTTAAGGACAAAATATTAGAATACATAATCGAAACTCGAAATGGTGCAATGTTCACTATTGATGATAAATCAGCTGAAGAAAGCTTTGAAATATCCGAAGGCTTGCTTTTTAGCTTTCTCAAGGAATTAGAGCAATTAGGGTATATAAGAGGATTAGTTGGATATGGGAGGGGCGACAGCTTACACTGTATCAGCAATAGACACCTTTTATTTACATGGTGGATTTTTAAAACATTACAGTTTAAAAAGTCTTTTGGAGGATCGGCTGATATTTGAAGTGTCGGAAATTTTGAAGGATCCCGAAAAAAAAGAGAAAAAGGATATCCTTTCAAAAGTTAAAGACTTGCTGCCATTAGTTAACACAGCGATAACTTTGATAAATAAAAGCGTAAATGCAATTAACAATTAACAGATGCCATTACAAATTTTTTCCGCGTTCTGTGTCCTTGTAGACATTATATTCGAAAATGCAAAAAAAACTTATTTGTCTTCATAATTTATTGAAAATAAATAACTTAATTTTTCAATCAAAGATTTTGAGCTATCCGAAATTCTTCCGGTCTGTGTCCCCACAGACCACGGACAAGAGATTATTCCAGTTGGTGAGGACACAGGCCACGGTTAAGAAATGAGATTTCAGCTTTGGTATTTTTTAAATCAAACCAGAAATGTGACTGTAACGTTATCCATTACCGCTTAATTATTTGATCTCTGAAGTCTGCTTTTTAGATGCCACAATAGGGGTTTATTGTGCCGTCATCCCTGCATCAATAATATGTTCTGTGCCGGTGATGTATGAGGACTCGTCCGACGCAAGAAAGAGCACCAGATTGGACACCTCAATAGGCTCAGCTAACCGGCCCAGTGGTATTTGAGCGAGTGCATCTCCACCTTCCTCGTTGGTGGCTTCTACCATCATCGGGGTATTGATAAAACCTGGATGAACGGAATTAACACGGATACCCTTGGGTCCGTATTCGACCGCTGTCGCCTTGGTCATGCCCCTTACTGCAAACTTACTGGCAACATAAGCCAGGCTTGGGAAACCATAATTGGCCACGATACCTGCAATTGAAGATATATTAACAATCGAACCGCCGCCAGCTTTCAGCATGGATGGGATAACTGTTTTCATTCCATAAAAAACGGAATGCTGATTGATGCCGCATACTTTCAGGTAGTCAGCCTCGGTCAGTTCAGCTGTCCGGGCTATTGGCCCCAAGACTCCCGCATTATTAATCAGGACACTCACAGGTCCAAACTTTTGTTCTGCCTGTTCCACCACATTCGCCCAATCCAAAGCATTGGTTACGTCATGTTTGACAAATAAGGCATTCTCGCCAAGTTCGGCCGCAAGTTGCTGTCCGGTTTTCTCAGAAAGATCTGTTAAGACTACTTTTGCACCCTCTGAAATAAATGTGCGGGCGTGGGATGAACCCATGCCTCTTGAAGCCCCTGTAATTATGGCTATTTTTCCTTTAAGACGTTCCATATTTTAGCTATTTGATTACTCAAAGTTATCGAGCGTAACCAAATCGAAACATGTCAAAAACCATATAAAACATGTCATTTTAAACATGGTCTATTGCGAAATCAGCTGTTTTCTGTATTGCTTAGGAGATAAGCCGGTATGTTTTTTGAAGTACTTGCTAAATGTAAACGGATCAGTGAAATTTAGCAAATAGCCAATTTCACTGAATGTTCTGGAAGTATGTGTAATCAGATAACTGGCCTCACTGATCACGCGGTGCGCAATCAATGCAGAAGGGCTTTCTCCAAGTTTTTTCTTTATCTCCACGTAAAGCGTGCTCGTAGTGATACCCAGCTTTGTTGCGTAAAAGGTGAGCGATCTGCTGGTTTTAAAATATTTCATTACCAAATTGTTAAACGCTGAAGCCAGGTTATCTCCCTCTGTTGATGTCACATTACCTTGTCTGGTATAGGGGCCGAGAAGGTTATCGGTTTCATACAATAGTGCAGAAGTCAGATTGCGGGCGATCAACTCCCAGTTAGTCTTTGACAAGCTTTGCAATAAATAAAAAATCTCCTGAAAAAGTGCAGAGACCCGGGAGCTGTCCTGCTGTGTTAATTCTATCATCGAACTAATCCCGTTACTCAGAAAGGATTTGTTACGAACCGAAAAAATATTTTCATTCAGGTATTCCAGAAACTTTTTGGTAAAAAGAATAAAAGTGCCTTGCGTTTTTTCGGCAATGGATACCACTTTAAATGTCTGACCTGGCCGGTATATCATCAACGAATTTGTAGTAAGGGAGTGCACCTGTCCGCTGATACTGATTTTCAGGCTACCTGTCGTAATCATGCCAACGCAATAATAATTCGGCTGAACAAAATAAGGTTCAAATTTTGAAGGGATGTTGGTTAGATAAAAGAAGTCCTCAGATTCAGACCAATCAATAGCTCTGTAGTTGATGATATCTCGTATTCCATATTCTGGTATTGCTTTCGATTCTATTATTGCTTTTATCATTTTATATCAAAAATTACATCTTACGTATTGGATTTTACCATTAAAAAAAGGATCAGTCGCCAGGATAATCTCGTTCTGATATTATAACGCTCGATGCGACCGGATCGTTAAAAGATCATCAATTAAAGGTAGAATTTTTGTTGTTGGTCATTGAAAAATTAATAAATAATGACAAAGCAGAAAAAAGTATTCCTGAAACAAGACCTACTCGCTCGCATTGTGCTGTATCCCCAAAATAGGCTTCTGGTTCGTCTTTCAGCTAAGTAAACAACCCCCCTCTTCCGTGGTCTGTGTCCTCACAGACCTTATATCCGAGAATGATAATTAAACTTATTTATTTTAGTAACCAATTGAAGATAAATGCTTTAATTTCAATATTGAAAGCCTGGGCTATTTCGGTCTGTGAGGATACAGACCACGGACAAGTAATACCACCATTAAATACCTCCCTAAAAACCGACAAAAGCCCCAGACAAAAGTCCAAGGCTCTTCAAAATCACAAAAATAAAATCACCCTGACCCTCACCCAACAAAATAAACCTGCCCGGTCTGCCCACCCATTACACTCTTGTAATAAGCCTGAGCAACGCGATGCATTTCCACAGGAATATCGCCTGGGAAATAAGGGAAGTATGCCGGAGATTCTTCTACAACGCCAGGCGCGATAGCATTAATACGGACGCCATTTTCAAGTTCAATCGCTGCACCTTTCACGAAGCCATTCAGTGCGCCGTTGATGGTACTTACCGCGGCACCATAAACGATCGGATCTTGGGCGAGACTTCCGGATGTCAAAGTGAAAGAACCTTTAGCATTGATATATTTCTGGCCAATCAGTACCAGATTGACCTGTCCCATCAGCTTGCTGTCAACACCTTTTCTGAAATCTGCATCCGTCATTTGCGGAAGTGGCCCAAAATGTGCGTCGCCTGCTGCCGAGATTAAGGCATCAAACGGGCCCACTTGCTTGAATAGGGATTCAATGGATTCAAGGCTTGAAATATCAACCTGAAAGTCGCCGCTTTTTGAGCCTACTTTTACAATTTCATGCGCGGATTCCAGCGCTTTTACTACATGTTTTCCAATTGTGCCTGTGGCACCTACAATGATGATTTTCATTTTGTTATAGTTGTTTTTTTGTCAAAACTAATCCAGTACCAGCCTTTTGGTAAGTTTTACTTTTTTGTCACTAAATGAAAAAAAATGAAGAATTCATTTTCTTCGCTAACTAAGAAAAAAATAGAATATCTTAATTCCGAATAATGTCAAATTATCGCTTGATCCATGTGATTGTCGGCAAAGGGAAACCTCCGATTATCTGGTTACTGCTCAACGAACCCATCCGATTTGGTCGACTCCATAAAGCCATGTCTAATATAGCAGTGAACGTTTTGTCCATACAAATAAAATAACTTGAAGCTGACGAAATTGTCTCTCAAAAGGCTTAATAGCAGGTTCAGCTTAGAGTGGAATACAGCCTGACCGAAAAAGGTAAATCGCTGCAAGATATTATGTTTTACTTTCGGATTGGAGCCGAAAAAATACTTGTAATTGCAGGATTGAAACTGAAAATGGCCGTCCGGAAATATTTCGGAACGGCCATTTAATTATTATTCGGTTAACTTTTACAAATCAAACCGGCCAAGATTTGTCACTTTGCCCCAGGCGGCAACAAAGTCTTTTACAAATTTGTCCTGGGCATCAGAGCTTCCGTATACTTCGGAAATCGCTCTCAATTCCGCGTTAGAACCGAATACAAGATCCGCACGCGAAGCTGTCCATTTCGGCTGACCTGTGGTACGGTCACTTCCTAAATACACATCTTTATCTTCCGAAATCGCTTTCCAGGCAGTACGCATATCAAGCAGGTTTACAAAGAAATCGTTGGTAAGCTGGCCCGGACGTGCCGTGAAAACACCATTTTTTGAACCGTCGAAATTGATATCCAACACACGCAAACCACCAACTAATACCGCTAATTCTGGCCCTGTAAGTGTCAGTAATTGCGCTTTATCAATTAGCAATTCTTCTGTTGAAACAGAGAATTTCGCTTTTTGATAATTACGGAAACCGTCAGCAATCGGTTCAAGATATCCAACCGATTCAACATCAGTTTGCTCCTGAGAAGCATCCATACGGCCCGGTGTGAAAGGAACATTAATACCATTGCCTGCTGCTTTTTCAACACCCGCATTACCAGCCAATATGATCAAATCCGCCAGAGACACTTTTTTGCCACCAGATTGTGTGCTGTTAAATTCCTGCTGAATACTTTCAAGCGTACCCAATACTTTTTTCAGCTGAACCGGATTATTTACTTTCCAGTCTTTTTGAGGAGCCAGACGAACACGGGCGCCATTCGCACCACCACGTTTGTCTGATCCACGATACGTACTCGCCGAAGCCCAAGCCGTGGAAACAAGTTCCGAAACGCTCAGTCCGGATGCCAATATATTTGATTTTAAGGCTGAAATGTCACTTTCATCGATCAATGCATGATCAACCGCTGGAATTGGATCCTGCCAGATCAGTTCTTCCTGAGGTACGTCCGGTCCCAGGTATCTTTCGCGAGGACCCATATCACGGTGTGTTAACTTGAACCAAGCACGGGCAAAAGCGTCAGCAAATTCGTTGGGATTTTCAAGGAAACGTCTTGATATTTTTTCGTATGCAGGATCAAGTCTTAGCGCAAGATCGCTCGTAAGCATTGTTGGCGCATGTTTCTTGCTGCTGTCATAGGCATCAGGAATGATCGCGTCTGCATTTTTGGCAACCCATTGGTGTGCACCGGCCGGACTTTTAGTCAATTCCCAGTCGAAGGCAAACAGGTTTTCAAAGAAGTTATTACTCCACTGCGTCGGCGTTTTTGTCCAGATCACTTCAAGCCCGCTCGTGATAGCGTCAGCACCACTGCCAGTACCATAGCTGTTGCTCCAGCCAAACCCTTGTGATTCCAAACCAGCTGCTTCCGGCTCTTTTCCAACGTGGTCGGAAGGAGCAGCGCCGTGGGTTTTTCCAAAACTGTGTCCGCCTGCGATCAAAGCTACCGTTTCTTCGTCATTCATCGCCATCCGGGCAAACGTTTCACGAATATCTCTTGCCGAAGCAATCGGATCAGGGTTTCCATCAGGACCTTCCGGATTTACATAGATAAGGCCCATATGAGCGGCACCAAGCGGTTTTTCCAGGTCGCGTGAATGAATGTTGCGTCCCGGATCTTCATCCGCTGATACCACACCATGACCTGCAACACCTGCCGAACCTTGTCCATAACGGTGGTCATTGCCTAGCCAAGTGGATTCCGAACCCCAGTATACATCTTCATCCGGCTCCCATACGTCGGGACGACCGCCGGCAAAACCGAATGTTTTGAAGCCCATTGATTCCAAAGCAATGTTACCTGTAAGGATCAATAAATCGGCCCATGATATTTTCTGACCATATTTTTGTTTGATAGGCCAAAGAAGTCTGCGTGCTTTATCAAGACTCACGTTATCCGGCCAGCTATTTAGCGGAGCGAAACGTTGTTGCCCTGCACCTGCGCCGCCGCGACCGTCTCCCACGCGGTAAGTTCCGGCACTATGCCATGCCATACGTATGAACAAAGGACCATAATGGCCAAAGTCTGCCGGCCACCAATCCTGAGAATCGGTCATGAGGGCGTGAAGGTCTTGTTTTACAGCTTCGAGGTCGAGGCTTTTAAAAGCTTCGGCGTAGTTGAAATCTTCCTGCAACGGGTTAGACAAGGAAGAATGCTGACGCAGGATGCTAAGTTTTAACTGATTTGGCCACCAGTCACGGTTTCTGGTTCCGGCACCGCCAACCTTTTGCACGTCGTCCTTTTGGTTCAGAGTGCCATTATGAAACGGGCATTTGCTGATGTCGTCTGATTCTTTTTCCATTTTGATAAGTTCATGTATTAAATCAACACTTACGAGCACCTGGTATTTGTGCAGAACAATAAAGTTATAATATGAGAAGAAATAATCACAATCGATTAATTCTATAATTCAATAGTTAAAATCTATTACTCGGATGCGAGCTTAATATCTAATAAAGACCAGTGCCGGTTTTGCCTGAAAATAATTGTTTCAAATGCCTGATAATCTGATCTGTTGATCACTAAAATTAAGTATAGCAAAAAGCGTCAGGATAATTGATTACTTAACCCGTTATCGAAGTCAACTTTCGAGAAAATCATCAAAGACAGTTATTTTATTTTTATTCAACCTTCTTAACAACCGGATAAAGTAGTCTCAATGCGTTAAAAATCGCCTGATGTGTGATGGTTCCGTGGTCTTCCTGCGGTAAATAATCAAAATAAACGGTCACATTTTTACTTTTGGTTTTAAGCAATTTCTCCGTTAATAAATTTGCATCTACTTCCATCACCCGAGGAATATCACCAGGAGTTAATCCCTCTTTTCCAACACCAATGTAGACGTCCGTTTTTTGAGAAAAATTATCCTGTAAAATAGCAGAGGATTGATTTAGCAGCGAACCATTGTCCCACCAAAGACTTGGGCTGATAATGATATATTTCGAAAACAATGTTGGTTTTTTTAGTAAGATTTCTGTTGCAAAAAGTCCGGCGAGAGATTGTCCGATCAGCATTTTGGAAGAATTGGTTTTATATTTTTTTTCGATAAAGGGCTGCAATTCTTTTTCCAAAAAGTCAGCGAATTTATCCGAGTGTCCGGCAGTTGGATATTTTTTCTTATCCGATTGAAGTGTGGTAGGGTAGGTGAAATCTCTTTTTCTGTCAATATTGGCAATTCCGACGATAATCGATTTCGGGACACGGTTGATCCAGGAGAAATTATTGAACTGAAAAAGTCCGCTGACATGTATAAAATCTTCATCTGCCGAGCCGTCAAGAAGATAGACAACGGGATATTTTATAGTGTCGGATTTACTGTAACCATCAGGAAGATAGATATTTAATATTCTCTTTTCAGATAAGATCGTGGACTGGATTTCATCAATAACACCTAATACAAATGGTTTACTTTCATCTTTTTGTGTCGGCTTATTTGTTTGGGCAAAAGTCGGCGTAGTTGAAATTGTGATTAGTAAAATTGTGGTTAGAAGCTTCATTGATTTTTGTTTCGGCAATTTAATTAGGTGTTTTTTGAAAGTAGGGAAAATACGTGATTATCGGTTTATGAATCGCTGAAAATATTTAAATTAGTCAACTGTGACCAAATTGACCTATAACAAAACTGCCCTGTCCATCAGAACAAGGCAGTTTCCAAAATTAATATAAATCCAATTCAGCTGGAAGCACTACTTAATCCCTTTCCCGGTAGCAGCCCAATAAATCCCGCCATACAAATGATCAAGGAAAGACTGATCCGAATAAACCAGTCCAATGTGGCCAAGTCCGGTATAAAATGCACGACCTCCGTCATATTTGTGGTACCATGACATCGGGTGAAAATCTCCCATTCCTTTACCTTCGTTATCACCCCATTTCGTTTTCGGATCGTAGGTTTTTTCGTCAAGTCCGATCAGGAATTTCAGATCGTTGGATTTGTATGGCTTTTGATATTCATACCATTCATCTGTCCAGATCATTCTTTTAGGGAAACGTTCAAGTCCAGGAAAATTACTATCCACTACATCCAGATAAGCCGTCTGTTGTGAAGGGTGAATTTTGAACATCATGCCCACCATTTTAGTGTACCATGGCCACTCATACTCCGTATCGGCAGCAGCGTGGATGCCCACCCAGCCTTTTCCCGACTGAATGAATTTTTCAAAAGCTGCTTGTTGCTCTTCATTCAGAATGTCGCCGGTTGTGTTAAGGAAAATAACGGCGGCGTAATCTTTTAGTTGTTTTTCGTTGAATACAGAAGCATTTTCCTGCCAGTCCACAGTAAAATTGTGTCTTGCCGCAAGTTTTCTTACGCCATCAACACCTTCATGAATAGACTCGTGATGGAATCCCGCTGTTTTAGTAAATAGCAATACTTTGAACTGCTGAGCCTGGGAGGAAACTGCACTTGCGATGACAAGCAGGAGTACCAGTGATTTTTTTAGCATTGTGAATATAAATTAGTATAGTTTAATATGTCCGGGAACCTGAAATTTTGAACCTGCCGGTTTACACGTAAACATAAAGACAGAGGTTAGGCTGAATATACTTTCATATCCGTTTATTAATCCTTTCGATGTTCTGATTATTATTTTTGAGGTGGTTGAAATTTCCAAGGATCGGCAAAATGTTATTAAATCAATGATACTGAAAACCCTCCTGCCATTTTTCCCTGCAGGCTGATTTTGCTGACATTAATTTAAATGCAGAGTCGTTTGGGATGAGATCCTCCAGTATCAAATGTCACTAACTCTGCGGCTCGGCAGGGTGAAATCTGTATTAATTTCCCTTGTTGAAGACGAAGAAAGTATTACCGGATCGGCCAGCAGCTTTTTAACTTCCTGCTGAATATCCTGCCAGCAGGAAACTTTTTTGATATATCTGCCCAGATTTTGTTTGCAATTAATCCCTTGTTTTAACAAGGAATCATTAGTTTCATAGGAAAAAATCAGTATCGGCAGTTCCGGTTTGTTACGGATCACATATTGGATAAATGAAATAACATCATCCTCCTGTTTGTTTACAGAAACAATGAATAAATCATAACCGTCTTTCTGTTCACTTGCCATGAAAAGCGACTTTTGGAAGACTTTGCTAATGCTGGCAGCCGTCTCAATTGTGATGTGTTTGTTCTCTTTTTCTAACCGGTTCGCTATTCCAATCTTAAAAATGGAATCACTTTCTAAAATCAAAAGATTGTACATAACAAGCTAATGTTTGAGGGATTTTTACAGGGTTTTCGATAGTAACAAATATAAGGTTCCAAAACTTATTTATGACTATAACGACTGAAATTAATGTTCAGTTTTCAAAGGTAATTCGGCATATTTTCAGGATTTTAACAATTTTACATGAGCAGGATTGGTAACCGGCCCGAATTATAGTGTATAATTCAGTTTGACAACGGGATTATCTATATTGCGAATGAAAAAGATGGCAATAAAATCGAACCTTATCTCATGAAAATTTATTCTACACTCCTTTTAATCAGTCTTATTTTTTGCAGTTATCTCAACGCAACAGCACAGCCTGTCACTTCAAAACAAATTGATGAGCTGGTTGAAAAAACATTGACAGCATTTGACGTTCCAGGCATTGCAGTAGCCGTTGTGAAGGACGGGAAAGTTATCCATTCAAAAGGTTACGGCGTCCGTTCTTTGAAAACAAAGGAAAAAGTGGACGAAAATACATTGTTTGGTATTGCATCAAATAGCAAAGCTTTCACGGCTGCTTCGTTGGGTATTTTAATGGACGAGGGAAAATTAAAATGGGATGATAAAGTGATTGATTACATTCCTGAATTCCGGATGTACAACGGTTATGTTACCGAGGAATTTACGATCAGGGATTTGCTCACACACAGGAGCGGACTCGGGCTTGGCGCGGGTGATCTTATGTTCTGGCCGGATTCTTCGGATTTCACCATGAAGGATATTATTTATAACCTTCGCTATTTGAAACCCGTTTCCGGTTTCAGGACAAAATACGACTATGACAATCTGTTGTATATGGTGGCCGGGGAAGTAATTGAGCGTGTTAGCGGTAAAAGTTATGAGGAATTTGTGGAAGAGCGCATCATGAAACCTTTACAAATGAATAACAGCGCAGGCACCTGGATTCGGGTAAAGGATAAATCCAACGCCGTTGACACCCATGCGCCGGTTAACGGAAAAGTACAGGTGATTCCCAGGGATGTTTTCCGATTTGGTAATTCGGCAGGTGGAATTAATTCCAGCGTGGCAGATATGAGCAAATGGATTATCATGCAAATGAACGGCGGGAAATATGGAGAGGGCCTTGGAAAACAAATTTTCAGTAAAAAAGCACATCAGGAAATGTGGTCTCCGCAGACAATTATTCCCACAAATACCTCAGCGCCTTATAACACTCATTTCAGTGCGTATGGTCTGGGTTGGTTTTTAAGTGACGTTAAGGGTTATAAACAGGTTACGCATACCGGAGGGCTGGCGGGAATGGTGACTCAGGTAACATTGTTGCCAGAACTTCAATTAGGGATTATTGTCTTTACTAATCAGCAATCGGGCGCGGCATTTTCTGCTATCAGTAATACGATCAAGGATAGCTATCTGGATATTCCGGCTACCGATCGGGTCAGGATTTATTCTGAAAGAGTGAAGGCTGGTTTTATGGAGGCAGACTCCATAACCAATAGTATCTGGACGGAGATTGCTGCTGAGCAAAAGAAAAATACTGTTAAGGTAAATTACAAATCTTTTGCCGGGACCTATCGCGACAATTGGTTTGGGGATGTAGTTTTAAGTGAAAGAAACGGCAAGTTCAGGTTTGATGCCAAACGTGCACCTAAGCTTAGCGGTGAGGTTTTGTTTTTCAAGAATAATACATTCATCGTCAAATGGGACAGGCGTAGTTTTGATGCAGATGCCTATTTGTATTTTCAAACGGATAAGGATGGTAAGCCGGCATCTATAAAAATGGAGCCGATTTCACCGCTTACTGATTTTAGTTTTGACTTTCAGGATCTGGACCTGAAGCGGGTAGACAAGTAAACCAAATCTTATCAATATTAATCCTTACCAAAACGTATTTTATCAACGAGCCCATGAAAAATTTAATCATGCGTGCCGGACTGTTTCTTTTGATTTTGTCTGGCGCGGCTTGTGGCTAGAGTGCGACGCTTTCCAATAATCTAAAACGAGGTTTGGTCGCCGACAGTAGTGGGAAAAGTAGGAAGCAAGGAACTGGGAAAACCCCGGCTAGCGCAAGTAACACTAATAAAAAGTCATCAGGTACGTCAGACGATCAATTTTCATGCTGAGAGAAACCTCTGCGAAAAGCGATTAGACAAATCAGGCCTGATTTTTTTCAAAAGGAAGGTAAGATACTGTAACATCAATATGTATAAAAGCTATCACGATAGTTAATGAAATATAAGGTTCAACCAAAACATATATTTCAACAACCCATGAAAACAGACAGACTTGACCATTTGGTTTTAACAGCAGCTAATCTTGCGGTTACTTGTGAATTTTATGAAAATGTACTGGGGATGGAAACAGAACAATTTGGAAGGCCTATCGGGCGGACAGGTGCATTAGGGAAATTGTTATCCGTTTATATTCGTGATCCCGACGGCAATCTTATTGAAATCAGCAATTATTTATAGCCATTGAACAAACCATTCAGAAGTCAGTTTTAAATGTTGAGGAAGGAACCGGTGGGGTTCATTGGGAGTAATATTGATTTTTAATTTTGCAGATGCATTTTTTGATCGATAAGCATCCTTTGCAGCATTAAAAGCAATTTCGGCACCCGGTAGCGGACAGTTCTGGTCCTCAGCATTACTGAGCAGGAGTAGTGGCCTTGGAGCAAAAAGCCTGATCATTGAAGGACAGTCAAATTCATCCAGAATGCCCGGAAGTATTTTATTCCAGAGCGCTTTTACATTTTCAGTATTCACAGCTGTATCCCCCAGATCTTTCGCTGCTTTTTCGTGTACAGCCCGGATCGTTCCGGCGCGTCCCTGCCAGCGATTATTTTCCAGTGACCATTTAAAACTTTGTGCAGCAATTATTGGAACCGCCACTTTGATTCTCTTGTCGACAGAAGCCGCCATCCAGGTTTCAATACCACCCATGGAAATCCCGGTCATACCAATCCGTGAGGGCTCAACATCACTTCTTGTCAGCAGATAATCAGTAAGTTTCCACAGATCATACACGGTATCAAAGAAAAACGGGTGCGTTTGCTTTTTTGGATCTTTATTCTCCCAGGCTTCAATAATCGCTTCTGTGTAACGCCGGTTGTTTTTGTTATCTGTTCCGGCTCTTTCTCCATGAAACCTGGCGTCAATGGCAATGGCCATAAAACCCAGTTTTGAAAAATGGTATAGTAAATCTTTAATATCCTTATCGTCTTTACTTCCTCCGGTACCATGCAGGACAATAATCACGGGTAATTTTTTAAGTTTTGAAAAAACGGGTTTATTAATCAAAAACGGTACTTTTTCTTTGGCTTCTGAATGAAAATATCCTTTTTCAATGAATACAGAATCAGTAATGGAAGTGACGGAATAGGGTTGTGGAGTTGCAGCAGGCCTTGCTAACAAATTTCTGAAATCCTGCTCAACCTTTGACTCCGGAAAATATACAGGAGATTGTCCATTTACAGTTTTTAACTGAAATGTCAGAAGCAGGATTACTAACCAAAGTAGGTGTTTTATCTGAAACCAGGATTTTACGGACATGATTTTGAACCAGTTTTTATCGAACCAATACATATAGTATGAACTCTATTATAATCTAATTTGGAATAAAAGTAAAATGGAAATATTTCTACAAAATCTAATCTCTGACTCTACAAACAGTTTCTTCCCCGACTATTAGTTTTGACAATAAGAAGAATGACAGTTTATGCGTGTCAAATTTTTCCGGGGGCTGTACACACACTTATTTAACTTATTAAGTAAGCCACCCTCTGTACATTTCACACATGCACTATTACGTACTTAATACCGGGTATTATTTTCTGTTTCGTTCTCAGTTTTTGACCCAACAGATTTATTTTATTATTAGGTGATTCAATTATCGTTTGTATTTAATCAGAAATGAATAGTTAACGAGTTTTGGAAGTTCCAATCAGTTGACAGTGAGCCAACTGATTGGAAAACAAGAAATTCGTATTCAAAAATACCCTCCCGGTAATCAGGAGGGTATAATCTGAAAGAAGAAGGGTAAACAGGTCTTTTTAAAACCTTCCCATACGCTGATAAATATCTAAAATATATAGCGCGATCGTATCGTTTGCTGTGTGTTGGAAATCTGTATTTTGTAAGAAATAGCGTCACCGGCTACACATTGTATTGGAGGGGTATTAGATATGTGTATAGAGCTTTGTCAGCTTCGGAAACAGGTAATGAGTATATTAATTCAAAAGTAAGGCAAAAATATATATGATTTCGTAGCGATACTTCGATTTTTTTGTAGAAAAATTTTTATAGATTAAACGATCTTGAAAAGGTAAAAAGAATTGAGATGTAAAACAACAGATACTTTTCTAAGTAAAATGTCATTTTGTGGTAAAAAATTGACATTTTTACATTTTTTTAAATCTTCGCTTAAACTTTTTTTGGCAAAGTAATCGCCGATTTCCAGAAATAAGCCAATTCATGAAAATAGGCCAATGAATTTTCCAGATCAGGAGATTTTACCATGTAGCCATTGGCATTGTTACGATAGGAATCTTTGATATCATCAATATGATCAGAAGCACTGACCACAATAATGGGAATCGTCATCAATCGGTTTGCTGCAAAGAAATTTCTGATGGCTGTCAGTATTTGTAATCCGTTATCACGGTTGGGCATGTATAAGTCCAGTAAAACTAATTCAGGCAGAGGCTGTGAATTTTTTAGTAATGTTGATAAAAAAAATAGCGTATTTTCCTCGTCTTCGGTTCTTGTTAATTTAATATTGGGCATACTGTTGTTTAAAACAAATTTCATCAGCTCCCAATGATCATGATTATCCTCAACAATCAAAATCTGTTGTGTAGTAAAATTCTTGCTAAGCGGAACCGGATGGAGTGTTGGATAGTTGCTGAGAAAACAAACGTTGATCGCTTCTGCCAGGTGATTATACTCCTGAATCGATACTGGTTTGGTAATGTAGGCGTTAATTCCCTTGTTGTAAGCCTGTCTGATTAATTCATTGTTGGAAGTAGTGGAAATCATCACCACCGGAATATGACGAAGTGAAAGGTCGGATTTTAGAATGGAAAGAGATTCTATACCACTCATACGGGGCATATTCATATCCATCAAAATCAATGAAAGATCTTTTTCTATATCAGTTTGCGCAATAAGTTCAAGTAATTCCTGCCCATCCATTACCTCTACAATCTCGACGTCCTTTACAATACTTTCAATGGCTTCGCGAATCAGCATCCGGTCGTCATCGTCATCATCTACGAGATAAATAGTCTTGGTATTTTTCATTCCGGTAATCATTTGAAGCGCTTAGTAAATGCCTTTGTTCAGATAAAAGAATTTCGGCAATATTTCCAACTACAGAGAACTTGTGAGGTGAGATTTCTATAAATGAATCAGCTGTCAATTCAGGAATGCCCTGACCAGTTCTGTGTCATTACAAAAGCAATTTCTTTACGCAGTTTTTGATATTCGGATGGTTTGGTCATGTAATAGGACGCCCCGAGCATTTTTGTATCATCAATATCTTTTTGCGAAGAAGAAGTGGAGAGGATAATCACCGGAATATTTTTCAGTGTTGAATCTTTTTTCAATTCGGCCAGGCATTTGCGCCCGTCCATACGCTGCATATTCAAATCGAGAAAGATAAAATCCGGCAAAGGCTCTATCAGGCCTCGCAATTTCATTAGAGCATCTTCGCCGTTGCTGGCTGTCAGGCACTTAGATAATGGATTGATTTCGCTGATTGCCTCACAAAAAAATTCACAATCATCTGCATCATCATCCACAATCATAAATGTTAGTGCATTCGTCATTTTTGATCGGGTTTATGGCAAGTTAAGCAACTTATTCTACAACTATTGGTAAATATCAGTTTTTGTTTGACCTGCTTAATGAATGGAAGAGTTCTGTCAGGGCACCTTTTTGCGGTTGATAATTGATTAATATACCTACTTTTTCCTGAAATTTATTCTGTCTCATATTGGTAAATATGGGAATAAACCTGGGACTGACTTTATAAAACCAGCTGTAAAAAACAAAAATGGGCTTCTTTGACATACATTTTCCTATCTTTATGTTTCCTACAGCCATGGTACCAACCAAAAAAAATAATATCCAGCCATCAGCCACTATACAAAATTTCCCGGTAATAGGCATTGGAGCGTCTGCGGGAGGGCTTGATGCTTTCAAACAATTCCTGAAGGCTATACCTGAAAAGTCCGGAATGGCCTATGTGCTCGTGCAGCATCTGAGCCCGTCACACGAGAGTTTACTTCCGGAAATCCTGGATAAGGTGACAGACATACCTGTTAATGAAATTACGGATGACATTCATTTGGCTCCGGATAATATTTATGTTATTCCGGCCAATAAAATTCTTACGACTTTCGACGGTGTGCTCAAACTTGAACCGCGTGAAAAAATAAAAAAGAATCAGGCGATTGATGTTTTCTTTTCGTCACTGGCGGCTGTGCATAAAGAGCTGGCAGTAGGGATCGTATTGTCGGGAACCGGCTCGGATGGAAGTATGGGCCTGGAAGCCATAAAGGAACACGGCGGAATGACTTTTGCGCAGGATCAGAAATCCGCTGCTTATGGTGAAATGCCGGAAAGTGCTGTTAATGCAGGTGTTGTGGATTTTGTAATGGCTCCCGGAGAAATGCCCGACAAACTCTTACAGATTGCAGTGGTAAGAAAAGAAGAGGCCGATATCGATGAAGAAACCTGGAAAGATGATACTGTTTACAGGCAGGTTTTAGCGTTGCTCCAGCAGCAAAGTAATGTAGACTTTACCTATTATAAGCAGACAACCATTCGGAGGCGCATCGCAAGAAGAATGTTAAATGCCAAAGCTGAAAATATAACGGAATATTTAAAGATTTTGCGTGCCGACAAAACAGAGCAGCAGGCTCTGTTTCAGGATTTATTAATTCCTGTTACCTCTTTCTTTCGTGATCCGCTCACTTTTGATGCCTTATCAGAAAAGGTTTTACCGGTTTTATTTAAAAACAAAGCAGCAGGAGAAGCAATTCGTATATGGGTGGCTGGATGTTCCACGGGACAGGAAGCTTTTACGATGGCCATTTGTCTTTGTGAATTTTTAGGGGATAAGATCAGGGATCAGCGCATTCAGATATTTGCTTCTGATATTTCTGAAATTGCCATTCGTAAGGCCAGGGAAGGGAAATATAGCAAATCAGAAGTACATATGCTTTCGGAAGAAAGGCTGAGAAAATATTTTATAGAAAGTAATGGAGGATATCTGATCAACAAAAGCATAAGGGATATGTGTGTATTTGCCATTCAGAATTTTTTGAAAGACCCTCCCTTTGCCAAAATCGATTTGATAAGCTGCCGGAATGTGCTGATTTATATGAACGGCTTTTTACAGAAAAAGGCACTGAATACGTTTCATTATTCTCTCCAGAAAAACGGATTTTTGATGCTGGGCAAATCAGAAACCCCGGGTGTAGTTTCTGAATCTTTCAGCGTATTTATCAGAAACCTGAAGATTTATACGCGTAAGTCAGTACCAGGCCGCTTTATGCACGTTGCAACCGAACGAAAAGATGAGCAGGTTGTGAAAAAAGATTTAAAAGCAGCAAAAGCAGACATTCCGCTTACAGGATTCAGGAAAACTGCCGAAGCAATTTTACTATCCAAATATACGCCGGCAAGTGTAATTGTAAATGATCAGATGGACATTGTCCACATTCACGGGATCATTACACCTTTTCTGGAACCGTCGCCGGGGAAACCTACATATAATATATTTAAAATGGCCCGTGAAGGATTGGGCTTTGAACTGCGAAATGCGTTATACAAAGCTAAATTTAACAATGCACAGGTCATTAAGGAAGGGATTCCGTCCAAAATTAACGGGAGACAGCAACTGGTAACTATTGACATTATCCCGCTGATCAATACGGTTGAACCTCATTTTCTTGTCGTTTTTGAGAAAACCCCGCTGCCGGAATTATTTCCGGCAGGGCAGGTGCCCGGTTCGGAAGGCACGGCTTCTCAGTTGAAGATTGAACACCTCGAAAATGAACTGGCCCAGACACGGGAAGACATGCGCAGTATTACGGAAGAGCAGGAAGCTGCCAATGAAGAACTTCAAACGGCAAGTGAAGAACTCCAAAGCAGCAGTGAAGAAATGCAAAGCCTGAACGAAGAGCTGGAAACATCAAGAGAAGAGTTGCAGTCGAGCAACGAAGAACTTGTAATTTTGAATCAGGAATTACTGGACAAGCAGGAACAGCTGAGTACGGCCCGCTTATATTCTGAGGCCATTGTTACTACCATCCGGGAGCCGCTTATTATTCTGGATAAGAACCTCCGTGTCAAAACGGCGAATACTTCCTTTTACAAAAAATTCAATTTTAGTGAAAAAGATACGGAGAATAAGCTTTTCTATGAATTGCAGGACAACCAATGGGACGACCAGGTGCTTCGCGCATTGCTTGAAAAAATTCTTCCTGAGAAAACCAGGCTGGAAGATTTTGAAATAATCCTGAACTTTCCTTCGCTTGGGGAAAGGACAATGCTGCTGAACGCCAGACAGATTGTGAATGAAAATACGGCTGAGAAACTGATATTGCTTGCTATTGAGGATATTACCGAAAGGAAAACGACGGAGCTGAATCTCAAAAACTTCTCGGACGAACTGGAAACCAAGGTGAAGGAACGGACTGCCGATCTTGTACAAACCAATATGCAGCTGGAACAATTTGCTCATGCAGCCAGCCATGATTTGCAGGAGCCGCTGCGTAAAATCGTGACTTTTTCAAATCGTTTGCAGGCCAAGCATAAAAATGAATTTTCGGAGGAAGTGAGTTCTTACCTTGAGAAAATCGAAGGCGCATCCACGCGCATGAGCAGGCTTATCCAGGATTTATTGAATTATTCTTATTTAATCAACCACGATATCCTTTTTGCACCAACGGATCTGGATGAAACTTTAAAAGATATCCTGAATGATTTTGAGTTACTGATTGATCAGAAAAAAGCAAAGATAACAAGTGATACACTGCCAATTATTGAAGCTATTCCTTTGCAGATGAACCAGTTGTTTTATAACCTGATCAGTAATGCACTGAAATTTTCTTTGGATGACGTACCTCCGGTGATCCACATTTCCATTCATTCACTTTCTGAAAAAGAAACCAGAAAGCACCCGGGACTTAATAGCAAAATGAAATATTGTGAAATTATTTTTAAGGATAACGGCATCGGTTTTGACCAGAAATATGGTGAGCAGATTTTTACGATTTTTCAGCGCCTCAATCAGCCAGCCAAATATCAGGGAACAGGAATTGGCCTTGCTCTGACTAAAAAGATTATCGAGAATCATCACGGCGAAATTTACGTGGAAGCGAAGGAGCATGTCGGAGCCGCGTTTCATATTATTTTACCGACACAGCAATTCAACACCGTTCAGTTGGATAAATCTTAATTGCAGGGTTTTTATGAAAAGTTAATCTGACCGGAAACTTATGTTTCTGATTTTGTCGTAACTTTATTTCATAAATACCCTCTAATATCAACATCGTGAATAAATCAAATATTTTCGTTCACATTGAACTTTCAAAACTTGTAGCCTGCCTGACTACCAACGTTCTTTTATCCAAAGATTATCTGAAATCTCAGGCGGGTTATTTTAATATCATTCCGGCAAAATATTTTTCAGATGCATTATGTCCCGAATGGGAAAAAATTATTGCGCTTATTAAGCAGAAAGGTCCGAAACTTGATGAAAATGGTAAAGTTGTTATCAATTCTGTAATCAATACCATTAACCAAATGTCGTCCCAGGAATGTGTAGCGGTGGCGATGCGTATTATCAATTTGGGGGAAAAAGTGAGGCTTGAATTCGAATTCCCCTGAATTTTCAATAAAAAAGTCTATACTTGTAGTCCAGAAAAGTGAACGGTTTTTTTACCGTAATTCCGGATAGACAGATTTTAAGCACGACCATGAGAGATTTTGTAAATGAGAAAAAACTTGCAGCCAAAGAAGCGGTAAAACTTCTTTCCGATAATCAGATTGTAGGTTTGGGATCGGGCTCATCGGCTACTTTCGCCATAATGGAAATTGGAGAAAGAGTCAAAAATGGTTTGAAAATACAAGGAGTTCCAACCTCGGATAAATCAAAAGAACTTGCCATATCGCTTAATATTCCGTTGATAGATATCAGCGATGTTGACTCCATAGACATTACCATCGACGGAGCTGATGAATTTACGGCCGATCTTAACCTTATAAAAGGCGGAGGAAGTTTTCTGTTAAAGGAAAAAGTAGTTGCTTCTTTAACAAAACAGGAAATTATCATCGCAGATTCTTCCAAAAAGGTAGAATTGTTAGGGAAATTTACAGTTCCTGTTGAAGTGATTCCTTACGCTTCCGGTTATGTAACCAAACAACTGGAATTGCTAAATGGCATTGGTAAAATCCGGATGACTGGCGACAAACCGCTGATTACCGAAGAAGGCAATTACATCATTGATACAGATTTTGGCCTGATCGCGGATCCTGCGACATTATCAGACAAACTTCATGCGATCACAGGCGTTGTCGAACATGGTTTATTTATAAATCTGGCGAGCGTAGTAATTATGGGAAATGGGGATTCTACTGTGACTTTTTCCTGAAATTCAGTAAGGCGAATCTAATATATCCTTGCCGTCAACAGACAAATTTCTGTTGACGGTAAGGTCTGAATTTAATGAAACCTGTTTAATAGCTATCAGAATTTTTTTTGTATATTTTTCACTCATTCCCGACCGTTATTTTTCTCATTTTAGATATTGTTAAATCTAAAAAAAATGTCAGTAAGAAAAGTACGAACTAATTGATTAATTATAGATTATCATTAAATTGTAAAAAAAACAAGATACTGCGAATCTTTTAAAGTTATGGGAAAAGGTAAAGATCTATTCGGTAAGTACAACGACCTGGCCAGAGAAAATGGCGTAGGAAGTGAAGATTGTCAATACGCCAATGTACTTTTTCAGGCACTTTTGATGGTGGGAGAAAGAAAAGTTTTTGAATTACTGGAAGAAGCTGACGAATCCGGCAAAAAGCTGGCATTGGAATATTCCAACGATCACGGCGGTGAAGAAGCAATTCCCAGCAGTATTGTTTTAGTTTAGTGATTGCGCAAATTTCTTGGTGAAAGCAATTATATCTATGCGTATATAGTATATAGTTATTGTTTTTGTATGTATATCAGTAACTATTATATTATTTCAAAAGTCGGCACGACCTCAAATATTTGAAATTTTAAGTATCTTCGATTTTATAACATTTTCCAGAAATCTTGCCAACAGGACTTCTGGAAAATTCTGTTAGATTTTAACCGAAGATATGAAGTGGTAAGATTTAGGTGCAGTTTTTTTTTGTTATTCGGTGTTTTGCTGATGGCAAGTTCATTCAAGACAAATGATCCGGTTACTTCCTGGATCCGTATTAATCAGCTTGGATATTTACCAATAGGAAGTAAAGTGGCGGTTTGGGCTACTAAAACTGAAATGTTGCCAGCAATATTTCAACTCGTAAATTCTAAAACTTCAAAAGTTATTTTTTCGGGTAAGGTTGGAAAAAGTTTTGGCAAGTATGGACCTTTTAGTCGGCTCTTACGCCTTAATTTTAGCGGCGTAAAAACTGCGGGAAGTTATTATCTAAAATGCGGAGAGGCTATTTCTCCGGTTTTTGAAATCGGAAATGATGTTTATGCCGGTGCAGCTGATTTTGGGCTTCGTTATATGCGGCAGCAAAGAAGTGGCTTTAATCCTTTCCTGAAAGATTCCTGCCATACCACCGATGGTTATACCATGTATGGTCCAATGCCGGATACTACCAGAATCGACGTGTCGGGAGGCTGGCACGATGCTACGGATTACCTGCAATATGCCACTACTTCTGCCAATGCAACTTATCATTTGCTGGCCGCGTATCGTGATTTTCCAGAAGCATTTTCTGATCGGCATCTGACAAACGGGTTGGCCGGGAAAAACGGAACGGCCGATGTACTGGACGAAGCGCGCTGGGGGCTCGACTGGCTTTTAAAGATGCATCCGCGTAAAGACTGGCTCTTCAACCAACTGGCTGATGACCGCGATCATGTGGGTTTCAGATTGCCTACAAAAGATTCTGCAAATTATGGTGTAGGGCCCGGGAAAGGACGCCCTGTTTATTTTGCAACGGGACAACCGCAGGGCTTGGGAAAATATAAAAACAAATCGACAGGAGTGGCTTCCATTGCCGGTAAGTTTGCCAGTGCTTTTGCATTAGGTTCGTCCATTTATCAAAAAACAGATTCGTCATTGGCGCATACGTTGCAGGATAAATCGCTATCAGCTTACCAGCTAGGTCTGGATAAGCCGGGAGTAGCGCAGACGGCTCCAAACCGGAGCCCGTATTTTTATGAAGAAGATAACTGGACCGATGACATGGAATTGGGTTCGGCTGCGTTGTACCAACTGACGGGCGAGAAAAAGTATCTTGACCAATCATTGACTTATAGCACCGAGGAAAAAATTACGCCCTGGATGGGTGCGGATACGGCGAGGCACTACCAGTGGTATCCGTTCCATAATTTTGGTCATTACGAACTGGCAAAAAAAACGGTTGGAAAAAGCAAAACCGAATTAATTGCATACTATCGGGAAGGAATTGAAAAAGTATGGAAGAAAGCTTCTGAAAATGGTTTTTTCAGAGGAATACCCTTTATCTGGTGTTCCAATAACCTGACAACTTCTTTTGCTATTCAGTGTTATCTGTATCGGGAAATAAGTGGCGATAAAAAATATGAAGAGCTTGAACAAGCCTGCTTTGACTGGTTGTTTGGCTGTAATCCATGGGGGAAAAGTATGGTTTACGGTCTGCCGGCCCATGGTGATACGCCCAGGTTTCCTCATTCTTCACTTGCTTTGTTAAACCAATATCCGCTGGACGGAGGTTTAGTTGACGGACCGGTTTATGGAAGTATTTTTAGAAATCTGAAAGGATTAAAATTGGAAAAAGAAGATCAATATGCTGATTTTCAATCGGATTATGTAGTGTATCATGACGATTTTGGAGATTACAGTACCAATGAACCCACGATGGATGGTACAGCTTCTCTTATTTATTTACTCGCTGCGAAACAGCACGAATCGAAATCAGGAAATTCCCGAAAATTACCTGAAAAATCGCATGGAGCAATTATTCGTGGAGATCAGACGAAGAAAAAAATTGCTTTGGTTTTTACCGGCGATGAATATGGCGAGGGTGGTGAGTTTATTTCTGAAACTTTAAAGAAGCAAAATATTAAGGGATCGTTTTTCCTGACCGGAAATTTTTATCGTACGAAGGGATTTCAACCAATAATAGCAAAACTTCAAAAAAACGGAAATTATCTCGGATCGCATTCTGATAAACATTTGCTTTACTGCGACTGGCAAAAACGGGATAGCCTTTTGGTAACGAAAAAGGAATTTGAAACCGATTTGTCAAATTCATTGAACGAGTTGAAAAAACTCAATATTACTAAATCAGAAGCCGGATACTTTTTGCCGCCTTATGAATGGTACAATGATTCTATTGCGGAATGGAGCCGGGAGCTTGGTTTGAAACTCGTTAACTTTTCGCCCGGCACACGCAGCAGTGCAGATTATACTTATCCGGAAATGGGAAAACGTTATGTTGATAGCGAAACTATTTACAAATCCGTTTTTGATTTTGAACAACAATCTGCAACAGGTCTCAATGGCTTTTTGCTGCTCATTCATATCGGGACGGATCCCAGGCGTAAGGACAAATTTTATAATTATTTACCGAAGCTGATTATAGATTTAAAACACCGCGGATATCAGTTTGTGAAAATCGATGAAATGCTTTTATAGCGTTTGGCAGTCAGTTTTCTCCGGATAATAATTATACAGAAAATTGACTGCCAATAATAAATCTGAAAAAACTTATTTTCGATTTTACAAAGATTTTATCACCACATCATCAACATAAAAAATAGTAGGATCAACTGTTTCATCTGCTCCGGCCAAAGGCGGATCATTTGTTTCATTTGGCGTCAGGCGGTTTGGAAGATTCCGATAAGTGCCGGTACGTAATGATAGTCGTTCGATAGATTTGACAGCTTCGGCAAGCTGCGCTTTTTCAAGCACTTTTTTCCCATCTATATATAAAGAATATTGCCCTTTCAAATTTGCTTCCGTCCTAATTTCCAAACTGTACCATTTAGCTTTTTGATACGGCTGAACAATTTTTTCAGTACTTCCGTCCGTTGCTGCAATATTTCCCTTTTCATCAAAGCAAATACGTACTGGACGATTTCCGAACTGGTCGGTTAAGTCAATTTCCAGTTTTCCGGTGTTGGCTGGACCGGCATAAATTTTAAGAGATGTACTCACATTTGTTCCTTCTTCAAAAACACGGATAGCCCTGGCGTAATCATATAAATCTTTGTCCAGAAGCTGAATGGCATTTCCCGTTTTTTCCGGACTTATTGTAATAGAAGGAGTAGCCCACACGGGTGCATAAATATTCCAGTCAGGTATAATTCCACCAATTACCAGCTGGTCGAAATTGTCTGTGACAGCTCCTTTAACAGCATATTTAACAGGAACCGGAATCCGACCGATCCAGATGTCCTCTTTATTCATACTATAACTTAACCACATGTCATTACCAGGCGGATTTCCATTTCCTTCTTCAATACCTCGCATGTAACATGGCCCGAAATCTTTCCACCTCCCGCTGAAACGGCGTGGCGGTAATTCTCCCTGTACCAGAAGCATGTTGTCATAAACAATTCCATCCTCGCCCGTCACTACCACCAGCGGAAAGCGGTATTGGGTTTGTTCAATAGGATTGTAGCTGATCGCGTAGCGGCCGTCTTCTGTTTTTTGTCCCCATTGTTTTCCCCCGGACATCAAAAAAGTAGGTACTTTTACGGGATCAGAAAACGTTTTTCCTTCATCGGACGAAATCGCTGTTAATGATTTTTTCCAAAGCGCTACTACTTTTCCATCTTTCCGGTGATAATAGGATAGAGCGCTCCCGGCTTTCTTGTTATTATAAAATCCGTCGGCTCCACTGTCTTCATCGTGCCATTGAAAAGTCATAAGCTGATCCCTTAAAAGTGCATCACAGGAAGCCACAAACCCGGCATCCGAAGATTTCTTATAAAACGGATAACTGGTATTGGATTCATTCCAGTTTGCATCACTTGTGTAACGGATAAAGTAAATCGGGCCAAAAGTGCCATCTTTATAAACTTCTCTGGCAACCCTGCCAATTCCGCCTTTTTTAAACGGGTCTTCCGTATGTCCATAAAAACCTAAAACCAGTAAACGTCCGTTTGGAGCAACATAAAATCCCATGCGCTGATGCATCATATAACCCTTATAACCATCTGGGATTTTAACACCCGCAGGAGCCTGATAGGGTGGAAATACAACCTGCGGTTTGTTCCAGTTTCTCCCGTCTTTCGAAGTTAAAACCAGGGTTTGTCCTGGCGCTACGTGTTCATCAACGGGATTGCTGAGATAATGCTGGAAAAAAGTACCGTTCCAGTAACAAATATTGGAAGCGTGATTATAAGTCCAGCCTTGTCCGTCGGCATATTCGGGGTGCGTCCGGTTTGCTCGCATGGTTTGCCGGTTTTCAGTTCCGACGGCATAGCGGAGCCGTCCTTCATGAAGGCTTGGGTCAACCGTTTGTCCGCCGACATAACGAACAGGTTCATGCACACTTCCCGTTTGACCAAATATGGAAAAATGGGTCGAAACAAGTAACATCAGCGTTGGGAATAAATATTTCAAGAGGTTCAGATTTAGGATTGAATGATGTTGTTATAAGTACAGCTTTGCGTTTTATTTGGACTATCAACGTTTTCTTTTTCCAATTTTTTGTCTGTTAAACTGGAGAAATCCCCAATATTCCGGAACGTGCATATTAATAACGCCCTGTGGAGACCAGACCCAATTGTATTCCGGCAAAGTTTTTCCGGTTTCAGGGTTTTTCTTGCGGGCATATTTCCCGTTTTCGTCAATTTTGTGTTGCCAGTTAACGCGGGAAAAATTGATACGCCATATCTTTTCAGGTTCAGGCTTCACAAATGCAACATTTTCAGTACTTAAAGATTTAAAAGGAATTGCGATTTCCAGCGTCCAGCGTTTATCCTTATCCGTTCCGTTGTTAACAGTACCCTCAATCGATACTGCGGATCTTAAATTTTTGATGTCCCAGGTGAGCACAGGTTGGCCGCCGTGTTTGTAAGGTTTTGGAAGAAAAAGGTCAAAAGAATTATTCAAAGCATTTATTTCCAGTTCGTAATAATTGTCGGTGTCATTGTCAGGATCAATAAATACTTCAAAATCATTTTCCAGATAAACGATCTGATCTTTTTTATTCTGATAAGCCCAGATGTGTTCTTCATCAATCACGGCCGCTATATAAAGATACTTATTGTCCCAAAGCATTTTTACCTGCGTATTTTGGAGAGGCAAGGGTTTCTTTTCTCCCTCAATATCTACAAATGAAGAAGTCCAGTCTGCCTTTTTCCAAGACTGTTCATCCATTTTACCATCAATGATAATCTCATGGCTGGTTTGGTAGCAAACATAAGTTTTGGGAGGATTAGCTGTTTGGGAAAAAGAACAATCAGGAATAAATAAACTTCCCGTAAGTATAACAACAGAAGTAATTTCTAATTTAAGGTGGTTAAAAAAATGAAACCTGTTTTTTTCGGTGACTAAATTAAAATTTTTCAAGATCAGTAAAAAAGAGTGATTTAAGGCTGGCAATATACCGCCATCAAACCAAAATTGTGAATGGAATTTCAACTTTTTACCTTCCTCATTTTATATATTACATTAAAAGGTTTAAGAATTATAAAGAAGGTGATAATTTCAACACAGGTGCCGGGAAGAGAATATTTGGCCTGATTAACGTGTAAAATTAGTTGCTAGAATTAATTTTACATTAAGTTGGATAAAAGAATCGAATTTTAATTTATTTTTACTCAGATTTAGGTATTTGGAGTTTTTCAAGTAACTTTATGTATACAATTACCCTCACGTTAATGATCATGAATAAGTCAAATATCTTCGTGCATATTGAGCTTTCGAAGCTTGTAGCCGGTCTGACAACAAATGCCAGCCATTTGAAGCAATCGCTAAAATCCCAGGCAGGTTATTTCAATATTATCCCACCTAAATATTTTTCTGAGGCCTTGGGCCAGGAATGGGAGAATATTACTGAGCAGATCAAACAAAAAGGTCCGAAACTTGATCAGGATGGTAAAGTGGTTGTGAACGCAGTGACGAATACCATAGATCAGATGTCAGCTCAGGAATGTGTCGCGCTGGCAACGCGGATTATGAAATTAAACGAAAAAGTAAAACTGGAATTTGAATAATTTTTGAATATTCAAATCATATTTTGTGGATAGTAGTGTCCTAAATATCCCTGACGTCTGCCGGGGATATTTATTTGTGTTTTGGAATTTAATTAATTTGAAATCAGGCTTTACAACGAGCTACTGAATTGCCAGCTGTCCAGGCAAAATAACTTCTGCCTGGACGTTGAACCGGATTTACAGTTTAGTGATCTTTTTATACAAACTCCCAGGCAACTTAATCTTCGCCAAGCTATCCACACTGACCTCAAAGGAATTGAAAACGTCTTTATCCGAACTCAACTCACTGCTGTCTTTTACCAGGATATTTGATTTCCCGATTTTATTCTTTCCATTGATCAACAGATATCCGCCGGAATTAAGTCTCGCTGACAAATTACTGATTGAATTCTCAGTCAGAAGCGTGGATTTTCCTTTTTGATTTAAAATAAAATCCGTTGTTTTCCAGCCTTTTATAATGTTAACTGTATTAGACACATCAACTCCGGATAACTTCGGTGCGCTAATATATATGGCCGGTTTCGAGTCGAAATCGAAATAGCGATCCGCGGCTTCATCAGATATTGCCTTATGCGTTAGTTCCAGGGTATCACCATTTATTTTCCAATCCAGCATTTTTCTGTCAGTGATATAATGGATTTGAAAAGCAGCGCCAGGCTGAATTTGCGTTACACCAACTTGTTTGCCATTGATTTTTACATAACTAAATGGTTTGAGTATTTCTCTTTTATATCCGGAAAACGGATCTTTCTGATCAATTTTCTCAAATTCAGCTTTCAGCACCAGATTTGAACCTGCCACAAAAAGAAGTATTATCGCAAGTAAACCGATAATTAAAATATTACTATGTTTCATGATTTTAAGAGTTATTTGATGACAGGATAGGTGTCTGCAATAAATTTGGTATAACGTTCCGAAACTTCATCCATACTGATGTTAAGCATGTAAAGTGTCCGGAAAAAATCAGGAAGCTCACTTTCCAGAAATCTCTCTTTCCGGTAGGCACGTATCCGTTCATTTGCCTGTTCTTCTGCCGAGTATCCAATGCCTCTTTTTGTAAAAATGATTTCCTTATTTTGCAAAAATTCATAGGCCCGCATGACCGTATTCGGATTTACTTCCATCATGCCCGCCAAATCCCTTACAGACGCAATACGCTGCCCGGCTGGCCATTTTCCAAGCAATATCTGCTCGCAGATATAGTCCGCAATTTGGAGGTAAATGGATTGTTTATCTTTAAATTCCATGTGTCGAATTGTTAAATTTCTTTCTCTTTCAGACGCAGATACGTTATAAACCAAAGGCTTAAAAGAATCAGCGCAGGAAAAATGTATATTAAAAGCTGAAAGTTGTCGGGATAATTCACGAAGAAAAATTTGGAGTCTTTACCAAAATCCCAGAGTTTCCATCCCGCGAAAGGAAATGTAACAACTTTGTCAAAATCACCCGTCATGTTTGTAGCCAGAGTCACCTGGAACATCACAAGTATAAAATAAATTGCGATATCAGCTGCGGCTGATTTAATATAAGAGGCTTTCGTAAAATATATGGAACCAAGAAAAATGGAGCCCTGTATGAGTGCATATGAATAGCAGATATATTGGATCAAATCATTAGGCAAAGGATCGTATTTATGACTATTGGGAGGGAAATTCTCATTTGCATAATTCAAAGTCAAGAAATGCAGTTCCAGAAAAAACAGTAGAAACGGTATTATAAAAAGTAGATTAAGAAATAATGCACTTAGAAATTTTTCTATTGTTGAGGCTGGTATCATAAGTGCTGCCATTCCGGTTGACGGCGAGGCGTATGAAGTAAATACGCTGCTGGTATAAAGGCTGCTTCCCAGAAGTAAAATCATGAAAAGTGCAATGTAATGCAGTGCTTCAAAAATGCCGTTGTACGTACTGGAAGTTGCTACCGGGAGCATCAAAAGTAAAAGTACTACAACAAGCAAAGCAGCCATACCAAGATTGTTTTTCCCTTTTTCGGCTAAATCCAGTTTAAGCATTAAGCCGAAACGGTGAAAGTCAAATGTCTGATTCATAGTATAAAGTATGATAATAAGTGGATCGGAAGAATGGCCGGAAATGTGTATCTGATAAGGAAAAGCAAGAAAGTTATAAGGAAGATGAATACTAGTTTCATAGCCTTTAATTAAAAATTGATTTGATACGGGCAGGATTTTCCATGACAGCATTGAACAATTGTTCCAGGTCAACACGGCTATCCATTTGTTCTGAATTTTCAAAAACGGCGTTGTATCCTCTTAATGAAGGCTCTGAATATATAACTCGCTGATCGTAATCAACATTTGATAAGGTTCCAAAACAAAGTCGTTCGGCCACCACATCCAGACTATGCTGTATCAAAATTTTACTATCTTCTATAATGATGATTGAATCGATCAGGTTGTCAAGATCTCTTACCTGATGTGTGGATATCAGGATAAGCCGTTCAGCATCGAGCACATTGGAAACTACTTTTCTGAACTGGCTTTTTGATGGAATATCGAGTCCGTTCGTGGGCTCGTCCATGATCAGCACTTTTGTATTGGTAGCAAGTGCAAAGGCGATCAATACTTTTTTCTTCTGTCCATATGACATACCCGTAAGTTTATTCCCTTCCGGAATATCAAACTCGGCGATGTAACCCATAAACTGATTTTTATCGAATTTTGGATAAAATGGCGATAACGTTTCCAGATATTTCTCCATTGTCACTGACGGAAGATAAATTTCTTCCGGAAGGAAAAAAATATCCTGTAAAAATGCCGGTTCACGTTTTCTTGGTTCTCGCCCCGAAACTTCGATGGTTCCTTCCAAAGGAAAAAGCAGTCCCGCCATATTACGGAGTAAACTTGATTTCCCGGCACCGTTTTTTCCGAGTAACCCATAAATATGTCCCGGATGGAGTTTTAGTGAAAGATCTGTAAATAACTTTTTTTGTTTACTGTATCCAAAGGAAACGTGGTCGAGATTAATCATGGCTTGATTATTTAGTGTTATAGTTAAGTAATACACTAACGAAGATAATGTGTTAAATTTGTATTGTCAATATGAGCGACGTTATTTTTTGTTAAAAAAATTAATTGTTCAACAAATTTTTCTTTCGGTTAGAATAAAATTGATTTGGATGAGTTATTAACGCGTGTACTTTTGTGAAAAATAAGCCACAGGATGTTTCCTGATGCTTTTTTGATAAAACCACTATCTTTTTTAGTTTTCCAGGTTACCCTTTCGAAATGAATTATTTTTCAGCGTTATTTTTGAATTCAAGTAAGAGAAATTTTAAAGTTGGTATCATTTTTTTCCTGTTCCCGCTGTGCTTTAATCCTGTTAAGGGTCAGGCTCCATATGATTTCAGCAAACTGATTGATTTGTCTAATGGCCTGAATGCTGCAAGATTAAAAGTTGAGAAGGATACCAGCTGGCATAAAATGGAGCTGGGAGCCAACTTTAATCAGGGAAGTTTTAGTCCGCAATGGACTGGTGGCGGGGTAAGTTCCATAGGAATTGGTGTACTTTTCAATGCACTTTTTGAGAAGAAAAAAGGAAAAAATTCCTGGCGGAATGATCTTCAAACGCAATATGGTTTTGCCAAAAACGAAGGGCAGGGGAGCCGGAAAAATATGGACCGGATCTTTTTTGATACAAAATATAACCGGGACGTAAGTTCTAAGTGTGCGCTATTTGCCAATATTAATTTCCAGTCACAGTTTGCCGGCGGATTTGACTATTCCTTGAATGCGGATTCTGTTATGATCAAACGAAAAGTTTCCAGATTTGCTGCACCGGCTTATTTCACGCAGTCGATTGGAATGGAATACAAACCGGTGGATTATTTTTTCCTGGATTTCGCGCCGGGAGCATTCCGGCAGACTTTTGTCTGGGATAAAAATTTGTATGTAAACACTCCGAACCAGAACAACTATGGTGTAGCGATCGGAAGACGCATTCACTATGAGTTAGCCCTGATGCAGATTGTAGCGAACTATAACAAGGATATCGCCAAACAGATGAATCTGAAATTTCGCTATCAGCTATATTCCAGCCTTGCTGACCCGTCCAAAATAGACAGTCGCCTGGATGCTTCGCTGACAGCAAAACTGAACAAATACATGAATGTCAATTTAAGTGCTATTCTGGTTTATAATGAAGACCAAAGCGCCAACATTCAGTTGGCACAGGGATTGAATATCGGTTTTTTATATTCGTTTTGAAAGGCGGTTCTTTTGGGAATTCTTAGAATTTGTCGGTATTTAAAACTTATAATATTTCAGATACTGATAATAAAACCCGATTCCTTTTTTATAATCCTCAGCATTGATCCGCTCATTAACACCATGAAAACCTTCCGGATCTGTGAATGGGATGAACCTGAAAATTTGTTGTGTTAATTCACTGAAAGACTTGCTGTCCGTAGCACCTAAAACGAGATAAGGTGTAACAATCAGTTTGCTGTCCCAGCCGTTTATGGTGTTCTGCATGTGCGTAAAACTAGCGTGATTTACGTCTGCAACTTGTTTTGGATTTGAGCCAACAGGTCTTGCCGTTATTTCCACTTTGTCATTTCCAATTACTTTTTTCACATAGGCAATCACGTCTTCCCGGGTCGTGCCTGGCTGAGTCCGGAAATTCACAGTAGCATTGGCCTGGCCGGGAACCACATTATCCTTGATTCCAGCTTTTAAAATAGTTGTAGCCGTAGTCGTTCTGATCATCGCATTTCCAGCCGCAGAATTTTTATAAGCATTGAATATCAAAGGCTTGAAAATAGACCTGTTCGCCATGGCCATTTTGTTGACAAAGGACATTTCAGGGCCAACGTAATCAAGAAAGGAATTGAGCACATAACCCATTTCCTCAGGGAATGGATTATCTTTCAGTTTAACCACCGCTTTTGCCAACTCATCTATGGCCGTTTCTTTTTCAGGCATCGACGAATGGCCGCCTGGAATATTGATCTGCAAATCCAGCGTAACATAACCTTTTTCAGCAATACCTACTATGGCAGCTGGTCTGGTTAGTCCGGGTATTTTAGTTTTCGTTATAATTCCGCCTTCGTCAACCACAACACCCGGCTTTATATTTCGTGCTTTAAAAAGATCGGCAATCGCTCGGGCTCCTTTTCCACCAACTTCCTCGTCGTGACCCATGGCGATATAAATGTCATTTTCGGGTACAAATCCTTCACGCATCAATGCTTCAACGCCTTCCAAAAGTGCCATTAAACTTCCTTTGTCATCAATAGTTCCTCTGCCATATACAAAGCCATTTTTTAGCGTGCCGGCGAAAGGTGCGGCATCCCATTTTTTTATCGTTACCTCCTCAATCGGTACCACGTCCTGGTGCGCCATCATTACCAACGGACTTCCTGCAGACGATTTTCCTTTCCAATGTAACAAAAGACTGTATTTAAGGACTTTTTCGACTGTTACGGTTTTAAAAATAGTTGGAAAAGATTTCATCAGAAATGTATGAAAACCAAGAAAGGCACTGCTGTCCAGTTTGCTTGAATCTTCGAAGGAAACTGTCTGATAAGTGATGGCCTGCTGTAATCTGGATACGGAAGAATCAGAGGCTGCAAAAGACGGCTTTTCCGGTGCGGAAAGCTGTTTGCTTTTGAATGTAAAAGTATTGAAAAGAATAAAGGCAATAAATAATAAAACAGCAATACCAAGGAACAGGAGTACTTTCTTCATGATGACGCCAGAAAATAGTTGATTTCACCTTAAGTTGATATTTTTATTTTAAATCACCTAATGCTTTTTGGCTAAATCGGTCTAAAATGTTGAAGGAGATTACTCTTTATTATTTTTATTTATTGAAAATCAGTCATTTAACGGTTGTTATTGTCTGTCCAAAAAGTTTGAAGTCTGATTTATTTTTGGAATTTCAGATTGGTAAAAAAGAAGATTTTAATGAAATTTTTGAAATGAAAAATGTAGTTTTAATAAAATAAAGAAATGTAATTTTTAAAACTTTACCTGCTATACGCACGATAAAACGAGACTTCTTACAAAGCTAAATCTGTGTTCCATTCAGATATTTGTAAACAAAAGTTTTATTCGTTTCCAGATTTCTTAATAGCATAATTCCCGAAAAAGTATCCGGATTGACAACAGTTACTTCACTATTTGTGGTGTATTCAGCCAGATAAAAGGTCGTTGTTTTGGCTATTTTTATGTTGATATATTTGGCAAATCCGAGAAAATGTGCGTCGGTAATGACGATCCCCGTTTTGATATTTTTGAGCTGCGGGATTAATGGAATAAGAAGGGTTTCCATTGAATCATTTTTAACTTGTTGTTTTGATTTATCCCATTCCGGCGTCCAGGTTATCACTAACGTATCTCCGAACGGCTGAATTAGTGTGGATTGGTATCCTCTTTCAGAAAATAATTTCGCAAGCGCTGTTATGTCTGTTTCATTGGGTTCTTGTGGAGAAACATCTTTTTTGCATCCATTTAAAAGAAATATTAGCCCCAGCATTAAAGCAGGCAAATATCTAAACGCACTGGAAGTAATATTTCTCATCCCGGTATTATAATAAGAATAATTATAATACGAATAACAGGAATTTTTCTTTTAGGACAACATTAAATTTTCGATTTTGAAAGTGAACTTGCCGATGCCTGGTCAAGATAAAAAGTACAATCCGGATGAATTTGCAAAATGCTGGCAGGGAACAAATTACTGATCTCATTTTCCAGACTGTTTTTTACTGCAACAGCTTTTCGCTGATCGGGAACAGAGCAAATGATATGTTTTGATTTCATGATTTGTCTGACCGACATGCTGATTGCCTGCTTTGGAACATCATCCAGCGCAGCAAACCAGCCTTCATTCATTTGCTGCCTGCGGCAAGGTTCATCGAGATTTACGATCAGGTAAGGTTTTTCAGTATCAAAATCTGCCGGCGGATCGTTGAACGCAAGATGGCCGTTTTCTCCGACTCCTACAAGTGCAACATCAATCGGGTGTGCAAAAATTAGCCCATCAAGTCTTATAGTTTCTGTCTCTGCATCCTCTTCGCCATTAATTAGAAAAGCATCTTTTAAGGCAGGCACGTTGGCCAGAAAACGCTCATTCAGATATTTTCTGAAACTTGCCGGATGTGTGATTTCCATACCAATATATTCATCCAGATGAAACATCGTAACCTTTGACCAGTCAATTCCTTGCTCTGTGATGAGTTGATTTAAAGTCTGAAACTGACTTGTGCCGGTTGCTAAAATAACGTTGGAAAATCCTTTTTCAGCAATGGCCAGACGAATAAGTTCAGCAGCATGTTTTCCAGCCTTATATCCAAGTTCAGGATTTGTTTCGGAGACGACGATTTTCATGAGTTATTTTAAAGAGATTCGAGAGGTCAAAGATTAATATCATTTCATTGGGATTTTACTTTTGTGTTGCCGCCCGCAGTTAGCGAAATATCAACAGGTTTATTTGTTTTCCATGATCCTGATGTGAAATCCGGAATATCGATAGGAGCGGAGCGGTTAGCCACCGACCATTCAGTAAGTGGTGAAATGACGCTCCATGAAGCTGCATCGTACACATCCTGATCCAGTGCGAGGCCGTTTCTCAGACAATCGATTAACCGCCAGTCCATCAGGAAATCCATGCCTCCATGGCCTCCGACTTTTTGAGCAAGTTCACCGATTCTTTTAACAATTTCAGGTTCATATTTCTTTTCAAGTGCCTTATATTCTTCTTCCGAAAACCATTCATGCCCTTGCGATATGCGGCCAGGAAGCGGATATTTCTGCGCCGCACCTTTTGTTCCGCTGATTAGGTGTATGCGGGAATAAGGCCTGGGCGAACTTACATCATGCTGTATCATGATCGTTTTTCCTTTATGCGTGCGGATCGTTGTTGTATTCATGTTTCCACGGAAAGATTTTCCTGCAAATTCCTTAAAATCCGGATCCTCCTTAGCCAGTTTATATGCTCTTTCGGCAAGCATAAAATCATTACTGGCCATAGAAACCAGATAATCCATTTTATCGCCGCGGTTTATATCCAAAACCTGAGCGACCGGTCCAAGTCCATGCGTTGGATAAAGGTTTCCGTTTCGCTCATTTTCCCGCAAACGCCATAAATTATAACGAGTGGTTTTATCAAAAAAGGAATCGTAAATGTCATGAATGTATGCACCTTCGACATGGACTATTTCACCAAAAAATCCCTGACGGGCCATGTTCAAAGTCAGTAATTCGAAAAAATCGTAACAACAGTTTTCCAGCATCATACAATGCTTTTTGGTACGCTCGGAAGTCTCAACCAGTTTCCAGCATTCATCCACTGTAATGGCAACTGGAATTTCGCAGGCAACATGTTTTCCATGTTCCATCGCGTAAAGTGCCATGCTGGCGTGCAGATTCCATGGCGTGCAGATGTAAATCAGATCAATATCATCCCGCTCACATACCTTTTTCCATGCATCTTCACTTCCCGAATAAATGGTCGGATTGTGACCGGTTCCTTCAAATTTCTTTTTGGCATTATCAGCTTTTTCCGGACGGATATCACAAAGCGCTTTTACTTCCACATTTTCCAAAAAAACAATACGCTGAATAGCGCCGCCGCCCCTGTTTCCAAGACCGATATAACCGATCCGGACGGTATCGATTTTTGGCGCAGCATAACCACTCATGTTGAATTTCTGCTTGTGCGGATTGGTAGATGTTTGCCGGATCTTAGAATGATCAGATCCTTTTTTCTCCAACGCATGACTTGGCTCCAAACCGGCGCCAACCAACCCGAAACTTCCTAATCCTGTCAGTTTTAAAAATTTCCGTTTGTCCATTGTCCAGGTCGTTAAAAGTGGGTTTAGTTGTTTATACAAGAATACTATAAAAACACTATTTAAGTACTAGACAAAGGGATCAAATTATCCTGAATTTTGATTAAGGCAACCCGTCCGACGGCTTTTTTCGCCGTCGGACGGATAAAAAAGAAAACGAAAAAAATATTTCCCAATCGGCAAGTGGCATATTAAAGAAGGCATTCCATGTTTTTTTCTCAATCAAAATATCGCTTGGTTAATTACGATTTCCGGAACAATATCTGTAAATCCTGTAATCGGCATCCCCACTTTTGCTATGGTTTGCAACACAGCATTTTGAGGTGCCGAAGGTTTTTCTACCCTGGCTTTTGCCCAATCCGCACCAACAGGATTAACATGCACGATCACTACGGGTAACCCTGCCGGCCTGAAGGCATTTACCAGAATGGCAGCCTTGGCCAGTACATCTTTTACGGGGTGCACTGTATCTTTCGCAATCCACTTTTGCAGGTCTATCAAAACAAGAGCAGTATATTTATCAATTTCCGTAATCATCACTTTTTGATTTAATAGCTTCAATTTTACTCGAAAATCCTACATCAAATGATAAGTAACCGAAGTATAGTAAAAACCGCCAATTGAAGGCCCGCCCAGAAAAGAATTGTAATAATGATTGGTAAGATTACTTGCGCCGATTTTTAGATTAAGTCTTGATTTGACAAAATCATAATTCACATGTGCATCCATTGTTACGTATGCGGCAACATTGCCATTAACCAGAAAAGATTGCCAGTAATATTTATTTTGCCATTTGTAAGTTGCATTAAAACCGAAATTGCCGATTACGTGATTACCGCCAAAAGACACATTGGTGATCCATTTTGGCGTATTAAAACCATCTTCCAAAGCATCGTCATGGGATTTACGATGCAGTTTGGCATAGGAAGCATTGGCTGAAAAAGTGTACTTGTGAAGAAATCTGTAAGATAAACCCAGGCTTCCCCCAAAATTATACACCGTACTTTCAGAATTGGTCCACATCCGGTAGCGGTTTTGTTTCGTCTTATCATTCAGATAATAAGGTATGGAATCCTGTTTTGTGATATTGGGAACGTTGGCCTCAACCTGTGCAATAAAGTGATCGTATTTATTGTAATAAAAATCAAGATCCACGCCCAGTTGACCGTTAAAGAAAAGTGATTTGTAACCGGTTTCAAAAGAGTTGATATGTTCTGGCAGAAGATAGGTATATTGATTTTTGATCAGCAAACCCTTTTCTTTTTCAATAGCCGTATTGGTCGGGATTCCCTGGTTAAAGTCATTTTTAACAGCCGCCTGAAAAGCATCGATAGAAGTTCGCAAATAAGCATTTTCAAAAATTCCGTCTGACATAACCCGTAAGCCGCCGATACGCTTTACCCCGCCACTGTTAACATTGGAAAATGCTTCAAAAATACTTGGAAAACGGTAACCACTCTGGTAAGAAAACCGGAAGTTTTGTTCAGCAACCGGAGAATAAACCATCGTAAAACGAGGATTCAGTTTTAGGTTAAAGTGGTCATTTTTATCAGCTCTGAGTGTCGCGGAAAGTTTAATCTTATCATTGAAAAGCATTTTGCCGGCCTGAATAAATCCACCCGTTTTGCTGTAAGTGAAATTTTCAAACTCGTGATCTTTAACATAATTGACAAAATAATTTCCATCCGGATGAATCAGATAAGTACGATGATCAAACCCGGCCAATAACTCAATTCCCGTTTTTTCTTTAAATCCGGATGGGAGCAAATTGGAAAGATCAGCCTGGCCTTCTATATGAAATAAATCGTCCTTTACCCTTAATGCGGAGCCTTTATCCCAGTTATTGATATTTGATAACTCATTTAATTTATTTTCAAAAGCAGGTGTTCCCGGTTGATACCGGCCTGCATCCGCCGTTTGCCTGGCTTGCTGTAAGGCCTGGATTACGGTTGATCCCGAACCAGTTGCCGCGTTGAAACCTTTGGTGAAATCACTATACCAGAGATCATCACTTTTGAAATTCCGGTCCTGGTTTTCTGCGGCTGAGCGCAGGTTGTAGGAGTGCCCGGTATTTTCCCTTGTCCAATACGCACGAACCTGAAAATTTAAATTTCTGAATTCAACCGCATGTTGCTGCAACACATAATCTTTAAGCCTGAAACGATTAGCGCGCTGGTAAATATTATCCAGGTCAGCAAAGCGGTATGTGTTAGTTAGCCGGGAGCCTTCATTGATTTTGTATACAATTCCAACGTCCGCTTTTATGTTTTGAAGGTTGTAGCTGGTCACATCTTTTTCTGCATAACCCGTTCTGGCAACGGAATATTGTTTTCCCTGTAAAGTGATTGTTTTTCTGTCCGATGATTCATTTCCATAACCATTTACAGGATCAAATCCCGGATTTTGAGATCCACCCGGAATGCCCAGTTTAGCATTAGCCGAAGCATTCAGGTCTGTTTGATTACTTGCGATCCAGTCGTAACCTTTGGTAAATGTCGCATTGACTTTGAAGGCGAGCTTGGGCGCGAGTACTTGCGCTATCCGAAGACTGGTTTCTGAAAATAATTTGGCCGGACTTTGAGAATCGTTCACATGATTGATGCCAGTTTTTTGTTGGAAACTGATTCCCTGACTTCTAAAAGGATCTTTGGTGATAAAATTCGCAAGTCCGTTCAGCGCATTCAAACCGTAGAGCGCTGAGGCAGTTCCTGGAATAATTTCCACACTTTCAATATCAAGATCACTTGGCCCCATAGCATTTCCGATTGGCGCTCCAAGATGAGGCGCCATGTTATCGACACCGTCGACTAGCTGTGTAAAACGGACGTTTGTAGTATTGGCAAAACCGCGGGTATTGATAATCCTGAAACCCAGACTGGGTGTAATTAACTGGACACCTTTTACATTTTCAAGCGCATCGAAAAACGAAGGTGCGGAAGACAGCCTGAAAGCTGCATTGCCCACTTTTTCAATACTGACTGGCGAGCGTAAAATGCTCTCGCTCATCCTGGAGGCGGTAACAACGATTTCTTCCAAAACTTTTTCACCGGCTATGGTTGTATCGGCTTTGGCCGACGGTATAGCATTTTTTGAAACCCCGGATTTATTTTGTGCGTATATTGATGATGAAAAGATAAGAAAACTGTAAAGTATAAATTTTTGCATACCGATTTCGTTATATTTTCAAATACATATCGAAGATGATAAATTTTTGGATAATAAATTATAAAATTCAAAATATTACCGTCAGCAACGTTTATTCTGAACATATTTTACCGTAAAATAAATTGAGCAAATAAATTGGTTAATTTGTAAAATTAATTCTATTCTTAATTAGGTATTTTATTGGAAAAGTGAAATCTTGCTATCCTGACATCAGGTAGGTGGATTTAGTACGGAGGTTATTTTATAGCTGTATTTGCTTTCAGTATTACTTGTAGTATAACCTGGACGGAATTCAGACTAATGAAATTGAAATCTGTTATTTTCAATTTACATTCTCACGAATCAACGTTATAAATAGTGACTATTTGATTACTAAATGAAAGAACTCCTCTCTCTGGCAATTATCTGGCTTTGTGTTATTAATCAGCCCTGTTTTTCACAGGCTCAAATACCCAGATTCCGACGTCTAACAACCAACCAGGGACTTTCACAAAGCCATATCAGTGCAATTCTTAAAGACAAAAGAGGATTTATGTGGCTGGGCAGTGAAGATGGCCTCAATAAATTTGATGGCTATAAGTTTACACATTATAAACATGATTCCAACAATAAAAACACGATAACAGACAGTTATATTCAGGATCTGCTGGAAGATAAGGATGGTAATTTATGGGTGGCGACGTCTGGCGGCCTTGACAAATATGACAGGGAGAAAAATATTTTTGTTCATTACAAGGACGGAGATACCAGTTATGATATCAACGATATTTTTCAGGATAGTAAAGGCAGGATATGGTTGGGGACAAGTCAGGGATTGTTTCTGTTTAATGCCGCAACTGGTATCTTTAAATTCTGGCATCTGAGTGATCAAAAGTTAAAAAGCGGTGGTAGTGCATTTGTAACACAGGTAATCGAGGATAATGATGGTACTCTTTGGCTGGGAACAGAACATGGCCTGTTCCGGTTTAACCCGGATTCCGGGAAATCTAATGGCTATTTTAAGGATTCAAAACAAAAGAACGGTCTGGCTTCTGACTGGATCATGGCACTTTGTAAAGACCGTAAAGGTGATATTTGGATAGGTACACATGCCGGTGGTTTATCATTATACAATCATGGCAGCGATAACTTTGTTTCATTTTTACATAATGAAACAAAAAACAGTATCGCCCACAACGATATTCTTTCGCTCATGGAGGCGAATGATGGTAAAATGTGGATTGGTACTGAGAATGGCGGAATAAGTGTTTATGATATTGCAACGAATAAATTTGTCACTTACGAAAATGAGGCCGCGGATAATACGACACTTAGCAATAACTCTGTTTACTGCATATATCGTGACAATGCCGAAAATATCTGGATCGGTACTTACGCCGGAGGAGTCAATTTTCTATCAAAATATGAAGACAAATTTTTTAGTTACAGACAAATTGTAACCAATAAAAACAGTCTGAGCAACAACAATGTATTATCCATCTTTGTAGACAGTACCGGAAATAAAATCTGGATAGGAACGGACGGTGGCGGTTTGGATTTACTGGATCGCAGGACTAA
The DNA here is from genome assembly GCF_005280585.1 of Dyadobacter frigoris. GTDB lineage: Bacteria > Bacteroidota > Bacteroidia > Cytophagales > Spirosomataceae > Dyadobacter > Dyadobacter frigoris. The sequence goes on from NZ_SZVO01000008.1 coordinate 51,479, forward strand.
TTCATTTACACATTTTACACATAATAATAGTAAAAATTCTATCAGTACGGATTATGTGATATCTGTTATCCAGGTTTCCAAAAATGTGCTCGGATTGGGTTATCACAATGGAGGTTTTGATTTGTTCAACACCACCACTGGTGTTTTTACACACCATTTGCCAATTCACGGTAATCCTAACAGCTTGTCAATATCAGATGTAAATAATTTGCTCTGTGACAAAGATGGAAATATCTGGATCGGGACATGGAAGGGAGGACTTGATTTCTATGATGTCAAAAATAAAAAATTCACACATTATCGTACGGATCCTGCTCAAAAAACGAGCCTGAGCGGTGATATTGTTACTACTGTTTTCCAAGATAGCAAAGGAGGGATATGGGTTGGAACGCAAATGGGTTTGAATTATCTGGATGCTGAAAGAAAACATTTTAAAAGGTATCAACACAAGGCAAACGACAGTTCCAGCTTATCAAATAATAAAATTCAAACAATTTTTGAAGTCGCAAATGGTGATCTCTGGATCGGAACAAGAGGTGGTGGTTTGAATTACTTCGATAAGCAGAAGCAAACTTTCAAGTCTTACACGGAGAAGGACGGCTTGGCAAGTAATGTGGTATTTGCTATTCTGAAAGACCGGAAAAATAATTTATGGCTTAGCACAAATAAGGGAATTTCACGTTTCAGTCTGCAAACGGAAAAATTCAGGAATTATGATATTTCTGACGGTCTTCAGGGAAATGAATTTAGATTTAACTCACGTTTTCAGACTTTGGACGGACAAATGTTTTTTGGAGGTGTAAACGGTTTCAGTAGCTTTTATCCTGAACAACTAAGGGATAATAAGTTTGTTCAACCTGTTTACATCACGGATTTACTGATTTTTAACAAGGAGGTAATTCCCGGAGACAGCAGCGAAATACTTTCAAAACACATAAGCGAAACGAAGGTAATTACGATGTCTTACAAGCAATCCGTTTTTACGCTGGAATTTGCCGCGCTCAATTACACATTGGCGCGGAAAAATCAGTATGCGTATAAACTTGAAGGTTTTGATGCGGACTGGAATTATGTTGGTACGAAAAGGACGGCTACTTATACCAATCTGGATCCGGGTACTTACGTTTTCAGGGTAAGGGGATCAAACAATGACGGTGTCTGGAACAACACCGGGACTTCTTTGAAAATAATCATTGAACCACCCTTTTGGCTTACATGGTGGTTTAGAGCCGGAAGTATTTTACTGTTTATCGGTTTGGCGATTGCTTTTTACAGAGTAAGGACTTACCGTATTTTAAAACAAAAGAAAGCACTTGAATGCCAGATTAAAGAGCGTACAATTCAGCTTGAACATGCTATCGAGGAAGAGAGAAAAGCAGTGCAAAAGGCAGAATTGGCCAGTCGGGCGAAAAGTGCTTTTTTGGCAACGATGAGCCACGAAATCAGAACGCCTATGAACGGCGTGATAGGCCTGGCTTCCTTGCTGGCTGAAACTTCTTTGGATGAAGAGCAGCAAAATTTTACGAGATCTATACAAGCCTGCGGAGAAAATCTGCTGACGGTAATTAATGATATTCTTGATTTTTCAAAAATTGAGTCAGGTAATATGGAGTTGGAAGAAGGGGATTTCAGCCTTCGTACCTGTATTGAAGAGGTTATGGATTTGTTTTCTGCAAAAGCGGCCGAGATGCATCTCGACCTTATTTACCAGATTGATCCTGACGTTCCCTCTCAAATAATCGGAGACAGCCTCAGACTTAGACAAATCCTGATCAACCTGGTTAACAATGCGATAAAATTTACGAAAGAAGGCGAAATTTTTCTAAGGGTCAGGCTGATCAATATTTTTAACGATGACAGTCTGGAACTGGGTTTCGATGTCAGGGATACGGGCATTGGTATTGCTGAGGATAAAATGGACCGGCTTTTTAAATCTTTTTCACAGGTCGATTCTTCCACTACCCGGCGCTACGGCGGAACGGGTCTTGGCCTTGTGATCTGCGAAAAATTAGTCGCTCTGATGGGCGGTTCTATTTCCGTAACCAGTGTGGTGGGTGAAGGAAGTACTTTTCATTTTTCCATCAAAACCAAAAAAAGTACGCAATCTCTGCAAACCTATGTTACCTACAACATGGAAGGCCTGGAAAATAGTAAAATCCTGATTGTTGACGACAACGAAACCAATTGGGGGATTTTAAAAGGCCAGCTCGAAGATTGGAAACTGATCCCATATGTGGCAAGTTCGGGAAAGCAGGCACTGAATATACTGGAGCAAAATATAAATTTCAGTCTCGTCATTACGGATATGGAAATGCCATTAATGGATGGAATACAGCTTGCGTCGCTAATCCGGGAGCGCTATCCGCATTTACCGGTTATGCTTTTAAGCTCAAAAGGGAATGAAATCCAGAAGCATAATCCGGGTCTTTTTTGTTCAATTTTGACAAAACCGGCGAAACAGCATGTATTGTCAAGGCATATTTTTACGGAATTGAGCAAATATAAAAAGACCATTACCAATCATGAATATGAGCCGGATGTACCTAAGAAAAAATTAAGATCCGATTTTTCAATTAAATATCCTTTGAATATTCTGATTGCCGAGGATAACAAGATCAACCAGATTGTGATCATGAATATTCTAAACAAACTTGGCTACACCGCTGATCTGGCAACAGATGGTTTTGAAGCATTGAAAATGGCAACACAGAAAAAATTTGACGTTATTCTGATGGATGTACAAATGCCATTGATGGATGGACTGGAGGCAACGCAGCTGATAAAAAAACGTTATCCTGCTCAACCATTTATTATTGCCATGACAGCAAATGCCTTACAGGAGGACAGGGAGATGTGTTTGCATGCGGGTATGGATGACTATATCAGCAAGCCGGTAAGTCTGGATGAACTGATGATGATGCTTGAAAAATGGGCGGCCCACCTGCAAACGATCGAAGCTTCCTGATCAATTATATTTGCCAGTTTGTCTATACAATGAAGAATCTTTTTGGTTGTCCTTCTGTGTAAATCGGTGACATTCTGTTGATGCATTTTTCCCGTTTTGAGATTTAAAAGTTCAATCCGAGAAATTATTTAATAGTTTGGATGTGGTATGATTATTTATTTAATCAGAAAGAAATAAATTTATACGAAGTAATCATTTTATTAACGAAGGTATTATGAAAAAGGTATTGATTTTTATGGCCATTGTTGCCGCTTCAACATTGGCATATGCACAGGATTCAACTAAATCAAAAGTTGGCAGAGCTGCTGATAAAACGAAAACAGAAGTAAAAAAAGATGCGAAAGCAGTTGGTAAAGGTGTCAAGAAAGGCGCTAATGCAGTAGGAGAAACTGCCGAAAAAGGCTATGATGCTACTAAAAAAGGTGTTAAAAAAGGCGCCGAAGTAGTAGGTGAAACCGCTGAAAAAGGCTATGACGCTACTAAAAAGGGTGTAAAAAAAGCCGAAAAGAAAATAAAAAAAGATGATAATTAATTCACTGCTACTGGAAACAAGCCTGCTTCAAAATCAGGCTTGTTTTTATAGAACCTAATGGGCATTTCCGGAAAAACTTAAAATGTATTTTTTCTTCATACCAGGATAAAGAGCTATAATTCACTGCAATACAATACCACTTTTTTTAAATCTTCTTCGCTGTTAAAGTCAATGTTTTGCTCGTCAAGATATTTTTCGATGATATTTTTGTTCTTTGAAAAGATTTTCAACAAACTTCCTTTGTTAGCCTTATTAAATCTGTGATTGAGATCCATGAATAGAAAAGTTGTCATAGGCTTCAATAATATTGTATTGCTGGCCGGAAGTAGTATTGTTCTGCCATTGATATCTGTAAAGGTAGAAGCATTATATACGGAGCCAATTTCGTTGCTGTTTTGATAAGCTCCCTTTTTTTCGATTCCACCCCTTTGGTACTGAGTTTTTTTAGTCAGCAGCATTACACCGCAGTCTTCGATGACTTCTACGAAACCATTTTCGGGAAAAGGATAAAACCGGTTATTTCCAATGTCTGCATAATTAATCTGGTTGTTGTCAGCCATGGCCAGCGTGTCTCCTTTGGCACTTATAAACATAACTTCTCCCAAAAGATAGCAGTAATTCAGCTTGGTTACCGCGTACTTTCCATTGGTATAATTCAAACGTCCAAACTGAAAATCAGGATATTCAAACCTGTCTTTTGCTGAAATATACTTAGTGGCGTCCTGTCCGTTTTTTACCCTGAGAATTTTGGTTGGCTGAGCGTAAATAAACGAAATAGGAATAAAGACAAAAACAGTGATCCGGCTTGCTTTGATCAATTGTTTTGAAAACTTCATGATTTTTCTGTTAGGGTGAGGTCAAAGGGAGTTGCAAAATTCAAGTAGTTTAGTCAGGTCGGATTGTTTTGAAAAATCGATATTTTGTTCTTTAATATAATCGTTTATTTCTTTGCTGTTATCACGAAATAGTTTCAATGTACTTGCTTTCGAAGGAATGTAAAATTGCTTGTTTTTATCAATGAAAAAATGGATTGATTTTCTTTTAAAGACGACGTTATCACTAGGTTTCATCCACTGAGATCCGTTTTGATTACTGAAAGTCTTGTAATTAGATATCGCCGATGTAGCAGAATAGTGATTGTAAGCAGATTCTCTTTCGTTATCCAACACAGCCAGAACTTGCTTTTCGCCAAGCCTGACTTTGCCATAATTCTTTATTTCCCGGATGTGTCCCTGCCTGGGCAAATAATAGAAGATTTCAGAGCCAATAGCTATACTGTCCATAAAGTCTTGATCATTCAGCAAAAGTGTATCATTTTTTGTGTCAATGAACTCTATTTCTCCGTAAAACAGGTTGTAATTAAGCCTGGCGTTTGCAATCCGACCGTTTCTAAAATAAACTTTTCCGGGATTGAATTCTTCAAACTGGTATTGTTCCTGGTAAGGAATGTTTTTTGAAATATTAGAACCGTTTTTCGTCCTGTATACTTTTGGCGTATTTTGCGCAAAAGTAAATGCAGCAGAAATAAGAAAAACGATTGTTAGTAACCAGCTTTTCATTATCAATTTCCCCGGGAAGAATTTTTTATATAATTAACAACAAAACAGTGATAAATACAATTAATTAAGATGTAAATAATATTTGTTTGCATTTAATCAAGTCTGAAAGTTTTAATATTGGACATAAAGTAGTACATATACTTTAATCACAGACATATTTTCGGGATATGGAAAATTTATATTTCCTGGCAATTATTCCGCCAGAAGACATAAGCAGAAAAATTACGAAAATTCAGGAAGATATTGCGGATCGTTTTGAAAGCCGTGCCTCACTTAAAGTGATGCCCCATATTACCCTGAAAGCTCCTTTCAAATTTCCGGTTTCGGCACACGAAATTGTTTTGGACTGGTTTGAAAATCTTCATATAAGTGTATTTCATTTCAATTTGGAATTGAAAGATTTTGGTGCTTTTCATAACAAAAACAAACCGGTAATTTTCCTGAAACCTGTACCAGATCTTTCACTGATGACACTGCAAAAGCAGATTTTACTTGATTTTAGAAATGCGTTTCCGGATGAATCCATTATGGATCTTGAACTTGATTTTCACCCGCACCTCACAGTTGCTTACAGGGATTTGAAAGTGGGTACATTTCAGGAAGCATGGCGGGAGTTTGAGGTAAAGGAATTTCCCGAAACGTTTGAAGTTTGTAATTTTCACTTATTGAAGCATGATGGGAAAAAGTGGAATATTATCCGCTCATTTATATTAAAATGAGTTTGAAAATATTTCAAATCAGGCACACCATTTTTGAAGGGAATTATTTCAAAATATTCTTGTAGATTTTTCGGGACAAAATGAGGTAACTTATTGTAAATCAGTACTTGTGCTGAATTTGTAAAAGTAATATTCTCAATTTTAAAGGAAAATAATAACGTAATACTTCTCAAAACACCCCACCATATCTTTCAGGTACTCATTAAGGGGTAAGTTATTGTTGTTCAGTATTTTTTGCCAAATGAGTTGATTGGAAAAATGTTTCGGGAATGGCTTTTGTATAACTGTTTTATAATGAAGTATGAAATTATTAATACAAACTCAAAATTCGACAAAATGAAAACGATAAAATTCGCAATCGCAGCCGCGCTTTCTCTTGTGTCTGCTATTGGCTATGCGCAAAATCCATCCCCGCAGGCAATACCAATGCAGGATTCGTCAAGAATGAATCAGGGAAAAAAGCTGAATTCTACCCCGACGCCATTGCCCAGAACAGGGAGTCCTTCGGATGATACTTTGATCAGAGACCAAAGAACGCCAAACATGAATATGGACTCAACCAAATGGGATAGTAAAAAAATGGACGGAATGAAAAAGGGCCGAAGAAAAGGTGGCTCCGGTGAAATGGATACGACCGGCACGAAAAGAAGAAAGAACTAGAAATTTATTACGTTATACTTTTTAAAATAACCTCCGGGATAATAGTACCGGAGGTTATTTTTATGCTTAATCTCTGTCGCCGAGATATGCTTTCTTTTTCAATATCCGCATGGCCAATGAGCCTAATTTAATTTTTTTGTTCAGCAGCGTAAACAGGTTTTTCCCAACTTTTAGTGCGTTTATATTCTCTCCGTTATAGCTTTGTTTTACTTTTTCGCCTGTTACCATATTCACAAGTTCATCTCTCAGATAAAGTTGTTTTGTGACCATATTAGAAAGCATCGGTGTGTAATAATAGCAGTCTTTAAAAAAGTAATGCGTCACCTGCGACCATCGTGTTGAACCTTGTTTGGTAACCGGTGATCCGCCATGAATAATATTGGATGACCAGATCAGTAAATCTCCTTTTTTTGCAAGGAATTTTTTCTTTTCAAATTGGTGGGCTTCTACAATTTTTTCTATGAAATCTTCATACTGAATATAATCTTTATAGGATGGCGTTTGCGCATCTGTCCGGATATATGAAAAGTCATATTCCAGAAGTTTTTGAGATCCCGGATAGTAAAAAACAGGGCCGTTTTCTTCGGTAATATCTTCCAGTGCAACCCAAACGCCGCACATAAATTTTGAAGGCAACGAGCTGAAATGTATCGTATCTGAATGTGCTCTTTGCTGCGAACCGAATTTGAAATTGAGCGTTTGAAAAGGAATAGGTTCCCGTCCGTAAAATACTTCGAGAATTTCAAGTAAAGCAGGATAACATGCCAATTCTTTTGAGGCTTCCGAAACCTGCCACAAATCCTGGATTCTTCTTTCGTCACGCTGGGTTTTGATGGGGAAATCCGGATTAAATCCTTTGTTTTCCGCATCATCTTTCGTTTTGTCGATCAAAGCATGAGGCAATAGCCCGGGAATCACAACAAAGCCGTTTTTCTGATAATCCAGTACATATTTCAGCTGTTGGTCAGTTAGTTTTTTTGTTTTTAAAATCTCTTCAAAAAAAGGCGATTCGATCCAGGGTAAATTAGCAGTAGGCATATAAAAGTTTTTACTTAATGATCAGAATTTTACGATTCGTTGTGGTATTATATTACTCCCAAAATCATGACTCCTGCATTAGTTGAATAGTTGGAATTGATTGCTGCAAAAAGTAGCAGGATATTCTTGTGAGATTGAAATTATTGTTCCAAAGAATTGCAGCTTAACCTGATGCAAAACACTACATAGTATAAAGCTTTAACGTACATTTTATTGCTTTAACCTTTAAAGTTTTAAAATATTCTTTTAAAAGGTTTAATAATCAGCTGAGTTGTAAAGAGTCTAAGGAGGAAAGCTGTTTTTAAATTGGGCGGGTTACTGTTTGAAAATCGGTTAGAGTAATAATGAAGTTAAGGTAACTTTTGTAATGGTTGGAAAATCCCGGTCGTGACTGATCATGATTGCTGTGAGAAACCAGAATGAGCGATGGAAAAAATATATACTGATTTAAAGCAAAACTGCTGTTTAAATATTTTCTATTCCGGTATGAAATATTTTCAAAATTTTAAACTGATTTTCATTATTGGTTTAATCATACCTGGCTCGCAGGCAAATGCCCAAAAAACGAAAGGTGCAAAAAATATTTATAGCCGCGATAACCTCATAGCCTGGTGTATTGTGCCTTTTGATGTAAAAAACAGAGGTCCGGTTGAACGTTCCGAAATGCTCAATAAATTAGGGATCAACAAACTGGCTTATGACTGGCGCGAGAAACATATCCCGACTTTTGATGCCGAAATTGAAGCGTTAAAAGCACATCATATCACTTTACAGGCATTTTGGCTTCATTCCGGGCCAGAACCTGAAAATGATAAAAATCTGGTCTCTATTTTAGAAGTATTGAAAAGAAACAAAGTGAAAACCCAGCTCTGGCTTATGGTTAGCGGAATCAAAGGTCTTGACACCATGACGCAGGAAGAAAAGGTAAAAGCCCACGCAAAACCTATTTCTTATATCGCTGAAAAAGCAGCTGAAATTGGCTGCACAATCGGGCTTTATAACCATGGCGGCTGGTACGGAGAACCGGAGAATCAGCTGGAAATTATTAGCTATTTGAAAAAACCAAACATAGGAATTGTTTATAATTTCCATCACGCCGAAGAACAAATTGACCGGTTTCCCAAATTTTTTCCGGAAATTCTTCCTCGTTTGCTGGCAATAAATTTATCAGGCCTGAAAAAAGGAAATCCGGTTAAAGTGGTTCCTATAGGGCAGGGAGATGCTGAAACTGAAATGATACGCATTGTAAAAAACAGTAAATACAGTGGCCCTATCGGGATAATCAATGAAGAGACTGCGCCTGATGCAGAAGTTGGGCTAACGATGAATATTGATGGTTTGAAAAAAATACTGAAAGAACTGGGCGATTCGGCTGCACTGAAAACATATAATTAAAAACGTACACCATGATCCCTCAGATCTTGCAAAGCAGTTTTCTCATGCTGAATTAACTGATTTAATATTTCCGGATTAATATTTACAGACGAAGCCAGCGAAAATGAAAAATCTGTAAAAGGTGCATAAACGGCGTCGAATATCAGTTTTGCTCTGTCAAAATGATAGTCTGAGGTAACAATAATAATTTTTTCGGGCTTGTATTGTGTTATAATCCATTTGGAAAGTGTGGCATCTTCCACGGAATGCCGCGATTCTGTAAGTCCAATAATATCCTCTTCCCTGATATTTTTAGAAAGTAAGTTTTGTTTTAAATAATACGCGTGCGGTTTATCACTTGTATTGAAGTGTTGACCAAAACCACCGGTTAAAACGATCTTGTAAGTTCCGGATACATATAATTTTTGGCAAACGGTCAGTCTGCTTTTTGCCATTTCACTGAGCGTTCCGTCCGGTTCGTTGGGCGATCCCAGAACAAGAATAATTTTCATTTAATTGGTAAAGTTTCTGCTGTAATTGTTAACCGACAAGATATTGAAAAAACAATTTTTAAACCAGCTTATCAATTTTCTCTGGACTATTTTGTGCTTTGCACCCGTAATTTTCTTTTGGCTGTTAGCAGGCCCAGGTACATGGTTTTACGGATTTCTTGTCGCAAGTTTTTTTTCGGGCTTTTTATCTTCCCGGTTTTTTCAATTGAGTAATATTCCCCAATATTATGAAAAACCGGGAGTCAAATGGATCAGGAAATTTGTCCAAAATGGTGATTTGGTAAATCGTTTATTCAAAAAAGACAATACAATTGATACGACGATAAAGAATAAAAACTACGCAGAAAAGTATCTGAAAACTGTTTCAATGTATGAAAAGTATCACGTTATCTGCTTCGTATTCTTTTGTCTTTCAGGAATTTTTGCGATATTCAAACATAAATTTGTGTATTTCATTCTGATCATGGCGGGCAATATTCTTTACAATCTTTGTCCTGTTATTTTACAACAATACAACAGAGCGCGGATTCTCAGATTGATAAAATAGCTGGTTTTAGTATACTTCGATTTAAGCTTTTTCAATTAATATACATAGCTCCGTAACCCATTTTTCAGGCTCGGGTTCCGCTGCCGGATCAGAAACGTAAAGTTCTACCCGGCATCCAACCAATTCGCCATCATCCATCACACCGCGATCTTTATAGCCATTTTGAATGATCCATTCATCCAGTGAAATATGAGCCTGACGCAGGTTTTTATAATCTCCGGTAAAAGTCAGAACGGCATAATCTCCTTCGGGGAATGCTCGGGAAATAATTCTGTTGTCGCCATTTACCTTTGTTTTTGTTGGTACCCCTACATCCACAATCAGGTTACTGTGTTCATCCATTGATAGATAGCGAAAAAACGGTGCGCCATTTCCTTCAATATTTTCCTTCCCCATCCAGATGAAAACCTCGGAAATAAGCGGTGGTAATACCGTCGGGATTTCGGCCATACTCACTTTTTGCCTGATCGCAACATAAGGTTCGGCCTCTAAGAATTCTATTTTTGGTTCCGTTGTCATGGTATTGTAGTTTAAAAGATAAGACGGATATCAGGACTTTTGCAAAAGCTAAATTACACGGTTGGTTCAATTTTCACAAAGGTAAAATATGACAATTTCAGAGGGTATCTGCGACAGTTTTGAGAGACTTGGAAAGCTACTCTTCCAGCATCTCTTTTCTTATCTTTTTAAAATCTTCTTCACCTATTTCAAAAAATTCCGTCCGAAAAGGGAAGCCCCGGGATTTTTATTTTTGATAAAATCCAGACTTTCAATGAGCGGCAAAATCGAAACATCATGAGATTTCAGAAATTTCACGCTTGATATGGTCTTTTGAAACGACCACGATCCGGTATTTTGGTTTGTTTTCCATTTTGGAAGGAAATTGGCAATGGATAAAATATTATGGATATTTAGAATTAAAAGCCATTCGGGATTTTAAAAGTACCCGGTTTTCGGTTCGCAATTTAACCGGTTTGTATTGATTTTGAAATCTTTATAAATCGGGCAACTATTATTTTCGTTTTGAAAAAAGCGAATTTGTATTATTGCAAAGTAAAATCAGCAGGAAATATGTTCGAAAATCTGGTCCGGCACATACAAAAATTTGTTGCTTTAAATGAAGAGGAACAGATTATTTTGAGATCTTATGTCAAATTTGAAAGTATAAAAAAGAAACAATACCTGTTGGAAGAAGGACATGTTTGTCACGCTAACTGGTTTATTGGCAAAGGTTGTCTCAGAAGTTATACGCTTAAAGAAAACGGCAATAAGCAGATGGTTCAGTTTGCCATTGAAAATTGGTGGCTTACCGATTATTTTAGTTTTGAACAGAAAAAACCGTCACAACTTTTTATTCAGGCCGTTGAGGATTGTGAGCTGATCAGCATTGACGACCGGATTCAGGATGAATTATTTATCAAAATACCGCAGCTTGAACGTTATTTTCGGTTAATTGTCCAAAAATCATATGCCGCTTCGCTTATGCGTTTGCAGTATATGTTCAATCTTTCTCCAGAGGAACGCTTTCATCATTTTAATAATAATTTCCCGTCTTTTATTCAACGCGTGCCGCAATATATGCTGGCCTCATATCTTGGTTTTACACCTGAATTTTTAAGCAAAATCAGAGCGAAAATTGCGGATTCCTGATTTTTCTTAACCACGATTAAGTTTTTTTGGATGATGAAGTCGGAAATTTGTGACGTCATTAATCTAAAAAATAATAATGGAAAAGAGAATCAACATTGCCGAAACAGAGCCGGCTGCTTATAAAGCCATGCTAGGCCTGGAAAAATATATTGGAAGTACTGCGCTGACTGCAACACATAAAAATCTGATCAAAATCCGTGGTTCTCAAATTAACGGATGTGCATTTTGTATTAACATGCATACCAAAGAGGCGCGCGCAATAGGGGAAACTGAGCAGCGTATTTATGCATTAAACGCCTGGCGGGAAACTCCTTTTTTTACTGAAGAAGAACGGGCGGTTCTGGCGCTTTCGGAAGAAGTTACCCTGATTCAAAATCATGTTTCTGATAATACATATAAGAATGCCATTGCACTATTAGGCGATCATTATGTGGCCCAGGTAATTATGGCGGCCATTGCAATTAACGCATGGAATAGAATTGGGATTGCAACAAATCTGATGCCTGTTTTGGATTGAAATTGGGGGTGTCTTTCTTAGGTTGTTTAAGGATTTGGGCTTGTTTGAAGTTTTATTATCTGTCTGGTTTTTTGGGCGCGAGAGATTTTTTATTATCCGTCCGACGGTAGTAAAAACCTGAAATTATCTATGATTTTGACGATTTCGGCACCAAATAATTTTCAATGTACAATCCCAACTCTCAATGCTTTCAACCCCGAAATTCCCTGCAAATCTTCAACATCCATTTTTTCAATTGTCTTTTCCAGAATATGTTCAGCCTGAAGTATTCTTAAATATTCAACGTATTCTTTTTCCTCGGTTTCATTGAGATAAACAATCGTTATAAATCCGGTTTTGGTTATACGCTCGGTTGTTCCCTGGATAAAGGCTTTGTCAATCCTCTTTTTCACGATTTCATAACGGGCGTTGTAACTTCCGTCGATGTCAAACCGTTTTTCGTCCATACGGAAACGGATATCTATTGTCGCGTGATATACCAGAACCAGTGTTGTAACTTCAAGATCGTAAGGGAGCTGAGGTTTTAAATGATGATGTGCTGCTTCCATTTTGCATAAAGTCCTGAGTTGCCAAAGTCGTAATTGATACAATTTCAGTAAATCAAATTCCAATTTTGGCGCTATGGAAGAGCCTATGTATAAATTATGCTCAATGCCGTCGGTTTTAAATCTTTCATAATAATGCGGGAAAATTCTTTGCGCCTTTATCTGATTTTCGTCCAGTACGCTCGCAATTTTCTCGTTGATCATTTGAATCGTCGTTTCATATTTTTTGCGATACTTATGAAATTCCCCTGCGTTTTTATCCGTTTGAACAAAATAATCCTGAATATCTTTAATCAGATCCGGGTCTTTAATTTTTCTCAAATGTTCGTGAACTGTATTATCCAGATATTGACTGATGTAATGTTCAGTCCCGGCTTTTAACGGCTGATAAATATCAATCAGATACTGGCTTATCTGGTTTTCTTCTTTTTCAAAGGAATTCTGGGTTTCTTTATTAACTTCTTCCAAAATTGGCAAAAGCCATTTTAGCTGTTTTTTGAGATCTTTCTGGACGCTTTCATTTCTGGCTTCTGAAGATCCTTTGATATCAATTTGCCCATACAACGGATGTACGGTTGGAAATACAATTTCCTGCAAAGTATATTCTTCTCCAATTTGATGTGCTAAAATCAGCTTCTGCGCCTCAGCATAAAATTTCCAGTAAACACTATTATGAATCGTTGTAAATTGATTTTGAATCACTGCCTGTGTTTGATTTTCAAATTCCCCTTCAATTCTTTCTATTGTATCAATCAGAAAAGGCATAACGATATCCAGTAAATTGGCATTGATACTGTTCAAAACTTTTGACCTTGGCGAAACAATTTCCAAAATGCCATACATGTGTTTATTTTTGATCAGCGGAGCCAAAATGAAGCTGCCAATATTTTTAGTGGTAAAATGATTGGCCAGATAACTTACCGGATTATTGGCCAGATATTCAGCCGTATCGTTAATAGAAAAACTTGTATTCAGTTCGATAAGATTGAAGTAAGATTTTTCGCAAAGCAGTTTTCTGGCTGCCTCGCTTTTGCCCTCCGGCAAGATGAAACTTGGCAGCTGCTGTCCAAATTTATCGAGACTGAACATATCATCTTCTTTATCAAAAGAAGTAAAACCTACACGGATATCGGCCACACGATAAATGGAGCGAAAAATTGATTCGATGCTGTTTCTGAATCCAAAGGAATGATAGCTAAGCAGTTTTTCTTTGAGAATCGATACAACGTTTTCTACGGTTGCATCATACAAAGTGATCATGGCAAAACCTTTTAGCAGAAATGTTCCGGGTGGAATTTTCTTTTTCCACAAATCCAGATCATCATAGTTATTAACCAGATTATCAACTTCATCCCGGGTTAAAGCAGGTGATCTTTCTGTCGCCAAAATTTCCATAAAATCGGCGTTGTATAAAATCCGGTAGTATTTGTTGATGCCACTGGCCGTAGGGATTTCATAAAAAAGAGGTTGGCTGAAATCCAATGCAGTACCATAAAATTCATTCAGAATTAAACAACAGCTGAAAACGTAAAATTGCTGCTGATTAAAATCTCTGATATTCATGTTCAGATCAGGACCAGCGGCTTTGATTATATTTTTAAACCTTTCGGAATGGTTGAAAATAACATTGGAGTAAGGAAATGTGACTGCTTTAATTTCATTATAGGTCAGATTTTCGGGGAAATAGTCAGCCAATAAACGCCTGATCAATCCTGCATTTTCTTCGATCTGGGAAATATCCGTTATCCCGTTTCTAAGTTCAGGAAAGGGGCGTGCATCGTGAAGTAATGACGTAGCTCTTGCAGCATTTTCATTATCAGGATCAGCGGCAACTTTATCCAGATTCTCGAAAATGTGATAAAAAGAAAGTTGTACTTCAAAAGGGCTAATGAATGACGACAGCAAATCCATAATTGTATTTTATCTTACGATCATAAAAGTAACGATTAAAGGGATAGGTACTTGGATTCATGTATTGATTTTCCAATTACAAAGCGCGATTAAAGGAGATCTGACCGGGATTTGTTGCGTAATAAATTCTCACAAAAGGAAAACTGCCCTTAGCATGAAAACAGGAAAATGTCCGGCCGGTTCACGCCGATATCCATGAGCTCGATGTTATTTTTGTTGCTGAAAAAGATGACATTGTTAACGAACTTGGCAGCAAAGGAATTGGAGAAATTGGCCTTTGTGCAATGCCTCCGGCCATTGCAAATGCTATTTTTCATGCGACAGGAAAAAGAATCAATCAATTTCCGATACATTTTGATTCTTTGCTTTAAACGTATTTGACGTTTTGGAACAACATATTTATTTTTCAAATCCTGACAGCCGGCATATTCTCCGGCTGTTTTTTGTTTTAACAAGAAGATGAAAAATATTCTAAAATATGATTTGTGTAATTTGTTATAAATAGAAGAAACAATATAAAGTCTGCCGGGAACGTAACCGCAAATTGAAACTTCATTTGGTTAAGAAAGCATTATGTGTTAAACTCGTCCCGCCATTTGTAATAAAGTCGATATAATGCGCTGTGTAAAATTTTATATCCAAAATATTATACTTTAATTTTGTTCCAACTTTTGCAACAAATGTTTTACGATCAGAATCATTAAAAAGCTCACTACACCTAAAAATTAAATTAGTAATTCGCCAAAATTCCTAACTCTTATTTTTTTCAAATGAATCGCAGAGACGCAATAAAAGATCTATCCATGATTCCGCTGGCCGGGAGTATCATGCTTCCCAAAACTTCTGCTCCTGAAAAAGCAGTCAGCCAGGCTCAGGTTGCAGCCAGCAAGGAAATTTACCAGGCAATCGGTGTTGAGCCGATTATCAATTGCAGAGGAACTTTCACCATCATCGGTGGTTCCATCGAAAGACCCGAAGTAAGAACGGCAATGGACGCCGCGGCACAGGTTTTTGTACAGTATGACGAACTGGCATTCGGAGCTGGAAAACGTCTGGCTGAGCTAACAGGTGCTGAATGGGGAATGGTTTCTGCCGGCTGTGCAGCAGGTATGAAACATATTACAGTAGCCTGTGTTACAGGGGGTAATCCTGAAAAACTGATCCGGGTACCAAATCTTGCAGGATTTGACAAAACGGAAGTAATCATTCCAAGATATTCCCGTAACGTGTATGACCACGCGTTGAGAAATGTCGGGGTGACTTTGATCACAGTTGATTCTATTGAAGAACTGACAAACGCAATCAGTTCACGTACAGCACTTATTTATCTGATGGCTGGCGACGAATCTATGAAAGGGCCGATGTCTTTGGAAGCCATTTCAAAAATTGCGAAGCCGAAAAATATCCCGGTAATGGTTGATGCGGCGGCTGAGGATTTGACTATTCCAAATGTACATTTAAAGATGGGTGCGACCGTTGTAATTTACAGCGGTGGAAAAGCACTTTGCGGACCTCAGTGCGCAGGACTTGTTTTAGGTCAAAAAGATTTGCTGATGTCTGCCTGGCAGGCTAGTGCGCCGCACCACGGTCCGGGGCGTGACAATAAGGTTGGCCGCGAAGAAACTATGGGCATGATTGCCGCGGTGGAAGCGTGGACAAAACGTGATCACGCAGGCGAATGGAAAAGATGGCTGTCATGGCTTGATAATATTTCGAAAACGGTAACCGCCATTGACGGTGTTAAAACGACAGTTGTAGAACCCAAAGATCAGCTTTCGAACCGCACGCCGCAGCTAAGAATTTCGTGGGATCCGGCCAAATTCAATATTACCGGTGAAGAAATCGCTGAACTTTTTGGCAGAACAAAACCACGTATTGCATTGGGTGGCGGAAGCAGGGAAGGTTCAACATTTATTTCTATCACAACGGGGCAAATGCAGCCGGGAGACGACAAAGTAGTAGCCGACCGTTTTGTTTCTGTTTTATCAGAAAAACGTACGCCTCAAAAAACAGATATGAAACCTGCTACTGTTGCTCTTAAAGGGCATTGGGATTTGGATGTTCAGTTTTTCTCATCCGTAAGCAAGCAATCACTGATTATTGAACAGGACGGAAACTGGCTTGAAGGTTCGCATAAAGGCGAATTCTCGGTGAGAGAATTACAGGGAACTGTTGAAGGAAACGAAGTTAAAATGAGAAGTTCGGATCGTCAGATTGCGGATAATATAACATTTTCATTTTCCGGCACTGCGAAAGATGATACCATGACCGGCTCCATTTATATGGGCGAATACATGACGGCAACTTTCACAGCGAAACGGCATAAATTTAAAGCAAAACGCGAAAAAATATTCATTCCATCGGGACCGCCTTTGGCAACCTAGGATTTGAAAAAATACTTGTATTAGAAAGTGAGATACTTCGGTGTCTCACTTTTTTTATATTGAAAATTATTCATCTTGTTTTATCAGCGCGTCCGTCAGGGTTTTCCATTGTATTCTTGAAAAACTGATAATGCCGCTAATACCAATAATTGCATTTCGCAGCTGGTCCGAAAGCTGATCTGTGTCCTGGTTTGGTTTGGTATTCCGGTCATATACTGCTGCTGTAATTTTTGTCATTTCCCTGGTAACGGTGAAAGTGCTTGTAGCTTCCCCGGAATAAAAATGAGCGATATTTTCGTTGGTTGATAATGGATTTGGTGCAGGTCTCACTCGTATGCCTACACTTTCAATGTCCGGGGAATTATAAACTTCAATTTTCTCCACTTTTACCCAGTCGTAACCTTCACCGGCTTTTGAACCAGGGCCTGGAATATCAATTTGAAAATACATTCCCTGCCTGACGGGTGAGTCTTCAGGGTTTCCCGATTGATCTGTTAACTGAAAATTGGCGAGGAATTTTCCGGTCAGTTTTTGCCAGTTGTTTACATCAAACAGTCGGTTTTTTGCAGTTTCATAAAGTGATTTTGCCAGTTCAACATTTTTAAGATCAATGCTGCTTTCAACGTTGATCTTGCTTCCGTCCTCCTGCGAGGGTATGGTCCCTGAATAGTTTTTTTCTTC
Organism: Dyadobacter frigoris; assembly: GCF_005280585.1. Taxonomy (GTDB): domain Bacteria; phylum Bacteroidota; class Bacteroidia; order Cytophagales; family Spirosomataceae; genus Dyadobacter; species Dyadobacter frigoris. The sequence continues at coordinate 69,073 of NZ_SZVO01000008.1, forward strand.
CATCGGTATTCCGATTTTATTATGATGTGCAATAAATCATTTGTCAGGGTTCCAGCACTTTATTATATTCTGCTGCGGATGATTCTTTCCCAAATTCGCTTGTGTAGATTTTTAGCAGCAATAAAAAGTAACTGATCAACAATGGCCCAAAGATAAATCCGAGAAACCCAAAAAGTTTTAGTCCAACGATCAAACCTAATATGGTAATAACAGGGTGTACGTCCCCGACTTTTTTCAGAAAAGAAATACGCGCCAGATAGTCAATGTTTCCTGTCACTACTGCGCTGTAAATCGCAAGTCCGATTGCTTTGCCGTTTTCTCCCGAAGAGAAAAGAAAAATTACCGAAGGTATCCAGATTGCAGCTGTACCTACTACGGGAAAAAAAGCGAAGATTCCGGTGATAAATCCAAGTAATACGAAATCCTTTATTCCGAAAATCCAGTAGCCGATCATAGCGACAAGTCCCTGAACGATAGAAATAATTGGGATTCCCAAAGCATTGGCCCTTACCATCATTTTTGTTTCCTTCGCCAGTATATCAATGTTTTCATTTCGCAAGGGGAGAAATTTTGAAACTGCTCTTTCCAGCTGTTGGCCGTTGGTAAACATGAAAAAGGCCAGGAAAAGAATCATCAGCAAATTGCCGACAAGTGTAGCGGAGCTGTTTAACAACATAGGAACAAATCCGGTAAGCCGCTTTGGGAGTTCTTTGATAAAATCACTTTGTGAAATATCTTGTCCGGTCCAGTCTTTTATTTGGCTGGAAACGGCGTTTAATGCAGAATAAATTTGATCCGGATTTTTTAGAACGTGCTCAATTTTGGAATACAATAATTGAACAGCAAAATAAATTGGTACTACAATACATGCTACAAAAGCAAACATAAAAAGTAACGCAGTAGCGCTCTTGTTCCGGTTTTTATTAAATGTTAATTTGAAATACCAATTTCTGCTGAGGATATACAAGGTGAGCGCTCCCAAAAAACCCGGAAAAAAGGTATAAAGCTGAGAAAAAAGCAGTATGCCCAAGGCTACAATAAATATAAAAAAGAATATCTGCCTAATTTTATTGTTAAATCCGGACATAATAGAAAATGTAAATTTCGATAAGTTTGTTTTGTATACAATTAAATATGAGCTGGTTATTCCTGTAAGCTCTAATGCCGGGTCTCCAAAATCATGCCTGTTTGAACACTGGTTAATTAATTAACCAAATTGTATAATAAATAATCAGAAAATACAAATCTTTTTGCCTGCGAGGCTGGTATAATTTTTATATATTCTATAGCAGAATCAATTAATAAATATCATGAAACAATCACAAAGTTCCAATGGTGTGCATCAAAGCCAAAGCAAGACGCATACGGAAAATAAGGATAACCTTGATAGCAGACATAATGAAGAGGAAACCGTAAAGGGTAATAACCTGACGAATAACCAAAAGCAACATGCCAGCTTGGGAAAGAAGAATGATTAATTAATTTGATACGATTCGCCTGGATTTCTACACGGAAATCCAGGCGAATTTTTATGTATCGCGTAATTTAAAAATCAATAGAATGACGCAATCAGATATACCGGAAAACGGGGCCTTGGTACGATTTCTCAGAATGGAGGGAAGGGGAATTTGATGGGGAAAATCATTTATTTATCGAAATCTATGCATTGGAACCTTCATCGCATAATGCAGGCGATATTAGAGAATGGGAATATCTTCCAGAAGTTTAAATGATTTTATGAAACTGCGGGCGGAAAGGAAAGGAGGTTTAGTAAATTCATTGCAAAGAAATAGAATCACTGTTTGAACTACTATATCAAAGAAAAAGGCTAAAAGACGAGAGTCTTTTAGCCTTTTTTAGTCACTGACTAAACAATTCTGAATTAAATAAAAATTAATTCAGTGATGCAGAGTATTCCTCCGGGGTAGACTGCATCTTTGGAACAGGTTGGGTTTTGTAATTAGAAACCGAAGAAAGCGGGTTAAGGCTCATGGGTTCTTTTTTCTCATGTAGTGCAATAACAATAGATGAGGGGCGAACAGCATATTTTGGAGCCTGGTGTAATTCGGTATCAAAAGCAGTATTCATTGTGACGGCAAAATGTTCACCTGTTTCCTTGATTTTTGCTTGTGCAGCTTTGTTTGGCATTTTGTAATTGTGCTGGGACATTCCCGGATCAGTCAACGTTTGGGCTTGTAGATTTGTGGCTGCTGTTAATAACAATAACGAGAATGTTAGTTTGGTTAAGATACTTGGCTTAGACATAATTAAAGTTGGTTTAAGAATTTTGCATTAATAACTATACAAAATTACTCACCGAATTGATAGTAATGTCTATGGTTTTCAAATAATAAATTATAAAATTCAAATATAATTTTCTTTTATAAAATCAATTTATAAATCCTTCCTGATTCATTTTTCTTATTCGAAGAGATTTTAAATCTCGGATAAATTCTTTTTATTTCTAAACTTGAAAATTCATAAATGTTTATTTATGAATAATTTAACTATTATTTGTATTTTTAATTTTTTTTAATAAGTTTCGTTTGTGATTATTTTGCCTGATAGTTGTGGTCGTTTGTCCAGAATGTAATTTTTATATAATTCAAATAAATAAATATTAAATAGTTTTCTATCTAAAATGATAAGATCCTATACTGTAAATTGGCGCCAAACTTTTATATCTTAGGAAAATATTATGATTTTATGGAAGCAAGAACATTGGTAGTTGGGGACATTCATGGTGCTTACAAGGCTCTTGTGCAGGTTTTGGAAAAAGTTGAACTGAGAGAGAATGACAAGCTTATTTTTGTGGGTGACTATGTCGATGGCTGGCCGGAATCTGCTTCTGTAATCGAATATCTAATAAATCTGTCTGAAAAATATTCCTGCATTTTCATAAAAGGGAATCATGACGTCTGGTGCAAATCCTGGCTGGCGGGTAATGATCCCGATAAAGCGTGGTTGGAAAATCGGGGAATGTCAACAATTTTGAGTTATCAGGATTTTGATCAGAAAAGCAGGTCGAAGCATCTTGATTTTTTCTCAAGACTAACCGATTATTATATAGATAAAGAAAATCGATTGTTCATTCACGCAGGTTTTACTTCGATTAAAGGTCCGCTTGAAGAAATTTTTTCTCATAATTTCAATAATGACCGTACACTTTTGGAAACAGCGGCTGCTATGGATAAGAATCTGACTTCGGACTCGGTTTTCTATCCCAAACGACTAGCGCTTTTTTTTGAGATTTATATTGGTCATACACCGACAACAAAATATAATGTGGATATTCCAATGCATGGCGGAAATCTTTGGGATGTAGATACAGGAGCAGCAAGAGAAGGGAAAATTTCTGTAATGGATATTGTTACAAAAGAATTCTGGCAAAGTGATAGGGTGAAGGATTTATATGGAATTTGATAAAATATAGTCTTAAAGACAGTTTATTGAATTGAAAATTGCTAAATAATAAATTGCAAATCCGGCACGCCAACTGGCACAGTATTTATCAACATGTCCAATAGCTGGTAAATCACTCAAATTCCGGTTTGGAGAAAATGAATACAGTAAATACAAGAACAAGAACTCTTGGTGTGAATTTTAATAACAATGGATCCGCCAGCATAGTCCTTTGGGCCCCTGAGGCAGGCCACGTGGAAATTCTAATAGTTTCCCGCAATATAAAAATACCGCTGATCAGTGAAGAATACGGCTATTGGATCTTGAAGACTGATATATTATCACCTGGAGAACAGTATCAGTTTATTTTGAACGGAGAAAAACAACTTCCTGATCCGGCATCTTTATCTCAGCCGGAAGGTGTTTACGGTCCTTCGAAAGCGATTGATCTGAAAGCATTTGCCTGGACTGATACAAATTGGAAAAATATACCTTTAAAGGAATATATTACCTACGAACTTCACACGGGCACTTTTACTCCGGAAGGTACATTTGCATCCATGGAAGAGAAACTGGACTATCTGGTTGATCTTGGTATAACAGCCATCGAAATCATGCCGGTGTCTCAATTTTCAGGAGAAAGGAACTGGGGATATGACGGAGTATTTCCATTCTGTGTGCAAAATTCCTATGGTGGGGCGGAAGCATTGCAGCATTTGGTTAACGTATGTCATCAGAAAGGATTAGCCGTAATTCTTGATGTTGTGTACAATCATATTGGCCCGGAGGGAAATCATTTGGACGAATTTGCGCCTTATTTTACAGATAAATATCATACGCCATGGGGAAATGCAATTAATTTCGATGACGCGTGGTGTGACGGTGTGAGGCTTTTTTTTATCGAAAATGCATTAATGTGGTTCCGCGATTTTCATATAGATGCGCTCAGAATGGATGCTGTTCATGCAATAAAAGATTTCAGTCCTGTGCATATTTTACAGGAAATTAAAGAGCAGGTTGACTTTCTGGAACAACAAAATGGCCGTTGCCATTATTTGATCGTTGAGCTGGATTTGAATGATACACGTTTCATAAATCCTACTTATAAAGGCGGATTTGGCATGAGTTCCCAGTGGATCGACGAGTTTCATCATTCTTTACGTGTCAGTTCGGGACAAGAAAAATCGGGATATTATTCCGATTTTAACGGTATTAAATCGCTGGCGAAGTCGTATCAGGATGCTTACGTATATGATGGAGCGTATTCGGATCACCGCAAGAAAAAGTTTGGGATGAAAGCCAAGGAAAACGGGGGAGAGCAATTTGTTGTTTTTTCCCAGAATCATGACCATGTTGGTAATCGGATGTTTGGTGAGCGTACGAGTGAGCTGGTAAGTTTTGATATGCAAAAGCTCATGGCGGGAGCGGTACTGGTAAGTCCTTTTCTTCCGCTGTTGTTTATGGGAGAGGAATACAGCGAAACCGGGAGGTTTCAATATTTCGTAAGTCACACCGATCCGGAATTAGCAGAAGCAGTTCGGAAAGGTAGAAAAAGGGAGTTCCGGGCATTTCATATGGCAGGAGAAGCACCGGATCCAATGGGTGAGGAAGCATTTTTAAATTCAAAATTGCACTGGGAATTGGCCGATAAGGCTCCTCACAAAACGATGCTGGCTTATTACAAAAAGCTAATAGAGATCCGCAAAAGGAAATCTGCTTTATATGTTTTGAATCGTAAAGATGGGCATGTCGAATGCCTTGAAGATAAAGGAGTTATTGTTTTGCAACGTCAGCACAAAAACCAGAATGTTATTTGTCTGATGAATTTTTCAAATCAACCCCGGGAAGTTAATGTTGCGGTTTATTCGCCAGTCTGGCACAAATTAATTGCGTCTTCCGATGTATTATGGAATGGGTCAGAGGATTTGCCTGAAACAATTCCCGGAGAAATAACGCTGGTTTTGCCATCAGAATCCTTCACACTTTACAACAATCAGAATGAATAATCCGATCGCTGCGTATCGTCTGCAATTCCAGAAAGAATTCAACTTTAAAGATTTTGAAGAGATCATTCCTTATCTTCAAAAAATGGGTGTGAGTACTATTTACGCTTCACCGATATTTAAATCAACGGCGGGAAGTACACATGGATACGACGGCGTTAATCCCAATGAAATTGATCAGGAAATTGGCAGTGAAGAAGATTTGAAATCAATCACTACCAGCTTAAAAGAGATGGATATAAACTGGCTGCAAGACATCGTTCCCAATCATATGGCTTTTCATTCGGAGAATCCATGGCTCATGGACGTGTTGGAAAAAGGCAAACAATCTGTTTATGCGACATTTTTTGATATCGCCTGGAATAGCCGGCTTTTCCATGGAAAACTGATGGTTCCATTTCTGGAATCAGATCTGGATGAAGTTTTAGCAGATGGAAAAGTTACAATTGAATTTCTTTCCGGCCGTTTTGTACTTCAATATTCGGACAATGTTTATCCGCTTAATCCTGCTTCGTATTTAACAATTTTAGGTGGAAGCGAAGTTGTTCTGAACCAGTCTTTGCAACAAATATTGTCGCAGATAAAAGAAATAACCGACGAAGAAGACACCAGAATTTTTTCACAAAGATGGAATGAATTAATCTTGCAGCTGACGTCTTTGGCAGAAAACGATCAGATCAAAAGTTTGATCGAAAATTCGTTGAAAGACATAAATGACGATAAGGAAAAGCTGAAAGGGATTGTTGACCGGCAGACTTACGCTTTGTGCAATTGGCAAAAAACCGATGAACAAATCAATTTCAGGCGGTTTTTTACAGTTAACGGATTGATCTGTCTTAATATTCAGGATGAAAATATTTTCAATGAATATCACAAATTGATAAAATCACTTCTCGCCAACGGAGTTTTTCAGGGAATCAGAGTTGATCATATCGATGGACTTTACAACCCGGACGGATATCTTGACCAGCTTCGTGATCTGGCCGGCGATGATGCTTATCTTGTTGTTGAAAAAATTCTTGAAAATGGTGAAAATATGCCAAAATCCTGGCCGGTTGAAGGTACTACTGGTTATGATTTTTTATCATTTGTAAATAATCTTCTGACCAACAAAGCTGGCGAAAAGGCATTTACAGATTTTTATGAGGATTTGACAAAAAGCACGGTAAATCCGTTAAATCAACTTCGACAAAAGAAATCGCATATTCTTTACGATTCCATGGCAGGGGAGCTTGAAAATCTATACCAGCTTTTCGTAGAGTTGAATCTCGCTGAGCCTGAAAAAGTCAACGAGATTGGTAAAGACAAGGTGAAAAATACGATTGGCGAATTCCTGATCTATTGCCCGGTTTATCGTTTTTATGGTAATGTTTTACCACTTGAAGAAATAGAATCTGCCGAGGTACAAAATATTTTCAGCGAAGTAAAATCGATCCATCCGCAGTTTGAATCCGCAGTTTCTTTATTAGAAGAAATACTTATTGTAAAACCGAAAGACGCTAATGAGGATTACAGAGCCCGGGCGCTGGAATTTTACCAACGTTGTATGCAGTTCACCGGGCCACTGATGGCAAAAGGTGGAGAGGATACATTAATGTACACTTATAATCGGTTTATTGGTCATAATGAGGTAGGTGATTCTCCTGAAAATTTCGGATTATCGGTAGATGATTTCCATAAAAAAATGAAACAGCGCCATATCGACTGGCCGCTTTCTTTAAACACAACATCAACACACGATACAAAAAGGGGAGAAGATGTACGGGCACGTTTGAATGTCTTGACAGATCTTCCCGGCCCCTGGTTTGAGCATGTAAAAGAATGGCAGGAACTGAATGCGCCGCTTCGGGAAAAATTTGGAGCACCGGATGTTAATGATGAGTATTTAATCTATCAAACCCTGCTTGGCGCCTTTCCTATGCCGGGCGAAGATGAAGATGATTTTTCGAATCGACTGAGAGAATATCTCCCAAAAGCGTTAAGAGAAGCGAAAACGCATACAACTTATGCAGAACCCAATGAAGCTTACGAAGAAGGTACAAAAAATTTCGCATTGGAATTACTAAAAAAAGATAGTCTTTTCTGGGAGAAATTTTCGTTGTTTCATAGCAAAGCGGCAAATGCCGGTATCGTCAATTCCCTGGCTCAGGTATTATTGAAATTTATTTGTCCCGGCATTCCGGATGTGTATCAGGGATGTGAATTATGGGATTTTAGCCTTGTTGATCCGGACAATAGAAGACCAGTTGATTTCAATAAAAGACAACAATTTCTGGCTGAATTCGGGAATTACGACGATCAGGAACGTCTGCTGGAAAAACTGTGGCAAAACCGCAATGATGCCCGGATAAAACTTTGGCTTACACACCAGCTATACAATTTAAGAAAAGAAAATCCAGCGCTTTTTGCCGAGGGAGATTATATAAATCTGGATGTGGAAGGCGCTTACAAAAATAATGTACTTGCTTTTGCCCGGATTTATAAACAAACCGTTTTGATCACGATCGTCCCGCTCCATACTGCGATCATGTGTGAAGAGCAAAAACAGGAATTATTTGACCTCGACTGGAAGGATACGAACGTTCTGGTTCCAGCCGGACTGAATGCCGAATGGGGCAATTTGTTCACTGCAAAACAATCAGTACATCAGGATTTTGTGCCTGTTTCGGATATATTCAAGAGTTTTCCTGTTGCTGTTTTAAAGGGGGAGAAAATCAGAAATGAACGGAGCGCTGGCGTTTTAATGCATATTAGCTCACTTGCTTCGCCGTTTGGAATCGGTGATCTGGGCAGGGAAGCTTTTGCATTTGCTGACTTTTTGAATCGTACCAAGCAAAGATTCTGGCAGTTGCTTCCGCTGAATCCTACCGAAGCTGCCCAGGGGAATTCGCCGTATAGTGCGCTATCGAGCCGGGCTGGAAATCCCACTTTGATTAGTCCTGAACTTTTAAAAGCAGAAGGTCTTTTGGAAGGTACTGATCTTTCAATGTATGAACTTCCACAGGATGGAAAAACGGATTACGAAAAAACAGAAAAGCTTAAACTGGAAATTCTTGAAAAAGCATATGCCGGTTTTACTACCAGCAAGGAAGCGCTTCCAACCGAAGAATTCGATAAGTTTTGTGTAGAAAATGCTGAATGGCTAAATGACTTTGCACTTTATATGGCAATAAGGAAGCAGCATGAAGGGAAACCATGGATTGAATGGGAGGGACCTTACAAATTGCGTGATCCCGAAATGCTGCAAAAGTTGCAGCATTCAGAAGCGGACCAGATCCGGTTTGTGAAATGGGTTCAGTACGTTTTTGACAAACAATGGAAATCGTTGCGTTTGTATTGCAATGAGCGTGATATTAGTTTTCTGGGCGACTTGCCATTTTATGTAAGTTATAATTCTTCGGATGTCTGGTCGCATCGTGATCTTTTTCTATTGGATGACGAAGGCAAAATAACGGGTATAGCGGGCGTGCCTCCTGATGCTTTTTCAGATGACGGACAACTTTGGGGAATGCCGGTTTTTAACTGGGAGGTTTTGAAAGAACAGAAATATCAGTGGTGGGTGGATCGTTTGCGGAAGAATACGGAGCTTTTTGATCTGGTTCGTTTGGATCATTTCCGTGCTTTTGCAGATTATTGGGAAGTGCCGGGAGGCGAAAAAACTGCTGTTAATGGTATCTGGAAACTTGGACCGGATGCTGAATTTTTCCAAACCATTAAAGCTGCGTTGGGAAGCCTGCCTTTTGTGGCTGAGGATTTGGGGAAAAGCAGTCCTGCTGTTTTTCGTTTGAGAGATGAATTTGAGCTTCCGGGTATGAAGGTGCTGCAATTTGCCTTTGACGAAAGTATGGCCAGCTCGGATTTTATCCCGCATAATTATACAAAAAACTTCATCGTTTACACAGGTACGCATGACAACAACACAACGCGCGGCTGGTTCCGAAAAGGTATTGATAACGGAACACGCGCGCGTCTGGAGGATTATGTTGGACATTCGCTAACTGAAAATAATGTCTGTGAAGCAATGATAAGGCTGGCGTTTGGGTCTGTCGCGAAAACAGCAGTTCTGCCCGTTCAGGATATTTTGAATCTGGAGGAAACCAGTAAAATGAATAGTCCGGGATCCAGCGAAAATAACTGGGAATGGCGATTGCTACCCGGGCAATTAACCAAAAAGACTGAAAAACAACTTAAGCATTGGACAGTTTTGTACAACCGTAATTAATTTTGATAATCCCACCTGGGGAAATACTAACGGGGAACAGTTTTTTTTGTAAAGGCTTGTGTTGAAATCATTTTTTCAACACAAGCCTTTTTTTAAAAGGAATTTTGCTAAATATTTCTCACAAGCTTTTTTAGAATTAAACGTATGGAAAAGGTTGACTTAAATCTGCTGGCAATAATAAACCGTATTATTTCAGACTTTTCTGATCCGTCCCGGCATTATATGGTGGTGGCGAATTATTCATTTTATTTTGATGAGCTGACCAATTTTGCACCTGTTTATTTCAATAACGAATCCATTGAAGAAATCCTGTTGACAGATGACGGTCTGAGGTGTAAATTTTCATTTGAAACTGCGAATATTGATGAACGTTTTACAATTAAAATTCCCTACGATCAGATTGGACGGATCTCAAAATGCGATGATCGTGATTTTACTGAGGAGCATGTTTTATTTTTAAATGAAGATATAATGTTACGGTATAACCATGCGGCGGAAACAGTTATTTTTTACAATAACTGAGATAAGTTGGAGTTTGAAATTTGATCAATGGTATGGTTTTTGATTGATTTGCCTTGCCGGTTGAAAGTTTTTAAAATATCCCTTTAAAAAAGCAACGCTGTCACGAAATGGAAGTTAAAAATTTGCATCGCAGAAAGAGAAAAGCGGCGTGGGGTTTTACAGGATTTATTATTCTGATTATTGTCGTCAGGCTCATTCTTCCTTATGTAGTCCTCCATCTCGTCAACAAAAACCTGGCAACGATGAAGGGATATTATGGACATGTTCAGGATATCGATCTCTCTATTATTCGTGGAGCTTATAAGATTGACAGCATTTATCTTAATAAAAAAGATACTTTAACATTAAACCAAACACCGTTTTTCGCTGCTTCGATCATTGATCTTTCCGTAGAATGGAAGGCACTTTTTCGCGGTTCGATTGTTGGTGAAGTGGTGTTGAACAAACCGATGCTGCGTTTTACCAAAGATAAAGTTGAACCGAAAGATGTTGCGCGGGATTCTTCTGCTTTAAAGAAATTGCTCGATGACTTCATGCCTTTGCAGATCAACAGATGCGAAGTAAATCAAGGCAGAATTCTATATATTGACCAGGGGGTGAACCCGCCCGTGGATCTTCAAATGACGAATGTGCATATTTTGGCCGAAAACCTGAGAAACAGCTATGATTCAACGATTGTACTACCCGCAACTGTTAACGCAGACGCCACGATTTATGAGGGAAAACTGACGTTTCATGCCAAGGCAAATCCGTTGGCAAATGATCCAACTTTTGATATGAGCGCCGAATTAAAAAATACAAACCTGGTTAAACTCAATAACTTTTTTCAGGCCTATGCCAAAATTGACGTGAACAAAGGATCATTTGGGTTATATACTGAGGTGGCTGCAAAGGATAAAAAGTTTGCCGGTTATGTAAAACCATTTTTGAAGGATCTGGATGTTTTAGGAAAAGAAGATCGTAGAGATAATTTGTTGAGGAAAATGTGGGAAGGGCTCGTTGGGACTGTGGGCGTGATCTTGAAAAACCAGAAAAAGGATCAGATTGCAACTAAAATACCTTTCCAGGGAAACCTGGATAGCCCAAGAACAAATGTCTGGTATGCATTGGCAAATATTTTGCAAAACGCTTTTATTCATGCTCTCCAGCCTTCTATTGACAACGATATCAGCATTAGTTCTGTCAGGCTAAAAGCGGATGAGAAGAAGACATTTTTACAGAAAATTTTCTCAAAAGACGACAAGGAAAAAGATGATAAGGACAAAAATAAAAAGAAGATAAAAAGAAGTAAAACATAAATATTATGAGCAAGCCAAAATTCAATGAAGGCGCATGGGTTAAGGAAAAAACCGGCACCAAAGGCATGACTGTTGTTAGCAACATCACAGATAAAAGCACTTCTGAATTTTCAGGAAAAGTAATTTGCAAATATGGTGATGAAGAAGGCCACGATGTTGAAGGAGAATTTTCAGAGGTTGATCTGGTTTCACTTTAAACGGAATAAAAAAATAGATTGTAACAGGAATTAACGCTTTCATTATTGCTGATCGCGTTCTGAAAATTTGTATTTACGGATTAGTCAATGGAATGATTTTTTTGCTTTTTTAAATGTAAATTTGATTTCTTTCAGGTGATTTTATGACAAGTGTTGAAGAAATGTCTGGTTATTAAATTCATTTTTGTTGTAATCAAAATTAACATGACTGATAAAAAAGAATTATACATTGTAGATGACTCCGCAGACCACAGGTTTGTTCTGGAAAGTATTTTTACTAAATTTTTACCTCAATACCCTGTCCGCTTTTTTGAAGGCGCTCAGGATTTATATCATTTTTTAATTCTTCAGTCGGCTCCTGATTATAAAGGGATACTTCCTGGTTTAATTATTCTGGACCTGAAAATGCCTGCTATGAATGGCTATGAACTCCTGAAATTGCTGCGCCAGACGCCGGACAACAAAAAAACGCAATGGAAAAGTCTGCCCGTTATCATGATGAGCAGCGAGGATATTCCCCAGGAAATTAACCAATGTTATCAGGCGGGAGCTAACTCCTATTTGACAAAACCATTGATTTTTGAAGAGTTGCGCGATGTACTTAAAGCGACATGTCAGTACTGGCTGGACTTTAACAGAGCACCTTCTCTCAATTGATACTTTGGTGTAAGTAATTGAAAACATCATGGTTGATGTTTTTGGGTATGATTTTTTCAGGTGTTTTTGTGTAAATAGTTCACATAACTAAAATCACAAAAAATGAAAACGATCCTGAAAACAATTTCAATGGCAGGCTTATGCTTACTTTTAAGCATGACTGCTTGCAACAGCAAGAAAAGTGAGACAACGAGCAGCGACACCACCTCTGTTGATGGAAATATGGGAGCCGCACCGTCCGACTCAACAATGATGATGGATTCGACCAAAATGGATTCAACAAAAATGTAAATTAATAATAAACCGGTAGCTGTACAGTGGCTGAATTTCGATGGAAAATCAGAATTTTCGATATAACTTATTTTTATTTCAATGAATAATTCCGGTATTTCTTACAATTTGCCCGGTACAGTTTCCGGTGTTTTTTTTACAAAGAAGGATGCAGATATGGCCTATCACGCGCTTTTGAAACTGGGTCATACACATGATGATATTTCTGTTTTAATGTCGGATGAGACTTTAAATAGATATGAAAGGCCGCATCCCGAAGATGCAGAAGAATTTGTAACGTCAGGTGAAGAAGATGACTTGGGAACGCCCGTGGGGAAACCCAAAGGTGTTATCGTGAGTGCAATTATTTCAATTACTTCCATGATTTCAATTCCCGGGCTGGGTATTGCAATATCCAATACGCTATTAAAGAAAATCTATAATCTTACATCCGATGATTCTTCTGAACAAACGGTTGGAGGGATTCTAAGTTCAAGTGTGCCCGAAGAGCATACAGATTCTTATGGAGATAGTATGAAGGAAGGAGGAATAATAATCAGTGTGGATCCGCGAAATGCTCATGAGAAAAAAGCTATTGTCAAAAATTTCAGAGAGAACAACGGACAGGATATTTTAGGAGATGATGGTTACACTGAATTTTGAAATAAAACCGGAAGCTGTAAAGCCTCCGGTCTTTAATTTATAGAACTACATTATGGTCGCCGGAATAAATCCGCTGGCCATTATTTTTTTCAAATGCCTCAGTAATTTCAACTTTATCCAACGCGTTTTTCGGGCTGACACTCATCATAACGCCACCTTCCTGGATGGACGTTTCGTAGTATTCTTTATGCTCGTCGGGGTAGCCAGCTCCAATTATTGCCCCGACTGTTCCTCCTGCAATACTACCTGCGGCTGCACCGGTAAGCCCTGCCAGAAGCGGCCCCATTAATACCAGACCAAAACCAGGTAATGCAAGATTGGAGCCAATGGCTGCAATGGCACTTACAATAGCTCCGGCAGTTCCGCCAAGTAAAGCACCGCGACCGGCATCTTCCAAGGTATGCGATGTTTCCACACTTTCATCTTCAACTTTCAGAAAATGCCCTTTGTGTGTTACGTCCGACATCACAACAGAAATGTTTTCGCGCGCATAACCTTTGTTCAATAAAGCCTCGTAAGCGCCATCGGCGTCAGCGATCGTGAGGAAAATACCTGTTATTCTTGTGTTTATTGATTTGTTCGTATCCATGATTGTAATATTAAGTTTCAGGTACCGGATTTGACAGCACAACTTTTATGCCAACAATTAATCCTACTAAATATATGAATGCAGAAAATGATTGACAAGGCAGCACTTATAGCTTATTATTGAAAATTGGAATGATTTTTTAATTTATATACTGCCTGAAAAGGAGCAGTTCAGTTACATGATTTTATTTTTGAATAAGTGTTTGACGTAATAACCGTACTGTTTCACACTTGCTGTAATATCGAATGAAATTAAAATGTAATTTTCAATTGCGTATATATATTATGGTATAATTTTTAAACATTGGTCAATTAAAAGGTTTCTCCTGCTTTTCCAGGAAGCGCAATACAATCCTGTAATTTCAATAGGATAAAAACAGGGTGCTTCTTTGGCTGATACTGCTTTTCGTCCTGTAATCAATAAGGGTGAATATGTTTATCAGAATGGTTGATAAGATTTATATCTTGAAATGGAAACAAGCAACGCTGAAAGATTAAGTTTGGCTTGTTAATATCGTTGTTGTCATCTGTTTATATCAAATTTTCAAAATCTGATATAAACATAAATGGTATCGCTCTTCTCTTTGCATAGGTTTTCGTCTGGTATATTTTTAATATTGTACAGGTTCCTGTATTTCTAATCGGGTATCCGCCAGCTGAGCGGTTAACGCATACTGCTGATTTTATTATTGCAGGTATATTGTAAAGCTCATGTCAGAAAAATTACCAACCCGGAAAAATATATTAAAGGAAGAGAAACCTGTACGCATAGTAGCTATTGGCGCTTCGGCAGGCGGGTTGGATGCCATTTCCCGGATTCTTGAAAATCTGTCGCCGGCAACGGGGATGGCCTATGTGTATATCCAGCATTTGTCACCGACGTTTGAAAGTCATTTAAAAGATATCCTTTCCAGGCTGACAGCCATGACCGTTGAGGAGGCAAGTCATGAAATGAAAATAGAGCCTAACCATGTCTATATTATTCCTCCCGACAAGGACATGGAAATTCTGGATGGTGCGTTGACATTAATTCAGCGAAAGCCACGGCCTTTTTTACATCTGCCAATTGATAAATTCTTTATTTCCCTTTCAGAGCGGCAAAAAGACGGTGCGATTGGTATCATTTTGTCAGGGATGGCAAATGACGGGACCTTAGGTTTGAAAGCGATAAAAGTAGCTGGTGGCGTAACGATTGCTCAGGACGATAGTGCCAAACATCAGAGTATGCCCAGATATGCTATAACAGAAGGGGTTGTGGATCTGGTACTTTCGCCGTTTGAAATAGCTAAAGAGCTGGAACGCCTGAGTGGGCAAACGGCGGTTTTTAAGCTCACAGCCGTTCAGGAAGAAGATGTTGAAGATGAAGCCAGTGATGAGGATTTAAAGAAGATACTGCAATATTTAAAACAAGCCGTTGGAGTAGATTTTGACCATTACAAAATGTCGACGATCCGGAGAAGGATTGTAAGAAGAATGCTGCTTTATAAACTGGAAACGCTAAATGACTATTCAATTTACTTAAAACAGCATCCCAATGAAGCAAGGACACTGTATAATGATCTGCTTATTAATGTGACCAATTTCTTCAGAGATACCGAAACAATGGATTATCTCGAAAAGAAGTTATTCCCTCAGATTATCAAAAACAAATCTGCCGGTGAAACTATACGTATCTGGATTCCGGCCTGTTCAACCGGACAGGAAGCTTATTCACTAGCCATGATTCTATTGGAATTGCTGGGTGAAACTACTGCTATTTCCATACAAATATTTGCAAGCGATTTAAGCGAGCTGGCAATTAGCAGGGCAAGACAAGGACTATATTCAAAAAGTGAAGTTGTTGACGTTTCAGCAACACGTATTTCAAGGTTTTTTATTAAAAAAGATGATCAGTATCTGGTTAAGAAATCAATAAGGGATCTTTGTGTTTTTGCTCCTCATAACGTTTTGAGAGATCCACCGTTTTCTCGTCTGGATTTGATAAGCTGCCGTAATCTGCTGATTTATCTGGATACTGTTTATCAGCAAAAAGTCATGGGTACTTTCCACTATGCGCTAAATCCTGAGGGTTTTTTACTTTTGGGGAATTCGGAGGCGGTTGGGAGTGCGGTGTCACTTTTCTCCCAGATTGATAAAAAACAAAAGATATTTATCCGTAAAAGCAGGGATGCCAGTAAGGCGGCTTTTGATATGAATTTGCGGTGGCGCGTTGCGGCCCGTCTTGGGCACACAGGAAGTGTAAATATACGGTCAAAAATAAGTGAACTTCCGGCGCCTGTCAGAGATTTAGATAAGGAAGTAGATGCCTTTTTACTTAAAAAGTATGTCCCAGCCTGTATCGTTGTGGATCAGGATCTTGAAATTCTTCAATTTCGCGGATCTACCGGACTCTTTCTGGAACATTCTCCCGGCAAGGCTAGTTTTAATTTATTGAAAATGGCTCGTCCGTCTTTGGTTTTTGAATTAAGGAATACTATTCATAAAAGCAAGAAATCAGGAGAGATTTTCCGTAAAACGGGGCTCGAAATGACTGTAAATGAACGTACTCATTATGTTGAAATTGAAGTTGTTCCTATAAGAAATACCGCTGATCAATCTCTTTTTCTTGTTTTACTTGAAGAAGTGATGCCGGGCGTGCTGGCTGAAGATAAGATATCCAATTTTAGGGATGACCGTATCAAACAGCTGGAAATGGAATTGTCGTCGTTGCGGAAAGATATGCATTCGATTATCGAAGAGCAGGAAAAAAGCAATGAAGAACTGCAATCTGCAAACGAAGAAATTGTCAGCAGTAATGAGGAGTTACAGAGCATCAATGAAGAACTGGAAACCAGTAAGGAAGAAATTGAGTCAACCAATGAAGAATTGCTGACAATTAACCAGGAACTTTTAACAAGGAACGACCAGCTTACTGAGGCATACGGATATGCAGAAGCTATTTTTAGCACCATCGGAGAGGCTACACTTGTCTTGAATAAAGAGCTGAGAATAAAGAGTGCGAACAAAGCTTTTTACAAGATTTTCCATGTGCAGGAAGAGCATATTGAAGGACGAATGTTTTATGAACTGGATAAGCGCCAATGGGATATCCCACAGCTAAGACAGTTACTGGAAGAGGTTATCACAAATAACGCGCACATAAAATCTTACGAAGTTTGCCTTCATTTTCAGGGTGTCGGAGAAAAAATCATGCTGTTGCACGCCAGAAAAGTGGTTCAGCATGAGCGTAAAGAAGCCATTTTACTTGTTATTGAAGATATAACCGAACACCGCCGTGTGCAACGGATGCTGGAAGAACGTCAGGCGTGGTTTCATGATATGATTGATCATGCCCCGGCTTTGGTTTGGGTTACAGGACAGGACAGTCGCATCAACTTTTTGAACAAAGCCTTACTTGAATTTACGGGCCATATTGCTGGCGATTCGGATTATGATTTCACAAGTTATATCCATGAAAATGATCGTGAGCAATACAAAGCGACGTGCACTAAAAAATTTCCTGACAAACAAATATTCAGTATTGAATATCGTCTCAGGCGGAATGACGGCGAATACAGATGGGTATTGGAAACTGCAAAACCAATGTTTTCTCCGGATGGGAAATTTACGGGATATATTGGAAACGGGACTGAGATCCATCTACAAAAAACACTTTCAGAACAACTGAATCTTCACGTTCAGCAACGCACGCAGGAATTAAGAGAAACTAATATTGAACTCGAAACATCCAATAAAGAGCTTACAAAAACCGCGGACAGGTTGCTGAGTGTTTTAAACGGAGTGCCGGCGGCAATTACGCTAATGGAAGTAATTAAGGATGACAAAACGGGCGAGGCTGTCGATTTTATAATTTCTGTATATAACCATCAGGTACTGGAACTGACCGGTTTTAACCCTGAAAATATTCATGAAAATTCTTCGATTGAAAGGAAACCCAAATTAAAAATGCCTGAACTTCTGGATTTATACATCCGTGTACTCAAAACAGGAGAACCGGTTTACAAGGAAATTTCGGATTTATTCCCCGGCGATAATAGCTGCTACGCGTTTTTCATTACCCGGCAAATTGACAAAAACGGAGTTGTTGTTACTATTCTTGATATATCTGAACGCAAGAATGCGGATAAAAAATTGATGAAAAGCCTGGAAAGTTTGCAGGCCGTACTGGATTGTTCTCCCGGTTCGATCAGTTATTTAAAGCCTGTTTATGGCGAAAAAAAGGAAGTTGAAGATTTTATTCTTGTCGTAAGCAACCAGAAATTTGCAAACGAATTTCATAAACCGCTCAGTGAGTTGGTCGACAGCCGGGCTACGGAATTATATCCCGCCGATGCCATTGCAAAAATGAAACAGGTGTTGTCTACCGGTGAGCATTCCTATGAAGAAATATATTTTTCAGAAGAGAAAAAATGGTCAGGCATTTCTATCATGAGGCACAAGCAGGGTGTTGTCATTGCCGGGCTTAACATCACTTCTTTGAAAGACGCTGAACAGCAGCAGATCAAATGGATTCAGCAACTGGACGAATCCAATGAAATGATCCAGTCGCTTGAAAAAATGCGTCAGTATATCAGCCATCGGGGCGAATTTCTGCGGGCGACTTCTCATGATTTACGGAGCAGTTTCGGTATTATCATGGGTGCAACGGCACTTTTGAATTTAATGGATACAGAAGAGCAACGAGCCAGATCGTTGGAAATGATCCAGCGAAATCTTCGTCAGGTTACGTATATGATGAATCAGCTTTTGGATTACTCGCGGTTGGAAGCGGGACAGGAAAGACTTGAAATTTCTAATTTTGATGTTTCCGATATGCTGAATGAGCTATGTGAAAGCATGGTTCCGATAGCAAAAGATAAAAATTTGTGGTTGAAAATTGATGGTGAAGACCAACTGATCATTCAGGGTGATCTGGTAAAAATCAGAAGAATTGTCCAAAATCTGGTTCTGAATGCAATAAAATATACAAAAAATGGCAGGGTTAGTGTGAAGTGGGGTAGGTCTGAAAATATTGAAAAATTAAGTAAATTTACTGATTATCAATGGTTTATTGATGTTGAAGATACAGGGGTTGGTATATCTGCGTCACTTTTATCTCAATTGACTGAAACATCGGAAGATGTGAAACAGGTGATGGGGCAAAGTTCGGCCTCTGCAACGGGTGAGGGAATCGGGCTATTTATCGTAAAGCGTTTGTGTGAATTGTTAAGTGCCGGACTTACTATTGAGAGTAATGAAGGTGAGGGGACATTGTTCAGGATTCTGTTACCGGTTACCTATAAAAATGAAGGGAATTGATGAAAAAATAGACCCCGGGTTTTCAGCTTTTAAGCCGTTGGCACGATAATTGTTCTTAGGTGGATTGTAATTCTCTTTAAGTAAAAAAACAAGATTATGAAAATGCAATGGATTGTTAACACACTGGGTATAATGCTTATATCCTTATCGTTGTCAGCACAGGTGGTTTCAAAAGATTCCCTTAATACTTTGCAGCAGCAAAAGGAATCGCTTGAAATAAGCAAAAAGCTGAACGACAAAAAAATTGAGTTAGCTAAACTCGAAAATCAGCTGGCAGACAAAACATCTGAGGTTTCAAAAACAGCTGAACAGGCTCAGAAATCTGCGGACGAAAATGGAAAACAGGCTGCAAACCTCACCAGTAATGCACAGGACAGAAAACTTGCAAAGAGAGCACGTCAAAGTGCTAATTCGGCAGAAAAGGACGCTAAACGCGCCCGTAAAGCATCTGACAATCTTGAAAGCCTGAAAAAAGATATTGAATCTTTAAGAAGCAAGATTGCAGATGATGAAGCCAAATTGTCGTCTAAAAATTAACAAGGTGAGAAGTAGATGACTAAAGATTTTAAATATTGAAACGGTCCGGAGAAATCCGGACTTTTTTTGTAAATTTTGGATAGAAAAACAACTACTGATATGACGCCTTATCATGAACGAATAACGGACGGGAAATTTCGTGAGGCCGTTGCTATGATTGACGCAGGAGAAATCGAAAACCTGAAAAAGTATCTCTTCAAAAATCCGGAAATTGTTCATCAGCGTGTGTTTTTCGATGAAGTTGGATATTTCAGTAATCCCGGACTTTTGGAATTTACAGCGGAAAATCCTGTCCGACACGGGAAACTGCCGCAGAATATTGTCGGTATCGCAGGTGTAATTCTTGAAGCCGGAGCGAAAAAAAATCGTGAACAAATGGATTACACGCTTGGTCTGGTGAGTTCGGGTAGGGTTGCACGCGAATGTAACCTGCAAATTCCGCTCATTAACCTGCTTTGTGAAAATGGGGCAAATCCTGATCAGGCAATACTTCCGGCTCTGACGCATGGTGAATTTGAAGCAATAGAGGCTTTAATTAAAAACGGAGCGAAAATAAATCTGCCTGTTGCGGCAGCCACGGGAAGATTGGCTGATTTTCAAAAGCTGCTTCCTACATCCGATCAGACAGAACGCCATCTTGCTTTTGCCCTTGCTGCACAACACGGAAAAACTGAAATTTTAAAAATTTTGCTCAAAAACGGTGAGAGGGCAGACAGATATAATCCAAAAGGTGCTCATGAGCATTCGACACCTTTGCATCAGGCGGTTTTTAGCGGGAATCTGGAAATTGTGAAATTGTTGGCCGAGTCAGGAATCAGGCTTGATCTGAAAGATAAAATCTATCAGGGAACGCCGCTCGACTGGGCCGTTTATGGAAAGTTTGCGGAAATTGAAAATTATCTGCGTTCGGTAGAAAATATTTGATCTCATCAGCCGGGTATAAATTTTACTCTCCGATCTTACATTAAGAGAAACCAAAAATTCCGGGTTTCTAAATAAATATCAATCCAAACCGTCAGCCTGAAATATGAAAATCGTAAATTATACCTTTCTGCTTCTGTTGCTTTCTACCATAACTTTTGCTCAATCAGGAAAAGTACTTGACAATTTATCGCTGCCTAGCAAGCTTTTGAAATCGGAAAGAAAATATGCCATTTATCTTCCTCCGGATTATGCCACTTCCGAAAGAAGTTATCCCGTTCTCTATCTGCTTCATGGTGCCGGGGATAATCATACGGGCTGGGTGCAGTTTGGAGAAGTATTGAATATTACCGACAAGGCTATTCGCGATGGTTTGGCAACGCCGATGATCATCGTTATGCCTGATGCTGACACGGGAAGAAGGGGATATTTCAATGATGTAAAGGGCGATTGGCCTTATGAAGATTTTTTCTTTCAGGAATTGATGCCTGCGGTCGAAAAGAAATTCAGGATAAAAACAGAAAAACGTTTCCGTGCCGTGGCCGGATTGTCTATGGGAGGCGGAGGAAGTTTTATGTACGCCCTGCATCATCCCGAACTCTTTTCATCTGCCTGTCCACTAAGCGCTTACACAGGGCCGATTACGCTGGAAGATGCCAGGAAAAATATGCAAAAGGCTAACCCGGAAATCCAGGATTCTACCATACAAAATTATTTCAACCGTCATAACGCGCTGGCTTTGATTGACAAGATACCAGACGCGCAAAAGAAAGCGGTTCGCTGGTATATTGATTGTGGTGACGATGATTTTTTGTTTGAAGGAAATAGTCTGGCACATATCGCCATGAGAAAAAAAGAAATTCCTCACGAATTCCGTATCCGCGACGGTGCGCATAACTGGACTTACTGGCGGGATTCCCTTCCGAGTGTGCTGGAATTTGTTTCGCAGGGTTTTCATCAATACTAAACAGACAAGCGTTCTGAACAACTTATTCCATGAGTCATGAAATTCTGCCGGGGATCAAACAATTTGATCTGACTGGTAAAAGTGCAATTATTACCGGAGGTTCGCGCGGACTTGGTTATGCCATGGCGGCTGGACTTGCCTCAGCCGGAGCCGATATAATGCTTGTAAACAGGAATGCCGGGGAAGGGAAAGTTGCCGCGCAGCAACTGGAAACAGACTTTGGAACAAAAGTGATTTCATACAGAGCGGACATTACCGTTGAGTCGCAAACGCAAGCAATGGCGGAAGCAGCATTTAATACTTTTGGGAAAATTGATATTTTGATCAATAGCGCCGGAATAAATATTCGCGGTGCCATTGATGAATTATCGTATGAAGATTTTACCAAAGTGATGAATGTAAATGTTAATGGTACCTGGCTCAGCTCACGTGCCGTAACTCCTTTTATGAAAAAGAACGGGAGCGGCCGGATTATAAATCTGGCCAGTACTTTGGGACTTATCGGCCTGGCAAACCGAACACCGTATACGGCCAGCAAAGGTGCCGTTGTCAACATGACAAGAGCCCTCGCGATTGAACTTGCACCTTTTAACATCATGGTCAACGCGATTTGTCCCGGCCCGTTTCTTACGGCCATGAACATCCCAATTAAAGACAGTGAAGATGCCCGGAAAATTGTTTTGGGAGCAACTGCACTAGGCCGTTGGGCTGAACTGCGTGAAATTCAGGGAGCTGCTATTTTTCTGGCCAGTGAAGCTGCCAGCTATATGGTCGGTTCGATTTTGACTGTTGACGGCGGTTGGACGGCAAAATAATTTAAGGTCAAAAAAAATCGTATCTATTATTTTGACTTACAAAAAAAACAAATCCAGGTTCTTCATTCCTTCTCTCCCAAATTATTTCTTCTCCGATTTTTCCTGCTGAATGCCACAAACAAATCAATTGTGGCGTATTCTTTTCTTGTAAGGTTTATATCCAATTATTTGATTTATTATTAATCAGGTATGATTGTTTTGTTCTATTTAATTCCAAAATAGAATTGGAAGTGATACTTAATTAATGCAGTGTCCGTTTTTGAACTTTCTTTATTTGGTAAATATTCATTTTGTCAAAACTTTAAGAGTTTCTCTTGAAATGTGAAAATTTTAATTTTTGTGTGAATAGTATATTTATTGCAGTTTCGGAATACACAGTTATTTGTGTTTTGTACTAAGATTCGTCCCCCGTTTTGTTGTTGCATATTTAATATTCGTTATGGAAAATTTGGAAAAAGACAATGTCTTTCGGGAAGAGATTTCCGAAGCTTCCGACTTTAAGTTTGGAAGTAAAGTGGTGAAAGTTTTCGATGATATGGTGAACCGTTCTGTGCCGCATTATGGAGAAATTCAAAGAATGATAGCAGAATTGGCTGCGGATCATGCTCAAAAGGAGACTTTGGTTTATGATCTTGGCTGTTCTACCGGTACTACCATGATCGGACTGAATGCATTGGTTTCTGAGGATATTTCTTTTGTTGGCATTGATGAGTCCGATGAAATGTTGATGAAATGTGATAAGAAACTGCGTGAATCTGAGTTTACACGTCCTTATGAATTACGCGCTGCAGATCTTCATGGCGATCTTAACATTGACAATGCCTCGGTAGTAATTCTTTGCCTCACGCTACAATTTCTGCGTCCAATCCATCGGAAAAGATGTCTGGAAAATATTTATAACGGTTTAAATCCCGGCGGAACATTAATTCTGGTAGAGAAAATTCTGGCAGAAGACGGTCTGTTTAACCGTGATTTTATCAAATACTATTATGATTACAAACGTCGCAACAATTACAGCGATCTTGAAATTTCACAAAAAAGAGAAGCACTGGAAAATGTTTTAATTCCATACAAGCTTTCAGAAAATACGTTTTTGCTTGAAGATGTGGGATTTGCCCACTGCGAAACTTTTTTCAAATGGTACAATTTTGCCGGAATCATAGCCCATAAAAAATGATCACAATAGGAAATTTCTTTTTCAGGTTCAGAAACGTTTTGTTTATTTTTCTTTATCTGCTGTTGTTTTTGCCATCGCCGGATATTTTTACAAAGGCTCGTTTTGGCGAAAATTATCATTTATGGCCTATTGTCATCGGGCTGCTGGTTACCATTTTGGGAGAAGCAATTCGTGGCGCAACGATCGGGTTGGCTTATATCATTCGAGGTGGAAAGGATAAAAAAGTCCATGCAGAAAATCTGGTTACTGAAGGTATTTTCAAACATTGTCGTAATCCGCTTTATGTAGGAAACATTTTAATGCTGCTGGGCGTTGGTATTCTTTCCAATTCCTGGATTTATCTTGGCATTGTATTCCCGATATTCCTATTCATTTATCAATCGATCGTGATGGCCGAAGAAAATTTTCTTCAAAATAAATTCGGTTTCGATTTTGTCAATTATTGTCGGCGTGTAAATCGCTGGGTTATCAATTTAAAAGGAATTGAATCCACATTCTCAGAAATGAAATTTAACTACAAACGATGGATTTTGAAAGAATACAACACTTTGTTCATCTGGCTGGTCGGTATTGCGGCAATCATATTATTTGAGTATGAACACCTCGTTCCTGATCCGGATATCCGAAAAGGTATTTTTCTGTCCATTCTTGTTGCGCTCGGAATTGTCTATTGTTATGTTCGATATTTGAAAAAATCAGGAAAAATGACAGATCGGGTTGGTTAGAAAATATTGTCAATCTCCCGGAATGGCTCGCGGCTAAATCCAACGGCAGAGCCGTTTCCTGTTTATAGCAAAGTCTGATATGTTTAATGAATCCTAGCTCCGATGGAGCTAGGACATATGTATTAACTTTTATTTTGCTATAAACAGGAGGCTCCAATGGAGCCAGGAAATTATGCGTTTGCGCCGATCTTGCTATAAACAGGAAGCTCCGGTGAGCTAAGAAAAACATGATTTGAATTGATTTTATATATACGAGAAGCTTCTATGACTTTCAAAATATTCATTCTGATTAATTGACTACAAACGATTTTCGAAAAATCCCAATCTTTTCCCGCTACACTATAATTATTAATTTGAGCAAAAAAAACGCATCATTCATAATTATTTTATGGCAAAATAGACGCTAAGCCACGGTAGCGCCGTTTCCTGTTTATAGTAAATCCAACTTGCCAAGATGATTCCCAGCTCCTTTTGGAGCTTCCTGAATAGTTAAAGAATTATTTATTCCAAAAACAGGTTATTTTTGCCAGAATCACCTAACAAAAAGCAAAACATACATGAAGCTTTTGCTCATAGAAGATGAACCCAGCGTAATATCACTTATTCAAAGAAGTTTATCTGCGGCAGGTCATGAAATTACGGTTGCGATGGACGGGAAATCAGGTTTGGAAATGGCCCTTCAACACCAGTTCGATCTTATTATTCTGGACCTTATGCTGCCCGTAATGAACGGAATGGAAGTTTGCAGAAATATAAGAAATTCCAATTCTTCAACACCGGTTTTGATGTTGACTGCATTGGGAACCACTGAAAACATTGTTTCCGGACTGGACGCCGGTGCAGACGACTACATGACCAAACCTTTCAAACTGGCAGAGCTGGAAGCACGTATCCGCACTTTAACAAGACGTGGAAAAGAACCTGAAAAGGAAAAAAGTACTGATTTACTAAAAATGGGCGATCTGGTTTTGGATAAAATCACCAAAACAATAACCCGGAACAACCAACCGATTACGGTTACGGCCACAGAATTCCGCTTGCTTGAATATCTTCTTTCCAATCAGAACCGAGTCTTGAACCGCATGGAAATTCTGGAAAATGTGTGGGATATAAATTTCAATCTCGGTACGAATGTTGTTGATGTTTACATCAATTATCTGCGCAAAAAAATTGATAAAAACAGCTCTGTTAAATTAATTCATACCGTTTTCGGAATGGGATATGTGATGCGCCAGACTTATGAAGATCCAAAATAGAATCGTACTTATTTTCACAATACTGACGGCGGGAATCATTTTGTCTCTCAGTATTTTCTTGTACATTTTTACATCAGGAAGTATAGCGTCAAGTTTTTATCACCGGCTTGAAGTGCGTGCGAAACTCGTCGGACATGCTGCGTTGCAAAAAGATAAATCACAAACTTCGATTTATTATGATATAAAAGAAAAACATCTCGGCGATCTTCCTTATGAACAGCATCAGATCATTTGGAAAAATGATCTGAAAAAGGCTGACAGTTTAAAGAAGAAACTCCCGTTGCCCCAGACTTTTTATGATGAAATAATCAGAAAACAACCTGCCCGTTTCTTCAAAAACGACACTTCCTATGTTGGAATGAATATTACTCAGTCGGGTGAAAATATCATTGTACTTTCCTCTGCTGTTGATCTTTATGGATTAGAAGAAATGGAAAATCTGAAAAATCTTCTCACGACCGGTTTCCTGATTTCACTTTTGTTTGTCTTTACGTTTGGTAAATTATTTTCCATTCAGATTTTTAGTCCCATCCGTCGTATCATTCGGAATGTTAAGGGAATAAGCGCGCATAATCTTAACCAGCGGCTCGCCGTGGATTCTAATAAAGATGAGATTTCAGATCTCGCTACAACATTCAACGACATGCTCGACAGGCTCGAAATAACTTTTGATATCCAGAATAATTTCGTTAGCAACGCGTCCCATGAATTCAGAACACCACTCACAATTATAAGCGGAGAATCTCAGCTTAATCTTTCTGATTCGGGTATTTCGGAAACGGTTAGAGAATCTTTTCGAACAATTTTTCACGAATCAGAAAAAATGGAGCACTTGACCAACAGTATGTTAAGTCTGGCTCAGACTGGTTTTGACGGAAAAAAAGAGAAATGGGAAGCGATCCGTATTGATGAACTGATGTTTTCCGTGAAGGAAACTTCTGACAAAATTATGCCCGGTAACGGTGTTGAAATCAATTTTGACGAGCTGCCTGAAAATGAACAAAAATTGATCATTAGCGGGAACGAAACTTTACTAAAAGCTGCATTTTCTAACATCGTACTGAACAGCTGTAAATATTCGGATAACAAACCGGTACTGATCAAGATCAGAGCGGATGAAAAGTTTGTTATTGTTGAAATCACAGATCAGGGAATCGGTATCCCGGACAGGGAAATGAGCCAGATTTTTGTTCCCTTTTTCAGGGCTTCCAATACCGGAAAATACAAGGGTTACGGCATAGGGCTTCCTTTGGCAAACAATATTATCAAACTGCACCAAGGAAATATAGTGGTGGATAGTGAGGTAGGTGTGGGGACACGTTTTATCATTTATCTGCCCATTGAAATTTAGATTTTCTTATCCCATTTTAATATTCTTATAAAATTTTAATAATTCCCTCACCGGATTATAATCTCGTTTTTAACTGGTGCTAATCCGCCGGCTGTAACATTGTAACATCAAATTATTGATCAAATACATTGTGTTACAAAACGATAGGATTATGAAAACGATAATAATAGTGAGTGATTTCAGTGTGGAATCTTTTCAGGTTGCCGAAAAAATTGTAAGCAATTCCTCAGAACCGGTCAGAATTCTTTTTACCCATCTTTTTCACGTCCCAGATGATATTCAGGATCTGCTTTTTTCAAATTATCGTAAAAAAGAATACGAATTTGTGTCAGACTCATTTCGTCAGGAATGTGAGATGTTAAAATCGATATTCCCTGAAATTTTGAAAAGTATCAAGATAGAATTTTTTTACGGCAGCAAACTCGCTTCTTTTAAGAATTTTCTGGATTACAACCAGGCGGATTATATAGCATTCTCCGAAAGTTATGGCATTCCGAAACTTGGAAAGAGCAGTATCGATGCCTTACCGGTTATTCGCAAATCAGGTATTACACTGATCAACACAGACGAAATCCTTTTACCAGCTTTTACGGGCGTTGAAAGTGTCAGATAATCAATTGGTTAGAATTGTTGTATAAATAATTAAATTCAAAATTATGCTGCTTAAAAAGAATATTCCTATCGGATACGTTTTCGGGAAAATAAAATATGAAATTCTGTTTGTGACTATCTATGGCCTAACGATCGAAGTCATTTACCAAAATTTTCATATTACTAACATCAGTATTCCGATGACCGTCCCAACGGTTTTGGGTACAATTATTTCGCTCTTGCTGGCCTTTCGTTCCAATCAGGCTTACGATAGATGGTGGGAAGCGCGGATCATCTGGGGCGCTATCGTCAATGACTCGCGGACACTGGCACGTCAGGTACTTTTTTTGATCGATGACCCCTATCAGCCTGAAAACATTGAAGCTTTTAAACACCGTTTTATCAAAAGGCAAATTGCCTGGTGTTATGCCCTGGGAAATGGTTTGCGCAAAGATGATCCTATGCCTTCGGTACAGAATTTTATATCAAAAGAAGAAGCGGATTATCTCAGCGGTTACGATAATAAACACGTTGGATTGATGCAATTGCATGCCCGGGATTTGAATAATGCATTAAAGCAAGGTTGGGTAAATCCATATCAGCAAATTCAAATTGACGGCACAATTACGCGTTTGTGTGATGCGATGGGAAAATGTGAAAGAATTAAAAATACCGTTTTTCCGGCTACATATAGCCTATATATACACATAGCACTGCATTTTTTCATCATCCTTCTTCCGTTCGGATTGGTTGATTTATTTGGATTTTTGATGGTGCCCGTACTGATCGTTCTTACTGCCTGTTTCTTTCTTATTGAGAAAATGGCTATTCATTTGCAGGATCCATTTGAAAACAAACCAACGGATACACCAGTCTTATCTATTTCAAGAAACATTGAGCGCGACCTGAAACAAATGATGCACGACAAGCACGTTCCTTTGGCTTACGCACCAGAAAAGTTTTATATTTTGTAGTGATGTAAAGTGGTTTTGTAATTAAAAGTGAGCTTTTAGCTCACTTTTAAATGTTTTTAAATAATCACGAATTTTTTCGTGACCGTTCTGTTACCGATAACTGCTTTTAGGAAATAAACACCTTTGGAAATTACTTTTGGCAAAAAGTGGCTTAAATCTTTCGTCAGCATAACCGTTTTGCTCAGTATAACTTTTCCTGAAATATCAATTACAGAAATAAGAGCCGAAGCTTTTTCTTGTCCGGATAATCGGATCTGAACATCTTCCTGAACGGATGGATTCGGGACAATTTCGATATCGAATGTTGTATCCGGTTCTGTTCCCAGGATAATCTCTTTAAGCTTTATGCCAATAACTCTGGAATATTCATACTTTCCTGAAAGATCAATCATTTTGAGCCTGTAATAAACAGAATCAGCAGAAAAAATGGTTTTTCCTGTCGGATCTGAAAAATCATAAGACTTGGTTTGTGTCGAATTTTCGCTTCCTTTAACATGCCCTATATCTGAAAAATCTTTTGCATTGCCCGATCTTTCAACCTGAAAATAAGCGAACTGGTTTTCAAATTCAGTAGACCATTTTAACTGCACAACGTTAGTCGCGTCAGCAGAGGCCGAAAACGATATAAGTTTTACCGGCAACGGAGCGGCCACATTAATTTTGAAAACATCGTTTATGCAATTTTCGGCATCTTTTACATTGTATTCTGTGTCAACGGTTGGCGAAACTGTGATAGATCTGGAAGTTTCACCGTTATTCCAGACATATTTTCCAATGAATGAAGCATCCAGTTTTACACTTTTACCAGCATCGAGATTGATTGTTTTAACCTGATTTACATCTTTTTCCATCGTAAACTGATCACGGATCAATCCGTCAATACCAATCCATTTTGCATCCAGCCGGTTTCCTTCCACTTCCAGCATCATTGATCCGCCGTGATCAGCGTTGGAATAATACATTGCCTTGTGAGGGTAACCCGAAGCTGGCCCCCCCAGTTGCCCGCCCGAACCAGCAACCACGTAAACCGTTCCTTTATTTACAGATGATTTTTTAATATAAGGACAAGAATTATCTGAAAGATCATACTTCCCGGATGACTGGCTTACATTATAAATCGAGTTGTCAAACTTTCCTGAATAGTCGTAAAATCCGTTTATTAATCTCGTTCTTTCATAGACATGGCTATGGCCGCAAAGTATGAGATCAACCCCGTAGCGTTCCAGAATCCGGATGAAATTTTCACGGATTTTTATCATATCATATTCCGTTTCAGAATTTCTGGAACCTTGGGAAAATGGAGGATGATGCCAGTATGCCACTACCCAGCCTTTATTTTTATTGGCTGCCAAATCCGCTTTTATCCACTGCACTTGTTTTCCTAATGTATCATATAACCGGGTTTCCTGGTCTTCGCGCCCGTAAGAGTCGAGTGAAAGAAAATGTACATTTCCGTAATCATAAGAGTAAAAAGCTTTTGTGCCAGATGGGAAACCTCCTGCTTCTCCGTTTGTGGGAGGGGAGAAAATATCATAATATGGTACTTTGTGATCTTTTTGTCTGTCCGGATTGTCATTGTTGTAATCATGATTTCCTGGTGTCGGGAAAACCGGGAATTTTTTGAGAAACGTATCTTTATAATGATTGAAAAAATTAGATTGATATTCAGGATCGGTTCCCAATGAATAGGCATTGTCACCCAGCAAAATCAACGCATTCATATAATTATTTCCCAGATAAGAGGACAGTTGAGCCTGCACATTGTCCTGAAAAGCAGAATTGGTCCCACAGTCTCCCAAAACGCCGAAACGGTATTTTTTAATGGTGCCAGGAACGGGAGCGGTTTCAAAAAAAGTACTTTCATTACCCAGATAGATCGTAGAAGTTGAGCCGATTGAGTAAAAATATTTACCTGCTGGATTCAAACCCATAATCTTTATTTCATGGTCGGTAACCAGTTTTTCATCTTCAACTTTCTGGGTTAGTGTGGTGGATGAACCGCCAAATTGTACCCGCGAATTGGTGGCAACATCTGTTCGCCAACGTATTATGACGCTTATAGAAGTCATCGCTTGCAGATATGGGCCACGGATTACCTGAGAATAAACAGGAAAAACCAGGAATGTAAGAAGTATAAAAAGTATATTTTTTCTCATAAATTATTTAATGTCAGGGGATGTGAATTTTATGTCTTGGTAATTTAGATATCACTCAAATCGTCTGTCAGTGCGTTTAAAAAAGCTATAATGTCGTTTTTCTCCTTTTCGGTCAGGTTTAATTTTGCTGATGAAAGTGTTTGCGAAGGAACCGATAATCCCATGCCAGCTCCACCTCCCTGATTGTAAAATTCCATCAAAGTTTCCAGAGACTTAAAAGCACCATTATGCATGTATGGAGCCGTTTTGGCAGAATTTCTGACTGTTGGTGTTTTGAATGCGCCTTTGTAAAATTTGATAGGACGAAAATGGTAACGTCCTTCATCCTGATCGTTTTCCGGTTTTTCCAGATTATCAGTTTTTGTTGTTCCCAGTATTTCAAATTCTGTAAGCGTATAAAGCGGAGGAATTAGTCCGTTAAAAAGTGGGGCAAAATGGCAGGTTGCACATTGAGCCTTACCCATAAAAAGATTAAATCCTGAAATCTGATTTTCAGTCAAAGCTGCCTTGTTTCCCTGCATATATTTATCAAAAGAGGAATTATAAGGATTCAGAGTTTCGACATAAGAAGCTATGACGCGATATATTTCCTTTTCCGTTATTTTGTCTTTGTTTTTTTTCAAAAATATTTTTTGAAAAGCTTTCTGATAGTGTTTTTCAGCGTTCAGTTTTGTTAAAATTTCGTTAATTTTTCCATTCATTTCCAAAGAATCCCGAATTACATTTTCAATTTGATTTTCCAGGCTTTTCACTCTTCCATCCCAAAACTGACTATGCTGATATTTTGAATAAAGTATTGAAGGAGCATTTCTTTTTACAAATGTTTTGGGGGCAAATCCGATGCTTTTCGGCAAACCGTCCATGAAATAGTTGTCCGGATTATGGCAGGAAGCGCAGCTTTTCTGACCATTGCCTGAAAGCAGCGTTTCAGAAAAAAGCTTTTTCCCAAGTGCAATTTCGGCTTGGGAAACGTTTTGTTTTTTACTAGAAAATGCTTTGTCGTTTAATGCATTTTCGCTGAAAATATTTTGAGCCTCGGAATTCAAAATTCCTTTTTTATCGGGTTCTAATCCTGCTGATTTGATCCATTTTTCAAAATTATTTTGCAAGGGAAACAGGCAGGTTGTCAGAAATTCGAGCCGGTCAAATGTTTCAAAATCAGGATTTTTTTTTAGATATAGAATGGATTGATTTAGATAAAAACTAAGATTCGATGCGTCGGATTTACTTTTTTCAAGATACAGATTTAAAACCTCCCGGGAAGATTCCAAAGCAGATAGAGATTCTTCTATTCCTGATTTCAGCAATGGCGCATCAAAACCAGTAATTCCGAGCGCTATGATACGTACAAATTCTATTCTGACAGCTTCCGGAATGTGCTTATCGGTTCCACCAAATTTGTATAATAATGCATTTAAATCATTAGCGGACAAGCTGAGAAGTTTGGTTTGTTCCTGAAAGACGGATTTATGTGTTTCAGGAATACTGTCAAAAAGCATGGTTTCAATATATTGAAGTCCGGCCAGCTCCTGATATTCCAGGTAAGGTTCTTCTATTTCATTTTTTGGTGCGCGGTTGTAAATCCGGGAGGAGGTGTAAAAAAAATATTCAAGAAAATATTCTATACGTTTGTAGGCAAGGCGACTGCTGACAAGCGCCTTTTTTGCATTCGTAATAGTTTGAGGTTTTGTCGAATTTATTTGGTGTAAAGCCGAATCCAATGTTGAAATACTGGCTGCAAATGTTTTTGAATCGGCCCGGAATTGCGTTAAGATTTGTGGAATGCAGGTATCATTTTTCTCCCGGAAAGAAGCGGTCATGAAGATACAGGCCAGGGAGCCGAAGACTGAAAATATTTTTAATGCCCTTGCCATACATCACCCTACCGAAAAAATATTGGATTATCATCTACAAAGTAAACAGGAAAATCAAAACAACGGGTAATTATTTAGTGATTGGTAATGAAATAGTTGCAATCGAAAAAAAGATATTTGGGCTACACTGCGAATTCATACGTTTTGTCCCGCCAATTTAAATGTTTTGATGATTTGGCCGGAAAATCTATCTTACGATTTTATCGTCTTTCTAAATGTTTAAAAAGTTTAAGGCCGTAATTCTATGAGGTATTTTATTTTTTCTTATTCAAAAAAATCGCTTACAAATATATATTGGCGATATTATCACAAGTATGCGCATCGAAGGTGATAGCCAGGATTATCTTAAAGCCAGTTTCGCTTGTGTTAAATCTCTGGTATCACTCATTTACAGAAAATTTAATTGTCGCAATTACCCCCTTACAATGTCTTTTATCGCCTCTGATACTGATAATTGAACAATTAACTTTGTGTTTGTTCCCTTGCAAAGGTCCGATTATTGCTCTTGATTAAAATGGATTATTTCGATTAAAAACCGGATAGAAATAATTAATATTCATCGATAAAAAGATAAGAACTATGTTCAGAGACACAAAGGCGTTTAGTGGCTTTTCAGTAGATAATCTCGAAAATGCCAAGGAGTTTTATAGCGATATTTTGAAACTGGGTATAACGGAAATGAGTGAAATGCGGATTTTACAGCTTCATATTTGGGGTGGACATGATATTGTAGTGTATGAAAAACCGAACCATGAACCGGCAACTTTTACGATTCTTAACTTCCCGGTACAAGATGTGACAAAAGCTGTGGAAGAACTGAAAGCACTGGGAATTAGATTTGAAAGTTATGATTTACCTGGTTTTAAAACCGATCCGGATAATGTTTTCCGTGGAGGTGGTCCGGAAATCGCGTGGTTTAAGGATCCCGCCGGAAATATTTTATCTGTGATCGCGGAAACTATGTAAACGACAGCCTGTAACTTTTCAGATCAACATTTTTGTAATCCTGACAACCACAATCTCTGACCATTGGAATGGAAAGAGGTTGTGGTTTATTTTTTAGTACTTGAAAAGTAGTTAGAACTAAGTATATCTTATCCGTTCATGGAAGTCGATATTTGGATGACTGTTTTAATTACCCTTAAATGCTATACCGTAAGTCCTGAAAAATTTCCATTCCCAACATTAAATTGTTATGCTTAAAAAGATTTGAGGCAAATGTTGTTTCTTTATACTTTGCTAATTTTCAGTGGTTTACAGTGGATTTTGCTATCGGGGAATTATATTGAAATAAGATTTTCAAACAAGGTTTGATCAGGCTTAAAACCTTTAACGTTATGCGGCTTCATTCTTTTTTGCTTTTAAGTTGGATAATCTGTTTTTCGCTAAAAACGGAAGGTACTTTTGCTGCGGATTATACACCGGAAACCGGGCGTGCGGCATGGAAAAAAATGAAAACGCAGCCGGTTACCGAGCAGTCATTCAGGGAAATCTGCGATTTAATCCAGGATATTGGCAAAAAAAATATTGCTATAAGTTATGAGATTCTGGCTGAATATGTGTCCGTCGTACAAAGAACGGGAGATAAGCGAAAAACGCATATTCTTTTAATGAGCTGGGCTAAGGCAAAGGAATCGCTGCATTTTTTTGAAGAAGCAGAAAAGTTATATGCGAAGGCCAGAAGCAACGCCTACGGAACCGGGCAGATGTACCGTGAAGCGCTGGCAAATACGGTGTTATTGTACGGAGAATGGACTAAACCAGACTCATTGAAAAAGTACATTACATTAGGGGAAAAGGAATGTCTTCGCTCGGGAGACCGCGAAAATCTGTCCTTTATTTACACTTTCAAAGCGCTGTCGAATATGGCAGATACCGCTTTTATGCACAAAAATTTGTCTAAAGCGATTTCCATTGCATCTGGTTTGAAAAATAAAAATGCCCTTTTTACGGCCCGTTACAATTATGCCAATATGTTTCTGCAATACAATCCGCAAAAGCAGGTTCAGGAGTTTGAATCTCTGCTGGAACTTGCCCAGGATTCTTCATTGCACCGTTTTCCGTTAAAGCTTTACGAGCGGACAGCTTTTACATTCAGAAATGCCGGGGCAAGTATTTATTACCAGCTGATGCAGCTCAATCTGCTCTTGACCGACTTTGACACGGCTGGAAAATTCGCTGAATTATTTTATGATTCAACCGTAAAACCCAATCCTAATGGTGTAAAGGCGGCTTACTATAATGCTGAAATGTCGGTTGTAAAATCATTTCAAAAAGATTTCACAAGTGCGGCAGAA
Source organism: Dyadobacter frigoris (assembly GCF_005280585.1). Classification (GTDB taxonomy): domain Bacteria; phylum Bacteroidota; class Bacteroidia; order Cytophagales; family Spirosomataceae; genus Dyadobacter; species Dyadobacter frigoris. The sequence continues at coordinate 103,834 of NZ_SZVO01000008.1, forward strand.
TTTCTGGATAAAAGCAAAAAGCAGTTTAATCTTCCCGAAGATCAGATTCCTTATATCAGCTATTTTGTGGCGGCGGGACTTTTGGCGGAGCATCGTGGAGATAATGCTCAGGCCGAAAAATACTATAAAAAGTTTGCGGGAACGGAAAGTTATTCTCACGGCTATCAAGTTTTACCCCTTGAATTATACTATGCACACATTCTGACAGTTAACAAAAAATTTAATGAAGCGGACAGGATTTTCAGGATTTTTCAATCTGCATTAAAAAACCAGAAATATTCAGCGACAGGTTATTATTACAGTCGTTTTAGGGCTGATTTCCTGAAAGCAAAAGGAGATTATCCAGCCTATATTAAAGAGCTTGAAGGGTTTTATGAAATTAAGGATTCGCTGACAAATCTTAACAAATATCGGGCGATTCAGGAAGTGATGACCAAGGTTCGGATCAGGGACAAGGAAAAGCAGATCAACGGTCTTAATGAGGAAAAGATTTTTCGTGATAAGCAGATACACAGGGAAAGGATATTTTATGGTTTAGGAATCGGTTTGGCCAGTCTAACCATTCTTTTATTGATTTTATACCTCAGAAACAGACTTATAAGGAACCGGCAAAAAGAGGAATTGCAGCAAAGTGAGCTGGAAAGAATTGAAAAACAGAGGCACATTGATTTAATGCAGGGAGTTATGGAAGCGGAAGAAAAGGAGAGGAGGAAAATTGCAGACCAGCTTCATGATGAGGTAAGTTCCATGTTGGCTTTGGCTTCTTTATCAGTATCTTCTACCTTGGAAAAAGGACGAAATGATGAGCAGGGTGAAAAGAAATTACACAGAACACAGGAAATTTTATCATCCGTTTCCAGTACGATCCGGGATTTAAGCCACCAGTTAAATCCATTGGTTATTGAAAAATTCGGATTTCGTGAAGCGATTTTTGATTCGGTGGAAATTATAAATCTTTCCGGCAAAATTGTATTGGAAACTGTTGTTTTGGGCTTTGAGGACACGGGGAATTATAGCCTGGCATTTTTAAATGACCTTTACAGAATTATTCAGGAGTTGCTTCATAATATTCTTAAACATGCGCAGGCTACAAAAGCCTCATTGGAAGTGATTGATCATGGCGGGCAGGTGACCATTATTGTAGAAGATAACGGAGCGGGCCTTCGGGCCATTTCCAAACATGAGGGCCAGGGATTAAGTACCATCCGTTCCAGAGTTGCTTACTGGAATGGCAAAATTGAAATCAGCAATAAACAGGATGGCGGGGCACTTGTTGTCATAGAAATATACTTGGAACAACCAGCTTAATCGTTTTATTATGTCTATCAAAATAATCATTGCGGATGATCATCCCATGCTTGTGGATGGCATACTTGGCGTAATCAGGGAAATGGAAATCGTAGAATTGGCCGATTCTGCCAGTAACGGCCGGCATCTTATAGCCAGGCTGCGTCAAACGCATTTTGATATTGTTTTGCTCGATCTCAATATGCCGCAACTGGATGGTATTGAGACGCTTAAAATTATTAAAAAGGAATTTATCAAGGTAAAGGTCATTGTTTTTACAAGCTATGGACAACCGGAATTGCTCAGAGAAATTAAAAAACTGGATGCTGAGGGGTATCTCGTTAAAAATTGCTCATCCGTAGAATTGAAAGAGGCGATAAGCGCTGTGGCGGGTGGCGCAAAATGGTTTAAAGGGGTGCCTTCCAATACAGTTTCGGAAGTTTATAACCGGGACGACTTTTTGAAAAAATACCAGATCACACAACGGGAGGTCGAAATTTTAAGAAATATTGCGGAGGGATATACCAGTAAGGAAATCGGGGAAAAACTTTTCATCAGTGAATTTACAATCAATGCGCACCGCCGGAATATTTGCCGGAAACTTAATATTTATACATCTGTTGGGCTACTTAATTTTGTCAGGAAAAATGGGTTGATTTAATATTTGAAATATTCAAAATTGGAATAAGAAAAATACAATTACAATATTTATAGTTCCTACTTTTGTTGATGCGAAAGAAGAATGATATTTTGTTAAAAAGTGCTTTTGAAGAGTTCTTTCCAGACCTGCTTCGTTTCTTTTTTAAGGATGCTGATGATATTTTTAACATTGATTCAGGTTTTGAATTTTTGGATAAAGAATTGTCCGAACTTTTTCCCGCGCTCAAAAAGAAAGGGGGAAGTCGTTTTGTTGATATGCTTGTTAAAGCGTACCTGAAAAATGGGCAAGAAGAGTGGATACTTGTTCATATTGAGATTCAGGGCGAAGGGACGAAGGATTTTCCCAAGCGGATGCATCAATATTGGTACAGGATCTACGATCGCTACGAAGTCGATATTGTAGCGCTTGCAGTTTTTACCGGCAATCATAATCAGAAACGTCCCAACCGTTTTCATAAGGAATTTCTTGGTACCCGGATCACCTATGAATATAATGTATATCATATTCTGGATCATAGCGAACAAGAGTTACTTGCAATGGATAATCCTTTTGCACTTATTGTTCTCGCAGCACAAAAGACGTTGACAATGAATAAAATACCAGAGGTTGAACTTGGATTTCAAAGACTTGCTATTGCCAAGGCAATGATTCAAATGGAAAAGTATGACAATCCAAAAATAAAACGCTTTTTATTCTTTTTAAAGACCTTTGTGCATATTGAAAATTCCTCAATAAATTTTAACTTTGAAAAGGAAATCGCATCATTAACAGGCCAGGAAACTGCTATGGGAATTATAGAGACTATTAATATGCTTACACGTGAGGAAGCATTAGAAGAAGGTGAAAAGAGAAAGAGCCTGGAATTTGTGACTAACCTCTTGTTGGCTAAAAGATTCTCAACATCAGAAATTGCCAGTTTTGCCGGCGTATCCAAAAGTTATGTTAAAAAGGTAGAAGCAAAAATGGGGGCTAAGTAGTTTTTTACAGCATAATCTCTTTTTACTGTAAAAGCAACTCTAAAAAGCAGCTTCACAATGCTCAGAAAACTTCTCATTACAGTTATTTTATTACAAAGCTCGCTCTTAAAAGCTCAGCTTATTTCTGATTCCTTATTAATCGACAAACATTACCGGGTTTTTTACTACAACAAACCACAGGCTTCACAAACCGGTGCAAGTCTTGTTTTCGCCATGCATGGTTCTGGCGGAAAGCCTCAGGATATTGTGGAAAAGGCAGTGAAGCTGGAAACAAAAGCAATTGCTGACAATTTTATTATAGCTTATCCCGCCGGTTACAAACATTACTGGAATGAATGCCGCAAAGCATCGACGGCTGCGGCAAACGTTGAAAAGATTGATGAAGTTGCTTTCTTTTCGGGAATGATCAAGTACTTCAAAGAGAAATTTAAAATCAATGAAAAACATGTTTTTGCAACCGGTTTCTCTGGCGGTGGACATATGTCTTATTCTCTGGGGTTAACGATGACTGGGAAAATAAAAGCGATTTCTGCCATTGTTGCCAATCTTCCTACGCCTGAAAATATGGATTGTGTAGAATCAAAAATGCCGCTTGCAGTCATGATCACCAACGGTACTGCGGATCAGACTAATCCTTACAACGGCGGAGAAGTAAAAATACCAGGGGTTTCTTTGGGCACAGTAAGAGCAACGGAGCAATCATTTCAGTATTGGGCCGCACTTGACGGTTACAAAGGAAATCCTGTAAAATCGATTGTGCAGGATGCAGATACCAGCAACGACATTACGATTGAAAAATATACTTACAAAAAGAAGGGCCAACCTGAGGTTACTTTGTTAAAAGTGATCAATGGAAAACATCAGTGGCTGACAGATATTGATGTTTTTGAAGAGTCGTGGAAATTTTTCAAAAGACAGATTGAGTAAATTTTTTGTCCGGCGGCGATGAAATGCCGCCGGACAAAAATAATTTTATCATAAAAAAAATCTACTCAAATTTCTTCCCTTCAGTTGTTCCCGGCCATGTATCTGTCCGGAAAGGATTTGCCGGAAAACCTTCTGAATTGTACAGATTAGCTTCCACCGGTGCATCCGACCAGGCGTAGCGAACGGAAACCGGTTTCACTCCTTTTGGATGATAAATGATAACAGTATTTCCCGAAATTTCAGCCTTGGCGTAATAAAAAACCTTGTCCTCACCTGCAATTTCAAAGCCTTTCAGGTAGCCATATTTATCTTTCACCATAAGGCCGCTGCCGGCAAATTTAAAACTCACTGTAGCTTTTCCATCGCTGAAAGTGACGGTGTCATACATCGGAGAACTGTATTCAATATTTTGGCTATAATCCAGTTTTAAGGCATTGGTAGCCAGTCGGTGGCCAACATCCTGTTTGTTGGTTGGGTGGATATCTTTTGCGTTTCCAACATCAATCGTTACCGCCATTCCGGTTTTTGACAGTTTTAAAGTCATGGTTTGCGCTTCACGAAGTTCGGCCCAATTACTTCCTTTGTTGCTGCTTTGATCACTTCCAAAACTGGAAAGTTCAACAAAATAAAACGACTCATCGCCTGGTTTTCCATTAACTGACCATTTTTTTCGCCAGTCATTAATCAACAATGGAAAACTCTCACGATATTGATAAGCTCTGCCGGCATTGGATTCTCCTTGATACCACAAAGTTCCTCGTGTTGCAAAAGGGATTAACGGCGCAATCATGCCATTGTAAATTGTGGTTCCAACATTGTTGCTGGAATGCATATAACTGTGTGTATCAGCGAAAGAAGCCATTAAAAACCAGTCTTTTGCTATGCTTATTTTTTGCTTGCCGGTACCGATGTAAAGGTCGTCTGCAGAACCTTGCAGACCAAGTCCATACCAAGGCGATCCGATCAGATTTCCAAATTTAATTACCAGACTATTTTCTCCTGCCTTCCAGATATTTTCCGGAATTTCAATTTTTCTGACACCTTTTATAATTCCGCTGCTAACCTGTTTACCGTTAATATAAATGGCATTCTGACTGTCATTTTCTGCAAGAGCTAAAATTGTTTTTTGTGAAACGATATCAGCCGGAATAGTAATTATTCTAGCCATAAAACCATTGCCCCGAAAAGCCCAGATCCCTTTCCAGTCCCACTGACCAATAGGATTATCTGTTTTATGCCATTTTGAAAAATCATAACCAGCTTCTGTGTATTTTGCTTCGTCAGGAGCCGACGGATTTATTTTCGGATCTTTAAATAGTTGTGTTCTTAATTTTGCATCAATTTGTTTATCAGCTTCTTCCCAGGTTGTCGGCATGTGTTGTGCATAATCTTTTAACACCTCGCTGTTCAGCATTCCTTCCTTGCTGATCCAGCCTTCCACCTGTGAACCTCCCCAGGAAGAATGTAAAATGCCGATTGGAATGTTAAGTTTTTGATATAATTCCCGGGCAAAGAAAAAGCCGACTGCCGTGAAATTACCAACCGTTTCAGAAGAAGCAATTTCCCAGGAACCATTTTTCAGATCCTTTTGAGGAAGCATGGTTACTTCACGATCCACCGTAAAATGACGGATTTTCGGAAAGTCGGCATTCTTCTTTTCTTCGGCATAATTATCGGCTTGTTGTACTTTAAATTCCATGTTCGACTGTCCGGAGCATAACCAGACCTCGCCGATTAAAATATCCTGAACGGTCACATTTCCTGATTTCGCTGTCGCAGTCAATTGAAACGGGCCGCCAGCTTCAAGCGGCGCAAATCTTACAATCCATTTTCCGGAAGTATCCGCTTTAGCTTTGATGGTTTCTCCGCCGAGTGTTACCGTTACATTTTCTTTTGGTTTTGCCCAGCCCCAAACCGGAATCGGTTTTTGACGCTGAAGTACCACGTGGTCCGAAAAAAGGCGGGCCAGTTTTATTTGGGCAAAACTGCTGGTTCCTGATAGAAGAAAGAGGAATAAGAGTATTCTTTTCATTGGTTTATAAAAATCTGATTGTTTTATAGAAAGCAAATCCGGTGCGTAACTTACCTAAGTTTCAAATGTCTGAAACTAAAAATTGGATTAAATTTTTGGATCAATTTCTCAAGCAAAAGAAAACCTGACATTTGGATATCAGGTTTTCAGCATTCACAAGAAAATCTATCTTTCGTCGCGAATCAGTTTTTCATATTCAATCTCTGTTGATCTGCGTTCATTGGGATTTCCGTAGGCAGAAAAATAATGAGATAACAAACCAATTCCCCAGCCAAACATCGGCCAAACCGGCCATGGGTAAAGATGGTGATGACCCCAGGGTTGGATGGACATTATCGCATAGATTATCCAAAGCCCGGCATTTACCATAAAATAATTTTGCAGATGTCTTTTAAATCCGGCTCTTTTTTTAGCTTTTCTCCAAAGGAATTCGTTGCGTGAAGTTTCCATTTTTCTATGAGGTTTTGATGTTTTATACTGATTGATCAGATTCCGTTTTCTTTGATTGATATAAAAGTAAGGTGCGCGCTGAACTCCGTTCCTGCGATTTTGATGAAGTTCATAATTTTCCTGATAGATCGTCAGAAAGTTAGAATGAGGCGTTTTTAGATGTTTTCTGATTTTATTTGAAGAGAAAATTTATAACTCTAAATGTCTCATTTTTGAGAAAAAAGTCATATTATTGTAAAATGAAAATACTGCAATGAAAAATACCCGCCAAAAAATTACTGACGCTGCTATTGAGATTTTCAACGAAGATCTATCTGCTCCTTTGGAAGCTGTTGCGGAAAAAGCAGAAGTTACAAGAAGGACATTACACCGTTATTTTACCGATCGGCAGGATCTGCTTCTGGCTTGTCAGGAGGCTATGCAGGAAAGTTGTAAAAAAGCCATTGGTGATGTTTATACAAGTTATTCAGATCCATTAGAGCGATTTGAAAATATGCTTTATGCTGCAATTGATTGCGGCGTAAAATTCTCTTTTCTGCACAGAATGCATAATAACGACCATCATCAGCACACTACCAAAAACGAAAATTGTAATAATTATGATGTTACGTTCAACAAGTTTAAAAGCACGGTTGCGGAGCTTCAAAGAAAGGAATTGATCACCAAAGAATTATCGGCGGAATGGATTGAAATGCTTTGTGCCGGAATCGTTACAGCGGCAATTAATTCAGAAAAATCGGGAAACGTGGCGAAGATTAATATCAAAAAATTTGCCTGGTATTCTTTGAGCAAGGGGATTTTAGTGTAAAAAAATTTGCGTCTTGATGTCTCTAAAATGAGACATAACGTAATAAATATTGACAAAATTAAAAAAAAATAATAAAATGGAAAAAAAAGATTTTGAAGTGATCATTATTGGAGGAAGTTTCGCCGGATTATCCGCGGCAATGGCTTTGGGGCGGGCTATCAGAAATGTGCTGATTATTGATGCCGGCAAACCGTGTAACAGACAAACGCCGCATTCGCATAATTTCCTGACACAGGACGGAGCGACACCGGCCGAAATTTCGGCAATTGCAAAAAGTCAGGTTCTTGCTTATCCGACGGTACAGTTTGAAAATGATATTGTCATTGATGTTTCGGGAACAAACAATAATTTCATTGTGAAAACTGTGGAGGGTAAAGTGCATACAACCCGAAAAATTCTTTTCTCAACGGGAGTTAAAGACATATTGCCCGAAATTCCTGGTTTTTCGGAAAGTTGGGGGATTTCTGTAATCCATTGTCCCTACTGCCACGGTTACGAATACAAAGGACAAAATACGGGCATTTTAACAAACGATGTTATGGCTATTGATTTTGTCAAACTGATCGGTAACTGGACTCAGAAACTGACATTATTTACAAATGGGAAGGCAGTTTTTGACAGAAAAATATTTGATAAAATTTCAATTCCAGGATTTCAAATCGTGGAAAAGGAAGTGGCTGAACTGATTCATGAAAGCGGTTACCTGAAAGAAATTGTATTTAAGGATGGATCTGCTCAGGAAATTGATGCCTTGTATGCGCGTGTTCCTTTTGTTCAACATACCGATATTCCGGTAAAGCTGGGATGTGAATTAAATGAAATTGGCCATATAAAGGTTGATGAATTTGGCAAAACCGGGATTTCAGGGATTTATGCGGCGGGAGATAATACTTCAAGGTTAAGATCTGTGTCGTCGGCTGTGGCGGCAGGCTCGGTGGCTGGTGCATTTTTAAATCATGATATGATTAGCGAATAATGCTGCTTCGACAACGGTAATTTTAAATAATTGTGACTTATTTTAATAAATAAAAAAAGCTGAGATTCTGATTTCTGTTTGAATTTGCTGACGCTGATATTGAGCAAATTATATAAACGATTTTAAAAACATAATTAAGGATTAACACCAAACCTCTGACCTGCTGAATTATAATTATTTAGGATTTTTGTAGGGACCAAGGTTTAACTCCATGTTATATATTGAAATATACTTTCGCGAGAAGATTAATAGCTTTCTTATTAAACAAAAAAAGACTTTTTGAACTTGTAAATCTATCTGAGCAGGTTAGTACAGGATAGTACGGTCAATTATTTTAGGAATTTTTGGATATTAATTTCCTCTTTTTAAAGAGTATGATCGATAATATATGTCTTGTTAGAAAAGAGTTATAAGGGTATTTAATTATTCAAAAGTCTAAAAACGTACAAAATGCTGTTCAAAATGAGATCGAAATTAAGATTCGCCGCCGTAGGGGCAGCCCTGGTGGCCGCCCAATTCCTCGCCATTCAAAACCAGGCAATCGCCCAAAAAAAGGAAAAAGGATTCGTTCAGATTTTTGATGGTAAGACTTTAAAAGGCTGGGAAGGCGATACCAAGTACTGGCGCGTTGAAAATGGGAATCTGGTTGGTGAAATCACACCTGAAACACTTTTGAAAACAAACTCTTTTATTATCTGGAAAAATGGAGAACCAGGCGATTTTGAATTAAAAGGATCATTCAAAATAACTGAAAAAGGTAATTCCGGGATCAACTACCGCAGCGAACAGCTAACGGACGTGCCTAACGCACTAAAAGGATATCAGGCTGATATTGATGGGGCCAATCGTTACACCGGACAAAACTACGAAGAAAGAAAACGGACCACACTGGCTTACAGAGGAGAAGTTGTGACTGTTAACGCGCCAACTGATAAATCTGATGAGGCCTTTAAAGCAAATTTGAAAAATAATGCATGGCTTGGAAGAACTGTAACAGGTTCACTGGGAACTTCGGATGAATTAAAGACCAAAATCAAAAGTGAAGATTGGAACGAATTTCATCTGGTTGTGAAAGGAAACCGTTTGCAGCATTACATCAATGGCGTATTGATGAGCGATGTTACGGATAATGACACAGTAAACGGGAAATCAAAAGGCCTTTTAGGTGTACAGGTTCATGTTGGACCGCCGATGAAAGTTGAATACAAAGATATCCGTATTAAACAATAACGGTTTTGATCTGAAACGACTGGCAGCATAATTGCTAACCGCTAATTGCCAATAGCTATTTGATTATGAATAAAATAGGATTTAATGTGCTTGCCTGGACGGCAGCTGTGTCGGACGATTTATTTCCCATCATTGACAGGTTAAAGAATATCGGTTACGACGGTGCAGAGTTTTATCTTGGTTCGCAGGATACGGCTGCATACAAAAGAATGGGCGATTATACCCGCGATCTAGGCCTGGAAACTACCGCGGTAATGACCATGGGCAAGGACGATAATCCTATCAGCGATTCTGTTGAAATTCGTCAGAAAGCGCTCGATAAAATTAAGTGGGGTGTTGACCGGGCACATGAGTTAAATGCAAAAATTATTTGTGGCCCCTTCCATTCTGCACATACCGTTTTTGTTAACCGTCCGCCTCTTGATCAGGAATATGCGCTGGCAGGAGAAGTATTGAATGTGGCAGCTGAATACGCCGCTCAGGCGAATATTGTTTTTGCTCTGGAAGCTCTGAACCGTTTCGAATGTTACCTGTGCAATACCATGGAGCAGTTACTAAAACTTGTAAAAGCAGCCGATCATCCGAATGTGAGAGCGATGTTTGATACGCATCATTCCAATATTGAAGAGAAAAGTTACGCCTCTGCACTTGATACTATAGCCCCGGTTTTAGCCCATGTGCATATCAGCGAAAACGACCGTGGAACGCCAGGTGAAGGACAGGTTTTGTGGGATAATGCATTCTCGTCATTAGCCAAAATAAAGTATAAGGGCTGGCTTACGATTGAAGCTTTTTCAAGAAACGATCCTGATTTTGCCAATGCCATTGGTGTATGGAGAGAATTTTCAGATCCATGGGACATTGCCGAAAAAGGATACCGTTTCATAAGAGAAATGAGCCTCAAACATAATTTATAATCCAGAAACTTAAAGTCCAACGGACTTATATATTTTAGCCCGGGGCATCGCCCCGGGATTTCGTGAATTATCCAGAGCCGATAGCGAATTGTCAATTGCCAGGAATCAATTTTTATTTGCTAAAAGCTAATACCTAACCGCAAAAAATAAATGTCACAAAAACTTCCATTTCGTTTCGGTTCCGAAGTTTATACATGGTTTATGAGTAATAACGGCCAAACGCATCAGGGCCGTTTGGGTCATATGATTGAAGTGATTGCAAAAGCAGGTTTTAGTGGCATTCAACCCATTTTTACCTGGATGGGCGATTTGATCGATCCGTCACTTTTGGAAGCGAAATTAAAAGAACAGGGAATAGAATTGGCTGCGCTCGCGCTGGCTCTTGACTGGAATGAGGCCGAAGAAACAGAGCGTGAAAGAGAAGTGGCCGACCATGCGATCAGCGTTTTGCAAAAGTTTCCGGGAGCAATTTTAAATACAGTTCAAATACCAACAGGGCGTCATAATCTGGCAGAACGTCAGAAAAATCTGGTGAATATTGTAAACCGTGTTTCGGCCAGAGCTGCTGAAAAAGGTGTTCCATGCAGTTATCACCCAAATTCACCGCATAGCTCCATTATTCGTACCGCAGAAGATTACAAAATTGTTCTGGAATCCTTGGATTCAACCGTGACTGGCTGGACGCCGGATGTTGGGCATATCATCAATGGTGGTATGGATCCTTTGGAGAAAATGAAAGAATATCAGTCACTGATCAACCATGTTCATTTCAAAGACTGGGATGGAAATCCTGAGTTTGCACTGATGGGCAAAGGAAAAGTTGATCTTTTGAGCGTAACACAATGGTTAAAAGATATCGATTATAAAGGCTGGATTATCTGTGAAGACGAAGGTTCTGAAGCACTGGAAGATCCTGATTTCGTAACGTTACATGACGGGAAATGGATTCAGGAAGATTTAATACCGAAACTTATTTAGCGGTTGGCTTTTAGCGATAAGCATTTAGTTATCGCTCGATAATATATCTGACAAAAACTCAAATAATTTCGACTTAGAAACAGCCAATCGCTAACACTCCATGCCTTTAATAAAAACCAACGGAATACAACTTCATTACGAAGAGCGGGGTTCGGGAATATCTCCGGATGAAACGCCTTTGTTGCTGATTATGGGCATTACAGCGCCCGGTTCGGTTTGGAATGTTCATTTGGCGGATTGGCAATATTATTTCAGATGTATCATTGGAGATAATCGTGGTGTCGGACTTTCTGACAAACCTTCTGGTCCTTATTCATCTGAGCAAATGGCAGATGATTATGCCGGTTTGCTGGATGCGATTCAGGTTGAAAAAGTAAGAGTTGTTGGTTGTTCAATGGGAAGTACTATCGCGCAGCAGTTGGCGATTCGTCATCCTGATAAAGTACAATCGTTGGTATTGATGTGTCCATGGGCGCGCTGCGACAATTATGCAAAATCATTGTTTCAGCACATCATGAATTGTAAAGCGCGTTTCCGGCCGGAGGAATTTAGTTTGTATATCCAGTTGCTTATTTTTTCAAAATCAACCTGGGACAATTCTGAAAAATATGAAGAACTGGGAATCGGGCGAAAACAGGATAGCGTAAACCCATTTCCCCAGCCACTTCACGGGCTGGAAGGACAGGCCGCCGCTTGCATAAATCATAATGCATTGGCTGATTTGGGGAAAATTGAAAAACCAACATTGGTCATAGGAGGGCGGCAGGACATTTTTACGCCGGTATGGATGGCTCAGGAAGTTGCAAACGGAATTCCTGAATCGGAACTTTTTCTGTACGAAAATCTTGGTCACGCGTTTCATTTTGAGAATACTGCCGACTTTAATCCAAGGGTAAGAAATTGGTTATTGGACAACTAAGTTTATTTAAATATCAAAAAATCAGGTTAAATAAGGTAGAATACGGCCTTTTTCTATTAGGATAATATTTTTAATTAATAAAAGTAAATGAAGGATACCGTTGAAGTAAACCAGGGCTGGAGAGATAAGATATCCAATCATGCACAGATAGGCGGGATTGAAACATCGGTACTAGATAACGGTGCGGGACGAGGAACCAGGATTGCATGGATTAATACCGGAACGGGTTTGCGGTTTAAAGTTGTGATAGATCGCGCCATGGATATTGCCGACGCTTTTTACAATGAGCATAGCCTTGCCTGGTTGAGTCACGGAGGTATCACTTCCCCGCAGCCATTTTCGGATCATGGTATCAACTGGTTGAAAACTTTTGGAGGCGGATTGCTGACAACCTGTGGATTAAGCCATGTTGGTGGCCCTGAGTCTGATGAATTCGGTGAAAGAGGTTTACACGGTCAAATCAGTAATACGCCGGCAGAAATCATTTCAATAATACAACCGGATCCGCGTACAGGAAATCTGGAAATGAGCATTACCGGGATTATCAGGGAAACAAAACCTTTTGGCCCAAGTCTGGAATTGAAAAGAACGATATCTGTAACGCTCGGAAAAGCGGTAATACATATTCATGATGAGGTGGTCAACAAAGGAAACACGCCTGCACCACATATGTTGCTGTACCATTTTAATTTCGGCTGGCCATTGGCTGATGAAGGAACGGATATTCTCTGGAAAGGGAAATGGTATCCGAATAGCGGAGAAAATGCTAAAATTTTCAGAGAAGGAAATGATTTCAAAAAATGTCCGGCACCTTTGGATGATCATTTGGGAGGAGGAGAAGAAGTCGTTGTAGTAGATATTGAAGCTGATAATGCGGGACAAAGTATTTGCGGATTATCAAATCCAAAAATCGGACTGGCCGCTTTGTTGAAATTTAAAAAAGAACAATTACCATGGTTTGCCAATTGGCAGCATTGGGGAAAAGGTGAATATGTAACAGGTCTTGAACCTACTACCAATCCTTTAATCGGACAGGCAAAAGCAAGAGAAAACGGATCACTTATATTTATAAAACCGGGCGAAACCAGGTACTATGACCTCGAACTGGAAGTATTAAATAGTGCAGTGACGATATAGAATTTTTAACAGATTATAACTAAACCAAATTTTCAAATTCAAACAATGGGACTTTCAAGTATAGCTGAAAAGGCATTAGAACAGGGAAAAGGAATATTACGTTTGGCTCCAACATGGGTGCCAAGATCATTTTGTGTGCCTGGTAGAAGAATAAAATTGCATCCTGACGATTATTATATTTTGGGCGGAGAGCGCGGCGGTATTGATGAACGCTGGTTTTCATCCACAACACCGGCGGAGAACGGTCCGCTTACCGGCGAAAATGAAGGTTTGAGCCAGATCGTTTTTGAAGATGAGTCAGGTGTTCAAAAAGTGACATTGAAGGATGCGGTAGATGAGCTGAAAGGCGAAATTATAGGTGATCGTCTTTGGGATGAATACAAAAGCTGGCCAATGTATTCCAAGTTTTTTGATAACATGGGTCCATTGCCTCACCATATTCACCACAGAGATGAGCACGCTGCGATGGTTGGTCAGAACGGAAAGCCGGAAGCATATTATTTCCCTCCACAACTCAATAACCATGGGGGTGATTTTCCATATACCTTCATTGGTATAGCTCCCGGCACCTCAAAGGAACAGATTAAGGAGTGTCTGATGAACTTTACCAAGGGTGATAATAAAATTACCAACTACTCTCAGGCGTTTCGTCTGGAGCCCGGAACAGGATGGGATGTTCCTCCTGGGATGTTACATGCTCCTGGCAGTTTGTGTACCTATGAACCTCAAAAAGCATCCGATATTTTTGCTATGTATCAATCGCTTGTGAATGAAGCGGTTATTCCGGAGGAATTGCTTTGGAAAGGAACACCAAAAGACAGAATTGGAGATTACGACCTGTTAATGGAAGTGATCGACTGGGATTTGAATGTGAATCCCAATTTAATGGAAAAGCATTTCATGCGTCCTAAACCGGTAAAAGATGTTGAGGAGATGGCGGCAGAAGGATATAGTGAAAACTGGATTTGTTATAAAAACGAAGCTTACAGTGCCAAAGAACTTACAGTTTTTCCAGGACAAACTGTTACCATTAGTGATGCCGCTGCTTACGGATTGATCGTCATGCAGGGACATGGTAAGTTCGGTGTTTGGGATATTGAAACGCCTGCACTTATTCGCTACGGACAGCTTACCAATGATGAGTTTTTTGTAAGTGAAAAAGCGGCGCAGGAAGGTGTTGTAATCAGCAATCCTTCGGCAAATGATCCGATCGTTATCCTGAAACATTTTGGTCCTTTAAATCCTGATTTAATTATTGAGTAGGCGTTAGTCGCAAGTTTTGACTAACCATAAATTTTGATTGAAGTAATTAACTTTTTCGCGCTGTCAGTCAGTTTCTGGCTGACAGCTAATCGCTAAAATCCAATTTCAATTATGCCAGAAAATAATTATCCCAAGTTACACAATGCCACATGGCCTGGTATTGTAGGAAAAGGATCCGATTCGGAGCCTGTTATTTCTTTTGATACGATGCTTGAAAAAACTGCCGCCGCTGAGGTGAACGGAGTGAAATTCGATGGTATCGATATCGGTCTTTTTGATCCTCATATTGATCTGGATATGAGTGACGACGGTATCAAAAAACTGGTTGACAAAGTTGGCGGACTTAACCTTGAAATCGGAAGTCTGGTTGCTCCGATCTGGAGCGGCTCAGCAATGGGCAGCAAAGAGGCCCGTGATGAATTTGTTTTGCAGGTAAAAAAAGCTTCCATTTTTGGTCAGAAACTTAGAAAACTGGGAATTCGTCCGAATGGAATTGTTCGTATAGATTCGTCCAGCAAACCGGAAGACTGGGCGCTTGATCCTGTAAATAATACAAAACTTATTGCTGAAACTTTCAGAACAGCTTGTGATATAGCGGCTGAATATGGCGAAAAACTTGCGGCAGAGGGTGAAATTTGCTGGGGTGGCATGCAAAGCTGGAAAACCATGATTGATACGATGGAACAAGTTGATCGTCCGAATATGGGCTTTCAGGCTGATATGTCGCATACATTCCTTTATCTTTTAGGATACAACCGTCCGGAAGATCGTGTTCTTCCGGTTGATTTTGAGTGGAGCGACCGTGCTGCATTGGAAGAAGGTTTGAAAAAAATGACTGCTGCGTTACGTCCATGGACGCTGGATTTTCACGTAGCACAAAATGATGGAACAGTACACGGGACTGGTTCTCATGATAAAACAGGGCGACATTGTCTGGCTACGGACCCTAATGGGAAACTTGACATTACGCATGATGCGGGCTATTGGCTTCGTGATGAAAACGGAGAGTTAACGAAAGCTTTCCGCCATATCTGCTGGGATGGCTGCATGTTCCCGAACGAAGTAATGACTAATCAGAAAACATGGAATGATATCCTTGCGGCTATGATTAATGTTCGCACGGCGCATGGCTGGTATGAGGCTTAATGATAACATTGAAAAAATAACGCATTTTACATTATGTCAACTAAGAAAGAACTCAGAATTGGATTGATCGGTACGGGATTGATGGGCCGTACGCATTCCAATGGATATAACAGAATTGATAACTTTTTTCCGGAGCTGGAATATACGCCAGTTTTGAAAGTTGCTTGTTCCCGTAATGCGGAAAAAGCAAAGGCTTTTGCAGAACAGTGGGGTTACGAATCATTTGAAACCGACTGGAAAAAAGTAATTGCAAGAGAGGATATTGACGCGGTGGATATTTGCACGGCTAACGATACTCATGCGGAAATTGCTATTGCTGCAGCCGCTGCCGGCAAAATGATTTTGTGCGAAAAACCTTTGGCAAGAACTTTGGCAGAAGCGCAAACAATGGTGGATGCTATTGAAAAAGCGGGTGTGAAAAACACGGTTTGGTACAACTACCGCCGGGTACCTGCGGTGACTTTGGCCAAGCAAATTGTGGATTCGGGTAAGCTTGGCCGTATTTTCCATTATCGCGCCAATTTCCTTCAGGACTGGACTATCAATCCGGATGTTCCGCAAGGTGGAACGGGAACATGGCGTTTGGATGCAGAGGCTGCTGGTTCCGGTGTAACCGGTGATTTGCTGGCGCATTGTATCGATACGGCGATGTGGATCAACGGCGGAATTAAAGATGTTTCCGCTGTTACTGAGACTTTTATCAAAGAACGCGTGCATCAGGAAAGTGGTCAGGTTCAGAAAGTTGGTATTGATGATGCCTGTATCTTTCACTGTCATTTTGAAAATGGATCACTAGGTCTTTTCGAATCAACACGTTATGCGCGTGGGCATAAGGCACTTTATACTTTCGAGATTAATGGTGAACATGCTTCTATCCGTTGGGATTTGCATGATTTGAACCGTCTTGAATATTTCGATCATTCGGATGATTCTATCGTTCGTGGATGGAGATCTATTCTGGTGACTGACAGTGATCAGCCTTATATGAAAAGATGGTGGATACCGGGAACGAGTATTGGTTACGAACATTCCTTTATTCATCAGGCAGCTGATTTCTTTGAAAGTTTGCAAACTGGGAAAGAATGTGCTCCGACTTTTAAAGATGCTCTGGAAACTCAGAAAGTTTGTGAGGCGGTTTTGGATTCTGCGGCTTCAAAGAGTTGGAAGGATACCGGGGTTGAATGGGAGGGTTCTTGAAAATAAACGAAATCATAAATATAAACGAAAACATAGGGCGATGCCCTATGCTAAAATAATAACCCTTTCAGGGTTTTCGCAATTAGCGAGGCCCTGAAAGGGCAACATATCTTAGGATGGGGCAATGCCCTATCTATCGAGGTGGGGTAACATACACATATACACACATATAAGCCCAAAGGGCATACACACAAATGTCACAATCGTTAGCAAAAGTATGCACACATATTGTGTTCAGCACCAAGTATCGTCAGCCATTAATTGATGAAAAAATTGAAAATGAGCTCCACAGGTATCTGGGAGGAATATGTAATAAATTTGAATGTATACCAATCAAGGTTGGAGGTTATGTAGACCACATTCATATTCTATGTGTCATGTCAAGAAAAATATCCATCATGAAGCTTTTGGAAGAAATAAAAAAGAATTCTTCCAGATGGATAAAGACCAAAGGAAAGGAATATGAAGGTTTTTATTGGCAAGATGGTTATGGAATATTTTCGGTTAATCCTTCGGAATTGGATATAGTCGTAAAATACATTTCTAATCAAAAACTGCATCATGAAAACAAAAATTTCCAGGATGAGTACCGGGGTTTTTTGAGGAAATATAATATGGAATATGATGAACGATATGTTTGGGATTAATATGGAAATACATAAATGATATGAATTGATCGATCGACCGATTGGGGCGGATCGCATCGCATCGATAGGGCGGTGCCCCATCCTAAAATATAACGCCCTTTCAGGGCTACAAAATTATTTAGCCCTGAAAGGGCGTTATACCTCAGCCCGGGGCATCGCCCTGGGATTATTGGGATATTAGATTTATCCATGACCGAAACCATCCTCCAAATCAAAAACCTTACCAAATCCTTTTCCGGGATTAAGGCTTTGGATGATGTTCAGTTAACGATAAAAAAAGGAGAGGTTCATGCGTTGATGGGAGAAAATGGAGCAGGGAAATCCACCTTCATGAAAATCCTGATAGGATTACTTAGTCCTGATTCGGGTGAAATCGTTTTTGAAGGAAATACTATTAAAAACAGTACAGTAAACGAAATTTCGAAAAGAGGGATTTCAATGATTCATCAGGAAATTTTGATTATTCCTGAATTGACAGTGGCGCAAAACATTTTTCTGGGACGGGAAAAGGAGATACTGGGAAATAAAAGTGGATGGCTTAATGATAAAAACATCACGATAAAAGCTGCCGAGTTTTTGTCAGAACTTGGTGTAGATATCGACCCAAATATAAAAATGAAATACCTGAGCGTCGCACAGATGCAAATGGTAGAAATCGCGAAAGCAGTTTCGAACGATGCCACGGTTATTATAATGGATGAGCCCACATCGGCCATTTCCGACAGAGAGGTTTCTGCACTTTTTAAAATAATCAGAGATCTTAAAAGTAAAGGCGTTGCCATCATTTACATCTCTCACAAGATGGATGAGATATTTGAAATTTGTGATACAATTACTGTATTGCGTGATGGGAAATATATCGCTACGAAAAGCGCTTCTGAACTGGATAAAAACAGCCTGATTGCCATGATGGTAGGAAGGGAAATAAATAATATGTTCCCGGAGCCTGTTTTGGAAAAAGGAGAAATTATCCTTTCCGTAAAAAACCTGAATAAAAAAGGAAAATTTTCGGCGATCAGTTTTGATGTTAGTGCAGGAGAAATTTTGGGAATATCCGGACTCATGGGTGCTGGCAGGACTGAAATTGCAGAAGCTATTTACGGATTATCGCCGGCAGATAACGGTACTATCCATATAAATGGAGAAGAAATTAAAATAAAATCTCCCCAGGATGCAGTGGCAAATGGCATTGGCTATGTTAGTGAAGACCGGAAAAGATTAGGTTTTATTCCTCAATTATCGGTCAAGCAAAATCTTACACTCGCCAGCTTAACCGAACATTGTCGCGGGATATTCATCGATAATCAAAAAGAAAATGTAGCGGCAGATCAAATGATCGCGGATCTGAAAATCAAAGCTTCCGGACGAAATCAGAAAGTCACACATTTGAGCGGAGGAAATCAGCAAAAGGTAGTTATTGGTAAAGTACTTGCGGCCTCTCCCAAAATTATTATCCTGGATGAACCTACTCGCGGAATTGATGTCGGAGCAAAATTTGAAATATACAAACTGATAAATAGTCTGGCAGCGAAGGGAATTGCAATCATTATGATTTCTTCCGAATTGCCCGAGGTTTTGGGAATGAGTGACCGCATCATGGTTTTGTCAAAAGGAATTCAGACGGCAATTTTGTCAAGGAAAGAAGCGACACAGGAATTAATAATGAAATATGCCGTGCAGTGAACTGATAAAATTTACCAGGTAAATCATTGCTTTAAAGTGTTCATTTAGAAAAAGAGATAGATTTAAATAACATAAATTGGGAAACAAACTTACTTCGAGATTTCGTGATATTGGCCAATACGGTATCTTTCTGGCTTTTGTTATCATCTGCCTGATACTGGCTTTTAGTACGCCCAAATTTTTCACAGTATCAAATCTAATGAATATCGGAACACAGGTTTCGATCAATGCTTTATTGGCTTTTGGAGTAACTTTTGTTATTATTACCGGAGGTATCGATCTTTCGCTGGGATCTATGGTCGCGGTTACCGGCGTTTTGGCAGCCTCTTTTGCACATCCTGATACTTATCCTCTTATTGTGCCGGTTTTTATCGGACTTGCCGGTGGCCTGGCCATCGGAGCTTTTAACGGATTGGTTATTACAAAAAGTAAAGTCCCACCTTTTATAGTAACATTGGGAACCATGACAATTGGAAGAGGTTTAGCCTTGATTCTAAGCAATGGAAGACCAATTTCTAATTTATCTGATTCTTTCAATTTCATTGGTGGCGGAAATATATTGGGTATACCGTTTCCAATTATTATTCTTGTTCTGGCCTTCCTGATTTGTTCGGCGATTTTAAACAAAACAATTCTTGGTCGCTACATGTATGCGGTTGGTGGAAATGAGCCTGCTGCCCGCGCCTCAGGAATTCGGGTTAATCATGTCAAAATGTGGGTTTATACTATTTGCGGATTACTTTCTGCTGTGGGTGGAATTCTATTAACTTCAAGAATTACAACAGGCCAACCTAACGCCGGAGCTGGTTTCGAGCTTGATGCTATTGCAGCAGCCATTATTGGCGGTACAAGTACATCGGGCGGCACCGGCACCATGACAGGTACATTAATTGGTGCTTTGTTAATTGGCGTCATCAGTAATAGTCTTGATTTGCTGAATGTTACTTCTTATTATCAGCAGGTTGTTATGGGTGCTATCATCATCGGTGCGGTGGTTTTAGATAGTATGGGGAAAGAAAAAAGCTAGGATTTATAAAGCCTGAATCATATTTAACATTGCCTTTTGTTTCCAATAAAATGAATAAAATATTTATGAAACTGAATTCCATTTGCTCATTTGTACTTATTGCTTCTGTTTTTGTTGGATGTAATCAATCCAAAAATTCCGAATCAGAGACAAAGGATGGCACGCGAAAACTTGTCATCGGAAGCACGATGTTAAGTATGCAAAACGAGTTCGTTGTCAATGTGAGTGATGAAATGGAAGCAAAAGCCAAAGAACTCGGTGTTGAACTCATTACCGTTGACGCCGAACGTTCTGCTTTGAAGCAGGTTGAACAGGTTGAAAGTTTTATCGCACAAGGTGTGGATGCCATCGTTATGAATCCTTGTGAGGTAGAAGCAAGCTCACCCGCTGTGAAACTTGCCCTGGATGCTAAAATTCCAATCATCAATGTAAACTCTGAAACCACTGCAAAACCAACATCTTTTGTTGGTTCTGATGACGTTGAGTCTGCCAGAATTGCGATGAACTATATTGTCAAAAAGTTAGGTGGAAAGGGTAATGTGATCATGATGCATGGTTATATGGGACAAGCCGCTCAGATAAAAAGGGATAAAGGAGCAAAAGAAATTCTGAAAGCAAATCCGGGATTAAAACTTCTCGCAGAACAGTCAGGAGAATGGGACCGCGCTAAAGCAATGTCATTGACCGAAAACTGGGTTCAGTCTTATGGCACTAAAATCAATGCTGTTTTCGCCCAAAATGACGAAATGGGATTAGGGGTTGTAAAAGCTTTGGAAGCAGCCGGATTGAAAAATAAAATAATCGTGGTAAGTATCGATGCTATTCCTGATGCATTGCAGGCTGTAAAAAAAGGAACACTCGATGCAACCGTTTATCAAAACGCAAAACAACAGGGCAGCAAAGCTATTGAGAATGCAGTAAAAGCAGCCAAAGGTGAAGCATTTGAAAAGGAAGTTTTGATCCCGTTTCAGCTCGTTACAAAAGAAAATTTAAGTGAGTTTTTGAAATAAAATCAAATTTTTCAATTAATTCCATTTGCCAAAAAGTACAAGAAATCAATCCTGAACCATGAAAAATAAAACCGGAGAAATGAAAGTCGCTTTATCGGGAATCCTTTTGGGAATCTGTTTTCTTACATCTGCGAATGCGCAGCAAAATGAAAAGAAAGCAACGCCCGTCCGGTTTGAAAAAAAACAGATTGCGTCTGAAAGCAATGAATCGGTAGCGGTTTTTGACGTAAATAATGACGGTAAGCCGGATCTTGTTTCAGGTGAATTCTGGTATAAAGGCCCTGAATTTTTTGATCGTTTCTACATTGGAGAAGTGAAACGTCACGGTGAATATTGGGATGATTTTGCAACCATTCCAATGGACGTTAATGGCGATGGAAATATGGATTTTATAACAGGCGGCTGGTTTAATAAAAGTCTGATCTGGCGTGAAAATCCGGGAAATAACGGTCCGTGGAAAGATCACTTAATCGATGAAACCGGTAATGTTGAAACTGCAAGAGCCTGGGACATAGACAATGACGGCTTTCCGGAAATTGTCCCCAATAACCCGAATCTTCCTTTCAAATTTTACAAATTAGAAAGAGACAAATCGGGAAAAGCGACCGGAACTTTTACCAAAATTCAAGTTGCTGAAAAGCAGGACCACGGTGTTGGATTTGGTGATGTAAACGGAGACGGAAGGGGTGATTTTATTATCAGTACGGGCTGGCTGGAAGCTCCAAAAGATGTATTGAAAGATAAATGGATTGCTCACAATGATTTTAAGCTTGGTACCGCCAGCGTTCCTATTTTAGTTGTTGATGTCAATGGTGATAAGAAAAATGATATCATTGTGGGACAGGCGCATAGCTACGGGCTCGATTGGTACGAGCAGATAACCAAAGCGGGTAAAATTGATTGGATAAAACATGTTATTGATCCCTTTAATTCGCAATTTCATTCTATGGAATGGGTTGATCTTGATAATGACGGGAAAAATGAATTGGTGACCGGGAAAAGATACCGCGCACATAACGGGAACGATCCGGGAGAAAAGGATCTGGTTGGTCTTTACTACTTTCAATGGAACGGTGAGTCTTTTGTTAAACAGGTAATTTCGCACGGTACTTATGGCGTTGGAAAAGGAATTGGTGTTTATTTTTCAACGGCGGATTTGCATGGAAGTGGCCGCAAGGATATCATTGTAGCCGGAAAAGATGGTTTGTATGTTTTTTTCAATCAGGGCAATAACTAAGTTTTGATGTTCATTTAATCTTTCAGTGGCAGCATTGGATTAAAAAAGTCCATTGTTGTAATATATTTTTGACATAATTACTTAAACCCCAAATGCATGAGAAAGGTATCGGTCACTTTTGGCCATATTTTACTATTGTTACTTACAATTTTTTACAAGCCCGTTGAAGTCGAGGCGCAATCAAAAACGTCCGCTTTTGATTTAAAAGACGGAGATAGGGTTGTTTTTCTTGGGAATTCGCTTTTTGAGAATGATTTCCAATACGGTTATCTGGAACTGGCGCTTACGACCCGTTTCCCCGACAAAAATGTTACTTTCCGTAATCTGGGATGGTCAGGTGATGATGTCTGGGGAGACGGACGCAGTACTTTTACCAATCCGCCTACTGCTTACCAACATCTTATGCAAAACATTGCCAAAACGCAGCCAACCGTAGTTTTTCTTGGTTATGGAGGCGTGGAAGCGCAGGAAGGTGAAGCAGGTTTAGCGCATTTTAAAGACGGATTAAATAATCTGCTTAATAAAATTGACTCGCTGGGTGCGAAGACCATTTTGCTTTCAACGATTCCGGTAGTGTCCAGTGATACTTCCATCAATCTTTCAAAACGCAACGCAGATCTGGAACTTTATGCTTCTGCTATTGCGAAAATAGCGGCGGATCGTGGGAAACAGTTCATTGATATTTACAAACCCATTATGGATGCCAGCAAAAAGACGACCATTATTGAAAATGGGGTTCACCTTAACGAAACCGGATATTATTATCTGGCTAATGTTTTGGAAAATGGTTTAGGTTTGAAAAACGAAAAACAAACAACAACTATTTCTGTTTCCAAAACAGGAGCAGAAGCTTCCGCCAATGCCAAAATACTGGAATCAGATAAGGAATTGGCAAATCTTCAATTTATAATTCCTGAAAAATTCCTTCCATTGCCGGCTTCTCCGGAAACTGAAAAGCTGGCGGATGTCGCTCCAATACTTAAAGTGACAGGATTGAAAAAAGGCTTTTATGCACTTACGGCGAATGACGATCAGATCGTAACAGCATCTGCAAAAGACTGGGAAAAAGGTGTTGAGATCAAACAAGGCCCGTCGTATTATCAATCCGCGGAAATCAGGGATATGATATTGAAAAAAAATGAACTGCATTTTTTTCAATACAGACCGATCAACGAAACCTACATCATCGGATTCCGGGCATACGAGCAAGGCAAACATGTGAAGGATCTGGAGGATCAAAACATTTTGATCAAATGGCTGGAAGGGCAGATTGCTTTACAAAGAATGCCGAAAGAAATAGTTTATAAGCTGTCGGCTCTTGGCAACTAGCTTTTAGCTCACAGTATCAAAACTTAATTAAATTAGGAAATAATTCAGGCGAAACAAGGCTAAAAGCTAACCACGGTTCGCCGCGCGGCTAATAGCCAACAGCTAAAAAAATATGAAAGCAATAAAACTACTTATCGGGATAATGGTTCTGCCGCTTGTCCTGCTTATGACCTCATCGGTAAATCAAAAAAATGTATATGAAGATCCGGATCCGAAGAAAGAACTGGCGTCTTTCAAGGTAGCCGACGGTTTTGAGGTAACACTCTGGGCAGCCGAACCACTTGTTGCAAAACCTATTCAAATGAACTGGGATGCTGATGGCCGTTTATGGGTTGTGAGCAGTACCGCTTATCCTCACTTGAAAACAGGAGAAGTGGCTAATGACAAAATCTTCGTGATTGAAGATACGGACGGTGACGGTAAGGCTGATAAAACTACCATTTTTGCAGAAGGTTTAACAACCCCAACAGGGATTCTGCCCGGTGACGGTGGCGTTTACGTGGCTAACTCAACGGAAATTTTACATTTTTCTGACACGGATGGTGACGGAAAGGCGGATAAAAAGCGCAGAATCCTGAACGGTTTCGGAACAGGAGATGCGCATCATTTGATCCATACTTTTCGTTGGGGACCGGAAGGAAAGTTGTATTTTAATCAGTCGATCTATATTTTCAGCCACGTTGAAACACCCTTTGGAACTAAACGTCTGGAAGCGGGTGGGGTATGGCAGTTAAATCCAAAAACATTGGAAATAGATGTTTACGCCCGCGGGGGTATTAACTTCTGGGGATTGCAGTTTGACCGGTGGGGCCAATCCTTCCTGACCGACGGCGCTGGTGGTGAAGGTATTAATTATGCATTTCCAGGCGCCGCATTTGCTGCCGCCCAAGGTGCAGAAAGAATAATTAGAGGATTAAACCCTGGTCAGCCAAAACATAGTGGACTGGATGTAATTTCAGGAAGACATTTGCCCGATGCATGGCAAGGAAGAATGATTGCTAATGATTTCAGAGCAAACCGGATCAATAGCTTCAAACTTGAAGAACAGGGGAGCGGTTATGCTTCAAAACAAATGGAAGATTTGATGTGGACGGACGATATCGCTTTTCGTCCGGTTGATATTAACGTGGGTCCTGATGGAGCAATTTATGTTGCCGACTGGTATAACCCGATTATTCAGCATGGTGAGGTAGATTTTTTTGACCCGCGTCGTGATCAGGAACATGGACGTATCTGGAAAATTACCGCTAAAAACCGACCTTTGGTAAAAGTGCCAAAATTAAATAAAGCACCTGTTGCCGAACTTTTGGAAGCCCTGAAAGTACCGGAAGAACTTACCCGCACAAACGTAAAACAAGTATTAAAAGAACGTGGAGCCAAAGAAGTAATTCCGGCTTTACGCGCCTGGGTAAATGGTTTGGATAAAAAGGATAAGGATTACGAACACAATTTGCTGGAAGCTCTGTGGGTATTCCAGGCTCTGGATACTGTTAACGAACCTCTTTTACTAAGTCTGATCAATGCAGAAAGTCACAATGCGCGTGCGGCAGGATTGCGTGCGCTGGGATTCTGGTATACCAGAATTAATAATGTGCCAGGCATTCTTGCCAAAGCGGTGACAGATAAACATGCTCAGGTTCGTATGGAAGCTGTTATTGACCTTCGCAAAACGAAAACACCGGAAGCTGCCCGTGCTGCACTTTCTGTTCTGGATTTGCAAATGGATGAGTTCCTCGATTATGCACTTTGGCAGACGGTTCGTGAATTAGAGCCGGTTTGGATGGCCAGGCTGAAAACGGATCCAAATTATCTGGGCGACGCTAAAAAGACGGTTTATGCTCTGAAATCTTTGAGTTCACAAGAAGCGGTTACACAATTGATCAGTTTATATGGAAAAGGACAGGTGCCTCAGGAATATCAAAAAGATGTGCTTAACGCAATAGCCAAATCCGGACAAACTGCCGATCTGAACATGCTGCTTGACTTAACTGTTGAAAATAAAGATAAAAATATAACTCCTCAGTTAGCAACTTTGGAAGATGCTGCCCGTCAGCGGAAAGCAAAACCAGACAAAAATCCGGAACGCGTTGCTGATTTTATTGGAAATGAAGATGAAGCCGTTAGTTTGAGCGCGATCCGTCTTGCGGGTTTGTGGAAACTGGAAACATTAAACGATCGCCTTACAGGTCTGATTAAGACCGGAACTCCTGCGACTAAAAAAGCTGCATTAGGCGCTTTGGCATCCATTGACAAGGAGAAGGCGATGAAGCTGATGATAGAAATGACGGGTCCTAAATATACTCCCGAAGTGCGAATTATTTCTGCGGCACAGCTTGCAGCTTTAAATCCTGCGGAAGGGGCGAAAACTGCTACGGAACTAATGCGCACTTTACCTGCGGATGCGGATGTTACTGATCTTTTCATGGCATTTATTCCAAATAATCTTGGCGCATCTGCCTTGGCAGATGCTATTGCGGCAAAAAAGATTCCGGAAGCAGCAGCGAAGACAGGAAGGCAGCTTGTTCAAACCCGCGCTGGCTGGAACCGTCAGAGAATAGATCAGATCACAGCATTGAATAAAGCATTGGAAGCTTCTGGTGGAACCTTACCGGTTCAGAATATGAAACAGGATCTGAATGATAAGGAGATTGCAAGTCTGGCAAAAGTGGTCACTGATCAGGCTGATCCTGTAAAGGGAGAGATTATTTTCAGAAGGGCCGGTACAAGTTGTACAACTTGTCACGCGATTGGTGGTGCAGGCGGCCGAATCGGTCCTGATTTAAGCAGTTTGGGTACAAGTTCTCCCGTTGAGACCATTATTCGTTCTGTGCTTTATCCAAGTTTATCTATTAAGGAAGGCTATGATTTAAAGCGTGTTGTAAAGAAAGATGGCAGCGAATTACTGGGGTATCTTGCCAGCGATGGTGCGTCGGAAATTGTGATTCGTGATGTGACGGGCAAAGAGGTTTCCATTGCCAAAAGTCAGGTTCAGCTGATGGAAAAAGTGCCGGGCTCTCTGATGCCTCCAGGATTAACTGCCAGCCTGGATAAACAGGAGTTTGTTGATTTGATCGGTTTTCTTTCGAAAATGGGAGAATCCGGCAAATTCCGTGTTCCGACGACAAGATTTGTACGCCGATGGAATACAGTAGAAGCAAGTAAAGAAACAGCGAAAAGGATTCTGGCCGAAGGCCCCGGGTATGTTGTAAAGGATAAATCGAAAATAAGTTTCCAGCCTGTTTATAGCAAAGTTGCGGGTGATTTGCCCCTTGAAGATTTACCTGTTATCGACGCAGGTGCCGATAAAAAATACAGTTTCGTACGATTTGAAATTGAAGTACTGACGAAGGGAAATGTTGATCTGGCATTTAGTTCGACGGCAGGAATTACTGCCTGGACGGATGGAAAACCGCTAAAACTTGCTGAAAGTGGAGCCATAGCAGATTTTTCTCAGGGTATTCATACTATTACACTTGCTGTAAACAGAAGTTTGTTTAAAGACAGCTCATTAAATGTTCAGTTACAAGATGCACAAAATGGTCCAGCCCAGACCCGATTGGTTATGGGAAAATAAAAATATTTAACTCGATTGACAAGCAGAGGTTAGCTCAAAAGGGCTGACCTCTGCTTTTTTTGATTTAAAATAGCTCTTTATCGTTTTATAGGATGCGTAAATATGTACTATATGAATATTTGGCATTTGTTCATTTGGTGTGTTAATATATTCTGCTTAAAAGATTTTTACTTTTTTATTATTTGCAGTGTAGGGAAAAGTAGTATGTAATTGTCTGGTTGGTGTATTAGTAAGACGGCACCTTGAACCACCCCAGATGACTGCTTTTTCTTTAAATGGTTTTAATGAAGATTTATCAGGAAATGTTTCCGGAACATTTGATAAAATCACGGTAGAAACTGTCGTCACCGATGACGAAATGCTGCTGAGAAATCAGTTTGATTTAGATCCTGAAAAAGGTTGTGAGCTGCTTTTCAGAAGATACTATGTCAATCTTTGTAATCACGCCATCCGGTTTGTCCATTCCAGAGAAGTAGCTGAAGATATCGTTTCTGAAATTTTTACCGTTTTCTGGCAAAACCAGATTTTCAAACAGGTCAATACTTCTTACCGGGCCTATCTTTATCAATCCGTTAGAAACCGCTCCTTTAACTATTTGAAAGGACAAATGAAATTTTCTCATGCCGCAGAAGATTTTATTCAGACATCAAATAGTCCAAATCCGGACGAGGCGCTTCAGTATACCGAGCTTCACCAAAAAATCGAAAACATAATACGGGATTTGCCGCCCCAATGCCGCAGAGCGTATTTGTTAAAGCGGGTTGAAGGGAAAAAATACAGCGAGATAGCAGAAGAATTGAAAATCAGCGCCAAAGCTGTGGAAGCATTGGTAAGTCGTGCCTTAGTCAGACTGAGAAAAGAATTGTCCGCGCACTGGATACTGATTTTTCTTCTCTATCAATAAACGGCAGAAAGTCAGCACTTCCTCTTTACCTCAGTATCAATTCAACTTATGAAGGAATCACGCATCAAATTATTACTATTTGATTTTTTTGACGGAAAAACCACATCCATACAGCGAAAGCTGATCGAAGAATGGTTGTTGGACGCTACTAACCAGGAAATTTATTACCAGTGTCTGGACGAATGGGAGAGTGCACATCCGCAGTTTTCTCCTGACCACGAAACGGCATTATCAAATTTCCAATCGGTTTTAAATGGAAAAAATCAAGACAACTCTAATGTGCTTCAAGAAGTTATTTCCACCGGCCAATTTCAGTTTAGCAGGTGGAAATCATTTGCAGCGGCTGCTTGTATAACGTTGGTCAGTTGCTTTATTTTCAAAAAGCAAATTCTCTACAAAGCTTATGAAGCTGCTGCCGGGAAGACTGCAACGTATTGTCTTTCAGAAGGTACGCGAGTAATCTTAAATTCAAATTCTACATTGCTTGTTCCGCGTTTTGGCTTTGGTGATAATACCAGAGAAGTTTTCCTGAGCGGGGAAGCCGAATTTAAAGTGACGCATACGGCAAATAATGACCGGTTTATTGTGTCAATGGGTAAGGATTATCAGATTGAAGTGCTTGGAACTGAGTTCGTTGCTTTTTCAAGAGCAAGAGGAAAACGAGTTTTTCTGAAAAATGGGAAAGTGAAACTCAGGCTTCCGGAAGGAAAACAGTTGTACATGAAACCGGGAAATCTCTTTGTTTCATCTCCAAACGGGACGTTCAATCTGGTAGAAAAAGTAGACGCCCGCCCGTACACAGCTTGGAAAGACCAGACTTTTTATTTCAATAATACCCGGCTGTCTGATGTCGCTTTACAGATTCAGGAGCAGTTTGATGTCAAAGTACGTATAATAGATACGTTACTGTCAAACAAACGAATTGCCGGCATTTACAAAGCTGAACAGGCTGATGATTTGTTGCAGATCTTATCAGAACTGATGCGGATAGAAATTACTCAGAAAGAAGATATTATAGAACTGTCTACTCCTAAACTTCCTTAATTTATGTCAAACAAATACCTGAAAAGAACAGGGCTGATTCTGATGGCACTTGTGTTAAGCAGAATCAGTATGGCCCAAAACATTGTTCTTGCTCAACAAACTGTGAGTCAGCCGCCAGCTCATAAACCAGCCGTCGAAGCTCAGAAATTAAAAGATATCCTGCTCCAACTTGGCCGTAAATACCAGGTTAACATCGTTTTTGAAGAATCGACGGTTCAGGGAATTACAATTTCTTCAGCTAATGAATCCGGAAACGAAAAGCTTGAAAAAAGGCTCGAAGCATTATTGAATCCAAACAATCTTGAATTTAAAAGATCGGGAAAAGGTACATATCTGATTGTAAAGAAATCAGGTAAAAAGACCGCTTTTGAACAACCATCAGAAACAGATAAAACACCAGGTGAACCAGTTCAGTCATTGCCACTAAATGCGGTTGAAGATAAAAATTCAACTGAGCGACAAGTTGTTGTAATTCCGGTCAAAGGCCGTGTGCTCGATTCGAAAGGTGATGGATTACCGGGTGTAAGCATCGTTGTAAAAGGTACAAACAAAGGTGTTACAACAGATATTTCCGGAAACTACCAGATTTTCGTGGATGATGAATCGGCAATTCTGATTTTCAGTTTTGTGGGTTTTAAAAGTCAGGAAGTGCCGGTTGGCAATAGATCAACCGTCGATCTTGTACTGACAGAAAATGTAAATGCGCTGGAAGAACTTGTCGTAATCGGATATGGAGAACAATCCAGAAAAGACCTCGTCGGTTCGGTTGGTGTTTTGGGTAGAAAGAATTTTGGAGATGTGGGTGTGAGTAATACTTCACAATTACTTCAAGGAAAAATTGCTGGTGTTCAGGTGATTAATAACAGCGGCGTGCCTGGTTCCGGCGCGCAGATCGTTGTCAGGGGAACAGGTTCTTTTACCAGTGCGGCACCGCTTTATGTGATTGATGGTATCCAGAGTGATGCGACGATTTTCAATTCGTTAAGTCCTTATGATATTGAATACATCAGTGTTTTGAAAGATGCTTCGTCGGTCGCAATTTATGGAGCACAGGGTGCAAATGGTGTTGTTGTTGTGACGACAAGATTGCCAAAAAACGGCAAAACAAAAATTACCTACAACGGCTATTTCGGAATTTCCAGACCATGGAAACAATTCGATATGCTTAATGCTGAGCAGTATACAGATCTGGTGAAAGAATGGTATACCAATTACGGTCAGCCATTACCGCCAAGACTGGCCACAGCCGATGCCAATATCACCAAAACCGATTGGCAAAAAGAAATGTTTCGCACGGCGAAAATCACGGAGCACCATATTAACATTGGCGGCGGGACGGAGCACGTGAATTACAGTTTTTCTGTCGGGTACACCAAACAGGAAAGTCAGGTACAGAAAATGGATTACACGAGAACCAATTTCCGGTTCAACATAGAGGAATATATTGGAAAAAGAATCAAACTGGGTCAGCAATTAAATGTTCGATACCATGTTACGGATGGACAAACTTCGGATATTTTGGGAGGATTGCGAATGCCGCCTTACATTTCTGTTCTGGATCCAACTAATAAATTGGGTGGATATGGAATCGCCACAAGTGCATTGGATGGAAATGATTCTCAAAATCCTCTGATCATTCCAAATCTATACGACACCAAAGCAAGAGGCCTGAACAATTACCTGCAATTATTCGCTGAGATTGACATTTTCAAAGATTTGAAGTTCCGTTCGCAGTTTGGTGGAACCTTTAATTTCAATCAGAATTATTCCTATAATCCGACTTATGCAGGAAATCAGCTGGTTACACAAGCGCAGACTTCGGAAGGTTATGCTTATAGTTTGAGTTATATTCTTGAAAACTACTTCACTTATAATAAGTCATTTGGAAAACATAATATCGGTGTGACCGCTGGGAATTCTTACCGAGACGGTGGCTTGTCACGCTCTGTCGGATTGGTTGGAAGTAATTTTGCCAATGAGGAAATTCATCAGATCGGCGTTGCCAAAACAGTTAGTTTAAGTTCTGCCCTGGCGAATTCCAATGCCAGATTTATTTCCTATTTCGCTCGTGTAAATTATAATTTCAAAGAAAAATATATTCTTACACTGACTGGACGACGTGATGCAACTTCCCTTTTTAGCAAGGACAACCGCGTCGGTTATTTTCCTTCTGTGGGTTTAGGATGGAGAGTTTCGGATGAGAAATTTATGGAAAATGTTCCCATCATTTCTGATCTGAAACTTCGTTCAAGCTGGGGGAAAACGGGTAATTCCAATATTGCCGGTTTCTCTTACCAATCCACTGTTTGGACCGGTTCAGGAAACAGCGTAGTTTATCCTCTGGGGCCTGGGGAAACTTTGGTTAACGGAGCAACTATCGCTATTCCGTCTACACCGAATTTGAAATGGGAAGAAACTTCAACCATGGATTTTGGTCTGGATGCGACTTTCTTCAAAAACAGACTAAGTCTGAGCGCGGGGTACTATAACAGAAAAAATAAGGATCTTTTAGTGAATGTGCCGGTTGCCTTGTCCACAGGTTATGGCGGTGTCAGCGGCGCATCAAGTAGTCAGTTAATTAATGCGGCATCTGCTTATAACAGAGGTTTTGAATTAACATTAGGTTATAACGGAACGGCCAAAGACTTGAAATACAGCATTAATGTAAACGGTGCTTACAATAAAAACCAGGTGACTTCTCTGGGAACACAAGGTGCCGTTCCCATTATCAGCGGAGCGTTTTATTCAGTTCCTCCGATGTCACGTACGGAAGTTGGACATCCGATCGGAGCATTTTACGGCTACAAATATGATCACGTAGCGATTGACCTGGCAGATATTGAAAAATATAACGCCATTGCCCGTGCGAAAACGGGAGACGCAACCACGGAATATCAGGCTGGTTTACTTCCGGGCGACAGAATTTTTGCTGATGTAAACGGTGATGGACAAGTTACAGAAGCTGATCAGACATTTCTTGGAAGTCCGATTCCTAAGGTGACTTTTGGAATGGATATCAATCTTAACTACAAAAATTTCGATTTCATGGCTTCTCTGCAAGGGACAACCGGCGTGGATATTATCAACGGAACGAAGTACTACCTGGAGGGAATTGCCCTTCCTTTTAACACAAAAACAACGGTATTGAATCGCTGGCAAAATCCTGGTGATGTGACTGATATCGCCCGTGCCGGACAGAATTACGGTACAGCTGCCAACAATAGAAATTCTTCCTGGTTTGTTGAAAACGGAGCTTATGCAAGGATCAGAAACGTGACTTTGGGTTATACAGTGCCGGGTTCTAAAATTAAACCGCTGACTGGCAATGTTTTGTCAAGCATCCGGTTGTATGTAACGGCGCAAAATCTTTTCACTTTCACAAATTATTCCGGTTACGATCCGGAAGTAACGGGCAGTGGCAGTTTTATTTTCGGAAGAGGGATTGATACAGGTCAGGTGCCTCAGCCAAGAACTTTCATGTTCGGTATACAGCTGGGATTCTAACATAATATTCAGGTTTTTCAAAAGACAACAACAATGAAAAGGATAAAAATATTTCTATTCACCATGGTATTGCTATCGGGATGCAGCGATAACTTGCTTGACGTAAAAAATGAAAACACCTATACAGATGAATCGTATTTCAAAACCCAGGTTCAGTTCAATGAGGCGATCATAGCAACTTATACGGTGTTTAGTCACATGGGTATGATGTCGCGGGAATGGTATTTCATTTTCGATCTTTTGGCGAACGAAGCGGAAAGGTCAAGTGCCTTGGTTGGTACCGAGTTGCAATTGACAGATTACAGTTTTACCAATAACAATGATGACATCGTGGGCCTTTGGGCTTCTCTTTACCGGATGATTTTCAGGGCAAATCTTGCTTTGAAAGTGATGGATGGCTGGGAACCCGTGGACGACAGCGAGAAAGTTTTGAAGGCGCAATATATCGCTGAGGCGCATTGGCTGCGTGGTTTTGCTTATTTCAATCTGGTAACAAATTGGGGAAAAGTACCATTGAAAATGACTTATGACGAATCGAAAGTTAATGCTGCGCCAAGAGCTTCTGTCGCAGAAGTTTGGGCGGTTGTTGAAAGTGAATTTTCCCTGGCCATTCCTGACTTACCGGTTAAATACAGCGACGATCAGCTAGGTCGCGCTACCAAAGGAGCCGCGATCGGTTTTCTTGGCAAAACTTATTTGTTCCAGAAAAAATACGATCAGGCTGTTACAGAGCTTACAAAGTTGACGAAATCGCCTTATACCTATTCCCTTGATCCGGTTTACGACCATTTATTTGGCGAAGATAATATCAACACGCCGGAAGTATTGTTTGCTGTAAATCACGTTTATACGACGGCCAACACACAATACTATATGTTCGGCGGTTACGAAGGTGAAGATGGAAAAACGTTCCACACAGGCCGTGCGCAGGAATATGGATTTAATGATTGGGAAAATGTAACGATTTCTGACGCGTTGGTTGCTGCCCACAAATATGCCGATCCACAAACGGGCGCGGCCGGATACATAGATCCAAGAGCTGCTTACACCTATTACGGAAGTACTGCAAATGGCGGTGATACTGAATATTGTGATGCCTGCGCCGCTGGAGCAATTCCGTTTCCATTTGACTTTTACAGCAACAGGTATCGTAAGTACGAACCTTATGAATATCAAAAATATACGGAAGCGCCGATGAGCGGAATTAACACACACGTGATGCGCTACGCTGATATTTTACTAATGCTGGCCGAGGCGAATATTGAAAAATCCAGTCCTGATATTGCCACCGGAATTGGTTATATCAATCAGGTAAGAAATCGTCCGAGTGTGATGGCGAAAAATTATGCAACGACTTTGTCACAGGTTGAAGCACGGACCGCTTTGAGAAGAGAACGTCGTATTGAACTGGCGGGTGAACAATCGAGATGGTTTGATTTGAACCGCTGGGGAATTGCCAAAGAAGTGTTAAATCAGGAGCATCCGGCAAGTCTGGGACAAAGTCCGTTCCTTGACAAACACGTACTACTACCGATTCCGATTGCAGAACGAAATTCCAATGCTGCCTTGGCGGCCGATATTGCCAATGACTGGAATTAATATCATGATACCGAATCGTAAAATTTCTATTCCGATTTTTCTGTTAACAGCGCTGATTTTCATTGTGGAAGTCAGCGCTCAGAAACTTAACCGGGTTATTTCGGTTGAGAAATCCGGTAAATATTTTATTACAATTGAGAATCAGGTGATGGAAATTGATCCGTTGCTTGGTGGAAGAATTACTTCGCTTAAAATCGATGGAAAGGATTTTCTCACTGACAGTACGATTAATGATTTTAACTGGGGATCTACTTTTTGGCTCAGTCCTCAGAGTGCCTGGAACTGGCCGCCTTCTGCGGAAATTGACAACAAACCGTATAACATTTCTGTGCGGGGTAACGTCATCAGAATGGTTAGTCAGAAAGACCCGAAAACAGGTTTGCGGGTTATCAAAGAGATTTCAGGGAATAAGAAAAACAGTTCTTTCATTTTGAAATTTATCATTACAAATCAGTCTGATAAAAATCAAAAAGTAGCTCCCTGGGAAGTAACACGCGTAAAATCCGGCGGACTATCATTTTTTCCGATTGGAAAAGATAAAGCCCGGGGCGGACTTTTATCCTCAACTTCCATAAAAAACGGTATTTTTTATTATCAATACCAAAAAGAAAAATTACCCGTAAAGGGCGATCGACAGATTTATGCTGACGGTTCGGAAGGCTGGCTGGCGCAGATTAATGATAATGTTATTTTAATCAAAAAATTCCCTGATATTCCTTTAGAACTTACCGCGCCGAAGGAAGGTGAAGTCGAACTTTTTGCCAGTGAGGTAACTGCTGCAAATCCTGGTTATGTTGAAATTGAACATCAGGGGCCGTATCTGGAACTGAAACCAGGCGAATCTTCAAGCTGGGAAACAACCTGGTTTTTAAGGAAATTACCATTTAAACTAAAACCGGAAATTGGTAACGCCGGTCTGATTGATTATGCAAGAAAAATAGTAAAATAACTACATCAGTTTCTTTTGTAACCTTAGCCAAAAAGTAAAATAAATCAGCTCCCTAACGTTTTCCGCAAAGTTTACTTTCATTCGCATATGATTCAAACTGACAATTTTCGGAACAGGATTTCAAAAAAGAATTTCGTCCCATTAATGCTCA
This sequence comes from Dyadobacter frigoris, assembly GCF_005280585.1. GTDB lineage: Bacteria > Bacteroidota > Bacteroidia > Cytophagales > Spirosomataceae > Dyadobacter > Dyadobacter frigoris. The sequence continues at coordinate 139,397 of NZ_SZVO01000008.1, forward strand.
TTTTTGCGTTTGCAGGCTTGGTTGCCTACCAGACCAGAACCGAAGATGACCGTACCTGGAGCATTTATAAAGCGGATAATGAAAGCACCAGTTATTCTAAACTAAGCCAGATCAATACAAAAAACGTAACGCAGCTGCAACCTGCCTGGACTTTCGCTTTGAAAGATATGAAAGAAGGCGCACGTTCCGGAAGCAGTGAATGTAATCCGATCATTGTTGACGGCGTAATGTACGCAACTTCCGCCAAACACTGGGTTTATGCAGTAGATGCAGAAACAGGGGAGAAAATCTGGTCTTTCGATCCGTTTGACGGGGCGGAAGGTGGCGGTGTTAGTCGCGGCGTGACCTATTACGAAGAAGGAAATGATAAAAGAATTCTGGTAACGGGCGGAGATAAACTTTTTGCACTTGACACGAAAACCGGGAAGCCGATTTCAAGTTTTGGAAAAGGAGGCTATGTTAATTTGAATGTCGGGTTGCGGGATGATCCTGAAACCATTTCTGTAATTCCAACTTCACCGGGAATTGTTTTCAAAAATCTGCTGATCATGGGCGCGGAAGTTTCAGAATTGTACGGAGCCCAGCCGGGCTATATTCGTGCTTACAATTGTATAACCGGAAAACTGGAATGGACTTTTCACACCATCCCACTTCCGGGCGAACCGGGTTATGAAACCTGGCCGAAAGACGCGTATAAGTATGCCGGTGGCGTAAATGACTGGTCGGGGATGAGCCTGGATCTTAAACGCGGTATTGTTTTTCTGGCCCTGGGTTCGCCGTCTTACGATTATTACGGAGCGGACAGAACGGGGAAAAATCTGTATGGAAACAGCGTCGTGGCTTTGGATGCAGCTACCGGAAAATATATCTGGCATTATCAGACGATCCATCACGATCTGTGGGATTACGATTTGCCAGCGCCGCCAAATCTGGTTACGGTAAAAAGGGATGGAAAAGATCTTGATGCCGTGGCGCAAATTACAAAACACGGATTTGTATTTGTTTTTAACCGGGAAACCGGCGAGCCGTTATTTCCGATTGAAGAACGAAAAGTACCTGTTTCGCATATTCCCGGTGAGAAATCCTGGCCGACACAGCCTTTTCCTTTAAAGCCAAAACCTTTCGCCAGGCAGCTTTTCAGAGAACAGGATTTAACACATTACTCAGAGGCAGGCCATGATTCATTGGTAAAAAAATACCGCTCGATGCGTTACGAAGGCCTTTTTACACCGCCGGATTTAAAAGGAACATTGATGCTGCCAGGCTCGCGCGGTGGCGCTGAGTGGGGTGGAGCGGCTTACGATCCCGGGACGAGTGTTCTTTTTGTTAAATCAAACGATTCACCGGAAATTGAATCCATGCAAAAAATGGATGAAGAAAAAGAAGCAAAAGATCAAACGGTTTTTGAGCAGGGAAAATCCGTTTATATGACTTATTGCGCGACTTGTCATGGCAAAGATAAAAATGGAGATGAGCCTAATTATCCTTCACTGGTGTCACTCAAATCCAGGATGACAAAGGAAGCGGCATTGGATAAAATCAAAAAAGGAGGCGGAAAGATGCCTGCTTTTGCGAGTATCGTCAAAGGAAAGGAAAAGGGGATTATTGCTTTTTTATACGAAAAGGAGCAAAATTCTCTGAAAGCGACAAAATTGGAAACAATGCAAACCAAAGCCGGTGCAGACAAATATTTGAATTTGACAGCCTATGGTCATTTCAGGGATATTGATGGAAATCCTGCCTTAACACCGCCATGGGGAACATTGAGCGCAATCAATTTGACCACAGGAGATTATGAATGGCAGGTTCCGTTGGGTAATAATGAAAAATTACAAGAAAAAGGAGGGCCTGAAACAGGGCAGGAAGGTTCTGCCGGGCCGATTGCTACGGCTGGCGGATTGATTTTCATTAGCGGAACAAATGATAAAAAACTACGGGCTTTTGAAAAATCGACAGGGAAATTACTTTGGCAAACTGTCCTTCCTGGCGTAGCCAACGCAACGGCGTGTACATATATGGCTGGCGGAAAACAGTATGTGGCACTTTCTGTGGGAGGAAATAAAGAAAATCCTTCCGGATTTATTATGGCTTTTAAATTGCCTTGATCTCTAAAAATCTTTTGATTAGCCCGGACATTAGTCGCAAATGTCCGGACTGTTTTTTATTTTCCTGCCGATTCCTTTTTTTTGTCAAAATATAATCTGCAATTTTTTCAATATCATTTTCACAAGCGATCTGATTCGGCCATATCGTTTTTTGAACATCACATTCTGGCTAATGATTTTTTCCTTATCCATTGTAATGTCAAGAATGGATTCCATTCCGGTAAATTCTTAATCGTCCATCACGCTCGGTGAAAAGCATTGTTCGATCCGGCAGGAAAGCGATTTGCCAGGGAACACGAAGGTTTTCGGCTAGTGTATCGATAACATAACCATCCCCTGGAATGGATTCTGAAACGGTTTTAGATTTAAAAATAAACGCGCTCGAAGAAATCGGAATGAAGCAAAACGCGACAATACAAGATTTTATTTTCATCACTTACAATGTTGGTGACTGCTGATAAATTGTCCATTGCTGCTCTGTGGTATTTCTCTTTTTAGCAAGAATAATCGAGGTATTTACTTGTCCGTCCGGATCAGATGGCGTAATGTATAAGTCTGTCCCCTTTAATTTAATCAAATAAATGTCTTTTTTGACTACAATAAATTCGTATTCCTGACTGCTGTTTCCGGCGATCAAAGGTTGTTCTTCCAAAGAAACATCGCTGGCGGCAGCGGTTTGTGGTTGGAAAGTCTTATGTGTCAGCAAATTTTCCAATTGATATGTATTCGCGCCAGTGTTTATAAAATCCCAGGTCATACATTTCCAGTTTTGCGGATTATAGGCAACGAGTGGTGTTCCATTTTTGGAAGCGGCGTCTTTTACACGCAATAGCATTCCGGTTTTTACATTTTTAATCGCATAATTTCCTTTGATATTCTGCGAAAATGCACTCGAAAAAATGGTTAACAGTACAACCAAAATCAGATATTTCCTTTTCATAAGAATTTTGTTAGGAACAGTAAAACAAGAAGTTACAAGAATAAATTTACATTGCAAAATGACTTTGGCTTTCGGTAATCGGCTTTCAGATTTAACATAAAAACAAGATCTGGCTTAATCCGGTAATAATTTGTAAGAAACAAAAAGCAAAATCCGCGCAATCCTGCCGAAAGTCTATTGCCGGCGGCCGAAGTAAATTTTCCCTGTCATACAACCATTCCATCCTTAACTTGCCTCTTTAATACAAATACATCTAAACCCTTCCTATGACGACGGAGGCAGAATTGATTACGGGTTGCCTATTACATGACAGAACAGCACAACGGCTCTTGTACGATCGTTACAAAAATGCTATGTACACGCTTGCTTATCGGATCACCGGTGATTACGATGATGCTAACGATGTGTTGCAGGACTCGTTTATGGAAGTTTTTCGTCATCTGGACCAGTTTCGCGGAGAAGCAAAACTGGGTGCATGGATCAAGCAAATTGTTGTCCGGAAATCCACAAAAAAGAAGCGGATCGTAATCTGGCAAAATGTGGAAGAAGAAACAGGAGAAAGTATTAACTGGGGAGAAATAGACATCAATGTAGCGCATTTGCAAACGGCGATTCTGGCTCTCCCCGATGGTTTCAGGACCATTTTTGTACTGGCAGAAATTGAAGGTTATACACACCGGGAAATAGCGGTGATGCTCAATATTTCGGAAGGTACGTCCAAATCGCAGCTATTTCATGCGAAGCGGAAATTACGCAGCATGTTAACCCAGAGATGATCTTGAAAAATATGGAACATCATAGAAATAATTTTAAGAACGCATTAGCAAAACTTCCCTCTTTTCAGCCAGCCGATTTTATCTGGACAGAAATTGACCGGAAGCTAAATGAAGAGCCTTTGCAGAATGCTTTAAAAAGTCTTCCCACGCAGGAACCGGCTGATTTTATCTGGGATAATATTGAAAATAAAATCAGCGGAACTTATAAGAATAATAGCGCGTGGTGGTATGCTGCCGCAATGATTCTAACGATCAGTTTTACAGGTTTTTTGTACAATACCCATAAGACAGATTCCAAGATTTCGTATTCACAAGAAGTAATTGATACCCGTTTACAAACCAAAACAGAACCTGTTACGGATCAGGAATATGAAAAACTGGTATCGTATTGTGAAGCAGAAACGGTTGTTTGTAATGATAAGAATTTCAAACGTTTAAAACAGGAGTATGAAACGCTGCGGTCGGCGACTCAGGAATTGCAAAAGGCGATGGGGAATTATAATACAGAGCCTGAATTGACCCGTCAGTTTAGTATCGTGGAGCAGGAAAAGGCAGAGGTTTTGAATGAAATGGCTAAGATGATCTAGGACAAAATTATGAAATCGACAGACAAAAATATTTTTCGAAAAATACCGCTTTTTACAATCCTCCTTTATTGGGTTGTTTCAAATGGTACTCAATTGGTTACGGCGCAAAATGTGTTGCAGGTTGCGACCAAAGCTATTGAGAAAACCGTGGCAGCCCCTGCTATACGCACACTTCACATTAATGCAGAAAAGGCTGATATAGAGTTGATCGCCTGGGATAAAACCGAAATTTCCATCGTAATGGAACTTTCGGCCAGGCATCCCGACAGAGCGACGGCAACCACTGATTTGGCCAAGGTCCAATACATTGCCGACCGAAGCGGGAAGGATTATTTTCTTCGGAATTATATTTTGCTCAAAGAAGGAGAAAGCAAACCGCTCTCCAACCTGAAAGCACGATACACCATTCATTTACCGGCTTCCTGTGCTATTGATTTGAAAAATACCTTTGGTACTATTCAAATGAAGGGACTGACGAATAATCTTAAACTAAACGCAGATTTTTGTACAACTACCCTGCTGAATATCAAGGGAAAAGGACTGCTTGAAACCACATTTGGAGAACTGAAAGGAATCGAAATTTCTGGTGATTTTTCTTTCACAAGTGATCATACCAACCTGCGCCTGGAAAATATTGGGGGTGCTGTCAGGATGAATACATTGTATGGAAATGTGGAAATTCAGCCGTCTTCCGGTTTGACGAGTCTGGCCATTCAATCAAAAAAGGCTGTTGTCTCCATGTTGTCAAAAAACTGGCAGCAATTTGATTACGATATCAACAGTGCGTATACCACTATGAAGCTTCCCAACGGCTTTAAGTGGAAACGCAATACAACCGATTTTAAGGATGCATTTTATTCCAAAAATCAGATAGCCAACATACAGATCAGTGCAGAATTCGGAAATCTGACAATAAAATAATACTGCTAGCCCCTAACTATTAGCCATGAAAAAATTTATACTTTTCTCAGTTATACTTTTCCTGAATAATTCTGCATTCGGGCAGGATAGCTTAAAAGTCACGTTTTTGGAAGTGCAGGATACGCTGGTCAAGCAGCATTTTATTGACCGATATGAAAATGTGTTCATGACAAAAGTGGCTAGCCGCCATATCATAAAAGTTGGATATGCTACTTCCCTGGTTCGAGGTTCTGGCCTTAATATTGGTTACGAGTATAAGGTCTTGCCTGCATTTTCTCTTGAAGCAGGAGGGTATTTTGAAAACGTGACAAATGAGCAGGGAATCTCACGAGGCATGTTTAACAGAGGAGGGGCTGAAAATACGATTTTGGACGAATTATATGTTAACGCCAAAGCCCGCTGGTATTATAACATGAAAAGCAGGATTGAAAGTGGATTAAATGCAAACAATTTTAGTGGAAATTATTTCGCTTTCTCTTACGAACAGTCTTTTATATTCAAAAATAGGTATCCGCATCCCGGGCGCAGCCAGCGCAGAACAGGTATTCAATATGGCTTTCAAAGCAGGTTTTTGAACAACGGTTTTGTAGATTTTTCCGTAGGTCTTTTTCATAGACCGACAGGTTCTTATGAAGATTATAATTTCAGTGATCATAAAAGTAAATATCAGCTCAGTAAGTTTAAGATTGCAACACAAATGAATTTTGGTCTGGGGATTGGTAGCTGGAAGAAAAAATCTACTTTACCAAGCTGTGAGATACTCGTTTGTGATGAAGATATTAACGATCAATGGAAGCTGAACTTTCCTTATTTATACATAGGAACCAGCTTGCAGCAAGCTGTAACTCAAATTGCATACGAGCGAAAAATTGGGAAAAGCCCTTTTTCCATAACCGGTGATTTGAATTTAATAATTTATCGGAACATTGACGATTTTATTGGCCCTTACAATTACAGCTTTAAAGGTTGGAACGAGAATGGAGCTCTGACAGGCGGATTGCAGCTTCGCTATTACTATCTTCAAAAACAGCAAATCAGAAAGGGAAGAGGATCAGCCAATTTTTCGGGGCCCTATTTCAGCGTTGGAAGCGGATACCAGAAAAATTATACAGAATATCATTCGCCTTTTCACGAAAACAATGTCCAGAAGGGATTTGGTAGCAACTGGACTGCAAGTCTGGCTACCGGATATCAGCTAAGATTTCTCAAAAAATTCTTTGTTGACGCCAACGCTTATTATTTGAGAAGCCTCTCCCGGAAGTATGCAGTACCGATAGTGGGTATGGACAATAAGAATTCCTGGAATTTTAAAGTCGGCTTTGGCTTTGTTTTCTAAGAATGGTTTTCTCTTAACTAATTTGAGTTCACAGCGATGAAAAAAATTCTTATCTCCATTTTAATGATTCTGGCGAATGCATCCTATGCCCAGGATACAACCAGAATAACGTACAGCGAAGAAGGAGACACACTTGTCAAGCAGCATTTTATAGATAGGTATGAAAATGTATTTATGACAAAAATTCCGACCCGCCACATATTTAAAGTTGATTATTTGTCTTCTGAAGGTAAGGGAACCGGACTTAATCTGGCTTATGAGTATAAGTTTTTGCGTGCTTTTTCATTGGAAGCCGGTGTCTTCGTTCAGACGTCCAGTGACGCAAATGGTCTGACTGTTGACACATTTAAAGACCGTTTTTATTTACAGAGCTTATGGTTTAACGCGAAGGCCCGGTGGTATTTCAACATGAATAAAAGAATGAAAACTGGGCTTAGTGCTAATAATTTCAGTGGAAGTTATCTTGCTTTATCTATGGAAGAATCGATCCATGCCCATGCTAGCTGGATTTATTCGTACGGCGGCCTGCATAAGCTCAATTTACAATATGGTTTCCAAAGCAGGTTTCTGAACAAAGGACATGTTGATTTTTCGGTGGGCATTTCCAGGTTAACTTACAGAAGACCAACCATGCTAAGGGGAATTAATAACTTTACAATTAATACACAGGTCATGCTGGGATTAGCATTTGGTGACTGGAAAAATACCTCTACTGCTCCAATATGCGATGCGCTGGTTTGTGATGAACAGATAAAGGATCAGTGGAAAGTGAATTTCCCGGACATCAGGATCGGGCTAAAGGGGCAGTCGGTTAAAGCTGGTGTTGCCTATGAGCGAAAAATTGGAAAAAGCCCTTTCTCCGCCAGCTTAGAGTGGAGTGGCATGCTTTATAACAGCGTACAGACAACCATGAGCTATAATTCGCTTCCAACAAGTTCAATTTCCAGTGATTACAACATCACAGAGATTTCCATGTCGACGGGTTTACAGTTTCGGTATTATTTTCTTCAAAAAAGAAAAATATTAAAAGGTAAGGATGGCGCGAATTTTTCTGGACCCTATGTGGGCCTTCGGGGAAATTACTCATTTTACTATGATAATGGAGGTGCGAATTTTAATAAGCTATCAACATCTAAGGATAGATGGAGAACCGGTATTACCGGGGGATACCAGCAGAGAATCTTAAAGAAATTTTTCATAAACGCGGACTTGACCCGCTGGGAAGGTTCAATAGATACCGGAAATGGGTCAAGAAACTGGTTTCTGACGATTGGTTTAGGATTTACTTTTTAAGTAAAGTGTGGAAAAAAGCTTTCAGCAAAGATTTTTTCGCCATGGATTTCTTGATTTTAACACATCTTATAACTTCAAAAGAGCGTTTATTTTATAGCATAAGTCTTTTGGTCCCAAACCAAGATTATTTTTTACTTAATTTCGAAACATACAGCACACCATTTTCTCCCTTACAAAAAGAAAAATTATTTCCGCCTACGCAAAAAGCAGCAGAAGCTGATACATAAAGACGATCTTTTTTGTCAAAATAAAGACTTTTGATCTGATGATTTTGTGGTAAACTTATTTTCTGTCCCGTTGAAGTGATTATCCCGGCAGGTTCAGGATTTCCTCCGATGCTAACCTGATCAGTTTTGTATTCAGTACCCGTAACGGTGTATACTTTGTTAAGTAAAATCATTGGGTCTTTTTCCGAATAAGTTACATTATTGTATGGCAACCAGTTTAGTCCATCTATGCTATAAAAGGATGGACTTGTTGCATAAATAGCCTGCTCATTTAATTTATTCGATCTGAAAGACTTGGTGTTAAAGACCAGCAGCGTATCTTTTACCTGTGTAAAACTGAAAATTCCGATTGGTTTATTGTAATTTCCTGCTTGCCAGGTTTTTCCTTTATCATCGGTTTTGTAAATTTTGAGCCCCGTTGTAATAACCAGCGAATTATCGATGTCTCCGTAAACGCCTTCAATCGGTCTGGCATCCGGCGCGGTTAGTATATACCAGTCAGGATTCTCGATTTGAGTTTCAATTTCGGTTGGATTTTGGTGAGTTTTATAATTTCAAGATAGTCAATGTCACCTCATTTATAATTATTTTTTATGGTATCAAATTGTTAAAATCAATGAACGTTTTGTATTAAAATTAGTTGTCAATAAAATTTTTTAACAGCTTTGCAACGATTTGCCTGCGTATTGGTGTCATAATAAAAACTCATCGATCAATTTTATGAAAATCACTCAACCTCTTCTCTTTTTATTATCCTGCATTTTTCTCTCGTCGTGCAATGACAATAAATTGTGCGGTTGTGTGGCTCCTCCGTTTGAAACCAGATTACAGGGACAATGGAAGTGGTTCAAAACAACGACACCTACAAAGACGATAACGGAAGGAGAAAATGCAAAATCCAAGACAATTAATTTCTTCAATAATCAGTCAAGTGATCTGGTTACGTTTTATACCGGCGATAGCCTTACCTCAACGATGGTTCAGAGCAGGACAGGTGCCATAGCTGATGAGAAAAACCTGATTTTTCTGATGAAGTTTAATCCTGAGGGATTTGTAAAATATTATCTTAAAGGTGGACAAATATTGGAAACCAGCGAGTTAATGAAGGATTATTCTGAAAAAGCAGATACTGTGCGCCATTTTTACCAATTTGTCGGTGAAGCGCGGAGATAGCTTTCATGAATGTTTTTGAAGCAAATATTTATTAAATCAGAAAGGAATATAGGTCGTAATATTCGATGTATATTCCTTTCGAATGCCTTTAGAGTAGTGAAATTTACGAAAACATATGCTGCGAAAAACGCGGGCAAATGAATGTGATCCGGCATTTCGTAAATCTGCCTGAACGAAGAAGTAAAACAGTTGGAACTAAATAAAAAAATACCGAAAAAGGTTTGGCCGTATATAGCGCAGGGGTAGAAATCCACAGCTTTGACGCGGAAGTGGTTGCGATCATGAATGGACGAGGAACTGATATTTCATGTCACACTTTGCCACTGGAGTTTTTGGCATGTCAATATTTCAATAGGGCTGCGAAGAAAATTTCATAAAAATAAAGTTTGATAAAATAAAAATTATATACCGAACAATAATTTTATTGTATTGTATATGACAATAGTGCACAAGCCGTACATTATGCTATATTTAGGATTGCTAATAAAAAGACTGGCATGCTCAACATGGTAGACCCTAAATATCTTAATAAAGTATTCAATGCATTGCCCACGCCCGGAGTAGTATTACTTCCGGATTCTCCCAAATTTACGGTCATTGACGTAAACGAAGCTTATCTTGAAATTACCAATATTGCAAGAGAAGATTTTGTAGGTAATGGTTTTTTTGAAGCGCTCAGCAGCAAACCTTATTTTAAAGCACACCTTTGGAAAGATCTTTTGCAAAAAGCGATCATTGAAAAGCGCACGCTCCAGACACCGGTTTTTGATTATCAGGTACCAATAAAAGGAACTTTTGATTTTGTAGTAAAACAGCTGGTAACTTCCATAACCCCGATTTTAGATGCGGACAATGAGATACAATTTATTATACGCTCGATCACCGATGTTACCGAAATGCTAGCTGTAAAAGAAAATGAAAAGGCAGTCAGTGATAACCTTGCCAGGAATGAAAAATTTCTTGAAGAGACACAACGGGTGGCAAGGATTGGGAGCTGGGAAGCCAATTTGGTTAACAAGGTGATCACCTGGTCGGATGTGGTAAGAGAAATACATGAAGTGGATAAAGATTATTTTCCTTATCAGGATTCGGCGGTGCATTTTTATAAAGAAGGTAAAAACAGGGATTTATTTCAAGCCGCTGTAAATAAGGTAATTGAAGATGGTTCAGGATTTGACCTGGAATTACAGATTATTACAGCAAAAGGAAATGAACGGTGGATCAGATTAACGGGCGAGGCAGAATTAAAGGATGGAATTTGTACCAGGATTTACGGCGCAATCCAGGATATTAATGAAAATAAAATCAATGAAGAAGAACTTCTGATTTCACGAAATCGCTTTGAATCACTGATCCAGACTGTTGACGGGATAGTTTGGGAGGCGGATGCGGAAACTTTTGAATTTTCTTTTATCTCCAATCAGGTCATAAATATTCTTGGTTATACACCGCAGGAATGGCTGGGGGAACCTGATTTTTGGGCAAACCATATTTACCCGGACGACCGTGAAGAGGCTGTTGCCTATTGTCAGCGCTCAACCCAGGATTGCAGAAACCATACGTTTGATTACCGAATGATGCGTTCAGACGGAAGTCTTGTCTGGATAAAGGATGTTGTTTCGGTGATCAACCAAAATGGCAAACCAGCGCTGCTGCGTGGTATCATGATGGATATTTCGGAGGGCAGGCGGTTTGTCCAACTGGAACATCTGGAACGAAAAGTACTGGAATTAAACTCACACAAGGAAATAGCTATTCAGGATCTTCTGACGGAATATCTTACAGGCATAGAAGCGATTTTTCCAAATATGAAATGCTCCATTCTTTATGTCAAAAATGGTCACCTGTACAATTGGTCGTCGCCGTCGTTGCCACTTGATTATGTAGAATCTATCGAAGGTTTGGCGATCGGGATAAATACGGGCTCCTGTGGCTCAGCCGCTTTTCTGAAAGAACCGGTCATTGTAAGTGATATAGAAAATGACCCTCGATGGATAGACTACAAAGATTTGGCTTTGAAATTCAATCTGCGCGCTTGCTGGTCGCAGCCGATTTTAGATTCGGAGGAAGATGTAATTGCCACATTTGGTATTTACTATCACGAGGTGAAAGAGCCGATCGATGAAGAACTTAAAGTTGTAGAAAAATCAAATGCTATTTTAAAAGTCATTCTGGAAAACCGGCGAAGTTCCGAAATACTGGAAGAGACTTTCTTTTTGATGAACCAGGGCCAGGAACTGGCACATTTTGGTAACTGGCAGTGGGATATTGTAAATAATGTGGTAAGCTGGTCGGATACACTTTATGACATTTATGGTTTAACCCGGTCCGGATTTAAGGCCACATTTGAAGGCTATCAGGAAATGCTGCATCCTGATGATAAAATGCGTGTTTATCAGTTAATTCAGAGCGTATTACAAACAAAAAAAGATATTGTTTTTGAAGAAAGAATTATTCGTCCGTCAGGGGAGATCCGGAATCTCAAATCATGGGGTAGGTTAAAAACCGATGAAAAAGGTAATCCGCTGAAAATGATAGGAGCCTGCCTGGATATTACCGAAAGCCGGAAAACACAGGAAGAATTGCTGGCGAGTGAATCCCGTTTGCGAAGTCTGGTGGATGCCCAGACAAATTATGTAGTCAGGCTGGATCTGACAGGTCGTTATACTTATTATAACAAAAAGTATCAACAGGATTTCGGATGGTTTTTTGCTGATGAAAATCTGATTGGTGAAAGTTGTCTTGATACCACCATTTCTGAGCATCATTTCCGGTTTTTAGAAGTTTCTGATTTATGTAAACAAAAGCCGGGTAAAATCTATCAGGTTGAGATTGATAAAATTCGAAATGGAGGTGGAATTATTTCGACCTTATGGGATTTTATTTGTTTGGCTGACTCTAACGGAAAATCTTCTGAAATCCAATGTACCGGACTGGACGTAACGGACCGGAAAAAAACGGAAGATGCCCTGAAACTAAGTAATGAGCGGTATGAACTTGTAAACAAAGCTACCAACGACGCGATTTACGACTGGAATTTAAACACCGACCACATTGCCTGGGGGGACGGTTATCGCCGTTTGTTTGGCTATGAAGTAACCGGCGAAAGATATCCGGTTGAGAAGTGGTCCTCCAATGTTCATCAGGATGATTTAGATGCAGTTACTCACAATCTAAATAAGGCACTTGAAGATAAGACGCAGCAAAACTGGTGGGCAGAGTATCGCTACCGGAAGCTGGACGGCACTTATGCCTTTACGCAGGAAAAGGGATTTATAGTTAGAAATTCCGGTTTAGAAGCAGTGAGGATGATCGGCGTGTTAAGGGACATAACCGAAAGAAAACAAACGCAGATAAAACTTCTCAGGAAGTCGAAATTTCTTGCTGCTATTGCAGAAGTAAATAATAGTCTTTTACAATTTAATGACTGGTCCGAGGCATTGGATAAATCGTTTGGCATTGTGGGGCTTGCAGTAATTGCAGACCGGGTTTATTATTTTGAAAATTATACAGATACCAGTTCCGGGCAAAAATTCGCAAGTCAGAAATTTGAATGGAATGCCGGTACTTTTGATTCTCAAATTGATAATCCACGGCTGCAGAATGTGCCGCACGATACGCTGGCTAATCTTATGAATCCGCTCAATGAAAATAAGCCGTTTAATGCAATCATAAGTCAGCTTCCCGATTCAGATTTCAAGATTGATCTTTTGCAGCAGGATATAAAATCGATACTGATATTACCGGTTTTTGTAAAGAATAAATTCTATGGTTATCTGGGGTTTGATGATTGCCGGCAGGAAAGATCCTGGGATGAGGATGAAATTTCGTTCTTAAAAACCATTACGGTTAACCTGGCGAAAGTAATTGAAAGTCAGGAGGCAGATAAAGCACTATTGGCGGCTTTTGAAGAAAAAAACAAAACGCTTGAAAGTATCCAGGATGGTTTTTTTGCTGTAAATGAAAACTGGACGGTGACCTATTGGAATAAGGAAGCCGAAAAACTGCTTGACATAAAACGGGAAGAAATAGTTAATCACAACTTTTGGGATATTTATAATCAGGTAATTCCATCGAAATTTTACTATCAATATAACAAAGCCTTAAAAGAAAATACACCGGTTCGTTTTGAAGAATATTTTGCTCCTTTAGACAGGTGGTTTGAAGTTAGCGCTTTTCCGGCAACGGCAGGTTTAACTGTTTATTTTAAAAATATTACAGAGCGTAAATTTGCTGAGGAAAAGCTGAAAGAGCTGTATCAGGAACTGGAAATTAACCTGAAAATCCTTGCGATTTCAAATGCCGAACTTGAACAGTTCGCTTACGTCGCCTCTCATGATTTGCAGGAACCTTTGCGGATGGTGACCAGCTTCCTGACGTTGCTCGAAAAAAAATATGGCGAATCCTTGGATGAAAAGGCAAAAAAATACATTTTTTTTGCTGTTGACGGAGCAAAAAGAATGCGCCAGATTATCCTGGATCTGCTTGATTTTTCAAGAGTCGGGAAATCGGAAGAGAAACTCGAAGAAATAGATTTAAATGAATTGATAGAGGAAATAATTCTTCTTTACAGAAAGAATATAGAAGAAAAAAACGCTGGCATCAGCTTCTCTGCGCTGCCCGCACTTACTACATTTAAGACACCGTTAAGGCAGATTTTTCAGAATCTGATAAGTAACGGATTGAAATATCAGCCCGAAGGAAGAATTCCACATATCCATATTTCTTCAAAAGATACCGGGACGCACTGGGAATTTGCCGTCATGGATAATGGAATTGGGATTGACGAACAGTATTTCGACAAGATTTTTATTATCTTTCAAAGGTTGCATAACAAAGACGAATACTCCGGTACTGGAATGGGGTTGGCGATTACAAAAAAAATTGTTGAAAATCTGGGTGGGAAGATCTGGTTAAAATCAGTCGAAGGAAAAGAAAGCACTTTTTATTTTAGCATTGCAAAACAGCAACCTACAACGTTATGAGAAGTATACATATACTATTAGTTGAGGATAATGAAGGGGATATTTTACTCACGACAGAAGCTTTACAGGAAGGACGGGTTTTGAACAAAATCAGTGTTGTCAGAGATGGACAGGAAGCCATCGATTTTTTAAACCGAAAAGGAAAGCATACCCTGGCCGAACAGCCTGACCTGGTGCTGCTTGATGTGAACCTGCCAAAAAAGAACGGACACGAAGTACTTCAATATATTAAGAAAAGTGATGATATAAAGCATATTCCGGTTATCATGCTTACGACGTCATCCTCGGAAAGAGATATCAGCCTTTCCTATCAAAATCATGCAAATTGTTATATCACCAAGCCTGTTGAATTAGAAGGTTTTCTAAATGTGGTTACACAGATTGAAAATTTCTGGATTAGTATTGTAGCCCTGCCATCTGTAAACAAAAATTGATGGAAAAGGATAAAAACAGATATAAAATCCTGGTCATTGAAGACAACCCTGGAGATTTTGCGCTAATAGAGGATTTTCTGGATGAGCAGATGCATTCTCCTGAAATTTTCCAGGCAAAAAACTTCCGGGAAGGAAGGTCTTTGCTGGTTGACGAAAAACTGGTTGTAAATGTTATTTTACTGGACCTTTCCCTGCCTGATAAAAGTGGTGAAAATCTGATCATGGAAATTGTTGCGCTGAGTGCAGGGATTCCGATAATTGTACTGACGGGTTATCCTGACATCTCTTTCAGTGTAAAATCACTTTCTCTCGGAGTTTCCGATTATTTACTTAAAGACGAACTATCTGCTTCAAATCTATACAAAAGCATACTTTACAGTATTGAACGAAAGAAAAAATCGGTGGAACTGGAAGAATCTGAAAAAAGATACAGCGATCTTTTTCAGCTTAGTCCTCAACCGATGTGGGTTTATGACTTGGAAACTTTACAATTTTTGAACGTAAACGATGCCGCCATCAGGCATTATGGTTATAGTCTTGAAGAATTTCTTGACATGACGATACGGGATATACGGCCGGTTGAAGAGTTGCCCAAATTGGACGAAACTTTATTTCTTACCAGAAAAACGGCTACCATTCATTACAACGGGATATCACGGCACAGGAAGAAAAACGGGGATATAATTCAGGCCGAAATTCAAAGCAACGGCATTTATATTAATGGCAGAAAGGCAAGGGTGGTTTTGATCAATGATATTACCGAAAGGCTCCGTTATGTTGAAGCTATTGAACGTCAAAATCAAAAATTGCAGGAAATCGCCTGGCTTCAGTCACATGTGGTACGTGCGCCAATTGCCAGACTGATGGGCATTGTTGACCTGATCAAAAATTACCAGCATTCCGAAAACGAACAAAATGAATTGCTCGATCATATCCTTATTTCCGCCAACGAATTAGATGGAATTATCAGGGATATTGCAAATAAGACGAAGCATATTTGAAATTCCCCGTATTAAAATCGGTCGGACTTTAATATGAGGAATTTATTTAATCATGGCCAATAGTATAATTTCCTAACTCCGATCCCAGAATGCCGGCGGCTCTATGCCAAGCGCTCTCAAATAAACGTATCCCTGGGCTCGGTGATGGATTTCGTTGTCAATAATATATAAAGTAGTAAAATAAACCGGCCCATCATATTGGCCGAAAGCCGCATCTGATTCATGAAAACGGGAAACGGGAATTTGTGGCCAGAGCGTGTTGATTTCTTCTGTAATTTTATCCCAAAGTACAAGAACTTCTTGTTTGGTGGCTGGCGGTTGTGATGTGAAATTTAGTGGAGGATCGCCGTAAGTCCACTCACCTGACAAAATTCCATGAATTCCGGGTCCGGAAAGTACCATGATCTCCATGGCCAGTTCTGCAAAAGTCCTCATGCCTCCGATAGAAAATGTATAAAATTTATCTTCAGGAAATGCCTCAATTACCCGGCGTGTAATCCTGCGGTGGCTTTGCCAGTGTTCCAGCAATGCATCCATCGTAATGAATACCTCAGATGCCGAAAGTTCTTTTACCTCACTTGTGTTATTTTCCATTTTGCTAAAAGGTTATGTTTTTATTATTTCCACTGCAAAGGAAACACTAGCTAATGACAGCCCTATGTCAGTAAGTTTTTCAACCTTGAAAATATTTTTTCAAGGTTAAATAAATATAAATCCCGATAACCCGAAAGCAAGAATCAGGTTTTTAATAAAAAACCGGAATCATAATTTTGGTGAAATAAAAAGAAATCTGTTAAATTATGATACTCCATACGAGTCTGGGAATAAGTAAAATAGAAATTCAGAAGATTCTCGGAAACCTGATCAGAAAAGGAGATATTACCGTTGGAGGATATAGGAAGACGAAGATTTATGGCACTTTAAATTGTCGTTCCGGGAAAAAGATGAAAATTGAAAACCGCGTTTTTTTTAAAGACGAATTAGAAGCTATTTCAGAAGGTTACCGGCCTTGCGCACATTGTATGCCTGCAAAATATAGACTTTGGAAATTAAGTAAAGATTTGAAAACCAGCTGACAGTTTATGCCAATCAAACTTGTGGTAATTTTTTTGCCAGGCTCCTCCATAAATAAAAAACGGTATAACTTTCCCAGCCTGTCATTCCCAGAAAAAAATTCTGAACCTTTTCGTTATCTTTTTTATCCATTATAATATTGTGTAATAACAATGCCTGTAACATACCTGAGTCACCATACGGAATGCTGGACTGTTCTTTCAGACTTTTCATGAGGGCATAATTTGCTGTCCAGATACCAATACCTTTAACAGACATCAGCATTTTTTGCCGGGCTTCTAAATCGGGGAGAGACATTAGTATTTCTGTGCTGAGTTTTCCGTCAGTAAAAAGTTTTGCAATGCCAATAATGTATTCTGCTTTTTTTGCGGAAAACTGCATTGCCCTTAGATCATTCGACTCGGCTCCTGCAAGTACTTGAAAAGACGGAAAAATGTGAAATATTTCATTATCGAACTCGATTTGGCTGCCATATTTTTCAACAAGTCTTCTTTTAAGTTTATAGGCAAAAGTCAGATTAATTTGCTGCCCGGTGATACTCCAGCATAAGGCTTCGAAAAGATCAGGAATGCCAATAATGCGTAAACCTTCAAATTCCTCGGCCATGTAGGAAAGTTGACTATGCTGGTTAAGTAATTGATAAAATGGCTGTAAATTCCGGCCAAGATCCAGCCATTCAGTTACATAGGTTTTAACGGCAGAACTGGTTTCCGAATCAGGTTCACCGGCAAGGATTTCTATTTCCAGTGAACCCGGTTTTTGAGATATTCCTAACAAAAAAGGTTTTTCATCGATGAGCACAGCTTTCAATATTCTGTTATCAACGATTGAATGCATGCAGTCATCATAATTACGATTGAGAAACCATAGGCATTCGCTGAAACTGAAAGTTGAATTTATGGCTAATGAAATAATATTGTCGCCCATTATGATTTCGGATAAGGCTTTCAGGATATTGAAAGAATGTAAAAGTAGCAGAGGCTAATTTTACAAACAATCCGGATCTTGCTGATTTTTGAAAAACCATTCAAACAGGATTCCTCAAATTGAATAACAATTGTTTTCTTGCCAAGGCTGTATTCTCCAATAAGAATCCATTAAATAGATTTTGCAATACTTCATTACAAATGTACAGTTTGCTACTTAATACAATCTCAATACATCTGATAAGTTCGTCTGGCTATTTGTTTTTCAACAAATAGCCATCAATTCCAAATTCAAGGTATGGAAGAGTTTTAAAATCATAAACTATTTCATCATAAATAATAATTCTGGTTGCGGGGAAAAATTGCTTTACTTCCTGAAGTAGGTTGAGATTTTTATTTTGGGAATTGTCGTTAATCCCTAAAATTATTAGGTTTGGATTTAAGTTTGTCTCGAACTGTTGAATATTTCTTACATGTCACGATTTTTGAAGAAGATATTCAATTGATCACTTTTTTAACTCTGCCAATTCCTTAATTTCCTCCTGTTTCCTTTCGGATGACCGGACGCTATCTTGGTTCCATAAAGCTCAATTGCTTTTAATACTTTTTGATGAGGTATATCCTGTAACTAATTGTGCAAGGAACCTGGTATTTTGAAATATTTCGTATTGGTACATGATCTTGTCAATTACTTGCTGCTCATTGCCGACCATCAATGGTCCGTCGTTTCTCATGTATCATTTCAAATCAGCTTTTAAAAATTGCTTACGCAGACCTTAAAAGTAGGTGTGGAGAACACAAACTATATCGGTATGGTTTATATTTTGTTATAATTAAGTTAAAAAAGAAGTTGATGTTTTGATCAGTTGTGGCGAGAGCTATTAAATTAAAAAAAACCAGTTTACGTGATTGCGGGAGCAAATCAATTGAGTGTAGAAGAAAAGCTTATAGGAAATTTTAGTGAAGAACTAATAGTGTGTGAAGTAGTGCTGAAAAACCGGATTGTTGGGTACTTCGGATTTAGACCCTGTGGAAATGTGGTCTGTTACCTGGCTTTGTTTTTTTCCAGCCGGCCTCCTGGTACAAATTCTCCTTCAATCCATCGGACGAAGTTTTTGGCATGGGTAAGATAAATGTTGGCTGCCAGTGGTTTTAATTCTGACGACTGTATCTCGTTGATATACATGTCGAGCAGCCGGCTGATTTCCGTTAATGATTCTGAATCGGTTTGCATGATGCTGGGTTAAATATGTGTGAAAATAGTTATTGAATTCTTGGTGTATACAACCATACTGAGGAATTTAAATAACGGGCCAATGATATTTGAATTAAATTTAAAGCCCTAACCGTTAAATAAATACAAGTATAAGTTCTTTATTTTTACATAAAAAAATCATGTATTATCCTGATTTTTTTATTAACAGTTAATTCTCGCCTTTTATATCCTTCATAAAGCGCAAGTCTCTGTCGTTTTCTCAATAACAAATAAAGATCCCTTTGTAAATAAGGCATTTATTGGAATAATCTATGCATCAGTATTTAAATTAATTAAGATGGTTTGGTATTTTATTCTGAATATTAAAATTATTTGGAATAAAATGTTGTTGTACAAAGAGCATAGGTTAATTTTGGACCATTATTCGATTTTAGTCGAAAAATAATTAATAGAAGATGTTAAATAAAGATGAAATAATTAAGGCAAAAATTCTGGAAGGGGCTAACAAACTTTTTCAGAGATATGGTTTGAATAAAACAACCATGGAAGATATTGCCAAGGATGCGGGGAAGGGGAAAAGCACGCTTTATTATTATTTTAAAAGTAAAGAAGAAATTTTTCAAGCCATCATCAGCAGAGAAAAGGATGACTTTTTTCTGATGCTCCAAGGCGAAATTGCCAAATCTCCAACAGCCTGGGAAAAATTCAAGACCTTTTATCTTAAGCGTTTTGAAATGATGAAAAAAATGGCAAATCTCTACACTGTACTGGTATCAGAAACCCGGGAAGCAATGTTTGCGACCGGAGGGGACTGTCATTGGCGGAAAAAATATGACGAAAAGGAGATTGTGATTTTGAAAAGTATCCTGGAATATGGTATGATCAGTGGGGAGTTCAGGATATTATCGGACAGCGAACTTAACAGACTGGCATTTGTTCTGACGAGTGCCCAAAGGAGTATTGAGTTTGATCTTATCATGTATGATAAACTTGATGAGATGCATGACTATCTGCAATTGCTTATGCAGCTGGTGATGAACGGACTGAAAAAATAATGTTGGGATCATACATCGACTCTGATACGTTATTAGTCCTTAATTTTAAATAAGCCTGTTCTGGAATCTGAACTGTCGTAATAACTGTCAGAAAATTAAGGAATTGTATCACTTAATACAACCTGACATCATTTTAGAATAACCAGGCATGTTTGTTGTTATGAGGAATCCTGACTTCACAAAAAAATAACAAAAAATTAAATAAAGATTAAAATAAGCAGATATTGAAAAAGAAGGGGTGAAGAACTAGCAGAAAAATATTTTCTTTGCCAGACTCTAATGGTTGGTGGAAATAATAATTCTATTTAAGACAAAAAGCTGACTGTTTTTAAGGAAAGAAAGTTTTAAAAATACAATTTTTATATCTTTGTAAAAATATAATAAAATCGGTTTTTAAATTTTCAAGAAGGAGGGTATATCCATTGAAAACAGTGAAATATCCTTGCCTGATAACTTTAAAAGGAATATCGGAGAGTTTGGAAGAAAATCGGGTTTTTCATAAAGTTTTCATAAGAATAGGTTTTAATTCTTGCTTCAACTTAAAAAAACTGTTTTTGTTATAAATTTTTTTAAATAATTTAATTCAAGTAAAAACCTTTATTGAAGTTAACATGTTAGGTAATGCAGGCGAAACAATGCTTTAACATTGCCGTAATATGCTTAAATTACTTTTTTAATGATGAAAAAAATGCATAACCCACTGGAACTAACTGGAAATCAGGAAGTAGGTGCATGTTTCTGACACTAAATATTTATGGGGAATAAACTACATGCCCGGGTTTCTGAATTCAGAGATTCGAAGGTAATTAAGGAAAGGGGGCTTTACCCTTATTTTAGGCCAATTGAATCAGGTCAGGATACTGAGGTAATCATTCACGGCAAAAAAGTGCTGATGTTTGGTTCTAATTCGTATCTAGGTTTGACAAATCATCCTAAGGTAGTGGAAGCGGCACGTGAGGCAACTACCAAATACGGAACCGGGTGCGCAGGCTCTCGTTTTCTTAATGGTACGCTGGATATCCATGAAGAGTTAGAGAGGAAATTGGCAATTTACACCGGAAAAGAAGCTTCGGTTCTTTTCAGTACCGGTTTTCAGGCTAATTTAGGAGCACTTTCCAGTATTACCGGAAGAAATGACTATCTGATTCTGGATGATGCAAATCATGCTTCTATTATTGATGGGAGCCGTTTGTCCTTTTCAAAAGTGGTCAAATACAGCCATAATAATATGGATGATTTGAGAAATAAACTAAAAAATCTTCCTGAGGACGCAATAAAGCTGATTGCTACGGATGGTATTTTCAGTATGGAAGGTGACATTGTCAAACTTCCTGAAATGGCCGCTATCGCAGAGGAATTTGGTGCAAATATTATGGTTGACGACGCTCACAGTCTGGGTGTTATAGGTGTGAACGGTTCAGGGACTGCTTCTCATTTTGGTCTTACCCATAAGACGGATCTTATCATGGGTACTTTCAGCAAATCATTTGCTTCACTTGGCGGTTTTATCGCGGCAGACGAGGTAACAATTGAATATCTGAAACACCGTGCACGTGCTTTGATGTTCAGTGCAAGTATGACACCTTCATCTGTTGCCACTGTTTTAGCTGCTCTTGAAATTGTCCAAAATGAACCTGAGCATATTGAAAAACTTTGGGCTAATACACATTATGCCAAGAGATTATTGCTTGAAAGCGGCTTTGATTTGGGAAGAACTGAAAGTCCAATTCTTCCTGTATATATCCGGGACAACGAAAAAACATTCCAGATCACCAAGATTTTGCATGAAGACGGTGTTTTTGTAAATCCTGTTGTATCGCCAGCTGTGCATACTACGGAATCACTCATTCGTTTTTCTTTAATGGCAACCCACACTTTCGCTCAGATTGAAGAAGCAGTAGACAAAATGACTAAGGCTTACAAACAAATATATTCCTACCCTATTATTTCTGAAAGTGTATGACCCGAGTTTTACCCGTTACCTCTAATAAGGATTTGGACCGTTTTGTTGATTTCCCTCATGACTTGTATAAGGATGATGTAAACTACGTTCCGGAAATATTTATTGGGCAAAAAGATTTGCTTTCTCCTGGTAAACATCCTTTTTATGAGCATTCATCAGCGCAGTGTTTTTTAGCGTTTGACGAAAATGGTAAGATAACGGGTAGAATTGCTGCTATACATAATAAGAATCATAATGAATTTGTAGGGGCAAAAGATGGTTTTTTTGGTTTTTTTGATTCTATTAATGATCAGGAAACTGCCAATTTGCTTTTTGAAAAGGCGACGGAGTGGCTTAAAGATCAGGGGCTTAACAGGATTCAGGGTCCGGCGAGTCCAACAACAAATGATGTTTGCGGACTTTTAGTTGATGGTTTTGACTCGCCTCCGGTTGCGATGATGCCTTACAATGCTCCTTATTACCTGACGCTTCTTGAAAATATCGGTTTTACAAAAAAAACAGATTTGCTGGCTTACAAAGTGATGCACGCAACTGTAAACGACAAATCGATAAGAATGCTTGATTTGCTTCAGAAGCGATTACTCGAAAGAAACGGTATCGTTATCAGAAAGGTAAATATCAAAGATTTTAAAAATGAGGTTCCTAAAATCAGGGAAATATATAACATCGCCTGGGCAGAAAATCTAGGTTTTGTACCAATGACGGAGCATGAGTTTGAATACCTGGCAAAGGATTTAAAGATGATCCTGAATCCGGATTATTGTTTGCTTGCAGAGAAAGAAGGTAAAATTGTAGGTTTCGTATTGGCGATACCTGATATCAATCAAATTCTGATCAAAATCAAAAAGGGAAGATTATTGCCTACAGGGATTTTTAAACTTCTTTTTCTGAAAAAGAATATTGACATGCTGCGGATTTTAACACTTGGCGTTATTGATGGCTACCGCAAGTTGGGTATTGAAGCCTGTTTGTATGGTGGAATTATCAAAAATTCAAGGGGGACTAAAATAAAAGGTGGAGAGTGCTCGTGGATGCTGGAAGATAATCATATGATGAACCGTGCACTGGATCAGATGAACGGAGAAATTTACAAGCGTTACAGATTGCTTGAAAAAGAAATATGAGTAAAAGGATTTTGATAACTGGTGCGAGTGGATTTATAGGATATCATCTTGTAAAGGCTGCGCAAAAAGCCGGATTTGAGGTTGATGCCGCAGTACGTTCATCGAGCAAGTTATCACATTTGAATGCTTTGGCGCCTGATTTTGTAACGCTTGATTTTGGTTCGAAAGAATCGTTGGTCAGCAATCTGGAAGCAGGGCAATATTCTTATATTATTCATGCGGCTGGTGCGACCAAAGCGAAAAGTATAGAAGAATATAATACGATTAACGCGGAATATACCAGAAATCTGGCTCTGGCAGCGACGCTGGCAAATATTCCTCTTGAAAAGTTTGTCTTTGTCAGCAGTCTGGCCGCTATTGGCCCTTCTGATTATGATGACGTAAAACTTTTTACAGAAAGCAGAAAGCCCAATCCGGTCACGGCTTACGGGAAAAGTAAATTATTAGCAGAGCAATATTTATCCGACAGCGTTTTGCCAATTGCTATTTTGAGGCCAACAGCGGTGTACGGTCCTGGCGAAAAGGATTTACATATCGTTTTCAAAATGTTGCAGGACGGGTTGGATATGTATATTGGAAAAAAACCTCAACGTTTCAGTTTTGTTTATGTGCAGGATCTGGTGAATGCTATCATGCTTTCATTAAGTGCTGAAAATAAAACAGAACGTACTTATAATATATCGGACGGCAATGTTTATGGCCGTTACGAGCTTGCTGATACTTTTAAAGACCTGCTCGGAAATAAAACAGTACGTTTCCATATTCCCGAAGGCATTGTAAAAGTAGTGGCTAACGTATTAGAACTGGCTTACATGAATTCTAAAAACACGCCGGTTCTTAATAAAGAAAAGCTGAATGAACTTACAGCCCCAAACTGGGCTTGTAGTATTGAAGCAGCAAAAAAAGACCTGCATTATAGTCCCGCTTACAATTTAAAAGCAGGTTTGGCGGAATCCATGCAGTGGTATACAAAGGGAAAGTGGCTTTAAATCACCTCTAAATTTGAAGATTATGACAGATAAAGATCAGCATGTTGGGTTGCCAGGATTGTAAAACGAACATCGTGCTTTCCTGACTTGGAGCCTGGTGATGTATAAATAATTAATTGAAAGGTCAGGGATAAAATAGTTGGTCCGATTGCATGTATTTGTAAATCAGGATTTTGTAGAATTGAAATAACCTGAAAATAATGAGTCAGTTGCATAAAATAATTGCAACATCCCTTGGGATAGGATATGTAGGGAAAGGTGGCGGAACAGTCGCAGCTGTATTTACTTGTATTTGCTGGTACTTTTGGCAAATTTATTTTACACCATCAATCTGGTTTGGTTTTGGAATAACACTCTTTATTACAATTATTGGGACAATTTCTTCGGATGCAGTTGAGCCTTTTTGGGGAAAAGATGATAAAAAAGTAGTGATCGATGAGGTCGCAGGTATGTGCATCAGCTTATTATTTCTGCCTTCAACAGGTGCTTATATTATAACAGGACTTATACTGTTCAGGTTTTTCGATATTGTTAAACCTCTCTACATCAGAAAAGCAGAAAAATTACCCGGTGGGTATGGCGTGATGCTTGATGATGTGCTTGCCGGTATTTGTGCAAACATCCTTCTACAAATAGCGTTCAGATTTAATCTCTTGTAAAATGTTAACGTTTATCAAGGCGCAGGCCTCTTCATTGATTGCTACATTTCTCGACTTTTCGACTGCAATCGTTCTGGTGAACTTTTTTGGACTGGAACCGTTTAGTTCAAGTATAGCAGGAACATTTTTTGGTGGGGTAGCTAATTTTACGATTAACAGATACTGGGTATTCGACGCGGCAGAGGATAAAATTGGTGGACAAGTATTAAAATATTTCGTTGTCTGGGTCGGAAATCTGATTTTAAATGCAGGAGGAATGTATTTGCTGTTGGAAAAAACAAATTTTAATTATGTTATATCCAAAGTTATGGTAGCCATTATTGTTGGTTTTGGATACAATTATATGTTTCAGAAAAAACTGGTTTTCAGGTGATCGTCACAGAACTTAAATGAGTTTTTCCTGGCTTAATTAACTCAGCAGCCCAGGGAAGCTAAAAAAAATAAAAAATGTTAGTAAAATTTAAAATAGCAGGTATACTATTCTTTCTGATTCTGTTTGGCTCAGGCATTGTCCGTGCGCAAACTACAATTATCAGAGGAGTACTTACGGACTCTGCTTCGAAGGAAACTTTGCCTTATGCCAATGTGCAGATACCAGGTACCACGATTGGAACACTCGCCGATGACGAAGGCCGTTATTCAATCAAACTGGATGGTAGTTATTCCAAAATTCAATTCGGTTACATTGGCTATAATACTTCTGTCAAAAGCATTACGCCAGGTATTGATCAGGTAATTAACGTAAAGCTTAGTGTAAATGCATCGATGCTGACAGAAGTTGTCATTAAAGGAAAAGCACGTTACCGCAACCGGAACAATCCTGCCGTTGAACTGATCCAAAAAGTGATCGACCACAAAAAGGAAAATCAGATGGATGCCAATGATTTTGTTCAGTACGAACAGTACGAGAAAATTTCTCTGGCGCTGAGTAATTTATCTGACAAATTTCGGGAAAAGCGGATTTTTAGAAATTACCAGTTTCTGTTCACAGAGCAGGATTCCAGTACGATCGGAGGGAAAAACATGCTTCCGGCCTATTTAAGAGAACGACTTTCACAGATTTATTTCCGTAAAGATCCCTACAAAAAGAAACAGCGCGTATTGGCAGACCAGCGTGCAGAATATGATTCACGGTTCATCGATAACGACGGTTTAAGCACTTATTTCAACAGACTTTATGAAGATATAAATATCTACAACAATAATATTTCGGTTGTAACCAATCTTTTGCTTAGCCCCATTGCTGGCTCTGCACCTACTTTTTACAAATTCTTTATCACAGACACTGTAAAAACACAGCAGCCGTGGCTTATTGAATTGAGTTTTATTCCAAGAAATAAAACAGATCTCCTTTTTCAGGGGAAATTGTATATTACTTTGGATGGCCATTATGGCGTTCAGCATGCTTATCTGACGGTCAACAAAGATATCAACCTGAACTTCATGCGTGATCTTGAAGCGAAACTTGAATTCGAAAAAAGTTCGGATGGAAGATATCACCTTAGCAAAAGTACGCTGGGAATGGAATTCGCCTTTGGAGATAAAGGTGGCGGGATTTATGGTCAGCGAACGGTGACGTTTAAAGATTATGAAATCAATAAAGCTCAGAATGACAGTATTTACAAGGGACCTTCGGAGGAAATAGTTTATAAGGAAGGTGAAAAGAAAAGTCCCGACTTTTGGACTAACTCCCGTCACATTCCTTTGGAACACCGTGAAGTCGAGATTTATAAAAATGTTGATACGTTACAGACAATAAAGTCTTTCCGACGTACAATGGATATCGGAACGCTTTTACTGGCAGGTTATAAAGCACTTGGCCCGGTTGAAATTGGGCCTGTAAATACGTTTTACAGTTTCAATCCGGTGGAAGGTTTGAGGTTACGTTTCGGCGGCAGAACTACGCCAATTTTCAGCAAACGTGTTTATTTTGAAACTTATGCCGCGTATGGTTTTAAAGATCAGAAATGGAAATACTTTGCCAGCGGTACTTATTCATTGAACAATAAATCCATTTACCATTTCCCGCTGCATTATTTCAGGTTGAGCTATCAGCATGATACCAAAATTCCCGGTCAGGAATTGCAGTTTGTGCAGGAAGACAATTTCCTTTTATCTTTCAAAAGAGGAAATAATGACAAGTGGCTCTATAATGATATCTATAAATTCGAATACGTTCGGGAATTTCCAAGCAGAGTGTCTTACAAATTTGGATTTACACAATGGAAACAAGCCCCGGCTGGTGCTTTGGTTTACCAGCGTTATGATGCTGGAAGTGATGGTTTGATCAATATTAATTCATTGTCAAATGCGGAAGTAAGTCTCGAATTGAGATATGCCCCGCATGAACAATATTATCAGGGGAAATTGTATCGCACGCCGATTCCTAATAAATATCCGATTTTCACGATGCGATACAGCAAAGGCATTAAAGGGCTTTTGCAGGGAGAAACCAATTATCAGAATATTACGGGTAATGTGGCAAAAAGATTTTTCCTGTCACAGTTCGGATATGCTGACGTGACTGCGGAAGGCGGCTATATAGTTGGGAAAAACATTCCATTTCCTTTGCTTACCATTCACAGAGCCAACCAGAGTTATGCGTATCAGTTAAGTTCGTATAACTTAATGAACTTCCTGGAATTTGTCAGTGACCATTACGCCAGCATGAGTGTGGAATACTATTTGAACGGATTTGTTTTTAACAAAATACCGTTATTGAAAAGACTGAAACTTAGAGAAGTTGTAGCATTCAGAGGACTGTATGGTGGTTTAAGAAATGAAAATAACCCTGCTTATAATCCGAATTTGTATAAGTTTTTGACAAATCCCGATGGAACATCGGCTACTTATTCGCTGAATAAAGAACCTTACATGGAAGGAAGTGTCGGGATCGCGAACATTTTTAAGTTATTACGAGTTGATTTGGTTAAACGGTTCAACTATCTTGACAATCCTAATGTTGCAGAGTGGGGAGTCAGGGCGAGGGTTAAGTTGGATTTCTAGTTTAAAAGAGTTTAAAATGAACAAAGACGAGTTTCGCGTTGCTTTACAGCGAGGCATTTATAAGGTAATCAATCCATTTGTAAGGTTTCTTATCAAAGCCGGATTAACACCAAATATGGTGACTACCATCGGTTTGGTGTTAAATATTGGTGTGGCCGTAATTTTTATAATCGGTGTTGAAGAAGGTAATCGCGGAGATTTGACTTATGTGGGCTGGGCAGGTTTTCTGGTACTTTTTGCCGGAATATTTGATATGCTCGACGGGCAGGTGGCCAGGCTTGGCAATATGAGCTCAACTTTTGGAGCTTTCTACGATTCTGTTTTAGACAGATACAGTGAAATGGTGATGTTTTTGGGGATATGTTATTATCTCGTTGGCCATCATTATTTTTTCAGTTCACTCTTTGCATTTATAGCGCTGATCGGTTCTGTTATGGTAAGTTACACACGAGCCAGAGCGGAAGGTCTTCGGGTTGAATGCAAGGAAGGATTAATGCAAAGGCCGGAACGTGTGGTTTTGGTTGGTATTTCGGCTATTTCCTGTGGTGTGGCGTCTAATTACATTGGTGGTGATTATAAATTGTTTATTCCTGGCATCCCTTTTCATGTTTTTGAAACGATGTCAATTTTTACAATCCCGATTACCGTCATGGCTGTTCTGACCAATATCACCGCGGTAAACCGTTTATTAAGTGTAAAAAAAATATTGGATAAAAAAGATTCCGATGAGATTTCTATTAATCGCTAGTCTGATTGCAATTCTTGCAACAGGCAGCAACACTTTCGCAGACAAAAAAAGTAAGGAAAATCTGGCAGTAGCAGCAGTTGATACTTTTCCTGTACCAAAATTGCCCAACCTCCTTTTTTATATTCAGAGAGACCCGAATACCAATACGATCTGTTATGAATTAAATGTAAATGATAAAGGGCAACTGGACGAAGAAAATCCTGTTCATCCGTTTTGGATCAGATATCCGGAAGGAGGAGGTCGTAAAGAACTTAATTATTTGCAAAAAAAATTCGCTTACGGAATCATTGTAAAAAAAGCGGGCAAGGATTATTTTCAGTTAAAGTCAGTCGCTTATTCAAAAACGCCGCTATATCTTAAAAAAGGTACAAACAACAAGTACCAGGTATACATGGCAATCAACCAGAAACAATGTGTTTTGACAAAGATTTTTGTCAGGATCGAAGGCGGAACTTTCTGGGTCCCGAATGTCAGGTATATTGAAGTTACGGGAACGGATCCCGCAACAGGTAAAACAGTAGTAGAAAGAATTAGTAAATTTTCCTGATGTTTCGTCATGGCCAAGAACTATGTATCCAACTCCAAAGAATCGGTTCGGATGTTCAAAAGCGATATCCTCGAATCGGTTTCAAAAGTGCACTTCTCAGTGCCTCTTTTCATTTTCATTCCTGTAATTCTTTATTTCGGCTGGAAGGCAATCTGGCAGCAGGAGCTTTCCCCGGTTGAATTTTCCGGATATTACCTGTTAGGACTTTTTGTTTGGTCTTTGACAGAATACGTTTTGCACAGGTTCATTTTTCATCTTGAACCAAAAAAAGGGAATAAAACACTGGAACGTATCCATTTTGTTTTCCACGGTGTTCACCACGATTATCCAAGTGATGCGCACCGACTGGTAATGCCGCCTTCAGTAAGTATTCCTCTGGCAGCGGCATTTTATTATCTGTTTTCTCTTTTTTTGAGAACAGGTCCGTTGGCAGCATTTTTTTCTGCTTTTATGACTGGATATTTATTTTATGATATGACACATTATGCGTTGCATCATGCTAACTTTAAAAATAAATTCTGGAAAAAGCTGAAAAAACATCACATGTTACACCATTACGACGACGCGTCAAAAGGATACGGAGTCAGTTCACCGCTGTGGGACAAAGTTTTCAGCTCCGATTTTTTAAAAAATAAAAATGATTGACAATTTAGAAAGTGCGGTAAGCATTCCAAAAACCGATTTTTATGGGTTAAAACCGATCATCACCATGTTGCTGATATCGGTTGCTTATTTGGTGTTGTCTGCTTATCTCGTGGGATTTCGGAGTGATCAGGTTGTGTTATTGGTTATTACAAATAGTTTTTACTTTTTTTCCGAAACAACACGTAAATTCATAACTGCATTTTCGATCTTCATCGTCTATTGGATTTTGTTTGATTATATGAAGGCATTCCCGAATTATAGTTATAACACAGTACATATTAAAAGTCTGTACGATCTGGAAAAATCGATTTTTGGGATCAATGCCGGAACATCGATTATAACACCGAATGAGTACTGGATTTTGCATCAGCATTCTTTTCTGGATGTGATGTCCGGCGTATTTTATCTGACCTGGATTCCACTTCCTTTGTCTTTGGCGGGATATCTTTTTTACAAAAACAGAACACAGTTTTTCAATTTCGCCTTTACATTTTTACTGGTCAATATGATCGGTTTCGTGATTTATTACCTTTATCCGGCCGCACCGCCCTGGTACAGCCAGCAATATGGTTTTGAATTCATTGCAAATACAAGAGGAAATACCGCTGGACTTTCCAGGTTTGACGCGTTTTTCAATGTGGGTATTTTTAAATCGATTTACGAGAAAAGTTCGAATGTATTTGCTGCAATGCCTTCTTTACATTCCTCTTATCCACTTATTGCTCTGTATTACGCTGTCAAAAGTAAAATTAATGCCGGCCTGGCGATTGTAATTGGAATTACAATGCCGGGGATCTGGTTTGCGGCTGTTTACACAAGTCATCATTATGTGCTTGATGTCATTGCCGGCGTTGCCTGTGCAACTACTGGAATTATAATAGTAAACCTGATTGCAGCTAAAAGATTGAGTAAATAAACCTGAAAAAGAAAAAATGAAAGTTGGAAACGTCTTGACACAGGAGATGTTTCCAACTTTTTGTTTTTTGAACAAAGAAGTTTTTTTTGGAAATAGAATAGTGTTTCCAACCTTGATGATAGTTTGGTTGTCATCAAATTGATAAGAAAACGGGAAATATTCCGTTTCAATACTAGTTGCTTTTTTTGAAAATACCTGAAAAATTAATGATATCGATAATAATCTGCTCAGCCAACGCCGAAGAATTAAGAGAAGTTTCAAAGAATATTGACGAAACCATAGGCGTCGCTTATGAAATTATTGGGATTAGCTCGTAGCGCGGGATTGACGAATTTAAATATATCATTTGCTCGAAAAGATCAATCTATGTTAACCAGGACAATTCCTGTTTCGGGATAAAAACTTCCGATTGCAAGGCTTGGATCCTGGCAGCAATTTGATGTTGGAACATCGGTTGCGGAAAAAGATCCTCTGAAAGAAGTGCTGCACAAATACCAGAAGAAATATTGATCCGAGTGAAGTTGATATGCTTTTGTATAAGCAATCCACCATCCACCACTCACATATGCAGAATAATTTGATTCATTTAGGCTTTGAAGCGTTTGATAACTAGAACAAGGTTTTTACTTTCATAAGAGGCAAATCGTCTAGCTTCTTCTGAAAGTAAAACCTAATCCTACAGGTACCCACACATAGTATATTTACGCGAAAGATGTATGAGAACCTTTGTTACATTAACGTGCGGAGCATGATCACAATAGGTTCTTCCGAATTTTAACTAGGTTTTGATCTGACTCGTTAAAGCATACTCAGCCATTAAATAAAATATTATTTGAAGAGTT
This sequence comes from Dyadobacter frigoris, assembly GCF_005280585.1. GTDB lineage: Bacteria > Bacteroidota > Bacteroidia > Cytophagales > Spirosomataceae > Dyadobacter > Dyadobacter frigoris. The sequence goes on from NZ_SZVO01000008.1 coordinate 170,885, forward strand.
AAAAGATATGTAATATTATTTCTACATTGGAGATGTAGAAATAGTTCTCTTATACTCACAAAAAAAATGATGAAAAAACTATTATTATTTGTAATGATGCTAACAGCGTTAGTTTCCTGCCAGCAATCTGAGATTCAATCTATCAAAAATGAAGAAGCTCAGGTTGAAAAATCCGATCAAGTTTATGAATACATTAAATCATTGGGATTTAAGGATGATGAGATAAAGGATTTAGGTAAAGACTATTTAGTTGATGGAGATATGTTATTCGACAAATCTGTTGTTCCTGATTCTTCAAAAGTTAAAAATGGTCGGGTGCAGCAGTATGGTGTTAGTAATTATGTTGGCTATAACGTACAGCCAAATATAACGGTTCGCATTGATCCATCAATGAATGTCTATGCAAGTGAAATTGCCGGCGCGATTGCTATCTGGAACAGTGTCACCAATTGCAGAGTTAATTTTACTCTTTCAACTGCAAATGATGCAAATATAACTATATACAATAGTGATTTAGGGTCTCAAATCTGTGGTGCTTCGTATACTCCCATTAATGGACTACCAAGTGGGCAGGTTTATATTAATAATATTTTAATAGCCAACAATAGTTTTGCACAGAGACAACGAACTATCGCACATGAGCTTGGGCATGCTATTGGATTTTTCCATACTAATTGGATGAATACTGGAGAGTCCCGGACCGGCACTTATGGTAATCAAGCCTATTATGATGCTAAAAATATATTAGGTACTCCAGTAGGAACCGATGCAAATTCGCTAATGAACGGAGGTGAATGTGGAATAGGGGCGACCGCACTATCAAGTTTAGATATTGTAGCCGTACAATTCATGTATCCAGAAAATCCGCCAGTAGCAGGAACCATACCAGTTTTTCGGTATTTCAGTCGAACTACTACGCAAGATCATTATTATACTTGGATTGCAAATGATCTTGGAAATGGATCAAACAATGATTACATTTTCGAAGGAGTGGCATTTTTTGCTTATCCTACGCAGGTAACGGGTACCGTACCTCTTTATCGATACTTTCACACCAAACCTGGTATCTCATTGGGAGACCATTTCTATACACTCAATCAGAGTGATGTTTCAAGTGATCCAACTTATTTGTTCGAAGGTATTGCATTTTATGTATATTCTCAACCGCTAAATAATTCAGTACCTGTTCATAGATACTGGAGCAGTTCCTACGATGATCATTTTTACACAAAAAATCAAAATGAAGTTACGGGAATGGCAGGTAATTATTCCTACGAAGACGTTGTATTTTTTGCCCATTAGTTCTTCTGACTGAACTTTAACATGCAGTGAAAACTCGATAGTAAGGATAAAATAGCATTTGATATCGATTTGACATTTAAGCTGCTGAAAAATGTTTTGCGATCTAATCAAAGTTTGTTTTACTACACTGAATATTAATGTCTGCCCGCTATCGTCATATAAATTACAAACAATAATTAGTAACTTGTTGGCAGGTTAGGATTTGTTTAGCAATGAATGTTGTGTGATCTGACTAAGAGTTGCAACTACTTAATTGTTTGAACATAGCGATTTATTATCTATTTGGGATGAGTTGCATTTACAAATCGTATCTGGATAATTTCAGAGAAATAAGGTCGGATTAGTTCGACGACATGGAGAAGAATACTGATGAAGGACAGTCTTTGTCTTTGATGTTTACTAGGTTCAATAATTTTGTGTTTAATCCCGCGTCCATTTGCATTTATATAAGGATTTTTGAAGGTCTTATGAGATATCTTGTTAATTGGAGGTAAGTTAGTACCATAGCTTTTTCAAATGATTTCAATTATAATCTGTTCGGCAGATGCAAAGGATCTATTAACAGTAACAAAAAATATCGACGAAACAGTTGGTGTTCCTTATGAAATCATCGCTGTTGATAATAGTGATGGAAAAAGAGGAATATGTGAAATTTACAATGAAGGTGCACATAAGGCAAAGAATGAGATCCTTTGTTTTATGCATGAAGACATAGCGTTTAAGACGATGGATTGGGGTATAAAACTAGTTGAGCTATTTGCTGAAAATACAAAGCTTGGCTTAATAGGAGTAGCCGGCAGTGGTTATAAATCTGTGGTACCTTCCAGCTGGTATAATGCAGATTTGGAAATGAATGGTGAGTTTTACTGCTGTCTTATTCAGGGTTTTAAATATGCCGGCCGGCCTGATCTTTATGATTACAGAAATCCAAAAAATGAAAAACTTTCCCGGGTTGCGTGCATCGACGGCTGCTGGATGGGCACCAGAAAGTCAATTGCATTGAAATATCCTTTTGACGAAAAGTTATTGAAAAATTTCCACGGATATGATCTTGACTTTTCGCTTTCTGTAAATCAGAAATATCAAGTTGCGGTGACATACGAAATTTTGTTAAAACACTTTTCGGATGGGAATTTCGGCCAAACTTGGATGGAAGATACCTTAAAACTACATACGAAATGGAGTTGGATTCTTCCAGTCAATACTGATAAATTGGAGGAAAAAATGCTAAAACGATACGAACGCCGAGCCTTTAAAATCTTTTTTCAACGGATGCTGGACGACGGTTACAGTTATTCGAAACTAGTGACAATCATTTGGAACAGCAGACGTTCACGAATATTCCCACCAAAAATTCTTTTTAAGGTTTATCTTGACTTGGGGCGGGTTTGGAAAGACAGAAAATAAAAAGCAAATAAGTTATTTTCCGGAAATCGAGACCAGGTAACCACATCTTTCAAAATAAGGTTGCCAGAAATCAAGGTGCTGATCCCAGGCATGACATCCAAAAGGAAGCCTGCCGGAAGTATGCATAAGAGATTGTTCCGGACGGTTTTCGAAAGAAAAAAGCAATGCTTTTTTATAAAGTGGAATCCTCAAATTCGGGATTTTCCTGTTTACCTCTATGCTCCAGAACACATCTTCATGAAATTGATGCTCATGCCTTTTGTGATATTGCAGTATTTCAGTTTCAAATTTATTTGACAAATCATAAAGTTTCCGGACTCTTCTCAAAGAGAAACCGCCATTCCCAACCATATTGTCAAACTGCCTGTCACTGGGTAAATTATTTTCGTAGGTGTTGACGAATATGTGATAGCGTGTGTTTAATCTTGTCTTTAATTCTTTCACAAAATCCGGATTTGCAAGTCGTTTAAGCCACGGTGCTCCAATGTAGTCGTAGTCTTGCTTAGTCCAAAAACGGAGATCGTCGCGAAATACGAAAGCATCCAGCTGATGTATTAAAATAAATTCAAAATCCAGAAACTTCTGGTAAAAATCGGGAGATAGCATCAATTTATTATAACCCTGAATTCCGTCAAAAAAGGAATCTTCGAAAGACAAAATCTCGTCAAACTGTTCCTGGCCTAAAATCGTGTCCAACTTTAAAGACTCCGGCTTTATTGCGATGATAGGGTAGCCTGATAAAATTTTCAGACATTGGGTCAACGAAATATTCTCAAATTCTGACAGTCCTTTCTTATAAATTGGAATAACTACTGCAACCTGTTTTTTGTCTTTCATAAAACCAAGGTTTCATAATTATTTATTATCCAGCATTTTAACTATGGATTCCAGATGTTCCTGAAAGAAAAAGTCATATCCGTTTTCGCCTTCCGGAACTACGTTTATAACTTCAAAGGAGGTTTCCAAAACCCTTGGAACTTTTAACGATTCAGCGATTGAAAACGGGAAAGATTGGTTTCCAATAAAAAATTTTGATCCGGCAATTATCTGGGCCATTTCCATGAAATCATTGACTTGAATCCATTTAATGTGCGGAATCGTCTTTTTTATGTCTTTATATTCGGATTCGACACCAATAAAAACGATGTTTTTGTAATCATTCAAAAACTTATAATTAATCGTATAATTTCGATAACGTTCGCTCCTTGCCATAACGATCGTGTTAGCATAAGTTTTATCCGGTTCAACGGTTACCCATGATTTCCAAAGTTCTGGATTAATTCCTGTTAGGTAACTACACCAGCGAGCAATATTTCCTTTATCCAAGGGAATGCCTCCAGCACGGAAGTAATCCAGATCTATATCAATTGTCTGATCCACATGGATTTCAACAGTATCAAGATAGGGCTGAGGTTTCAGTAGAGCAATCAGCATTTCAGCCATACGCTCATTCAGCATTACGTTCCCGAGCGGATGTGTATCATAACCAGAAAGTATAAGTGGCTGGCCTAGTCTTAGATAAAGCTCGATCCTAACATTTGTAATTTCTTTTATTCGTTTGATGGTTGGAAGTGCATAAATAATATCACCGGCATTCCCGCTATGGCTTAAACAGACCTTATTGTTTTTTTTTGCGTATTCTATTATTTTGGCTGGGCTTGTCAGCTTTTCGGCTTCTGTAATAAAGTTGGCAAACTCCAATTGTTTATGGTTTTTGAGCTCCCATTTGTATTGTTTATACAGGATTTTATCTGTATGTTTTAGCCAGAGCTTGGAAAAAAGGTTCTTTTTCTTAAACATTCCTTAATGGTGTTTGAACAAAATTATCTATCTATTCAATAAAAATGATTAGATGTAAAATTATATATTGATCTAAAAATTAATAATAACTCTGCCATTTATACTTCTGTAAACTGCTGCATATCAATGAGTTTTTTGTATAAACCGTGACTTGCCATCAGCTGCATATGATTTCCTGTTTCAATAATTTGTCCATCTTCAAGCACCACAATTAAATCAGCGTTTTGAATTGTACTTAATCTGTGGGCGATAACAAGCGAAGTCCTGTTTTTCATCAGATTATTCAACGCTTCCTGAACCAGTTTTTCTGATTCGGTATCAAGAGCCGAAGTTGCTTCATCCAAAAGCATAATCGGTGGATTTTTCAAAACTGCCCTCGCAATACAGATTCGCTGTTTTTGTCCACCGGAAAGTTTCATTCCACGATCACCGATATTGCTTTCATAACCCTCATCCGTTTGAAGAATAAAGTCATGTGCATTTGCAATTCTTGCGGCGTTTTCAACTTGTTCCTGCGTAGCATTGGGCATACCAAAGGCGATATTATTGAAAATACTATCATTGAAAAGCATAGATTCCTGATTTACCACGCCAATCAATGACCAGAGAGATTCCATCGTGATATCTTTTACATCGACATTATCAATGGTAACTTTTCCTTTTTCCGCTTCAATAAATCTTGGAATCAAATCCATTAAGGTAGATTTTCCACCACCTGATGGCCCAACCAAAGCAATGGTTTTTCCTTTTGGAATAGTCAGATTGATTGATTTAAGAACGGTTCTTTCTGAATAAGTGAATGACAGATTTTCAAGACGGATTGCTTCGTTGAATGAAGTAATGGCTACTGCGTTAGGAGAATCTGTGATTTCGGGTTTTTCATCTATTAAGGCGAGTACGCGTTCACCAGCGGCTATACCTGCGTGAATTGTGCTGAAAGAATCTGTCAACGCTTTGGCAGGACGCATTACCTGAGAAAACAAAGCAATGTAAGCGATAAACTGAGACACGCTTAAATCAGATTTATTGTCCAGAATCAATGAGCCACCATATAAAACGATGGAGCTAACCATAGCTACACCTAAAAATTCGGAAACGGGGCCTCCCAATTGCTGGCGTCGCGCCATTTTTCGTCCAAGATCAGAATATCTTACGTTTTCAGAATCAAACTTTGTTTTTATCGCTTCCGTAGCATTGAAGGACTTTATGATTTTGATACCCGATAAAGCTTCGTCGAGGTAGCTGATCATTAGGCCAAACATATGCTGTGCCTGACTCGCCTGTTCTTTCAGTCGTTTTACAATTTTAGAGATCACAAAAGCAGAAATCGGAATTACCATAATGGCAAAAATCGTCAGCTTGAAAGAAATTGCAAACAACATAAATACATAGGCAAGCAACTGTAAAGGCTCCTTAAAAACAACTTGTAAAGTTCCGGTTACCGAAAATTGAACAACCCCAACATCTGAGGCAATTTTGGCAATAATATCTCCCTTACGTTGATTACTAAAATATCCAACATGGAGATTCATTACATTATTAAAAACTGTTTTTCTCAAATTTAATAACGTGTGGATGCGAAGGTTTTCCATAATTCTTCCTGAAAAATAACGGAAGACATTACCCAATAAGACAGAAAGGACAATAATACCGCAAACAATTTGCAAAGCACCGTAGGGGCCATAGGAAAGATTTGCTTGTTGTGCGAAATAATTCAGATAACCAGGGATATTAAGAAAACTATCAGGTTTTTCTACAATTTCGGCGGCACCACCTCCTTTACTTGTGAAAAGAACCCCCATTAAAGGTGCGAGAAGGGCAAGGTTCAACGTATTGAAAATTACACCCAAAAGCGTAAATATGACGTATGGAATGGCGAATCTTTCAATTGGCCTGGCAAAAGATAATAGTCGGAAGTATGTTTTCATTTTTTATTTAAAGGCACAAAGATAAGTTTTTATGCCATAAGGGATGGAACCCTTTCAAGATTTATATTGAGACAAGATATTAAACAACGAAAAAGCACCCGTTTTAATTTTAAAAAAGCACACGAAATTGTGTTTTTTCGGGAATTTCATTTTGATATGAGACCCGCCGATTACTAAATGGTTGGAAAAAGGATAATAAATTTCACTTCCGGAATAACTTTTTAACATAGGACGGAAAATAGAAGTTATGAAAAATGAGATATCAAGACGGAAGGCGATGATGCAGATAGGCTCTTTAAGTGCTGCTGTTTTGTTGAATTGTGAAAATATATTGGCTGGTAATCAACAAATTATGTTGCAAAGAAATATTCCTGGCACAAAGGAAAAGTTGCCCGTTGTGGGATTGGGATCCTGGATTCAGTTTGATATTGGAGAGTCACCTTCCGAAAAAGAAGGACTTACAGAAGTTTTAACCAATATGAATAAACTGGGTGGAAAAGTAATTGATTCTTCTCCGATGTATGGGAAGGCAGAGCAAGTGATTGGTGATCTGACTGCGGGATTGGATTTTAATAATAACTTTTTTTACGCAACAAAAGTCTGGACAACCGGAAAACAATCGGGAATTGATCAGATGAATGGATCTTTTCTCAAAATGAGAAGGAAAACAATGGATCTGATGCAGGTGCACAATTTGCAGGATTGGCAAACGCATTTGAAAACATTGAAAGGATGGAAGGAAGAGGGAAAAGTCAGATATGTTGGTATAACACATTACTCGGCTTCGGCGCATGAGCAGCTTGAACAGATTGTGAAATCAAAAATGGTTGATTTCGTTCAGGTCAATTATTCCATCAAAGTAAGAAATGCTGAGAAAAGTTTGTTAAAAGCTGCGCAGGACAATGGAGTGGCTGTTATTATCAATGAACCTTTTGATAGTGGTTCTCTTTTCAAAATAGTAAAAGGTAAAGAATTGCCTGATTGGGCTGCCGGTTATGATATCAAAAGCTGGGCGCAGTACTTTTTGAAATACATTCTTGCAAATCCTGCGGTTAACTGTGTGATTCCGGGGACATCTGATAAAAAACATCTTGTCGATAATATGGGAGCTGGTTATGGGAAACTTACGGATGAAGCTGGTTTAAAAATGATGCTGAAATATATTGACACCATTTGACTATTTCTGTAAAATATGTTAGAATATGAATTCACTTTGCGGTTACTTCGCAGTGAAACGTATACATATTATGTATGCAGAATATTAAATTAAAATTAAATGAGAATACAGTTGCATCACTCGCAGTCTTTTTTTCGTAAGTTATAAATATCGGCACAACGAGTAAAACCGAGGCCCCTGACACGATCTGAATCGACAACATTACCATATTGAAAAATGTCCAAAATATATATTGATGCAATAAATTTATCCAAACTGGTTCTTATAATTTCTCTTCTGGCATTTCCATTTTTTGTGAAAGCACAGGAAAGATGCGCGACGATGCCGCTTTTGGAACAGCGCTTTTCGGCAAATCCTGGTTTAAGGTTAAAATTCAGCGAAAGAGAAGGACAGCTTCGCAAGCTCGTCGCCGAGCGTATCGCAAGCAGGAAATCGATGAAAACAGGTGGGTTGGTGACTGTGCCTGTTGTTTTTCACGTTGTGATGAATAATCAATCGCAGGTAACAAATGCTCAGATTCAAGCGCAGCTTGATACAATTAATAAAGACTATGCGGGACTAAACGCCGGGTATTCTAAAATTCCGTCCTATTTTAAATCCTTGTTCGGGTCATCCGGAATCCAGTTTTGCCTCGCTCAGCGTACACCCAATGATGAACCTACAACGGGTATTGTCAGATATAGCACTACGCAAACATCTTTCGACTATACAAATAATTATGTAAAACATTCAGGTAGCGGTGGTGCTACTGCCTGGGATCCTGACAGCTATTTAAACATCTGGATTTGTGTTTTGTCCAATAATACGTTGGGTTATGCTACTTTTCCAAACGATGGAAGTCCTGAGGAGCAGGGCGTTGTAATTGCGTATAATAGTTTGCCCGGAGGTAGTGCAACTGGTTTTAATGCAGGTAAAACACTTACACACGAAATCGGCCACTATTTTAACCTCATACATATTTGGGGTGACGACAACGGAAGTTGTGCAGGAAGTGATGGTGTATCCGATACGCCAAACCAGGGGAATAGTTCCAGCACTTGCAGAACGGGCGTTGTGACTGACAACTGTACCACAACTTCTCCGGGTATCATGTATCAGAATTATATGGATTACACGGCTGATGCCTGTCTTTTAATGTTTACGGTTGAACAAGTGGCGAGGATGGAAACCGCTTATGCCAATTATCGGTCTATTTTAAGTTCTTCAAAGGGATGTCAGCCACTGGATCTGAAGGGGAAAGATGCGGCGATCAAACAAATTACCCAGCCTGATCAGCGTTTGTGCACGCACACTTTTACGCCCCGGGTTATACTCAGAAACCGTGGAAGCGAGACCATTACTTCTTTGACAATTAATGCCAGCGTTGACAATGGCCCTGTGGTAAGTTATAAATGGACAGGCTCACTGGCAAGTTATGCTGAAACAACAGTTACACTCGCAAGTATGTCAACAGTTGAGGGAAACCATGAACTGACCGTTACGTCAGTTAATCCAAATGGAGCTCAGGACGAGGATACTTCAAATGATGCGCTGAGCTTTGATTTTATATATTATTTACCTTCTGCTGCACCGGTTATAGAAAGTTTTGAAGGCGCATTCCCGCCAACGGCCTGGGATATTGTTAACCCGGATGCCGGGCAAACCTGGGAAAAAACAACCGAAGCATCAAAAAACGGAAATGCTTCTGCAAGAATGAGAAATTTCGACTATCTGGCAATTGGCCAGAAGGATTATTTACGTAGTCCTACTGTAAATATTGCCGGAGTCGATTCTGCCTTTGTTTCGTTTCAGGTAGCGGCTGCAACCTATACGTCATCTACAAGTGCAGGGAATGTATGGGATACGCTTCAGGTGATGATCAGTACCGATTGCGGGTTGTCCTATACGAGTTTGTATAAAAAATGGGGGCCAAATCTTATAACGAGGACGGCTGCTACCAGAACTGCATTTACCCCGACAGCAGCAGAATGGCGGCAGGAAGAGCTGAACATCACTGACTATATCAATAACGGAAATGTGCTTATTGCCTTCCTGAATATCAATGGAAATGAGAATGACATTTATCTGGACGACATTAATATCCGAACGGTAACGGTCAATCCAAACCTTAAAGAAGCCGGTTTCCTTGTTACGCCGAATCCGACAAGTGGAGAAATATCCGTTCAGTTTTATCCGCATCCAACAGGTTTACAATCTATTACAATTTACTCAGTCACGGGTCAGGAAGTAGCAAAACTGACATTGCCAAGCGGAGAAGTTAGTACCAATGTTTTTGATTTTAACCTCCAAAATTCGGCGGCAGGATTGTATATAGTCAAGGCTGTTTTTGATACAAAAACGCTTACGAAGAAAATAATGAAATATTAAAGAGGTTATCGGCCGTCAGCTATCAATTGGTTGCGTAAACGAATTCGTTGTAATTAACAATTGAAAGCCGACTGCCGAAAGCCAGAAAAGATTTAACCTACGCTCAATTGTTACGTAACGCTTTACTTAGATTTCGGTCGGTAGAGCGTTTTTTTGTAGCTTTCGTTTTGTGAATCTTAAAATCAGAATAATTCCAGCTGCTCGGGATCGCGTGGTTTTCTTGGTTTGGTTTCAGGCTCTCCAAAGTTTGAAAGAGAGATTCCCAGCAAACGAACCGTTTTTTCTTCCATGTCAACTTTTTCCAAAAGCTGTTTGGCAGTATTGAAAATAGTTTCAAAATCTCCGACCGGATGAGTATAGGAGAAATTCCGGGTGATTTGTGTGAAGTCGTTATATTTTACTTTCAAGGTGATAGTCCGCCCTTTCAATTGACTTTTTTGCAATCTTCTGAAAACCGTTTCGGCGATGATATCCAGCTCTTTATGCATTTCATCAACCGTACTTAAATCATAGGTAAAAGTATCCTCGGCACCCAAAGATTTGGTTTCCCGATGCGTTTGTACTTCCCGCTCATCAATTCCTCTTACGATTCTAAAATAAAAATGGCCTGCTTTTCCAAAATTTTTTACCAGTTCGATTTCGGTCAATTTTTTCAAATCGGCTCCCGTGAATAATTGCATATTATTCATTTTCTGGGCTGTAACTTTTCCTACACCGAAAAATTTCTCAACCGGCAGATTATTAATGAATGTCTCAATTTTGGAGGGGCCGATAAAAGTCAGGCCATCAGGTTTATTAATATCGGAGGCAATTTTTGCAACAAATTTATTGGTAGAAATACCGGCAGAAGCGGTCAGATTAAGCTCATCTTTGATTGCTTTTTTAATCTGTTTGGCTATTTCAAGTGCAGAGCCGATTTGGAGTTTGTCTTGTGTCACATCCAGAAAGGCTTCATCCAGGGATAGTGGCTCAATAATATCCGTGTAACGCTGGAATATTTCCCTGATGCTTCTGGAAACGGCTTTATAGGCGTCAAATCTGGGGAAAACAAAAATTATTTGCGGACAAAGCTGAATTGCTTTTCGGGAAGACATGGCTGAGCGCACACCAAATTTTCTGGCTTCATAACTTGCCGTTGCCACTACGCCCCGGCCTGTTGGAGAGCCGCCCACGGCCAAAGGTTTTCCTCTGTATTCCGGAAAATCACGCTGCTCTACGGACGCATAAAATGCATCCATGTCAATATGGATTATTTTACGGTGAGATAGCGGTGAATCAGACATAGTCTAAGAAACATAGCAAATTTTATTTATGTTCCTTGTCGAAATTTTTCTCACCAGCCTCGATTTTTGCCGTCAAATGATTGGCAGCCGGTGGAATCGGACAATGATATCCGTCGCTGTACGCACAATACGGATTATAGGCTTTATTGAAATCGAGCTCAACCGTGTTATCCTTAATATCGCCTGTTTTTAAGTCAATATACCGGCCGCCACCGTAAGATTGCAAACCGTTGGTTTTGTCCGTGAAAGGCAAAAACAGATAGTCGCGATATTGTGGAAGAGATTGTAAACTCAGACTTCTGTAAACCGTCAGTGATTGTTTACGGCCGTGCAAACGGAATTTTAAAAGTCCGTATTTAACGTAAGTCTTGTTGGTATCACTGTAAGTTGGCATTTCAAATGGCCTGCTTTTCTGGATTCTTTTAAAGACTGCCTTTACCCGGTAGGTAGAATCAGGATCGAAAAAACGAATGTAGGTCAAGTCATCCTTTTTTAAAGGAGAATTTTTTGATTTTAAAAAATCTTCTTTATAGTGTTTCCTGAAAAGTTCAGTCTCTTTTTCAAAGTTCTGTGCTTTTACAGAAAAACAAATAATTAATAATAATGCCAGGTTAAGAATACTTTTCATATCGAGTAAAAAAATAAATCCGGTAAAAAGTTACCGGATTTTGTGATTTTTTCCAACTGTATCCATTTTAAAGTACAGCTACAAACCGGCTTCAAAACATTATTTAGCAGGATACTTCGCTATTTTGCTTTCGTCGATATTATAGAATTTTTTTACAGCTTCATAATCGCTGTAATCAACTGTACCACTTTTTCTTGAACTGAAATCAGAAGGAATGATGACAACACGGAAAGTTTGGTTTTGCGTATAAGATGCCGGTAATTTGGAATAATCCACATTTCCGTCGAGGAAAATCGAGAAATCGGTTACTGTTCGATCGAAGTTATAAATTAATGCTCCCAAACCGGTATCGTAAGTAGTTTGCGGCATTAAGCGCCATGTATCTAACGCATTCCCAAGTACATCCTGGCCCCAATAAATATAGATTAATACAAGGTCGGATTCCAAAACTTTAACATTAGGTGAAGTTGCGGCAAAAGTATAGCTTGTCACATACTTATTTGCAGCAGTAAAATTAACCTTAGTAAGGTCAAAAGTTGTTCCTAATACGGTTCCTCCATCCACACCCGGAGCACCATCGTCCCCTTTACATCCCTGAAAAAGAATTGCAATAACGAATAATAACGGAATTAGCTTTTTTGTCATGACTATTTAGATTTTAAGAGTTGTTACTTGCACAAATGTGCGCTAAGTTTTTTAAAAGCCCTAATAAAGTGGACATGTTAACTTTTCATTGACAAAATAATGCCAGAGGTATCAAAACTGGCATGGCTTTAATAATTAAATAATTTGCATTGGTAATTGTAAGGTAGTATTTTTCACACCGATAAGATTAACACTAATAATTATTCAAAAAAATAAATAAAAACATGATCAACCGTAGAGCAAATGCCGTTTGGAAAGGAACCGGAAAAGAAGGAACCGGTTTAATTAGTACACAAAGCAATGTCCTTGAAAATACACAATATTCTTTCAATACCCGTTTTGCTGACGGAATAGGAACAAACCCTGAGGAGCTTATCGCAGCTGCACACGCAGGATGTTTTGCAATGCAATTGAGTTTTCTTTTAAACGAAGCTGGTTTTACCGCTGACGAACTTAGCGTTTCCGCTGTTATTACACTTGATCCTTCACAAGGGGCTATTACTAAAAGCGCTTTGGTTTTGAAAGGAAAAGTGCCTGGCATCACGGCTGAAAAGTTTGACGAGATTGCTCATGCGGCTAAAGAGAAATGTCCTGTTTCGAAAGTTTTAAATGCAGAAAAAACGCTGGAAGTTGAATTACTTGCATAAGTTGTAATCAGTTCTTTTGAATTGAATGCTGGCAGTTTGAATGATTTTTTAATCATTCAAACTGCCATTTTTTTGTTGAAAATAACATTACATATTTCCAGTCTGCACAGATAAGCTCTTTCAAAATTTATTTTCTAATAAATAATAACAGGAAAATAGCTTTTTGGATCTGTTAGTTCTTCCAATCTTTCCAACAGCTTCACAGTAATACAATTAATTCGAAAGTCTTGTAATGATACTTTTACATATGTACAATAAATATCTACATATATGTAAAATGCAATAAAAATTACTTCTACAAAACAATAAATCTAAGCTTTTTATAATCATTTATGCGTTAGAAGCTTAATATGATTATTATATTTGTCCTGGTTAATATTCTATATATAAGCATATTGTAGTTTTTATTGAAAATAATTTCGTAGCGGTTGATGTGAAATTTATGATTATACGTACATGATGATAATTTTTCTTTGAAATTAGAATAGTGCAATTGTTTAACTTGGCCCGGACACTATGAAAACGTTTTCCAAATTAAAGTATATCAAGCTTTCGAGCCTGATTCTTATCAATTTTTTTCTCGGTTCACTGAACCGGATTTATGCTCAATGTAATTCAACGGCTGCTCTAACGGTACCAGCTAATTATTTCGGTTCAGGATATAATGGTAACGGTAACTTTAATGCGATTGTCTTTGGAAATCTGTATGCTACCGGCGGTGACACTGAGGGAAGGTTGGCTGTTGCCGGCGATTTTACTGCTCCCGGAAGTTATAGTGTCGGGCATGGATCTATTGGTGCTCCGGCGCCTGATAATACCGATAATTTTATTGTGAATGGTAATTTTACGAATGCGAACAACTATTCGATTGTGGGCAATTTTATCTATAACACTGTAACATCGGGATCACAATATCCAACACATGCCAGCGGACAAGGAACCAATATTGGGCCGATAACAAATCGTCTTACCTTTGGAACCCTTAAAACAAATTATATAAACTTATCCAATACTCTGGCCGCCATTCCAACAACGGGAACGGTTGTTTACACTGATTATGGTAATTATGTTGACATTCAATTAAACGGCACCCCGGCCTCTACCAATGTATTTAGTCTGACCCTTCCGACCGGAAAAACATTTGGTTTGACTTTCAACAATATTCCGGCTGCATCTCAGATATTAGTAAACGTAACTAATAAAATTGTAGATATAAATGGAGGTTCTATGCCGGATGGTTACAGAACAAGAATGCTCTTTAATTTCCCCCTGGCTACAAATATTTCTTTAGCCAGTTATGCGCTTCAGGCTGCGGTGTTGGCGCCGTCGGCAGATCTGACAGGAAATGGGGGCAATATTAACGGACAGGCCGTAATCGGCGGTAATGTTGAGCAGACAAACGGTTTCGAATTTCATAATTTGTGTTCTTCATTTACAACACCAACTGCCACACCGCTTCCCGTTACTTTAACTTCCTTCTCAGTGCAAAAAGAAGGGGTTCAGGCTATTTTAAATTGGGCTACTACGGCTGAAACAAACAGTGATCGTTTTGAAATACAGCATAGCATTGATGCGAAAGGCTGGAATTTAGTCGGAACAGTTGTTTCGAAAGGAGAAAGTACGATACTATCAAATTATCAGTTTATTCATGCCGATCCTGCAAACGGGGAAAATTATTACAGACTTAAAATGATTGACAGGGATGCTACGTTTGCATATAGCCGCGTGGTTGAAATCTCACTTGACAGGCCATCAACTGTTTCAGTTTATCCAAACCCGGTGGTAAACCAGGCAACCATTGAAACCCAGGATTGGAGTAAAGTCAAAGAAGTATTTCTGATCAATACCGCAGGAAAAAGAATTTCAATGTCGGCAGCTTCTGACAAAATCGATTTGTCAAATGTGAGTGCCGGAATATATATCATTCAGCTGCAACAAATAAATGGTTCAATAAGTACCACCAAAATTGTAAAGCAGTAAAGACAGTGCCTAACCTAAGTTGAACTTTGAATTTTAATCAAATCGGGGTGTGTGGAATCTGTGATTCTGCATACCCCTTTTGACTTTTTTAGCTGATAGAGATTGGCTTTTAGTGCTGACTGGTAGAAATTTTAATCTAAAAACAGATCACTGGCAACGCGATCGGCAAATAATTTTCCTGCCTGGGTTAATAGAATAGTTCCGTTGTCAATAAATAACCAGCCTTTTTGTGCCATCATGGATATTTCGGCGCGGTTTTGTAATTCAAACTGATTGTCGGATAATGTGTTAAGCGTTGAGATTTCGCATCCCCACTTCGTACGAAGTCCTGTCAGTAAATATTCATTTACCTGATCAGCAGGAGAAAGAATTTCAATCGTCGAAGGGATTTTATCCTGCTCAATTGCTGCCAGATACTGAGTGTTGTTCGAAACATTGTATTCCCGGCTCATACCATTATACGAATGAGCACTTGGCCCAACGCCGAGATAGTGATGTTGTTTCCAGTACGAACTGTTATGGCGACTGTATTTTCCGTTTCTCGCAAAATTTGAAATTTCATATTGTTCGTAGCCGTTTAAAGCCAATCCGTCCATTAAAATCTCAAATTGTTGCGCAGCAAATTCTTCATCAATCGGTTTGATCTTTTTCTTTTTCAACCAGCTTCCAAAAGCAGTTTGTGGTTCAATTGTGAGGCAATAAGCTGAAATATGTGCTACATCAAGTTCAAATGCTTTTTGAATATCAGATTGAAGAATCGTATGATCAGGAGCCGGAATGGCATAAATCAGGTCAATAGAAATATTAGTAATGCCAACTTCCTGTGCAAGTTTTACGCAATTTCGGGCTTCATAAGAATCATGGATCCGGTTAAGATGTTTCAGGTGCGGCTCATGGAAAGACTGGATTCCTATGCTTAAACGGTTAATTCCGGCCTTGTAAAACTGAATAAGTTTTTCCCTGCTCAAATCATCCGGATTAGCTTCAAGTGTTATTTCTGCATCCGTATTTACCTGGAAGTGAGTGTGAATTGTATCCATCAAAAAAGAAAGTTCTTCTTCATCAAGCAAGGAAGGTGTTCCGCCACCAAAATAAATGGTTTCCAGTTCTTTCGATGGTAGATAATTTCTTCTTATAACAATCTCTCTTGCAATGGCTTCCACAATCGCACGTTTATTTTTAGTATTGGTGCTGAAATGGAAATCACAATAGTGACAGGCTTGCCTGCAAAAGGGAATATGAACGTAGAGATGCAAAATTTAATGGTTAATTGTTAGTGGTTAATTGTTAAGGTAGGCTCATTTACAATTTTTATCCACAATGAATTAGTTACGGTTTCAAATAAACAGGAGAAAAAGATTTGGAGTTTCATTTTGTGATAATCAAGCCGAAAAAACTAGCCCAAGAAACTACCCAAAAAGCAAATAGATAGAACAAGTCGAAAAATCCCAAACCGCCAGCATTAACCCTTAACCCTTAACCATTAACCATTAACAATTATCTCTTCTTCCATTCCCATCCAACTTTTACGCCAGCCCAAAGATTGTTTTTTGGAGCACTGTTGTAGTAGCGGCTTCCGAATGCGTTTAAGTCATAACCAAGGCTGTAAATAGCGGCATTAACTTTTTCAGCAGAGGCAGAAAGTTCGCTGTAAAAATGATTTCCCCAGCTTTTTTTCCAGGCAGCGCGGGCTGTGAATTGGTTGTAAGGCGTATTTTTTACAGTGTTCGCATCATTCAGATAAAGTGAGCTGCCGTGCTGATACGTGGCGTAAAATGAAAATCCGTATTTGAACTTTGCATCGAGACCAGTAGTTTGAATAAGTCTTGGAATTCCGGGAATCAGTTTTCCGCTAAGGTTGACATCACCCGACTGGTAGTTGTCGTAGGTATATTTGGTGTAGGTTCCTGAATCCCAGATTCTTAATGAAACAGGTGATTTTGGATTGGTTATGAGGTCATATCCAAGGTTCCATTCCAAACCAATTTGTTTTGTTTTTCCCGCATTGATAAAATATTCTGAACCCGCTTCGTTTGTTCTTCTGACAATGGTTTGTTTCAAGCCAAAATGATAAACATTAACTTCCGCTGTAATCCTGTTACTGATTTTACGAATACCGATTTCAGTATTCATGCCACGTTCTGCTTCAAGATCTCTGTGAAACCCACCAGCTGACGGACGAACTTCCTGCAAAGTAGGAGGGGAGAAACCGCTGCTGTATGAGGCAGTAACGGCCCAGGTTTTGGCAATGATTTTGTTAAGGGCAAATCGCGGAACAAAAATCCCGTCAAAAGTCCTTTGTTCTTTACTATAAGGAAGTGCGAAGAAACGTTCGTATTTATATTTTGATGTATTATAACTTACACCTGCTGTGACGGTTAAGTCCGAAAAAAGAACCGCTTCCAGTTGTGTAAAAGCAGTTAATGCACTTGTCCGAACATCTTCAACAGTTTGTTGTTTTCCTGGAATACCTGCAAGGTTGTCATAATTTCTTTGTGCGGATTTGCTGTATTGCCATTCAAAACCCGTCGTCCAGTTTGTCTTTACATTGCCAATTTGCGAAGTATTCTGCCAGATATTTCTTCCGCCCAAGCCTTGTTCATCGCGTTTTTCGTAATTGGAAATAAACGGGTTGGCAAAATCATTAGTCGTCAGATAAAGCGCTGTACTTTGTATCCAGTTATCGTTAAGAGCAATAGAATAATTGCCTCCCAAAAGAGCGAACTTGGTATAAATGGCAGCATGTTGCGCTTCACTTCCTGGCACTGTCTGAGAGGATTGGCGGGCAAGTTTTGGATCTGTTTTATATTGGGTCAGGGTAATTCCACCGGGAGTCTGGTACGTTAGATCCGAATACATACCAAGCAGAGAAAGTGTTCCTTTGCCAACTTTACTATTTGATGTAAAACGGATAGCATCACGTACCATTCCACTTTGCTTACGATAGCCGTCCTGTTCCTGATGACCATATTGAACAGAAATATCGCCTACCTGCAAGGTAGTACTTCTGCTTTGAAACCCATATTTTCCATAGCCAACACTTTGTTCAACCCGGTTCATGCCAGGATTGTCGGTACGGCTTTGCATTAAAACAACGCCACCCGTTCCGGCGCCATAGAGGCTGCTGCCGGGCCCTTTGATCACTTCCATACTTTGAACCGCTCCAAAATCCAGCGAATTCAACGGTGTATTTCCACCCGCATCTGTGAAAGGTATGCCATTCCAGTAAAATTTGACGTTACGTATGCCAAATGGAGAGCGGATTAAACTTCCGCGGACGGAAAACCGATAACTTCCCGGCGATCTTTCTTCCATTCTGACACCCGGAATCGCATTAACTGCATTTGTCCAGGTAGTTGAAGAAAATCTTTCAATTGATTTTGCAGTAAGTAAACCTACCGTTGCAGTCGTTGAAAGTCGGTTGGTTTTTGATTCAAAAGCGTTGACTGTTATTTCATCAAGTTGTTTTGCCGTAAGCGTGTCGTTTTGAATCGTCGTTTGGGCAAAACTTTGAAAAATTGGCAGGCAGGAAAAAAATGAAATTAATAAATATCGTGACATAAGTTTTGGTTAGGAATGTAGAACAAAGCTCTCCATTAAAAGGGATACTAACAAGCAAGGATGTAGTAAGGAAAGGCATTTGTGACTAAAATTATACTTTTCGTCTAAAACAGGTTCTACATGAATGAAGATGGTTTTCTTGGTTAAAATCGATTTTTATGAGTAGGTTTTTCCACAGCAAAGCTGATTTTGTATTAAATAAAAGACTGGTAGGATATTTTTAATCTGTCATCAGAATTACTACGCTAATTCAAATATTAATCTAAAACACAAAAAAAATGAAAAAGATAACCTGGATCGTGGCTTCAATGTTAACAATTGGAATGTTAACTTTTAGCAGTTGCTCTGAAAAAACAAAAAACTCTGCTGACGAAACTGCTGAGGCAGCAAAAAATGACGCAAAAGAAAACCTTGATGAGGCAAAAAGTGACATGAAGGATGCCGGCGATGATTTCAAATCTAAGTTTAAAGATGAAAAGGAATCCATGAAAACGGACATCGATGGCGCTATCAGTAAAATCGATAACAAAATAGAAGAGGCTGATGCAAAAATGGATAAAGCGACTGCCAAAGAAAAAGACAAGTGGAAAGAACGCAAAATAGAACTGCAAAAAGAAAAAGAAGATTTGAAAGAATCTCTAAACAAAATGCAGGCTGAAACTGACGAGAAATGGGACAATTTCAAATCTGAAACGCGTACCAAAATGGATAAAATCAAAGCAGATTTGAAAGATTAATCAGCTTTAAAATATTATATTGAAAAACAGTCGGCTCAAAATTTGAGCCGACTGTTTTTGGTTTTACGATAAACAAAATTTTCTATCGCAGCGGTAAATGAATTTCAGTCATCATACAACGGGCAGAACCGCCGCCATAACCTTCAATGATGGACAAGTCAGTATGAATGATTTTTGCATAATCCAGTAAAATTTCATGCTGTTTTTCCGTTAATGCATCATAAGCCTGTGTAGACATCATCAAAAATTTATCGCCTTTCAGATTTCTTACCATCAGCATATTTCCGGCAAAATGCCTAACCTGGTCCAGAGAGATTTCGATAATGTACTTATTTGTGTCTTCAAGTATGGTTCTGACTTTCAGCCGCTCATCCGGGTTTTTAATCGCTTCCAGACAAACGATTGCAAAAATATCACCAACACACATGAGCACGTTTGTGTGGTAAATTGCTTTATCATTTTCATCGGAAGCAGAAAAAGTGACAATTTCATATCCCAGTGCTTCCGCAAAAGCGTCCAGTACTTCCGGATGTGTTCTGGGTGAAAGGCAGGCGTAAGCAATTTTATAGCGACGATCCAAAACCATACTTCCGGTGCCTTCCAGAAATTTCCCTTCATTTTCGAAATGCGTAAGGTCAATAACTTCTTCAACCAGAAAGTCTTTTTTAAGTTCTTCAATAATATCGAGTCTGCGTTCTGCTCTGCGATTTTCAGCCATCATTGGATACAAAACCACTTTTCCACTTTGATGGAAAGAAATCCAGTTATTTGAGAAAACGGCATCAGGTCTGTAAACTTCGTCTGTATCATCGAAAATATGTAAATCCAGTCCGGTCAATGACAATTGCGAAATCATCAGGTCAAATTCTTCCTGTGCCTTTTCGTGCGCGATTTCGTTCGTTTTTACGGCATATTCTTTTTGCTGAAACTCATTGCTTCCGGCAGTTTCGCTATTAAAACCGAACTGAACCGGACGGATCATCATGATCCTGGCGGTAGATTGTGGTTGTGTGAAAATGGAAGTGGCTATCGGGCGCATAGGAGTTAATGATTTAAGTAATTGAGAAGTATATGCAATTTACAACCTAAAAAGTCGGTTTACAATCGTTCTTAATCTCTTAATATGGGCATACTCATGCAATGCGATCCACCTCTTGCCCGCGACAATTCAGCAGATGGAAGTGTAATAAACGTATCCGTCAAAGTTTCCGGAAATAATTCTTCATTTTCGAATTTTTCAATCAGATCTTCTGCTTTAATAATCCTGAAACCCTTTTCCCGAAAAGCTTCCAGTGTTTTATCATTTCTGTCGTAACCGATCACAACGCCATTTTTTATTGCTAATAAATTACATGAATCTGTCCATTGTTCACGCTCACCATACGGGAATTCATCATTTCCGGAATAAATAAACTGGACATCTTCTTCGCTTTTAAGATCTTTTTGACTGATATCGGTCAACAAATCTTCCAGGTTTTCAATCTCAACCGGATTTTGTTCTTCACCTTTTATGAATTGGAAAATCTGAAATTCGGGATTCGAAACCTTGGGAGCGAAGAAATGCAAAACATCTTTCTTTTTCGCTTCGTCGCCAAGTCTGCCGATACTGCTTAGTAAAACCCAGACGTTATTTTTGACCTGTGTGAAAATGGTATCGATGTGCATGTAATCCCGTTTTTTTGGAATTTTTATGATCGAGATCTTTTCTACCACATTTTTCTCAAACAATATTTTCATCACTTGCTGGGCAGCATAAACGGAGGTACGCTCGCTGCAACCGATCAGCAAATGTCCTGGCGCGACCATCATCACATCGCCGCCTTCCAAAGTACAGCGTTGGTAATCACTTACTTTTTCATCATCAGGAAGCAAAAAATGCCGCTCATTTTCCGGGATTTCGATAATGTTGTCCTTAAAAGAGGCGAACATCGGATGGTGAAAGAAAATAAATTGTGCTAAAATGGATTCTCTCGTTCGTGCAGATTTCGCTGGTTTGTTTAGCAAAATGTGATCATTGATAACAATCCCGATGTCGCGCATGAAAATCAGATTGGGCAAAGGAGCAAACAACATCCGCTTATCAGAAAGCGAGCCGGAAATAAAGATTTTCGCCAGCTCGTTCGCGTCAAAAGTATTTAGTTCATTTTGTGTTTGATACGAACAGCGTTCAATCCCGTAAATCGCTGCCGTTAACTTGATTCTGATGTTTGCATCAAGCAAAATCTCTGCCAAAAGCTTCTGAATGTCAACGACTTTGTCTGAATTAAAATAGTTTTCAGAGCCCGGAATATAAAAAGAGCGGGATTTGTCATCGTTTATTTCTTTTAATTTTCCTTTAATCTTTTCAGGGTCGAGGAAATATAAAAGCAGTTTTACGTAATAATCATATTCCTTTTTTCGCATCGTGTCCAGATGAACAATATCTTCGAAAAGCCAGTCCTGAGCCTTGGAAGGAACAACTTTGCCAAGTCCACGGTCCGGACTGTGGATTAATAGTCTTCTTAACGTACCCACTTCTGTGGAAACATGTATTTCGGATGAAAGGGATTTATATGCTTTTACCATGATATCAAACTTAAACTCAGGCCGCAAAGTAACGCGGATAATTTACAATTGGGATATTTGTTGATTGCTTTGTCTACTTTTATAACAAAGTATGTTCAAAATATCCATATTTATGGAACATAGACGCCTTGAAAAAGGTTAATAAAGATGTATTATCATATTGTTTGTTTTGAACCGGGGTGGTTATTTTCATATACGACCAAAGCTTACTACTTTTGCGGTAAATTTACCAAGAACTACATATACAAGTATAAATTTAGTTATGCTCTCAATTAATGGATTACGCGCCTCGATAGAAGGTAAAGAAATATTAAAAGGCATCAATCTGGAAATTAAACCAGGTGAAGTTCATGCGATCATGGGGCCAAACGGATCAGGAAAAAGCACTTTGGCATCCGTTTTGGCAGGAAGAGAGGAATATGAAGTAACAGGAGGAACGGTTACTTTCGACGGAAAAGATTTATTAGAACTTGCAGCAGAACAAAGAGCAGCAGAAGGAATTTTCCTTGCTTTTCAGTATCCTGTTGAAATTCCAGGTGTTACTACTATAAATTTCCTGAAAACTGCGGTTAACGAAATTCGTAAATATAACGGAGAAGAACCTTTGGATGCGGCACGTTTCCTTAAAATGGTACGTGAAAAAGCGAAATTGGTTAGCATGAACGATTCACTTTTGAAACGTGCTTTGAATGAAGGTTTCTCTGGTGGAGAGAAAAAACGCAATGAAATATTCCAGATGGCGGTTCTTGAACCGAAACTGGCGATTTTGGATGAAACGGATTCAGGACTTGATATTGATGCCTTGCGTATCGTTGCAGAAGGAGTGAATTCACTTCGTTCTCCTGAGCGTTCTGCGATCGTTGTTACCCACTATCAGCGTCTTTTGGATTATATCGTTCCTGATTTTGTACACGTACTTTACAAAGGAAGAATCGTTAAATCCGGTGGAAAAGAGCTTGCTTTTGAATTGGAAGAAAAAGGATATGACTGGATTAAAGCCGAAGTTGAGGCTCAGGAAGTAAACTAATAATCTGTCAGTTTTAATTTTCAGGTTATGGTTGGATTGACCAGCGGGTTGATCAAATAACATCACTTTCAATACCAAAAACGGAATGAGTACCGAAACAATAGATTTAAGAACGAAATTAATCACTGATTTTCACGCACGGGAATCCGTGATGAATGGTGAAGCAAAATCTGCTTTTCACCAGAAAAAACGTGCTGCCATTGTTCAGTTTGAGGAATTGGGTTTCCCAACGCCTAAAAACGAAGAATGGAAATACAGCAATGTTCGTGACTTGATCAGTGCTTCCTATAACTTTAATACAAGCGACACGCTTTCGGCTGAGGATCTTATTGATCTGAAAATGCCGGAGCAGGCTGCCAATATATTGTATTTTGTAAACGGTCATTACAATCCCGCACTTTCTACGGTGGTTTCTTCTACGGATCAGATCATTATAGATTCTTTACAAAATGCCTACAAAAACAATCCGGATCTTGTCAATTCTTATTTTGATGAATTGGTGAAAAATGATACGGATGCATTTACTTCCCTAAATACTGCTTTTGCTCACGACGGAGTTTTTATTTATGTGCCAAACAATCAGACTGTTGAGCATCCGGTAATTCTTCGTTTTGTTAGTGACGCACGTGTAGAAAATGTTGGAAGTCAGCCGCGTAATATCATCGCTGTTGGAAAAAATGCGCATGTGAAAATTGCGGAAGCTTTCAGGACCATTGGTGACGAACGTTCTTTTACGAATGTTGTTACTGAAATTAATGTAGGTGAAGAGGCCGGTGTTGAATATTACAAAGTGCAGAATGAAAGTGAAAATGCTTATCATATCGGAACTACCCAGGTTCGTATGCTGGAGAAATCTCATTTTTACGCGGCTACGGTAACGTTGAACGGAAAGTTTACAAGAAACAATCTGAACATTGTTATTGATGGTGAACATTGTGAGGCGCATATGTACGGACTTTACTTCCCGGATGGATCACAGCATGTTGATAACCATACGGTTGCGGATCACTGTAAACCAAATTCTGAAAGTAACGAGTTATATAAAGGAATTTTGCGGGATAAGTCGAAAGGTGTTTTCAACGGGAAAATATTTGTTCGTCCTGATGCTCAGAAAACCAATGCATTTCAGTCTTGTAAAAATATCGTTTTGTCAACTGACGCGACGATGTACACAAAACCTCAGCTTGAAATTTTTGCTGATGATGTGAAATGTTCACACGGGACTACAACCGGACAAATCGACGAGGAAGCATTATTTTACATGCGTTCACGTGGAATTTCCAAGCCGGAAGCGATGTCACTTTTGATGTTTGCGTTCTGTGCAGATGTAGTTTCCCAGATCAAAATCGATTCAATTCGGGAATATCTTGAAAATGTAATTGCAGAGAAACTTTCTAAGAACTAATTCTCGTTCTGTTTTTACAAATACTTATTATAATGCCCAGCCTTCTCTTCAATTGGGTTGGGCATTTTTCTTAATACTTCATTAAAATGACTAATTTCCCAGATATAGCGTCCATTCGTAATGATTTTCCTATTCTTAATGAGATCGTTAACGGAAAACAACTTGTGTATTTTGACAATGCCGCTACAACACAAAAACCTCGTATTGTACTGGATGCGCTGTCGGGATATTACGAACATTATAATGCCAACATTCACCGTGGAATTCATCATTTAGCAGAAAAAGCAACAGCGGCTTTTGAAGAATCGCGTCGCAGATTACAGAAATTTATTAATGCTGAGCTGTCTGAGGAAGTTATTTTTACTTACGGCACAACCGATAGTATTAATCTGGTAGCACAAACTTACGGACGTAAATTTCTGAAAGAAGGAGATGAAATTATCATTTCCACGATGGAACATCATTCGAACATTGTTCCGTGGCAAATGCTTTGTGAAGAAAAAGGCTGCGTTTTAAGAGTGATCCCGATCAATGATGAGGGAGAACTTTTGATGGATGAATACGAAAAAATGCTTTCGGAGAAAACGAAATTTGTTTCGGTTGTGCATGTTTCAAATGCTCTTGGAACGATAAATCCGGTAGCTGAAATTATCGAAAAAGCGCATAAAGTAGGAGCGAAGGTTTTACTTGACGGCGCTCAGGCGAGTTCACATTTGACTATTGACGTGCAGGCGCTGGATGTCGATTTTTACGCTTTGTCTCTTCATAAAATATACGGACCAACAGGAATGGGTATTTTGTATGGCAAAAAAGAATTGCTTGAGGCGATGCCTCCTTACCGTGGCGGCGGTGAAATGATCAAGGAAGTAACGTTTGAAAAAACAACTTACAACGAATTGCCCTATAAATTCGAAGCGGGAACACCGAATATTGCGGATGTTGTGGCTGCGAAATATGCGATCGATTATGTGGATACATTAGGGAAACCAAACATCGCCAAACATGAGAATGATCTGCTTTTGTATGCGACAGAAGCGGTGAAGGAAATTCCGGGATTGAGGATTATCGGTCAGGCTAAGGAAAAAGTCAGTGTACTTTCTTTTGTGATTGATGGGCTGCATCATCAGGATATTGCTGTGATTCTGGACAACCAGGGAATCGCAGTTCGTACGGGTCATCACTGCACACAACCTTTAATGTCACGTTTAGGAATTTTAGGAACCACCCGTGCCTCTTTTGCTGTTTACAACACGATTGAAGAAATTGATGGTTTGATCAAAGGACTTCATAAGGCGAAGAAGATGTTGGGTTGATCTGATTTTTTCTTAATTATTTGTATATTTCATTAGGTAAACTATTTACTATTCAGAAAATGGAAACAATTCCTAAAAGTATATTGATAGAGTCGCTTGAAGCAATGCCAGATAATTTGGAAGTAGAGCAAGTGATTGAACAAATCATTTTGTTATCTAAAATTGAACGTTCAAGAAAGCAGTTGGATAGCGGAGAGTTTCATACACACGAAGAAGTGAAAAATGCCTATAAAAAATGGCTCGAATAAATTGGTCCGAAGAAGCCAGACAAGATTTAGATACAATTTTTCTTAGATTGAATTCAGAATCTTTGTCTTACTCTAAAAAGTGGATCAATGATGTTTTTAGTAAAATCGAACTTCTTGAAAAATTCCCAAATATGGGAAGAACGGTTCCGGAAACAAGATTAACTAGTATTAGAGAGATTTTAGTAGGCAAGTATCGTGTTATATATAATGTTGCAAAGAATAATGTAATTGAGATTATGGCAATAAGACATTCATTAAGGCCATTATCAGAATTTTAAATTATGACAATTAACGAAGCACAAGACGAACTAATCGAGGATTTTGAATTGTTTGATGATTGGGATAGCAAGTACGAGTACATTATTGATCTCGGAAAACAATTTCCGGCATTGCAGGAACAATACAAAACCGAAGAAAATATAATAAAAGGCTGCCAGTCCAGAGTGTGGTTAAATGCATACAAGGATGGTGATCTTTTGAAATTTGAAGCTGATAGTGACGCGATTATTACAAGAGGTTTGATTGGTATGCTTGTAAAAGTTTTGTCGGGACATACACCCGAAGAAATTGCAAGTGCAGACCTTTATTTTCTGGAAAGAGTGGGCTTGCATCAACATTTGGCACAAACCCGTTCGAATGGACTGGCGTCAATGCTGAAACAAATGAGAGCTTACGGAATCGCTTATCAGGCTGCCAATTAAAAAAATATCAAAAGTGAAAACTAAGACGCTTCACTTGCTGTTATCATAACTAAAAAAGAAATGAGCGAATCAGAATTACGTGAAGAGGTTATCAAGGCGATCAAGATGGTTTATGATCCGGAAATTCCGGTCGATGTTTACGAGCTTGGTCTGATATACGATTTGAAAATATTTCCGGTTAATAATGTATTCGTTTCAATGACATTGACTTCGCCTTCATGCCCGTCTGCGGGAACTTTGCCTGGTGAAGTTGAGCAAAAAATCAGAGAAGTTGAAGGTGTGAATGACGTAAGTATCGAGCTTACTTTTGATCCTCCTTACACGACTGAAATGATGTCGGAAGAAGCGAAACTTGAACTGGGATTTATGTGATTATGGCCGTCGGCTTTCAGCTGTCGGCAATCAAACCTAAGATAATAACAATTTATATAGCCAGAGGCGAATTTGCTAATGACTACGAGCTAATCAAATTCTAACTTTAAACTTTAAGAAAATATGTATCCTCCACAGTTAGTAGCGCCTATGAAGGCGGAGTTGACTAATGTCGGTTTTCAGGATTTGACAAGTGCGGAAGAAGTAGACAACTTCATGCAAAACATGAAAGGCACTGCTTTGGTAGTGATCAATTCAGTTTGCGGTTGTGCTGCTGGTGCTGCCCGTCCGGGTGTGAGAGCATCTTTGGAACGCAGTGAAGTGAAGCCAGATCAATTGGCGACTGTTTTTGCTGGTTTCGATTCTGAGGCTGTTGCGAAAATGCGTGAATATACTTTGCCGTATCCTCCGTCATCTCCTGCGGTCGCTCTTTTCAAAGATGGTGAGTTGATCCATTTTGTTGAACGTCACCACATTGAAGGCCGTTCTGCTGAAATGATTGCTCAGCATTTGCAAATGGCATACGAAGAATTTTGTGCAGAAGAAGCATAATTAATTCTTTCTGATATTTTAAACGGCTACTTTCAAAATTATTCGAAAGTAGCCGTCTGTTTTTTGTAGATTTATTTTTCAAATCTGAGTTTTATGCAAGGACATCGTTTCAGCAAATTTGTACCAGCCGAGCAAACAGGGAATAACAAGTTTGATCAGCTTTTTGATATTTTTCAGCAGTTGCTGCTGATGACATCAGGTGACGTAAGCGAAGCTATGTCATGGCTAAGCGAGTTGGACAGACAATATAATCTTACAAACGATTCTTATGGAATTGGTGACTTTTTCGATGATTTAAAGAAAAAGGGATACATTTCAGAAGAAAAACGCGAAGGTGAAAGTAAGCTGATCATGACGCCAAAAGCTGAAAAAAGCATCCGTAAAAGTGCTTTGGATGAGATTTTTGGAAAACTGAAAAGATCAAAATCAGGAGGGAACCATCACACGCCTTACATGGGAACGGGTGATGAACTTAGCAGTGATATTCGTCAATTCCAGTTCGGTGACACACTCGATCAGATTGCGATGACAGAATCCATCAAAAATGCACAGGTAAATCACGGAATTGGTGATTTTATGCTGATGGAAAACGATCTGGAAGTTGTTGAGCGTGAGCAAAAAACAACTACTGCAACGGTTGTGATGATCGATATCAGCCATTCCATGATCTTATATGGTGAAGACAGAATAACACCGGCGAAAAAGGTTGCGTTGGCTTTGGCTGAGTTGATCCGTTCAAAATATCCAAAAGATTCATTGGACATTATCGTTTTCGGAAACGACGCGTGGCAGATCCAATTAAAAGATCTGCCGTATCTGGAAGTCGGTCCTTACCATACCAATACCGTTGCCGGACTTGAACTTGCCATGGATATTCTTCGCCGTAAGAAAACCCGAAACAAGCAAATTTTCATGATCACCGACGGTAAGCCTACTTGTTTGAAAGAAGGTATTAAATATTATAAAAACAGTTTCGGTCTGGATCGGAAGATCATTAGTAAAACTTTAACCCTGGCTGCGCAATGCCGCCGTTTGGAAATTCCGGTTACTACTTTTATGATTGCGACGGATCCCTATTTGAAGCAATTCGTGCAAAACTTTACCAAAGTAAATAATGGACGGGCTTATTATAGTAATCTTCAAGGTTTAGGCGGATTTGTACTGGAAGATTTCCAGAGAAACCGCAGAAAAAATATGAAATAACCGGCTTTTAAAACCGGTTATTTTTTTATTTCTTACCTACTGAAATCATATTGGCAAACAGGCGATAGGCACCTGTAACACCAGCAGGAAGTTCCCGAAAAAAGGAAAGTCCGGTGTAGATATAATGTCCTTTGCCATATTTAGCATAAAGTACACTTCCCTCTTTCAAGCTCTCATCGGTATCATTACTGGAAAAAATCGCTTCGTAATTTGATTTGTCCCAGTCGCTTGCGAAGTATAAACCTCTTTCCTGTATCCAGCCATTGAAATCTTTCTGCGTGATTTTATTTGGGTAGTTTAATAACGCATGTTCAGGTTTCAGAAAACGCATTTCAGCATCTTCTTCTGCCACACGATCCTGACTTAACTGAAGTGGATAAGGCCCGATTTGCTTTACTTTCATACGTTGGGGAATTGTATATTGCACAACCATCGTTCCCCCATTTTTTACATATTCCATCAATTTTTCCTGATAATAGGTCAGGCGGTTTTCCGTGTTATAAGCCCTGATTCCGACAACAATGGCATCATAACCGCTTAAATCTTTGGAAAGTGCTGATTCATTAAGCATAGTAACAGTACAACCCATTTGCCGTAATGCAATTGGCACATCATCACCTGCACCCGCAATGTAGCCGATATTTTTCACTGTCGTTTTTACATCCAGTTTGGCAAGTTTTGCTTCTGCGGGAGGAAATAAGGTTTGGCTTGGGATATGGCGGTAATCGATAGTTTTTATTGATTTGTCATAGTTTTTTCCATCGACAATCGCGACTGCTTTTACTATCCCTTCTTCATTTTTTGCAGGCGGCGTGATGTTGAAAGTATAAGTCTGTTCCTGATATTTTTCTGTCATATCAAAATTTACACTGGCCGGATCCGATTTCCAGCCTTTTGGCAAATCCAGTTTTAAAATACCTTTTACCAAACTTTTTTGTGCTTCCACCATGACACTTAATGTTTTTGACGTTGTGTTTGGGAAGATGAAAACAGGCTCATTGATGTTGGCTGTAATTGTCGGACGAATTTCAAAAGGACGATAAATTTCTCCCGAAGCGGGATCGGTGAATTTATAAGTCCAAGGTCTGGAATAAGTAAATTTTTGTCCATCAACATCAAAAACAAAATCTGTTTTTGTTTCCGGTCTGTTTTCCGGATAGCCAATATCCTGTTGATTATCAATTTGGAAAATACCTTTATCAATCGGTTTTAGAAGCCAGTAAGGTTGAGTGGTCTTTAAATCTGACGGCAAAACAGCTCTCTTATTGAAAGCATTCATTTCATTTTCGCCTAAGATCAGATTCAAAATACTGTCAGATTTAACACCGGTCCAGTTTAGAGAAATTAACTTAACGGGATATTTTGAACGCTTAACTACCGTCACTTTTATATCTGCCAGATCACCTGCAACGGAAGAAAATTCAACCGGGTTAGTTTCAAAAAATAACCCAAGACATTGAACAAGTAAATCAGAAATTTCCTGTTTTTTAGCTTTTACGTAGATATTAGCTGAGTCCAGTTTTGTCAATTCCTGATTGATTTTTAATAATGCAGGAACAGTCTCGGACGGATTGCTGATGTCGTAATTCCTGATCGCATCGGAAACCAATGCCTGAACTTTCTGGCTTCCGTCAACCCGTTTCCAGGTAATATCCACATCGTCAAAAAGATTGCTTTTTGCAGGCGTACCTTCCTTGTGCAGAAAATAATCAATTCTTTCACCCCGTACCGGCGCGCTGCCAAATCCCTGGCTTCTGTGCTGACTGCGACTTTCCGCAGCTATTTCAGTATAAGATTTTCCAAGGACCGAATTGTAGCCGCCAATTTCAAGAGAGATAAATGGATTTTTTTCACCTTCGGGTTGCTTGTTGGTAAAACCAGGTGTGAACGTATTCCAAACCAATCTTTTTGCCTGCCAGGTTTTTACAAATTTCAATTGATCAGGATAGGCATTAGGATCGGCTGCTAGTTTGAAAGCTTCTTCTGCAAGGTAAGCGGATGTTTGATGATGGCCGTGACCGGCACGAGGATCTGGCGGGAATCGTGTGATGATTACGTCGGGTTGAAATTTACGGATCATCCAGACAACGTCACCTAAAACTTTATTTTGATCCCAGAAATTCAATGTTTCTTTTCTGGTTTTTGAAAAACCAAAATCATATGCGCGGGAAAAAAACTGAGTAGCTCCATCAATTTTACGAGCGCCCAACAATTCCTGAGTTCGGATTACTCCAATATTGGCACCCTGTTCCGCACCGATAAGGTTTTGTCCGCCATCACCTCGGGTCAAAGAAAGATAACCAGTCCGGACCAGTTGATCTTTTGACATGTAAGATAACATTAAGGTATTTTCGTCATCAGGATGTGCAGCAATGTGCAACACCGATCCGAGAACGTTTAATTTTTTTATGCCCTGATAAATTTCACTGGAAGATAGGGTAGGAACCTGCGCCCGGATCTGGAAAGAGATAAAAAGTAAAACTGCAATCGTAATTTTTTTCATAAGGGATTTTGGGCTTTGGTATTGTCTTGCACGGGATTTCGCAAATGTTCGATTTTCGTACTACAATGTACGGGTAAGGACGTAATCTTCAAAGACTTCATAATGAATCGATATAGTTTCCGGGTTTTCTTCATTAAAAGTGGCAGTCATTATTCCTTCAGGTTTCGCGGAAAAAGAATTTACCGATATTGCATTTCTTTGATCAAGATCCTTTATTCCGGCATATTTATAAACCGATTCCTTGGCAGACCAGAGAATATTAATCAGAATGAAATCGGTCTTAGCAACCCACAATTGCTCGTTGCTGTTCAGGAAAAAGTCAATCCCTTTACCTATATCCGGTTTTACTTTCTGAATATCAACACCAGCTGATTTTCCTTTATCTAAATAAACAACCGCATATTTTTCTGAATGAGAAATGGAAATATGGTAATCGTTATTCGGCAAAAATGGTTTTCCATCTTCATTATTACTAATTTCCGAATTTTCGTCAAGCATTTGATTTACTAAACATTGTACCGCCAACGACTCTCTCTTCCTTTTTGTATTGACCTTTTTCAGTAGTTTTTCTTGTTGGGAACGAGACATTTGCGCAGTTGCAAATAAATCCTCCAGCGATTCAGTAATTTCCCATAATCCGAGAAGTGCTTTCCCGCTCAATACCTTTTTGTAGACCAAGCCCATTTAATTTGTAATTTTATGCGTTATTGAAAAGGAGTAAATTTATGAGAAGAAATTTTAAGTTCTCAAAATGTTATGTTTAACGAAATTTACTCCCGAATTTGAAATTCCCAGCAAAGTATATGTGGCCCCAAAATAGATTAGCGCGTACCATTCTCAAATCAGTAAGTATTATCCTGTTAATCGCAGGTTTGATTTTTGGCCTTTTTATCTGGGCTGTGAAGTTACCCACGCCAAAGATAGCAAGTAATAAAACCCCTGAAAGTTATACTCGTATTCAACTCGGGGCGGATCATTATAAAGTTGATAACTGCTGGCTTAAAAAGAATAAATATGGCATTTGGGAAATGTATCTGGAAGGAAGTCCTTATGAACGTGGTCTTATTTATGGAGTTCTGGCGAAGGAGCTGATGGAAAAGCAGGAAGTTCACTTCGTTGCCAAGATCAGGGAAATTATTCCTAATGCTTTTTTTTTACAGGTGCTAAAAGGTTTTGTCGCCTGGTTTAATAAAGATATCTACAAATATATTCAGGACGAAAATTTGGAGGAAATCTATGGAGTTTCTCAATCTTTTTCTGATAAGTTTAATTATATCGGCCCAAAATATTACCGCATTTTAAACTATCACGCGGCGCACGATATAGGACACGCGCTGACGGATTTGAATATGGTTGGCTGTACTTCTTTTGCGGTCAACAATTCGCTTTCGGCTGATTCAAGTCTTTTGATTGGAAGAAACTTTGATTTTTACATGGGTGATGCTTTTGCTGAGGATAAGCTGATCGTTTTTGTCAATCCTGACAAAGGTTACAAATTCGCTTCCTATGCCTGGGCAGGTTTAACGGGCGTAGTTTCCGGAATTAACGAAAAGGGAATTACGGTAACTTTAAATGCTTCAAAATCTGATATTCCATACGGCGCCAAGGAGCCGATTTCTTTGCTGGCAAGGGAAATTTTACAATATGCATCCACCATTGAAGAAGCAAATGCGATAGCAAAAAAACGTGACACATTTGTTTCAGAGTCACTTTTGATAGGCTCTGCACAGGATAATAAAGCAGCAATTATTGAAAAGTCGCCAACGAAAATGGATTTATATTCGTCAGCATCTGACTATCTGGTTTGTGCGAATCATTACCAGGGAACTGCGTTTATCAAAGATTCGGTCAATTTGAAAAACATAGCGGATACCGATTCAAAGGCAAGATTTGACAGGATGAACCAGCTTATGGTGCGCTCCTATCCGGTGGATGTTCAGGAAGCTGCTGATATTTTGCGTAATAAAGAGGGTGTGAATGATACTTTTATCGGTTACGGAAATTCGAGATCGTTAAATCAGCTTATCGCACATCATGGGATTATTTTCAAGCCGTCGGAAAGAAAACTCTGGATCTCTACGCCGCCTTATCAGCTGGGTGCCTTTATTTGTTATGATCTGAAAGACGTTTTTAGCCATCCGGAAACATTTCATTCCATTGATTCTCTCGCTATTCAGGCTGATCCATTTTTAACTACGGATGCTTACCGAAGGTTTGAAGCTTTCAAAGTTACAAAGCAAAAAATCTATAAGTATGTCATGCTGGGCGTTCCTTACAAAATGTCGGCCAAGGAAGAGTATGCAATGGTGAGTAATAATCGGGAAAGTTATGTGACCTACCTGACCTTGGGAGAATATTATGAAAAAAAGAAGAACTACGATAAAGCTATCGGGTATTATCAGGAATCATTGCAGCATGTAGTTTCTTCTAAAAATGAAATTACTGCAATACAGGCCAAAATTGAAGCATGTAAAAAGGGTAAATCTTGAAAATAGATTTCAGCAGATCGAAATTTTTCGAGAGTTTTGCCGACAGATCTATAAAGTCTGAAATCAACCGGAATATTTCAGCCCTAACAATTCATCCTGTTTATGACAAAGGAAATTAGCGAATCACAAAGCGAAAAATTAACAGAGATTCTTCGATATATCAATATAAATTCCTCCTATTACAAAAGGGTTTTTGCCGAAAAAGGAATTGATATTGAAACGATAAAAAAAGTAGAGGATTTGACGAAAATCCCCTTCACTACAAAAGATGATCTCGCGCTTTATAATGACGATTTTCTTTGTGTTCCCAAAAGTAAGATTTCTGACTTTGTAACAACCTCTGGAACGCTGAGCGATCCGGTTGCTTTTTATCTTACCGATAAAGACGTTGAACGATTGGCAACGAACGAGGCCGAAGCATTTCGGTGTGCAAACGGTTCAGAAAATGATATTTACCAATTGATGACTACCATCGACCGTCGTTTTATGGCCGGACTTGCCTATTGGATGGGCGCGCGCAAAATGGGTGCAGGTATGATCCGTGTCGGGCCCGGGGCACCGTTTTTACAATGGGAATCCATTCAGCGGTTTTCTCCAACAGTTCTTATTGCAATTCCATCCTTCATTCCCAGGCTGATTGATTATGCTTTGGAAAATAATATTGACTTTAAATCTTCTTCTGTAAAATCAATTTTGTGTATCGGAGAACCTATTCGTAATCCTGATTTTTCTTATAACGAATTAGGTAAACGCATCACTTCACAATGGGGCGTGAAATTATATTCAACCTACGCATCCACAGAGATGGGTGCAGCTTTTACCGAATGCCAGGAAGGAAAAGGCGGACATTTAAATCCTGATTTGCTGATACTGGAAGTTGTTGATGAAGAAGGGGATATCGTTGACGAAGGAGAATTGGGAGAAGTTGTTGTGACGACCCTGGGCGTTGAGGGAATGCCGCTGCTGCGATATAAAACCGGTGACCTTTGCAATGTATATTATGAGCCTTGTATCTGCGGAAGAAATACAACGAGGCTGGGGCCTGTTGTCGGGCGGAAACAACAGATGATCAAGTTTAAAGGCACGACAATTTTTCCACCGGCACTTTTTGATGTTTTGGATACGGTACCCGAAATTGATTTATACCAGGTCGTTGTTTCTAAAAATGAATTCGGAAATGATGAAATTTCGATACTGTTAACGATGAATCTCGAAACGCCTTTATTTAAAGAAAAACTGCATTCTTTGTTCAAATCGAGGCTTCGCGTTACTCCCTTGCTGAAATTTATAACCGCTCAAGAATTAAATCACCGGATATTCAAACAGGAAAAAAGGAAACCGGAAAAGTTGATATATATTTGATTTTCTATCATTTAAAATCATCCCTGAGCATGAAAAAGAATACATTTGCCGCAATTTTTACCGTTCTGTTTTTCGCCGTTCAAACCGGTTTCGCCCAAAGAGGAGTGGACCTGAGATCAGGTGATGTTAGTGTACTCTCAGGAGAAAAAACCGTTAATGTACAGTACGATTATTCCGAGTTCGGTGTTGGGAAATTTGCTGCGGAAAAGGAATATCTTGATAAAAAATCTGCCGAATATAATGCCAAGGAGCCTGGGAAAGGCGATGAATGGAAGAAAACCTGGGTAGCAGACCGCAAGAACAAATATGAACCGAAATTTGAAGAATTATTTAATAAAGGTATGGAAGGCAAAGGACTAAAAGCCGAACCGGGTACTGGCGCCAAATATACTTTTATTGTGCGCACAACTTATGTGGAACCAGGTTTCAATGTGGGTGTAATGCGTAAAAACGCCTATTTAAATTATAAAGTTGATCTTGTTGAATCAGCCGGTAAAAAGACTGTGGCTGAGATTATTTTAAGTAATGTAGCCGGTGGGCAGTTTGGTGGATTTGATTATGATTCGGGCACCCGCATTGCAGAATCTTATGCCAAGGCTGGGAAAATTCTGGCAGCTTTTCTTGAAAAACAGCTGAAATAATACCAATATTTTATATTTTTGAAAGCATACCATAATTTCAATGTCATGAAAAAATCACTATTATTTGTAATTGTATTATTTTTTGCCGGTCAGGTTTCAGCCCAGACTTTATCGGATTTGTTTGCAGGAAACGCTAAACTGGTATTTCTAGGTCTGGATTTTACACAGGCAAAGTACATTGGTCGCGCCGGTTTTGTAGATCCGGTTGCAATTAAAAACCAGCACATAGTGAGCTGGAACAATTTAATTGAATACGAGCCGAAGAAATTTTCTCTTCAGGAAGTATTTAAATTAAAGCCGGATCAGTATGAAACCAAGGTTTCTGATATGATCAAACTGAATGAATCTGCTGACGTGAAAGATAATATCACCGAAGATGCTTATGTGATCACAGAGGATCAGGTAAAAAAATCAGTATCAAAATATTCACTTAGTGTGAAAGACGGAATCGGCTTGGTTTATGTGGTTGAAAGCCTTAATAAAAACGCTGAAAAGTTATTCGCATGGGTCACTTTTATTGATTTGAAGACCAAAAAAGTATTGTATACCGAGAAACTGGAAGGTTCTGCCGGAGGCTTTGGATTTCGTAATTATTGGGCAGGCGGCGTGTACAAAATCAATAAATCTATTGATTCAAAATATTACAAACAGTGGAGTAAAACATTAAAATAAAATTAGATATGGGTCTTTAAAGTATATTTGATTTTATAATCCATTGATTATTAATATAAAAAAATAATATTGCTGTCGGAAGCTGTACATGGTTCCTTTAAAAAGGATAGTGTACAGCTTCTTACTTAACTGACGATCCGGTACTTTGAAAAGAATATTTATCCTGTTGATCCTGTGTATGTCCTTGTTGCAGGGATGCGCTAAAATATTTTATCGATCAGCAGCTAAAGCATTTGAAAAAGATAAGCAGAACCAGCCTTACGATGTCATCATTGTTCCCGGTTTTCCGTACCAGGGAAATGAATGGGATATGGTCCATAAAATGAGAATTCACTGGGCTTATTATTTATTTAAAAAGGGCTACGCAAAAAATATTATTTTTTCCGGCTCAGCTGTGGCTACGCCTTATGTAGAAAGCAAAGTGATGGCTTATTACGCCGAGGCTTTGGGTATTCCTAAACAAAATATTTTTACGGAAGAAAAGGCGGAACACAGCACGGAAAACGTGTATTATTCTTATCGCTTAGCCAAAGGACTTGGTTTTAAGAAAATTGCCCTTGCTACGGATCCGTTCCAAAGCAGCTATATGGGAAAATTTATGCGGAAATTTGAAATACCTGTTGCACTTTTGCCGACGGCAATTGATACTTTGAAGACGCTGGATTTGTATGAACCCAAAATTGATCCTAAACTTGCAATGAAAGACGGGTTTGTAAAACTGTCTTCCAGAGAGAATTTCTTCCAGCGGATTAAGGGAACAATGGGCAAGTATATTATCTGGCATGAGGAAGATTTGAAAAAGAAAAAATACAGACGAAGATTTAAAGACCGCATGATTTCCTCGGGTGCGTTGAGTAAAGAACCTTAATTTGTACAATGAAAAAAGAAATATCGGCAATAGAAGCCAAATTTGAAGCACAAAAAATAGCCTTTGGCCCGATGTATTTTCAGTCGGTCATTGCATTGAGAGATTTGGGAATTCTTGAATTTATAAATAATCACCGTAAAGGAGTTAGTATTTCAACGATTATTGAAAAACTGGATGTGTCCGAATACGGTGTCGATTTGCTGATTGAGGCAGCAGAAATATTAGGTGTAGTTGAATGCTTCGACGAAGGAAAGGTTAAAATTACCAAGGTTGGTTTTTTTCTTTTGAAAGATGAAATGACCAAAGTGAATGTTAATTTCATGAATGACGTGTGTTATCTGGGAGCGAAAGCGATGACGGATAGCATTAAAAACGGGAAACCGGAAGGCCTGAAAGTACTTGGCGACTGGCCTACGATTTATGAAGGGTTATCTATCTTGCCGGAACCTGCAAAGAAATCCTGGTTTGAGTTCGATCATTATTATTCGGATGGTGCCTTTCCGGAAGCTTTGAAAATTGTTTTCAGCCAAAAAACAGGCACAATTTTTGATATCGGTGGAAATACGGGAAAATGGTCGTTTGCCTGTTGCGGATACGATCCGGATGTTAAAATAAAAATACTGGATCTGCCGGTTCAACTTAAAGTAGCCAAACAAAATGCTACTGAAAAAGGATTGCTCGGCAGGATCGAGTTTTATCCGATCAATTTGTTGGATACGGAACAAAAAATTCCGCACGGAGCTGATGTGATCTGGATGAGCCAGTTTCTGGACTGTTTTTCAAAAGAAGAAATAGTTTGTATATTGAAAAATGCTTATCAAGGGGCTTCTGAGAATACAAGATTGTTTATACTTGAACCGTTTTTTGATAATCAGAACTATCCGGCAGCCCATTTTAGTCTGGTCGCGACATCGTTGTATTTTACAATTATGGCGAACGGAAACAGTAAAATGTACCGGATTGAAGTGATGAAATCTTTGGTTAAAGAAGCAGGTTTTGAAGTAGTGGAAACTTATCCTTTGATCGGAGATAGCTATCACACGATTCTGGAATGTAAAAAAAGGGTATAAGTATTTGTTAATAAATTAGTAGTGTTTCTGACTAATAAACAGAGGTTCAGCGAAATGAAGCCGTTTATACTTTTAATTTTTTATTTCATTTTCTCTGCGTTTCACGTAAGAGAGGTGGATAAAACTGAATTTTATAAAGCTTTTTCGAGTGCTACTGAGGATGGAATTGATGACATGATCAACAGACTTGACCAGGAAAAATCATCCTCCCTTGTTGCGGCTTATC
Source organism: Dyadobacter frigoris (assembly GCF_005280585.1). GTDB lineage: Bacteria > Bacteroidota > Bacteroidia > Cytophagales > Spirosomataceae > Dyadobacter > Dyadobacter frigoris. The sequence continues at coordinate 209,564 of NZ_SZVO01000008.1, forward strand.
AGGGAGCACTTTATATGAAAAAAGCGGGTTTTGTAAAAGGCGTAAACGGGAAAGTGAAAACATTTAAAAAAGGTGCCCATTTGCTGGAAGATGTGATTCAGAAAGATCCATCCAATACGGAATACCGGTTTTTGAGACTGGCCATACAAGAGCATGCACCAGGAATACTTGGTTATAATAAAAATAAGTACGAAGACAAATCCGTCGTTGTAAATGGATTTTCTAAATTGAATTCAAATTTAAAATCAGTCATTTCAAACTATGCGAAAGATTCGAAAGTTCTGAAAGCGTCTGATTTAGGTAACTGATTACTTAACCCTAACGGAATGGCGATTCGCACCCGCCATGCTTAATACATTATAAGAATTGAAAAAGATCCTGGTGATTAGCTATTCGCAGTCGGGCCAACTGGATGAGGTTATTGATCATTTTCTGTTGCCATTTGATACTGTTTCAGTAGAAAGAATTTATTTAAAGCCGAAGAAACCATTCCCGTTTCCATGGACGTCAGACGTGTTTTTTGATACCATGCCTGAATGTGTAGTGGAAGAGGCTATTGAATTGGAGCCTGTGAATTATGCATCAGTCGATTACGATTTGATAGTACTCGGTTACCAACCCTGGTTTTTGTCACCTTCTCTCCCCACCACGTCAATTTTACAAGATCGGGCTTTTCAGCGCCTGGTCAATGGAAAACCTGTTGTTACGATTATTGCAGGCAGAAATATGTGGATTAATGCCCAGGAAAGCGTGAAGCCTTATATCAAAAATGCGGGAGGGATACTGGTAGCAAACATTCCTTTAATGGACAGGACTTCCAATCTGATCAGCGCAGTGACCATTTTACACTGGATGCTTACCGGTAGAAAAGACAGCAAATGGAATATTTTTCCGCTTCCGGGTGTTAGCAAGCAGGATATTGAAGGTTCGTCAAGATTTGGTACAATTGTTTACGATGCTTTGGAAAACAAAAGTTATGGAGATCTTCAAAATAACATTCTAAGTCTTGGATTGATTGAAATTCCTACGGATATTTTATTCATTGAAGAAAGGGCAAAAAAGATTTTTAGAATTTGGGCAGGTCTGATAAAGAAAAAAGGAACAACGCCTCAAAAGAGGAAACGCCTTGTTGGTTTCTTTAAGTACTATCTTCTGATTGCCCTGTTTATTGTAGCGCCGATCATACTTTTTGTTTATAATTTGTTGGTTGCACCCTTTACATCACGTTCAATTAAAAAGAAAAAAGAATATTTTTGTGGTTTAGAAACCAGAGCATAATGTCAGAAGCATATATTACAAGGATTTCAATATTTTTACCTAATGAAGCTGTTCCTAATGATGAAATGGAACAATATTTGGGCTATATCAATGGAAAACCATCGAAATCCAAAGCGATTGTTCTCCGCAATAATGGAATAAAAAGCAGGTATTATGCATTAACAAAGGAGGGAACTGCAACACACACAAACGCAGAAATGGCAGCTTTGGCTATTAAAGATTTGTTTGCAAATGCGCCCGAAGAGTTGAGTGAAATTGATTTACTGAGTTGTGCTACTTCAAGTCCTGATCAGCTGATGCCGTCACATGGTGTTATGGTGCACGGGTGGCTTCCTGAAACTGATTCGATTGAGGTAGTTTCTCCGTCAGGCGTTTGTTGTGCCGGAATGCATGCGTTGAAATATGCCTACATGTCGGTGAAAATTGGTGAAAAGAAAAAAGCAGTTTCCTGCGCTTCCGAGCGTTTGTCGCCTGTTTTACGAGCTGGTCAGTTCGAAGATGAAGTGCAGCAATTGATTAAACTGGAACAAAATCCATATCTGGCATTTGAAAAAGATTTTTTAAGATGGATGTTATCAGATGGAGCGGGTGCTTTTTTGATAGAAAATAAGCCTAATCCTGAAGCCATTTCTTTGAAAATAGACTGGATTGAAGGATGTTCTTTTGCAAATGAAGAGGAAGCCTGCATGTATATGGGCTCAGATAAGGAGAGTGACGGAAATTTGAAAAGTTACAAAGACTTTTCACCCGAGGAAGTTTTGGACAAGTCGATATTCAGTATAAAACAGGATGTGAAGTTGCTGGGTGAGAAAATCGTAAAACTTGGTTTTGTAAAACTGCAAAATATAATTGCTGAGCGTGGGCTGGATATGAATGAAATCAATTATTTCCTGCCGCATTTGTCCAGTTTCTTTTTTGAAAAGAAAATAGAAGATTTTTTTATTGAAAATGATATTTCAGTTCCAAAAGAAAAGTGGTTTACCAATCTGGCAAGTAAGGGAAATGTGGGAGCCGCTTCTATTTATATGATGCTGGAAGAAGTTTTTAATAGTGGTAAATTGAAAAAAGGAGAGAAGATACTTCTGGTTGTTCCTGAAAGTGCGCGATTCTCCTACATGTTTTGTTTGTTGACAGTTTGTTGATCGAATAGAAATAAGTTGAATCATCCAAAACCTTGATAAAATGAAAAAGGAAGATTTACCGCAGGATCCGGGCGCACTTGCCAATTTTACAAGAGAGGTATGTTACGTCAAAAACCAGGATGGAAAGTATGAAACCGCGCTTAGTGAAGGCTGGGATGTGAAAAAGGAAGCACTGGATAATGCCTGGGTTGATGTAAATGAAAGAATTGAAGAAGCACGCCAAGGTGTAATAAACGGTGAAAAAAGTCCGGTTTATTATTTCATGGAGCTTCGGTTAATGGACATTCCATTGCTTTCAGGATATACTGGTTTCCTTAGCTTTTTCGTGAAAAGACATTTCAAACCTTCGGTTTTTAAGGGTTTGAGTGATACTAAATTGAAGAAATACGCAGACGCCTTTGATATTACATTGGACGAATTGAAAAATTTTAAAGGTTAATCCCGTTGAGCTACGATAGTCAGATAGAAGAATTTCAGCACGTACAGACTGCACATTGTGAAAACGGTGTGACCACAGCTTTGTTGCGTCACAATGGCCTTGACTTCATGACCGAGCCACTCGCTTTTGGTATGGGTTCAGGGCTTTTTTACATACAGATTCCTTTTCTGACTGTAAACAACGGACCGGCAATTTCCTTCCGGACAATGCCCGGTGCTATTTTCAAAAGAACTTGCAAATCTATTGGTGTTGATGTAAAAAGTAAACGATTTGGTAGTCCTGAATCGGCTGAGGAGTTTTTAAATAAAAAGATCAGTGAACATGTTCCGGTGGGCTGTCAGGTTGGTGTTTTTCATTTGACTTATTTCCCAAAAGAGTACCGTTTTCATTTTAATGCACATAATATTATTGTGTATGGAAAAGAAGAAGGAAGATATTTATTGAGTGATCCGACCATGGAAGATGTTACATCTTTAAGCGTGGAAGAACTCAATAAGGTTCGTTTTGCCAAAGGTACTTTTGCTCCCAAAGGACACATTTATTATCCTGAAAACGTTGGGACAGTAAGTGATGAGATGATCAGAAAAGGAATTGTTAAAGGCATTCGCAGGAATGTGCGTGATATGCTGCATATTCCCGGCAGTTTTGCCGGGGTGGATGGAATCAGATATACTTCAAACAATATCAGGAAATGGCGGGATAAACTTGGTTTGAAAAAGGCTGGTTTATTTCTTGGTCAGATCGTACGAATGCAGGAAGAAATTGGTACCGGCGGTGGTGGATTCCGTTTTCTATACGGTGCTTTTCTGGAAGAAGCAGCCGCTTACTTGCAGGACGATCGCCTGATAGGAATTTCAGAAGAATTTACAAAATCCGGAGATATGTGGCGGGCAGGCGCTATCCAGATGGCTGGCGTTTACAAAGGCAGATTAACTGAACAAAAAAGCTTTGATGAAATTGCTGACAGACTTCTTGAAATCCGTTCTGTTGAAAAGGAAGCTTTTCAAAAACTCTCTAAATTGAATCTGGGGAAATAATAATTTTCCCATTCAACATTGCTGCACTATGTACAACGGTCCTGCCATCCAGATTGATAATATTACCAAAAGGTACAAATCTACGCGCGAGGACAGTCTGAGCCAAGTCAATCTGCAAATAAATCAATCAGATGTTTTTGGTTTACTGGGGCCGAATGGCGCAGGAAAAACTACACTTATTTCTATTCTGTGCGGAATAATTTCGCCTTCTGCGGGAAGCGTCAATTATTTCATAAAAGGAGAACCGGTTTTTGAGCAGGAACGGAGGAGTCTCGTAGGTTTTGTTCCGCAGGAATATGCGTTTTATCTGGAATTATCGGCCCGGCAAAATCTGGATTATTTCGGGGCAATGTATAATTTGTCAAAAAGAGAATTAACACCAAGAATTGATGAATTACTGGAAGCGTTGGGTTTGTCAAAATCGGCAGATAAAAAAGTTGGAACATTTTCAGGAGGCATGAAAAGGCGCGTAAATCTTGCTATTGGGCTAATTCATAACCCTGCCATTTTATTTCTTGACGAACCAACCGTAGGAGTTGATGTGCAGAGCAGGAATGCAATTATCAAATATCTTGAAGAAATTAACCAAACTGGCACAACGATTGTGTACACTTCTCATCATATGTCGGAGGCCGAAGAATTCTGTAACCGTATTGCTTTGATCGATCATGGAAAGGTTATTGTGGAAGGTGGTTTGCAGGAATTATTGGTAGAAAACGAGGCGTCCAGTTTGCAATCATTGTTTATAAAACTGACAGGAGAGGAGTACAGGGATTAATATGATGTTCAAAATTTTTTCATCTGTACGTAAAGAATTTCTACTGCTTGTCAGCGACAAAGTAGGATTGGCACTTATGTTTGTGATGCCCCTTCTTCTGGTTTTTATCATTACGATTATTCAGGATAGTGCCTACAAAATTGTGAATGAAAATGAAATTCCTATGTTGGTTGTCAATCATGATGAGGGCCGGCAGGGAGCTGAATTGCTCAATTTGCTGATTACATCCAGACTTTTCAAAATTGATACTTTGAATAATCTTCCTGAAAGTGCTTTGAAAAAAGAACTTCTGGCAAGAGGAAAGATGATCGCACTTTATATTCCATCCGGGTTTAGTGCCGGATTGGAAAGTAATGCCGGAGAGGTGAGCCATATTATGATGAAAGATCTGGGACTGGAACAAGATTCTGCACAAATCAAAATGGAGAAAATGCCTGCACTTTCTTTTTATCATGATCCTGTTTTGCAGGAAAATTACAGCGCGTCTATCACCGGTGTGATTGATTCCTATATGGGTATGATCGAAAAATCCATGATGATCGAAAGGATTTATTCGGATATGGATCTGGGCGCTAAGTCTGATAAGCTCAATGCAAAAATGACGACCAACCGGGTAAGGATCAATCAGATTATTGCCAGTAATAATAATTCCGCAGTTATCCCCAATTCAACCCAGCATAACGTACCGGCCTGGACTATTTTTGCTATGTTTTTTATGGTCGTTTCTTTGGGAAGTAATATTGTAAAGGAACGTGTGAACGGAAGTTTTCTGCGATTAAAAACAATGCCGACCAGCTTTATGCTCGTCATGTTCAGTAAAATGGCGATTTATGTCATTGTAGCTATTTTGCAGGTTGCTTTAACATTTTCGGTTGGAGTCTGGATTTTGCCAAAAATCGGTTTGCCTGAATTAACAATCCCTACTAATTTTCCGGCTTTTGCTGCCGTCGTTTTGATCAGCAGTTTGGCAGCGGTAAGTTACGCTTTGCTGATCGGAGCTTTGGCACACACACAGGAGCAGGCAAATGGTTTTGGCGCTATATCGATCATTATTTTTGGTGCCATTGGCGGCATTTTAGTACCTACCTTTGTGATGCCGGAATTTATGCAGTTTGCCAGTAATTTTTCACCTTTGCACTGGTGTCTGGAGGGATTTTACATCCTCTTTTTGAAAGGCGGAAGCTGGCATGAACTCAGGTGGGTAATGCTGTTTTTGGGAGTATTCATTTTGATTTGCCAACTTTGCACGTATATTAAACTTAGAATAGAAAAAATTATCTGATACTAATGGAAATTGAAAGCTTAAAGCCGGTTATAAAAGGACAAATCGTTGAATATTTGAACTTACTGGATGTAAACCCTCTGGATATAAAAGACGACGAACCTCTGTTTGGCGGTGATTTGGGCCTTGATTCGATTGATTCGCTCGAACTGGTGGTATTGTTGGAGAGAGAGTATGGAATTAAAATTACAAATCCTGCTGAAGGCCGGAAAATCCTGGTTGATGTAAACCATATGGCAGAGTTTATTATCAATAATGCAAAAAAAGCGTAAAGTTTCGGGTAAGGTTTATGTGACGGGGATAGGTATTATTTCCGCTTTGGGCAATGATGTCAAAGGAAATCATGCCGGATTACTTAGTGGAGAAGCAGGAATTGGAAAGGCAGTTCATTTCGGATCATATTACACTTCTGTTTTGCCTTTTGGTGAGGTGAAACTTAGTAATGATGAACTGAGAAATGTTTTAGGACTTGAAAATGAGCCAGGGTATACCCGAACTTCTCTTTTGGCGGTAAAGGCATTTGAAGAAGCCGTAAATGATGCCGCCTTAACCGGGCAGGAAATTTCTTCCTTTGATACCGCCCTTATTTCTGCAAGTACCGTAGGAGGGATGTGTCTCACAGATCAGCTATATGAAGATGCGAATTTAAAATCCGAAGGATCTGAATATCTGGAAGCTTACGGTTGTGGTGCGCATACGTTGAAACTGGTTGAAAAATATAAGATCAACGGATTTACAGATACGATCAATACTGCCTGTTCTTCGTCCGCAAATGCTATTATGATGGGTGCCAGATTGATAAAATCCGGTCGCGCCAAACGTGTGATTGTGGGAGGCGTTGATGCGCTGGCAAAATATACGGTCAACGGTTTCAATGCGCTTAAAATCCTCTCGGAATTTCCCTGCAAACCTTTTGACGAAAACCGGGATGGTTTAAATCTTGGTGAAGCAGCAGCTTACCTTGTTTTGGAATCAGAAGACCTTGTTGGCGATAAAAAGATATATGCGGAAATAGCCGGATATGGTAATTCGAATGATGCGCATCATCCTTCGGCTATGTCAGATGAGGCAGTTGGTGCTATTATTTCAATGAAAGAAGCGATAAAATCTGCCGGGATAAGTGTTTCTGAGATTGATTACATCAATGCACATGGAACCGGAACGCCCAATAACGATAAGGTCGAGTTGACTGGTATTTCAAAACTTTTTGAAAAAGTACCGCCTTTTAACTCCACAAAATCTTATACCGGGCATACGCTGGGAGCATCAGGAGCGGTTGAGGCCATTTTCAGTATATTCAGTATTCAGTATTCAGAAATTTATCCAAGTCTGCATATTGAAACAAATATGAAAGAATATGATTTAAAGCCTGTGATTGAGTTTCAAACCGGGATTCCGGTTAGGTATGTGCTTTCTAATTCTTTTGGTTTTGGTGGGAATTGTACTTCTTTGGTTTTGGGGAGGGTGCATTAGATAATGGTTTAAGTATCTTTTATATTTGACGATTAAGGTTGTAACTTTATGTAGTTAATCATCTGATTCATGATTTTAAAGAACTGGTTATGATACGAACCACTGTAATTCCCAATAAGCAAATTATCTCTTTTGAAATACCAAAAGATTATGTAGGGTGGCAAATTGAAGTTATTGCATTTGCCAGAGATGAAGGAATTGTAAAAGAAGAGGTAATTAAAAAACAGGTAACCTTTAATGCTTTATTAATAGATACAAAAGGTTATAAATTTAATCGCGAGGAAGCTAATGAGCGATAATGTTTTTTTAGACAGTAACATTTTGGTATATTCTTATTCGTCTTCGGAAATAAGCAAACAAAAAATTGCCCGGAAAGTCATTGAGGAGAACAATTCATTTATTAGTACTCAGGTATTGCAGGAATTATGCAATATCGTTACGCTCAAGTTTAAGTTCACTTATACTCAGGCTGTAATATCATTACAAGAATGCAGCCAAAATAATAATCTTCATGTTAATGATGAAAAAACTATTTTCTTGGCTTGTAATTTGGCAGAACGTTATGCTTTTTCCTTTTATGATAGTTTGATTATTGCTGCTGCCTTGGAGAATAATTGTACGACTCTTTATTCAGAAGATATGCAGACGGACAAATAATTGAAGGGACTTTGACTATTAGAAATCCCTTTCTATTGATTGAATTCCGTTAATCCTCCATCAAATCCTTCAAAATCTTCTGTGCAGCCACGGAGATAATTGTCCCCGGCCCAAAAATTCCCTTCACACCAGCATTATATAAGAACTGATAGTCCTGAGATGGAATTACGCCACCGGCCACGACCATAATATCTTCCCGTCCTATTTTTTTCAATTCCTCAATAAGCTGCGGAATGAGTGTTTTATGTCCGGCTGCCAGACTTGAAGTACCAACAATATGAACATCGTTTTCGGCTGCGTTTTTTGCAACTTCTTCCGGTGTTTGAAAAAGTGGACCTATATCTACATCAAACCCAAGATCGGCAAAACTTGTGGCAATTATTTTAGCTCCTCGATCGTGGCCGTCCTGACCCATTTTAGCGACTAATATACGTGGTCTTCTGCCTTCTATCTCAGCAAACTGATTGGCCATTTCCTGAGCTAGCCGGAAATTTTCATCATCAGAAACCTCTGATTTATAAATCCCGGATACTGACCGGATCACTGCTTTATATCGTCCGAATTCTTTTTCCATCGCGTCAGATATTTCTCCTAAAGTAGCTCTTTTACGGGCAGCATCCACAGCTAGTGCCAGTAAATTACTTTCCATATTTTTGCCCCCGGATTGTTTACAGGCAGCTGTCATTGCTAATAGCGATTCAGTAACTTCTTCCTGATTCCTTTCCGATTTTATTTTGATAAGTCTGTTAATCTGAGCTTCCCGGACACTGTTGTTATCAATATCGCGTATGTCCAGAATCTCTTTGGAATCGGTTTGGAATTTGTTTACACCTACAATGATTTCCCTTCCTGCATCAATTCTTGCCTGTTTTCTGGCAGCTGCCTCCTCTATTCTCATTTTTGGCAATCCTGTTTCGATCGCCTTTGTCATACCACCAAGTTTTTCAACTTCTTCAATCAATTCCCAGGCTTTTTGTGAAAGTTCGTTGGTAAGATATTCAACATAATAGGATCCTCCCCAAGGATCAACTGCTTTACAAATGTCTGTTTCATGCTGCAAAAATAACTGCGTATTCCTGGCAATTCGGGCCGATGCATCGGTTGGTAATGCAATCGCCTCATCCAGCGAATTCGTGTGAAGCGATTGTGTATGTCCCAAAATTGCGGCCATGGCTTCTACGCAAGTCCGGGCGACATTGTTGAAAGGATCTTGTTCTGTGAGGCTGTAACCACTGGTTTGACAATGTGCTCGCAATGCTAACGATTTATCAGATTTAGGATTAAACTGATTAACAATTTTTGCCCATAACAATCTTCCGGCGCGCAGTTTAGCGATTTCCATAAAATGATTCATGCCAATTCCCCAGAAAAAGGATAATCTCGGAGCAAAATCATCAATTTGCATTCCTGCTTTTAAGCCTGTTTTGATATATTCCAGTCCGTCAGCCAGCGTATAAGCGAGTTCAATATGCGCAGGCGCACCGGCTTCATGCATATGATAACCGCTGATGCTGATGGAATTGAATTTTGGCATGAAACGAGAGGTGTAAGCAAAGATATCTCCCACAATCCGCATGGAAGGCGCCGGCGGATATATGTAGGTGTTGCGGACCATAAATTCTTTCAGAATATCATTCTGGATCGTCCCGGAAAGTTTCTCAGCGGATACGCCCTGTTCCTCGGCTGCAACGATGAAAAATGCCATAATCGGAATAACGGCCCCATTCATGGTCATGGAAACCGACATTTCGTTTAGCGGGATCTGATCAAAGAGAATTTTGACGTCTTCAACCGAATCAATTGCAACACCTGCTTTTCCAACATCACCCGTCACACGCGGATGATCCGAATCATAACCCCGGTGTGTGGCCAGATCAAAAGCCACAGAAAGTCCTTTTTGTCCACCGGCAAGATTGCGCCTGTAAAATGCATTGGAATCCTCAGCGGTTGAAAAACCGGCGTATTGGCGTATTGTCCAGGGTCTTTCCAGATACATACTTGCATAAGGACCCCGAAGATAAGGGGCTGTGCCAGCACCGGAACCGAGATGCTCCGATTCAGCTAAGTCTTCTTTTTTGTAGGATGACTTTAATTTTATTCCTTCCTGAGTTAAAAAAGGCTTCGCTGACTTTTCAGAAACCGATACGAGTTCTTCACTTTTTTGAAGCGCAATATTTTTAAAATCAGGCTTCATAGTTTCAGGTTTTATTTTAAAAGCAGATTCGGTAAAAGACTTCCTCTATTTTTTGAAAATTGTTGCGGACAAATTTCTGTTTGGTAAGGTTACAAAATCTGCGGAATTATTTTTCAGTATTGAATTGTCAGGTAGGTTAATGGAATCTTCCTCTAATTTGTATTTATTAACGCCAATCATAATTTCCCCGTTATTCAGATCTGCAATTTTTTTTTGCCAGGAATTTTCAATTTCGGATTGTATAAAACCTTGTTTGAAACATGAAATCAAACCACCTTTTTCCTCCGTTTGCAAGAATAATTTCCAGGCTGCATCGGCAATTTTCAGCGACATCATTTCAATTTGATAGGAGCCTGCTCCCGGATCAGCAACCGCGCTGAGGTAGCTTTCATTGGCCAGCAAAGAGGAAACATTCCTGGCCACACGCTCACTGAATTCGGTTGGTTTGGTAAAAGAATGATCAAAAGCCTGCACCGTCAACCCATTACACCCGCCAATAACCGCACTCATGGCCTCCGAGGTAGATCTGATCATATTGGTTTCTGCAGAATGCGCGGAATCATAAAATGAAGAAGTCTGAGCGTGAATGAAAACCTGGCAAAGTTCGTCGGGTACCTGATAAGCCCGGCTGATTTTACGGTATAGAAATCTTAGCGCACGGAGTTTTGCGATTTCCGTCAAATACGCTGTTCCAATGGATATTGAATAAAAAAAACGATTCAGAGCATGGAGCGGAGAAATTCCGGCATCGGTTAATTTGTCAAGATAATGAACGGTTGAATTAATTAGAAAAGCGAGTTCCTGAACCACATTTGCCCCGGCATTATGAAATACATGACTTTCAATCATTAATGGCCGGAATTCACGCATCATTTTTGTCTTGTCAAGTACATTACAGATATTTTCTACGGCATCCTCAAAAGCAATTCCGGTACGCATCCAGTTTGCCAAAGGATCGTTATAAATCCCACCTTTCAGGTAATATCCGGCCCCGCGGGAAATTTCTTCAAATAAATTTTCAGAATTTATTGTTGTACGAAAAAAAATTGGCGTGTCACTCAGCCTGATCGCATGAAGTGTTTTCGAAAGCTCGGATTTTACCAGATCCGTTTCCTCCATATCCAGAATAACTGCATCAGCACCGGATTCCAAAGAAGATTTTATTTTTGCATTGGTTGACCAGGGTTTGTCAAAAGAAATGAAAGGTATGTTGAGCCATCCGGGATTTTTTTTCTGACAGTTTTGTAAATCAAGGATCTGTTCACTTTTAATATTTTCCGCTGTGTAATAGGGATCTACGAATAAATCCAGAGCGATTTCCCAGCTGCCGATTCTTGTATTATTTTCTCCCAATTCGTTTTCTGCCTGCTTTTCCCAGGCATCTTTTGTAGATAATTTGAATTCGGAAAACAGCAGTTTTGACATAATTTCAATTTTGGCAGAACATTTTTTTTTATAGACAGGCTGCTTTAACAAAGCTACTAATTTGAGATTACATTTTTTTAATTCTCATGTTACCAGACAGGAAATTGGACGTCAATAGGTTGGATTATTCCAATGGATTTATTTCCCGGCTTGCTATTCCTTGGGAATGGTTTTAAATTCAACACTGGTTTATCTGCAGAGACCATCTATTTTCTTATCTTTGCCGTCCTTTTGATTTATGATATCTGATTACGAAAGTTTGACATTGGAAAGAGTAACCGCACATAGAGAAGTAGACCAAATATGGGATAGTTGCCTCAGGGTGATTCAGCAGCATATTCCTGAGCAGAGTTTTAAAACGTGGTTCGAGCCAATCCGACCACTGAAAATCTATGGTAAAGTCCTTACGATTCAGGTACCAAGTCAGTTTTTTTACGAATGGCTGGAAGATAACTACGTTAATCTTTTAAGAAAAGCTTTGGACTATGCCATTGGCCGGGATGGTCTTTTGGAATATTCAATAATTGTTGATACAGGAAATGAGAAGCATCAGCCGCTTACCATGAATGTGTCGACTGTGAAGTCGCCTAAATATTCGAAACCTGATAATTTTGCTACGGACCCAAGAATGGGTTCAAATAATAATAACGTGAAGGATCAGGATTCGATGAATCTTGACACGTATCTGAATCCGAATTATTCTTTTGATAATTTCATTGAAGGAGATTGTAATCGTTTGGCGCGCTCTGCCGGCTTTGCTGTGGCGCAGCGTCCTGGTTTGACTTCCTTTAACCCTTTGATGATGTACGGTGGCGTAGGGCTTGGTAAAACCCACCTTGTGCAGGCGATCGGGAATTATATCATGAATCACTTTGACAATAAGCTGGTACTTTACGTTTCTTCCGAGAAATTTACAAATCAGTTTATCAACTCGATCAAAAACAATACGCTGCAAAACTTCACGGATTTCTACATGAAAGTGGACGTTCTGGCGATTGATGATGTTCAGTTTTTGTCAGGAAAAGAGAAAACACAGGATACGTTTTTCCATATTTTTAATCACCTGCACCAGTTAGGAAAGCAAATTATCATGACCAGTGACCGTCCGCCGAGAGAGCTGGAAGGTTTGCAGGATCGTTTGCTTTCACGGTTTAAATGGGGCTTAACGGCGGATTTACAAACGCCGGATTTTGAAACGCGTATTGCCATTATTCAAAAGAAAATCCAGGCAGAAGGAATTGAGATCGATTACGATGTGATTGAATATATTGCGCATAGCGTGAATTCGAATGTGCGTGAACTGGAAGGTGTGATCGTTTCTTTGATGGCTCAGGCTTCTTTAACCCGACGTGAAATTGATGTTGAACTGGCGAAAAATACGCTGAAAAACATCGTAATGAACGAAGAGAAAGAAGTGACAATTGATACGATTCAGGAAATTGTAGCCGATTATTTCAAAGTGACAATTGCCGATCTGAAAAGTAAAAGCCGTAAAAAGGAGGTCGTTTATCCGCGCCAGCTTGCTATGTTTCTTGCAAAAGAATATACCGATTTGCCTTTAAAATCAATCGGTTACCATTTTGGTGGACGGGATCATAGTACGGTTATTCACTCGATTCAAAGCGTAAATCTGCTTATGGGTGAAACACCAGACGTAGAAGAAACTTTGCAAAAACTTCGTAGTTACTTTAAGTAAAAGGTCGTCTGTTCATGACTTTGCCTATCCTGCTTCCGCGCTCCGAAATTAATGATGAGCGTTGGAATGAGCTGGCAGCAAAATCGAAACAGTCGGTGGTTTATGGTTATAGCTGGTATCTTGATATCGTCTGTGACAGCTGGAAAGCACTCGTTTGGCCTTCTGCGGAAGATTATCAAATTGTAATGCCCTTGCCAATTAAGTGCAAGTGGAAAGTTGAGGTAATTCAGCAGCCTTTATTTTGCCAATATCTTGGCTTATTTTTCATAGATAAAATTTCAGAACAACAGCTTTACCTGTTTCTGGAAAAACTTTCCTCCTCTTTTCTCTACATTTCTTCCTACAATTTTCATCCTGATAATACAGGGATTCTACAAGATGTTTTGCATCAGTTTCCAAAATTCGAAGTAAAACAAAATCATACTTACCGGCTTTTGTTATCTGATTCACTTCCTGATATTCAATTAAAATATTCTTCTGATCGAAAAGCGAATTTAAAACGAGGTAAAAGATTTAACTGGACGGTTAAATCCAGTGATGATATTCAACCGCTTATTCAATTATTTCAGGATCATCATGCCTCTGGTATTTCGGGTGGAGTTTCTAATAAAGCATATGAAATTTTATCGCAACTGTTCGAAACATTAAAAATGTATGAAGCTGCCGAAGTTTTTTATGCCGAAAAGGAAGACAAGATTAATGCGGGAGCTTTGTTTGTGCGAACAGGTAAGAATGTGCTTTTCCTGTTTAATTCGGCAGATTTAGTTGGAAGGCAAGAGAACGCAAGATCCATTTTAATCGATCATTACTTCAAATTAAACGCCGGAAAATCGCTGTGTTTTGACTTTGAAAGTCCGGAGATAAAATCAATTTCAGATTTCTATAAAAGTTTTGGCGCTGATCCGGTTTCTTATTTTTCAATCAGAAAAAACGATCTGCCGTTTCCTTTTAAACAAATTCAAAACTGGCGGGTAAGAAAATAAATTAAAACCATTCAAGCTCCGTCTGAAGATTTTTTACAGATTTGATATCCATTTCAAGAGATCCGATGGCAAGTTCTACTTCGGCTTTGAGCGGAATTTTATTCACATCATCTGAAACCCACAATTTTACGGCTCCCTCTCCCTTAAATAATTTATTATCAGGGATTAAGGGATTTAATTTCAAAACCTTTATCTTCCCGAATTTCGTTTTAATTACGTCTTTTCCAGCATATTTGATACGAAGTTTATAAACCTCACCATCAAAAAAAGTCGGGATTTCTATGACTTCTCCCAAGGCTATTTTTTCAAAATTTATCGTACGCAGGAAAAAATAACCGCTGATGATATCATTGATATTGTTGGGCGTATTGAAGGTTTTGGTTTCTTCCTTAATTGTGGAAGTCGCCTGGTCCTTGTCGTGATTAAAAACAATGGTCTCTTCTTTCCTGTATTTATTTTCCTGAATACTCTGGTAAAACATATGAGGAACAATAGCCAGCGTGTCCACATAAGACCGCCAATTGTCACGTACGCGCGTGATAAGGTCAAAGGCACCCACAGTTCTGCCCGTAACATTGATCTTGTAACAGGGATGATTATTGACTATGGATAAGTTTCTGGCAATTTCAACTCTGGCTTCTGCCGCATTGATAAAACCGTAATGAACACGGTACTCTACTTTTTCACCAAAACTGAAACTTTTATTTACGATAATTCTATTTTGTTCATACTGCCTGAAAGCCAGGATTGCCAAAACCGATAAAACTGCAATAATCGTAATTTTCAATCTCTTCATAAATATCGTTGTAGTACTATAAGGAAGGATATTTTTCTTTCAAATAAGACAAGTACTTTCTGAAATTCCCTCCGAATTTTGTTTCAAATTCATTACGAAATAAATTTTGCTTTGATTTATAAGTTTGATAACTGATAAAGTAAGCATTATTAGGCAGGTTTTTACCGTCCCACCTACTCTTGGTTTTCAACGTTTTTTTGTCAGCAAACAGTGTATCGGCATCATTAAGTATTTTTGAAATTACCTGATTCTTCAAAACATCCTTTGCCGCGGTGTCCAGTTTAACTTTATCAAAAGAACTATATAAGCTGTCCAACCTTGAAATTCCTCGGAGCATATGCTGCGAATAGGCATCGTTATACTTTTTTGAAAATTCATATGTACGAAGTTCTTTCGAATTCAGACCATATTTTTGTTTTAAAAAACGAATTGCACCTAAATCCCCGACAAAACTGGCCAGGTTTTCATTTAGTTCAAGGTCGTTTTTTACAAAAAGTGTACCGTGAGTAAGTTCGTGAAGGATTAAATTAGCGAGACTTCCTTCGCGTCTTCTTAACATACTTGAAAGAATCGGATCTTTGAGATATCCCAATGTAGACCATGCCGAAACTTCCCCAATGTCTGTATCAAAACCTTCCTGTTTCAAAACTTTCTCTTCCCGCACAGCGCGCGTTGAATCGAAATATCCTTTATAAGGAAATGTTCCAATGATCGGGAATGACCATTTGTAAGCATTAATACGATATCTGTCCGAAGCATTGATAACCCAGATAAGCGGTTTCCCATGCTGGTTATAAAAAGTTGTATAGTTTTTTGAAGGACTCAAACCAAGCGAATCGACACCAAATTGCTTGATTTCTTCAATCAGCCGAATTCTTGATTTTAAGGAATCGGGGAATGCCGGATCGTCAAGAACCTCTTCAACATCCTGAACATTCATAAGAATTGTAACCTGGCCCTTTGCCTGCATCCAGCCATAGCTGACCAGGTCGTGATAGTAAATGGCAATCAAGGTCAGCAATATAAATAAGCCAAGAAATATTTTTTTTATCACGGATACAATATTTTGTTTTATCGAAAAAAGGCCAGTCAATATAACCGGCCTTTTTCGATAAAACAAAAATAGAGAAAACCTGCTGGTTTAATTTACCGGATTACAATTTCTTAATGTCAGGAAACTGATAATCTGTTTAGCCGGATGTTTGTAAATTCAATTGGTGAAAATTCGCGCATTAGTGGCAAAAGAATAAAGATTACATATAATTCAAATCGTTATTGGGTTTGAGGTGAATTATTTTTAGTTTGTTGAGAAGTAATATGAATGGGTAGGTTGGATCAAATTCATGCCATTTGAACCCGAAATTTGCCCGTCCGCCAAACTTGTGATGATTGTTATGATACGATTCTCCCATCATCAAAAAATCAAAAGGCAGCAGGTTTTTTGCAGTATCATCCACTTTGAAATTGACATAGCCGTAACGATGCGCATACCAGTTGATGATCACTCCATGAACGGGCCCCATTAAAAAATGGATCGGCAGCAATAGAAACATCCACCAGGACGTAGCAAACTGGATATAAAAAGCCACATAAAAAACACCCCAGCCAATTCTTGAAATCCAGGAATCTCCAAGTTTTTCCATGAATTCCCAATGCGGAACACCTTTCTTAAATTTCGGTTCAATCGTATCAGTTTTGTGAACGATGTTGTTATAGTAATTTTTCGTCTTCCACATCATATCAACAATGCTGTCAGAGAAACTGGGGGAATGAGGATCGAGTTCTGTATCTGCATAAGCATGGTGAAGTCTGTGCATAACGCCATATGCATACGGGCTCAAAAAGGAAGAACCCTGGAAAACCCAGGTAGCTGTATAGAAAAATTTCTCCCAGG
Organism: Dyadobacter frigoris; assembly: GCF_005280585.1. GTDB lineage: Bacteria > Bacteroidota > Bacteroidia > Cytophagales > Spirosomataceae > Dyadobacter > Dyadobacter frigoris. The sequence goes on from NZ_SZVO01000008.1 coordinate 226,638, forward strand.
CCGGACTCATGGTAAACATTTTGTGGGCCGCGTAACGATGCAGAAAAAAAGTTTGCATCAATAAAGACAAATACCAATGCGCAATGAAAAAGATTAAAATGATCATTTAAGGGATATAAAAGACAAACTTGATTTCAATGGAACAAAGTTATTCCGGCAAGAATTAAAGAAATCTGATAAATATCAGTTCTCAGGAAGACTTTGGTGCGTGCGGGCAAAATAAATTTTAAAGGGGAATTAATTTTGCCTGCGATATTGATTTACGCAGCCAGTTATTTAAGTTGATTTCGAATTATGATTTATTGAAATCGTGGTAAGAAATAAATGAAATTGATCCTGTTTTAGGAAGTAAACGTCTCTTTAATATTCTGTTACAAATATTTTGCATAATATTTTAATTGATACGGAAAATATCATATCTTTGTTACTGAGTTTATCTGATGGCAATTTTTGGCTTTGGTAAATTCAGTTATTTAATACGTTATGTGAGCAAATTTATCTTTTAAGTTTCATTAAGAATAGGTAAATTTACACTTGTCAAATAAGTGATTTCATGCGGTTTTGAAATAAAAAGCCGCTTTTATGTACAAACTAAATCAACTTGTCCTGCTTTATGGCACAACCAACAACAACGGATAAAGAAAACAAATTAAAAGCACTTCAGACAACGCTTGAAAAGCTTGACAAAACTTACGGTAAAGGAACTGTAATGCGTTTGAGTGATACGAAGGTGTTGGATATTCCTGTAATTTCAACAGGTTCTCTTGGGCTTGACCTGGCATTAGGCGTAGGTGGGCTTCCGCGTGGTCGTGTGGTTGAAATTTATGGCCCTGAATCTTCCGGTAAAACAACTTTGTCAATGCATTGCATTGCAGAGGCTCAAAAAAGAGGGGGACTTGCAGCTTTTATTGATGCTGAACATGCTTTTGATCGTGCCTATGCGGAGAAACTGGGTATTGATACAAGCAATTTGTTGATTTCTCAGCCCGATAGCGGAGAGCAGGCTTTGGAGATTACTGAACATTTGATAAGCAGTGGTGCTGTTGATATTATTGTAATTGACTCGGTAGCGGCGCTTGTTCCCCGTGCGGAACTGGAAGGGGAAATGGGAGACAGTAAAATGGGGCTTCAGGCTCGTTTGATGTCTCAGGCATTGCGTAAGCTGACGGGTGTTATCAGTAAAACGGGATGCTGCTGTATTTTTATCAACCAGCTTCGTGAGAAGATTGGTGTGATGTTTGGTAACCCTGAAACTACTACGGGTGGTAACGCATTGAAATATTATGCTTCTGTTCGTTTGGATATTCGCCGTGTTGGTCAGATCAAAGAAAGTGCAGACCAGATTCTTGGTAACCGTACACGTGTAAAAGTGGTTAAGAATAAAGTGGCTCCTCCGTTTAAAGTGGTTGAATTTGACATCATGTATGGCGAAGGGATCTCGAAAGTAGGTGAGATCATTGACCTTGCTGTGGAGCTTGAAATTGTTAAGAAATCAGGTTCATGGTTCAGTTATGACGGAAACCGTCTTGGACAAGGCCGTGATGCAGTAAAGGCGCTTATTAAAGATAATCCTGAATTGATGGATGAACTGGAAGCGAAAGTTCGTGCAAAAGTAAATCGCGAGCCAGATGTTTTGGTTGATACGCTGGAACCTAATGTTATTGATGAAGGAGCCCCTGAATAATTTATTCTCAAAGAATATTTTTGACTAGGATATAAAAGTAAAGCCCTCCGGAAAATTTCCGGAGGGCTTTACTTTTATATTGAAAAGGTTGATTTAAAATCTTCCTTTTTCGTCATCATCATCGTCAAAATCGAAATCTTCATCATCTGGTCCGGAGAACATGCTGCTCACAAGATCCTGGAATTTGATTCCCTGATCAAGCGATTGTTTTCCGATCAATGAATATTCAGCCATACCATGCAATGCAAATTCCATCATGAAAAGTTTTTCATTGGCATCGCCATAAGCACTTAGCATATCCACGAAATCGTCTAATCCATCTATGGTTTTAAGACGGGCGATATATTCACGATCCGGCATATCACCGATCATTTCCATCTCGTTTCCTGAACCAAACCATTCAATTACTTTCGCAAATGGATTGATCTTGCTTTTCTTGGATTTTTCAGGATCCGGGAAATAATTCAGGAATTGTGTACGAATCGCTTTTCCAATCAGGTTTTGTGCAACGATAACCGGTCCTTCAACTTCACCTTCATACACCAATTCAACCTTACCGCAAATGGCAGGGATTACTCCGTAAAGATCAGAAATACGTACATAAGTAGAATCTTCACCATTAATAAGTGCACGTCTTTCAGCAGAACTTAACAGACTTTCATAAGCGGAAATCGTCAAACGGGCTGAAACACCACTTTTACTATCTACGTATTCACTTTCACGTGCTTCAAAGGCAATTTGTTCGATCAATGTTTTAATCAACTCATTAACCTTAACAATCTCTTTTTGCTCTTTTTTAACAACAGCTTCCTGTTCAGTAATTTTCTTACCGACTTCAAGTGTTTTTGGATAATGCGTTACAATCTGGCTTTCAATACGGTCTTTCAACGGTGTTACGATGCTACCACGGTTTGTATAATCTTCCGGATTGGCAGTGAACACAAACTGAATATCCAGAGGTAATCTTAATTTAAAACCACGGATCTGAATATCGCCTTCCTGTAAAATATTGAACAAAGCAACCTGAATACGTGCCTGCAAATCGGGCAATTCATTGATCACGAAAATTCCTCTGTGTGAACGTGGAATCAAACCATAATGAATTACACGTTCGTCAGAATAAGGCAATCTCAAAGTAGCCGCTTTGATCGGATCCACATCACCAATTAAATCAGCCACAGAAACATCCGGCGTAGCCAGTTTTTCTGTGTAGCGTTCATTTCTGTGAAGCCACTCAATTGGGGTATTATCACCTTTTTCTTGAATTATATCTTTGGCAAAACGTGATAACGGAGCCAGCGGATCATCGTGAAGTTCAGAGTCTTTCACGTATGGGATGTATTCATCCAGCAAATTCACCATCATACGGGCAATACGTGTTTTTGCCTGTCCGCGCAAACCTAATAAATTGATGTTGTGCATTGATAAAATGGCACGCTCAACATCAGGAATTACTGTTTCTTCATATCCCCAGATACCGGGGAAAACTTCTGTTTTACTTTTTATTTTTTCAATAAGGTTATCCCGAAGTTCCTGCTTGATAGAACGGGATTCATAACCAGCTTTTTTTAATTCACCAAGCGTATGAATGCCTAATGTTTGTGTACTTGTCAGCTCTGAATATTTCATGTATCATTAGGCTAGTTTACCGCGCATAAGCCACTGAGCGCATTTCGCGGATTACAGTAATTTTTATTTGTCCCGGATACTGCATTTCTTTTTCAATTTTTTGCGAGATGTCAAAAGAAAGCATACCCGCTTTTTCATCAGAAACGTTATCGGCATCGATGATCACACGAAGTTCACGACCTGCCTGGATTGCATAACATTTCTCAACACCATCAAAGGACATGGCCATATTTTCAAGATCACGCAGACGCTGAATATAAGATTCCATCATCTCGCGACGAGCTCCCGGACGGGAACCTGAGATCGCATCACATACCTGGATGATCGGAGACAAAATGCTTGTCATTTCAATTTCATCATGGTGAGCTCCGATTGCATTACATACTTCCGGATTTTCCTTGAATTTTTTGGCAAGCTCCATACCCAGAATTGCGTGCGGCAAATCTGATTCTTCCGGCCAAACTTTTCCGATATCATGTAACAGACCCGCACGTTTTGCCAGTTTAGTATTTAACCCTAATTCCGCCGCCATAGTTGCACAAAGCTTTGCCACTTCTCTTGAATGCTGCAAAAGATTTTGTCCATAAGAAGAACGGAAACGCATACGGCCGATCATTTTTACAAGCTCAGGGTGCAAACCGTGAATACCCATATCAATCACAGTACGCTCGCCAATTTCAACGATTTCGTCGTCAATATTTTTACGCGTTTTAGCAACAACTTCTTCAATACGTGCCGGGTGAATACGTCCATCCTGAACCAGACGGTGTAAGGAAAGACGGGCAATTTCACGGCGAACAGGATCAAATCCGGAAATTACGATCGCTTCCGGAGTATCGTCTACTATAATCTCAACGCCGGTTGCAGCTTCCAAAGCACGAATATTGCGTCCCTCACGTCCAATAATCTTACCTTTAATATCATCATTTTCAATATTGAAAACGGATACACAGTTTTCGATCGCATGTTCTGCGGCCGTGCGCTGGATGGTTTCAATAACGATTTTCTTCGCTTCTTTTGTCGCAGTCAGACGGGCTTCTTCCATGGCGCTTTTCACGTAGGAACCTGCTCTGGTATCAGCTTCTGCTTTCAATGCATCCACCAATTGTTCTCTTGCCTGATCAGCAGTCAAATTAGCCAGTTTTTCAAGTTGTGAAACTTGCTGACTTAGCATTTTTTCAGCTTCCTCACGTTTTTTAGTAGCGGTTTCAAGCTGATGCGTCAGGTTTGTTTTGAGTGTTTCAACTTCCGCTTCCTTGCGCTTGCTCTGCTCAACAGTTTGCTGAAGACTTTGTTCGCGCTGTTTCAGTTTTTGTTCGTTTGTCTGAAGGATTACTCTTTTCTTGTTCGATTCTTCTTCAAATTCTGTTTTCAGTCGCAGATACTTTTCCTTTGCTTCAAGAATACGGTCTCTTTTAATATTTTCAGCAGATTGCTCTGCATTGCGTACGATCTCCGCGGCCCTGTCCTGGGCTTCTTTTTCTTTTTGATCGAAAGATTTTTTGAAAATGTATTTACCTGCAAATACCCCTACACCCAGTGCAATGATATCAGATAGAAGGACAATAAAAATTAAAGAATTTGACATTTTAGTAATGTGTTTACAATAGTTGGGTTCTACCGACTACATGCGTTTAAAATGCCGAACTTCTCTGTTTTACGGTTATAAGGAGATCTTTTACGATTAATAAAAAGTTTAAATGATTACAGACAAACTACTTATCTGTCTGCAAGGCAGAAATTTACTGACTTAATTAGGGATACCTTCTGACACTTTTTCATCCAGAATATTCACCCTGTTATCGAACATTGACATAAGACGTTCCGTCTCTGCCTGATTCCTTTGCAATGCCACCAGGCACTCAATAGAAGCAAGCGCTATAGCCTCGATATCGTCGTAACCTTTCCCTTTTCCTTTATTCTTAATTATTCGTACTCTTTCCATGAATGTATCATAACCATCCCTGTAAAATATTTCCTGGTCCGCCGGAACACTCAACTTAAAACCTCTGTCAAGTATCTTAATGAAGACTGAAACATCGGGATTGGGTATATGATTATTTTTCATAAGGTATCTTCAAGCAATTCAATGCACTTATCGATCTCTTCAATATATCGTTCAACGGATTCTTTCAGTTCGGCCAAACCGCCTGTTGGTGTCAGTTTACTAGTGACAATTTTAACGAAAGTTTTAGACTTATTAAAGTCTTTTTGCAAAGTAGTGTATTTTTTCTTTATTTCTTTTACTTCTTCTTTTAACTCGTTGTTGTTATTGCGCAACTCCGAGTTTTCACGTAGTAATTCTGAAACTGACCAACTTAGTTTCTCTTTCGTCATGATTAAGATGTCCAACTTCTTCTCCAAGTCGGACAATTTTCTTTCAATCATTCGGGGAGTGAGCTCTTCCATTTTTTTGACGAAAGCGGAGCTAGCCGCAGTTAAAATCTAAAACCGAACGGATTCCCGCCCGGTTCTACTATCGTTTGTACGTTTTACAAAACCTTTATTTCCCTTAAAATCCGTATCAACAAAACGGAGCATAACCATTATTTTCTAATGACTGCTCCCAATTCGCGCTCATAGGTAGTGATCAACCGCTGCATCGATTTTTCAATTACTTTATCGGTCAGCGTTTGCTGATCATCCTGTAATATGAAACTGATCGAATAAGACTTTTTCCCTTCCAGGTTTGCTCCTTCGTACACATCAAAAACATTTACTGAACGTAATAATTGTTTTTCTGTTTTATAAGCGATCTGACGAAGTTCTTCAAACGTGATTTTCTTTTCAACAACCAGCGATAAATCTCTTCTTACTTCCGGGAAACGGGAAACTTCTTTGAACTGAACGGCATAATTATATTGGCGAAGCAAATAATCCCAGTCGAAATCAGCGAAATAAACCGGAGATTTGATATCACCTTTTTTGGTAATTGCGGATTTTAATAAACCAAAAGTTACCAGCGGTTTTTTATTCAAAGTCAAAGTAATGCCTTGTTGGAAAATATTAGCGTCTGCAGCTTCTTTCTCAACATTTTTTACTTTCATTGCTGACAATACCTGGTTTACAGAAGCAGCAAGATCATGGAAAGTCACATCTCTCGACTTTTCAAGCCAGGTTTCCTCCTGGAAATTTCCCGAGATGAAAAGCGCCAGACGCTCTTTTTCAGAATACTTTCCATTTAACTCATGATATGTTTTACCGAATTCGAAAATCTTAAGATCTTTCTGGCGGCGATTCGTATTGTAAGCAATTACCTCTAAACCTGAGAAAATTAAAGTCTGGCGCATTACCGACAAATCTTCACTCAGGTAATTTAAAATCTTAACCGGATTGCCAAAAACACTTTCTCCCAACGAAGCCTGCGGTTCAGGTTTTGTCAAAGAGTTTGTAATGATTTCGTTATATCCGTTGGCAGCCAACAATTCCGAAAGGCGCATTTTTAATTTCTCAGGATCGTTAACCGGGAAATCAGAAAGGAAATCAGAACTTAAACCGGCTGATAATTCAATTTGACCAAAACCATAAATACGCAGAATTTCCTCGATCACATCCGCTTCGCGCTGCACGTCCACACGGTAAAGAGGGACGACAGCAAGGAACCCATTTTCATCTTCGTCAACAACCGAGATATCCAATCCGTTAAGAATTGTTTTGATCAAAGATTTATCCAGAGGTTTTCCGAGAAGCCTGTCGATGTGGCGATATTTGACATTCACTTCGAAATCATAAGCGGCGTTTGGATATAAATCAATAAGATCAGACGATATTGTTCCGCCCGCGATTTCTTTCACTAAAAGCGCCGCACGTTTTAACGCATAAACCGGCATATGTGGATCTGTACCTCTTTCAAACCGGAAAGAAGAATCTGTTTTCAAACTAAAACGCTGTGCCGTACGACGAACCCAGGCTGGATCAAAATAAGCAGATTCTAAAAATATAGAAGTTGTTTCTGCCGTTACACCCGAAGTTAATCCACCGAAAACTCCGGCGATACACATCGGTTCCGTTTCATTACAGATCATCAGATCAAGATCAGAAAGTTTTCTTTCCTGTCCATCCAACGTCACAAATGGAGTTTCAGCCGCTACCGTTTTTACTATAATTTTATTACCAGTAATTTTATCTGCATCAAAGGCATGCATTGGCTGACCAAGATCATGGCAAATGAAATTGGTAATATCAACGATTGAATTAATGGAGCGAATTCCAATTGTCGCCAAGCGTTGTTTTAACCACTCTGGAGAATCAGAAACTTTTATTCCTGTAATCGTAACACCTGCATAACGTGGTGCAGCTTCTTCATTTTCAACCGTTACCGTAATTGGTAAATTATGATTTTCAACAGCAAAAGATTCAACCGAAGGTAATTTGATTGCACGATTTAACACCGCTTTCAAGTCACGCGCTACTCCATAATGTGAGGCTGCATCCGCACGGTTTGGTGTCAATCCGATTTCGATCATGAAATCAGACGAAATTCCGAAATATTCTGATGCCGGTGTTCCGTTTGGAAGATCAGTATCCAAAACAAGAATTCCGGCGTGAGATTCGCCAAGACCTAATTCATCTTCTGCGCAAATCATACCTTCTGAAACCGCTCCTCTGATTTTTGATTTTTTCAAAACCAATGGTTCTTCGTTACCCGTTGGATATAATGTAGCACCAACGGTGGCTACAATTACTTTTTGTCCGGCCGCTACATTTGGAGCGCCGCAAACAATATTCAGGGGTTGTTCCAAACCAACATCAACAGTCGTTATTTTTAAACGATCTGCCTCAGGATGTTTTTCACAAGTCAGTACTTCACCAATTACAACGCCTTTCAAGCCACCTTTTATGGATTCAACTTCTTCAATTCCTTCTACTTCCAGGCCTGTTCCGGTGAGTAATACACCTATTTCTTCGGGAGATTCAGTAATTTCAATTAATTCTTTAAGCCACTTATACGAGATCTTCATGCGGGTATTTTATATAGGTACGAGGTGAGAAGTGGTTTTAAACCTCTTATCTTTATTCCCTGATTAATATTTTAACAAAATTAATGATTTCCTTGTTCTCCCGCGCGAATTGCTACTGATAAAGTATTTTCTTTTGGGGGTACAGGGCACGCGTAGGTTGGCGCATAAACGCAATATGGGTTATAGGCCGTGTTAAAATCAAGGACCAGTGAATCGCCTTTTATTTTAGAAACAGGATAATCAAGATATCTTCCGCCGCCATACGTTTCTTTTCCACTGGTTGCATCTTTGAAAAGAACAGATATAACGGCTTCATTTTTTAACAGCAAAAGTTTTTGTGCTACGCCATTCAGACTGAAATTAGCATAACCCATTTTTTCATAGGTAGTTGTGCTTCCGTCAGTATATGGAACCTTAAGTTCAATATCCTTTTTTTCGTAAGGTGTGATAAATGCTTTAACACGAAAAGATGGATCGATGTCAAAATAATGAAGCCCGTGAAAGTTATCTTTATCCTGAATAGGGGAGTCTTTTGTTGTCCGGAACTGGTCGTCTTTCGAAACCCTTTCCTGTGTGATTTTGTCGATGTATTGCTGAGGATTTGCTGCTATCAAATCATCTTTATCGGCCTCAGCATTGCCGGAACTAAAATTTTCAATAAAAAAATAAGCGAGGATTGCCACAAGCATCGCCAGGGTACTCCAGCGTATTACTTTATTTTTGAACATAATATTGCAAATCAATTAGTAAAAAGAATTACAAACTTACATCTGAAATATGCGTTTGTAAAAATCAGAACCGGATTATTTATTTTTTTATGATAATTTTGGAACTTCCCGGCTCCGGAATTTGCGTTGTTGAATGAAATATACCTAAATTCACCTGCCAAATAATTAAAAAACAATACCTGATCCATTATATGTCCTACACAAAACGAGTACTCATTGCCGAAGACAGCTCAGTAATTCAAAATCTGGCAAGGAAGATTCTGGAATTTCAACATTATGAGATTACTTCCGTAAAGAATGGAGAACAAGTGTTACAGCTTCTTGAAAAGGAAGATTTTGACATCATTTTGCTGGATATCAATATGCCTGTGATGGATGGAATGGAGTGTGCACGGAATATTAGAAAATTGGCAAATGCTGACAAGGCGAAAACACCAATTGTAGCGATAACTGGCAACGCCAAAAACTATTCGGAAGAAGACTTTAAAGAAGCCGGATTCGACGATGCGCTTATGAAACCGTTGAACTTTGACCGTTTGGTAGAAGTGGTTGCGCATTTGACAGAATAGTTTGTTGCATGAAGATTACATTTTTAGGAACCGGCACATCACAAGGAGTACCCGTTATTGCTTGTGATTGTGTCGTTTGCCGTTCAACTGATTTCCACGACAAACGACTCAGAACCTCCGTCTGGATTCAGGTTCATGGAAAATCTTTTGTAATTGATACCGGTCCGGATTTTCGGCAGCAAATGCTTTGTGCCAATGTCCGGGAGCTTGATGCTATCATTTATACACATCAGCATAAAGATCATACAGCTGGTCTGGATGATGCACGAGCCTTCAATCATCGTCATGGGAAAGATATTCCGCTTTATGGGCGTCAGGAAGTTTTGAACCAGATTCAGGTAGAATTTGCTTACGCCTTTCAGGAAAAACGGTATCCCGGCGTTCCACATTTTGAGCTGCATCCAATAGAAAACGAACCTTTTGATGTTCAGGGTGTTACGTTTATTCCAATTGAAGTGATGCATTATAAGTTAGCCGTTTATGGCTACCGTGTCGGTGATTTTACCTACATAACCGACGCGAATTATATCTCCGAAATAGAACAGGAAAAAATTGCAGGAACACGGGTTTTAGTTCTTGACACACTTCAAAAAGAACCGCATCTTTCTCATTTTACACTTTCACAAGCACTGGAATTAATTGACAAACTCAATGTCCCGATGGCTTATCTGACACATATTAGTCATAAACTTGGATTGCACGCTGAGGTTGAAAAGGAATTGCCGCCGAATGTGAGGCTGGCTTATGATGGGTTGGTTTTGGAATTGTAGAAATTGGACGGTACCAGACTTTTCACTTTCGGCGTATTGCTATTGGGGTTTATTAACATTTCTAAGGAAAATGTTGCTGGAAATATTCTGAATAACAAGATATCAGTTAAAAATAAAGCTTACTTCAATAATTACCTCTAAGAATTAGTCCATGATAAAATGGAATTTAAGTAAATCGAAGTAATAGCATCTATCATAAGTAATGTAAAATCAATTATCAAAATTGCTTTCCATAATTAAGCTGTAATCTTTGTGTAAATTATTGCAAAGTCTAAGATCAGCCTATAAATGAACCACCCATTACATATAGATAAAACTTCCTGGATCGGAAGTGCCATTTCAAAAATTGAATCGGATTACCAGCGTTCCGCAGATACACATCTTATTTTCCTGCAACTTCCCTCTTTCCCGGATATTGATTTTTATTTCAAAGATGAATCTACACATCCTTCCGGCAGTTTGAAACACAGGTTGGCAAGATCTTTATTTTTGTATGCGATTTGTAATGGCTGGGTCCATGAAGGAACGACAATTGTTGAAGCTTCAAGCGGTTCCACGGCAGTTTCAGAAGCCTATTTTGCAAAACTTTTAGGGCTGCCATTTGTGGCCGTTATGCCAAAATCAACTAGTCCGGACAAAATTCAGGCGATTGAGTTTTATGGTGGAAGATGTCATTTTGTAAATCATCCGGCAGAAGTATACGAGGCTTCACACCAGATTGCGCAGGAAACCGGAGGACATTTTATGGACCAGTTTACTTTCGCAGAAAGGGCAACGGACTGGCGGGGAAACAACAATATTGCCGAATCTATTTTCCGTCAGATGAAATATGAAAATCATCCGGTTCCAAAATGGATTGTAACAGGCGCCGGCACCGGAGGAACTTCGGCGACACTTGGCCGCTATGTGCGTTATGAACAACATGCCACGCAAATCTGCGTTGTGGATCCTGAAAATTCGGTTTTTTATGACTTTTGGAAAAATAACGATCCGGAACTTTGCAGTGAAATTGGATCAAGAGTTGAAGGAATCGGCAGGCCGCGAGTAGAGCCATCGTTTTTAAGAACAGTTGTTGATCATATGATTCAGGTACCTGATGCGGGAAGTTTTGCTGCCATGTTAAAGCTTACTACTTTGCTAAATAAAAGAGTTGGCGGTTCAACCGGAACAAATTTCTGGGGCGTATTGGAATTGGCAAAAGAAATGAAAGCAAACGGAGAAGCGGGTTCGATTGTTACGCTAATATGTGATTCGGGAGAACGTTATATGAATACTTATTATAATGAAGAATGGCTTGAAATAAATGGTTATTCAGAGGAAGTTTCGAGACATCAGTTGGCGATAAATTTGAGTTGAATAAAAAACTCGGTGCCCCTCTTTTTAGCTCCGTGTTTCTCTGTGTAACCATAGCTGGTAGTAGGAAAAGCAGGTTTTGACGAAAGAATCGCAAGAAAAACAAAAAGTTAAAACAAACAAAGTGCACCAAAATTATTACTTCTTAAAAAAACTTGCTCCGCGCCTTAATCAGGAATTGACCGGAAAAAAATTCATTGAAGCATTCAGTCAGGAAAAGGATGAGATTGTTTTGGTTTTTGCTGAATCTGAAATTGATGAGGTTTTACAAAAACCTTTCTTTATCAAAGCTACTTTACGTTCTGATTTCGCCTGTCTGAGCTTTCCAGACAAGTTTGACCGGGCGCGTAGAAACAGTGTCAATCTTTTCACACATTTATACAACCGGCAGATTGTTCATGTGCGGGTTTTTACAAATGAAAGAGCTATTGAAATCATTTTTAAAAATGGTGAAGTTCTGGTTTTAAAGCTATTTGGAAACCGTTCCAACCTTATTGCTTTTGATAAGAACGGAGCTGTTAATCAATTATTTAATAATAAGCTTGCAACTGACTTAACACTTTCGCTCGAAACGCTGGACCGGCCGATTGATCAGTCCTTTGAAGCTTTTGAAAAAAATGACCTGCGGTTTGAGCCTCTTTTTCCGACTTTTGGGAAACTTGTAAATAAATATCTGAATGGTTTATTAAAAGAAATAACCAAACCAGAAGAGCGGTGGAATATTGTTCAGTCTGTTTTAAATCAACTTAAAAATCCTGTTTTTTATATTACTAACATCGAGCTTGTACCGGTACTTTCCTTGTTGCCGGCAGGAGAAATTGTAGAAACTTATAGCAATCCGATTGAAGCGTTAAATGCTTATTACTATGCATTTATTCGTCTGACGGGTATTGAAAAAGAAAAAGCGGAGATACTAAGAATACTGAAAAAGCGTATTTCGCAAACTGAAAATTATCTCGAGAATACATTTAAAAAATTAGTCGAGCTGGAAGAGGGAACCAAAAATGATGAAATCGCCAATATTATTATGGCAAATCTTCATCAGATTCCAGAAAGGGCAGAAACAGTGGAATTATATGATTTTTATCGTGACCAACCAATAAAAATACGTCTGAAAAAAGATCTTACGCCACAGAAAACAGCGGAGGGATATTATCGGAAATCAAAAAACGAAAAAATAGAAATTGCCCGTTTGCACGATAGTCTTGATGCAAGAGAAAAGGAGAAAGAGAGAATGACGGGGTTTGTAAAATCGATTGAAGCCATCGAATTATTACGAGAGCTCCGTACATTTATCAAAGCAAATGGATTGAGTGGCGGAAATGCAGTTTCGGTAGAACAAGCGGATTTATTCAAAAAAATAGACTTTCTGGGTTTTTCGATTTTGATCGGGAAAAATGCTAAAAACAACGATTTGCTAACCAAACAATATGCGCATAAGGAAGATTTGTGGCTGCACGCAAGAGACGTTACGGGCTCTCACGTTGTAATAAAACATCAATCAGGTAAAAAATTTCCTGCTCCTGTGATCGAAAGAGCCGCACAGCTGGCCGCCTGGCATTCAAAAAGGCGGACGGATAGTTTGTGTCCGGTTATTGTTACCCCAAAAAAATATGTTCGTAAACCCAAAGGACTTCCGGAAGGTGCCGTAGTGATTGATAAAGAGGATGTAATCATGGTGGTTCCGACGGGAGAATAAAGTATGATATTTTAGGTATCAAAGCGCTTTGATAAGTCTTTCGATATCACGAACTTCGTGTGAAAATTGTGAGAACAGGAATATTTAGTGCAGAATGCTTGAAAATCGTCGCTTTGTTATTATTGGCTTTTTTGCTTTAATAGGTTTTATCTACCTGTTTCGTTTATTTTATTTACAAGTCCTGGATGAAAGTTATTCCATAGAATCATCCAGTAACTCCATCAAACGTGTAATTGAAGTTCCTTTCCGCGGCCAGATTTATGACCGCAACGGGAAATTGATTGTATACAATACACCTGTTTATGATTTGCTGGTTACGCCTTACAAAGTAAAGGTGGACGATACGCTGCGTTTTTGCAGAGTACTTGGCATTGAAAAACGTGAATTTGACAGCCTCATTACCGCAGCCAGTGCTTATTCCAGAGTTAAACCGTCGTTGTTTTTGCGACAATTATCCAAGGAAGATTTCGCATCTATCCAGGATATTATGGTGGATTATTCCGGTTTTGAATTTGCAAAAAGTTCTATGCGGACTTACAAAGGTGCGACGCTTGCCAACACGTTGGGTTATGTAAGTGAAATTAGTAAAAAACAGCTGGAAAAGCAGGAAGAGCCGTACTATCGTCAAAGCGATTATATTGGACAAACGGGTATCGAAAAAATTTATGAAAACGAACTGCGGGGAAAACGCGGTACCAAGTTTGTAATGCAAAATGTAAGCGGTGTTTACAAGGGTGCCTGGAAAGGCGGTGAGTTGGATACGATGGCGGTTGCGGGAGCCAATCTTTACTCAGGAATAGATATCGATATTCAGCAATATGCGGATAGTTTAATGATGAACAAAGTAGGAAGTGTCGTTGCGATCGAACCAAAGACCGGGCAGATTATTTCCATGGTTTCTGCTCCGACCTACGATCCCAATTTTTTGGCGACAAGGCATTTTTCGAAAAATTATACGGCACTTTACCGGAATCCATACAAGCCTTTGTTTAATCGTCCGGTCATGGCGAGTTACCGACCAGGTTCTACTTTTAAATTAATTCAGGCCCTGATCGGTTTGCAGGAAGGAGTCATTACACCAAATAGTGGTTTCACCCACGCAAATTGTCCGATTGGCTGCCACAATCACCCCGGTACCCCAACAGTTGCGCTGGGGGTAACGCATTCTTGTAATCCTTATTTCTACAATGTTTTTCGTCGGATTATTTACAATAATAAAATTTCAAACACCTTCAAAGCATCCGCTGCCGGGTTGGACGTCTGGCATGATAGGATCAGTAAATTTGGTATAGGCCAACAGCTGGGAATTGATTTGCCAAGTGAGCGAAAAGGTAATTTACCTGATAAAAAATATTACGATAAGATCTACGGAGAAAATCGCTGGAAATTCTCAAACATTTATTCATTAAGTATCGGGGAGGGTGAAATTTTGATCACGCCTTTGAAAATGGCGAATGTGGCTGCCATTATTGCAAACAGGGGTTATTACTATACTCCTCACGTTATTCATAGTGTTGGAGAAAGCAGAACAGTAAATCCTGATTTTACAGTACGACATGAAACCGGTGTTGCGCCTCATAATTTTGAACCGGTGATTGAAGGAATGGTGGGGGCAGTAGAAGGTGGAACGGCCAGAAGATCAAAAGTTGAAGGGATTGAAATCGCTGGTAAAACAGGGACTTCCCAAAATAAAAGAGGGATGGACCATTCTATTTTTATCGCTTTCGCGCCAGTGGATGATCCGAAAATCGCCATAGCAGTTTTTGTTGAAAATGCGGGTGCAGGCGGTTCAGCAGCAGCACCGATTGCCAACCTTATCATTGAAAAATACCTGACCAGGAAAATTACAAACAAGGCGTTGGAAGAAAGGATCATGAAAGCGGATTTTATGAAAAACGTAATTCTGCCAGCTCCGCCTAAGCCAGTTGCCAAAGATACAGTTAAAAGAAGACAGGGAATTCCGATGGCGCCGCTTGAAAAACCAATTCCGTCGGAGATTAACTGGTTTAAGAGATTTTGATTCCAGTCAGTTCAATAGTCGTTAATTCATCAATAGTATAAAAGTTAAGTAATGGAAGAGGGAAAACCCATAACCAAAAATGTCGATTGGATGGTCGTGCTGATCTATATCGCATGTCTTGGCATAGGATGGGTCAATATTTATGCAGCTGTTTACAATCCGGAAACACATAGCAGTATTTTCGATTTATCGAATAATGCCGGTAAGCAGCTGATGTGGATCGGTACTACTTTTATATTGATTATCTGCATTTTAGTCATCGATTATAAATTTTATGAGACGTTCTCGTTTATCATTTATGCGATAGTAATATTTCTATTGGTCGTCGTTTTATTTGCCGGGTCTAATATCAATGGATCAAGATCCTGGATCAAGTTTGGAGCTATTTCTTTACAACCAGCTCAGTTTGCGAACCTTGCTGTTAGTTTAGCGATATCGAAATATTTAAGTGATCCGGCCATTAGTTTAACCAGAAAGCTCAAAGACTACTACCCAATTTTAGGAATTATCGCACTTCCCTCTTTTTTGATTCTTTTGTCAAATGAAACGGGTTCCATGCTTGTTTTTGCATCATTTGCTATTATTCTTTACAGGGAAGGAATGCCTGGTTTTATTCCGGCGATTGGTATCGTTTCAGCGGCCTTGCTAATTATTTCTTTGCTTTATAACTCCTGGTACATTGCCGGTGCAATTATCTTTATTGCAGGAATTGTGATCTGGGTAATGCCGGTTATGACGCGTCGGAGGGGAGGACTTATGGCAACTGTTTTAATTGCTTTTGTCATGATATCAATTGTTTTTGGGGTAGATTTTTTCATGAATAACGTCTTACAAAAGCATCAGCGTGGACGTATTATGGTACTTCTGGATCCGGATTCTGATCCCCGTGGAATTGGCTGGAATGTAATTCAATCCAAAATTGCGATTGGCTCGGGCGGATTTACAGGAAAAGGATTTTTACAGGGAACACAAACAAAATTTGACTTCGTACCCGAACAAAGTACCGACTTTATTTTCTGTACAGTAGGCGAGGAGCACGGCTTTGTTGGAACCGCGGTAGTAGTTTCTCTATTTATCTTACTGATTTCCCGTCTTGTTGTCCTGGCAGAACGACAGCGAAGCAGATTCGCACGTGTGTATGGTTACTGTGTCGCCGGAATTTTCTTTTTCCACTTTTTGGTAAATGTCGGAATGACAATCGGGTTAATGCCGGTTATTGGAATTCCTCTGCCGTTTTTCAGTTATGGAGGATCTTCATTATGGTCATTTTCTGTTTTGCTTTTTATCTTTTTAAAGATAGATGCGCAAAGACCGTTTACGCTTTCGAGAGGATAATTTTTACAGAAATTATAGAGAAAGTTTAAATCAATTTTTCAAATAATTCGCTAGTGCTAATTGTACGGTCAAAGCCTAACGCATTTAAATGGTTGACTAGTTTTTTATCTCCTGTCCATAGCCAGCCGTTTGTCTGCAAAGCCAGGGCTACATAATTAATATCAAAAGCATCGACACCAATGGTTAAACGTTCAGCCTCTTTCCAATGCTGTTGTTCGATTAGTGTCTCGTTAAAAAACTCAATATGTCTGAGTGCTGCATACAAAATATCCAAAACCTCGTTTTGAGATCTTTTTGAATATTTTATAATTTTGGGTTGATGTTTAAATAACTCAATGAAAGCATAATAACAGCTTATTTTCTCAAATGGAGATGAGGGGTGAGCAATTATTTGTCCTATCCGGCTGTCTGGTGCAATTACTGCACTAAACATAATATTCATGTCAATGATGACGATCATCTAATGAACAAACTGCGGTTTTTTATCCACCATTCGTTGTGAACATCACGAGCTAATTCGGTAGCTTGCTCCTCTGTTCCCTGATTTTTGGAAATAGATTCCATCAAATTAAGGTAGTCCACAACCTTTTGAGTCGCTCTGATATCAGCCGGTGCGGTAACTCTTATAATCAGATCCTGATTTTGCTGTTCAATTATCATTTGTTATCCTTTTAAACAAATATAATAAACTTATGATCAACAGTCAACCTGTAAATTATCAGTTAATTAATGGGAATCACCTTGCTTAATAGAAGAAATTTAAGCCAATTTCCCTGCCGCCATTATTAACAAAATCCAGCCTGCAATCAAAAGCAAACCGCCAATAGGCGCAGTTGCACCAAATTTTGTTATACCTGTGAAACAGATCGCATATAATGATCCTGAGAATATGATTACCCCAAAAATAAACGCATGACCGGACCAAGCCAATAATTTTACTGCATCTTCTCCCGCCCGTTGCAGCAAAAGTCCCACCAAAACCATGGCCAAAGCGTGGTAGAATTGATATTTTACTGCAGTTTCAAAAGTTTCCATTCTGCCAGATGCTTCAAGCATTCCTTTTAATGCGTGTGCGCCAAAAGCGCCAAGTGCTACGGCTAAGGCGCCAAAAATGCCGCCTGCCTGAATAATAAATTTCATATAAACTGAGCGTTGAAAGTTTGCTACTCTGTCGTGATTACTTATGAGCAAAGTTAGGTTTGAGAAAAAGGACAACCAACTCTTTGACGGAAATTTATTTTAACTTGCAGGCAGAATCAGCAATCTTGAAATATAATATCCGGGAAAAGATTACAAAATGACAATAGAACGTTTCAGGCAGCTTTGGACACACCGCTATTTTAAGTATTCACATATTCTTAAAGCTCACTTTTTGGCTTACCAGGCCTGGATTTATTTCAAAACAAAAAAGGCGAAATTTGCAAAAGGACAGAAACTGATTGCGATTGTAAGAACCGAACATTTCGGAGATATTGTAGCCGCTGAACCTATTGGCAGATATGTCCGTTCGCTACATCCAAATGCTCATATCGTATGGTTTGTTAAGCCGTCCTATCACGAATTAATCGATTTTAACCCATCGGTGGATGAAACTTTCGGAGAGTTTTGTGTAACCCAGCGTAGGGTTTTGTTTGAAAAAAATGTTTTTGATAAGATATATCCACTTCAATTCAGCAACAATAATCATTGTACCAAATGCCAGGTTTCCATCGGGAATCCAATTGCTGACCGAAAAGGAATCAATGTACATACTTACTTTAACTTCGGAAATTTACTTGAAGTTTTTGCTCAGACGGCAGATTTAATTAATAGCAAAATTTCATTTCCGGCTGATGATCAGCCCAGATTATATTTACAGGATCAGCATAGGCAAAAAGCTGATTCTCTACATTTGCCGGAACGTTTTGTTGTCATACATTGTCAATCCAATTATGTGCCAAAAGACTGGCCCGCAGAGCGTTGGGATCAACTTGTGAAATGGCTTTCTGAAAATTATTCTTACAAAATTGTTGAAATTGGTCTGAAAAGTAATTTAACAACAAAGGAAATGAATTACAGAAATTTGTGCGGACAATTGTCCATTCTGGAAACCGCCGAAGTTATCAAAAGGGCTGATTTTTTCATTGGTCTTGATAGTGGTCCGTCGCATTTGGCTAATGCTGTAGGTACAGCAGGCGTTATTTTAATGGGATCTTTGGGCGCTTTTCCTTCGTATAACCCTTATTCGGGAAGTTACGGGCGGCAGGAAAATGCTTTTTTTGTACGTCAGGAAGGGAAAATGTGTTCTGAGCTTTCCTTTGAATTTGTAAAAGAAAAAGTGGTCAGTGTGCTTGATAAAGCTATTTTAAAGAGAGAATAATATTCTTATAATTCCCTCTTTAAAATTAATAGTGAATTATCTTGCACCGAAAATAGCGCTGCCAACCCGCACTAACGTACTTCCTTCTTCCACTGCGAGCAGAAAATCTCCGCTCATACCCATGGAAAGTTCACGCATTTCAACGTTAGCTTTCTCATATGTTTTGAAAGAATCGAAAAGCGTTTTTAGATGACGAAATTCCAGGCGTACCTTTTCTTCATCATCAGAATTGGAAGCCATGCCCATCAGGCCAACGATCCGGATATTGGTAAGCGAAACGAGTGCCTCAGATTCCAGGATTTCTTTTGCTTCTTCATCAGACAGGCCAAATTTTGTCTCTTCCTCAGCTATAAATATTTGAAGAAGACAGTCAATAACCCGTTTGTTTTTTGCCGCTTCCTTATTGATCTCTTTTAAAAGTTTGAAATTATCAACGGAATGAATCATGGAAACATAGGGTGCCATGTATTTTACCTTATTCGATTGAAGGTGCCCAATCATGTGCCATTCGATATCTTTGGGTAAAACTTCGTACTTTGCCGTCATTTCCTGAACTTTGTTTTCTCCAAAACAACGGAATCCTGCCTGATAGGTTTCTTCCAGAGCCTCAATTGGTTTAGTTTTAGTTACAGCAATTAACCGTGCTTTTTGTTGTAACTGATCTTCAATTTGCTTGATGTTTTGAGCAATTTCAGGCATTATATGGATATGAAATTTTTGATAATGAATGATTTATACCGAATATTTGAAAGTTAGTTTTCACAAATAGGCTCTAACTTATTTCAAAATTGAAAAAAACATAGTTCTTTTACCAACTAATTAAAAAATTAACTCTCTTTATGGACTATAATCAAGAACAAAAGCAAGATCGAAAAACTCTTTTATGGGCTGCTCTGGCTGTTTTAGGGTTGCTTAATTTGGTACTTGTTTATTTTATCTATCACGAAAAACAGGAAAATAGAGTTAAGGACGATATTATCACAGCAAAAACCGAAGAAGTTTTGTTTACCAAAACAAAACTTGATTCTATATCTGCCGAACTTGATACAAAAATTGCAGAGATACAACAATTGGGCGGAAGCGTTTCTTCTTTGATTGAATTGAAAAAACAACTTGAAAAAGATAAAGAGGAGCTGAAAAATGTAAATAATTTCTCTGCTGCGAATTTCAACAAGAAGATTAAATCCTATGAAAACGTTTTATCTCAGAAGGATACCGAAATTGCTAATTTGCGTGAAGAACTGGGTATTGTAACAAATAAAAACCAGGAACTGAGCCAGCAGGTAACGGGACTTGAATCTGAAAAACAGCAATTGAATGATTCGGTTAATAACTATTCGGCTCAAAACCGTGAGTTGGCGGACAAAGTAACGTTGGCATCCGCGTTACGTACTGAAGAACTTTTGATTCATGCAGTTTCTGCAAAAGGAAAAGAACGTGACGGTGATAAGTTCAGAGCAAAACGAATTGATAAATTGAGAGTTAGCTTCAAACTTGGAGAAAATGCAGTCGCGAAACAAAACGAGAAAGATATTTATCTGCGCATTCTGGATCCTGATGGAGCGGTACTTTCGGATATGGCAACCGGCTCAGGCGCATTCAGTTTCAATGGTAAAGAAATGATTTACAGCTCGAAGCAAACTGTTAACTTCACCAATAGCCGTCAGTCAGTCGATATTTTCTATGGCCGCGGTGGAATTCCGATGAAAGATGGTAAATATGCAGTTGAAGTTTATAGCGAAGGATTCAAAATCGGACAGGGAGATTTTACGGTTAAATAACCTATAACAGTCTAACTTTCTGATAAATACAAATAGGGCTTGGAATTGTCAATTCCAAGCCCTATTTTTGCACCCTCATTATGGATTCCAGTAATCCCGAATGAGTATTAAAATCAATTTATATTTAAATATTTGCCGTATGTCTAAGCAGTATGAAACGGTGTTCATTCTAACTCCCATCTTGTCTGAGGCTCAGATGAGGGACGCCGTTGAAAAATTCCGTACGCTGATCACTGAGAATGGTGGTTCACTTGTACACGAAGAAAACTGGGGATTGCGTAAGCTAGCCTACCCCATTCAAAAGAAAAACACAGGTTATTACAATGTGTTTGAGTATTCATCAGAAGATGGAGCCGTTGTTGATGTTTTGGAAACGGAATTCCGTCGCGACGAACGCATTATGCGTTTTTTAACAATTGCCCTTGACAAACATTCTCTTGCTTACAACGAGAAAAAACGTAAAGGTCTGATTGGCAGAAAGAAGGAAGAAACAACTGAATCTAAAACCGAAGCATAAGCTATGTCACTCGTAAACGAACCGGTTGAAAAAAATATCAACCGCAAAAAATATTGCCGCTTTAAGAAAGCAGGCATCAAATACATTGATTACAAGAATCCTGACTTTTTGTTGAAACTTGTAAATGAGCAAGGAAAGATCTTGCCACGTCGTCTTACAGGTACTAGCTTGAAATACCAGCGTAAAGTATCTCAGGCAATTAAAAGAGCACGTCATTTGGCTTTATTGCCATTTGTTGCTGATCAATTGAAATAAAATAGAAAGAGATACTAACAATGGAAATCATACTAATAACTGATATTGCCGGAGTAGGTTATAAGAACGACATCGTGAACGTAAAAGCGGGTTTCGGTCGTAATTACCTTATTCCGCAGGGTTTTGCCTTATTGGCTAATGACTCTAATCGTAAAATCGTTGCTGAAAACGTACGTCAGGCATCTCACAAAGCTGAAAAGCTTAAGAAAGATGCAGAAGATGTTGCTGCTGCAATCGGCGATTTGATCATTGACATTCGCACTGTTGTGGGAGAAAGCGGCCGTATTTTCGGACGTGTTACCAACACTCAGGTTGCAGACGTACTTAAATCAAAAGGTTTTGATATTGACCGTAAGAAAATTACTGTTGATGATGTAAAATCTGTTGGTACTTACTCAGCACTTATCGATCTACACAAAGAAGTGAAACACAAAGTAACTTTGAACGTAATCGCAGCAGAAGATTAATTATCAGTCTTCTTCGACATAAAAAAATGACAACCCGAAAGAGTTGTCATTTTTTTATGTCTGATATTTAGCTAAAAGCTAATACCTAAAAGGCAACAGCTAAATTAAAGTGCCGGAATTCTCAAAACCTGGCCCGGATAAATTTTATCAGGATGCGTTAACATCGGTTTGTTCGCTTCAAAAATAATCGGATATTTCATCATATCTCCGTAAACTGCTTTCGCAATCAGAGAAAGTGTATCTCCTTTTACAACAGTATGATAAGTAGCTTCCGGAGCAGGCGTAGCAACCTTTAAGCGGTTATCTACAATTTTGACTCCTTCAACATTGCCAACTGCAAGAGCAATTTTTTCTGCGTCTTCCTGTTTGGCAACTTCCCCTTCGATGGTTACAGTATCGGTAGCAGTTTTTACAGAAAGGGAATTATATGCCAGTCCAAGTTGCTTTACGTGAGCTAAAAGAGCGCTGGCACGAAGTGGTTCTGTCTCCGGCGTTGGAGCTGCTGCGGTTTCTTTGTGGAAAATTTTTTCTCCTACTCCCTGAAAAAATGACATTAGTCCCATTGTAAAATTTGTTTTTTGTGTGTAAAAAAAGTTTAACTATTGAGTTCAAAGCTACTGTATTTTTTAAATACAACAACTCTCAGACGGAAAAATAGCAAAGTGGTCACATCATTTATAGAATTTATTTTATCAATAATTTAATGCAATAACAATGCTCAACTTTGTACTTTTGCATTTGAAGAACTAAAACAAATATTATACCCGCTTTGCATGAATCGTAACGAGTCACTCCTAAGATTAAAAAATGAGCATTTTGATATTTGTATAATTGGCGCGGGGGCAAGCGGTGCGGGTTGCGCGTTGGATGCAGTTTTACGAGGCTATAAAGTGGCGCTAATTGACCGAAAAGATTTTGCTTCAGAAACCTCTTCACGTTCTACAAAACTGATTCATGGTGGTGTTCGTTATCTTGAACAAGCTTTCAAAAATCTTGATTTTGCACAATTAAAGCAGGTGCGTCACGGACTTGAAGAAAGGCATATTGTATTGAATAATGCACCCCACCTGGCCAGGCCACTGGCATTAATGACTCCTGTAAATTCCTGGATTGAAGGGCTTTATTTTAGTATTGGTCTTAGAATGTACGACTGGTTTGCAACAAACGATTCTCTGCCAAAAAGCAAGTGGTTAAAAAAGGAAGAGGTCTTAGCGAAAATGCCTACACTGAACAGAAGCAAATTGCACAGTGCTGTTATGTACTATGATGGTCAGCTGGATGATGCGCGGTATTGTCTTGCCTTGTCAACTTCTGCTTCGGAAGCGGGAGCAGCAGTAGCCAATTATATCGAAGTGAGCGGATTTGAAAAAAGTCAGGATGGGAAATTAAATGGTGTTCAGGTTCGGGATACACAGTCTGAGGAAGAATTTACGATTAATACTAAAATTGTGATTAACTGTACCGGACCATTTTCTGATAAAATCCGGCATTTTGCAAATAGTGCTTTACAGAGCCGGATCAGGCCGAGTAAAGGGGTTCATGTAGTTCTTCCTTATGAAGTTTTGAATAGTGAAAACGCCATGCTGATTCCGAAAACACCGGATGGAAGAGTCGTTTTTGCTATACCTTTTGAAGGTTCTATGCTGCTTGGGACAACCGATACAGATTCGCAAGATATCGTAAATGAGCCTGTTTTAAATAAAAAAGAAGTTGACTATCTGGTAAATACCTTAAATCCATATCTGGATAAAGAGATCGATATTTCAAAAATCAAAGCGGGTTATGGTGGATTACGGCCATTGCTGTCTGCTGATCCGCATAAGTCCACAAAAACATTGCTGAGAGACCATGAAATTGAAATAGATAAGGTTTCCGGGCTTGTAAGTTTGTTAGGTGGGAAGTGGACGACGTACCGTTTGATGGCGAAAGATACCATTGATCAGGCAGATCTTATTTTTGGAAAAAGTAATGAATGTAAAACAGCAGATCATTTACTGACTGGTGGCGCGAATTTTGATTATAATTCCTGGAAGTTTCTTGTCAAGGATTTTAATTTGCCGGAAGATGTGAGCAAGCATTTGGTGAGTAAATATGGTTCAAGGGCTAGTGAAATTGGAAAACTTGTTAGGGACAATCCTGCGCTTAACGAAAAACTTGACTCAAATTATCCTTATATCAAAGCAGAAATAATTTACAGTGTCCGTAAAGAAATGGCGATAACGCCAAGAGATATTTTGGCAAGAAGAATCCGTTTGGAAATTACGGATTGGTACACAACGTTGAAATGTCTGCCCGAAGTAGCGGATCTAATGGGAGAGGAACTGGGATGGAGCAGCACCCTGAAAGAAAAAAATATTCTGGAATATAGTCAGGAAATAAAGCAATTTATGGCAACTGCCGCAGGCGAACTGGCTGTGTAACAGCCGGTTTTAGTGAAAAACAGAACATGTTTATAAAAGATTTATCCTGTATTTCAGCTCAGCAAACATATGACGATGCTTTCTTTGAAATTGAGCTGAGAGTAAATACAGGAAACAGATATACGGCTTTGGAGCCAGGTTATGGAAATTTAATACCCGCCGGTTTACTCAGAAGAATGGGAAAGGCGGTTCGGATGGGCGTGGGGGCTGGACTTCCACTGATACAGAAAAATGCGGAACTTGATGGCATCATACTTGGAACAGCAAACGGCGGTTTGGAAGATTGTCTTAAATTTCTGAATCAGATCGTTGATTACAACGAAGGGACTTTAACACCCACCAATTTTGTCCAGAGCACTCCCAATGCGGTTGCCGGAAATCTGGCATTGATGAGCAAAAATACTGGTTACAATGCCACACATGTTAATAAAGGTCTGGCTTTTGAAGGTGCTTTAATGGATGCATTTTTACTTTTCGATGAAGGAAAAGCGGAGTCTTTGCTATTGGGAAGTATAGAGGAAATTTCGGATTACAATTATAATATCGACATGCTTGCCGGTTCCTGGAAAAAGGAGGAAACGACATCCGAAACACTGCTGAACTCAGCTACACCGGGAACTGTTTGCGGTGAAGCGGCTGTAATGGTTGTTGTTGAAGCTCAAAAATCGGTTGATTCACTGGTTGAAATTGTTGACGTTGAGCAGATTAGCTATGCCGATAAAGACAAGGTAAAAGAAAAGCTGATTTATTTTTTAAGCAAAAATAATATTGAACTTTCAGAAATTGATACACTGATTTTAGGTTACAGCGGCGATAGTCGAAGTGATCATTGGTATAATTGGCTGCACGAAAACCTATTTTCTGAAAGTGTAGTTTATAACTATAAAAACCTGGTAGGAGAGTTTCCAACCGCTACTGCTTTTGCGGTCTGGATGGGCGTTCATATTTTGACCGGAAAGAAAATGCCGGACGAGACTTTGCTAACGAAAGTAGTAAAAAGGAAGTCAGAGAAAATCCTTGTTTATAACCATCACAAGGGAATTCAGCATGGATTTATCCTGATGTCAGGCCTGCGATAGTTGGAAACTAAAATGCTCCTGACAAAATATAGTTGAGGTCAGGAGCATTTAAGTTATACCATTACAAATCCGCCTTGGGGCTTTCTTTCATCTTGATAACTTTCGCAAGCGTCGACAAAATGGTGTCATGTTTTTTTACAAAAGGATTAGACTGATCCCATACGTAACCTGCTAAAACAGAGCATATCTGGTTTTTTATTTCTTCATTTATCTGTTGTGCAAAAACAATCGTTTGGAAGTCTCCTGTGTACCAGCCGCTTACGTAGCTTCTGAAAACGTTGATTCCTCCCTGAACTACATCTTCATATTCTTTTTTCCAGTCCACTGTTTCTCCCTGCAAATGTTTGTGGGTCATTTTAGCAGAAAGTAATCCTGACGCCGTAGCGAACGTAACGCCGGATGAAAAAATCGGGTCAAGAAATTCTGTGCTGTTTCCGGATAATACGAAACCTTCACCGTACATCTGTTTCACCCCAACCGAATAACCAAGGATATGTTTAGGTTCCCATTTTAACTTTGAGGATTTAAAACGGCCTTTTAAATCCTCAAATTCACGGATGAAATTTTTATATTTTTCCCCGCCATTTTCGGCCATCTCTTCAATTTTCTCACGATTCCCAACCACACCGACGGAAGTAGAGCCATCAGAAAATGGAATCGCCCAGATCCAGGATTTATTATCGTCGAAAGAGTGCACAAAAATATTATTACTAGCCTTTTCTGTCCGGTTTTTATCTTCCAAGTGGGCGAAAATAGCACCACGAGGCGAGAATGCGGACGGTTTGCTAAGATCAAATAATCGTGGCAAAACGCGCCCATAACCGCTGGAATCAATTATGAATTTTGCTTCAATCGTAAATTTATTTCCATCAATGTCTTTATAGTCAACAATTTGTTTGTCTTTGCTGCAAGTGACGTTTAAAACTTCGCATTCGAAATTAACAGCTACACCCTTCGCACGGGTAGCTTCGGCGAGTGTCAAGTCAAAATCAGCACGCTTTACCTGCCATGTCCATGTCCAGCCTTTTGTAAATTGTTCAGAAAAGAAAAATTCACAGCGATTTTCGCCACGCATAAATGCTGCTCCGGTTTTTTTCTGGAAATTTTTTGGAATAACCGCTTCCAAAAGTCCTGATTCATCCAGGTGTTCCATGCAGCAGGGAAGAAGGCTTTCGCCGATCTGGAAACGTGGAAACTTTTCTTTTTCTAAAATAGTAACATCATATCCCTGTTTTTTTAAATAGGATGCAGCAACGGTTCCGGCAGGTCCGGCACCGATAACCACCACATCAACTTTGGCATGATTAGGCATCTTTGACTTTTTGAATAAGTTTATCTTTATCTACAAATGAAAAGCAGGTCACAAACGCACTGGCGGTAACACCTAATATGCCGTGCATGGCAATATTTTGTCCGGTTAAATGCAAATTCGGAATTCTTGTTTTTGTATTAATCTGAGTTCTGGTGGGTGAAGAAGAATTTTGTAAAACACCATATAAAGACCCGTCTTTATTACCAATATAGTCCCTGAAAGTTAGCGGAGACGTACTATGAACGGATCGGATTTTATCTTCAATGCCCGGGAAAAGTTTTTTAACCCGCACCATGACCTGTTCTTCTTTGTGTTTTTTAAATCTGAGATAGGACGCTTCACGTTCTCCGGGTTCAGACACGGTTCGCAAAGTATGGCTCCACTCCTCGATTTCCTCACTTTTCATGTAAGTCATGATGGACATGGATTCTGCGTATTTTTCATTTTTAGAAATGAAGGGCGTGCAAACAAAATAAGTCTGCGGCC
Source organism: Dyadobacter frigoris (assembly GCF_005280585.1). Taxonomy (GTDB): domain Bacteria; phylum Bacteroidota; class Bacteroidia; order Cytophagales; family Spirosomataceae; genus Dyadobacter; species Dyadobacter frigoris. The sequence continues at coordinate 254,062 of NZ_SZVO01000008.1, forward strand.
ATGTTTCCTGATCGTACTCGACACCTCCCCAAACATCTTCATTATGATGCTGATAAATATTGTAATTCAGGTATTCAACAGAATTTTCCTGAAAAGTAAGGTGTACAATGAAGGTTGAAATACTATTTCTAAGTGACCGAATACGGTTTCGGTAAACGGGTAAAAACCGGTTTTCTCCAAAAATATCAATGGTTACGGCTGGATGTATATTTGAAATAAATTCTTTACCTCTAAAAATTTCGCCGTTTTCAGTAACAACGCTGGTAATTTGTCCCGCATCATTATACTGTGCACCGACTACCTTTTTCCTTTTTAAAATTTCACCACCAAAATTTCTTATCCCCCGGCTGAGTTGAATAGCAATTTGAGAGCCACCGTTTATGAATTTGTAAGATCCTGATAAATAACTATTTAAAATAAGTGCGTGAACGTAAAATGGGGTCATTTCCTTTACGCCGGCATAGAGCAGATTTGTACCGGCCAGTACATTTCTCAGTCTTTCATTTGTAGTCAGCGAAGCAATATAATCATAGGCATTGAGCTCCATCATATCGCTATCCATCTGATAACTTGGTCCTGTAACCGTCAGATTATATAGCGGAAATTTGCCGCATGTCTCTTTTATTTTGGTACAATACGTTTCAATTACATCTTTTTCGTCAGGGAAATATCCAATCATATTTTTCTTGAACTGATCATATCCCTGTCCATAAAAATATTCTGACCCATCATCAAAACGAATGACATCAAACTTTTCTTCGTCCATTCGTTTGAGCTTCATTTTATCCAGAATGCCAAAATATTTGAAAAACTGATAAAGATTTTCTCCCTTATCCAAGCTTCCCACATAATGTACGCCTGTATCAAAAATGGTTTTATCACGGCTATATACCTGAAGAAGGCCACCAATCTGGTGGTTTTTTTCAAGAACAATCACGCTGTGGCCTTCCGAAGCCAGAATATATGCACACACCAATCCTCCCAAACCACTGCCAACGATTACAAAATCATACTCCTTTTCAGACTCCTGCTGCATGTAACTGATTGTTTCAAATTTATTATCCGGCCGGAAAACCCGACAAGATTTATAAATATTTTGTTATTTTCTCTTTTTTTGATTGAACGGTTATTGGTAGTGAATCCTAATTCAACTTCTCAAAACTTATTCCGCGACATAAGTCAGCGCTTGTTTTCTTAGAATGATCAATACGTTGGATGTATTTTTTGAGTGCTCCTGCATTTCAAAATCCAGTTGATTTTTTTCGGCAAATGTTTTTATATCGGAGGAGGAGAAAAAATGAAATTCGCTATCTTTTTTATTAAATGAAAATAACCCGGTCGACAATGCTTCTGTGCGTTCTGTATTTTTGTGTTTCTCTTTCAGGTCTGTAATGCCGTCTCGGATGAACAAAATTCCACCCGGATTAAGGGCTCTTGCACATCGGTCAAGGATTATCTGCTGTTTTTCTTCTGAAAGATAATGAAGTATATCATTTAAAAATATTATATCCTGATTTGCCATATCGGTGGCCATAATATCTTCATACCGGAATTGCAGATTGGTGGTTTTGTTATAACTATTTTGAGCAATTAAGATCTTGTCTTCATCATAATCGATTCCTGTAATTACTCTGTTTTCATTTTTATAATGAAGATAAAATGAAAGATAACCGTAGCCGCATCCAATATCCAGAATGTTTTTCCGATCTCCGACTAATTCGTTGTAATACGTATAATTTTTCGCTTCCAGATTCCATTTTGTTTTGAAATACCATTCAAGAACCGGCCCTTTGAAAACGTAATTTGTGAATATTTTCGGTTTGAGATAGGTAGTATCTTCCATTTCATCCTTATACAACTCAAATTCTGATTTGAAATGCGCCGAGATATTTTTTGTTTTATCGCGAAGACTTTCTCCCCATTTCGGGTCATTATAACTTAGTCTTGGCAAAACCCGCACATTCAATGCACCGGGACGGATCAGGAAATCGCCTTTTGGCAAAACATCAGAAGCACCGTGTATTAATATAGGTTGAATGTCAAGGTTTAATTCCTGGGCAAGGTGAAATGCGCCTTTGTGAAAGCGGCCAATTTTCCCATCTTCGGAACGCGTTCCCTCCGGGAAAACAAGAATCGAATAACCTTCTTCGATCAGTTTTTTCATTCGGGCAATGTTTTCTTCCGGGCCTGCTTCTGTATAAATATAACCTGCAAAACGAATTATCGGCCCAAAAAACGGCGAATTATAAACCCAGCCTTTCACCATCATAACAATTTTCGGATTGATCATAATGGCAAGCAAAATATCAAGGAAAGAAGTATGATTTGCTATGTAAATGACTGGTTTTGAGATGTTCATGTTCTCAGTACCAGAAAAATTTTTCTTCACATGCGGCCCAGAATAGATGACACTTTTAGCGAAAAATGCCAGGGAATTATTGATCATCTGTTTTTTTCTGATTTTTGAAATTGGCAGAAGAATGATAAGTACCAGTTTGGAATGAAGAAAAAGACAGCCTGAAAGAAAATAGGTGAAACTGCTGATGCTAAGAATAAAAGGAAGCAACGTTACCGGCGCTTTTTTACGTTTGATACGGTTTTCAACAAAGAAATTAAATACAACAGGCTGAACAATGAAGGACACAAAAAGAATGCAAACAATACCTAAAACGCTTATCAGCGCAATCGAATGAATGGCGGGATGTTCTGCGAAAATTAAAACGCCTGTTCCGACAATGGTTGTGCAAGCAGAAAGTACAATCGCGGACTGGTAGGAGCGGAGTGTATCTTTTCCATATTTATATTTACTTAAAAGTCCTTCTGTTACAAAAATGCTGAAATCGTCACCAAGTCCGAAGATGAATGTGGTTATGACAACATTGACAAAATTGAATTTTATTCCCAATAAAGCGGCAATTCCTAAAATCCATATCCAGCTGATTACCATGGGAATAAATGACAAAAAAGTCAATTCAAACCGGCCGTATACAATTAACAAAGTCAGAAAAACAATGGAGGCAGAAATGATCAGAATGTAATTGAAATCATCTTTTACCATCGTCAGAAGTTCCGCTGCCAGTTCGCCCCGATCAAAAATTTCAACACCGCTGATTTTTCTTAATTCAGTTTTTACGGCCGATAATTGATCCTGTTTAGCTACAATTGTAGTAATTAGCGTCGTTTTTCCGGGATTGCTTTCAATCAGATTGTTTAACCCCAATTCAGAAAACAATTCTTTTTCGTCAACCGGATTTTCATTTTCTCCTGAAATCCATGTTTTGAAATTATCAAAAGCAGTGTCGTTAAATCCGTTTTGAGAAGCGGATTGATCCATTATTGAAAAAGTCCGCGCTTTTTTATCAGTATTCCAGAAGTTAAGCCAGCGTTCTTTTCTTTCTTTTTTTAGTTTTTCCGGAATAAGAAATGAGCCCGACGAAACGAAACCGTTGATTTTTTTATTTGCTTTAAGTGCCGTCAGTTTTTGAAAAACCTGGTAATTCAATTCTTCCGCTTTTTCTTTGTTTTTATCCATTGAAAAAACATAAATTCTTTTCTCATTTTCGGGATTTATTCCGGTGAGCAACTGTTCTTTTTCTTTAAGATCGGCACTATGAATACTCAGGTTTTCGAAGCTGTTGTCAAATTCTGTAAACTGAGAAAAGTAGAGAAAAACAACAGTCAGAATTGCTACTAAAAACAGAATGGCCGAACGGAATTTTACCGGAATTTTCGGAAAGTTGAAAAACTTGATTTCCCCCGGAATATTTTTGTAATCAAAATTAAAAGCCTGTAAAATAACCGGCAAGCCCATTAAAGTAAAAAATGCTGCGCCTGATAAACTTAAAGAAGCAAATAATCCAAAGTCCTGCAAAACGACAGAATTGGCAAAGTGAAGTGCGCTGAAAGCCAGAATTGTTGTCAAACTTCCTGTCAAAAGCGGCTCACTAACTTCCTTGACAGCAATTTTTACCGATCCGGTATGCCGGAGATGTGTAAAAAAATGGAAGGAATAATCGAGTAAGATACCGAACAAAACTGCGCCTGTTGCCAAGGAAATTCCGGAAATTTCCGGTCTGAAAAAACCGATAATCCCTAATGCGAAAACACCACCAAAAATAGCCGGCAATACGATATAAAACGGAATCAAAACTTTCCGGTAATACAAGATCATAATGAGAAGAATCGCCGATAAAGCGATGATCATCGTCGTGTAGGAATCATGTTTTACCTGTATTGCATTTTGTGCTGCAATTTCAAAAGTGCCAAAATAGGAGAACTGATTATCAGGATGTTGTTTGCTCCAACTGGCTTTAAAATCTTCAACACGGTTATATAATTCAATGTTTTTGGCAGAATTTCCGGAATCGTAATTTGTACCGGCCATAACGATGATCTGCTTTCGGTCTTTGGAAAACATCAAACCGTCATCAACCGTCATGCCGTTTGAATTATTGATAGCATTTAAGTCGCTGAAATATTTACCTGAAATTCCCAGCGGGTCATTCAATATAAACTGACGAAGAAATGTTCCGCCGGGAGCTAACAGTTGTTTGTAAGAATTTGAAACAGAAATTCTTATGGAATCTGTATTTGTTTTATTAGCAATATGCTGATAATATGAAGAATCGATCAGTTCAGCAAATCGTCCAAAAGTATATTCATAAACATCCTGCTGAATGTTTGGCCGCACTGCCTGAATGTTTTTGATATATCCTTTTGTATTTTTTTCGAGAGCGCCGGCAAAATTCTCCGCCAACGTTTTGGCATCTTCGGTATCGGTTTCTTCCTTTATATTGATAGAAAAAACAATCTGATTAATGATGCTTTTATTTTCAACCAGCCTGTTGAATTCTTCAAATGTTTTGCCTTTTGGTAAGGTTGAAAAAATACTTTCGGTGATCTTTAACCGTGATATTCCAAAACCAAGAATGGCAATGATGAAGAGCAGCGAGAGAAAGAAAGCGGTTTTATGGCGGGAAAGGAGGGTATTTAGCCTAAGTAATAAATCTCCAATCATGGATTTGAACGTGAGTTTGGGGTAAATTTATACAAATGTACGTGTCCTGACAAAATATTGATGTCCTTGCCGGTAAATTGCGTTTCTTGTCAAAGCCATAAAAAAAGATTTATTTTACATGGGTTTTAATTACAGTAACTATAAATGAATAGTATTTCATTAGCTCAGATCGAGCAATATGCCATTGATAAGAAAGAATTTTTACTAGCTGAAGACGCACTCAACAACGTTTCAAAGTCATTCGATTTCTTAACTGAATTTTCAAAAGATAAAATCATATACGGTATCAATACCGGTTTTGGGCCTATGGCGCAGTACCGGATTGACACGGATAAATTAAATCATCTGCAGTATAATCTCATCCGCAGCCATTCCAGTGGAATTGGCAAACCGCTGGATGAAACATATGCGCGCAGTGTGATGGTTGCCCGTCTGAATTCATTTTTACAGGGAAATTCTGGAATCAGCACTGGTGTCATTCAGCAATTAGTTCTATTTTTAAATAAGGGAATTGTTCCTGAAATTTTTGAACACGGCAGCGTTGGTGCCAGCGGTGATCTTGTTCAGCTTTCGCATTTGGGGTTAAATCTTATTGGTGAAGGGTATGTTTATGAAAATGGCGTCCGTCAGAAAACGGCAGATGTTTTGGCAAAACATGGTATCGCACCTTTGAAAATGGAACTTCGTGATGGCTTGGGATTGATTAACGGAACGTCCTGCATGACGGGAATTGCAGCTGTTAATTTGATTTATGCCCAGCGACTTGTTCAGTGGTCTATCGCGGCATCATCGATGCTGAATGAGATTATGGAAGCTTTTGATGATTCTTTTTCAAAGGAATTAAATGCTGTAAAACATCACAAAGGCCAGCAATATGTTGCTGCACAGATGCGTGATTTCCTTGCAGGAAGTGAAATGATCCGTAATCGTGAGGAATTGTTTAAGGACGATACTGCGCTTCAGACGAGAGAATTTGAAAGGAAAATTCAGGAATATTATTCAATCCGTTGCGTACCGCAAATTATCGGGCCCATTGTTGATACGATCAATTATGCACAGGAAGTTATTGAAAATGAATTGAATTCTACAAATGATAATCCGATTGTAAGACCGGATGAAAATAATGTTTTCCATGGCGGTAATTTCCACGGAGATTATATTTCGCTGGAAATGGATAAGGTCAAAATTGTACTGACAAAACTTTCCATGCTGATGGAACGCCAGCTTAACTTTTTGATGAATAGTAAGCTGAACGGTAAATTCCCGCCTTTCCTGAATGCAGGAACCTGGGGATTAAATTTCGGGTTCCAGGGAATTCAGTTTACCGCTACATCCACAACGGCTGAAAGCCAGGCTCTGTCGACTTCGGTTTATATCCATAGCATTCCAAATAATAATGATAATCAGGACATTGTGAGCATGGGTACAAATAGTGCCGTTCTTGCGAAACAGGTTCTGGAAAATTCTTATCAGGTGATGTCAATCCATATTATGGCCATTTGTCAGGCCATTGACTTGCTGGAACCGGAAGAAAAGGAAAGATTATCAGCAAAAACAAAAGCTATTTATGCACAAATTCGGACGAAAGCTTCATTTATCAAAGAAGATGTTCCGCCGGCGGAAAGCATCGCTGATGTATATCAATTAATTAAGGAAACCCCGTTTACGATATGAATTGCGCACTTGTAACAGGAGCATCCAGAGGATTGGGAAGAGCGATAGCGGTGCAATTGGCTAAGGATCATGGACTTTTTATACTGGTCAATTATTCAACAAACCAGGAAGCAGCCGAGGAAACGCTCACAGAAATAAAGGCAAATGGCGGAAACGGCGAACTTTTACAGTTTAATGTGCAAACCAAAACCGAAGTAGATGAAGCCTTGAATGGTTGGAAAGAAGCAAATCCCGATAATTTTATTAGTGTTCTGGTTAATAATGCGGGTATCACGCGCGACGGATTATTTATGTGGATGCCCGAAAAGGATTGGGATGATGTGCTAAATACTTCAACCAAAGGACTTTTCAATGTGACACAGAATGTAATCCAGCAAATGCTTCGTAAAAGAACCGGGCGGATTGTTAATATCGCATCGGTATCGGGATTGAAGGGCGTTGCCGGACAAACCAATTATTCAGCGGCAAAAGGTGCCATGATCGCTTCAACAAAAGCTTTGGCTCAGGAAGTTGCCAAAAGAAAAATAACAGTTAATGCAGTGGCTCCCGGTTTTATCACCAGCGATATGACCAAAGATCTTAACGAGGATGAATTGAAACAAATGATCCCGATGAATCGTTTTGGGAAAGCGGAAGAGGTTGCGCACCTCGTAAGTTTTTTGGCATCGGAAAAAGCTTCTTATATTACAGGAGAAGTAATTAATATCAACGGAGGAATTTATTCATAATGAACCATAGAGTCGTTATCACCGGAATTGGCATTTATTCTTGTCTGGGAGAAAATCTCGGAGAGGTTACCAAGTCATTATATGCCGGAAAAAGTGGTATTATTTTTGATCAGCCCAGAAAAGATTTTGGATTCCGTTCTGCGCTTACCGGTTTTGTAAAAGAGCCCGATTTGAAACCTTTTTTGTCAAGAAGACAGCGTTTGGGCATGCACCAGCCCGCTATGTATGCCTATATGTCAACAAAGGAAGCGATAGAAATGTCTGGTCTTGATATTGATTTTCTTGAAACGACAGAAACCGGAATAATTTTTGGAAATGACAGCACGGCCGCTTCTATTGTAGAAGCTTTTGACAAAGCCAGAGAAAAATTTGATACGACACTAATCGGAAGCGGTGCTATTTTTCAGAATATGAATAGCACAGTGAATATGAATCTTTCGACTATTTTCAAGCTGAAAGGGATCAATTTTACATTAAGCGCAGCCTGTGCTTCCGGTTCTCATTCGATCGGGATGGGATATATTATGATCAAACAGGGATTGCAGGATAGAATTATTTGTGGCGGTGCCCAGGAAATCAACATGGCAGCTATGTGCAGTTTTGATGGTTTAGGCACTTTTTCTGTTCACGAGTCTGATCCTGCAAAAGCATCCAGACCATTTGACCGTGACAGAGACGGACTGGTTCCAAGCGGTGGAGCAGCAACGGTTATTCTTGAATCGTATGAAGCCGCTGTCAAGCGCGGAGCTCCGATCCTTGCCGAAGTTGTAGGGTACGGCTTTTCTTCAAACGGGGATCATATTTCAAATCCAAGTATGCAGGGACAGGTCAGATCTTTGGAAATGGCTTTGAAAAACGCCGGTACTTCGGTTAGTGAAATCGACTATATCAATGCACATGCAACCTCAACACCGGTTGGCGACAGTAGTGAGGCAAAAGCGATTTACGAAGTTTTTGGAGGTGAAGTTCCGGTGAGTTCAACCAAATCCATGACGGGACATGAATGCTGGATGGCTGGTGCCAGTGAAATTGTTTATTCACTTTTAATGATGAAGGAAGGCTTTGTAGCTCCTAATATCAATTTTGAAAATCCGGACGAAGAGTCTGCTAAAATCAATATTATCTCGCAAACCAAAGAGCAGAATATTGATTGTTTTCTTTCAAATTCTTTTGGTTTTGGTGGTACTAATTCTACATTGATAATAAAAAAAATCTAATCAGAAGTTACGCATAGACTATTTTATTCTGGTAAAAGCTCCGGAATACTGGTAAACTATGCGATTGCCATAGAATAATATCATTTGCTATTATTACTGACCGGTTCATAGTTTCAAAGCAAATTTTAACATTTTTGTACTTATAAAGCTGGCGGGTAACGTTTTATGTGCTGAAAAATTATAATCTGTGTGAAATTTATATGAAATAATAGATTATATGTTAAAAATTAACGCGAATTTGAAAACTATAACCAAAGAATAAATTAATTTTGTACTCATGAATGAAACATTTGTTACAATGGGATTGGGAGATATTATCGAGGATACCAGGGATTTTTTGTCAGAGGAGTTTGAGGTAGATAGAGATCTTATTCTTCCTGAGAATAGTTTGAAAGAGACATTGGATCTGGATAGTCTGGATTATGTTGATCTCGTTGTGTTGATTGAGGAGAATTTAAATATTAAAGTTACCGGTGAAGATTTCAAAGAAATTGAAACTTTCGGCGATTTTTACGCACTCATTCAAAAGAAACTATCTCTTTAACGAATGAACCGTTGGGATGGTAAAACCAAAGGATCTTTATTAGGCTATAAAATTTTCCTTTTTCTGATTAACGCCCTGGGCCTTAATTTTGCCTATGGGCTTTTGCGGATAGTGTCGTATTATTACTATCTGTTTGCCGAAAAAGCGAAGGAAGCACTTCTTGATTTTTATAGTAAAGCACTACATATTTCAGGTAAGCCGGCGCTTCATCTGGTAAGACAAAATTTTTTTATTCTCGGCCAAACTTTGCTTGACCGGGCTGCTTTTCTTTTAGGTAAGGATAAGAACTTTACCCATACTTTTGAAAACGAGCAATATTTACTCGATATAAGAGATAAGGGAAAAGGAGGTATTTTGCTGAGCGCGCATCTGGGAAACTGGGAAACTGCGGGCAATTTGCTTAAAGGAAGAGTTACTCCCACAATTAATATTGTCATGCTGGATGCCGAGGTAGAAAGCATTAAAAAATTCATGGATCTTTCCACAGGAGGTTCCAAATTTAAGATCATACCTATCAAAAACGATTTGTCTCACGTTATTTCAATACGTAATGCGTTGTTGAACAATGAGTTTGTAGCAATTCATGCAGACCGTTATCTGGAAGGTGCAAAATTTATCGAACTGGATTTCCTGGGTAAAAAAGCAAAATTTCCCTACGGACCTTTTGTAATTGCATCGAAATTTGACGCGCCGGTAACGTTTGTTTTTGCTGCAAAAGATGGAAAATTCAGTTATCATTTAAGTGCTACTACTCCGATTGAGGGCAAAATGAAGCCGGAAGAAATTGCTCAATTATATGTGGCAGAGTTAGAGCGGAAAGTCCGGCAGTATCCGGAGCAATGGTTTAACTATTTCAATTTTTTTCAGGAATGATCATAACAAAAGAAAATATAACGAATTTCATTCCGCACAGAGCACCGTTTCTAATGATAGATAATCTGATTCTTGCAAACGGAGAGCGTTTCGAATCGGATTTTTTTATTGAGGAAAACAATGTCTTAGTTCGTTCTGGTTATTTTGAAGAATCTGGTTTAATAGAAAATATTGCTCAAACCTGCGCTGCCGGTTTTGGATATCTTGATCACGGAAATGGGGCAGAACCCAAAATCGGTTTTATTGGCGCCGTGACAAAACTGGAAGTCTTTGAGCTTCCTCTGGTTCTATCCAAAATCGAAACGGTTGTTACGCCAACCCACCAGTTAGGGAATATTTTTCTTGTAAAAGGGGGAAATTACTGTAATGGACGTAAATTGCTTGAATGTGAAATTAAAATTGTGGTTACTTAAATCGTTTTAGTCCGCGATTGACGTAACTGATTATAAAAAATATGCTTTCTTCTGAAATTGAAATTGACATACGGTTTAGTGAAACAGATGCCATGGGCGTTGTCTGGCATGGCAACTATCTCAAATTTTTTGAAGATGGAAGAGAAGCTTTTGGCAGGGAATACGGACTGGAATATTTAACAATTTTCGATAAGGGCTATTTTACACCCATTGTGAAGTCGGAAATTGATCATAAAGCATCGGTTTTTTACGGACAGAAAATTAAAGTTATTACCAAATTTGTTTCTTCCAAAGCCGCAAAAATAATGTTTGAATATCAGGTGGTTAACTTGTCTACAAATGAACTTTGCGCCGTAGGAAAAACAATGCAGGTATTTCTGGACCGTGAAACGCGAACGCTGGAATTGTTAACACCGGATTTTTACCGGATTTGGAAAGAGGATAATCTTGCTTAGTTGGATAAACGTTACACTTTAATAATACTTGACAGAATTTTAATTGCAGAATGATTTATATCGGTGCCGAGGAAATAATAAGTCCGTTAGGACAAAATATGGAAGAAAATTTCCAGGCGGTTTGTGAAAACCGTTCGGGGGTCTCTTTAATTCCTCATGCTGGTTTTAATGATGAATCGATTCATTTGTCAAAAATTACTTCTATTTCAAGTCAGAATAAATTTGAGTATCTGCTGATTGACATACTGGAAAATGTATTAAAACAGATTGATCCTCAAATTGTTTCTTCAAAAAAAACTATTGTAATTGTCAGTTCAACAAAGGGAGATTTGGATAGAAATATTTCTAGTCCTTTTACTGATTCCATTGCAGCTTTTGCTAAATATTTTAAGCTGGCAAACGAGCCGCTAGTTGTTTCAAATGCATGCATCTCCGGTGTTTTGGCAATCAATGCAGCAGGCAATTTTATCAAAACAGGATTATATGATCACGCCATTGTTATAGGGTGCGATGTCATTTCTGACTTCGTTTTGTATGGTTTTCAATCCCTTTTTGCAGTAAGTTCTACGCCTTGCGCGCCATTCGATGCAAACAGGAACGGGATTACCTTGGGAGAAGGTTGCTCCGCAGTTGTCTTGTCCAATTCAAAAGAAATATTCAAGAAAACTTCTTTCCAGCTATTTACTGGCAGGTCGGCTAATGATGCAAATCATATTTCCGGTCCTTCCCGGACAGGCGAAGGTTTGTTTAGAAGTGTAAAGAAAACGCTTGAACAAAATCAGATTTCTGTTGATGAAATTGATTTTATTTCGGCACATGGAACGGCTACCATTTTTAATGATGAAATGGAAGCCATTGCCTTTGATCGTCTGGAAATCAACGATAAACCGCTGAATAGCCTGAAAGGATATTTTGGGCATACACTGGGAGCAGCAGGGGTTATTGAAACGGCGATTTCCATACAAATGATGCGAAATAATTTACTTGTTAAAAGTCTTGGTTATAAAGAGTCGGGTACTTCAAAAACTTTAAATATTGCAACAGAAAATAAATCTTCCGAATTAAATACGATTTTGAAAACGGCCTCAGGTTTCGGAGGTTGTAATGCATCCCTAGTCATTCGGAAATTATGAGTTTTATTACCGTTTATTGTCATATTGACGAAAACTCCTGTTCTGTAAACGGCGAAACTGTTTTACAGAAAAACGAGGAATCTTCGGATAGCTGGTTCAAACAATTGTATAAGGACCTCGCCATAGAATATCCAAAATTTTATAAAATGGATATGCTTTCCCAAGCAGGTTTTATCGGATCAGAATTAATAAAAAGAGCAAATCCTGATTTGATTTCAAATTACAATGACGATGAAATAGCACTTCTTTTTGCCAATAGCGAATCCAGCGCAGACACCGATATTCGTTTTAAAGAATCTTATTTGGATAAGAAAACACCAAGCCCATCCTTATTTGTATACACGCTGCCTAATATTGTTTTGGGTGAAATTGCAATTAGAAATAAATGGTTTGGTGAAAATATGTTTGCCGTTTTGCCTAAATTCACACCGGATTTTTTCGTTCAATATGGAATGGTTTTATTAACTACAGGTTCAAAAGCAGTACTTGCTGGATGGCTTGGAATATTGGAGGGAAGGGTCGAGGTTTTTCTATTTTTAGTTGAAACAGAAAGCAATAAGGGCGAGCCGTTTGATATAGAAAATATTATAAAATACGCCGGTTTTTAATCGGATAAATAAAAAAGGATACTCACAGCAAGCTGAATAAACGATTTATTATCAATGGACACATTAAAGGAAGATTTAAAAAAACACATTATAGAACAATTGAATCTTGAAGATTTGCAGGTATCGGACATTGATGACGACGCTTTGCTTTTCAGTACGGATGGAATTGGCCTGGACTCGATTGATGCACTTGAACTGATCGTGCTGATGGAAAAATATTACGGCATTCAGGTTACAAATCCTGAGGAAGGAAAAGTAGCGTTCCTGTCAATTAATACCATGGCCGATTACATAGCGAAAAGAAGAACTTAAAAAGTGTTTACTGAAATTGACTCTCAACTTTCCACTAAAAAATGTCCGTTCGAATAACAGGTATTGGAATTGTTTCAGCAATAGGATTAACTGTTGCTGAAAATCTGTCTTCACTTGAAAACAGCAAATCCGGTATTGGCAAGATACAATATCTTGATCAAAAGGGAGACTATCTGGTGGGTGAAGTGAAGTGTTCAAATCGGGAATTGATAAGTAGACTTGGCGTGAAATCACAGCCAATTTCCAGAACGTCATTATTGGGACTGGCCGCGGCAAGAGAAGCCTGGGGAGAAAACAAACATTCATCCAAATTACGAACCGGTATCATTTCGGCTACGTCGGTTGGCGGAATGGACCAGACCGAACATTTTTACCGCGATTATCTGAATCAGAATAATCCTGATTTTCATGTTTTGAAATGCCACGACAGCGGGAATACCACAGAGCGGATTGCTGCTGAATTAGGTATTTCAGGTTATATAAACACACTTTCAACGGCTTGTTCTTCCGGGGCGAATGCGATTATGCTGGGTGCACGCCTGATCGAACAGGGGAAACTTGACCGTGTTCTGGTTGGAGGAACGGACGCTTTGACACAATTTACATTGAATGGTTTCCGCTCTTTAATGATCTACGACGATCAGTGGTGCAGGCCCTTTGATGAATCCAGAAGCGGGCTGAATCTGGGTGAAGGTGCTGCGTTTTTGTTATTGGAAAATGAAAAAAGTATAGATTTTTCCGGCAACGAAACCCTGTGTTGTTTAAGCGGCTGGGCAAATGCCGCCGATGCTTATCATCAGACTGCCTCTTCTCCGGATGGAAAAGGAGCGACGCTGGCCATTCAAAATGCCATTGAAGTTTCGGGATTAAGTGCTTTGGATATTTCTTACATCAATGCGCATGGCACCGGAACGAAGAATAATGATCTTTCCGAGTCGGTTGCTTTGCTTAATATTTTTGGAGATAATTGTCCTGATTTTAGCTCGACCAAGCCGTTTACCGGACATACACTTGCAGCGGCTGGGGCAATTGAAGCAGTTCTTTCGGTATTAGCAATCCAAAACAGTATCATTTTTCCAAACCTGAATTATAGTCGGGCCATTACTGAAACAGGACTTATACCCATTACTGAATTTCAATCCAATCAGCCCGTGACTTCGGTGTTATCCAATTCATTCGGTTTTGGAGGGAATAATTCTTCATTGGTTTTCTCAGTTAATAATTCATAACTGACGCGTTTTTTGCTATCGATTTTCACTAAAAGTCAAATGTATATAACTGCCGCTTCAACGATTTCTCATCAGCCTACATTCAAAAATGCAGGTTTTTCGAAATTGATAGAGCCATTAAAAATTGATTCTGAATTAATCAGCCCTAATTTTAAGGAATATATTGACGCAGGTTTGCTTCGCCGCATGAGCAAGATTTTGCGGATGTCTGTAACAGCTGCAAAAGATTGTTTGCAACAGGCAGAAGTTGATCAGCCAGGAGCAATAATTGTGGGAACTGGTTTGGGTTGTTTGCAGGATACAGAAAAATTCCTCAATAACTTCCTGACGATTGAGGGACTTTTACCGCCGACTTCATTTATTCAATCTACGCATAATACCATAGCCGGACAGATTTCTTTAAGCATTGGAAATCACGGCTATAACATGACGCACACACAAAACACACTTTCTTTCGAACATGCTTTGATCGATGCCGGTTTGCTTTTGGGTGAAGGAAATGACAATATTATTGTAGGTGCTGCGGATGAATACATTGAAATACTGAGCACAATCGGAGAACATTTGCATGTGAAACCAGAAGTGAATTTAACTTCCGGCGCATCATTTTTTATTGTATCTAAGGAACAGTCCGGCAAATCAATCGCTAAAATTAAAGATATTGAAACGGTTGGGCTGGTGCAGGATATTCAGGAATCGATAGAAAATTTTCTGATAAACAATACTTTGAAAGAATCTGAAATTGATCTGGTTCTTTATAGTGATTTTAACGATTTAAAAGATTCTGGTCAGGTTTCGGATGTTTTTAAACGTTTTGAAAATAGCTCAGAATTAATAAATTATACGAATATTATAGGCATTTACCCGTCAAATTCTGCTTTTGCATTACACTATGCGGTAGACAGAATTCGGGATAACAATAAGATAAAATCTGTATTGATCATTAACGGATTAAATAAAATAAATTTGGGCTTAATATTAATCGAATCCATTGAAGCATAACATCGTTACGGCAATTTCCGCTATAGCCCTCGTTTTGTGCGGGTTTGCCTTTTGGGAAACAGGTTATGTTGAGATAATCCTCGGTTTGATTGTGATTTTTTATCTGGCCAGTACGACTTACGGATCCTTTCAAATCAGGGCAAATTATTTTGTAAAATCCATCCACAAAGGCAATAAAAAATCGGTAGCATTCACTTTTGACGACGGGCCTGATCCGGAAATCACACCTCGAATTTTGGCGGTTTTAAAAGAAAAAGGAGTGAAAGCGACCTTTTTTGTGATTGGGGAAAAGGCTGAAAAATATCCGGATTTACTAAGGCAGATTGATGAAGAGGGACATATTGTGGCCAATCATTCTTACAGTCATAATCATCTCATCGGATTTTTTTCAAAGAAACGACTGAATCAGGATTTGACTCATTGTAACGAAGCGATAATAGCAGCACTAGGGAAATCGCCTGTTTTTTTTCGTCCTCCTTTTGGTGTAACTAACCCACGTTATGCAAACGTTTTGAAGGGATTAAAAATGCAGTCGATTGGCTGGTCGCTTCGCAGTTTTGATACCCGGGCGAAAAACAAATACCAGCTGATTGAAAAAGTAATTTCAAATTTAAAAAGAAGAGATATCGTTTTGCTGCATGACAACCGTGCCGTCACTGCCGATGCGCTGGAAGATCTTATTGAACATTGTTTCAATAAAAATATCGAAATCCAGCCGCTTTCAATAATCATTAATAAAGAACCTTATGAAACCGTTTAAAGTATATTTCGTACTGTTTTTCAGCTTATTTGGCGGGACAATACTTGCACAGGAATTTAAACCGGCAGCTAATCCGGATAAAATATTGGCTGATCTAAGAAAATCATCGCTGGCAACTTCTTCCATCCAGGCCGATTTCAGAGAAGAGAAATACTTGTCTTTTTTGAAAGAACCTGAAAAATCATCTGGTGTATTTTATTACAAAAAAGAAGATCAGATGCGTTGGGAACAACAAACACCCTTTAAATACGTAATCCTGATTAACGGCGAAAAACTCCGTGTGCTGGATGCCGGAAAAGAGAAAAATGTAGGTTCCGCAGGAAAAATGGCCGGACAAATAAAGCAGGTTATGCTTGGACTTGTCAATGGGGATTTTCAGAAAAGTAAGACTTTTACGCAGGTTTGTATGGAAAATGCAGATTATTATCAGGTCACATTAACACCGACAAACAAGCGGATGAGAAATGTATATGCTAAAATTAATTTATTGTTTCCCAAAAATGGCTTACGGTTGAAAGAGCTTACTTTTTTTGAGAAAGGCGGAGATAAAAGTATTATGAAATTCCAGAACGAAAAGTTTAATCAGCCTATTGCGGAGACTGTTTTTACCAATTTATAATGTAGATTTCAACCCTGGTTTTCTCAAATTTACCTGACAAATGTTTCTCGATAGTCTTTATAAAATAACCGGTTTAGATGTTACACCGGAAACAATTTTAGCTACTATTTCCATAAATCCGGATCATGCTATATTTGAAGGGCATTTCCCTGATTCTCCTGTAATGCCTGGAGTTGTGCAGCTGCAAATCGTGAAAGAATTGTTGGAAAAACACTTTGGGAAAACTTTGAAAATGAAAACCATGCGAACCAGTAAATTTCTTAAGGTAATAAATCCAAAAGAAACGCAGGACGTATATATTGACATCAAATTTAAGAACGGTGAATTTTTAGAAGTTGTGGCCTCCGGAAGTTGGGAAAACGCAACTTTTTTTAAAGCACAAGTTTCTTATATTTAACATTCCTGCTCATGCAACATATTGCTGTCAACATAAGAATTTCCGTTTCATCGTTCTGATCTAATGATTTTAAAAGATATACACTGCTGCATTCTGATTCCTACTTATAACAACCAAAAAACGCTCCGTCGCGTTATTGACAGCGTTTTGGCTTATAGTGGCGGCGAAGATATCATTGTTATTAACGATGGTTCAACAGACGAAACAGTCAGTATTTTATCGGAATACGGAAGCGGAATTCAGGTAATTCATAACGATAGAAACAGGGGAAAAGGATATTCGCTGAGACGTGGATTCAAAGAAGCGCTTAATCTGGGTTATAAAAATGCAATTTCAATAGATTCAGACGGACAACATTTGCCATCCGATATTCCTCTTTTTATAGAGACGGCTTATCAAAATTCGGGTGCTTTATTGATGGGCTCCCGTAACATGGAGCAGGAAGGCGTACCTGGAAAAAGCTCTTTTGGGAATAAGTTTTCTAACTTTTGGTTCAAGGTTGAAACTGGACTGGTTTTACCGGACACGCAAACTGGTTTTCGGCTTTATCCGCTTGAAGAAGTTAGCAAAATCAGACTTCTCACAACGAAATTTGAAACAGAGATTGAGGTTATTGTAAAACTGGCCTGGCGTAACGTTAAGATTATACCCATTGATATTCAGGTGATTTACGATAGCAATGAACGGGTAACCCACTTTCGTCCGTTTCAGGATTTTACCAGAATAAGTATTTTAAACACTTATTTCGTCATTCTCACTTTGTTATATTATTTACCCAAACGCCTTTTCCTTTTTGTAAAAAAAAAAGGACTTTGGGAGATCATAAAGGAGGAGGCGGTCAAACCGGATGAGAGTAATTACAGTAAGGCGCTTTCAATTGCTTTTGGCGTTTTTATGGGAATCGTTCCAATCTGGGGTTTTCAGCTTTTGGTTGGTATTCCGTTATCCGTTTATTTCAAAATGAACAAAGTCCTTTTTCTTACAGCGGCCAATATCAGTCTTCCGCCGCTTATTCCTCTTATTATCTTTTTCAGTTATAAATTCGGTGGTTTGTTTTATAAAAATGGCGTCCAGCTTGATTCAATTAAAGATCTTACGCTGGATTCTATCAATAAAAACTTTGTCCAGTATTTTCTTGGCGGTACTTTATTAGCTTCCTTCACAGGCCTTTTGGCTTTTGGTATTTCGTGGCTTATTTTTAAAGTGCTCAGAAAAGAGGCATGATTTTTCGGATAAATCAATTCAAATTACTTCCTTCATCCAAATCAATTACCAACTATGAGCACTACTATTACGACTGCACAAGACCTGAAAAATTATTACCAGAATCTTTTCAGATCGGCGCGGGTAAGGGCTATCGGCTGGGAATTGGGTGTTATGATTTTATTTGGTTTGCTGGCTTATTTTAGTCATAAAACGGTTTTATACCTTGCCGGATTTTTAGTCGTAGGAATAATAGCCATTTTTCATCGCCGCTATCACAACAAATCTTACAAGAGACTGGCTGTTTTTAAAACTCCGTTTCCGGCTGCATGGCGTCAGATTCTTGAAAAACATTCGGTTTTCTTTAAAAATCTTGATGGTCAAAAACAGACGCTATTTGAAAAAAGAGTGCAATTGTTTTTGATTGGAAAAAGAGTGGAGGGCATCGATACTGAAATTGACGATGAAATACGGGTCTTAGTGGCGGCCAGTTCTATCATTCCGACTTTTGCATTCCCTGCATTCGATTATCCTGATTTAAATGAGGTTTTGGTTTACCCTGCATCCTTCAGCGAAAAATTTGAAATCGGGGCACACAAGCATGATGAAAATATTGAAGGCATGGTTGGTAACCGATATATGAACCATTCGTTGCTTTTGTCAAAACCTGCGTTGTTAAGCGGATTCAATGGAAGGAAAGGAGAAAATAATGTAGGTATTCATGAATTCGTCCATCTTCTGGATCGGGAAGATGGCGATACCGACGGAGTTCCTGAACGACTTGCAGACAACGCTTACGCTTTACCGTGGCTTCATCTGATCAAAAAAGAAATGCAAAATATCCGGAGCGGCGAGTCAGATATAAATCCTTATGCGATTACAAACAATGCAGAATTTCTCGCTGTTGTTAGTGAATATTTCTTCAATAATCCGGAAGAATTCCAGCGCAAACATCCTGAATTATACGAAATTCTCTCCAAATTTTATCATATTGAGCCAGCTTTCTGATTAATAAGTTGATTAACAGTGATATAAATATACTATTGGTATAGTTAACTTTAACCAGTTAATTTTTTTATTAATTTACTCACATTTTATTTCTGTATTTTTTCACAAAAAAAATATGAATTAAACAAAAATAAGCCGTTTTTGATTTTGTTATGAGGTCGCATTCTCTATATTTACGAGAATTTAAAACCTTTTAACTAATTCATATCGCGCATGAGTAATATTACCTATTTAGTGCCAGTTTTAGGCCTGATTGGCTTGGTGGTTATGTTTTTCAAAAGAGGGTGGGTAATCAGGCAGGATGCCGGGGACGGCAACATGAAAGAAATTGCGGATGCTATCGCAGATGGTGCTCTTGCATTTCTCAAAGCCGAATGGCGGGTGCTGATCGTCTTCGGTATTATTGTTAGTATTTTATTAGGTTTTTCCGGCACACTGGTTGCAAATTCCAGTGTTTTTATTGGTGCCTCCTTTCTGGTTGGCGCCTTCATCTCGGCCTTTGCAGGATATATCGGGATGAATATTGCTACCAAATCCAACGTGCGGACCACGCAGGCTGCGCGTACAAGTCTAACCAAAGCGCTTGAAGTTTCATTTACCGGCGGTTCCGTAATGGGAATCGGGGTAGCGAGTCTGGCCGTGATCGGATTGGGCGGTTTGTTTATAATTCTTTACAGTGTTTTTGTGGGAAATAGCAGTGATGTCAACGGACTTGGCATGGAGAAGGTGCTTGAAGTACTGGCCGGTTTTTCTCTTGGAGCAGAATCTATCGCACTTTTTGCACGTGTAGGTGGTGGGATTTACACCAAAGCCGCTGACGTAGGAGCCGATTTGGTTGGAAAAGTAGAGGCAGGAATTCCCGAAGACGATCCAAGAAACCCGGCTACAATTGCTGATAATGTGGGTGATAACGTGGGCGACGTTGCCGGGATGGGAGCTGATTTGTTTGGTTCTTATGTGGCCACGATTCTGGCAACCATGGTTTTGGGAAGAGAAATCATTGCCGAAGGAACAGATAATTTTGGAGGAATATCACCTATATTATTGCCTATGGTAATCGCAGGCGTGGGTTTGATCGCATCAATTATCAGTATGCTTTTCGTTCGGATCAGTGGTGATCATGGTGACGTGCAAGGTGCTTTAAACCGGGGAAACTGGGGATCAATTGTTTTGACATTAATTGCCTGTTATCCTTTGACGATGTGGATGTTACCGGAAGGGATACTAACCATTCGCGGCGTTGAGTTCACTTCCATGCATGTTTTTTACGCGATTTTACTAGGTTCCATTGTTGGCGCTATTATGTCAACGGTAACGGAATATTATACTGCAATGGGCAAACGTCCGGTTCAATCCATTGTAAATCAGTCTTCAACAGGCCATGCTACCAACATTATCGGCGGACTTTCTGTGGGTATGGAATCAACGGTTATTCCTACGTTGGTTTTGGCTGCCGGGATTTTTATCAGTTATGAATTTGCTGGTTTATATGGTGTGGCCATTGCTGCTGCTGGCATGATGGCGACTACGGCTATGCAGCTTGCCATCGATGCTTTCGGCCCCATCGCAGATAATGCGGGTGGAATTGCGGAAATGGCACATTTGCCGGAAGAAGTTCGTGGCCGTACGGATGTTCTGGATGCTGTTGGAAATACTACCGCCGCTGCCGGAAAAGGTTTTGCAATTGCGTCGGCTGCACTTACTTCACTGGCTCTTTTTGCTGCTTTTTGTGGTGTGGCTGGGATCAGTTCCATTGATATTTACAAAGCCAATGTACTGGCCGGGCTTTTCGTAGGAGCGATGATTCCGTTTATATTTTCTTCTCTTGCTATTGCCGCAGTAGGTCGTGCCGCTATGAAAATGGTGGAAGAAGTGCGCCGCCAGTTCCGTGAAATTCCTGGAATTATGGAAGGAACTGCCAAACCCGAGTATGATAAATGTGTAGCGATTTCTACGGAAGCTTCTATCAAAGAAATGGTGGCTCCCGGATTGATTGCTTTACTGGTACCCGTTATTGTCGGGTTTCTTTTTGGCCCCGAAGTATTGGGCGGGACTCTCGCGGGTGTAACAGTTTCCGGGGTTTTGATGGGTATTTTTATGAACAATGCCGGTGGTGCCTGGGATAATGCGAAAAAATCTTTTGAAAAAGGTGCTGTCATTAATGGCAAAACGTATTACAAAGGCTCCGATCCACATAAAGCCGCGGTGACGGGTGATACGGTTGGTGATCCATTTAAAGATACTTCCGGACCATCGATGAATATTTTGATCAAATTGATGTCAATTGTTTCCTTGGTAATCGCCCCGCATATCGCTGTTATTCCTGCTGGTGTAGAGGTAGTTGAAGAAGAAATTATTGAAATGCCTATGACAGAAGTGGAAACGACTATACTTGATTTGAACGGAATGAAGCTAAATATCGCCGCCTCGGGAAATCCTGTGGAAGCTGCTTTGCTGGATTTTATCAAATCTGATAAAAAAGTGGACAAGGAAACCTGGTTTGATTTTGACCGTTTATTATTTAAAACCGGAAGTGACAAACTTGAACAAAAGTCTAAGGAACAGCTTGAAAATGTTGCCGAAATATTAAAAGCATATCCTGATGTGGCAATCAAGCTGGGAGGTTATACGGATAATACCGGAGACGCGGCCGCCAATGTTAAACTTTCAAGCGAAAGGGCGGAATCAGTAAAAAAATCACTGGAAGATCTGGGTATTGATAAATCACGTCTGGAAGCGGAAGGTTACGGCGAAGAACATCCGGTTGCATCTAATGACACTGAAAAAGGCAGAGCTGAGAATCGGCGTATATCAATCAGGGTAACGAAGAAGTAACAATTATTTAATCATGAAAAAGCCAGGTCAAGCAAAACTTAACCTGGCTTCTTTTAATTCCGTTTCCTCAAACTGCGCAATGCGCGAATATAACGTTACTATTTCTCCACATCTTGTAACTTCCTGCCTGCGTAGTTTTAGGCTTCGTTTTTACAAATGTTTCGGTAACTATTGATTCAATATCTGTTTTTTCAATATATTCTTCAAGTAAGGCAATGGAGCAATTCAAAGAAGAAAAGCTGATGCCGGCATCATTAAGCGTGTGGAACAGATCTCTTAGTACGGCAAGATCTGTCTTGGCCATCAATAAGTTTTCAGGATTCATTCCGTAAGATTCAAGATTCATTTTTTAATTATTAAGCTGGTTATTTTAGTTGTGATGCTTAATGGTGTTAAAAAAGTGTACCAGGGCAATTCGGGGAGGGAATTTTGGAGTGGTCTAAAAACAAAAATGTCTCCCGTTAAAAGTCGAGAGACGAACTTAATGTTTTCACAGCGGAAAAATCCTTATTGTGATTTGCTTCAATGCAAATATATGAATAATATAAAACAAGTGACAAAATATTGGATATTTAAATTATTTTTGATAAAATAAAACTGTCCCTCCCAAATATGAGCAAAAAAATACTAGGTCTTGATTTAGGCACAACCTCAATTGGTTGGGCATTTGTAATAGAAGCTGATAACCAAGAATATTCCGAAATTAAGAAAATTGGTGTAAGAGTTAATCCGCTTACAACAGACGAACAGACCAATTTTGAAAAAGGTAAGCCTGTATCTGTTAACGCAGACAGAACACTTAAAAGAGGAGCTAGAAGAAATTTACAACGTTATAAACAACGCCGTGAAAATCTGGTAGAGGTTTTAAAAAATAATAATCTTATTACAAGTGATTCAGTTTTGGCTGAAAACGATAAAAATACCACTCATTCTACTTTTGAGATTAGAGCACGAGCAGCTTCCGAGAAAGTTGAAAAAGAGGAACTCGCCAGAATTTTGTTAATGATAAATAAAAAACGGGGTTATAAAAGCAGTAGAAAGGCTAAAAACGAAGAAGAAGGCCAGGCTATTGACGGAATGGCTATTGCCAAAAGACTTTATGATGAAAATTTAACGCCTGGGCAACTCAGTTGTGCATTACTGAAAGAAGGTAGAAAGGTTCTCCCTGATTTTTATCGCTCTGATCTACAAACTGAGTTTAACGGGATTTGGGACTTTCACCAATCATTTTATCCGGACATTTTAACTGATGGATTTAAAAATGAAATTGCTGGAAAGGGTCAGCGCGCAACAGCGGCGTCATTTTGGAATAGGTATAAGTTTAATACTGCTGAAAATAAGGGGACAAAAGCTGAAAAGAGACTGAGAAGTTATGAATGGAGAAGTAAGGCTATTAACACAAAACTCAGTGCGGAAGAGGTTGCCTACGTCCTGACGGAAGTGAACAACAATATCAGTAATTCCAGCGGATACCTTGGCGAGATTAGTGACAGAAGTAAAGAGCTTTATTTCAATAAGGAAACTATTGGCCAATATTTGTACAAACAATTATTGGTTAGCCCCCATTCGAGAATGAAAGGTCAGGTTTTTTATCGTCAGGACTATTTTGATGAATTTGAAACAATTTGGGAAACTCAGTCTAGATATCATTCGGAGCTTACCAAGGATTTGAAAATTGAGATTAGAGATATAATCATTTTTTACCAGAGAAAACTAAAATCGCAAAAAGGCCAGGTAGGTATTTGCGAGTTAGAAAACAAGGAAATTGATCTTGAAATAGATGGCAAAAAGGTTACGCGGACTATTGGAGCAAAGGTCATACCAAAATCTTCCCCGCTTTTTCAGGAATTCAAAATCTGGCAAAATTTAAATAATCTACTTTTTCAAAATAAGAAATCGAAAGAAATTATTCCACTGGATCTGGACGCGAAAGGAATTCTTTTTGAAGAACTGAATTCAAAAGGAAATTTGAAAACTGATGATGCGCTTAATATACTGGGATATAATCCAAAAGAATGGGATGCCAATTTTTCGAGTCTGGAAGGAAATAAGACCAATCAGATATTTTATGAAACATTTCTAAAAATGCTGGAATTGGAAGGGCACGAAGAGTATGTCTTATCTGATTTTTCGGGAAAAGAGATTAAAGAATTAATTCTTTCCTTTTTTGAATCAATGGGTATTGAAATTTCTATACTTAATTTTAGTGCTGATCTGGATGGTAAGGCATTTGAAAAACAACCTGCCTATCTGTTCTGGCATCTTCTTTATTCCTACACGGATGACAGTAGTACAACTGGTGATAAACAACTTCTGGAAATACTTCAATCTAAATTTGGCTTCAAAAAGGAGCATGCAATATTGTTGTCCAACATTAATTTTGAAAATGATTACGGAAATCTTAGTGCCAAAGCGATTCGTAAAATACTTCCCTTTTTAAAGGCGGGACACCCGCTATCAGGTGAATCTAAATTTGACGGCTCTTTAAGTGCCAGGTTACTAGCCGGCTATAAGGATTCTTCTTCAATCACAAAAGAAGAAAACGACAATCGTGATTTAAAGGAAAGATTGAAAATATTACCAAAAAACAGTTTGCGAAACCCTGTGGTTGAAAAGATTCTCAATCAAATGGTAAATGTCGTAAATGCAATTATTGATGATCCGTCTTTGGGTAGGCCGGATGAGATAAGAATTGAACTGGCAAGGGAGCTAAAAAAGAATGCAAAAGAGCGTGAGGAGATGACTTCTCAGATTAACTCGGCAAAGACTAATCATGAGGCTATTAGAAAGAAACTGATAAATGAGTTTGGTGTTAAAAATCCTACAAGAAATGATATCATTAGGTTCAAATTATATGATGAATTAAAACTGAACAGTTATAAAGATTTATACACGAATCATTATATTTCGCCGCAGGAATTGTTTACAAATAAATATGATATAGAACATATCATTCCCAAGTCCAGGCTCTTTGACGATAGTTTTTCAAATAAAACCATTGTTCCAAGGTCTGTAAATGCAAATAAGGATAAGGCAACTGCATACGACTTTATTTCCAACACCTATTCTAATGATCTCAAAGATTATTTGGCCAGAGTGGAAATGATGTTTAAAACAAAAGATGGGTCTATCAGTAAAGCAAAATATAAAAAATTGCTGATGAAAGGTAGCGATATTGGAGAGGGCTTTATTGAACGAGATCTTCGGGACAGCCAATACATTGCAAAAAAGGCGAAACAAATGTTACTCCGGATTTGCAGAACGGTGGTATCGACAACTGGAAGCGTTACAGATCGTCTCCGGGAAGATTGGAACCTTGTCAACGTAATGCAGGAATTGAATATGGATAAATTCCGGAAACTTGGTCTGACTGAAATGGTCGAAAAAAAGGATGGAAGTTTTAAGGAACGAATCACTGAATGGACAAAGAGAAATGATCATCGTCACCATGGTATGGATGCATTAACGATTGCATTTACACGACACGAACATATTCAATATCTCAATAATCTTAATGCTAAGAATAAAGAGGATAAAAAAGGAAAAGAAATTTACGGTATTGAACAAAAGATAACTTTTCTAGAAGGAGAAAACGGAAGTAAGAAAAGAAAGTTTAAAGCACCACTTCCTAATTTCAGAAATGAAGCTAAAAGTCATCTTGAAAATCTTCTGATCTCTTGTAAATCAAAAAATAAAGTTACTACGAAAAATAAAAATAAGGTAAAAGTTAAAAATGGCACTAAAACGCGAATTGAATTAACGCCACGTGGCGCATTGCACAAAGAGACTGTTTATGGAAGAATCCGGCAGTACAAAACGAAAGAAGAAAAAATAGGTGCTAAGTTTGACCTTGAAACTATTAAAACTGTCGCTAACAGTACTTACCGGGATTTGCTAACAGACAGACTTCTTAACAATGAAAATGATCCTAAAAAAGCCTTTACCGGAGCCAATTCATTAATTAAAAAACCAATTTATATTAATTCTGGAAAAGTGGATGTTGTCCCTGAAAAAGTAAAACTTGTGTGGCTTGAAGATGATTTTACAATTCGGAAAGAAATTACGCCTGATTTGAAAATTGACAAAGTTATTGATTCCGGTATTCGCAAAATTTTGGAAAACAGACTAATGGATTTTGATGGTAATGCCAAAGAAGCGTTCTCGAATCTTGATAAAAATCCAATTTGGCTAAATGAAAAAGCGGGAATTGCTATAAAAAGAGTGAAGATAAGCGGTGTGAAAAATGCTGAGTCTCTTCATTATAAGAAGGATAATCTTGGTAATTACGTTGAAGATAATCTTGGCAAACGTATTCCTACTGATTTTGTGAGTACGGGAAGTAATCATCATGTAGCGATATACCGTGATGAGGAAGGAAACTTGCAGGATCAGGTAATATCATTTTATGAAACTGTTGAGCGCGTTAATCAGGGACTTTCTATCATTGACCGATCATATAATCAAGATAAAGGATGGAAATTTCTCTTTTCCATGAAACAAAATGAGTATTTTGTTTTTCCTGCATCCGATTTTGATCCTTCTGAGGTTGATTTGTTGAATTCGGCTAACAATAAACTAATTAGCCCAAATTTATTCAGAGTTCAAAAATTTTCAAAAGTCACGTATGGAAATTCTTCTGTTCGTGACTATGTTTTTAGACATCATCTTGAAACTTCTGTTGAAGAAAAAAAGGCTTTAAAGGATGTAGCCTATAAAAGCATAAAGAGTGTGTCAAATTTTGAGAACATAATCAAAGTTCGTGTCAACCACATTGGGAAAATTGTGAAAGTCGGTGAATATTAGTATTTTAACTGCCGTTAAATAACAATTCCGACGGAATTTTCGATATGTAACTACTAATTTATAATTTGGGAGGACTCAATGTCATAATCCTCCCAAATTATATGATTAAACGAACGCTTCACTTCGGTAATCCCGCATATCTGAGCCTTAATAATGCCCAATTAAGTATTGATCTTCCACATTTGCGTGAATTTGGAGAAGAACATTCCAAGAAATCAATAGCGATTGAAGATATTGGTGTACTTATTCTGGAACATAAACAAATTACCATCACACATGGCTGTATTGCGGCATTGCTTGAAAATAATGTCGCGATTATCACCTGCAATCATTCTCATCATCCTACCGGCTTATTGCTGCCGCTTGAAGGTAATGGATTACAAAGTAAAACCTACCGGTACCAGATAGAAGCTTCACAGCCGCTTAAAAAACAATTGTGGCAACAAACTATTCAGGCTAAGATCTATAATCAGGCGGCAGTACTTCGTGAGCGTGGAATTCCAATGGAAAATATGCTTCATTGGGTAAAAAGTGTTCGTTCCGGTGATCCTGATAATTTTGAAGGAAGGGCTGCCGCATATTACTGGAAAAATGTATTTCCAAAGAAAGTCGAATTTTTTCGAGGACGTGAAGGTAATCCACCTAACAATTTACTCAATTATGGCTACGCGATTTTACGTGCCATTGTAGCAAGAGGATTGGTCTCTTCCGGGCTTCTGCCCACGTTGGGTATTCATCATCACAATCAATATAATGCCTATTGTCTGGCGGATGATATTATGGAACCATACCGGCCATTTGTAGATCAAATTGTCTTGAAAATTAAAGATAATGGCGAAAACTTTCTGGAATTGTCAACTTCCCTGAAATCAAAGTTGATGGATATAGCCAGTTGTGATATTATGATTGATAACGAAACCAGCCCATTAATGGTTGGACTTCAAAAAACGACCTCATCACTGGTGAAATGTTATGAGGGAAAGCAACGTAAAATCAATTATCCAATTATTCTGTAATTCATCTCCCGGATTAAATTGGTCATAACTCTGTCTATCATGCGTTTAAACGAATATAGAATTTTGTGGATACTTGTACTTTTTGACCTGCCAACTGAAACGAAAAAGGAGAAGAAAGATCATGCCGGATTTCGCAAGGATTTGATGAAAGACGGTTTCGCTATGTTTCAGTTTTCTATTTATCTGCGACATTGTTCCAGCCGCGAAAATGCAGATGTACATATCAAAAGGGTTAAAGGGTTTTTACCTGAAAAAGGGTACGTAGGAATTTTAACAATTACTGACAAACAGTTTGGAATGATGGAGCTATTTCAGGCCAGAAAAGTGAAAGACAGGCCAAATGTCCCTCAACAGCTTGAAATGTTTTAGAATAGGATAATTAAAATGACAAAAAAAATCGGAAATCTGTTAAGATATTCCGATTTTTTTTCTTTGATATGTCGACTGTAACTAATTGATTACTAGATAAATAATCCATAGTATGTTGTTGTCGATATATCAAAGATCGAATTTTGAAAGCAAATCACAACCGTTGCTAAATTCAATTATAGACGTTGCGCGTTGTTGTCGATATATCAAAGATCGAATTTTGAAAGCAAATCACAACTACTTCCAAGTTTTTTAAATGCTCTTGCAGTTGTTGTCGATATATCAAAGATCGAATTTTGAAAGCAAATCACAACACCCTTTTCTGTTCCCTGAAAAGATTCAGGGTTGTTGTCGATATATCAAAGATCGAATTTTGAAAGCAAATCACAACCCAGCCAATAGACCAATCAATTGGAAGATCGTTGTTGTCGATATATCAAAGATCGAATTTTGAAAGCAAATCACAACATGATCGATGTCATAAAGGATTTCGGACAAGTTGTTGTCGATATATCAAAGATCGAATTTTGAAAGCAAATCACAACTATCTCTGAGCGATGCCAGAAGGGACTGAAGTTGTTGTCGATATATCAAAGATCGAATTTTGAAAGCAAATCACAACGTGAAGTAGAAAAGGATAAAACAGCCAGTGGTTGTTGTCGATATATCAAAGATCGAATTTTGAAAGCAAATCACAACTCAGTAGAAAAAGTCCCAACATATACATAGTTGTTGTCGATATATCAAAGATCGAATTTTGAAAGCAAATCACAACATGCAGGATCATTGAATCAGACATTGGTAAGTTGTTGTCGATATATTGCATATTCCACTCTATAGTTTACCACGATTCCGATTTCATATTTTACCAGAAATTCCGAACATGCTTTACCAGTGTTCCGGAATAGTTTACCAGTTATTCCGCGGTAGGTTTTACCAGTTATTCCGCTGCAAACTTTACCAATTGGAAGTAAAATCAGGGCATTAAAAATCTGTCATTTCGACAGATACTTTACCGGATTTTCCGCTACATACTTTACCACTGAGGATTTCATACCGTTCTGGGATACATTTGATTACGATCAAAAACTATCCGGAGAATGGCTAATAAATCACTTAGTATGCAAAAATTACGTCAGATACTTTTATTCCTGAAACGAGGCTATTCCGAGCGCTCTATTGTGAAGCAAACCGGCATTTCAAGGCAGACTGTGCATCAGTACGCCAGATTGTTTTTGGAAACCGGAAGTGATTATAATACCCTTTTAACCCTTAGTGATCATCAGCTGCACTCCATTATTGAAGGGAATAAACCAGAAAAGGAGCAGGTCCGGGATACGCGTAAAAGCCAGTTTTTAGACCAGATTGATTACTTTATACTGGAATTAAAAAGGGTTGGTGTCACCCGTCAGCTTCTTTGGCAGGAATACCTCGAAGCGCACCCTTCTGGTTTTCAGTACTCCAGGTTCTGTGAACTTCTTGATATAGAAACGGGCCGCAGGAAGCCCAGTATGCATTTTAGCCATAATCCAGCCGAGCTGATGGAGATCGACTTTGCGGGCTCAAAACTGCATTATGTCGATAAGAAAAGTGGTGAGATAATCGAATGTCCCGTACTAATCGGTGTGCTGCCGTTCAGCGGTTACGCTTATGTGGAAGCCCTTGACAATGCGAGCCTGCCGCAGGTAATCAAAGGCTTGAACAACATGCTCAATTACCTGGGTGGAGTGCCCTTAAATGCAATCTCAGACAACATGAGACAGTGGGTAAGCAAATCCTGTCGTTATGAGCCGACCTTTCCACAGATGCTTGAGCAGTGGTCTATCCATAACCACATAGGCCTGTTGGCCACCAGACCAGGTTTCCCCAAAGACAAGCCTTCTGTAGAGAATCAGGTATTGATCACCTACCGTCGTGTTTACGCCCTGATCCGCAATACAACTTTCCATAGCCGTACCGAGCTGAATAACGCCATTCTTCAAAAGCTTGAAGAACATCACCGGCAAAACTTTCAAAAGAAAACATACAGCAGATACCAGCTATTTAACTCTGAGGAAAAGCCCTTATTACAACCCTTGCCTCAGACACCTTATGAACTCCGTCATTACACACGGGGCAAAGTACATAAAAACTACTACGTCGTGGTAGGCGAAGACTGGCACTTTTACAGCGTTCCCAGCACCTATGTAGGTAAAGAAGTACAGATTGTGTACGATAGCGATTGTGTAGAGATCTACCACCGTCAGGAGCGGATTGCTCTTCATAAGAGAAGTTTTAAAAAACATGCCTACACTACCGAATGGGAGCACATGCCCGAGAATCATAAAAGGATTGCTGAACAAAAAGGATGGAATCCGGAATACTACCTCAGAAAGGCCTCTGAAAATGGTGTCTTTACCCGGGAGTTTTTTGATAAGCTAATGCAAAGTAAAATAACGATTCACCAGGCCTACGGCCCTTGCCTTGGTATACTGAGGCTCATTACAGAATATGGTCCTGCCAGAGTGGAATCAGCTTGTAAAAGAGCCCTGATGGGAAGTAAATACAATTATGGTGTAGTTAAAACGATCCTTAAAAACAATATGGATCTGATCGTAGAACTTACCGAATTACCTTCCCAGATTCCGGCCCATACCAACATCAGAGGTGCAGATTTTTATAAAACAATTTAATAAACAGTACTGATCATGAACACTCAAATCACTGTGGAGCAGCTAAATGCTCTTAAACTTACGGGCATGGCTAAACGCTATCAAGCCGCTTTGGCACTGCCCTCACATCAACAAGAAGACGCACATTCACTCATTGCTTTACTGTGCCAGTCCGAGCTCGAATACAGAAATCATTACCGAACAGAAAGGTTGCTAAAGAACAGCAAACTACGTTACAACGCCCTGCTTGAAGAAGTTATCTGCACCCCCGAAAGGGGGCTGTCCCGAGAGATGCTGCTACGGTTATCTGACGGAATGTTTATTGAGAAAGCTGAAAATATACTTATCTGTGGTCAAACCGGAACAGGTAAAAGCTTTTTAGCGTGCGCAATAGGTCGCAGCTGCTGCTTGCTGGGCTATAAGACCTTATACTTTTCGATGAATAAATTCCTGGAAAACCTGTCTCAGGCAAAGCTCGATGGTTCTTACCTGAAATGGATCCGTAATATAGCGGGCCATCAGGTACTGATTCTTGATGACTTTGGTCTGAAACCACTATCGCCGGACGCAAGGCTGGCTATGCTGGATATTCTGGAAGACAGGTATGGAAAATCCGCTACTATCGTTACCTCGCAGCTGCCCGTAGACAAATGGCATGAGTTCATAAACGAACCTTCAGTTGCCGACGCAGTGCTCGATCGACTGACAGCATCGGCAAATAAAATTGATCTTGTGGGGAGCTCCTTGAGAAGACGAAAATAAAAAACTAATATTGAATGTTCAACTTGACATCCTCAGTGATGTAAGTACTTAGCTGCTGGTAAAGTTTCCTTCGGAATTACTGGTAAATATACAGCTCGGAACGGTGGTAAAGTTTTCCCGGAATATGCAATATATCAAAGATCGAATTTTGAAAGCAAATCACAACTGTTAGGATAAACACTTTCTTTCGAAATTGTTGTTGTCGATATATCAAAGATCGAATTTTGAAAGCAAATCACAACTAGGCAGCAGAAACGGAATTGCCAAACTTGTTGTTGTCGATATATCAAAGATCGAATTTTGAAAGCAAATCACAACACTGTAGTATTCTCATTATCAGGTATATAGTTGTTGTCGATATATCAAAGATCGAATTTTGAAAGCAAATCACAACTAAGTTAGTGAAGGAAGTAAATTTACACCTGTTGTTGTCGATATATCAAAGATCGAATTTTGAAAGCAAATCACAACAATACAACGAGCTTCTAAATTCTTGATAAAGTTGTTGTCGATATATCAAAGATCGAATTTTGAAAGCAAATCACAACCGCTCTTTCGTTATCAACGAACTAACCGGGTTGTTGTCGATATATCAAAGATCGAATTTTGAAAGCAAATCACAACCAGTGGCACGAGGTATAGGGCATATTTTAGTTGTTGTCGATATATCAAAGATCGAATTTTGAAAGCAAATCACAACTATTTCTAATTGTGTCGTATCTGACCGTTGGTTGTTGTCGATATATCAAAGATCGAATTTTGAAAGCAAATCACAACAGCATATCGTAGTCAATTGCTAGTATATCTGTTGTTGTCGATATATCAAAGATCGAATTTTGAAAGCAAATCACAACCAAAATTGTTATCCAAAGCGACGGGACGGTGTTGTTGTCGATATATCAAAGATCGAATTTTGAAAGCAAATCACAACTAGGAGCTGCATCGTCTGTGCAGACGATGCGTTGTTGTCGATATATCAAAGATCGAATTTTGAAAGCAAATCACAACTTAGCTTTGCAAATCTCCCAGATACGAGAAGTTGTTGTCGATATATCAAAGATCGAATTTTGAAAGCAAATCACAACATGGAGCTTGGTACGGCCAAAGGTTTTGATGTTGTTGTCGATATATCAAAGATCGAATTTTGAAAGCAAATCACAACTGACAAAATATAATGAAATACTTCAGGTTCGTTGTTGTCGATATATCAAAGATCGAATTTTGAAAGCAAATCACAACGACAATGCAGGACATTATGTGGGAATTCTTGTTGTTGTCGATATATCAAAGATCGAATTTTGAAAGCAAATCACAACAGCTCATTAATTCTTGCTTGGAATTCTCTAGTTGTTGTCGATATATCAAAGATCGAATTTTGAAAGCAAATCACAACAACAGGTCATGGGCTGGCTGCAAGAAGCGGTTGTTGTCGATATATCAAAGATCGAATTTTGAAAGCAAATCACAACGCGGTGCTGCAGGTACAAAAATCAGCTGTTGTTGTTGTCGATATATCAAAGATCGAATTTTGAAAGCAAATCACAACTGACATGGAGCATGGTTAAATTGTTTATAGTTGTTGTCGATATATCAAAGATCGAATTTTGAAAGCAAATCACAACCTATAGAGAGAGGTAAAGGAAAAACTGTAAGTTGTTGTCGATATATCAAAGATCGAATTTTGAAAGCAAATCACAACGTAAGCCTATTATTTAACTCTACATCTTAGTTGTTGTCGATATATCAAAGATCGAATTTTGAAAGCAAATCACAACTATGGATACTGAGCGAACATCTACCAGAGGGTTGTTGTCGATATATCAAAGATCGAATTTTGAAAGCAAATCACAACACCCTGAGCTGTTTCAAGAATTAATTGCCAGTTGTTGTCGATATATCAAAGATCGAATTTTGAAAGCAAATCACAACCGTGGACTGTCCCGGATGTGCAGAAAGATTGTTGTTGTCGATATATCAAAGATCGAATTTTGAAAGCAAATCACAACGGAAGGTGTTAAAGCTGCTGAGTTTGCTGGGTTGTTGTCGATATATCAAAGATCGAATTTTGAAAGCAAATCACAACATTGTCTAACATTTCATCAGTTCCTGTAAAGTTGTTGTCGATATATCAAAGATCGAATTTTGAAAGCAAATCACAACGCCCTGCGCGATCTTTGCTATATTCAAGATGTTGTTGTCGATATATCAAAGATCGAATTTTGAAAGCAAATCACAACTAATGCAGAAAGTTCAACGCGGCATTTTAAGTTGTTGTCGATATATCAAAGATCGAATTTTGAAAGCAAATCACAACAGTATCTAATTATTACAGGGACATTGCCGTGTTGTTGTCGATATATCAAAGATCGAATTTTGAAAGCAAATCACAACGGCACGCAAGACCTTTGCTGATCATAAGGGTTGTTGTCGATATATCAAAGATCGAATTTTGAAAGCAAATCACAACAAGGTACTGCACATAAAAAAAGGCCATCCGGTTGTTGTCGATATATCAAAGATCGAATTTTGAAAGCAAATCACAACTCGACGTTCAGCGTTCCCCGCATATCCCAGTTGTTGTCGATATATCAAAGATCGAATTTTGAAAGCAAATCACAACGGAACCGCCGCGGCTATATCGATCAAACTTGTTGTTGTCGATATATCAAAGATCGAATTTTGAAAGCAAATCACAACAAGCACTATAAATGAAAAAACTATTTTGGAGTTGTTGTCGATATATCAAAGATCGAATTTTGAAAGCAAATCACAACTACGACAACGGATGTAGCTACCATTAATGGTTGTTGTCGATATATCAAAGATCGAATTTTGAAAGCAAATCACAACTATAAATTCTAAACTTATGAAAACTACTAAGTTGTTGTCGATATATCAAAGATCGAATTTTGAAAGCAAATCACAACACGTCCTTAAATGATCCTGCTGCGTGTATAGTTGTTGTCGATATATCAAAGATCGAATTTTGAAAGCAAATCACAACTTTAACAATGAACTCCCTCCGATGAAAAGAGTTGTTGTCGATATATCAAAGATCGAATTTTGAAAGCAAATCACAACTTATGCGACGTGCTAAATGTTAATTGGAATGTTGTTGTCGATATATCAAAGATCGAATTTTGAAAGCAAATCACAACGCTCCGTTGTCGGTAGGCACGACTCCTGCGTTGTTGTCGATATATCAAAGATCGAATTTTGAAAGCAAATCACAACTATTATGAAAACTAAAGAATCTATAACATCGTTGTTGTCGATATATCAAAGATCGAATTTTGAAAGCAAATCACAACGGTAACACTAAACAAGAAGATTTAAATAAGTTGTTGTCGATATATCAAAGATCGAATTTTGAAAGCAAATCACAACCCTGCTTTGTCAGTTAAATATAGTTGGTTGGTTGTTGTCGATATATCAAAGATCGAATTTTGAAAGCAAATCACAACCGGCATGATAAATTGTTAAAAGTGAAAAATGTTGTTGTCGATATATCAAAGATCGAATTTTGAAAGCAAATCACAACCGGAAACCCAAAGTTAGGTGGAGATCTTAGTTGTTGTCGATATATCAAAGATCGAATTTTGAAAGCAAATCACAACTATCAGCAGGTAGATCCGGAACATCTGCGAGTTGTTGTCGATATATCAAAGATCGAATTTTGAAAGCAAATCACAACTGGAAGCAAACCAATAGCTACTCCTTCCGGTTGTTGTCGATATATCAAAGATCGAATTTTGAAAGCAAATCACAACAGATCCGACGGCATTTTGATCATTAACGACGTTGTTGTCGATATATCAAAGATCGAATTTTGAAAGCAAATCACAACACTACTGCTGTTACAGATGGAGTTAATGCGTTGTTGTCGATATATCAAAGATCGAATTTTGAAAGCAAATCACAACACAAATGGAAAACACATCTACAATATACAGGTTGTTGTCGATATATCAAAGATCGAATTTTGAAAGCAAATCACAACATTCCAACGTCTGGTTACAGCTAATTGATGTTGTTGTCGATATATCAAAGATCGAATTTTGAAAGCAAATCACAACGGAGCTGCGTTTGTCAAATCAAGCATTGCGTTGTTGTCGATATATCAAAGATCGAATTTTGAAAGCAAATCACAACTGAAAAAGTTCAGTGCTCTATTTTTCGCGGTTGTTGTCGATATATCAAAGATCGAATTTTGAAAGCAAATCACAACAACAGCAAGGCCAATAAGGATATTAAGGCGTTGTTGTCGATATATCAAAGATCGAATTTTGAAAGCAAATCACAACAATGCCATTACGATGATCCTGAAAGAAATGGTTGTTGTCGATATATCAAAGATCGAATTTTGAAAGCAAATCACAACTCCTCAATCTGTTGTAGAACAACAAAAGTGTTGTTGTCGATATATCAAAGATCGAATTTTGAAAGCAAATCACAACTATGGATACTGAGCGAACATCTACCAGAGGGTTGTTGTCGATATATCAAAGATCGAATTTTGAAAGCAAATCACAACTGCAGGGGGGACCGGGACGGCAGGGCTTTTGTTGTTGTCGATATATCAAAGATCGAATTTTGAAAGTAAGTGATACGTCATAAGTTTTACCACTACTTCAAAAACCAACCTTCCCCAACAGCCTTCGCCGTCAGTTCAGCCATGTTCTTCACATTACATTTTGCAAACATATTTGTCCGATGATGTTTAACCGTATTTTCGCTGATTTTGAGCTGATCGGCAATCATTTTAATACTTTTTCCCAGGGCGATTAATTCCAAAACTCTTTTTTCCGCAGCTGTAATGGGTAGGATAGCAGGATTTTTATTGATTCCTGGCTGAATAGGAATATTCTTCATATGATTAGAATCGGCTGTGTCCAGTATGAAAAACCTTAGCTGCGGTATTGGATCGAGATGGGTGATATCTGTGATCAGGTCAAACTGGTAAACGCCGTTGCCTTGTTTGTCGATAAAAATGGTGGAGCTCTGCTGTAATGCGTGAAAAGTGCTGCCGTCTTTCCGGATAAATTTATACGTGTATGAAGATTTTACATGCAGCCGGTTTTCCAGCGGTTGCATGTAAAAATAGCCCCAGAAATATTCCGCTGCCTGAACAATCGTATATAAAAATTCGGGACTGGTAAAGCGGGCAGCATTGATAAAAGATTTACCTAACATTTCATCTTCGCCATAACCCGTCATTTGTTTTAAAGCACCTCCTGTCTTTACAAAAACGGCTTTTCGCATATCTGAAATAAACCAGCAATAGGGGCCGACCGCATATATTTTTTCAATTACTTCTCCAAATGAGAACTGGTTCAGGTACAAATCCAGATCAGGATCCCGTGGCAACTGGTCGTAAAAACTTTTTAATTTTTTATAAGCGCCAATGATTTCGTTGCGTAGTGATGCAGGTTTCATAAACAGCTGATATTAAGTTAAGATATGGCACAAAAGTGCTATTTATTCAGGATGGCGTTTCTCTTACTTTTGATTTAAAATTAAACAATTTCAACGTGAAAAAATTACTACTTCTTTGCATATCATTAACGCTTTTTTGTTCGACGTCCTATTCTCAGGATATTTTGAACAGAGTCAGAAATAAAGTCAACCAGAGAGCCAATCAGAAGACCGATGAAGCGATAAATAAAAGTCTGGATAAAGCAGAAGACGCCGTTACTGGAAAGAAAGCGGATACAAAAACAGAAACAAATCCGGACAAACAAAACACTTCATCAACAACTGAAACAAAGTCATCTTCTGCTGAAACTGCTGCGGGCGGGCCAGGTACCGAACTGCCAATTAAAGCATATCTGAACTTCGATTTT
This sequence comes from Dyadobacter frigoris, assembly GCF_005280585.1. Lineage (GTDB taxonomy): Bacteria > Bacteroidota > Bacteroidia > Cytophagales > Spirosomataceae > Dyadobacter > Dyadobacter frigoris. The sequence continues at coordinate 291,533 of NZ_SZVO01000008.1, forward strand.
GTTCCGGGCGACTCTGTTATTTTCGAAGATAATTTTGTTGGAGAAACAACAGAAGAAATTCCGTCACTATGGGTTCCGACGGGTGGTGTAGTGGAAATAACAAAGATAAATGGAGAAACAGTTACCGGATTTCTGGATGGATTTTACACCGGGATGTACCCCAGAATGAAAAAGTATAACTATCTGACACAACGGTTTTCGGTCGAATTTGATTATTTGTTTCGTTCAAATAAAGGGAAAAAGTGGGGGCAATACCGGGGCGAGGGGAGTGAGGGGGCTTTGGAAATTGTCTTTCACTCAGATGATAAGGATATGGACGCGAAACAGCTGGGTGATTACGAGAATGGAATTCACATCGAAAGTTCAGGAGCAGTGACATTTAAAGAATTCAGAGGGAAATACAAGGGTGTAGATGATTTTGGAGAAGCGGAAATTTATGACAAATGGGTGCATGTTTCCATCGCCGCTACGGAAAGAGGAATGAAAATATACCTCAACAACCAAAGAATTGTAAATGCTCCGATTGCTTCCGGAAAAGCAGCTTCTATTAAAATTTACAGCGAAGGAAATACGGCAGAACCTGATGGAAGACAGCTTTTTATTCGGAATGTACAGATAGCAGGCGGAGGAAAGGATCCTTACAAACAGCTGACATCGACGACGAAGGCAACTTATGTAGCCCGCGGAATTAATTTTGACTATAACAAAGCGACGCTAAAACCGGAAAGTATGGGTGAGATCAATAAAATAATTGGAATATTAAAGGACCACCCGGACTTGAAATTTGAAATTGGCGGACACACAGATAGTGAAGGTGACGATGCCTATAACCTTAAATTATCACAGCAAAGATCAGACGCTGTAAAAGCAAAACTGGTTGAGTTAGGAGTAGATGAATCCAGAATTACAACCAAAGGTTTTGGAGAAACCAAACCCATTGCAAGCAATGAAACGCCCGAAGGGAGGGCCAGTAACCGAAGAGTTGAATTGGTGAAGAAATAATAAAAAACCCGTTGGCCGAAGATTTCCAGCTAACGGGTTTCATTATTTAAAAGGATTTCTTTCCAGAATCCCCACTTTATCAACCAGAATTCCCAAGCCGTTAAGGTGCGGATAATTATATAAACTTTGACCGGTTTGAATGGCAATATCGATCGTTGCCTGCCTTACTTCGGGAAAACTCTCAGTATCGTGAAAAACGGTGCAGTCGGAATGACGGGCTGCCCATAATCCACATTCGTATGTTTCTTCGTATTGGTGGACTATATCAATATGGGCAAAACTGTACCGGGATTGATCCTTTTTTATCCAATCTCTATAATCCGATTTGAACAATTGTATATTCTTATAAGCAGAAAGAATAGCTTTTGTTTCCTCGTAATGGTCTCCTTTTTCACCAGTAAGCGATTTAGCTTCAAATGTGTCAACACCGGTTACTTTTTCAAAATAATTAGAAAAAGCAGCGGTTGAAAAACCAAATCCAACACCAAATTCTATACATGATATCCGTTCCAGATCAAATCCGTCCAGAATATCTTCTATAATTAATTCAAGACCTTTCCATGCTGATATTACATCCGGAAGGTTTTCAGGTCTTAGAAGCTTGGCCGGTTTGTATACCGGGATATAATTTTTTGTGAAGGTTCTTTTTATGATTTGCTCTGCATCCATGAACTTAAATTAAAGTGAGAATCAATTCTGACTGGTAAAAGACCATTCCTTTTTCAGCAACTTTAAATAAAGAGTCAAAAAACGTATTTAAAGTTGTATGCAGCTGTCAAAATTGATTAAAAACCTAATCATTAATTCTTGACAATGCGCAGATTTTTAACTTTGGCTTCTTCCAGAACCTCCGGATTGTGGGAGCATATAAAAATACCGGCAATGATCTTATCAGGAAGATTATCCATTTTGTGTGTCCCTACAATTTTCAATTCTTCCCCTTTTTTAGCGGTCCACATCGTGTAAGTCTTACCTTTTCGTTGAAGCTGAACGGTCTGTGTATCTTTTTCTTTACTGAAAATTTCGTCTTCGGGATCACGCATTTTGTCGCCTTTGGCAACACGCCATTGCAGCACCGTCAGTCCGTCTCCGTGTAATACCGCGCTCACGTGCGAAGCATTGTCGTAAAGTGATTCTCTCACCATCCAGCCAACTTTTCTGTGCGGATCCTTACCACTTCCAACAAATTCAAAATCTGCCGTCATTGTGAAATCTCCCCGAAGCTCCTTGTAAAGAAACTGAAATTCGTCTCTTTCAAACCAGATGTTATATCCGGAACCTTTTAGCGTATAAACTTTGGTATTTTTATCGTAACTGGAAGTACCCACTAGTTTGGGATTTCCAATATCGGAAGTCATATCAAATTCGCCAATTTTTTTGATCACTGCAAAGCCCGAAAGCAGGGCAATTACAATTGTTAGATACAGGATGTTTTTGGAATACATATTCTTGAAGAAAATATCGGGGGTTGAATGAATTATCGGATAAATGTACATTTTTTTAGATAATTAGTGATACCACATGAATACTAAATCTTCGGTACTTTAAAAAATCATTCAGGCTGTCGAAGTATTTTACAAAGTCATCCGGCTTTATTAATAGAATGTAATTTACTAAACCGGCGTAACCTGCCTGAAAACTTATCTCAAATGAACCATTTTAATATCAATCGCCGGCAATTCCTCTACGGAGCTACGGCCTCACTTGCACTCAGTACTTTTGGTGCACGCGGGATGGATTTAATTAATCCGGCAAAACCTTTTCGTGTGGGGCTGATCGGGACAGGATGGTACGGCAAAAGTGATTTGTTCCGGCTGATGCAGGTAGCTCCGGTGGAAGTGATTGCACTTTGTGACGTCGATAAAAATCAGCTGTCCGAAGCTGCGAAATTGGTAACCCAGCGTCAGAAATCAGGCAAAACGCCACGATTGTATGGTAATTATCAAAAAATGTTATCTGAAAACGAGCTTGATATTGTGTTAGTCGGAACACCGGATCACTGGCATTCCCTTCAAATGATCGATGCTGTGAAAGCCGGTGCCCACGTTTATGTGCAAAAGCCGATCAGTGTGGATGTAATGGAAGGAGAGGCGATGGTTGCAGCTGCGCGGAAATATAATAAAGTGGTACAGGTTGGGACGCAGCGGAAAAGTACACCTCATTTAATTGAAGCCAAGAAAAAGATCGTTGACGCAGGTTTGCTTGGGAAAATTTCACATGTGGAAATGTGCTGTTATTACCACATGAAAGCCAATGGAAATCCTCCGGTACAGGCCGTTCCGGATTTTCTGGACTATGAAATGTGGACTGGCCCGGCGCCGTTGCGGCCTTATGACGGCTCACCGCACGTACGTTGGTGGCGGACTTTTATGGAATATGGGAACGGAATTATGGGTGATATGTGTATCCATATGTTTGATACTGTCCGTTGGATGTTAAAGCTGGGCTGGCCAAATAAAATCAGCTCGACAGGAGGAATTTACGTTCAGAAAGAAGGGAAATCCAATATTGCGGATACTCAATCCGCCATTTTTGAATATGATGAGCTGAATTGCGTCTGGCAGCACAGATCCTGGGGAACGCCCGCGGATCCGGATTATCCCTGGTCTTTCACTCTTTTTGGTGAAAAAGGTACACTGAGAGCCAGTACAATGTCTTATGATTTTACCCCGGAAGGAAAGGGTGAAAAAATCCATGGAGATTGTGTATTTGAAAAGGAAAAATATCCGGAAGATCTTAAAGAAGATAAAATTGAATTAAATGCAGCTCCGGCAACCCGTTTGCATATGCTTGATTTTATCAGTGCAATAGATAATAGCAGCCGCCCGATTGCTGATATTCAGGAAGGACATATTTCTACGGCCAGCTGTATCATGGCTAATTTATCCATGAAAACCGGCAGGCCAATTGTTTATGATCCTAAGAAACGGGAAATTATAGGAGATCGCGAAGCAAATGCTTTGTTGACACGCCCTTACCGTGATCCTTACAAACATCCGCATCACGACAGGGTTTAGGAAAAAATAAGACTGATTCAGTGCAGCATTATTAAGAATATTTTTCTTAATAATGCTGCTTTTTTGTGCGGAATAGCCAACGAAATTCTGATAAATTCAAATGTAACTTCTTTTATACGTAGAAATATTTCTAATTGATGTCCAGGTTTGACATATTGATTAAAAAATACCTTTTAATCAATATGTTAGTTGTTTTTCTTTTTGTATTCTGATATTTCGAAAGTATACTAATTTGATAATTAGTACTTTATGTTAATAGATAAAAATAAATACAATATAATTATTTGCTTTTTATAAATAAATATAATTATATTTAAAAGTTATTATGTAGAAGTAGTTGGATCAATTCTCCCTATCACAATTTTTAACTATTCACTTGATTATGAAAAGAAAATTTACTCGTACCGCATCTCTTTGTGCGATGATTTTATCTGTGGGAACATGTGCTTCTGTATTTGCTCAGGTAGATGGACGTATTGATAGCCACATTATCACTGTCGTTGTACCGCAAGTAGCATTACTGGATTTAGAGTCCAGCAGTACCAAAGATTTTACAGCTACTTTTGTTGCCCCTACCGAAGCCGGTAATAAACTTGACGCTCCGCAAGACAATATCACAACATGGTTGAATTATTCCTCCATTCAAACCTCAACGACTCCAAAACGTGTTGATGTGAAAGCTGCTCCGGTTATTACGGGACTGGATATTCACCTGGTTGCAGCGATTGCATCGGCAGGTACGGTTGGTGCAAAAGGAACTCCTAATGCTGGTATAACGCTTTCTACTGCCGACCAGCCTTTGATTACTGCAATTGGTAGTGCTTATACGCTAAACGGAGCAAATAATGGTCATCAGTTGACGTATTCATTTGATACCGTTCTGGACAATGCCAATTACGGTGCATTGCGTTCAGGAAGTACTGCTGTGACTGTCACGTATACTTTGGTTGACAATTAATCCGCGAAAAAATAACAATATTTCTCACATTGATTTTTAAACGAACTGAAATCCCAATATCATTTTGGTTCGTTTAAAATGTATCTATCGTTATAATGAAATTAATATTAAGATTATTCTTTTTATTAGTTCTCCCAAAGTCTATTTACGCATCTGTTGTAATTGTTAATGGATTGACACATTTACACAGTATACCCGACGCCGCCACGAAGGTTCAGGGAGAAATTCTGGTCAGAAATGACGGGAATAAGGATTCGCGTATATTGGTATACCGTCAGGATCTGGTACCTGCTTGTGGAGAAGCTACAAATTATCCGGAATCCAACAGCCATCAGCGATCATTAGGAAATGGACTTCATACTAATGTGGATGAGAAAATGCTTGCGGGCAGAGAAGAATATGTAGTAAGGTACACGATTGAACTTGAAAAAGAGAGATCCGCTCCCGGAACATATTGGGAAGTTGTGATGGTTGAAGTAGCCGATCCTGTCCGTAATGAATTGCAGGGAGGAGTTCAGGTAAACTCTAAAGTCAGGTATGCAATACAAATCATTCTGGATGTAGGTGTCCCCGAAGGCCCTAAATTATCATTTGAGAATATTGTTTTTGATAAAGTCGCTCCCAAAAATATACTTCTTAAAGTACAATTGAAGAATAATAGTGAATTCGGTATACGAACTAACGTTGTGTTGGAAGTGTATGACGGTCAGGGTAATAAGCTAAAAACGACCGACGCTAACAGCAGGATGATGTATCCTGGTTATTGCAATGTATTTGAAATTCCATTGGACGCATTGATGCCGGGAAAATACGAATGCGTTATCATCGCTGATACCGGAAAAGATTTATATGGTTCCAATATATCTTTAAAGGTAGATTAAGTACATACTATTTCAGATTTTTTTCTTACACAGTCTGTGTAAGAAAAAAATCTGTGATTCATGACAAATCGTATTGGTCCGACTTATCTTCATATTTACATTTTTGATACATTTGGAAGGAGTTTGTCAATCGCAGCCCCTTATCACGTTGTCAAATTCTCCCGGAAAAGTGATTCCAGGGAAACATTTTACATTATTTTTTGACTTAAAATTGGCCAGGGAATTTCCGGAGAATCTTCAGGAGGAATTAATTTTACCAGCCAAATGGAATCTGCTTTCGCAACGCAAGCCGGAAAGAGCACCCGGACAAACAACCCTGCGGTATTTCTTTGTGATTGGTGTTCCGTCGGATTGTCCCGCAGGAGACTTTCCGGTAATACTGAATATTGAAACAGCTAATACGCAACTTGCTGCGACGAAAATTTTCGTCACCATTCAGGAAATACATAAAGTTGAAGTATTTATTCTTTCCAAACCGGAATATATTAAAGAAGGCGATAGTCTGAAAATTGAATATCTGATCCAAAATGTGGGAAATGTAAAGGAATATATTACCCCAACGACCACTCGTGGAGTAATTATGGCTCATGGAGATAGCCTGAGTGTTGAGCCCAATGAAAAAATAAAAATCACAGTATCACAAATAATTCCTCATACAGAAACCAATGCCTGGCAGGTTTCTTCGGATCTCACTATTCATCTGAAAGGGGTAGAAAATTCGGTTTTTCAGGCTACCTCAGTCCCGGTTTTTTCTTCGAGGTTAAAAAAAATAGATCCATATTTTCGTTTTCCGATAGAAGCAGGCGGGGGATATTTATCCTATCGATATGGTGACAGAAATTTTGTTGCCTATCAGTATTCGCTTACAGGAAAAGGTTTTGTTGATCAAAAGGCAAAACATTTTGTTGATTTTATTATACGTGGCCCAAACCAGTTCAGGTTCCCAAGTATTGGAAATTACGATCAGTATACATTTGGATATCAATATAAAAAATCGACTAATATAACCGTAGGCGATCATGTGCTTCAATTAAATAATCTGATGGAATTTGCCAGATTTGGCCGTGGAGTCAGGATTGAACAGCAATTCCGGAAATTTGATTATCTGTTGTTCTATCAAAAAGCGCGTTTTTATTTTAACCAGAAAGAATCCTTTGGTGGGAGGGTAGTTTTTAAATTTAACACTGTCGCCAATGTTGCAATTAACTATGACTCTAAAAATATTGTTTTTCGGGGTAATGAATTCTGGTCTAACCTGGTAGGTTTTTCAGGGCAAATCAGATTAAAGGAAATGTCTGCGGAGGCGGAACTGGCGACAGGTAATGCCAGAGGAAAAACGGATTATGGCGCTTTTTTGCGTTATCAGCTGATAAAAAAATGGGTTGGTTTATCTGGTAACTTTATATATACAGGGAAAAATTTCTATGGCTTTTACAACAACAGTATTCTGGCTAATGGCAATGCAAACTTTAACATTACCCAAAAACTAAATTTGGGATTAAGTGCCAATTTTTCCAATGTCAATCCGAGTCTGGACGCAAATGTTTATAGCATTTCTCCAAAGGATAAAAATTATATGGCTTTTATGTCGTATCAATTAAATCTTAAAAACCGGCTTTTCGTTTTTTACTCTATTCTTGAAAGAGAAGACAAACAAAAACCTTCCACATACCATTTTTCGGAAAATTTCGGAAATTTATCTTACAGTTTGTCAATGGAAAAGTTTTCCCTGTTCTATCAGATCCGTTATGGAAAAGCCAGAAATTTATTAATTTCTGATACTTTGGGAAAAAGAGAATCCTTTTCAAATATCATCCAGCCTAATTTCAGGGTTTTTTCAGGTGTTTGGGTAGGTGGTTATCTTGAATATCAGCATACCAGTAAATTCTCGAAAGCTGATATTGTACAGGATTTATTTTTTTATGGTGGAAATGTAAGAGTTAATCTTGGAAGATCTTTATTTGCCAATTTTATGTATCGAAATAACTATGCTCCGGACGAGCTTTATGTCCGCAGAAGTTTTATGGACGCAGCCGTTATTTTAGATTTAAAAAGACATAGGATAACATTTACAGGTGGCCGCTCTTTCATCCCAAATTCACCGGTAATAAATCAGAATACATTATTCTTTTCCCTGAAATATGCGATTAAGTTAAATTTAGCTTTGGCCAGGAGGAAAAATATAGGAACTGTGAGAGGGAAACTAACCGGATCCGGATTTTCCAAAGAGGGAAATCTTATACAGTTAGGAAGCCACAAATTTCTGACAGACAGCACGGGAATGTTCTGGTTTGAAGGATTGGCACCGGACAGATACTACCTGAGTATTTCACAAAACGAATCCAAAAATGAAGGTGTCGTTCCTAACCAGAAAATGCCGATGTTTCTTGACGTGAAAGCGGACAGTACGAAGGATATAGAAATTCCACTAACAAGAACGGGGAACATCAGAGGGAAAGTTGATTTTTTAAAACCATCCAGGAATGGTTTGTCCGGGATGTTGAGTCAAAAACCTACTGTCCTTATTAAGCTGTCTCATGAATCGGAAAGCTTTCTTACAGAATTAAACGAAAAAGATGAATTTTCATTTAAGGAGATGAAACCGGGAAATTGGACGCTCACGGCCATTATTACCGGAAGTCAGGATAGATTTGTGATCGACAACGACCAAAAGCAACTCAATATTGAATGTGATAAAACGATGGACGTAGTTTTCAATATAAGGCCTAACGAGAAAAGAATTCACTTTTCAGAAAAGAGTTTTGAACTGTCTACTAAAAAATGAGATATCTGTTAATACTTTTGCTTCTTACAAAATTTTGCTGCTCAAGGGCACAGAATGTCACAGTGGGCATCACGATGCCGTCGGTAGCGCTTTTGGATCTGCTTGGTAACGGTTCAACTGATTTTACCTTATCGTCAACGGCACCTTCCGAAGCGGGAAATTCTATAAATACAACGAGTTCAAATTTAGGTACCTGGCTGATTTTTACCTCGGCTATTGCGTCGGGATTTTCCAGGAGTATCAAAGGTGATGTGAGCGGAACACTGCCGCCGGGTATTCGGCTAAGATTGGATATTTCACCATATACCGGAAGCGGTCAGGGATTTACCGGAGGAAATAGCATTGTAACGGGCAATGTATATCTGACAAATACAGCCACAAGTTTTATAGATAATATTAAGGGAGCATTCACGGGTATAGCCTATGGATCTGATGGATTTAAATTGAAATATTCACTGGAAGTCCAAACCTATGCGGATATTAGAAGCGGTACGTCTGTCTTAACTGTACGTTACACCATAGTTGATAACTAAATGAAAATCAGACTACTAATTTTATTGATCTTTGCGGTTAATTTCGTAACCAAGGCTCAGGGCATAACAATTACCAGTGCTACGTCCTGGACTGTTTCACCATTATCTTCTGCCAATATTATAACAAAGGCAGGGAAAGATTACGCGGGATTTGAGACAAGTCCGGCCAATCAGACGCTGTTAAAATTAACCGGAACTGTTCTTTGCTCGATAAATATCCAGCAGGTAACAGGAGCGAACTGGGATTCGAATCTGAAAATTTATGCGCGCAGATCCGGAGCGGGAACAGGCTTGGCTATTCTGTTGGGAGGTGGAAGTTATCAGCTGGTAACAACAAGTTCCACTCAGCTTTTTACAGCTGCACTGGGGATTTTGTTAGGTAAGGAAGATATTCCTATCCAATACCAGATTCAGGGGCTGTCTGTTTTATTACCTGCAAAAAGCTATTCTACAACGATCATGTACACAATTTCAGTTGTTTTGTAGCTGTTATACTATTCTTTATCAATATTTACTTCCTAAAATTGGCTAGCTGGCATTACCTCCGTTCCAACGCAATGACGTACTTTTATATTCAGGAGATTTTAAAACGTGTTAATGCAGACAAAAAACTACGACATCATTATTTGCGGAGGAGGAATGGCCGGACTGAGTCTGGTTTACCGTGCTTTGAAAGAGAAAGTCTGGGTTGCGGAAAGAATATTAATTATAGATAAGGATAGTAAAGACAAAAATGACCGGACCTGGTGTTTCTGGCAAAAGGAAGGGATCGAAAACGAGTTTGAAGATGTCGTTTATAAACGCTGGAAGGACTTTTTATTTTTCTCCAATAAGGAAGAAAAATTAAAACTGGACACGGGCTCTTATATCTATAAAATGATCAGGAGTATTGACTTTTATAAACACGTTCTGGCATATATCCGTCAGTTTGATCAGGTCGATTTTGTTTTTCAGGATATTATTTCCATTGGAAATCATGGTAATAAAGCGGCTGTGAAAACCTCTGAATCTGTATTTGAATCAAAATATATTTTCAACTCTATTTATAAAAAACCAGAGTTAAAGCCTGAAAACCAATATTTCATTCAGCATTTCAAAGGGATAACGATCCGTACCAATCAGTTTAAAACAGATCCCGCGGAAATGTACTTTATGGATTTCAGGACGACGCAGGAAAATGGAACTACGTTTTTCTATACGCTGCCTTTTAATCAAAATGAAATATTTGTTGAATACACGTTATTTTCAAAATCGCTCCTGAAACCTGAGGAGTACAATTCCAAAATCAAAATATACCTTTCCGAAATATTGCGAATTGATGATTTTGAAATCATCGAAGAAGAATTTGGCGCGATTCCGATGACAGATTTTTCTTTTGAAAGAAGATCGGGAAACGTAATTAATATTGGGAGCGTAGGTGGGGATACACGCGCCTCTACCGGTTATACGTTTTTGAATACTCAAAAAACGATCTCAAAAATTCTGGATTCCTTTAAAGAAAATAATCATCCGTTTTTTGAAAAGGAAAACATCAGTAACAAACACAAAGTGCTGGATGCAACCATTTTGAATGTTTTGGATAATGAAATTTATAAAGGTGACCAGATTTTTACCGATCTTTTCAACCGTGTCAAAGCGAAAACTATTTTAGCATTTCTTGATGGAGAAAGTACAATTCCGGATGATTTGAAAATAATGGCCAGCCTTAAAGCGAAGTATTTTATAGGTCCTTTTTTGAAGGTAATTACCAGATGAGTTGTTTTGACAACAATCAGTTATAAAACTGTTTTATATCATTTCGTGGTAATATTGTAAAATAAGATTATTCTAAGATTTTCGGAACTTACACAACTTTCAAATGGTTTATTAAATGTAAGTTCCGTTAAAAGTGCATGAGTCGTAAACAATATTCTTTCATGATCCTTATTCTGGGGTCATTAGCAACCATCAGTCCATTTTCAATAGACATGTATTTGCCTGGCTTTCCGAGAATTGCCACGGATTTGAATACCACTATTGATAAAGTACAATTATCTCTTACCGGTTACCTTATCGGAATTTGTATCGGGCAGGTACTTTATGGTCCTTTGCTTGATAGATTTGGCAGAAAAACGCCGTTGTATGCCGGTCTGGCTATTTACATCATGGCTTCCATCGGCTGCGCGCTTACATCTTCGGTTGAAGCATTGGTTGTTATGCGGTTTTTTCAGGCTATTGGCGGTTGTGTAGGGCTGGTTTCTTCGCAGGCACTTGTGAGCGATCTTTTTACGAAAGATAAAAGAGCCGAAGTTTTCTCGATGATCACGCTGGTCATTGCAGTCTCTCCAATGATTGCGCCAACGGTGGGTGGTTATGTAACTGCCGCTTTTGGCTGGAACTGGGTTTTTATTATTCTTGCCTTCATTACACTACTGATTTTGGGTGGGATTTATTTTTTCCTGCCAACCGGAAAAATGCCTGATAGTACCGTTTCCTTAAAACCGCGGGCTGTATTGAACAGCTATTTCACGGTTATCAAACAGCCTCAGTTTTTGATTTATACCATGGCAGGCGGACTTGCGACTGCTGCGCCTTTTGCTTATATCGCTGGTTCGTCGGATGTTTTCATGAATATTTATAAAGTGTCGGAACAGCAATATGGGTGGATTTTTGCATTTCTCGCTGTTGCTATGATTGGTTCTACCCAGTTAAATCATTTCCTTTTGAAAAAATACAACAGCGAGCAGATTATCAAAACTACTTTGCTTTACCAAAGTGTTGTGGGCACGTTGCTGGTTTTGGGCGTTTATAACAATTGGTACAATTTGTATACGCTGATTGGTATGATGTTTATTTTCCTGACCGGACAAGGATTGACCGGACCAAATACTTCCGCACTCTCTTTGGCTCCGTTTAAAAAACATACGGGCAGTGCTTCGGCTTTGATGGGTAGCTGGCGGATGGGTGCCGGTGCTATTATTTCTATCATTGTCAGTGTTTTGCACAACAATACTGCTATTCCCATGGTAGCTATGATGGCAGCATGTTCTTTGGTAAGCCTCGTTATTTTATTTGTTGGGAACGCAACCGTAAACAATTCTGCACGTAATAGCGATGTGGAGAGTGAGGTTTCCGTTCTTCTCTGATCTTTTTTATTAACCTAATGACTAAACAGAACCTATGAAAATTTCGAAAATTTACTTTGCAGTAATCTTATTGTTCATGACAACAATGTCTTTCGCGCAGCTTCAACCTGTCAATTATACTGATGGAGCACAGAAATTGAGCGGCTTTGCTGCAAAACCAAAAACAACTTCAAAAAAGAAAGCGGGTGTGTTGGTTTTACCGGCCTGGATGGGAATTGATGCCCATGCAAAAACGAGTGCCGAAGAATTATCAGCAATGGGTTATTACGCTTTTGTAGCTGACATTTACGGTGTAGACAAAAGGCCGACGGATATGAAAGGTGCCGGTGAACTTGCCGGATATTACAAAAAAAATATTACTGAATATCAAAAACGTATCAAACTGGCATTAGACCAATTGATTAAAGCCGGAGCAGATCCTGCGAATATTGCTGTAATTGGCTACTGTTTTGGTGGAACGGGTGCTGTTGAAGCTGCGAGAGAAAATTTCCCTGTTAAAGGAATTGTTTCTTTTCACGGTGGTTTGGCAAAAGATTCTTTACGTACTGTTTCCGCTATCAAGCCCAAATTATTGATTCTGCACGGCGCGGATGATAATTACGTTCCTGCCAAAGAAGTTGCTGCTTTCCAGAATGAAATGAGAAAAGCAAACGCTGACTGGGAAATGAATTATTATGCGAATTCTGTCCATAGCTTCACCGATCCCGACGCAGGAACAGATAACTCAAAAGGCGCTGCCTACAACGAAAAAGCCGCAAAGCGCTCATGGAAAGCGATGCAGGTGTTTTTTGACGAAATATTTTAATTAGTGATTGAATGTCAGTTTCTCACCTTATTGATAGAAGGGCTCTTATAGAGCTCTTTTTTTGTTTTAATCTGAAATTAGAATCTTATTAATTCTTCTTCAAATTGTGTTTGGAAAGAAATAAAATTAGATTTTCCCGACTCTTTTCCTAATCTTGGGCAGGGAATTTTCGGGTAGCACCGGAATTTCTTTTTAACCCATAATCTTAAATTTTTGCACATGAATAAAAGCCTGTTTCTGACATTTGTGCTTAGCGTTGTTTTGTCTGCCTGCCAGCAAAAAGCTTCCGAAGATCTGCTGCCACCGGTTGGCGAATTGTTTGAAAATTATTTCGAAGAAAGATTGCCGCTTTATCCTTTTGAAGCTACGCAAATCGGAGATAAACGATACAATGATCTATTTCCAAATGATCTTACGAAGGAAGTCAGGCAGCAGCAGGTTGATTTTTATCAAAAATATAAAAAAGAACTTGCCAAATACAATCGCCCGGAACTTGCCGAGGAAGAAAAAACCAGTTGGGATCTGTTGAATTGGGAATGTAATATCAATCTGGAATTATTGGCGTTTCCCACGCATTTAATGCCAATTAACCAGTTTTCTTCAACACATTTGACCATTGCTACAATGGCTGGCGGAAGCAGTGTACAGCCTTTTAAAACAACGGACGATTACGACAACTGGCTTAAAAGAGTTGACGGGTTTGTTGCATGGAGCGATACTGCGATTGTGAATATGAGAGAAGGTATCAAAAAGGGTTATGTTTTGCCGATTCCTTTGATCAAAAAAGTAATCCCTCAGTTGGCAGACCTGGATCATGGTCCCACTGAACAGCATTTGTTTTATACACCGGTTGCCAAATTTCCCGAGTCTTTTTCAGCAGATGACAAAGGCAGGCTGACCAAAAGTTATAAGGCAATGGTAGAGGAAAAAGTGATACCGGCTTTTAACCGTCTTCATGTGTTTTTTGAAAAAGAATATTTGCCGGCGGGCCGCAAAACAAGCGGATATGCGGATCTTCCAAACGGAAAAGCATTGTATGATACGTACATCAAATATTATACGACGACGTCGATGACATCTGACGGAATTCATAAACTTGGTTTAAGTGAGGTGGAACGCATTTCCAAAGAAATGTTAAAAGTTAAGGATCAGGTAGGATTCAAGGGGAATCTGAAGGCGTTTTTTAATGATGTCAGGTCAAATAAAAAACTGATGCCCTATACGAAACCGGAAGAAATTATCACTCATTTCAATACGATTCATGAGACGATGAAACCGAATCTGAAAAAGTTATTTGATCTGACACCAAAAGCAGCTTTTGAAGTTCGTCGCACCGAAGCGTTCAGAGAGGCATCGGCATCAGCGGAATATAATCCTGGCTCACCGGACGGTTCCCGACCTGGTATTTTCTACGTTCCTATTCCGGATGCAAAAACGTACAATGTCCTTTCAGATGAAAGTTTGTTTTTACATGAGGCAATTCCGGGTCATCACTACCAGGGTTCTCTGCAGCAGGAAAATAAAGCACTTCCTTCATTCCGGAAAAACTTGTGGTACAGTGCGTATGGCGAAGGCTGGGCATTGTATAGCGAATCGCTTGGTAAGGAGCTGGGGTTATATACGGATCCGTATCAATACTTCGGTATGCTAAGTGCGGAAATGCACCGTGCCATTCGTCTGGTTGTAGACACCGGCATTCATTCCAAGGGCTGGACGCGCGAACAGGCTATTCAGTATTCGATGGATCATGAGGCTGAAACGGAAGAAAGTATTGTGGCAGAAGTGGAAAGATATATGACAGCGGCAGGGCAGGCTTTGTCTTATAAAATTGGTCAACTTAAAATCCGGGAGTTGCGCACAAAAGCAGAACAGGCCGGAATTAATTTTGACATCAAAAAATTCCATAACAAAGTGCTGGAATCGGGTTGCGTTCCATTAAATATTCTGGAAGACAAAATCAATGTCTGGATCAAGGCAGGAGGAAAGGAAACCAAATAAAACGATTATCTGAATGCATTAAAAAGCGTCAAAGTGTTACAATTTCTGTATGCTTTGACGCTTTCTTTTATTTTAAGGATAGTAACGAAGGGGTGACTTTACTTGTTTCAATGTAAAAATTCAATCATAGATTTCCAGGGGAAGTTGCCTGACACTTCCTGATTAACCGGCATTAAGTTTAAAACATGGCTTGGCAAAATCAGAAAAGAAATTTCTGAAAAAACTCAGTGACGAGTTAACTGGCAATAGCAGTGTAACCTTTTGAGTCGGACAACATATGTCCGTTACTCATTTTTTTCTTCATCGCTTCCAAACCGATTATAACCAGTTCTTTGTAAAGCTCCTGAAGGGTAATTCGTTGGTCATTTTCTTCCAGTTCAAGTTGAAGTTGTTTTGCTTTCAAATGAACTTTGTCGGGTACGTCAAGATTAACCTTTGCCATAGTAGCGGAGATATTTATATTATTTAGTTAGGTTTTATTACTGGGATACGCAAGAAATCTATAAACTGACTAGAAAATATGAAATATTTTTTCGGAGCTAAATTTAGCTTCCTCAGTAGTTTGTCATCTTTTTGGTGACAAACTATAATCCGAACTTCTACTCTAATCTAAATTTACTTTATTAACAGAATATTATTAAACAGGATTGTAAAATGATTTAAAGATTCTTTTAATTGTTACATAAGAATTAAAATTAATTACAGTTACTTCTTATTTTTTTCCAAACGTTTCCACATTTCAGCACATGCGCGGGCGTTATGGTAAGGACATTTCCAAAAATTTACCTTATCACCTCGTACCTGAGTGCCATCTTCCTTCACTGCTCCAAACCATTCACCTCTTTCTCTGTCAATGAATTTACTGTCAATATAGGCCCAGCTTCTTTCAGCTTTAACTTTGAAATCCGCATTTTTTGTCAATTGGTATGCGTTGTAAAATCCAACCAGTTGTTCGGCAGCAACCCACCAGCTTCTTTCTGTTTTTGTATGTTTTGTTTCAGGATCATACTCATAATTGAGCGCACCATCCGGACTTAAACCAGTACTCACTGCTATGGCCATTTTGATGCAACGATCCCTGGTTTTTTTTAATAATTTTTCATCTTTTAGCACTTCGGCTGTTTCATAAAGCAGCCAGGATGCTTCAATATCGTGGCCGTATGAAATCACTTTATCTTTTGATTCCCACTTTTCAGTAAAGAAAAGCTCCATCCGGCTCGTTTCATTGTTCACAATATGATCCAGAATCGCTTCCAGCATTGCTGCCGTTTGCTTTTTCAGTGTTTTATCAGGCCAGATCCTGTACAAGTTTGTATAGGCCTCCACAAGGTGCAAATGCGTATTCATGCTTTTGATATACGGACTTTTACTCAAAATATAATCATCCGTTTCTGACCAGTCTCTTGCAAATGCTTCTCTATAACCACCATTCACCGGATCGAAAGCATGTTTTTCCAAAACGTAAAAAATCTCTTTGGCCCGTTCCAGCGCCGGTGGGAAATTCGTCGCCCGGTAATACTCGCTCAGTCCATACATGGCGAAAGCATTGCCGTAAACCTGCTTTTTCATTTCAAGCGGTTTCCCGCTTGCCTCCGTCGACCAAAATACACCTCCTTCTTTTGCATCAATAAAATGAATCGAAAGATCCTGAAAAGCGCGGTCGGCAAGTGTCAGATATTTAGGATTATTCAGCAGCCTTTTGGCCATTGAATAAGTCCACAATATCCGGCTTGTGATCACAACCGCTTTCGGTGCATCCGCAATTCCTTCATTCTCATAATTTACTCTGCCATAAAAACCACCATTTTTACGGTCAACTGCATATTTTTCCCAGTAATCCAGGATGTTAATTAATTCCTTTTTGAAAGTTTCCGGTGCAAAGTCAGCCATGATAAATCTTGTTTCCTAGCAAAAGAATCAAGATTTGTAAACTTACTTACTCCGTTTATTTCATGGCACCTACATAAAGGAAGCGCGCTTTTATCAAATTCCATATTTCTATTTTAGAGGGATAAACTGCTCTGTCACATTCCAGCCATCAATGGATACCAAGGGCAATTCTCCCGCAGTCTGCGAATAATCCATCACCACTGTTTTCTTTTCTCCTGGTAAAACAGATACGTAATTATCATCGTAAAAAACCGGAAGAATACGTTTTTTTGTTTTTGGGTCAACAAGCGCCAGTCGGTTGAAAAAAGCAACCGGATTTTTCGCTGGATTCGATAATGTTACTTCCACTTTCCCTTTTTCGGATTGGCGCACCTGAACATCAATATCCGCTTTTGGCATTTTATTGAGTCCGCTGTATGCTCCTTCTGCGTCTGGCAGCCAATACAGGTTGTCGCTTAATATTTCTTTTTTAACAGTTGACAAACGTAAGGAAAGGAACATTCCCTCTTTTTTTGAAAGCTCACGTATTTCATTTTTGATTGACAAAATCACACGCGCAGTCGACGGGCCAATTTCAACGAAAACCTGTCCAAGGCTTTTTTCTTTTCCGTTCATATCAACCGCAGTGATATTCAACATCATGTCGTACTGATGTTTGAATGTGTTATTTGTGATCATAACGGTGCTGTCAGCCTGGTTGTACATAACATGCAAAGGCGCGCTTCCATTATGTAATCCATACAAACAAGCATTAGGATCCAGGTAGTAATCATACATTTGTCCGCGAAGTGCTGTCCATGGATTTTGCGTTTTCCAGATGATCACACCCGTGTACCAATCCCACATATGGGCACTGAAACCTTCCATTAAAGAGCGGTACTGATCGTAATTTATCAACTGCGCTTTTTTTCCGAAGTCGCGCAGATCTTTTACTTTTCCGTAAGGCCCAACATAGCTCTCATAACCAATATATTTGTGATAATTCCAAACAGAATCCACCGTTTCTTTTCCCGTTTTTTCAGAATAAACAGGAGCTATCATGTTTTCTTTTGGTAAAAATCTTTCCAAAGATTCATAGTCACCTACACCTACCGAACCGATTTCTGAATTAAAAGGCCAGGTTTTATATTCAAAAAACCGTTTCAAAGGCTGAATTCCATAAGGCCCGTCGCCGTTTCCACCAAGGGAATTGAACGACATATCATCCGAGTTGGAATAGTCGATGAACCAGCGCGTACCATCCAGTTTTGGAAGAATGGTATCACGAAGTGGAAGCATAATATCTACTGGTAATGTAATTTCGTTTCCTCCGCACCATATCGCCAGTGAAGGATAATTACGGATCATCTTGATCTGATCTGCGGCTGATTCCAGGAATAATCCGTGGTCATCCGGATAATTCCGCCGCACCCATTGATCGTCTTTTTTCATAGGATCCAGCCAGCGTCCGTTGCAGTCGCCGGAGCCCCAGAAATCCTGCATGACCAGAATTCCATATTTGTCGCAAGCCTGATAAAATTCAGGACGTTCTGTTAAAGCACCTCCCCAAATTCTCAACAAATTTAAATTCATGTCTCTGTGAAACCGAACTTCTGCATCATAACGGGCGTCCGTAAACCGAAGCATTGCATCAGAAATAATCCAGTTTCCTCCTTTGATAAAAACACGCTGGCCGTTCACAGATATTTGTTTACTCCGGGTAATCGAATTCCAGTCAGCCTGGATTTCACGTATACCAACATTTATATTTTCTTCATCAGAAACGGTTCCGTTAACCAGAAACTGCATCTTTAGATTATATAAATACTGCGCTCCATAACCAGACGGCCACCAGAGTTTTGGATTTTCGAGCTTAAGGTCAGGTAATGCTATTTCTGTTGTGCTTTTTGGTTTAAGCGTAACTTCTTTTGAAATTTTCTTTCCGTCTAAAACATATTGTAAAACGCCTTTAAGCGGTGCGTCCGTAGGATTTTCAAGTTCTGCGGTAGTTTTTATAGTGGCAGGTTTCTGGGCTCCATCCGGTTTTCTTTGGCCGGGAACCAGCGTAATGATATGCGGATTTTTAATATTGATTTTCCCTGTTTTTTCAATCAAAACCTTATCCCAGATTCCTGTATTACGGTCACGAATAGGCTGAATCCAGTCCCAGCCTGCAACATACTGATGTGCTACGTTCTTGGCAATCGTACCATCTCCGCCTTGTCCGCCATTTGCATTTCCAAGGGCATCAGGTGGAAAAACAATGACTGCCAGTCTGTTTGATCCGGTTTTTAAAAGAGAGGAAGTAATGTTGTAAGACTGGCGCAAAAACATTCCGCTGTGTCTTTTTTTATTTAACTTTTTGCCATTCAGGTATATATCAAAACTGTAATTGACGCCGCGGAAATGAAGCCAAACCTGTTCTCCGGCTTTTACAGTTTCATTAAAATCTTTTACAAACCAATACGTGTAATAGTCAGGGCCGGTTTTGAAGATATCTGGTATTTTTTCGTTGTTCATGCCGAAAAAAGGATCAGGGATCTGTTTGTTTTCGAGCATTGTAGTGAGGACAGTACCCGGAACAACAGCCGGAATCCATGAGCTCAGAGAATAGGAGGGAATTGATATGGCCGAACCATCTTCTTTTACTTTTGCTATCGGACTGCATTTCCAGCCGGAATTTAACTCATATTTATTTTGTGCATAAGTACTTATGCAGAGGAATTGCAGCGAAAGAAGGAAAGTGGTAAAAAGGAATTTCATTAGAATATTATATTATAAAAATTACTATTACAACAAATATATTCTAACAAAAATACATAAAAAAGAAATATTATTAGTTTAATTAAAATATTGAACAAGAATCATCTTATTATTAAATTAATTTATGAAATAGCTATTCTGGGTACGTAACCGTTTTTTTGTTGATTAGGGTTATATGTCTGATTTTGTCTGGAAAAAAATATCCCGACCAAAGGCCGGGATAATAATTTCTATACGAGCGAGAGTAACGAGATTTTAATCTCCTTGATTTTCTTCAAGGTCATTGTGGTTGTCACCACCCAAACTGTAATAATTGTTTTCTTCGTCTTCGTTACCGTCAATTTCTTCGTCATCATCAAGGTCAGAACCGGGAACATCCAGATCGTCACCAACCAGATCTTCCTCAAAGCTTTTTTCGTTCCACTCGTCAGAATCCAGTCCCAATTCCTCTTTAATTTTGCTTATATCTTCCGGATCAATATCATCCTCAATCAGCCCACGGCTATAAACATCGTCAGACGCAGGATAAAGAGGGTATCCTGGCAAATCATCATCCTCATCATCAAGTGGGAAATCGTCGTCAATTATCATATCAATTGTTTTTAAGGTTAGCTTGAAGTTTTATTAAGTCGTTGTGTCAAAAATAATACTGCCCTACAATAAACTGATTTCTCAAAAAATCATTCCAAAAAAAATCAAAATTTCTTTAATTTTTAAATTTGCTGCTGAATGTCTGAGTATTAAAACGCTATTTTACTGCTTTATTATTTTATGTCGGGCTGATTGGCTCAAACATTTTTATAAAGTTAAACTATTATCGACCTATTGGTGAATCGCATGCAAAGAAGATTTTTAAAAACTGCCGTAATGTTTGCTGGTTTTGCAGGAATTGGAGCACTACTAGCTTACAAGGGCATCCCTGAACCTCTTAAAAAAAGTGAAGAAAAAAAGACTAACGAAATAGCAAAAGACATTAAGCTTCCTGCCGGATTTTCAGCTACAATTCTTGCATCTGAACTTGGCCCGGCGCGTCACATCGCGGTTGGGAAAAGTGGAGATATTTACGTGAAATTGTCCAAGTTGAAAGACGGAAAAGGCATTTATATTTTGCGTGATACCAATAAGGATGGTGTTATTGACGAAAAGAAAATGTTTGGAAATTATCCGGGAACAGGAATTCGGATACAAGGTGGATATTTGTATTCTTCTTCCAATACTGGTGTTTATCGGTATAAATTAAATGAAAAGGAAGAAATCATAGATACTGAACATCCTGAGAAATTATTGGACGGACTCGTTGATAAAGGTCGTGATAATGCAAAACCGATTGCACTGGACAAAAACGGGAATATTTATGTTACCGTAGGTTCGTATAGCGACGATTGTCGTGTAAAAGGAACCGGAAAAGGAATGTCACCTTGTACTGTTCTGGACTCGGCGGGAGGAATATGGAAATTTAAGGCTGATCAATTAAACCAGACATTTTCGGATGGAAAACGGTTTACAACCGGTTTGAAAAATGCCGTTGGTATTGATTGGGATTCCAAAACAAACACCTTGTTTGCTACCCAGCACGGAAGAGGAAAATTTGATGATTTTTATCCGCAATACTATACTGCCAAGCAAAGTGCAGAATTGCCGGCCGAAACTTTATTTCAATTAAGTGAAGGGGCTGATGCGGGCTGGCCTTATATTTACTATGATCATATTCAAAACAAAAAAATCCTTTCTCCTGAATACGGTGGTGATGGAAAGAAAACCGGCGGAGAAAAAGCGTTAACGCCGATAGCGGCCTTTCCAGCTCACTTAGGTCCCAATGCACTAATGTTTTATACAGGAAATA
This sequence comes from Dyadobacter frigoris, assembly GCF_005280585.1. Taxonomy (GTDB): domain Bacteria; phylum Bacteroidota; class Bacteroidia; order Cytophagales; family Spirosomataceae; genus Dyadobacter; species Dyadobacter frigoris. Next base: position 313,112 of record NZ_SZVO01000008.1, read on the forward strand.
TGTTTCCGGCAAGATATAAAAACGGTGCTTTCATTGCCTTTCACAATCAGTCGGTGCCGCTTCACAAAGGTTATATGGTTGCTTTTGTACCTTTTGTAAATGGCAAAGCCGGAAAATGGGAAATTTTTGCAGATAATTTCGCAGGTGTTGATCTGGCAGCTCCAACAGGACCGATCCAGCACAGACCTTGCGGACTTGCGCAGGGGCCGGATGGAGCGCTCTATGTTACGGATGATTTAAACGGTACAATCTTTAAGATTGACTATAAGAGAAAGTGAGTTTGAGTTGAGAAGGTATATCAACAGCGACTGTTTTTGCTGGTGATATACCTTCTTTTTTGAATAGTTTCGACTAGTAAACAGCTTGATTTTGTGCAGGTCATAAATTTTTTTGCTGGTAATTATTGTTTTAAGATTTTGGTCGATGCAATTTTTCCTGTATTATTGGTAACCCTCACAATATACATTCCCGCAGGCAGGTTTTTAACATCCAGATTAGAAGATAAATCCGAAGAAACTTTTCTTATATCGTATACATTAGCACCCAGAATGTTACTGATCTGAATTCTTTGTATCAGACTTATATCATCAACACTAAGTGTCAAATAATCAACCGCCGGGTTTGGATATAATTCAGTTTTCGCGAGCATTTTAAATTCTGTACTCTGGATTCGGCTGTATGCAAAAGTCTCATCCTTGTCGATCATTTTCAGGCGATACAGGTTTGTTCCATTTTCCGGTTTTGCATCAGTATACTGATATGATGAAAGTACTGTACTTTCTCCTTTGGCCGTTATTGTTGCAAGTTGATTCCAAACTTTACCATTATTACTGCGTTGTATTTCAAAACGATCACTGTTTGTCTCGGCAGTTGTTGTCCATTTCAGCAATATAGTTTGCATTTCTCCTATTTTAGCTGTGAAGCTGGTCAAAGTTACCGGAAGTGGTGTTTCTGCTGCATAAACCGTGTTGCCTTGCAGATTAATGGCTCCGGCAGCCGACAAAAGCCGACCCTGAACGATCGATCCTGATGACAGACTGATCGCGCCTCTTGTGATTGCAGTACCTCTAAATATTGAGGTTGCCGGTGTTGAAGTTTGGTTTAGATTAAATGCGCCATCAACAATAAAATAGACGTTACTCCAAGATGCCTGGCCGGTCAATATAATATTGGCATCGGTCGCTGTAAGTTCACCGCCAATGTTAAAAACAAAAATAGAACTGGCATCACCTCCGCCGTCGAGCGTAAGATCCCCGGTCAAAACGCCAGCAGATCCAAGACAATAATTTCCCGGAGTCAAAGTAGCACCGCTTCCGAAGGGAGTGCCAAGCGTTTGACAGGTACCACCAGTTGCACTGAAAGACGCAAGAACATTAATAAGGTCAGTTTCCGCGTCTATGGAGGCTTGATCATTAATATGTGATAGTCCCGTAGAAATTATAGGAGAACCAGTCACACTTCCCGTGTGTGTGCCTACACTGCCTTGTACTGTGGTTGTTCCACTGTTTGTTATAGCACCGCTTCCAGTAAATACCGCGAATCCCAATGCATTGGGAATTGTTGGGGCCTGCGCGGAAATTTTTCCGGCCATGCACAAAATTAGTGCTGCGCATCGAATAATTATAGCAATTCTTGTCATAATATTTTTATAATGAAGATGAATTAGTTTTACTTATTCAAATTACGAGCTATTATGAAATAATTTTCTTATAAAATTTCAGCTTTTATTTACATGATTCACACATTTTCGAGCGGCTTTCTTTGATTGATTTGTAGCTGCTTGTAGACTGTTGGGGATAGACCTGTAACTTTTTTGAACTGGCTGGATAAATGAGCTACACTGCTGTAATTCAGCTTATAAGAAATTTCTGTAAGATTTAATTCGTCATAAAGAAGATATTCCTTTACCCGTTCCACTTTATGTGAAATAACATAGTGCTCTATCGTTGTTCCTTCTGATTCAGAGAAGATATTCGCCAGATAAGTGTAATCATGATTCAACCTTTCGCTGATGTACTCCGAATTCTTAATTTTAAGGGTTTCTGCGGAATAGTGTACCAATTCCACAATGATGTTTTTAATTCTTTCTATAAGCACAGCTTTCCTGTCATCTATCAGTTCCAATCCGGATTTCATCAGCAAGATTTTTAGTCTATCGCGTTGTTGGGGAGTCATGCTCTCCTTTATTTCTACCTCACCTAAATTAACTGTAAAGTTGTGCAATCCCAGTTGATTTAGTTTTTGCTGCACAGTCATTTTGCAGCGAGTGCTGACCATGTATTTGATGTACAATTTCAATTCATGCACTTATAATAATGAAATTTTCTGTTGAGTAATATTCTGGATAGTGCAAGTATTATGCCATTGATTTCAGGCACGCCTTTTGCACCAAACGATCAAGGTTTCGCTAGAAAATTGCTAACGAATATTTTAATTATCTAAAAATATCAATGAATTATACTGAAAGTCAATATCCCATTAATCCCGAAACGGGATTAATGGGATATTGACTTTCAAAAAATTATGTTTTGGCAATAAACGATTCAGTTGAGTAGTGTAGCATAAGCTCTTACAGGGAATGTTCCTGCTCCTTTAAATTTAGGAGGCACCGCACTAAACTGATAATTTGTATGGGGAAGCTTATCCAGATTGCATAAATGTTCAACAATCAGGATTTCTGAGCCTAAAAGCGTGGTATGTACCGGACGACTTTTTCCTCTTGTATCATCAATATTATGGCTGTCAATACCTACAAGTTTTACGTTACCATCTCGCAGATATTCCGCAGCATCTTCGGTTAGAAATGGATGATCCTCAAAGTATTGATCAGTATTCCAATGTTTCGACCAGTCGGTTCTGACCATAACTGCTTTATTTCTCAATTCCAGATTTTTGAAATATTCAGCACCAATTGAAAGTACATCAGGGACGAAAACGGTAATAGCATCCAGGTTTGCAAATGCATCAATTTCAACTTCCGAAAGATCTTTTCCATCTTCAAAACGGTGGAACGGACAATCTATATAGGTACCGGTATTGGTCACCATTTCAATTTTTCCGATTTGAAATTCAGTACCTTCTTCGTAATTGGCTTTTGATTTTTCCCTGCTCAGGTAATCGCAGATAATGGGAGCAGGCAGACCTTTATATGTGATAAGTCCGTCAAAAATTATGTGACTCAGGTCAATGAAGCCAGGATCGGAAAAAACAGGGGTGCTGGTTCGTTTGTGTTTTTCTTCAATATACTTTTTATTGAGAATATTTACTTTTCCTACCATGAGCAAACGCAGATCATCGACAATAAAATCGGCTAGTTCTTTATCAGAAATAGTATCTTCTTGAATATCAAGACGAAAATCCTGTCCCTGAATACCGCCGCCATTGGCAAATTCAATCTCAAAATCAAATACAACTCTTTTGTCCATAGGTTGAAAATTCCGGTTCTGCCGAACCTGTATAAATGTTTATTTTGATTAGATTTTGTCTTGTCAATCTTTGAAAATAATGCCATTTTTCATCACTAGTTTCACATTGCGGATTGCCTTGATATTTACTTCCGGTTTTCCTTCCACAACAACCAAATCTGCCAGAAATCCGGGTTTAATCTGTCCAAGATTATCCTGATGAAAAATTTTCGCGTTAACTGATGTTACTGAACGCAGCACATCAATCGGCTTCATTCCATATTCTGCCATCATTTCCAATTCGCGCGCATTATCACCATGAGAGAAAACACCGACATCTCCGCCCGCACAAATTGTGACGCCGGCATCAAGCGCATTTTTAAAAGTGATTCTTTTATTTTTGATTTTTTCCGGTTCCTGATCGATACCTTTTTTCCAGCCTCTGTATTGGCTCGTGGCATCTCCGGCGGCTAAGGTAGGGCATAGCGCCACACCGTGTTCATGCATCATTTTAAAAATTTCCGGTGTCCCGCCATCGCCATGTTCTATTGTTTCAACGCCTCCTGAAATTGCCCTTTTCATTCCTTCTGCGCTGCTTGCGTGGGCTACAACCGGTCTGCCACTGCTTTTTGCAGTTTCTACAATCAGTTTGATTTCTTCGACTGAAAATGTAGGTCTCGTTTCTCCGTTTAATCCCCAGCGGTAATCCGCGTAAATTTTGATGACGTCCGCACCTTTTCCGATCTGGCTTCTGACCGCTTTGATAAGATCCTGACCGTCAGCTTCCTCGGCTCCTTGCGGAAGGGTAATGTCGGCGCTAAAGCCTTTCGGTCCGTAGCTTCCTGTGGCTATCAAAGCTTTAGTTGCAATGATCATGCGCGGGCCCGGAATAACTCCCTGATTAATGGCTTGTTTTAGTCCAAAATCATCATATTCTGCACCTTCTGTTCCCAAATCGCGAACAGTTGTGAATCCTGCCATTAAGGTTTTTTTTGCATGTAGTGTTGCACGTGCAGTTCTGTAAGATCTTGATTCTTTTAGCACCTGATCGTCCCAGGGTGTTTCATTGTAGGGATGCAGAAAAAGATGGGAATGGCCTTCGATAAATCCGGGAAGTAAGGTGCATCCTTTTAAGTCTATAATCTCGGCATTTTGGGAATCTGCTGTTAACAGACTTGCTGGGCCGACAGCAGCAATTTTTTCGTTTTTGATCAGAACTGTCCAGTTTTCATGAACCTCTTGTCCGTCAAAAACCCGATCGGGACGAAGCAAATATGTTTTTTGAGCGAACAGACTGGTTGTCAAATTTGACAAGAAAAAGACAGAAAGAAGGAAGTTGGTTCTCATAAAACAAAAATAGCGAAACCAACTTTAAATAGGCTGTTTCTCTGTGGTTCTCTGATTAAATCTGTGAATTTTTAGGTTACACAGAGGGCCGCAGAGATAAAAAAGAGAACCACATAGATAGGATGTATAACTAAGACATCAGAAATCGGTATTTGCTTCTTTTATCACCTCTGGCTTGATCCAGATGTTTCGGTAATAAACATTGTGTCCTTCAGATTGCAATTTTAATCCGCCAGGTATATCAGTAATTCCTTTTCCACCGTCATTTCCACCATCAATTCCGGAATTAGGTCCGCCCCAAACCTGGGTTATCGAATGATTGGTATGTACTTTTTTTCCATTGAAATATAATGTTACCAAAGGTTTTTCAACTAGTTTTCCATCTTTGAAACGTGCCGCCCGGAACTGGATATCATACGCATTCCACTTTCCAACGCCGTTGTATGCGTAATATGGAGATTTTGTTTCGTTAATAATCGCCGCCATTCCATGAGAAGTAGTATCTCCGTCAAGCACCTGAATTTCATAGCGATTTTGTAGATAAACGCCACTGTTACCACCTTCTTTGGTAATGAAAAACTCAACATGCGCACGAAAATCACGGAATTCTTTTTTTGTTACAATGTCAGCCGAACCGTACAATCCTCCTGCCGCCGAAGCATCATAGCAATTGATGACTGTTCCTTTATCCGTTGGGTCGTTAACGACGGTCCATTTTATTGGCAATTCAGCTTTCAAACGCGGGCCTTTCCAGTATGTCCATTTTTCATCCAGCATTTTACGTGAGCCATCTATGAAAACTTCGGCACCTTTTTCTGGTTTTGTGCCAACGCCAACTTGTGCGTAGGCTGATGTGAAGAGGCCTGCATTGATAAGGGCAATTGCAAGTATACGATTTATGTTTTTGACAATAATATGTTTTTGCATCTTTAAGATGGATGAGGTGAAAACAATTGATTTTACATTTAATATAAAGCAAATATGTTTTCTAATTACTCGTCGGGTTTTCCGTTTTGCGTTTGCGTTTCCGCCGGGTTGAAACCCGGCGCTACAATGCAGTTCGAACCTACGGCTCTTTGAAGGGTCGAAATTCTCTTGAGAATAATAATTTTGATTGTCAAATAGTGCTTTTTTACGTAAAAGGGCCGTAGGCCTGGCCGACATTGTAGCAACGGGTTTTAACCCGTTGAAGGGGCCCCGTTAACGTTTGATCGATTAAAACCGCGATTTACTTCACCTTTACATAAAAATGCGAAGCATTATTCTTCCCGGTATGCCGCTCTTCAACCTGAATCGTTTTTATTGATCGGATCAAATCAAGTAATTTTTTATGTCCGTAATTTCTAGGATCAAATTCCGGTCTTTTTTTAAGGATCATATTGCCTAAAACGCCCAGGAAAATCCAGCCGTCTTCGTCCGCAATATCATTTATACTTTCGGAAATTAACTTGATCAGCCCTTTATCAATTTTAGAAACAGGGGCGGTTTCGTCCTTATTGGTCACTTCCGATTTTGAGGTTTCAGGCGTAGGCGTTTCAGCTTTAATCTCCTTTTTGAGGATTTCAATGTAAATGAATTTATTACAGGCAGCGATAAAGGCAGACGGCGTTTTCTTCTCGCCAATTCCAAAAACTTTCATACCCGCTTCCCGGAGCCTGGTGGCTAATCTGGTAAAATCGCTATCGCTGGAAACAATGCAAAATCCATCTACATTTCCTGTGTAAAGAATATCCATCGCATCAATAATCAATGCAGAATCGGAAGAGTTTTTGCCAGATGTATAGCTGTATTGTTGAATGGGCGTAATGGCATTTTCAAGTAAAACAGTTTTCCAGCCGGAGAGAGTAGGTTTGGTCCAGTCGCCGTAAATTCGTTTGAAAGTTGGTGTGCCATAAATCGCAATTTCTTCCAACATACCTTTTACATTCGAGTATGGCACATTATCCGCATCAATCAACACCGCAAGTCTTAATTCTCTGGTAGTTTCCATGTGCGTAAAGATAGCGGAAAGTGGGGAAGTGGCAAGGGGCCGGAAAGATTACGTATAGGGCAAAGGAGTAGTGATTTTCCCTTGCCCTATACTTCTATTTTAGCTTTTCACTAAACAATTTCAGAATCCTTTTATATTCGTCTGTCCAGGAAGAAGCTTCAACGAAACCATGATCTTCCATAGGATAAGATGCTAGTTCCCAATTATTTTTGCCAAGTTCGATCAGTCGCTGGGATAATCTTACAACGTCCTGATAATGAACATTTACATCCACCATTCCGTGACAGATCAATAAGTTGTTTTTCAAACCGGCTGCATGATAAATAGGGGAGCTTTTATGATAAGCGATGCTGTCGGATTGTGGTTCATTCAAAATATTTGCTGTATATCCGTGATTGTAAGCTGCCCAGTCAGTAACGGGCCGCAAGGCTGCACCTGCTTTGAAAACATCAGGTGTTGTGAAAAGTCCCATCAGCGTAATGAAACCGCCATACGAGCCACCGTAAACGCCGATTTTATTGCTGTCAATGCCATACTTTTTTACTAAATATTTTGCGCCGTCCACATTATCAGTCAAGTCTTTTCCACCCATAAAACGGTATATTCCTGTACGCCAGTCGCGACCATAACCTGCGCTTCCACGATAATCCAGGTCCAAAACTGTATACCCCTGATCTGTCAGCAGGTTATGAAACATATATTCACGGAAATAACTGCTCCACCACTTATGCGCGTTTTGTAAATAACCCGCACCGTGAACAAAAATCACAGCACGTCCATTTGACTTTCTAGGCTCATAAACCCGGGCATAAACCTCAGCTCCGTCAGTCGCCTTAAAAGTGATCAATTTCGCTTCCCGCCATGGATAAGACTGGAATTCTGCGGATGTCGATTTTGTGATTTGTTCCGGTTTTTCCAATGGTTTATTTTCCATCAGAAAAAGCTCCCAGGGTTTGTTGCTTGATGAATAACGTACAGCCAGTGTTGTTTCGTCGGGAGATAAAGTTACCTCATTAGCACCCATGGCCTGGGTAATCTGAGTTCGTTTTCCACCAGTTACTGGCATGCTATAAAATTGCTGTTCGCCGGGATTTACTTCATTTGTAGTCAGGTAAAAAGTCTTTTTATCTTTTGAAAGCTGGACTTTCTGAATCTCGAATTTGCCGCTTGTTAACTGTGTTTTTTTGCCTGAAATTACATTGAGAGCATACAAATGAGAATATCCGGTCGCTTCGCTTTGGAAGTAAATCGTTTGGTAGTCAATCCAGCCGATTTCGCCTGAACTCATGGCATAACCACCTACTCCCGGACCTCCAATCCACGCTTCATCACGTTGTCTGTCCAGTAAACGAAGCGACAAAGAATCCGGATTAAATGCCATAATCCAGCGATCCTTATTATCCATTGATCTTACTACAACCACAGCACTTTTTCCATTTTCGGACCAAAATGGGCTGTGCACGATCACAGCGCGATCTTTGACTTTTTTTACGGTATCCTGTTTTGGATAATCTTTCAGATAATCCGGTTTGTCACGGATACCCGGAATATTTTCGACACCTAATTTACGCGTTGTATCTTTTTTGATGTCATAAACCCAGAATTCATAACCGGAAGCCGGAGCGCCTACTTTGGTACGACCGGAAATATCTTCGGTAAAACCAGATTCTGTTACGTAATTTGGAACAATAGTCGTTTTGGCGGATTTATCAGGCTGAGCCAGTTGATAGGTGACAAACCGGTTATCCGGACTGATTTTCTGATTTTGAATGCGTTTTTCTCCAAAATAAATTTCTTTCGGATAGGTCGGTTTTTCAGCTTTATCTATTTTTTTACCAGCATCTTTTTTTGCTTTCCGCTCTTTCAAAATTTGAAACATTGCCAGTTGGTCCTCTTTCAAAACTTTTTCTTCGGAACTGGGTTTCGCATCTGCTTTTTTGTTTCCGGTTTTAAAATCAGTGTGCTGAGTAACTAATCCTGATTCAAGATCAAAACTGAACAAATTGTTATCCCGCTCAAAAACTACGCTTTTTTCGTTTCCGCTAAATACCGGATCAGATTCTTTTTCAACTGTATTGGTAAGCTGACGAATAGTAAAATCTTTATAGCTCACCACAAAAATATCGTCGTCTTTTTCATAGGTCTTCAATGAATGATCACGGTTGAATTCTCCGTCTTTTGCCGAAAGTTTTTTACGGTCTGAAAGTGATACTTTTACGATTTTTTTATCTGCCAACGAATAACTATAAAGAGAATCTGATACATTTTTATCAGGATTCCAATTAAAATAAATGGTCTTGGAATCGGTTGACCAGAAAATATCGGACGGGGAGGTGCCAAGCCAGATCCTGGGTTCACGCATGATTTTTTCTACGGTAAGTGCACCCGGTTTTTGTGCTTTTGCGGGTATTAATGTAATGAATAACAGGAGTGTTGTTGCTTGCAAAAAGTGTTTCATAAATAGCAGGTTGGTAGTTTACTTGTCATGACATGCAATTTAGAAGATTTATTAAACTCTTGCTGATAATTCCGCAATATCTGACGTATCTGTACTATTTTTGTCTGCTCCTCAATAAAAGCGTTTTTAAGATGAAGAAGTTAATTCTGGTCCTTTTTTCTTGTTTTTGTATTCATTCCTTAAAAGCGCAATCGATTAAATTCGAGTTGTCTGATTATACAATTCTGGCTAAAAAACCTATAGGCGCATTGCACGGCATTTCGGGAATTGAGTATATTTCTTCCAAAAATCAATGGCATCTGGCCAGTGACCGGGGCAATTATTTTATCTTCGACAGTATTTATAATATCCGTGATTTTGAAAAAAGACAGGATATTGCGATTGCTAAAAAAACAGGATACTGGTTTGAAGCAATCCGGTTTGATCCGCGGTATTCTACTTTTTTATATGCCGTTGAAAATGAATACAAACCGAATAAGGATACTAATGACACCACCACTTATGTCGGTTACTATGATTCCTTTCCTCCTGCCTATTTAATTCCACCCATGCATCTACCAGCGGATAATAAGGGAATTGAAGCGATTGCAGTTACGGATAGCGGAACGGTCTGGATTGCACCGGAATCGGGTTGGCAGGGTGAAACGGAAGTTGGAAATGATACCATTCATTTTTGGAAATTTAATAGAAAAAATTCTGGTTATGGCGAGGCAATTCCATACAGTTATATTATCGACAGAAGTGGTTGTCCTTTGAGTGTAACCGAAAAAAGAGGTGGAATTTCTGAAATCCTGGCGGTTAATGAAAATCAGTTATTGGTTTTGGAAAGATGTTTTGATGAAAAAGCTTCCAAAAAGATCAAAGCAAAACTTTGGCAGGTTACCGTTGAAGGATCGACTTTAAAGAAAGATTCTGCTCCCGCTTTTGATTTTAACGACAATTTCCCTTTTGTTGTGGACAACCTGGAAGGTATGTCCTGGTGGCCGGTTGAAACTGGAAAAAGACAGATACTTTTGGTGACCGATGATAATCCGGGATTAAATAATAACCAAAGAACTCAATTGATTTTGTTAAAGGAAAAGTAATACTCCTGTTAGAATATTCTCCGTTTTAAAGATATTGATCCAATGCAAATCCGCTATTTAATTCTGTTTTTCATCAGTATTATGCTGACCAACCTGAATTGTAAAAATGCAAAAAATGAAACACCCGGGAAAGGTGTTTCATTTGCTTTGAATGAATATCGAAAGAAAACAATTGACAGTATTCACTATGCTATTGAACTGGAAATTCCTTCACAGAAAATTCAGGCCATTGAAGGAAAACAACTTATAACGTTCAATCTGAAATCTCTGGATTCTGCACTCGTAATGGATTTTAGTACAGATAGTGCTCATGTACATGCTGTAAAATCTGCGGGAAAGGAGATTTCTTACGATTTTATTAATGAGCATATAGTTATAAAAACGGATCAGCTTGTTAAAGGAAAAAATGAGATCGAAATTATATTTACGGCCGGAGATCTTTCCCTGAATAGAAACGAAGAATATTTATATACACTTTTTGTCCCCGACCGTGCTTCAACTTGTTTTCCACTTTTTGACCAGCCCAATTTAAAAGCTTCTTATAGCCTGACTTTAAAAACACCGAAACATTGGGAAGCTGTTTCAAATGGTATTTTGAAAGAAAAAACTTCTACAGGAGATCAGAATATTTATCACTTTGAAAAAACAAAACCGATCAGTTCTTATCTGTTTGCCTTTGCTGTCGGCAAATTTTTCAAGACTGAAAAAATAGTTGATAATCGGGCGATGACAATGTATTATCGTGAAACGGATAGTGTGAAAGTGAAACGCAATAGTGATGAAGTTTTCAATCTACACGCAAAATCGTTGACCTGGCTGGAAGATTACACGGCCATAAAATATCCGTTTGGTAAATTTGATTTTGTCCTGATACCATCATTTCAATATGGCGGAATGGAGCATCCGGGTTCTATCTTTTATAACGAGTCTTCTCTTTTTCTGGATGAAAATGCTCCTATAAACAGAAAACTGGCTCGTGCAAGCGTAATAGCGCATGAATCCGCGCATATGTGGTTTGGCGATCTGGTTACGATGGACTGGTTTAACGATGTTTGGCTTAAAGAAGTTTTTGCCAATTTCATGGCCGCCAAAATCGTACATCCAAGCTTTCCTGAAATCAATCATGACCTGCGTTTTCTGCTCGCACATTATCCCGGTGCATATGAAGTGGACAGGAGCAGCGGTACAAATCCGATCCTTCAAAAACTCGGAAATCTTAAAAATGCAGGAACACTTTACGGTGGAATTATTTACCAGAAAGCGCCGATTGTGATGCGCCAACTGGAAAAGAAAATAGGTGAAAACTTAATGCGGGAAAGCTTGCGTGAATATTTGAAATCTTTTTCATTCAGCAATGCTAAATGGGATGATCTGATTGGTATTATTGATAATAAGAGTCCCGAGGATATTACGACTTGGAGCAATGTCTGGGTAAAAACGCCGGGGATGCCGGAGTATGAATTCGTAGGAAATAAAGATGAAATCCAGATCCAACAGAAAAAAGATTCACTTTCTGGCCGGATCTGGCAACAGCCGGTGGTTACGATCTGGAAAGAAATGTTTGCTCAGGGAAGCATTCGTATTAATCTGAATAACAAGCCCCAGAACGTCAGAAAGCCAGATTTGCCTGCCATGGTTTTTCCAAATTCAAATGGACAAGGGTATGGATATTTTAAAATGGATTCGGTGTCCGAAGACTATTTTCTGAAAAACTACAATTCAGCGAAGGACACGATGTTAATTGATCCTGTTTTCCGCGGAGCCATGCTGGTTAATATCTGGGAAGGATTTCTACGTGGAGATGGAGCTGCGCCAGAACATTTTATAAGTATCCTGATCGATATTTTACCAAAAGAAAATAACGCACTTATTTCAGATAATTTGCTGGGGAATCTGCAAACGACCTGGTGGACTTTCCTGACTGAATCACAAAGAAGTCAATATCAGGAAAAGATAGAAAAAGTTTTATGGACGCTACTGGAAACAACTACGGATAAGGGCATGAAAAATTCCTATTTCCGGGTTTTTAAAAATATCGCCATGACAGATGACGGATTGAGCAAAGTGGAATCTTTATGGAATGAAAAGTTGAAAGTGAAAGATCTGATTCTGTCCGAAGATGATAAAATTACCTTGGCTTATGAACTAATATTGAAACAGAAAGGTGACGGAAAAGCGATTTTTGAGAAGCAATTAAATGATACCAAAAATCCGGATCGCAAGTCCCGGATGAAATTTGTAATACCGGCTTTAAGCCCGGATCAAAATGTGCGGGATGCTTTTTTCGAGTCGTTGAAAAGACCTGAAAACAGAGAGCATGAAGCCTGGGTTTTGGAGGCATTAGGTTATTTGCACCATCCGTTACGTGCTAAAAACGCGAACAAGTATTTAAAACCGTCGTTGGATCTGTTGCAGGAAGTTCAGCTAACGGGTGATATTTTCTTCCCGCAAAGGTGGTTGAGCGCTACTTTTTCCGGTCATTCGGATCTGGAATCAGCCAATATTGCCAGTTCATTTTTAAAAGCAAATCCTGATTATCCATATTATTTGAAAAACAAGATTTTACAGTCAACGGATATGCTGGACAGAGCTGTGAAATTGAAAAAATAATTATTTTGCATCGTTTTTATAATTAAAAAAATGCCTCAGAATCCTGTCATTCCGCTTCATTCCTTAAGTGACCGGACAAACCTTGGTCTGGACATTCACAGGATTGATGCAAATAAATCGTCTGAGGTAGCGGGATATGGGGCGCACCGGGATGATCATTATATCTTCATTTTCCAACAAAGCGGGAGCAGTAAAATGATGGTCGATTTCCAGGAAGTCAGCTTTGAAGGGTGCGTTATTTTTTGCATTCTGCCAGGTCAGGTTCACCATTCAAAAACAGCTTTTGATGCAGTAGGCTGGTTTATTGCCACAGATCTGGCCTCACTTGACGACACTTATAGAGCCATTTTTGAAGATTATATGGCACATCCGGAACCTGTTCCATTAAGCATTAAGACAGCCGGGATTCTGGATAAATCTATCGAATTATTATACGAAATGCTCCAAAATCAGGAAGATTTGCCTTTTCAGCAATTGGCACTTCGTTCCATGATTCAGGTTTGTGCAGGCACTTTCGCCAGTATTTTTCAGCAGCATAAGCAACAACATTGGCAAGGAAATTCCCGGCCCGTAATTATCAGTAACATTTTAAAAAAAATGGTTTTGAAAAATTTCAAAACCCTGAAAAGTCCTGCGGAGTACGCTGAGGCTTTAAATATTACACCGTCCTATTTAAACGAAGTTGTAAAAAATATTACTGGTTTTTCCGTAAGTTACTGGATTCAGCGTGAGATAATGATGGAAGCAAAAAGGCTTCTGTATTATACAGATCTAAATATTAAAGAAATTGCTTTCAAAATTGGATATTCTGATCCGACTTATTTTTCACGCTTATTTCAGAAGGTGACAGGGAGCTATCCCGCAGCTTTTCGAAAAGAATACCGCAAATAGTCCAGCTTTTCCCGCTCTTTCTCTCTTTCCGTTTCCCCATTTCATGCGTTGTTTTGTATCGTCGGTTGACTAGGGCGGTTAATCTATTCTGAATATTTTTTTGTTCAGATTAAAGTAAAACAAAAGTTGATTCGTCTACCCGTTTATAGTTGACCGCCAGGATTTAATTATTAACACCAAATAGCCATAATCATGAATATTCTCAAACAAACTGCTCTTAATTTATTCGAAAATGCACTAGCCAAAGAAGGGACGATACTGGCCATCAGAGCCTGGAATCCTGCAACATTTTTCGAACTTGATGTACACTTTCCTGTGCTGGATATGTCTGGTTGGGATCGCGTTCAACATATGAAAGTCAAAGTCGCACCTGGACTATACCGCGATTATACCCCTGCCGGTTGGGATGTAGAAACAAGAACTTGTACACTTTATATTAATGCAATGCAGGAGGGGCCCGGAAGTGATTGGGTGAGATCACTGAACACGGGAGACAAGATCACATATGTTGGCGTTGGGGCAACCATGCACAGACCTGTTGAAGGAGGTGATATGATTGCACTGGGCGATATGACGACGATCGGGCACTATCTTGCTTTGCAGCAATTGGCCGGATCGAAAAATATAACGGGAGCGATTGCGATTGAAGAAGAAAACCACCGTGCCGAATTTATGGAATATTTTAACTGGAATATTCAGCCCGTCGCGCAGACGGATCAGGGAGGTTTTCATGCTTTAACAAACTGGGCCAGAAAAAAGGATTTTAATCATGCAACCGTTTATGTGGCAGGACATATCCCCAGTTGTGGACATTTGAGAAAGGAATTGAAGAAAAGTGATTGTGATACGGTTAGGGTGCAGGGTTTTTGGTCGTGAGTATTCTTTCTTTAACTTAAAATCTGACGCCTTGTTGCTAAATCTATTTTGATGGAAATGCCCTTTGAGTGAAGCTTGAAGGGCATTTTTTGTTAATTGCCCAAATTCAATTTTTTATTGGTCTTTGTATAATACATCTTGTTTTTAAGAAGTTTCAGATAATTAAGCTCTGGCACAACGATCACACAGTCAGACGGAACTATGCCTCTAATTATCCATTGCTGAACACGGCTAATCGAAAGATTATATTTTTTTGAATAATCCGTTAACGTGATCCATTCCGAAAGATCATATTCTATATCCATGATCGTCAGCTTACTATGAGAAATTTCATTCATCATAGAGTGAATCTCGTCTAGTTTTTCTCTGATTTCTGATTTTAGACTTTTTTGAGATATTATTTTTTCGGTGATATTATTCATGATAGTAGTGATTGTTGTTTAGTTTGGTCCTACATAGTTTTTAGAATTATTACGGCTTGTTTAGCTAGTTGTATCTCTTTAATCAAATCCTGATATTCTTCATCATGGTTTCATCAGTGGTATCTATTAGTAGCATTTCTAACCTCTCAATATTGTTTTCAATTTCTTTAATTAATTTTTCCTTTCTTGATTTACTCATTAGTTAGGCTTTATAAAGTGAATATAAGTTTTGTTAAGTAACTTGACAACTTATAGTCAAACAAAGAATATAAGTTTTGTAAAAAGGGCAGATTTAAATTGGTGATTCGAACAAATATACTTTTGACAGTTGAAGTAATATATTGTGACTAATTCCTTGGTGTATCTGCATAGACGCATTCCTTTTCAATATTTGATTGAAAAAGAAAAGTAGGATCGAGGTTAGGACACATACCACAGACCCGAATATCATAGAACAGAAATTTGATCATCACTACTAATCCATATTACCAAATTTGCACAGTGCCCCAAAATTTAAAAGAACCCCATACCTTTGTAATCTAAAAGATATTAATTATCTCAAAAATTTATGAATCCCCGAAAGAAGCGCATAGAGGAAAGAAAGTTGATCAAACTATCAATCTGGCTTGGTTCCGTTTTTACGGTTTGGGCCATTATTATAGGGATCGTTGTTGACTCAAAAGCAATTATTTTCGATGCACTTTTTTCCATGATTGGCATCAGTCTTTCAGGTGTTTCTTTGTTTGTTAATAATTTTATCAGAAAACCGGACGATGATAATTTGCCGTTTGGGCGATCTCAATTTGAACCTTTTGCTATCACAGTTCAAACTTCGGTTATCATTTTTCTTTGTCTTTATTCGCTGACAACGTCCGTTATCGATTTGATCAATGGAGGCAAAATTGTTGAAATGGATCTGGCATTGCCGTATTTGATTTTTTCAATCATCGGTTGTTTTATTCTTTGGCTGTATTTCAAAGCCAACGCGGTAAAACTCGGCTCGGAATATGTCCGTATTGAGTCGACAGAATGGCAGCTCGACGCACTTTTGAGTTTTGGTGTTTTGGCTGGATTGTCTCTGGCTTTTTTTCTTACTAAAACCGAATATGAATATCTGGTCCCTTACATTGATCCGGCGATGGTCGTTATTATTTCGTTAGTCTTTCTGAGAATTCCTGCCAAAACTTTTAAAAAAAATATCAGAGAATTACTTCAATTTGCTCCTGACGACGAGGTTGAAGATCTCATGCATACAAATGTTGATGAAATAACTTTGCAGTATGGTTTTCTGGAATCGTTAGTGAGGGTCGCAAAAACGGGAAGCAGTTATACTGTAGAAATTGATTTCCTTTTACCAAAATCGATGTCGGACATGAAAGTAGCTGAACTCGATGTGATCCGTCAGGAAGTTTACGACCGGATTAAAGGAAATTATACGATGTGGCTGACTATTTCTTTTACAACGGAAAGAAAATGGATTCTGTAATCTGATTTAACTTTTGCGTAGTAAAAAACAGACTTTTGATCCTTTAATCTAAATCAGGTTTAATCAAATTGAAAAATCCGGATTTTGATAAATATTGAAAAGTCTAAATTCATGTCACTATATATTTCGGCTCAAAAGGCTGCTAAATTCTCTTTGTTAATCGCCTCTTTATATTTCACTTCTACACAGGTTAGTGCTCAGAAAGTTAAGTCTGCCACTTCTTTTTTAGAATCCCAACCTTATCATCAACTTCCGTTAAATGCCATAAAACCAAAAGGTTGGCTGCGTGATCAATTGGAAATTATGCGTGATGGTACAACCGGACATCTGGATGAAGTTTATGCCAAAGTGAAAAATGACAATGGCTGGCTTGGCGGAAAGGGAGATGGCTGGGAGGAAACGCCGTACTGGCTAGACGGTGCAGTTCCGTTGGCGTATCTTTTGGACGATAAAGTTGTAAAGGATAAAGTTTTACAATACATCAACTGGACGATTGATCGTCAGCGACCATCAGGTTATTTTGGGCCGATAACAAAAGAAGAGCGTGAAAATAAAACAGTGATAACACCCGGAAATTGCTCGGCAGGAGAGGACTGGTGGCCGAAAATGGTGATGCTGAAAGTAATACGTCAATATTATCTGGCGTCAAATGATCCGCGTGTAATTCCTTTTATGAACCGTTTTTTTAAATATCAGCTTCAATCACTTAAAACCTGTCCAATCAATAAATGGTCAGAATGGGCGGAATCCAGGGGCGCTGACAATATCATGATTGCACAGTGGCTTTACAGCATCAATCATGACAAATCGTTAATTGAGCTTGCAAACCTGATCGAATCCCAATCCTATCAATGGAGTGAATGGTTTGGCGGAAGAACCTGGGCGATCAATGCTGCAACCCAGCAAAATGATGAACATTGGATGCGCCGCCACGCGGTGAATGTAGCGATGGGTTTGAAATCGCCTTCGATGAATTATCAGCGGACAAAAAATCCTAAGTATCTGAATCAGTTAAAAACCGGATTTAATGATTTAATGACACTTCATGGTTTGCCAATGGGTGTTTTTTCAGGCGACGAGGATATTCACGGAAATGCACCAACACAGGGTGTTGAACTATGTGCGATAACCGAAGCTATGTTTTCACTCGAAGAGATAATCGGGATAACAGGGGATATCCAATACATGGATGCACTGGAACGGATGACTTTTAACGCATTACCAACCCAGACGACGGACGATTATAACGCCAAACAATATTTTCAGGTTGCCAATCAGGTGCAGATCAGCAGAGGTGTTTTTGATTTTTCTTTGCCTTTTGAGAGGGAAATGAACAATGTGCTTGGGATGAAAAGTGGTTACACATGCTGTCTGGCCAATATGCATCAGGGCTGGACGAAGTTCGCAAGTCATCTCTGGTATGGTACTTCCGCAAACGGATTGGCCGCTTTGGAATACAGTCCTAATGAAATTACTTCGAAAGTCGGTAAAACAAATACGGAAATCAGTATCAAAGAAATAACCAATTTCCCTTTTGATGACAAAATTAATTTTGAATTTACCACGAAAGAGGACGTTAGTTTTCCGTTACAGTTAAGAATCCCAACCTGGTGCAAAGAAGCTGTTTTGACACTCAATGGTAAGGAATTAAAAAGAGAAAAAGGTGGTCAGGTTATTACCTTAAACCGTATCTGGAAAAACGATGATAAGCTGACGCTGGAATTCCCGATGGAAATGACGACTTCAAACTGGGGCAAAAATTCGAGAACGATCGAACGCGGCCCGTTAGTTTATGCGCTCAAACTGGAAGAAAAATGGGAAAAGGGAAATGAGAAAAATGAAGGCGATTATTTCAGCGTTTATCCAAAATCAGATTGGAACTATGGACTTTTGGAAAGCATTGTAAAAGATCCAAAAAGTAATCTGACGGTTGTGGTAAAACCGATATCAGAAAAATTTGTCTGGAATCTGGCTCACGCACCGATTGAAATTACTGCTTCCGGGAAGAAAATTCCGAATTGGAAAGTGGTAGATGGCTTGGCGAGACAACCGGTAACGGACAGAACCGGGATTTACCGCGGAGAGGTTGATGAAAAAACGGAGAAGATTACACTGGTTCCTTATGGATTTACCAAAGTTAGAATTGTAGCTTTTCCTGTTGTTAAATAACTTAATATCATATTTTTGTACACTGCAACGGTTCTGACTTACTTAGCGTAAAGCTAATTGAAGTCAGAACTTGTTTTTTTATGAAGTCAATTTATACCCTTCTTGTTTTAGCGCTTTGTGCCAACGCTGTTTTTGCACAAAATGAAGATTATTATAATCCGGTAACAGCTCCGGTAAAACCCTTTTATGATCTGGTAACTCCTCAGATCAATACGTTTAAGACAAACAGAGAGAAAGCAATTTTTGCCAAATATTCAACAGAAAAAATCCGTAACCGCTGGTATATAGGCTTTGATGGATTTATTGGTACAGATAAAAGTACGCTGACAAATACTCTTCAGGGATTGGTTGATACAAAATCCGCCAGCCGCTCCGGATATAGTGCTTCCATTGGCTGGGTGAATCAGGAAAAGTGGGGACTTGAATTGGAATATGCACGGTCGCCTATCCATAACACGCTCATTATCAACAATGCCAATCCATTGGAATATAAGATGGATAATGATAAAAATAACATTGCCATCCGGGCAAAACGGAGGATTTTGTTTGGGAAATCAAATTCTTCTGTCCGCCGTTCTGCATTCTGGATTGGCGCTGGCGCAGGTATCGTGCCTAATTCCGGAAAACAGAAGGATTTTATGGAGTTTGAAGGTTATATAAGACGTACAAGGTTAACCAATGATACATTATATTTGAGCAGTGATACCAGGACGAACACAAAAATAACCGGTTTTGCAGATGCTACTGCTGAATACGTTATCAAAGTTGCCAAAGCGTTTGATCTTAGTTTTTATGCAAGAAAACGTTGGGGACTGGGAAACTCGCTATCAACAAATCTTGACTACTACGTAAACAAAGTACAAACCCAAACGGCGACGATTAAAGCAGATGGAAGCGGATGGGCATTCGGGATTTCTCTTCGCTACATGCTTTTTGTAGGTCATGATGAAGGTGGTAAGCATGATCTGGAATAAAACCGCAAAGTAATTGGGGATACATTTTGCAGAAAAAAGCCAGCGACCAATATACAAAGTATATAGTGGTCGTTGGTCGGAATAAACGGAATGTTACTTATTGAAAATCAATGTATTAGCTTTTTCTATTTCATCGTGACTGATGGTATGTCCCATATTCGGATATATTTTTTCATAAACCTCAGCATGCATGGATTCCAAAACAGCGGTGGTTTCTTGAACTCTTGAAACCGGGACATGTGGATCTGGATTGCTGGTTCCTATAAAAATGGGTGTTCCTCCAAAATCTCCGGAGTAGTTTTCCGTATAAATTTTATCACCGATAAGTCCGCCTGTAAAGGCAACAACTCCACCGTATTTAGTTGCATTTCGGGCAACATATTCAAGCGTCAAACAAGCACCTTGTGAAAATCCAAGAAAGAAAATATTCTCTTTCAAAATTCCTTTGGCAATAACGTCAGCAACAACATCATCGATCACGTCAACAGCGGAAGAAAGCCAGGGCTCATTAATTGCGGGTGCTGCCAAAAATGAAGTTGGATACCAGGTATTGTTGGTGGCCTGGGGAGCAAGAAGCGCGTAATCATTAGTATTCAGATGTGCAGCCAGCGATAGAATATCCTGTGCGCTTCCTCCCCGGCCATGAATCATGATCAAAACTTTGTCCGTTTTATCAATAACTTTTCCGGCTGTTATTACTTTTTTGGTATGCATAATAATTTTAAATCTAAATTGATTTTTGAAAATATTGCAAGTTTTAAAGAGGAAGGGATATGAGATAAATGACTATAAATCATATCCCTTCCAAAGAACTTAAACCAGTTTTGGCAATATTTTTTCAATTTCAGCACGTGAACTTTCGTACTGTTTTGGCAACCTTAAACTACTGCCCAGGTTTTCAATCGTTTCGTCAATTGCAAAGCCTGGATTTTCAGATGCAAGTTCAAATAAAACCCCACCTGGTTCTCTGAAATAAAGAGAAAAGAAGTAATCACGGTCAATTTTTGGTGTGATATTCAAACCTTTGCTCGCAATTTTTTCACGGAATTCCATCAAAACCTGATCATTTTTCACACGAAAGGCAACGTGGTGATTAGTACCACCGGCATTATAACCACGTTCTTCATTTGGTGATTCTATCAGATCAACAATCGCTGCATTTTCAACAGCATCCGTGATAAACCGGTAACGATTTCCTTCCTGTTCCAAAAGTTTATATCCGAAAATATCGGTCAAAATTTCAGCGGTTGGCTTTATATTTTTTAGCGTCAAAACGATGCTATGAAATCCTTTGGTAGCAACATCCGCTTTTACATCGGCAGTTTCCCATGGTTTTCTTGTATCCTCAATTTTTGATTCAATCAGGTTGATTTTCAATCCGTCGGGATCCTGGAAAGGAAGATATAATTCGCCGAATTTCTCATCTTTATTTCCTTGTTTTACCTTGAATTCGGTAAAACGATCAGCCCAAAAATCCAGACTTCCTTTTGGTACGGAATAACCAATATCTGTTGCCAAACCTGTTCCGGTACGACCTTGTGCTGTACCTTCCCAAGGGAAAAATGTCAGAATTGTACCGGCTGATCCAACTTCGTCACCGTAATAAAAATGATAAGTTCCGGGATCGTCAAAATTGACGGTTTTTTTTACTAATCTCAGGCCAAGAACTTTGGTATAAAAGTCGTGATTACGTTTTGCGTTTCCTGCTATGGCAGTGATATGGTGCAGACCTAAGATTTGATTTTCCATGATTGTTTTGTTTTTTGTTATACAAATTTCCGAAGATTTAAAGCCCTGGACATTGAACTGG
This sequence comes from Dyadobacter frigoris, assembly GCF_005280585.1. Classification (GTDB taxonomy): domain Bacteria; phylum Bacteroidota; class Bacteroidia; order Cytophagales; family Spirosomataceae; genus Dyadobacter; species Dyadobacter frigoris. The sequence goes on from NZ_SZVO01000008.1 coordinate 334,634, forward strand.
GACAAGAAAAATCAGGAAATTGAATTTGGTAATGAATTACGTTTTGAAAGCGCATGAATAATTTCGTTACTCAATAATCCGCTTCCGCCACCGTAATGCTGAATGATAATAATTTCAGGATCTTTTTCTGTGAAAGTGACACGAAGCACCGCTTCGCATTCCTCTTCAATACCGCCGCATAAAAGAACGATATCAAATTTTTGTTCTTCAAATAATGCTATTGCTTTTTCATCTGTCAAAGCGCCATGAGCTGTCCAGTTTTCACTTTTATTAATGATACGCAAGACTGTTTCAAGAATTTCTTCATGTCGTCCAACTGCCAGAATATTTACTTTCACAGGTTCCATGATCTTATCAGTTTTTAGAAAAAACAAATTCACTTAAAGGTTTACGAACACGTGGCGTAAGTTCTCTGGTTTTAAATGGTTCTTCCAGTTTCTCAGCTTCGTCCAGATAACCCAATGCGATAATCGCAACAGGTAATTGATTTTCAGTCAAATTCAGGGTTTCTGAAATTTTCACTCTGTCAAAACCACCCATCATGTGACTGTAAATATTCAATGCCGATGCCTGCAAAAGCAAATGTGCATTGGCCATTCCCAGATCATGCATAGCTGCACCATTTTCAGTTTGGTTTGCTTCAAATGTTTTTCTGGCAACAGCTACGATCAAAACATCAGCATGTTGAGCCCATGGTTTGTTTCCACCAAATAAACTTTCTGTGATTTGTACAAATCCGTCGTTACCTTTTGAAGCATAGTAATACTGCCATGGCTGTTCGTTATTGGCACTTGCCGCCCATCCGGCAGCTTCCAGAATTGTATGTAAATCGTTCTCCGGAATTACTTTATCGGAAAAAGAACGCGGACTCCATCTGTTTTTAATCAAATCAAGCACATCGTGCTCAGTGTTTGCAATTTTAATATGACTCATTTTTTAGCTATTGGCTGTTAGGCGTTAGTAGTTAGTTCGGTACTTCCGGTTTTTAGGCTGGATTGAATTAATTTTATTATGTTGATTGTCAGTTGTTAGCGCTTTACTTACTTGGCTTCTTGAACTAACAAGGTCTCAGGATCGATCCTTTTAGCTAATAGCCAAACGCTAACAGCTAATCGCTAAACAGACATTGGTACTTCCATTAAAAGCACTTCGGCATCCTGCGAATTTGCTTTGATTGAGATGCTGGTTGTGTCCCAGATTCCAAGTCCGTCGCGTTGATTTAAGTCGTTGTCTTCGATGGTGATATCGCCTTTTAATACAAATGCATAAACTCCGTTGGCAGGATTTTTTAGTTTATATTCTGTGGTGAAATCTTTATCAAATTTTCCCATGTGAAACCATGCGTCCTGGTTAATTGATACACCTGCATCGTCTGCATTTGGCGACAAAACCTGTTGTAAATTGTTATGTCTGTCTTCCACATTCAGTGTTAACTGATCGTATCTAGGCGTAACATTTTTAGTTTTTGGGAACAACCATATCTGTAAGAACCGGGCGTCCTGATCTTCATTTTTGTTGTATTCGCTATGGAAAATCCCTGTTCCGGCACTCATTGCCTGTATGTCGCCATGTTTGATCACAGCCACATTATCCATGCTGTCTTTATGTTCCAAATCGCCTTCCAAAGGGATTGAAATAATTTCCATATTATCATGCGGATGTCTTCCAAAACCTTTTCCGCCATCAACACGATCGTCGTTCAAAACACGCAGCACACCAAAATGCATACGGTCAGGATTGTAATAATTCGCAAAACTGAAACTGTGGTGACTGTCAAGCCAGCCGTGGTTTGCATGTCCGCGGGTATCTGCTTTATGAAGTACTGTGTTCGCTTTCACTTTTGATTCTGTATTTGGCAAATGATTGAAACCAATCACGTCCAGTTCTTTCAATTCGTCAATATCGTTTTTGATAACATTTCCAACAGAAGCCGACGCAACGAACATTCCAGTTCCCATCAGGCCCTTACGGATAAAATCTTTTCTTTCCATGATTTATAGTCGTTTACCGATTTAATGATACAAATTTCGCTATTTTGCGAGCGGCCGGCATTGAACTAGGACAAGAAAATCAAAATCTGAAATATTTTTGATTTGTTAAATTGTCACTCTCTGCAAGTCCGGTTATTTTGTTTTGCTTTAATAAATTAACAATACAAAGAAACAGCTGCCGGAATGCGGAAACATTGAACTGGGACAAGAAGAAAGAAAAAATGAAATTTATTTTTTGGCAAGTTTGGTTCTGACCTTACTCAGAAATTCGGCGGAAATACCCAGGTAGGAAGCAATATAATGTTGGGGAACGCGCTGCGGAATAGTTGGATAGCGTTTAATGAAATCCAGATATTTATCTTGTGCGCTGGTGGCGATGGTTTTGAAAAGTCGTCCCTGTAAACTGGAAAGGTTTCTCTGTACCAAAATCCGGAACATTCTTTCCAGCTGCGGAACGTGGGAAAGTAGGGATTCTTTAGACTGCGGTGAAAGTATCAAAAGCTCACATTCTTCCAGGGTTTCGATGAACATATTACTTGGTTTCTGATCATGAAAGCTGGCAATATCACTAACCCACCAATCTTCAATAGCAAATTGCAACGTTACTTCAAAACCGTTTTCATCAATATAGTACATCCTGATGCAGCCTTTATTAATGAACGCTTCGAAATTGCAGATTTCTCCTTCATGGAGTAAAATCGTTTTTTTGGGAAAGGTTTTAAATTGAAGGATTGAATTGAAATAGGATAATTCTTCGGCCGTCAGGTTTGCATGGTTAATCATGTATGTATTGATGCGGTCGAACATTGCGGAATTTTGAAAATGGCTTAAAAACTGATTTTAAGAAGAAAAACAGAGAAGTCAAAAGGAATTTGTCCTGACTTCTCTGAGGGAATAATATCAAGAGCTTGCTTAACCTTTTCTTGGCGCGCAAATCCTCACCTCAAAAGTGTAAGTCCAGACAATTTCCTTAGCAAATTCTTCACCAAACAATTCTGGAGTCCTGTGATCAATGTCTGCTTTCAAATCAAAATTGACCCCTAGATTTTTAAAAGGTTCAACGAAATAAGGTTCGTTAGTAACAATATAGGAAACCGGAACTTTGTCTTTCGGCCCTTCGAAATCTTCGATTAATGCCTCACCATCCTGTTTTTCAACTAGCCAGGCATAAAAAGCATCATATAATTTTTCAGCCAGATCTTCCGCCGGATTACCGACTGCTGCTTTGCAGGTTAAAATTTCAAATGTTTTGGTTACAACACCATCAGGCATTTCATATAATTCGTATCCAACCGGGCCATTCGAAATTTTCCCGTTTGACTCAGCACCTGCACTTTTATTATACAAAATGCCAACTGCCTGATCTAACACTTCAATAAGTTCTGCATTTGTTGCATTACTTTCAAAACCTTTTAAATAGCGACTCATAATCTATATATTTTTTCTATAACAATTTCTTTCTTCCAGTTTACGATTCAAAAGTAACTGGCCTATCACTATTGTGCAACCCTGATGCTTTATTTGGAAGTTTTTACAAAGACAAACAAGTTGAATTGGTAACTTCCAATGGTGGGCTTTGGGTTCCTGTTATCCATGGATTAAAAGAACTAAATTTAAAATGCTAATGATAATTTAATAAACCAAGAGGTGAAGAACGTCAGAATATTTTAGTCAATTGATGAGAAATAATGTGGCGACTGATTTATATCCTTCTCCTCCTGCTTTTATTTGAATAATATATCGGTCATGCCTACGGCATTTTTTTCCAATTGGTGCTGACTAATTTTTCCGTGGATTGAAATCCGTGGCTACAATGTCGGCCATGCCTACGGCATTTTTTTTCAATTGGTGCTGGCTAATTTTTCCGTGGATTGAAATCCACGGTTACAATGTCGGTCATGCCTACGGCATTTTTTTTCAATTGGTGCTGGCTAATTTTTCCGTGGATTGAAATCCACGGTTACAATGTCGGTCATGCCTACGGCATTTTTTTCCAATACGTGCTGGCTAATTTTTCCGTGGATTGAAATCCACGGCTACAATGTCGGCCATGCCTACGGCATTTTTTTTCAATTGGTGCTGGCTAATTTTTCCGTGGATTGAAATCCACGGCTACAATGTCGGTCATGCCTACGGCATTTTTTTTCCAATTGGTGCTGGCTAATTTTTCCGTGGATTGAAATCCGTGGCTACAATGTCGGCCGTGCCTACGGCATTTTTTTCCAATTTGTGCTGGCTAATTTTTCCGTGGATTGAAATCCACGGCTACAATGTCGGCCATGCCTACGGCATTTTTWTTGCAATTTGTGCTGGCTAATTTTTCCGTGGATTGAAATCCGTGGCTACAATGTCGGCCATGCCTACGGCATTTTTTTTCAATTGGTGCTGGCTAATTTTTCCGTGGATTGAAATCCACGGTTACAATGTCGGTCATGCCTACGGCATTTTTTTTCAATTGGTGCTGGCTAATTTTTCCGTGGATTGAAATCCACGGTTACAATGTCGGCCGTGCGTACGGCATTTTTTTCCAATTGGTGCTGGCTAATTTTTCCGTGGATTGAAATCCACGGTTACAATGTCGGTCATGCCTACGGCATTTTTTTTCAATTGGTGCTGGCTAATTTTTCCGTGGATTGAAATCCACGGCTACAATGTCGGCCGTGCCTACGGCATTTTTTTCCAATTTGTGCTGGCTAATTTTTCCGTGGATTGAAATCCACGGTTACAATGTCGGTCATACCTACGGCATTTTTTTCCAATTGGTGCTGGCTAATTTTTCCGTGGATTGAAATCCACGGTTACAATGTCGGTCATGCCTACGGCATTTTTTTCCAATTTGTGCTGGCTAATTTTTCCGTGGATTGAAATCCACGGCTACAATGTCGGCCGTGCCTACGGCATTTTTATTGCAATTTGTGCTGGCTAATTTTTCCGTGGATTGAAATCCGTGGCTACAATGTCGGTCATGTTTATGGTACTGACACAGGTGCAGAGCACCGAAATATTTGTAGAAAATTGATAAGAAATAACCAGGTACTAAGGTGCGGAGCACCGCAATAATTGACGACAAAAATTTGACGGCAAATAACCCAATCATAATAATTTTTTAAATAACAAAAACCATTACTTTTGTCTCATTCTAATGTCTTTGTAAAATATCGAAACCAATAGAAGTAAGTCCTAAGACTTCTTCAAAAACCCTGTGTTTTTCAATTCGAAAATCACAGGAAAGATATTGTATTTCATATTTTACAAAAACGAAATGAATCAAAATATAAAAATAGCCGTGCTTGGCGGTGGTGGGAAAACAGGAAAATATCTTGTCAACCATTTAATAGAAAAAGGATATGGTTTAAAAATCCTTTTAAGAAATCTTCCCGTACCTGATGAACCTTCTGATCAATTCTCATTAAATTTAACCAATTCGTTTGTTGAAATAGTTAAAGGGGACGCTGTGAATTTTGAAGATATTCACGCACTACTTTCTGGATGTCAGGTAGTAATAAGTACGATAGGGCAACGGCCTGGCGAGCCAATGGTGGCCAGTATAGCCACCGGAAATATCCTGAAAGCAATGAGAGAATACGGCATTCGTCGTTACATTCTCGTAGCCGGAATCAATATTGATACACCTTTTGACAAAAAAAGTGATCAGACAAAAGCGGCGACAGAATGGATGAAGAGCACTTTTCCGACAATTCATAAGGATAGAGCCAAATCATATGATATGTTGATTAAAAGCGATGTTGACTGGACTTTGGTTCGTCTCCCAATGATTGAATATACTGATCAAAGTTTTCCTGTGGGAGTAAATTCTGAGGATTGTCTTGGTTCTAAAATCAGTACAAAGAATATCGCTGTTTTTCTGGAAGAGCAGCTTTCTGATAAAACCTATGTCAGGAAAGCACCATTTTTATACAATATTTAATAATTGAAAGCGAGAACGGGATTGTTTTAATGCAATAAATAATCCCGTTTTTTTTGAATATAAGAAGTACTTGTTGTATTTATTTGGGCTGAGAATTGACTTGGGACAAAAAAATATATCTTTGAATATTCGTAAGACAAGTATAATCTCATAGTTACCTTGATACGTATCTTCGCCTGTTTATTAAGTTTTCACATTTTGCTTGGCAGCTTTCTACCTTCAATGGAATGCTGGGAGGAATTGAGCCGCCTTCCGCAGCTTATGAAGCATTATGAAAAACACAAACAGGAGAGTCGGGGACAGATTTCTTTTTGGGGTTTTATGCAAATGCATTATGCAACAGCTTCACAACATGCGCAAAACGCACCTGATTCTGAAAAACACCAGCATGAATCACTTCCTTCTTTAAGCGGACATTCGCTTCATTCCTACGTTATTACTGATTTTCATTTTATTGCCTTTTCAGAACCGTTGATTACTGAATTTCAGGAAAAAAATGCCTTTTGGTGGAATAATCTTTATTCATTTCAACACCATTCTTCACTATTAAACCCGCCCAACTTCGGCTGATCCAACTTCCATTCTTGTATTTCCTGATTTTTTATTTTACTGTTTGCTGACGGCCACTGGCTGCCATAGAAATCAGCTTTTAATAAGTTGTTGAAATAGTTTATATCAAAAGAGAAAGGTCAGTAAGATGACTAATCTTCAAGATAGTAAATTATTGAAACCGCTCAATTTGAAGCGCGGTTCCGTTGGTATTCATTATTTGTCACCATCAGTGATTAATACCAATTTTTATGTTTGATTCAATAATCCGTTTTAGTATACGGAACAAATTGATTGTTGGCCTGATGATTTTGGGCCTCATCAGTTGGGGAATTTACGCGCTTTCAAAACTTCCGATTGATGCCGTTCCCGATATTACCACCAACCAGGTTGTGGTTTTGACACAAACGCCCGCACTTGCCGCACAGGAAGTGGAGCAATATATTACGGCGCCGATAGAGCTCAGTCTTACGAATGTGCAGGGCGTGCAGGAAATTCGTTCTGTTTCCAGGTTGGGATTATCTGTCATCACGGTTGTTTTTAATGACAAAATGGATATTCTCAAAGCCCGGCAGCTCGTGGGCGAGCAAATTTCTCTGGCCGCTCAGGATATTCCCAAGGAATTTGGATCTCCTTATTTGGCACCGATAACAACAGGACTTGGTGAGATCTACCAATATACACTTGTCCCTCAGCCAGGTTACGAAAATCGCTACGATCTTTCCGAGCTCCGGACCATGCAGGACTGGATTGTAAAACGACAACTTACCGGAATTCCGGGCGTAGTTGAAGTTAGCAGTTTTGGTGGTTATGTTAAAGAATATGAGGTGAGTATCAATCCTGAAAAACTCCGGGCTGCGGGTGTTGCCATTGGAGATGTATTTACAGCGGTAGAAAAAAATAACAGCAATACAGGTGGGAGTTATCTTGAAAAAGATAGCCAGTCTTACTTTATTCGAGGTGAAGGAACAGTTAAAAGTCTGGATGATATCGGTAATATTGTTATCAAAACTATCAATGGCGTTCCCTTAAAAGTCAGCAATGTGGCGACTGTCCAGTTTGGTCATGCGGTACGTTATGGTGCCATGACGCGTGACGGGAAAAGTGAGGCGGTTGGTGCTGTGGTGTTGATGCTGAAGGGCGCGGATGCCGACCGGACTGTAAAAGCGATCAAGGAAAGAATGACGAGGATACAGACATCTTTGCCGGAAGGTGTCAAAATCGAATCGTTTATTGACAGGGCAAAACTAATTGATAAGGCGATCAAAACCGTTCGCAACAACCTGCTTGAAGGCGGACTTATCGTTGTTTTCGTTTTAGTACTTCTTCTCGGAAGTTTAAGAGCTGGCCTTATCGTGGCTTCCGTAATTCCGCTTTCTATGCTCTTTACGTTTGGAATGATGCACACTTTTGGTGTTTCGGCGAATTTAATGAGTCTGGGTGCAATTGATTTTGGGCTTTTGGTGGATGGTTCCGTGATCGTTGTGGAAGGTGTAATGCATTATTTACAAACGCATTTCAAAACGGGAGATAAGCTTTCTCAAAAGCAAATGGATGATACCGTTCAGGTTAATGCTTCAAAAATTCTTACTTCTGCGGTTTTCGGACAAGTCATTATCCTCATCGTTTATCTTCCGATTCTCTCACTTTCCGGTATTGAAGGGAAAATGTTTCAACCAATGGCACTGGCGGTAAGTTTCGCGATTTTGGGTGCGCTGATTCTTTCATTCACCTATGTTCCGATGGCTTCTTCATTATTTCTTTCTTCAAAAATCAATAATGAAAAGAATTTCTCGGATCGTCTTGTCAACAAATTATATAGCTTTTACCAGCCATTGATTCAGGGCGCTTTGTCTTATAGAAAAGCCATCGTTGGTGCTTCGCTGGCTTTACTAGTAGGAAGTGTGATACTTTTTGGTGCTTTGGGAGGCGAATTTATTCCGCAGCTTGATGAAGGTGATATTGCCATCGATTTGCGGATGCCAACCGGGACTTCATTAACAGAAACTATTCAGGCATCGCTAAAAGCTGAACGTGCTTTATTGAAAAATTTTCCTGAAATCCGTCAGATTGTTGGCCGGATTGGCGCGTCAGAAGTGCCAACAGATCCAATGCCGGTAGAAATGACGGATCAAATGATCAATCTGAAAGATCGTTCGGAATGGACTTCTGCGCATACCCGCGAGGAACTTTCTGAGAAAATGAATAAGGTTCTGGAAAGAGAAGTACCGGGAGTAATGGCAGAATTTACCCAGCCGATCCAGATGCGTTCCAATGAAATGATTACCGGCGCGCGTTCCGATGTTGTTGTAAAAATTTATGGTGATGATCTGAACAAGTTATTTGAACATGCTAATGATTGTGCCGCATTAATTCAGCCAATTGCTGGTGTTGCCAGTTGCCGTGTTGAACCGATTGTTGGTTTGCCTCAAATTAAAGCGTCTTATCATCGGGATCGCCTTGCCCAATATGGTTTGGATGTTTCGTCTATTAATCAGCTTATAAAAACTTCTTTTGCGGGAGAAACTGCCGGTGTTGTTTTTGAAGGAGAACGGCGATTTGATCTCGTTATTCGTCTCGATACTTTGCATCGGACGGATTTGAAAGATATCAGAAATTTATATGTTACGGTTCCAAACGGCGCTTCCGTTCCGCTTGGCGAACTTGCTGATATCACCTACGAAGAAGCACCTGCACAGATTTCCCGTGACAATACTAAACGTAGAATTACAATAGGAATCAATGTTTTAAACCGTGATGTTGAAAGTGTTGTAAATGATATCAGAGCAAAAATTGAAAAAGGCGTAGTACTGACGCCGGGTTATTATTATTCCTACGGAGGTCAGTTCGAAAATCTTCAGCAGGCACGTCAGCGACTTTCAATTGCAGTCCCGATTTCTCTGCTGCTGATTTTTGTGCTGCTCTATTTTACCTTCAAAAGGTTAACCGAAGCACTGATTATTTTCACGGCCGTTCCACTTTCTGCTATCGGTGGAATCTGGGCTTTGTGGGTTCGGGATATGCCGTTCAGTATTTCTGCGGGTGTTGGTTTTATCGCCCTTTTTGGAGTGGCAGTTTTAAATGGAATTGTACTGATCAGTTATTTTGATCAGCTTGAAAAAGAAGGAATTGGCTCTCTTCGTGAACGGATTATTGCCGGTGTAAAAGCACGTTTCCGTCCTGTGATTATGACAGCGGGCGTTGCTTCATTAGGATTTTTGCCAATGGCATTATCAACTTCGGCAGGAGCGGAGGTGCAGCGGCCTTTGGCAACCGTTGTTATAGGCGGTTTGATTACAGCAACTTTACTAACGTTAATTGTACTTCCTGTTTTGTACAGTTTGGTAAAAGAAAGGGTTGCAAAAAGAAGGAAATTGAGTCCCGTTATTATCACTGGAATGCTTGCAGTTTGTTTCTTTTTTATCAAAACTCCAACACAGGCTCAGCGAATTATTTCTATGGATCAGGCGGTTCAGGAAGCCACAAGCCAGAACTTATTGGTGAAATCCGGCGAACTGATTATCAACAGGCAACAGGCTCTGGTTGGTGCTTCTTTTAACCCCGCCAAAACGGATGTCGATGTTCAATATGGACAAACACAGGCGAGGCCGATTGATTATACAGCTACTGCAATTCAGTCCTTTGCGCCGGTCAGTGTTTACAAAACTCAGAAAAAGCTTGCAGAAGGAAATGTTCAAAGTGCAAGAAATCAGTTAGGAGCGGATAAATGGCGACTGGCTAATGAAGTGAAACGTGCTTACTATCAATTGGTTTATGATCAGAAGTTACTAAATTTTCTTCGTGAGCAAAGTGAACTTTACCAGCAGTCAGCCCATGCTGCGGATGTCCGCTTTAAAACCGGAGAAACCAATCGTCTTGAACAGGTTACTGCCGAAAGCAGATATCAGAATCTTTTGCAGCGCATGAGAAGTTCTCAGCGGGAACAGCAGATTCACTATGCTTCGCTGCGGCTTTTGCTTCATACACGCGATACCATTTCTATTGATACCAATACGGTTTTTAAAAATATTTCAGCTCGTTTGATTACGCCGGATTTAAATACGGATCTCAATCCGTTTCTGAACATTTTGCAGCAAAACATTACCAACAGTCAGATTCAGACACGGTTGGAACAGCGCAATACTTTACCCGACTGGCGCATTGGTTTTGCTAATCAGTCGATTGAAAAAACGTACAATTACAATATACTTCATGCGGGGTTGTCCTTCCATATTTTCACCAAAGCACAAAGAGCGAAAATTCAATCTGCGAAAATTCAGGAGCAGGTTAATGAGACGCAGCTTGCTTCTGCCAAGGAACAGCTTAGCACAGAACTGGACATGATGGAAACCCGGCAGCGAAACCTGGCGGCAACTTTAAAATATTATGAAGAGCACGCACTTCCGCAAGCCGATTTGATAAGACAGACAGCTTTGTCTACTTTTAAAGGTGGAGAAATAGGCTATCTCGAATTTTTCGCAGCCATTCAGCAAGCTTATCAATTACAGGAAGAATATCTGATCAATGTGCTGGATTATGATTTCAATCTGATCAGAATTGAAGAAATAACCGGAGAGGGGAAATAATTATAAATTAATATAAGGCATTGTTGGTCAATAAATAAACCACAGTTATTCACGCGTAAAATGAAAACATTAAAAAATATTACCCGTAAAGGACTTCTGTATACAGGATTAATTTCTTCTATCTGTTTTGCAGGAATTTCCTGTGAAACTAAAACCGAAGAGGCGGAAGTTGAAAAGAAGAAAACAGTCGTAGATACTTCTCAAATAGACCAGATTACCTTAAACCAACAGCAATATTCGTCTATTGGAATTCGGCTTGGACAAGTAAAAACTGAAACAGTTAGTGACGAAGTAAAGGCTAACGGAATTGTAGAACTTCCTCCGGAAAATCAGGCTACTTTAAGTTTGCCGGTAAGTGGGAAAATTAGTTACATGAAAGGAATTCCCGGTCAGGCCGTTCAAAAAGGTGAGCTTTTGGCGACGCTTGAAAGTTTTGAATTCATTCAGTTGCAGCAGGATTATCTTCAAAATGCAAGTCAGTTTACTTACCAGGAAAAAGAATTGGAACGTCAGCGCACTTTAAGTACGGAAAATGTTGGTGCAAGAAAGAATTTCGAACTGGCACAGGCAAATCAGCGCTCTACAAAAGCATTGTTACAATCACTGGAAGCAAAATTGAAAATTCTGGGTCTTTCGGTAGCAACGCTGAATACAAAAGGAATCACGCCGGCTGTCCGTATTGTTTCATCGGTGAATGGTTATATCACTGCTGCTGATGTGAATCTGGGAAAAGAAGTGGCGGCTGGACAGCCGATTTTTGAAGTGGCCGACAAAAGTGATATGCATATTTCATTGACTGTTTTTGAACAGGACGCTTCAAAAATAAAGAAAGACCAGGTGGTTATCGTACAATTAAATGATGGCTCGAAACCTGTTCAGGCCTATGTTTTGATGGTTGGAAAAGTACTGGAAGGAGAGACCAGAACATTGAATGTCCATGCACATATCAACGATAGAAAACAGGAGGCCAAGCTTGTTCCTGGTGCTTATGTAAATGCCAAAATACAGACAGGAAACCGTCCGGCCATCATGGTTCCGGCAGCCGCGATTGTGAGAAAAGGTGCAACTGGTTTTATTTATATTGAAGAAAAATCAAAAGAATTTCATCGGATTCCCGTTCAGATCGGCAGTGCGTCAAAAGAGGATCTTGTAGAAATTATTATTGATAAAAACCTGGATGGACAACAGCTGGTAGTAAAAGGTGCTTATTTAATAGATGCTGAATTTGCAAAAAGGAGCGAACCTTCGGCGGAATAACTTTTTAATATTGAATTGCAAAAATAAGAGCCTTTAATTTGAAAATGATACAGTGCCAATGCGTAGTAATATTAAGCTCATGTTAATATGCATTGGCATTATTAGAAAAGATTTTCGAATTGTAAAAAGAAATTGAAACAGCCCGGATCTCATCTACATAGATTCTGTTTATAGAGATTGATAGCTATTCGATTAGCAAGGCTCCTTCGGAGCCTCCTTTTTCCTGCCAGATAACGCAAATTTTCACTAAAAAGTAATCCCGGTAGTAATCTGGATATTGCTCGTTTTAATGTCATAATAGTAATAAGAATCCTCTCTTAGCTCTTTCATTTTGTAGGTTCCAATGCCTTCATTGAGACGAATTGTAATTGGAATCACAATTTTTCCAACTTCAAATTCCACACCGGCACCGGCCACAATACCAACGATATCCTGAGTCGTTTGAGGTTGAAGATCAATCGTTTTTTCTCCGTTGGCACATCCATATAACTCACATAAGTAACCTTTATTCTTAACTTTAAAGTCTGTTCTGTACCGGATATTGAGCTCAGCTTCTGCAAAAGGACGGATTTTGCCGGACGTAAATGTATATCTCAAAAGGATTGGAAGATTAATTGCCTGCAAGCGGTAAGTGTAGGTGTTGCCATGATCTTTGTTTGTCCGTTTGTAATTACTCCAATTCGGTTGAATGTGAATTGAAAGACCTGATTTTTTTGGTATAAGAGTATAACTGGCATCAATCCCGAAAATAGCGCCTTTTGTAGTAGTCAGTGATTCATATTTGAAGGTTTCCAATAATCTGCGCACCGCCTATAATACCAAAATTGAATCGATTTTGTTTTGATTGTGCAAAAAGTAAATTGGAAAAGAACAGGAAGAATATTATGGATAGATTTTTCATAACGTAGCAAGAGGTTGAGTATATTTTGAAGACAAAAAGCAATAAAAATATGGAACAAAAAATATCTCGAACAACTAATGCACCCGAGAAATTCTTTAGTTTGTTTCTTAGGTCATTTTTTGTCTCATATACATATTCAAAGATCCGGCCAGTTCTGATTCCCCGATTGTTATCGCAAATCAATATTTGTTTAACCCTTGTCAGTTTTGAATCTCGGGAACATAAAATTGGAACTACAACCACTGCATCTTTTTTTTCGCCCTTCATCTTCCTATCCGTGGTTTGTGTTTTCACAAAACCTTCTTTAATTCATGGTCCGATTATTAAGATTCGCTCTTTTTTTAACAAAAAATGCTTTACAAATCAGGTAAAACTGATTTGTAAAGCATTCAAAAAGTCAAATTAAATCTTACTGATAACCCGGATTTTGGACTATCTCTTTATTCTGGTCACGAACCGCCTGTGGAACCGGATTGATATACATTTTTTTATGAAAAACATGCGGATGATTAAGTCCTACTACTTCATAAATCCATTTTCCTTTGTTATCAGACGGCGATGAATTTGTAATTTTCATGCCGTGCAAATCTTTATTCATAACATCTTCAGCAATAACCCAGCGGATGATGTCGTAGAATCTTTTTGCTTCAAAACAAAGTTCAACACGGCGTTCCCTGTGAATAGCAGTGCGCATGGTTTCCTGAGTTAGTCCCGTGGGAAGTTCAGGCAAATTTGAGCGTTTTCTGATCGCATTGATCGCAGCATAAACTGATGCATCTGCACCGGATGCCTCATTTTGGGCCTCTGCATAATTTAGTAAAACCTCGGCATAACGGTAATAAATATAGTTTTGTCCACTTGATGCACCACCTCTGGGCTTCAACGGATTGATTTTCTTTTTGAAATAATAGCCGGTATTTCCAACATCATCTGTACCGAAATCAATCTGGTTTTTGGATGGTTTTACTTTGTCAATTCTCGTATAAATAGTATCTGTTTTAGCCATCCAGTCTTGTTTGTATGGAACGCCGTCATACACGATAAAATCATAAAAACGTTTTTCACGATTCACGTAAGGGTTTTGTGGATCGTAGCCGGAAGTCGGATCTGAAATCGGTTTACCATTTGCCATACTAAACTGATCAATAAGTTCCTGCGTGGGATCGTAATTTCCCCAGGTATAGTAAACGCCGTCAATCCAAACCGGACCGCCATATTGTTCATAATTTGAACCCATAATGACAGCAACGATTTGTCTGTCCCAGATAATCTCTGAATTATATTCGTTTTTCTCCCACCACAAAGCGGAAATGTCGGGGAACAAACCGTAAGTGCCACCGTACGTATCCATAAATTGTTTGTTGGTAGCAGCCGCTTTTTTCCAGCGATCGGGATCATAGTTTCCAAAACTTGCCATTTTATTTGGATCAGACCCCACAGCAGGGGTTGCTGCATTAAACGCGGGACTTGCCGCATATAACTCCAGCCATCCTTTCAACGCCAAAGCTGCACCCAAAGTAGCTCTTCCTGCATTTGCATCGCCATTATTGAATTTAATTGGTAATGCTTTATTGTTGACAATTGCGTCAAGTTCGGAGGTGATAAATTTAAAAGTCTCCTCAAACGTACTGCGTTTGGTATACAATTCAGCAGGAGTCATCGTCGCCCTGTCAAGCGTTTTTGTAATAATGGGCAAGCCGCCGATATGCATCCATAACTCGCTGTAAAGATAGGCTCTCAAAAATTTGACCTCATCCACGCGCTGTTTTAGATAAGCCGCAGAAAAATTAGCCGAGTTTTCAGCTACTTTTTCCAGGAACAAATTACACTTTCTAATTTTATAAAAAGCTGCGCCCCAGGTAGCATAATCCGTTGCGTGGTTGGTGGAATTGGTAATAACCGCCGTATTATATTCCTGGTCCATCGGCGATCCCTGATTTACTGAGGGATCAACAATTCCCTGTTTCCAACTATATGACCGCCAATAAAATCCGGCATCATTATCATCCGTAAAATTGTCAAGATTTTCCGGTGAATTCCATTTGTTGGAAAGATCATGGTAAATATCATTCAGGAAAATATCTGCATTCCCCTCTGATTCCCATTGTGTTGCATCTGTTAGCTGGCTCTTGATATCGTTTTCAAGAAAATCGTCATTACAGGATGTTGTATAAAGGCCAAGCCCGAGCAGCATCGTAAAAATGATCTTTTTAGTATTTTTCATAATTCGTTTATTTACAGGAAAATAAAATCAGAAAGTGACATTTAAACCAAGTACATATACCTTCTGGTTGGGATAAGCAGTTTCACGATCGGTGTAACCCACTTCCGGATCCATGAATTTTAACTTGCTTAAAGTGAACAGATTTTGTCCCGAAGCATAAATTCTTACCGACTGAATTTTCAAAGAACGCATCACACTTTTTGGCAGAGTATAACCAATAATCGCTGTTTTTAAACGAATATGGGCTGTGCTTGCCCACCAGAAATCTGAATCCTGTGTATTATTTGCGTAAGGTGCCTGCGTCGCTCTCGGATATCGGGCACCCTGTGTTGTCGGCGTCCAGTGGTTATCGAAATATTCGTAGCTGGAATTACTGTTATTATTATTGAAGGGAATCGTCTGGAACTGACGGATATCAAGACTTGCCATCGAAGATCCCTGGAAAAACAGACTTACATCAAAACCTTTCCAGTTGGCTGTTGGCGTTATCCCATAGCTTAAAAATGGATATACAGGTTTTCCGATAACGGTCTGGTCATTGGCATCAATTTTACCATCCGGTTTTCCGTCCGGACCGCTCAAATCGGCATAGCGAATATCGCCAGGATGCAGTGTACCAAATTGTGCCACATTGTAGCCATCCTTGCTGTCGATAACGCCATCATCATTTTTGTCATCCGCCGTGCCAAATAATCCAAGAGCATGATATCCAAAGGGTGTTCCAAAAGGTCGGCCGGTTCTGCTGCGGTTTGGATTGTTATGGGTAGCAGCGGTTTCAAAAATCTGGACCATTTTGTTTTTGGAATAACTCATGTTTCCGTTGAAACCAAGTTTTAATCCGTTTGCAAATTTGTGCGTGGTACCCAGACTTAACTCAAATCCTCCGTTAGTCATAATTCCGGCGTTTTCATCGGCCAGTCCCAGACCATATTCTACCGGCACACTTACTGCCGGCGGTAAGAGCATACCTGTTCTTTTTTCATGAAAATAATCGACTTCAACATTCAACAAACCTCTCCATAAAGAAGCTTCAAAACCGATATCTGTTTTGGTAGAAATTTCCCAGGTAATGTTTTTATTGGCTTCGTTAGGAATGTAAGAACCTTGAACCATCGAACCCGTGCCGAGTGCATAGGCATTTCCGTACAAATTGTATCCGGTCAGATATTGAAATGCGGTTCCTGCAAGATTCCCCGATTTTCCCCATGATCCTCTCAGTTTCAGGTTGTCGACCATTGGCAGATTTTTCTTGATAAAATCTTCTTCTGATAAAACCCAGCCGACAGAAAAAGCAGGGAAATAACCGTAGCGTTTTCCCGGAGCGAAATAATAATGGCCGTCATAACGCCCGGATGCTTCAAATAAATATTTCCCGGCATAAGCATAACCAAGTCTGTAAACATAACCGATCTGGCTTCCGGTTGATGAAGTTCCAGAATTGTCGAAATCGTTTTTGTTGGAACTTCCCATGTCAAGTTCATCTACATTGATGGCGTAATTATTCCGTCGTGCAGCGAAAATTTCGTAGGTATTGTTTCGGGCCTCCGCTACCAGCAAACCAGTAAAATCATGTTTACCAAAAGAATTATGGTAGTTCAGATAAGCCTGGTAGCTGAAAGTCTGGTTTTTTTTATATTCCTGTCTCAAATAAGTAAAAGACGGAGCGCCGCCTTCAGAAGTAGAAATTTCTTTATTGTAGGTATAAGGTGTTACGTTAGTATTTTGAGTGTAATAATAAAAAGGCGTATGCCATCCTTTTGTTGTACGCTGATTTGGGTCATAGCTGAAAGTGCCTTTTACGCTCAAACCTTTTACAAAAGGAAGTTTTTGCTCAATCGCGATTGTAGTAAGTAATGTGTTGTTTGTATTTTTCAAATAACCGGCATTTAATACGCCAACCGGCGAGTTTCCTGCAAATTCTCCCCACAAGCCATTGCTGTAATAAAGGCTTCGGATCGGAATATATTTAAACCCGTTACGGAAAAGGTTCGTTGCGGAGACGGCGTCATCAACTGATTTTGTATTTTCAATTGAACCGATCAACGCCAGAGAAACCGTTGTAGTTTTGGTCGCCTGCGCTTCCAGATTCAGGTTATAGTTGTAGCGGGTGTATTTCACAGGATCAAACATCCCTTTCTGCTGTAAAAATCCAAGCCCCGCGTAATACTTGATTTTATCCGTTCCACCACTTAGTTGCAGATTGTAATTCTGCATCGGCGCGTGCATATTTACAAGCTTTTTGGTATTGCTGATCGGGTACAGATCCGGATCTTTGGCATTTAAGCTGGCATAATTTTCAATCAGATCATTTGCAAAAGGCTGCTGCGTTCCTGTTGGATTTTCATTCAGATATGCTTCGTTTTTTAACCGCATATAATCCTGTGCAGTTAATAATTTGGGATAATAAGTCGGTGTCTG
This sequence comes from Dyadobacter frigoris, assembly GCF_005280585.1. Lineage (GTDB taxonomy): Bacteria > Bacteroidota > Bacteroidia > Cytophagales > Spirosomataceae > Dyadobacter > Dyadobacter frigoris. Next base: position 352,488 of record NZ_SZVO01000008.1, read on the forward strand.
TGTTCCGTAATAGCTGCTGAACGACAAACTTGGCGCTCCCGTTTTTCCTTTTTTTGTTGTGATCAAAACCACACCATTAGCACCACCCAGACCGTAAGGAGCAACCGCGGCTGCATCTTTTAAAATGGATATTGTTTCAATCGCCGCGGGGTCAATCTGGTTGATGTTGTCACGGATAATTCCGTCGACAACAATCAGCGGTTTGTTATTGCCTGTGGTGCCTATGCCCCTGATGTGAATGTCTGGTGAATCCGAGCCTGGTTGTCCGCCGTTTGGCCGCATACTTACGCCGGCCACTTTTCCGGCCATGGAATTGGAAATATTAGGAACCGGAGTTTCTGCAATATCACCTCCTTTGATGGAAGCGACGGCACCGGTCAGTGTTGATTTTTTTTGCGTGCCATAACCTACCACAACTACTTCGTCCAGTGCTTTTGTGTCTGCTGTCAGTGATAGATCAAAAGTCGTACGGTTTCCAACAACAATTTCCTCCGAAATATATCCTACGAAAGAAAGTATCAAGGTTGCATTTCCATCCGGAACATCAAGCTGGAATTTTCCGTTGACATCCGTTGTTGTTCCGCGCTGTGTTCCTTTCAGGATAATACTTACGCCTGGAAGCGGTTCACTGTTTTCTGCGGCTTTTACTGTTCCTGAAATATTAATTTCTATGGGAATTGCTGCTAAAAGCTTTTCAGCGGAATTTACTTCGGAAGTTTTTTTCTGAGATTTTGACAATAAAATCTGGTCATTATTGACACGATACGTTATGCCCATCGGAATTAACAACCGGTCTAGTATGAAGGATAACTTCTGGTTTTCAGCAGCTATGTTTACCTGTTTTTCCATGCTAAGAAGGTCACTGCTGTACGCAAACCGTATTTTTGCCTTTTGTTCAAGTTTTGTCAATACCTCCTGAAGCGTGACATTTTTCAATTGAATTGTAACGCCCTTGTTCAGAAGATCCTGAGCCGGTGAGTTGTGCGCATAAGCCATTGCAGACAGCAGACCTACGCAAATGAGTTGGTAGAAAGTTAACCGCATGATTTTGAATAGCAATCCATGCCTTGGATGAAGATGTTTTTTCATAATTTTACTGAGAATTGATTAGTGTTGGAAACAACGACCCTTTAAATCGCCGAAAGGCGATTGATTCTGAACTGCATGTTCTTGGGATTTTCTGGTCATTTTACAATCAGGAGTGTTGCAACCACTCCTGATTTTTTTTGACTAAGAATTTTGATCTGATAATTTATCTAAGTCATATATACGTGTGTTAAAAAGTGCACTTATTTAATTAACCCTTACATCCCTCGCCTTTAATCGTGATTTTGCTCCCGTCAATCTCGTATGTTGTCCCTAATAAAATGTCGATCATATCCAGTATTTCAGGTAAACGCTGATTGTTGAAATCAACTTTTAACCGGCATCTTTTGATATTAAGATTGGCGAATTCAATTTTGATTTTGAAAGTGAGCTGCAAACGTTCTGCCACTTCGCTCATTGGAGTTTCATCAAAAACCAGCGAAACCGATTGCCAGTTTTCATTATTTGATACAGAACTTTCAAGAACATTAACCGTCATATTTTGTGACGTTTTTTCATAAACGGCTTGTTCTTTTGGTTTGAGAATAACTGTTTCAATCTTGTTTTCCCTGGCTGGCGTGCTAACGGCAACGCTGCCGGTTACGACTGAAACCTTAAAAGTGGATTCACTTTCATTCGCTTTTATGTTGAATGTAGTTCCCAGCACCTGGGTTTTTACTTTTCCGCAATTGACAATGAAAGGATGAAGTTTGTCGTGTGTTATATCAAAAAAGCCTTCCCCCTGAAATTCGATTTCCCTGTTTCTTACTGAATTAAAAACTGATGGATGGGAAACACTTGCTCCCGGCTGAAGCCACACAATACTTTGGTCGGGGAAAGAATACCGGATTATTTTTTTCTGATCATTTTTAAAAGTTATTCGCGAAGAACCGACATCGGTTTTAGCAAGTTTTTTATCTTTTAAGTTGGCCTGGAAAAAATAAAGAAAACCCAGAGAAAAAATAATTACAGCCGCAGCCGCTCTCGCAAAAGTCCGGATGTGGAGTGGAATCATGTTTTTTGTTGCTGAAATACTTTCTTCTTCATAAATCTGATTTTGAATACGCTGATATAATTCAGATTCTTCCGATTGTGAAAATGCTTCGCCGGAATCAAGATTTAGTTTTTGATACCACGCATCGACAACAGCTCGCTCTTCAGCACTGCAAGCGTTAGCCAGGTAATTTTTTAAGATCCGGGAAGAAGGGATATTGGAATTCATTTTATGTGTAAGTTTTACACTTATTAAAATAGGTTTACCAATACAGTCTCCCAAATCAATACTTATCCCTTACTCAAATGTGAATTTATTTTTAAAAAATTGAACTGATTAAATAAAAGCTGTGCTGATTAGCATTAAAGCGATATAATCTTTCATTTCAACGCGAAGAATCCGGAGTGCTTTGCTGATATGCGCTTCAACCGTTTTTTCGGAAATTTCAAGCGTGGCTGCAATTTCCCTGAGGCTGTAACCTCTACGGCTAAGTACAAAAACCTGGCGGCATTTTTCAGGAAGTTTTAAAAGTGACTGCTCATAAAGCTCACTAAGCAGATTGTAATCAAGGTTTTCACGGGTAACATCATCGGCTGGAGATTCCACGTCGTCAATTGAAAAAACTTGCTGACGCTGCTCTTTGTAATAATGACTGATAATATTATTTTTCAACATTCCCTGTAAATAGGCCTGGGCATTTTTTTGTATATCGAATTTGTGCCTCCCCAGCCAAAACTTGAAAAATACTTCCTGCACCAGATCTTCTGCAACCGTTTTTGTACCGGTTTTCCGAATCGCGGTGTGTACTAAAAGACGGGCATGTCGGCTGTATAACGTGCTGAAAGCTAGCTCGTCATTATTATGGCAGATGAGTTTTATCAACTCTTCGTCCGAAAGATAGTTGTACTGAGTTGTCAAATTTTTTTGGAGTATGTGTCAAATTTATTTTATAACAATTGTAATATATACACTTAATAGGCAAAGTCATTCCGGCACAATATTTACCTGACGATATAATAGAAAATGTTTTCAGTGTAAAATTCATTAGAGAAAATATACCTGAAATCGAATAAAGCGTTTGGGAAAACTTTTTTGAAAATCTTCATAATTTGATATTTAATTGTTAATTTTTATAAATATTTTCAGTAAAGGAAAAAGTTATTTTTTTGCAATGGATAATCAAATCGTAAATATCAGTTCAAACCTGAATCATAATCTTGTAATCTTTGAAAATATCACTCCGGAAAATGGTCACGGGGAATATGCTGTGAAAGCTGTTTCGGGTGATACAATAATAATTCAGGCTGATATTTTGACTCATGGAAATTCAGGTTTGGCAGCCAGGATTTTTTATAAAAACAAAGAAGGAAATTGGCAAAAAACTTACATGAAACCCGCTGGTAACGACCGGTGGGAGGGGCAGTTTCAAGTTCAGGAAACAGGAAAGTACGTGTATAAAATTGTTGCCTGGGTGGATCTCATCGCAACCTGGCAAACAGAGGTGACCCGACGTTTGCAAAAATATCTTCCCATTGCTGACCTGATTCCGGAAGGTTTAAAGCTTTTGGAACAAATGTCCAAATTGGCTTCAAAAGATGATAAGGCACTTATAAAGGAAGCTGTAAGGCTTTTCAAGGATAAAAATCGTGAAGATGAGGCAGGGCAACTCGCCGGTAGTTTTCGTTTTACAGAATGGCTGAACCGATATCCGGATAATCGTTTGTCCGGCGAAACGGCTGAGTTTCCATTACTGGTTTATCGGAAAAAACTTGAATTCAGTTCCTGGTATACCATGTTTCCAAGATCGGCTTCTGATGATTTTGGAAAACACGGGACATTTGAAGATGTAATAAAACGTTTACCACGAATTGCCGGTTTAGGTTTTGATGTCCTTCATTTTCTACCGATTCATCTCATTGGTTTTCAAAATAAAAAAGGTAAAAATGGCGGTCAAAAGGTAGAGGAAACAGATCCTGGATCACCCTTTTCGATAGGAAATTTTAATGGTGGGCATGAGGCAATTCATCCGGAATTAGGAAATATAGATGACTTCAAAAATCTTGTTTTAGAAGCGGAAAAACACGGTGTTGAAATTGCGCTGGATCTTGCTTTGCAGTTTTCTGCGGATCATCCCTGGATGGCTCAATATCCGGATTGGTTTGATAAAAACGGTTCAGAACAAATTTTTTCATCCGGTCAGCTAATTTCTGTTCAATCTGATTTTTACAATATCAGAATTGATGAAAATAATGAAGAGGCGGTAACACAAGCTTTGGAACAAATAATACGACTATGGATTTCCTGGGGAATCCGGATTATTCGTGTGGTACAGCCGGAAAGACATCCGTTTTACTTTTGGCAAAAATTGATAAAAAACGTAACAGACGAGTATCCGGAGCTGATTTTCTACGCCGGTACTTTTACGCGCCCAAAGGTTATGAATGCGCTCTCCAAATCAGGTTTCGCGCTTTCGGATTCTTATTTTATGTGGCGAAACAGTAAATATGAAATCGAACAATATATTAATGAACTTGCGCACTCGACTCAAAAGGATTTTTACAAACCCATTTTCTGGACAAATACACCTGATATTAATCCATTTAATTTACAATCAGGGCATGAACCACAACAGCTGATCCGGTTTTTTCTGGCTGCAACGTTATCAGGTAGTTATGGTATTTACGGGCCGGTTTTTGAACAATTGATTTATGAATCATTTCCGGGAAAAGAAGAGTATTGGAACTCGGAAAAGTTTGAAATAAAACGTTGGGACTGGGAAAAAGATACGAAGGTGAATTACCTGATTCGGCTTATCAATGAAATAAGAAAAGAAAATCCGGCTTTGCAGAAAACCAATAACGTGCATACTTGTTTTTTGGAGAATGATCAGATACTGGCTTTTCTGAAAAATGATTTTGCGGGTAATAAAATACTTTGCGTGGTCAATCTTGATTCTTATCACCGGCAGTCGGGTATGTTGCAGGTTCCGGTTCATATGATCAATAAAAATCATGATGAAAAATTTATAGCACATGATCTGATCACGGATGCGCGCTACGAGTGGATAGGCGAGTGGAATTATGTTGAACTTGATCCGCACATTTTGCCATTCCATTTGTTACGAATTGAGGATTATCATGGAGAAATCTATTAATTCTTTGGTATAAATATGAAATAGACAAATAAGAATTGGGTTTTTATTGAAAAAAGGGTGAATTTGAAAATCGCAGAATAGAACTGCAAAATTTTCACTCTTATATGTTGAATTATTTTATGAAAAAGTTACTACTCTTACTTGCTCTCCCTTTACTTTCACAGGCGCAGACGACTCCCGATGCGATCAAAGAAAAAGCGGCCAAAATCCATGAAAAGTCATTAACAATTGATACGCACGCCGATGTGCCGATCAATATGATGAAGGAAGGTTTTGATGTTTCCGTAGAGCATGATTATGCAAAAGACGGTTCCCAGATCGATTTCCCAAGAATGAAAAAAGGCGGAATGGACGGAATGTTCTTTGCTGTTTATCTGGGACAAGGAAAACGTAGTCCGGAAGCTAATGCCGAAGCGAAGAAAAAAGCACTGGCGATATTTGACAAAATACATGAAGCTGTAAAACTGCATCCGGAAATGGCCGGAATCGCAACGACGCCAAAAGATGCTTACAGATTGCAGAAAGAAGGGAAAAGAGCTGTTTTTATTGGAATGGAAAACGGATGGCCGGTTAATAATGACCTTGCAAATCTTAAATTATATTATGATCTGGGATTGCGTTACATCACGCTTTCTCACTCAGCCAACAACGATATCGCCGATTCTTCGACAGATCCGGACGGGGCTGAATGGAATGGTTTAAGTCCTTTTGGTGAACAGGTGGTGAAAGAAATGAACCGCTTGGGTATGATGGTCGATATTTCCCACGTTTCGGATTCTACATTTTATGATGTTATCAAACTGACCAAAGTTCCGGTTATCGCTTCCCACTCTTCCTGCCGTGCTTTGTGTGATGTGCCAAGAAATATGACGGATGACATGATCAAAACACTGGCGAAAAATGGTGGTGTGATCCAGATCAATTTTGTACCTGGTTTTGTGAAAAAACCTTCGATGCAGCAGGAATTGTCGATGAAGGCGATACGTCTGAAACTTCGTCAGACTGAGTTGTCAGCCGATGATAAAAAAGCGCTTTTTGAGGAAATGAAAGCGAATGCTAAAAAATATGAATCCGATATGCCGACGATTCAGGATGCGGTTGATCATATTGAACACGTGATCAAGCTTACAAGTGTTGACCACGTTGGTATTGGTATGGATTTGGACGGTGGAGGAAAAGTGATCGGTCTGGATGATGTAAGCGATATCGGTGTGATTACCGAAGAACTTGTTCGTCGCGGATATTCAGCCAAAGACATTGAAAAAATCTGGGGCGGAAATATTATGCGTGTTCTGGCTGCTGTTGAGAAAGGTAAGTCAATATAATGAAAGTACTTTGGCATTGGTTTTTTAGATGAGATATGAAATAATAGATACATTTTAAGAAATAGTTTAATAAAATTGTAAATTGAAGCGATTACAGGTTCCGAAATGGTAACCAGTGAAACCGACACTCTCATCCGATTATTGTAAATTGTATATTAACCAATGACTAAGTCAACCATTAAAAACAAAAAGAATTCGTCCCAAGCGTCTTCGCAGGAACAGGACTTGGTTGCGGTGCCAAAACGTGACTTGAAACCGGTGGAAACGATAACACGTTTTACGGACTTTGATATTCATCTTTTTAAGCAGGGAAAACATTTCAAACTATATGAAAAACTGGGTTCTCATGTAATGGAAGTGGAAGGTGTAACCGGCACTTACTTTGCGGTTTGGGCACCAAATGCATCTCAGATTTCTGTAATCGGTAATTTTAACGGCTGGAATAAAGGTGAACACGGACTTGCACCACGTTGGGATAGTTCGGGTATCTGGGAGGGCTGGATTCCAAATATCGGAGTAGGAGAGGTCTATAAATATCTGATCGCAACCAGTGATGGTCAGCATTTTGAAAAGTCGGATCCTTTTGCATTGTGGTGTGAAGTAGCGCCGAGAACCGCCTCTATTGTCTGGGATACCTGGTACGAATGGGGGGATGCCGAGTGGATGAAAATCCGGAAAGAAAAAAATAAACTGAACGCGCCGATTTCGGTATATGAAGTCCATCTGGGTTCATGGCAACGTGATCCTTCTGATCCGGAACGCTTCCTGACGTATAAGGAAATTGCGGAAACACTTGTCCCTTATGTGAAGGAAATGGGGTTTACCCATGTAGAATTAATGCCTGTAATGGAGCATCCTTATCCACCATCGTGGGGTTATCAGATCACCGGATATTTTTCCTGTGCCTCCCGTATGGGAACTCCGCAGGAATTAATGTATCTGATCGATCGCCTGCATCAGGAAGAAATTGGTGTTTATATTGACTGGGTTCCGTCACATTTCCCTGGTGATGCCCACGGACTTTACCGTTTTGATGGTACGGCGCTTTATGAACATGAAGACCCAAGAAAAGGATATCATCCCGACTGGAAAAGTTACATTTTTAACTACGGACGCAATGAAGTAAAATCATTTTTGATCAGTAATTCCATTTTCTGGATGGATCGCTATCATACTGATGGACTTCGTGTTGATGCTGTGGCTTCCATGTTGTATCTTGATTATTCCAGAAAACATAATGAATGGATTCCGAATGAGTTTGGCGGAAGGGAAAATCTTGACGCAATCGCTTTGTTAAGGGAAATGAACATTGCTGCTTATACCGAGTTTCCGGATATCCAAAGTATCGCTGAGGAATCAACCGCATTTCCAGGCGTTTCCCGTCCGGTTTTTGTGGGCGGACTTGGTTTTGGGATGAAGTGGATGATGGGCTGGATGAACGATACCCTGAAATATTTCGAAAAAGATCCGGCGTTCCGTAAATGGCACCAGGATCAGCTTTCTTTCAGTCTTGTTTATGCTTTTTCAGAAAACTTTATGCTCCCCTTGTCGCATGACGAGGTTGTGTACGGTAAGAAATCGCTGATCAACAAAATGCCGGGTGATGAATGGCAAAAATTCGCAAACCTGAGACTGATGTTTGCTTATATGTTTACACATCCGGGAACGAAACTCATTTTCATGGGAGGTGAATTCGCACAGACTTCCGAATGGAATTTTGAGCAAAGTCTGGACTGGCATCTTCTTGAATTCGCTCCGCATAAGGGAATGAAGGAATGCATGAAAGCGCTTAACAGCATTTATAAATCTGAAATTGCGCTGTCAGAATATTCATTTTCGAGTGAAGGTTTTGAATGGATTGATACCCAGGATCGTGAAAATTCTGTTCTGGTTTATGCCCGTAAAGCTTCCGATCCTAACCAAAATGTTGTGATTGTCCTGAATCTTACGGCGGTGCCGAGACCGAATTATAAAGTTGGTGTGCTTTCTTCGGGTACATGGCAAGAGATTTTCAATTCGGATGATACATTATATTACGGAAGCGGACAATTGAATACGCAACCCGTAACGTCAGAAAGTAATTTATGGCACGGGAAAGAAAATTCTATTCAGCTTAATTTGCCGCCAATGGGTGCGATCATCTTGAAGAAAATATCAAAAACAAAATAATTTTGTATTCCGGATTTTAACAAAACGAATAAAGTTCGGGATTTCGGAAGAGTTTTATGAAAATAAGTAATAAGTATAAGGCAGAGACATCTCTGCCTTATTTTTTTAAGTTATATTTGGAAAAAGCGATTCGGGCATAAAAATTGCCATTTCTTAACAGAAACGTCCGGTATAAAGCTGATTATTGGAAATCACTTATTAACAAATAACCCATGACTAAGGAAACCGAAGATGCGCTTTTGCTCTTTTTGACGGCAACAGACAGAAACTTTATAGAATTCCCGACCGAAACGCAGGATTTGTTTCAGGAAGCCACAGAATTGCTTAGAAAACAGGGATTGGTAACGGTAACGAAAATGGAAGATCAGGGATATAACATTACCGCCAGCCTCACGGAATCAGGTATGGAACAGGTTCATATTTTACGTGAAAAGAGAGGGGTTTAACGACCGGAGAATAAGGTAATGCCCATTGTGAACTTGTTTTTTTGTACATTTTTTTACCTTTACGCCGGCATAATAATTTTTACAAATGAAAATCATTCGATTAGCTGTAGTATTATTTTTACTAAGTACGGTTGCAAGTCACGCACAATATCCTTCCCGGGTAACATCCGGAGTAGATTTGGGAACAGGTTACAATGATAAAGCCTGGGCTCCTTCTATCGGGTATCATCAGGAATTAAGTATCAATGGTTTTCCATGGTTTAACCTCACCTGGGGAGCGCGCACAGCGGGCTATTACACAGGAGATAAGGCTTTTATACCCAAAACGAGTTTTTCTAGCGGAGATTCCTTGAAATTTGGCAGACTTACTGTTAACAGTTTAAGTATCCTCGCCGGAATAACGTTGAAATTTGGTAAGCTTGATATCGGTGCCAATACGGATATTATCGGAATCGCGATTGGTGTAAAACGCAACGGACTTTATTCTAAAAACTCATTTCCTCAGGGAACAGGGTCAGAATATTACAACGCGCTTATTCCGAGTTCTCCCAATTTCTTTAATGTTTTACCATTGGGCATGGATAAAAACAGCGGGCAATCTGAAATATTTGTTCGCTACTGGATTACAAACAGAATTGGTGTGAAGGCGGGTTACGTTCACGGCCGGACAACTTACAAAACGGATGTCAAGCTAGACAATAACCAAAACCGTTTCTCAACTTCGTATGACATGCCTTATGTTTCGATCTGCTTCCCTTTGTATAATTAGTAACCCGCGTTTGGCAGCGGAAAAGTAATATGGACGAAAAACTTGTTGATTCCCACAAATATAATCTGTGGAAGGGAAGGCTTGAAACGAACGGTTTGGACGTTCATAGCGTGGATGAATTATACTCACGCAGAAATGGAAAAGGAGAAGTGCTTTTTTCACTTTTGTATACCGATGCAACCACACCAGAAGGAGATAAAATTCCCCCGATCTGTTTCCTTAAAGGAGAAGTCGTGTGTGTGCTGATTTGTTTTATCGAAATTGAAAGCAGAGAAAAATATTTGCTGCTGGTTCGCCAGCGCAGGATCTGTGACGGCTCTCTGACTTATGAACACCCGGCAGGAATGCTGGACAGTGAAAGTGATGCAGCTTCCGTAGCAGCCAGAGAAGTTTTTGAAGAGACAGGAATTTCAATTAAAAAAGAAGAACTGGTTGAGTTGAATAAAGACCCTTACTTCCCCTCAACCGGTACGAGTGATGAGGCGATGTATTTATTTTATAGTGAAATAGAATTGTCAGCTGAAGAAATTGCGAAACATCATAATAAAACCCAGGGTTTAATTTCCGATCACGAGCATATAACCACACATGTCGTGCCATTTTTGGAGGGACATAAATTAATTACCAATGTTAATGGTATACTGCTGGATTTCATGTACTTGAAAGACGTAGAAGACTGGGATTTGATGAAAAGATTATAAGATCAGCAAAAGTCTCTCTTTTTATTTGCAATAATTTCTTTCAGGAATTGTCGAGAAATCAAATTAGAGGCTATATTTGCACCCCGTTACAGGCTATAAGCCAAACCGCACCCATAGTTCAATGGATAGAATTTCGGTTTCCGGTACCGACGATATGAGTTCGAATCTCGTTGGGTGCACGCAAGGAGAAAACATCATTGTTTTCTCCTTTTTTTTCGAAAATTATACCAGTTAACTTATTGATATTTAGGTTATTATCAATTAGTAAATCCGTCAAAAAAGGTGTTCGATAGGTGCCATCTTTATAGTATAATCTGTTGTCGAACACTAGTTTTATGAGGTGATGTTTCTGAATTGTAGTTGCCTTAAGGTAAATAGATTTTAACTCTGAAAATTTGTTCAATTCTTGCTGAAATAGATCGGATATCTCACTACTTCTGTGGCCAAAAGTGTCAATTTTCATTTTTAAAGCTCTACGTTGGCTTGATAAGCTTTTCTGCCAGTGAGAATAGGTTTCAAATTCAATCTGATTGTTAATCCATTTTTCTTCAAGACTTCTTAGTTTTTTATCGATTTCTTCAAGCTCTAATTTTTGTTGATTAGCCATCTTCTTTTTGTCCTTAACTTTTTCGTCAAACATTTGCTGAGAAGCTTTTTTAACTTTTTGTGCGATTTTGACAGAGAGCGATAGTTGTTGCATTATTTCTTCGAATTGCTCGTGCGCCTTAGTAGCCGGAATATTATTGTGTCCGCTTTTTTTACACTTGTAATAGAAGTAGTAGGAGCCACCTGCGCCACGGGAAGCGGCACCTGTAAGGAATTGACCGCAGTGACACTTTAGCACACCACGTAATGGGAGATTATCGGTAATCTGAACATTCTGTCTTTTGGGCTTGAATCGTTCCTGTACGCGTAACCAGGTGGTTTCATCAATGATAGGTGTATGAATTCCTTTGACTAGTTCTTCGGGAAATTCCCTATAAGCCCTAACCAGTATCAACCCGCGGTAAATTGGGTTTTTTAGAATCCTTTGAACGGATCCGTTTCCTTTTAAATTAAAGCCGAGTTTTTTTGCTTCGAATTCAATAGCTGAAATAGGAGTGTCTCGTAGGAAGAGATCATAAATTAGCTGTACAATATTTGTTTCCTCTTTATCAACTACTAATATGGGCTTCCTGCCTGCGTCTGTAGCATTTTTGTATCCATAAGGAGCCTTACCTAAAAATCGGCCATTCCGTTTCTTTGCGGTGTAGATACCCATATTGATACGGACCTTATTACGGATGATTTCGTCCTCACCTTTAAGTAGCATAAGGCCGGCGTAAAAGAAACTGCCTGGGTCGTCAGCATCAAAAGTTATACCTTCTGAGACACTGACCACCTTTATTGCGTATTGCCTCTGGAGTTTTTTAATTGCAACAATTGCTTCCCCAGCGTCGCGACTAAAACGATCGAAAGCAAATACAACTAAATGATCTACTGTTCTGTAATGCTTTTCGATGAATCTATTGAGTCTTTTGAAGTCTGGGCGATCGAAATTTCTTGCACTGAAACCTTCATCGGTAAATGTATCAATAACTTCAACGTTATTCCGCTCACACCAACTTTGAATCACCATCTGTTGGCCGTCAATACTGTGATTGCTCTGCCGGTCATTCGATATTCTCAAATATACTATTGCCTTCTTCATGTTGATAGGTGTCGAAAAAAAATCCTACAATGATGGACGCTAGTAAAGTTACAAATTTTTCATCCTCTGCCTGCTCCTCGCTCGAATTTGTATGCTCCTGATTTTCCATTTTTTCGCCTTTTTAGGATGAAAAATTTTGCGAAGTGGCCTATATGCTGATATAAAGCACTCACGTCACTAAATCAATGTAAGTAGCCGCCTTCTGACAAAAGCTGGATTAAAGAGCCCGCAAATAATCCTGTATACCGGAATACTGTCTATCGATGGTCTATATGGTTTACAACTAATTATAAATTCGTTGGTTTTATTTGGGTGGGTAGGTATTGATTATACCAAAGTGCCGGTAAGGGAAATTGGTATAGATGAATCATTGCACCCGTTAATTAGCGAATGAATGCAATGATTTGCTGTTTTTATAGTGATTGTCGTATTATAGTAGCTCTTTTAGTAAATATGATCGTTTTCACAATAGCCTAATTTTAATTCTGTTTGGTACATATAAATAACTTCTTTAGGAAATAACGTCTTCGCTTACACAAATCTTCTTCAGATACTCCCTGATCTCTTCATAACTTTTCTTTCCCACCTGACGTAAATTCGCGAGCCGGTCAAGTCCGTAACAGTTGCAATAATTGACAAGGTCAGAAACTGTTGTCATATTAGCGGCTTTAAGCGCGTTGTAGGCCTTGATCGACAGGTCAGCTTCATGAAGCTTCTGAAAAAGATGCATTTGCTTGATTTGAAGTGTGGGTTTATCACAAAGTGAAAAGTCAAGTAATGTTCTTGCTTTTTGGACTGTACGATTCTTATCTTCAAGGAAGGCCTCAATTAACATAATGGCTTGCCGGATTTGTTCTTCTGTATATTTCATCTTATTTGATTTTTATAAGTCGTAATTGTTATCGATCAATGTTGTTTAGGAAAATCCTGCTTGCCCTTCCTTTATAATAGGAGGGCAGATACCGGATGTATCCGTACTGCACCAGCTGGCGTAAAAGCTTTTGGTAAGTGGCGGTACTTGCAATTCTTGAAAGCTGCATGAGTTCTTTTCCAAAAGCGTTTACGGGTCCTTCAAAGCCCTGTTTTTCCCACAGCCAAATCAGGGTCACATACAGTCCTATATGAGAAATGCCCAGACGCTGATCCTTTTCAATGGCTGAAAAGAAAGCAGCTAAAATCGAATCCTTTTTCATTATCTTACTTTTTGGCCATTCCGCTTAGATTTCTGCTCGATTACTTGAGGGGTTGGTTCAGTAATTTTCAAAGCCGGTTTTTCGGGGCCTGATAATGCCTGCGCGATACTGATTTTCTTTTGATGCTCATCGTAAACATTCAGCGTTTTATACTGGGGGTTTGCTTCTATGGAAAGATTAACCTCTTTTCCTTCCCGCATGATGGTCACCTGCGGTTTTTCGCCGCGACTTAATGCATCAAGTAGCACCTGTTGATCTTTCGCAGTTAGGTTTTCTTTTACGCCGAGTTGGCTAACTGCTTTTTGCAGGTCAAAACCATAATCTTTATGAAACTCTTTTAATTTATGGTTTCCCGAGGGATCCTGATCGTTAAAATCGAGCTGTATCCATTTAGACTTTGAACCGGCATTGATATCAAAAGTTTCAATTTTTATAGCCCTGCCCGACAGCAGGTTTTGAGCCTGCGAAGCACTGATTTGATCATCGGAAGCGAATATCTGTTTTTTTGATTCCTGCGGTTTATTCGTATCAGTCAGTGCTGCCTGGTACTTTTCAAAACGGTAGGCTCCGCTTGCATCTTTGGCAAAAGACAGATTGATATCCATTTTCTGATTTTCACTGATGTAATAGGACAAAGGGAGTGAGAATTCCCTTTGTCCCTGTTTGATATGCTGCGCGAGCTTTGAGCCGTCAGTTTCAAATCCTGCCTTTGCAACTGCCTCTTTCAAATCAGATAGATTACGGTCAGAGGAAATTGTTGTTTGCCTTTCTGCTTGCTTCTCTCTGAATGGAGCCAGGACTCTTTGAAGCAGACGCATCCACAGATTGGGATAAACCTGTTTTCGGAGCAAATCATTTTGGCGGGCCAAAATAATCAGCGTCATCTTTTCCTCCGGGACATTCGAACGGCTGTACTTGTTTTGCAAATGCTCATAAAAGCCAAGCTTTTCTTTTAGAAATGCCTTGTCTTTTAATATGTCAGGGGAAAACAATTTTTCAAAACGCTGTTCGCGAGCTTTCCATTCATTCAGCTCCTTGGCTATCCTGTTGGAGGTAATCTCATTACTTGCAAGTGGCTGCTCCATGATCGGCATGATTTAAATTGTAAAACAATTGGTCTCAGACTGAAACACCCTTTCGCTTTGCTCGCCGGGATGGCTCATCATTTTCCTGTGCTTTCACATCTTGCTTTTTGCCGTCTTGCCTTTCAGTCTGCCGCTGAGACTGGCTTTCACCCTGGCCTTGCTTTTCTGTTTGTGTGCTGCGGATCCGCTGCTGGCGTTCGTCATAAACAGCTACTGATTTAAACTGTGGATTGGCTTCAATAAAGCGTTTTTGTTCTGCTCCGTCCTGAATAAAGGTGACCGCTTGCCGGTTCCCTTTTTGAAGTGATTCGATCAGGCGTGATTTGTCCGTATCATTACCAAGTTCTTTAATGGGATGTTTGGCAAGGGCTTTTTCGAGCTCAAATCCGTATTTTTCGCTGAATTGCTTCACTTTGTAGTTCCCGTTTGTCTCGGTTTCCTTAAAATCCATCTTTACCCAGGCATTGTAGAGCTTTCCTTCCTTGTTTGTCAAATCCTTGTTGACTGCGCGTCCGTCCAAAAGGTTATAGGCTTCTTTTAAAGTAATATTGCCTGCTTCCTTATTAATATAGAATTTCTGTTCTACCGACTTCTGTTCGTTTTCCTTTTTGAGCGAAGCGGTGTAATTGTTAAAAAAGAACATATCCGTCTGGGTAGACTTTTTAAATTGCAGAACGGAGTTTAGCTCATCTTTGCCATAAGCAGCGGTATGCTTAAGCTGAAATTCAGTTTGAGACTTGGCCAGGTTAGCTTTGAGCTGTGATTCGAGCTCTTGTCCGAAACCGGTGAATTTTACCTGGTCTTTGAGATAATCGAAATTTTTCTCATTCATGATCGTAAGTATTTAATGGTTAATGAAAATGTTACTGCATTTATGAAAGTGGCTTAGCGCGGACAATGGCCTTGTTTTGCACTTGCAGCTCCATGTGTCTGCCGCCATTTTTTTCGATCAGTTGAATCGTCAGCTGTTTTTGATCCGGAATTGTGAATTTGTTAAGTGCGAAAACAAATACATGAAAGCTGTTTGTACCGACGGCGGTAGTATCCTGGTGGACGTAAATAGGGGTTACTTCCTTTTCCTGGACTGCCGTCCGCCTGGCCCGTTTTTTATCCCGGATAAAAAAGCGGAGGTTTTCAATGTCGTAGGTGATGTTAGAGCGGTTTTCAAGTTGTAGACGGTAGAAGATCACATCGTCTTCGATGTAAAGGCCGCTCAATGAAAACCGCGCTTTGTCACTGCGATCCTGAATGCGGTGGACCTTATTTTTATCAGAAATCGCCCGCTGTGAACCGTGCAATACCACGGCCTGGTTACTTTTATCAAATAGGGCAGATGAGGATGGCCTGTTTTTATCAGGGATCAACTCAATGTTCAGCTGCAAGGGCTCGTCTGAGTAAGTGACCACAAAAGAGTACAACTTTCCGTCCGAGGTAACTATGGTCAGGTTCGTCTGCACAAACCCTTTGTTTGCAGCTTTTACCTGTAAGATGTTCTCAATTCCTTTGGCTTTTTGGGCCAGTACGTCCCGGCTTCCGCGGTCTACGCTTTTGATGGCAAAAGGAAAGATCAGGTTGACTGTTTTGTGATAAGTGATCTCCAATGGGAAAGGCTCAATGACAAAGAGCTCCACATTTTGAGCAAATGCCTTTCCGCTGATCACAAGCATCAGCAGGGCCAGAATACGGCCGATTCGGTTTTTCTTCATGATTTTTGAAATTGAAGTGAAAGAGTGAAAGTATAGATGCTTTAAACAGCTTTACATTGAGGCTGCATTATCATCGCGAAGCAGCACCTGGTAACCGGCTTTTACGGACACCTGGGTAAGACGCGCCTTTTTGCCAATGAGCGTTTTCGCTGCCTGAATGCCCGCACTGGCCGCCTGTGCTCCAAGCGAAGGATCAAGCGAGCCGATGTCTACCCCTTGGATATCCTGGCTCAAAGACTGTTTAGCCACTTTCCGGCTGATTGCATCCGGAATATGTATGCCAGCGATTCCGTCCAGATCATAAACTGAAAGCTTGACTGGAAGCAGCGAGTTTTCATAGCGGATGGACACAATCTGCACCATCAGCCGCTCGCCGCTTAGTGTAGCCTGCCCAAATACAAAACTGTCTTTTGGAACCAGTACCCCTCCAACATAGATATCACCCGTCAGCCTGAGTTTGACTGTTGCTCCTGTTACGAGCTGCTGATCCTCGTGCACAACAGCAGGTATTGCATTACCTGTGTTGGCTGAAACGTCCTGATCCAATGAGAAGAAGCCATTCTGCTGAAAGGGCAGTGCCTGCACGGCGCTATCATTTAAAGAATCGCCGTATGTGTTATGACCGAGTATTGAGACCGGATCATCGGCAAGACTTTGACTTACAGCAAACACTTGCTCTTTGTTTTCCTGTGATTGCTTTTGCAAACGCTCAGCGACCCTTTCGGGATGCTGAATATCCATCACTTTATCCAGCAGCTGATTGAGCTCCATCATTTCGGGATCCTGTGGGTCGATGGCGGACTGTCCTTCAAGTCCCGCCATCAAAGCCTCCAGTCTTTGTATATCCGGACTTGCGGCGCTTTGAGCACCCGGTGGGGAAAGGGTAGGTTCTGCAGCGATTTGATTAGAATTGACTTGTTTGCTGCCAGGCTGCTGAGTGGTGAACTCGGGCGATGCTGAGCTCGCCAGAACGGCATCGAGCTCTTTGAGCTTTCCGTACACCTTGGCCTCGTTGGGATCGGAATACTTTTTCCCTTTATAGGAGCCTGAAACGACCCGTTTATTTTTTCCATACGGCCCATCCAGCCCCTGGAGTGTCATGGCGGCTTTTTCATTCTCAGAGGTAAGCTCAGCATTTCTGTACGGATCTTTCTTGATTTGCTCCGCTCTTTTTGCAGAGTCTTCCGCCGCCTTCTGATAGTAGCTCAGCTTGTCCATGGGTTTGCCTTCTTTTAAAAAGGCGTCCGGAAGACTCGTGTTTAGTCCGGTCGGTTCGGCAGTGGTGGTCTGATCCTTTTTGGCATTCTTGGCTACCAGTGCCCAGTAGAAAAAGGTAAGAAAGGGTAGGGCCAGCAGCGGCAGTACGGTGTAAAACTTGCGCTGTTGTAAAAAGCGCGCAGAATAAGTCCTGTTTTCCATGTCAGTAAAAAGTCGAATGGGTGAATGATTGGTTGAGAATTCAAGGGATGTAGTACTGGGGATTTTGAAGGCTGTCGCGTTTAACCTGCTGTTCAAGACTGTCCAGATAGTGGTCCCATGCAGCTTCTCTTCTAAGCTTTTCTTTATTTCCCAGCGGATCGAATGGCCACAGTTTTGCGAATTCAAAGTCAGCAAATCTGTGGGTGGCCTGTGAAAACATACCTTCACCAAGTAGGTACGCGCAGTATGCGCCGGATACTAAAACAAGCACGAGCAGAAGCGCTTTGAGTTGTTTGGGAGGCAGCTTGCGGGCATGCCTGTCCATGAAAGTGGCCCAACCCTGCTGTACGGCGGTGATGCTGCCAGCAATTTTTTTTGCTATTTTGTCCGTAGATGACTCCTGGACCGGCTGTTTTTTAGCCCTGTGGGCATTGAATCTGTAAAACATGATGGTAAGTGTTTAATTGATACGATATTGTAAATCAAGATCATGTATCTTGGTTAGCGGTTCTGGATGTTGATGTCCTTGTTTTCGGTGGTTTCCCATTTTTCGATCAGAAAGCCGTGCGGGTTGTTATCGCTTCTGGATACTGTGCGCAGGTATCCTTCTGTGATCAGCTTGCGGGTTACGATGCTGGTCGGGCGGATGATCCGCTGCGCGCCGATACATCTGAAGTGATAGGGGTAGACCGAGATATCCACTTGAACGCTGTCGATCTGTACCTGCTGGCTGATGTTGCCTGAAATAATACCGGTATAATACCCGGATTCTTTCAGATTGTCATACTGCTGTTTGGCCGAGGCGTCAGCCAGGTACAGGGCTTTTGAGACATTGGCAGCGATGGTCTTGTCATCTGGGTCCAGGGTGAAAAAGAGTCTGTGAAACGTGGCAACATGGTCGCGGGCTTCGACGGGTATATTTTCACGCCGTTGTGATGCATAAGCATCCAGGACCTTACCCTCCGCCAGAATATACACCGTGCCTTGCGCGGTTTGGACGAGCTGATAGCTTTTGTAAATTGCAAAACAGCAGAAGGTAAGGCTGCCACAGACAACCACCAGCGTGAAAATCCTGATGTGCCGGAATGCCGTGTCGATATTTTTGGCTTTGGTAAACATAGCGGATATAGGTTAGCTGTTGAACAATCAGGATTTTTTTGCTGCTGGCAGTCTTCCGAAACCGCCCCCGGCGGGAAAAGCGTAGTTGCCGACACCCGTAGCTGCGTTACCTAAAAGCGCAGTTGTTTTATGAAGCAATGCATTGCCGCCTCCTGCCTGGATGATGTAACCTGCGACTGAAGGCACTGAGAAGTAGCCGACAATGCCAATAATGAGAAACACGAGATATGCCATATCATGCGCACTGAAAAATGTGTCCCCATTCTGTTGCACCTGACGGATGTCGAGCGAGATCATCTTTTCCTGGATTTTTCCGATGATGGCCCCGAAAATATTTGCGACTGGCAGCCACAGAAAAATATTGATGTAGCGCGCAATCCAGGCCGTCAGCGTATGCTGAAAACCATCAAATACGGCAATGCCAAAGGCGATTGGCCCGATAATGGCCATCACGATCAGATAGAACGTCCGGATCGTGTTCACACAGAGCGATGCCGATTCAAAAACAACCCTGAGTATTTCACTAAGGCCCGCCTTTATAGAATTGCGAAAATTATATGACTGTTTGGACATATAAAACTTGATATCGTTGGCAATTCCATCGGTGAAGCCTTCCGAATACCCGTCGCCGTATGTGTATTTGAGCCATTTTTCGCGGCTTCCCTTCTGATCGTCTCCCACGTACATCTGCCAGAAATCAGAACTCTTGATAGCATCTTCTTTCTTTTTTAAAAGAAGGGCAATCGCTTTGTCTGAATCTTTGACTAGGCCCGCAGTCCCACGGACAGTTGGTGAAAGCACGGCATTGATCATCGCGATCACCGACGGGAAGATCAGGATCGCAAACCCAAGCACAAAAGGCCGGAAAAGTGGGTAGAAATCAATGGGCTCTGCATTAGCTAAATGACGCCACACCCGGTGGGCGATATACCAGATCGCTGCAAAACCTGCAATACCCCGGCCCACATTAATTAGCTCGCTGCACATCGGCAGCATTTCTGAGTAAAGCTCGTCAAGTACCCCGTTGAGCCCGCGGATCTGCTGCTCGAACCCTTGTGCATTGGCCCAATTGGGCAATAAGATTGCAATGAACACGTAAAACGTGACCTTCAATAACTTATTCATCTTAGTACTGGTTTAAGGTTCTATACCAAAGATTTTCTGCATGGTTTGCGCTTCATTCTTCTCATTTTCACGCTGAACAGCCAAAACAGACGCATTGCTGTTAAAGTGTCTTAGAAATGAGAGCTTATCGGTCATATCCTCGTAGATACCGTCAATCGCTTTGAGTCTTTCATCGTCAGACGCCCTGAGTTTTTTCGCGGTTAGTACAGTTGTCAAAGCATCGAGATCACCCAGGCTTTTGGCGATCAGTTTAGTGTAAACATCCTGCATATACGTTAGTTCCTGTTTTGAAAAGGAGCCGCCTGACGAAAACCGCTGATAGGCCTGCCGGTACTCTTTGATCAGTGCCAGTTGGGCCTCTATGATATCTTTCACTCTGGCGTAGTTTTTTACCGCCGGGCTAACCTGTAATAGTCCGTCCAGAAATGCTTCGTGCAGTTTGAAGTTTCCTTTCGACAGGTCACGGATGGTGGTGTAACCTTTAAAGAGGATCTCATAACCCTTTTTAAGTTCTTCCAGGATTTTTCTGAGCTCATCGAGTTTCTCGATGTTCAGGATCAGTTGGGTGACCTCGGCAGTTTGTGCTCTCGCCGGAAGGGTCGGTGCCAATCCCAGTGTAAATAAGAATATAATGAGAAGTATCTTTTTCATTTCCTTTTAGTTTATGCCGTGCAAAGCCCGGCTGTTTTCTATTTCTGCCTTTTCGTTTCGGATTTGGTTTGCCAGCAGCCTCGATTGCTGCGCAAAACTTTTGGCAAAC
This sequence comes from Dyadobacter frigoris, assembly GCF_005280585.1. Lineage (GTDB taxonomy): Bacteria > Bacteroidota > Bacteroidia > Cytophagales > Spirosomataceae > Dyadobacter > Dyadobacter frigoris. The sequence goes on from NZ_SZVO01000008.1 coordinate 373,229, forward strand.
GTGTAATTATCCTGCATCTGCTGGTAATACAGCTCAATTCGCCGTATCCTTTCATCATCAGTCATTGATGCGTTGCCACTACGGATTACGGTAAAGAGCCCACCCAGAATCGCCTGACAATCTTCATACAGAATTGCGAGTACCTTCTTAATATAGGCAAGCTGGGCTGCATCAAAGGTCCCGGTAGCTGAAAGCTCACCAGGCAGTTTTTCGCAGGTCTGGTTAACCACCCCATGCAAATCAGTGATCTGCTGCAGCCTGCTGTACGAACCGATGTTTGGGTTGACAATAAGAAGTGAATCAAACCGGTTTTTATGCAGTTTGAATTCTCCGCGTTTGATGTCTGAAATTGTTGTCAGCCCTTCCTTGGCAATCTTGTAGCCTTTTTCGGTCAGCTCTAGATATAGTTTCAAATGGGCTATCTGCTCAATCAGGTATTTTTTCTGGGTCGCATTTTGTCTGAACCACTCGCGGAAGTTTTGCCCGTGGCAAAAACCACCTGTCAGTAGCAGAAGCGTTAAGATCATTGATTTTTTCATGGCAGATCTATTTATCTCAAAGTCCGTAGAGCTCTTTTACCACTTTTGCATCAAATTCGGTTTTTGCCCTGGAAAGGCTCAATAGCTGATTTTCATGGTTAAAACTGCTCAGCTCATCATAAACCTTGTCTACTTGTTTAGCTGCCTGATCGATGATTTCAAGTCTTTTCACATCACTCATCTGGGTAGTAAAGGATTTGACGACCAGGCTTAGCAGGTCCACATTTCTGGCTGTTTCATCCAGTATGCCGTCATAGACTTTCTGCATATAAAAGAGTTCGGCAGCCGTAAAATGTTTATCGTTTTGAAACAGGCCCCAGGCCTTCTGGTACTGCTCGACGATCAATATTTCTTTTTCAGCAATCTGTTTGATGCGGAAATAGTAGCTGATCACCGCCTTCACCTTTTTGAGCTCGTCGTAATACTCTTTATATAGATCGCGCTGCTTTTTGACCCAGTCCGTGATTTCGTCCAGATGCAGTTTGGCCATCGTGTTTTCCAGTGCTTTCTGGGCATTTTGGAGTTTGATGACCGCGTTCTGTCTGCGCTGGATAACCAGGTCCACAGCCTTGACAACTCTTCGTATGATCGCTTTGATGATTTCTGCCCAGGGGACAGCTGCCTGCGTTTGCTGCACCGGTGTCAGTGTAGCGGTCAGCAGTACCAAAATGAATAGGATGCGTTTTGTCATGACTTTTTAACGGTTTTGTGATGTTTAATTTTTCAGACCACTTTGCGCCTTAAGCTCCTGTGCCAGCACCTTAATTCCTTGCTCAATACTGCCGTATTTCTTCGCATACTCGGCTACTTTGATCTTTTCGGTCTGCTCGGTCGTGTAGGCCAGATACTCGCTCGGGCTCACTTCGGTTCGGTATACTCTGGATAGTGTGCCGCCCAGACTGATAAAAACCTCCTTGTATTTTCTAAGCGGGTCGTTGGCTTTATTGACAGAGAGCACAAGTGCTTTTTCCTTTTCGGTCAGTCCGAGCAGCTCCTGAATCTGATCGAATTTGTTTTGATATTTAGACTGGTCCAAAAGGATCTTGCAATCAGAGTTGTTGATAATGGCCTGTTTGACGATAGGGGAAGAGATGATATCTTCAACCTCCTGGGTTACTACAATCGCCTCGCCAAAAAACTTACGGACCGTTTTAAATAAATATTTTATGTATTCCGCCATACCCTCCTTTGCGATCGCTTTCCAGGCTTCTTCTATTAGTATAATCTTACGGATGCCTTCCAGCTTTCTCATCTTCGAGATAAATACCTCCATAATGATGATGGTAACAATGGGAAATAAAATTGGATGCTCCTTGATATTATCTAATTCAAAGACGATAAACCGCTCACCCAGAAGATCCAGATTTTCAGTGGCATTCAATAGATAGTCAAACTCGCCGCCTTTATAGTAGGGCATGAGTACATACAGGAAATTATTGATATCAAAATCCTGATCTTTGACCTTGTCTTGTTTGAGTATAATGGTGAACTCGTCACGGACGAACTCGTAAAACGAATTAAAACTCGGGGTCAGGGTCACAGACCCTTTTTTATTATAAGAGGCATAGTAGAGTGTTAATGCATTCGAAAGCGCCACATACTCAGAACGCCTGAAAACCTCATCATCCTTTTTCCAAAGTGCCAAAAGCAGCGTTTTAATACTTTCCTTTTTTTCTGTATCCAGTAACCCGGTCGGACCTAAATAAAATGGGTTGAATTTGATGGGATTGTTTTCATCATAAGTGAAATAATATCCGCCCACCATATCGCAGAGCCCTTTGTAGCTGTGGCCTACATCAACCAGCACAATGTGCGCCCCGCTTTCATAGTAGCTTCTGACCATATGGTTGGTAAAAAAGCTTTTGCCGCTGCCAGAGGGACCGAGGATGAACTTATTCCGGTTTGTGCAGATACCCATACGGATGGGCTCATCGGATATATCCACATGCACCGGCTTTCCGGTTAACCTATCCCCAAGCCGCATACCCACCGGGCTGTCAGAGCTGCGGTAGCCGCTTTCAAGGTTTAGAAAACAGGCTGCCTGTTCAGCAAACGTGTCAAAGGTTTCATTGATCGGAAAATCCGCGGCGTTCCCAGGAATTCCTGCCCAGAAAATCTGAGCCGCACCGGTGGTTTCGACTTTGGCTGCAATATCCATCTGCGCCAGCGCAGACGATACCGTGCTTTTCAGTTCTTTGAGCCCGCTTTGTGAATCTGTCCAGGCCAGCACATTGAAATGCGCTTTGACCGGAAGCCGCTGCTGGCTGATTGCCTCGTTCAAAAATTCGTTGGTTGCATCCAGCGCCAGCGAATTTTCCCTGGCGTAAACCGAAAGTGATTGCAGTCTGAGTCGTTTGCTTTCAAGCCGTTTGAGGGTCTTGTCTGCATCCTCTATAAAAATAAACTGGTTAAAAATGTGGTTGCAATTCAGTAGCTGGCCCAGTGGTGATGCAAAACCGGTGCTGAATTTGGTTTTATCGGTTGAATAGCGCTCGTAGGTGACCGACGGGCTGCAAATCGCAGGAAAATCTGCCGCATCTGCCAAACTGTAAAGCTGACAGAACCGGTCTCCGATTTGTATGCCTTTATCAAAGTGCAGGTCGCGGATTAACCTTCCGTTATCGCCAGCAGTCAGATAACAATACTTTTCAATAAGCCCGGATTTACGCGATTGGCTGAAAAGTTCACCCTCTTTAAGCTGGCGAAGCTTGACAAAACCAGAATCCTCCATAATCCTTCTGAATTGCCCGGCTGAGTCAACAAAATCGTGCAGCGACTGGCTGCTCAGCGTTTCTGCTGGTACCAGGCTGGGGCGGATCAGATTTGAAAATAGCGAGCTCGATAGCTTACGGTCAAGTGGTTTTTTTGTCAGCATGATGTAGCAGCTGTGGTCCAGAAAAGGCCGTCCTGTAAAAAAGTCTTCACTGCTGCGGCTCAGAAAGCTAATATCTGTACTGGTTAAATCAGGTGAATACCTGCTATCAATGAACCAGTCCTGTTTTTGAAAGACGCTTCCTACCGGCAGCATTTTCAAAGCTTTGACCCAGGTCTGGTGAAAGGCACCGTACTGCGGATCGGAAAGCGTAAATATCTCGGGCAGTTCAGCCTGGAAAACCATTGTCATATCTCCTTGTTTGGAAAGGATACAGCCATGCTCAATATCAAGGACCGGTAATAAATCATCCAGCAACTTTTCCATCTCTACACTTGATTTATCTTGAAAAATATGAAATTTATTCACCTGCATACGTCGGCCGGTTAACGAGTTTCTGTATTTTTACCTGACCTAAATACCTTTCGTGACTTGGATTTTAAGACCATGGGAACACTTCGTTTAGCCAGGGCTTTGGTTAGCCCGTGCTCTCCATAGGTGGCACTTAGATGGTAAATGCCCATGATCATCGCAGCACCCAGACAGAGCGTGATTCCCAGACAGATATAAGTGTTGACTTTGACCATGTACATGACTGCGTAAAGGATTAAAAGTGCGAACATTCCGGCTCCCATGTACCAGATGTACTGAGCCCGCAGGCCCTTAAAAACTATACTTTTGTTAATTCCTTTATTGATCTGGTAGGTGCTGTTTGCCATGGTTATTACATTTTAAGTCCTTTTCTCCGGGGTGTTTCCGTCTCATCCTGATGCAACGCCATAATGTTGGTCTTGCCATCTTCAATAGCTGACTGAACTTTTAATTCAGCCGAAGGGCCGATATTCTGACTTGGGTTTTCATGCTGTGAACTACCTTCAAGCTGCTTTTGCTGAATCCGGATGGTAATCTCCCTTTCCAAATTGGAAAGCTCGTTTTTAAGCGCTGCAAGCTCCTGCTCTTTTTCAAAAGGCTTTTTGGAAAGCTTTTCAAGTGCCGGAATTGTTTTGTCCAGCTCAGCTAATTGCTTTTCTGTTTGCTCACGGGCACTGGTTACGCGGTCGATGGCATTTAGAAAGTACCGCGCGGTTAGTTTTGGGTTTTCGGTACTGGGATGGCCTTTGTTAAAAGTGTATTTTATCTCGCTGCCATCCCGCTGGGCATAAAGACTATTATAATTTTCAAAGCGAAGTTTACCTCTTTCATCTTCCCAGTGCTGCTGGTTGCTGCGGATAAAAAGATCAAATCCGTAGAGCTTACCAATTCGCCGTGTATCCTGGCTAGCAGATGGTGGTTTCCAGTTCTGATACAGTGATAGAATGTGATTGCCGGCAGCCTCGGATGTTTTTTCTTTTAGTCCGCTTAACTCGAGTGGGTTAGCCTTGGTGCCTTCTTTTTCGAATTTAAGATTCCCTTTATAGACTGCTTCGTCCGCTTTCAATATTTTGAGTGTATCTGTGGTCTCAATCTTCTCTTTAATTAACCTTTCCAGTTGAAATCCGCTTCGGGTCGATTCTTTATAATGGGCTGATTTCAGGCTTTCGAGTACCGCTACTTTCTTTTCCAGTTTTGATTTTTCCAGAAGCGATGTGTCTCCTGACAGCAAGGCGATGTATTCTGAAAAGTTCATTCCGCTTTTTTCATCCCCGGCACCCTCGTCAATCGTGCGTACATGCAGCGATGAGTTTTTCATTTGGGAGATAAAAGTCTGCTTGTTTTTCAATAGGTTAAACTTGTAATTGTCCAGGCTCTGCTCAACTGCGTAAATGAAATTCTGGACCTTGTTTCCGTAGAATTCTTTGGCGATGATGTTGCCCTGACGAGCGCCGCGGCCATTGCGTTGTTCCAGATCTGATGGCCGCCACGGTATATCCATATGATGCATCGCAACGATCCGTTTTTGTACATTCAAACCTGTGCCTGCCTTTTCGGTACTGCCGATCAGGATCCTGATATCACCGCTATTCATCCGTTTAAATAGTTCTGGCTTGCTTTTATCCGTCCAATCATGGATGTAGCTGATCTGATGTGGAGGGATATTATAGTCTTTGGTCAGTTTTTGTTTTAATGCGTCGTAAATATTAAATCCGTCAGGTTGGGGAGTTCCGATGTCCGCGAAGACAATCTGCGTACCCCGGTGCGCGCTGCTTTGATGGTAAATTTCAGCCACCTTCGCCGCACAATGATTGACCTTATTTCCAGGATGGTCACCGTATTGATGCTCATTCACCAGCCGCATATCTGCTGCCATTTTCTTGGCGTAATTGGTCGCAATCAGCATCCTTCCTTTATCCTCTTGTGGAGAAAGTCTGCCGCGTCCGATCCGTGAACCGTCTCCGGTCTGAGCAAAATGCATCAGGTTTTTGATAAAGACCTCTTGCTGAGGGGTCGGTTTAATGTTGATCAGTTTCTCATCAAGCTCGGGTTTGTCCAGGCTAATGTGCCTGGCCGTTTTGTAATCCGTGATTTCATTGTAAAAAAGTGCAAGCTCAGGGACCTTAATAAAATGTCGGAATCGCTCTTTGGCAATGATTTCATTGGTTACCGAAAACTCAAAATCAACGGTTTTACGTGCAAATACTGCTGCCCAGCCGTCAAAATTCTCAATCTTTTGACGCTGCATTTCTTTGGGTCTTAGGTATTTGAAAAGAAGATACATTTCTGTCAGACTGTTTGAGATCGGGGTGCCCGATAAAAACGTAACACACTGATCCGCGTCAAACTTTTCCTGGAGTGTGCGCACTGCAAATAGCATGTTAAGCGCTTTTTGGCTTCCCTCCATGTTACCAAGACCTGCCACGCGGTTATGACGCGTGGTAAAAGTCAGGTTCTTGAATTTATGGGACTCGTCCACAAAAAGATGGTCAACCCCCATCGATTTAAAATCAATACCCGTATCCTTTTTCTCTTCAATGTTTCTTTCAAGTTCCAATAGCCGCACGCCCAGATTTTTCTTTCTGATTTCAAGCCCTTTAAGCATACTTTTGGAGATGTCCCCACCCAGGTTTGTGACGGTTTTCAAATCTTTTTCCACGTGATCAAGCTCAGTTTGGAAAATCTCGCGTTGCAGCTCAGGCGATTGCGGTATCTTGCCAAACTGATCATGGGTCAGTACTACGCAGTCCCAGTCGTTGTTTTTGATTTCATGAAACAGCCGCTGGCGTTTGTCAGGACTAAAATCGTTTTCACCAGGGGCAAGCACACGGGCGGACGGATAGGCTTTGCGGTAGGTTTCTGTGATCTGGTTTACATTTGCTTTCAGTGCCAGAATCATGGGTTTACTGGCAATGCCGAGCCGTTTCATTTCATGGGCCGCTATGATCATTGTCAGTGTTTTACCAAGGCCAACCTCGTGATCAATCAAGGCGCCCCGGTTCTGAATGATACGCCATGCCGCATTTTTTTGCGAACTATACAGATCATCGATACCAAGCGCTTTCTTGTCGAGACCCGGAAATCTTAGATGGCTGCCGTCATACTCACGCAGTACAAAACAGTTAAAGGTGTCATTGTAAAGCTTTTCAAGATGCTTTTTATCCTCAGACGGAAGCTCTTTGAGCCAGTTTTGAAATGCTAATCTGATACTTTCGATTTTCTGGTTAGCCAGCTGTATTGCTTCATTATCCGGGATGCGGGCCTTGCTGCCATCTATTCTTTCAACTTCATAGGTAAAAAAAGGGGCGGTGTTTTCCAGCGCATGTTCCAGGATGGTTTCTCCGTACATGCTGCGGCCGCTTTTTGGTGAGACCGCATACTCGCGCTGGGTTTTTAAACTGAATCCTTTGCTTTCTACTTTGAAAGCATCGAGTGAATCAAAATAACTGATCTTGGTTTCTTTCTCAAAAAGATTACTCGCAAACCGGTCATAGAAGTCGAGTGGTATCCAGCGCTCACCAAGATTAAAATCAAGCAACTCAAAGGGGATCCTCTCGGGTTGAACCTTGCTAATTGCTTCCAGGCTCTTTTGAAGCTGGGCATCATTGGGATGTGCATGGGTCTGCGCCTGGGCAGTCCGAAGTTTTTTAACAACGTTACCACTCAGATACTGATCTCGTGTTTCCCAGCCAAAGGTCACAGGATTCAAAAAAATATGACCTTCAAGGCGTTTGATGGCCTCTGCGCTGTCCAGATCTGTTGCCAGCGCGATAAAGGGCATGTCCACTTTTCCCTTGTCGTTCAGACATCTTGCCAGGGCCTCGATCACATCATCTGTGCGGAAGGCTTCCGGTTTTTTAAACTGGCTGATTGTCAGAATATCAGCCTTTACAAAGTGTTGTTCTTGCCGCAGTTCGACCGATGAAAGTATGGTTAGCCCCAAACCATCTTCCAAAATAAGCTTCCGGTTTGAGGGGCTGTTCATCTGCCCGTATGCCAGTACGAAATCCTCATATTGACTGTTCAGACTTTCGCGTATCTTGTGCTGGGGTTCTTTGAGTGCCGCTTCCTTTTCGATCAGCTCTAAATACGCATCACGGATTACGATGTAGCCTTTGTAAATATCCCTGTTTTTTAACAAATACTGAACCGGCTCAAACTGCGCTTCTCCCAGATTTTCGTTTACCTTACCCAGCTTCCCGGCACGCTCACCGTCAAAGACTAAGGCGCCTTCCTTGTAAAACGGTTTTGCCAGTTTGATGGTGCTGATTGCATCAGGTGCCAGGTTGAAAGCGGTTTGCAGTGTTTTATCACCTTCATAAAGGTAGTGATGATCATACTTTTTAAGCTCACTCGCCAGCTGCTTTAAAGCCAGGTTCAAAAAAGCCCCGTTCATCCAGCGTTGCGAAGTACTTATTTCGGCAACATTCGAATACAATTTGTAATTGTAAAAGGGTTTGCCTGCCGCTTTGGCAGTCAGAAGCACAATGCTTTCGTGCTCAGGCCGCTCTTTGGTTTTGACGACAGCGATGATCCTGGCCGTATTTCGGTCAACGAGTTTAATGTCAATCTGTGTGAGGTAGGCTGCACCTTTGCTGCTGCTTTGAACAGGTAGCGTATCAAATAACCCCATTTGCACGGGTTGCGCTGTGGTCTTAGTTTCCGGTAGCGGCATAAAAGTTAATTTCTTGCCGGCCCGTACAGCTGGTCTTATTTCCAGAGCGGGTGTTAAAAGCGCCTGGTTGTAGCGTGCAGCGAGATCGCCGGTTATCAGTTCGGTCAGCTTCTGCTCGATCCCGCTGATATCACCATTTTGCCATACAACCTGATGCGCTTTTCCGTACTGGTCTGTGCCTTCTTTAATCTGACTGCCAATCAGAATTTCGGGATGATTTTTCACATAACGGTTTATATGATACGTACCGTAGGAATTAGAGTCGGATACAGTCTGGGTCAGTAGCCTTTCATCTTTTGAAAGAACAGTCTTCGAAGAATTCTTCTGAACGATCAGAAGATGGCTTGGCGCCTGAGTTCCCCCGGTTTCGCTCATCAAATTATCGGGCATGACCGAAAGACTGATAAAATCGGCCCGATCAAAAAGGTAGTCTCTGGCTTGTGAGTTAGACGGACTGTTCAAAAATGCATCCGTTGTAATGTAAGCCAACAGACCGCCATCGGACAGCTTATCAAGGCCTTTGGCAAAAAAGTAATTATGGATCTTGCCGCTAAGCTCCTTGCTTACAAAGTCAGGGTCATAGACGGCAAAATTCCCAAAAGGAATGTTGCTCACGATCAGATCATACTTGCCGTTATCATCCTTTGGTGCTTCTTCAAATCCCTTAATATGGACCTTGACAGGTCTTTCAGGCTGGCTTGTCAGTGCCTGCAATACTTTACCTGTCAGTAAATCCTTTTCAACGGCAGTAACCTGATTGACTGCTGGAAAGTTTTTTAGTGCGTGATTGATAAATATACCAGCTCCCGCACTTGGCTCATACAGATTGGTAAATTTAATACCGTGCTGTTTTAATGAGTCAAAAAGGGTGGAAGGAATCACCTCAGGGGTGTAGAATGCCGTCAATATGCTGCTTCTCAGTGACTGTGTGACTGCTTTGTACTGCTTTTGGTCAAGATGCTTTTTGAGCAGATCATAAAACTTTTGCATGGATGCATACAGTTTCATATCCGCTGAAGTGGCACCTTGCTGAATCCAGCTTTGCTCACTGCCGTCCCCGTAAAGAATGGCCTTGATGCCTCCAAAACCCGAATACTTTTCCAGGCTGATTCGCTCAGACGGGCTGATCGGGCTTTTGCCACCCCATTCCAGTGCAATCCGGATTGCCTCCGTGTTCGCTTCAAGTTTATGCAGTGCGTTGTAGGCCATTTTCTTGACGATTTCTGTTGGTGTATTTATTTTTGATCTTTACGCTGGTTGTGTAAGTCCATTTTCGTTTTGGAGCTGAGTTTGTTCTTCCAGATATTGCTGGAGCTGCCCGGTCACCATACTGTATGTTTGGTCATTGTCGGTATTCTCTACTACTGAGACGGGTTGGCCATATTTGCGGCGGCAGTACTGATGAAAATTGATGATTTCATACGTCAGAATGCCATTTTGCTCCCATGTTTTGTAGGTTTCAGGGAACTCGCGTTCAAGTACATTTAAATTATATTGAAAATATGATGGCCGTATATCTGCTGTAAGCTCTTTTAAGCACAGTTCTTCAATGATGTACTCTGGTTTCTGCTCATTAAAAAGCTGGTCGAGCAGGGGCAGTACCTCCTGTATTTTTCTATCAAGATATTCGTTTAGAATTTCATTTTGTTCCAGTTCCAAAAGTAGCTCAGGGTTGATGATCAGGGTGTGGGCCCAGAGTTTTTGTTTCAATTGCTGCTGGATGACGCTGAGTTTTAAATCCTGAAAAGATTTAAACTTTGTAGGCTCTACTACCGGTAGGATAGGAGCCAGGGGCTGATAATTTTGGTTATTGGTTTGGCTTTTCATTGGTGTAACTGATTTGATAGAATTAATTTTTTTTGCTGAATTAAAACCGGCAGGAGAATAAAATCCTCCATACCGGCTGCTCCATCGGTAACTTTGCGGAGCTCATAGGCCATTTGCGTGCTTTTGGAATCTAAATGATAAGAAACCTTTGAGGTTTAGGCTGATTTGCCAACGGCACAGTTGTTTCTGATTATTTTCCGAAAAAAGCTTTGGGATTTATATCCTGTGGCCTGGCTCGCATGTTAAAATGGAATTTCATTGCTGGGCGTACAGTACTATATTCCAAAGAAGGATTGAAGTACGGTCGCCACCACAACCAGGAATATACAGCTGCCAAACCAGGCAGCCGCAACTTTGCCTGTATCCTGGTCGCCGGCATTCCACTTCTGAAATACTTTTATGGCACCTACCAGCCCCAGTACAGCTCCGATGGCATACATCAGGTTCGTGCCTGGTTCAAAATACTCCCGAACTTTTGAATCTGCTTCTTCGATGCCGGCCGCGCCGTCTTGCGCCCTTGCGACAAGCGTTGTGACCGCCGCTGCCAGTGTCAACAGCAAACGCTGTTTGCCTTTTAAAATCAATCGCCTCGCTCTCATATCACATTATTTAAAAGTTGAACATAATTTGCTCAGTTGGTTCCAGGAGGGCTTCCCGTCAGATAAGTCGGGAAGCCTTTCGCCGGAAGCTGCACTCCATCATCCCACCTGCTTCCATATCGCCTCGGTATCTTGTTCACGCAGGTGGATGGAGCCGTATTTTGCACATTCAGTTTCGATCAGGTTATTGATCGCTGTTTGGAAAGGCTTGGCACTCATGGCCGGGTATTCTTTTAAAGTCATTTGAAGCAGCAGGATCAAATCCTGTTTGCCGTATTCTTTTTCATGAGCCTCTTCGATTGCCTCTTTCAGATGGGCAGCAAGCTGCTCAACCTGATCGAAGAGTTCTTCATTCTGCCAGGCTGCTGGTTGATCTGTATCATCATGAATTTCAGCATCTTGTTTCCCAGCGACAGACTGATCTTGTTTCGCATGTGCTGTTATTGTATTCAATTCAATATCTGGTGGGTCAGGTACGTTAAAGTCCTGGTGATGCAAGGCTACTCTGCTGCCCATATTTCGACGTTTTGCTGCAATCCGTGCTTTTAAATCCCGGCCATAGAATTTGAGGCCGACAATTAGGTAATAACCTGCGATTAAGGGGGCGAGCATAGTGATATAATCAGCCCAGGGGTTGGAAGTAAACATATGACATTGGTTTTGGTTTAAAATCGCTTCTTTCGATAGCGGACATTTCTACTTTGTTTTTTTCTGTTATGATGATTGCAAAGTAAGGCTGCTGCGATATGCTGTAAAAGCGCAACTTTTGTTGCGCCCCTTGCATTATATAATTTACTGTTTGTAATAGTTTGATATTCAGTTAGTTGATTCTTGTAAAAAAATGTTAAAAAAGTTTTCTTCTGGCATTTTACGCTCAAAAGTTGCGCCGTTAGTTTTTTGTAAGTTGCTTATTTAAAGTTGTTTGTGAAATTATCCAATGAAGAATAGCGAACGAACCCGTATTTAACCTGTCTTTCGCGATGGATTTACCGTTTTGGTAGGCGTAGCAAGTGAGATTCTATGGCAATTTTGGCAAGGTGTGACTGGTAGGTGTATACGTTTTAAATTACTTCAAGCGATTTATTGAAGTTTCAAGAACTGGTTAGAAGAGAACAAGATCAGAAAAATCATTGCCGACGGTATCCGAATAGACCAGATTTACCGGAAATAAGAAGAAAACCTGATTGCATTAGTTTACAGATTAAGGTCTGCATCGCTAGTTTAAATGATTTAGCGTGGCATTGGAGTGTTGATTTTAAACCATTCTCCTTGTTTACACCGTGTTTTAAGTAAAAAGACCGGGCAAAGTGTGCCCGGTCTTTGTTTGTATTAGCTTATCTGTGAATAGTTACTAAGATACAAGTTTGCGTTCTTTCCGCTGATTTACAAACTCCCTTGACGGTTTGACGAGAGGAATCGAATGGGCTGGTATGATGATGGCCGATTCAAATGCAATATTTCTCGCCGTTTTTCGGGCTCTTTATTTAACAATGAAGCTGTCGAAACCGCGGACATAAATGTTTTTTTCCCACTGATCGAACTTTTTTTTGTTGCAGAAAATGCCTCCAGCACTTTCTTGATCTCTTCTGTCTATTTTGTGGTACTGTCGGCTATCTTGGAAGAGGTGTCTGCTTTTGTAATAAATTTTACTTTTTTAGCCTCGATAGACATAGCTACAACTTTTGCAAGGAAATCAGGAATTGAACTTAAAGAAAGTAAATAGGCATGAATGTTTTTATGATTAGCCTTTTTTACGGCAGCTATAAGTTTGTATCTTCGTGTATACTAGTATCTTAAGTCTTTTAGGTCTACATGCTCAGGCTGGAATCTTCCAATGAAAAGTTTTCACATTGCGTTAAATTTTTTAAGTAGGCCTCCCTCAATGCCTTCCTGCACATCAGGAGTTAAAATCAAAAAAGGTTCTCACTGTTTGTATTTATCAAAAAATATTATCTCTCCAATCACTACGCACAGCGCAGGCTTTGTACTGCCCCGATGATGCAACAAATCAAACCGGGGATTGCATCGGTACTGGCCGGGTAAGGCCTGAATACATTAGACAGAGCCTGAGGAAAATCAAGTAAACCTACGATTCGGTCAACCAGATGCCAGAAGAAGAAAAGGCCGGGTAAATGGCTCTTTATACCTCTTAAGTTTCAGGCTATCTTCATTTTTTTAGCCAGGGCAAATTCCTGCTACTACTGCCGGGGCGATTCCGCCGACTGAAAATCAATTAGAGAATCTGTTTTTAGGTGAAAAACCTTTTGTTATTCGGGTTCCGCTGAAATGCATAATTGGTAACGATATCGTTAGGATTGACTTGCGACTTGCGGGATGCCTGTTTTTTTATGGGAGGTTATACTGTTAATATTTTGGTAATCTAAGGTTGTTATACATTACTTATCTTTGTAGCGGTTTTTTGATGTCGGGCAAATTCCCAGATCAACTATTTTGATGCCTTAAGTTCTATTGAGCGAATCAGATATGAAGTATTGTTTCTTTTGCCTGGCAATTCTTCTGCAATCCTGCATTGAGCAGGATAAAACGATAAAAATCAAAGGGTCTGATACCGAAGTGAACCTGGCCGTCGAGCTTGCTGAATCCTTTCACGTCATGAATCCCATCGTATTTGTTTCGATCTCCGGAGGAGGCTCTGGTTTGGGTATAGCCTCATTGCTTAATAATACAGCAGATATAGCCAATTCTTCACGCAGTATCAATGAAGAGGAAATAACGCTGTTTCAACAAAAAGGAATACAAATTGATTCTTTCATTTTTGCGCAGGATGCCATCGCCATTGTGGTCGCAAAAGATCTTCCCATTGACTCGATCAGCACTAACGACTTAGCCGCAGTGCTCAGTGGAAAATACAGCACCTGGAAATCGTTAGCTAATAAAGATCTTCCTGTTAATATTTATGGCAGACAAAGCAACTCGGGTACGCATGATTTTGTCAAAGACAAGCTGTCCATTGAATTTAGCCGTAATGCAAAAGAAATGAATGGTAATGCCCAGATTCTGGAAGCGATCCGTGCTGATCATTCGGGCATCGGTTATGTCGGCGCGGGATACGTTAGCCATGGAGGGAGCAAGGCCTTGAAAATACTTCCTGTCTATACCCAGGAAAATAAGGATGCAGTTTCTCCTTTGGATGCGCAAAAAATTGCAGCCGGAAAATATTTTTTTCAAAGGCCGCTTTTTCAATACTACAAAACGTCGTCTTATATTAAGATAAAACCTTTCCTTGACTATGAGAAAGGCCAGGCAGGACAATCCATTATCCATTCCGCAGGTTATTATCCATTAAGAAAACTATGAATGCCAGTAAAAGGGAAGCTATCGACCGACTGCTGAAAATGGTCTTTCGAGCCACAGGTCTTGTTACTATTGGTCTTTTGGGAGGAATTTTCTTCATGCTGCTTTTTAACAGCATCGCTTTTTTCGCGAAGGGCAATCCCATTGATTTTTTTACGGGCTCCCAATGGAATCCTGGCAGTGATGCAGGTAATTACAGCATTTTGCCTTTGCTGGCCAGTACGGGCTTTGTTGCGCTAGGCTCGATGATGATCGCTGTTCCGCTTGGCATTTTCACGGCTACTTTTCTGTCGGAATTAGCGCCTGATACGTTACGTACCATTTTGAAGCCTGTCATTGAAATGCTTGCTGCGATCCCTTCTGTGGCCATTGGATTTTTGGGGATAGTTCTGGTTGGCCCTGCCATTGCCAGGGTTTTCGGGATCCAAAATGGGCTTAACGCGCTGAATGGTTCCATTCTCTTAGCCATCATGGCACTTCCTACCATTATAACCATCAGCGAAGACGCTATTAGTGCCGTTCCTAAAACTTACAAGGAAGCTTCCCTGGCGCTGGGTGCCAATAAATGGGCTACACTTTTTCAGGTGACCCTGCCGGCCGCTTTGCCAGGACTTATCGCCGCGGTAATGCTTGGCCTTGGAAGGGCGCTGGGAGAAACCATGACGGTTTTAATGGCTACGGGAAATGCCGCCGCATTGCCAAAAGGTTTTCTCGACTCGATAAGGACCATTACGGCAACGATCGCCATCGAGATGGGAGAGGTACCGTACCAGACCACGCATTATTTCGCCTTATTTGCAATAGCCGTTGTTTTGTTTATTATTACCTTGCTAATCAATCTTTTGGGCGAGTTTTTTGCTAACAGGTTAAGAAAGTTTCACGCATGAAAGCTAGATTGATTATTTTCTTGAATTGGTTCGTTTTGCTGGGAAGCACACTGCTGGTTTGCGCTGTGCTGGGTATTATTCTGGTAGATATCTTTTCGAAGGGTATGTCCTCGGTTACCTGGGAATTTATCAGCCAGCCTCCTGCAAAAGGTATGACCCAGGGAGGGATTCTGCCTGCGATCATCGGTACACTATGGCTAACACTGATCACTACGCTGTTTGCAGTTCCTTTTGGTGTGGCCTGTGCCATTTATCTGAATGAGTATGCTTTCCCTTCCATATTGACGAATGTCATCCGGGCAAGTATCCGGAATCTGGCCGGTGTACCTTCCATCATTTACGGACTCTTTGGCCTGGCCTTGTTTGTACAGGCATTCCGGCTTGGTACTTCGGTGCTCTCTGCCGGCCTGACCCTGGGATTGCTTTCGCTGCCCTACATTATTACAACTACCGAAGAGGCTTTGAAGCGGATACCAAACAGTATGCGTGAAGCCACGCTGGCATTAGGCGCCACCCAGTTTGAAACCATTAAAGATGTAGTGCTGCCCAGTGCATTACCCGGCATTCTGACCGGTGTTATTCTAACATTGTCAAGAGCTGCAGGTGAGACTGCACCCATTTTATTTACTGGTGTGGCTTTTTACATCAATGGTCTGACTTCTTCGGTAAACCAGGAGTTTATGGCACTTCCGTATCACATATACATGCTTTCTACCCAGCATCAGTCCATTGAGCAGGTCCGTCCACTGGCCTATGGGACTTCGGTTGTTTTAATTGCGATGGTTTTTCTGCTCAATCTGACAGCCTTTTATATACGTTTTAAAAACAGAACACAGCAGTAAAATGGATCATGTGAAATTATCGGCCCACAACCTAAATCTGTTTTTTGGAAGCAAACAGATATTAAAAAATATTAATATTGATTTTGGAGAAAACCAGATAACGTCCTTGATTGGTCCTTCGGGCTGCGGGAAATCCACATTGCTTCGCTGTTTCAACCGGATGCATGATTTGTCAGCCGATGCCCGGATTGAGGGAACGATCCAATTGAACGAGCTGGATGTATACGATAAAAAAAATCCGGTGACCCAAATCCGCAAACGGATCGGCATGGTTTTTCAAAAACCCAACCCCTTGCCCAAAAGTATTTATGAGAACTTGTCTTACGGGCTTAATATTCATCAGTTTCCAAAGGATGAAATTCCCGGGCTCATTGAATCGGCCCTGAAAGAAAGTTATTTGTGGGATGAAGTAAAGGATGAGCTAAAAAAGCCGGCCGTGAAATTATCCGGAGGACAGCAGCAGCGGCTTTGTATTGCCCGCACAGTCGTATTGCGGCCTGAGGTCATTTTGATGGACGAGCCCTGCTCAGCTTTGGACCCGATCAGCACCCGGAAAATCGAAGAACTGATTTTAAGTCTGAGAAAAGACTATACTATTGTCATTGTTACGCATAATATGCAGCAGGCCCAGCGCATTTCGGACAAGGTGGCATTCATGTATTTGGGCGAACTGATTGAATATGACAGTACAGAGAACATTTTCAAAAATCCCAGGCAGGAGCTTACCAAAAATTATGTAGGCGGGCATTTTGGCTAAGACATCCGGGATATTAGCGCAGAGCATAAATTTCTGCGCCGTCAAGCAGCCATGACACAAGCGCATTACGGAAAGTTTAAACTCGAATCAGGGAAAGCTTTGGTCTTATTGACTTAAAGTGTTTGCATACAGGTGTTCGCGAAAACATAATATTGTGCTGAAGTCCAGTAGAGACTGCACGATCCATAATCCGGCGTTTAGAGTTTCTCGAAAAATCGTACAAAAGATCCGAATAATTTCCTGTTTATCATTGCCGACAAAATTTCTTATCTGGTTGCCTGATATAAGGTTGTGGGGTCTTATCTAAAGACGGATGCTGTTGTTACTATTTGCTCTGCCATAATTAACATAAGCTTTATATGCACCAGTGGCTTATTACAGGTGAAGTACCTAACTTTCCTTTTCAAAAAGATGCCAGATGTCCACAAATAATTACGCTGAATATATTGAAACGACTGCACGGCTGGCAATTCTAAAAGCGAAGGCTGCTTATACTTGTAAAGTCCACCCTGAGGTCCTTATTTTATCCGGCGACACGAATACTGAAAAACGCGCTTATCTCATTGCACAAAATACCTTGAAATATAATGACAAGGTGTTTCTCCTTGAAAAAGTAACACAGGCAGTAAAGAATGAACTCGATCTGGCGGGTTTTGCATGCCTGCAATGCGAACTAAATAAAATAGTAGTCTAAGTACTTTCCTTTCGGTGAACCTGCTGCTGAAGGATCTGACCAAAAACAGTATTCAGGTGTATCTAAAGTGGAGCATGGACGGACCAGGGTGCCCAGCCAGGACCAAAGTAACCTTGTTTTGAAGGATTTTAGATTTTAAGACACTGCGCAACTTGCAGTAGTTATAAGATTCTAATCAAATCCTAAGTACTTTCTGAGGTGGCTCAATAAAACGGCACACTTTTTTGTATAAATTTTGCAAAATGGAGAATAAAAAAAGCTCGAATGGCAGGCGGGCGTTTGGGTCGGCTGCAACCCATAAGTCAATGGCAGTCTTGGCTTTTCTGATTACTTCATTTTTCGTGGAAGCTTCCGCTGCGCGGCCGGGTATCATAGTGTTCATCTGCAACGGCAACCCATCCAATCACCGTGCTCTTTTAGCATCTCATGAAGGTCTGAGAGGCAACGCTAATCATAGTGCAAAACCGTTTTTCCCACTGAGCATACCAGGATTTCTTTGCCATCCTTTGTTGTGTCTGCATGGATGGTGAATTCGGAGGATAATGGAGGTGTCTTCAAAATGATTGGTTTTTCCTTTGTGCCGATGTCTAATTTCATGTTTTAATTTTATAGGTTGAAGATAGTTGATCAGTAATTCATTTCGAATTCGTAATAATTTATTGATTTTTTTAATATTTTAGCAAATTTTTCATATGATTCGTCGCGGGTGGCATTTTAGTAAACAAGGGAAAGCGATTGGCCGACTCAAAGCCCAGTTGGCAACACCAAACAATCTTCCGATCTAAGGAATTTGTGAGTATGGCGTGGAACTTAGTCCGCATTTCTCACTGTTCTGAGGCTTATGGTTTCAAGGTATATCAGGATGGTAAATAACGCGTAATTTGTTCTCATTGAGTAATAAGTAACATTACAAAAGTTCGAAACCCGGAATCACTTTGTAATGTTACTTACCCGTTGTTACAAGACGACATTTTATTTCCAAAATATTGGATTGTAATTATCCGTAAAATTCCAGATAAAAAACAGTTTGGTCCGTTTGAGTGACTCTGATGGAGATGCCTAAGATATCTGCGACTTCTTTAACGATCAAAAGACCGAGTCCGGTTGTTTGTGCCCGACGTAACGGTTGCTCTTCGTTTTTTTCAATAGTCTTATTGTTGAGAAGTTCAATGATTTGGGGAGACAGGCCTTTTTCGCTATTTGATATGATCAGTTCAATGTTGCCTTGATCATTTGTTTGGGTATAAATTCTGATTTCACCATTATAGGTATATTTAGCAGCATTATCGAGCAGATTGTGAATAATAATCGAAAGCATTTGAAGGTCGGAGCGCACTTGGACTTGGGCAGGAATCTCATTTATGTAATGACTACGCTTACTGGCGATTGTCGTTTTGAAAATAGCCAGCTTTTCATCGATAAGTTCTGACAGATTTATCATTTCAAAAGACATTCTTTTGCCATAAACATTAACTTTCAGGTAATTAAGTAAATCCAGGAGCATATTTCCTGTTCTTCTGGAAACATCTGAAATCAGAATACCAATTTTCAAAATATTATCAAGGTCTCCTTTTTTAACCAAAGGTCCAATTTCTTCCGAAGCATGGAAAATATAATATAATGGCGACTGTATATCGTGTGATATAGAAGCAAGTAAGGTGGACATCAGTTGCAATTGCCCGCCCATCTGATTTTTTGACTGTTCCAGCTCTTCAAGTGTTACCTTTAATGAATCCGTCCGTTGTGTAATTATTTCTTCCAGCCGTTCATTGGCAAGCGTTATCTTTTTCAATCTGAGCACAATAAAGGAATAGATTATAAATAGTAGAGCCGCAATCATAAGAACAATGGCCCACCAGGTTTCATACCAAAAAAGCGGTACTACAAAAAATATTTTTTTTACGGTGTAATTATTGATCCCGAATCCGTTTAGTTTTTTAACAAGTAAAGTATAATTTCCGGAATTGAGACTGGAAAATTCGACTATGAAATTATCATTTTGAATTGTTATCCAGTCGGACGGTAGTACAGTCTCATTTTTTTTGACAAGGACGTAGGACATAGTAAGATTATATTTATTGCCGGAATAGACAGTCGCAAACTGAAGTCTGATACGATGCGGATTCAATGGAAAATACAGCGTGTCGTGCGAGGTATTTAAAAGTCTCTGATTGACTTCTGCCTTGTCAAGTATAATATTTCCATTGGGTTCGTTTGTCGTAAATTTTTCAGGATTGAACCAGACCAATCCATTTAACGAAGGCAATGAAATATATCCGTTTTGAAGCCTTACACCACATGGATCACAACTTCCATTAAATTCGTTGGTATTAAAGCCTTCATTTTTGGTGTGAAAATTATAAAATAGCCCGGACGGCAAAGGTTGTTTGATCGCATTGGGATTTTGCGGTAAGGATAGCGTAGCATAGCGTAACAAATCTTCCGAAGCGATCTGAAAGAGACCGGTATTGGTAGGTATCCAGAAATATCCCACCTGATCACTGACAATGCAGTGAGGGCTCGCCAGGTATTCGTTTTTGTCCAGGGGAAATGTGATCAGACTGCCCTCTGGCGTCAGCAACAGGATACCTTTTTTCAAAGTGGTAATCCAGTTATTATTTTGAGTATCGGTATAGATACTTTTGATGTGGAGCCCTGCTGTACCAGCAACAACAAACTCTTTTTTCAAATGGATATCAACATCATACAATCCCGTTTGTGTGCCCACCAGTAAATGACCGGTCCTGCCGGATTTTATGGTCGTGATCCTTAACTGTGGATTTTTTATTAAAAGTACAGGTTTGTCATTCTTATCTTTTGCATCGATGTAAAACAATCCCTCATCGTTTGATTCAAACCAGATCCTGCCGGAAGGATCCTGATGCATGGCATCAACATTATATTTAAAATGCCACTCACCCAGTACTTTATCCCTGGTTTTGTTGAAATGGAAAAGGACGGAACCTTGTTTTGTCCAGATATCACCATTTTTAGTTTTTATCATACTGAACTTATCGTCACCATTTAAGCGACGGATCAGGGGTTCAAACCTGTCAAGGGTTGTTCGGGTAGTAAAATCCTTTCCAACTATTCTTCCGTCGGCAGTTAAAACAGTGTTTTGGTCGTTAGGTACCTGTGCATAAAAAACATTGTCCCGGAAATCCCCTTTAACGTTAATCGTCTGAAACTGCTGCTGACTTAATACGTAAAGCCCCTCTGTACCGCTTCCAAGAAATACCTGTTTGTTCAATTGATCGTAATAAATTTCTTCAATCCCGGTGGAAACCAGGTCAAAATCCTCCACCAGTAATGTTGTAGAAGGAAGTACCGAATTGGTACGCTGGCCTGCAACATGTTTGCCATCAGGAATTCTAAGAATATACAGGCTTTTTTTTAGATAGAGATAAACCTGGTCGGAAACATTGTTCCAGTAAATCCTGATATTTTTTTTATGGGTTTTGAACGCAGGATTTTTGAGAATATCCCCGGAAAGCGGCAGTGTTGTTTTTGTTTTGAGAGAAAAAATAGTGATTGCTGCTGCCTTCTCATGAAAATAACACAGGTCAGCTCCAATTACAAAATAGTTCCAAAGATTGTCCGTACGGAATTCCTGGCTGTATTTTGGCTTCCAGTTTTTATACGAGGTGATGTGTGAACTGTCACATATAAAAAAATCATTATCCGTGTTCCCCGAGCGGATCAGATAATGCCTCAGGGGCGTCATCCTCATCAGGAAATTGGGGAGTCCGGTGGATTGGAACAGGTAAGGCGTTTCTTTTTTGAATGGGGCGAGTTGTTTATAATCCCGGTTATAATAGGCAGTATCAAGGATTGCCGTTCCTTTTTCAATTTTTACGGAAGGAGAGCCCATAAAAAAAACATAGGTTATCGCATTGCTGCCCTGTTGTGCGCGCTTCGCTTTTGGATGCTGCCGCAGGGCTGGCTGCATAAAAATGGAACGGGTATTGTTGATTTGCAGGCTGGCGGCATTGAAGGTATAAAACCGGTTTCCGTCATAGCGCACCAGGCCATCTTCCGTTCCCATCCAGATAAACCCCTCGGAGTCGGCCGTAATGCTTTTGATACTATTTTGAGGCAGTCCGTCGTCAGATGTATAATGATGTATCGTATACTTGATTTTTTGAGCACATGCCGGGCTCAAAAAAAAAATGAAAAAGGTAAAGAGAATCTGTGTAAGTCTGACATTTGTCATAAAAATGGATGGTTTAAGTGATATTGTTTTAATGAAATCCTGGGAGGGCGCAAAAATATGGTGGTGATAGCTCAGATTAACCTGCTGTATTTTGCAGGTTAGATCCGGAAGAATAGAATTTAAATTGGATGTGAAATTGTGGAAGAGTCCGGTCAGGAAACTTCGTTTGATCTTACTGTTTAGTAGTTGTGCTATTCGGGGTGCGGCAAAAGTGCAGGTAATTTTTAAGTTGTTACAATCGTATGGATTGGTAACAAAGTGCATTATTGTACCGGTCAGTGATTTTCAGAAGCTGTTTTTTGAACCAGTCAGGTTAGCTCTTTCAGGAACAAAGGAAGTTCCTTCTGAATTTTGATATAAAGCTCAATTGAATTCGTAACACCGAATTTTTCAAAAATCCGGCCTTTATGTGTACTGATGGTCGTTAGTTGGAGCCCCAGCTCGTTTGCAATTTCCTTGGTCCATTTTCCTTTAAGAAGGAGTCTGGTGATCTCTTTTTCCCGGATCGTTAGATTGAAATGATTAGAACTGTTTGCTTCACGCGAACGGCCTCTTAAAAAATTATCTGAAATGATATTTTTTGTTAGCGGGCTGATGTAGTTTTTTCCGCTAATGACCAGTTTGATGGCCTCGGAAACCGTAAGGAACGGTGCTTTTTTTGACACAAAACCATTGGCACCTGCCGATAGATACTCCAAAGCATAAATATCTTCCTCCATGCCGGTATGGATAAGTATTTGTACTTTAGGTTGAGCACTTCTAAGGGCCGCAATCATTTTAATACTGTTTCCACCAGGGATATCAACGTCGACAACCACCAGGTTCATGAAGTTGTCTTGTAGTATTTCTATTCCCTGATCAAGAGTAGGTGCGGAGAAAATCGTTGCATTGGCGAATGTGCCTGTAATCACTTTTGTTAATGCCCATATCACGATTTCATGATCCTCAATGATGAGTATTCGCGGGTTTGCTGGCATAATCTAAATTGAGCCCTGTTATTATGGAGAGTAATGTTCTGCAATATTAGGTATTAATAACCCAATTTTCCGGTAGTATAACTACTACTGGAAGTGAATAGTGTTAGAAATGTTTCTAATGGAGTGACGTACTAGTGCTAATACTATTCTTTATTGAATGATTTACATTTGTCCTGTTGTAAATATTCTGGAAGCGCATAAATGTAACCGATATGAAAATAGAAAGGTATTTAAGTGAAAACGGAGATCAGGTGAGAAGGTATATAAGGAATCCTGATAATATTAAAAGCAATTGCCTGTGCAACTGTCATGAAAACGAAAAGAAATTTTTCATACGGGCAAATGGTACGAAAGGATTTAGTTTAGTTACGTATATATACAATAGTTAGTTGAAACCTTTTTTAGATAAAAAACCAGTTTTAAAAGAAAGATTTAAATATACCCTCCTCTAACATACTCACTTTATTGGCCATGAAAAAATATCTATACACAACCACAAACCATAACACTATATGCTTCAATTTTACACTTTAAGTAAACCAGTCTCACGCCGGCCCCACGGGCGCAGGCTTTCTTCTGCAAACACGCAGCTCTTTTTCAATCTGTATTCAAAAGAAAAACGACGAATAAGCCTCTGGTGATCAGTTTGTACTGATATACTTTGACTGTTTCGGTGGTTGTTGATTGCCCTTCCTGATGGAAATGGGGAGTTGATGCACCATGCACAAAGCCAGCCCTGAAATTTAATCTTAATAAAGCCAATGAATCGATTTTATTCGTACCGGTCCGTTTCCCTATGGTTACAAATAGTGGTGTTAATGGTGTTTTTGCTGCTTGTGAAACTGGCCAGACCCTGATTATACAGGCACATAAAAAATAGTGTAAACCTTACCTCAATTTTCCTGATGGAAACCAATAAACAGACCAAAAGTACACACAAATCAAAATGATCACAGCAAGCCAATACGGCCCACCGGCCGTGTTGGCTTAACCAGGACGGGCTTGTGCCTGACGAAAAACCCAAAAAGCTATTATTTAACCATCACGCACACATTTATTTACTTTTAAAACGTACACTCTATCAAACACACAATGAACATAGCACAACTAATTAAAAGAACCCTCAGGGCAGGCATTTTCGCAACGGCATTGTTTTGTTCATCTACGCTTTTTGCACAGGTGAAGATTGGAACGAATCCTACTACTATTAATACGGCGAATAATTTAGAGGTGGAAAGCTCCACAGCTGGAAATAAGGTAATCATTGATAAAACGACGGGAAAGGTTACGATTGCTGATGGATCGCAGGGAGCTGCGAAAGTTTTGACTTCGGATGCAAATGGAGTTGCAACGTGGCAATCTAAAAAGACAACCAGCAGCAATATTTTTAGCCAGACCAGTGGTGTTGGTTTGTATTTGCCCGTTTCTACAACAGGCTATTGCGGATCGCCAAGCTGCGGAACCTTTTTAAACCTAACAGGCACATTTGCGATCACACAGGCGACCAATGATGTGATTATAGATATAAGCGGAAGTTATTCAGCATCAAATAATACGTTACCCGTAACTTTCACTTATTGGCTTGCTATTACGCCACCATCCGGACCAACGCAGAATGTCGGACCATTTTTTATAACCGAAAGCGGCTTACTATGTTCATCCGGATTTATCAATATAAAATCGTTTATGAAAGATGCCGCGATTGGCAATTATTCGGTAGCAGTATACGGCGCGCCATGGAAAAATCCCAGTACAGGAACTTGGATTGGGATCGGTCAGTATTCAAATCCGGGTGTGTGCGGTGATACCTATAAAACCAGCCTCGTCCTTAGTGTGTCTGAGTAAATCCATCTTGTATAAGCTACCACCGATTTGCTATCAGGCCGTCCATGGGATAGCCATTCCCAACGCGATTTAAAACAGCCCGAACCAATCAACACAAAACGTTATCACCTATCAACCATAAAAAACACAAATACTCGCATGAATACCAAACAACGTTCTTTAAGAATTACTTCGGCGGTCATTTTTCTTTTTGCCCTGCTGCCCGGCTTTTCGGCCGTTTTCGCACAGGTTAAAATCGGAACAAATCCGACGACAATTAATGCTGGTTCAGCGTTGGAAATTGAGAGTACAAATAAAGGGCTTTTGATGCCAAGAATTTCTCTTGCCAATACCACCACCTGGGGTTTGGCGGGTATTGCGGCTGCGGGTATGCATGTATATAACACGAATGCGGGTATTACTTCCACCAATACGGCCTACCCGACTCTTGTTGCTAAAATTGGAGAATACTATTGGGACGGAACCGGGTGGGTGGCATTAGCACCCATTGCAAAATCCACCTCAATATCTTCGTTTTCCCAAAGTACACCTGGAGTCGCAGTCTATATTGCGTCGAGCAATTCTCCATTATGTACGTTTAACGGGGGTACTCCTCCACCTGCATGTGCAATTGATCTTAATCGCAACGGTACCTTTACTGTCGCAACTCCGATCAATGATATAACCATTGACATCACAGGGACTTACTCAGTATCCTACAATGACACCCAGGTAAACTGGTATTTTTTAATTGCCATTGACAAAACAACTCCCGGCGTTTATGAGATTGTAGACAATGTTTACATTACTCACAGCGGGACCGGGTGCAGTGCAAATTACTTAAACATTAAAACGGCATTACAAAATTTGCCAGCAAGGACTTATAATATTAAAGCCTACCTGGCACCTTGGGTTGACTCCGGCCACGATGCCTGGGTGGGTATTGGTACACAGTCAAGTCCAGGCGCATGTGGAAGTAACGATTATCTTAATCAAAAAATGGTCGTTTCGGTAAGTCAGTGACCTAAACCAAGCTAACACCGATTTGCAATCGGGGCGGGCCGCACAGGGTTCTATGGAATAGCGGTTTGTATGGCAATTTTAAACACCACGAACCAGCCAAAATCCAATCAACACCAAACGTTATCACCTATCAACCATAAAAACACAAATACTCACATGAATACCAAACAATGTTCTTTAAGAATTACGTCAGCAGTCATTTTTCTTTTTACCCTGCTGTCAGGCTCTTCGGCCGTTTTAGCACAGGTTAAAATCGGAACAAATCCGACGACAATTAATGCGGCTAATAATTTGGAAGTGGAAGCATCAACAGCGGGCAGGAGTGTGAGTGTGGATAAAACAACAGGTAAGGTGAAGATTGCGGATGGATCGCAGGCTATTAATTATGTGCTGACCTCTGATGCAAATGGTGTGGCAACCTGGCAAAAAGTGGGAACATCCAACATTACCCCTTTGCCAAAGGGAAAAATGGCCGGTGCCCTGACGACCTGGCTTGTACCCGGTGTAGAAACGGATGTTGCCTTTTCATCATTGCCCATCTCAGAGGGTGGCGTTGTAAAAGTGGGAAACGGAATTCAGGTCCCTATTGCTGGTAACTATTTAATCCATAGTGCATCTGTAATCACAAGCAGAACCGGAAACCCGGGCGTCACCAGCTGTAACGGAAGTTCTACGAGCAATTCATACACGCTATTACTGGTGAATGGTTCGGGAATTACGGCGGCCAATGATAAAGTTACCCAGCGATGGGATCAAAATTCGACATTACATATTACCACGTTACTGTATCTCAATGCAAATGATGTGATCACGCTTAAAACGCGAAACAACATTTACAACGATTCAGACGGAGCTTGTGGAACCTATTTGTCCAGTGGAGATATCTCGGTGATATATCAGCCATAAGAACAGTAGCCTGTTTTAACGCAAAACGCAAATACACACATGAATACCAGAGCACCTTTTTTACGAATTATTTCCCTAGTCATTTTTATTGTTGCCCTGCTGCCCGGCTCTTCTGCCGTTTGGGCACAGGTAAAAATCGGGACAAATCCGACGACGATTGATGCAGCGAATAATCTGGAAGTGGAAAGCGCAACAGCTGGAAACAAGGTGAGTATTGATAAAGTGACGGGTAAGGTAACTATTGCGGATGGTTCGCAGGGAGCGGCAAAGGTTTTGACTTCGGATGCAAATGGCGTAGCGACATGGGAAACGGCCAATAATATTTCCTGTAATGCCTTTGAAGTTTCGCAAGGCACCTCCCCGCTGGCTCAGGGGATAGCTGTTATTCCCCACCCATTTTTTGCAACGGTTAACGATGTTTACGGAGCTTACAATGCATCAACAGGAATTTATACCGTACCGGTCAAGGGCGTGTATATTTTTACAGTCACTGCCGGAGAAGGAAACTATACCGAAACAGGGACGCGAAATTCCACGGTATCCATTCAAACCTCCCTGAAAGGAATTGTTGCAAAAAGCTCCCATGACCATATAAGTTATGCTGATGGGCTCTCACATGCACTTTCGGCCGTCATCATGGCAGAGGCCGGTGAACAGGTTTTCGTGGTCATCACCTCAATCCATGTCTCAGGAACACCCCTCGTGGGCGGGGCAGTGCTCACAAGCTACCATTTCGCAGGTTCACGGATTGATTGTAACAAACAGTAAATCAAAATTTTCAAATCTAACACGCTTTTTATTTAACCAGTTAACTCAAACTAAATACACACAATGAACAACAAACAATTCTTAAAAAAGGCATACGCCGCGGCAATGGTTGCTGTGATGGTATGCAGCTCCTCGGCGCTTTTTGCGCAGGTGAAGATAGGGTCAAATCCTACGTCTATTAATGCGGCGAATAATTTGGAAGTGGAAGCTTCTACGGCGGGGAGAAAAACGAGTGTTGATAAGGTGACCGGGCAGGTAACAATTAAGGATGGCACAGAAGGAACAGGGAAAATTTTGACTTCGGATGCTACTGGTGGTGCAAGCTGGCAGGCAGCTACAAACCATACGATATGGATCGGGCAAATGACAACAACATATCCTTTGACATACTTTGACGGAACGTTTAATTCTCTAAAAGATCGTATACCGTTAATTCCGAGAAGTGGCGCTGCTCCTGGCTGGGATCCAGTCAATAAGCAGTATATAATACAGGAGGATGGATATTATCGAATCTTTATAGGAGCAACGTCACAGGGAACTTTACCCTCTGGTACTGCTACATCGCTGTCTTTATACTTATTCCCATTTTATGCTTTAAATCTATTTGAGAACTTCGATTTGTCTGATACTCCGCGCCTTTCACTGTCTTGGGAAGGTTTCTTAACTGCTGGAAGTCCTGTTGATGTTTTTTTGGTAAGTGCGGGAGTTCCTCAAAACGCTTATGTTTTTAACGCATTTATGTCTATCGATAAACTATTTTGATAGGTTACAAATAATTTTCGGCTAAACCGTGTACTCATAGAACATTCAGGCTAACCAGGCATTTTGTACCGCAGCTTACTAAAACGTCATCGTTCAAAAGCAAATAAAACCAGTTCAAAACGTAACACACACACATGATATCTTTTTAACTCAAACTAAATACACACAATGAACAACAAACAATTCTTAAAAAAGGCATACGCCGCGGCAATGGTTGCTGTGATGGTATGCAGCTCCTCGGCGCTTTTTGCGCAGGTGAAGATAGGGTCAAATCCTACGTCTATTAATGCGGCGAATAATCTAGAGGTGGAGGCGGCAAATGGAAACAAAACAGTAATACAAAAGGCAAACGGAAATGTCGGAGTTGGCACGTCAACACCTAATAATAAGCTGGAAATCAGCTCCGGAATTACTAATACTTCGGGTTTACGTTTTACAAATCTAAATGCAAACAGCCCAATCAATCCTAGTGTACCAAGCAATTTGGGAGTTGATGCCAATGGTGATGTAGTGATAGCAGGTAAAAGCACCTGCATACCCGATTATTTACTTGCTGTGGGTGGAGCCTATACTAATGCTCCAGCCGGGCAGAACGTTACCGGTCTTACAGACGCTGTTGCACTTCAAGGTATTGTAAGTCCATCTGCCGGTGTCTTTACACTCAAAGCAGGCAATTCCTATCGTCTTGAATCAGCCCTATTTTCATCTGGCCTTAATAATGGAGCAGGCAGTGGTTTTATTTACTATACATGGTATAATAATGACACAAACACAAAGTTGGCCATAGCTTCATATGGCAGATCTACGCAAGTAAATGCCAGTGGTTATGATGGATCTCAACCCGTTTGTGTTGGCTTTATTACTCCTTCTGTTGACACAAATGTTTCGCTAAGAATGATAATCAATAACGGACAAAGTGGAGAGCTTCAAATTTATGGTCAGTTAAGCTATCTGAGCATAACCCAAATGAATCCTTGCAGATAACAAGCTAATCCGTGTTCTGTGTCCTCATAGAACATTCAGGCTAATCAGGCATTTTGTAACGCGGCTTACTAAAACGTCATCGTTCAAAAGCATATAAAACAAATTCAAAACGTAACAAACACACAGAATATCATTTTAACTCAAAACTAAATACACACAATGAACAACAAACAATTCTTAAAAAAATCATGTGCAGCAGCCTTGGTTGCTGTGATGGTATGCAGCTCTTCGGCTCTTTTCGCTCAGGTGAAGGTTGGGACAAATCCCACGTCTATTAATGCAGCAAATAATCTGGAAGTGGAAGCTTCTACGGCTGGGCGTAAAACGAGTGTGGATAAAACTACCGGGCAGGTTACGATTGCTGATGGTACAGAAGGAGCAGGGAAGATATTGACTTCAGACGCAACAGGCGGGGCCAGCTGGCAGCCTATTACTACTGCGGCCAAATCACCAAAAATGCGATTATATGCCGGTACAACTCCGTATTTTACAACCAATTTTCAAATTCAGGAAATAAATTACGCTACCACAGATTTCACGGAGGGAGGCATGTTGAAAGTTGGAAACGGAATTAAGGTTCCGGTGGACGGCATCTACCAGCTTAGTGCTTTGGCAGTTTATACCAACCCTGGTTGTTCTGACGTGAATGCATTTCTTGGGACGGGACTTTATGTCGCTGTGAATGGTGCATTAATCAATAATCATTACATCGGAAGGGAAGGGTCAAGGGGAAATGCATATCAGTTTACAAATGCGTTTACCGACCTGGTTAAGCTAAATGCAAACGATGTAGTCACAATGCGGGTAAACTTTTCCATTAATTATTTTCCAGCTGGATGTAATACAAAAATTTCTGACGGAACCTTTTCTATGACATATGTTCCATAAGCTCAACAAAGCAAAATGCAACCATGAAATATGAGTTGGGTTTAGCTTCTAATCCCTTGGTCTGGGTCTATCCCTGGTCTTTGTCTTCACAAACCGTTCAGGCGCTCCTGATTTTAATTTGCAATCATAGCCAAACGAGCAGGGGTAAATGAAGTAGGGTTTCCAATACAATTTTTAACAAAACATTTTTTTACACACAAATAATCAGAAACAATGCATAAAATATATAAAGTCAAAACACAGTCCCGCAGACGGGACGTGGGCCAGGTCATCGGATTTACGGCACTATTGTTGTTAATGGCACTCGTTTTCGAGGCCCGTGCCCAGGAAGGCAGCCAGGGGAATACCACCATTTTCGGCGGTGCACAAATGACTTTCTTCGGGAACAGCGATTTCATGACCCCCACAGGCGGTACCCAGCCGGGCGTAACCCTGACCGAGCGTGCTACGGCCACGATCAGTTACCTTAACTATTTTGGCAATAGCCTTACCGCTACTGGCGTAACGGATGCAAGCTACGTTGATGGGTATGTACGTAAATATGGTACGGGGCAGTTCATTTTCCCGGTGGGAGATAACGGGAATGCGGGACAGTTTGCCGCTTCGGCGGATGGCACTAGCGGGGCTTACTTCCATGCGGATGCAAATATAGCAGTAACAAATAACCTATTTACAGGAGCTAATTACCCTGCTCTTCCTTCAGGGGGGCCATTTGCAACAGCAACCAAGGCCGCTTTGGTAGGTACAGTAAGCACAGCGGAATATTGGGATATAGACGGAGCCAACGCTACTCCAATCACCCTAACATGGGACGCAGGAAGCAGTATTTCTACACTTACTGGTGGTAATCTCAGCAAGCTATCTATCGTAGGCTGGAGCGTAACAAACAGCAGATGGGAAATCATTCCTTCTACCTTAGATGTTACTTCTGTATTGGGTGGTGCAAGTGCTCTTCCAGCAGGCTCAATTACTTCTACGGCCAGTATTATCCCCAATAACTATCGGGCTTATACCTTTGCAGCAGCAGGAGGAATACCTGATCTGACAATCACGTTGGATATTGATGCACTGAGCTTCCCGGCAGCAGGCACGTCAAAAGATTTTGTGATTAATCTTTATGAAATCAACGGATCTGGTGCGACTAACCCTATCGTATTTCGTATCAACAAATTATCTGCATTCACGATCACATACCCTGCATCCAGCGGCAATTCCAATGTTTTCGGTGGCACACCTAATGAGAACAGCAACTGGACCATAACTGAGAATGCAAGTTTCATAACGGTAACGGCAAAGACCGGCGTAGTTATTCCTGCAAACGGACAAGCGGTAATAGGTTTTAATATCACAAGAAAAACCGGAATATCAGCTGGCACAACCCAGAATATTGCCGCAACAATTACAGGTGGCTCAGGTGGAGAAACCAACATTGTCAATAACGCAGTCATTACGTCAGTGTCAGCCACAGCAAACTAGAAACAAATAATCATGAAAAAAATTAAAATCTATATTCTTATCATTCTGGCAGCAGTTTCCTCCCCGAACTTTGCCCAGCAAGTTAATATCAATATCAATGCTGTTCCGGCATCTATTGAAAAAGACAAAACAGGCTATATTGAAGTGAGTATCTGTAACGTCGACATCAGCCCAATAGCTGTACCTGCTAATAAGCTGCGCCCTCTTATTTCGGTTCCGGGTAACGTTACGATCACAGGTGTAACTGATGTCAATGGAAATGCTTTAACCGGATTTACCGTACTCTCATTAAGCTCAGGTACTGGGAATGCGATAAGATTACTTGCTACCAATCCACTGCAAAATTTTGAGTGCTTTGATTTTCGGGTTACCGTTCTTGCGGTAAACGTAGGGCCAACTGACGTAGTGACAGGGACCCTTGGTTTTGCAGGTCCGCCTCCAACCAACGATGTTCCTGGTGATAACAACAGTACCTCAGGAATTGCTGTAACTCCTCCTATTGCTACTCCTCCAGTGGCTACCAATGATACCCAAACCACACCGGCCGGAACACCGGTGACTGTGACCACGTTATCAAACGACACCCCAGGTTCTGCGGCAATCGATCCAACAAGTGTGAAACTGACAGATCCTGTTTCAGGCCTGCCGGTAAGTTCGGTAATGGTTCCGGGACAAGGCACGTATACAGTTAACCCGGCAACGGGTGATGTGACGTTCACGCCTGTAGCTGGTTTTACAGGACCTTCCACACCGGTTTCTTACACTGTGAAAGATATCAATGGCGTTACTTCTAATCCTGCTACGATTTCGATTACGGTAACACCAACACCACCGACTGCCGTACCAGATCCGAAAACAACGCCGTTTAACACACCGGTGACTATAACGACGATATCAAATGATATACCGGGAAGCTCGCCAATTGACCCTACCAGTGTTTTGATCATCGATCCGGCCGATAACACTCCGAAAACATCCGTGACCATTCCGGGTGAAGGTACCTATGTGGTGAACACGACAACAGGTGATATTACTTTCACTCCTGTACCCACGTTCACAGGAACCGGAACGCCGGTTAGTTATACAGAAAAAGATGTGAACGGGGTTATTTCAAATCCGGCTCCCATTACGGTTACAGTAGGACCGCCAACACCGCCAACCGCTGTGCCTGATCCGAAAACAACGCCGTTTAACACACCGGTAACTATAACGACGATATCAAATGATATACCGGGAAGCTCGCCAATTGACCCTACCAGTGTTTTGATCATTGATCCGGCTGATAACACTCCGAAAACATCCGTGACCATTCCGGGTGAAGGTACCTATGTGGTGAACACGACAACGGGTGATATCACTTTCACACCGGTAGCGACGTTCACAGGAACTGCCACGCCGGTTAATTATACGGAAAAAGATGTGAACGGAGTGATTTCAAATCCGGCTCCCATTACGGTTACCGTAACGGCTACACCACCCGTGGCAAAAACTGACATAGGAACTTCTACCAACGGAAATCCGGCTATCGTGACGGTATTGACCAACGACACGCCAGGTTCAGCACCGATTGACCCGACTAC
>NZ_SZVO01000009.1 GCF_005280585.1 Dyadobacter frigoris
AATCCCACGTAGTTTAAATTGCCTAAAATGATAGTAAATTGTCTGCCAAGCAGGATATTTGCTATCTATATTCCGCCATTGAACACCAGTTTCATTTAACCATAATATGGCATTTACTATGGTTCGCAAGGAATGTTTTCTTGATCTTTTGTTGTCAATTATTTTTTCTACAAATTGCCATTGAGAGTCAGTCATTTCTGTGAAATTCGTTTTCATTAAAACTTGTTTGAGGTGAGATTCAACAAGTTTAACGACTGGCTCTCATTGTTAGTTTAATACAATCCAAAACATACTCTTAGTTTACCATATTATAGTTTTGGTATCAAAAGTGTAGTTTTGGGTGACAGGCAGTTTGCGCTTATGGCTACTCCTGAAAAAGCCGTTTGTGACAAAATTGTTGCTACTCCCGGGGTGATATTGAGAAGTAAAATTTCGGCTGCCGGGTATCTTTTGGAAGATCTCAGAATGGATGAAAGCCAGTTGAAACAGCTTGATATCAGCATGATGGAGAGCTGGTTAGCGGATTGCCCAAAAAAAGACAGTTTAGCGACGATGATAAAAATGATAAAGGAACTATGATAAAAGATTGGCTTGATTCATACAAACCTGTAAATAGGGACTCTATTCCATAACACCGTCATTAAAGTGCCGTCGTACCGCTTCACAAGCATTATCCTGATAAGCCTCATTCTTTAAATCAGGAAAAATAGTACTTTGATCTACAACCGGCCCAACTAACACATTTTCTTCACTACCGTAAAATACGCCGCTTTTATACAACGGATTGGTTATTCCATCCACCAATCTTTTAGTGCCCGTTTCCAGTGAATGCGACAGACCCATCAGCGGAAAAATGAAGGGCATCAGCAAATTGTTGTAAAAAAACCTGAAAACCGGCGAAAATGTATCCGCCGTCCGGGTGTCTTGTGTGCTTCCCGGGCTCATACTGATCATTTTTATTCCGGGATGTTTTCTTGCCATGGCCGCCAACCACATTTCGCCTATATATTTTACCTGTCCGTAAATAATCATTCCGTCTGCTTTTTTGTCGTCAAAAAAAGAACCGTTCATGATTGTTTCAAATTCTTCCACAGAGGATGATTGCAATGGATGAAGTTTCATTTTCATTTTTGGTATTCCTCGTGACGCTTCGCTGCCAACAAATAGCGCTATCCTTTTTAATTTGTTGTTTTTGATCAGTTCTTCAAGTAAAACGGCATGACCCAGCACATTGGCTGCAAATATCTCCGTGACGCCATCCTTAGTCAAATTCATTGGATTTTTTCCGCCACCGCCGGCATTCATAATGAGTGCGTCTATTGGATTTTTCAAAGATTTTACCGCCAGGCGGACAGATTCCGGATCGGCGACATCCATCATGATAATTTCAAAAGTGCTTTTTCCTGTTTTTTGTTCGAGGTCGCTTTTTGCCTGTCGTGCTTTGTCTTCGTTACGACATGCGAGGTATACTTTTTCGGTTCCATTAAGCATGGCAAGTTGCTTTGCTGTTTCTTTCCCGATACCGGAATTAGCGCCGGTTATCATGATTGATTTATTCATAATTTAGTTTTTGATATATTTTGGCGGATGTAATTTCAGGACAAAATTAAGCAGAGTACATGATTTCGACTTGCCAGAAAATTTATTTTACCTGCTTGATCGTATGAATGTTTTTATTCGAAACTGAAAATTTTCAGGACGATTTGCATTGATAGGTATCGTATATTTGCTCAACCGATTACTATTTTATCAATGGATGCACTGAGCGAAATTCTGGAAATCATAAAACATAAAGGTGTTGTATATGAAAAAATAGATTTCTCGGCACCCTGGGGTATAGCGCTGCCGGATGATAATAATGCGCAGTTTTGGCGGCTGGTAAAGGGAAAGTGCATAGTCACAATTCCCGGTGAATCCATGATTGAAATGAAAGAAGGCGATACCGTTTTAGTACCCAACGGAGCTGCTCACTGGATAGCTGACAGCGCCGATAGTAAACGAATTCCTTCCTCCGAATTCCTGAAAGCGCGGGACAGTGGTAATCATTTATTTTCAGGTGCGGGTGAGAAAACCATTATGATTGGCGGTCATTTTGCGTTTGAAGACAAACCCGGACACCCATTTTTAAAGGATTTGCCAAAAGTGATTCATATTAATAATTTGGAGCCGGGCGTGAATAGCTGGCTCAGGATGACTTGCGACCTGATTTTTAATGAACTTGATCAGGAGCAGCCCGGAAGCAGGAAAATAATCAACAGTCTTGCTGATGCCATATTTATCCATATTATCCGTGCTTACCTGAAACAGTCGGGAGATGGCGGCGGCTTTCTTTCTGCGCTGAACGACGAAAGGATCAGCTCCGTATTAAAAATGATGCAATATGCTCCCGAGAAAAACTGGACGATAGAGCAGTTATCCAGACACGCAGGAATGTCCCGATCTTCCTTTTGCATAGCTTTTAAAAAACTGGTTGGAGAAACGCCTTTGGAGTATTTGACAAACTGGCGAATGATGAAGGCAAAAGAAATCTTGGCACAGGGTAATGAAAAAATCAGTGAAGTGGCCCTGAAAGTAGGTTATCAGTCAGAAGCAGCATTTAGCCGGATATTTAAATTGAAAGTCAATCAAACTCCGTCCTTTTTTAAACAGGAAAAAAAGTCTTTGCATTAGACAGTGCCACGATTTTCTTTGCCATCTGTTATGAGTATTCAGCTAAAATATTGTTCCGGGCGTTAATCTGAAAGCCGACTGCCAACTGCACTACAGCATAATTAGTGATTCGGTCTGATATTTATGATATTTACCAGACATATCAAAACAAGAAAACACCTTCCCGAATCATCAGAAAAGTGTTTTTGATTCAACCCGTACTTACATTGATTCCGTTACTGGTAAGCGTATCTTACGCAGATTGCTGGTTGTGTTCGGGCAAAAGCGTTCATACGGATTTACCGTTTAATAAAATTTAGAAATATTTCTATATCATTTTTGTAGAAATTTTACGGGTATATCGGTAATTGGTCCGTCACCTGAATAAATTGATTTTTAACTTATTTAGTTTGTGCGTTACGTTATGCCGCCTGACCAGGCCTGTTTGGGAGTTATACACGAGGTATAACTCGTTAAAATACCGGGATTGAAAAGTTTTGACTTGTAATATTTTTTTAATCTTAGATCAACTTTTACGTCACAAGTGGCTGTTAGTCGAAAAACACTACGTCAAAAAAAGCAATATCTCCAATGGAATTTATCATTTTACGGGAAATACGGGACAGATAAAACTGAATATTGCGGAAGGAAAAAGTGATCATATTAAAATCATCTTCCCGCGAAATCATTCGCCCCTCGAATCACTGAATACCATTATCGGAGCCGAAGAAATTGTCAGCTTGTTATTTGCTGTATTTTGATAAAGTACATGATAAGAATACTACGGCGCGCAGAACTCAACGTTTCTTAAATAATTAGAGAAAATTCTATGTTTATAGTGACTTTCTACAAAACCTGCGTAGAATATAGGACGGATTTGTAGATGAACTGTCGACTATAAACGTATCCAGATGTTACATACCAGCCTCCTCTAAAAAAAGAAACGTTATGAAAAAAGTTCTGCTTATTCTGATTATCCTCTCGTTTTATCTGCACACGGAGCAGGTAAATGCCCAAAAAAATTACACAGTCACACATTACACAGGTGACAATGGCCTGCCTCAAAACAGTATCAAGAGCATAGCTGCGGATTCCGAAGGTTATATCTGGATGGGTACCGAAGACGGCCTGGTACGGTACGATGGAAATCGGTTTTACACTTTCAACCGTTTTAATCTTGATATTACCAATACGCGTTCCATTTTTATTCAACCTGCGCTGAGAAACAAGAAGCCGGGTCGTGAGAAAGCTGCCTATGTGCATGGAAGAAACGCTGTGAGTTATGTTTATTTTCTAGGTGGTCAAGCTGTTAAAATTGAGAATGGAAAAGCTTCCCGTGATACAACTTATTACAATCAGGATTTAAATCGTTTTAAACCTTTAAGGAACGATACTTCCGATCTGTTTTTATCAACCGGCTTACCGAATTTTATTAATACAATGCACAAGCCTGGCCGATATCTGGTGCGGACGGGGAATGGAGATAATGATTTCTTTATCTGCGATAATAAGAAATTTACTTTTTATTCCGACTGGAAAAAACAGTACAGTTATGATTATCCGGTCAATAATCTTTGGAATTATTTTACGATTGGTGATAATCTTTACTATTTTAATGATGACAGCAAGGGCTTTAAAAGTTTTTCAGAAAATAGAATACTGAACCAGCCGCTTTCCGGAGATATCATCAAGCATCCGTTGTACAAAGGGCAAAAAATACAAATTAAGATTTACTGGAACAATGTGGCGGATCAGGTTTATCTTTATTTAGATAAATATTTATATAGGCTGGATGTAATAAAGGACGGAGGGTTTGGTGGTAAACGGCTAACTACCAAACTTTTGGTCGAAGATTTTGATCTGATTTCGCAAGGGATAGAAGAAGTTTATCAGGATGAGGCAACCGGAAAAATTTTCCTGGGAAGCGGTACAGAAGGCCTTTTTGTATTAAGTAAACATCAGTTTTTAACACTGAATATTAACGGAGATTTCAGGGAAAACGTCTTTTATGCACAACTGCCTTACGGAGAAAATGATATACTGACACCTAACGGAAAAATTGTAGGAAAGAATTTTATAACAGGTAAGGTAACCGAAAAGTCACTGTCTGTGCTATCCAATGCCAATGCTGCGGATAAACTTATTTTGGTGAAAGATAAAGACGGGACGCTGTGGACTAAGCGGGGAAATATATTGATTCATCTGGATGAGAAGAATAAAAAGGTCTTAAATACATGGAATTTTAAATATAACATTCAAACTATTTATCAGGATGGAAGGAATAAATTATGGTTGGGAGCTGACGCAGAAGGATTATTTACTATAAACCTTGATGATCCCAATGCAAGCCCCGTATTATTTCTGGGAAAGCCTTTTTTCAATACTACCGTCATAAAAAATCTCTCGGCTGACCGTTTGGTTGTAGGAACGCCATCCGGATTGTATACCGTTGATATTCATACGAAAAATCAGAAAATGGTGGAGGGAACAAAGGGGGTTCATATAAAGAGTATATATATTGATAAAAAAAAAGATATCTGGTTGACCGCACTTGAAAAGGGGCTCATGCTTTTAACGGAAAGCGGTAAGCTGGTAACATTTCCTCTGGATATAAACCGGTACCTTGCCAGTCCTCACTATATTATTCCTGATAATCTGGGTTATTTTTGGATCCCGACAAACAAAGGCCTTTTTCAGGTTTCCCAAAGGGACTTATTGGCATTTGCACAAGAGGCAATAAGCGATAAGGGGTTGAAAGTCAATCCTGATTATCCGGATACGGAGTTGTTTTACAGTTATCATTCCATGGACGAGGGGTTTAAGACCAATGAATTCAACGGTGGTTGTGAGCCCTGCGCAGTCAAACTTTCCAATCATTATTTTTCTTTACCGTCACTAAACGGATTGGTTTGGTTTCAACCTGAGAAAATCGGTAATGCCGAATCGACGGGACACATACTATTAGACAGGGCTGAGGTAAATAAATCAATATTACCTGTTTCGGGCGATACGATTCGCTTTCCGTTAAATCCTGAACAAATAAAGCTGCATTTTTCGACGGCTTATTTTGGGAATCAGTACAATCTCAAAATTTCATATGCCCTGGTCAGGGAAAATGCTGCGGTAAATCCGGGAGCCTGGATCCCTGTGGATGAAAAAGCTTTCAAAATAGAATTTTCCAATTTAAACTCTGGAAATTACACCTTGATCGTCAGAAAACTAAATGGCTTCGGAATAAATAATTACACGATCAAAAAGGTATATTTTATTGTACCGCTTTTATGGTATCAAACCTGGTGGGCCAATGTTTTGATGGTGATGCTGTTTATTGCAGCCATTTACATTTACTTTATATGGAAGCTTAGAAATGTACAAGTCGAAAATGCCAGATTGGAAGAAGTGGTAACCCGACGCACCACAAGGCTCAACGAGACTTTGAAGGATCTGGAAGAATCTAAAAATGAAATGTCGCAGCAAGTGCACATGCTTTCCCGGTTGTTGACTTCCATGACGCATGATATCCAGTCGCCGCTGAATTTTATAAGGCTTACATCCGGGAATATTCCCAAATTAATAGAAAAAGGCCAATTGAAAGATGTGGCAATGCTGGGTGAAATAATTTCCGATTCTTCCCGAAGTATGAGCAGCTTGCTGAGTGGGCTGCTGGATTATATCAAGGCCCATGTGTATGAAAACAGCCTGCATTTTGAAGAAATAAACCTGAAACTGCTGGTGGATGAAAAGCTGGAAATTTTCAAAAATATGATTACTGAAAACGGTTCGCAATTCAGGAACGAAATCAGTGATGATACCCAGGTTTATTGTGATTATCAAATGCTCGGGATCATGATCCACAACCTGATTGACAATGCCGCAAAGTTTACCCGGAAAGGAGAGATCAGAATTTATTTTAATATCAATAACGAAAATGGAAGAGAACTTGTGATTTCCAATACAACTGTGGGCGTGCCAAAGGAAATACAGGATATGATCAATGCACCGAAAAAGGAAAATGTAACGTTGTCAGCACTTCCCGGACAAACAAGAACAAGCCTGGGACTGCTGATTGTCAAGGAGATTGCGGCGCTTGTTGGTGTCGGTCTGAGAGTAACACAATCCAATGTCACCAGTTTTCATTTGATATTTAAATAATAGTACATTAGATTGTAAGAATATTTTTTGTTGTTTGATTTTCATACTATTGTATTATGAAAATGAAAGAGACAGCGAGCGTTTTTCACCAACGGCTATTACATGATAATTCTGATCCTGGCAAGTTTACGGTTTACAGGACCGAAGACCTTTGTGGCGTAACGCCATTACCTCATAGCCGACGTGATTTTTACAA
Organism: Dyadobacter frigoris; assembly: GCF_005280585.1. Lineage (GTDB taxonomy): Bacteria > Bacteroidota > Bacteroidia > Cytophagales > Spirosomataceae > Dyadobacter > Dyadobacter frigoris. Next base: position 6,998 of record NZ_SZVO01000009.1, read on the forward strand.
GATTTCGCTGGTGACTAAGGGAGAAGGGATTCTTTCTTTTGCAGACAAAACTTTTCATCTTAAGGATGGCGTCCTGGTTTTTTTTAATCCGATGATTCCCTATTCCTGGAAGCCGTTATCGACAAACGACAGCGGCTATCATTGTTTGTTTACCGAGGATTTTATAAGCCATCAGCTCAAAGCGGAAAGTCTTTCGAGGTCGCCGCTCTTTCATGCTGAGGGAAACCATGTGTTGGTTGCGGATGAAAAAACCATCAAATTGTTGTCGGGTATTTACCAGCAGATGATCACGGAAATGAATTCCGGTTATGTACATAAATATGAGCTGCTGCGGAGTTACATCCAGATTATCATGCATGAAGCGCTTAAAATTGAGCCGCTGAAGGAGCAAAATTCGGGAAATTCGGCGGCGCGGATCAGCACGCTTTTTATGGATCTTCTGGAAAAACAATTTCCGGTTCTTTCTCCTCAGCATTCCCTCGATATTAAAAATGCCAATGAATTTGCAAACCGTTTGGCCATTCATACCAATCACCTGAACCGTGCGCTCAAAGAAACTACCGGAAATACTACGACCGAAATTATCTCAACAAGAATTATAAAAGAAGCCAAAGATCTGCTCCGGCACAGCAGCTGGGATATCGGAGAAATCGGATACTGTCTGGGTTTTGAGCATGCCTCCAATTTTAATATCTTTTTCAAGAAACAGACAGGGTTGTCTCCCAATCAATTCCGTAAACAATCTGTGCTAATATAGATTGCAGTTTTCTTCATGGTATAGACTGCGAATAATTTCCGGGCATGTTTTGATTTCATAAGTAAGTATTTGAATGGCATAAGTTCTGCGTTCCGGGAGCTGGTAAATTTGTATTGGCAAATAGGGGCTTATAATCCCGGGATTTAAAAAATGCAGAAATCATGAAAAACGAAAACAACCGGACAAACGAAAATAGCACAGATCAATCTGGCAGGACTGTTATAGTAACCGGTGCCAATATCGGTATAGGTTTTGAAACCGCGCGCGCATTATATGAGGCAGGTGCACACGTAATACTGGCTTGCAGAAATCAACAAAATGCGGAAGAAGCATTAGCAAAAATGCAGGAAAAACGCTGTAAAGGTTCTCTTGAAATAAATCTGCTTGATTTGTCGGGCCTGGAATCTGTAAAGGTTTTCGCTGAAAAATTCCTGCAAAATCATGATCGGCTGGATCTGTTAATCAACAATGCCGGTGTAGCAAATCCGCCGGATGCTAAAACGGCGGAAGGTTTTGAACTACAATTTAGCACGAATTTCCTTGGTCATTTTGCGTTGACTGCGTACTTGTATCCAGTACTTTCAACGACTGCCGGCTCACGGATTATTTCACTAAGCAGTATAGCATATCTGCATGGTCAGATTGATTTTGAGAATTTGAAGTCGGAAAAATCGTACGACGCTTCGAGGGAATATTGCCAGAGTAAATTAGCTGCAACGATTTTTGGAATTGAATTGCAGCGAAAATTAACGGCTGCGGGAAGTAATGTATTGTCTTTGATTGCGCAGCCGGGAGCCAACAATACCGGACTGGCAAGGCACATGAGCGAGGAAGCATATGATGCGGCCGTGGAACAAATGGGGCCGCTGATGGAGCCCTGGCAAGGTGCATTGTCGTCGTTATTTGCGGCAACTTCACCGGACGTTATCGCAGGTGGATTTTATCAGCCGGATCAGGACGGAGGATTGAGAGGGTTTCCGGTTCAGGCAGAAATTGATCAGGTTGCTTTAAATGAATCTGTTAACCGGAAATTGTGGTCGCTGGCGGAGCGATTTACCGGGCAACAATTTCCATTGGTTAATTGATAAAAGCGTGAAGTTGTGATCGTGAAATTTCTATAAGTGACGTAGGTTAGTTATCCCTGATGCGATTTGTACTTTTCTCGGCATTATTTCTTAACGTGTTCATGGAAATTTTCGGAAGTTCGGCTTTTTCCTGATTTAAAGCCTCTGATTCTATCCTTTTTTGTTCTGCATAAAAATCATAATTACCACCGTAAACGGTTATTCTCTGTTTGCCAGGCTCGAAAACTTTATGAAGAAGATTCAGCAAAGTTCTGTCATGGCTTACTACTAACAGCGTGTTTGTAGTGGACTTAATATAATCATAAAGAATATTTCTGTCTGCCGTATCTAAATGGTTGTTGGGTTCATCCAGTAAAACAATTTCAGGAGCATGGATCAGGATTCCGGCCAGAAATACTTTTGTCCGCTGTTAAGCGAATCCATTTTCTGATTCAAATCGAAAGATTCCAGATTGCAGTGCATTAACGCTTCTTTTGAACGTTCTTCAATGGCCCAATCGTTATCGGGCAATGCCAGATTTTTTTCTGTTACATTGCCATTTAGAATTTCCCGTAACGCAGTCAGTTTGTCTTCAATAGAAGAGCCTGAGCATAATTTCTTTCTTTTGAGAATGAATAATTATGGCAGCCTTGTAGCGGCGCCGTCTATTTTTCTGAAAGAAATTATATCTTACATTTAGGAATGCGTTTTGGTTGTTATGAATGCAAAGGTAATAAAAATCTCAAAAAAGCAGAAATTACGGCATTGGGAAGTGATCCGGGAAATTGATTTTTTTATTTTACTGCGCGCAAAATTGATATTATTTAATAGGTAGAAAGACAAGAAAATATGATCCGAAAAATTATTAGTATCATCGGTGGTTACGCGACTTTTGTTGTGACATCACTTGCACTTTTCAAACTTTCCGGACAAAAACCTCATGCCGATCCGACGTTGCTTTTTATGATATTTTCAGTGATTTATGGCGCGATTTTTTCATTCACCGCAGGTGTGGTTACTCAACTTATTTCCGGGACAAAAGATGTAAAACTAAATTATATTCTGGCTTTTATCATAGCCGGTTTTGCAGCGTTTTCAATGTTCAAATCTGATGGTAATCATTGGACGCAGATTCTTGCGATGCTGGTTTTTGCGCCTGCTTCGGTTTTGGGTGGTTTGTATTTTACTAAAAAGTATAAGCAGTAATGGTCGGAGGTTATGTCACCACTTCGTGGTTAAAATAATAGGGGCGGTCTGACCTTTCTACAATAATATCAGTCCTTCGGACTTGAAAAGTGGCATATTCGGACATGATAATCCTGAAAGGATGACATTAGTATAGAAATGATATTTGAAATAACTTAGATTAAACCCTGAAAGGGCGATATATTTTGGACATGATAATCCTGAAAGGATGACATTAGTATAGAAATGATGTTTGAAATAACTTCGGCCCAGCCCTGAAAGGGCGATATATTTCGGACATGATAATCCTGAAAGGATGATATTATCATAGAAATGATATTTGAAATAGCTTCGGCCCAGCCCTGAAAGGGCGATATGTTTCGGAGATGATAATCCTGAAAGGATGACATTATTATAGAAATGATGTTTGAAATAACTTAGATTAAACCCTGAAAGGGCGATATATTTGGTCCCAAAGATGCCAAGTTCACTTTATTAATTTCAGTGTTTCAAACAAAATTATTTTATCTTTTTAAAAGTGTAGCCCGGGCCATCTGCGAGGTTATAAATATATAGAAACATTGAACTAGTTGAAATTTGTAAATCCAGATTGCGTAAATACCAGTTATCAGGTCCGGGTTGGGCGTTGGTTTTGAGTTGCAGAGTATTATCGGTTTTTACAATCTCAAAATCAACGTTATCAATTTGTTTGCCGTCTTGCAGAAGTGTTATCTGATTGCCGGAAATAACCATTTGTACGTTCGGTATAGTCTTATTGGGGACTTGATACATTGCTGCGGTGAGCTTCCAGGTACCGTTAATCCATTTTTTTGCTTCTGAAACATTTGTGGTATATTCTCCCTGAGGAGTTACCTTATCATGGCAGCTGCTAATACCGGCCATCATTAATAGTAAATACAATAAAAGATTTTTCATGATTAGGTCTGTTTTTAGAGGAGACTACAACCGGCGCAAAATGGTTGGGATATAGATGTAAATAATATGATCTTTCTTTGGCGTGCAGCAAATTTATTTGATCCTAAAACAAAAATCATGGCCCATTTCTGAACCATGATTTTGTATTATGCCATTATTTCAAAATTACAACTGCTCCGAAATCTCTTCCAGGTCAATACCTTTTTCCAATACCGGTTTGAAAATATCACCTTCTGATTTTATTCTTTCAAGCGCGTTTACAATCGTAAAATCCTTCATTTGCAATCCTTTTTTTACCTCTGTCCAGTGCAGCGGCATAGACACCGTTGCACCGGGTTTTGGCCGTAAAGAATAAGGTGCTGCCAGCGTTGCGGCCGGATGGTTTTGCAGGTAATCGATATATAATTTTCCTTTCCTGTTTTTGGTCATTCTTTCGATGCTTGTAAAATCAGGTAACGTCTCATTGGCACTGGAAGCAACCCATTTGGCAAATAATTGGGATTGATCGTAATCATATTTTGCGCCAAGCGGAATGTAAATATGAATTCCCGTTGAGCCTGAAGTTTTACAGTAGGAGGCAACTTTGACATTATCCAGAATCTCTTTAATGACATTGGCCGTTTCGATTACCTGTTCAAAAGTATTGGTTTTATCAGGATCAAGATCCAGAATGCACCAATCAGGATTGTCTGGTTTCTGCACCGTGCTGCTCCAAGGATTTATTTCAATAGCGCCCATATTGACCATTAGCAGCAAACTGGCTTCATCGTTGCAGAGCATATAATTTTTCTCCTGATCGTCATCATTAGATCGGTAGGGGAATTGTTCAACCCAATCGGGCACTTTTCCGGTTACATCTTTTTGGTAAAAACTCGAACCCGTAATACCATTCGGAAAACGGTTAAGCGATTGTGGTCTGTTTTTCAGATATGGCAAAATGTAGGGTGCAACCTGATAGTAATAATTCAGCATATCGCGTTTCGAAATTTTTTCGTCCGGCCAGAATATTTTGTCAAGATTTGTGAATTTCAGTTCTCTGCCATTCACTTTTTTTGCCTGCGATTTCTCTGTTGGATTTAACAAAGTTTTTCTGTCTGATTTTTCAGGTGTCTTAATGATAGATACCATTTCTTTTTCATTTGCGAAGTTTTTAACCACTTCCTCCGTTGGTACTTCTATTTCTTTTACCACATCTTTTGGATCTTTATCTTCACGCATAGCTACAAATGAAGGATGGCGGAAAACGCCTTCCTCCGTGATTTCTGCAAAATTGATTTCACAAACCAGTTTTGGTTCAAGCCAGGTTGCCGACGCATCCGGCGGATTTGGCCTGAAGCGGGACGGTTTGTTGTAATCCGGAATTTGTTCAAAAGGACTCTTCTTTGTGGTCAGCGGCTTAAATAGTGTAAGGATTTCTTTCTGCTGTTTGTTATTAAATCCTGTCCCGACTTTACCAACATACCGCAATTTTCCATCCTGATAAGCACCCAAAAGTAAAGCGCTGAATAATTTGGAGGTTCCTTTATTGCGGGTATAACCGGCAATGACTACTTCCTGACGCTTTTGAACTTTTATTTTTAACCAGTTTTTTGAGCGGTCGCCTGGATAATATACACTGTCGGAACGTTTGGCAATAATGCCTTCCAGTCCCATTGTTTTGGCAACTTTAAAAAATTCAGCACCTCGGGCATCCATGCTGAATCCACTTTTTATGATGCCGTCTTCCGGAATCAATGTTTGCAGAATTGCCTTCCGTTCTTTGAGCGTCAGCTCCATCAGATTTCTCCCATTTAACCAAAGCACATCAAAAACATAATACAAAAGTTGCCCGTCCGCTTCGCTGCGCCAGTTTTGGAGTGAATTGAAATTGGAAATTCCCTTATCATCAACAACTACAATTTCACCGTCAATAACGGCCTCTATTCCCCAGTTTTTGACAGCATTAAATACCGGATAAAACTTGTCATTAAACGATTTATTATTTCTGGACCGAAGCTCAGTTTCAGATTTATTCAAAAAGGCCAATGCGCGGTATCCATCCCATTTTACTTCATATTCCCAGCCCGGGTCGTCAAAAGGTTTATCAACCAAAGTCGCTAACATGGGCGTAAGGAAGGCTGGGAATTTCTCTTTTTTAGTTCTTTTTAAAACTTTTTCAACGTCGATATCTGCTTCCGGAACCTCTGTACTATCAGGATCAATCTGTTTTTTTAGTTTTTTTTTGACAACCGTTTTTGACTCAGGTTTTTCCTCTTTTTCAGATTCTTTTTCTTCATCCGAACCATAAATGTTTTCACTCGTTGCGGTAATTTTGTCCAGGTCTTTTCCCGAAACTACCGACTTATTCATTTCCGTGATATTTTCGTCGCTGGCAAATTTGTCCAGGTGTTTGATAAGCAGCCAGGAATTGTCAGCCATGCCTTTGGTTTTTACCAGGGCAAATTCTCCTTTCAGTTTTTTGCCATGAAGGATAAATTTCAGTGAGCCGGATTGCAGCTCTTTCAATAATTTTTTTTCCTGATTATCTCGTCCCTTTACAGGTTCAATTGGTTCGTAAGTTCCTTCGTCCCAAACCATAACGGTTCCTGCTCCATAGTTGCCGTCCGGAATTATTCCTTCAAAATCTTTATAGTCGTAGGGGTGATCTTCCACCATCATCGCCAATCTTTTTACAGCCGGATCGGTAGATGGTCCTTTGGGTATGGCCCAGCTTTTTAATACGCCGTCCATTTCCAGACGAAAATCATAATGGAGACGAGAGGCTGCGTGTTTCTGGATTACATAACGCAAGGAAGCAGCTTTCGACTTGCCTCCCGTTGGCTCCGGCGTCTTGTTGAACAATCTCTTTTCTTTATACTTAACTAATGTCATGGTCGGTATATTTAAAGATTCGGATTTGATTCTGACCACATCGCAGAGCCGCTTGGGGAACATTGAATTTGCTGGCCCGGATGGGGTAACTTTTGCTTGAAAACTTTGTTTTTCGATTAAATGTATGTTGATGATTGAAACAAAAAATATGCCTGAGCTAAGAAGTGGAATGACTTTATCAATAAAATTGAAAGGACTAATCGAAAATTAAACCATTATGCAGCAGTTAAGTCTTTTTGATGCGAACGAAAGTCTGAGTTTTCCTGAGGATCTGCTGGAATATTTTCCGGGATTTTTAGCACCTCAGCAAGGTATTTCGCTTATGCATCAGCTCATTAAAGAAGTCCCGTGGCGACAGCAGATAATTCAGATGTTTGGAAAAGAAGTGATCACGCCACGATTGACGGCCTGGTTTGGAGATTCCAATAAATCCTATCAATTTTCAGGCACAAGATTTGACCCAGTACCCTGGACTTTGGCGTTATACAATTTGAAAGAAAAAATCCAGAAAGTAACGGGACTTCCCTTTAATAGTGTTTTATTGAATTTTTACCGGGATGGAAATGACTCGGTTGCCTGGCATAGCGACAATGAAAAGGAACTGGGTATTAATCCCCACATTGCTTCTGTGAGTATCGGACAAGCGCGTCAGTTTGAGTTTCGTCATAAAACGGATCACAGCCGAAAGTATGGACTAAGCCTTGAAAATGGTTCCTTATTGATCATGAAAGGTGATTTGCAGCACAATTGGGAACACCGGATTCCGAAGTCGAAAAAATTAAATAACGAAAGGATCAACCTTACTTTTCGTTCAATTATATAAAAACCAAAAAATCAGAATGGCCAAACAAAGCGCAGGAATCCTGTTATTCAGAATAAAATCAGAACCCGAAGTTTTCCTGGTGCATCCCGGCGGGCCGTTTTTTGCAAAAAAGGATCTCGGTGTCTGGTCTATTCCAAAAGGTGAATTTGATCATACTGAAACAGCTATTGACGCGGCAAAAAGAGAGTTTGAAGAGGAGACCGGGAAAGCACCGGAAGGAGAATTTATTCAGCTGAAACCTATCACACAAAAAAGTGGAAAAGTAGTACATGCCTGGGCTATCGAAGGAGATATTGATGCGGAAAATATTGTGAGTAATACGTTTGAAATGATCTGGCCGCCCAATTCAGGAAAAATGAAAGAATTTCCGGAAAATGATAAAGGGGAATGGTTTACGATTGAAGAAGCAAAATTAAAGATTAATGAACGGCAGATCCTGCTGCTTAATGAGCTTAATACTTTGATATAGTAAATCACTATTTTCTATTAAGAATAAAGCTAAATGATGCATGAAAAAGAGAGGAGCTGTTTCATCTTTAAATTTTTCATGCATCATTTTAGCAATTATCCTGACAAAAAAAGAAGGCTATTTCGCAAGGAAAAAGTCAAGCAAACCTTTTTGAACCTGATCTGTTGCTTCCTGCACAACCCAGTGCCCTGAACCCATAATTTTGACTTCACTTACATTTGTTGCTACCAATAAAGAATGTTCTTTTAAAAATGCAGCTGCGAAATATTCCCCGCCCATCGCGAGCAGAGGCATGGGAAGCTTCTTTTTTGCAAATTCAACATTATCAATCGCATCTTGTTTAAATGCACCAAACCAATGGAAACTTCCTGTTGTACCGCCGGGAACTGCATAGGCGCGTACGAACTCATCTGTTTCCTGTATGGTAAAAGGTTCTTTAACATGACCAACCATCGGCCAGAAATTAGTCAGGAATTCTCTTTCCTTACCATTAACAATACTCCCGGATGCTGGCCATCCAAAAAATCCAAACCACCAGGCGCTTGCGGAAACCTGGCTCCACACCGGTTCAATTCCAGGAAGTAGCGCATCAAGCAAAGCGATTTTTTTTACTTCGGAGGGAAATTGAGCGGCATAAGCGTAGGCTACCATCAAACCTATATCGTGACCAACCAGGTTAATGTTGTTATATCCAAGCTTTTTCATCAGCTCGTGAAGATCGGTTGCCATCGTTTTTTTGTCATAACCGCTTTCCGGCTTGTCGGATTCTCCTACGCCGCGCAAATCCGGTGCGATAACGGTAAAATGTTTGGAAAGTTCGGGTAAAAGCCTGTTCCACATAAACCAGTTTTGGCCGAAACCATGCACCAATAGCAAAGGTTCACCCTTTCCACCAATGACATAATGAATTTTTACACCGTTCACAACGGCTGTCTGATGTTTGAAATTCACTGGCGGATCCGCCGGCTTAGTATCTGCCGGGTTATGTTTATGATCAAAAACGGCTGCCTTGATTTCTTTTTCGGGAATGAAAAAGGTGAAAAAAAAGAAGGTGAAAAGTGAGAGATAAAGGGATGGGAATCTTCTGCCTGGAGCAATGGTTTTCCGGTGAAAGGTGGCTGGTTTCATAAGATGGATTTGATAAATGTGAAATATAATTGGTGCTTAAAAGTTAAGTCAGTTCTGCTTTTGCAACCATTTAAGCGCATAATCAGCAACTTCCTGCCAGCCATCCTGACCCAGCACAAAATGTGTCCTGCCTTCAAATTTTTTATAGTCCGTAACGGAACCGCTGCTTTTATACCGGGTGTAGTTGGCATAATTCAGCGAAGCCGGAATGGTATGATCGGCCGTTCCTGAAATCAGCAGGAGAGGAGCGTGCGGCTTTTCAAAGTCGATTTTGGCAATTTTGGTAATGGTGTCCCGCACAACCATTTTTGATTCAGGAATTGCCAGTTTGTAATATCCTTCTTTTTGAATTTCCATTGATAAGCCATTCGTAAAAGCATATCGCCATTGTCGGAAAGACATCAGAAAACTTTTATTTACGGGTGTGAAAAATCCCAGCGGCCCCCAGCCGGCAATAAGAAATGATAATTGAAATGTAATAATGCCCTGCGGGGGAACGGAATGAATCGCGACCGCCGCAGTTGCCAAATCACGCTGTAACAAGATCTGGCAGATAAGTCCACCGATGGAATGACCTATCAAAATGGGCTTTTCCGGTAAATCGGAAGCAATCTCTGCATAGTATTCTATAAGTTCGGATAGCCGCATGGAGGCTACCAGCGTATCAGGATGGCGGTTACGAAGATCTTCCGCCGTGGCATTTTTATTGGGCCAGGCGGGAGCCAACGTCCGGTATCCCTTATTTTCAAAATAAGTTTTCCATTCATCCCAGCAGACATTGCTGACAAAGGCTCCGGTAATAAACAGAATCGTTTTAGAAGGAAGGACTTTCATATCGGCTAAGTTGATTTGTCAGATAAAGACCAAAATGTATGCCCTGCTGGTAAACGGTTATATTACAGTTAGTTGTCGTGTTTATGTTAAAAAATGCAACGATATATCGTTTTTGATGAAGAAAACAGACGAAATAAAGTTTGACGGCACCAGGTAGTAATTTGAAGGTTGACGTATAATAATAATTTCAATGATTTTATTTAATATTACTATGTCTACATCAGCAAATTAGCACAGATTACAGTGCCGGTTAATAATTCGGACAATTTTTCCTGGTTTTTGGTATACTTTATGATTGAAATGCATAAATACTCTTACCGTTATGCTGAAATTCATTCCTGTTTTTTGCATTTTCTTTCTGTTGACCTGGACAGCGTCTGCGGATGTTCCTAGCTATTACGTTGTCAAAGATGCGGTACCTCTTTTATTACGTTTAAAAAATAGCAAGCCGGATACATCCAAAGTAACACTTCTATTAGAGCTGAGTTATCACTATATCCACCGACTTGAAAGAAGGCCGATTGACCTTGATAGTGCGATTTTTTACGCCAGAGCGGCTGAAAATTTAAGCGGGAAGCTTGGTTATTTCAAAGGGATCGGCCATGCTTATTTACTTTCATCGTGGATTTTTCCTCAAAAAAATAATTTTATTCAGGGCAAAGTATATGCTCTTAAAGCCGTGGATAATTTTCAAAAACATGAAGATGATATCTTAATGGCGGAGAGTTATTTTTCCCTTGCGGGTTTTTACTCAATGTTAAATGAAGAATTAAATGAACGGATCAGACTTGACCAGTTATCGTTGTATTATTTTCGAAAGGCAGGGTTTAAGGAAAAAGAGGGCCACGTTTTGAAAGAAATAGGTGATTTGTATTTGTTAAAGGATGATCTGGCCCAGGCTTTGGGAAGTTTAAAGCATGCTTTGCGAGTTTATAAATCTATTAATTATCCGCATTTGCAAGGGATTTATGATCTTTTGGGACGGGTTTATGCAGATTTGGGATCTCCGCGGGAGGGTTTGAAATATGGTTTGCTGGCGGTTAATACTGCAAAAAAAGTGCACGATACAAGCTTGCAGCAGTGTACCATTTACAATCGTGTAGGAATGACCTATTTTGATTTGGGGGACTTTGAAAAAGCCGAGAGATATTATTCGCATTCGTTGAAAATTGCCGAAGAATTCAAAGATCTGGAATCGATTTATGAAGTAGCTTCCAATAAAGCATTTACATTGATTAGACTTAACAGGCAATCTGAATCCTTGAAACTCTTAAATGATATTGTAAAAAAATATCCTGTCGTAAGTAACAAGGCACGAATGATGGTCGATCCCGTATTTATTTCAACTTTAATACAGCTGAAACAAAATGTGAAGGCGGAAAAGTATTGTGATGATTTACTGGAAATTGCCTCAAAGTCTTCATCCAATCAAGAGATGCTTAACAAAATTTACAGTATCATTATTCCATTTTACCTGGCAGCGCGGGATTATGCAAAATCCGGGAAATATCTGCCGTTGCATTTGGAACTGGCGAAAAAATCGAATAACAGAAAAAGTAAATATGCCAATTTTTTATGGCAATCCAGATTGGACTCAGCCAGAGGGAATTACGTTGCAGCCATGGCAAATTATCAGGAGTACAATTCATTAAAAGATTCTGTTTTTAACCAGACTAAAATACAGGAAATAAGTCAACTTGAAGTAATTTACGATATTGAAAAAAAAGATGAAAATATTGAACTGCTGACCAGGCAATCGCAGCTGCAAACAGGAATGCTTAAACAGGCTTCGCTCGTTCAGAAAATAACGCTGGTCAGTATTGCGATGCTGCTGGTCATACTTTCGCTGCTATACAACAGCTACCGGCTGAATCAGAAGATCAATCACAACATGCAGGTTCAGCAGGAAGAGATCAACCGGAAAAATATTTCGCTGAGTCATTTGGTAATCGAAAAAGAGTGGCTGATCAAGGAAATTCATCATCGGGTGAAAAATAATCTGCATATGGTTGCCGGATTGCTTGATTCTCAGTCTGAATTTTTAAAAACGGATGAAGCAAAAATGGCCATAAGCGATAGTCAGCACAGGATACAATCCATGTCCATGATTCACCAGAAATTGTATCAGACCGAAAATATGTCTACAATTGACATTTCTTCCTATGTACACGAAATGGTTGAATACCTGAAAGATTCTTTCGATTCGAAGCAGTCGATCATATTTAATCTTCAGATCGAGCGTGTTGAAATGAATATCAGCTACTCCATTCCGCTTGGGCTTATTCTTAATGAAGCGATTACGAATGCGATAAAATATGCCTTTCCCGGCGACAGAGGCGGAATTATTACGATCATTCTTGAACAGACAATGCCTGAAAATTTTATTCTCAGCATTTCTGATAATGGCATAGGGATAAATAATGATTTTGATATACAGAAAAACAGCACGTTCGGACTGGCCCTTATTCAGGGACTTTGTGATGACATTGATGGTAAATTGGTTATCAACAGCCAGAAAGGGACAGAGATCAGAATTAGTTTTATATATCAGCCCGAAGCTCATGCAGAATCTATTGCCTGAAAAATACCCAACTCCTAAATCTTAACGGAATAAATGAACCAGAAAATACTCATTGTTGAAGATCAGTTTATTGAGGCAAATCACCTTCGGTTAATGCTGCAAAGAGCCGGTTATGGTGTTTGCGGTATCGCGCGGTCGGTGGATCAGGCGGAAGAACTCGTGGAATCGGAAAAGCCAAATCTGGTTTTGCTGGATATATTTCTGACAGGGAAAAGAACAGGTATTGAACTTGCCGAAAAGCTTCGGGATAGCAATATCCCGTTTATTTATCTTTCCGCAAATTCCAACGAAGAGGTGTTGAACGCAGCAAAAGCAACGCATCCCAACGGATTTCTGGTAAAACCATTTAGAGAAAAAGATTTACTTGTTGCATTGCAAATAGCGGAATATCATCATGAAAACGGGCTTGAATCAAGACTTCGAAAGGAATCCTTTTTTCAAAAACAACTTACCGAAATTAATAGTGAAAAGGCCGGTTGGGAGCAAAAATTATTGAAAGTTGCCCAGGCATTGCAGCCGCTTATTCCTTTTGACTACATGGTGGCCGGTTACTCAGGAGAGGGGAAATTTATGTCTAATAATGCCCTTTTCTTTTTAAGAATTGGTTTTAATGAATACCAGGTTACGGGCATGGAAGGTTTGCAAATGGTTGCGAACCTGAAAATGGACGAGCTGAGCTCTTCACAGACAAAAACGGTTGTTGGTCCCGAAGTGACTTTTTTTAACGGGGCGTCTTTTAAAAAACTTTGCAGTGTACCGTCTATGCGTAAAGTTATTGCCGATACATTTCACATGAATGCGGTGTTGATTTTTCCGCTGCCCGAGATTTCTGATGAAGGAAAAATCTTTTTTTTCTCGTTTTACAGCCGCAGAAATGATACCTATGCGGAAGAGCATGTGGCGCTGTGTAATCGAATACAATCTGTTTTGACAAAGTCTGTGCAAAATATGCTGAAAGTTGAAACGGTGCCACCATCGGAAATTGATATAGCTTTTCCTCCAGAAATCTCGTCTCAAAGTCAGTCAGTCACTATTTTTGATGGGATTGTGGGGCAAAGCCATTTATTGCTGAATGTTTTTGATCTGATCAATCAGGTGGCGCCGGGTGATACTTCGGTTTTAATAACGGGCGAAAGCGGCACCGGAAAGGAAAGGATTGCTGACAGTATTCATGCACTTTCTTCCAGAAAAGGGAAGCCGTTCGTAAAAGTAAACTGTGCTGCGCTTCCTGTCAATTTAATTGAATCCGAGCTTTTTGGCCATGAAAAAGGTGCTTTTACAGGCGCGACAGAAAGAAGGGTCGGACGGTTTGAACAGGCAGATACCGGAACCATTTTCCTGGATGAAATAGGAGATATGCCTTTGGAAATGCAGGTGAAACTTCTGCGTGTTTTGCAGGAGAAAGAAATTGAGCGCATAGGAGGGAAATCTACGATCAAAGTTAATATCCGGATTATCGCGGCTACGAACAGAAATCTGGAAAAGGAAGTCGCAGAAGGCAGATTTCGTCTTGATCTGTATTACCGGTTAAATGTTTTTCCTTTACAACTTCCATCTTTGTCAGAGAGGAAAGAAGATATTCCTTCGCTTGTCGACCATTTTATACGTTATTATAGTCGGAAAACAGGAAGAAAAATTTCCGGTGTTTCGGATCGCGTAATGAAAAATCTGCTGGCTTATGACTGGCCGGGAAATATCCGCGAACTGGAAAATCTAATCGAAAGAAGCGTTTTGCTTGCCAAAGGGCTGGTCATTGAGGACGCTACACTGCCTTTGATGAGAACCAAAAAAACAACCAGTCAGGAAGAAGACGGACGGATGAAGACTATTTTTGAAAATGAGCGTGATCACATTATCGCTGTACTTAAAAAATGTAACGGCCGAATCCGTGGTGCATTTGGAGCCGCTGAAATACTGGATATTCCACCGACAACGTTAGGCTCAAAAATGAAAAAGCTGGGAATCAAAAGAGAATTTGTTTCCTAGAAAAATTTTCAAATTTTTTCGGATAAATGCTACGAGAAATTAAAGGAATTTAAAAAGCAATTTTATTTCGTTTGTTTGTCCGGGAGATAACGAAATATCGTTTTTAAATGATTGCGTTTTTGGTTTAAATATCTGTAAGTAAGTAATTTAAATATGTGGTATGCGCTTTGTCCATTAAATTAAAAGACAAAGCACAATTCCATCATTATTAGAACGTCATGATCACTTCTATTCCCCTAAACCGCCAGGATTACGCAAAATCCGGTAATAATTTCCGGTCAGTTATTCCTGCCAAACAGGAAAGAACTCCGCTTGAAATTCATCCCATTGATTCTGGCAGAAGTAAAATTTGTTCCGAAAATAATATTATGCACCGGCATAATCATTTTGAAATTGTATGGATTACTCAGGGAACAGGCCAGTTTGCTATCGACACAGAAAATTATGACATTTCTGAAAATCTTGTTTTTTGTCTGAACCCCGGGAAAGTGCACCAACTCAAAGGAGATGAAAATCTTAAAGGTTTTGTGTTTTCATTTCAAAAAGAATTTCTTTATACGGGAAGAGACGCTGTTAACGGGAATTTTTTCTACGATGAATCTTTTCGTGGTAACCTGGATTTTTCTGTCATCCGGATCAATTCTGACATGCAGATGGAGATAATGGGAATTGTCAGAAACATGCAGCGGGAACTGGCGAATATTTCATTTTTGCAGCATGACGTACTGAGGGGATTTCTATATATTTTTCTTATTTACCTTACCCGGCAGCGGGACTCTTCTTATACTTCCCCGGCAATGCCGCAAAGCTGCGGCCTGACGAAAAAATTCTTTTCATTGCTGGAAAATACCTATACCATCAATCACAGAGTATCTGATTTTGCGTCTTTGCTTTCCATAACACCAAACTATCTGAATGAAAGAGTCAAAAGGGATTCAGGATATTCGGCCAGTCACAATATACACCAGCGTATTATATTGGAAGCAAAGCGTTTAATTATCTGTAAAAATCTTACACTCAAAGAAACCGCCTATCATCTTGGTTTTGATGATACGGCTTATTTCAGCAAGTTTTTTAAGAAAATATCAGGTTTTAATTTTACAGATTTTAAACTAAAATTAACAAAATAACCTGTTTTTTAATTGCGGCTCATGGTAAGTCGAACAAACTTATTCAGGTAAATAAATAGTAAATACTGCGCCATTCTCCGGCTGGCTCGTGGCCGAAATTGCTCCACCGTGGTTTGACGCTACTTTTTCACAAATGGCAAGACCTATACCAGTTCCTGCAAATTCACTTCTTCCATGAAGGCGCTGGAAAACCTGGAAAATCCTGTCTGCATATTTTTGATCAAAGCCAATTCCGTTATCGGAAACTTTAATCCGGGAATAATTGGCAGCAGCTTTGGCAGGTTTAACATTTGTTGGTAATTGGTAAGCATGGATACTATCCGCGCTTATTTTAATTATCGGAGCAATATTTGGATGTTTGAATTTCAGTGCGTTGCTGATCAGATTTTGAAAAAGCTGACCCAGTTGAGATTCGTCTCCGTTAATGACCGGAAGCTGATTAACCGCAATTGCCGCACCCGTTTCCTCAATTGTTAATTCCAGATCTGAAAGCACTGCATCCACAACTTTTGAAAGGGGAATCCTTTCGGTGTTATCCTGTTTGGTTGAAATTCTGGAAAAAGTTAAAAGATCCTGGATCAGCACCGACATACGGTTTGCGGCAGTTTGCATACGTTCGATCAGGTGAATTCCTTCGCCAAGATCTTTATTGTACCTACTGCTGAGCAAGTTGCCAAAAGACTGGATTTTCCGTAACGGTTCTTGTAAATCGTGCGAAGCGATGTATGCAAACTGCTGAAGATTCTGGTTAGACTGGGTCAGAAGATAATTGGATTCCGCCAGTTCTTCATTGGTTGCCATATATTCTTCATTAATAGCAGCAAGTTCTTCATTGATAACTTCCAGTTCCTCCGTGCGTTCCTGGACCTGTTGTTCCAGACCTATTTGAAGCAATCTTTGTTCAGTAACATCCTGCGCTGTTCCACGCATCAGATAAGCTTTTCCTTCCTGGTTGAAAAACGCTCTTCCGCGTGCCTGTAATATTCTGCGCTGACCTGTGCTCTGGCTGGTTACAACGTATTCTTCCGCATAGTATCCGTCTGAATTATCTGCCAATGCGTCAGTGATACTTTGCTGAACCCTTGATCTGTCTTTTTCATCCATGACATTCATAAATTCCGTCAGCCCGATGTATTGCTTTTCAAATCCAAACCATTTCCCCATACGCTCCGAATACGTTACAGTCATGCTGACAGGATTAAGAAGCCATGTGCCAAGTTCAGCTAATTCGACAGCGTCCCGAAGACTTTCCTCTGCTTCTTCCAGTTTTTGCCTTGCCAGAACTTGATCAGTAACCTCCGTAGCTGTCACAATAATGCCATAACGGTCTCCATTTATATCGGTGAGCGGTTTGTAAATGTGGTTGTAATAACGGGTATAGGGTTTACCGTGTCGGATCAGTTCTATTTTTTCTTCGGGTTCGTGAAAAACATCTCCGGTATGTAAAACATGCAAAAGCCTTTCCATCGTAGGGCTATTGGCAAGTTCAGGAATAGCATCCATAACAACTTTTCCAAGAATGGATGCATCCTTTCCAACCATATCGATCATGACATCGTTGGCTGTTCTTATTCTCATTTCTTCGCCGATAAGTACGAATTTGGCAATTGGAGAATTATCAATAACACTTCGGGCAAACAGTTCGCTGTCTTCCAGTTGCTGCCTTGCCCTTACTGCTTCTGTCACATCGACACTCACATCCAGAATGGCAAAAACTTTTCCGTCCTTATCAAAAAGTGGAGTGTAGGTGAAATCGTATAAATTATGGGTCATTACGCCATGTTTCACAATATCGACCAGGGCAGCATCGCTTTTGTACATTTCACCTGATGTGAAAACCTGATCAAGAATTTTAAGGAATGCCTGATTCTGAAGTTCAGGCATCACTTCACGAAGTGGTTTTCCTGCAATGTCATTACCCTTTCCAATGATATTGATGAAAGCCTGATTGGGCATCTCCACAATCATATCCGCACCTGTAAAAACGACCATTCCGGCAGGTGCAGCTTCAAGGACAGCGCGTAATTTAGATTCACTTTCTTCCAGTGCTTTCCGTGCAAGGACCTCACTGGTTACGTCTGCCGCCATATCCATGACAGCGTAGATTTCACCATTTTTATTCCTTAAAGGTTTGTAGGTGTAATCGTAATAATAAGTGCCGATTTTACCATCAACCTCCAATTGTGCAGGTTCACTTTTGCCTACATAGGTTTCACCGGTTGTGAAAACATGATCCAGGATTTGTAAAAACGGTTGACCAATAAGCTCGGGAACAGCATCTTTTAAAGGTTTGCCCAGTAAAGATTTATCTTTCCCCCAATATTGAATCATTCTCTCATTGGCCACCTCAACAACCAATTCCCGACCGATCAACACGCAAGTTGCAACTGGCGCTTCTTCAATCAGTGAACGGAATTTTGCTTCGCTGGATTCAACTGCTTTTTTTGCAATAACCTGTGCAGTGACCTCGTTGGCCATAATGATAATTCCGGATATGTTATTGGATTTATCCCATAACGGAGTGTAAATGAAATCAAAATATCTATCTTCCGATATGCCGTTAATGATCAGTTTAGCCAAAACGTTAGTCCCGAAAAATGGTTCTCCGGTGTCATAAACGTTATGGAGTAATTGCATAAAACCTTGCTCCTGAATTTCGGGCAGTACTTCCAGAATGGTTTTTCCAATAGCGGATTTATCTTTTCCCCAGATTTCGAAAATTCTGTCGTTCCCAATTTCGAGGATCATATCCCTTCCTCGCAGCAAGCCAATCGCCATCGGAGATTGTTCCACCATTGTTTGAAAACGGGTTTCACTATTTTTCACATCGGTAATATCGCGTGCAATAGCCAGTACACTTTCTATTGAGCCATTTTCGCTAAATTCTGGAATCAGCCTCGAATGAAAAAAAAATTCTCCATGAGACGTGGCGCAGGAATTGTAATATTCCTGCGGTTTTCCAGTTTCGAAAATCTTACTCAAATTATACGGATCCGAAATGAAATCCGGCTTACCCATTTCGCCAATGGTTTTTTCTAAAATAAAATCATTGGAAATGCCTGTTTTTTCTTCGTAAGCGGCATTGGCAAATAACAGTTTTAAATCTTTATCCCAACGTGTTATAATATCCGGCGTGTTGTCAACCAGCGTTCTAATTTTTTCCTCGTTTTCGCGTAACAGCTGCCGGTTCTGTGCATCCTGCGATACATTTTGTGCAGTACCCAGAAATCTTTCCGGTTTTCCGTTTTTATCAAAATATGCTGATCCTTTACAATGCAGCCATCTGGTCTGTCCATCGATATTTGATATTACCCGAAATTCAACATTGTACGGTTTTCTTATATAACCATCCAGGGCCAGTTTTACACCTTCGTCAACCCGTTTTTTATCATCATGATGAATCAGCGACAATACCAGTTCATAAGGAACAATGTCTTCACCGGAAAATCCATATAAAACCTTCGTCCGTTCGCACCAGCGCACAGTATTATTTGATAAATCCAGTTCCCAGGTACCAACAGATGCGGCTTCAAGAGCCAATTCCAGTCTTTCTACTTCGACGTTGCTATTTGGGCTAAAAGGCTTGTTCTGGCCGTTCATTGATAAAAATAAATTATTGGTTACGGAAATAGTTGATCGTAAGGTTTGAATTTTTCGGTACCTGTTTACCGCCAATTATCGGTAAATCAATAAAAAATATTTTGTTATAAATTCCGTTCCAGAGCAGTACTATTCGTTTTCAATCTTATTCTATCGCCGGATTATTTTTTAAAAGCCTTTTTCAATTCATCAGCCGCATAAGCATGAGCTTCCTTTGCCAGGGGAACAATAATAGCCATTCCGAAAAACTCATGTGTTACACCTGAATAATTTTTGGAATCTACTTTATCATCAGCCGCTTTTAATTTATCAGCAAGCAATTGACTATTGCACTTTGCAATGGATCAATTTCATCTGTGATAATGGTTGTGGATGGCAATCCTTTTAGGTTAGCGTTAACAAGACTGATCCTTGGATCTTTCGCTTCTGCCATGTTGTTCAAATAATTTTTCACAAACCATTCCATCATGGGCTTAACCAAAGGTTTGGCCATCGCATTTTTCTGATAAGACTTTGTATTCATATCCGAACCGGCAACACGATCTTTTTTGGTTTTCCCAGCAAGTGAATCCGAAGTCGATCCTTTCTCGGAACCGCTGCCGCATGATGTTAAGAGGAATAAACCCAGCGCCGTGGCAAAAGATAATTTTACTGTTTTAACAAGGTGATTTTTAATTTTTCCGGTTGATGATTTAATAATTATTTTTAGGTTGATGAAAATGTTTTTTCGATACACTTACGCAAACAAGTGAAATAAGGATTAACAATATTATCAAAAATTTGAAATTGAAAAGGATAATGAAATGGTGTTTTGTCACCTGATGGTGAATATTCTCAACGGCTAAACTTGTTTGATATGCCAAAAATAAAATTTTATATAAATCTGCAATTCGTGTTTTTTGTAATAAGTAATTAATATGTTTGTATTATTTGCAAAATAAAATATTGACTCTTCTGAATTTTATTAGGTTTTATATTAATTGTAACCCGCTGTGTTAATTCAGGCTTTACATAACGAAAAAGAATTGCTTGTACTTGCTTCCCAGGCTGACCAGGGTGCATTTACAACACTTTTTCATATGTACAAAAATAAGCTGTATGCTTATGTTTTGAGGTTGACAGAATCAGAAATGCTTGCGGAAGATATTGTTCAGGATGTTTTTATGAAACTCTGGAACGATCATGATTCGTTAATTAATATTGATAATTTCGGCAGTTACCTTTTCAGGATGTCAAAAAATCATGTTATCAACCATTTCAAAAGAATGGCTCACGAAACCCTGATTATGGCTGAGCTATTCCACAAGAATCCCGTTGGGCATAACGAGACTCAGGAAATTCTTGCTTTGAAAGATATAGAAAAAATTCTTGGAGAAATTCTTGAAAAACTTCCTCCCCAACAAAAAGCAGTTTACTATTTAAGCAGGGAAGAGGGCAGATCCCACGATGAAATTGCCAATTTGCTTAAAATATCCCCGAATACCGTCAAAAATCACATTGTTCAGGCAATGTCTACAATTCGTATACAACTGCGAAAACATGCGGATACGATGTTACTTGTAGCCGCTATAATTTCCTTCAAAAAATAATTTTACTTTTTTTTCTCTCCTACTAGTCCCTTCGTCTTTCTTGTTTGTCTTTTATTTGGTGATACTTGATATTGTCTTTATTTATATTGGAGTAATATTGAAAATATCAGAATATTAAATAAGTATTTGACGAGATTCGTATATATATCATGCATTTAAACAGGATTTATTTTCTGACAGAAAAGTTTTTCAGAAATGCATGCAGCGTTGCTGAAAAGCAGGAGCTGGCTGTCTGGATAAAAGAAAATCCTGATGAAGGATTGTCCGGTATTCTGGAAAATGCCTGGGATGATTTTGATAGTCAGGCGAAGATGCCGGACCATGTTTCTGACAGGATACTGAGTACTATTTTCCCAACGGAAGAAAAATCCTTATCATATGAATTTAGCGACGAGAATGATATTTCTTCGTTTCATCTTTGGGCTAAAATAGCCGTCGCCGCAGTTTTGATTATGGCAATCGGTATGTACTGGTGGTCGGGTATCAGGGAGACGAATAAAATGGCAATGAAAAATATTCCGTCGACGCTTGTTGCAGATCTTCCTCCGGGTGGAAACAAAGCGATTTTAACCCTTGGCGACGGATCCAATATTATTCTGGATAGCGCAGGAAATGGAAATCTGGCAAGCCAGGGAAATACAAGTATCACAAAATCGGGAACGGGCGAATTAGTTTATAAATCCAATGATCAGGCTGCCGGGGCTGTGGTGTACAATAAAGTCAGCACACCAAAAGGAGGGCAATACCATATTGTTTTACCGGATGGTTCCAAAGTTTGGCTTAATGCAGCTTCCAGTCTGAGATTCCCAACTGCATTTACGGGTAAGGAACGCCGGGTAGAAATTACAGGAGAAGTGTATTTCGAAGTGGCGCATGACGCTAAAATGCCATTCATCGTAAAGGCCTATGAAGCCGAAGTTGCCGTACTGGGAACACATTTTAATGTGATGGCTTATCCGGACGAAAAGGTAATGAAAACCACGCTTTTGGAAGGATCTGTGAAAGTAAGCAGAGCGGGCAAATCCGCCTTGCTTGGTCCGGGACAGCAGGCAAGGCTTACAAATGCATCTGATAACATCAGAGTTTTGGATGATGTGGATACAGACAAAGAAATGGCCTGGAAAACTGGATATTTTCAGTTTGAGAATGATAATCTGGAAAGTATCATGCGTCAGGTTTCACGCTGGTATGATGTGGATATTACGTATGAAGGAAATGCAAGCCGGGAACATTTTACGGGACGATTACCCAGAAACGCAAATGTTTCCAAAGTATTGAAAATATTATCACTCAGCGGAGTAAAATTCAGGATTGAAGGAAAATCAATTATTGTAACACCATAACCCGGATAAGCTTATGACAAAATAGACACCTTTACATGTAGGAAAACTGGTGTTGTCTCTGAGGCTTTCTATAAAGCAAAAAAAGAACGGGAACGTTGCGACCGCTCCCGATTCTCAAAAGAGTCAGCATTACTTAACAATTATCTCAAACCGTTTAGTACCAACCCAAGAACAAAAGTATGAATCACAACTCTTTTATCCAAAAGAGGCGGGGGCCGTCGTATATAGCCGACAGGTATGCCCGCTTCCTGCCAACCAGAACTATTTTGGTTATGAAACTGATCTTTATTTTTTCGCTGGCTTTTTGTTTGCAGGTAAGCGCCAGCAGCTCTGCCCAGAAAATTACGCTTGTAGCACAAAATGCTTCTTTGGAAAAAGTGCTTAAAAACATTGAAAAGCAAAGCGGATATTCATTCTGGTACAAAACCGAGCTGATGCAAAAGTCGGAAAAAGTTACAATTTCGATCAAGGACAGCAGCCTGGAAGAGGCACTGGCCAAGTGTTTGAAAAACCAGCCTTTTGAATATTCGATCGTAGACCAGACGGTTGTGTTGCAACCCAAAAAAATATCCAAGATCGTGGAACCGGTGAAACAGATTCTGGAAGTGATTAAGGGACAGGTTCTTGGATCGGACGGGAAACCTTTGATTGGAGTAACCGTGGTCGTGAAAGCAAGTAAATTGGGAACAACGACGGATACCGAGGGTACTTTTACAGTGAACGCCACAGATACAGACGTGCTTGTTTTTTCCTATATCGGATTTAATACCAAAGAAGTGCTTGTGGGCAAGCAGAGTAATATTTCGGTTTCCATGACGGAAAGCAATACGACTTTGGGCGAGGTTGCTGTAATTGGATACGGAACGCAATCGCGCAAAACTTTGACCAGTGCCGTAACAACCGTGAAAGCGGAGGAAATGAATAAAGGAGCGATCACGGATGTGGGGCAACTTTTGCAGGGTAAGGTTCCGGGTTTGAATATTACAGCAAGTGGTGATCCGAACAAACCAGCCGCGGTCGTGCTTCGCGGTGCGTCTACTATCAACAGTTCACAAGGTCCCTTTTATGTAATTGACAACATTCCGGGAGCAGATATTTCCACGATTGCGCCAGATGATATCGCCTCCATCGATATTTTGAAAGACGCCGCAGCAACCGCTATTTATGGTAATCGTGCTGCAAACGGGGTAATTATGGTAACCACGAAAAAGGGTAAAAAGGGAGAAATGAAGATTTCATACAATGGTTATGTGGGGATCGAAAAAGTTTCGAACAAACTGGATATGATGAGTGGAGCCCAGCTTCGTGCTTTTCTTGACAAAAACGGAGTAGGTCTTTCCCCAAAAGATGATCTGGGAGCTGATACAGACTGGCAGTCCGCGGTTCAGAAAAAAACGGCGGTTTCAACAAATCATAACCTTTCTTTCAGTGGAGGAACAGAGCACAGTACGTATAGTGCCAGTTTGAATTATGTAAATAAGGAAGGGATTTTATTGAACAGTTCTTTGAAACGATTCATCGGTCGTCTGTCCCTTCAGCAATATGCCTTCAAGGATAAATTGAAGTTTGGATTAACGGTTACAAACTCAAACAGCACTGCGAACGATATTCCTTTCAGGAATACTGTTTTGCTGCAATCGGTTTCTTATCTGCCCGTTTCTCCAATCAAAAATGCAGATGGCAGTTATTTTGAAAATCAGGATCATACAGATTATTACAATCCGGTTTCGATGATCAAAAACAGCCAAAACAGTACAAAAACGAATAATTTGACAGGAAGTTTTACTACGGAAGTGAAGTTGCCTTTCGGGTTGATGTACAATTTGAATCTTTCCTATTTGAACACAACCTCGCTTGGCGGTACTTATTTCAACAAATATTTTACAGATCATTACAACAATATGTATGACAATCCGGAACCGGGTTTGGGATATCATACGCAGCAATCTTTTGGGGCCAACGGTCAGGCAAACAGAAGTTCATACCGTAATTCAAGCAAGATCCTTGAAACATTCCTGACCTGGAATAAAGAATTCGGCGATCATTCTTTGAATGTTGTAGCAGGTTATTCTTGGCAGGATTATATCATCGGTGAAGGTTTTCAGGTGACGACCAGTAATTTACCTGTTGACAATATTTCTTATAACAACCTTGCGCTTAGTAATCCTTACGGTGTTTCCGGTTTTCAGATCGGTTTTGGAGCGGATGGCGTGTATCAGCAAACACGTTTGATCTCTGATTTTGCGAGATTTAACTACAATTTCAAAAACAAATATCTTTTGCAGGGATCTGTGAGAAGAGACGGAAGTTCTGTTTTTGGGAAGAATAATCAATGGGGGTATTTCCCTTCTGTTGGGGCGGCATGGAGAATTACGGAAGAAGGATTTATGGCCGGACAGAAAGTATTCAGCGAACTTAAATTGCGCGGAAGTTATGGCGTGACGGGTAACGCAACAGGTTTTGGTGCATACACAACTCAGTTTTTGTCGGGTAGCTTAGGGACTTATTATTACAACGGAACACTCAATGCAGCACTTGGACCAACACAGGCTGCGAATCCGGATTTGAAATGGGAAAAAACAGCGACCAGCAACTTGGGAATTGACTTTGCAGTTTTGGGTGGAAGGTTGAGCGGTACATTGGAATTGTATAATAAAAATACAACCGGAATGATTTACTCTTACAGCGTAGATCCGATTTTGGTACCGACGGGAAAAATCACAACCAACGGCGGAAGTATCAATAACAAAGGAATTGAGCTAAGTCTGAACGCGGTTGTTTTTGATAAAGGTCCTTTCCGCTGGACAACCGGATTAAATCTTGCACATAATAAAAATACAGTAACAAGTTTGACGAACCCGCTTTTTGCAGGTGGAGACTCGGTACTTTTAGCAAATCCGGAAGGGTTGGGACAATCAAGTCATTCGCTTGAAATTCTGAAAGCGGGAAAACCTTTGGGACAGTTTTTCTCCTTGCAATATGCGGGTAAAAATGCAGATGGAGTTTCTCAGTTTGTAGGTGGTGATGGCCAGTTGACCACTACACCTTCTATCGGGGTTGATTATAAATACATTGGAAATGCACAGCCAAAACTTTTGGCAGGTTGGTCAAACAGCTTCCGTTACAGGAATTTTGACCTGAATATTTTCCTCCGCGGAGCATTCGGAAACAAGATTTTCAACGCGACACGTGCCGATCTTTTCAGACCAAACACAGCACAGTACACCAATATTCTGGTAGATGCCGGAGGAGAATCGATGGCTGATTACAATTCATATCAGTATTCTTCAAGGTTCGTGGAAAGTGGTAGTTACCTGAGATTTGATAATGCGACTTTGGGATATAATTTCAAAAACCTGGGTTCAAGCATCAAAAATCTTCGTGTCTATACTTCGGTTAATAACCTGTTTGTCATCACAAAATACAATGGTGTTGACCCGGAAATTAATCAGGGAGGTCTTGCGCCGGGAGTTGATTCCAACAACTTCTATCCTAAAACAAGAACTTTCCTTTTGGGAGTGAATGTATCATTCTGATTTTAAAACCTAGATATCATGAGAAAGTCATATATAAAAATAATTCTATCAGCAGTATTACTTGGGACGATGGTTTCCTGTCATGATCTTGACGTGCCGGTAACTTCGGAACTTACACCTGATGTTTTTCCAACGGATGCTGCTCAGTTTATCAGTGCCGCTGGACCTGCATATGTTGCTTTGAGAGGAAATATTTCAGTTGAATTTTTTCACCTGCAAACGTTGAGTACTGACGAAGCAATTTTCCCAGCAAAAGGCGGAAACTGGTACAATGGAGCAGAATTTAAGGATTTGCACTTGCATACCTGGACAAAAGATCACAGCACGGTTACTGGAAACTGGACCTGGTTGAGTACGATTATCGGAACGGTGAACCAGTCACTTTCCATTCTGGAAACTAATATGCCAGCCGGGACTTCAAAAACCCAGACATTGGCTGAACTGAAAATGGTGCGTGCGCTGGCTTATTTCTGGATGATGGACAGCTTCGGAAACGTTCCAATTATTACTACTTATGGAGATTATAGCGCACATCCAAATGCAAAACGCGCAGAAGTTTTTACTTTTCTGGAAACGGAAATAAAAGCAGTACTTCCGGATTTGAGTGATGTTGTTGATGTTTCAACTTATGGCCGTCCAACCAAATATCTTGCGCAGGCTTTGCTTGCCAAAATGTATCTGAATGCCGAAGTTTATACAGGTACTGCGCGTAATGCGGACTGTATCTCAGCGTGTGATGCGATTATCAGTTCGGGTAAATTTTCATTGGAACCGGCCGTTTCGTATCTGCAAATGTTTTATCCAAACAACGGTCCTCAGATGAAGGAATTTGTTTTTGCAATTCCTTTTGATGCAACGGCTACCAACAGTTTTCCTTTTAGAGCTACCAACCTTCATTCACGTTATGACGTGCCGAGAGGAATGGTTGCAAAGTTTAAAATGCCTTTTACACCGGATGCTGCGGTAAGTACATTACCTGAATTTTATAAATATTTCAACGATGCCAATGACATCAGAAATAAAGAATGGCTGACGGGTTTGCAGTTTTATGATGACGGGACGCCGGTTACGGTTACTACAACTAAAAAGGGGTATGACCAGTTTTATACCGGTTCTGATCCTTCGACGCCTTACACGTATCAAATCAATATTACACCGGAAGTGACTTTGAGACAAGATGTTGCGTCTTTTGATGTTGGTAATGACGAGCTGGCCTGGAATATGGGATATAGAAATATAAAGTTCCATCCGGATGCTACTTCTTTGAACAGAAACCAGAATAATGATGTGCCGATTTTCCGTTATGCGGATGCGCTTTTGATGAAAGCAGAAGCAATTCAGCGAGGCGGCGCGGCAACTTCGGGTGCAACTGCTTTGTCTCTTGTTAACTCGGTGCGAACTGCAAGATCTGCCGCAGCTTTGACGACGGTTGATCTGGAGGCTATTTATGGAGAAAGAATTCGTGAGTTCGCTTCTGAAATGTGGCACAGAAATGACATGATCCGCTTCGGGAAATTTGAAAATAAATGGGGTTATAAAACCAATGCGGACATTACGAAACGCATTTTCCCAATTCCTAATTCTGCACTTTTACTTAACCCGGCTCTGGTTCAAAATCCCGGTTATTGATTAATTTATTTCTCCGTATCCGTGACCGGATACGGAGAAAATTTTCTTTCGGTCTCTGTTTTTAGAGGCTTTTGAAATTCTACTATCGTTCTGATTCAATCTCAGCAACAGTTTATTTTATCAATATTACAAAATGAAAATCATTCGAAAAGGTTGTTTTTCTCTTCATATCGGAGGGGAGACGGGACGATTCTGCTTTCTGATTTTGCTATTATGTTTTACATTTTCATCAAAAGCACAAGGAATATCTGAAACAGGAAAGGGGCTGATTGGCAGAGTGATTCCTTCACATGCGTCTCATTTTGAAGTTGAGGAACTGGCAGCAAAATCAGGGAAAGACGAATTTGAAATTGAAAGTAAAAACAACAAGATAATTCTACGCGGAACAAGCGGCGTGGCCGTCGCATCCGCGTTGTATCATTACCTGACAGAATACGCACGCTGCCAGATTACATGGAATGGTACAAATCTTGATTTGCCGGAAAAGTTGCCTGTTGTGCCTTCTAAAATCAGAAAAGTGACCGTTTATAATTACCGCTATTATCTCAATTACTGCACCTTCAATTACAGCATGAGCTGGTGGGACTGGGAAAGATGGCAGAAAGAAATTGACTGGATGGCCTTGCATGGAATCAATATGCCGCTTGCGATAACGGGTGAAGAATATACCTGGCTGGAAGTTTATAAAGAGATGGGTTTCAGTGCCAATGATCTTAAAGATTTTTTTAGCGGACCGGCATATTTCGGCTGGTTCTGGATGGGGAATCTGGATGGCTGGGGTGGTCCGTTACCGCAAAAATGGATGGAAGGCCATAAAATTTTACAACAACAAATTGTAAAGCGTGAACGTGAATTAGGGATGAAAACGGTTTTGCCAGCATTTACCGGCCACGTTCCGGCTGCTTTTAAAAAGAAATTTCCGAAAGCTGTTTTAAAGTCGACCAACTGGACAAATGGTTTTGGTGATACCTACATTCTTGATTCCCAGGATCCTCTTTTTGCTGAAATCGGAAAGAAGTTTTTGGCCAAACAGACAGACTTGTACGGTACGGATCATCTTTATTCTGCCGATACGTTTAATGAAAATGAACCGCCAACAGATGATCCGGAATATCTGTCTAAGTTAAGTGAAAGAATTTACGACGGAATGAAACAGGCAGATCCGGAAGCAGTATGGGTCATGCAGGGCTGGCTTTTTTATAGTGACCGGAAATTCTGGAAGGCGCCGCAGATTGAAGCGTTGTTGAAAGCTGTTCCAGATGATAAAATGATTTTGCTGGACCTGGCGGCAGAAATTGAACCCGTATGGAAACGAACCGATGGATTTTACGGCAAACCATGGATTTGGAATATGCTCAATAATTTCGGAGGAAATGTCAATCTTTTTGGCCGAATGGAAGGTGTTGCCAGCGGTCCTTCGGCAGCCTGGAAAGATCTGAATAAAAAACGGCTGGAAGGAATTGGCCTTACGATGGAAGCCATCGAACAAAACCCGGTGATTTATGAACTGATGATGGAACATACCTGGCAAACAGAACCGATCCAGCTGGATGCATGGCTCAAAAAATATACCCGAAACCGATATGGAAACGAAGATGCGGATCTTCTTAATGCCTGGCAGATTTTGAGACAAACCGTTTATAATGGAAAGGAAATACGAGATGGCGCAGAATCCATTATTACAGGAAGACCAACGCTGGATTCGACGACAGTGTGGACAAGAACGAAATTGAATTATGCCCCCAAGGATCTTCTGCCAGCCTGGGACTTATTTATTAAATCTGCAAAAAATGGAAATAAAGCAGATGGTTTTCAATATGATCTGACGGACGTTTCCAGGCAGGTGCTCGCTAATTATGCGTTGGTAATTCAGAAGAAATGGGTGGCTGCATTTAAATCAAAAGATAAAAAGGCTTTCCAGAAATATAGTGCGCAATTTACGGATCTGATCAATGATATGGATTTGTTACTTGCAACCCGGAAAGATTTTTTGTTGGGCCCATGGCTTGCTGACGCGCGGAAATGGGGTTCAAACGCAGAAGAAAAGACATTGTATGAAAAAAATGCAAGAGATCTGATCACACTCTGGGGAGATGCTGATAGTCCGCTGCACGAATATTCGAACCGGCAATGGAGTGGTTTGCTTAATGATTTTTACAAGGTACGCTGGCAGAAATTTTTTGCCATGCTGGATTCGTCCTTGACAAACGGATCAGTTCCTGATTTTAAATCCTTCGAAAAAAATATTTCGCAATGGGAATGGGACTGGGTGAATGAGCAGAAAGTGTTCACGGTTACAGAAAAAGGAAATAGCGTGGAGATAGCATTGAAAATGCATGCAAAGTATCATCAGCAAATTGAAAAAGATTACCACAATAACTGACTACATGAACGATCCACTCAATAAAAATCAGGAATCCCAACGTTTAATTTCCCTTGACGCCTTACGTGGTTTTGATATGTTCTGGATCATTGGCGGTGAGCACATTATTCATGCGCTGGCTGAATTGACTGGTTGGTCTGTCTTAATCTGGATTTCAGCGCAAATGCACCACACTGTCTGGAATGGCTGTACTTTTTACGATATGATTTTCCCGTTATTTCTTTTTATTTCAGGTGTTTCCATGCCTTTCTCTTTTGGGAAAAAACTGATTGCAGCTAACGTAAAAAGTACTTTTGAACTTCCAGGAGATGTAAAAAGAAAGGTTTATGTGGATATGTTGAGAAGAACGATGATTCTCGTTTTCCTGGGATTGATCGTAAACGGACTTTTCAAATTTAACGGATACGAAAATACCAGGTTCGCCAGTGTTTTAGGAAGAATTGGAATTGCCTGGTTCTTCGCCGGGTTGATTTATCTAAACTGCAATCTGAAAAAGCAGGTTATCTGGTTTTGTTTTATTTTGATCGGTTATTGGCTTGCTATGATATTAATCCCTGTTCCCGGTTTTGGTGCAGGGGATCTGACAATGGAAGGCTCATTGGAATCTTATATTGACAGGGTTCTTTTACCCGGAAGACTGCATAGTAAAGTTCATGATCCCGAAGGGGTTTTATCCACAATTCCTGCTGTTGCGACTGGTTTACTGGGGATATTTACCGGTACCTTTATTAAAGAAAAACGCTATAATCCATTAAAAAGCGTGTATTTTTTACTTTTGGCATCTGTCTTACTCATTTTACTAGGTCTTACCTGGGATTGTGTTTTTCCAATCAATAAAAGATTGTGGAGCAGTTCTTTCGTATTATTTGCAGGTGGATATAGTATCGCTTTTTTTGCATTATTCTATCTTATTATCGACGTGTTGGGTTGGAAAAAGTGGACTTTCCCATTTCTGCTGATCGGGATGAATTCTATCGTAATTTATATGGCTGTTGAGGGTGTGCTCAACTTTGGATATACAGCTGATTTTATTTTTGGAGGATTAATAAACTTAGCTGCCGCACCGTTTCATGTTTTATTAAAAGCAATTTCAGTAATTATTATTGAGCTCATATTTCTCTATTTCCTTTATCGAAACAAGCTATTTTTGAAGGTTTAAATTATCTTCAAAAACATTTTTTAACCTTTTTGACAAAGTAGATCATAGCAAACTATGCCTTGTAGTTTGGAATAAATTTGTTCTTTTGGTATGAAATTGAGATTTACATTTAGCATTTTCTTTTTACTTTTTTCCTCTCGGTTGTTTGCTCAGCAGGATTTAAAACTTTGGTATAAACAGCCTGCAAGCAACTGGAATGAAGCCTTACCCATTGGCAACGGCAGAATCGGAGCTATGGTTTTTGGCCGGGTTAATGAGGAATTGATCCAGTTAAACGAAGAATCGCTTTGGTCTGGCGGACCCGTTAATACAAATCCCAATCCTGGTGCGGTTAAATATCTTCCTCAAATCAGAAAAGCCCTGGCCAATGAGGATTTTAAGCTCGCCGAAGCGCTGACAAAAAAGATGCAGGGGCTCTTTACGGAATCTTACGAGCCGTTAGGTGATCTTATTATCAAACAGAATTTTTCTTCAAATCCAACGGATTATAGGCGGGAACTTGATATTTCCAATGCATTGTCGCTGACGAAATTCACGGTTGATGGCGTTGAATACAGTCGCGAAATTTTCATTTCAGCCCCTGATCAGATTATGATCATAAAACTGAAAGCCAGCAAAAAAGGTGCGCTGAATTTTACTGCCTCAACACAAAGTCCCTTGGTTTACAATAACGTGGTCATTGCTCAGGATCAGATAGCTATGAAAGGTCAGGCACCATCGCATACAGATCCGAGTTACATGGAGTCGATGGAGCTTCCGGTGGTTTATAATGACCCGGACAGATGCAAAGGTATGCGGTTCGAACTAAGGGTAAAAGTGAAAGAATCGGATGGGAAGGTGATGGCCGACAGTGCCGGTTTACATATCACTGACGCCAGTGAAGTTGTACTTTTACTTTCGGCAGCAACGAGTTTTAATGGTTTTGATAAATGTCCTGATAAAGACGGGAAAGATGAGGTTGAGCTTGTCGAAAATTATCTAAGACCCGCGCTCACAAAAACATTTGATACACTCAAAGGTGATCATATCTCCGATTATCATCAATATTTTAATCGGGTCAATTTAATTCTCAACGGAAATCCAAAGGTTGATTTGCCGATGGATGAGCGTTTGAAAAACTATACAGATGGAGGAAAAGATCCTGCTCTGGAATCTCTTTATTTCCAGTTTGGGCGTTATCTGCTTATTTCAAGTTCCCGCGCAAACGGTGTTCCTGCCAACTTGCAAGGGATCTGGAATCATCAGGTTCGTCCGCCGTGGAGTAGTAATTTTACTACTAATATTAATGCCCAGATGAATTACTGGATGGTTGAAACCGCTAATCTTTCGGAACTGCATACACCGTTACTGGATATTATTAAACAAATGGAGGTAACGGGCGCCGAAACTGCCAAAAATTTCTATAACGCAAAAGGTTGGGTGGTTCACCATAATTCGGATATCTGGGCAACGTCAAATCCGGTAAGCGGAAGTCCTTCATGGGCCAACTGGCCGATGGGTGGCGCTTGGCTTTGTCAGCATTTATGGGAACATTATCAGTTTACAGGCAATCAGGAATATCTTTCCAAAACGGCTTATCCCTTGATGAAATCGTCTGCATTATTTATGCTGGACTGGTTGATTGAAGATAAAAACGGCAGGCTGGTTACTGCTCCAGCTACTACGCCGGAAAATATTTTTGTTACTGAAACGGGCTTTAAGGGTTCCGTTTCAGTAGCAACAACAATGGATATGTCTATTATCTGGGATTTGTTTACGAATCTGATTGAAGCTTCGGAGCGACTTGGTACCGACTCAGATTTCAGGAAGCTGCTCATTGAAAAGCGGAGCAAATTGTTTCCATTACAAATTGGAAAACGAGGAAATTTGCAGGAATGGTATAAGGATTGGAAAGATGAAGAACCGGAACATCGCCATATTTCTCACTTATTCGGGCTTTTTCCGGGCAGGCAAATTTCGCCTCTGACGACACCTGTTTACGCTGATGCGGCCAGAAAAACGATGGAGATTCGCGGAGATGGCGGAACCGGATGGAGCAAAGGATGGAAAATTAATATCTGGGCGCGTTTGCTGGATGGAAATCATGCTTACAAATTGATTCGTGAACAGTTGAAACTGACCGGTGTTGAAGGGACAAATTATTCACAAGGCGGCGGTACATACCCGAATTTATTCGACGCGCATCCACCTTTTCAAATTGATGGAAACTTTGGAGGAACATCAGGAATTACTGAAATGCTGCTGCAAAGCCACGATGGTTTGATCAATATTCTTCCGGCCGTTCCTGATAACTGGAGAAGCGGAGCGGTAAAAGGTCTTAAAGCTAGAGGTGGATTTGAAACCGATGTTACCTGGGTTAATGGCAAAATCACTCAGTTAACAATCCGGTCTAAACTTGGCGGCAATTGCAGAATTGGAATTCCGAATACTTTGAAATCTGCCGCGAAAATTAGTATTAAAGCCGCCGCAGGAGAAAACCAAAATCCGTTTTATAAATCAATTCAGCAAAAAGGAGAAGGTGCTGTGATGACCAAAAAAGGGACATTTATTTTTGATTTTCTAACAGAAGCCGGAAAAGAATACATTTTTAAAGCAAGCAAATAGTTTTTGTATATCAATCAAGAAAGTAATATCGGTACAGAAGATTTGATAGTCGTATAATTCATATCGTGTTGTTAAATAATACAATCAACCGACTGCCGTAGGTATGGTTTTTTTTGAAAATCATCCTGTTTTCAAAAAAACAATCACTCAGTCCGCAAATAAAAATCCCCAATAACTGCCGCTCTGGCTCGTTATTGGGGATAATTTCTTTTTAATAGCCTAGTTGTTTCAAATAGCAATTTTTTCAGATTGAATAACCCACATCCAGTTGGCGGGCCATGAATTTGAACTGATCCAGTCGTGAGTCACAAGTTCATCATTTACAAACTCATAACCTTTCAAGCTTCCTCCCTCGTTTTCTACATCATGTTTTGCTGTGTGATGTAATTCAATCCACATCTTTTCAGAGATCCCGGAAACTCCGGTCCATCGAAATCCTTCCCACTTTGGGTCCTCAGAGTTGTAGATATAGCGAATTGCAAGATAATGCATGTAGGATTCATTGTTAAATCCGATCACTGACGGGTTTTTTTGAGCACTTTTCATAATTACGAGCCTGGTTTTTCTGTGAGAAATATGAGTAATTATAAAAATAATTCTCAAAAATGTCAAGCTATTTTTAAATAAAAAAGTGGGGACGATGCAGGAAAAATTGATCTCCGCCACTTATTCATTTTTGATAGAATAAAATGGCGGAAATAACCTGGAATTTATATATCGGAATAATTAAATTTCCTATGTAGTAACATGAATCTTGTGGTAAGATCCCGTTTTAATATCTTCCAGTATAGAAGAATGTTTAGGAGTCCAGCCTAACAATTTTCTTGCTTTGTCAGAATTAACAATGCTGTTGGAGGCAAATCCAAAAGCCGAAGCATCCGGTCCCCATTTTTCAATAGCAGTATCCAGACTGATCGATTCAGTTTTTCCTTCAAAACCGAGCATGAAGCTGATGTTTACAGCGATTTCTTTCAACGATGCGCTGCCGTTTTCAGTGTAAAAATATGATCCGGCAGGAGCCTTTTCCAGTGCAAGAACGTACAATTCAGCTAAATCCTCAATATGCACGTTACTCCAGATATTTTCGCCTTTTTCAATATAAACACCAGCCTGTTTTTCCTTTGCAATGTCGATCAGCATAGGAACCTGGATGCTGTCTGGCTTGATTCCAAGACCTTTTCCGTAAACCATCGTCGGAACAAGCACGATACTTCGCACATCATCTTTTGCTGCTGCCAGAATATGATCGTTAATTGCTACCCGGTGAAGTTTTTCAAGCCGGGGCTGTACAGGAATATCTTCAGTATATACAATATTTCCTTTTTCACCTTTTGAATTGTCACCAACTAGGCTCGACCCGGAAGTGAAAATAAAAGTTTTTCCGGTACCTTTTAATTCTTCTAAAAACGTGATTACTGAGAAAAAATCGTCAGCATCTGCCGTGTGAATGACAGCATCTGCGTCAGCTGTTGCTTTTCTGAGAACGGGCATATTATGAATGGCACCTATTACCGGGGTAATCCCCAGTGCACGCAATTTTTCAGCGTCCGCCTCTTTTCTGACCAAAGCAGAAACCTGATAGCCTTTTTGTAGCAACAAATGTGCAACGGAACCTCCGATATATCCGGTCGCGCCGGTGATGAATACTTTGTTTATAGACATGATTTTTAGTTTATTAAGCCAATTGCTGACTGATTAGTGCAAGATTTTCGTTGATGAAATTCAATTCTTCGTCTGATATGCTGATGTTTATTGCGGCTGCATTTTCAATAGCCTGTTTTGCATTTCTGGCGCCGGCGAGTACGATAGCGATTCCTGGTTGAAGTGTAGTCCAACGCAAAACCAGTTGAGATAAAGTAGCATTTTGACTATCTGCAACCGGTTGAATTTTGTTTAAAAAAGCTTCAACCAGTTCAGGATTAAACTGACCAAAATAACCATTCCTGTGATCATCAGATTTCAGTCTGGCATTCTTAAAATATTTGCCGGTCAAAAGTCCTCTTTCCAGCGGACTGTATGCAATTATTGAAATGTCATTGGCTATTGAAAAAGGAACCAGTTCATTTTCAATTCCTCTGTTGAGCATACTGTAAGAAACCTGGTTTGAGGCAAGTTTGATCGTTTCTGCCGCAGTCTGCATTTGCGAAAGATCATAGTTACAAAGACCTGCTGCTTTGATTTTTCCTTGTTGAATCAGTAATTCCATCGCTTCCATCGTTTCTGAAATCGGCGTGGTTGCATCCGGCCAGTGAATTTGTAAAAGATCAATATAGTCCGTTCCCAAACGTTTCAGACTTTCTTCTGCCTCTTTGATAATATTTTCTTTTGAAGCGAATTTGAAAACGGGAACGGGGTTTCCCTGCTCATCCGAGGCGTCAAAAAAGTGCTCGCCTTTTCCATTATTACTTTTATCCCAAACCAGTCCGAATTTGGTAAGGATCTGGATTTTAGAGCGGTCACGGCCTTTTATTGCCTCACCAATTAACTCTTCACTAAGTCCGAAACCGTAAAATGGCGCCGTGTCTATACTGGTTATACCATGATCCAGAGAAGCGTGAATAGCATCAATTGAATCCTGTTTTTCGTTACCTCCCCACATAGAGCCGCCAATCGCAAATGCTCCGTAGGTAATAACAGATAAATTTAAATCGGTTGTTCCTAATTTCCTGTATTCCATTTTACCTTGTTTATAATTCCATTATAGAAATGGAAACTGTTTTTTGTTAAAATTAAACTAACCGGTTACTGCCATTCGACAATTTAAATCAGCAGTTCTTTCCGTAATTGTTTTACAAAGTTGCAGTGAAAAGCATTATCATAAAAATAAGTACTTTTATAGATTGGTATTATTTAACTGATAGATAAGGATATGGTTAATTTAGAGTGGTACAGGACATTTAAAGCAATATATTCAACCGGAACGCTGACCGGAGCGGCCCAGACTTTATTTATTTCACAACCGGGCGTCAGTTTGCAT
Organism: Dyadobacter frigoris; assembly: GCF_005280585.1. GTDB lineage: Bacteria > Bacteroidota > Bacteroidia > Cytophagales > Spirosomataceae > Dyadobacter > Dyadobacter frigoris. Next base: position 43,582 of record NZ_SZVO01000009.1, read on the forward strand.
CTGAGCTCTTTGGAAAGTTATGTCGGGTATAAATTGTTTGACCGGACTGCGCGGAAAATGATTCCTACCGAAAGGGGGAAAGTTTTTTATAATGCAATTATTGAGCCACTTATTAAACTGGAAGAGGCTGAAAAGAATTTTCAGAAAAGTACAGAGAAACAAACGCCGACGATCAGCGTGGGTATGTGTTTTGAAACTTTTCAGATTACGCTGGAACAGTACATATCAACCTTGCCATTCAATGTCATTATCCAGTTTGGCCAGTATCCCGAAATGCTGGAAAATCTGGAAAAAGGAATTCTGGACCTGATCATAACGCCGCAAAAAGGGACGAGTTCTGAAATTGATCATGAAGCTTTTTCATCTGAAACTATTGTGATGGTAGGAGGTAATGAAATTGATAATGAGACTTTTAATTCATTATTGGCCGAAGGCGATTTGGACGTTCTGGAAGCGTGGTTGAAACAGCAGAAATGGTATGGAACCACGGGTGATATGGAACATTTGAGAAGATTCTGGCAGCTTAACTTTAATAAATATCCTGATTTCAGGCCAAACTATATTGTACCAAATTTGAATTCCATTGTCCGTTGTCTTAGCAGCGGAAAGGGTTTGGCAATTATTCCGGATTTCCTTTGTAAAAAAGAGGTGGAAAGCGGTTTGGTGAAAATATTATGGAAAGGCAAAATAGAATTAACAAATACGCTGTATTTCGGTACAAAAAAGAAGACAATGTACACCAGCGAAACAGATGTGATCAAGAAATTATTTCGGGACGTGATGTAGATAATTGGAAATTATGAGCTTTACAGCAAAATTGGTGATTAATAAAAAATGTATTTTTGTTTGTTCTTAAAAAGAAAAATATGGTTGAGCCTTCTGAGTTTACATCATCGGGATACTTTTATTCCTGCTATACAGTCGCGAGCCGAGAAACTGAACAATTCTTGCATGACCATGCGTTTTGTCATATTTTTTCGGGAAGCCATGTTTTTTATAAGTCAGGAAACAAGGTTGTTTTCAATGAGGGTGATTCTTATTTTGTTAAAAGAAACCAACTTTTAAGAGTCAATAAATATCCCGGAACTAACGGAGACTGCAAGGCAATCAGTGTCATTTTTGATCAGAAAACCTTGCGGGATTTTAGTATGCAGAATCATATTTTAGCAGAGAAAAATCATTCAGAAGAAGAACTGACTTTATTAAATCGAAATGTACTTTATAATGATTTCGCAGCTTCACTTTTGCCTTATGAAACGGACGGGGAATCGGTTAGTAAACTGCTGACAACATTGAAAGTGCAGGAAGCGATTTTGTTAATGCTTCATCTGGATACCAAACTGAAAAGCTTATTATTCGATTTCAGCGAGCCTGGCAAAATTGATCTGGAAGAATTTATGAATAAACATTTTGAGTTTAATGTTGAAATAAAGCGTTTTGCCTATTTGACAGGACGAAGTCTGGCGACATTTAAAAGGGATTTTGAGAAGATTTTTAATACTTCACCAAGTCGCTGGTTAATGCATAAAAGATTATCCCAGGCTTATTATTTGATCAAAGAAAAAAACAGAAAACCGTCTGATGTATATCTGGAAGTGGGTTTTGAAGATTTGTCCCACTTTTCTTTTGCCTTCAAAAAAGCTTTTGGCGCGGCTCCGACATTGATTTGATATCCTTTTTGAAATAAAAATGCCTTCCTGTTTTGACAAAAAGCGGGAAGGTATTTTATTATAGTACCATTGCTTTTATCGGCCACCACCAGGCCCTGTAGATCCGCCTGCACTTGTGACCATGCTGCTGGTTGTGAAGGTTTTAGAAATAGTGCCGGCTGTGTAGGTTCCATTCGTATATAATCCGTTGAGATTTGTTCCGTTGGCCACGCTGCCTCCGGTATAAACATTATATATAACATTCGATTTAAGCTTCGGGCTGGAAAATAACATCGTCGTAAAATTTTTCGGGATCAAAAATGTCAGTGCTTCGGCACCGTCGGAAGATTCAATATGAATTATTTGGTTAGCCGTTCCGCTGCCCAAAATTACCGATGGCTGTGTACTGACACTGGCAGTTGGAGAGCTCGTCGCGCCGGCAACACCAATTAGAATTCCGCCTGTAATTTTGAAAGTATTCTGGTCACAGTCAAAACCTTCCTCAGGTGATGCCGCGCCTACGGATATAATTTTGCCTCCGGTCACGGTTAGTTTTCCATTTGAATCTATACCGTCATTGGAAGTGCTGTTAACATAAATATTTCCGCCATTGATATAAATAAAAGTGCTGGCGTTCAATCCGTCATCTGATGTTTTGACGGTAAGGGTTCCATTGTTAATCGTCAAAATACTTTTGCTTTCAATGCCTTCTCCTGCGGTTGAAGTCACATTGATGGTGCCTCCGTTAATGACAATATATGGATCAATGGTTGTGTCCGTATCCCAGGAGGCAGAAATTCCTTTGTCTGCAACATTAATTGTAAAGTTGCCATTATTGATCACGATATATCCTTCTTCACATTGAATTCCGTCGCCGGATGCCGTCAGATTAATGGTGCCGCCATCAGCAATAAAAGCGTCATTGGTATGGATTCCGTCGGATTTTGCACTGGTGATCGTGATGGCTCCGCTGATCATTCTCACATATTCATCGCTGCAAATGGCATGTTTGTAATTTCCTTTAACAGTTAGAGCACCAGTTCCTGAAAATATTAATTGTCCTTCGCTGAAAAACGCTGCTTTCATATCTTCCGTACTGGTTACATAAGTAGCGCCGTCGGTTAATGAATTGGTTGTGTTTGCATTCAAGACAACAAAGGCTCTTTTGCCCGACTGAATGTTAATGGCCGGTCCATCCGAATTAGTAATATTGACACCGTTCATCGTCAGCTTGAATTTCTTATCGCTGTAAATCTTGACAGAACCATTTGTAGTTGTTCCTGACAAAATGTATTCAACTTCCGATACGCTGGAAGTAACAATAACGTCGCCGTTGGATTCTGTAACACTAACACCACCAGCTGATAACGGATTAGTGATTTCTACCGTGTTGCCAAAATTTATGGTTACAACAGATGAAAAAACCGAATTGGCAATCAAATCGTCTTCATTATAAGCTACGCTGGTATTTCCTTCCGCCGTTGCCGTTGAAGTGGTAGTACTGTCGATGCTCACCGTGCCACCAGTTTCCGTACCACCTCCGGTGGTAATATCTTCCTCGCCTTTGGAACAGGAAATGATTGAAAAGATTAGAGAAAATCTGACCACAGTCAGCAAAACTGTGCGCAAACTGCAAAATGTTGACAAAGAATGTTTTAATTTTTTCATAAGATAATTGATGTCTGAGTAGTTTTGATCAGATTGAAAAATACCTGATCAAAAACCATTACGCCGGAAAGGCAGATTCTGTTGCCGAATAATAAAGGGTAGAATTCATTTTAAAATATTTCAGTTTTTTTGAAATGTCTAATCTTTAAACTAATTGATAACAGCAAGTTTCGGGATTTTACAATTGGGTAATAAAAGCCTTAAAATGAGATGTTAACAGAATCTTTTCAGGAGATTTGCCGTGCGCGTTCCATAATTTCTATTGCGGCTTCATTCCCCTGTTGAGCGGTGAGGTCAAAAACTGCAAGTCCGCAGATATCAAGTAAGGATATATCGGCACCGTTGTCGACCAATAATTTTACAAGCTCATTTCTGCCAAACATAGCCGCAAACATCAGTGCAGTTCCTCCGTTTCCGTGTTGTAGATTCAGGTTAGTTCTGCAATATCTGAGTAACCTTTAAATGAAACGCCCATCAAAGCGGTATTTCCTCCGTAGTCCTGGGCGTTCACATCCGAGCCTCGTGCAATCACTTCTCTTATAAGGTCAACATTCCCAGACGAGCGGCGTGGATGATTACATTGTCAAAATTTTCTATAAAATTTAACGGTCAGTTTTTTTTGTACTTATGAAAGTGCACTTCTGATGGCACGCAGATTTTAATAGCTTTTATTGTTTTACACATTAGAAAAAATTGTTCCATATTCAAGTGGGATTTACCGGAAAGGATTATTTAATTTATGATTACAAAAAATGAAGAAAATGAGAAGTTGACCTGGATTCAGCTATGCAAAGATTCACCGTATTTTGTTGACGAAAAGGGGGATAACTGGACTCCTATTGGACAAAATGATGCGATTATCTGGCCGGATTTAGAAGGGTTATTCAAAAGGAAAAATATAAAAGCGGTTGAAGGGTATTTTGCTTTTCTAGCCGCTCACGGGGTGAATTGTCTGCGTATTATGCTGGAATATTGCCAGACGGAAAACCGTTATTTTGAACGTCCGGCTGGTCGGTTTCAACCCAATATGGTACAACTTTGGGATGATTTATTTGAATTGTGCGAAAAATATAAACTTCGGATTTTACTTACCCCCTTTGATACTTTCTGGATGGACAAACGCTGGAAATATCATCCTTACAATGTTGCAAATAATGGCCCATGTAAAAGAAAATCGCAATGGCTGACTTCTCCCGAAACGCTGGAAGCGATTAAAAACAGACTGACATTTGTAACTGAAAGATGGGGTAGTAGTGGTGTTTTATTTGCCTGGGATTTATGGAATGAAATCAATCCGGCTCATGCGCTCGGAAAAACGGATGGACTTTATGAATTTGTTACAGAGCTCAGTGTTCATCTCAGCACTCGGGAAAAGCAACTTTATGGCAAAACGCATCCGCAAACTGTTTCCGTTTTTGCGCCACTAATAGAGCGTTATCAGATGAAAGATCTGATTTTTCGGCATCCGGAACTTGACTTTGCCAGTACGCATTTTTACGAGACTGGTACGATCAATAATCCAAAAAATACGATTGATGCAGCAATAAGCACGGGTAAAATGGTTAGAGATGCTCTCTTGAATTTACCACCTGAAAGACCATTTTTCGACAGTGAACATGGCCCTATTGACCATTACAGAAAAAAACAGAATTTACCGGAATCGTTTGATAATCAGTATTTTTTGAATATGCAGTGGGCGCATGTGGCATCTGGCGCAGTTGGAGGAGGAATGCGTTGGCCATACCGCCAGCCTCACGTGCTTTCGTTTGGAATGCGCCGGGCTCAGCAAAATTTGACAGAATTTACACGGTTGATAAACTGGAAAATTTTTAAAAGGAAAAATTTAAATTCGGAGATAAAAGTTTCTGATTCAAAATTTGCAGCATTTGGATGCGGCGACAAAAACCAGGCTATTGTCTGGCTTTTGAAAAAAGAAAAAATTGGCAGAAATAAAATTTTTCAACCCAATTCCATGTTAGTTTCTTTCTCCATTCAGATTCCCGGTCTTGAAGCTGGATTATACAAAATTCACGTTTGGGATACGCTTTTGGGAGAAATTGAAGTAGTAAAAGTGGAAAATGTCATTCAGCTGGAAATCAATTTAAAAATTCGGGTCAATAACATCGCCATTGCAATTGTAAAAACTTCATAAGATTTAATTTTCAAGGTTTTTTGCCGATCATTCATCCCAAATTCCTGTTGTGTTTTCTTGCTTCAAAATGTATTCTCCAATAGCAGTCATCGTAGCGTCCGGAGCCGGTTGCCGAAGATAAGTTGTAAGATCCCGGTGGATGCGTTCCATAGGATTGGGCCGGGAAGTACGATTTCGAGTAGTCCGGCTTCTGAGATCAATTTGAATTCCTGCTCAGGAAAACAGCCTTCATGATCGATATGTGCCGTATTTTGAGCTATTTTTTTGTTTAACTGAGGTGAGAATAAATAATCCATTAATAGCCGGTTGATTGTAATAATTGTCTGAACGCGTTTGATTGGCAAAATATTAATTGCGGACAATTTTCAGTGCCGTATAAGTTTGATACCAATATTATACCCGGGAGAATGCAGATCTGAGATTCGTGTCGGATAAAAGGAAAAACAAAAATTTTGGCAAAGCTGACAAAAGCGGAACGGACGTTAAATACTGACTAAATTATTTTTACATATAACCGCACAGTTTGCAATAAATATGTTCGAATATGAACATATTAAATTTAGGGTAAAAATTAATTTTAAGCTTTAAGTATCTTATTATGAGATAATTGAATTGAAATATCCTCCTGGTATCCATGGTAAATTTAATTTGGTACGACCTTTTTCTATTAAGGTGTAATGATGTGTAATACATTGTTCAACCATAAATAAAATAGCCATGAAAATTTCAAACACTTTAATCCTGCCTTGCGTACTTGCACTGGCTCTTTCCCTAAGTTCGTTTACTTCTGGAACCTCCGATAAAAAGGAACATCCCCAGAAAGAAGAAACAACCAAAAAAGCATTTGATGCTTATTTGGTCAAAGTCCCAAACACCAATAAAGTAAAGCTGTTGGTAGACAGAAACGTGGATGCCAGACTGAGAATACTGCTTACCGGAAAAGATGGGAAAGTTTATTACTCCGAAACAAACGATGATAAGCAATCTAAATACCGCAGACAATTTGATATGAATGATTTGACTGATGGTGTTTACTACTTCGAATTGTATAGCAAAAAACAAACGCTGATTAAGGAAATCAGAATCCAGAGTGCTTCTGAAAAGCTGGTTTCGTTGCTTTAAAATAAAAATGAAGTCCTGCATAATTAAAAATGCGGGACTTCATTTTTATAAATTCTTTTAAATCTGGTTAATGAAATTTTAAATATTGTTTTTCTCAATCCAGTTCTCAATGATTTTTACTGTATCCTCAAAAAATAATTTGTAGGTATCTTCTGTAACATATCCAATGTGTGGCGTGGCCAGCACATTGTCCAACTTTCTGAAAGGATGATCTGTCGGCAGCGGTTCTTTTTCAAAAACATCAAGCGCTGCTCCTGCGATTTTGTTTTCTTTCAATACATCAATCAATGCGCTCTCGTCAATAAGTGGTCCCCGGGATGTGTTGATCAGATAAGCACTTGGCTTCATCAATGCAAGATCCTGGGCACCGATAATTCCCCTGGACCGTTCACTTAACACCAGATGTACGGTAACAAAATCCGCATTTTTAAAAAGATATTCTTTTGAAACTAATTTTGCACCTTTTGCTATGGCTTTTTCTTCCGTCAGGTTTTCACTCCAGGCAATTACGTTCATGTCAAAAACGTGAGCTATGGATGCAATTTTATCTCCAATATTGCCAAGACCAACAATCCCGATTGTCTTACCTTTCAAATCAGTAGCAATCGTGGTTTGCCAGCCACCACTTTTTAACGAAGCATTTTCCTGCGGAATTTTCCGGGCTATCGCCATAAGTAATGCCCAGGTTAATTCGGGTGCACCGCTGCCAATATACCCGGTATTTTCCAGTTGGATGCCAAGCGCACTTACGGCCGCGGAATCAATGGAAGCATTTCGTATTCCTGTTGAAACGATAAGTTTCAGGTTGGGAAGTTTTGAAAGTAACTCGCGGTTAACAGGCGTCCTTTCCCGCATCACACATATAATATCAAAAGGTTTTAAGTGCTCAACGATTTCTTCCTGTTCAAATAAATGATCTTTGAAAACAGTTATTTGCGCAACTTTTTCAAGTGATGACCAGTCTGCCATTTTTAACGCAGCGTCCTGGTAGTCGTCCAGAATAGCAATTTTTATTTTGTCCATTTTTCTCGAATCTGATAATTAGAGTTTAAGCGATTCCTGTCGTATAGAGTAGGATAGAATCAGAACAAAAAAAGAGACAAAATACTTTAAAGTACAATGTCTCTTTTGAAAATTATTTTGACAGTTTGCTCTCGTTCTTAAACCTGATTTATTCCTTAAATGAATTTAGAAAATTAATATAAGAGCTGAAAACATCCTTATTCACGATATATTTTGTGTTGCGTCCATCTTTTTCTGTAATAAGAAGATCGGCATCCGATAATTGCTTCAGGTGGTGAGAAACGGTAGATTGGGCGAGATTGAACATTTCAACAATTGCCGAACATTGAAGCCATGTCTGTTCTTTATTAATCGCTTCCATGATTTTCAAACGGTAAGGATCGCCCAAAGCTTTTGAAATTCTCTCTATTTTTTTTAAATCCATGGTCAAATTTATTTTTGCAAATATATCGATTTTGGACGTGATTTCATAAATTTAACCAGCAGTACCGTGCATCTTTTCAGTTAAAAAATTCTTCTTTATTTCACCTTTATGTATACCAAAATACCGGCAGTACCAATTACTTTTAAAGTATCTCCTGCAAATGTACCGGTGTAATTATAGCCGTCACCCCGGTAAACAACTTTCTTGCTGTCGTAGGTGTATGGGAAAATTATCGGATCTGTTGTAAGCTCCACTTTATCCAATTTGCTTGTAAATTCGACTTCTGACGCTGTTTTAAACGAAAGATAATTATAGAGATCTTTATTGTTTTCCGGAAATTTTGTCAAATACCTTTCCCAGGTAGTTCCTACAAGCTCGTTTGTTGGTACGATAATGGGCTCTTCTGCCTTGTCCTTTTTTGAACAGGACAGAAATATAAAAGTGAAAAGCAAAACGGGAAGTAATTTTTTCATGGCGGTGAGAATTTGTTTAAACAATAATACTAAAAATTTGTAACCGATAAAGGTAATTGCCTACTAATTAATGATTTATATTCATAATCTGAGTCATACTTTTTTCTGTGAGAATTTTACTTTCAACAAAAAGATAAAACTTTTTCAAAAGAAATTATAGTTATATGATTGATATACAGCCGATTGAGCCAATTGCCATTTTTACAACTTTATTGAGTATCTTTGTTTATAATCAAGCGGTTTGCTGACTAGCGAAATTAAAAGTCAGCTTCTTATTTTAAACAACTGTTAAAACTGTAACAAGTGCGAAAACTTGAACGTTTTGACTTAAAAAGCTGAATTTTGAATTTTAACGAATTTGAACTCCACGAAGACGTACTTAACGCCGTGGATTCTATGAACTACCAACAGGCTACCCCGATTCAGGAGCAGGCCATCCCTTATATTTTAGCAGGAAAAGATCTTCTGGCTTGTGCCCAAACAGGTACTGGTAAAACGGCAGCTTATCTTATTCCTATTCTCGATAAAATTGCAACCAGTCCGATGGGGCAAATCGGCGCCCTCGTTTTGGTACCAACGCGTGAGCTGGCCCAGCAAATTGACCAGCAGATTCAAGGGCTTGGTTACTTTGTGGGAGCAACAAGTATTGCTGTTTACGGTGGTAATAAGGGCCCGGAATGGGATCAGCAAAAACGCGCTTTAACGCAGGGAGCTGATATTATTATCGCCACACCAGGCAGGCTCATTGCACATTTGCAGCTCGGTTACGTCAGTTTCGGTTCTATCAGACATCTTGTGCTTGATGAAGCCGACAGAATGCTTGACATGGGTTTTTTGAGTGATATCCTTAAAATCATGAGCTTTTTGCCTGCAAAACGTCAGACTTTGATGTTTTCTGCAACCATGCCTCCTAAGATCGGAGAGTTGGCAAAAAGGATACTTCAGAAACCGGAGGAAGTTCGTCTGGCAGTTTCAAGACCTGCAGAGCGAATTGACCAGCAGTTTTATATGACGACGGATGAGCAAAAATTGCCTTTGCTGGCTCATTTGCTTTCGCAAGTGCAAAATACCAGTATGGTTTTGTTCACTTCACGGAAATCAACCGTGGAACCTATTGTCCGCGCTTTGAGAAAACTGGGTTTGGAAGCAAGGGGGATTTCTTCGGATTCAGATCAGGCAGACAGAGAAATTGTGTTGCGTGATTTTAAAAACAGGACTTTTCCGGTTCTTGTTGCTACGGATGTATTATCACGAGGAATTGATATTGATAATTTAAGTCATGTAGTAAACTACGACGTACCGCGTGATCCGGAAGATTACGTTCACCGTATTGGCCGTACAGCCCGCGCGGAATCAAAAGGAACGGCTATTACCTTTATCAATGAGCACGATCAGAAATATGTTTTGAAGATAGAAAAGCTTTTTGAGAAAGAAGTAGAGAAACGATCGGTGACAGAAGAGTTGGGACTAGGGGAAGCACCCAAGTTTGATCCAGCCAAATTTCGTAATTCAGCTCCCAGGAATAAGAGTTCTCAGGGAACCCGTAACAATCACGGAGGAGCATCAAAAAGCAGGCGACCGAAGCAAAAGAATGACAAAAAAAGTCCTTTGCAAACGTAATCAGCCTTATCTTGCGTTTATAAAACAGGAAATAGACAGATTTTGAGGATGAAATCTTGAAAAAATAGTACGGTTTAGAGGTCATTGAAAGTTTTGACGGTATAATTTTTTTTAAGATTTTTCTTACAACTTCGGGCTATCAGGCCTGTTTGTAGACGTTATGAAAAACTTAAATTAAATACACTTGGAACGTATCCTTCAATGGTGGAAAAATTATCGTTTTAGTATAGCAGATCCCCCCATTATTTCAATGGAAGGGCTTTATCCGCTGCTATTACTTTTGGTTTTAAGTCTGTTAGCGGTCTTTTTTCACCTTGTTCGTATCCTGTTTAATGCTCCGGTTGACTTTTCCATGGACTGGAATCTATTTCTGAGCTGGATACCGTTAATGACTGCATTTTTCATCAATAATATTACGCGTCGGTTTGGACATCTTCATTTTTTAGTCATTCTTTCCAGTCTTTTCTGGCTTGCATTTTTTCCAAATGCGCCCTACATGATCACGGATATTTCACATTTAAGTATCGATTTAACACGTGATCTGACGTGGCACGACACCATCATGTTGTTTTGTTATGCTGAGGTAAGCTTATTTAACGGCCTGGTTTCTCTTTACTGGATTCACCAGACGTGGCGCAGGGTTTTTAGAAAATCGGTTAGTACTACTTTTCTGCTGGCCAGTTTGCCACTGGCGGGTTTTGGCGTTTATCTTGGGCGGGTAAGGCGGATGAACAGCTGGGATATCATTCATGATCCGCGTATTATTCTTGACAATTTATTAAAGAGTATGCTCGACAGGACAGCACTTGTGATCAGCCTTGAAATCGGTCTGCTTTTGGGAATGCTTTATCTGGTACTTTGGGCGATTGTCAGGTTCAGGGTAAGATACAACAAGAAAGATAGCTGAGAAAGTGACGCCATTGTTTTGATTATATTGAGACAATTATGATTTACTTTGTATAATAATTACCGTTGATCCGGAGATACCATAATACGTTTTCAGAATGAATGTATCAGAAAAAGTAAAAGATTCCTATTCTTCCCAGTACGATGAAAAATCCGTAGCCTGGCGCACTATGGGTGCAAAATACAAGGCGCAGAATATCATAGAACTAGCCAAAAATATAAAATTTGAGAATGTACTGGAAGTAGGCGCTGGTGAGGGAAGTATTCTTTACTGGTTGTCGAAATGGAATTTTTCGAAGAATCTGAATTGTGTGGAAATTTCTGAAAGTGGTATTGAAATGATCAAGTCAAAAAATATTGAAAATCTAAAAGATGTTCTTCTTTTTGACGGATATAAAATTCCGTATCCGGACAATCATTTTGACCTCGTAATATGCTCACACGTGATGGAGCATGTAGAGCATGAAAGAATATTACTTAGGGAAATAAAAAGGGTTTCTAAAAACCAGGTTTTTGAGGTGCCCATTGATTTTTCTTTTTATGTCGATAAAAAAATAAAACACTTCCTGGCCTACGGACATATCAATATTTATACTCCAGGTCTCTTTCGTTTTCTTTTATTATCTGAAAATTTTGAGATCCTAAAAGACAAATGTTATCTGTTTCAGGATGATGTTTTAAAACCGCTTTATGAAAATAACAAGGTTGGTTTTTATATCATAAAACTGAAAATGTTTTTTCTGAAAATGTTCCCTTATCTTCTGGGAATAAAGCCGAACGCTTACGTGGTTTTGACTTCGAAAACGGACAAGGATCTTTCCATATTTTAACATTTTTTGTCATAAGCGATCTCATTTTGCCCGTTTCATCACCTGTTCCGCTGGAAATTATTTACAGGGATGCAGACCTTGTAGCTATCAATAAACCTCACGGACTGCTTGTCCACAGATCTTTCATAGCCGCAGATACTTCTGAATTTGCTGTACAGATCCTGCGTGATCAAATTGGTCAGAAAGTTTATCCGGTTCACAGGCTGGATCGTAAGACCTCTGGCGTCCTGCTTTTTGCCCTGAACGACCGCATGAACAGCCTGATGCAAATACAGTTTCAGGAGGGGAAAGTAGAAAAACATTACCGCGCTATTGTTAGAGGATTTACGCCTGATTATCTGGAAATTGATTACCCCCTGAAACGTGATGATGGTGTTGTTCAGGAGGCATTTACGGCGTTTGAAACCTTACAGAAAAAAGAGCTGGATTTGCCTTTTGGAAAGCATCCAACAAGCAGATATTCGCTCGTGGATCTGCACCCGACTACGGGCAGGATGCACCAGTTAAGAAAGCACATGGCGCACATTTTTCATCCGATTATCGGCGACCGGCCTCATGGCTGCAATAAACAAAATAAGTTTTTCAAGGAGTATTTTGAGATGGATTCCATGCTTTTACACGCCAGGGAAATAAAATTTGTACATCCTGATAATCAAAATATTCTTTCAATTTCAGCTAACTATCAGTCAGAATTTGAAAGAATGCTGAACGCCCTTGAATTTCAGATTTGATAAGCTTTTATAAACGCGTTAAGGGAAAATTATAAATCTTCTTTTTAAAGTCACGCAACCTGACAGAAGATTCGCCCGTATTGGCTACAAAACCAATACTTACCCCTAACAAGTTTTATATGAAAGCAAAAAGTTTAATTCGTTCTGTTGTATTGATGGGATGTGTGGCCGTGGCAGGTTGGTCATGCAGTTCCGATGACGATGATTCTCCGGTAGTAGTCGTTCCGCCTGCGCCGACTTTCGACATCGCTCAGAAATCAACGACGTATGGAAATGTGCTTGTGGATCAGAAAGGGAAAACGCTGTACTTTTTCACAAAAGATGTTAACGGAACTTCTGCCTGCACAGGTGGCTGTCTGGATGTGTGGCCAATATTTTCAGCCGCTACTCCGAAACTGGACACGGGACTTGTAGCCACCGATTTTGGTACAATTACAAGAGCTGATGGAAAAACGCAGACTACCTTCAAAGGCTGGCCTTTGTACTATTACACTCCTGATGCTGCTGCGGGTGATGTCAAAGGAGAAAATGTTGGAAACGTATGGGTGGTTGCGAAAAAATCTTACTCGATTATGTTTGCCAACACACAGCTGGTAGGAAATGACGGCAAAAATTACACTGCTGATTCGAAAGAAGGAACTGGTGACACGCAATTTTTCGTAGACGCAACAGGCCGTACTTTATACGCTTTTTCAAAAGACAAAAAGAACAAAAACAATTACACCAAGGCAGATTTCAGCAACGATGCTACCTGGCCTATCTGGGTGACGGATTGGAAAGATGTTCCGTCTGCATTGGATAAAACACTTTTTTCTACTATTGACGTTTTTGGTAAAAAACAGATGACCTACAAAGGTTGGCCGATGTATTATTTTGGTCCTGATAATGCTACACGAGGTTTAACAAAAGGTGTAAGCGTTCCAACACCAGGTATTTGGCCTATTATTCAAAAAACTACGGCTGCTGCTCCGGAATGATCTTCCGGACCTAGCCTGAAACAAAATGGCCGCCGTTTAAGGGCGGCTATTTTGCATTTTATGCTTCGGGTTCAAAACCGTCATCTTCTCCATCTTTTAACACAATATAGGTTCTGGCCCAGCTGTCTTCTCCGAGGATTCGCCATTTATGACCTGTACTGGCCACATCCTGCGCTATCAGCACGTCACCAGGGTTTAAAATGAATGAAGTACCGTCTGTGACAGTGAATTCTATTGTTCCGCGAAGTGTGATTACATATTGCGCTCTTGGTGCCGGATGCCAGTCAAAACTATGCCTTTCGGGTGGATCCTGTTGAAAGAAAAAATAGTCAGCCTGGAGTTGGTTCAAATCTTTTATCTGACCTTTTTGGAAAGCGGAGGCTCCATCAGTTGTTGTAAATAGCCTGTAAGCTTTCATGCAATTGTTTAGTATTTCCTTAAGAATCAATTTTGGTGTTTTAAAAGTTCGGCAGGAGAGTATCAATTTTGCGTATATCCGGATTAGTTTGGGTATATTATCTTGATAAGGTTAGAAAAACTTTCAAACATTTTTCTTGAATTTTTGTATTTTATGCTATTAGTATTTTAAAAAGTACAAAAAAATGGAGGCAACGTATCCAATTATCGTTATATAAATCTAAATTAGCAGTAAGTGTCGCTAACACGATCAGCATTTGCAAAGTTATATTTAGAAATTACGCATACACACAGCGGTACTATGTTTGTCAAAAGATTTATCCTGCTATTTTTCTGTCTGGTACAGATTCCTGAAATGTATGCGCAGGAAATCAAAAATCCTGATTTTTTCGTCATGCATTATACAGATGAAAACGGACTGCCACAAAATAGTATAAAAGCGATCGTGAAAGGTAGGGGGGACTTTGTGTGGCTTGGGACAGAAGACGGCCTGGTTCGATTTGATGGACAGAAATTTTACACTTTTAACAAATCGATAATTCCCATTCTAAGTAACAGGATGGATAGATTTATTCCTTTTATCAAAACTTATAATGTTAAAAACAAAGAATTCGCGGCACTTGGTGAGCGTGGCGAAATTATAAAAATAGTTGCCGGCGGTCATGTCGTTGTAGATTCCAGCGTTTTTAAATTCAATACAGAAAATACACCTTTTATAAAGGGTTTTAAAGGGAAAACAGATATAATACAAAGTTTTCCTTACCGTTTTCCGGTTCCTGCGAATCGCAACCCCTTTTTGATTCCGGCTGGAAACAATACTTATTATGTCTGGTTTTTAGACAAGGTTGAATTTTTTATAAAAAACAAAAAACAGTCAACAGTTAGTGGAAATTTTAAGGAGGTCTTTTTAATAGATTCACATCCCTATGCCCGGCAACAAAATGGTATGTTTGTAAACCTCGGCTCGGGAACGTTTGCTGAAAATATTCACCTGGAAGGTGATATTTTTAATGATGCTTTGTTTTCAGACAAGCGTTCAGACTACAAATTGTTCTGGAACAATATCTCACAAAAGGCTTACCTGTATTTTAACAGGAGATTTTATTTGTTAATAAGGTCAAAAAATAATTCGCTTCTTAGAACCAGCCTGATCCTGGAAGACTTTGATTTTGACGAGTTCAACATTTCAACTTCTTATTATGATGAAGACCTTGGTTATTTATTTCTGGGAAGTTATACGAACGGTTTATACGTACTGAGGCGCAAAAATTTTCGAACAAAGCGATTTGAAGGCAAAGGAAGGGACAATGTTTTTTATGCGCAGAAACCAGTTTCTTACAATGCCGTTCTTTCTTCACAAGGCTTCTTATTTGACAAAAATTCAAATAGTCGGGACATTTTTAATTTGCCGGCTTTTGTGGAGGATGATTCCAGATATTACCTGGCTATGAACAGGGATAGTACGTTCTGGATCGGGAATTCGCTTTCACTGAATAAAATGGATAAAACTGGCAAAGAAAAATTACTGACACACAAATTAGCAGAAAAATTTAAGGCCCTTTATGCAGACAACCATGATACTTTGTGGATCGGTGGCATACGGGATGTTTTACTTTCCTATAATACGATTGATCCAAAATCGGTGCCGACTGTTTTATTTCGGGGATCTTTTGGGGAAATATCATGCATGCAAAGGTTATCTGGGCCGTATTTGCTGCTTGGAACGACGAAGGGACTTTTCAAATTTAGTATCCGGTCAAAATATCTGGAATCCATAAAAGGAATGGAGCAGGCGAATATCAGAAGTCTTTATTATTCGAATGGAGAAACCTGGGTCACTACGTATGGAGACGGTTTATTTCATTTAAAAGAAGACAAAATTACAAAACTTCCGCTTGACAAAAATCGTTTCTTGGCAACTTCGCATTGTATTGTTGAAGATAAAAACGGGTTTTTCTGGATTACGACCAACAAAGGACTTTTTCAGGTATCAAAAACGGATTTGCTGAGTTTTCTGGATAAAAAACAGCAGTTTGTTTTCTATTTATATTATGACAAACGCCATGGTTTTGAAACAAATGAGTTTAACGGAGGTTGCCAGCCCTGTGCTATAACGTTGGCGGACCACACGGTTTCTTTCCCTTCTATGAATGGATTTGTGTGGTTTAATCCCGGGAAGATAAAACCCGAACTTCCGGATAAAAATATTTATATAGACCGGATAGAACTTGAAGGAAATCTTATTAATGAAAAAACCGAAATTGAAATTCCGGATGATTTCAGACAATTGAAAATTTCGCTTGTTACGCCGTATTTCAACAACCGAAACAATCTTAGAATTGAATATTCATTTCAAAATGAAGGAAGGAAGCCTGTGTGGTTACCGGTTTCCAATGATTTTGATATTCAGATTCCGAATACTTCATCGGGTAGACATGACCTTTTAATTAGAAAATATAACGGATTTGGAATCAATAAGTTTTCCGTCAAAACACTGAAAATTTATATCCGGCCGGCATGGTACCAGACACCGGCTTTCCGGTTTTTGCTGACCTTATTCTCCATATTTTTATTCTGGATAATCCTCAGATTAAGAACTTCTTATCTGATTAAAAAGGAAAGAGAAAAAAATCTTTTTAAACAATATCATATCAGCCAACAGATAGTGGCGGCCATCAATCATGATATTCAGACGCCGCTTCACTATATCAGTAATTCCTTTACGCAAATTCAAAATCGGCTGAAAAAGAATAACTCCAGTGATGATTTTATTTCAAGAATGAGTGAAGAAACCGTCAATACGATCAATTATGCGCGTTCTCATACAAGCAATCTTTTAAATTATATTAAAAGCCAGAACAGCAGCAGCCGTGATAATCTGAAAATTGACGAGGTTTTGGTCTATAAAATTATAGAACATTCATCACAGATTCTTTCAGGAACGGCAAATTATAGGGAAATACAAATTATTAATCTGGTGTCTCACGATTTCAAGGTGAAAAGTGATGCACAACTTTTGTCCGTCATTGTCCAGAATTTGCTTGATAATGCTGTAAAACTTAGTCTTTCAACCATCACAATTTCTTCGGTTGCAGAAGGAGATTTTCGAGGGATAGTTATAAGCGATACTGCAACAGGAATGCCGGATGAAATTTCTAAATGGCTGAACAGTACATACAGATCTTACGACGACTGGCTTCGGAATTATGAATATCCAAACCATAAAGGGCTGGGGCTGGTCATTGTAAAAGATCTTGCGATTTTACTAAATATCAGGCTGAGTGTTGAAAATACCAACTCAGGTTCTGTTATCAGGCTTATGTTTGCTGATAAAATAAATGATAGCGGGATTCAGGCAATTCCTCGTTGAATAACATGTATGGATAAGAAAATATTTTCCTCATTCCGTTCCATGACTATTCAGCAAGGTGCTTTTTACTCGTGAGAAATAATTTGTAAAAGTCATTTAAAGGTGTTGGGTAATTTTGGAATTTTGAAAATCGAATCACCCGGCAGAGCCAGGTGATTGAAAAGTTACTCAACGTTTTTATGTAAATATCCTGATAGAAGAATGAAATTGCTGCGCAGAAAACTAAATCAATACTCCTGGTAATACCAGGAGGCTGATGACTTACTCCACAATTTAATTCTCGAAAACGACGGGTTAGGAAAGAATCAGATTCCTTAATTCCACGACGTTTGTCATTTCCAGTTTCTTATAAATACTTAATTTTTGTTTGTTAATCACGGAGATTTTTCGACTGCGGATATTTGCAATTTCATCGCTCGGCAACCCCTGGCAAATCAGTCTTGCTATTATAAGTTCCTCTTCGCTTAATAAAGCAATTCTTTCCTTTTCTATTGCTGCCTTCATGCATTGCTTCAATAATATATCCATTACATCATCGCTCATGTAACGTTTTCCCTGGGTCACCGATTTTAAGCATTTTACAAGCTCGTTCAGGCAACTGTTTTTAACCAGATAGGCACTTGCGCCGGCTACGAGAGAGTACACCGCCATTTCGTAACGAGGTTTCCCATCATAAACTACAACAGGCGTGTCGGGCATTTTTTCCTTTGCAATTCTGACAATTTCCGATTCACAAATGTTTGATTCCTCAGTAAAACCAAGAATAATAAGATCAGGGACCTGATTAGTGAATGACTTTATGAAAGATTCATAACTTTCCGATTCCAGTAAAACAGCACTTTCAAATTGTTCCTGAAGAAATAAACCAAGTCCCTTTCGAATAATAGGATGCCTGTCAATGGAAGCGATTATCATTTTGTTTTATTTATTTTCTAGCCGTATATATTTCCGGACCGTTTCTTTCCGGTGGTAATATGATTTAATAGGAGTGATAAATTGAATTGCAAGGAGATCGACCATCTGTAAGTGACTGTATAATAGCGATTTATTCTGCAATATTTTTCCCTGTGAATTAACTGAAAAGTCGTTTGTTTCCAGATAAGCCTTAATATGGGAAATACCATACAGCTTTATTTCACTGATGTAAAAGTAATCTGGGAAAGCGTTAAAAATGCCAGAGTTAATTTTGTATTCTTGTAAATTATTTCAATAATAAATTTAAAAAATTCACCTAGGTGTAGTTCAAATTCTACATCAAAACCGGCATTAACTAAACACTCTATACCAAACTTGAAAAATATATTAATAGCAGAAGACCATCCACTGCTAATCATTGGAATTGAATCCATGCTGCTGGAATGTATCCCGGAAGCGACGATTTTTAAAGCCGCAGATTTTAACAGGGCATTGAATTTGCTGGAAAAACACACATTTGACTTGCTTGTAATGGACATTAATCTTCCGCACGGCGATAAGGTCGGAATGATTGAGGCTGTCAGATTAAAACAACCGGGGATTTTGATATTGGTTTGTTCAAGTTATGAAGAGCATTTGTATGCACTCCCGTTTCTGAAAGCTGGCGCTAACGGATATATTTCAAAAACTGCATCGAGTGATGAGTTCAAAACTGCCGTAGAACACGTGCTAAACTCGAAAATTTATGCGAGTCCGGCAGTACTTAACAATATGTTTGGTATCCTTTTCAATACAAAAGGAAATGATAGTTCAGCACTTGATAAGCTAACGGTAAAGGAAGTGGAAATTGCCAAGTTGCTGACCAAAGGTTTCTCAACAAAGGAAATTGGAGAGCATATTAATTTATCTGCTTCTTCTATTAGTACTTACAAATCAAAAATATTTGAAAAGTTGGGCGTAAACAATATTATAGAACTGACTACTTATCTGGAATTGAACAGCTGATTCGGATATAGGATAAGCCCAGCTTAAAGTTTGACCCAATTTTTTGGTGGTTTTTAACCTGCCAATAGGAAGAGAAGTTACACTCAGTGATCGCCTACTCTGATATTTTCAATGGCATTCTGAACAGTTTTGGAATCTGAGGTCAAAATATTTTCGTTTTGTTTGATATCTCCCGAGCTGAACAAATCTATAAATCCACGGGAAACGAGTTTAAAAGGATTATTGCTTAAAAAGCCGGACGTCAGGCCGTAATTTACTTTTTCTGTTTCCGGCTGATAAGTTTGAAATATTCTGTCCCAGATGATTAATACACCGCCAAAATTTTTGTCAATATAAATGGGGTTATTTCCATGATGGACGCGGTGGGAAGAAGGCGTATCCATCACTTTCTCAATAACTCCCAACTTTCCTACTGCTTCGGTATGCATAAAAAACTGGTAAGCCAGATTGAGCGCATACGAAATAACAATAAAATCCGATGGCAACCCCAGCAGCGCTGCCGGAATGAAAAACAGCGGACTGACAAGTGCAGAAAACCAGTTGAGGCGGTAGGCAGCTGTCAGGTTCATATGCATCGCCGAGTGGTGAATCAAATGAAATGCCCAAAGTGGTTTCCAAACATGCGAAGCCCGATGAAACCAGTAATAGATAAAATCTGCCACAAAAAAAGTCAGCAGAAAAATCCAGGTGTTATGTGGAAAGGTAAACAAGGAAATACCCGAAAAAAAACTGAGTAAAGCAAGCTGATAACCAGTGAAAATGTATTTTGAAAACTGGAAACCTGCGAAGACAAAAAGGTTTGAGAAAGTTTCCTTTATATCATAAACTTTCTTGTCGTTTTTCCAGCTCCATATAATTTCCACTGTGACAAGCACCGCCAAAAACAGCAATATATACACACGGTAAGGTCCAATTTGATTTTTCATTTTCGGATTCTTTTAATTCTTTATGCATAACATTTCAAAATTGGTTAACAAATCAAAATATGCGGGGATCAAATATGGCGAAGCTAAAAAGCCAGGGTACAAAATTAACGGTTTATTGGCGTCGAATTTGTGAAAATTCAATATAAATTTCTTCAATTGGGCAGTGAGGATGTTATTTCTGTTTAAGCATTTGTGACATTCCGGTTTTTCTGGTGGATGCGGCTGTGCTGTCAACGCCAAGGTTTTTTAGGATATCTCTTGATAAATTTGAAGTTGAATCCCTGGCATATAACACAACCGGCCATATATCACCGCCATCCGGATTTAAATCCATTCTTAAAACGAATGCGTATCCCTGCTGACGCCCCGCAAAAATGACCGCTTCACCTACTTTTTGCCTGATGGGTGTAAACTTTTTGCTGTAATAATTTTGAAGTTCTGTCATCGAGCTGCTTTCAAAATCTTCATACGACTTCTTTAAGTTTTCAAGTTCCATTGCTTTATCCCGCAATATAGTTTGTTCAGATTTGTCGGCTAACAACTTTTCAAATGCAGCCGATTTTGTCTGATACTCCTCAAATTTCCCTTTCAGGATTTTTTCATATTGATGACTTTTTACAGCAATTTCCTGGTTTAGCTTTTTGAATTCGGGTAAATTTTCGATAATAAACTGCTGGTCAACGTACCCGATTTTTTCAGTATTTCCCTGTCCAAAACTCATGGTCACAGTTAGGCCCAAAAATAAAATTAGTACAATCAATTTTTTCATAATGATACGGTTGAAAAGAAAGGTGAAACATAATTTTGGAACGGGATAATTAATGTTTCTATTGTATTAAAAAACGTTAAAAAAACAAGAGTAGTTCTTGCGCGCAAAATGTTTCAGCACGAAGTCCCGGATTGAAATTCCTATTGCAGATGTTTTTGAAGATGCTACTATTTAAAATTTATGACGTATAAAATAAATGATACGGAAAATGAATTTCTCCGTATCATTTAATACGCGACCAAAAGTTTTGAGTGAAGCGCTGATTTATTTGAGAAACAGGTGTCTGATTTAATCTTTCCCAACAACCGCAATGACAAGTATAGCAGCGTTTTCGGCGGCAATATTATAAAAACTCATCATGTCTTTTCCTGCTTTGCTGTTTGCATTATCGCTCAGGCTTCGGATAATCAGGAATGGGACATCCTGTTGGTAACATGTCTGTGCAACGGCAGCGCCTTCCATTTCTGTTGCGGCTGCGTCCAGATCTTTTCTTAATCTTTGCGTTGCAGTTTCGGAAGAAACAAATACGTCGCCTGTCACAATAACACCTTTTGTAATGGTTGGAAAGAAACTTCCGTTTTCTCTTTTTACTTTTGAAAATTTGAGTTTTGGAGCGACTGAAATAGCTTTTTGTATCAAAGCAGAATCACAGATAAAAGTGACAGGATTTTCCTGCATCGTGTACGGATTTCTGGTTGGGCGATAAAGCATACCGCCGTCTTCAATCGCACCGTAGTCATGGTAAGTTACTTTTGTTCCAATAACAATATCTCCCGGGAATAACGCCGGATTAATTCCACCTGCAATGCCTGAAAAGACAATTTCTCTTGGTTTGAAATGTTCAATCATGATCGTAGTGGCAATAGCCGCATTTACTTTTCCAATACCTGTTTGCGCCAGTACGATGGATCTGCCGTTTAATATTCCTTTGGAAAAACTGATTTTTGCAATAATGGTATCTTTTTTGTTTTGCATTTTACTTTTCAGCAGTTCAAGTTCAGGAGGAAATGCACCGAGAATACCGGTAACATCCTGAGCTGTGGAAACGACAATTTGGAAGGCAAAAACCAGAGACAGTAATACAGTTTTTTTCATGAATATGTTTTAAAAAATTAAGGCAAGTATTGCAAAAACGTTAATGATCCAAAGCGCGAGGCTGATTTCTTTTGCTCTTCCGGTCGCAATATGAAGTGCTGTCCAACTTAGAAACCCCCAGATAATTCCTTGGGTAATGGAATAAGTAAATGGAATAAGAACCATCGCTAAAAAAGCCGGAAATGCTTCGTGAAGTTGATCCCAGTTTATTTTCACCACAGGTTTCATCATAAATACGCCAACTAAGACGAGTGCCGGAGCCGTGGCAATCGCCGGTATAGCACTGATAAGTGGGGACAAAAAAAGGAAAGGCAAAAATAATATGGCTCCTACAACGGCCGTCAGGCCGGTTTTTCCACCTTGTTCAATACCAACCGCGGATTCAATATAGGCTGTTCCGGGACTGCTTCCGGTAAGTCCGGCTATGGTAGTCGAAAAAGCATCGACGATTAAGGATTTTCGAATATTTCGTGGCTCGCCGTTTTCATCCAAAAGATTGGCAGCTTCGGCTAGTCCTACAAAAGTGGAGAGGCTGTCAAACATATCCGTGAAAACAAAAGCCAGAATAATAGGGGCAAGGCTCCACTTTAAAGAGTTAACAATATCGAGCTGAAACAATAAACTGAAATCTGGCTTGGCTATAATATCATTGATTGTGACAATAGCGTCGGTTCCTCCCCACCATCTTCCGATTGGCCATGCTAAAATACTGGTTAAAAGAATACCGATAAGAATACCTCCTTTTACTTTTCTGATTAGCAAAATCACAGTGATTATTAGTCCGGCAACGAAGGTTAGTGTAGAGGCATTTAATTGTCCCAAACCAACCATCGTTGCCGGATTTACGACTATGAATTTTGCATTGGCAAAACCGATCAGTGTAATAAAAAGGCCTATACCGGAAGCAATTGCATAACGTAAAGGTTTTGGTATTGCTTTAACAATATAGGAGCGGAGATTGAAAACTGAGAGTAAAAGAAAGAAAATACCTGACCAGAAAACCGTCCCCAGTGCTACCTGCCAGCTAAGTTTATCAGTCATCACCGCAGTAAAGGTGAAAAAAGCATTCAATCCCATTCCCGGCGCAACCAGAATCGGATTGTTTGCATATAAACCCATCATCAGACTACTGAAAAAAGAAACCAGAATCGTCGCTGTAAACACAGCCGAAAATGGCATTCCCGTCTGACTTAAAATGGATGGATTGACGACGATAATATAAGCCGTTGCGAGAAACGAAGATAAACCGGCGAGGATTTCTGTGGATAGGGTAGTATTGTGTTTTTTTAATCCGGAAGCGGAAAACATAGTGTCAGGGTTTAATTCAAATATATTGAATACAGCCCGGTTTTAAAAATCGTTGAAACGTTTTATTAGGGTCATTTACCTGCAAATGAAAATAATTAAGTTTGATGTTTGAATTGTTATCAATGAACAAATAATTAATGTAATTCAGATAGGTATTGAAATTCTCAACTATTTTCTTTTTGGATAAAAAAAAGAAAGCCTGTCTTGATTTCTCAAAACAGGCTTTCTTAATTATATTCTCTATTTATTAAAGTGATCTCTTCACTTCACGCAGTTCGAAACTTTCGATGATATCTCCCACTTCAATATCGTTGAAGTTTTTGATACTCAAACCACACTCATAACCGTTTCTAACTTCCTGAACATCGTCTTTATAACGTTTCAGCGAGTCGATTTCTCCGGTTAAAAGTACGATACCGTCACGAACGATACGGATTTTGTTGCTTCGTTTCACGAAACCATCCGTAACATAACATCCGGCAATTGTACCGATGCGGCTGATCTTGAACACTTCACGAATCTCGATATTACCAGTAATAATTTCTTCGATTGTTGGCGCAAGCATACCTGTCATCGCGTCCTTAATCTCGTCAATCGCGCTGTAAATTACAGAGTAGTGACGAATCTCGATTTGATCCTGTTCTGCCATTTTCTTCGCATTTGAAGAAGGACGAACCTGGAATCCTACGATGATCGCATCCGCAGCAATGGCAAGGTTGACATCCGATTCGGAGATCTGTCCTACTGCTTTATGGATGATATTAACCTGAACTTCATTTGTTGAAAGTTGCAATAACGAATCAGAAAGTGCTTCCACAGATCCATCCACGTCACCTTTAATGATCAGGTTAAGCTCACGGAAACTACCGATCGCCTTACGACGGCCAATTTCTTCCAGTGTAATGTGCTTGCGAGTACGAATTGTTTGTTCACGCTGGATCTGCTCACGTTTCACAGCGATGTCACGTGCATCACGTTCGTTTTCAAATACATTGAAACGATCACCCGCTTGCGGCGCACCATTCAAACCAAGTAACTGAACTGGCATAGATGGTCCGGCAGTTTTCAGCTTACGACCAAGATAATCAGTCATCGCTTTAACCTTACCAAAGTGTGCACCTGCCAAAACTACGTCTCCCACTTTCAGAGTACCTGTTTCAACAAGGATCGTTGTAACGTATCCGCGTCCTTTGTCCAAAGATGCTTCTACTACGCTACCGATCGCACGGCGGTTTGGATTTGCTTTAAGTTCAAGTAATTCTGCTTCCAAAAGTACTTTTTCCAAAAGAAGATCAATACCCAAACCTGATTTTGAAGATATTTCCTGAGTCTGGTATTTACCACCCCATTCTTCTACCAATATATTCATGTTGGCAAGTTCTTCACGAATTTTCTCCGTGTTGGCACCTGCTTTATCTACCTTACTGAATGCAAATACGATTGGTACACCTGCAACCTGTGAGTGATTAATCGCCTCACGTGTTTGCGGCATGATACTATCGTCCGCCGCAATTACGATAATTACAACGTCGGTAACTTTCGCTCCACGGGCACGCATCGCTGTAAAGGCTTCGTGACCCGGTGTATCAAGGAATGTAACCTGTTTGCCTGTTTTTGTTTTTACGCTATATGCACCGATGTGCTG
This sequence comes from Dyadobacter frigoris, assembly GCF_005280585.1. GTDB lineage: Bacteria > Bacteroidota > Bacteroidia > Cytophagales > Spirosomataceae > Dyadobacter > Dyadobacter frigoris. The sequence continues at coordinate 68,607 of NZ_SZVO01000009.1, forward strand.
GGTGATACCACCTGCTTCACCACTGGCAACGTTTTCTGAACGGATATAATCCAGAAGAGATGTTTTACCGTGATCGACGTGACCCATGATCGTTACGATCGGAGCTCTTTCTATAAGGCTTTCTTCTGTATCAACTTCTTCAACAACATCATTCTGAACCTCTTCCTCTGCTGAGATAAAGGCAACTTCAAATCCGAATTCATCAGCAATAAATGTGATTGCTTCTGCATCCAGACGCTGGTTGATAGAAACGAACATACCCATGCTCATACAAACCGAAATTACTTCCTGAACCGTAACTTCCATTAAAGAAGCCAGGTCGTTTGCTGATACGAATTCTGTTACGCGAAGTACTTTTGTTTCTTCAAGTCCGTCTGCGTTTGGATCATTCTGATCTGCACGGTCGCGGCGGCGTAATCCTTTTCCACGGGTTGCGGTACGGCTGTTACCTCCGCCCATTCTTGCCATTGTGGCTTTGATGTTGTCAGCAACTTCTTTGTCAGAAACTTCTTCTCTTTTTCCGCCTCTTCTGTTGTTGGTGCGGCCTTTATTTGCTGCTGATCCGGCAGAGCTGTTGGTTGCTCCGGCAGTAGTTCCCGTTGCAGGAGGCGTTGTGCCTGGTGCTCCGGTGGCTGGTCTGCTTGGGCCAGAACCTGTGTTTGTGTTAGCCGGACGTGGATTATTAGGGTTATTTCCCTGATAAGGCGTTCTGGTTCTGTCGCGGTTGTTATTATCTCTGTTTCCGGTTGCGCCAGGAGTCGAAGGTGTTCCGGTTCCTGCGGCAGGCGTAGTTGTTGCACCGGCAACAGCTGGTTTCACTTCCGGCGAAGCGCCGTCACGAATACGTTTTCTTTTCCGGCGACGTTTTTTGTCGGTTGCCGAATCGCTTGATGCAACAGGGTCTTTTTTCTTAACCCTGTCCGAAGGCAGTTCAATTTTCCCAATGACCCGAAGACCACGAAGCTGCTCTCCGCGCGCTTCAATCAATTCGGACTCATTGGATTCAGGAGCAACAGCGTTGCTTTCTGGACCCGTTTTGCTTTCAGCAATAGGAGTGATAGGAGGGGTCGTTTCTTTTACAGGAGTTTCCACCGGTTTTGACTCTTCTTTTAGAGTTGGCGGCTTCACTTCGGCAACAGGTTGTACAACCGGCGGTTTTGGTTCCGGTTTTTCAACTACTACCTCTTTTTCAGCAACTATCTCTTTCTTTGGTTGTTCGATTATTATATTTTCAACCGGCGGGGTTACCACAGGCTGTGTTTCTTGCTTAACTTCCTGCGGCACTTCTTTCACAGGTTCCACCGCTTTCACTTCCGGTTTAGGAGTTTCTGCTACTGGCTGCGGCTGTGGTGCAGGCGGGGTTTCAATCTTAACCTCCTGAACAGTTTCCTTTACTGGTTCCGGTTGGGCGGGAGCAGGTCTTTTATTAGCGTCCAGATCAATCTTTCCTACCACCTTGATCCCGGGTAATCTGTTTTCAAAAGCGGAAGGAGCAGGCTCAGCCTTTTCTTCCACCTGAGGTTTTTCTTCAATAGGTTTAGCGGGTGCATTACGGAAGTACAAAATTCCGTCCACATCACTTTTCAGCTTTTCTTCCTTAATTTCAGCAACAGGTTCTGAAGCATTGCTTCTTGGAGTCCATGAGGCTTTGAGGTCATCAGACTTGAAATCTTTCGCAAGAAAGTCAATTTGATCCGAATTAATTTTGGTATTGGGGTTACTTTCCACCTTGTACCCTTTGGCAGACAGATGATCCACGATCGTAGTAATTCCTACGTTCAGGATCCTTGCCACTTGGCTTAGGCGCATCATTTTATCTTCTGCCATATTAGCAATTTGTAGAAAAAAGTTTTTGCATCCGTGGAAATATAAACACTATGTCAATACCTCCACATATTCTTGTAATTATTCAAACTCTTTACGAAGGATATCCAGAATATCTTCGACGGTATTTTCTTCTAAATCTGTCCGTCGAACAAGTTCTTCTTTGTTAAGCGCTAAAACACTTTTAGCGGTATCCAATCCTATTTTGTGCAGTTCACTGATCATCCATGCATCGATTTCATCAGAGAATTCCGAAAGATCTACATCTTCGTCATTATGCTCTTCGATATCACGGAATACATCAATTTCCATACCAACCAGTTTGCCTGCCAGTTTAATATTCTGGCCGCCTTTTCCGATTGCAAGCGAAACCTGATCGGGTTTCAAAAATACCGATACGCGTTTTGCCTCGCGGTCAATCTGCATCGAACTTACTTTTGCCGGACTCAATGCCCTGCTTATAAGCAGTTCAAGATTTTCAGTATAATTGATAACGTCGATGTTCTCATTACCAAGCTCACGAACGATTGAGTGGATTCTTGAACCTTTCATACCCACACACGCTCCAACCGGATCGATGCGGTCATCGTATGATTCAACAGCCACTTTTGCACGCTCACCTGGTTCACGCACTACTCTTCTCACAGCGATAATCCCATCATAAATTTCAGGAATTTCTACTTCAAACAAGCGTTCAAGGAACACAGGAGAAGTTCTGGATAAAGTAATTTTTGGTGTGCCATTATTCATTTCCACTTTATGGATCACCGATTTTACGGATTCTCCTTTACGGAAACGGTCTTTGGAGATTTGCTCTGTACGTGGAAGAGAAAGTTCATTTCCTTCACCGTCCATAATGATTACTTCATGACGCAACGTTTGGTATACTTCACCTGTAATCATTTCGCCCACCTGATCCTTGTATTTTTCGTACATGATCTCCTTCTCCATATCTTTAATTTTCTGGATAAGGGTCTGGCGTGCTGTCTGAACCAGCCTGCGGCCAAATTCAACCAGCTTCACTTCCTCAGCAACTTCTTCACCTACTTCAAAGTCAGTCTGAATTTTCCTGGCTTCTGCAAGAGGTATTTTGTTGTAATCCCAAATATCTTCTGAGTTGTCGTCGACAATTTCACGGGTGCGCCACATTTCAAGGTCACCACTTTCCGGGTTAATGATTACATCAAAATTATCATCAGTGCCGTATTTTTTACGAATCATGGTACGAAACACTTCTTCCAAAACGCTGATCATCGTAGGACGATCAATGTTTTTAGAGCTTGCAAACTCCGCGAATGACTCAATTAATATTCCGCTATCCATTGTTATGCTTAAGAATATTTGCTGATACTAAGTTATACATAATATATAATTTCCTGCAAACCAGATTAATGATTAATCTGAGTTATAAGTTTTTAAACGAGATTTCTACCATTGCTTTCGAGATTTGATCCGTAGGGATATCCCGTTTCAGCAAAGCTTCATCCAAAGGTATTTTTGATTTTTTCTTAGGCTCCGGCAATTGAAGTTTTATTTCATCTTCTTTTGCTTCAATTAACTGACCCGAAATTATCTCTCCTGTTTTTAAAGTCACCTTTAAATTTCTACCCAGGTTTTTCAAATATTGGCGAAGCAGAACCAGAGGCTGATCCAGGCCGGGAGAAGAAACTTCCAGGGTATATGCCTCAGCGAAAACTTCCAGTTCTTCAAGTTGTTTTGCGAGCCTGCGGCTAATGGATGTACATTCCTGAATTGTAATACCTTCGTCTTTATCAACGAGAATGATTACTTTCTGACTTGTTTTAGAAGCCTTAACCTGAATATCCACCAGAAAATAATTGCCTTCCTCCATAAACGGAGCCAGCAAAACTTCCAAATGTTCTTTTATTGTCATGTAAGATGTACTACAAATAAAAAAGGGGATCAAATACCCCCCTCAATCAACCGATCAAACTCGAATTATTATGCAAATGTAAAACTTTTTTATGATTTGTACAAACTCTGAGTGAAGTGTTCTTTATTCAAAGTGTTCCTCTATTTTTGTAAAAGCACTGAAATCATATTGTATTGTGAAAGGATTGAAAGGTTTTTTTTGGTTTTTGTTTAAGTGTTTCGCCGTTTATAGTTTACTGGTTTATGCTTTAACGTTCTGGGTGCCTTCGTCCCACTGGTTGCCGGGGTTTTTAATGATGTCTTTTCCGGTTACGGTGCTGATCAACATTGGCTTTGTAATTTTCTGGTTATTGGTTGATTCAAAAAAAGCGCTGGCCCCGCTGTTTTTAATTTTCCTGTCCGGTATTTTCCTTGACAGAACTTATCAATTCAAGAAAGATGTTATTGATTTAAGTACGAAAGAGAACAAAAAGAAAGTTTTTAAAGTGCTTAATTATAATGTTTTTGGATTCTGGATCAGGCCGGACCATTCCAGAGCCGACGATGCCGAAACTAACAAAATGAAAAAGTGGATCGTTGATCAGGATGCTGATGTACTTTGTATGCCGGAATTTAATAATGAAGATTACAGATCTGATTTCAGAATCGTTGAATTTCTCAGAAAATCGGGGTATCGATATTCTAACATGCTGGATAATAGAAAGATGAAGGATGGGACAACTTTTAAAACATTGGCCATGTTTTCAAGATATCCCATTATAAATCATAAGGAAAATCCTACCGAGGCACAGAACGGACTTATGTATATTGATATTGCAGTTGGAAAAGATACGCTCAGAGTGGTGGGTGTGCATCTGTATTCGATGTCGTTAAGGCTTTCAAAACTGGTTAGCCAGAAGGAAATGTCCGGTATCAAAAAAGAGACAAGGGGAACGTTATCGCAAATGAAAAAGGGATTTATTGCCAGGGTATCGGAGACGAAAATTCTTGAAAAATGGATTAAAGAATCTCCCTATGCAATAATTTTATGTGGTGATTTTAACGAAACGCCTTATAGTTATGTTTATGGAAAATGCAGGAAATTATTAAATAATGCTTTTGAAACAAGGGGAGAAGGGTTTGGTTTTTCATTCAACCACCTTCCTTATTTTATTCGCATCGATAATCAGTTTTATGATGATAAAAAACTGGACGCACGTGATTTTAAGACTTTTAACAAAATAAAATATTCCGATCACTACCCTTGTCTGGGTACGTACCAGTTCAAAATATAGACTGATAAGCAGAACTTTTAGCAACGTATAAAGAAAGGGGTTGGAGGCCAATATAGCTTCCAACCCCTTTCTTTGTATTTTAAACCTCTTCGGTTCAGTGCTGGAAAGTAATTCCCATGCTATCCAGTTCCTCTGCTGAAACGGCTGGTGGCCAGATACCCTTTTCGAGCTTACTCTTCACCAGTCCCGCAGTTTTCAGCGCCTCTTCTTCTGATTTAAACCCTGCATTGCCTTGCACGCCGGGAATAAACTTTTGCTCGATTACAGGAATTGTATCCTGGTATATCCGATATCCCCATTCCGCTGAATCCAGCGGAATGGCAGCTACCTTGAAATTGCGAAGACCTTCGCTGTCAGAGCTTATTTTATCACCTTTGTGGAAAAATAAATAAGCTGCACCAGCGAAGGCCAAAATGCAAATCAGAGCAATTTTTATGATTGACTTTTTCGTCACGTCTTAGTTAACGTTGTCGTCGTCGTCATTCACAGCAGTTGGGTCAAAACCCCAAAAGTCGTCAAAACGGCTTGAACCGGAAAGGCCTGTACCAAAATAACCAATGTTGTTTACTACAAAACCGGCTGCATAACCACGTGCCGATGGGAAAGGTGTTTTTTCCAACCAGATATCTGTAGTTGGGTCATATTCCCAAACATCTGAGTTACCTGCACCACCTACGATATAACCAAGATTGTTAATAACGAATGTGAATGCACTTGAACGAAAGGTCGGAAATGTACCATTATCATCGTTAAATACAGTTTTCTGAGTCCACAAGCCTTTTCCTCCGTTACCTGCCGGTTCGAACTGGTACAAATCTCTTACGTTTGTTCCTGAGTTATTCGTACCAAAACCTACGTAAGCAATAGCACCAATGGTGAAGGTTGATGCACCTCTTCTTTTGCCACCAAGGAAAGTAGCCATTTCCGTCCATGTATCGGTAGCTGCGTTGTATTTGTATACATCCTGAAAATAACCAGCACTGCTAAAGCCCAGGCCTACATAACCATTATCACCAACCGTGAACGCTGAAGCGTACTGACGTGGAACACCAGGAAAGTCAGCAATTGCTTTCCAGGTATTGGTAGAAGGCGTATATTGATAAAAATCTTTTTTATAACCGTTGTCTATTGTAGTAATACCGTCATATCCTGTTCCGACGTACGCTTTTCCTCCTGAAACGAATGCAACCGCATCATTTCTTGTAGTACCTGTAAATGGGGCAACCTGAGACCAGATTTTCGCTCCAGCGTCAAACGACCAGAAATCTTTTGCTCTTGCAACACTCTCACTTGTATAACCTGTACCAATGTACCCGATGTTGTTGATCAAGAAGCTTACTGCTCCGTTACGCGGCGAACCACCAAAAGAAGGGACACCTTTTTTGTACCAATTTCCTACTTTATCAGGATCGCTGTCGTTGTTACATCCGAATTGAAATAACGCGGTTGAAGCGATTAAAAGGGTTAACGATGACTTTTTTAAGGTATTAAACATGGAAAAAATTCTGGTTTGACTAATTAATACAAATGAATACAAAAATCGAAGTAGACTAACGATAAAAAAAATAATTGCGATGAATTGGCCGATTGTGTAGATGAAGACACGTTTGGACCAAATTTACTGCAAACATAACATCTTGTTATTGCTTAGAGAAATTATATATTTACTTTTTGCCGAAAAGTTTCATAATAGCCATCACTGATCGGTACGGTATTGGCTCCTATTTTGATGCGCTGGCTCCTTATTATGTCTATTTTATCGATGGAAACAATATAAGATTTATGCACCCTGAAGAACTGATTTCCGGGTAATTTCTCTTCCAAAGCCTTCATGGTCATCCTTGTGACGACGGGGTTTATCTGACTGACAAAATAAATTTTCAGGTAATCTTTGAGTCCCTCCACGTACGTCACATCCGAGAGTTTTATTTTTACCAAAGCGTAATCCGAGGTTACAAATAAATATTCCTGACTGGCTGACGGCTCATCCAACGGATAATTTCTCCTGTCACGCAGACTTAAAAGACTGAAAAGCTCATAAGCCTTATCAGCCGCTTTCCTGAAACGTTCCTTGTTTAAGGGCTTCAGCAAATAGTCCAGCACACTCAGGTTAAAAGCTTCTAACGCAAAATGTCCTTCTTTTGTTGTGATAATAACCCGGGTACTGTAAGAAATGCTTTCTAAAAATTTAAGCCCTGAAATACCTGAATTTTCAATGTCTAAAAATAGAAGGTCTACTTTTTGCGTTCTAAGAATATCGACAGCATCCTCTGAGCTTTTGAATGCACCCGAAAGTTCAAAAAAAGGAATGCTGTTAATGTGTTGACTTAAAATTTCTAAATCAGGCTTATTACTATCAATTACAATACAATTAATCTTCCTCATATGTACTTTAAAACGCAATTTCGGATGTAATATATAGCTATACGAGCGAACTGGCAATTTTGTTGCATTTATTTTTGGTCTACACATTTTGCCTGTTTGTCTAATTCCTTTTGTTATTCAGGTTTATATCTGATATTTTTGCATTTTTACTGTTCTTGCGCTAAATGAAATTGATTCGTTATTTTTCTAAAAGGGTTTTCACGCCGGTTTCCACCGTTTTTGCCGGCTTATATTTGTGCATATCAATGTCAGGCTGTCAATGGGGCGACGAAGTCGTTGCTCTTAAGCAGCAGAATCCCGATGATTTCATGGTTTTGTTTTCCGATACCAGTCTTGTGAAGCTGACAACGGTGGCAATGGATTCTGTCATGACGGGGTCTTCATCGCGCATGTTGGTAGGGCGATACGTAGATCCGTATTTTGGTAAAATGCAGGCGGCCGCTTTTTTTCAGCCAGCATTTGTAAGTGCTTTGGGTATTCCTGATCTTGCTGTGTACGATTCACTCGTTTTTAAGGTGCCGTATGATAAATATTATTATGGTGATACAACGAAGGTTTCAAATTTTTCTCTGTATCCGCTAACTCAGGATATAACGCTGACGAGTTCGTTCTCAAATTTTAGTACCACGCCATTTGATGCAACTCCGCTTGGGAAAAAAAGTTTCGCTCCAACCCCGACAAGTGTTACACAGGCTGTAAGATTTAAATTGTCTGATGTTCTGGGGAAAAAGATTTTTGATTTAAGCGTTGCCAATCTTTTGACGTCAAATGAACAGTGGCTAGAGGTACTAAAAGGACTTGTGCTTATGTCAGATGCCAAAGACAACGGTTCGGTAGTAGGGTTCCAAAGTTTTAGTGACAGCACAGTAATAGAACTTCATTATCATACAGAACAACAAGATGGAGTTACCAGAGGCGTTGGGACGTTTAAGGTACAAGCAGAGTATAACCAAATTTTGGGAGATAGATCTGCTACAAATCTTGCGAAATTACCATTACTTAACAGCAGAAATTCATTGCCATCAGAACAGTCCGGAAATCAAGGGTATATACAGGGAGGTACAGGCATAATGCTAAGAGCTGATTTTCCAACTGTAAGAAATCTCAAATATGTTCAATATTCAGTGCCAAACAGGGCATTTTTGAGAGTTACGCCCTTGCAACGTTCTATGGAATATCCGTATGCACCGCCCCAAACCTTGCATGTGTTTCTGGTCGATAAATTCAATCAGTTTTATAGATCCGGAGGATTTCCAATTGGTTTGTCTGATCTTGCGAGCAAAGTTGTTACCGGAACTTTTATCAACGACATGATCAATAACAAGCAATATTACCTTTTTGATGTAAGTGGCCAATTCACTACGATTCTTGCAAGTGCATCAGAAGAAACCAATGGGTTGATGTTTGTGACTTCGGCACTGAATGGTGACCAGGGAAGAAGCTCATCTTTTCCAGAACTTAATAGCGAGTTTTCAAAAGGACTGACGCGTCTTGTAGTGGGAGATCAGCTACATCCAAGTGAGCCAGGTGTTAAGTTGGAATTGTATTACACAACGTACAAGGCGCCATAAAATTGATTTGATTAAGAATATCCAAAAATAAATAAAATTCCAGGTTAAAGTTTTCAGAAATCTGATTCTTTAATCTGGAATTTTTTATTTGGTAATGTATTAAAATTCAGTGTTTTTTTATTTTGTTGAAATACTAAGAGAAAGCTCTTGTTTTTCTATTCCTTCAATACTTTTCTTACAGTTACTTCCCCGTTTTCTCCCGTAATCCTGATAAAATATAAACCTTTTAAATACTTGTTAAAGCTTAATTGGTTAACCAACCCGGCATGCAGGCCCGCTTTGCCGGATTCAAAAACTTTTTTACCGGAAATATTAAAGATTTCCACTTTTTGAGATTCCGGCAGATTAGTCCGGATAAATAATTGATCGCTTACAGGGTTCGGATAAACCGTTACGGCATTTTGCAGATCGTCAAAATTTATACCAGCCATGCGACTGTATGCAAACGAGCCGTCTTTATCAATCATTTTTAACCGGTAAAGATTTTCTCCGTTAACAGGATTTGGATGCAGGTAAGAATAATGCATCACCGTAGTGCTTTCTCCTCTGGCTGCAACAGTACCCAGCACCTGCCAGGTTTTTGCAGCATTATTGCTGTATTGTATTTCAAAACGATCACTTTCTGTCTCCGAAGCGGTACTCCATAAAAGCTGCGCAGCGGGTAATAAGTTATCCGTAATTTTCTTTTTTACCTCAAAACTGATCAGTGTAACCGGAAGTGCCGAGCAGGCTGAACTCACTTCCGAAATTGATGCGCAACCGGCATTGTTATTTTCAATAATCGTATTTTCAGCAGTACTACTTATTAAAAAGGTACAAATTGGCTGTATGGCACAAATTTGCAAAAGCGTGTTATCTGATATATTGAGGTCTCCGGGAATACCCGAGAGTTTGGAAAGAGCACTGATATCTGTAAGTGCTTCATTACTCGAAATAGTTAAATCACCAGAAATAGTTGTCAGATTTTCAAGGCCATTTAAGCTGGTTAATAATGGATTGCCTACGATGCCTATATTCGTTATTCCGGTAGTGAGTTTTTCAATTCCTGTTAAATCAGTTAACGTCACATTTCCTTCAATCAATAGGAAACCGCCTATTGTTGTAAGATTATCAAGACCATTGAGATTTGTGATACCTGAGATTCCGACAAGTGTAAAGTCGCCCCCAACCGTGGTCAATGCTTTTAGGCCTTCCAGCGATGTAAGCGGACTTACAAGTATTGTCATCGCATCTCCAGCTGTAGTCAATTTTGAAAGGCTGCCGATATCGGCCAAAACGGGATTGTATAAAAATGAGATTTTTCCATCGACGGAGGTAAGGTTATCTAATCCATCAACTGAAATTATTGCAGGATTAAAGGTAACGGAAAGGTCTCCTTTTATTTCAGTAACACTGCTCAGGCCATTCAAATCCAGAAGATTTGTATTATTATCGACAAACAAACCATTAATAACAGTAAGCTTGTCCAGGCCGGCGAAATGGAGAAGGTTGTCGTTGTGGGTAATATAAATTTCGTAGGTAACAGCTTCCAGCGCCCCAAGGCCAGTTAAATTAACCAGAGCATTATTCTTGCTGATAGTAAGCACTCTGCCAACCGAGGTAATTTTGGCAAGTCCGGTAAGATCTTGCAAACTGATATTTTCAAGTATAGTCAAATCATCAGAAACCGAAGTAATATTGTGTAGTCCGGCTAATGAAAGTAATGCCGGATTGGTATCAATAATCAAACCGCCGCCGAGCGTCGTGATGCTGCTAAATGCAGAAATGTCTGTTAGTAAAGGATTGGTTGAAACATAAATTCCAAACACAGAGGTTAAAGATGTGATTCCATTCAGGCTTGTTAAGGCTGCGTTATCTGCAATAAGAAAAGTGCCTCCGGTAGAAGCGAGTTTATCCAATCCGGACAAATTTGTAAGCAGTGGATTAGTAACTACACTCAGGCCTTTTCCAACTGTGACAATATTTCCCAGGCCTGTTAAGCTGGTCAAAGCCGGATTCTCTTCAATATCCAGCTCTCCTCCAACGGAAGCGATTTCATTTAGTCCATCCAGGCTTGCAAGTAATGGATTGTCAATTATAGTAAGGTCTCCCGTTATTGTGGCAACAAAGTCCAGCAGTGAAAGATCTGTAATATCGGGACCTTCAATAGTTAAATTGCCTTTTATTTCAGCTGTGACACAAGTACAATTCGCTTCCCGGAAATCTGTTATAGCTTGTTGTGAATTTAGGGTTATATCGCTTTGCAGAACGCATTGACCAGCAGCGGAAAGAGATAAAAAAAGAAATGCAAAGAGCGCGTAAAGTTTTATCATTTGTTGAGTTTATATTATAATTTATTAAAGGTATAAATATTTAAGATTCTCCCGGAAACTCTCCATCCAAATAATACCAGGAATCATTTTCAAACACAAATTCAGATTTCTCATGATGTATCTGATTTTTACCTTTTCTGTCTTTGAAGGACGCCTTAAATTCAACAATAAATTCACCTGAATTGACAATTTCGAGTTGCTGCCAGACATTGGTTTTGGCCCATTCTTCGATTTCTTTTCTTACCAAAGTCTGTCTTTTTGAAGGATGGGTTGTTTCTATGATGTAGTCAATTGCATGAGTAACATAGGCAGAATAGCGTGAGCGCATAAGTTTTTCAGCAGAATCTGCCTTGAGTCCTTTGATGATGGGGCCACAGCAGCCGGAAAATGGTTTGTTGGCTCCGCAAAAGCATTTTTTCATAGTAATTTCTAAAATTTTACGATTGGGTTTTATAGATATAATTTCTCAAAAGTAAGCGTTAAACACTACGGGACCGTCGCAAACTTCTATGTAAACTTAATAGAAGAAAATAATTCTCTCATTTTTAATTAAAAGCAGATACTTGAAAGTAAAAAGCATTATGGATCGGGATTCAGGAATTATTAGCAAACCGCAGATGAAAGTCAGTGTAAATTCCATGGTTTTCAGGCAGGGAATTTACACTGACTTTGTAATAAACAGTGTATTGTTAATTTGTTATTTGTGAATTCAAATCATTTTTTTCCAAATAACAACAGCAGTAATGTCTCCTCCATTGGTAGTATTTCTGACAATGTATTTTAACTCGTTGTTTGATAAAGTGTAAAACCGTTCCTGGACTGTTCCTTCCCAATTGGGGTAAAATGCATTTTCAACATAAAAGGTTATCGTTTTTTCGTCCTTGTTGATTTTGTAGGTGCCAAAGTGGGAATTATTTCCTTTCACGAGTGCTGCATTTTCTTCTGGCGTTGCTTTGTTTTTGTCTCCTGCTTCCACTTTGGGGCGCGATGCTTTTAATATCTGAATAGCATAGTTTCCGCTTTTATCAAAGACGAGCAATCCTTTGGGTGAAATACCATAAGGAAGTGTTTTGCTACCATCCGGATTGATATTTTCGACTGTCACAAGAGTCCACAAACCGGTCAGGTCAGTGCTGTCCGGGGTTGAATTGTTTTGCGGTTTACCTGCAAAGGCATGGATCATTATTGTTAAAAATCCTGTAAGTAAAATAAGCTTTTTCATGTAGCAATTATTTAAATCTGATTTATTTGACTGGCAAAATTATACAAGTAAATGATTGCTACATTTGTACAAACTCTCACTAATTCTGTACAATTATGTCTGTTCAAACCCGGGTGCTTTATCAGCCATTTGAAATTGAATACAGGGAATTGGTCACTTTTTCGTCAAAATATTACCGGAACAATTACTTTACGCTCATTTATATTCTCGATGGTACAGGAATTCAGTTAGTCAATAATCACAGGTTTAATTATCGCAAGGGGAATCTTTTTTTGATTACGCCACAGGACACTTTTTCTTTTGATATCAGCATTCCAACAAAGTTCTTTTTTCTAAGTTTTGACGCTTCTTATATCAAACTGAACAAAGATCATGATTGGGTTGAACGAATGGATTTTATCCTTAATAATGCAAGCCACAGGCCTGGCTGTATTCTGAAAAATAGGGTTGATAAACCATTGATTGCGTCACTGGTTGAGAATATTGTGCAGGAGCAAAACAACCAGCAGCTATATCACAGTAAAATAACAGAGACGATTGTGCAAACGATTATTCTGGTAGTAGCGAGAAATATTGCATTGAAACTCCCCAAAAATATAAAGGAAAATACGGGCGAAGCGGTTTTGGATATATTGCATTATATACAGGAAAATATATTTACACCTGACCGTTTGAAGGTCGGGGAAATGTGTTCAAATCTCGGAATTTCCGTAAGTTATCTGGGGAAATATTTTAAGAAACAAACAGGGGAAACTTTACAGCAATATATAATTAATTACAAGCTAAGACTGGTGGAAATGAGACTTTTGCATAGTGATATGCGGATCAATGAAATTGTATTTGAGCTAAACTATACAGATGAAAGTCATTTAAACCGTTTGTTTAAAAAATATAAGGGAATTAATCCATCAGAATTTCGCAGAGTGCAAAGTGTCGCCAATCAACCAGGGAAAATATAAGAAAACCGGAATAATGTAAATCTTTGATCATGTTTTGGGTGAAAATTAAAAGAGCTGCGCTTACCTGAATTAATTCGGTTAAGCATAGCTCTTTTAATTATAACGCGACAATTTTACAACACAATTATTTGCTTGGATATGTTGATTCCTGCCGCTTTGATGCGTAGTATGTATTTGCCGGACGAAAGGTTATTTACATGTACTTTAACGCGGCTTTTCATGTCCTGGGTTTGAGAGATCATGATTCTTCCGTAAAGGTCATATACTATTATTTCCGCATTTTCAACATCTTCGCGAGATTCCACATAAATATCGTCACGAGCACCTGGATTTGGGTAAACAATAAAATCGGAATCTCCGTCAGTAACAACTTCCAGGTCATTGGAATACGGCGAATAGCAGGTCAGTACATTGTTTCCCAAAGTAAAAGTTTGAAATGCTCTTGCAGCATAAGTGCCTTTAATATTTGTTTTGATTGTGTTGGTTGCAGATGCTTCAAGTATTTCATTATCACGCTTCCAGTTGTAAGATTCATACGTGCCAGTCTCATTAATTGTTGCAGTGGCCGTGAATGGTCCTGATTTAGCAATAACCGGGGTGGGTATTTGCGGACGAATTAACAGAGATGAAGCAGTAGAATTGTCCGATACACAGCCAAGTACGTTTTGTCCGTTTACGAAATAGGTGCCAGCTTCTGTAACATTGATGGCGGATCCTGTCGAAAGTGAATTATTGTTGCCTTGTTTGTACCAGCTATATTGATCAGTTCCCGGATTAATAGAAAAGGTAAATGCAGAATCTGAACATTCCTGCTGTGATCCGGATTGCAGAATGGTTGGTGTTGCAGGTTTTATAGCACCTGTGATGGTAATTTTTTGAGACCGCAGTGTGTTTCCGTAAGCATCTCTAAGTTTGGCATAGTACACGCCTGGGCTGGACACGTTGATGGACCTGCCGCCTTCCGTGCTCGAATTCCCGTTCACCTCCTTGGTCCAGGAATAGTTGAGGTAGCCGTCCGGTAAAGTCAGGTTGACGGAAGTATTGTTGGGTGCACAAACGCTGGTGATTTTGGCTTCATCTGTAATCGCAACCGGCGTAACTGTTGAAAAAAAATTAATAGTCAGCGCGTCATTCCAGGCATTCGCAAGTACTGTCAATGCGTTAGTCCCATAAAAATGGGTGCCATCGGCACGCGTGGCAGGCAAATTGTCCGTAGCCGGGCCTGGATAAGCAATTCCCGGCAAATCATTAATTACCGCATTCTGGGCATCAATGATGGGTTGAAAAACACTGTTGCTTGCATAAGAAGTCCGTGCAATAACCCAGGGAATTTGTTTGTTTACATCTGATGCAAGTTTGGAGATCACAAATTTTAAACGCGATCTGTAATCTTCAAAACTCATTTTGACCGGATCATTATCCGATTCCCCTTGCATCCACAGGATCGTCCGGGCACCATATTGTTTTACGTAATATTGTAACGCCAGTCTCAGATTCCCATAGGGCATCTGGGAAGGCAGAATGAATGTATGATCTGTGTATACCGAATACGTTGGGATATTCTGGCTGCTTTCTACCCAGTTTATAATGGAAGTTCCGCTCCAGGCGGTATTGACAAACATAACCGGAACATTCAATTTTTTGACAAGTAAATCCCCCAAAATTCCCCAGCACCAGCTCCCGTGGCCACGTGGCCCCATTACCTCTTCGGTGCTGTTTAGTTGTTTAAAAGTTGGGTAAGCCAAATCCTGTGTATTATTATTGTCTTCATTGTTATCAGCAACATAGTTGACCCTATCCTCGGATGCTCCTGGTGGCAGCGCGTTAGAATAACCATGATCGATCATCCCCTGCGCGTTGGATTGTCCGGAAATAATAAATACCTCACCAACACCTGTCCGGGAAATTGTCGCGGAATTTCCTATTAAAACTCCGTTTTTAGAGCCTCTTACTTCCAGTTTGTACCAGCCACCAGTTAGCCGGAGTGTGCCGCTGAAAACGCCTCCCGAAGGTTTATCCTGTAAAGTAGTCCAGTTTATTTCTGTTCCCTGATTTGCAGCTACCGGTGTGGCATGCACTTCAATTTTATCCATGGCTAAGGCATAACTGCCGCTGATTGTGACCGTAGCAGAACCATTAAGTTCCCGTTGGTAAACGGAACGTTCGAGGGGTGCGGTCAAACTAATCTGTGCATTGACACATACCGGGGTTAACAAAAAAAACATCCATTTCAATGAAACGCAAAGGGTTTTTAAACTTTTACTCACTTTATCTTGATTTATTGATGTTTACCTCCGTAAAAGGTAAATGATTATTGACAAAAATATCGCGGAGAAATTAATCCTGCAATTTGAATTATTATTTTTTTGCCCGTGAACACGAAATGACCTGCAAATTATTTTTATAAGCTAATCAGAATCTGAAAGGTCTCTACTTAAAGACGGGAAACAGAGAAATTGTAACTAATGCTAACGGATAAATCTTTTGGTCATAAATTTTACAAATATCTGTTAATTTTCTTAAGACTGATGCACCATTTAATTGAAGATTTAAGGATCATGGAATATTTATGTTTTAAGTTAAAAATTGAAATGTATTGCTTTTGTAGTAATTGGTTGATAATGAGGATATTTAAATTGAACACTAATAGTTATTTTTAACTATTATAAGTAAGTGTCATTCTTTGACAATTCTTGCCCCTTCGTGATACTTATAATTTCCATCCTCGGAATCCGCATCACCCATGTCGTGTGGATAAACGCTATAAGTGGCTGGATCGGCATTTTTTACAATACCGGTTTTGTAAAAAACATGCCTATTATCACGTGCATAATTTTCTCCCAATACCATAAAAGAAGATAGATCAGCATCTTTCATTTTTTTATCATCCATGAATACAGCGTGCTTGTCTTTTGCATAGTTTACATCATGACCGAACATTTCGTTTTCCTTGAAAACTTCAAAAGTTTCCGGGGCAGCACCTGCAATTTTTCTCTCCTGGAAGTACACACTGTTTTTGTCTTTTGAATAATCGTCATCCATTATCTGGAATGTTTCGGCGTGGACATCTTTTAGTCTGAATCCAAGAAAAAATACATTGACATTGTCCCGTGAATACCGGTAATCAAGAATCTGAAAAGATTGTCTGTCGCACGGTAAAATACATATATTGTTCTGCCCCTCGCCGGTATAGCCGTAGTAGTAAATATTAGAACTGTCTTTCGCGAAATTGCCATCGATGATCACGAATGTTTTTCCATCGCTTCGGTTGATTGGATGACGGTTCAAATACGCGGACACGTCATCTTTTGCAAAATGATAATCAATACTGACCAGTGAAGAAACATCTTTTACGTCAAAAGGCTGACCTTCAAACCAGGCATTTTTGAGGTCTTTGGCATATCCGTTTTTCAAACTGACAAATGAAGCGGGATCCGCATTTTTGACTTCCAGTATGGTTTGACGTTTTGATAAATAATAATTTTGACCTTCACGATATTCATCGCAGTAATAAGCTTTGTTCTTGTCTTTTGCATAATGGTCGTCCACCGCTTCAAAAGTGGCAACGTCTGCATAGCTGAAAGACCGGCTTTTATAATAAGCATTGGCTGAGTCCCTGGCAAACTGGTTGTTTAGTACAATGAAGTTTTCGTCGGTAATTACCTTTCCGTTAAAAGTGATTTTTTCTTTTTCGTCCGTATTACATCTAAAAAGAAGAGAGCCGATAATGAGGAAAATCGTTTTGAAAATCCATTTTATAAATTGAAACATAACCTGAATTATTTTTTAGTTAAAAAATGTAACTCGGCCCTTCACTATTAAGAACACGACATTTTAATGGTCATGAAAATAGATTCAGAACTGAGTGATGCAAAATTATACAGTGGTTTTCGGACCATTTATTTTATGAGGTATACAAGACGTACACAGGTGGAGAAAGTAAGTATACAAAAGGTGAACAATGTGTTAAAATGTAAGTACAGTCACTTTTTTTGATAAAATAATTAGTGAAGTGCTGCAATTTTTCCATCACAAATCCGAACAAAGCATTGTTCAGATTCGGACATATTGAAAAATAAAAAATACCCTTACGGCTTGGAAATGCATATTTGGTCTATTGGCATAAATTTGTTGAAAACCATGAAATCCGGTCTGTATAAATCCTCTGACAATGCTTCGAAACTATATCAAAATTGCCTGGCGCAACCTTTTAAGAGCAAAGGTTTATGCATTTATTAATATATCCGGCCTTGCCATCGGGATGGCTGCTACTGTTCTGATTTTTTTGTGGGTACAAAGTGAATTTAAATTTGATCGTTTTTATCCGAAAACGGACAGGATTTTTCAGGTTTACAATCAAGATAAAATAAATGGAGAGCCTTTTGTCTGGGGAACAACACCGCCGCCGCTTGCTGCTTCATTAAAACAGGATTATCCTGAAATTGAAGAAGCTGTCCGCTATCGGCCGGGCCAACTTCTTCTTTCAGCCAACGATAAATACTTGAATCCCGAAGGAACTTTTGCAGATCCCGGCTTCCTGAATATTTTCGATTTGCCATTACTATCAGGAAACAGCAAAAGTGCATTAGCGGGAAATAATAATATCGTGATAACCCAGACTCTGGCCAGAAAACTTTTTGGCAGCACGGATGTGATCGGAAAAACAATTCTGGTTGAGCGCAAAGATAATTTTCAGATAACTGGTGTTCTCGCGGATTTACCAGCCAATTCTGGTTTTAAGCAAATTGAATATATTTTGCCCTTTAAGTTTTATGAAGCGCTCGGCTGGTCGAATGATAACTGGAACAATAATAATTATTACACCTATGTACTTCTGGACCCGAAAGCTGACGTTTCCCAAGTGAATGAAAAAATAAAATATGCGACGGCTACACATTTGAAAGGTGTAATTGATGACACATCCAACAGAAGAATTTTTCTTCACTCGGCTAATAACTGGCACTTGTATTCCAAAGAAGAAAACGGAAAACTGGTTGACGGAAAGATTGTTACCGTAAGATTATTTGCCATCATTGCTGCTTTCATTTTGTTTATTGCTTGTGTAAATTTTGTCAACCTGAGTACTGCCAGAAGCGAAAAACGTGCAAAAGAAGTTGGCATACGAAAAGTAGCCGGCGCGCCGAGAATGGCTTTGGTTTTGCAGTTTATTACTGAGTCGGTTATCCTTGCTTTTATTTCCGGAATCGTTGGGCTGATGATTGTATTTGCAAGTATTTCTGAATTTAATACGCTGGTTGATACCCAACTATTGTTAAACATTTATTCTCCTGTTTTCTGGCTTTCCGCGCTTGGCTTTGTCTTATTTACAGGTCTGTTGGCAGGTAGTTATCCTGCCTTTTTTCTGGCTGGTTTTCAGCCAATCAAGATTATGAAAGGTACTTACAAGCCTGCAAATGCCGTTTTTTCTCCACGCAAAATCCTGGTTGTACTTCAATTTACGTTTGCAATCATTTTAATTGTTTCAACGCTTGTCATAAAACAGCAGATCAGTTTCGGACAAAAACGGGAAAGCGGTTACGATAAAAATAACCTGATTTTTACCTATCTGTCAGGCGATCTTCAAAATCATTTTTCTCCCTTACAACAAGAACTTGTTTCCAGCGGTGCTGTTGTTGCCACAAGCAGATCAATTGGGCCAATCACGCAGCTGAACACGCGTCAATGGGGACTTTCATGGCCGGGAAGTACGCAGAAGGATAAAGATCAGGAATTTGTACCCTTCGGCGCTGACATTGATTTTCTGAAAACAAATGGTGTAAAATTACAGGCTGGCCGTGAAATTGATATCCGAAAATACGCAACGGATTCTTTGGCCCTGATGCTGAATGAATCGGCGGTGAAAGCGATGCGACTTGCTGACGCGATTGGAACTACAATTAAGTTCTCAGAAAAAGAGTGGCATGTAGTCGGCGTGGTGAAAGATTTTATTTTTGCATCGCCCTACGAGAAAATAAATCCTGTTGTCATTTATGGTCCGGCGAAACAACTGGACTGGGTTGGGCTGCGTCTTAATCCGGATGTTAATACGGCAGAAAATCTGGAAATAGTCGGTAATATTTTCAAAAAATACAATCCTGAATATCCCTTCGAGTACACATTTGCTGATGAATCTTACAAATTGAAATTTGCAGAGGAACAGCGTACAGCTTCATTTACCAGCGTTTTTACGGGATTAACAATTCTTATTTCCTGTCTTGGACTTTTCGGACTGGCGGCGTATTCTGCTCAGCAAAGAACAAAAGAAATAGGTGTGCGAAAAGTACTGGGTGCTTCTGTTGCCAGCGTGGTAAAACTATTGTCGACTGAATTTATAACGCTGGTACTAATCGCCTTTGTCCTCGCGACCCCGGTTGCCTGGTACGCTATGGACAAATGGCTGGGTGATTTCAGCTATCGGATTTCTCTGAGCATTTCCATATTCGCACTGACACTAGTTGTTACCATTACAATTGTGATGCTGACAGTAAGTTTTCAGGCTGTGAAAGCTGCCCTGATGAACCCGGTTCAATCTCTGAAAAGTGACTAGCAATTGCTGGAAATATTTTTTATATTTAAATATATAAAAGAAAATTATATCTCCAACCCTTCAAGCTAAAAGCCAATCGCTGATAGCTAACCGAGAAAAACTATGTTCGAGAACTATTTCAAAATCGCCCGGCGAAATCTTTGGAGGAGCAAAGGCTTTTCAGCCATTAATATTTTGGGACTTGCAATCGGGATATCAGCCTGTTTTTTTATTTTTCAATATGTAAATTTTGAGTCGGGTTACGACAAGTTTAATACCAATGCCGAAAACCTGTACCGTGTTCCGATTTCCTATTCAGGCAGTATGGATGATGTGCCCACAACGGCTGCTAACCATCCGGCGGTAGGGCCTGCGATGAAGGTAAACTTTCCGGAAGTTGTTGATTTTGTTCGTGTTGTACATGCATCGCTTTTCCTGAATGCTTTTACAATGTCGTACACTCCGCCAGTAGGTGAAACAAAAACTTTCAATGAAAGTAATATTTATATCACGGACGCATCTTTTTTTAACGTTTTCTCTTATCCGTTAATTTCAGGTGATAAGAAAACCTGTCTTTCAGATAAAGGTTCTGTTGTGATTTCAGAATCAGAGGCAAAAAAATATTTTGGCGAGCAAAACCCGATCGGACAGTCTCTAAAACTCAATGGGGTTACACCCATGAAGGTGACCGCTGTTTTTGCAGATGCTCCGGAAAATTCACATTTAAAATTTGATATACTGGTTCCTATTGCTGTTTTCGGACCTAAGTTTGGTGAGGACAACTGGGCCTGGCCGGAATTTTATAATTATATATTGTTGGCTCCGGGAACGGATATTAAAAAACTGGAAGCCAAGTTTCCCGCTTTCATTGAACGTTATCTGGGTGCAAAAATGAAAGAACTTAATTTCAAGTGTTCATTTCAATTGCAGAAGGTTACCGATATTCACCTTACATCAAACTATCTGAAAGAAGCCGAAGCCAATGGAAGTGCAAAAGAAATTTATTTTCTGGCTATTATAGGCGTATTTATTCTATTCATAGCATGGATCAATTACATCAATTTGTCCACCGCCAAATCGATGGAGCGGGCAAAGGAAGTGGGTCTGAGAAAGGTTGTTGGCGCGGAAAAACAACAATTGGTTATTCAGTTTTTGCTTGAATCTTTTATCGTCAATTTCCTGGCGTTGGTGCTGGCGGCAATTATCATTTTGTCTCTGACTTCATCTTTCAATCATTTTATAGGAAGAAATATCAGCACAGGTTTCTTTTCGACCGGTCTTGGAGGGAAACTGTTTTTCTGGGCCGGGGTGTTAGCCGTTTTTATGTCGGGAGCTTTGCTGGTGGGTGCTTATCCTGCTTTTGTTTTGTCATCGTTTTTGCCGGTAAGAGTATTGAAAGGTGCGCCGGTGCAAACAGGAAGTGGAATTTCATTGCGGAAGGTTCTGGTATCTTTTCAATTTGTACTTTCCATTATTCTTATTGCCTCGACTTTTGTAGTTTTCAAGCAGTTTAATTTTATGAGAAATGGAAATCTGGGCTATAAAAAGGATCAGGTTTTGATTGTAAAAGCACCAGCTATCATAGACTCGACGATAGGGAACAAATTCGGCTATTTCAAGGCTGAAATACTGAATACGAGTTCTGTGATTGATGCTTCGGCTACTTCGGATATTCCTGGTAATATGATTCGTTATCGGAATAGTGTCAGAAAAGCAAGCCAGGATAAGCAACATAATTTCACAACTTATCTTATGGAAATAGACGAAAATTTTATCCCAACCTATAACATTAAACTCGTCGCCGGAAAAAACCTGGAAGCTACCGACAGCTCATCAATGGCACCAAATGTATATACAAAAGTGCTGATCAATGAAGAAATCGTTAAAGCATTAGGTTTCAATTCTGCGGAGGAGGCGGTAAATCAGGAAATTAAATTCGTGCTTGGTACTGACGATGTACTTTGTAAAATTTCCGGTGTCGTTAAAAATTTCCATCAGCGTTCATTGAAAGAAAAATTCGATCCGATTTTGTTTTATTATCCTTCTCACCATGGTTGGAAATATATTTCTCTGAATCTTAAAGCTTCTGACGCAGGCCGTAGTATTTCAGATGTGGAGGCACTTTACAAAAAAGCATTTCCGGGAAATGTCTTTGAATACTTTTTTCTTGACGAATATTTTAATCGTCAATATCAGGCAGATGCGCGTTTGGGAAATGTGTTTGGCTTGTTTGCGGTGCTGGCTATCGTGGTTGCCTGTATGGGGCTTTTAGGGCTTTCCAGTTTTGTTATCAAATTGAGAACAAAAGAAATAGGTATCCGGAAAGTTTTGGGTGCTTCGGTAAGCGGACTGCTGGTTTTAATTTCCAGGGATTTTGTGAAGCTTGTTTGCATAGCATCCGTGATCGCGATTCCCGTGATCTATCTGGCCGCGAGTACCTGGCTGGATAATTATGCATTTCACATTGCTCTGGGAATTTCAATATTTATCGTTCCACCTCTGTTGCTGCTTGTTATTACGTTGATAACGATATGTTTACAAAGTTTGAAAGCGGCGCTGACCAATCCGGTGAAGAGTTTGCGGAGTGAGTAGGGGCTGGATATTCTTTTAGTTTTGAGGGTATTTTTTCAAAATATCCTCAATTCTTGCATCAGGAACTAAATGTGTTATTCCGACTAATTTGATTTTTGAGTAATCCTTATGCCTCGTGTTGATTACAAAATTAAACGCCTCAGGCATAACTGCTGATGGGACTTTTAATACGGGAGAGTTTTCATTATTGTACCAATTATCAGCGATTTGCTGGCATTTAGAGTAATCATTTGGATCTCTCCATGATTTGCCCAAACTATTTGCAGATATTGTTTCAATTTTCAGGTTATCCGGAATTTCAATAAACATGATATTAAAATCATCATTGAATCCAACACCCTGGCGCCTGACCATGTTTTCTAAAAAAGCCAGTGGTATAGATTCGGCTGCATACAGTACCTTGTTCCCCTGACTATTCCATCGACCTTTCAAACCCGATGCAAAAAGGCTGTTACTGTATAATTGATGAACGATTCTATAAACAAGCATATTGACTTTTTAGACGGGATAACCTTGGGCGAGTTTTTCAATTTCTTCACTAAGGAAATCTACGCCACCACTTGTATTAAGCCAATCCATAGGCTTCTCTTCTGAATTCCAGAATGGTTTTTTTAGCCAGTAATTGAATTCATCAATACTGCCAAATATTTGTTCACCCTTTTCAAATAAAGTAATCAGTTTGAGAAGATGTTCGCCCTGGACAGGTTCCAACATTTTTTCAGATTCTTTATAATTGCTTATTGTTCTTGATGACAGGTTCATAATAGAAGCCAGACTTTTTTCCGGCATTTTTATAGCTTCGGCAAAATCATAAAAAACTTTTGTTTGTAAACCTTTTCGGGCAGAAACAACAATTGCAAAATTAGTCGCCATGTTAATATTACTGAATCTGCTTTGCAGGCTATTTTTCTTATTGTTTGAAGCGATTTTCATAATACGTTTATTTTATAACTCAAATATAGAGGAAAATTTTCAATTTATAAAAAGAAAATTTTCTCAAAATATTACATAACATACCCATCCTTCGGCAAAATCTTATCCGGAATCAAGTCAGCTTCAATGGTTTGCAGCAGATTTATTTCAATCGTACGTGATAACGATCGCATCGGAATATCGTTGTGGTTTCCTTCAAACGGACTTTGCATAACATATGAAATTCCTTCAACATAAAAGAAAAGGAAGGAAATGACGAAAGTGATCGGAATGGCGATTCTTCCGATGCTGTCAATAAGTCCCATGGGCAAAATCAATGTAAAAATGAAAATGGTCAAATGGACGTAAAAGCTGTACTGCGTAGGGAAAATGGTATTTTTAATCCGTTCGCATCCTCCCATCGAATCGGTCAGGCGCGCCAATGTATTGTCAAGGCTTTGGAATAAAATCGGCGTGATGTAGCCCTTGTCATAGGCTGATGTAATCCTTTTTTCGAGCAGTAGAATAATGGCGTTCGGGATATTTTGGTGCTTGGAAACAAAGTCCAGTTCTTCTGGTTCTAAATGTAAATTGGCGTCAACCAGAACAGTTTCCTGACGCAGACTATTGCATAATGCGTAACACCAGGCAATCTGTAAGTGCGCGATGTTGTCGATGATTTCCTTTTTCTCAAGAGGATCTGTTTTGATAAAAGCGATGGATTGTCTGACCAGCGACCGGCTGTCATTCACGATAGCACCCCATAATCTCCTTGCTTCCCACCATCGGTCGTAGGCGGAATTGGTACGAAAACCGAGCAACAAGGAAAGCGCGGTGCCGACGATTGAGATAATGGAAATAGGGAAAACAAGAAAATGCCAGTTTTCATATTGATAAAGATAAAAGACAAAAGCGGCGTAACTCGTCACCGCAAGAACTCCGACCCATATTCCTTTCAGAAGGCGCCAGATTGAGAAAACTTCCTTAACGTACATTCGGTAAAATTTGATTGATCATATGTAAAGTGAATGTCAATAATTATACCAATATAGATAAATCCAGTTGAAAAAGACTTGAAGTACCGTCTTTATAATGTTCAGGGAGGCCTTTTGTATGACTTAACGCGGTAGTTCCCAAAAAGTCAAATCCACAGCTGATATAGTAATTATTTAATTTATCATTACCACTGCCCGTATCCATACGAATGAATTTCTTATCGTTTTTCAAAGCAAAACCGGTAACCCAGCAAACAATTTGTTTCATAAATCCTTGTCCTCTAAAATCCGGTTTGGTCGCAATTCTGTGCAGGTAAACGGCAGGGTCGTTATTCTTTTCTGACCAGATTAACGGATCACTGAAAGTGGTGCAGAAAATACAGGCGATTTGATCATCAATCGTAATTATCCATTGGTTTTTGCCAGTAATATCATTGACGATCATTTCTTTGTCGAAGCCCTTCCAGTATTTTTTCGCAACGCTTTTTTGATATTCCGTGGCTTGGTGATACAATAAAATAATTTCTTCAAGGTTAGCCAAATTTGCATTCCGGATCGTAGTCATAGTCGTTTTTTATACAAAACTATAACTGGTTTTGGTTTTAAAACAGATGCAAAATTGCGAAATTTTAGCATAACAGATTGTGCTAGTCAAGCGTCGTTTCCTTTTTTGGATCAAATAAGTATTCAAACATTAAATCAATTTGTGAAGGCAACACCCTTTCAAGAGATAATTCCGGCACATTGTTCTGAGCAAAAAAGCCAATATCCATAATGTCAAAAACCTGTGTTTGTTCGCCACCGGTAATTTTACAAAGGATAAAAAGTTTATAAACATAATCCGGTTGTGGCGGATGGGGATGCATACGTTTGTCTAACAGGGCAAGCAGTCGGATTGCTACTGATTCAAAACCGGTTTCTTCTAACACTTCATTGACAGCAACTTCCTTTGGTGACTGTCCGATATCCGCCCAGCCTCCCGGAAGTGACCATTTTCCATCCGCTTTTTCTCTTACTAAAAGGATCTGGTTTTGCTCATTAAAAATTACAGCCCGCACATCCACCTTTGGGGTAATGTATTCTTTTTTATCATTGAAATAAACAGAAATAGTTTCAATAGGTTGCCCGGTCAACAACTCCATCATTTCCAGACTGATTTTTTTCAGCTCTTCGTAGCGTTCCGTGTCATATTCATTATTGGAATAGGTTAGTCCAAGATGTGCGATGGATCTGAGGCGCTTTGTATATTCCAGAATCACAGAGGGTTGCATAATTAATAATTATTTAATGTTTATTTTGAAATTTTTCGGGAAACACCGGCGTTTTGATAACAGGATAATTTAAATATTTTTTTTAACATAACATTTAATAGAGAATTTAAACGCGTAAAGTATCATGAGAACTTCAATCAAAAAAATATTAGTTGCTTTCGCAGTAGTTACATCATTTGCTTTCACAGCCAATGCCGAAGAAAGAGATAATAAAAAATCATCTGCTTTAAATACGGGAGTATACATTAATAAAGAAGGAAAAATCAATGTGCTGGTAGATCAGGCAAATGAAGACGCGGCTACCACGATCTTGATAAAAAATGAAAGCGGCGATGTTGTTTACAGCGAAGTAGTGGAAAAGGGAAATCAAAAATTCGGACGTGTTTTGAATGTAGATAAACTTGAAGACGGTCAGTATGAAATTGAAGTAAGCAGCAAAAACGAGAGCCAGGTTAAAACTTTTCAGGTGTCAGAACCTAAAACTGAACGTGTTATTGAAATTCAGTAATTAAAAGCCCAGAGAGTTCCAATTGTCGGAACCTCAAATTGAACGTGTTATCGCGATCAAATAAATTAAAATGTTTCATTCAAAATGAGGCTGTATCAAAAGTCTAATCTTCGATTTACAAGCGAAAAAATGTTATGTTATCAGATGTAATTTACTTTTTGACACAGCCTCATTTTTTATTCTTCTTCCACAAGAGCTTCCACACTTTTTAAAATTTCAGGCATCTTCGCATGGGCATTATTGCAAAGTAAAATGATGGTTTTATCTGTATCAATATATCTGATAAATTCTGTGGCATAACCCGGATTATCTCCGTCATGCCATACAACTTTTCCCCTTTTTGTTTCCTTGATTTTCCAGCCAAAACCGTAATTTGAAATGGAACCGTTGTTCAGATGAGCAGGTGTAAATGCCTCTTGCAAAGTTTCCGCTTTTATCAGCGTATTGGAATATAAAATCCTGTCCCATTTCAAAAGATCAGCGGAAGTGGAACTCACCCGTCCCGGACCTTTACGATTACCCAGCCAGATAGCATAATTAAATTGCGGAAATGAATCGGCCGGAACGTAACGCTGCTTGTCTTTTACATAAATATGGCCAAGTGCCAGGTTTTTCAATTTCTTTTTCTGATCAAGGGTTCGGATGTCAGTACTTGTCATTTTTAAAGGAACGAAAAACCGTTTTCTACAAAATTCGATAAAATCCTCCCCTGAAACTTTCTCTGTAATACTCGCCAGAAGCATAAAACCGGTGTTACTGTATTCATATTTTGTTCCTGGTTCAAAATGTTTTGCAGGATGATATTGAATAAGGTAAGCGATGTTATCTGCATTGCCGGCAACTTTATTTTTATCCCAATGTTCGTCCATGACCTGTTGATAATCAGGGAGTCCGGATGTGTGTGTGAGTAAATGCCTGATGGTGATGCCGGTATAAGGAAGACCGGGAATGTAACGGCCGACCGGATCATCAAAAGACAATTTTCCGGCTTCTTTCATTTGCATGATGGTCATCGCCGTAAATTGTTTGGAAACCGATGCCAGTTCAAAAATGGTGGTAGTTTCCATCGGTTCTTTGGTTAAAAAACTTTTGTAACCAAAGGCTTTATGGTAAACAGGTTTGCCTTTTTCTGCAACCAGCAAAACGCCGCTAAAATCCGGGACAGAAGCAAAAATCTTATCGAGCTTTGCATCCAGATCCGGTGCTGCCGTGTGCCTGGCATTTTTACAGGAAGTGAAAATCAGAGTCGCAAAAAAGAGAATAAGTAAAGGTTTTAACAAAACGTTTGCCAGGGATAATTTCATCATTATAAAGGTATAGCTGTTTGCTGTTTTACGTCATGAAGCACGATCACGCTGCTTTCCACGTTTACATTTTTGATTTTTGAGATTTCGAGCAATAGCCGGTCGTATTCTTTGATATTTTCTACTACGACTTTCAGCTGATAATCAATAGTACCGGCCAGATGGTAACATTCCAGAACCTGGGGCATTTCGCGGATCGTTTCTTCAAATTCTGCAACGTTTTCGGCTGTATAAACCGGCATTCTGATGTTGATGAAAACGGTTTGTCCGCGTCCGACTTTTTCCTGATCAACCAGCGCGACGTAACCTTTGATCACACCGTCTCTTTCCATTCTTTTGATGCGTTCAAAAATTGGGGTCGTGCTCATTTCTAAAGATTCTGCCAGTTCTTTAATAGTTAGTTTAGCATCTTTTTGCAGGAAATTCAGGATTTTTTTATCGAGTTCGTCTGTCATTCGACTTGGAAGTAAATTTAGAATTGTATCCTTATATTAAATACAATTTAGGAATATTATTACAAAAATGTATTCTTTTGTAGAATTTTAATCTATTTTTACTTGATTTATTTTAATAATCGGATGGAAAAAGCAATAGTATTAACTGCCGGTCTGTTGGATACGGTAGATGCAAAAACCGCTCACGGACTGATCCGTGAGAGCGAGCGTTTTCAAATTGTTGGGATTGTTGACAGCAAACACACAGGCAAAGATGCGGGAGAAGTACTGGACGGGAAATTTCGGAATATTCCTGTTTTTGAAAGTATTGAAAAAGCAAAAGAGGCTGGCCCGACTTATTGCATTATCGGTGTAGCAACAACGGGCGGACGGTTTCCGGATTTTATGCTGAAAATCGTCGAAACAGCCATCAAAAATAAACTTTCTATTGTTAATGGTCTTCATGATTATCTTTCCGCGAGAGAAGATATGGTTGCTCTGGCAGAAACAAATGGCGTAAAATTGCTTGATATCCGTAAGCCAAAGGCATTTAAAGATCTGCATTTCTGGACCGGAGAGATTTTGAATCTTCAAACGCCGGTCATTGCCGTTATGGGAACCGATTGTGCACTTGGAAAAAGAACAACGACCCGGCTGCTTATCAAATCCTGTGAAAAGGCTGGTCTTAAAGCACAAATGATTTATACCGGACAAACTGGTTGGCTGCAAGGTGGAAAATATGGATTTATTTTTGATTCAACATTGAACGATTTCGTATCAGGTGAGCTTGAACATTCGATTTTAAGTTGTGATAAAGAAACAAATCCTGACCTTATTTTCATTGAAGGACAATCCGCACTGAGAAATCCAAGCGGGCCGTGCGGAGCTGAATTTCTGCTTTCGGGTGGGGCTAAAAATGTAATTCTGGTACATTCTCCAAAACGGGAATTCTTTGATATGGAAGAACATTTTGGCAAAATCCCAACGCTGGAATCTGAAATTGAATTGGTGAAATTGTATGGATCAAATGTTATTGCTTTGGCGCTCAACACGGAAAATTGTACAGAAGAGGAGTATTTGTCTTTTCAGGAATCATATCGAAAACGCTTGGGAATTCCTGTACTTCTGCCCATTCAGCAAGGTTGTGACCCTATTGTTGATATGCTTAAATCGCTGATAAAATGAACATTAAATCTGTTAAAGCTTACGCTGAATTAATCCCTCTCAAAAAACCTTACACCATAGCGCGCGAAACCATCAGCGATGCAGAAATCATCTTTTTTGAAATCACTTTATCAAACGGAATCTGCGGAAGAGGTGCTGCCAATCCTGATCCTGAGGTAATAGGAGAGACGGCTTCGCAAACGCTGGAAAATCTAAGCTCGGACAGGGTTTCGGATTATTTAAAGGGAAAACATATCCGGGAATTTCTATCCCATATCGCTTATTTTAGAAAGATTTATGCACGGTTTCCGGCTACGCTTGCGGCTCTTGACATAGCGCTTCATGATGCTTTTGGAAAATGGATTGAATTACCGATTGTTGATTTCTACGGTCGGCATCACGCCAAAATGCTGACGTCTGTGACAATTGGGATCAAAGATGTTGCCGAAACTATTCAGGAAGCCAAAGAATATAAAGAGCAGGGATTTAAGGTTTTAAAAGTGAAAACAGGTTTAAATCCGGAGTTGGATGCCGAACGTGTAACCCGGCTAAATGAGACTTTTGGCGATTATTTCACAATCCGTGTTGACGCCAATGAAGGTTATTCGGCTGATGATCTTGACGTTTTTCTAAAACTAACGTCATCTTCTCCGCTGGAATTAATTGAGCAGCCTTTTCATCCAAAATTTAATACTGAACTGTTAAAATTTCCGGAGGATGTGCGTAGGAAATTAGCTGCCGATGAATCGCTTACCGAAGCAAAGGCAGCTTTCGAGATTGCGCGTGACGGATTGTTTGGCATTTTTAATATCAAACTGATGAAATGCGGCGGGCTCGTTTCTGCTTTTGAAATTGCCAATATTGCCAAACAGGCAAATATTGATCTTTTCTGGGGTTGTAATGACGAAAGTGATCTAAGCATATCGGCCGCATTGCACGCCGCGTTCGCCTGTCCGAATACAAAATACCTGGATTTAGACGGCAGTTTTGATCTTTTGGAAGATTATAAGGAAAGTGGTTTTATATTACAGCAGGGATATCTTTCCATACAGTCAAAACCAGGCTTCTGATGAATGAAAATACTTTAAAGCGATCGATCAAACCACTTTCCGCTGTTTTTCTTGTTGTCAGCGCCATTGTCGGCTCGGGAATTTACAAAAAAGTGGCGCCGATGATGGATCAGCTTCATTCGCCAACGCTGGTACTTCTGTGTTGGACGCTGGCGGGCGTATTAAGTTTGATGGGTGCTTTAAGTAGTGCGGAACTGGCTTCTATGATGCCGGGTTCGGGGGGAGAATACATTTATTTCAATAAAATATACGGCAAGTTTTTCTCTTTTATTTACGGTTGGGCAAGTTTGGCAGTGATGAAAACAGCCACCATTGCTGCATTAGCCTATGTTTTCTCTGAATCGCTGCACGAAATTGTTCCGCAGATTCACAGTTTGGGAGGAGCCAGCATCAAAATTATCGCTTCTTTGCTGATTATCGTTTTAAGTTACGTTAACTATCGCGGTGTTTCTTTTGGCGAAAAACTCAGCCGGTATTTTATTGCCGGAATCGTTCTTTCTATTCTTGCTTTCGTGATTCTTGCCGTTTTTTCAGGAAAGGGAAATACCGAACATTTTACACAAACTGCCATTAGTGCGCCGACGGGATGGCCACTTTTTGCAGCCATGTTTGCCGCTTCGTTAAGTGCTTTTTGGGGATATGAAGGTTGGAACAATATTGGTTTTATTGGAGAAGAAGTCAACAATCCGCAGCGGAATCTGCCGCTCGCGCTTGGCATTGGAACTTTGATCGTAATCGTGCTTTATCTTTTAATTAATACGGTTTATCTTTTTATTCTGGCTCCCGCTCAAATTGAATCGCTGGGAATCAATCAGATCGCAGCGGTTGAAACTTCAAGAGTTTTGGGAGGAAATGTCGGAGCGGTTTTATTATCCGTACTCATTGTGCTGACTACTTTTAACTGTACAAACGGAACAATTCTAATGTCGGCCAGAATCTTTTTCGCGATGGGCCGCGACGGATTATTTCTCAAAAAAGCTGCCATCATTCATCCGGTTTACAATACACCTTCATTTTCTATTTTGATCCAGGCCATTTGGTCTATTGTGCTCGTTTGGTCGGGTAGTTTTGATGCGCTCACCGATCTTCTGGTTTTTGCTTCTTTTTTCTTTTATGGCGCGGCGGCTTTCGGCGTGATTTTGTTCAGGAGGAATAAAATGCCAAGACCGTACAAAGTGCCTTTATGGATTCCGGCCATATTTTCGGCTTTCTGTTTTTTGCTGGTTGTTGTTAGTGCAGTTAATCAGCCGGTTCAGGCACTTACAGGCTTGTTACTTATTTTATCTGGCGTTCCGGTTTATTGGTATTATACCAAAATGGTGAAATCAGATTTATAAATTCATTGTTGTTTTTACCAAAAACAATTATAAGAAAATCACTCTCAGAAAAATCTGAAAGTGATTTTGACAGATTTTTAAACTGAAATTTTAATGATCGTTTAAAATTAACGGCACATTTCCTTTTCCTCCCAAAACAATAATTTTCGCGTTCGGTGATGCCGCCAGTTCTTTTTGCGCTTTAATGCTTTCATATTGAAGCTGGCGGTCTGTCAAACTTAGCGCGATAATGGTCTGATAATCAGAAATACCTCTGGCTTCCACACGTTTCCTTTCTGCTTCCTGTTTTTCTTTTTGCAGGACAAATTCCATTTTCTGAGCGTCCTGTTCGGCGTTGATTTTTGATTCAATGGTTTTCTTAACCGATTCGGGTAAATTGATATTACGAATTAAAAGCTGTTCCAATATCAATCCCCGGCTTTTAAAATCTTTGTCAATCGTCTGGTAAATCCTGCTTTGAAACTCGTCACGCCGTTTGGAATAAAGTGCAACAGCGTCATAATAAACTGCATTATCACGAATTCGCGTGCGGGTTATAGGTCTGACAATCTTGTCTTTATAATCCGGGCCAATTCCTTTATAAATGGCGGGCGCTTTGTCGGGCATGATCTTGTACAATACCGTTAGGTCAATAACTACTTCCAACCCGTCGGCAGACAAAACACGGATCGCATCGTCACCCTGAATCTCACCTTCTGTGGTTTTTAGGGACATGGTGTAATTCTGTGTTTTTGTATCGAAAATCGTTACCTGAGATAGCGGGTTAACAAAATTCAAACCATTTTCCAGTACTTGTGGATCTACTTTTCCAAATAAAGACTGCACACCGATTGTACCCGCATCAATTTGACGGATACTTGCCGAAAGGATTCCCAAAACCGCAATTGCAATTCCTGAAACTTTTAAAATGGAACCGTAACGAAAAATATTCAAGGAGGATTTACTGATCACAAAACCACTGATGGCTATAAGGATTCCCAAGGTTAGAAAGAACATGGCATTCGGATATATTTAAAATGTTAAATTAAACTTACATCTATATACGCGATAAAATTATGCCAATTACTTGGTATTATCTATTATGAATGTTAATAAATTGATTTAAAGATATTTATAATAATTTTTAACCAGGTTAAAATTAACCCGGAATCTATCAAAACGATAAGAATTTATCATTTTGATAGATTCTTAAAACACCGTATTACTAGCCTGAAAATACAATTAACGGGTATAATAGATGTAACCGTTTCTGATTAATCAAGTAGCCGATAGCAATGATGAAGTATTGCCCTTTTTCAATTTTGTCTGACTTTTTCGCACAATGTAGGAATATAATATTCACTCGTTCGGTTGGCTGTATTTTTCTATTGGCGGGAATATTATTGCTGACCAATTTTCAGGCAAATGCGCAAACCCAAAAGGACGAATTTGTTATCGGTATTTTCTGGCCGCCAGTTTGGAAATTTACGAATGATGAGCAATATAAAATTCTGAGCGAATCGCATGTAAACTGTATTCAGAATGTGTCTGGCACAGATTTGAATACGCCGGAAAAGAATTTTAAAATGCTGGATCTGGCCCGGAAATATGGAATGAAAGTGTATGTTTCGGATCCCAGGGTTACTGGTTCTGACAAGGAAATTGAAGAGATGGTAGAGACCTATCGCCATCATCCGGCCACTGCGGGTTATTACATTCGTGATGAACCGGATAGCGCAATGCTGGATTGGGCAATTAAAACCTATCGCAAAATCGCTTATCTGGATAAAAACAAAATTCCTCACGTGAATTTATTCCCGGATTTCGCTGTAAAAAATTATGAAAAAGCCTACGTTGAAAGATGGATAGAAGGTGTTGGGAAAGAAAACCTGAAATATTTATCTTTTGATAATTATCCTTATTTGCGGAAAGGGAAATTTGAAAAATCATATTATAACAATCTGGATATCATCCGCCGCGCCGGATTAAAATACAAAGTGAAAACCTCCTCTTATCTGCAATCTTTTGGCATTGTCAATACATTCAGACGCCCGGGTGAAAATGAAATGCGGCTAAATGTATATTCAAATCTGGCTTACGGAATTAAAAATCCGGTCTGGTTTTGTTATGCTACTCCGACCGGGCAGGGTGATCAGAAATTCATGAATTCGGTCATTGATTCGCTGGGACAAAAAACGGATCTGTACAAACCCTTTCAGCAATTTAATGCAGAAATGACGCAGCTTGGCAAAACGCTGATTCATTTGGATGCTGTCGAAGTTTATCACTCCGGCGACAGTCTTTGGATGGGTACAAAACCAGCTCCCGCCGATTTCCTTTTCAAGCCCGCAGAATCTTCTTCGCAGCTTATTCTTTCTTATTTTAAAGATCAAAACAGTAAACGAGAGTATGTGATGGTTGTCAATAAATCGTTTAAGGAATCCAAAAAATTTACCTTTCAGCTGGCGGGAAGAATTAAAAAAGTACAACAAATTTCCAAGGTTAACGGAGAAGCGCAAAAGACGTTATTTGATAAAAAAGCAAAGCGTTTGACCGAGAACTTTTTACCGGGAGAAGGAAAACTCTACTTCTTGTCCCAGTGATTTATTACCAGCGAATCCTCATCAAGCCAAATTCATCAATTAAAATGAAAAAAATATTTTTCTTATCACTTCTTACAATAGTACTATCTTTTCGGGCGGCTTGTTATGCAGATCTGTTAACCGATAAACTCACCTGCGAATACATTGAAAACCCGCTTGGCATTGATACTGCCATCCCCAGATTAAGCTGGACTTTACTTTCCGACCAAAGAGGCGGCAAACAATCTGCCTATGAAATTGTGGTGAGTGATAATCTGAGCGACATTTCAAGAGGCAAAGGGAGTAGCTGGGAAAGTGGAAAAGTGATTTCAAATCAAAGTCTGCATATTGATTATCAGGGCAAAATACTAAAATCCTTTACCCGCTATTACTGGTCGGTGCGGGTTTATGACCAGAATGGGAAAGCTTCTGTTTGGAGTAAACCGGCCTGGTTTGAAACTGCCATGCTTGACGCTGCGGACTGGCAGGCAAAATGGATCGGGGATGGGAGCAAACAGTTTGAAAGAGATCAGGATTTTTATCAGAAAGATCCTTCGCCTCTGTTTAGAAAACAGTTTAAAATAACGAAGAAAGTTTTGTCGGCGCGGCTTTACATCAGTGGGCTGGGTTATTATGAAGCCTATTTGAATGGGCAAAAAATCGGAGACCATATGCTGGATCCCGGCTGGACGGCTTATCAAAAACAGGCTTTGTATGTGGTTTATGACATTACAGGTTCTGTTAAAAGTGGCGAAAATGCGGCAGGTATAATGCTGGGCAATGGATGGTATGATGCTTTGCCGTTAAGATTTTTTGGAAAATTTAATCTTCGTGATGTACAGTGGACCGGACGTCCGGTTGTAAAATCGCAGATTCGTATTCAATATGCGGACGGAACAGTTGAAACGATTTCGACGGATAAAAGCTGGCAGACAGCGCCGGGACCTGTGGTAAAAAACAGTGTGTATTTGGGTGAAGACTATGACGCACGTTTGGAAAAAAGTAGATGGAGCAATGTTGGCAAAATTTCAACTGACTGGAAAAATGCAGTCGAATCTGATGGTCCTCCGGGTGTATTATCTGCTCAGATGCAGCCTGCAATCAAGATCACAAAAATTGTAAAACCCGTAAAAGTTACAGAAATCAAACCCGGTATTTTCATTTTTGACATGGGACAGAATTTTGCCGGCGTCGCAAGAATTCATGTAGAGGGAGTTGCCGGCACAAAAATTAGTCTGCGTTATGGTGAAGATCTCAATAAAGACGGTTCCCTGAATATTCTTACCACGGTTGCCGGGCAAATCAAACAAAAAGGTACGGGCGGTCCCGGTGCTCCCGATGTTGCCTGGCAGCAGGACAATTATATCTTGAAGGGAGCTGGAAAAGAAACTTGGAATCCACGTTTTACTTTTCATGGTTTCCGGTATGTTGAAGTGAGCGGTTGGCCGGGGAAACCTACTTTAAATGACTTGGAAGGGCTTAGATTAAATTCAGATCTTATGCCTTCTGGTAATTTCAGCAGCTCGAATGCTATGTTTAACCGGGTCAATGAAATGGCGCAGTGGACTTTTCTCAGCAATGTTTTCAGCGTACAATCGGATTGTCCGGCCCGGGAAAAATTTGGTTATGGAGGTGATATTGTCGCCACGGCTGAATCTTTCGCATACAATTTTGATATGGCTAATTTTTACAGAAAAGCCGTGCGTGATTTTGTAAATGACCAAAGGCCGCAAGGCGGAATGACAGAAACCGCGCCATACGTTGGTATCGCCGACAAAGGGCCAGGCGATGACAGCGGGCCTCTGGGTTGGCAGCTTGCTTTTCCTTATATGATCAAACAGCTTTACGATTTTTATGGTGATAAAAAAGTGCTGGAAGAAAACTATGATACTTTTCACAAGCAAATTGAGTTTTTGATCAGTAAAGCCGACGGCAATTTATTTTACCATGATATCAGTGATCACGAATCGCTGGATACAAAACCGGAAGCTTTTTCAGCTTCTTCCTTCTATTTTCATCACCTGAAATTGATGACAGAATTTGCGGGTATTCTCGGTAAATCTTCTGATTCTTTAAAATATGCAAAACTTGCCGACCGGGCTAAAAGAGCGGTTTTTGAGAAATTTTATGTTCCCGGAGCCGGTCGTTTTGATAATGCTACACAGGCCGCCCAAATCTTTGCACTATATTATGATTTTGCCCCGAAAACGGAAACTGATTCGGTTTTCAATGTTCTTGAAAAAGAAATCGCGAGAAAAAACGGACATCTTTCAACAGGTATTTTTTCAACGAAAATGATGTTCGATGTTTTCAGAAATAAAAACCGGAATGAGATAGCTTACCAGATTGCAAACC
The DNA here is from genome assembly GCF_005280585.1 of Dyadobacter frigoris. Taxonomy (GTDB): domain Bacteria; phylum Bacteroidota; class Bacteroidia; order Cytophagales; family Spirosomataceae; genus Dyadobacter; species Dyadobacter frigoris. The sequence goes on from NZ_SZVO01000009.1 coordinate 105,076, forward strand.
AGAGGAGTTTCCCGGGCTGGGGGCATATGGTTGAAAATGGGGCAACAACACTTTGGGAAACCTGGGCCTATTCTGACGGCGTTTTTTCACACAATCATCCCATGTTCGGTTCAGTGATTGAATGGTTTTATCGTTCGCTTTTGGGTATCAATTCGCTATCGGCAGGTTTTGAAAAAATAAAGATCAGACCGCAGCCTGCCGGTGATCTTACCTGGGCCAAGGGGAGCTATCATTCTGTGAGAGGTGAGATTGGCAGCAGCTGGAAAATTGAAAACGGACAATTTAAACTGGATGTCAGTATTCCTGCCAATACAACTTCTGAAATCTGGATTCCGGTGGAGAACCCTGATCAGCAGGTTTTGGAAGGTAATAAACCTGTGAAAGAAATGACGGATATCCGTTTTCTGAGATTTGAAAACGGCTCGTTGGTTTATGAAGCGGGCTCTGGGAAATATTCCTTTTCAACCAGATGGAAATAAGCTGATATTAAAAAAAGAAGAACAAATTTATTCTGAAACCATCGATCACGACTATGGAAAGTAATGTATCCCGAAGGAAATTTATAAAAGGCTCGTTAACCGGTCTGGCTGTTTTTTCAATCGTTCCCCGGCATGTGCTGGGAAGGGGATTTATTGCGCCAAGCGACCAGCTGACGAAAGCAATTGTGGGACTTGGCACGATGGGAAGAGCGCATCTAAAACTTGGTGCACCAAAAGTGGTAGCCTTATGTGATGTGGATAAAAACCGCCTTAATAACATCGCTCAAATGGCGGGGAATCAGGTTAAAACTTTTACAGATTACCGTGAGCTGATCCAGCTGCCCGAAGTCGATATCGTACATATTGCCACTCCGCCGCACTGGCATGGCATTATCTCGGCTGAGGCAGCGGCGGCGGGTAAAGACATTTGGTGTGAAAAGCCCATGACGCGTACGATAGGAGAGGGAAAGCGGGTAATAGAAGCGGTTCAGCAGCATGGAAGAATTTTCAGGTTGAATACCTGGTTTCGTTTTAAGGACGATTTTTACGGGATGAAAACGCCTGTGGCACCGATCAAAAAACTGGTTGATTCAGGCATGCTCGGATGGCCTTTGAAAGTGACTATCAGCAAGCATACCGGTTTTGACTGGAAATTTTATTGGGTTGGCAAAACCAACCTTGATCCGCAGCCTGTTCCACCTGAACTGGATTACGACATGTGGCTCGGGCCCGCTCCTTTCAAGCCTTATAACGTACATCGGGTGCATAATAATTTCCGTGGTTACTGGGATTATGACGGTGGTGGACTTGGCGATATGGGCCAGCATTACATGGATCCGGTTCAATATCTGCTTGGAAAAGACGATACAAGTCCCATCAGTATTGAAATTGATGCGCCACAGCAACATACCGATGCCGTAGGTTCCTGGCGAAGAATTGAATATACCTATGCGGATGGATGCAAGATTGTCCTGGATGGAGAAGGAAAAGACAGCAACGTGCCTTTTATTGAAGGGCCGAATGGAAAACTGTATCCACAGATGCGTTCAGATATTTCGGATCTGGCCAAAAAACTGGCCGCATTTCCTGAGCCGGAACCTCAGGTTACGGACTTTCTGGAAGCAGTAAAAACACGCAGTAAATTTGCCCTGAATGAAGAAAATGGCCACCGCTCCTGCACGCTTGTGAACTTGGGTGTTATTGCATTAAGGCTTGGAAGATCTTTGAATTTTGATCCTGTTGCGCAGTTTTTTGTGGGAGACGAAGCTGCAAACCGACTGATCGATCAGCCGATGCGCTCACCATGGACACTTTAAAATATCAGATCTGACTCACTCAATGTTTTTTTTATTTGATAAAATCGAAAGGGCTTCATCATCCTGATACTGGTTGATGAGCCTTTTTAATTTTATTTTCATGTCTTTTACAATCTGCTTGTAATTTTTGTTTTCAAAAACATTAGTAAGCTCGTCCGGATCTTTTTGAAGGTCAAATAATTCCCAAAAATCGGTAGGGCCGTAGAATCTTATCAGTTTATAACGGCTGGTTCTGGTGCCGAAATGTGGCTGAACTTTATGTGGACTTGGATATTCATAATAATGGTAATAGGTTTCACTGCGCCAGTTATCTGGCTTTGCATCTTGTTTTAAAATAGGTAAAATACTCATTCCCTGCATATTTGCGGGTATTTTTACACCGGCAATATCCAGTATACTTGGTGCCCAATCAATATTTACAGCAAGCTGATTTATTTTTGAACCCGGTTTAGTTACACCGGGATAACGCATGAGAAATGGCGTTTTAAGCGACTGCTCATACATAAACCGCTTGTCGAACCAGCCATGCTCGCCAGTATAAAATCCCTGATCGGAAGTATAAATGACCACTGTGTTTTTGGCAAGTCCTGTTTTGTCAAGATAATCCAGAATCTTGCCGATGTTGCGGTCCATTGAATTTGCCGTTGAAAGATAGTCTTTCATGTACCGTTGAAATTTCCAGCGTAAGAGCTCATCTTCTTTTAGTGCCTTAGCATCAAATTCAGCCGTTATTTTATCATAATATTGTTCAAAAATTTTTCTCTGTGGAGGCGTGAAACGATTGTATTCCTGATCGTTATAATCCGCATGAATTTTGAAATCATGTCCCGTTTTCATCGTTTTAGCGATATTCATATCCTGATTGCCAGCTGCAACACGGGTTTTGTAATCATCATAAAATGTTGTTGGAATTGGAAATTCCACATCATCATAAGCTCCGAGATCCTGCAAATCCGGCATCCAGTTCCGGTGCGTTGCCTTTTCCCCAACCACCATCATAAATGGTTTTGACTGATCGCGTTTTGACAACCAATCCAGAGAAAACGTTGTGACAAGATCAGTCAGATAACCTTCATAATGAACCGTATCACCTTTTGAATTGATAAAATCCGGATTGTAATAATCTCCCTGTCCGGGCGGAATTTGCACATAATCAAATCCGCCGGGAACCGTTTCCAGATGCAGTTTTCCAATCCAGGCAGTTTGATAACCGTTTTGCTGCAAAAGCTTTGGGAACATTTGCTGACTGGTATTAAACGGAATTTTTCCATTGGTTTTATAGCCATTCATATGGCTGTATTTCCCTGTCAGAAGCGTTGCCCGGCTTGGTCCGCAGATGGCGTTGGTTACCATCATATTTTGAAATAAAGCGCCTTCCTTCCCAATGCGGTCAATGTTTGGTGTTCGGGCCAGTTTATTTCCATAAGCGCCGATGGCCTGATATGCATGATCATCGGAAAGGATAAAAATAATGTTGGGACGAAGATTTGTACGCGACTTTTCTGAACTGTAATTTTCTACATGCTTACCTGTATTTTTAATTTTCTGCTGTGCAAAAGAAGAAAAGGAGAAACAAATCAAAAAGGAAAAACAGCTCGTTGCAAATGATTTTTTATACATACTAATTTACAATTTCAAAAACCTTAAAAAAGGATGACGCAGCCGCATCATCCTTTTGATTACAATCAATCTTCCTGTTACTATTTATTTTTAATATTATCGCCACTGCATCAACGCTGAATTTAATGCGACCTCAACTCTGTGACGTGGTTTATGGAAATAGCTCAGTCCGTGTCCCGGAATCATGACATCCATATCTACTTTGGCAAATTTTCTTAAAGATTCGGTATAGATTTTCTTGTCAAAATCAATCGAACCACCCCAGCCGAAATCTCCCCCCAGCAGCGTTCCTATAACATCACCGCTGAAAACGATATATTTATTTCCCCATTTTAGACCAAAAGCTGTGCATCCCATGCTATGTCCAGGCAAATGCATGGTGTTGAATTCAATCCCAAAAACAGTAAATTTCTCTCCATCCGAAACCGTTTGGTCTACTTCAAAAGGTGTAAAAGTTTTATGGTATAAATAACCGCAGCAGCGTTCATCTCCCGATAAAACCGCGTCAGCCGTTTCAGGAGACGCGATGAATTTTACGCCTTGTTCTTTGAGCAGATACCCGCCGCCCGCATGATCAAAATGGGCATGTGTCAGGATGCAGTAAGCAATATCTTCCGGGTTTAAGTCCCAGTATTTCATATTCGAAGAAATCTGTTGCAGCGTATCACCACAGCCGCAGTCAATCATAATCAATCCGCTTTCTGTTTTGATGATATACGAATTGCCATCGTTCCATAAAGCGCCCTGCACATCAAAAGTGATTCCGTTAAGATCACCTCCAACCTGATAAATATTTTTTAGAAGCTGCATCTGTTTTTGTCTGATTCCTGAAAAGTTCAGTGGATTATCCTTTACTATACGATGAACTGCTGATGAAAGGCTACTGCGTTTGTGATTGATTTGCAAGGAAAGTAAACCGGAAGAGGCCATTTTCAAAATGATAAAGCCTGTCATTTTGAAATGGTTTTCGGGCTTTTTGAAATTGTTAATTTTAGTATAATTGGTTGATAATTAACTACTTATTATTAAACGTATTAGTTTGGAACAGGATTTTAAAGCTTTTCTTTTTAGATTGAAATGTTGTAAAATAAAATTAAAACCATGACAAAAATACCCGAGCCGGAAGAGGAGGAAGAGAACGAATCTGAGACCGATCACAGATGCGCGCCCGCCATGTGACCCAATGGATATTAATCATTTTTTAATTTTTTATAGATCGTTTTTTAATACCCACACCATAAATTCGCATCCGTACCAAAGTTGTTAAGATGCAGATATTACTGGTGGAAGATGACCCCAAACTAGCCGGATTTATAAGAAAAGGTTTTCTTGGAGAGCAGATTAATCTGGAAATAGCCTACGATGGCCTAATGGGAAAAAGGCTGTGCGAGCAGAGAAAATTTGACGCTATTATTCTGGATGTGAACCTTCCGGGTATCAATGGTTTTGATTTGTGCCGATTCATTAAAGACAACTGGCCTCAGACGCCGGTGATGATGTTGACAGCGTTCGGCATGATTCAGGATAAAGTTTTAGGTTTCAAGGCGGGTGCAGATGATTATCTGACCAAGCCTTTTGAGTTTGAAGAATTGCTGTTGCGGATCAAGGCGCTTGCCCGAAGAAATAATCATTTTTCCAGCCCTGGAAAAATTTTGAAAGTTAGCGATTTGGTACTTGATACAGATAGTCAGCATGTGCGCCGTGGCGATATAGCCATTGAACTTACCAAAAGAGAGTACGAGCTTCTTGAATATTTGATGCACAATAAGGGTAAAATTGTGAGCCGGACTGACATTTTGGAAAGAGTCTGGGATCTTCATTTTGATACAAATACCAATATTCTTGACGTTTATATCAACTATTTGAGAAGAAAAATCGATAAAAATTTCACGGAAAAATTACTTCATACGATCATTGGAAGAGGATATACTTTGCGTGAACCATGAGCATCAAGCAAAATATTACGGTTGCTTTTACGCTGATAGTGGCTACTATTCTGGCACTTTTTTCTGTGTTTGTCTATTATTCTTATGAAGATTACAGAGCGGGACTGATGCAGGAAAGGCTTTCTGCCAGAGCTGAGGCAACCAAAAGAATGCTCAGCAATCCGGAAACTTCCAAAACAGATGTTTTATTTCCACTATCCGAACAGTATGAAGGGGTTTATGATCAGCACAATAACCTCGTTGTTGCCACTTCACAAACCAGTGATTATATTCCGGATCCTGTTTTTCTTGCTTTGGTAAGATCAAAAAAGAAACATGGTTTTACCTATGATTCGCCTTTGTTTGAATTTAAAAAGGAGGGTGTGGGGCTGACTTATCTTAAAAATGGAAAAACCTATCTTGCGCTGGTCACGGCTTATGATGTGCATGGCTACAATATGAGCAGGACGCTCCTGTTTTCATTGTTTTTTGGGAATCTTCTCGCTTTGGTTATTATTGGCATCACCGGATATTTTTTTTCGCGAAGAGCTATGTTGCCATTTGATCATCTGTTAAAACAAATGGATAAAGCGCCTGTTGATGATTTCCGTTTCAGGATCGCTATCGGTGCGCAACAAAATGAAGCGGCTTCTCTGGCCAGTTCATTTAACAGGTTGCTTGAAAAAATAAAAGAGCTTGCAGACAATCAAACAAATTTTATTTCCTACGCTTCTCATGAGCTCCGAACCCCGCTCACCGTCATAAAAGGAGTTTTGCAAACTTCCATGAGCTATGATAATAGCAAGGCAGAATGGAAACAATCTGCAAGCGAGGCAGTTGAGCAGGTAAACCACGCTATTGAACTTTCAAATAATTTATTGTTTCTTGCTGAAATTGAAGGATTACGTTTTACGGCTGATAAACAGCGTATTAACATTATTGATCTGGCGATAGATTCTGTCTCCTACATCAATCAGAAATATCCTTCGCAGCCGGTAAATCTTGAAATTGTTGAGAATGAATTAAATGTAGGAGATTTTCAGGCAGTCACCGAAGGTGTGCCGCATCTTTTGCGGTCGGCTGTAAATAACGTGCTTGATAATGCCTGCAAGTATTCTGAATTGCAGCCTGTTACAATAAGGATTATTGAAGATAAGCAAATGTTGGTCTTAGAGATTTCTGATATGGGGATCGGCATATTACCGGGCGATCTTCAAAATATTTTCCTGCCTATGATGCGAGGACAAAATACAGGTAAGGTTAACGGTTTTGGAATAGGGCTTTCTCTTGTTAAAAAAATCGTTGATTTTCATCTTGGGACCCTTGTCATTGATTCTGTTACCGGCCAGGGGACTACGGTATCAATCGGTTTGCCATTAAAATCTTTCTAATCGCATTTTAATACCAGCCTAAGACGGCTCTTAGACCGCCTCCTGGATTTGACACTGTAATCAAAAACGGTTTCATGATAAAATCTCTTTTTCTGCTGTGTTTGCTTTTCAGGTTTGTTTCCGAGAGGGAGAACAGGTTAAAATCTCGGAAGCTACGTCCTGACTTCAGAACCGGATTATCTGTAAATCCGTTTCTGAACAAATTTATGCATTGAGCTGTCTAGCAGCAGTTTTACTTTGTTATAATAAGGCAGCGCAATTTTGCTCGGACGGATATCCCATCCGCGGTCATAATTTACAATACAGGATTTTATAAAGTTATTTGTACTTTCTCTAAGTACCGGATCCCATATCGCCAGTTTTGAAATTCGACCTTTGTCGATGCCCAGTTTTGTAACGTTATTGAGGATCAGCGCAGAAAACTCATATTGGTCAACAATTCCGGATACCCAAAGCGCACCTGCAATGGTGGGTTCATCCAGTCGTTCTTTGAACTCAGCAACAATATCCGCTTCCTTTGGGGAGGTCAAATCCAGTTTCTGATTTTTGAGATATTCGTCAATAGCTTTGTTTACATGGTCAACCGGATCAGATCCGTCAAGTTCGCTCAACTGCTGTAAGCGCTTGATCTGAAAGTCAGTCAGCCGTACATTTTTGCGAGACATTTTTTGCATAACTATTCCTTTATCGTTCAGCACACATCAAACTTACACACCTTAAAAAAGTATTCAATAGCAAAAAGAATATTTTTAGCTCAAGACGAGAAATTTGGAATTATTCCTATTACAGATACCCCGCTTGATGGAGGCAAAACTCATTTAGGTTGTGTACTTAATGCGTATCTTTTTGCTGGTGAGGTATATAGCTATTCGTTCATTTTGTGCGTCGTTGTTTGCTGATCAATGAGTCCCGATTATTACTAAAGAAAATCTGGTATTGGTTTTATGACGTCTAAACCTTAACAGTTTTTATTTTTTACCAGCCATTTGGGAAGCTTTCCCGTCCATAATTTTTAGCAAGTTACTCTTGCACCTGAAAGGTCGAAGGTAAATCCTGTGTAAAACTGTTCATTGGTGAGACAATTTAGGTGAGAGATCAGTCGCTTCTTCCAGCATTTCGCAGCGTTTCATTGGTATTTTGTCGGTCATTTATTTGACCTGAGCTTTGGGCATTTGCGTCAACAAGCGGGGTTTGGATAACGGCTGGTGCAAGCAGATTGACAGTTATACTATTCTCAGCATATTCTTTTTCCTACACTTTTCCCATCGTGATCATTGCTGCTTTGCTGGCATAATTAGGTAAGCATTCCTGCGTTTCCGTCCTTTCCGGCTAAGGTGTTATGTAAAAAGAATAGCTGCGCAATTCTTTTTATTTATCAAAATTAAAGATTTCAAGATGAATTTGTGTGATTAAAAGGATGTTGTTTTTGAATCTGCATATACTTCAAAAAATGCCTCCAATAGTCCATAGAGCCATTTTTTATTTAAATAAGAGGATATTTTAATAAAATTTAAAAAGTATTTTTGCGTTAGATTAAAGACGGATTTATAAAGACTTTTGTTTACGTATTTAATAGATGAGCCCTGGATTCCGGGGCTCTTTCTATTTTTAGGTATATGCTTTAAAATGTTATCTGGTTAAAAGTTTTTTTCTTCACATATCAGATTGGGACAATTGATAGCTTCGTCGTAAATTGTGGGGATAAATGCCGTAATCACAGCACTATCGCACGAACAACTGGAAGGAGAAAATACGCCGATCGGATTGATTCTTTGTACGGGAAAAAGTGAAGAGCAGTTGAATTGTTACAACTGGATAAAAGCAATATTAGAGTAGCGGATTATCTAACCGTTTTACCTTCACAAAAACTTCTGCGTGAAAAGTTACATAAAGCCGTTGAAATTCCCCGGCAAAAACTTATTCAACAGGATTAGAAAAGTAATTAACCCTTTTATGATGATATCTAAAAACTTCAAATTGTATTTTCTTGTGTTGACAGGAATTTTCCTGCATATGCAGAGTTTCTCCCAATCTGTCACAGAAATCAAGAAATTCAAAGTGGCCGAGGCAAAACAAGCCGTAGCGGTTGATGATCATTTCTTTTACGTGATCAATAACAGCACAATTGGCAAGTTTACAAAAAAAGATGGAAAGCTTGTCACAACCTGGGATGGGACCAGTGAAGGAATTAAACATTTGAACAGCGGTGTTGTCATCAAAGGGAAATTGTATTGTGCCAATTCTAATTACCCCGAAATTCCAATGGCCAGTTCTGTTGAAATTTTTGATGTGAATACGATGAAACATGTTGGAAATCATAGTTTTGGTATCGCTGAGCACGGCTCGCTGACCTGGATTGATCAGAAAGATGGTTTTTGGTGGATCGGTTTTGCACATTATAGCGGCAAAGAGGCGAGTGAAGGCAGAGACGTTCGCTGGACTTCGCTTGTGAAATTTGATCTGGAATGGAGACAAACGGAATCCTGGATATTTCCCAAGAATATTGTTGAGCTTTTCACGCCAAAAAGTAATTCCGGCGGAGCCTGGGGAAATGACGGATTGTTGTATTGCACCGGTCACGACAGGCCTGAGCTTTATGTGATGAAATTGCCAAAATCGGGCTACACACTTGAACATATCCGCACGCTTCCGGCTGAAATTTATGGGCAGGGAATTGCCATTGATCATTCAATAAAAGACAAGCAGATAATTTACGGTCTTAACCGCGCGACGAATACGATTACTTTATCTGAAATCAAATAATTAGTTTTAACATTATGGATCGATTTTATTAACCTTGTTTATTATATAAAATCACCGACGTTAACAGTTCGATATGTCAAAAGAGCAGTCCTATATTCCGGCGTCAAGTCTGGATTTTTTGAAAGTATTGAGAGAAAATAATAACCGTGACTGGTTTAATGAACACAAGGATGAATTTATTGAGCAACAGGCATTCGTAGAGGATTTTGCAGGTTCATTGTTAAATGAGCTCAATAAAGAAGATTTGATTGAAACACCATCAGGTAAAAAAATCCTGCACCGGATTTACCGCGATACCCGTTTTTCAAAAGAAAAAATTCCATACAAAACCAATTGGAGTGGCAGTTACACAAGAGCGACCAAGCAAAGAAGAGGTGGTTATTATTTTCATATTGAGCCGGGAAACAGCTTTGTAGCTGGCGGATTTCAGGGGCCAAATGCGGAAGATCTGAAAAGAATCCGTGATGATATAAGTTTTGATGCGGCACCTTTACGCAAAATTTTAAACAGTAAATCCTTCAAAGATACCTTTGGGACTTTGCAGGGAGAGCAGGTGAGAACTGCGCCAAAAGGTTTTGATAAAAACGATCCGGCTATTGATCTTCTTCGTTTTAAACAGTTTTTATTGATCAAAAGATTTGCTGATGAGGAAGTACTTGGAGCTTCTTTTCTGAAAGAAGCCAGTTCGGCTTTCGAAAATATGCGTCCATTTTTTGATTACATGAGTGAAGTTTTGACAACAGATCTTGACGGTATGAATATATAAAGAAGTCTTTCTTTTGAAAGCACAACATAAAAATGCTTCATAAACCTGAAAATCAGGTTTATGAAGCATTTGCTTTTTCTAATCCTGAAATCATTATCCAGCGGACTTCCAATCGGTTATTTTCAAAAAATATTATTTTCCATGTGATTTTTCCGGCCTTTTCTTCACTAATTGAGCGTAGTCACTTTCAGGATGGAAAATAAGAAAGAATTTATCGAAATCATTCAGCAAAATGAAGGCCTCATTTTTAAGGTGGCGCGGGTATATACCAACACGAAGGAAGATGAGCGTGATCTTTATCAGGAAATTATTTATCAGTTATGGAAATCTTTCGCATCGTTCAGAAGGGAATCTAAACTAAGCACCTGGATGTATCGTATAGCACTGAATACCGCAATTGCGCAGTTGAACAAAGAAAAAAGAAAAGGATATCAGATTCCGATCGATGAAATTTTGCTCAACAAAAGTGATGTGCCTGACACGCTGGCGGACGAACGAAGCGAAGTTTTATTTGCCCACATCAAAAGACTAAGTGATCCGGAAAAGGGGATAATCCTGCTTTATCTGGAAGGAAAAAATTACGAAGAAATCGCGACCATAACCGGATTTACAGCTACAAACGTGGGTACGAGACTGGGAAGGATCAAGCAAAAATTAATGTCTCAGATTAACTAAAATAACACTGTTATGGAATTGGAAGAAATGAAGGCGCTATGGGGAGAAATGTCCAGGGAAATGGAAAAGCAGAAAAAATTGACGGACTCAGTTATTGTTAAAATGACAGAATCAAGATATCACAATAAAATAAATAAAATCGTACTGCCAGAGGCCTTTGGGGCGCTTCTTTGTTACGCACAAGCAATATATATTGTACTCAATTTTCAGAAGCTTGATGGTTGGTACTTAATGATTTGCGGGATTGCAACGACTTTGATATTATGCATAATGCCGGTCTTGTCGTTTCAGGCTGTTCGTAAACTTCGCTCGGTCGATATTTTGACGAACAATTATAAGGAATCTCTACTGCAATATTCAAAAGGGAAAATCCGGTTTGTGCAGTTTCAAAAACTGAATTTTTATCTGAGTGCTTTACTTCTCGTCGTTATTCTGCCTGTGATGGTTAAGCTTCTTGGAGGAGGCGATCTTTTCAAAACATCGTATTTGATGTATTGGTATGTCGTTGGGTTTCCATTCTTTTATTGGTTTACAAAATGGGTTTTTAATTATTATGTCAGGACTGCGGCCCATGCCGAAAATGTGTTAAAAGAATTACAAGATTAATTATTGACACGGTATTATTGAAATTGTCTCTTTAAGAAAAGGCATAGGCGATAACTTTTTGTTATTGCCTATGCCTTTTTATGATAAAAACCTGACTGAAATTTCCATGACCTTTGCCTATCAAAACCTAAGAATTATGGACAATCACAAACATATAAGCGGTAATTATTCGGGATTGTTATTAAACCTGGCGGAAGGTCGGCGGAAAGTAATTTTTATCATTTGTACTGTGCTTTGTCTGACCCCTTTTGTCAGTCCGGCGGTTGCGCTTGTGATGGGACTTGTTGTGGCGCAGTTCAGCGGCCATCCGTATTTGCATCTTAATCATAAAGCAACACATTGGTTATTGCAGCTTTCGGTAGTGGGCCTGGGTTTTGGAATGAACGTGCACAGCGCTATTCGGGCTGGAAAAGAAGGCGTTTTATTTACAATTGTTTCGATAGTTCTAACACTCGGTATTGGTTATAGCCTTGGCAAGTTTTTTAAGATTGAAAAGAAAACTTCCTTTTTAATTTCATGCGGCACAGCCATTTGTGGCGGGAGTGCAATTGCGGCTGTTTCTCCGGTAATCAAGGCAGAAGAAAAACAGATTTCAGTGGCTTTGGGATGCATTTTTATTCTTAATTCAGTTGCCCTGGTTATTTTTCCAATTGCAGGCCATTATTTCAATTTGTCGGAAACACAGTTTGGAATGTGGTGCGCTTTGGCGATACATGATACCAGTTCTGTTGTTGGCGCGGCCAGTAAATATGGCGGTCATGCTTTGGAAATAGCGACTACTGTAAAGCTGACAAGAGCGCTCTGGATTGTTCCGGTAGCATTTGTTTCAGGCTTTATTTTTAGAAATAATGCAGGCAAAATAAGCATTCCTTATTTTATCGGTTTCTTCCTGTTGGCTATGATTGCCAATACCTATATTCCAGAAATCGCAGCTTTGAGGCCGTTTCTAATCTACATTTCGAAGGCAGGTCTTACATTTACTTTATTTTTGATAGGAGCGGGGTTATCGCGAAAAGTTTTAACTTCCATTGGCTTTAAGCCGTTGCTCGCCGGACTTTTATTATGGTTGCTAATATCCGCTTCGGCTTTGTATGCTGTGATTCATTTGGTATAATTACAGGTTATTAATCTGTTTTAGAAAACGATCCCAGCTCATGATCTTTGATTTCCGGTTACAGGTATTTCACACAGTTGCCCGGCGGCTTAATTTTACAAAAGCTGCGTCAGAATTGTTTATTTCCCAGCCGGCTGTTACAAAACATATTCATGAACTCGAAAGTCAGCTTAAAATAAAACTTTTTGAAAGAAATGGTTCGAAAATAAAACTGACTCAGGCAGGTGAAATTCTGCTTTCTCATGCCGAACAGATTTTTGAAATCTATCGCAACATCGAGTTTGATATCAACAGTCTTGCAAACAGGCAAAGCGGAATACTACGGTTAGGCGCAAGTACGACCAACGCCCAATATGTTTTACCGCCGATTCTGGCCGCTTTTCATAAAAAGTTTCCTGAGATACAAATCACATTAACCATCAATAATACCGAGCAAATTGAACAGGCTCTGCAAAATAAAGAAATAGACCTGGGAGTTATTGAAGGGTATTCCAAGAATTCGGGCATAAAGTATACCGAATTTTTAAAGGATGAAATTGTGCTGGTGTCCAGTACAAAAAATCCGCTGGTGCAGTCAGGTTCGGTTAAACCTGAGCAATTAAAGCAGATTCCTCTGCTGCTCAGAGAGCCGGGATCAGGGACACTTGAAGTGATTAGCCATGCTTTGAAAGTCGCCGGGATTAATATTTCAGAGTTGAGCAGTGAAATGCAGCTTGGTGGAAGTGAAAGTATGAAACTTTATATGCTGCATTCCAATTGTATGGCTTTTCTTTCTGTCCATGCAGTTTTGAAAGAGTTACAAAATAAGGAATGTTATATTGTTGACGTCGAGGGACTTAACATTGAGCGTTATTTTTACTTTGCGATATTACACGGTCAGCCGGAAGCTTTGCCGGAATTATTTATCAGGTTTGCACGCCATTTTGTTAAGTAAATGAGCTAGTAGAATCGGTACAATTATGATTTTGTTTATAAGATAAAAAAAGAAAATATAAGCTTGAAACCACAATCAGTTGCTTTTAAACTAAATTGTTATGAATAAGTTATTGAAAAAAAATCCGCAAAAAAAACGGATTCAGGTGACGACTTTAAAGATAGTCTCCGGACTTGCGGGCTTTTTTCTTTGCCTTATAATGCTATTTAATTTTTCCGGATTTTCCGGTCAAATTTCGGCAGCGATAACCGGTTCAGGAAATGGTTTGAAAAAACCTTCTTTTAAGATTTTGAAACAACAGGAAATGTGGCAGCCGCCCAAAATTGAAAATATTCCCAAAACACCGGAAGGGAAATTGATCCTTTATGGCCGGGATCTGATCGCGAATACTGCACAATATTTGGGGCCAAAAGGAAGCGTGCGGCATATCAGTAATGGTATGAATTGCCAGAATTGTCATCTGAATGCGGGTACCAAAATCATGGGGAATAATTATGCAGCTGTGTATTCCACGTATCCTAAATTCAGGGCAAGATCGGCTAGCCAGGAAACGATCATCAAACGGATTTCTGACTGTTTCGAGCGGAGTTTGAATGGCAGCAAACCGGATAGCAACAGTAAGGAAATGCGGGCTATGGTAGCTTACATGAAATGGCTGGGCAAAGGCACTGCAAAAGGCGAAACTCCCGAGGGGACAGGACTTGAAAAATTGCCGTACCTTAACCGTTCGGCAAATCCTGAAAACGGCAGAATTATTTATAAAGCAAAATGTGAAAGTTGTCACGGAGTAAACGGCGAAGGGATTCCTAACCCGGATAAAATCACTTTTATTTATCCACCTCTTTGGGGAAAGAGCAGCTACAACGACGGAGCAGGACTTTTCCGGATTTCTTCCTTCGCAGGTTATGTAAAAAACAATATGCCTTTCGGAGCAAATTATGAAAATAAAATTCTAACCGATGAAGAAGCCTGGGATCTTGCGGGATTTGTGAATTCGCAGCCACGACCACACAAAGACCAGAAAAATGACTGGAAGGATATTACCAGAAAGCCCATCGATTTTCCTTTTGCACCTTATGCGGATGATTTTTCAGAAAAGCAACATAAATTAGGACCGTTCCAGGCTATTGCTGCCGCTCAAAAGCAAAACAATAAATAGTACTTAACCTTTAAAATAAATTATATGAAAACGATTAAAACCTTATTTTGTCTGGCCGTTATGTTTCTGTCGGTGAGTGCTTTTGCTCAGACTTTAAAAGTGAATCCAGCTGATTTTCATGGTGCGGCCGCCGATAAAAAGTCTTACAAAGTTGTCTACCAGTTGAATACAGATGATGAAAAGGTTATTAAGGCAACCATGAAGAATATTAACAATGCCCTGGAAGATCCGCGTTTGAAAGGAAAGCTGGAAGTGGAGCTCGTAGTGCATGGAGGAGGCGTAGCAGTTTTCAAAAAAGATCAGCCTTATGAAACGCAATTGAAAGAACTTCAGGGAAAAGGAGTGATTTTGGCGGAGTGTGAAAATACCATGCGTGAACGCAAAATCAGCCGGGACGAATTATTTGATTTTATATCCTATGTCCCAAGCGGAAACGGTGAAATTATCATCCGCCAGCAACAAGGCTGGGCTATTGTCCATCCTTAATTTGTTTTCATTATAATGTAAAGCCATGAAAAGGTTTCTTTTTAATATTTCAACTATTATTGCTTTGACAAGTTTTAATCAGGTTTTTGCGCAGGATTACCGCTTCGATCCGCCGTGGAACAAGCCATGGTCTGATGGGCTCAATTTTACCATTCCGGGGATTGATAATGTGCCGGATTTGTATGGGGATATCGTTGATCCGCAACTTGTTGTGTTCTTTGCTGGCAACCAGTTTATGGTTGTTGATGATCTTTTGACAGCTTTTAAAAAGCAATATCCCGAGTATACCAGAATATTTGTTGAAACGTTGCCGCCAGGAATTCTTGCCAAACAGATCAAAACCGGATCGGTGACGATTGGTAATATGCGCATCACACATCAGCCAGATGTATACACGGATGGAAAACAGAAAATTGTGGAACTGACGGATATGTTCAGCCGTATTGAGCCTTATGCGAAAAACCGTCTGGCGATTATGGTACAAAAGGGAAATCCGAAAAGGGTTAAAGGGTTATCTGATTTAGGACGAAGAGATGTACTGGTAAGTATGCCAAATCCGGAGTGGGAAAGTGTAGGAAAGAAAATTGAA
This sequence comes from Dyadobacter frigoris, assembly GCF_005280585.1. Taxonomy (GTDB): domain Bacteria; phylum Bacteroidota; class Bacteroidia; order Cytophagales; family Spirosomataceae; genus Dyadobacter; species Dyadobacter frigoris. The sequence continues at coordinate 120,899 of NZ_SZVO01000009.1, forward strand.
GAGGCTTATGTAAAGGTGGGCGGAGAGCAACTTCGAAAGCAGATTATGGTAGAAAAAGTCAACGACAAATCAACTTATCTGACCCAGATTCATCATCGACAAACGCCTATGCGGATTTTGTACGGGAAATCCGAAGCCGGACCGGTTTGGTTTTCAGAAGTTTATTACCAGCAAATGCTCAAACATCCGGTGGAAGCGGTTGAAATTCCTGAAAAAGAAAATATCGAGGTTATTTACACAGCGGGACTGATGAAAAACGCTCCGCGTCCGAAAGCTGCAAAAGACTTTATGGATTTTCTGGTTAGTGAAAGGGCAAAAGCTATTTATAAAAACTACGGTTTTACGACAGAATAGATCGGAAATCTATCTCCTGTTGAATTGAATTTTTCAATGGGGGATAGCTGATCAAACTTCGATTTCGTTTTTGGTTGTTTTAAAAGAGCGCCGGTAATCGCTTGGTGTTACCATAAGGTTTCGAAGGAAAATTCTCCTCATGGATACAAGGCTAACAAGTCCGGTCTTTTCTGCAATCTGTTCAATATTCAAATCGCTTTCTTCAAGAAATTTACGGGCCATTTCTACACGGAATTTTTCTACGAATTTGGCAGGTGTTAAACCTGTTTCCTTCAAAAAAACTCTGGAGAAATTCCTTGGACTCATATTACTTTGGATTGCGAGCTGTTCCACGCTCAAATCTTTGTTCAGATTTGAAACCATCCATTCATGAATTTTACCAATCAAATTATGCGCTGATTCTGGCTCAGGCAATAAGTCTGCAAACTGGGTTTGAAACCCTGGTCGTTTGAGATATAAAACCAGATGCCGGGCAACGGAGACCGCGATTTCCCTTCCGTAATCTTCTTCCACCAAAGCCAGGGATAAATCAGTGGCGGAGGACACGCCGCCAGAAGTATAAATATTTCCATCTTTCACAAATAGCTGCGAGGAATTGACAAGTATGTCAGGAAAATCGTTGTGCAATCTTCCGCCCTTTTCCCAATGCGTGGTGACGTTTTTGTTGCTTAAAAGACCAGCTTTGGCCAAAGCAAATGTTCCGATACAAATGGAACCGATTCGGCGAACTTTCGGATAAATTTCTGAAAGCCATTGATAAAAATCCGAAGTTTCTATAACCGGATTGTCAAAATTATAACCAGCTATCAAAAGCGTATCAATAGGCTGGCTAATGTCTTCGATTTTAAACGGAGAACTAACACCGATCCCTGATCTGGTCACTACCTGATCGGACCGATCCGCGGCTACCACCATAACTTTGTAAGCATTTTCAATACCGGTTTTTTCATAAAGCACTTTAGATGCCTGAAAAAACACATCACCCGGACCTGCAATTTCCAGTAAGGGCAGGTTCGGGAATGCGACAATTACAACAAGTTTTGAATGCTTCGGTACTTGCAGTTCATTCACTTTATTTGGAAGTGTTTATTATTTCTGAAACCAGTTCAGAAATACGGTTTGAAATTCCTACTTCATTGTCATACCAGGCAACCACTTTTACTATTTTTCCGATACTTCTTGTCAGTGTTCCATCAACAATGGATGAGTGTGTATTCCCCAAAATATCAACTGAAACGAACTGTTCTTCCGTATATTCAAGAACTCCATTCAATTCGTTCGATGCATGTTTTTTCAACACATCATTAATTTCATCGGCGGAAACCTGAGTTGCTAAATTTAGCGAAAGATCCACAATAGAGCCATCGACAACAGGAACTCGGTATGAAAAACCATCCAATTTACCTTTTAAACCTGTCAACACATCACCAATTGCTTTTGCCGCTCCGGTTGTGGTTGGTATTATGGATTGGCTGGCAGCTCTCGCTCTACGCAAATCACGGTGAGGCGCGTCCTGCAAAACCTGATCCGCCGTGAAAGCATGAACCGTGCTCATGTAACCTGATTCAATTCCAAATTCTTTATCCAGAATGTAAAGGATCGGGGCGATGGCATTGGTTGTACAGGATGCTGTGGAGTAAATATCGTCATCACCAGTAATGATATCATTATTGACACCACTTACGATTGTTTTGACACCACCCGATGCCGGAGCGGTAATCAACACTTTTTTTGCACCTGCGTTAATATGCGATTGTGCATGTTGCCGATCAGTAAACCTTCCGGTTGATTCAATAACGACATCAATTTCAAGATTTTTCCACGGTAGTTTTTCCGGATCTTTCTCGCTTAGCAGAATAATATCCTTTCCGTTTACCTTAATGCTGGTGCCATCTTCCGAAACCTGTCCGGGAAAGTGGCCGTGTGACGAGTCATATTTAAGTAAATGAGTGAGCGTTTTTATGTCAGTCAAATCGTTGATCGCTACTATTTCAACATTTTCCTTGTTTTGTAATGCGCGCAAGGTCATGCGCCCAATTCTTCCGAAACCATTGATTGCAATTTTCATTTTGTTAGCTTTTTATTACTACGAAATTGATTCTCTTTTAGAACCTGATCAGGTAACAAATGTAACTGATTTGGGAGTTGTCTGAAATGACAAAAAATATACAAATTCAGCCAATTTGGTTGAGTCTATTTGAATCTTCCCTTGGACTTTATTTTGCAGAAGGTGTTAACATACACAATTATGGCTTGTATTGTCAAGGATCCGTTCCAGCATCAACGGAGTTAACGGCTTGCATAGATATCCCCGAACAGAAGAATAAGTTTTCGCTTTTTCAATGTCATTGACGTCCTGTGATGAGCTGGATATATAGATTAGAGGATGGTAATTACTTATTTTTAACTCCTGCAGTATGTCCAGAAAATCCCATCCGTTTGTAATGGGCATATTAATGTCAAGAAAAATCAATTCGGGCAGGCTCCAAACTATTGAACGATGCTGAGCGATGAAGTCAATGGCTTCCTGACCGTTGCTGAAATGCGATATTTGAGAATCCGGTACAAGTTTCTTAATGAGTTTTTGAGCAAGAAAACTGCAAATCCGCTCGTCGTCAATAATGCATATTTTCATCATAAAATTAAGAGGTAACGTAACCGGTTGAGTAAATCTTACTTCCTTAAAAATCGTGCCATTTATATGATTATTGAAAAGGTAAAACATTTTTAAGTTAAATATGATGATCAGCTACTTTGGAAACCAGGGTTACATTTCCCAATAATATACTGCATCCGGTTTAATAATTACACCTGTGTTTCTAAGTATAATGCAAAAAAAATATTTGTTTATCAGATTTAAACTCAGTTGGCTCTTCTTTTTTCTTCTTCACTCGCTGTCGTTCTCTTGCGGGCGGCAGCTAAGGTTTTACCCAGTTTGTAAGAAAAGCTTATTGTAAAAGTACGCGTATCATTTTTTTGATAAATACCATTATTCTGTCCCTGATTATTGATCACAATTCTGTACGGATTGCCCAGCAGAATATCAGAAGCGCTCAGCCGGATTGTTCCCTGTTTGTTGAATACCGGTTTGCTGATTCCAATGCTTAAATCGTAAGTTCTCGCAAGAAGAAGTGTTCCCTGTTGCACAGCGCTGTTGTACCAGGCACTCATTTCTGCCTTCAATCCGCTGTTATTATCTATGGTAAAAGCGTGATCGGTTCTCAGATAAAAGTAAAATTGTTTGTCATTGTACGTATTCCCCGGCTGATTTGAGCTTTGTTTTCTGAAATATCCCTGTGCGGTATTATTGATTTCCCACCGCGAAGCCGGGTGATGAACGGACGACAGCTCGGTACCAATGTCGCGAATGCTGCCAATATTTTGCTGGGTATCATAAAATGTTTTGGTATCATTATTCTGGACCGTAACATTGCTGGCCATATCTTTTGTTGTCGTATATATGACGGAGAACGTATAATTTTGGTGAAGTGTGTAACTAATTTGGAGATTGTTAATGATCGCCGGTCTCAAAAAAGGATTTCCACTTTGGTAGTTATAAGGGCTCGAATAATTTTTTGCAGGGTTTAACTGTCTGTAATCGGGACGTTCAATTCTTTTGGAATAAGCAAAACCAAACTCGCTATTTTCGGAAGCTTTGTAGGTCATAAATACTGTCGGAAATATGCGCAGGTATTTTTTCACATTGATAGAATCCAGAGAGTGTGAGAATCCTCTCGTGCGGGTATATTCTGCACGTAACCCACCTTTGAAATTCCATTTACCCAAAACACCGGACATATTTGTATAAGCTGCCGCAGTATTTTCAGTGTATTGAAAGCGGTCGCTTCGGGTCGGATCCAAAACCGGCATAACATCAGGAGTGTTGTAAAAATCAAACTGGTTTTCACTGATAATGCTGGTATACTTTATACCGGATTCCATCGTCCAGATTTTGCCAAGAGTATAGGCATAATCTACTTTTCCCGACCAGATATTTATTTTTTGTGTAGAAGGAGAGGAAGTTTTATACGGAGCAAAAGCCAAACTTTCATCGGGCAAATACATGAAGTTATTCAGTTTTTGTACATTGTCCTTTGAGTATGGAGCGTAGTCAACATCGATGTTCAGACTTCTACCCATACTATCCGGTTTTATCTTATAATTCAGGTTGAAACTATATTGATTGGCATGTCCACGGCTATTACTCAATGTGTTTAGCACCGAGTCCGCTTTTGAGTTATGGTTATTATAAATATTAGTTATGGCAGTTCCGTAACCAACATTTGCAGCATTATTACCTGTAATGAGCACCCCTGCAACCTGATTGGCTGTCAGATTGTAATCGGCTCCTACGGTGTAATTACTGATCTTACTTTTGAGCACACTGATCTTATTCAGATCCCAGTAAGCGTATGAAGACGGTGTCTGATAAATCGTGTACAGATTTAAATCACGCTCGATGGCTCGGTCAGAATAACCGTAACTTCCAAAAATATTAAGCTTGTCTTTACGATAATTAAAAACACCGTTACTCGCATACCGGTTCATCTGACCACGTGTATACCCACCACTCAAACTGGCATTAAAACCATCTGTTTTTGCCTTTTTTGAAATAATATTGATGACCGCGCCACCTTGTGCTTCGTATTTGGAAGATGGATTTGGCATTACTTCTATTTTGGAAATATTATCAGACGGAATACCTTGCAAATAAGCCGAGAGGTCATCGCCAGATAACCTCACAGGTTTTCCATCCATGTATACTGTAACTTTTTTGTTGTTCGCTTTTACGCCGCCATCATTACCGGTTTGCACACCGGGAGCTTTACTTAATGCATCCCAGGCTGTACCACCGCTGGCCAGGATACTGTTTGCCACGTTGAAGACAACTCTGTCTATTTGTCGTTCAATGGTTGGTTTTTTGAAAACAATGGAAACTTCATTCAGTTGCAGATCATCATTCTGCAACTGAATGCTCAGACTATCCTTTGGCATAGTAAAAGCACGTAATACAGATTTGTAGCCTATCAGTGAAACCGCAAGGTCATACGGCGACTGATTCAGATTTGTCAGTGTGAATTTACCCATATCAGCCAACTGGCTTGTTAGCACCTGCCCGTTTTGTGAAAGTGTTATCGTGGCCGCATCCAATGGCTGCCCTTTTCCATCGTTGACAATTCCTGTCAGGTTTTGCTGCGCAAATAATGGATAGGAAAGCAGCAGCATTAGAATGTTCAGTATCGTTTTCATGTCTATTTTAGATTATGGCACAAACCTACTTCGCTGCTTCCTAAACGGGGGTTAAGTTGAGTTAAATAGAGTTAAATCGTATCTTGACAAGATGGCAGCAAATAAATTATGAGCAACTTCACAGCATGAAATGGTTTAAAGCAAAATATACCTATGTACTGATCGTGCTTTCGTTGCTGCTGAGCGGCGGTTTGCAGATTGTGTGGCTGCAACAGCTTTTTTTTGCTCAGCAAAAACAGCTCAAAGAAGATATAGAACAGTTTGTGAGCAAAACGGCGCAGACCAACATGTATTACAGTATTACCTATTTTGAAAATCCGGGAAATCTTCGGCACATCAAACAGCTGTTTTTATCTCCGCAGTGGGAACAGCTTCGGAGGGCTTTTGATAATATGAAAATGGACAACCTGAGTTCCACAGCCAGTATTTCAATTGACGATGACAGTACCTCGGTAAGTATGCATTTCAGCATAAAAGATATGCCTGTAATTAGAAAACACAGAAGACCTGTTGTGAAAGATACAGGAAAAACACCCGGGGAGCTGAGAATAAGTGATAGTTTATCGCTGGTGGCGATGAAAAAAAAGCTGGAAAAAGGCTTGCGGGAAATTGGAATAACCTCTGCTATCTATGATAATATTTATGTGTACGATAGTAATGAAGTGTACAAGAGCAATGTCCCAAAGCAAGTGGTTCCTGCTTTTGTTAGCGGCAGGTATCTTTATAACATACAAAATATTTACAGATACCAATTGATTTTACCAGCTATCGACAATGTGGTTTGGTATCGGATGCGGTACTACTTGGCTTCGTCTTTACTGATGATAATACTAACCTGCACTGCCTTTTATTTTATATTGAGACTATTGCGAAACCAGCAATTGTATGCCGATGCGAAGGCGGATTTCACCAGCAACATGACGCATGAATTTAAAACACCCATTGCAACGGTATCGTTAGCAATTGAATCAATCAAAAAATATAACCTTATCAATAATCCCGAAACGCTGCAAAACTATCTTGATGTCAGTCAGCATGAACTGAAAAGGCTGGATCTGATGGTGGAAAAAGTATTGAATATCAGTAATGGAAATGAAGTGGAACAGCCTCTCAAACTGGAACTTTATGATGTGCAATCAGGCTTGCAGCAGGTGATTTCGTCCATGAAACTGCAATTGTTAAACAGCCACGCGAGGATCCATTTTGACGCCTCGGAAGAACCTTGTTTTGTGTTTGGAGATCCGGTTCACTTGACCAATATCTTTTATAACCTGATTGACAACGCGATCAAATATTCAGGAAATGACCTGGCGATGGAAATCAGCTGCAAATGTAATCCCGAAAAGGTAACACTCATTTTTAAAGATAGCGGTCCCGGTATTGACCCGATCTATCACAACAACATTTTTGAAAGGTTTTTCAGGGTTCCGGCAAAGGGAGATATCCATGACATTAAAGGATCAGGATTGGGGCTTCATTATGTTAAACAAATGGTAGAAAAACATGGCGGAACGATCAAAATCAAAAGCGAGACCGGCAGCGGAGCCAATTTTATCATTACTTTACCCGCAGCCTCATGAGTTTAAAAGTATTGTATGTCGAGGATGAGCCGTTTTTGTCCCGCATCGTCAGCGATGGATTAACGAGCAGCGGATATAACGTTCAGCTTGTAGCAGATGGAAATCTGGTGATGGACGTCTATCTTTCTTTCAAACCGGATATTTGTATTCTGGATATCATGCTGCCTTCGAAAGATGGTTATACTTTGGCCAAAGAGCTAAGGGAAATCCAGCCAGATCTTCCAATTATCTTTTTATCTGCAAAAGTTTTGACCGAAGATGTTGTAAAAGGCTTTAAATCCGGCGGCAACGATTACCTGAAAAAACCATTTAGTATGGAGGAATTGCTCGTACGGTTGGAAGCATTGCTGCATCGTTTTGGTAGGGAAGTAATCAGTCAAAACGTTCAAAATAGTAAGATTTATTCCTTTGGAAATTGTGAGCTTGATACCGTTCAGCAGAAATTGAAAACATCATCCGGAGAGCATTCTCTTTCTTTTAAAGAATCCGCGCTGCTGGAAATGATGATCCTGCGAAAAAACGATGTGCTGGAACGACAGGAGGCACTATTGAAAATCTGGGGTGACGATAGCTATTACAATACCCGAAGTATGGACGTGTTTATGACCCATATCCGGAAATTGTTAAAGGACGAGACAGACATTCAGATTATGAATTTGAGAAGTATAGGGTATAAGCTGATCTGTTGATTATCACATCCCGCCGACCGGACTATTTATAAGACTTATAGGGCTATTTTAAGTCTTGATTTGGGCTGAAATTTGTGGGGTTGAATTTAATCTCAAAAGAATCAAGCAATGAGCAAGCTGTTAGCACCTTATAATAAAAACGGATTTTCACTAAAAAATCACCTCGTGATGGCGCCTATGACCAGAAGCCGGGCTATTGATAATATTCCAAATGATTTGATGGCGGAGTACTATGCTCAGCGGAAGGGAGCGGGATTGATCATCACAGAAGGAACTTCACCTGCGCCCGAAGGTTTGGGGTACCCGCGTATTCCGGGAATATTTTTGGATGAACAGGTAAGTGGCTGGAAAAAAATCACCGATGCTGTTCATCAAAATAATACTAAAATTTTTGTGCAGTTTATGCATACCGGCCGCATCGCCCATGTTGACAATTTGCCCGCTGGAAGTGAAGTTGTCGGTGTTTCTGACCTTAAAGCCAACGGCCAGATTTTTACTGATAAATCAGGAATGCAGGATCATTCTCAACCCAAAGCATTAACAACAGAAGAAATAAAAGCTCTTGTTTTAAGTCACGTAAAAGCTGCCGAAAATGCTGTTAAAGCCGGTTTTGATGGTATTGAACTTCATGGAGCCAACGGTTATCTGATTGAGCAATTTTTAAATCCAAATGTAAATAACCGTACCGACGAGTACGGAGGAAGTTTGGAAAGCAGGTCGTCTTTTGTGATTGAGATCGCTGAGAAAATGGCAGATGCAATTGGAAAAGAAAAGGTCGGTATTCGTTTTTCACCTTTTTCAAACATGGGTGATCTGGCCGATTATGATCCAAATGAAGTACATCAAACATACACTTATCTGGCCGAAAGGCTGAATCAGATCGGAATTGCCTATATTCACTTAGGTGTGTCGCCAAAAATTCCCAGGGAAACACTGGATGCCATCCGAACAAATTTTAACGGAACGATTATTATCTGTAACGGTTTAACGCCTGAAAGTGCTGAACAAATGTTGGTTGAGGAATCTTTTGATCTGGTAGCTTTTGGCCGTTCATTTTTAGCTAATCCTGACCTTGATAAAAGAATTGAAACAAAAGCAAATTTAAGCGAAGTTGATTTTTCGACGGCTTATACGCCAGGTGCAAAAGGGTATACGGATTATCCTTTTTTATCTGAAAATATAATTGCTTAGTGCATCAGGTATGAATTAATTATTGATCAATAAAACATCAACAAAATGGAAGAGTTAAAAAAGCCTGCGCAAATTGTAACGCCTGATGACGGAGCTATTATTTCTGTGGTCGGTGATACGTACCGGATCGTAATTTCGGGTAAACAAACCGCTGGCGCTTTTGCGATCATTGATATGCTGGTTCCTACTGGCGGCGGCCCCGGCCCACATGCACATACAGATTTTGACGAATCTTTTTATGTGCTGGATGGAGAAATTGAGGTGAAAACCGAGAACCAGAATTACATTGCCAAAAAGGGAGATTTTGTTCATATTCCAAAAGGAGGGCTGGTACATTGTTTTAAAAATAAATCAGAAGAAACCGCCCGGCTTTGGTGCACGGTTGTCCCCGCCGGACTGGATGAATTTTTTCTGGAAGCCGGAAAACCTGTGAAAAAGGGAAAATTCCTCCCTGCAGCGCAACCCGGTGAAGATGAAAAAAAGGTGCTTAACGCATTGGCTGAAAAATACGGACAGAAATTGTATCCGCCTGACTATCTCGATTAATATCAGGATTTTTTATAAAATTAACCGGTTGGATATGGGGAAATATTCAACCGTATTTTTAAATTATTATGGCTGTCGAGTTTGAATTTACTGCTGGTAAAAACTTCCACTTTACCTCTGCTTTTGCCAGTCGTTTTGATGCTGTGGTAAAAGAAGAACGCGTGTATTTGCCTGATACGCTTGGCGATGGATTTATTCAGGAGGTTTATCCAAAAGCGGGTATTTCACTTTGTATCCATAATTATGTTCTGAAAGAGGAGTTTGTATTGAAACGGCTGACTTCTTCATCGGATGATATACTCACATTCAAATTTGATTGCCGGACGGATTTCAAAAGTAACGGATCGGAAAACGGATCTTTTTTTTCTGGAAAAAATACTTGTGAAGTCGAGTTCAGTACTGGTAATTTTTTTACGGAATTAATCATTCCAAAGGAAATTAAAATCAGTTTTCTAGTCATCAGCATTTCCCGGCAGACACTTCTTGATTTGCTTCATTTAGAGGAAGGTTGTCCTATTGAAAAGCTTTTAAAACATAACAAATCCTTTGTGCTGCATGAAGAAATGAACTTGCAGATGCAAAGCACACTGAAAGAAATTACCAAGATTGATGAGACTACCAGACTGGCAACTTTGTTGTATCAGATCAAGGCACATGAGCTTATTTATCAGTTATTTGCAAAGTTGATTTCGCGCTCCGAAAGTAAAATGATTCCGGTTGATCAGGCGGATGCCGACCAGATTTACCTTGCCAAAATGCTTATTCTAAAAGACCTTAGTGTTCCTCCTGAGCTTGGCAAACTGGCTGAAAATATTGGTATGAGTCTGACTAAAATGAAACAGCTTTACCGACAGGTTTTTGGCGACAGTATTTATAATTATTACCAGACCGCCCGCATGAACGAAGCGGCGCGGCTGCTTCAATATCTATCGGTTTCAGAAACGGGTTACCGACTCGGTTTTTCCAATCTGAGTCATTTTGCACGTTTGTTTGAGAAATTTCATAAAGTAAAACCCAAACGTTTTAAAGATGACCTCAAAAATGAAAGAACGGGAAAAGTCGTATATCAATCCGTATCCTGAACAGAATCAGAAGTGTTTCCCTTTCTGACTTTTTGGATAATTTGCGTTGATCCTGATATCGAAATGTGGAATAAATAGGTGAGAACCACGCCAATAATACAACCTACTGCAACGCCGCCTGCACGTTCCAATGCTATTTCCCAAAGATATTGACCGGGCTCATGCATTGTAATGATCAGCACCGCAATCATCGCCGAACGGGTAGCGGCCTGTAATTTCAACAACTCACAAAAGGCAATGGAAAGTGCAATACCCGCGCAAATCATCGTCAGATTGATCGCATGAATATTAAGTAAAATCAGTCCGGTTGCAGCGCCGATGAAGTTTGCTTTGATGCGTGTAACAGCCAGATTCATAGCATCTTTTCGATCCGGAGCCAGTACCAATAAAATTGAAAAGAGCGCCCAGGTTCCCACAATTGGGTATAGCAGATAAATGTAATAGCCAATCGCAGTACCAATCAGGCACTTCAAAATATATAAAAGCTGATCCTTCAATTTTTCTGACACGGACTGTTTTTGTTAAATTTGAGCAAATGAAAGTCTTTTCGCCTGACAGATAAAACTACGAATTAGCTTCCAAATTCCTGTTCAATTTTTCGATTTAACATCTCAACTTTATTGAATTCCTGATCCTGTTCAGCGGTAAATTTCCTCATTTGTCGGAATGTGATTTTTGTTTACTGACAATTGCGGTTGATTTGGTAAACAGAAATAATCAACCCATGGAAAAATTACACCTTGCCAATCTTACACTGCACGTCATTGCGGGAAGCACTGCGCTGTTAACCGGTTTTGCTGCCGTTTTCGCAAAAAAAGGTTTAGGAAAGCATGTTTTATTTGGAAAATACTTCATGTGGATGATCGTGGTCGTCATCATTACAGGACTTTTCGGTGTGATTGTTTTCAACCGTAACAGTTTTCTTCTGGTTATTACATTACTCAGCGGCTATAATTGTTTTAGCGGAATCCGTTCGCTAAAACTACGTGGCCAAAAACCGGAAACATTTGATTATGTTATTCCCTTACTGGTTATGATTTCTGCGGTTTATTATTTGTATTATCTGAATTCTAACGGTTTATACTGGTCGCCGGTGATCATTTATTCAACGCTAGGCGCTTTATTTCTGGTTTCAGGTTACGACCTTTGCAAATGGTTTATTCCCGTACATTTCCTGGAAAAGGCCATCATGTACGAACATGCCTATAAAATGATCAGTGCTTTGAGTGCTATTTCGTCTGCATTTAGCGGCACCGTTTTTCCGGATTACAAACCGTACAGCCAATTTCTCCCTTCGGTTGCCGGTATGATTTACATAATCATTACCTTCATTCTTCTGTCAAAAAAATCATTTATTTTTAAAACTAAAACCATTGTCCGGCACACAAATCAGGATGCATCCCGCGCTTAAAACTTTGCTGATCTGTCTTTTGATCGGGTTTGCTTTTGGTATGTACTTATATTTCACTTACGACCAACGGCCTGAGCGTATCGCAATTTCCGTACTTTCCACGTCTTGCATCGGTTCTTTGATGATGCTTGTCATCACGTACAGGAATTTTTTTACAATGGTCACTTCAGTCCAAAGTTTTAAGATGATCATTATGATCAGCTTGTTGATTTTGGCTGCACTGGCAGGTTCTGAAATTATGTTTTTTGTGCAGTCAATTTTATGGAAGGATGGGAAGTATCAATGGTTTGGCGGAGGAAATATTTATGTGTTGAATATTCTGATTGTGCTGGTTACAGGCATACCGATTTATGTGAGTGAAGAATGGAAGAGTCTTCTGAATTCTCAGATTTTAAATCAGCAATACCGTGTTTTGGAGCTGGAACAGCAAAAAACTGCTTTTGAACTCGAACTTTTACGCGCGAAAGTAAACCCGCATTTTCTTTATAATGTACATAACACGATTGCAGGGCTTATCTCGAAAGATCCGGCCAAAGCCGAGGAAATGGTGTTGCTTTTATCGAAATTTTTCAGATTTACACTCAACAAAAACAGCGCCACTTTTCATTTGGTAACGGATGAAATTGCCATTATCCGCACATATCTGGATATGCAGAAGATACGTTTTGGAGAACGGATGAACTATAAAATTAACGTCGATCCCGATGCATTATCTTTACAAATACCATCTTTTATCTTGCAGCCTATCGTAGAAAATGCTGTAAAACACGGCATTGAAAAACGGGCAGAAAATGGATTTGTTAAAGTTGAGATCGAACTAGATGAAAATACTATGCTGATCACCATTTCTGATTCCGGACCTGAGTTGTCAGCGACTCCCGGTTCTGGAATGGGCCTGCAAATGGTAAGAAGCAAGCTGGGTTTGCTATACCCCGGAAATTTCACGATGGAATTAAATAACAAACCAGAAAAATATGTCCGGATTACTATCCCAAAAAGAAATCAGAACGTTGTTGGTTGACGATGAAGATATTGCGGTTTATCGTCTGAAAAAAACACTGGAAGCGTATCCGCAGATTAAAATAATCGGGGAGGCAAAAGATGGAAAAACAGCCGTCAGACTAATCAACGATCAGCGCCCTGATCTCGTTTTTCTTGATATTCAAATGCCGGAAATAAATGGTTTTGAAGTGTTGAATTACCTTGATTATTTACCCCTGATTGTTTTTGTAACAGCTTATGAAGAATATGCAATAAAAGCTTTCGAGAAAAATTCGCTGGATTATCTGCTAAAACCGGTTGAAGACGAGCGGCTTGCGATAACCATTAAAAGAGTATTGGAAAGTGATACTGGCGGAGATGATATTTTGCAAAAAATCAAAATGCTGATCACTGAAAATAAGCCAAAAGATATTATTACAACTATTCCGGTGAAGACAGGGAATAAGATAACTCTGATTCATGTTTCGGATATCTGTTTTTTTGAGGCAAAAGATAAATACGTTTATATCCATACGCACGAGGGCGAAAAGCTTGTCGATTACCCTCTTGGATATTTGCAGGAACGCCTTCCTGAACAATTTCTTCGCGTTCACCGAGGTTTTATTATCAATAAACTGAAAATCCGGGAGATCCATAAATACTTCAAAGGAACGTATATTTTAGTGATGAATGATCCAAAAAGTTCAAAAATAAAAAGTGCGTATTCTTATTCTGAAGAGATTCGGGCGAAGTTATTGCTGGTTTGAGGTGTGGTTTTTGTTTTAGAATTAGCGGGTGTCATCATTTTTTTTCCTCCCAAATATCAACTTATCCCCACCGGTTTCTATAATCCTGCCCCCGTTTGTCAATCTGTAAAATTCAGATCAGGATTCCGTGACATTTTTAAAGTGAATTTCAACCACTAATTAATAACTGCGTATGGCACGGGGCGAACACTTTACAAATAGAAATAGTATTAAAACAGTCAGGGAAGGTCTTAGGAGATTTTTGGAAAGAGGCTTCGACTGGATTGCTTTGTTAATTATCACTTTGATCATCCTTTTTAGTCTCGTCTTTTTCTGAAATTTCACACATTCTCAACACTTATTATGAAATCACTTCTAACATTCCTAGCCTTTAATGTAGTCCTTTTGATTTGTTGTTATGAGAAAAAATGTGCGGGCTCTATGAATGAAGCAACACATATTGAGCCTGTTAACGCGGTGGGCACTTTTACGGCAGAGTTTGGGACTGATAAAAGCCGCGATTCAAAAAGGCATACTCGAATGCACATTGTGATAATGAATGGTTTTGTCAAAGGATATTATTCCGAAGCGGGTTTAACTGAGCGCATTGATGTTGTTGGCGCATTAAGCAGTCGGAGTGAAATGATTCTAATTGAATCACAAAGGGGCGAAATAACGCGGACATTTCAAGGTAAATTTAAAAAGAAGGGAAAAGAGCTAATACTTCTTTCCGGTATTTGGCAAAGTGCAAATAACACTATGCTTACGAGGTTAACTGAGAATAAAGTTATGCCAGATTCTGATCATCCGCAAGCATTTTCATTAATCAGTAAAAAGCAGTAAATCTTGACTTTAACCTGTTTGCGGGTTATAACTTATAGCGTAATTATATCAAATCAATAGTTGGTTTATGAGGTATTTACAGGTATTCCTGCTGTTGTTTTTTACCTCGGGGCAGCTCTGTGCCCAAATGCCATCTCTGACTCTGGAACATTTGACAACAAAGGAGGGGCTTCCATCCAATGAGGTCTGGTCGCTGACTAATGACAAACAGGGGTTTTTGTGGATTGGTACCGGCAGGAATATTTGTCGCTATGACGGTTACAGTTTTTTAAGGCTCGATAGTCTGAAATTAGGATATTGCTCAGGAGTTTCAACCGACTCAAAAGGTAATATTTATACCTCCAATGATACCAGAGGTTTATGTAAAATCGATGCAAAAACACTGACTGTCACCACGCTGGCAACAAACAATTATGATGATTCTGATCCAAACAATGACCTGCACGAACAAGGGATGGTGGACAGCCATGATCAGGTCTGGGTTTGCGACTATACCTCGGTAAAACGATATAATCCTGCAACCGGGAAGCTTCACCGATATACCTTTCCCCAAACTGCTTCGGGCGGTGATATTTATCAGTATGCCAGCTTTTTTGAAGATGCAAAACGGACACTTTGGATCGTTTCAGAAATTGGTCTTTATCGCTATGACCGAAATGCAGACAAACTTGTCTGTATGCTTGGGAATGCAGCGGTTTTAGCAAAAAATAGGATACCGATACGCCTCTCAAAAGCCTGTGAGGATAGCAATGGGAATCTTTGGATAGGCGGCTACGAATACGGCCTGGTGCGTTTTTCTCCCGCCGATCAGTCTTTTAGTATACGAAAAACAGGTTTTGAACATAACCACGTTATTTGTGTCCAGGAATCACAGGACGAAAATGGTCGGAAACTCCTTTTTGTTGGTACAAATGACGGGATCAGTATTTTTTATCCGGATCGTAATGAACTCTACAATTTGCCTGAATTTTATAATAATGGAATCCGGGTCAAAACGATGTATGAAGACAAAGTAAACCGGATTCTTTGGATAGGAACCAGTGACGGTGTCTACAAGTACCGGTATGGCAATGCCGGAATTCGTACCATTGCGATTCCTGCGGGTGTGGTGAGGCTTCCGGTTCAGATTACTGCGATTTTACCTGCGCCGGATGAAACCTTTCTTTTAGGCCTTTCTCATTCGGGCGCCCTGATCTGGAAACCTTCTGAAAATTTCTTCAAATTATTGCCATATCCTACCGACGCGCTCACACAGCAAATGCGATGGATTCAGGGTCGGCCTTATGCTTTTACAGATAAGGGCGTTTTTACCGCCGATCTGAAAAAGGGAAACTTTTCAGTCTTTTCACCAGCATCGGCTTTATTTAAAAATACAGATTTCAGAGATGGATTGCTGGATAAGAAGGGCCGTTTGTGGATTGCCAATTTGAATGAAGGTTTGAAAGTAATTGATCCGTTTACGAAACAGGAAATTAAATTATGGTCTGCCAAACAAGGCCGGAAATTATTAAATCTGACTTATCTGAAGGCGATCCTTGAAGGCGTTGATGGGCGGATCTGGGTAGCGACTTGCTCGCGCGGGTTATTCTTTTTCGATGAGAAGGCGGGAGAATTCGTAAATATTGAAACGTTGCCGGAAAATAAGGGAAAAATAATCGGGGGAGATTGTATCAATGGTATGCAAAAGGGGCCAAACGGCACGATTCTGATTTCCAGCTGGGGAGGCGTTTCGAAAATTTCCTATACTGGTGAGATTTTAAGCACATTTGAGTTTAAAACAGATGCGCTCAATGATACCTATTGTGCTAACATCGCTGAAATGCCTGGTGGAAATCTTTGGTTCAGTACCAATGAGGGCATTCACATTGCTAACCCTAAAACTCATGATATCCGGTACCTGACAACGATTGAGGGACTAAAAAGCAACGCTCCGGTAGGATTTTATCGCGGCGCAGGCAATGAGCTTTTTTTGGGGCATACCAATGCAATTAATATTTTAGATATCAATCAGTTGAATACCAGTATGGTAACGCCAAGGGTTATAATCAGTTCGGTTGAAATAAAAGGCAAAACTTTACACCAGGATCTGACCAAAGAAATCATTCTTGACCCTGATGAAAATGCGATAACCTTCAATTTCTCAACATTGAATTTTGAACCCGCTTCTAAAAATTTATTCAGTTTTAAACTCGAAGGCTTTGAAGCTAACTGGATTGATCTGGGCAATCAGCATACGGTTTCTTTTACCAACCTTCCGGCAAAATCGTACCGGTTGCTGGTAAGAAGCAGAAATAGTTCTGGTAAAATAAGTGATAAACCACTCATTGTTCAGTTCCGGGTTGAGCCTTATTTTATCAATACCTTGTTTTTCAGGACACTGATCGGATTAGCCATAGCGGCTATGATCGTAGCCATGATGCGGTGGCGCGTCAATACACTTGCAGAGCGGAACCGGCTTGATCTGCAAATAGCGGAATGGCGGCTTAAAGCGCTGCAATCGCAAATGAACCCTCATTTTTTATTCAATTCACTCAACTCAATTCAAAATTATTTGTTGACAAACAGGGGTGTGGAAGGAGCAAAATATCTGTCGAAATTCTCAAAACTGGTTCGCCGGATCATGGAGAATTCCAACCACCAGTATCTTTCCTTTGAGCAGATCATTGATACGCTTCGTATGTATGTAGAGATAGAATCTTTTCGATTCAATCATGAATTCAGTTATATTTTTGAAATTGAAGATAATGAAGTGTTGCTGGATGCACACTTGCCGCCGATGCTTTTGCAGCCTTATGTTGAAAATGCTATCTGGCATGGTTTGATGCCAAAAGAAGGCGAGAAAAAGTTGAAGATAACCGGTAGCATTCGGGATAAACATATTGTTTGCACCATTGAAGACAACGGTGTTGGACGAACTTTTGCGCCGCGCACGGAAGGCCATATTTCGCGTGGAGAGGAAATGACCAAAGGGATTTTTGAATCCCTGCGCCATAAAGATAGTGACGCGAAAATTGAATTTACAGATTTATTTGATGCTGATAATCAACCTGCCGGAACACGGGTAAGCATGAAAATTCCACTTGAAAATGTATAACATATGAAACAAGATTTACGCGCTGTTATCATTGATGATGAAACCAACGCCCGCGAAGCGCTGTCTAACCTGCTCAGGTTGGTTTGCCCCGAGGTTGAAATTTGTGGTGAAGCAAAAAATGCTGATCTGGGTATTGAAGTGATAAAGGAGCAGAAACCTAATCTTGTTTTTCTTGATATTCAAATGCCGGGAAAATCAGGATTTGATTTACTGGCTTCTTTTGAAAAAGTGGATTTTGGTATCATTTTTACTACGGCTTATCAGGAATTTGCCATTCGTGCATTCCGTTTCAGTGCCATAGATTATCTTCTCAAACCGATTGATCCTGATGAATTACAGGCAGCCGTTGAGAAATATAAATCCCAGACCGCCGGCTTAAACCCACAGCAGATTCAGATTTTACAGCAGCAACTGGACACTCCGGGAACTGTGCGTCTGGTTAATCGTCAAAAGAATGATAACCAGCGTATTGCACTGCCAACAGCAGAAGGAATTCACTTTGTACAGATGACAGACATTATTCAATGTGAATCGCTTGGGTCATATACCAAATTTCACCTGATTAAAGGACCCGCCATTGTTGTTTCCCGACTTTTGAAAGAATATGAAGAGATTCTGGATAACTATTATTTTTTCCGTGTCCATCAATCCAATATCATCAACCTGGAACATATCAAGCGTTATGTGAAAGGAGACGGGGGACAGGTCTGGATGAGCGACAATACTGAAATTGAAGTATCGCGCCGGCGAAAAGAGGAATTTTTGTCTTTATTGTCAGATTTTTATGTCAATTCAGGGAAATTAAAATAAGATCCCGGGTTTATTTGTCGTTTATCGAAAGCGTAATGTTTCAAATTAACCAACAGATTTACAGTACTTTTTCAGCCATTTGTATATCATTTCTCACCGTGTTTAAAGTAAAACCTGCCTAACATATATTCTGAAATTTGAGGGCTTAATGTTGTATTAGTTTTGAAATGTCAAAGGGAAACAAAGACAAAAACACTACGGTTTTCTTGTCATTTCCCGGGTTCTCATCCTTAACAAACAACTTTATAGTGTTATGAAAACTTCTTCAATTTTAGTACTTTTTGTTATGATTTGTCTTGCAGGTTTTACGTCTTGCAGTAAAAAATCTGATGACGTCACACCAGATCCGGCCGCTACGGTTGGATTCAAAGTGAAGGTGGACGGAAATAATTATGCACCGGATTATGCCTATGCACTGGCGAGTTTTCCGGGTGCAAACGGTTATTACGCCATTTATGGAATGGATAGTAAAACCAGCGATGTCGTTGCTATTGCGCTTCCAAACTCGGCGGTAGAAGGAACTTACCCAATCAATGAAGTTAATTTTGGCATCATCACAATCAGCAAAGAAGATTTTTCAACCATTAACGGAGGAAGTGGCAGTGTAACCATAACCAAAAAAACAGCCACAAACCTGGCGGGCACTTTTAGTTTCATAGCCTATGACGCGTCTGGTACTAAAAAAAGGACTTTAACGGAGGGCAGTTTCAACGTAAATGTGCGATAATATTCCAAAAACACTTCATTCAGACTAAATTTTTTGAGGCTGCCGTAAGGTGGCCTTTTTTTATTTTTCTGGTTGGTTAGATACGAATCAGATGCTATCCGCAATCAATACGCTATTTTGAAAGGACAGATTTAAAATTAGGGATTTTACCTAATTACGTCCCCCCGGCCTGGTAAAACCATTTACATTTTGCTTATTCAATTCATCTTTCAATTTCCTGGCAATATCGGGGAATTGCTCAACCAGATTTTTACTTTCGGTTGGGTCCTTGCTAAGGTCGTATAGCTGCGATTTTAAATCCGAAGTCGCTGATTCATCTTTCGACCAGCCACCACTGCCTTGTCCGTCAACATATTTCCATTTTCCGCTTTTGATCGCAAACATTCCGTTTATGGAGTGATGTACTATACTTTTCCTTCCGGACTTAGCGGTATGATTTTCGTGAAGTATCATTGAAAAATCAAAACTGTCCTGTGCGGCATTGTCAGGAATTTTCTGGCCAGTGATGGAAGCGAAAGTTGCCAGAAGATCGGTCAGACATATTGTTTCGTTAGTAATTTGATTTGACTTAATGGTGCTTGGCCAGCTTGCAATGAAGGGAACGTGGTGCCCGCCTTCCCAAATATCTGATTTTTGTCCCCTGAAAATGTAGTTGGCCTGGTGGGTAGGATATATTTTTTTATCACCCGGTTTCCAGTCGGCCCCGTTGTCGGAAGTAAAGATGATCAAAGTGTTTTTGGTCAGGCCCAGACTGTCGAGCGTACGAAGCACCTTTCCAACAACATGATCAGTATGTGCCACGAAATCACCATAAATTCCAGCCTTGGATTTATCTTTAAACTGTGCCGAGGGTAGCCAAGGTGTGTGTGGACTTGTTAAAGGCAAATACAAAAAAAATGGTTTTTTCTTTTTTGCAGAACTTATCAAAAATTCAGAGGCCTTATCAGAAAATTGATCGAGCGTTTTTTCTATTTTGAAATTGGTAGAAGCTTTTCCTTCCCGCCAGAAAACGCCTCGGGGAGAATTTCTTCCTTCCAATTTCACAATTCCTTTTTCTGAGGGTTTTCCATTTTCAAAATAGATATACGGCGGGATGTCCAGCGACGATGGAATAACGTAGCTATAATCAAAACCAAGATTATTAGGGCTTTGAAGAAGCGGCTGTTCCACGTCAATACCTTCACCTGTCGGCCAGCCGTTTGTGGTATCAACCTTGTTGATTGCGGAGTTATCTTTATTATTGGCAAAGCCCAATCCAAGATGCCATTTTCCGATCACAGCTGTATTATAGCCAGCTTTTTTTAGTAAATCAGCGATAGTAAATCTTTCATTTTCAATCAAAGGAGCTGAATAGCCACCTAGTACTCCTTTTTTTAATGACGAACGAAAAGCGTATCGGCCAGTAATCAGGCCATAGCGGGTAGGGGAGCATACAGCGGATCCGGAATGGGCATCGGTAAATTTTATTCCATTGCCAGCAAGTTTGTCAAGGTTGGGTGTTGGGATCTGAGAATTTGGATTGAATGATTTTATGTCTCCATAACCCATGTCATCGGCAAGTATGACCACGATGTTAGGTGTTTGTCCCTCTAAATTTTCTGCACTTTTCTCTTTGTCAGTAAAAGCCAGTAACATGCTTAAAATGCAGCCAAATAATGCAAACATTAATTTTTGTCCCGAAGTCCATCGTATTGAATTCATATTGAAATCTATGTAATCTACCAATTTTATATTGTAATAATAGTACTTAATTGTCAGAAAACCTGTGAAATCAATCTTACCCGGACAAATAAAAACTCAGGACTATTTCGCAAATGGATGGAAAACCCGCTTTTCTTTGGAAAGATAAAACCTGTTTTGCTCCAAATATCGGCAGGAATTATTGCTACGGATTTCCAAATCATTCCCTCAAAACCAAATCAGGCGCGAATGCTAATGCACCCGCGCCTGATTTGGTTATATAAAGCCTGACTTTTAAATCAATCTCGACTCACGATCCTCTCTCTTTTTCTTTTGTTTGTAAGCAATTTTTTCAATCGCTACAAAAAGGACAGGTACTACAAAGATCGCCAGAGACGTTGCTGCAAGCATCCCTCCGAATACCGTCCAACCGATGGTTTTACGTGATTCGGCTGCTGCACCACTTGCGAATGCCAGAGGAAGTACCCCAAGAATAAAGGCAAGAGAGGTCATAATGATTGGCCGCAAACGAAGCTGAACCGCTTCCAGTGTTGCCTTCACCAGTTCCATTCCACCATCAACCCGCTCTTTTGCAAATTCCACAATAAGAATCGCGTTTTTGGCCGCAAGCCCGATCAGTGTAATTAGACCGATCTGCGCATAAATGTTATTGGTAAGATTTGGTAGCAATGTCAGCGTAATGATCGATCCCAATGCTCCGATCGGTACTGCGAAAAGTACAGAGAATGGAATTGACCAGCTTTCGTAAAGCGCTGCAAGGAAAAGGAATACAAAAACGATTGATATTGCAAAGATTGTTGTCGTTGCATCACCCGCTTTTATTTCTTCCGAACTCATACCCGAAAATTCATAACCATAACCATCCGGAAGCGTTTCTGCTACTTCTTTAAGTGCCTGGATCGCCTGGCCGGAACTGAAACCGGGTTTTGGTACTCCGTTAATCTCAACAGACCGGTAAATATTGTAATGGGAGATAAGCGCAGGGTTTTCTACCACTTTGCTGGTAATGATCGCCGATAACGGAATCATATTACCTTGAGAGTTCCTGACATAAAATTTATTAAGCTGATCCAGATTTGAGCGGAAACTACTGTCGGCCTGCACCATTACGCGGAAGTTACGTCCGTAAAGGTTAAAGTCATTTACATACGTACTACCCAAAAGTGTAGACAGTGTATTGAAAACATCGTTGACCTGAACACCAAGCTTTTTAGTCTTGTCGCGATCTACATCAATCTGGTAAGAAGGTGTTTTTGCGTTAAAGAAAGTATAGGCCATTCCGATTTCGGGACGCTGATTTACAGCAGCCAGGAATTTCTGAGTAACACCTTCAAACTTTTTGATATCGTCGGTACTTGTTGTTTGTTGAAGTTCAAACGTAAAACCCGATGTTTGACCAAGACCAGGAATCGCAGGTGGAGCAATGGCAAGCACCCTTGCCTCTTTAATATCCGCGGTGTTTTTCTGAATTTGTTTAATTACAGCCTGCACGTGGTGCTCAGCTCCTTTCCGATCAGCCCAAGGCTGAAGCGTAACAAACATGGTACCTACGTTGGATTTGTTCGAAAAGCTGATAACGTTAAGACCTGCAAGTCCACCGACCGTTTTTATTTCCGGGATTGCCTGCACACGCTTCATAACTTCCTTAATCATCGCAATGTTACGGGTCGTTGAAGCACCTTCCTGCATTTCATAGGTTACAAAAAGACGTCCTTCATCTTCAACCGGAATAAAACCGGAAGGTTTGTTTTTGAACAAAAACACAAGTCCAACAATCAGACAAACCATCATGATAATCACGTAAGGTGTTCCTTTAATCCATTTGGAAACTCCTCTCGTGTAAGCGTGTGAAACGCGGTCGAACCACTTGTTGAATTTGTCGAAGAATTTTTCAAGCCAGTTCTTTTTCTCGTTTGCACCTTTTGTTGGTTTAAGCATCATCGCACAAAGTGCTGGTGTCAATGAAAGGGCTACAAAGGCTGAAAGAAGTACAGAAACCGCAATGGTAATAGCGAACTGCTGATAAAGACGACCCACAATACCGGGTACAAAACTTACCGGAACGAATACAGCTGCAAGAATAAGTGCGATTGCAATAACAGGACCTGATATCTCATCCATCGCTTTCTTGGTTGCAGCTTTGGGTGACATTCGGCCGTGGTCAATATTATGCTGTACGGCCTCGACCACCACAATCGCATCATCCACCACAATACCGATGGCTAGTACGAAGGCGAAAAGTGTCAGCGTATTGATCGTAAATCCAAAAGGAATAAAGAATATAAATGTTCCGATCAAAGATACCGGAATCGCAAGGATAGGAATCAATGTGGCGCGCCAGTTCTGAAGGAAAAGGAATACCACGATTACCACCAGAATCATCGCTTCGGCAAATGTATGTAATACTTCTTCAATAGAAACCCGTACAACAGAAGCGGTTTCAACAGGGATTACGAAATCAATATCTTTTGGAAACGTTTTCTTCATCTCCGCCAGTGCTGCCATAATGCCATCATAGGTATCAAGTGCATTGGCACCCGGCGCCTGGTAAATCAAAACAAAAGCTGCCGGTTTTCCGTTAACAAAAGCATTGGCATTATAATCAAATTTACCAAGCTCTACACGTGCCACATCTTTCAGATAAACGACACTTCCTTCGGTAGGAGACGAACGTACGATAATATTGTTAAACTGTTCTTCGGTATTCAAACGGCTATTGGTAAGTACACTATATTCAAAAGCCTGCGCAGTTGGCTGAGGAGTTGCTCCCACGGTACCTGCTGCAATCTGAAGGTTGTTTTCTGCCAGAGAGGCGGTAATATCCGAAGGCGTCATATTTAAGTTCGCCAGCTTTTCGGGATTCAGCCAGATACGCATACCAAAGTCATCCGCACGCGAAACAATATCACCTACACCTTTTACACGCTGAATTCTGTCTTTCAGATAAATGTTGGCATAGTTACCAATAAACTGGGCACTGTGCGTTCCTTTTGGGGAATACAAAGCAACGGCAACCATAATGGCCGGTTGTCTTTTACGTACTGTAAGACCCAATCTTTTTACAACATCCGGAAGCGCAGGTTCAGCCACACTCACACGGTTTTGCACGTCAAGAGCGGCAATGTTAACGTCAGTACCAATATCAAAAACAACGTTAATACTACTTTGTCCGCTGCTTGTACTGTTCGAAGACATATAACTCATACCGGGCGTACCATTCACCTGCGTTTCAATAGCGGTAGTTGTGGTCTGCTCGACCGTCTGGGCGTCGGCCCCGGTGAAGACACCTGAAATGGTCACCGTCGGCGGCGTTACGTCCGGATACTGTGCAACGGGCAGCGTTGTTAATGAAATAAGGCCTACCAGTACAAGTACGATTGAAGCAACAATCGCTGTAACAGGCCTTTTTATAAAAATATCTGCAATCATTTTTTTAGTATTTAAGGAAGTCAGAAGGAGGCTGACATAAATAATATCAAGTCCTGTTTATCTATCTTATTTTTTTGCAGGGGCTGCTGCTGCTGCCGGCGGTGTTCCCGTAGAAATGGTTGCTCCTTCACGTAGATTCTGAACGCCTTCAACAGCAATTTTTTCTCCTGCTTTAAGACCTTCTTTTACAATAATGTTCGTGCCAATTGGCTCTCCTAACGTAAGTTTCCGCTGACTAACTTTACTGGAATCGGCTGCTACATATACGAAAAATTCACCCAACTGCTCAGTAACTGCCTTGTACGGAATTAGTACGGCACCTTTTGAAGCAGTATTTAAAACTCTCACCGTCCCTGTCATGCCGGTACGAAGCATATTATCTTTATTCGGGAAAGTTAAACGTGTTTTGATCGAACCTGTCTGAGGATCAACGGCACGGTCGATCAAAAGAATTTTTCCCGGATAAGGATATATCTGTGTTCCAAAAGCAATAGTGAAAGTTGAATCAGAAGATTTTGCGTTTTTTAGAAGATTTGTAAAACGATAGATTTCTTTTTGGTCAACATTGAAATCAACTGCAAGCTGTCCATCGGTAGAAACTGTGTTCAAAACCGTTTGTCCCGCTGTTACTGCCGCACCTGCTTTTACAAGTGAAATACCGATCACACCATCAAACGGAGCGAAAACTTTGGTATAACGAACGCTTGTGTTCGCTGCTGCAATGCTGGCTCTGGCTGCATCTTCCTGTTTTTTTGCTACTTCAAGTGCAGCATCAGCATTGTCTACAAGCTGTTTTGCAACTGCATCGTTTTTATCAAGTTCATGATAACGATCCGCATCTTTTTGTGCCTTAACCGTGTTTGCTTTTTGTACGTTCAAAGTGGCAACTGCCTGATCGTAATTAGCAGAATAAAGCTGAGCATCTACTGTGTAAAGCAATTGTCCCTTTCTTACTCTTGCTCCATCCTGAAAATGAATGCCTGTGATAAAACCAGTCACCTGAGGGCGAAGCTCAACTACATTCAGAGCCGTTACGCTGGCAGGGTATTGATCATGATAGACTGCATCCGTGGATTTTACTTCTTCCAAAGTTACATTAACCGCCGGTGGACCTTGCTGACCGGCCTGTTCGTTCTTTTTTGCACAGGAAACCATTACCAAAACTGATAATGCCGCTGTATAATATTTTGTTGAATTTAAAAACATGGTATCAAAGGGATTTCAATAATTAATAGTTTAACTGGCCCAGGGCTTTTTGTACGTCGATCTTATTGGCTAACACCTGATAGAGTGCGTTGTAATAATTAATTCTGGCCAGACGAAGATCGGTTTCAGAGGTAATTACTTCCAGATATGTTTTGATACCTGATTTATATTGAAGCTGGATCACATCATATACTTCTTTTGCCAGGTCAACATTGTCTTTCTGAGCCAGCAGTGTAGCGAGACTCCCTTTATAATACCCAAGGGCATTGGCATATTCAGAATTGACATTATTTTTCAGGTTCGTTATGTCAAGATTGGTTCTCTTTAACTGCCACTCTGCAGAGTTGATATTATACTTTCTTTTTCCACCTTGAAACAGGGGTAAGCTTAAAGTTACCGTAGCGAAAGATTGAGGATAGTTATTGTAGTAAAGATCTCCAAACTTGTTGTTCTGGTAGTTTAAGTTATAAGCTCCGTTGGCCGCAATCGTTGGAAGGAAACTCATTTTGTTATAACTAAGATTGGACTCCTGAAGTCTTTTCTGTGTTGTCAAAAGTTGATATTCAATTCTGGAATTCACATCCGGTCCCTGAATGGTATCAATCAACATTTCTCTTTCCATTTGAAGACTGTCGTAGCTGATCTTTAATTCTTTTTCAACCGGATAACCCATCAGTGATTTAAGATATTCGAGTTTTCCCTTCAAAATATCCTCGTTGCTTTTCTTGGATGCCTTGGTATTGTTAAGAGAAATCATCGCTCTTTTGTAGTCAATCTTGTCCGTCACACCCGATTTGTACTGGTTCTTTGCATCCTGAAGACTTCTTTCCAAACGAACAATATCTTCCTGGGAAACATAGATTTGCTGCGAAGTTGCCAGCACGTCATAAAACGCTTTGGAAACATTTACTGCAAGATCAACTTTGTTTGCCGTTGTAGTCTGGCTCGCCTGAAGCTGTACATCCCCGCGGGTTCTTTTGGCAAGAAGCACATCACGGTTGAAAATTGCCTGTGAAAGCGTAAACTGGGCAGCAGAAGTATTATTCACACCAAGTTTTACAGGGTTTCCTGCAATAATACTCGTCTGAATTAAAAAGTTGTGCTGCAAATTGTAATTGAAATTGATTTGCGGATACCAGTCAGCCAGTTTTGTTTTAACTGTATTTTCTGTAATACGTTCATCAATAACAGATTGGCGAATTAATGGCTGGTTTTTCATAGCATACTGGATTATTTCTTCCAGCGTTCCGTTTGAAATCGAACCTTGCTCAGTGCCTTCCGTTGCAGTGATGACCTTAAACTGGGCAGCTGCAAATAGGGGCGAAAGTAGCAAAAGTGTAATACTAAGTGCTAAAAGCCTTATCGTTTTAGCGTTATAATAACAATTCATGAAAAAGAGAACGTTAATTGGATAATGATAAAAATGGTGTTAAATGCATTCAGGGGTTAGTCTATTTTAGCTCTAACCGTCAATTGTGTGGTTTAATTCCTGAACAAGCGTGAAGCGAAAAAATTTTTTGAGGTGAACACTTAAATTTTGCCTAAGATGATTTTCCAATTCCTCCTGCGTAGCATTTTGAAGGCCGTGGACTTTTCGGTAAAAACGCTGCGTACTAATTGCTTGATTGATAGTGCCGAAAAGTGTCGTTGAAAGCATCAATACATCGACATCACTTTTAAATTCGCCGGTCTGCTGCCCTTCCTGAATGATTTTTTTCATCGCAGCAAGGTTGTTGCTCTTCATTTCATCCAGCAGATCAGAGATTATCACAGTTCGGGAATCACCTGCCAGCTGCTCGCGTAAAACAATGTTGTGAAAGCAGTGTTTTTCTATCAAACGGTTAAGAACCCAATCGATCATCAGGTTTACTTTCTGGACTGGCGACAGATCCAGGTCTTTTAAAAGATTATCAAGTTTTGATATAAACTCGTGCGAACGAAGGGCAAAAAGTGCTTCAATGAGTTTTTCTTTTGAACCGAAATAATAGGATATCATCGACACATTTACCTCTGCTTCCTGGGAAATATCTCGGATGGAGGTGCCGGAAAACCCTTTTTCGGCGAATAGCTTTTCGGCTACTTCAATAATCTTTAACTGCTTTGGATTGTATTTCATCATGGCTTTACCGGCACTTTATAGTACGCAAATGCCAGGTAACAGGGCAAAGGTAGACGAATAAAAAATTAAATCAAACGTTTGTTTGAAAAAATCAAACACTTATTTGATTAATAGAAATTAATATTTGTATAAGACAAATTGGAGGAAAAATAATGAATTGAATAAATATTATACCGCAGTTTCAGGGGTTGGATTGTTGTCAGATTGGGGCCATATTTTTTCAATAATAAAAGCAAAACCAATAACAAGCACGCAGCCAATTAAATTGAGCCATAAAAATGCGGTAAGATCTTTCCAATAACTGAGCACGACAAAAATTTCACCTAATACTGCCGCATAAAAAACAGCCCTGCCGCCAATCGTTTTGAAATAAAATGCGACCAGAAAAATTCCCAGAATAACACCGTAAAACAAAGAACCTAAAACATTAACTGCCTCAATCATACTACCCAAACGGCTTGCATACTGGGCAACAACAATACAGAAAATCCCCCAGAAAAAAGTAGCCCAGCGTGAAGCTTTTACATAATCTATATCTTCATTATCCTTGTGGTACATCCGCTTATAAATATCCATAACTGTACAGGAAGCCAGTGAATTGTAGGCCGCAGCAACCGAACCCATTGATGCCAGAAGAATAACAGCAATCAAGAGTCCGAGCATCCCGACCGGCAAATAATCAATCACAAAACGAAGAAAGATATAATTTACATCATTCACTTCTCCGCCATTGGCTTTGGATAAAAGCGTTTGTGCTTTGCCACGAACTTCTTTTACCTTGTTTTCGTCAGCGGCCAAAATGGTACGTGCTTTATCCACTGCTGCCTCATCTTCTTTGTTAAGCGCGCTTGTCAGAGCCAGTACGTGCGGCCTCTTTTCTTTTTGGATTAATGCGTGCTGATCTTCAAGCGTTTTGAAATCCTGGGCAAATTCGGTTTTTCTGATTTTATCTACTTCTACCTGATTGAAAAATAAAGGCGGATTGGTAAATTGATAAAAGGCGAAAACCAGTACCCCAACCAAAAGAATCAAAAATTGCATCGGTATTTTTAACAATCCGTTCATAGCCAGGCCAAGTTTGCTCTGACCTTCCGAGCTTCCGGTAAGATATCTTCCAACCTGCGATTGGTCTGTTCCAAAATAGGAAAGCTGCAAAAAGAAACCTCCGATAAGACCCGACCATACATTATAACGGTTGTTCAAATCAAAACTGAAATCGATCAGATTGGTTTTTCCCATTTTCCCGGCAACATGCAGCGCGTCGGAAAAAGAAACATCATCCGGTAAAAGTTTTACAACCATAAAACCGGCAATGACCATACCCACGGTAACAATACCCATTTGCTGCAAATGCGTATGCGAAACAGCCTGCGCGCCACCTGAAACGGTGTAAAGCATCACAATTCCACCTGAAATAATATTGGTAAGTGTGATATCCCAGCCAAGAATTGATGACAAAATCAGCGAAGGCGCGTAAATGGAAAGTCCTGTGGAAAGCCCTCTTTGTAAAAGGAAAAGAAAGGAAGTCAGCGTACGGGTTCTCAGGTCAAAACGGCCTTCCAGAAATTCATAGGCGGTAAATATTTTCAGCTTGCCAAACTTGGGTACAAAGGTGATACAAAGCACAACCATCGCCAGCGGCAACCCGAAATAAAACTGCACAAACCGCATCCCGTCCGTATAGGCCTGTCCCGGTGCTGAAAGAAAGGTAATGGCACTGGCCTGAGTTGCCATCAGTGACAAAGTGACGTGATACCAGGGAAGTGATTTATTGGCAAGAAGATAGGAATCAATACTACTATTTTCACGGCTTTTGTAAATACCGTAAGCGACAATAAACGTAAGCGTTAAAGAAAGTACAATCCAGTCAAGATAGCTCATTCGAAGTGGGTCATAAACAGATAAAAAAGAGCAATAAGCACTACCAATGTAGCAATCAGCAGTTTGTAGAGCTGTGGCCAAGAACTTACAAATGGTGGTAAACCATCACGGTCCGGGTCAGTGCTTTCTTTTTTATCCATTATAAAGGTTCAGGGTTTTGTTTGACAGCAGTTTTTACTGTTTTGCAAAAATAGAACGGTTTTTTGTTTGTTTTAGCATATAAATCCTGATGAGCAGGTCCATTAGCATTTGTTAACAAGTTGTAATGTAAAATGCCAATCGCCATTTCTCCATTACTGAAACGTCAATATTTGAGATCATTGTTTGATTGTAGAAAAGATTGGTCAACGAAATCAAAATCGTTGTCTTTCATGGTCAGCTGTTCTTTTTTCGCCACAATTGTTATAAAAACATGGTTTAACGAGTTAATTAAGCCTTTTTTTGGACATATAAAGTAGTAAACAATTGGATCTTCTTAGTTTATTCACAGTTTTACTCAGCTTGTTTCAATTGGTGACTTAGGTATAGTTGTTTGGTCTTATTGGCAAATCAAACAACTAAAAATGAAAAATTTATCGGTTATCATCATTACATTATTTAACTTATCCATGAGTGCCTACGCTCAGGAAATAAGTAAAGATTCGCTTCAATCGCTGAAAGACGAAAAGAAAAATATTGAAATCAGTAAAAGTATTAACGATCGTAAGACGGAACTTGCTAAAAACCAGAACAAACTGCTTCAAAAAAACCAGGAAGTAGAAAAAACGGCTGTGGATGCACAGAAGGCTGCAGACGACAATAATGCTTTAGCAGCCAGGTTAGGGAAAGATCCCCAAAATAAAAAACTCGCCGGCGAAGCGAGCAAGGCAGCTCGTCAGGCAGAAAGAAGTGCAAAAAAAGCAAGGAATGCGGCGGACGATCAGCAGAAGCTAACAAAAGATATAGCGTCACTTCAAAATAAAATTGCAGAAAATGAGGCAAAACTAAGCGTACAATCATCAGTTGCAAGTACAGATTCTCAACCGGTGACTACTACGAAAGGTACTCTTTTACAACCTGCTGTGAATGGTGCTGTGCAAAACACTGCGCCAGTATCTCCAATACAGCCTGCAATGGAAAATTTACGAGTGGCCCCTCAGGTAATTACACAAAACATCAATGTAGATTCGCTTCGGTCTGTGCAAGGTGCTCAGGGAATTGCTCAGAAAGTAGTTGAGTCAACCTACAAAAATTATCCGCAACAGTCCGGGCAGCCTTCTATTATTATTAACAACATCATTATCCCGTCAGATTATGAAAGACCAAAAGCCGCGACGCCTGTTCAAAACCCAGAAATGGCTCAAATGAGTGCACGGGAAAGAGAGGATTATGAAGATTATAAAGCTTGGAAAAAGCAAAGAAGTCGTTTTACTGACAATCGGGAGCAGAATTTCAATAATGAACCGCAGCCAATGCCTTCTCAAAATGACAAATTAACTTTTAAAGAACGTTTTGGAGAGAGGACGCCAAGAAATTCTGGTTTATGGGTAATCCCGGTAGTTGGTATCCATGCATCAAGTTTCAAGGCTGATTTTAGCGATGGAAAAGCAGATGGTCGTATTGGTTGGAATGCCGGTCTTGATTTTAGAATACATGAAAAAAGGTTTTTTATCCAGCCGGGTGTGCATTATTTCAGCTCTTCAATGCGAATCAGTACAGAAGATAGTTTGTCAAATGCGCCTTTGCTTTCAGGTCCAAGACTTCACTTCCTGAAAGTTCCGTTGCTGCTTGGGTTTTATTTAACCAAAGCAAATAAGGGATTCTTCAAAATGAACGTTAAAGCGGGAGCAACGGGTTCATACGTCCTTGCCGTCGATAAAAGCGATAAAAGACAGTTTGACAGAGATAATATTGAAGACTTTTCCTACGGTTTAAATGCTGGTTTGGGACTGGAATTCGGTCTGATCACATTGGATATCTCGCATGAGTGGGGGATGAATACTTTGTTTAAAGACAGCAATAACAAAAACAATGTGTTGCGAGCAACGATTGGTTTGAAGCTTTAATTTAAGTTTAAAAAAATAAAAATGCCCTGAGTAATGATTACCCTCGATCATTATTCAGGGCATTTTTATTGGTAAGAAATTCTTATTTACATGATAAAAGCATTTCCCTTGTTCTTATAACTTTGCGCTCCGCAGCTGATAAAAATAATAATAGAAGCAATGATAGCCGTATATGCCACAGATTTATTTACCTCCCAATTTGCAACAGCTACTGCAATCAGTGCCCAGACTCCAACGGAAGCAGATTCACGCAGGTTCCTGTTCCAGGTTACAAATAAGTTGATAGCCATCGCTGCCAAAATCATAATGATCGTCCAGTTTTCGGCAGAAATCCCAAATCCATCCCACTGTATTTTGGTAAGGTAAGCTGCAATATTCGCTATAATGGCAACGGTGATCCAACCGAAATAAATGGCAAACGGCCACCATTCCAGTGCAACCCGTTTGAAAGTGATCAGATCAAATTCCATACGCGTGCGGACTACAATGCTGCAAAGGGAAAGTAAAAGAGCGGTCATAATAATGACGGAAGCGCCGGTGTAATCATAAAGCCAGGTCAGAATCCACAAGCAATTGGCGACACAGGAAATCACAAACATCCATCCGATTTTCTCAACCACGGCGGGTGTTTCCTTTGTGTTAAAGAGTCCCTGACTCTGGTAAATAGCAAACGCAATTAAGCCGCTATAAATAAGTCCCCAAATTGAAAATGCGTAACCGGCCGGTGTAAATAAATTCTGGTATTTAGCCGAAACGCTGGCCATTGTACTATGATTGAAAATACCTGTATTGGACAGGTAATTCATAATAATTGTAATAATCAGGGCGATGATATTGGATAGTTGAAGAGTCTTTTTCATACGGAGATTTTTGAGAATTAATGATATGCCGCGGAATTGAATCCTATTTTGTAATAGTACGTACAAATAAACAACAAGCCAAAAAAGGATACTTTTTCACTATTAAAATTGTACCGAACGTAATATTTGTAATAAAAGCGATCGGGAATTCAGGGGTGAAAAATGGCTCTTTATCCGGTTTTTCTTTCTCTTGGTCAGAGCGGTTTTCTTTTATTGACGCTAATGATTCCCTTTGTAGCATTGAAATGCCAGACTTAACGCTCCCGTAAATTATAAACTTTTTTATGATTAAATTTTTTACAAAAAGAAACCGTAAGCATGGTCCTAAATTTGTGAACAATGAATATTATCAATTTTAGAAACAATCATAAAAGCAGCTCAAGCAGCGACGAGCAAAATTTTGAATCCATTATAGCGGGCTGTATTGCGCAAAACAGTCAGGCGCAGCGGCTTCTGTACAAGCAATATTTTGGGTATGCCAAAAGTATTTGCTTGCGCTACACGTCCTGTTCCGAAGAAGTGGATGAAGTTTTGAACGAAGGTTTTTTAAAGGTTTTTACGCATTTGAAAGAATACGATTCCACTTATCCGTTCAAGGTCTGGATCAGGACTATTATGATCAATACCGCTATCAGCTATTACCGGAAACATAAAAAACATAATGAAAAACGGGCTTCCTATGAGGATGCGCCGTATCTCGGATTTGAAGAAGATATTGTTAGCCAGATTACCGCTGAGGAAATCCTTTTGTTGATCCAAAAGATCAAACCAAAATATAAAAATGTATTTCTTTTGTATGTTGTCGATGGTTATAATCACCGGGAAATTGCGGATCTGATGGAAATGAATGAAGCTACGGTACGATCGCATTATGTACGTGCCCGTGTACAATTACAGCAATTAATCAAACAAAATTATCCGCATCTTTTCCCGGTTGACTGGTCTGCAAGAATTGCGCAGGACAGATATTCAGAAGTGATTCAGGCGGTTGGCTGATACCTTAAAATGTTTTTTGCTGAAAAGTATTCTGGTTTAATTAACCCTGCACCTGCTTTTCATTTCACTTTTCCTGGATGGATTATATACACTAAACGCATGGCTTAATTTTTTTAGTAGGAGTAAAAACTACTCAAACTAAAAAACTCTTGAAGCTAAGATACATTTGCCTGTTTTTATTAACATGTATTCCGGTTGAAGAAATTTTCGCACAGAATAAGCCTGGGTTTATAAAACGATTTATACAGAAATCCGTTTCCGATACCACATCGCCGGGGAAATCAAGTTTCCGGATTTATCCTACGTTGGCCTATGCGCCCGAAACGAGTTTTGAATTTGGATTTTCATCGCTTTTCCTCTTTCAGGCAAAACAAGATTCGCTTAACCGGCTGAGTGAAGTACAAGCTTTCACTTTTGTAACGCTGGAAGCTCAATATGGTATCTGGCTTGATAACGCCATTTACGGAGACAAGGACAAATGGTTTATTTTAGGAAGAACACGTTTTCAGAGGTTTCCTCTATTGTATTATGGAATAGGACCTGAAACAAACGGAAAAGAACCGGCATTAATTGATGCCAATTATATTCTGCTGAAACAGCGCGTATTAAGAAAAATAATTCCAAATCTTTTTCTTGGGCCGGAAGTTGATTATCAGCAATTATACAATACGAAATTTAACCAGCCCGATGGGCATGACGTTTATGAACCGCCATTAGGAAGTCATGGTACCAGAAATCTTGGTTTGGGTGCGGCACTGGTTTTTGACAACAGGCATAATGTCCTCAATGTCAGAAAAGGCTTGTTTGGGGAAATTTCATTTCTAAAATATAATCAACGGCTCGCCAGCGACTATAAGTTTTACGGGTTTAATGTCGACGTACGTTCTTCTCATAAAACCAATGACCGGAATGTTTTGGCCTGGCAGTTGTATGGTAATTTTATGACGGGCGATATTCCTTTCAATCAGCTCGCCTTAATGGGCGGGGAAATGATCATGCGCGGTTTCTATACCGGACGTTATCGTGACAAAAATATGCTGGCTTTCCAGACCGAACACCGCTGGCTTCCTTTCAAATTTAGTAAACGGATAGGAGGGACGGTTTTCGCTGCCGCGGCAGTGGTTGCTCCACAGGTTAACGAGTTCAGCTGGAAACATATCCGGCCATCAGGAGGCGTAGGATTAAGGTATTTACTATTTCCAAAAAAAGATATTTTCCTGAGACTGGATGTTGGTTTTACAAAGGAAGGGCCTGGTTTTTATCTTTTTACGGGAGAAGCATTTTAATGAAGAAAAAGAAATTGGCTAGTATGTCAATTTCCTGATCAGCTCATTTCTTGTTTTATCATCAATTTGCAATTCATTTTTGATGAAACTGTCCATGCCTCCGTACTTTTTATCAATCACCTCAAAAGTTGCATTGAGATAGCGCTCGTCCACTTTCATAAAGTTTTCGATCACTTTTGTATTGATGTGACGTTTAACCAGTTTTGCCAGTTTCACTTTACCCAGCATTTTTTCAATCTTATCTTTCCTGTAATAGTTAGAAAGAAGATACTCATCCAGAATGGTTTGTCGGTCTACTTTCAGAATGGAAAGAATTAAAGCAGTTGTCATTCCCGTACGATCTTTTCCGGCAGAACAATGATATAAAACCGGTTCATCCGATGTCAGAATTTGTTGAAGAAGATTACGAACCGTCGGAAGATTTTCCGAAACGCATCCTTTATAGAGTTCCAGCGTCAGTTCGATTGATTTTTCTTCGGAAATTTCACCGTTTAAAACTCTGCTCTTCAATTTAGTCAATAAATCGCCATTATCCTTCACAGTAGAAAAATGGACGTACTTAACATTTTCTGGCAACTGATCTTCTTTTCCTTTTATTTCATTTGCCGTTCTAAGGTCATAAACCGTCTGAATACGCAGATCGTTAAATTTATGGAATTCGTTTTTCTTCAACCCGGCCAGATTATCAGAGCGGAATATTTTCCCCCAGCGAACCGTTTTTCCTTCCATCGTTTTAATCCCACCGATATCGCGGAAATTGATCACATTTTTAAAATCAATGTGCCGATTGGAAATGGTTATCGTATCTTTTTTCGAAATTAAATTGAAGTATGGTCTGGTCTTATAATTTTTCAACAAAACAGGATCATCTGTTTTATTCCACTTAAATATCTCAGATATATTTTGAAGATTGATTTCTAAAACTTTGTTTTTATCAAAATGTAGCGTGTAATTGTTCCGGTAGTTTTCCAGGTAATTCTCCTCTTTCAGCGATTTTTCAGCGTAAGACTTTGGAAGCTTAACACTGCAAGACGAAAACAGAAGCACAAAATAAAATAAGAGAAACAGATTCTTCATCCCGGAAATAGCAGTGAGTTATCACCAAATGAAGTCTTTTTTTGAATAAATAATTCCATCAGATAAGTAATGTAGTCAACAGGATACAAATTGTGGCTTGCTGGCAAGTGATTTGGCACCGTAAGGTAATCGTTTCTTATATATAGAAAATATACTTTTTAAATTGGATTATATGAATATAATTTATATTAAATTCTGAGTTATGATTCATATTTAAAATTAAATTCGGTTCTTTATGTAAAAGAAGATGTTCTATATTGGAATAACCGGAAATTTCATTCCATTGGTCGCTAAATAATAGAATTGAAAATTGAAAAACGGCATTGAAGATATTGAGCTATGGAAATCGTTTAAAGATGGTCAGCAGACTGCTTTTTCACTTCTGTACCGCCGGTATGTCACCGTTTTATATAAATATGGATTGAAAATTACACCGGATAATGAACTTGTTGAGGATGTGATCCAGGATCTTTTTGTTGATTTGTGGAAATCAAGAGAAAATTTGACAGATCCGGATTCTGTAAAATATTATCTTTTCACGGTGCTCAGACGAAAGATTGTCCGCTGCATTAATTCTTCGGGTAATACAGAGCAGCTTGACGATGAAAATCAAAAGCACGTTATTCACGTCGAGTCGGTTGAACATCTCATTGTTAATGAGGAAGAATCAGGAATTTTGGTTAGCAGCATTCAACATGCAGTTTCTAATTTACCGGCACGCCAGCAGGAAGTTATCAATCTTCGTTACTTCCATAATTTCTCCCATCCGGAAATTTCTGACATGATGGGAATTTCTCTTCAATCTGTTCATAACACGCTGCAAAAAGCGATGAAATCTTTACAACAGCAGATCAATCCAAAACTGGATCTGATTATCGTTCTGAGTATGTTTTTTTATTCTGATCTGAATCTTTAATTAAAACCACAAATTCAGGTTTTTTGGTACTTATCGAGGTTTTAATAATAATTTAAGAACTAAATCAATAAAACAGTAAAATTATCTCTGGTGATTGGGGTAATGTGTGATATTTTATTGCTCTGTTTAATTGGAAGTCAAAATAAACATTGGTTATGCATGGATTATTCCCAATTTAAAGCAAGTGGCCTGGCTGCCGATGATTTTTTCTGCAAATGGGTTCTTTCTCCTGATATTGACACGGACGCCTTTTGGATGAGCTGGCTGGGAAGCCACCTGGAACTAATGGCACAGGTGGAATTAGCAAGGCGGATGGTGCTTGAAATGGCTTTGGAATCGGATGAAAATATTTCGGAGATTGTCATTGACAGAATGTGGGATAATATTGTAGCGCGTACTAATGAGGTTCCGCTCAAAAGTCCATTTAATTTTAGCAGATGGTTGATGCCGGTCGCGGCCTGCATCGTTTTTACGATAATTGCGTTTACAGTATATCGTTACCATTTTGACGTGTCTCACAGCTACACAACCGCCAATGGAGAGACCAGGAGAATACAACTTCCGGATGGGTCGATGGTAACCTTAAATGCGAATTCAAAACTGGATGTACCCGGCGGCTGGCAAAGACCGGATCACAGAGAAGTATGGCTGGAAGGTGAAGCATTTTTCAAAGTTAGAAAACAAAAAGAAGATGGAAGCCTTACAAAATTCACGGTACATACCAATGATGTAAATGTTGAAGTAAAAGGAACGGAGTTCAATGTAAATACAAGGAAACAGCAAACGGGAGTTTTACTTTCAGAGGGAAAAGTGGAGCTGTTTCTTAATAAATATGGCCAGGGTGATGAAGTAGTACATATGAACCCGGGCGATCAGGTTGATTTTTCAACAAAAAAACAAACACTGGTAATCCGCAGAATCGAGGATCCGGTTTCTGTTTATTCCTGGAAAGATAACCGGTGGACATTTGATAAAACGCCGCTTTCGGATGTCGCATCGCTGATTACGGATACATATGGAATTAAAGTACGCATCCAGGGAGAGTGGGTTTCGCAGCAAAAAGTGACAGGAATTATTCCTTCCGATAATCTGGAAGACATTCTTGCCTCGCTGGAAAGTATCCTGCACGTAAAAATTGATCAGCAAAACAAAGAAATCACGATTAAAAGAGAGCAATAGAGTTTATAGTAAATCTTCGTATTAAAATATTAACAAATGGAAAAAAAATACTTATTCCTAATGGGATTGCTATGTCTTTTTCGGCCTTGTGCTCCGGCTTCTGGCCAGATGATGGCTTTTTCAAAAAGTAAGGAGG
The DNA here is from genome assembly GCF_005280585.1 of Dyadobacter frigoris. Taxonomy (GTDB): domain Bacteria; phylum Bacteroidota; class Bacteroidia; order Cytophagales; family Spirosomataceae; genus Dyadobacter; species Dyadobacter frigoris. The sequence continues at coordinate 159,034 of NZ_SZVO01000009.1, forward strand.
CACCTTCGGCGGTACGGCAGACGCAAACCCTGCAGCAAGTGCTCAGAAACCTGGAATCCAAGCATGCTATTTATTTTATGTACGAAAGTGATAAAATAAAGGAAATGCCGGTCGACTCAAAAATGATGTCGGGCGAAAGCATTGAAACGATGCTGGACAGAGTATTGAAATCAAACGGTCTGGATTATAAAAAACATGGCAAAATCTACGCGATTTTTCCAAAAGACAGCAGTTCTAAATCAGGTAAATCGTCGGGGGCTAAATCAACAGGTATTTTTCCTTCCGGGGAATCAAATTCAGAAACTTTGCAGCAATCGGTTGAATCAACCCGCCAGACTGCCGATGATATTAAAATTACGGGAAAGGTAACTGATGATAAAGGTGAGCCCGTTCCTGGTGTCAATATATTAATTAAAGGTTCACTTGCAGGAACTACTACGGATGCCGATGGAGCTTACTCCATTAATGTGCCTTCCAAAGAAAGTGTCCTTATCTTTTCTTTTCTTGGTTTTGTCTCCCAGCATATTACAGTGGGCAATCAGGCCATGCTTGAAGTGAAATTGGCTACCGATACAAAAATGCTTAGCGAAGTGGTTGTTACGGCGCTAGGGTTTAAGGAAGCGGCTGACCGTCTGGGCTCTACAAGTAGTAAAGTGAGCGGTGAAGCCATTGCAAAATCAGGGGAAACCAGTCTTATTAACGGTCTTGCCGGAAAAGCAGCCGGTGTTCAGATTTCCCGCGCTTCGAGTGATCCGGGTGCTGCTTCATTCATCCAGATACGCGGACAAAATACATTAACAGGAAATACGCAGCCATTGGTAGTTGTAGATGGTATTCCAATCAGCTCCACAACCGAGGGAGGAACTTCGGGCGGGGTTTCGCCACAGTCGCGTTTGAATGACATTAACCCGAATGATATAGCTTCCATGCAAATCCTGAAAGGTGCTTCTGCTGCTGCTTTGTGGGGATCACGCGCTGCAAACGGGGTTATTTTGATCACAACAAAAAGAGGAGCGGAAGGGAAAATGAATATTTCCTTTACTTCCACGTATTCGGCTGATCAAATAAACGCATACCATCCATTTCAGGGAAAATTCGGTCAGGGTTCTGCCGGTATTTATAATCCAAATGGAGCCAATGCCTGGGGAGATAAAATCGATTCGAGAGCGGGTGGTGCGGATGATGTAAACACAACCGGCCAGTATTTTGAGGCTCAGGACGGAACAAAATATTACCCGATCATCAAGAAAAATTCAAAAGACGTTTACAATCAATCCAATTATGATAAAGTTTTCCGTACCGGAAGTTATTATGACAATGCGCTAAGTCTGAGCGGTGGAGATCAAAAAACTACTTTCTTTTTCAGTATTGGTGATGTTCGCCAGAAAGGTGTACAGCGTGGTAATAGTACTTACAACCGTACAACGCTTCGTTTTAACGCGGAAAGAAAATTCAATGATGTGGTTCGTCTTGCAGTAAGCGCGGCGTATACCAAAAGTTATTCCGACAGAATTCAGCGTGGTAACAACCTTGCCGGTGCTATGGTGGGTTTGGCGCGTAACCCGGCAGATTTTGATATTTCTGATTATAAAGGAAGTTATTATTCTTCGCCAACGGCCTCTCCGATTTTGAACAGACAGCGCGGATACAGAAGTTATCTGGGTGCGGTAATCAACCCTGCCAATAATAATGCACTTTGGTCTTTGTACGAACAGCAAAATTCGACAGACGTTAGCCGGTTTATGAATAGTGCTGAATTAGGAATTAAACCTGCAAAGTGGCTTGACATTATTGCCAGAGCTGGTTTGGATACTTATTCTGATGAACAGATTAGCTATTTTCCAATCAATGATATTACAGGTGCAGGAACAGGTTCTTTCCAGGATCAGATCACAGGTGAATCGCAGGTTAACGGAGATTTGCTTGCACGTGCCACAAAAGATTTCGGCAGCAATTTTACATCGACTTTTGTAGTTGGATTCAATGTGAACAATCGTAAATATAGCAATCTTGGAGCAACGATTACTAACTTTCTGGTTGCTGATGCACCTGCCAACTTTGCCAATGCCACCGCTTTGAACAGAACCCCTGTTAATAAGAAAACAGAGGTAAGGACGATCCGCAGTTATGCAACGGCAAGTTTCGCAGCTTATGATGCCTTGTTTTTAAACCTTTCCGGTGCAGCAGAATCGGCGTCGTCTTTCGGAGCTTTATCTGAAAAAACGTTCTATTACCCATCTGCGGATGTGGCCTGGCTTTTCACCAAACTTAAATTTATTGAAGATAACCGTGTGATCAATTTTGGTAAACTTCGGGCATCTTACGGCGTTGTGGGTGTGCAGCCGCTGCCTTACCGTTCGAACACCGTGTTTTCTTCAACGGTTTACACGGCTAATCCATGGGGAGATAATCTGGTTGGTTCGCAGTTCGGCAATGGTGCTTACAGCCAGGGCAGTTCTATGGGTGATCAGTATTTGAAACCAGAGCGTAAAACAGAATACGAAATCGGACTTGATCTTCGCTTTTTCGAAAGCAGATTGCGTATGGGACTTACCTATTATAACAACAAAATCAGAGATGTACTTGTGCCGGTAACGCTGGCACCAACGACGGGATTTGCTACAAAATACACCAATGCAGCTGAATTACAGAACAAAGGTATGGAAGCGGATCTTACGTATGATGTGATCAAAAAAGGATCTTTGACCTGGTCACTTCGCGGGAATTTCACCCGAAACAGGAGTAAAGTACTCGATCTTGCAGGAACTCAGTCGCTGTATCTGGTAGGTGGAATTGAAAATTTCCTGGATGCACGTGCCGTAGTTGGACAGCCCACAGGCGTTTTCTGGAGTAGCAAGTATGCTTTGAATGATAACGGAACGAAAAAACTGGACGCAAACGGATTCCCTACTGCTGATCCTGTAACAGGTGTTGTTGGTAACCCGAATCCGGATTGGATCGGTGGTTTTGGAACCAGTCTTTCTTACAAGAAATTCTCTTTGGATGTTTTGTTTGAAACGTCTCAGGGTGGAGATTATTTTAGCGGAACAAGAGGTGTAATGTATAACTTCGGAACGCACGGGGATACTGGCAACGAAGTTACCCTGACACAGGATACCAAAAATTATGCAGGCAAAACGTTGGCAGCAGGAAGTACGGTTCGTGGTAATTTGAAAGATTTTGGCGCAGGTCCGGTGTTGATGGACGAAAGCTGGTACACAACGCTTGGAAGTGGATTTGGTTCGTTGAAACAACAATTTGTTGAAGATGGCAGCTGGACACGTCTTCGTCAGCTTTCACTTTCTTACCGTTTGGATTCTGAAAAATTCAGAAAGATTACCAAGCTTCAATCGATTGAATTCTCTGCAACCGGACGTAACCTTTTCTTGTGGACAAAAGTGGTAGGGATCGATCCTGACACCAATTTATCAGGAACGCCGGCTGGCCGTAATATGGATTATTTCAACTCTCCAGGAACAAGATCTTACATCTTCTCTCTGAAAGTGAATTATTGATCAGCGTTACTAACTGATTCATTTGACCCAAAATATTAAACAAAGCATACAATGAAAAGAGCTAAAATAATCAGGATGGCAGGACTTTTCCTGATGGCAGGAATGATTTCCTGCGAATCCATGGTCGATAATCTTAACACGGATCTTAACAACCCAACCGATGCTTCGGCAACTTTGTTGCTGACAGGTGCTCAGCTGGGAAATGTATCGGTGCAGGAAGGTCACCTGGCCCGTGTTGCTTCGATGTGGTCAGGCTATTTTACCGGTACTGACCGTCAGTATAAAGATATTTACAGCTATAATGTTACCGGAGCATCTTTCAATGATGTGTGGCAATTTGTTTACCAGGGTGTGGTTGGACAAATGAAGCTGGTTATTGATAAATCTGCGGCAACCAATAACAGACTTGTTCAGGGTATCGCGAAAATTACAGAAGCGAATGCACTTGGAACTGCTGTTGCCTGCTGGGGAGATATTCCTTTGAAGGAAGCTGCTGATATTACCAAGTTTCCAAATCCTGCTTTTGAACCACAAATTCAGGTTTATGGTGAATTGCAGGCTTTGCTTGACGAGGCGATTGCCGATCTTGAATCAGGTATTGGAACGTCTCCGGGTGTTGCCGACATTCACTTTGCCGGTGATGCATCCAAATGGAAGGAAGCTGCGTACACTTTGAAAGCCAGATATTACATGGAAACAAAGGAATACGCATTGGCCGCTACGGCTGCTGAAAAAGGTATTACTACCGCAGCAAGATCCTGGATGATGGTGCACGGAACGACGCTGAATGTAAATGAAAACCTGATGTATGCATTTATCGCGAGAAACCGCGTGGGTGACATCAATTCTTCACTTGCACTGGCTCCAAAGTTTTTGAACCCTGCCAGTGCGACCTACAAAGGCAATGCAAAAACGGATGAGACAGCTCGTTACAATCACCATTTCATCACGTTGAGTACTACGGGCGTTGTCATTCCTGTTTCACCAAATACGAACAGCACGACAACTTCCCGCGGATTATTCGGACAATCTGCTCCATATCCAATGGTTACGTATTCTGAAAATTTGTTAACTGCTGCTGAATCTCAGGCACGTACAACTGGTTTTGCTGCCGGTTTGGCAAAACTGAATATCTACCGTGCTTACCTGAATGCGGGTGGTGATTTAGATGCGACTTACAAAACAGGAACTTACAAGTACAAATACGAAGCTTACGCAACAGAAGATTTTGCATCAGGCGGTATGCTTAACAAAGATGGAATCACTGCAGATCAGGCTTTGTTGAGAGAGATTTTGCTGGAACGTTATGTTACTTTCAACGGACAGATCATCGGGTTCAATGATCTTCGCCGGACCAGAACGGAATCAGTTGGTGTGAAACTTACGCCAAGTGCCGGATCGGTATTACCTGAAAGAATGATTTATAGTGAAGCGGAAGTAAACTCAAATACCAGCGCACCAAATCCGGTACCAGGTGTTTTTGTCAAAACAGCCGTAAACGCCAAGTAAAATTAAAATAGCCTGTCCATCCGGACAGGCTATATTTTGTTTAAAACAGAAACAGCGATGATGATGAACCTGCCGAATTCCTATTCCCTGATATCGTTTCAATCCTTTTCAAAAAGATTTTTTAAAACAATTCCGCTGTTACTTTCGGTTTTGCCGGTTAGTGCTGTTTTTGCGGAAACGTTACCAAAATTTACCGCTGATTCTGTTAAAGTAACCCTGACAGAAGGTACCAACATTGCCCTGACTTTATCGCCGGATAAAAAGACAATTGTCATGGATTTACAGGGCACAATTTACAGTGTTCCTTTCCAGGGCGGATTGGCAAAAGCATTAACAGATCCGATGGGTGACTGCCGACAGCCTGTCTTTTCACCAGACGGCTCCAAAGTTGCTTTCCAGGCTTTCTGGGATGGTAACTTTCATATTTACACGGTTGATAAAAATGGCGGAACGCCGGTTCAGATCACGTTCGGAACATTTGATGACCGCGAGCCAGGTTATTCACCGGATGGAAAAAAGATTATTTTTTCTTCCGATAGAAGTGGTAATTACGATGTATGGGAACTGGAACTTGCTTCCGGTGAACTGAAACAACTTACCACAGACGCAGGAAATGACTTTTTCCCTTCCTATTCTTCCGACGGATCACAAATCGCTTATGTTTCTGAAAGAAGTGCAGCACCGGGAATCTACATCATGGATCCCAAAGGAAAAGAAAAATTGTTCCTGACAAGTAAAGGAAAACTGGCCTCGCCAATCTGGCATCCAAAAGAATCCAGAATTGTTTTCAATAATTTCAATGAAGGAAAAAGTTTGCTGGATATGGCCAAAGTGGGCGGCGGCGACTGGGAGACTTTATCAGAAAATTCAGAAGACGTTTTTCCATTCAAAGTAGCCTGGATTTCGGATACTGAATATCTGTATACTTCCGATGGTTTAATCAAAAAAAGAAAGCTGGGAGATAAGTTAGTCAGCACAATACCTTTTCAGGTTCAAATCAATTTGTCACATGAAAAGTATAAATTGAAAGTCTACGATTTCAATTCCGTTGCTAGTAATAAAGTAAAAGGAATCCGTGGTCCGGTGGTTTCTCCGGATGGAAATTCTGTTGCGTTCACCGCTTTGGGTGATATGTGGCTTTTGAAAAAAGGCTCAGACAAACCGGTTCAATTAACCAATGATTCTTTTATAGAAATTGATCCTGCTTTTTCCTCAGACGGCAAACAATTGGCCTATGTCTGCGATAGAAAAGGGAATATGGATTTGTATGTCAGGGATTTAGCATCGGGAAGTGAAAAGCTGGTTTTAAATGCTGCGGATAATATTACTTTCCCTGCCTGGTCGGCTGACGGTTCCAAAATCGCTTATTATCAGAAGGATCCTGCTGCTTTTGGTCGCTATTCTTTAAAAATGATTGAGCTGTCATCTTCGAAAGAATCGGTTTTGTACGCGCCTCTTTTTGACGGATCGCAGCCAAGCTGGTCTGCTGATGGAAAATATGTGGTGATTTCCGCTTTACAGCCTTATTCATCGCGTTACCGCGAAGGTGTCAGCAAATTTCTTGTGATTTCTACGGTTGATAAAACCTTTAAATTTATCACACCGATCAACGAAAGAACATTTTCAACAAGAGGGAAAAATGGCCCTTACTGGTCGCCGGACGGAACGAAATTTGCGTTTTCAATGGACGGTGTTTTGTGGACAGTTGCGGTGGATAAGGAAGGAAATCTTTTAAACGCACCAAGAAGATTAACCAACGAACTGGCAGAAAATCCTAGCTGGACGGGCGATTCCAAAAGTATCGTTTACATGGCGACGGATGTGCTAAAAAAGATTTCGCTTGCTGACGGTTCTGTTTCAATGATACCAATTGATTTAAACTACAAAATAAAACAACCGGCTGGACAAGTTGTCGTTCATGCCGGAAAGGTTTTTAACGGCCGTTCAAAAGAGTATCTGACCAATGTTGATATTATCATCGTTGGAAATAGAATACAGAAAATCGAGCCGCATAAAGCAGGAAGGACAGGAAAACTGATCGATGCTTCAAAACAAACGGTTATTCCGGGATTGATCGAAATGCACACGCACCAGACTGCTGCGGCTGGTGAACAATTGGGCCGTCTTTGGTTGGGCTACGGCATTACCACAATCCGTGAACCAGGAGGAGATCCGTATGATGTAATTGAAAGAAAAGAATCCTGGGCAAGCGGCAGAAGAGCCGGTCCGCGTAACTTTTATACTGGTGGAATTTTGGACGGCAGCCGGATTTATTACGGTATGAATGTTGGAAACGTAGCCGGCGCACAGCTTGAACTCGAACTGGAAAAGGCGCGCCGATTGGGTTATGATATGATGAAAACCTACGTGCGTATGACGGATGCCATGCAGCAGCGGGTTACTGTTTTTGCACATAATCTTGGAATTCCGGTTTCATCTCACGAAATATATCCGGCTATGAAATATGGTGTCGATGCGGTTGAACATATGGGTGCAACGAGTCGCCGCGGGTATTCTCCAAAATTATCTGCGCTGAATAATTCGTATCAGGATGTGGTTGAACTTTTAGTGAAATCAGGAATGAATATCACACCCACTGCATCACTTCAGGGTGGACTTCCCGTATTGGTACAAAAGGATGCTGCTTTTTTTGATAACAAACAATTCAAAGCATTTTATAATGAAGATGCTGTGAATGAGATCAAAAATATGACCTCACTTCGCCTGAAAGGCAATCCGGTTTTTGTGTCTTCTTTTGGCAATATTCAGAAAACGGTAAAAGCGATGATTGATCAGGGCGGACATGTGACGCCGGGTACGGATTCGCCTATTATTCAGCCAGGATTAAGTTACCATGCAGAATTGCAATCATGGGTTGACGGCGGGATTTCTCCTTTCGAAACATTGCGTTCTGCTACACTTTATTCGGCGGAAGCATTGGGTGTTAGCAAAGATTTAGGAACATTGGAAAAAGGCAAATTGGCTGATCTGGTGGTTATTGACGGTGATCCATTGAAGAATATCAAGGATGTTTTGAATGTTACCACGGTCATTCGAAATGGAGAGGTTTTTCCGATAGAAGTTCTTTTAAAAAAGGTAAATTGATGGAGCGTTAGAATTTGATTATTACGGTGCGTTGCACCTTTGCCTTTTGAGTTTGCCTGTGTTCCTACAAATATTTCGGTGCTCCGCACCTGATCGAAAAGGTGCAGAGTACCGAAATATTTGCGGTTCGCCGTGCGGTAGATAGAAAGCACCGAATTTTATCCGTCAAAGGTGCAGCGCACCGCAATATTTGTAGATGAGGGACATGAATTTTATCCGTCAAAGGTGCAGCGCACCGCAATATTTGTAGATGAGGGACATGAAGTTTATCCGGTAAAGGTGCAGCGCACCGCAATATTTGTAGATGAGGGACATGAAGTTTATCCGGTAAAGGTGCAGCGCAGCGAAATATTTGTAGAGGAGGGACACGAAGTTCATCTAATAAAGGTGCAGCGTACCGAAATATTTGTAGAGGAAGGACATGAAGTTTATCCGGTAAAGGTGCAGCGCACCGCAATATTTGTAGATGAGGGACATGAAGTTTATCCGGTAAAGGTGCAGCGCACAGCAATATTTGTAGAGGAGGGACACGAAGTTCATCTAATAAAGGTGCAGCGTACCGAAATATTTGTAGAGGAAGGACATGAAGTTTATCCGGTAAAGGTGCAGCGCACCGCAATATTTGTAGATGAGGGACACGAAGTTTATCCGGTAAAGGTGCAGCGCACAGCAATATTTGTAGAGGAGGGACACGAAGTTCATCTAATAAAGGTGCAGCGTACCGAAATATTTGTAGAGGAAGGACATGAAGTTTATCCGGTAAAGGTGCAGCGCACCGCAATATTTGTAGATGAGGGACACGAAGTTTATCTGGTAAAGGTGCAGCGCACCGCAATATTTGTAGATGAGGGACACGAAGTTTATCCGGTAAAGGTGCAGCGCACCGCAATATTTGTAGATGAGGGACACGAAGTTTATCCGGTAAAGGTGCAGCGCACCACAATATTTGTAGATGAGGGACATGAAGTTTATCCGGTAAAGGTGCAGCGCACCGCAATATTTGTAGATGAGGGACATGAAGTTTATCCGGTAAAGGTGCAACGCACCGCAATATTTGTAGATGAGGTACACGAAGTTTATCTGGTAAAGGTGCAGCGCACCGCAATGACTAACCATTAATTACCCAAAAACGAAATAGATTTTCAAAACCCATTTCAACCATTTTAACATAAAAAATTAAAAATTAAATCAGAAAAAAATGGTAAAAGCCGCACGGTTACTCAGGTCTTTTTCAAACAAAAAACACATCAATCGTTTCCTGGCAATTACAGTGCTTTCAGGAGCTTTGGTATTCAATAGTAATCAGGTTAACGCTGCTGTTGCCGCTGATTCTATCAAGGTGACATTAACGGAAGGTACCAACATGGCCACCGATTTATCTCCTGATAAAAAGCTTATAGCCGTTGATATTCAAGGAACTATTTGGAGCATTCCTATCGAGGGCGGTGATGCAAAAGCGTTGACAGACGGTATGGGTGACGATCGCCAGCCACGCTGGTCGCCGGATGGAAGCCGTGTTGCGTTTCAGTCATTTCGTGACGGATACTATCATATCTGGGCTGTCAACAAAGACGGTTCGGGATTAACACAATTGACGTACGGCGTTTTTGATGAACGTGAACCGGAATGGTCACCGGATGGGAAATTTCTTGTTTTTTCATCAGACCGTGGTGGCAATTATGATATCTGGAAAATGGATCTTGCTACAAGAGCCATGACACAATTGACTAACGATCCGGCTAACGACTATTTCCCTGCTTACGCCAATGACGGAAGCAAAATCACCTTTGTTTCCGAACGTCCCTCGGCACCCGGAATTTACATTTTAAGTGCAGACGGTTCGCAGAAACTGGTAGTAAAAAATGCGGCAAAACTTGCCGGACCTTCTTTTAACCCGGATGGAACGCATATTTATTTCAATGTATTTACCGGCGGTTTCAGTAGTCTTGATGATGTTGAAGTTTCAACCGGTACTGCGAATACGTTGACACCAAAACTGGAAGACGTTTTTCCATTCCGAGCCAGCTGGATTTCTCCACAGGAATATCTGTACAGTGCAGACGGGAAAATCAAACGTGTAAAAGTGGGTGAAAAAACGGCTCAGGCTATCGCTTTCAAAGCAATAGCTACGGTGACAAAATCATCTTACACAAGAAAAACATACGATTTCAACAGTGGCAAACCGAAAACGGTAAAAGGAATAAAAGGACTTAATGTTTCGCCGGACGGGAAAAGTTTTGTCTTTTCTGCGTTGGGTGATCTTTGGATCTTGCAAAAAGGAACAACTACTCCGAAACAGTTAACAAAAGATGCTTTCCTGGATGCCGATCCCACTTTTTCTCCGGACGGAAATACCATAGCATTTCTTACCGACCGTTCAGGCGCGATGAATCTTTGGCTGCACGATGTGAAAACAGGAAAACAAACGCAGCTTGCCAAGACGGAATACGATGTCAATTATCCAATTTTCTCACCAGACGGAACTAAAATCGCTTTTTATCAGGCAGATTCTAAAAACTCCTGGGGCAGAGGAACACTTCAAACAATCGAGGTGAAATCGGGAAAGATTGAAAAGATCCACGAATCACTATTTGTACCAAGTCAGCCAAGCTGGTCGGCAGATGGAAAGACGATCGCTCTTTCAGGACTGGAAGTTTATTCAACCCGATACCGTGAAGGAATTAACAAGATTTTGTTGGTATCGCTTGACAAAAAGCCGGACCGTTTTGTCTCTCCGGTAGCCGAGCGTTCTCTGGGTATGCGCGCTAAAAACGGACCAGCCTGGTCGCCGGATGGTAAATCGATGGCTTATGTGCAGGATGGTTTGTTATGGATCATTGCGGTTGATCCTTCCGGAACAATTGTAGGACCGCCAAGAGGATTAACCCATGAATTATCGGAAGTGCCAAGCTGGACGGGCGACTCAAAAACGCTGGTTTATATGGCCACGGATACAATCAAAACAATCCGTGTATCTGATGGAAAAGTGGAGTCGGTACCAATGAATTTCAAATGGGATTACAAGCAGCCGAAAGAAACGATCGTGATCCATGCCGGAAAAGTTTTTGACGGAAGAAATAAGGAATATGTCAAAAATGTTGATATCATCATTGAAGGAAACCGCATCAAGGAAATCCTTCCGCACAAAGCCGGTCGCGCTGGAAAACTGGTAGATGCTTCGGACAAAACGATCATTCCCGGACTTTTTGAAATGCATACGCACCAACATGCGATGGGTGGCGCAAAACTGGGCCGTTTATGGCTTTCGTATGGTATCACTTCTTTGAGAGAAACCGGTGCTGATCCGTATGATGCTTTGGAAAGAAAAGAATCCTGGGATGCCGGGACGCTGACTGGTCCGCGTGAATTTTTTACAGGTGGTCTGACTGATGGAAGCCGTATTTATTACGGTTTGGCCAACAGCGTACATTCTACGGCGCAGCTTGATCTCGAACTGGAACGCGCTTCAAGACTGGGTTATGATATGATCAAAACTTACGTGCGGATGCCTGATATTTTGCAGCAGCGTATCACCAATTATGCGCATAAAATCGGCATTCCGGTTTCTTCCCATGAGATTTTCCCTGCGATGCGTTACGGCGTGGATGCGGTTGAGCATATCGGCGGTACAAGTCGCCGTGGCTATTCTCCGAAGATTTCTCAAATGAATTTTACCTATCAGGATGTTACTGAACTTCTGGTGAAATCACAAATGAACATTACGCCGACAGCTTCGTTGCAGGGTGGATTTTATGCCATGGCCGCAAAAGATCCAAGCTACTATGAAAACAGGCAATTCAAAGTTTTCTATTCAGAAGAATTCAGAAAAGGTTTGAAAGACGGCGCTTCACAAATTGAGAAAATGTTTCCGGGATATCTGGCCAATTTTGGTACGATTCAAAAAACGGTTAAAAACCTGATTGCAAGCGGCGCGAGAGTTACAGCCGGTACCGATAGTCCATTTATTCCTTATGCTATGAGCCTTCATTCCGAGCTTCAATGCTGGGTTGACGGAGGTATTACACCGTTTGAAACATTGCGTTCGGCTACATTATGGTCGGCAGAAGCAGTAGGTGTAAGCAAAGATCTCGGTACGCTTGAAAAAGGAAAACTGGCTGATCTGGTTATCGTTGACGGTGATCCGCTTGTAAAAATCGAAGATGCCTGGAATGTGAAACACGTAATGAAAAACGGAATTCTTTTCTCACTGGAAGATCTTTTAAAACAGCCTTAATACTTACTAAATACGATGGTTTTAAAATCGATAAAAAAATCAACAACGGCTGCACTACTTTTTGCTTTGTCAGTAGGCAGCGGACAACTTAGTGCTCAGAAAATCCCGGCGGAAAAAAGTGATGCTATCATTTCAAAACTGATGTATCCGGCTTTGGAAGAACTTAAAGATTATGTTTCAATTCCTAATGACGCGCTTGTTGCTGAGGATATAGACAAAAATCTGGCATGGTCCGAGAAAGCTTTTGCCAAACGTGGTTTCAAAACCGATATCCTGAAAACGGGAAAACTGCCTCTTTTTTCAGCAGAAAAAACTTATCCGAAAAACACCAAAACGGTTCTGTTTTATTTCCATTTGGATGGACAGGCAGTTCGCCCGACAGAGTGGTTTCAGAAAGATCCGTACATGACGGTTTTGAAAGAAAAAAGCGCAGATGGAAGCTTCAAGGAAATTGACTGGAATTTGTTGAAAGACGGTAAGATCAACGATGAATGGCGGATTTTTGCCCGTTCAACTTCGGATGATAAAGGCCCTATTGTGATGCTTTTACAGGCACTGGATATTCTGGCAGCACAAAAACAACAGCCTCCATTTAATGTAAAAGTCGTTCTGGATTGTGAAGAAGAAAAAGGATCTCCGGGATTGAAAGCGGCTTTGGCAGAATACAAAACCCAGCTGATGGCAGATTTTCTGATCGTTATGGATGGTCCGATGCACGCAACAAACCGGCCAACATTGACTTTTGGCTGCCGTGGTGGTACTGGTTTTTCGCTTACAACCTACGGCGCAATTACCCAGCAGCATAGCGGTCACTTCGGGAATTATTCTCCCGATCCAACATTCAGTCTTGCTAAAATCATTTCAACGATGAAAGATGATGATGGAAGAGTTTTGGTTGACGGGTTTTATGATGGAATTAAATTCGATGCCGAAGCTGTAAAATTAATGGCTGCCGTTCCGGATAATCTTCTGGAAATTAATGACCGTTTACAAATTGCCGAGGCGGAAAAAGTTGGTAAAAATTACCAGGAATCTATGCAGTATCCTTCACTGAATATAAGAGGTTTAAAAGCTGCTGTGACAGGAAAAGGCGGTGGGTCGATTATTCCGGAAGAAGCACTGGCAGAATTTGGAATTCGTCTCGTGCCGGAAACCGAGGGCGCTCATATGACTTCGCTTGTTAAAAAACACATTGAAAAACAAGGTTATACCGTCGTTGATCATGTGCCTACAAAACAGGAGCGTATGGCGCATAAAAAACTGGTATTTATGAGTAATGGCGGTGCAGGAAGTCCGGCATTCCGTACCGAAGTAAACTCGCCGATTGGTAACTGGCTAAGAAAATCGGTGACTGAAAATTTTACAGAACAACCTGTAATTATCCGCATTATGGGCGGCTCAGTTCCTGTTGTCCCATTTATTCAAACGCTCGGCGTTCCGGCAGTGATTGTGCCGATGGTCAATATGGATAACAATCAGCATAGTCCAAATGAAAATCTACGGATTGGAAATTTGAGAATGGGTATCAAAACCTGTCTTTCAATCCTGACCACACCGATCTGAGTTCCAAATTGATTTCAAAAAAGCTTTACAAAAGTGTCTAACGTTTAAAATAAACAAAAATGAATCAGAAAATTGACCGTCGCAATTTGTTGAAATCAGGCCTGATGGCTATCGGTGGAATGACACTGGCTCCTCATTTGAGCTTTGGTGGTGCATTCGATGACATGCCTTTAACGCTTGATCCCGAAAACCGTATTTACCGCAGCCCAATGGTTCGCGAGCATTTTCTTGACAAAAAACCGGATCTTTCCAAAATGATCCGTCTGGGTTCTAACGAAAATCCTTACGGCCCGCCAAAGTCTGCTCAAAAGGCAGCTTGTGATTCCGTAGTGGGTGGAAACCGTTACGCATGGCAGGAAATGTTTGATCTTGTTGATAAAATCGCAAAAAAAGAAGGCGTTTCCAAAGAATCGATCATGATGGGGCCAGGCTCTTCTGATCTTTTGGAAAAAGTGGCTTTGGTGCTTTTCATGCACGGTGGAAATATCGTTTCTGCTGATCCTTGTTATATGTCACTGATTCAGGTTGCGAAATCTGTTGGTGCAACATGGAAAGCAGTTCCTGTAAGAGAAGACCATTCGCACGACTTGAAAGCGATGGAAGCAGCTGTTGATAAAGACACAAAACTTATTTACATATGTAATCCAAACAATCCGACTGGCGCTATTACATCTGGTAAAGAATTATTGGATTTCTGCTCACGCGTTTCTGAAAAAGTGCCGATTTTCGTAGACGAAGCGTACATCGAACTAGCCGTTGGGGCGGATACGCAAAGTATGGTTTCGCTTCTTCAAAAAAATAAAAACGTGATCATCGCGCGTACATTCTCGAAAATTATGGGAATGGCCGGAATTCGTGTTGGATATATGGCTGCTCAGCCTGCATTCATCGCTGAAATTGAGAAAATCACACGGGGTGGAATGGGTATTTCTTATACTTCAATCGCCGCTGCTTCTGCTGCAATGGATGATAACGAATTCCAAGGCATGACCCGCAAATTGAACCACGAAGCAAAGACTTATTTATATGCAAACCTGGATAAAATGGGTTACAAATACATCCCGTCTTATACCAATTTCGTAATCTTCCCGATCAAAATCGCAGGGAAGGAAATGCTTTCTAAAATGACTGCAAAGGGAATTGTTGTACGTTCTTTTGATATTCAGAACAAACCTTGGTGCCGTGTGAGTATCGGTACAATGGACGAAATGAAGAGCTTCGTAAGTGCGCTTGGAACAATAAGCTAAGCTTAAATCGTATAGCAATGGCTGGTTTTTTATTGTTTTTCGCAAACTGCAATTTCAAAACCAGCCATTTTATTTTAATTTTTATTCGCCGGTTAATTTTCCGGTCTAGTCTCGTCTTATTATGAGTGACGCCTTACAAAAAACCATTACACTTCTACTACTTATCGCATTGGGACTTCTTCTTCGGGGGAAATTCAAAAGTAAAGATCAGACCAACGGCATCAAGGAAATCATTCTTTCTGTGGCTCTGCCTTCTACGATCTTTATTTCACTGATGAAAATTGATGTGGATTCTTCCATGATCATAATTCCGCTGGTAACACTGGTTTTCAATTTCCTGATGTTCTTTTCTGCTCCCGTCGCTTTTGCGCTTTTTGGTATTGAAAAAAATAGTCCAACAGGTCGCACGCTGTTGATGCTTATTCCATCTTTGGCACCCGGACTTTCCTGTTTTCCTTTTATAGCTGAATTTTTAGGTGAAAAAAGTCTTGCGATTGCTGCATTAGCCGATGTTGGAAACAAGTTTTTCGTGCTTATTTCGCTTTACATTCTGGCGATGAATATGTTTTTGAAAAACAGTCACGACACAGAAACCAAAATGGGAGGGAAGCTTAAAAGTCTTTTTGGCAACATGTTGCAGGAGCCTATCAATGTGCTGATCATACTGGCGCTTGTGCTTCTTGGTTTTGATATTAATTACAAAACACTACCCTTTTTTCTGACTGAAATTTTTGACAAAACGAGTGCCATGATGACACCGCTTGTACTGCTTTTTATCGGTCTTGCCGTACAGCTTAAAGAAGGAAAAAAAGCGATCGTGACCAGTATTCTGCTTTTCCGTGCAGGTAGTACGATGCTGATCAGTGCGGCGATGATTTTTGTTCTGAATATTTCAGATCAGTCCATGATTTTACTTGCTATTGTGATTCCGTTAAGTGCTGCAAGTTTCTGGCCGCTGGCACATATTTCTGCCTTTAATCTAAGAGAAGACGCCTTAGGTTTATCTAAGGAAAAAAGAACTTTTGATATGGAACTAGCTGTGTTGCTATTGGCGTTTTCCCTGCCTTTTTCGACGATTCTCATTCTTGGTATTTTGTCGACGGGCGCTATGTTTACGCATCTTAGTACTTTAATCATTGCCGGTGTCGTGCTGATTGCTCTGGGCGGATTACCAAATCTTTTTGGCCGGTTTGCACTGAAAAAGTCTAATGCCTGATTTTGAGCATATGGTCATATTTTAATCTTGTTAAATCGGTCTGACGTTTGGTCTTTTTTCGCATCACCAGCTGATTTTTAAAGCCTCATCATTGTAAGTCAAGGTGCTGTTACGTTTAGGTAATAGCACCTTTGCTTATTTCACAGGAAAGCAAGGATTTGTGCTAACTTGCATGAATGAAATATGGAATCTACATTTTCTTGCTTGCGGTTTTTCAAATAAACTTTTGTCTGGGACAAAATACAGCTTCTATTCGGGACGTACTGGACAGCACCAACAAAATTACACCTTTAAGTGCGAATATTTTAATCACTAAAAACGGTCAGCGTATTTTTGAAAAAAGCTACGGTTATGCCGATGTTGAAAAGCAAAAGTTATTGACGGCGGATAACTCTTTTCAGCTCGCTTCAATATCAAAGCAGTTTACTGCTTATGGCATAATGATCTTGAAAAACAAAGGTATCATCCAATATGACAGCCTTGTTGTGAATTATCTTCCGGAGTTTCCTTACCGAAATATCACTGTTCGACATCTTCTTAATCACACCTCGGGTTTACCGGATTTTTGGAATAAAATCAGACCAAATCTGGATACAAACCGTTCCAACGGCAACAATGATGCGCTTCAATATTTAATCAAAAATCATCTTCTGCTGCAATCTGAGCCTGGAAGCCGGTTTGAATATTGCGATATCGGTTATGATTTTCTGGCAACAATTATTGAACGATTATCAAAAAAAACCTACGGGCAGTTTCTGGAACAGAACATTTTCAAGCCTTTGAAAATGAATGATACTCATGCCTATCTGGTCACGGATATTAGGAGAATTCAAAACAGTAAACTTGCAATAGGCAATGTTTGGGATCCGGCTCAAAAGAGATTCTTGTATGCTCATATCCAGTCGAAGTATAATTTCGTTTTTTATCTGGGCGATTTTTATGGCGATGGCTCGATTGTCTCTACGGCCCGGAATCTGGCATTATGGGACCGGGCATTGACAAATTGTGTATTATTACCTTGCGATGTTCAGGAGGAATCCATGAAGCCTTACTTATTTGAAGGAAAACCAGTGATAGACAAGAATGGTAAGCCCGTTAATGTTGGTTTTGGCTGGTTCTTTTTTCAAACACCGGCTTTGGGGACAGTGATCACACATGGCGGAGGACATCCTGGTAATCAGCATAATATATACCGTATACCTGAAAAGAATATTGCATTTATTTTCTTATCCAATGCTGAATCAGACGATCATCAGAAACTTGTTGACAGGATTTTGCAGCTTTTATAAGTTGAGCATACGCGTTATCAAGCTACTAATAATGTCGGCAGGTTTTCGGTATTATGGGTTTGTATTTCTTTTATGCTCTATCAATGTAGCCCAGGCACAAACCCTCCGCGTCTGCTACATTCCGGATTCCCGTTCAACCTATCAGGATCACGGTTACACATTTGATGGGCAATATATGGCTGGGAGTGGCGCGTCAAAACTTTTAAATGCGGACAATTTTGGTAGTAACGGGATTGTAAAACAGGAGGTTGTTCTCGTTGCTTTGAAAGATATTCCAATTTCACCGGCCACTATTTCAAAGGCGAATTGTGGTGCTGTTTTTGTTGGTATGTTTTATAATCCGCAAAGTCCGGAAGTCATAAAGGTTTCAGAACTTAATGCAATCCGGGAGTGGTCTTTGCAGAAAAAGGAGAATCTGGCAGTGATTTGTGAATCACATGCGGCCGCTTGGGGATACGAACGAATGGATAGTGAATCCAAAATAAGCACAGCAACTGCGGACGGAGAAAAAACGAAAATTTTTGACGGTCCTTTTGGAAAAGTTTCGCGATTCGTACAAGGCGGCCACGCGATTGGCTGGTTAAAAGGCGGTGCGCCGGTCATTCTTTCAAAAAATGAACAAGGCAATACGTCGGTGGCTTATGACAAGGTAACGGGCGATATTATTTTGGGTGATGTTGATATTCTTACTTCACTTGGTGGAATTTCTCCCGGCAAGTCCATCAACAACGACAATGATATTCTTTTTGCCAATATCTGGGCTTATGCCATGGATCTGACAAAGAAGCCTTTGCCAAAGGGCAAGGTGAAATTATCTTTCCAGGTTTTTGATAAGATCACTTTCAAGAAAATTGTTGCCTCGGTTGTGATCACTGATAAAGCTATTGCCAGTACTGAAATTGACACAGATAGCTCTGGCTCGGCTACTGTGTTATTGACAAGCAATCAGGTATACCGGTTTCAAATTAGATTCGCAGGCTATCAGGATTACTTTACTGAGAAATATATAAGCGATACCACAAGTGGTGCATTTGATTTTGCACTTACTCCGAAAGCTCCAAAAGTGGAAAAGATTGAAAAGCCGGGACAGACAGAAAAAACGGAAACGATAGAAAAAATTAATAAACCGCTTGTCTTAAACCACCTGTTTTTTGAGCAATCAAAGTTCAATATTTTGCCGGCATCTTTTGGTGAACTTGACTCACTGGCCGACCGCTTAAAGTCGGAGCCTAATCTGAAAATCGAGCTGCGCGGGCATACAGATAAAATTGGCCCGGCGGATAAAAATCTTATATTATCTTTTGACCGGGTTAAGGCGGTTAAGCAATATCTGGTGAGCAAGGGAGTCGATCCAATCCGGATACGGACAAGAGGTTTTGGAGATACGCAGCGTGTTTATTTGGGGCAGGATAAAGAACTCAGAATGAAAAATCGGAGGGTGGAAATTGTTTTTGTGCGGTGAAGTTTAAGGTAATAAATCGCGTAAAGCTATATTCATAATTTACGTAATTCCACTGATTTTGTAAAAATCTCGATTATATAATTGTTTTCAATTCCGGTAATATTATGATATTGTGGGAATTGAATCCGATGATATTATGTAAATGGGTAATAGATCAGATCTGGCTAGTTTACAATTTACCCAATTCCAGTAGTTTCTTCTTCAACTCTTCATTGTGCAGGTTTCTGGCAACAATTTTGCCATCAGGACTTATAATCAGGTTATATGGAAACCCTTGAATGTCATAGATTTCAACGAGTTTGTTTGTACTGTCTGAAATGATTTGTGTCCAGGATAACGGATTGCTTTTCAGGAATTTAGAGAGTCTTGCAGGGCTGTCAAGACAGGCAATGCTAATAAATTCAATCTTCTTCTTGTTGATGATTTGATACGTTTTTTGAAGATCCGGTAATTCTTCCACGCAAGGTTTACACCAGGTTCCCCAAAAATCAACAAAAATATACTTGCCCTTGTAATCGGAAGTTTTGATGATTTTCCCGGTTTGAAATTCTTTGCTTTCAAAGGGTTTAAACAGATACCCAACCTGTGTGGAATATTGTTTTTTATCATTCCTTATAACTTCCAGCTGCAAAGTGTTATGATTAGGATTAACACCTTTATTACGATAGGTGACCTGACTGGATAAATCGCCTACGGAAAGCAATTCTTTTTTCCCAATCCCATCAAAAAAGCCGTATTTTTTGACAGAGTCGACTTTATTTATCAGCACAATTTCAGGAGTTTCGTAATCGGGCGCGCTGAATCCCCTTCTTACAGCAAGTTCGTAAACCCGGCCATCATGCTTTAAAATGGTTTGAGCATATTGTGGGATGCTGTATACATAATCCCGATTTTCCGGCTGACCAGGCACATGTTTTACAATCATAGGCAACCGTCTTAACTCTATTTTTCCTTCGCTGAATATTTCATAGGATACATTCGTAATCTTAGAATAGTTACGCATAGCAGGCCCGAAATTGGCAGTTTCAGGATAAAACGGATGCTCATCTTTAAAATCAAGATCATTGTTGGTGTCTATCATGACAGCCACTTTTCCGGTTTCATCAATTCCTCTGACTACGTAGACGAAACAATTGATTGGTTTTTTTGAAAGATATTTTTCATCCGGCGTCCATTCCCAGGATTTTTGTAAATCCTCATATGTTTTTTGATTAATGTTTCCGGCGTAAAAATTCTGGTAAACCAGCTGTCTCATATCGAAATTGACCATTGATTTAACAACAGTTTTCCAGTTTGATGGAATTCCTGTCACCGGTAAATAAGTTTTTACCCATATAGCTCCTCCTGGATTATCAGCAGTATATTCAGGTGAAATGAGTCCATAATCGGCTTGAAACGGGCCGAAACCGTCGACAATTGTTAGCGGCAGACTTACGATTTCGCCAACCTGTTCAGACTTAGGATTGCAGGAAAATAAAACGGTAAAAATGGTCAGGATATATATTGTTGTGAATTTCATTATCAGCCAGTTAACCGTGTTATGACGTAATGAGGAAATGCGAATGCTATAATAATATCAAAATTGTCCAGCTAATTTTATGGATCACATTAATATATACATAATTCTGCTTTGAGTCATTAAGAATAATAAATTTATTCCTTTACTTTTTTAACAATAGTAGTCCCAAGTTGAAAACCGCTTTTGTTTTTCATACCAGAAAAACGCTGCCCTATGTTTAAATTCAACCCATTTCGCTCCTCCCTATTACTATTTTTAGCCATTAATTTATTTCCCGTCTTTTGTTCTCGTATAACATTTGCACAGCAAATACCTTCCATAAGCTCCAAGGATCCCGATTGCCACTGCCAGGACTTGGCAAAACAGGCTTTTCCTGATGCCATAATTACAGCG
This sequence comes from Dyadobacter frigoris, assembly GCF_005280585.1. Lineage (GTDB taxonomy): Bacteria > Bacteroidota > Bacteroidia > Cytophagales > Spirosomataceae > Dyadobacter > Dyadobacter frigoris. The sequence continues at coordinate 180,086 of NZ_SZVO01000009.1, forward strand.
GCTGAATGTGTTGCATCCGGAAGTTTTACGCCAAAAGGGGCCTCTGCACCAATTACTGATTTGCCGGCATTTTGCAGAGTTGCCGCCACCTTAAAACCTACATCGGATTCGAATATACGTATTGAAGTGTGGCTGCCTGAGAAAGGGTGGAACGGAAGATTTCTTGGCACAGGCAACGGGGGAGGAGCAGGTGCTATCGGTTACGGTGTGCTGGCCAATGGTTTGAAACGTGGTTTTGCAACTGCAAATACCGATATGGGAACTTCACCGGGTGCCAATGAAATCATTGATCATCCCGAACGCTGGACTGATTTTGGTTACAGGGCCACGCATGAAATGACGGTAATAGGAAAAGAGATTACAAAAGCTTATTACAAAAAATCTTTTCACCATGCCTATTTTGCCGGCTGTTCTACCGGCGGGCAGCAGGCACTGATGGAAGCGCAGCGTTATCCGGGGGATTATAACGGCATTCTGGCTGGCGCGCCAGCCAACAACCGGACACATCTGCATACCGGTTTTGTCTGGAATTATAAAGTAACCAACCAGATTCCGGGAAGTTTTCTTCCAAAAGAAAAAATAGATTTAATCACAAACGCAGTTCTGAAAGCTTGCGGTGGAAAAGATGGCGGAGCGCCAGGAGATAATTTTCTGACAGATCCGGGCGCATGTAATTTTGATCCCAAAACACTTCCTGTCTGCGCGGATGCGACCGATCAAAAAAGTTGTTTGACGCAAACACAATTCACAGCCATTTTACAAATTTATGCCGGACCGAAAAATCCCCGAACTGGTGAAAGGATTTATACGCCACTTCCGATGGGCTCCGAGAATTCGGCACTTGGGCTTGATTATCAGCAAAATCCCAATCAGGCTCCTTCTGCCCTTTTTTATCAGTACAAATGGGTTTCCGGACCTCAGTTTGATTACAGCACATTTAATTTTGACAGTGATCAGCGGCGGATGGATTCAATTCTTGCACCGATTTTGAATGCAAATAATCCTGATCTTGCACTTTTGAAAAAGCGTGGAGGAAAGATTTTGATGTATGCCGGCACGGCCGATCCTCTTGTACCGTATCAGGACGCAGCGTATTATTATGACCGTGTCATGGAAAAACAGGGTGGATTAAAACAAACCCAAAACTTCTTCCGTTTTTTTCTTTTACCGGGAATGGCGCATTGCGGCGGAGGGCCGGGTTTGAACGATTGCGGTCAGCATTTGACGTTTTCTGTTCCTCGGGACGGTGAACATGACGTGATGACGGCTTTGATTAACTGGGTTGAAAAAGGAACAGCACCGGAAAAAATTATTGCGACGGCTTTCAAAGGCGCTGATTCAAAAAACGGAATCCGTTTCCAGCGGCCGGTTTTCCCTTATCCAAAATTTCCCAAATATGTCAGTGGAGATGTTAATTTACCGTCAAGTTTCAAAGCTGCTCAAAATAGAAATTCTCACATTTTAGCTCCGGCGGATAAGTATTTGCGGTAAGGATGCGGTCGTTTTGATAAATAAAAATTACCTTTTGAATGAACAAATTATCGATCAATGAAAAAACTATACACACAGCTGAAAAACAAATTGCCGGTTTTGATTTTAACTCTTTTTTCCTTCCAGGCTTTTTGTCAAACGGCGCCACCTGCTCCGGTAACAGATTCACTGAAAATGGGATTGAAATTTAAAACAGCGCCGATTTATGCCAGGTTCATGCCATTTGCTATTTACACAGGTCCGGGCATCACAACCGACCGGATCGCACAGATGATCGAAGTTGGTAAAACTTTCAATGTTATCGATGTGGGTATTGCTTTTGGCCGCAACTCGCTCAGGCCGGATACTTCTTTATTTTTGGAAGGAAAGGTGACCATGGATGTTTGTAACATCGGAATTTTTGCCAATGAAATGACGATTGGTGCCGGCCGGGTTTTTGACAATAAAGGAAGCCTGATGCTGGAACTTTCTTATAATTTGTTTGCACAGCTTTCAAAGAATTTCGGAATTGGACTTACCACCGGATATTATGATTTTAGCAACCAAACATATGGAAGTTCCAAAACCTTTTTTGGGGTTTTCGTCCGATATGGATTGCAAAGAAGTGACTCGGGGGGAATTCTAGGTTTGGGAAGAGCGCGACCCGGTCGTCCTGGTCATCGGGGACATGGGAGATAAGAACAGCCGGGAAGAAATCAATCTTACCGGCTGTTCTTTGTAAATTATAGACTGACTCAAATTTTGCCAAGGTAGGCCGATATGGTAAAACGCATGGTTTCGGAATAGGGACTTCCTTTGACAACTGGTATCATGTAAGAGAAATCAGCACCGTAATTCTTCAGGATCAAAAGTCCGGCACCGACGGTTGCATATTTAAGATTCGTTTTATTTTTACTTTCGGTATGGTATCCGGCCCGTAAAGCAAAAGCAGATTTATACCAATATTCACCTCCAAAAGAAAGCGCTACTTCTTCGAGTTCTTCCTTTAACCCGCCTGGTGCATCTGAAAATGATTTGATCATGCCTTGAAAAGCGGACTGATTGTTGACATTCAAAGAATTCGTAGGAATCAATAACTTGCTGGCATCAACGATAAAATTGAAACGATTCGATACATTTGGAGAAATGGAAACTCCGCCGCCAAGTTTAAAGGTTGTAGGAATATATCCGCTTCTATAAGCAGGTCCATAACTTACCTTACCTCCCAGGTTGGAAAGTACAGCACCAAATGTGTAGGTAAGGTTTTTTCCATTCGGATCATTAATAATTTGTTTTCGGTAAAACGCGCTGATATCGGCCGCAATGACATTACTGGTTTCCACCGCTGTGCCCGATACGAAACCTTGGCCAGCCAAGTTGGACGAAATATATTTCATCGTCAGACCCATCGAAAAATTTCTACCAAGCTGCCGCGCATAAGTGGCGTTTAAAGAAATATCGTAGGGGTGTTTGGAATCTGTCGAATAACCGCCGCCATCTTTATAATAATTTACAGACCCGGCAATGGCCTGTCCTTTTCCAATCTTTTTATAAACACTTGCATAGCCAAGCCACAAATTATCGACAAGTTTTGGTAACCATGGCGTGTAAGAAACAGATGCACCAAAATCCCTTTCTGCAAAAGTAAGTTTGGCAGCATTCCAATACGTGGCGTTTGCATCCGGACTTGAAGCAACGCCGGTTTCACCCATAGCCGAACTGCGCGCGTCGGGTGAAATAATTAAAAACGGGACAGGAGTGTAAGGGATGGCTGCGCCATTTCCGGAAATTTGGGCAATCAATTTAGTGCCGGTCAAAAAAACAAACAGGCAGCCGCTGAGCAATGGTTTTTTCATGTCTAATGTGTTTTCGTTAGAGGTGATTTACGGAATTTATTCAGAGAAAATCAAGCCGTTTTCCAAGGGAAATAGGTGACTTTGTTGAAATTTTTTTGAACAGGAAGAGCTAATAAACTTATTACCTGTACTTTATTTTGGAACGTAACCGTTAGTGATTTATTATATACATAAGTTTAAAAAGTAGGATAAAAATCAGTTGGTTCTTTAATTTTTGAAAAAATAATAGGCCGGAAATCTTTTTCAGCGTACTGAATATACAAGTGGTAACTTTTAGAATTACCACTAAAAATCATACATCTGCTCACCAAGTTTTTTATCCTATGCGTTTTTTCAGATCAATCCATTGCCTAATAGTCGTATTGACTTTACTGACGTCCTTACAAGTTTCTGCCCAAAAGAAAAAAGAGGAATTTTTGATCAGTATTTATTCTCCTCCGCCGGCTAAATTTCTTAACGACAAGCAGTATCAAGTGTTGAAAGATGCTTATGTTGATATACTGCTTAATATCGGTCCGGGTGTTAAAAGTGACAAAGAAGGGAATTTGCAGACGCTTGATCTGGCACGCAAATATGGATTTAAGGTTTACGTTTTTGACGGACGGTTAAGTCTGGGTGATGATAAGATCCGGGAAATGGTGAGCGATTATAAAGCACATCCGGCGCTGGGCGGCTATTATATCACGGATGAACCTGATTCTGCACGATTGAAATCGGCTGTTGATCTAATGAATAAAGTGAAAAAACTGGACCCGGAAAAAGACGCTTATATCAATCATTTGCCTGACTGGGCTGTGAATAATTATGAGCACGGATTTCTGGAACGTTACATTAAGCTTGCCGGGAAGGAAAATATCAACTATCTGGCCTACGATAATTATCCTTATAAAAGAAAGCAAAAGCTTGAAAAAACGTATTTCAACAACCTGGATATTATCCGTCGGGTTGGATTGAAGTACAATATAAAAACTTCCTCCTGCCTGCAATCTTTCGGTATGTATGTCAGTGGAGTGGAAGAGCTGAGACGGCCCAAAGCTGACGAAATACGAATGAACGTATATTCCAATCTGGCATATGGTATAAAGAATCCTGTGTGGTATCCTTACTGGACGCAGGATAATATGAGTAGCATAACGATGTCACTTTGCGTCATTGATTCTGCCGGTGTGAAGACGGATATGTATGAGCCTTTCAGGCAGATGAACGGAGAAATGAAACGGCTTGGCAAAACGCTGATTAATCTGGACGCGCAGGAAGTGTATCATACAGGCGATAGTTTGTGGCTTGGGACGGTCAGGCCGCCAGCAGATTTTATCCTTAAAATTCAGGATGAAAAGGCAGATTTTATTCTCAGCCGTTTGGTAGCAAAGTCTTCCGGGGAGGAATATGTTATGGTCGTGAACCGGTCGTTTAAACAGTCGCGGAAAATGACTTTTCAGGTTAAGGATTCAGTCAAAAAAATGAAAGAGATTTCCAAAATAAACGGAAAACCTGTGAAATCATCCTTCAGGGCTGAAACACATCAGATAACCGAATCTTTCCTTCCCGGAGAAGGGAAGTTATTTCAGATAAACTAAACCTTTCGATTTGAACAAACCCTAAATCTTAACGAAATGAAATGTTTTTCAACGATTAAATTATCTGTCCAAATCTGCATTGCTGTATTAATTGCCGGATTTTTTACGACGTTTTACAGCTGTTCGACCAGTAACGATCTGGTTAAAAATGGTGTAAGCGATTACAAGATTTTTGTATCCCAAAAGGCGATTGAACCTGAAAAAAATGCGGCTGTGGAGTTGCAAAAGTATATATACAAAATCAGTGGTTGCAAACTTGGAATAACAGATAAAACTGACGCAGACGATAAGTTAATATACATTGGTTTTCAACAGGTTCCGTCGGTACTTATAACAGGTTTAGACACAGCTTCATTTAGTAATGAAGAGTTTATAATCCGTTCGGATGGGAAAAATCTGCTGATTGCAGGCGGCCATTCCCGCGGTACGATGTTTGGTGTGGTGACTTACCTCACTGATTATTTGCATTGCCGCTGGTACACGAGAGAAGTTATCAAAATACCTGCTCAGCCGACCATTACTTTATCAAAAATTGAAGACCGGCAAAAACCCACGCTGCAATATCGGGAGCCATTTTACCATGAAGCTTATGATACGCAATGGGCTTTACATAACAGAACCAATAACCACGCAATTCCGGACTCGCTGGGCGGTGCTTACGTCACTTTTCCTTTTGTCCATACTTTTTATCAGCTTGTATCTCCACAGAAATATTTTGCCAGACATCCGGAATATTTTGCGGAATCTGGCGGGAAAAGACTTGAAAGTAAAGGACAACTTTGCCTTACCAATCCTGCCGTAGTAAAAGCGGCAACGGAAACTGTTTTTGAATGGATACGTACACACCCGGAGGCAAATGTTTATTCAATCGACCAGAATGACGGGGAAGGTTACTGTGAATGCGTCCACTGCAAAGCGTTGGACATAAAAGAGGGCAGCCACTCGGGAACGCTTATTAATTTTGTGAACCAGATTGCAGATACTGTGGCAAAGGTACATCCGGAAATAGCTTTGCAAACGCTTGCTTACGATTATACGGAAATTCCGCCCAAAAACCTCCGCCCTGCCGATAATGTGATGATTCGTTTGTGCCATTATCAATACTGTTCGGCGCATCCGCTTGGAACCTGCGATAGTCATAAAGAATATATTAACCGGCTGGAACAATGGAAGAAAATTTCAAAACGTATTACGATCTGGGATTATTACACGCAGTTTGCCAGTTTTCTGATGCCTTTTCCGAATTTTGAAACGATGAAACACGATGTTAAATTTTATGCAGACCACGGCGTAGTTGGCCTTTTTGCCCAGGGAAATAATGTACCAGACGATGGGCATGGAGAATTTACCGAGCTCAGAGCCTGGGTATTTGCTCAGCTGATGTGGAATCCTGACAAAGATGCGCAGGGATTGATCGATGAATTTGTGGAAAATGTATATGGAGACGCTTCCGGTTATGTAAGTCAGTATATCAAATTAATGCATGATCAGGTAAAACCCGCCAGCGCTTATTTCAGTATCTGGACTGATCCTGAGGATACGAATTATCTAAATCTAAAATCGATCCAAAAAGCCGACAGTTTGTTTACACTGGCAAAAAATAGTACCAGAAAGGACACCGCAGTTTACAAACGGGTTGAACGTGCATATCTTCCTGTACTTTTCACTAAACTCTATTTTTATTCGATTGGCGGAACGGCTTATGTTCAGGGTGATTTGGGAAAAGAAGTACAGGATTTCAAAAGAATTATTGCCGGCAACCGCATAACCAGTTTGGCCGAAATGCCCATGGTAGGTAGCATTCCCAAATTTTTGGAACGTGTCCAATCGAAAGATCATTTTATAACAGACTGGTATATAATAGGTCCTTTTGATAATGAAGAAAGAAAAGGATTTTCTACCGTTTATGCTCCCGAGCGGGGATTTGATACCACCCGGACATACGCCGGGAAAAGCGCAGATGTGAAATGGAAACAGTACAGTGATAATACCAGCGGATACATTGATTTTGCCAAACAATTTACTCCCCAAAAAAATGTGGTTTCCTATGCTTATACCAAAATAAAGCTGGATCAGGCCAAAACCGTAAGATTTGGCGCTGGCAGTAATGACGGTGTGCGGGTCTGGATTAATGGAAAAATGGTTCTGGATCGTCCAGTGCTTCGCAAGGCCGTTCCTAATGATGATATTATTAGTGTTCCAATGGTTAAGGGTGACAATACGGTACTGGTAAAAGTAGATCAGACAGGCAATAAATGGGGATTTTATTTTGCTCAGAAAAATGGATCAGATGTGAAAAAGCAGCAGTAAATATGCTCTGTAATCGTCTTAATTGTTATAACGTCGATTGTAAATAAACCAGCAGTTTTATCCATACCCTTATGATTCGCAAAAGCCTTTGGGGAGTATTTGCAGTTCTGGCAATTCTGGTCGGACTTTACCCGGTTATATACTTTCTAATCGACAGGAAATTTGGGCTGCTTGCATCAAAATCCAACGATTTACTTGTCAGTTTTCCCTGGAACGTAGCTTTTTATACGCATATCATTTTGGCAGGCATCGCCCTGTTTATTGGCTGGGTGCAATTCAGTTCACAACTCAGGGGCAGAAACATTTTTTTGCACCGGGCAATGGGGAAAATCTATGTGATTGCTGTGCTTGTCAGTTCAGTGGCAAGTGTCTATATTGGATTTTTCGCAACTGGCGGAATACTGAATTCAACTGGTTTTATCAGTTTGGGTATTATTTGGTTTTCGACGACGCTGCTGGCTTATGTCAGCATTAGAAAGGGACAAATAGCAAAACACCAAAGACTAATGATTTTTAGTTACGCTGCTTGTTTTGCAGGAGTGACACTAAGGATTGAGCTGCCTCTTTTACAGATTTTCACTGATGCATCAACAGCTTATGCGATTGTCGCATGGCTGTGTTGGATACCCAACCTGATCGTAGCCTATTTGATTGCCAAACGATCTGTAAGATCTCAGACGGCCATTCTTTGATCCTGCTCTTTCCGGGGGAGGATTCCTTACGTTTTTATTTTGTCTTACCCGAATGGTTATATTCGGGCTGCTTACAAAGTTTTTGTCAAAAATATAGACATTCAAAAGAGCAGTTTCGGGTTTATAAACCTGAAACTGCTCTTTTGAATAGATAATGTATGGCTATTTCATTGTTCCCGGTTTTGAATCAACCGAATCTTTTTTTCTCGAATCTGCAAAAATCATCGGACTGTGTGCAGGACGTTCGTCACCAAGCAAAATTCCCCATTGGCTGAACATTTCGGTTCTGTCGAAAATGACTTTAAGCACAGCGATAATCGGCATGGAAAGAAACATACCAGGAACTCCAGCTATATTTCCACCTATAATAACGCCCAGAATAGCAAACAACGCATTGATCTTCACCTTGGATCCTACAATTCTTGGCATCAGAATGTTATTGTCAAGAAACTGAACGCCGGCAATCACACCAAGTACAGTAAATATCGGCCAGAGTTCTGTGGATGAAGTCATGGTAAGCAGTACCCCGATGACATTGCCAATCAGTGCGCCCACGTAGGGGATAAGGTTAAGAAATGCAAAAATAACCCCGATCAAAAGTGCATGTTTGATACCGATCAGCATCAAAATTCCGCCCACCAGAACGGTCATATAAGTAACCTGAATGAGAAGGCCGATCAGATAACTTTTAATGATCAGCTCACTTTCATAAATAGCATCTTTAACTTTTGGATGATGATCCTCGCTAAACCACCTGAAAATAAAACGTAACAGCAGATTTTTGTAAAAAAGGATCAGATAAATATAAATCGGAAGAAGACCCACAAATACGAAAACCGAACTGAGTGTCAGCGCGAAAGTACTCATTCTTTTGCCCGCAAAACTCAGCAACTCATTTGTGTTTTTATTGATAAAATCGAGCTGTTCTTTGGTGGAATAATGGGTAATGCCGGATACCCAGTTGCTCAAAGAATTCAAATGGATACTGACATTACTTTTAATTTTCGGAAAATCAGCAACAAGTGAACCCACCTGCGCGGAGAAGAACCATATAATACCAGCCAACAGAATAAATACCAAGAGAATCGGTACCACAATAGCAATAGCCTCGGGCACTTTATGTTTTCTCAAAAACCGGAAAATAGGAAGAAGTACCAGGCTTATGAAAAATGCCATTATAATCGGCATCAGAATACTACTTCCAATATATAAAATAGCAGTCAGAAGAACGAGCCCGAGCAGCTCGACTGATCTTCTGACGGTTAATGGCATATCATTCATTTATTAATAAATAAGTTCGGACAATAATTCAATATTAGCTTACAGGCTCAGCTTCAAGAAGTTCTACTTCAACATGTAAAGAATCCAGTGTGGCATTCCCGTATTGGGTAACCATGGCAACGTCCGCGGCATCACGGCCATGTGCAATTTCGATACGGTAACCTTCTGTATGTTCCTGAACAGCGTCAAAGGCATACCAGTTTCCACCGATGTAAACTTCAAACCAGGCGTGAAGATCCATTTCCTGTAACTTGTCCAGATATCCAACCGTCATCCGCGCAGGAATGCAAAGATTTCTGCACAGTGCGATCGCCAGATGTGTAAAATCACGGCAGACCCCTATGCGGTTTCTTAAAATATCCAGAGCCGTAGTGGTAGCGTCGGTAACTCCGTATTGGTATTTTATATTTTGATGAATCCATTTTCTGATTTCTTCAACCTGGTCGTATCCGGGCACAAAATTACCTGCAATCTCCATGGCAAGTTTGTTAATTTCCGGCAGATCGGACTGGCAATACCGGCTTGGCAGAATAAAATGCATCACCTCGTCAGGTAAATTGCCCACCAATACATATCCCGGAACAGGGTTGGGAATCGGTTTAGTCACATTCACCTGAGCCTGAACCTCGGTCGTTATTGTTACCTGTCCAACTGGCAATATAGCGCGTTGGCATGGATTTCCATATAAATCGGTATACTCTGAAAATTCGACAGATGGGTCAATACTGAAACCTTCCTGTAAAATAGACTGGCCGTCCTGTCTTCTTGGACGCAGCATCGTAGTAACATTTGTAGGCGAATAAACACTATAAGTGATAACGCTTCTTCCTCTCATTTTCATAAAATCAGAATTAAATCTTGTGGCTAAAAGTTTGCTTTAAAATTCCATGCCAACAGGATTTTAACTACTCCGGAATGCAGAAAAATCACGCAATCCGGGTATATTAATTACCCTCCTTTTAATGTTATTTTAATCTTAATAAACTGGTAATATTGGCTTGACACTTAGCAAATAGTAATGCATGTTCTTTGCATTTGTATTACTAAACAACTCACCATGTTAACTGGAAAACTTTTACTTTCATCTTCGGCGCTGCTAAGCCTTTTTTTGCTGGCAGGTTGTGAGGATCACCGTATGTCCGATAGTCCGGATATTACAGTTCAAAACCGTTCGGTCACTCCCGTACTGGCGAAGTTCTTGCCCGGCGCAGTGAACGGGCGCATTGGTGCCAGCGGTTTGAAAATGTACTCATTGCTAAGCAGCGATGATGTTTTGGAACAATCGCCGAAATATGTTTTTGGAGGTTCGGCAGATGGAGCAGGCCTTTTTCAAAATCCGGATGGAAATTATACTATTCTGGTTAACAACGAAGACAATTTTGCTGTATCGCGTATCACGCTCGACAAAACCTTCAAACCTGTAAAAGGAGAATATGTACTGAATTCAGACGGAGGTACCTGGCGTTTGTGTTCGGCAACTTTGGCCACACCGCTTGAACATGGATTTGGTCCGGTATTTTTGACCTGCGGAGAAAGCGGACAGGAGTCGCGTACACATGCCTTAAAAGTTGATGCGGATGTAAATCAGGCAAATATTTCCCGTGAGGTTGCCGGTTTAGGGCGGTGGAGCGCAGAAAATGCACTTCCGTTACCGAAATCAGCTTATCCTGGAAAGACGATCGTCATGATCGGAGACGATGATTCTGATGTAAACGGCGGACAGCTGGCTATGTATGCTTCCAATACGGTTGGTGATCTCGAAAACGGTACGCTTTATATGCTGAAACGTCCTGATAACAATCAGAAGGAAATGGACATGAAAGTGGGTACAATTTATGATGTTGAATTTACTAAAATTGATAATCACAAAACACTTACCGGAGCGCAGATTAACGCAAAAGTGAATGAATTGAAAGGTATCAAATTTGGACGTGTAGAAGATGTAGATTACCGCAAAGGTGGCGGGGCGAACGGCCGTGAAGTGATTTTCGCTGTAACCGGACAAGATAATTCGGGCGTGAATGCGGATTATTCCCGTTCAAAATACGGACGTGTTTATCACCTCGTACTTGACGCCAATGATCCAACCAAGGGAAAACTGGAAGTTTTACTGGATGGTGATGACCGCAGCGGAATTGCCAAAACATTCCAGGATCCTGACAACGTTTGTGTGACGACAAATTACATTTACATCATGGAAGATCCGAATGGGTATGGTGACGAAAAACATGACGGATATGTGTATCAATACAATTTGAGCACAAGACAACTTACGCCGATCATTGAAATTGACCACCGCAGAACGGAGGCCGATGCCGCAAAATATAATGTTGGCGGTACTTCCAAATTAGGTTCGTGGGAAACCAGCGGTATGATTGATGTTTCTGACGTAACGGGTAGGCCTAATACATTTATGCTTGGTATACAGGCACATACATGGAAAGGTGATAAATACAAAGGTGTAGACGGAGGTTCAGTTCGTAAAAATGAAGACCAGGCCAGTCAGCTTATTCTGATTGAAGGCTTGCCACGTTAAGTAAAAATAAATTAAAACCCTGGCCGAATTATATCCGGTCAGGGTTTTTGTATTTACAGCTATTTTATTTTTCGACTGATATGTATTCCAGGTTGCAATCAAGGTTTTTGAGTTACCATTCCCTTATAAAAGTTTTATGCTGGCTGACATTTCCTGTGTTGGTATTATGGCTTACGTGCTGCCGGTTTTCTACCGATTCAGAAGAAAAACTTAGCAAGGTTCAAATTGTTAAGCAGACTTTCATGCAGGATATTGACGTTCTGGACAGCGCAGTAAGTCAGCTTCAGCGTGATATAAAACAAAACCGCTCGTCGGTTCAGATGCAAACGGCATTTCGAAAAGCACGACTGGCTTATAAACGTGTAGAATTTATTTCCGCCTATTACAGCCCGGAAACTACCAAGGCACTTAATGGTCCCAATATTGATGAGGTTGATGATGATTTACGTGTGAATTCACCAGAGGGATTTCAGGTGCTGGAAGAACTTGTATTTTCAAAAATGGATTCTGCCGGTCAGGATCAGGCGATACAGCTTGCAGCGGTTATCCGTTCAAATGTCAACCGGCTGCGTAAAATTTCAGAGGGCAATGAGCTGACGGACAGTCATGTATTTGATGCGATGCGGCTTGAAATTTTCCGGATTCAGACCTTGGGAATTACAGGATTTGATTCACCGGTAGCATTCCATTCACTGCCGGAAGCTGCCAGTTCTCTGAAAAGTATGCGGAGGCAGCTTGTTTTTTATAATCTTGAAGATCAGCATAAAACGCTCTCTCAAAAACTGGAAAAAGCTTTCAACAGTGCTATTGACAAGCTGAATAAGGCAAGAGACTTTGATTCTTTTGACAGATTGGAATTTATTAAGACAGAGTGCAATCTTTTGAGCAGTCTGCTTTTAGATGCTCAGAAATCCCTGCAAATTCCTGTTTTTAAAGAAAACAGGCTGCTGTCGCCATCAGCCAGGACACTTACAGATTCCGGTGTTTTTAATCCGGATTATTTTGTTAATCTGGATGAACAGCATTCCACCGCCGACCGTATAGCGCTTGGCAAAATGTTATTTTTTAGTCCGGTTTTATCAGGAAATACAGGCCGTAGCTGTGCTACATGCCATCAGCCTGACAAGGCTTTTACGGATGGAGAAAACAAAAGTTTTGCCGTTGGTATTGATGGACAGCGCATAAAACGTAATGCGCCGACACTACTGAATTCAGCTTTTCAGGCAGTACAATTTGCAGATTCCCGCGTCGCTTTTTTGGAAGATCAGGCAAGTGATGTGATTGAAAATCAAGAGGAAATGCATGGATCTTTGCCTGAGGCTGTTAAATCATTGATAAAGGATAAAAAGTATCTTGCCTTATTTAAAGCTTCATATAAAGAAGGGGTTACAGAACATACCTTGAAAAATGCCATAGCCAGTTACATTCGCTCGCTGGTTTCACTGGATTCTCGTCTGGATCAATATTTTCGCAACAATACCGCTACGCTGACCATTGAAGAAAAGTTTGGTTTCAATGTTTTTATGGGGAAAGGAAAATGCGCTACCTGTCATTTTTTTCCTTTGTTTAACGGAACAGTACCGCCGGCTTACCTGGAAACAGAAAGTGAAGTGCTGGGCACACCGGCAACGGCTGCCGGTAAAGAAATTGACAGTGATATCGGAAAGTTTGTACTTACGAAAAGAGAACCGCACCGATATGCTTTTAAAACACCAACAGTCCGGAATATTTCCAAAACTGGTCCGTACATGCACAACGGCGTTTATCGGACTTTGGAACAAGTTGTGGACTTTTACAATGATGGCGGAGGAAACGGGCTGGGTTTTAATCTTGAAAACCAGACTTTGCCTTTCGATAAATTAAATTTAACAAATGCGGAGAAGAAGGCTCTGGTGTCATTTATGAAGGTGTTGTAAAATGATACTATTTGATAATTTTCAAAACCAATTTTATCCTCAAAACAGAAAATCTACCTCAATCTACACTTGCTAATGCTTTATTATTACTTTTAGCATATGAAGAAAGTATTTCTATTTTACTGTATTTTCTGTTTTTCAACGGCGCAAGCGCAAACGGCTGTCGATAATTTCGATCTGGCAATGATGCAAAAGCTGGAAGCCAGCCGCTCTGACGGTCAGACGAAATTTATGAGAGGTATTTCGGATGCAAACAATTATGTGAATGCCGGAATACCTGCCGGATTATTCGTTGCCGGGATTATTGACCATAACAGAAGTATGCGCCAAAATGCTTTTTATGTGTTCAGCAGTACAGCTTGCACGGCCATTTTAAACCACACGCTAAAAAAAATATTTAAAAGACCAAGGCCATTTATTCTCCACATTTCGCTGACACCGGTTTACAAACCCGGTGAATATTCATTGCCTTCCGGACATACTTCGACATCTTTTAGTACCGCAACAGCCTTATCGATGGCTTATCCGAAGTGGTATGTTATCGCACCTTCTATGTTATGGGCCGGAACGGTGGGTTATTCAAGAATGTACCTTGGCGTTCATAATCCATCAGATGTAGCAGCCGGTGCCGGCCTTGGCCTTGGTACGGCGCTGGGACTTAGTTTTATGAGGCGTTAAAATCTTTAAAAGTCTTTTGTAAATTGTTTTGGGAGCAAATCATGGATTGATAAACAAACCCAGAATGGCTGGAAGCCAATAGTATTTCGCGAAAAAATACGTTCCCGTCAGAAGGAATCCCGTAACAAAAAGCATGACAGAAGCAGCCAGCCAGTTAAATCCTTTGGTCGCTCTATTGCCACCGGACCGGATGAAAAGCTCTGCTACCATTAAATTGGGGATGTAAAAGAAAAAGGACATGATGTTGTCAAAAGGTCCGTTGAATTTTTTCAAATGTCCAAGGCCATCGGTTAGCAAAATCCAAAAACCATAATCCATCCTGTACAGCCAGGAACCAATTGCCAGCGCATAAAGTCGTAATGCCCAGGCGCTGTGTTTTTCGAATCTTCCCGATGCTGCGTGCCGATAGGTTTCTATGCCACATAATAACATCAAAAGTCCGTAAAATGATGCCTCCGCTGGCGAAATGCAGTCCAATACCGCTTGTTTGAACCAATTTTCCCTGTTGATATAATCCCGGAAGTACATTATTCCACTGACTCATATTGCCATTATACAAAGCAGCCGCATAAAAAGCGAGTATGTACAATCCGAATAATCCCGCGCTGACCCAAACCGTTGAGACAAGCAGAAAACCTGTGATACGAACAGCCGCGGCATCGTTTTTGTATATTTTTACTTCCGGTAGCGGATGTTCAATTCTATTTTTATTAACGGACATGTTTCACTTTGCTGGCAGGAGGGTTTTTAAAAGGATTAATCAAGATACTGATTTTGCGGCGAATATTTTTCAGGAGCTGTTTTGACAAATGTAATAGTTAAGATCCTACGTGAAAAAGCAGCTTTTAATTTGAACAAAAACTTGTATGTCAAAAGGGTTGAAGCCGATAAAAATCTTTTCGCTTTGCCAGATATTGATCATCCAAGAGGGTAATTCACCATGCGAAATTGTTTTGGTATGATCTGAGCATCAGTCGCTAAAATACTATAATCTGTGAGGAAAAGCTTTTTAGGCCACTTATAAATCCAGTCAACCTTTCAGCTATTTTTTGTGATAAAACCTTGGGGTATTTTTGTTATTTTATCGTATCACAATTAACACCCAATAGCCATGAAAATAGAAAAAAGTTATTTCACAGCAACTGCTTTTGCAGCCTTTATGCTCCTGACAGGTTTGAGTACCCAAGCCCAGACACTGGCCAAAAATACAGCCTGGCTTGAAAAACAGCTCAACAAACTGATCATCGAGGATGACAACCACAACCTGAAAAGTAAAGACAAAAAAGCAGTACCCAAATTTGATTTCAAAGGTTGTCAGATGAATATGGTGCTGGACAGCAAGGATGAAAATGTATCGTTTGGCATGAACATGGCATGGCAGCTGAAAGATGTCAGGAAGGTGACTTACAAGCAAAATAAAGACGGGCAGTATACACTGATACTGGATGTTCCCGCCGATAAAATTAAAATGAATATGGGTGTTGGCGGATTTTCAGGTTCTTTTAATATGGATGATGAAGATATTAAAGAATCGGGTACAAACAGCTCGTTTAGTCTGGACACAAAAGATGAGGCCCTGGTTAAAGAAATAAAACAGAAGTTTGAAGAGTCTGTACAGCTTTGCCGCAAAGCCAACAGCTGACAGGCCCGAAAATACTAAAACAGATTAACACAAAACTGTCAATTAACGATTTTATAGGTAGAGATAATTTGAACAAGAGTTCCGGGATCGGGGCTCTTGTTTTTGTGTTTAGGTCCTTGTCTTTTAGGTAATTATATCACCGTATTCCATAGTACGGTTACCGGTTTTGACTTTTATTCCACCGCGTTTAAAGTCAAAGTATCCTTACACGTATTTTCAGTCCTGAGCTTGATCTGTTGTCCTAATTTTGGAATATCAAAAGGAAGACGGCGTTGAACGGAGTATCGATTTCTCTTCTCTTTTGGATATTTTCTCAATCCTTAACAACAAACAATATCGTAATGAAAATTTTAAAAATTACACTGCTGCTTGCCGTCATAGGCGCAACTTCTGTGCTTGTAGCCAGAAAGAAACCAAGAGACATTATTTCTGTATAACCGGCAAAACAGGTTTTGAGTCAGGACTTTTTTTGCAGGATTAAGCCATACCATTTCTCAAAACATACGCCCGAATTTAACCGTCATTTCTCACTATTAAATTTTTGCTCGAACATGAAAAATTTTACAAAATCAAGTAAAAGGAAAACAACAAAAAAAGCACTTGAAGCATCAGGAACCGACATTGTAGTCCAATATATGGGGCATCCGATTGCCGTTACTACCAATACGATCACATTTTTACAGGGATCGGGAAATTATACTTTCATTTATACTGACGCTGGTAAAAAATATCTGGTTTGTAAAACCATGAAGTTGCTTGCTGAAAATCTGAAACAAAATTTTATCCGCATTCATAAATCTTTTCTGATCAATTCCGATCTCGTTGTTGAACGTATAGAGGATGACCGTTTACTCAAAATGGCCTGCGGCAGAGAAGTAACCGTGAGCCGTAGAAAAAATAAACAAATAACAAAAATCCTGAATCATTCCAATTTGCAGATAAGCGCGTAAAATTTCAAAACTCATTTTATATTTAGCTGTTGTTGATTTTATATTTGAAAGTTGTCTTAGCAGCCGATTTTGACAGGGCAAGTTCCGCTTTATGTCGTCAGTGATAATACGATGAAATATCGGCTGCTTTAACAGCTTAAAAAGTAAATAATTAACTTGTTTTGATATGAAAATTAAACACCTGACTTTTCTTGCACTGGCATTTGCTATGGGTAATAATCCCGTTTTTGCACAAAAAGGGAAACCGCTTTTTCCCGAACAGCCGGGTATGGTATCTTATACTTTTCGTAAAAGTTTAGCAAAAGATGCGGCTGCAACGCTGGATACTTTGAAGAGTCTTGGCATTAAAGACATGGAATTTTCCAGTCTGTTTGGTAAAACAGCAGCTGATCTTCGTAAATTATTGGATGAAAGAGGTATCAAAGCTTCCTCATTCGGGGTTGGCTATGCGGATGCGCTGGACAAAACGCAGGAAGTAGGCCAAAATGCAAAAATCCTGGGCGCCAAGTTTGTCCGTGTAGCCTGGGTGCCTCATCAGGGAGCATTTACACTGGCTATGGCAGAAAAAACAGTAGCCGATTTCAACCAGATCGGCAAGCGTCTCAAAGATGAATTTGGTCTTACTTTCTGTTATCATAACCATGGTTATGAATTTGAAAAATACGAAGACGGTACTTTGATGGACTATATTATCGAGAAAACCGATCCGAAATATGTAAGCTTTGAACTGGATATGTTGTGGGCATTTTTCCCTGGACAGGACCCTGCGGCGCTGATCAAAAAATATCCCGGCCGTTTCAAACTGGTACACATGAAAGATCTTCGCAAGGGCGTCCAGGGCAACATGTCAGGGGGAACTCCGGTTGAAAACGATGTTGCTTTGGGAACAGGACAGCTGGATATTCCAACGATTTTGAAAGCTGCCAAAAAATCTTCGATCGAACATTTTTATATTGAAGACGAAAGCCCGAGTTACGCCACGCAGGTTCCACAAACCATAGCCTATTTGAAAAGTCTGACGTATTAATAACAGGTTTTAATCCCGTTTTGAGACGGATCAAACCATAAAATTACCGTTAGAGCGGCAATTCAGCTTTAACGGTAATTTTATGGTTTAATTTTATCCGGAACTGTCGAAAAGAATGTTTTAAAGAAATTAACATCACTATGGATATCAGTTTTTATGCACCACAATGGGGAAATACGCTTCCTTTTGATACTTTTTGTAAAAATGTAAAAGCCGCAGGATACAATGGCGTGGAAATGAGTTTGCCATTTGATGAAAAAGAAAAGCAGGAAATCCTTGCTGTTATCGCAGATCATGACCTGAAATTAATTGGCCAGTACTGGCAATCATTTGAGCGTGATTTGAGTGAACATCTGGTGAATTATGAAAAACATCTCCGTAATCTGATCGCTGCTGATCCGGTTTTTATCAATTGTCAGACAGGGAAAGACTATTTCAGTTTCAGCCAGAATAAAATACTTTTTGATTTAGCAAAGCGGCTTTCTGAGGAATCCGGAATTGCCATCATTCATGAAACCCACCGCGGCAAATGTTTGTACGCTGCCAATATTACCGAAGATTACCTGACCAGGATTCCTGATCTTCGCATCACGCTGGATATTTCGCACTGGTGTAATGTTCATGAATCCTTGCTGGAAGATCAGCAGGAAGCAGTTGATCTGGCCATCGCGCATACTGCTCATATTCACAGCCGGGTAGGGCATTCGGAAGGGCCGCAGGTGAATGATCCCCGCGCTCCGGAATGGGCAGAGGTACTGGAAACGCATTTAAAATGGTGGGATAAAATAGCCCAAATTCACAGCAAAAATAATACTCAGCTTACCGTAACCACAGAATTTGGCCCGGCCACTTATATGCCCGTTCTGCCTTATACCCAGTTGCCGGTTGGCGATCAGTGGGAAATTAACGTTCACATGATGAACCTTTTAAAGAAGCGGTATCAGGTATTTTGAGTCGCCGGATTTATTTGTTTGGCGAATGAAACGTTGGATAAATTTAAACTTTTCAACCTGTTATTTCAACGGGTCTTCCAATTAGCGGTATGATCAGTTTATCTTTTGGATGTTCATTTTCAGCCGCAGTAAGCAACTGTTTTAAAGGCTCGCCAAGCGGCTCATCTGACAAATCAAAAGTGCCGTAATGCATTGGTATGTAATATTTTGCATTCAATTCTGTAAAAGCTTTGAGTGCATCTTTCGGCGACTGATGATTTGGGCTCATAAACCACTCCGGAGCATAGGCGCCTATGCCTAAAATAGCATAATCGAAACTGCCGAAAACGGCTGCCATTTGCTTATAATGCGTATCATAACCACTATCGCCTCCAAATAAAATCCGTTTACCTTTCGCTTCAATAACAAAACCACCCCAAAGGCGAAAGTTCGTGTCAAAAAGTCCTCGTTTAGACCAATGTCTGGACGGAACGAAAGTTATTTTAATTGGTTGATTATCTGTGTTATATTGTTGATACCAACCAGCTTCTTCAGTATTATCAGATGCTGTAAACTCTTTTACCAGTTCCTTCATATGAAGTCCCGTCAGATAGCGGACATCCGGATTTTGTTTTGATAAAATATTCAGACTTTTTTTATCGAGATGATCCCTGTGATCATGCGAAAGAAGTATATAATCCAGATTAACTAGGCGGTGAATATCTACCGGAAATTCAGACAGGCGCTTGACCGAAAGTATATCGCCAAATACAGGATCTGTCAAAATCGTAATGCCGCCGATACGAATGTAAAATGTACTGTGACCGAGCCAGACGAAAATATCATCCGTTGTTTCAAGCCAGGAATTATCCCTGAAAATCACAGGATTCCAGATTTCTTCGCGTTTTTGTTCTTTAAACGGATTGCGCTGAAATTTCCAGCGCAACACGTCTTTTAATTCCGCCGAAAAAGTATGATTCAGATTCATAAACCTGCCCTGCGCATCCACCGGCGTTCCCTGCCAGCCTTCGGGCGCTTTCGGTGTTTTTAAGTCCGGGTTACTAAGGTATTTGCTGGCAGGATTTGTCATGTATTTTGAAACTATTTAAAAATCTGAAAATAAGATGGTTATATTGTTTTTTAGTTTTCAGTGGATTTATTATCTGTGAATAAATGGATTTTTACATCGTTATGAATTTCGAAAGATTCTTTGATCAATGTTTCACTGCCGCTCCAAAGATCGTTCCGGAATGTTTTATTGTAACTGTCCTTGGATGATTTTTTTTGTTTGGGACCTTCATAATATTTTCCTGAAATTTTATCAAATGTATTATCAGTCAGCATCTTACTGAAATTTTTTGCTGATGTATTGACAGAATATACTCCGTCATAAATCCGCATGACAGGCATAATGTTTTTCCATGCCCAGATTTCCAATGCATTTCCTTCTCTGGCTAATTCCGTTCCGGGCATCAACCAAGGTAGGAAGCCAGCAATGAAAGTGGAATTCGGTTGGCCAGATGCGGGAATTTTTCTAAAAAATGCGGATACCGTGTCGTTGCGTCTTCTGCAAGCACTGGGCTTATCCGGTTGACTTTTTCGAGTAATCCTTTCGAGGTAATTTTGTTTAAAATAGCATCCCAGTTAATAATAGTTGCCGACAATTCTGCCATGGCTTCTCTGCTGAAAATGATCAGCTCACAATCTGACACAGCCTGAATATATTCAGTCGAAGGAATGTTGTAATTATAGCTGTTCAGGTCAACGGCGAAATCGTTTTCCTCGATAAAATAACGGGTAATTTCATCGCCCTTTTTGTTGTAATAACAAACCCTTAAAATACCGTCGCTTATAAAAGCGACCTGTTTGGCTATATTTCCGGCTTCGGAGAAACACTCCTCCTTTTTCAGCGACATTTTCCTGGCTTTTTGTTTGACAAGATCGATCTGCTGTTGGTTAAGTTGTCCGAATGTGAGCAGATAATTGATTAAATTTTCCATAGCGCAAGTTGCAAAAGCTGATTGATTTGAAATTTGCCAAATGACAAATTCATGGGCAGTAAGGATTTTTTTGCTGGTTTTATGTAAATGGATAAATAATCCTGAACAGGCAGCAGAAACCAAATCCGGGATTACTGCGCCGTGTAACCGCCATCTATTACAACAGCCTGGCCCGTTATACCACGGGCTTTTCCACTCGCCAGGAAAAGTACATAATCTGAAATTTCCTGAACGTCAAGCAATCTTTTCTGTGGGACAAGCGGATAAATAATCTCTTCGAGCACCTTGTCAAAAGCTATATTTCTTGACTTTGCAAGATCTGAAAGCTGATTTTTCACCAGTGGCGTATCAACATAACCCGGGCAAACGGCATTCACGGTTATCCCATATTCAGCAGTTTCAAGAGCCGCCACTTTTGTCAGGCCGATCAACCCATGTTTAGCGCTGTTATAAGCCGCTTTGCCAGCAAAACCGACCAGTCCGTTAATGGAAGCCATATTGATAATTCTCCCTGAATTTTGTTTTTTCATGACCGGAAGAATGTGTTTTATTGCGATAAAAGGAGCGGTCAGCATGATTTTCAAGAGCAGCTCAAATGCCTCCGTCGGGAAGGTTTCAATGGGAGAAATGTACTGCATTCCGGCGTTATTTATGAGTACATCCACGCAGCCAAACATGTTGAGTGTTTCGTCCAGAGCACTTATTATTTCCTTTTCGCTGGTAACGTCACAACGGATTCCGGTAACGTCAAACCCTTCATTCCGTAGGTCCAAAGCTGCCAGAAAAACCTTTTCTGCATTTGAATCACTCAGGATAACACTTGCACCCTGAATGGCAAATTCCTTACCTATCGCGTAGCCGATTCCACTTGCTGCGCCTGTAATAAAAACAACCTGATTCCGGATCATATTTTTTGGTATTAGCTAAATCAAAGCTAATGATATTTTACAAACCCGGATTTAAAATATTTTTAATTTTGGCATCGTAGCTAAACGGTGTACAGTTAATAAAATCTTGTATATTACTACAAATATGCCTGCCGTAGAATATGTCGCTTTGTAATGGAAATAAGAAGGGTGTTTTTTATTCAATATGTTTTGCGGCACTGCTGCAATTAATAACCTTCATTGTTTTTGCACAAAACAAACCTGTTCACTTCAAAAAGCTTTCCACCGACAATGGTCTTTCAAGCAACAATGTAAATTGTATTTTTCAGGACAAAAAAGGCTTTATTTGGCTTGGTACCAGAAATGGACTGAACAGATATGACGGCAGCAAGGTGATCACTTATAGAAATAACGAAAAGGATCCGTTCAGCCTGACCAATAATTATGTGACGGGTATTGTCGAGGATAATGCAGGCGATATCTGGATTGCGACGGTCGGAGGCGGATTGAATATGTTCGACAGAAGCAAAAGCAGATTTTACGCTTACAAGCATATTGCAAAAAATCATAAAAGTATTATTACGAACTACATCAGCCGATTAGAAACCGATAAAAACGGGAAGCTCTGGCTGGCTACTTCGGAAGGATTGGATTTATTCGATCCGGTCACCAAGTCTGTCACGGCGCATTTCAGAAATGATCCGGCCAATCAGAAAAGCATCAGTGACAATAATGTTTATACCGTTTTTTGCGACCGTGAAAATAATATTTGGGCCGGCACTGCTCATGGGTTGAACTTTCTGGACCGAAAAACCAATAGTTTTAAAAGATTTGTTTCTGATCAAGATAAATTTTCCCTGTCTGGAAATGATGTAAGATGTATTTTCCAGGATAGTCTGGGCAGGATATGGGTTGGGACATTTGGTGAAGGCTTGAATCTTTACAAACCCGGTGAAAATACTTTTACACATTTCAAAAATGATCCTGCCAACCCTGCATCGCTGTCTAATAACAACATTACCAGTATCAGACAGATTAGGGAAAATTTATATATAGGTACTGAAAATGGCGGACTCAATATTCTCAATATGAATAAATGGAGCTTTACTTCCTACGTTCATGACGATATTGATCAAAGCAGCGTTTCGTCAAATTCAGTTGACTACATTTATAAAGACCGGCAAAATAATCTTTGGCTTGGGATATATAGCGGAGGAGCCAATGTTTTTGTTAACAGTAATAATTTTGAACACTACGAACATAATACCTTACCTGGGAGTCTTTCCCATAATTTTGTTCTTTGTTTTTTTGAAGATGCAGACAAAAATTTCTGGATAGGAACAGACGGAGGCGGTTTGAATTTGTATGATCGAAAAGCTGAAAAATTTATGGCTTACAAACATACGCAGGCATCGAAAAGTATCAGCGGGAATTACATTCTGGCAATTGTGGAAGATAGCCGGCAAAAACTCTGGATTGGTACCTGGGGAGATGGTGTGAGTATTTTTGAGAGAAAACCGGAAAATTTACGACTATAAAACACGATAAAACCCGGGCAAACAGTTTACGCAATAACAATGTATATACTATTGCGATTACCCCGGACAAAAAAATGTGGTTTAGTACTTATGGTGATGGGATTGATTCCTATGATCCGGAAACAAAACAATTTGAACATCATTTTAATGATCCCCTGGTTCCTGGAAGTCTTTGTAATAATATTGTAAATTCGTTGTTGACAGACCATTCAGGAAGACTTTGGATCGGTACGGAAGATGGAAAACTTAGTCTGTACGATCCGGAATCCGGAAAATTCATTGCCAAAAATGTTTCCGATAAACAGGTAACAGACAATCCTATAATTTCTATTTCTCAGGATCATCATGGTATTTTATGGCTTGCTACCGTCAAGGGCCTGATTCGCTATGATCCTGAAACAGAGCAGCACAAAAGATATACAACGGAAGATGGTCTGATCAATAATCTGACGCAGGCCGTAGTCGAGGACAACCAGGGGATGATTTGGATCAGTACTGCCGCCGGACTTTCGATGTTTGATCCGGTACGAAAAAAGTTTAAGCGTTACTCTGCCGGATATGGTTTACAGGCAAACGAGTTCAAACAGAAATCCGGTTATAAGGATTCCAATGGCAATTTGTATTTCGGAGGTGTAAATGGTTTTAACAAATTTGACCCGCGCCTGTTAATTCCGGGAGAACATAGATTTCCGATTGTATTGACAAATTTAAAAATCTTCAATAAAAATATTAAAGTAAGTTCGGATGGCAGCACCCCGCTTGAAAAGGATATTTCAGAGACTTCTTCCATCACACTTTCACATGATCAGTCATTTATTTCTCTGGAATTTACGGCGCTGGATTATACGTTTTCAGGAGAGAAATATGCTTACATCCTGGAAGGATTTGACAAAGAATGGAACTACGTAGGATCGAATAATTCGGCTGTTTACACAAACCTGCCACCGGGGAATTATACATTTAAAGTCAAGGCCCAAAACTTTTCAGGAAGCTGGACCGAAGGCACTAATCATTTATCCCTAACCATTACACCGCCTTTCTGGACAATCTGGTGGTTTCAGATTTTGTGTCTTCTACTTTTGGCCTGGCTGGTTTACGCCATTTACAGGTATCGTGTCAATGCCATTATAGCCCAAAAGGCAGATTTAGAAAAGCTTGTGGAGCAACGAACTATCGTAGTACAAAAGCAGGCGGAAGAATTGTATGAGCAGTCTGAGCATCTTCAATCTTTAAATGAAGAATTGCAGGCCCAGTCAGAGGAGTTAAGGTCCCAAACCGACGAGCTGTTTATTCAGCGTGAACAGGAACAATCTGCCCGGGAAGAAGCGGAACGGGCTAATCAGGCTAAAAGTATATTTCTGGCGACAATGAGCCATGAAATAAGAACGCCTATGAACGGCGTTATTGGAATGACCGCGTTATTATCTGAAACGGAATTAACCCGGGAACAAAGAGATTATACCAGGACAATTGCTACCAGCGGAGAAGCTTTGTTAAATGTGATCGATGATATTCTTGATTATTCCAAAATTGAATCAGGTAATATTGATCTTGAAAAACAAGAGTTTGACCTGCGTGTGGTTATGGAAGAAATTATGGATCTTTTTGCCGTGCAGGCTTCCAAAAAGAATATTGATCTGCTATATTTTATAGAAGATGCTCTGCCGGATTATATCATCGGCGATAGTTCAAGATTAAAACAAATACTGACTAATCTGATCAATAATGCAATAAAATTCACAACGGAGGGAGAGGTTTTTGTTCATGTGCAGAAGCTTGTAGAAAGTTCTGACTATGGATTAAATGTCGGATTTTCCGTGAAAGATAGCGGAATTGGAATCCGGCCGGATCAGCTCCCAAATCTTTTCAAAGCATTCTCTCAGGTCGATTCCTCCATAAACCGCAAATACGGAGGGACTGGGCTTGGGCTTGTGATTTGTGAGCGTCTGGTCAAAATTATGGGCGGTGAGATTGTGGTCGATAGTGTTTTTGGGCAAGGCTCTGTTTTTTCTTTTAACATACAAACCCAGACCGGACAAAGGTCTGATGAGAAAGTTATGGAGACTGTTAAAATAACAGAGGTTTCAGGTAAAAGGATATTGCTTGTTGCTGGCAGCGAGACAAATCAGGCAATTTTTAAAAAATATCTTGACGGATTTAAACTGATCACGAGTGTAGCTTTTTCAGAGCGTGAGGCCCTTGAAATGGTGAATGAAAACAAACTTATTGAACTGGTTATTACGCAAATGAAATTGACCGGATCCGATGGATTAAGTCTGGCTCAGCTGTTGAAAAACAATGGAAATGCAAAACCTGTTATTTTACTTCATGCTGCCGGAGATGATACAGCGTTTAAGTTTCCAGAATTATTTGTTGGGAGTTTGACCATGCCTGTTAAAAAATCAGCCTTGTTAAACGCCATTCACAGGGCTTTGACAGATCATAAAAACATGAGTTTAAATCTTGTATCAGACGTAAAAATTCTTGATAACCATTTTTCAGAACAATTCCCCCTCAAAATTCTTGTCGCAGAGGATAACCTTGTCAATCAGAAGTTTATACAATATGTTCTGCAAAAGCTGGGTTATCAAATTGTAATGGCTGACAATGGTATTGAAGTTTTGAAGAAGCTGTCGGAAACGGTTTATGATGTCATTTTAATGGATATTCAAATGCCGGAAATGGATGGCTTTGAAGCGACCAGAATGATCAGGAAGGAATTTGGTCCCAAACCTTATATCATTGCATTAACGGCTAATGCGATGCAGGAGGATAGAAATAACTGTTTACTAGCCGGGATGAATGACTATGTTGCGAAACCTATAAAACTGGAAGTAATTAAAGAAGTCCTGAGAAAGGCTTATAAAATTATCTCGCAGTAAAATCAATTTGAAATGTCATTTGATAAAAATATGTGTAAAATAAAATTGGTTTGCATCGCGCTGCTTGTGGTAATTTTCAAAGGCTATGCGCAGCCACAAACACCGGTTGTTACGCCTCAGTGGAGGCCGCAATATCATTTCAGTGCACCGGCCAACTGGATCAATGACCCTAATGGCTTGTTGTATCTTCATGGTGAATATCATCTTTACTATCAGTACAATCCCTTTGAGAATCAATGGGGCCACATGAGTTGGGGCCATGCGACTAGTAAGGATCTGGTTCATTGGAAAAATCTGCCGGTGGCCATTCCCGAATTGATTACAAAGGATACCACAACGATGATATTTTCGGGGTCTGCGGTTTGGGACAAAAATAATACAAGCGGACTTGGAAAAGGCGATGGACCCGTTGTCGCTTTTTATACCGGACATTTGCCGAAACAAAAAAAACAGGCCCAGTATATGGCTTTCAGCAATGACCGGGGAGCAACGTATACCAATTATCACAAAAATCCGGTCATCGATATCAATTATGAAGATTTTAGGGATCCGGGCGTTTTTTGGCATGAAAGCAGCGAACAATGGGTCATGGTTGTATCACTGGTAAAAGATATGGAGGTACGTTTTTACGGCTCAAAAGATCTGAAAAAATGGGAGCATCTCAGCGATTTTGGTAAGCAGGGGTGGACTAAAAATGACTGGGAATGTCCCTTTATTGTGCCGCTCGCTGTGGATGGGAATCCGAAAAATACTAAATGGGTGATGATGATTTCATCGGGAGGGCCAAGAGGTCCGTTGATCCAGTATTTTATTGGAGATTTTGATGGAAGGACCTTCAAAAATGATAATACCGCAGATGTCGTTCTTACCAGTGATTATGGTGATTCTTTTTACGCGGCTATTCCCTGGAACAATGCGCCTGACAATAAAAAAATTCTTTTGGGCTGGCTACAGCCGGGAAGAAAGGAAACTTTTCCCTGGAAAGGACAAATGTCAATTCCCCGTGATTTGTCTCTAAAAACTACTCCGGAAGGTATCAGACTTGTTCAATCTGTTTCTTCAGTTATTAGCAATAACCTGGAAACACTGTCATCTGGCAGGCATATCAGCAAAAATCTGACGGTTGATGCGAGGGAAATCCGGCTTGATGAGTCAAAACGGTTTAATACAAACAGTAACTGGATTGAGGCTGATTTTTTTGTTGGACAAACCGGTAAGTGTGGTTTTAAAATCGCTCAGTTACGGGATGCTTCTGGTAAAGTTATTAAAGAAATTGAAATAGGATATGATGCCAAAAGCAGTGAGCTTTATGTTGATTGCTCAAAAACCGAAAAGGGAATAAAAGACGACCGTAATCTGCTTCAGAAAGCTTCGATGAAACCTGAAAACGGCAAAATCGAGATTCGGGTTCTTTTGGATAAATCTTCCCTGGAAGTATTTGGTAATGGCGGTGAGAAAGTGATCACGACTATGATTTTTCCGGATGAAAAAGCAAGTGGAATGTCAATATTTTCACAAGCTAAAAATATGTCGGTCGAAGATCTTAATGTGTGGGATTTGAGTAAAAAATAGAAGCTGAAATAGAAATTTACAGCACCTTGATACCTGCTTTTTTATAGGGTTCAAATATTTTATTTTGAGAATCCATTTCGGTAATTACGTAATCCAGCGATTGAACAGGACAGACCCGGTAGGGCTCAAATGTTTCGAGTTTGTCAAAAGTACTAAGTGCGATGGCCATGGAAGAATGTTCAAGCATCGTTTTTTTGAGCTCGGCTTCCTGCATATAAATGGCGGTAACACCTTTTTGCATATCCAAAGCGCATACACCCATAAAGTAAAGATCGGCCTGGAAATTTTCAGCCATTTTAATAGCCTGATACCCCACAATCGTTTCTGATTCTTTTAAATAATGCCCTCCTAAAACAATCAGTTCAATGCCGCTATAAGCCGAAAGGGCAGGTATGATCGCTGTATTGTTGGTAATGACAGTCAGTTTAATATCAGTAGAAAGCAGTGATACCAGCGTGTAAACAGAAGTCCCGCCGTCCATAAATATGGTTTGCCCCGATTTGATCAAAGTCTGTGCTTTCAGGGCAATGATTTCCTTATCGTCCTGTAAATGGCCAATACGTTCCTTGAATGAAAGTGGATTATGGGAGCGGGGAATAGCACCGCCTCGGATTTTTAATAACAATCCGTTGTCGGCCAGCATGTCAATATCACGTCGGATGGTATCTTCGGATACATTCAAATCGCTGCTCAGCTCACTGAATCCGACTTCACTATTGTTTCGCAGTTTTTCAAGAATGAAATTAAACCGTTTTTCTCGTACCATGTTAAAAAATGTTTTTGCAATATTATGCAAATTTGCATAATATTGCAAAATATCTCACCCAAAACAAAAATGAAAAACGTAGAAATTACTAATGATAAAAGAACCAAAGCGGCCAGAAAAGCCAGTTTGTTGATTTTCCTGGTTTGCGGGATTGGGCTTTCCAGTTGGGCTCCGATGGTTCCTTTTGCAAAAATAAATCTTGGACTTGACGATGCAGCGCTGGGACTGGTGTTGCTTTCACTGGGCGCGGGTGCAATATTGACGATGCCTTTCACCGGTTTTTTTATAAATAAATTTGGAAGCAGAAAAGTGATGCTTGTGGCCGCGGTCATGATTGCAATAGTGCTTCCGCTGCTTCTTTTAACAAACTCTGCCTGGCAGCTGGCAGCAGTGCTTTTTATTTTCGGAGCGGCAATCGGCTCGATTGATGTAGCCATGAATTCCCATGCGGTTTTAGTTCAGGATAAATACGGCAGACATATCATGTCCTCTTTTCATGGTATGTTCAGTCTGGGTGGTCTTGCAGGCTCTATCGGACTTGGTTTTCTGATTAAAATGGGCCTTTCGCCTTCCCTGGCTGCGGTTAGTATATCAGTCATGTTGGTGGTTATTGCGGGTAGTCAATACCAATATCTTTTTGCCAAAGCCGAAGAAAAAAGCGTGGACTCGTTTTCGTTCAGCTTGCCCACCGGACCGGTTGTAGCGCTGGGATTAATGTGTTTTGTTTTCTTTCTGGCCGAGGGCGCGTTACTGGACTGGAGTGCTGTTTTTCTTCAATTCAACAGAAATTTTGAGCCGTCCATGGCGGGGTTAGGATATGCTGTTTTCTCTGTTTCAATGGCTGTGATGCGTCTGACGGGCGATAAAATTATTCATAAAATCGGATCGTCAAAAGTGGTTTTGTATGGCGCACTGGTAGCATCGGCGGGTTATTTTATAGCCGTTTTGATCCCCTGGCCTGGCGCAGCGTTAATAGGTTTTGCGTTGGTAGGACTGGGAGCAGCCAACGTAGTTCCTGTTTTTTTTACGGCTGCCGGAAATATTCCCGGAATCGCCGCATCCGTTTCTTTGCCTGCGGTGACCACACTGGGTTATATGGGACAATTGGCAGGGCCAGCCATGATCGGATTTATTGCCGATGCTTTTTCTCTTCCTATTGCGCTGGGATTTGTTGGGGTTTTGCTATTGATCTGTGCTTTTACCTATAAGGAAAATAAATAAAACACGCATTTACGGCAGATTTTAAAGCGCGGTATGTTAAAGATACATTTTTCAAAAAGTTGAGGACACAATCTAAGTTAGCTATCAAGAAATAGCGTAATCTTCGGATATTAAGGAAGTTTTACACATAATAAATCGCTGGTGTCAGAATGGATTTTCTAAATACTTTGACCTAATTGCATCATGATCATAGCTACCTATAATGTCAATGGCGTCAACGGCCGTTTGCCGGTGCTGCTGCGCTGGCTTCAGGAAAAGCAACCTGATGTTGTTTGTTTACAGGAACTGAAAGCGCCGCAGGAAAAGTTTCCTGAAAAGGAAATAAATGATGCGGGTTATCACGCAGTCTGGCATGGACAAAAGAGCTGGAATGGTGTCGCCATTCTTTCCCGTGGCTCTGAACCTCAGGAAGTACGCAGATCTTTACCCGGCAATGACGAGGATGATCAAAGCCGTTATATTGAAGCGATCGTCGACGGAATTTTGATTGGTTGTCTTTATCTTCCAAACGGAAATCCTTCTCCCGGACCAAAGTTTGATTATAAATTAAGTTGGTTTGATCGTCTGCATAAGCACGCAGATTATCTTCTTAAAGAAAATGTTCCTGTTGTTTTGGCGGGAGATTATAATGCGATCCCAACCGGATTTGATGTTTACAAACCTGAACGCTGGGTTGACGATGCACTTTTCAGGCCGGAAACCAGAGCAGCCTATAAGTCACTTGTGGATCAGGGATGGACGGATGCGCTTAGGCACCTTTACCCAGATGAAGTTATTTATACTTTTTGGGATTATTTCAGAAAGGCTTACGATCGAAACGCAGGGCTTCGGATTGATCATTTTCTTTTAAGTCCGCTGGTTTTGGAACGTTTGGTTGCTGCTGGTGTTGATAAGGAGGTTCGTGGCTGGGAAAAAACCAGTGACCACGCTCCGGTCTGGATTGAGCTGAACTAAATACAAATCAATCTTATTCGCAATACAATGAAAAATAAATTTGATATACCTCAACTGTTTCTTCGTCTGGCACTTGGTATTGGCTTTTTACTTCCGGTAATGGATCGGTTCGGGTGGCTTGGAGCGGCCGGTTCTAATGGAAATGCCTGGGGAAACTGGGAAAATTTTGTGAGCTATACCAATACGCTTATGCCATTTTTTGACAAATCGATGGCCAATATTATGGCTGGCCTGGCTACTGCCGGAGAAATTGTTTTTGGTATTACGCTAATCATCGGCTTTCGAACAAAACTGGCAGCGACCGGCAGTTTTTTGCTGACACTGTTTTTCGCACTTAGTATGTTTGCTTTTGCCGGTTACAGGGCACCGTTTACGTATTCGGTTTTTGCAGATAGCGCCGCCTCTTTGTTACTTGCATCAGTAACAGTCTACAAATGGAGTATTGATAATTA
Organism: Dyadobacter frigoris; assembly: GCF_005280585.1. GTDB lineage: Bacteria > Bacteroidota > Bacteroidia > Cytophagales > Spirosomataceae > Dyadobacter > Dyadobacter frigoris. The sequence goes on from NZ_SZVO01000009.1 coordinate 211,225, forward strand.
CTTTTTGTCACAAAAATAAATTGAAAGCAGCGGGATTTTCTCATCCCTGTCAAATTTCCTATGACGTTATGAACAAAAAGGTATAATATCCATAAGATATCAAATTTTTAAAAAACGCTGCTCCTGAAATGTTATTCGGGAGCAGTGTTTTTTTTTATATGTATCTGAAAATAAGATATTTGTAATTATAAAAAGTCATCCGAAAAATCAATATTTAATCCGGAAAAATCAAGAGCAGGAAATATTTTCAAAATTTTAAAGTAAAACAAATCCCATGATCGTCTACCATTTTAGAAAGGCAGAAAAGGCGAAAAATGGAAACAAAGAATAATAGCAAAAATTAGTAACTGCCTTTCGGTAATAAGTCAATTTTGAAAAATACATTTTAAATCAATCATCATTTTAAAGTCAAGAACATGAAAAATAACTTTCGTTTCATATTCCCGCGTCTTATTGGCGCCACGTTAGTAGTTGGTCTGGCCGCGTTTGTCATCACAACGTTATTCAAATTAATGTTAGGTCTCGTGCTCATTGGAGGTGTAGTAACCTTGATAAGACGTGCAGCAGGCAGAAATCAAATGATGCCCGCACACATTCGGAATGGCCAGTTTGGAAACAGCGAAGTGATCAATATTGAAGGCGGAAATCCTTGGGCGGCAAAGGCAAATGCAGTGCATACTACTTCAACGATCGTACCAATTAATTAAATAATAAACCAAGGATTGATTCTCTTTTTTGCAAAATTCCTGTCAGGGAATTGAACGGGAAAGTATTGCCCTTTGGAAGTAAAACAAGAACAATTTAATCAGATCAAAAAACTTAAAAATAAAAGCCATGTTTAATCAACAAACAACAGATTCACAGAATCAACAGGGATTTGGCCCGGGACATCACAGATGCGGCGGTCCTTTTAGAAAATTTGCAAACAAATTTGGTGGTAAATCGCCTTGGGACAATGTTTTTAACGGTTCGTTCGGAAACCGGAAGGCTGTAAATATTGAAGAAAAGGAATCGTCCTTTATCATTTCGCTTTACGCTGCCGGACTTGTTAAAAGTAATTTCAAAATATCATTCACTGGCGATGTGCTCAACATTGCATATGCTGCGCCTAAGGAAGATACCGCCAATCAGAGCACATATACTTATCAGGAACATGAACCGGGCTCTTTTGAGCGTTCGTTTCAGTTAAACGGAAAGGTATTAACTGAAAATATAAGTGCTGCTTATACAGATGGTGTGCTGATTATCACGCTGCCAAAAAATCCTGAAACAAACAAACCGGGTCAGGAAATCAATGTGAACTAAAATCCTCTTATCCGTTGAAGGTGTAACTTTATTTGTTGCGCCTTCGACGGATAAATTTATCTGATCATGACAGTCGTATAGAGGTTATGGTTATGACGTCTATCCCACTGCATAGGAGTTATAATGCAGGCTGACTTTCAAGAATCATCAAAAGGTGTAAAAACTATCCTGAAAATAAATTTTTAAATTTATTTTCAGGATAGTTTTCTTATTGTCAGATAGATATACTTATTTTTAAGTTTTTGACAAAAACAAATTAAAATCAATGCAAACGTTTGCAATAATTTTAATGTTGGTTTTAAAGCGATTAGAAAAGGATCTTATTCGTTGAATGAGCCATATGGAAAAACGTCTTTTTTAATCAGATTTAATTTTTGTAAAACTTTAAGAAACGTAAGTTAAACTCATGCAGAATCAAGCTGGAAAAATTAAAGTTGCAATTTTGGGTGTAGGCAATTGTGCAAGTTCACTGGTGCAGGGTGTTGAATATTACACCACATTTTCGGACAAAACATCCGGCCTGATGGCTGATGATATTGGAGGTTACAAGGCAGAAAATATCGAATTTGTTTGTGGCTTTGATGTCGATGAAAGAAAGATCGGGCTTCCGCTGAGTCAGGCTATTTTTGCCAGACCAAATTGTACGATTGTTTTGAATCCTGATATTAAGTCACAGGCTCCGGTTTACCGCTCGCCGGTTATTGATGGTGTTTCTCCGCAAATGGCTGCCTATCCCGCCGAAAACCGTTTTGTAATAAAAGAGGAACTTAAAACAAGTGATATTTTAATTGATCCGGTGAGCTATAACACGGATCTCGTCACCTCACTTCGGAAAGAAATTGTACAGCATTTAAAAGATCATCAGGCTGAGGTACTGATCAATTATCTGCCTGTTGGCTCTCAGCTTGCCACGGAATTTTATGCGGAAATTTGCCTGGAACTGGGTATTTCGCTTGTAAACTGCATTCCTGTTTTTATTGCATCCGATCCTGTGTGGGAGCAAAAATTTATAGACGCCGGAATTCCTATTATCGGTGATGATATGAGGAGTCAGTTTGGTGCCAGCATTGTTTCCCAGATGTTGCAGGAACTGGCATTCGAGCGCGGACATCATGTAAAAGCACACATTCAAAGAAATGTAGGCGGCAACACAGATTTTCTTAATATGGAAGATAAAAACCGTCTTAAATCAAAAAAGATATCGAAGGAAAACGTCATCCGCGCGCAAAATGATATCAGGGGTATTTCCACACATGACAGTTTTCTTCATGCGGGTCCTTCGGAATATATTGCCTATTATGGTGATAACAAGGTTGCTAATTTCCGGTTGGAGCTTGAAGGATTTATGGGAGCACCCGTCATTTTTGATGCGCAGCTATCGGTACAGGATTCTCCCAATTCGGCTGGGGTGGTCATCGATGCGATCCGTTACGTATATGTTGCGCGGGAACTTGGCCTGGTTGGTGCATTAAGAGGTCCATCCGCTTCAACACAAAAAACACCACCACAACAAATGATGTTCAGTGATGCAATTTACGAATGTCATGCTTTGGCCAAACGTGAGTTAACTGCATCAACAAGGAAGCAGATGAAGCAGGCTGCTGTTTTACAGCCTTAAATATTGAAATTGGGAAATGTGATTTTGGGTTGTGTTTGCCGTGCTATTGCCATTTCACTTTTCCGGTTTTGAGAAAGATTAATGCCAGATCGATTTCGGTTTGGCATTAATGCTTTTTAGGTTGGGGGATTTGTCGTGGATTTGATATTTTGTATTCACTCCGGCAAATAATCTCCCAGCAAATTCCAGTCCATACTGTTACCCCAGCCTTGTCCGTGATCGCTGGTGCTTTTAATTTTATACGTTTCACTGATACGGTGCCCGCCGTATGTTAATAATAACAGGATTGCGCCGGGTCTTAAATGTTCACTAGCCCAGGTTAAAGGAGAATCTCCGTTTATGTCTTTTGCTTCTTTATCTGCTCCATGCGCTAATAAATATTGAATTGTTTGTTCATCCGCATAGGCAGCGGCTCTGTGCAACGGCGTTTCTCCTTTGGTCCTCACATCACGCATAAAGGCTCCGGTTTCTATTCCCGGAACAGTTTTGGCATTCACATCTGCACCTTTTTCTACAAGAAGTTTTACCACATAAAAATAATAAGGCCGCCCCGCTTTGGAAAGCGCACTGTGCAACGGCGTTTCATCCGTTTTTTCGACCCGTGCATGTACATCTGCTCCATTATTGATCAGAAAATCACAAACTTTCCAATGCCCAAAAAATGCAGCATGTCCCAACTCCTGATTCACATTTATACTTTCAAGATTTCCTCCGGCTGATAAAATAGCTCTTAGGCCCGTGGTATCATTGTAATAAACCAGCCATTGCAAAGGTTTGATTTGTCCCTCGTGAAGAATTTCCTGCCAATTCGGTTTCTTCATCAACTCAATAATCAGATCCGTTCTCCCATGGCTGATTAATTCCAGGATTTTTTCAACTTCCATAACCGGTAACCGTTAAAAGTAAGGTCAAACAAGTTATTGAAATTTTAAGTCAGTGCCAATAATCAAACTGAAATATTATTTTTGTTTTTTTCAAACTGACTATACATTTCGTTTGTCAATTAGCTGTTATTGAACTGGTTTGGTTAGTTTGTCGAGCTCTTCCAGTTCAGGAGTTTTTGTCCGGATACCATTTTTGGGAACCTTAATCCGAGCGGTCCAGAGAATGGAATTCAGTACAAGCATCCGAAAATTATCATTTTTCCAGTTCGCGTGCGTATGTCCGCCTGTGAAGCCAAAACCGCTTCCCCCGGCTGGTCGTTCGTAGGCCCAGGCAATGATTTGTGGTTCTTTATTTTTCAATACCGCTTCTTTTACAAACTGATTATTGGTATGTGTTCCTTCGGGACGGCTCAGCGTGGAATCGGGTGGGAGGACTTCCAGGATAGGTGTAATGTTTTTCATATCCTTTACAAAACGAATGTGATAATACCACTCGTCCTGGACAGCAAAAGGTTTAACCCCGTTTGTTGTCGGATGGTGAGGCAACTTCTTAACATCCGGTGTCCAGAAAGGATTTACAGACCAGTCCGTTTCAAAATATCCGCCAACAAGATCACGCACTTTATCCGCGTCAGGGCCTTTGGGAATTTCCAGTGTAAAATGAAGCATCACGAGCCCGGTACCCTTATTCATCAGGTTTTCTATTTCAGAAAGATGTGGAATGATGATATGTCCCTGAGCGCCCTCACTAAAAATAACAATGGTACTGGCGTCTTGTAAAGCGTTGGGATTTTTTGGCCAGCCGTTATGAAATACAGCAGTGTCAATGTCTGGCATGGCCTGTTTTAATTTCTGTGCAAGAAAACTAATGCCGCCATTGTACTCGTGTTGCCCCTTGGGATGACTATCAACGCTGGCGATAAAAATCACTTTTTTTCGACTTTCTGATTTGATATTTCGCTGTGAATCCGCAGGGAAGCCTATCATAGTAATAATAAAAATCAGAAAACAAAACAGGTTTTTTGTCAATGTCATGATGCTTGGTTTGGTTCCAAATCAATAGCGCAAAATCCTCTGTCAATGAATGGTAAAAAACCAGACCAAATTCGTATATCTATTAAAATTTTATTAAATCAGTGATATAACCTTCAAATAAATGGCTAAATGCAATGCCGGAAAGCAATGCGTAATTTATCTTTGATTAAACAAATCAATTAAAATATGAAAATCAGACTTACTTTATTATTGCTGACCATATGTGTGGCGTCATGGGCGCAACTTCCCGCAGCTGATGATATCAAAACTTCAAAAGGACCATTGAAAATTCAGCCTCTTAACCACGCTACCCTGGCACTTACCTGGAACGGAAAAACCATTTATGCTGATCCTTACGAAGGAGCAAAAACATTTGAAGGAATTGCAGCACCGGATTTGATTTTAATTACAGATATTCACGGAGATCATTTCGATCCTGCCACACTGGAAGCGCTTGATTTGAGCCATGCGATTCTGGTTGTACCTCAGGCTGTTGCCGATAAAATGTCGGATAAGATAAAATCCAAAGCAGTAGTCATTGGTAATGGACAAACCATCAGCAAGCTGGATATTTCTATCACAGCTATCCCGATGTATAATCTTCCGGAAGCGGCAGATTCTAAACATACCAAAGGAAGAGGTAATGGTTATGTGTTAAAAATAGGTGGTAAAGCCGTATATATCAGCGGTGATACAGCCGGGATTCCTGAAATGAGAAGTTTGAAAAATATTGATATTGCGTTTGTTTGTATGAACCTGCCTTATACGATGGACGTTCCGGAAGCGGCTTCTGCGGTTCTTGATTTCAAACCAAAAATTGTTTATCCATATCACTATCGCGGTGCAAACGGATTGAGCGATACGGAGGCTTTCAAAAAACTGGTTAATGATTCCAATAAATCGATTGATGTACGGTTACGTAACTGGTATTCGAAGAAATAATTTCGAAGAATATTGTTTAATAAATCCCTGGTTTTCACAGTTCGCTGCAAAAACCGGGGATTTGCTTTTTATGTTGGATCATGTCGGTCATAAATCTTTCAAAATCATTCTTAATTCAAAATATTAACTTTGTAATTCAAAGTACTTTTTATAATTTTGATTTGCTGTTTTGACCGAATACTTTTTTGAACTGATAAATGATTGATAAATAATTTCCTCCCGCCGGCATATGAAGTATTTTGTTGAAGAGTCATCCGTTGTAAGGGAAATTTGGGGTAAGGCGGATTCCATACTGTTTATTTTTGCAGGTGCATCTGCCGAATTTGCTTTAAATAAGGCAGTCGACTGGCTTTATTTTACGGGCCGTCTTCCAGCTGATCCGCTGGGAAGGCTTTTTTCTACGGTTGCCTATGCCCGTCAGATTGTTTTTTCTGAGTATAATGCGGCATTAACGGCAATTGATAAAATTACTGCCATTCATCAGGGGGTTGAACAGCAGCGTGGTGCGCAGATACCGGACTGGGCATACAGGGATGTTTTATTTATGCTTATTGATTACTCCATTCGTTCTTTTGAACTTTTGGAACGGAAATTAACAGAATCTGAAAAAGGAGAAGTGTTTCAGACTTTTTTACAAGTAGGGTCAAGAATGAAAATTTCAGGACTTCCCGAAAGTTTTGACGCCTGGAAAATCATGCGTGCGCAACATCTCAGGGATGATCTTTTAAAGGGCGATTTTACATTGGATTTATACAAACAATATAAAAAACATCTTGGTATTTTCAGGTATTATATGTTGATTCAGGTCCAGGTATTGGTAGTACCGCATCGTGTAAATCGACTTTTATCACTTGGTAAAATACCGTGGCTGCTTCCTATCATCGGCGGTTATAAATTGACACGATTAATGGGTTTTGAAAAATTGATCCGCAACGCCATACTTCCCGTTGATTACAAAGCCCAGGTTATCGCTTTGGACGAAGTCTGAAAAAATTGACTTACGGTTACAACTAAATTTTACCTTAACAGCGGAAAGCAACTCACGCAGTGGCCGGAAAACCTAAGTTCAGAATCAGCTGTCCGCGTGGGTGATCTGGCTGAAAAACTCTATGGGGAATTTGTCAGTATTCGTAGTAAAAGTCAGTACGCGTCAAAATTTGAGCGTATTTTACTAGCGACCAAGGATTTATCTTTGTCATATGATCCTTTGATGGCAAGATCACCACAATGGTATTTTGCATATTCGGTTGGAGCGGATGTACATGAAATGGTAAAAATAAATTTTCTGGGAGGAAAGGTAAGTTACATCATCGTAGAACGATATAAGTAATAAAAGTCCGTTTTGTCAAAAAGTTTCCCTGATATTCCTGAATCAGAATTCATGCTGATCCGGATTTCAAGGAAACTTTTTCATTTTTTTGGGGCTGACAAGTGCCAGTCATGTTAACGATTTTCTAACTGTTCTTCCTGTTGCTTTTTAAATAGCCGCGTATTGCTGATCCGTTACGGGCTCCAGCCAGTTGACAATCCCTTTTTCGGTATTAATACCAATAGCTATGTGAATCATAACGGCTTCCGGCGAAGCGCCGTGCCAGTGTTTGATTCCGGGCAATACATTGATCACTCCGCCGGTTTCTATTTTTTGAATGGGAAAACCTTCTTGCTGATAGTAGCAGGTTCCTTCCTTCACGATCAGAATCTGGTTGCTTGGGTGGGTGTGCCAGTTATTTCTGGTACCGGCCTCAAAAAACACATCGCTGATCACGCAGTTTGTATTTTCATCCGGCACCACCAGACTTTTTAGCCAGGCTTTTCCGCTAAAATAATCCGCTGGAACTGGTTTATATCCTTTCGCGGCCATTTGATTATCTTTCTCGTTCTCCATCTTTCTAAGTTTTTTGCGACTAAGGTAGCACAATAACCTTTTTTGGGTTTTTCTGGCGCTATTTTATTTGAATTTTGAAGCAGCAAAAGTACTTCAAATGTTATATTTGGGGTTAATAATTTTCAAATAATAAAGTAATGATATCAAATAGGTTGTGGCTGGATGTCCGTTTTTAAATTATGAATATTAATAATTGCCTTGATTATTCGTTGTTTTCAAGGTACTGATTTCAATAATTTACGGTTCTGAAACGATACCCAAAGTATTATAGAAGTTGTAGAAATTTCTAAGTGCAGACTTAAACTAAGCAGTTTGCGAAGAATACAAAGCACAAGGAAATTATCAAAAAATTGTCACGTTTAAGAGAAGTATAGAACACTTAATTGTAAAGTAGACAGGTAAAAATGATGTCCTAAGCAAAATCAAAATGCCCTCCCAGCAAAGCCTCGGGGTGTTAAAATAAATTAAACAAACACGGCATCAATCGTGTACGGTATGGCCTTTTCTTTATTCGGACCGTTAAAAAAAACAGTCTTTTTTTAAAAAATGCGTAGTGTTCAAAGAACACTACGCACCACCGACGAAATTGTCAAAAAAAATCAACCTTACCTAAAAATCCGTAGAAACCGTTACCTCCCTATTCGCCTCAATTCCATCCCGCAGCATCTGTATTTTATAATTGGCAAATTGCAGTGCGTCAGATCCCAGCAACAGCCGAAGTGGTGGCTCGCTTAATTGCGATGTGCTGATGATGACCTCGGCTACTTTTTGTGGATCACCGATCTGCGTTCCCGGAACTTCTTCTGTGTGTTTACGTTTTTCTTCCTGGATTGCAGTATAGTCCGCAATTGGGTTTTGTGGATGAGCGATTGAGCCGCTTTTTAAGAAATTGGTACGCACGTAACCTGGTTCAATAATAGTGACGTTTATACCAAACGGTTTAACCTCCTGAGCCAAGGCTTCGGATAATCCTTCCACCGCGAATTTGCTGCCACAATAAAGTCCCCAGCCAGCACCGGCAATCAGGCCGAAAACGGTGGATAAATTGAAGATATGGCCGGATTTTGCAGCCCGCATATGTGGGAGCACGGCGCGGGTAACATTTAATAATCCGAATACATTTACATCGAAAATCGCCTGCGTTTCCTTGGCCGAAGTTTCTTCAATTCCGCCAATTAAACCATATCCTGCATTGTTAACCAAAAAATCAATGGATTTGAAATGTTCAATAGCGGAGTCTACGGCTTTACCAATGCTTTCTTCATTTGCAAGTTCAACTTGTAACGGTAAAAATTGCGAAGAATAACTCCCAACGGCACTTTTAACCGTTTCCAGATTACGGCCTGTTACCACTACATTGTGACCGTTTGCTAATAATTGTTGCACCAATAAAAGGCCAATTCCCTGTGAACCACCTGTAACGAACCATGTTTTCTTTTGACTTTCCATTTTCCTTGTACGTTTAAGATTTGTAATACAAAGGAACTTCCCGCGGCCAGATAAGCGCTTGTCCAAATCATAGGGATACTTGCGATTTTCAACTATTTACTTGTGAAAGGACGCTTTTTCTGAAAATGGAGGGAGAAATGTGCTCTTTCTTTTTGAAAAAGGAAGTAAAAGCAGCGTGTCCTGAAAATCCCAGCCCGTTGCTAATATTGCTAATATCCCAGTCCGTCTGTAAAAGCAATGTCTTGGCTTCATACATCAGTCGTTCCTGAATATGTTCTCTTAGCGTTTTGCCGGTGTGCTCTTTAACCAGGGAATTCAGGTAATTGGGGTGCACATGGAGTTGTCCCGCAAATTCAGCGGCTGTCTTAAGTTTTACAGAAACATCCTGTCCATGAACCTGAAAGGAAGATTCAAGCAGTGACAAAAAACCGTGGATATAGCCATAACTTTCAGGTACAGCAGCATCAGCCAGGATTTTACCGGCCCGCTGCGCTTCCAGAAGTATCATTTGCAGATGCAGAAGTATGGCCTGTTTTTTATCATCATTCGTACTTTTTTCTTCCTCTACAATTGATTTGAAATGCTGATTGACCATTGCTGACTGGTTTGCCGACAATTGAATAACTGCTTTTGAAGCTTTGAAATAGGGATACATTCGCAATGATTGCAGGATATGGTCGGCATCGCGTTCAAAGTATTTGGGATGAATAAGGCAAAAGTGCCCGCCTGTTTCTTCGGAGGTTGTCTGCCAGGACATGATTTCGTCCGGATGTAAAAATGCAATATCACCCGGACCGAGAGTATATTGATGCAACCCGACAGTAAGTACTCCTGTTCCCGCTGTCATATGAAATATCTTGAAAAACTGCCTGCGGTTAGGAGAAATGTAGTCAACCACAGGATAATTTTCCCTGTTCTCTATACTGAAATAGTTTGCATCGAGCGGGTAGTGCTGTACTTTTAGAAAAGGGACTTTGTAATTTACCCTGGCAAATGACTCTAATGCGAAACGTGGGATATCTGGCTTTTCCATATTGGAAGTTACAAGATTTCGGTTAAATAAGTTTCTGTCTTTAGTTGTGATAATGAAATGTTATATCGTCAACCTTGATAATTTCTTCTTTGTCGCAATTGTTTATCTATTTTTGTAAAACAAATGGTTTGAATATATTAATCATGATTCATGAAAAAACCGGAATCTGTAAGCGAATATTTTGGCGACAAATTACCTAATGCCGGAAGCAGGTTTAATATTTACGAATGTGACGACTTCCGGGCGAAACCCGTACCTTATAACCGCAGGGACTTTTATAAGATAACGCTTCAATTTGGAACAAGCCGCCTGGAATATGCGGATAAGGGTATACTGATCGATAAGCCTGCGCTGTTGTTCACAAATCCGCGAATCCCTTATTCCTGGGAACCGATATCAGAAGAACAAAAAGGATATTTTGTATTGTTCACAGAAGAATTCCTGCAAGATACGAATTCTGATTTTGCGATTGAAAATTCTCCTCTGTTCAGGCTGGGAGCGGATCCTGTTTATTATGTAAGCCCTGAACAGGTAACTTACATCTTGCAGATCTTCCAAAATATGCACAAAGAATTTCATTCCGATTATGTCCATAAATTTGAGTTGCTACGTAATCATTTGAATGTGCTTATGCATGAAGCCATAAAAATGCAGCCGGTAACAAATTATTTGGAAAATCAGAACGCGTCAACACGGATTTCTTCTCTTTTTCTGGAATTGCTCGACAGACAGTTTCCTGTGGACCTTCAAAGGCCTTTAACACTACGAGCGCCGAACCAATATGCGGAGTTATTATCCGTTCATGTTAATCACCTCAATCGTGCTTTGAAAGAAGTAACAGGCAAAACCACAACGGAGCATCTAAATGGACGTATTGTTCTGGAAGCAAAGGCTTTAATCGTTCATACCGACTGGAATATCGCCGAGATTTCGCATAGTCTTGGTTATGAATATCCTACCTACTTTAATAACTTTTTCAAAAAACAAACCGGCAGCAGTCCGACCTTGCTTCGGGAGCAAAATGCCTGATTTTTATTTGGAAGCAGTAGTTTTCCGCCTGCTAAATTGTTTGCTTAACTTAATGAGATTGCGTATGAATTAATTGTCGGACTATTTGTTTGAATGTCGTAATGATCTGTTTGAATATCATTAACTCTCCATCTGTTTCCTGCAGTAAGTTTGTATCGTTATCAGTTCTCGATCTGAGTCATTAGGATAATCGGGGATCTGGATTTAATAGCTCTCAAACTAAACAGAAAATAATAATATGAATAAGCAAAAAGTTTGGCTTATCACAGGCGCCGGGCGTGGGATGGGCCTTGACATCGCAAAAGTTGCTATGGCTGCCGGTCATAAAGTAGTGGCTACCGGGCGTAATACTGAAAAATTGGAACAAGCACTGGGAGCGTCTGAAAATTTGTTGATCGTAAAACTTGATGTTACCAATTCTGATGATGCGGAAGCAGTCGTTAAAGCTGCGGTTGAGCGTTTTGGAGCCGTTGATGTACTGGTCAATAATGCGGCAAGTTTTTATGCAGGCTACTTTGAAGAGCTGACAATGGACCAGATTCAAAAGCAGTTTGCCGTTAGTGTGTTTGGGCCTATGAAGGTTACGCGGGCTGTTCTGCCACTTATGCGCAAACAGCGTTCGGGGCAAATTATTACGATCTCATCAAGTGCCGGCCTGGTAGGTTTTGAGTTTTGTACTGCCTACGCAGCTTCGAAATTTGGTATTGAAGGCTGGATGGACGCTTTAAAATCAGAGGTCGAGCCGTTTGGTATTCACACGATTCTTGTCAATCCCGGTTTCTTCCGTACCGAGCTTCTTACAGAAGAGTCGACAACCTATGCTAAACCAGTCATAGTCGATTATAATGAACGCAGAACACAGCAGATGCAATTTTGGAATGGCGCAGATGGCCAGCAGACCGGAGATCCCGTCAAGCTTGCCGAAGCTCTGATGATCATCTCAAATCATGAAAATCCACCGCATCGCTTTATTGCAGGTGCAGATGCCATCGGCATCGCCGAACAGCAAGTTGTAGAAAGGCAGAAAGAGATTGATGCCTATCGTGAGCTGTCAACTTCGCTGTCATACGAATCATGACAGTCAGTAGATCTCCAATCTGGCATTCTAAAATAGTAAACTTTTCCAATCAAGTAATCTGATTGGAAGTGGTCCTTAAAACAAAGAAAATCGGCCTTTAAAACAAAACCCTCCATACCTGATCCGCCTACTTTTGTTCCAAACAATAATACATAAATCATGGAACAAAAAACAAGTTTAGACAATTATAACGGGACCTTGCAAAAGCCAATAGGTTCAGGTTTTACGGCTACTTCAACCACGGCGGATGTCATTAAAGGAATTGATCTTAGCGGAAAAATCGCAGTTGTAACCGGCGGATATGCAGGAATAGGTTTGGAAACAGTAAAGACTTTTGTGGAAGCAGGGGCAAAGGTTCTTGTGCCCGCCCGTGATGTTAACAAAGCCGCAAAAAACCTGGAAGGGATTCGCAATGTGATCATTGAAAAAATGGATTTGATGGATACTGCATCCATTGACGCTTTTGCAGAAAAAGTCCTCGGTGCCAATCATTCACTGGATATTCTGGTTAATAACGCCGGTATCATGTGGGTACCTTTGCAACGTGATGCACGAGGCTATGAATCTCAGTTAGCCACAAATCACCTGGGTCATTTCCAGCTTACCGCCCGGCTTTGGCCTGCCCTTAAGAAAGCAGTTGGCGCAAGGGTGATAGTAGTGTCTTCTTTTGGTCATCAAATGGCCTCGTTTAATTTTGAAGATCCCAATTTTGAACACCGCGAGTATGAAACCTTATTAGGTTATGGTCAATCCAAAACGGCAAATAATTTGTTTGCAGTAGAACTGGACCGTCGTGGAAAAGGGGCAGGCGTTCGAGCCTTTTCACTTCATCCGGGATCTGTTAACGGGACTGATTTGGGGCGGGTTGCCCCCATGGATTTATTTCAGCAAATGGGAACGCATGATGCAGAAGGTAATTTATATCCTGATGTGGCCAGGAAGTTAAAGACTATTTCACAAGGTGCAGCTACAACCGTTTGGTGTGCAACGAGCCCACAGCTAAATAATCTGGGCGGAATATATTGTGAAAATGCAGAGGTAGCAGAACTGGATCTTGAAAACATTGACCATAATTATAACGATCCGTCAACACTTCGCGGGGTGAAACCTTATTCCATCGATGCTGAAAACGCAAAAAGATTGTGGACATTGAGTGAGGAGCTGACGGGGATATCGTTTCAGGCAAATTAGAAATTTGTCAATTAATATCGAATTCTAACTAAAAAAAGGCAGGGTTTACACGCTGCCTTTTTTGGAATGTTGATGCCGGTACTATTTGTTTTACAGACCGGTTATCCCGAGTTTTGTTTTGTAACTATGGCTTTAAAAATCGTGGCGCATCAGGCATACTATATTCACCCGGACTTAAAGCTATCGAGCTTTGATACTAAGTTTTACAAAGCCGATGTGCTTTTTGAGCAACACTTGCTGGTATGGTTTATTTCAGGAGAAACCAAGATTGTGCACGGGGATCATGTGCATTGGTTTGGAGCCGGGGATATTTTGCTGTTTCCGCGGAATCAGCTGGTGACGGTCATTAATTATCCCAAAGACGGTTTGCCTCATCAATCGGCAGTTATGCATCTTTCCAAAAACCGGTTAACTGATTTTTATGCCAAAAATAAGGTTGACGTCAAGCAGATGCAGCCTCCAAAATTTCACACTTTCGGCCAGCATCCGCTGCTGAAAAGTTGTCTTGCCTCCTTAATTCCTTATTTTGAGCTGAATGAATCGTTGCCGGATGTTATTGCTTCCATCAAAATAGAGGAAGCAATAACGATTCTCCGAACCATTGATCCCGATATCGATCATTTGCTGGCAAATTTTGACGAGCCGGGAAAAATAAGTCTTGTCGATTTTATGGAGCAGAATTATATGTTCAATATGCCGATGGATAAATTCGGTTATCTGACTGGGCGCAGCCTGACTACGTTCAAGCGTGACTTCAAAAAGGTTTTTCGGACTACGCCACAAAAATGGCTTATGGAAAAGCGGTTAGAACTGGCGCATTACCAGATCCGCGAAAAGAACCGCAAACCTTCAGATGTTTATCTTGAAGCCGGATTTGAAAATCTTTCCCATTTTGGCTATGCCTTTCGAAAACGTTACGGTTACGCTCCAACCGGAATTACGGGTTGAAATTTTACTAACTTCTGACGGTCAGATTTGGCTCCTTGCCGATTATTCAATCGGCAGTTAATTTTTCTTTTTTAATTGAAATGATACATAAAGTTGAGCTTGACAAAAGTTAGGACAACAGCTTTTTGTAAGTCAGTAAATCTTTTTTTCGCAGGTCGGCCAGTATATAATTCTTCATTTTTTTTGAAATAGCTTCTAAATATAAGCTCCGGGTAAAGGTAAATTTTTTAGCAGTGAAAATCACTTTTAGTCCAATGTGAAACCGGTTAATAATGGTCGGGGCAGTTGAGTGCCTGAAAATTTAAAAGGTTATGCAAACATAGTATTACAAGATATCAATCTGAAATCAACTTAGTGGATTAAACGGTAATATATTTGTACAATATCTGTAAGTGATGAGCCGGATAGAAAAGCCCTTAGGAACATTTTAAGCTGAATATACTTTTATGTTGCTCATTATAAGGTGTCTGATCTCAGGATAAATGCGGTATTTTCTCTTAAGATAAATTGTTTTTTACGGTCCTTTTCACTGGTAGCATATTGACATATTACTCTAAATGTATATTACATCTATCGAAATAAAGGATAAAAGATTTGATCTTGCCGAGGGTGTTGGTTCGGATGCAACACACACCACGCCGCAATATGCGTATGCTGTTTGTTGTCTTAATACAGACGCGCAGACGACAGGTATAGGCTTGGCATTTACATTGGGTGCCGGAAATGATTTGGTCTGTAAAGCCATTGAATATCTTTCAGTTGGGTTGGTCGGACGGGAAATCGAAGAGCTCATGTCCGATTTTGGAACAGTCTATCGCGGTATGGTCGATTCGCCCTCATTCCGGTGGCTTGGCCCGCACAAGGGTGTGGTTCAGCTTGCATTGGCGGCCGTTGTGAATGCCTGTTACGATCTGTGGGCTAAATCCCGTCAGGTACCGCTTTGGAAATTGCTTTTGGATCTAACGCCCGAGCAACTTGTCAATACATTAGATCTGAGTTATCTGGAAGAAGTGCTTACCAGAGAACAAGCTATAGCGCTGCTAACAGACAACCTGTCTACCCGTAATTCCAGGAAGGATGTTTTGATAACGGGTTACAAAGGATATGACACTTCCGTAGGATGGTTTAATTTTTCGGATGAGAAAATAGTCGAAAATACGAAGAAAGCGATTAGTAATGGTTTCACTGCTTTAAAGCTGAAAGTCGGTTCTGACGATCCTTTACGGGATATTCGCCGGGCTTTGCTGATACGGAAAACGGCCGGTGATGAGGCTACCATTATGGTCGATGCCAACCAGAAATGGAATGTTCCGCAGGCTTTGGATATATGCAAACGGCTTGGCGAAATAAATCCTTTCTGGATTGAAGAACCAACGCACCCGGATGATGTTTTTGGCCACCAAACCATTGCCAGAACCATTGCGCCTTTGAAAGTTGCAGCCGGAGAACATATCCCTAATAAAATAATTTTTAAAAACTTTCTTCAGGCAAAAGCAATGGATTTTTGTCAGGTTGATGCCGTAAGGGTAGGAGGTATTTCCGAGTTTCTTACAATCAGTCTGCTCTCTAAAAGTATGGGGATTCCGGTGGTTCCGCACGTTGGTGATATGGGTCAGATTCACCAGCATCTGGTGCTTTTTAATCACATTGGAATGAATCATGAGCATTTATTTTTGGAACATATCCCTCATTTAAAACAGTATTTTGACAATCCGGCAGAGATTGTTGATGCTTATTACCAGATACCACAAACGCCAGGCAGCAGCAGCGATCTGAAAGATTAAAATAATCAAAAAAAGAGTTTTAAAATATGAGTGTATTAGCTGATAAGGTGATTTTTCTTACAGGAGGCGCTGCCGGCATCGGACGGGAATGCGTGAAAGCATATCTGAAAGCAGGTGCCAAAGTGGGTGTAATGGATTCTGACCAAATTGCATTAAATGAAATTGTAAAAGAATTTGAAGGTTCGGATTTGCTTGTCTGTGTTGGCGATGTCCGGCTGGGAAATGATGTACGGATGTCGATAGAAAAAACGATTGAAGCATTTGGAGAAATTAATGCGATTCATAACAATGCAGGAATCGCAAGTCCTTCCAAACCGATTGATGAAACATCTGAGGACGAGTGGGATAATCTGTTTTCTGTAAACTTGAAAAGTGTTTTCTGGACAACGAAATTTGGGATCAATTCTTTGAAAAAAACAAAAGGCTGCATTTTGAATACCAGCAGTATAGTCGGTGAAATGGGTCAGGACAATCATGCCGCTTATGTAGCTACCAAAGGAGGAATGAACGGGCTCACAAAAGCGATGGCACTGGATTATGCGCCATTTGAAATCAGGGTTAATGCCGTTTGCCCGGCTGGTGTCTGGACGCCGATGCTTAGAAAATGGGCAGGCGAGCAGTCGGATCCAGCACAGATCGAAAATTATCTGGACAATATTCATGCACTCGGTTTTTGTCCGGAAGGAGATGTAATCGCCGATGTTGCGTTGTTTCTGATTTCGGATGCGGCGCGGTTTGTAACAGGTTGTATTATGCCGGTCAGTGGTGGTGCTGAACTGGGTTATAAAAAATAAAAGATCATGTCAATACAAAGAACCTGTATGGCTCTGGACCTTATCGATGACGAGAATCGGATCCTGGCATATGAGCAAATTCATCGCCCGGAATCCATCTGGCCTGAAATTCCTGTGGGAATCAGGGAAGCCGGAGTTGTCGACATGCAGATCTACCGGGTTGGAACAAGGTTGTTCATGATTGTTGATTATGAGGAAAATACAAGCCTGAAATCGGCTTTTGAAAAAATGGGTACCATGCCAAGACAACCAGAATGGGCAACGCTTATGGCAAGTTTCCAGAAAGAACTTCCGGAAGCCAAAGCAGATGAACATTGGGCAGCGATGACACCGGTTTTTCTACTAAACGACCACATCCAATGAAAGATAAAAACACCGTGGTTGTTCCTTTGCTGGTCGTAATGAGCCTGATGTTGATCTGGAACCTGAGCCGCAACATCAACGATATATTGATTCCACATCTTAAAAGAGCCTGCCAATTGACTGACTTCCAGTCTTCTTTGGTGCAGTCTGCATTTTTTGGAGGGTATTTTTTACTGGCACTTCCTGTTGGAAAATTTATAAGTAAATATGGCTACAAAGCTGGAATGGTCACTGGTCTGCTCACTGCTGCTGCCGGTGCTTTTTTGTTTTTTCCGGCTGCTGAAACCCGCTATTATCCACTTTTTCTGGGTGCGCTTTTTATTATGGCGGCGGGGTTTACATTTCTGGAAGTTACCGCGACGCCCTACATTTCCGTACTTGGAGATCCCGACCGTGCATCGAGCAGGTTAAGTCTGGCTTCGGCTGTGGGTTCTGTGGGTGCAACGATCGGACCATTTATTGGAAGCCGGTTTTTACTTCACGCAACCGAAGTTTCTCCGTCGATCGTAGCTAAGTTTGATCCTGTTGAATTTAATCAATATCTGGATTCAGAAGCGCAGCTTGTCAAAACGCCTTACCTGAGCCTGGGGTGCCTGTTTGTAGTAATTGGACTGCTGCTTTATTTTATCAAACTTCCAAAAATAGAACAAGGCGATGAAACGGCTGGCAGTTTAAAATCGGTGTTCAAATTCAGACATACCGTTCTGGGTGCTTTGGGAGTTTTTTGTTATCTGGGAGCGGAAGTCGGGATTGTAAGTTTTATGATCCGCTACGCAAAATCGTCCGGAATTGCCTCGTTGACAGAACAGAACGCGGCTTTGTTCATTACTTTTTATATGGCGTTGGTTTTGATAGGCAGACTTGCAGGCGCTTACTGGCTTCGCAGTTTAAATCCGTCTAAAATGCTGGCGGTCTGCTCTCTTGCAGCGATCGTTCTGATTTTTATTTCAATCTCAAATACAGGCTATATTTCCATTTATTCAATATCCCTGATCGGCCTTTTTACCTCCGTGATGTATCCTATTCTTTTTACGCTCAGCATCAAAGATCTTGGTATTCATACCAAAACGGGTTCTTCGCTTATCATTATGAGTATTGTCGGCGGAGCCATTATTCCGCCAATTATGGGTCTTGTTTCCGATTCGTATGGAATCAAACCGGCCTTTATTATTCCTGTCATCTGTTATGCTTATCTGGTCTATTATGCCAAATCCGGTCATAGGATTTTGATGATTAATGCGGAAAAGCAATCTGAAAATATAAATTTCAATAGTCCGGTTTTATGAAAAAATTTATTCTCACACTACTTCTGGCAAGTTTCGGTTTTCAGGTTTTTTCGCAAAACCAGATGCCGCTTTCGGAACGATTAAAATGGTGGCAGGATTCCAAAATGGGCTTATTTATTCACTGGGGGCCTGTTTCGCTTATTGGAAAAGAAATCAGCTGGTCGCGCCAGGAATATGGCGCTGAAAAATATGATGCTCTTTATAAAAGATTTAATCCCAAACAATTCAACGCAAAAGAATGGGTGGCGCTGGCGAAAGCTTCGGGAATGAAATACATCGTGCTAACCGCGAAACATCATGACGGCTTTTGTCTTTTTGAAACCAAAACGACGGATTACAACATCATGAATACGTCGTTTGGACGCGACTTATGTAAAGAACTCGCGCAGGCTGCACATGAAGCCAATATGCCAATCTGCTGGTATTTTTCCGTGGCCGATTGGAAAGATCCTGATTGTCGTAACCCTAAAACGAATGATGTTTTTGCCGAGCGAGTTTTAAATCAGGTAAGTGAATTGCTTACCAATTATGGAAAGATAAGCCTTTTATGGATTGATTTTGAAGGCTGGCCAAGTCCTGTTGCTCCCAAAAAAGTATTTGATCTGGCAAGAAAATTACAGCCCGAAATTATCATAAATAACCGGCTGGAACCTTTCACTCCCGATGAGTCGCACGGTTATGTTGGAAAATATGCAGACTATGCTACCCCCGAAGGATTTGTAGCCGGTTATGGTAAAACCGCCTGGGAGACCTGCACAAATTTGGGTCATCAATGGGCCTGGAAATTCAACGATCATCCACGTAGTCTGAAAGAATCGGTTCATACCTTGCTTCGCTGTGTCGGTGGAAATGGGAACTTGCTTTTCAATATCGGTCCGGATAGCTCCGGGGTTTTTCCTTCTGATTTTGCTGCCCGTGCGCGTGAAATGGGAAGCTGGATTGAGAAAAATAAGCTAGCCATTTATAATACAAAAGGTGGTGTTTATACGCCTTCCAGGGATTATGTCAGTTCCTTCAAGGGCAATAAGTTATACATTCATTTATTGACTGATTCCCGGACGGAATTAATACTTCCTGCCATTTCTTCAAAAGTTAAAAATGCGACTTTGCTGGATGGAACAAAACTTGATTTCACGCAAAGTGGCAAAGGTTTAAAATTAAGTTTTCCAAAGAGTAAGATTGACTCGATAGCAACCATTGCGGTTTTAACGATGGATAAGGATTTGTCGACAATAAATCCCATCATTCCCTTTTCAACTTCCGGCTCAATGGCTTATGGCAAAACGGCCAGCGCATCCAGTTCTGTCGGACAGTTTTACCATGATCCTTCCGCTGCATTTGATGATAATCCTAAAACAAGCTGGAAAATAGGCCGCAGAAAAGATATTGATTTTGACAAGATCTATGGTAAGAATATTCACTATTTATCTGATGAAGTATTGGCTTTGTACGAACCTTCGGGCTGGCTGGAAGTAGACCTGGGAAAACCGCAGCTGGTAGGTAGGATCAAACTTGGAGAATCCAGATATAGTGACTCGGAAATCAAAAAATTTGAGGTGCAGTATCTGGCTGGAAAAGATTGGGTTAGTCTGGCAGCGGATACTAAAATGGGCGATTGGAATAAAGAAATTAAGCCTGTTACAGCCCGTAAATTCAGATTGGTCATCAACGAATATCACAGATATTTTGGCGTAAACGAGTTTGAACTTTTTCCTCCGGAAAAGTGACCCGTCTGCTGATAAACCGGTTTCAAACAAAAATATAAAAATATAGTCGCGATGAACTTTTACAAAATCCTAACGGCATCATTACTCTTTTTAATCATTTCAATTCCCGGCTCGGCGCAGCTAAGAGGAGGAGGCGAAGCATATCCTGATCTGCATCCGGATAAAGAGGCGATGGCTCGTTTTCAGTCAAATAAATTTGGCATGTTTTTGCACTGGGGACCTGTAACCTTGAGGGGAACGGAGATCGGCTGGTCGCGAGGGAAAATCGTTCCGATTTCAGATTATGATAATCTTTATAAGGAGTTTAATCCGGTGCTTTTTGATGCAGACAAATGGATCAAAACGGCAAAAGATGCCGGCATGAAGTATTTTATTATCACCGCCAAACATCATGATGGTTTCTGCCTTTTTGATTCCAAATTCACTGATTATGACATCATGTCAACGCCTTATAAAAAAGATATTGTAAAAGCGCTGGCAGTCGCCTGCAAGAAATACGGAGTTGATTTCGGGATTTATTATTCCCTGGCCGACTGGCATCATCCGGATTATGCAACACGTTACGGCGGCGATCCCCGACCAGTTTCGGGGTCTGTTATGCCAAAATATGTGCAGTATATGAAAGATCAGCTGAAAGAAATCATTGTCAATTATGATCCCAAAGTATTGTGGTTTGATGGCAGCTGGGAAGAATGTCTGACGCACGAAATGGGCATGGACCTGTACGCTTATCTGCATAGTCTGAAAAGTAATGTGATTATCAACGACCGGATTGATAAAGGATTTCAGGGAACAGAAGTACAAAATCATGCTAATCAGGAAAAATACGCCGGCGATTATGCCACGCCGGAACAGCGTATTGGAGCTTACAACGTAAACGAACCCTGGGAAACCTGCATGACAATCTGCGAACAGTGGGCCTGGAAACCTAATGACAAAATGAAGCCGCTGGAAACAAGTCTGGAAACTTTGATCAGGACAGCTGGCGGTGGCGGCAACTTACTTTATAATGTCGGCCCGATGCCGGATGGACGTTTCGAGCAGCGTCAAGCCGATCTTTTAGTACAAATGGGAGACTGGATGAAGCAAAATGGAGAGGCAATTTACGGTACCAAAGGTGGACCATACGAACCGACACCTGATTTTGTTTCCACCAGAAAAGGAAAGATCATTTTCATTCACATTTTGAATAAAAACCTTTCAGATTTAACCATTCCGGTTCCTTCGGAAGTGAAAATAATAAAGGCCAAATACCTGAATGACGGTAAGAATATTACAGTAAAAGTTGAAAACGGAACCTTGAAACTTATCCTGAATAAGGACCAGAAATTACCTTACGTTCTTGCGCTGGAAACTTCGGCGGATACAGGAAATCTGGCAACGATAACTCAAAAGTAACTACTCACTGATTTGGAATAATGAATGCTTTTAAATTAAAACAAATCATCGATTGAAGTTTCAACTTACTGGTAGCCGCCTATGCATATACAAAACTTTCATAACACATCAGATAATCCAAAGTTGATTTAGGCCAGTCCAATCACTTGATGAGATGCATGCAAAATCCATCACCTGGATTGTATGTAAATTTTATATTAATTTTTGAATTGAATTAATTGGTTAAAAATTATGAAAATATCAATAATTTAACTATACCTTAACCTATGAGATACTTATTATACCAGTTGATTATCGCTGTTGCCTTTTCGGGGGCAACATTTGCGGAAGGTGCGCGTACTCTGCTCCCCGATTCGCCGGTTGGAAATGCCAGGGCAATTTATGGACAAGTTAAAGATGGGCTGGGTGCAGGCTTGCCAGGTGTGAGCATTGTCGTTAAAGGCACGCAGCGCGGTACCGTTACAGATGAAAAAGGAGAATTTAATATTGAAACCCAACCTGAGGACGCCGTACTTGTTTTCAGTTTTGTCGGCTACAAAACCCTTGAAGAAACCATTGGGAACCGGTCGGAAATATCCGTTGAAATGACCAGTGAAAACCGGTCTTTGGATGAGGTTGTCGTAGTAGGATATGGTACCCAAAAAAGACGTGACGTAACCGGTGCCGTGGGCAGTGTAAAGGGAAGTGATCTTAAAACCGTTATTGCTGCTGATGCATCCAGTTTATTACAGGGAAGACTGGCCGGAGTTACCGTACAAAATGGTGGTAGTGCTCCCGGACAAGCGCCGGCAGTCGTGATCAGAGGTACAGGAACCTTCGGAAATGACCAGCCTTTGTACGTTATCGATGGGATGATTGCTGCGTCGATGGCCTATATAAATCCGAATGATATCGAATCAATGGAAGTCCTTAAAGATGCATCGGCCGCCGCTATTTATGGTAGCAGGGCATCAAATGGTGTTGTTTTGGTAACGACAAAATCGGGTAAAGCAGGAGACGTAAAAATCAGCCTGAATATAAAAGGAGGTATCCAAAGCCCAAGTAAAAAATTGAAGTTTTTGAACGCGCGTCAGTATGCCGACTGGAATAATATGGCTCACGACAACGACGGCCAGCCTCATGCACCAGGTAATGATTCAAAATTTGACCCAACCATTGACACAGATTGGCAAAATCTGGAATTAGGTTCTGCGCCGATGACGGATTACAATCTTAGTCTTTCCGGCGGAAGTAATACAGCTAAATATTTTATTTCGGGTCAGTATTTTAATCAAAAGGGAATTGCAACGGATTCGTATTTCAAAAGATATAACCTGCGCGCAAACTCGGTGTTTACCAAAGGCCGCTTTAAGTTTACTGAATCTTTGAGTTTGTCACGAGGTGTAAATAATCCTAATACGTATGTGGGCCGGGAAACAGGTCCTTTGCCAACCATGGCTGTTAAAAATCCTTCAAATCTCGGAGGTTATGCAGGTCTGGATCCTGCTTTTGCAGGTGTTTCCCGCGTTGTAAACTGGTATGGTCTGGCTCATCTGGATGATAATCGTTACACAACAGATCAGATACTGGGAAATATTGGTCTTGAATACGAGATTATTGACGGATTGAAATACAAACTTAATGTCGGTCTTGACTATTCGGTTTATCGTCAATATGATTTCACACCGGCCTTTTTTATGAGTAATTCTCAGGAGGCATTTCAGCAGCAAGCCACATTGAATGATTCTTACACGCAGTCATTCACTACTTTGGTAGAAAATACATTAACCTACAACAAAACGCTGGGAGACCATAATTTTGAAGTTTTGATAGGGTATACTTCACAAAATGGTAACGCTACAAGTTTGGGTGCAACAGCTGCTAATTTCCCTTCGAACGATCTGAGAGTAATTAATGCAGCGATTAACAGAACGGTTAATACCACGGGTGATTTGCAGCAATTTGTTTTGCAATCGGCACTGGCGAGGATTAACTATAACTACAAATCAAAATATCTGTTAACCGCAACGATCCGTAGAGATGGCTCTTCCAAATTCCTTTATCCATCCAATACTTTTGCAACTTTCCCGTCTGTTTCGCTGGGATGGCGTGTAAGCGAGGAATCGTTTTTTCCAAAGAATGCTGTGGTTAATGACCTGAAAGTAAGAGGAAGTTACGGAACGCTGGGTTCTCAGAATATTAACAACTACCTGACTTCACCAACATTTAACCTTACTTCGGATTACTATTTCGCAGGAGGTGCACAGCCAGGAATTGCTGTGACGCAATACGTGAACCCGGCGCTGAAATGGGAATCTACCAAAACTGGTGATGTTGGTGTGGATTTGAGTATGCTTGGAAAATCGATCGTGATTTCTGCTGATTATTTTGATAAAACCTCATCGAATGTACTTGCTAATATTCCAATTCCGGCCTATGGAGGCGGCGGGAGTACACTGACAAAAAATGCAGCTACAATCAATAATAAGGGATTTGAAATGGCTGTAACGTACATCAAGCCTAATAAAAATGACAACGATTTTAAATACAGTGTTACCGGAACATTCAGTGCGATCAGAAATAAAGTAATCAGTCTTGGAGATGGCGTGAGCCCAATTATTGCGGGTGGTTTTACCCAGCAATCCCTGCAGTCTACGCGTACGGATGTTGGACAGCCAATCGGAAGTTTTTATGGATATAAGGTTTTGGGTATTTATCAAACCAAACAGGAAGCAACCGAAGATGGCCGTACGGATGCAGGAGCTGGTGATTTTAAATTCAGTAAAGAACAAACCTATCTTGGAAGTCCTTTTCCGAAATTCAACTATGGGTTGAATTTCAATGCAACGTATAAAAATTTCGATTTTGGTGTGTTTTTTCAGGGCGTATATGGCAACAAAATCTGGAATGCCAAAGGACGTTTTCAGTACATTCTTGACTACGGGAGCAATAAAAGTCCTGAGGTGTTAAAAGCCTGGACGCCGCAAAATACAAATACGGACATTCCAAGAGCTACCCAGCTGGATCCGGCCAATAACAAAAGATCGTCGTCCTTTTATGTTGAGGACGGATCCTATACCCGTCTTAAAAACGTGACGATCGGATACACTTTGCCTGCGGGAATTCTTCGTAAAATCCAGGTTAGCAACGCCCGTTTCTACGTAAGCGGACAAAATCTTTTGACCTTCACCAAGTACAAAGGATACGATCCGGAAGTTGGTCGTAATAGCAATGGAGGCAGTAATCCAAATAGAGTTGGAGATTTGCTAAACAACGGCGTGGATCAGACGGCTTATCCAAATGCGAGAATTGTGAGTGTAGGGATTGACTTAAACTTTTAATTTACTGACATGAAAAATATATTCAACAGGGCAAATAAGGGCAAGTTTCTTGTTCTTCCGTTGGTATTCGTGGTGATCGTTTTTATGACGCAGACTTGCAGCGAGGACGATCTTGATCTGACCAACCCAAATGCTTTAAGTACAGCCAATTTTTGGAAAACACCGGATGATGCCGAAAAAGGATTGGTTGCCGTTTATGGTCCGCTAACAACAACGCAGGGATGGGGACGTATGATTGGCGGGATTCTTACCATTCAGCGCGGGGATGATGCTAATGCATTTTCCTGGCCGGCGGTAAATGATCCAGGGACTTTCACCGTTGTGCCAACCGATGGCCGTGTTGGTGAAGGTTGGGGAGAATTGAATGCGATTGTGGCCAGAGCCAATTCGGTACTGTTTTATGTGCCAAAAATTGACATGGATGCTGCGCAAAAGACAAGAATTTTAGGCGAAGCGTCTTTTTTGAGGGCACTCGCTCATTTTTATTTGCTGAACATGTGGGGGAATATTCCATTGATAACCACGCCGGTTGAACAGGTTAGCGATTTGTTTGTTGAACAGGCAACGCAGGAAGCTGTATGGGCATCGATCATCAGCGATTTAAAACTTGCACAAAGCTCACTGCCCGAAACAGTGGAGGCAAAAGATGTTGGAAGAGCGACCTGGGGAGCCGCTACCGGTCTGTTGGGAAAATCTTATTTGTTTACCAAAAGCTGGGCTAACGCCGCTGCGGAATTCAAGAAAATTATCGATAAGCCAAATCTTTATAGGTTGGTAACCAATTATCAGGACAATTTCCTGACGGCTACCAACAACAATACCGAGTCGATCTGGGAGCTGCAATATGAAAGTAACGTAAATGCCAGCTGGGGTACAAGTGGTACGCCAAACGTCGGAAGAGGACAGGCATATGAGCCGGATATTGCTCCGCCAGCGTATTCGAGCCAGGGTAGTATTTCTGTCAATAAATGGGTTTTTGATGCATTTATGAAACAAAAAACCAAGGATGGAAAGATAGATCCACGTGCTTATGCAACGATGGTTTGGAATTATCCGGGTGCAAAAATTTATCAGGATGCTTTCAAAACAAAAATGACCGGTGCAGATACCAATAGAATCTGGGACCGTAAATATTTGAATTATGACCGGGAAAGTTCGCTCGTTCCGGGTTCCTGGTGGTATGCTTCCAACAACCGCAGAATGATCCGTCTTGCTGATGTACTGCTCATGTATGCAGAAGCACAAAACGAGGCGACAGGTCCGGATGCGACTGCTTATGCCGCTATCAATCAGGTGAGAGCACGTGCCAATATGCCCGAAATTACGCCAGGACTTACCCAGACCACTTTCCGCACAGCCGTTCGTGATGAAAGAGTTCTTGAACTTTCTCTGGAAGGTGACCGGATTTTTGATCTGCTTCGCTGGGGTACGATGGCTGATGTATTCTTGAATCATCCGGAATATCGTTCCAATAGCGGCGGGAAGTTTATTAAAGGGAAAAATGAGTATTTACCAATACCATTTAATGATGTAAGTGCAAACCCGAAAATAAAACAGAACCCGGGTTATATTAATTAAATGTCTGATTGAAAGCGATCTGGTAGGTTATTTTCAAAACCTTCAGATGTCGTTTTGAGATTATAAAAGCTTGCTTTTCCAAATGAAACAAATCCCTGTGTCCGCGTAGGGATTTGTTTCGTTTTAAATATGATTTTGAGTGTGATGGAAAAAAACTTCTTGCGAATTGGTGCTTTCTTTTTTTTTCTGCTTCTGGCGGCTGGCTGTAAGCGTAGCAGCTCTGAGCTTTTCAGTAAATTGTCGCCGGATGATACCGGTATTGATTTTGTGAATCAGGTCAACGAAAGTGATTCCATCAATACATTCACTTATTATTATTGTTACAATGGAGGCGGCGTTGGTATCGCTGATTTTAATAATGATTCACTGCCCGATATTTTCTTTACGGGAAATATGGTTTCCTCCAAGCTTTATATTAACAAAGGCAATATGAAGTTTGAAGATATTACCGCTTCCGCCGGTCTAACGACCACAGACTGGATCATGGGTGTATCTGTGATTGATATCAACCATGATGGCTTCATGGACATTTATCTCAATGTAGCAGGACCTCGTTTTGCCAGAAAACATCATAATCTGCTTTACATCAACCAGAAAAATCTGACATTTAAAGAAGATGCCGCAGGTTACGGTCTGAATGACAGTTTGTTCTGCGTACAATCTGCCTTTTTGGATTATGATCGTGATGGTGATCTGGACATGTATCTGCTGACCAATGATGTGGACGATGTTGAAAAAACACTTATCGTCCCTAATACATATCCGATTACAAGAGGAAGAACAACCGATATTTTATACGAAAATGTTGGTGACACACTCGGACATCCATTATATAAAAACGTATCTAAAAAAGCAGGAATTGTTCAGGAAGGTTATGGACTTGGTCTTGCTGTCAACGATCTGAATGGTGACGGCTGGCCTGATGTTTACGCTTCCAATGATTTCATGCCCAACGATCAATTGCTTATCAATCAGAAAAACAAAACCTTCAAAGAGTCGGCCAAAGAAAGTATGCGCCACCAGACTTATAATGGAATGGGGGTTGATATTGAAGATATTAACAATGACGGAAAGCCGGATATCATGGTCATAGACATGCTTCCCGAAAATAATGAGCGCCGAAAAACGATGATCGCCAAGGCGGATTATGAGAAATTTTTCCTGCGCAAAAAGGCTGGTTATGTGGATCAGTATATGCGAAATACTTTACAGCTTAACCAGGGAACAGACAAAAACGGGGTAACCTTTTTTTCTGATATAGCACAGTTTGCAGGAGTTCATGCGACGGATTGGAGCTGGGGAGTACTTTTGGCTGATTTTGATAATGACAGTTTCCGTGATGCGTATATTACAAATGGTTTTGTAAAAGACATTACCGATCTGGATTTTCTGAGCTACAATACTGACAGTAACATGTTTGGTACCAATGAGGTAAAAGCAAACAGGACAAAAGAGTTGCTGAGCCTTTTAAAAGGAGTGAAATTGTCAAATTATATGTACCGGAATACCGACGGATTGTCTTTTGAAAATGACACAAAATCCTGGGGTTTAAAGTATGATTCGTTTTCCAATGGAGCGGCTTATGCTGATCTGGATAATGACGGAGATCTGGATCTTGTTGTCAACAACATCAATGAAAAGGCTTTTGTTTTTGAAAATAAAGCATCATCTCAGGAATTGAAAAACAACTATCTTCAATTGATTTTAAAGGGTAGTGACAAAAACTTAAATGCCATTGGAGCGGCTATCACGGTTTACTGTGGTGCCGAGAAATTCTATACTTATTTTTCCCCTGTCAAAGGCTATTTATCGAGCATGAGCGGGCCTTTGCATATTGGTTTAGGCAAAAATACGAAAGCGGATTCTGTTACGGTTCTTTGGCCGGATGGTAAATCACAAACGATTAAATCGGTAAAAGCAAATCAGAGTCTGACGTTGCAATATAGTAAAGCGACCAACAAATCGCCTTTCCCGTTTATAGCAGGAAAGTCGATATTTACGAATGTTAATGATTTGTATGGCGTTCATTTCAAGCACGTTGAAAATGAATTCAATGATTTTGTTGAAGAATCATTGCTTCTTTCAATGTATTCCAGAAAAGGGCCGGGTATTGCCATTGGTGATGCCGACAATAAAAACGGAACGGATTTTTTCATCGGCGGGGCTGCCGGGATTTCCGGAACGCTATTTAGTCAGGGAAAAAAGGGCGTATTTGAACAAAAACAAATCAATAACGAGGACGCGAAATTTGAAGATATGGGCTCCTTGTTTTTTGACTCTGATAATGACAAAGATCTGGATCTTTACGTGGTCAGTGGCGGGAGTGAATTCAAAAATGAGCCCGGTGCTTACAATGACCGATTATACATTAATGACGGAATCGGGAATTTCAAAAAACAAACTGGCTCGCTTCCGTTTACCACGTCGAGCGGAAGTTGTGTGATCGCAGCAGATTTTGACAAAGACGGCGATCTCGATCTTTTCCGGGCAGGCGCAATTTCA
This sequence comes from Dyadobacter frigoris, assembly GCF_005280585.1. Taxonomy (GTDB): domain Bacteria; phylum Bacteroidota; class Bacteroidia; order Cytophagales; family Spirosomataceae; genus Dyadobacter; species Dyadobacter frigoris. The sequence continues at coordinate 240,374 of NZ_SZVO01000009.1, forward strand.
TCGGGTACTTATCCTGACTCACCGCGCAGTTATCTTTTGATTAATGAAAACGGGAAATTTAAAGATGTCACCCAAGAACTTGCACCCGGTTTGACAAATGCCGGAATGATTAATGCAGCCGTATGGACTGATTTTGATAATGATGGCTGGACAGATCTGATCGTTGCTGGAGAATGGATGCCGCCGACTTTTTTTAAAAATCAAAAAGGAAAGCTGGTTAATGTTACAGGACAAACAGGTTTGGCAAATGTAAACGGATGGTGGAACAGCATTTATCCGGCCGATCTGGACAATGACGGCGACATGGATTATGTGCTGGGAAACATGGGAAATAACGTTGATTACCGTCCATCCACCAACCAGCCGCTGGAACTTTACTATGGAGATTTTGCAGGAAATGGAAGGTTTAAACCCCTGGCAACTCATTATATTGTTGATAATTCGGGTGAGAAAAAAAGCTATCCTGTCACATACCGTGATGATCTTTTCCGTTCGATGCCGATTCTCAAAAAAACATTTGGTACCTACGAGCCTTTCAGTAAGGCACATCTGGACGATATTTTCAATAAGGATGTCATTGCTAAGGCAAAACATTACAGTGCAGATACTTTCCAAAGCTGTATTTTGATCAATAAGGGCGGCGGCAAATTTGAGGTAAAATCATTGCCGTCCCAGGCCCAGTTTTCATGCATTTTTGGCATTCTGACTACCGACTTCGATGATGATGGAGAACTCGATATTCTCATCTCAGGAAATTCTCATTCCAATGAAGTGGTTTATGGTTTTATGGACGCATCACTTGGACTGCTGCTAAAAGGTGACGGAAAAGGGAATTTTCAAGCGGTCGATGCTGAAAAAAGTGGTTTGTTTCTTCACTGTGCCACCAGAGGTATTGGCTCACTTTATGACAACAAAGGACAACAAATGTTTTTGGTCGTAGCGAATGCAGACAGTTTGAATATTTTGAGAAATAATAATCAGCCGCTTACGAAAATTATCAGAGCCGAGCCGGGAGATTCTTATGCGTTGATCACTTTCAAAAACGGTACCAGACAAAAGCAGGAATTCTCATACAGTGCCGGTTATTTGTCGCAGCAGGAAAATGCAGTACGTATTTTTGATACAATAAAAACGGTGCAGTTCTTTGATAACAAAGGCAAAGGCAGAACCGTTTATAATGGCCGTAATTAAGGTATTTAATTTTTTATCTGATTGGAATTCCGGTAATCCTTTGGAGACACTTTGTTGATTTTCTTAAAGCATCGGTTGAAATAAGAGATATTGGTGTAACCGCATTCAAGTGCAATCTGCGTGACAGGAAGGTCTGATTGCAGCAGAAGTTTGCTCGCAAATCCAATACGGACTTCGTTCAAAAAATCGGAAAAGGTCCGGTTTGTAAGAGATTTAAAAAACCGGCAAAAAGAGTGGATCTGCAATCCTGATACCGATGCGGCCTGCTGTAAGGTGATTTCCTGCTTGAAATTCTGCTGTATAAAATGCATCAGTTTGTGCACACGGCCGGGAGCTTGGACATTGTAAACCGATAGCAGATTTGGTACATTGAGCCAGACAAGTTCTTCCGGATCAAGCAGGTAATGTAAAATTTGTATGAATGACGCCAATAATTCAATGTTCTTTTGTTCAGGCATTTGCATTAGAATATCGGTAATCAGCGCCTTTTTTACACCGCAAACACTGATTCCCCGTTCGGACTCCTTAAAAAATCGCCGCAGCTCTTTTGTATCGATCAGTCCTTCGAGTTTTTCGCTAACCGCTTCCGGATTAATATACAATGCGACGGACATAGATTCATGAGCAGACTGCGATTGACTATACCAAACGTGCGGCACATTTGGGCCGACAAAAGCCAGGTCACCTTCTTCAAAATGTTCAATGGAATCGCCGATAATACGTGTGCCGGAGCCCGACAAAATATGTACGAGCTGGCATTCGGTGTGAAAGTGAAAATCCGTTGAAAAGTAGGGCCTCACAATTTTTTTTACCAAAAACGGCTTGCGTGCCTGGGCAAAATCAGGTAAAAGTGCAAAGGTCGCTTTCATTTCTTAAAAGATTTGATCGGTTATTCAGCCATATAATAGTAAAGATCAATTTGAGCGGACTTACTGGATTAAACGGCAATAAATTTGTATAATATATTTAAGAAGTGCTCATGGCAGTCTATTTTGTCTGAATTCTTTTAAAACAAAAATGCCATCACAGATACGTCGTGATGGCATTTTTCGTATTGTATTTTGGGATTAACCCATTTTAACGGTTCTGAAATCATTGGTATTAAGCGTGATTGGTTTGATAAACTTCGTTGTACCGTCTGTGATAATGACCACATAGTCGCCATCGGTAAGATTGCTCAGGTCGAAACGGGTACGGGTATCTTCATCATTTTTAACGGTTACGCTGGCAAGCGTTTTTCCGGTTTGGTCGATCAGCCGGATCAGCCTGTTTTTTCCTTCTGATTTTTTGATCGTAACATCAATTTTCCCTGAAACAAAAGAAGTGACTGCAATTTGATTATTTGAGTCGGGTGCTGTGTTATTGTCTTCTGATTTTGTAGTTCCTGCAAAGCTGCTTAATGAAAGCATAAGAGAGAATGCTGCGGATAAAAAAAGAGTTGGCGTTTTCATGATATCTGTTGTTTAAATGTTTTGCCGGCAGCGTTTGCTGCCTTCCGATGATGCAAGGATACAGCTGAAAACAACAGCAAAAAATTCACTTCGACCAAGAGTGAAAGTTCCGTGATAAAGGGCGGGTTTATGTCTTTTAGTGTTAGTTAGTGTGTTTAAAATGAGGTGATTATGTATTTGTCGATGTGTTTTAGGGATTGAAAGGGAAAGAAGTGGGTTTCACCGGTAAAGTTTCGAAAGTGTCTTAACGGGGTTATCTTTTTATGGAAAGGAGAGGAAGAAATCGGGAGCCAATTCAAAAGAGATTTTTCTGATTTACTCAACAAAAGAAAAGCCGGAAGGTCAGCGATTTGATCCCTCCGGCTTTTTAGAAAATAATATATTAAACAACCGGTTTCCAGCCCTTTTCATAGTCTCTCGACCATAATTTCTCAGCCTCGGAATTACCGATAATGTGACCATTTTTCGGATCGATTTTCAAATCCCTTCCTACACGCCAGGCAATATTGCCAAGCTGCATGGCTACAACACTTTTAAATCCGATTTCGACATCGCAATTGGGCTTACGATTATTTTTGATCGCGTCCAAAAAATCCATCACATGCAGATTGTCCATGCCCAGGCTTGGGCTGGCCGTATTGCGCCCTTGTATATCCGTCGCCTGATCCACCGCTTTTACTTCCTTTATTTTTTTGCCGTCAAGATCATAAACCGTGTAACTGTCTCCGCCGGTATCCAGACTTCCGTTTTCGCCATAAAAGATAATTCCCCGGTCAAGCCCTTCAATTTTTCTTCCATTTGAACTTCTGGACTCCCATAACAACGAAACGCGGCCAGGATAATCCATTGCTACGACTTGTGTATCTGGCGTCTCCCAATCATCCTTGAACTCATATCTGCCACCGACCGAGCTTACCCGGGTTGGGAAATCTACGCCAAGTCCCCAGCGGGCTACGTCCACTTCGTGGGTGCCATTATTGAGCGCTTCGCCGGTTCCCCAATGCCAAAACCAGTGCCAGTTGTAATGGATCAGCCCTTCTTTGTAGGTCATTCTTGGCGCCGGCCCCTGCCACAGGTCATAATCCAGCCAGGATGGAACCGTGCCTGGTTTGAGAAAGGTCGATTTCCTGTTGTTGGTATACCAGGTTTTTGCAAGATAAACGTGGCCAATTATTCCCTCGTGAAGCTCTTTAATTCCCTGTGTCAAAACGGGAGCGGAACGTCGTTGGGCACCCATTTGCACCACCCGTTTGTATTTTCGAGCTGCTTCTACGGCCAGTTCGCCTTCTCTTGGATTGTGGCTAAGCGGTTTTTCAACATACACATGTTTGCCTGCCTGACAACCCATGATGGTCAGTGGCGCGTGCCAGTGATCGGGCGTCGCGATGTAGATTGCATCAATGGATTTGTCTTCAAGTACTTTTCTGCAATCTTTTTCTGATTTGGGCGTAGCATTCGGTTTTACTTTTTTGATCTCTTCGATTGCCAATGGAATTGCTCTGGAATCAACATCGCAAACCGTACCAACTTCTGCATTTTTCTGTCCGGCAAATGTGGCCGACATGCTTTTTCCTCTGCTATTGACACCAATAGTTGCTACACGTATAAGTTCATTGGCACCAATAATACGATTGTAGCTTTTCGCACTGAATCCAAATGCGGAGCCGCCTATGGCAATACCTGTGGAAGCCACCGTTATTTTCTTTAAGAAATCCCTTCTGTGTTCCATAAAATGATTTGAAATACGTTTTTAATGATATCGGAAATTCTATGTTTTAAGAAAGAACATTTTCCCGGAACGTCATTTCAAAGGAAGGCGAATTTGGAGGAAATTTACTTGGAATGGGGTGAGTAGATTTACCTTACAGAAAAATTACAGTCTGATGCTTTAAGGAGTTTGATACCAAAAGTATTAATATTTTGTTGTTTATTTTCAACAAAAATATTAATTTTGTATATAATAATCAACATTATGAATTCCAGGAAACAAACACTTCTCCCCAGATTTGTAAAAATACTTGAACAGTTGGGCGAAAATATAAAACTGGCAAGGAAGAGACGCAAGTTAACTACTATCCAGGTTTCGGAAAGGGCAGGTATCGACCGTACTACATTGTATCATATTGAAAAAGGTAGTCCCAGTGTATCCTTAGGAGCATATTTTAATGTGCTTCGTGTACTTGGATTGCAGGATGATTTTTTGAAATTGGCAGCAGACGATGTGTTGGGAAGGAAATTGCAAGACTTGGAATTGATCGGAAAATCGTAATATGGCGGATAAGAAAGATATATGGGTTTATGCAGACTGGATAGGGATGTCGGGTCCAAAGTGTATAGGAGTATTAGCTGCCTAACAAGCTAAGGGAAGAAAAACTTTTAGTTTTACATATGACTATGATTGGATAACATCCAGTGAGCAATTATTGCTGGATCCTGATATTGCGTGGTTTGGCGGTGTACAATACCCAAATCAGAAAGAAAACTTTGGAATATTTCTGGATTCGATGCCAGATACCTGGGGACGTACTTTGATGAAAAGAAGAGCGTCCGTTAGAGCGAATGAAAAAGGCATGTCGGTACAAACTTTGTATGATACAGATTTTTTGTTGGGTGTTCATGATGAAAGCCGCTTGCTCTCAAAATAGGCATACCAAGATCAGAGCAAATGCTAATGGCCTCTGCTTTCCGATTGTGATATCTCTTAATCAAAAATAGTGGCATCAGGTGAGGTCTTAAAAGCATATCCGCCTGGTCCTGCATCATATTATTTTTTTTCGAAATTCTGTAAAACTGGTTCCGTTGCAGCTTTTAAAGAATTTGCTGAAATAGGCGACATCTTCACAGCCAAGCTGAAAGGCAATGGCTTTCATGTTTATTCCCGGATTCAAAGCCAGTCTTTTTGCTTCAAGAACGACCCACTTTTGCATGTGATAACTTGTGGTGAAACCAGTTCATTTTTTAACCACTTCGTTAAGGTAATTAGGGGATACAAAAAGATTTGATACGTAATCGTTAACCATTTTTTTTGCAGATGAAATTCTTATCTATTCTATACGATCATATCAATTTCGTTTTGCAGATTGTTATCCAGTTGTGTGGCCGGAAAAATGTTTCGGTCTCTATAACTTTTAAATCCCATGGTGGATCTGATTTTGAATCATGAAGTCTTCGAACAACATTTAAGCCTTTGTAGTTAATATAGTCTCCGGAATATTTTAATGCGCCGTTATTTTTATTTGTGGATCAGAGCAATTCTGGCTTGTTAATGGCGTTTTTGCTGATAATTAATACGATCTGTAAACCCTTTGCTTAATGAATAAAACTTTGAAATTTCTTCTGTTTTTTAGCATATTCTTTTATCAAAATGTCAGTGCGCAAATTGCTTTGCCCGTAGCCTCTAACATTAATAAATCCTATATAAAAAAGCAGCGCGACCCAAATGGTGCGCCAGGAAAAAACTATTGGCAAAACAGATCTGATTATTATATCAAGGTGAATTTCGATCCATCGACTGCAAAATTGAAAGGTGTTATCACGATTGAGTATGTCAACAATAGTCCTGATACGCTGAGTAAAGTTGTATTTAAACTATACCCCAATATTTATCAGAAGGAATCCATACGTGCCGTTCCTGTGCAGGCGCAGGATTTAACAGACGGCGTTGCGATTGAAAAATTCAGTTTAAACGGTCAGGAACTTGATACAAAACAATACAGTATCAGAGGTACAAATATGACTGTACGAAGCAGTAAAATACTACCCAAACAAAAAGTGCAGTTTGATATTGCCTATTCGTATGATCTGAACCGTGGCTCCTTTATCCGAGGCGGTCAGATTGATTCAGGTGCTTTTTTTATCGCTTACTTTTTTCCGCGTATAGCCGTGTACGATGATATTGACGGCTGGAACGAATATCCGTACACGGGTCAATATGAATTTTACAACGATTTTGGCCAGTTTAAAACAGAAATTACGGTTCCGGGTGATTACCAGGTTTGGGCTACGGGTGAGCTGAAAAATGCCACTCAGGTTTTGAAACCGAAGTATGTAAGTCTAATCGATCAGGCAAATAAAAGTGATGAGGTCGTTGATATTATCAGTGAGGCTGATCTTAAAACGGGTTCTTTATCAGACAATAAACCGGTTAAAACCTGGGAATTTCAAGCCGACAATGTTACGGATTTCGCTTTTGGAATCAGCAATCATTATGTGTGGAAAGCATCCAGCTTAATCGTGGATCCGGTTACGGGTAGACGCACGCGGGTGGATGCCGTTTTTAATCCAGACCATAAAGAATATCTGCCTGTCATAAAGTATGGATGTAAGACTGTCGATCTAATTAGTAATAGATTTCCAGCTGTACCTTTTCCATTTTCACACGAAACCATTTTTGACGGACCTACCGAAATGGAATATCCGATGATGGTTGTAAATAGTCCGCTTGAAAAGCCACAGGAAGCCATAGAGCTCACGGCACATGAAATTTTTCATAGCATTTTTCCATTTTATGTAGGGATAAACGAGACGAAATATTCCTTTATGGATGAAGGTTTTGCGACACTTTCTGAATTTTTACTGCATCCGTTAATTGATTCTACGGTCAAATTAAATTATGATGTAACCGATGCCAATGCGGTGGTGGGTTCCGAGCAAGAATTGCCTATTATGACACTGACGCCTCAATTGGCCGGGCGTGCCAGATATGTAGCAAAAAACCTGAAACCTGCACTGGGTTATTTTTATGTAAAGGAGATGCTGGGTGATGCCTTGTTCAACAAAGCGATGCATTATTATATTGAGCAGTGGAAGGGCAAACATCCTACGCCCCACGATTTTTTCAATTGTATTAATACCGGTTCTGGTGTAAACCTGAACTGGTTTTGGAAAAGCTGGTTTTTCGATAAAGGCGTGCCGGATCTGGCGATCAGTAAAGTGAATAGCACTCCAAAAAAACATGAGATCAGGATCTCAAATCTGGGGAACCTGGCTGTGCCTGTTCATCTGACGGTTTATTTCAAGGATGGTACTCAGAAAACAGTCGATTCAAGCATTGTGTGTTGGTCGAAGGGAAATAAAACAATGACGGTTAGTGTAGTCTCCACTAAACGTTTGGAAAAAATAATTTTGGGTACTGCGTTTGATCTGGATGTGCAGCCTGAAAATAATATTTGGGTGTCGCCGAAGTGATTTTTGTTTGTAATATATAGATAATGAGTAAAATATATTTTAAAATAGGTTGATATACAAAAAGCACCTGCGCATTTAAATGTGCAGGTGCCTCAGTATTCAGGATATCCGACTAAGATTTCCTTTATGTTTTATCAATTGTAAGATGAAAAATTATCAAATCCTTACGCGAAGAAACTTGGTTTTTGAAGGTAACCAGGTTGCCAGCTTGAATCTCTGCGGCGTAAAGCGCGGGAGATTGTCAGGATCTCATCAAGACGGCTGTTTTGGTCGCTGTCAGAATCCTGGCTGTGAAAATATTGTCCGATGATTTCCCATTCAAATGAGTCAGTCTTTTCATCATAAATTCCTACCGGAATACGATTTCCATCTGTCATCAAAAGTCCTAATACCGATTGTGCTTCTGCCTGAGAAGAGCAGCCAATATGGTGATACTGTGCTTTCAACGTATATAATACTGAGTAACGGTTTTCAGAAACGATGTTCTGCTCTCCTTTGGATTTACCTTTTTTTGTATAGGTCGAAAGAAAATTCTGAAACGAATTTTTAAGATCCGATAGCGGAGATTTGGCTGTATATTTTTGTTCTTGTGTCATAATCTTACTGGTTTAAAGATCAAATAGCTTAGTAAATAAAATTGTAGAACATTTAAAGTTTTTCCGTGTAGAAAATATTGTAAATTGTTATAGTACAATTTTACCTTTGAGTGTCAAGTCAAAATTCTGAATCAGACCTGAATTTTACTATGCTATTTCAATCCGTTTTGTTATTAAAATAGTTATGTGAATGATTGAATAATTATCTTTTTATTTTTGTTTAAATACTTCCATTTATTACTAAACGTCTATTGTTAATCAATAGTTTATGAAAAATTCGGGTAACTTGAAATATCTTTAAATCTGTAAGGCTTTTTATTTAAATAGTACTATTTAGAGTGCGATTTTGATGAAATTTTCGGATATTTTTTTGCGAGCGAAATTCTGATAATCCTGCTTGGGGAAGAAAGTGTATATAATGAAATAGTTATATATTTACATTATAAGAGGAGAGTTTGTGCATTATAATGACATCAAACATTAGGGCATTAAATGTATGAACAGCGGCGTCTGTTTGGGACAAAAGTGGTCCTCAAACAGATGTAGTTTGTGTAGAAGTTTATTGAATTGCGAAATCTTGTAAATTCTCTTGCTCTTACTTTAAATTAGGTTTTCCTTTACCAGTTTTGAGGTACATTTCCAGGCTTGCAAGAAATGTATTCCAACCGTTTTCACAGACGTCGTAACATTGAAGGTTTTGATTTAAGCCTTTGTGCAGAAAAGTCAATTCGGTTGTTTGCTGAACACTAGTGAACTCCCAAATTAACTCAGTGCCTTCCCATTCGGACTTGTTTTCCAAAGAAGCCATGTCAATATATGCCTCAATGCAAGTCCAAACTATTTTCTCACTCGGTATCACTTCGGAAATTTCCATTGTTTTTTTAGTCTTGGCAAATGCAATAGTGAATCGATCACCGATCTGACTGGCCGAACCAGTCAGATCATTGCTCCACCAATCTGAAATATGTTCTGTTACAGCAGCGAAGACTTCATTTATCGGTCTTTCTACGATAATGCTTTTTTGATAATCGTTCATGGAATTTTTTTAATCATTATTGATTATTATAAAAACCATATTTCCGGTAACTATGCAATATCTATGATGAACGAAGCCTTTCTTCATCTTCGGTTGTTGGTTTACCACTGGCATTGGGCTGACCTTTTCCTTTCGAAATCAGGTCTGCCAGGCTATGCTGAATATATTGTGTCCATGCATTTTGGCAGATTTTAAAGCACTCGTATTCAGGTGTCAAACCTTGCTGAGTGAACCGAATCTGCGTTTTTTTATCTTTTTCATCAATTTCGAAACTGATTTTATTACCTATCCATTCGCTTTTATCGTTGGTAAATTTAAAGTAATTTTCAAGCACCAGCCAAACAACCTTTTTGTCCGGAATGACTTCAATTAACTTCATTTTGCAAAGATGGACATCTTCAAAATGATAGTCGAATTCATCATCCAGCTTGTCTGTATTTCCTTCAATTTCCTCTGACCACCATCCGCGAACATTATTGATGGCATTGAATGCTTCCTTTGGAGATTGGTCTACCGTTAGTGTAGTTGTGAAATTTGATGCAGCCATTTTATTTTGATTAAAAGGTTATCAATATCACAAATGTATTGTCTAATTATCAAAACGTTAGGGTGTAAAATGGACTTTCTGGTGGGTTGATTTGGACAACTTGAATTTCTACCTTTGTAAGAAAACCGCGATGAAACAAGTTACGATTGTTGTTCCCGAAGGCTACGCTAATCTGAGCAGTATTGCCGGTGCATTTCAAATTCTCAATCGCGCCGAGGGATATTGGCAAAAGAATGGAAATAGACCTATGATGCAAGTTCGGATTGCCGGTTTTGTATCGGAATTGAAACTTGATGCCGGATTTTTTTCAATTCATCCGGTTGACATAAACGATATTAAGAAAACCGATCTTTTAATTATTCCCTCGGTTTCGCACGAATACGATCAGGTGATCAGGAGTAATGCAACACTTATTAACTGGATCAGAGAACAATATAAAGGCGGCGCTGAAATTGCCAGTATCTGCACGGGTGCATTTTTACTGGCCGCGACTGGTTTGTTGGAAGGAAAAAGCTGTTCGACGCACTGGAATGCAGCCGATGATTTCCGGCGTCTTTTTCCAAATGTTAATCTTCAACCCGATAAATTACTTACCGTTGAGCCGGGTATTTACACAAATGGAGGTGCCTATTCCTTTCTGAATCTGATGCTATTTCTGGTTGAAAAATACTATGACCGGTCTACCGCTATTTTCTGCTCAAAGGTTTTTCAGATTGATATTGAAAGAACTTCGCAATCGCCTTTTTTTATTTTCCAGGCACAGAAAAATCATGGTGATGAAATTGTCAGTAAGGCGCAAAATTACATCGAAGAAAATTTGAGCGAAAAAATCTCTTTCGGCGATCTTGCCTTAAAGCTTGCAATAAGCAGGCGAAATTTTGACAGACGTTTTTATAAAGCTGTGGGCAATACACCCGTAGAATATTTACAGCGCGTAAAAGTGGAGGTTGCAAAAAAGACTTTGGAGAAAGGAAGAAAAAGTATTTTTGAAGTAATGAGTGAAGTGGGTTATTCCGATGATAAGGCTTTCAGGGAAGTATTTCGAAAAATAACGGGTCTCTCGCCATTGGATTATAAGGCAAAGTATACGAAGGAGTCTGTTTTTTTGTAGTGTAACATTTGGGATTTGTAAGAAAAAAGTATAAATTTTCTTGAATATTCACCAAATTTAAAAACCAGAATTATGAATTCATTATTGGTATTATCCGGGATTATACTTTTGTGGTATTGTGGTAAGGAATCTTTAAAGGACAAACCGAATTGGAACAGGGCCGTTGTGTCCGCGCTTTTTTGGCCGTTCTCTATTTTCATGAGAAACCGTTAAGGATTAATTTGTATGGAAATTTTAAGTCGACTCTTGATTAGGCGCCTTGCTTCTACGTTTCCATTTTTAATGTTAATACTGGTTTGGAACTGCAAACCAAGTGAGCCTTATGTATATGTTTGCCATGACGGACTAATTGACTATGAGAAGGTAGAAAGTCTAAGGCATTTTCAGAGTATTATCAATCCAAATGACAGCCTGGTAACCCTGGTCATTAGAACCGATGAAGATTATAAAAAGTATATAGTCGACAGGCAGGAAAAAATAGATTTTTCAAATAAGACCTTACTTGCCGGGCGAATTCGAACCCCTATGTCAGGTTATATTGCCAGGCAAAGCGTAAAAAGCTACTGCATTTCTGGCGAAATATATTTTGATGTTCAATATGTAGTTAATAAAGATGGAATAACGGTGTTTTCAGAAGTTCCGTTTTATGCTATAATTCCTAAGATTTCAGAGGAGACGAAGGTTCGGTTTATTATTCATCCCTGATTAATGGTTTGGCTTAACAATATTGTTTTTTAGACCAAACTGATACCGAATATCTTCAATTAAAAGGAACCAGTTACTTACCTTCTCAATTTCTAATTAAATTCTTCTAAAAAACCTCAGACTAAGGAAAAGTATTCCATTGCTACTCATAGTTTGTAATCCCATCAACCTTTATCAAAACCACCGTTAGAACTATAATTCTAACCATTAGATAAATTATAAAAAATACAAAATTGACGAGACTGGAAACGTATATAGGTGTAAGTTTGGATTTTTTTCTGTTATAAACTGTCAATTTCTATTAAGTCGGAGACTTTTTGCCGAATTTCCCCAGATGGTGTAATTTTTGGAATATTAAGAATTAAAGTGTAAATTATTTACGAACTAAATTATATAATAATCCTTACTTATATATTTATTTTATGGTGTAAATGAGTTACTTAGTAAAAATTTAATTGTAAATAACCCATTTTGAGTCGCGGCTAATATTGCATTGCTACGCGGTAATTTTAATTCTCTCAGGTTACTTGTTTCAAAAAGAATTTAATAGTTCAATTAATTTTAAATATTATTATATAATAAAAATATAATATTGAAATTATTGGTTATTGTAAAATATTGTATGTAAAATTAATCATTACATAATATTAAATTTCGTTTCAGTATTATTTAACCTAACTATTTAGATGAGAAAAACTCTATTACTGAGCTTGCTCTGCTTTGGCATGAGCTGTCTGGCCGTTTATGGTCAGGATCGAAAAATCACCGGAATTATATCGGCCGAAGATGCGGCTGATGGCTTCGCCGGTGTATCGGTTGTTGTAAAAGGGACCAACATTGGAACCATAACCGATACAAAAGGAACTTACACTTTGATGGCGCCAGCCAATGCCAGTATTCTGGTTTATTCCGCAGTTGGAATGGTGACTGTTGAGGAAACAATTAGCGGGCGCGCGGTTATTGATGTAAAGTTAACAATTGATACGCGCCAATTAAATGAAGTGATCATTACCTCGCTTGGGTTAAAGGAAGAACGGGATAAATTCGCTTCCTCCGTCTCAACGGTTAGTGGAAAAAACATTGCAAAATCAGGCGAAACCAGTCTTTTGACGGGATTGAGCGGCAAGGCATCGGGTGTACTTATTACCCGAAACGGGGGAGATCCGGGAGCAGGCGCTTACATTCAGATCCGTGGTCAGAATACTATTAATGGTAACGCCCAGCCATTATTTATTATTGATGGAATTCCTGTCAGTAATTCAAGCGACAACACAGGTACTGCCGCCGGAAATGGTATTGTGCAGCAGTCCCGTATCAACGATATTAACCCAGAGGATATCGAAAGTATGGAAGTGCTCAAAGGTGCTTCTGCAGCCGCTTTATGGGGAACGCGCGCCGCTAACGGTGTAATTGTGATTACCACAAAAAAGGGAAAGGACTCAAAAGGCAAAGTTAACATTTCCTTCAAGTCCACGGTTTCTTTTGACCGGGTGAATAAGATGCATAAACTTCAGCAAAATTACGGACAGGGCACCGGCGGACTCTATAAACAAGGTAACAAATTCACTTTCGGGGATTTGATCTCGGATCGGAAAGGTGGTGAAGACACTTTCATTACTGCTCCGGGTGCGGCCGGTTATAACGGTTATCTGACATTTCCCGACGGCTCCAAACGTTATGCTATCGGTGGGGGTACCACGGCAAATCCACACGGAGGGAAAAATTCAACCGAAACCTGGGACCATGCGAAAGATCCTTTCCAGACCGGCCATTTTATTGATAACAGCATTAACATAAGCGGGGGAAATGCCAAAACTAATTTCATGCTGAGTTATTCTAATCTGGATCAGGATGGGGTTGTAAAACAGTTTAGTACCTACAACAGAAATACGGCAAGAGTTAATGTTACCAGTCAGTTTACATCCTGGTTCCGTGCTTCGGCCAATATGGCTTATACCAAAACCTATTCATCAAGGGTGCAGCAAGGCGATAACCTGGATGGTATTTTACTTGATGCGATGCGTACACCCGGAGATTTTAATAATAATTTATACACCGGGACTTACACGAATCCAGCCGGACAAATTTTTAATGATGCCCACGTTTCCTTCCGGAATCCACTGGGCGTTGATCAGAGTACCATTTATTCTAACCCGATCTGGAATATCCATAACAACAAAAATACGACTGATGTAGACAGAACTATGGGCAATGTTGAATTAAGCATCACACCATCTTCCTGGCTTTCTATAACAGGCCGGGCAGGAATTGATAATTTCCTGGATGATCGTCTTGAAAGATTCGCACGTAATTCAGGATCATATCTGGGCGGTTTTTTATCAAAAAGCTGGATACATGAAAAGCAGTTTAATACCGATGTTTTTGCCAATGCAACCAAGACTTTCAACAACAATTTCAACGGGTCGTTTTTGGTGGGTGTTAATTATAATAACCGCAGAAAAACACTTCTTCAGGACGGAATTACCAATTTGATTGTGCCGTCAGCACCCGATATTCTTTCTAACGCCCTTAACTCAAATCTTACTGCCTACAACTATACTTCTTTAATCCGGACATACGCGTATTATGCGCAGGCAGAAATGCAGGCTTATAATATGCTCTTTTTGACATTGACCGGCCGTAACGAAAGTGCCTCTACTTTTGGTTCTAAAACCAAGAGCAGTTTCTTTTTCCCATCAGCGGCACTGGCCTGGCAGTTCACTAAATTAAAAGGTCTGGACAACAGTTCAGCATTGAGTTTTGGTAAACTTCGCCTGACCTGGGGACAGGTTGGTATTCAGCCTCAGCCTTACCAAAACTTTACTTCCTTTTCTCCTTCTTCCTATTCAGATGCCTATGCGGGTAGTTTGCAATCTGCCAGTGCATTATATGCGGGCGGGTATACACGTAGTTCTACCGCGGGAAATGATCTGCTTCGGCCCGAAAGAAAAACTGAAAGTGAAGTGGGTGTAGATCTTCGCTTTTTAAATAACAGGATCAGTTTCTCAGGAACTGCCTATGATAATAATACCAAGGATGTAATTCTTTCGCTTAACGTTCCTGTGGAAACAGGGTATTCGATCCGTAACATCAATGCAGCCAAAATTCGTAATAAAGGATTAGAATTTGAAGCCGGCGGCGATGTGATTACGCTTGGCGATTTCAAGTGGAATTTATCAGCAAATTTTTCCTTAAACCGTAACAAAGTAGTATCACTTGCCGGAGCAGAATCCCAGACTTTAACTGATAGTTACCAGGAAAATGCATCACTTATTGCGGGCAAGCCTTTTGGTGTATTTTATTCGACTGATTTCCTGAAAGATGAATCCGGTAAATACGTTCTGGATGCAAACGGCTTCCCTCAGGGCGGTACAAGCAATGAAATAATTGGTAATCCTAATGCCAAATGGCGTGGAGGTTTGGGTAGTACATTTTCATGGAAAGGTGTTTCCCTTTATCTGTTATTTGACCGGGTAGCGGGCAATGATTTTTACAACGGAACGAGAGGGGCGCTTTATACTTTTGGTGTCCATGCGGATCAGGGCAATACTGCCGTGGCTCCTGCCGGCGGCATCAAGGATGTTGAAGGAAAGACTATTGCAGCAGGGACTAAGTTTCAGGGAGAAATCAAGGACTTCGGCTCAGGGCCTGTCGCGCTCAACCAGGCCTGGTATCAGGGACGGGGAACCTCTTTTAACTCTGCTTCTTACAAACAGTTTATTGAAGACGGAAGTGTTTCCCGCTTGCGTGAGGCGACATTATCTTACAGTCTGCGTAGTGAAAAATTCCGACGGTTTACTCATTTATCCAGCGTTGATTTCAGTCTGACAGGACGTAACCTGGTATTGTGGACCAAGTACACAGGAACTGACCCGGAGGTAAATATCACGGGGGCAGGCCTTTCACGCGGCCAGGACTGGTTTACCAATCCTAATACAAAATCGATCTTGTTTTCTTTGAAAATCACGTATTAGACAGCTTCCAATACTTAAACTTCCAGAATTATGAAAAAAATATTTGCATATAAAAATACAGTTTCCCTGCTGGTGCTTTTGCTTTTGGGCGGATGTAAAGAAATGTTCAATGAAAGCGATATTAAAACCAATCCCAATGCCGTAACGGATGTGGATGTGGCCACACTCTTGTCAGGAACGCTGGTAGGCGTTTCGGAGCTGCATGAGGATACAGACGTTCGTATCTCGGCGATATGGGCAGGAGCATTGAACGGACTTAGTCGTCAGCACCAGGGTTACGCAGATTATATTGTTTCAGCGCAGAATTTCTCATGGGATCCGCTTTATCCGGTAGCTGGTCAGGCCAGACTAATTCAAATCAAAGCTGACGCCGCAGGTGATAAATGGACAAAAGGAGTGGGGCAGATTCTGGAGACATTACTCATTGCCAAAGCTACGGATTTGTATGGTGATGTGCCTTATAGTCAAGCTTTTGATGATGTTAAATATCCAACGCCGGTTTTTGACAAACAAGTTGATGTTTATACGGCACTGCAAGCCACACTGGATGATGCAATTAAAAATCTTTCCGCTACCGCCGGGCTTTCATTTTCCAAGCAGGATTTTATTTATGGAGGGAACGTTTCCAAATGGACAAAGGCTGCCTACACATTAAAAGCCCGGCTTTATCTGCATACAGGAGATTATACAAAAGCGGTGGCCAACGCTACACTGGGCATTAACAGCACAAGCGGAGATGCACTGATTCCGCATGGCAGCAGCCAGGGAATTGATGCCAATCTGAACTATGTTTTCTTTAAGCTGAACCGTCCTGGTGACACCGGTTTTGATAATGCCTATATTCCAACAATACTGCAATCCCGCATCGGTTCGGTTAATACAAAAACAGATGAAACAGCGCTTTACAATCATTTTATAACTGTTGGGATTACCGGAACAGGAAGTCTGGATCCGAATGTGGTTGATGGCGCTTTTACACTCGATGCGCCTCATCCGCTTTTAACCTACTATGAAAACCAGTTAATCATTGCAGAATCCCAGGCTCGTCTGGGTAGTAATGACAAGGCATTGGCGGCGTTGAACCTGGTTCGCAGCAGTCTGGCTGGCGGGTATATGAATGGAAAAACATTTGCAGCTACGGGAAGAAAATATGATGCTTACGTTCTGGATGATTTCGGTACTGCCGGATTGGCTAATATCACGCATAAAACAACAGTTCAGACCGCCTTGTTATATGAAATTATCAGTCAGCGTTACATTTCCTTTTTGATGCAATATGAAGCTTTTAACGACATCCGCCGTTTGGAAAAAGCTCAGCCTGTGGTACAATTGCCGATTCCGCTTTATGCAGGTGCAAAGAAACCGGAAAGGTTTATATATCCGCAAAGCGAGATCAATACAAATCCGAATGTACCAACGCCTATTTTAGATCAGTTTCAAAAATTACCCATCTATCAGTGAGGAATGAGATCTGAGGATCTGGAATAAAATTACTGCACTATTAATGTTTTAACTCCCGGCAAAATTTACCGGGAGTTATTTGTTTTGAGCTAATTATCTAACACATCATTACCAATGACGCGTTTATTGCAGGTGAAATAAATGATCTGATTTCTTTTCCTGTTTAAAGCAACCAAAATGAAATAGTCCACGTAATTGATTTAAACATTACCGGGAAAAGATGGAGAATGAGACGTATGATGATGTTGTTGCATTAGAACTTCCCGCACACGTCGTCAGGAAATCAGTATCAGAGAAAAGAATTAAACGCATTTTTGATTTCATATTTTCGCTAGTGTTGGTAGTCCTGATTTTTCCGTGGCTTTTCCCTTTGGTGGCATTACTGATCGTTCTTAACTCCAAAGGAGGGGTTTTGTTTATTCAAAAACGTACAGGACTGCGCAATAAGGCATTTAATTGTATCAAGTTTCGCACTATGTATATCAACGATCAGTCGGATACTGTTGCGGCCCGGGAGAATGATAGCCGGATTACCAGCATAGGCAAGTGGTTAAGGATTTATGGTATTGATGAACTGCCGCAGCTGTTTAACGTACTTTTAGGAGATATGAGCATTGTTGGGCCAAGACCACATATGCATAGTGACAATGTTAAATTTGAGCAGATCGTAAAAAATTACCAGCGCAGAAATCAAATCAGGCCAGGGATTACCGGACTTGCGCAAGTAAAGGGATACAAAGGGGATTTCACAGACAGCCAGGAGATTGAAATGAGAGTAGCCCTTGATCTGATTTATACAGATACGTATTCTTTCATACTTGATCTTAAAATAATCATTAGGACAATAAAAGTGACGTTTTTCAGAGGTAATCAGAATAAGCGAATAGGGACCCGTGTGGATCAGACCTTGCCATGTACGGCGCAGGTTTAGTTTGTTTGAAATAAATAATTAACTACGATGGGACAAAGGGTAAAAACATTTGTGATCCTGAGTCCGGGTTTTCCAAAAGACGAAAACGACAGCACTTGCATTTCTCCGCAACAGCAGTTTGTACAAGGCTTAAAGTTGAAATTTCCAAACCTTAATATTATTGTGCTGGCCTTTCAATATCCGTTTTTTAAATCGGAATATAACTGGAACGGTGTAAAAGTCATAGCCTTCGGAGGTGAAAGTAAGAGCAAAATGTTCCGGTTGGCGATCTGGATAAAGGTTTGGCGAACATTGCTGCGGTTAAATGAGCAATATGAAATCGTCGGTTTGCTTAGTTTTTGGCTTGGCGAATGCGCATTTGTTTCTGATTTATTTTCAAAATATAAAAAGCTAAAACACTACTGCTGGCTATTGGGACAAGATGCCAGAGCGGGCAATAAATATGTAAAGTGGATACGACCGGAAGGGAGAGATCTGATCGCCTTATCTGATTTTCTGGTTAGGGAATTTGAGAGAAATTATTCCATCAAACCGAAACATATTATTCCGGTAGGTATTATGCCAGCGTTATTTCAATCGGCAGCAAAAGACAGGAATATAACTATTCTGGGAGCCGGGTCACTGATTAAGTTGAAACAGTATGAGTTATTTGTTGAAGTTGTTAAAATATTAAAACCTGAATTCCCTTACTTGAAAACAATGATCTGCGGCGACGGACCTGAATTGGAACGATTAAAGATGCTTTGCAAAGAATCCAATCTCGAAGACGTGCTTTCATTGCCCGGAGAGCTGCCTCATTCAAAAGTTCTGGGATTGATGCAGCGGTCTCAAATTTTCCTTCACACTTCTGCTTATGAAGGTTTCGGCGCGGTTTGTCTGGAAGCACTTTATGCGGGGGCGGGTGTAATCAGTTTTGTAAAGCCGATGAATGAAGAGATACCAAACTGGCATATTGTTGATAATGTGGACGATATGGCTAGTGAAGTTCGTGATATTTTAAACAATCCGCGCAAAACATCCGAGCCGGTAATGCCTTACGAGATAAGTAAAAATGCAGAAAAAATGATGGAGCTTTTTAATTATAAAGAGCCTGCAATCTGATTGATTTGTGAAGCAATGGCTTGAAAGGAAAGATGATCCTGGAAATAGTCCAGTGTGATTCTTTGTTTTGCCTCAATATCGATTTCCTCAATTTTTTTTAAAACGGAAAGTAAGGCGTCTGCATTTCCGGGTTCGTAAAGAATTCCGCAAGCTCCGTCATTGGTGATCATACGAAAAGAAAGAATATCAGTTACCAGGGGAATGCAACCACACGACATTGCTTCACAAATGGCTGTGCCGCTGCCTTCATAATGAGATCCGGAAAGTATAAAATCCGCGCTGTTAAACCAGTATAACAGATCAGCATGTGGTACTTTTCCAACCAGGATTACCGAGTTTTTATACCGCACACCCAGAAGACTTTTTATTTCTTCAAGCAATTCCTCGGTATGATAAAGCATGTAAAGCTTTGCGTTCTCATTTAATTCCAGATACCTCACAAATGCGCTGATAACCGTAAGTGGGTCTTTGTTTGCGTTCAGGCGGCCTACCCATAGAAATACAGGATTTCCATTCACATTTGTCCGAGCTTTGGCGACCTCTTTTTCCATAGGGTAAAAAACAGAAGAGACTTCCATAACTTCATGAATTTTTTCAGCAGAAGCCAGATTGCCAGCTTTTATCCATTGCATACCCATCGGATGTGATGCAAAAAGATAGGTGTTGATGCAAAGATCCGCAAGTTTTTGCAAATACTTTTTTAGCCCGCCAAATGGTTTCTCAGCATGATTCTGTGCGATGATTTTGGTTTTATTACCAAGAAGCAGACGCAATTGAATCACCTGAAACGGATAATGAAGGCCCTGAATCACAACAACATCCGGTTGGAGCGATTTAATATAGGTGTTAAGTTTAAAAGGGAAAAAACGCAGAGCACCTTGACTGAATCGCTTGAAATGATAATCAACACCTTTGTTATGAAAATGTCCCTCATAATTAATTTGTTCAATGCTGATAACCTCGTTATCCTGACTCAACGCTTCCGGAATTCCCGTGTAGGCATTGATCCGGATCAGCCATGACCTGGGATCGTCAAATTCAGGCGTATACACATAGCTGGCGAAAATAAATTTCATTGATTTCCTGTTTTAAGATCAAAAAATATCAATATCAGCGAATGAAAATTGGATTTTGGAAACATCAATCCCCGAACCCAGATCTTTAATCATAATTGGAAAAGAAGCGGCCGGATCAACGTGCCCTTTCAGTAACTTGTGCAACCGGTTTTTTGTACTTTCCTGAAACTGTAATTGATGAACTCCAAGTTTGACACAAAGCTTTTTTAATTGCAGGATTACTTCTTCAAAATCATTATCAAAGCCGGAAATATCTCCGATAATCAAACCATTCTGGATTTTGATCCAGGCACAGGCGTTCCCGATTTTAATGGTCCGGCTTTCGTTGTAGGTTTTGTACTGAATATATTGATCACTTTTTAACAGAACCACATGTTCACTGGGCGTAGGGAACTTGGTAAGGTTCTGATTTTCAATAATATATTTTTTTAAAATTATCCCTGCATACCGGCGATACAGCTTTTGAGAAAAAACAGATTGACGAGCGATTTTTTCCAAAGGAAGCGTATTAACCGGAAAAGTAAATCTTTCCAGTTCTCCAATCTTTTGCCAGTTTAGCTTAAATAAACCAGTCGTTGAGTTTTGGTTAGGGAAACCGTAAACAAGGCGAATATGCTCTTTGCGGCAAAGCACATAGGTCATGGTTGCCAGCTCGAAAAATAAACCCTTTTTTTGGTGATCCGGATGCGTCATCGTATCTGCTGACTGAGCTGCCAAAAGCGGTACGCCGGAAACAGACATGAAACATGGAATTACGCCATAATAAGCGGCAGGTAAACCGTTTTGATCGTAAGCTATATAACCAATAAAAACGTGCCCAGTATAGACCGAATCGTATTTAGCGGCCAGATAATCAAGGGATAATGATTTTTTGTAAACTGCTTTATAGAGCCATGCAAGGTCAGTAAGCCCCTGATGACTTAACCGTTCAAAACGGTAGTTCTCTACAAGATGTGCTGCACTACGCATAGTTTCCCTTTATGATGGCAAAAAGCTGATTGGCGGTCGAAATGAATGGATTGATCGTCAGTCTTTCCTTCATAAAATCATCATTATGATCCTCTTTATTAAGAAAATCGGTTGCCAGAATCATTTTGTATCCGGCATTTTTCGCTGCTTTCAAAGACTCGCCGTGGTAAGAACCATACGGAAAAGCAAAACTGGTGATTTCCTTCCCAATCAGGTTTTCCAAATATTGTTTTGATAAAACTATTTCCTTAGTCGCATCCTGCAAGTCGGTCTGCGACAAGTCATTGTGATAATATCCATGTGAACCAATCAAAGCATAAGGCGAAGCGGAAAGCGACTGGATCTGCTCTTCACGCATCTGTATCCAATATTCCTTTTGCTCATCCATTTTTTCAATGTCCAATAGCGGCCACAATTGATCGATCAATGCCGCCTTCAAATTAAATCCGGACGAACGGAGTTTTGTAATCAGGCTTTTGCCATCGATGGTATAATACTTTCCATGTCTGTTTTTATAGTAATCTTCATTCTGAAAACTAAATTTTTCAGGACCATATGTACCGGCAAGCGCCAGAAGATCATTCCATAAAATCGAATAACCTGACGCCTGTATTGCTGTGATAAAAAAAGTGGCGGGTATCTGGTACTTTACCAGGAGCGGCAGAACGTAATGGTAGTTATTGGCAAAACCATCATCCAAAGTAAGGCAGATATTAAACCGGTCGGTAGCGAAACGACCGGCGTAAAAATCTTCCAGAGAAACCACGTTGAAATACTTTTTGTAAAATTTCAAATGGTTTTCAAACGCTTCTTTTGTCACAAACAACGTATTAAAGCGGGTCGGATCCTGGCTGCAAACACCATGGTAAAGCAAAATTCTGCATCCTTTGGACTGTTTGTAATGACGATTGGCAAGACCAGAAAAATGAATTAAATCCCACATGATATAGCGCAGCTTTCGAAAGACAGCTTTTATTTTGACCAGGATCTTCATTGTTCAGAATCGTTATTGGCAGAAAGTCGCATGGGGAAACTGGCATCTGGCTTGTACTTTTTTATCTCTCCCACCAGATCGGCAAGATCTCCCTGAACATATTTTATACGATCTCCCAAATAAATCTTACTAAACCACTGCGATTTGAGATTCGGAAGCTGTTCAAATAAAGATGCATCAAAAAGCCGGATTTTTCCCTTGTGAATAACAAGCAGAATATCTTCCGGATTTAAATTATAAAAGGTATCCCAATCAGTGTCATTCCTTTTTTGCCTGGCAACAACAAGATCAGCGTCAAATCCTTCTGTAATTTTTCCAGTGTTTAGTTTCCATACATCAGCCGCCGTGCCCGTAAGGGATTGATATAATTCAGAATCGGTGAGCATACTGGTTTTTCTGGCAAGTCGCATGTGATCCCAAATATTCCAGGAGCCGGTAAGCGTAGAGTCACTTCCAAATAAAACAGCTGTATGTTTTTTTAATTCTTTGATCCGGGCGGTTTTGTTGAGAAGAAAATAATTCGACTCGGGGCACCATACCAAAGCTTTAAAATACACGGCCTGCCTAGCTGACATCGCAACGCCATGTACACCAATAAGTTTTCTTTTAAGCAGGTTCCAACGGATAAGTTTGGTGATTTCTTCGTGTGCCTCCTGGTTGGTTCCTTCGCCCGTATGAATCACAACCGGTTGCCTAATTTTAAGCGGATTGTTAAGTTTTTGCTGCCATTTTTTTTCAAATTGAACGGAATGCAGTGTTTGGAAATCTTCAATCACGTTAATAAGCTCTGTCTGGTCAGTAAATTTTTCACTGTGATTTACGACCGTCGTCACCCCGCAAAGCATATTTTTATACAATCCCCAACGCTCACGAAGCGGAAAAGGCACTTTAAGTGCCGACGCAATCTCTTCCTTATAATTTTTATGAATATAACCTCCCCATTCGGTGTAGCTGTTGTATTGTGTATCTCCCAAAGCTGCAAAAAGATTAAAATCCAGATGATCATGGGAATTAATTAGTCCGGGAAAAATTATGGCATCCGAAAAAGTTAGCAGCAGTTTGTCAGTATCCTGAAAAGGGTCTTCTCCAACCTTTTCGATTTTACCGTCAAAGATTTTAATACTGGCCATTTTGCCGTTTTCAATTACCCGCACATTATTTAATATCATCGCTTCTTTTTAGATGCAGGCCGTAAATAATGGGAAAGCCCTTGTATTTTTCATATACATGCATTGCGTTCCGGTCTGCGTAGTAATGCTTCATGGATTCATCGATCATGATTTCCTGCTTGACAACCATTTTGAAATTGTTTTTCAGCAAAATGTTTTCAATCGTACTGATCAGATGCACGAAATTTTGAACGGCGATGTGTTTTTTATGATGCCGAAAAGTTCGTTTTCCTCCCTGTGATAAAGTTCCGGGATGAAAATCGGTAATAATAATTTCTCCGTTTTCTTTCAATATCCGGCACCAGGCCTGCAAAGCCGCTTCAATGTTAGGTATATGTGCCACAGTAAGTGTTGAAATGACCAGATCAAAACTTTCAGGAACAGTATCCAAAAAAAGATCGTCGGTGACCTGATGGGTTTGCGCAGCCGGGAATTTTTCGATTAAACGCGCAAGCATACCTGCCGAAACATCAAACCCGGTTAAAGTCAATGGTTTGTTTTTCAGTATATTAGTCCAGTAGCGCCCTGTTCCACATCCAATATCCGCTACTTTTTTGCCTTCAACCATTTCTTTTGTCAAAAGTCGGTTAAAAAGAATTTCATCCAGATCCAGCATCAGATTTCCCGGCTGATCATCATAACTTTCCGACCAGATATCATAGGCTTCGACAGCCCCTGTTTCTTTGATAGAAGGCGGGAAAATGTTTTGTCTTAGATAATTTTTCAGGAATGCAATCACGAGTCGGATGTTAGTAAGGCTATCAGGTTTAAAGTACTTACGTGCAAGCGCGCGCGAAGGTTGCCGGCGTTTGTTTTTTATTTCTGTGCTCAGGCAACCCGCGTGTATTTGTCATCGTACTGGTTGTATGCAGTTGAATGGGCGGTTAATGGACACAACGTGTATTGCGCGATAAAAGATGAAGAAAATAGTATTATTCAACCCCAAAAGCGCGGTTAACAAATACCGCATTCCTAATTCGATTCTCAATATTGCGGCCTCCGTAGAAGGCAAATATGACTGGGTGATCGTGGATGGAAATTGTGAAGCAGACCCGCTCGCCAAAATTGAAGGTTACCTTGCGACAGGAGAATTCGGGTACCTGGGTTTTACCGTGATGCCGGGGCCTCAGCTACGGCAGGCCATTGTTGCGGCCAAGGAGATCAGGATCAAATTTCCCGAAACCAGGATGATCTGGGGAGGTTATTTTCCATCCAATCAACCAAATGCAGTACTGAATTCAGGTTATGTGGATTTCATCATTAACGGACCGGGAGATCATGCATTTCCACAATTGATTGATGCGCTGGAAAACGGTCAGTCTTTCGAATTCATAAAAAACATCATTTATAAAGCTGATAACGGAAAAATCCGCAAAACAGCAAAGCAGGATCTGATTGACCAGGATAGTTTGCCGCCTTTGCCTTATGATAAACTGGCCGGTTTTTATCCTATTGCCAAGTATCTCGGAAAAACCTATTTAGGTGAAAAAACGCTCGCCTATCACTCCAGTATCGGCTGCCCTTTTACCTGTTCATTTTGCGCGGTTGTACCGATTTATGAGGCGCGCTGGAAAGCAAAATCGGCATTAAATGTTTACAAAGATGTTAAATACATCAAAGATAAATGGGGTGCGGACGCCATTGAATTTCACGATAACAATTTCTTTGTTTCCGAGAAAAGAGCCGTTGAATTTGCAAGACTTATCAAGCCTGAAAATATGACCTGGTGGGGCATGGCCCGTATTGATACCATGCACAAATTTAAAGATTCGTCTTTGGCTGCGATACGCGAATCGGGCTGTAAAATCATTTTTTTTGGCGCAGAAAGTGGAAATAATGCAATTTTAGAACAGCTCGACAAAGGTGGGACGCAGACCGGGGACCAGATCATTGAATTTGCTGAAAGACTAAAAAAATTTGATATCATTCCGGAATATTCCTTTGTGCTGGGAACACCGGCGCCTACGCAACAGCAGGTTAAGGAACAGATTGATTTTGAAATTGACTTTATCAAACAGGTGAAGGATGTGAATCCTAAAACCGAAATTGTCATTTATACATACAGTCCTGTACCTACCGAGGGATCGGAATTATACAAACAGGTTTTGGCCAGCGGATTTAAATTTCCGGAAACACTTGAAGACTGGATCAGCCCCGCCTGGGAAAGTTTTGATCTCCGGAAAAATCCGCTGACACCCTGGCTGACCTCGCAGATGATCGATAAAATCAGGAATTTCGAAACGGTTCTCAACGGCGTTTATCCTACGGTAACCGATATCCGGCTGAATAGTTTAAAACGCGGAGCCATAAAACTGGTGGCTGGCCTTCGTTATAAAATTAATATATATCATTATCCATACGAAATCAAGCTGCTTCAAAAGGTTTGGCGCTACCGTCAGCCGGAAGTACAAGGTTTTTAATTTCCGAAAAGATGGATTTGACGGTAAATCAAAAGGAAAAACAATCGAATATAATCAGCCAGGATTTCGAAGATCTTTATCTGGCGGTGAGAAGTCTGGAGCAAAGGGTTTATTCTGATGAACAGCTGCTGCTGTTGCCAGATATCGATAGTTCGCACATTCACAGTCAGGAATGGAAGATTAGAAAACGGTCGTGTGATGATTTGATGAAATATATTGGCAAGAAAAACAGATCTCTGAGGATTCTGGAAATCGGTTGTGGCAATGGTTGGTTTTCTGCAAGACTTGCAGAACTGAAAAATACAGAAGTAGTAGGGTTGGACATAAACCGTGTAGAAATTGAACAGGCGAAAAATGTTTTCCTGAAAGAGAATCTAACCTTTAAAAACGAAGTTTTTGAGCCGGAGAATTTTCCTGATATGAGCTTCGATATCATACTCTTCGCTGCGGCGATACAGTACTTTTCATCTTTAAACGATATACTTGAAAAGGCGCAGCTTTGTCTTGCCCCCTATGGCGAAATCCATATTTTAGATACCAATTTTTATTCAGCGGCAGCAAGTACTCAGGCAGCGCTACGCACAAATGATTATTACAAAATAATGGGTTATCCGAAGATGTCGGATTTTTATTTTCATCATCAACTGAGCGGCCTGAAAAGTTTTGATTACAAGATTGTATACAATCCCAAAGGTCTGTTCAACAGATTACGAAAAAAAAGTCCCTTTTACCGGATCATAATTAATAAGACAAAACGATGAACAGGCAGGGTTTATATCACACTTTCCAGCGTTTTCGTACACTTCAAACCGGTACGATCTCTGCCTTGCCTATTGTCATTTTGATGCCGCATAGTGCCTGCAACTGCCGCTGTGTGATGTGTGATATCTGGAAGGATAATAAAAATGTGAAGCAAATCACAGAGCGTGACGTGAGGGATCTGCTGATATCGTTCAAAAAATTTGGCGTTCAACAGGTTGTTATGTCCGGTGGTGAGGCTCTTTTGAACCGTAATTTTTTCAGTCTTTGTGCCATTTTGAAACAACAAAATATAAAAATAACACTGCTATCCACAGGTTTATCGATTAAAAAGAATGCATTGCAAATCCTTGATTACATTGACGATCTGATTGTTTCTTTGGACGGAGATCAGCTAGTGCATGATCAGATCCGGGATGTTTCGGGTGCTTTTGACAAGTTAAACGAAGGCGTTGAACATCTTCGTTTACTTGCTCCGGCCTATAAAATCACGTCCAGAACGGTGATCCATAGGCTCAATTTTAGAAACTGGCGTGCAATTATCGAAGCCGGTAGGGAAATGGGTTTAAACCAAATGAGTTTTTTGCCAGCCGATGTCAGCAGCCAGGCTTTTAACCGGGAAACAGCCTGGACTGAGCCCAGGCAGCACGAAATTTTACCTTCCGAGTTTGAGCTTCCCTTGTTTAGGGAAGTAGTCCGGAAAATGTCTATTGATAATAAAAGTGATTTCAGCAGCCGTTTCATTGCAGAATCACCGACTAAAATTCAGGATATTTATCATTACTATGCGGCCTTTTATGGCCATAATGAATTTCCTTTCAAGCAGTGCAACGCACCCTGGGTCTCAACAGTCATCGAAGCGGATGGGAGTGTGAGACCCTGTTTTTTCCATGAAGCGGTTGGCAACATCCACGAGCATTCACTGGAAGAAATTTTAAACGGAGAAAAGGCTGCGCGTTTTCGGAAAACGCTGAATGTCAGGCAAAACCCGACTTGTATAAAATGTGTATGTTCATTAAACCTGTCGCCGTTGGCAAAGCTTGATTAATGATGGACGAGATACTTTTTTCGCATTCTTATTTTCTGCGTTTTGACCCAAAACAATGGTCGCTCGGGCAGCCATATCCGCCACTGGGCACATTATATGCGGCAGCATTGATGCGCGAACGCGGTTATCAGGTCCGTTTATTTGATACCATGTTTGTTGAAGATCCCGAAGAGGTTATTGAGGCTCTGGATGTGAGCACGCCGGATTTTTTTGTACTGTATGATGATGGCTTCAATTATCTGACAAAAATGTGCCTGACCAATATGCGGCAGGCAGCTTTTAAAATGTGTAAGCTCGCAAAGGAAAGAGGATGTATGGTGATTGTTTCCAGTTCAGATTCAACCGATCGTTTCTCCGAATATTTATCAGAAGGGGCTGATTTTATCCTTTTGGGCGAAGCTGAGCAGACTTTGTTTGAATTAACAGAAGCAATAAAAAACGGTGAAACAGATTTTCAATCGGTTAAAGGGTTGGCGTATCTGAAAGGTTCACAACCTGTAAAAACGGCTGCACGTCCGGTTTTAAAAGAGCTGGATTCTTTGCCGCTTCCTGCCTGGGATCTGGTGGATATGAACTTATACCGTGAAACATGGAAAAAGAATGCAGGATATTTTTCAATTAATATGGGCACCACGCGCGGCTGTCCCTACAAATGCAACTGGTGCGCCAAACCCATTTATGGAAACCGTTATAATTCCCGCAGTCCGCAGCATGTGGTGAGTGAAATAAAGCTGCTTAAAGCTAATTATGACATTGAACATATCTGGTTTTGTGACGATATTTTTGGTTTAAAACCGGGTTGGATTATAGCGTTTTCCAGGTTATTAAAAGAAGAAAATATCAATATCCGTTTTAAGATCCAGTCAAGAGCGGATCTTCTTATTGAAGACGAACTGGTGACGGCTCTGGCGGCGGCAGGTTGTGAAAATGCATGGATCGGCGCTGAAAGCGGATCACAAAAAATTCTTGACCGGATGGACAAAGGCATCACCATTGAGCAGATCCACAGGGCAAGCCGCCTGATGAAAAAGTATGGTATCAAGCCTTCTTTTTTTATTCAGTTTGGCTATCCGGGAGAAACTAAGCAGGATATCGACTTGACCATTGAGATGATCAATGCACTGCTGCCGTTTGAAATCGGTATCTCGGTATCTTATCCATTGCCCGGAACTGTGTTTTACGAAAAAGTTAAAGCCGATTTGAAATCCAAGACCAACTGGACAGATTCGGATGAAATGGCTCTGATGTTTTCCAGTACTTATCCTGCCTATTATTACAAACAGCTGCATAAATATGTACATAAGAATTACCGGAAGCATCTGGCGAAAAACAGCTTTTCAAACCTGGTTGCTAATCCTCTTACGATTTCCGGGGGTAATCTAAAGAAAGCGCTTTCTGTTTTTTACTATACGCCACTGACCTATATTGAAAAAGTGAAGCTCAACCGATTTGAAAAAACTGTATGATGAAAACGACTGGTCCGGCGAGTAATGAACAATTTGCACAGGCCGCTTTCAGCAGTCAATCGGTTATTTTTGATGCAATTTATTCGGAAGATACCATCATCTGTTACAAGCGGAAACGGGTGCGGGAACATGTACTTCAATATGTTAAACCCGGCAGCAGCATTCTTGAACTAAACAGCGGGACAGGAGAAGATGCGCTCTTTTTTGCGGACAAAGGCTTTACCGTTCATGCCACTGATATTTCGACAGGAATGCAGCATGCGCTGCAAAAGAAAGTCGTCAAATACGGTTTTCAAACACAGATTAGCCAGGAGATCTGCTCTTATACCCAACTGGATTCTCTACAAAACAAAGGACCTTACGATCTTATTTTTTCAAACTTTGCAGGGCTGAATTGTACTGGCGAGCTTGACAAAGTTCTGGATTCTTTTGCAGATTTACTCAGTCCGGGCGGTTTGGTGACACTGGTGATTTTACCGAAATTTTGTCTTTGGGAAACGCTTCTGCTATTTAAAGGCAAATTCAAAACTGCATTCCGAAGATTTTTTAGTAATAATGGACGTAAAGCGCATCTGGAAGGTATTTATTTTAAATGCTGGTATTATAATCCTTCGTTCATTGAAAAACATCTTTCCCCTGGATTCACTTTATTAAAAACGGAAGGTTTGTGTGCTATCGTGCCTCCATCATACATGGAAGGCTTCGCGGAAAAACACCCGGTACTTTTTAGATCTCTTGTAGGCTATGAAGACAGGTTGAAAAACCGCTGGCCATGGAAATATATCGGCGACTACTACATTATTTCCTTCCAAAAAAAATAGATTTCAAAAGGCGATTTTGTTAGCTGTTTTAAAAAGAAGTGCAGCTTTTTTTTGCTGGTACTTTTCAATCAGTTTGTTCTGAAAATTCTGTGGATCTGGTTTTGCGCAGTGTTTACTGGCAGCCATGCCCATGATAGTACCGCGCATATTGAGCTTTTTTGCCCGTGTTTTCTGGCGCCATCTGTTGGACGTAATACGCATCAGATAGTCGTCGAGCTGATCTGCTGAGGGAGCGTTAAATAGTCTTTCAACAAAATTTTTAACCGGATTTTCCTTCAAAGCGCGGGCGGATCCGGCACCGGTACAATGATTGGGCAGCAGATTTGTGATCCACTGATTTGCCCGGTAAAAATCCTCAAATACCGCTGAGCCCTCCAACGGAATTATCGTTGCCACTTCAATAGCCGTATAAATATTTTTCTCTTCGATTTCCAGTTGTTTTTCATCTACGTAATAATTCATGCAAAAGTGATGCTGTTTTCCAATCAGAAACGTCAGTTTTTTAAAGACATGCATCAGCGTCCGGGCTATCCAGAGCCTGTTTTTTTTAGTGATAATAAAAAGATCAATGTCAGACTGTTTATCAGCGTAGTTTTTGGACAAGGAACCTGAAATACCTACGCCGCGTACAAATGGAAATTTAATTAAAAACCGGCTTACCTGCCTGGCTGTAATCATCAACTCCGTAGCTTTTCTATTTCCCTTTTTTCTTTTAATTACCAACTGATAATCATTTTTTAAAGCGTAACAGTTTTCAAAATTGAAAATCGTTTGCGTAGCTGCAAGATCATTGATCGCGCCGTCAAAATCACTTTTAGAATAAACATTTGGAAGAAACAAGAAGATCTCATCCTTTATAAGAGGATAATCCCACATGTCGAAATAGGCCAAAGCCGCCAGGATATCTTTTCTGATTTTTAACAAAATCTTGTCGTTTTAATGACTGGTTTAATCTTTTTTTAACGCTCGTGCATAGTCAGGTCCTTAACATAATGACGGGAGAAAGGAGTATAGGGTTGCCTGGAATTCAATCATTTAGATAACTTTTTCTTCTATTGCTTTCTTGTCCGGATTCGATCCGGAGAATATTAGCAGTGAAAAGAAAACACTGTAAAAAAAGATCCCTTTATCAACGTCCAGAAAGTTTTCAGAAAATGAAACAGCGGTAATAATGGCGATGAAACAAAACAGCATTAAGTCTCTACGGATCAAAGAAGTTTTGAATCCCCAAAACAAAACAGCCAGATAGATCAGCAGGCCGGTAATGCCGGTTTTGATAAAAAAACTGATGTATTGATTATGCGAGTTCAGTTTGTATAAAAACGAACGGTAGAATTTTTTTTCATAAAAGCGTTGTCCCAAAAGTTCAATTTCAGAGCCTGATCCGTAACCGATAAAAGGTGATCTTGCGGCCAGTTTTATAGCCACTTCCCAACGGGCCAGCCGTGGATCTGTCAGCTCATTGGCTGAGGCCTCGCTAAGATCTTTTTTCAGATCATCAACGTAACGCTCCCTGAACTGATCCATTTGATAAACGCCGGTTGGCAATACTATCCAGAGGAAAACCGACAATAAAATGAACCTTACTTTTCTGATATTTAACAGCAAAAAATAAGGAATAGCAAAATTGATGATCAAAAGTAAAGCGACCGAAACCGATTTCGAGCTAAGCTGTACAATCCCGGCAGCCAATATAATACAGCAAATGGAATAGAAAATTTTTGACCTTAGTTCTCTTATACTAATGACTGTGGAAATCAAAAAAACGATGGCAAGCGCAATTTGCATTGAAAAAAACGTGGCGTGCATTTCAATAGGTCTGGCGAAATTGTGGTTTGTAAAAGCAGAGGTAAATAAAGCAGAAAGTGGAAATTGATAATATTGAATCGTCACTAGTGCTTTGCTGTACAGGTACAAAACGGCGAAAGTAGTACTCAGCGAAAATAAAATAAGCAGGTTATTTCGGTACTTTTTTAAATCGAGTGAATTCATACTAAACAAAACCGGGATCAAAAAAATACTAATCTGTTTTTCCCATTCCTTAAATGCCTCTGGCCTATTGGCCGTGTAAATTGTGCCAAACAACGTTAAGAAAAATACAGATTGAAGCAGCAGATTTTGCAGGGTAAAAAATGGCTTAACCGACTTTTTGTTGAATTGAATGATCGTGTGAACGGTCATGCTGATCAAAATTAAATGACTGAAAAACCGGTCGTATGGTAAGCTTAAAAGCAGTAAAACCAAATGGTAATAACTGGTCTGATTGCCGGTACTATCTTCTATCCATAGTAGCTTTTTCATCATGATGCGTGTTGAAGCATTTCAGTATAAATTCTTCGTATTCTTCAATAATATTTCCCCAATTGAACTGCTGCTGAATTTTTTGAACATTGTTTTTCACCATCGTCCGCTCAGGATCTTTCCATTGTACATTCTCCACGAGCGCTTTCACTTCGGCGGCATTATTGAAATAAAATGCATCTGAACTCAGTACCGATTTATTGAAAGGATTGTCATGCGCTGCTATTAATGCTTCGCTGGCCATCGCCTCCAAAAGTGAAGGATTTGTACCTCCCACGCTATGCCCATGAAAATACAGATGGGAATTGTTTTGCAGGGAACGAACGGCGGTATTATCAAAATTCGCTCCTTTGAATTCGATGCGTTCGTCATTTTTAAATTTTTGGGTAATGAATTTGCCAAACTTATTTCCCGTATCGCCCAGTACCTTGAAATTTCTTTGTGAACTGCTTTGATTAAAGCCGTCAAGGATCGTTTCTATATTATTTTCTGGCTCCATACGGGCCATCAAAAGGAAATAGTCGTCCTTCAAAAGCCTGTTTTCACTGTCGTGGTTTCTTTCCCGATCTGAAAATAAATCAGCACCATAAGGAATATAGCGGCTGTCAATCTGATAGGTATTTTGCAAATAGGTTTTGATCACCCGTGAATCGGAAATGTAAAAATGACTATGTTTCACAGCCAGTTTTTCTGCATATTTCAAAAACTTCTGTACTGGTTTTGAGTATTTTGAGCGTTTCCATTCCAGCCCGTCCATGTTGCTGATGATGACACTTTTTTCAGGATAAAGCTGTCCCCAGATCGAGCTGCTGGTATATCCCATCAATAAAATGACATCGAATTTTCTTTTCCTGGCATCCATGATGCAGTTGAAATCATAGGCAAACTGTCCCGCCGTACCGATCAGATATTCGGGATCATAGCAATGAATAATTTCAACTCCGTTCCAGGAATCTCTCGTATAGGGGTGATTATGAGAATTATAAACAGAAACGGAATGTCCTTTTTTGACAAGACCTTCTGAAACATATTCCGAAATATGCTCAAAGCCACCGTAATGATTAGGTATTCCGCGTGTACCTAAAATCGCTATCCTCAGTTTCATATACCGTTTGTTTGTTAGTATGATCTTGTAATAAATCGTAAAATTTCTCACTGCTTTTTTTCCAGTGGTATTGCTGCTGAATCCGTGTGGCTACCCTGGAAATGAAAGTTTTATCCGGGGGGAGAGACAGCATCATCAAAAGTTTCTGCTCAAAATCACGCTCATCAGAAGGATCAAAACGGTAGGGTTCAAAAAAAATAAAATCCTTCATAGCCGTTGCCGAAGAGCACAATACCGGCGCCTGACAAACAGCCGCTTCGAGTGGAGGTATGCCAAACCCTTCTGCTTTTGATGGATAAACGAAGAGCCGGCAAGCTCTGTAAAATGCTGCCAGATCAGCTTGCTGAACCTGCTTGAACCAGAAAAAATATTTCCTTTGTTCCTGAGTTAATTCATTGATCAGTTTAGTTAAGGCAGGTATTTTGACTGATTCACTACCAATAAAAACCAGGGCAATACCTTTTTTATACAAATCCAGTTTCAGATATTTTTTCAGAAGCAAAAGCTGATTTTTGCGGGGTTCGAAACGGCTTGTGTACAGGATAAAATTCTCGACTCCGAATTTTTGTCTGACAAGGCTAACCGCTTCGTGCCTTGAATCCTGAAAATGCATCAACGAATCATTTACACCATTCCGGATCACGTGAACCTGCTTAGCCGACAAATTATAATGTTGGCAAATCCTGCCTTTGGAATAATCCGAAACTGTTGTTTTAATATCGGCCCTTCTTATGCTCCGGCCAAATAAAACAGAGCGGGTGAGGCGGTAAATCAGGGAAAAGTCGTTTTTGTAATCATTAAACAGCACATCATGCAGTGTCACGATATACCTGCAACCGGCCTTTTTCTTTGGTATAATGTATTGAAAATGAGCAAAATTAAACTGATATTTTTCTATATATTCCGGTATGTCATAAACAAAGCGGAGTAAGCTGATTTTTCTGTTTTTATAGGGTAAAATATTTGCAGAAGGAAGTTCGGGAAATATCTTTTGAATGTTTGCGGTGTTACTTGCTCCAAAATAGATATCAAGTTCCGGGTGATCGGACATCAGCTGCGTGTACAGCTCACGGATAAAGGTTTGCGTTCCCTGGAATTCCTTGTCAAAAGAGTGCGCATCTACAAACAGTTTGATTTTGTTATCTGTCATAATCTAGTAACTCCTTTCTTTCTGTTAGAGGGTTATTGGGTAGTATCGTGTTATTTGCAGCACTGATTTTTACTGCCTTGTAAAAGCTCGTTAACGCTTTTTCAGGCAGGAATGACAATAGCAAAAGGAAGTAATTTTTGACATGAAAAGGGCTGATCGATAGTGTTTTGAGTAGATTTGTACGTGCCTTTTGCGGTTGATAATTATTCCACAAATATTTCTTGCCAAGCAGAGCATAATACGCGCCTTCCTTGATTCGGTGAGAATGCTGTTTTTTGCCGATTTCCAGAAGTTTCAGCCCTTCATTTTTTGAAATGAAACATTTTTTTAATGTGCTGTACTTAATGCTGCGAAAGGTATTTGTACGCCATTTTTCATCAATGGTGACTGAATCCGGATTTAAACGCACCTTGATCAGCGGTTGCGCCAGGTTACAAACCTTTTCATTTTTCAGGATATTCGCCCACAAAAAGTGGTCTTCATAGGTGTAAGCACGCTCGTTATAACCGCCATAGCCAAGAATTGTTTCCTTCTTGTACAGAACGCCGGAATGAATAAAAGGACAGATTTTATAGCTTAGCTGCTGAATTTGCGCATTGGTAAAACCGTCAGGCTGATGCGTGAAAACATAATTTCCGTACAAATCAACATAATCGGCACCTGAGCCGACGATGCTGAAATCAGGATTTGACGTGATGAATTCGTACTGAATTTTAAGTCTGTCAGGATAGCAGATGTCGTCCGCATCAAATCGGGCTATGTAAAAGGCTTTTGCATAACGCAAACCGATATTCAAAGCAGCAGCTATGCCTTTATTAGCCTGGTTAATAACGGTTATCCTTTCATCGTCAAAAGTTTGAATTACAGATAAAGTACCGTCTGTCGAACCGTCATTCACAATCAAAAGCTCAAAATCAGAAAATGACTGACCGAGAACAGAACGGATAGCTTCTCCGATGAATTTGCCTGCATTATAAGCCGGCATTAAAACGGTAATTTTCGGCTCAGACATGCCCATATACTTTTGAGTTTTCAGGGTTGGTTTCTTTGATATTCAAAAGAAGAAGCAATTCAAAAAGCACCAGTATGGAAAGCTGCTCAAACCAATAGTCAACAAAAAGGACGGCAGTTACCAGCAGTAAAATAGGAATTCCGTAAGTTAATTTCTTGTAATGCCTGGCAAAAAACAGCCAGTAAAAAATCAGAAATGAGATCAATCCTGTAAGCCCGTACTCGGACATAAGCTGGTCGTAGACTGAGAAGGGGCTGTTTGTGAGGGAATGATAATCTGCTCTTTTGCTGAAAAAGTTAAGATACAGATCCAGATGATTCTGCATGAAATTATTGCTGATGTAGTCGTACCGTTTTGGAAAACCACCTGCGATTGACAGGCCGGAAACCCGGAAAGCAAGTTTAGACGAGAAATTTCCCATTCCATCACCCAGAAATATTCTGGCTGGATGCTGGCTGTAAAATTTCAACGTTTGAATCAGCGCTGTTGCTTTACCAGGGAGTGTCGGAACGGCAATGGCGTTGGAAGAAATCGGTAACCACCTTTTATGCAAGGAAATAAAATGCTGTAAAGGTTTTTGAGGTGCAAGCGGTACTTTCAGACTTTGATAAGTTGCGGAATGAATGTCAGCCTGCGGCATAACAATAGTGCCCTGTTCAGTTCTGATGATGGGTTTTTGACTGACAAGCGGATGTTTTTCTTTTTCCTCTAATGCGGCAGCCAGACTCAGACTATCCAGAAATAAGGTAGCTGTTTTTATTTTTCTCTCTTCGGAATTAAGGACAGAATCCGGCCGCTGGGCAATGGGAAGTATAACTGTTTTGTCGGGATAATGAAAAACGGTGTCCTTGTCAAATGTATCTTTAAATGTTTCAGCAACGTAGCGATTATTTTGCGGAGAAACCTTGGCCATGAACACAACCAGAAACATCAGACAAGCCAGAATCATACTTTTTTGATCACGGTTGCTTTTTAAAATAAACAGGTATAAAAAGATCAGCAGGAGCAGTATATTGATAAAATTACTGCCCGTCAAAAGAAGGCAAACCATGCAGGCAAGAAGCATTGCAACCTGCTTTCTTACTAAAAAATAGATGACTCCAAAAGCATTGATCACCGCGTTGGTGACCGAAGTATCAAATGTGATCCCTTTGATATAATCGCCGGTACTGATGAAATACTTTTGGAATTGCCCCTGATATGTATAGGGATTCAGCTCACTGGTATTCCAAATGATAACCAGAAGGTTACCGGCAGAAAATACAGCGTTGATAATGAAAAACAGAAGCAGTGTATGATGGATGGTTTCAGTCTGGTGGCTTTCGACTGATAATTTCACCTGGTGAATAGCCAGAATGCAAAGAATCCAGAAGAATATTCCGGTAAGAAAAACCGCAGCATAATTCGGATTCAGATAACTTTTATTAAAAGCCAATCCTGCAATGGGAATCAATAAGGCTAACAGGTAAAAAAGCGGCAATCTTGAATTTTTCAACCTGAAACCGAAGCGAAAATCAAATTGCCAAATATAAATCAGGACAATGACGGGAATTTTAACTGCCAGTTTCACATTAAGAAAAAATACCAGAAGTATAAGCAGTTTCCAGTCTGCATAACTTCGCCATTTTTCCCAATCAAAACCTTTCAGGCTAGAAATCATTTCCTGTCTTATTAGCTTGTCAACTTACTTATATTGACAATACGGTCAGGAAAGGGCAATGGTTGCCTGCATCAGTGGCTAAAAATTATTTACTGAAAACGTTGCGGACTATTTTACGGTCGCTTATTTTAACCTGGGATGTCAAAATAAGCAGCAAAAGAAATAACAGGACAGAAGAAATCAAGGCTATGAGAAAATGAGCAAAAACGGCTCTTGACACAAAACCGCTAAGAATTGCACAGCCACTGCACAGGACTACGTGATGCCAAACTTTCCCTAGTTCCCGTATTTGATTTTGACTCGTGTAAAAAATAGCCTGCACGGCACATGCGATCAGAAAAGCCATGGCGGCGCCTTCATTTTTAAAAAACGGGATCAGTAAAATATCCAGGCCAACGTTCACCGTAAAAGTGATTGCAAATCCTTTTAAAATCATTTTTATGCGGCCCTGAGCGAAATAAATTGTCCAGAAAAAATTATTTAAATATAAAAATGGAAGGCACAAAGAAAGGATAAAAATGGTGTTGACATTGACCAGTCCATATTTTCCGGCGGTCGCGGTATCTACCACCTGTACCCAGGTTACGTTTAAAATAAGGGCCGTCAATGCGGCGACTACTAGTTCAATCCGGATTAAAAATGCAAGTTCTACTGCACCCGTTTTTTCCTTTTGAAAGAATTTCGTAAACATTGGAATCAGTAGTGGCGCAATAGCCAAAAGCGGAAAAGTAGCCATTTCAAGAACCTTATATGCAAAGCCATATTCCGCGAGTTTAGCTGCTGAAACCATGAAACCAATAAAAATCCAGTCAAAGCGTGCAATGGCTGAGGTCAAAATGGTAACACCAGTTTGTGGCAAAGATTGTCTGATTAGCTGAAAATATTGTTTTTTATTTCCGTTGATTCGTATTGCAATTTGCGTGCTTCGCCTGAACAGGAATATGCAAAGTAAAAGCTCCGTAAAATCACCGGCAATAAAAATAATAATTGCTGTTTGCAGAGATAGAATCTGAAGGAAAAATAAGATAATCAAACCACAGCTTCGAACCAGATTAGAGACAACAAGCATTAGCGATAGGACCTTGAAACGTTCAAGACCGCTGATGATCTGTTTGAAAGGTGTGGCAAAATAAATCATGAGCTTTCCTGCACCCAAAAGCAGCAGAAGCGGATACAGCCCTTTTGGCGTTTGAATGAAAATACTGCTTGCTAAAAGTAATATGTAAAACACAAAACCAGTAATCAGCACGTGAAACAGATAAAGTGAAAACACAGAT
This sequence comes from Dyadobacter frigoris, assembly GCF_005280585.1. Classification (GTDB taxonomy): domain Bacteria; phylum Bacteroidota; class Bacteroidia; order Cytophagales; family Spirosomataceae; genus Dyadobacter; species Dyadobacter frigoris. Next base: position 278,892 of record NZ_SZVO01000009.1, read on the forward strand.
TCGGCGTCTTGTCCGGCAGCAACTTTTCTGACACTAACCTGCTCAATGCCAAAAGATAACAAATTGAAAGAAACGAGCAGTATAGCCAAAGCCAGATTGAGTTGTCCGTAATAGGTCTTGTCGAGCCCGGTTGATAAAATGTAAAAAATAACCAGCCCTGACAACTGGTTTATAATCAGTTGCAGCGTATTGGCAGAAAGATTTTGAAGCAATTTATTTTTCAAATGGATCGATGTTCAAAAACAAATGCTGATGATGCGGCAGGTTTTCATCCCTTACAAATTTACCTTGTTCATACTGCTTTAAATAATAATATTTCAGCCTCGTGTTTTTAAACATCATTTTGGCAATAACAAGCCCTTCCCATCCATCCAAAAAGCCCAGGCGAAGAATGTAATTCTTTACAAAAACAAATGAAGGAGAAAGGTAAAGCTTTAAAAACGAAGCTTTATTTCCATTTTTCGCATATTGCGCGGCGCTAAGCCGGGCGTAATAAATGGCCTTGTTATGGCATTCGAAAATATTTTGAACCGAGAAATGATGAAGCCTTCCTTCCGTTTTTTTTCTGATCGTACCCTTAGGCAGCAGCAGTGTTTCATGCACTTTTGCCTTAGCCCATTTTATTTGTGAGCGGTTAAATAAGCGGACATGATGATTGCGGCCCCATTCGCCAAAACGGATGGGCTTTTTTCCAAAATAGGATCTGAATTTAATATCATATACAATCCGGGGATCATCAAAATCCAGATTATGTAAACTCCGGATTAACCGCCGGTCTGCAATCTCATCGCCGTCGATACTCAAAATCCAATCGTAATGGGCGAGTGCAACACCTTTATTTTTATTGGCACCATAGCCCTCCCAGTTTTCCTGATATATGCGGCAGCCATACTGACGGGCAATTTCAAGCGTACCATCAGTACTTCCGCTATCGATCACAACAATGTCATCTGTTATTAAAGCAGCCGATTTCAGGCATTCTCCAATTAGCAGCGCTTCGTTTTTAGTAATAATAACGATAGAAACCGGAATCATCAAATCATTATTTAATCAAAACCATCAGGACAAAATTCAACTTTCACTTATTAAGTATATCGTTGATTCTCCGTCTATGGTTGCCTGATTTTGTGAAAAAGGCGGAAATAAATTCTCAAAAGAATATAAATTTCTATAAAGATTTGATTTTGAGTTGTATATGGAAATAAATCTTTTTTGGAATACTGGCCACGCAACCCTTCCAACAACTAATTACGTAATACAGACAGATGCGTATGGTTTGATTTACAGCTTTTAATGAAAAGGTTTAAACTTATGAGCGAAGAAACGTTATCTCAATTGATTAATGGCTGTCTAAAACAGGATAGAAAATCCCAGAAGCTACTTTATAAGGCATTTTATGGCTTTTCGATGAGTATTTGTATGCGGTATGTCGGCAACCGGCAAGAAGCAGCGGAAGTGATGAATCAGGGATTTTTCAAGGTTTTTACAAACATAGATCGTTTTGACGAAACGAGATCTTTTCAGGCGTGGCTTGGACGTATCATGATGAATGTGGCAATTGATTATTACCGTGCCAATTCCCGTGTAACCCGTTTACAGGATATCAACTATGCCGAGCAAATCAGCAGTTGTGAAGCTGCGGACAAGAATCTGAATTATCATGACCTGCTTGCTCTTATTCAGAAATTACCACAAGCTTACCGGACTGTTTTTAATCTCTTTGCAATCGATGGATATTCGCATGAAGAAATTGGAAAGATGCTTAATATCAATATTGGAACATCTAAATCCAACCTTTTCAAGGCAAGACAAAAGCTTCAGCAAATGGTATTAAAAACAGAGCAGTTTTCGGTGGGCCGCCCGTTTTTTGGTTGTTAACGCAAGTGTTTGATGATATAAAAACTGCTCTCAACAGGCGTTTTGAAGTAAAAAACCTATATTTACAGGAAGTGGGTAGTAGTTTTTTATGTTATAGATTCATGCAGTAATGAAGCGTACAGCTATTTTATTATCAGTTTCTTTTTTTATTACGTACAGCATTCCGTCATTTGCTCAGCAGAAATCCACAGCACGTCCCAATATTATATTTTTACTTACCGACGATCACCGCCGGGACGCATTAGGTGCAATGGGAAACCGTATTATACAAACGCCAAATCTGGATGCGCTCGCCGGGCGTGGAATTCTTTTTAAAAGAGCATATATTACCACATCCATTTGCTGTGTGAGCCGGGCCAGTATTTTGAGTGGTAAATACGAATCCCGTCACAAAATCAATGATTTTGATACCGATTTCAGCAGGCAAGCACTTGCCGAAACCTATCCGGCCTTGTTAAAAAAGGCAGGTTATAAAATTGGCTTTATCGGTAAATTTGGCGTTGGCGTTAAAAATATCCCCGACACACTTTTTGACTACTGGGCTGCTGAAAAAACCGGACAGCCGGTTTATGAGCTTAAAAATAAAAGTGGGAATCTCATTCACCATACGGACAGCGTTGGAAAAGATATCAGCCAGTTTCTTGGCAAATTTGCCGGAAAAGAACCGTTTTGTTTATCGGTAAGCTTTAAGGCCCCGCATGAACTGGACGGCAATCCGCCTACGTATCCGGTGCAGCAGCGTTACCTGGATCTGTATAAAAATGTCAGTATTCCTGAGCCATTGACTGCCGATCCTAAATACTGGAATAGTTTTCCGGAATTTTTCAGAACAGATAAGAATATAGCCAGAGAGCGCTGGAAACCGTTGTTTTCAACGCCTGAGCTGCATCAGGAAACGGTCAGGAATTATTACCGGCTGATTACCGGCGTGGATGAAGTTGTTGGGGACCTGGTTGCGCAGCTTAAAGAGCTGAAAATTGATGAAAATACGATCATTATTTTCATGGGAGATAATGGGTTTTCGCTGGGCGAACATGGACTGGAAGGAAAGTGGTTTGGTTATGAAGAATCGATAAGAGTTCCGATGATTATTTCAGGAGCACCTTTGACGAGAAAATTAAAAGGGAAAAAATCAGATAAAATCGCCCTGAATATCGATATCGCTCCAACAATTCTTTCACTCGCAGGAGTAGCAATTCCTCAGACGGTTCAGGGAGAAGACCTGCTTGAAATGACATTGAAAAAGTCAGAAGACAGGGATGATTTCTTTTATGAACATACTTATTTGGGCAGTCCCCGTTTGCCAAAAGTGGAAGGTGTTGTAAGTCGTGACTTTAAATATATGAACTACATCGAACACGGTTATGAGGAGCTTTATGATACAAAAAATGATCCGCATGAAACCACAAATCTTGTTAAAGACCAGGCTTATAAAACCAAGTTGGAGCAGCTGCGTCAGCGTTATGGAACGTTGAAAGAATTGGTGAAATAAAAGTTTTTTATGTTATTTTAAAGTTTTTGATTTCAAATTTGGACTATTTATTTGCCAACGGTTATTATCAACTTTTACATCAGGAAATACATTTTGGGGATCTATTACGACCTTACTAACAGTGCCGTCAGAATCGGGAATGAAGGAATAGGAGGGGCCTTGTTCCCAGATTTCTACCGGAAAGTTGTGTGATTCTTTCTCTCCGTTTTCAAAAGTAACTTCGATTAATAAAGGCATGGCAGCCTTTTCAAGATTTTCTACAGTGATTAGTGCTTTCTTTGATTTTCCTTTTTGAGGGTTTACAACATTGGCTATTTTCTGGTCAAGTTTGTAATTTTCCGAAAACATGGATTTCCAAAACCAGTTCAGATCTTCACCGGTTGAATTGTTGATGCTGCTGAAAAAGTCCCATGGCGTTGGATGTTTGTAGGCCCAGTCGCTGATATATTTCCGAAATGCAGGATCAAACCGTTCTTTTCCCAAAATCTGTTCTCTGAGAAGCGTTAGTAGATACGCTACTTTTTGATATTGAATTGTATAAACCTGATTTCCGGGAATGATATCAGGCCGGGTCATAATAGCTAATAGAGAATCTGCAAAAAGCGCTTTTACCGGAACATCAATTTCCGGATAACCAGGGAATTCTCCACCATTAAAATCTTTGGTAGCCATATTATCCATAAAAGCATTAAATCCTTCATCCATCCAGGCGTGTTTTCTTTCATTGCTTCCCACGATCATCGGAAACCAGGTATGCCCAAGTTCATGATTGACAACCGCCCAGTACATATTTCCTTTGTCTTTTGCAGCACAAAAAACCAGTCCGGGATATTCCATTCCATCCAGATTGGAAGCCACATTAACGGCTTTGTTGTAGGGATATTCGTACCATTGTTTTGAAAAATACTGCAAAGTAAATTTGATATATTCTCCCGAGCGTTCCCAACTATTGCTTAGCTTGGATTCGATCGGATACAGTGAACTTCCTAAAACTTTTTTTCCGCTCGGTAAAGCAATTTCCTGACCTTCCCAAACAAATGATTTCGAAGCTGTCCAGGCAAAATCTCTTGCGGAATTTAATTTGAACTTCCAGGTGCAAAATGGTTTTGATGGTCGGGATGCAGGGTCGGTAACTTCTTCAACAGTCCGGATGAATACTTTTTCGGGTGATGATTTGGCCTTTTTCCAACGTTCTAATTGGACGCTTGTTAATACTTCTTCGGGATTCACAAGATCGCCTGAGGCTTCAACAATGTACGCCGACGGAAGGGTGATATTGACATCGAAATTTCCATATTCAAGATAAAATTCTCCATTGCCCAAATAGGGGAGGGTGTTCCAACCGCTTACATCATCAAGCACACACAGGCGAGGATACCACTGAGCAACCGAATAGATATCTCCATTTTTAGTGGAAAGAATATCGGTTCTGTTTACATTGAAATCAGCATTCCTGAAATTTCTCGGGAATTGATAACTGTATTTGATCTGGAAGGAAATCTTTTGTCCGGAAGGAAGCGGTTCCGCTAATTCGATACGCATTCTGGTATCATGTATAGCAAAAACCGCCTTGTCACGATTATTTAATATTATTGATTCAATAGTGAAACCGCCTTCAAATTCTTTACTACCACTGCTGAGAAATAATTTAGAATCAAGTCCTTTCGAGTGCTTTTTGTAAACATTCTGATCCATTTGCAGCCATAGAAAAGTTAGTTCTTTGGGGCTATTATTGGAATAGATAATCGTTTCAATACCCGAAATAATTTCAGCCTTATCATCCAGCGATAAATCGATTTTATAGTCCGCACGGTTTTGCCAATAATCTGGTCCTGGCTCACCCGTCGCAAGTCGGTACGAATTTCCGGAAGGCAAAAACGACGATGCAGAAAACAGGTCAGAAGCATCATATTTTGATTTTGACTTTTCTGCCAACTGACCTGAAACAGTGAAATAAGAAAGAAAAAGGCAAAAGGACAGGAGAAAACGATTCATAAATATTTTACGGGCAGAGATGAATAGGTTAGTAATCCAAGATAGCGATTTAATGTAAAATTCACCTAATTATTACATTGAATTTTAGACATAAAAAAGAGACAATATCCAGGCTTTCGCTTTCGATATTGTCTCTTTTTTATGGGAAAATCAACCAATTAGTTTGTAACTGTACGCGTGTCCCACCACATTTTTTTACCCCAGAAATTGTCTTTTATTTCTGCAATAAATGAAGCACTATTACCCGCATTTAAAGTGGTTTCTGTGGGTGGATAAGGATAACGGAACGGTGGGCGGGTATGTCCCGTGAAAGGTGAACCCGTCGCAGCCGGCATTACAGGGATGTCTGTGCGTCTGGATTCTGCCCAAGCCTCGTTGCCGTTTTTGTAAAGAGACAGCCATTTTTGGGTGTACAATTTGGTTGTCGTATTATCCCATTTCACATCCGAACCGGTAAGATACGTACTGATGACAGTTGCGTCCGTAATTCCATTTTCGTTGAGTGAAGCAGTTATACCTGAATTATACAAAGTTTCGGCAGTACCGGCGCCTGTCTTCCAGCCTTTTTGAGCAGCTTCCGCCAGGATGAAAAGTACTTCGCTGTACCGCATCATAGGTGAAAATCCTGTTGGGTCTTCACGGAATTTCGGGCCAATTCTTGAATAAAGAGAGATCACAGGAGAAGTTGGCGGGCCAATTTCCACACCTCTGTATTCGCCGTCGCTTGGTGCTGGTTTAGCATAAACTGCCAAACGTGGATCTTTTAGTTGTTTAAGGGAATTGATCAAAATATTACTTGGACCATGATCGTCACGCGTCATAAAGTTAGCGTTCCATGGTTCAATGTAAGGGCTTGATCCTGTCCATTTGAAAAACGCATTGTCCGTGTTCGCGGCCAGTACCGGATAGGTTGCAGGTGCAGACGTAATCTCTTCAATAATTGGTTTGGCGGTAGCAGGACTAACATTCGAGATTCTGATCGCAACACGCAGTCTTAACGAGTTGCAAAGTTTTTGCCATTTTTTTACATCCCCGCCATAAAGCAAATCTCCTTCTCCCAAAACGTCTGTTCCACCTGCTGCATATAAATCAGCAGCTGTTTTTAACTGGGTGACAATGGCAGGATAAATGGTTTCCTGCGTATCATATTTTGGAGTAATAAAACCTGCATCACCTTTGAAAGCTTCGGTAAACGGAACATCCCTCCAACGATCGGTTGCAATCTGCAAAATGAAGGCCTGTAAGGTTAAACCTGTTGCTTTCATGTTTTTTGAGCCGGTTTTGTCTGCCTGGTCAATGATCGCCTGGGCATTTTTCAGGTCGCGGTAAATAACAGTCCAAAGCGTATTGATGTTCGTTGAGGTAAACATGTACCGCGAATCATCAATATATTGCAGTTTTCCCAAATGTCCAGCATAGGTTGAAGGCTCATTCATATCACCAATGACGCCAAAATAATTCATGTTGAAATCGCTAAGCACATAAGCCAGCACATTGGTAATAGGTGCCTGAACCGGGCTATTGGGATTTGTATTTATTTTCTCAAAATCGTCGGTACACGACTGCCCGGTGAATGCCAGGAAAATAAGTATGAGTAAACAGGTTGATATATTTTTCATATGGATCAGAATTTCACATTTAATTTAACACCTATACTTCTGTTGGAAGGAATCTGGTATTGTTCGATTCCTAACCCGTCATTTCCAACCCCAAATCCGGTTTCAGGATCAATGTGGGCAACGTTACTTTTCGAAGTGTAAAGCAAGGCCACGTTACGGGCAAACAGAGAAATACCCGCTCCTTTAAGCCATGGATATTTGGAAGTGAAAGCAGAAGGCAGTTGATAACCCAATTCAATCTGGCGTAGTTTTACAAAACTTCCGTCAACGATTGCAGTTTCGCGACCGCCCCACAGACTTTGGAAATAATCTCTCGCACCCACACGTATGGTGTTAGGCGTTCCGTCTGCCATGGTTACTTTTTCATTTTTAAGCACGTCTTGTCCTACAACTAAACCGTTTTCACGAATACCGCCTGCTACCGTTGGAGCAGTTACGCCGGATTGTAAACCGAACCATTGTGTCACGCTGAATACGTCGCCGCCTTTTCTCATATCCAACAAAAAGTTGAAATTGAAATTTTTGTAAGTAAAGCTGTTGGTAATACCACCAACCCAGTCAGGCATCACATTTCCCACTGCCGTTGGTGTAGAATTGTAAGTTGGTAAACCGTTGCTCCCGACTATGATTGCACCGGTTGAAGCATCTCTGGCGAAAGTTGATCCTCTCATCACACCATATGCCTGGCCGGGAACCGCATCCACAGTAAGTCCCCAAACCGAAGTGATCGTATAAGCTTCCAGTTTCTGGCCTGTTGTCGGATCCTGATAAAGCTCGTTGACCATACTTTTATTTTTGGCCCAGTTGGCACTGATATCCCAGTTAAATCCACCTGGGTTGCGGATGATTCCGGCAGTTAATTGTAGTTCAATTCCTTTATTCTGGATTTCACCTGCGTTAAGCTGCATCGCGCTATAACCGGAAGCTCCGGAAATATTCACCTGCATGATCTGGTTGGTTGTGATTTTGTTGTAATACGTTGCATCCAGACCAATGCGACGGTTCAGGAATTGTAGTTCAAAACCAACTTCTGTACTTTTTGCTTTTTCCGGTTTCAGATTAAGTGGAGGTAAGGTGCTTGAAATACTGTAAAGTGTGACACCATTAAAAGCGGTAGCGTTAGCAGGGGTAGCATTAGCAATGTACGTGGATTGCAATTGATAAGGACTTCCACCGTTACCAACACTGGCCCAGCTTGCGCGAAGTTTACCAAAACTTAATATTTCAGAGTTCACCGGAATCACGTTTGTGAACACCCAGCTAAGACTTGCCGAAGGATAAAAATATGACCAGTTTCCTCTTGGCAATGTAGAACTCCAGTCATTTCTTGCAGTCAAATCCAGGTAAAGATAATCTTTGTAACCCAGTGAAGCTTGTCCGTACACACTGTTGGTTCTCAGCTTGTTGGTGGTCATTGCTGTTGTTGGGCTGCCTTTTGCATTACTGATCGTAAACAAATCGGGAACGGTTAACTGTGCTGCGCCAAGTGAGCTGTAATTGTAGTTGTAGTTGCGATAATTGGCTCCTGCTGTGTAACTTAGTGTAAGATCTTTTGTCACATTTCCATGACCTGTAAGGATAAGATCAGCATTTATTTCATTGATATTATATTTTGATTCAGTGAATTTTCCACCGCCCCAGGTTTTGTCGGCCATACTTGTCAAGGTTTCGTTCGACTTGTTATGGATGATTTCCTTACGCTGCTCAGCCGACCAGTCTGTTCCGATTCTGGCCATAGCGCTTAGCCATTCACCAAATTTATACGTAGCACTAACATTGCCAAAAACGCGGTCTTTATAGCGTGAATGTGTATTGTTATTTACATTGAAATAAGGGTTATCATGGAAATTGTTGTTCCAGTTGTAAGGCATACCGTTGGCAAAAGTTTCGTTGGAATGCGCTTTAAGATCTGCCATATCAACTTGGCGGCCAAACCAGCCACCGATGGATTGCATTGGATTATTTGAATGATATCCCTGACCAACCAAGTTGTCATTTGCAGTACGCACATAATTAATCAATGCGTTTGTTTTTAGTCTTTTAGTGATATTCTGCGTAGTATTCAGCTGGATTGTGTAACGTTTTTGATCCGTGTTTGGGATAGTACCAATCTGTTTTTGCTGACCAAATGACAAACGCGTATCTCCGGTCTCAGAGCTGGAAGCAATCGCTACTGAATTATCGATGGTGTAACCGGTCTGGAAGAAATCTTTCACGTTATTTGGATGTGAAACCCAGGGTGTTGCCGTACGGTTTCCGTTAGCATCCAGCGGACTGTTATACTGCGGAATAAGAAGACCTGCGTCCAGTCTCGGTCCCCAGCTTTCATCAACACCATCGTTGATCCCATTACCTAAACCGTCCTTGTAAGTGAAACCTGTTGAGGTCGCGTAATCCTGATAAGACAGGCTGCCCCCATTTTTTTTCCACATGTACTCTTCTCCATATACGCCTTGCCCGTACTGGTTCTGATACTTGGGAAAAATGTAAGGTTTCTCGTAAGAAAATCCTCCTGAATAACTTACCGAAGTTCCTTTGCCACTGCCTTTTCCATTTTTAGTTGTGATCAGAATTACACCATTTGCTGCCTGATAACCGTATAAAGCCGCGGCGTTTGCACCTTTCAGTACCGACATGGAAGCGATATTGTTCGGATCAATTTCAGCGACTGCATTTCCATAATCCACGCCACCACCTGAGGATGTGTTTGTTGAGAAATTGCTGATCGGAACACCGTCAACAACAAAGAGAGGCTGGTTATTTCCAAAGGAGTTATTACCCCGTAAAACGATTCTTGTACCAGATCCAACCGCGCCGCTACCTGCTGTAATTTGTACACCGGCCACTTTTCCTGAAAGTGAATTTAACACGTTCTGCTCGTTACTGCGTGTAAGTTCGGCTCCTTTTACCTCTTGTATGGAGTAACCAAGTGATTTTTTTTCTCTGGTAACTCCAAGGGCCGTTACCACTACTTCGTTAAGAAGTCTGTGATCGGCAACCAATGTCATGTTGATTATACTTTTTCCGGCTACCTGGATTTCCTGCGTTACATAGCCAATAAAACTGACAATCAGCGTGCTGTTTTCGGAAGCTTTTAAACGAAATTTTCCATTTTCATCCGTCGTAGTACCGCTGTTTACGTCTCCTTTCACCATCACGGATGCACCTGGCAGTGGGCTGCCGTCTTCTTTGGAAGTAATCACACCGGAGATTTCAATTTCCGCTGTCCTGGAAATCTGCCTTGCACGTTCTGCCCTGGCGGTATTATTTGCCGGGAGACAAAAAAATACGGCTCCCGCGACCAGCATGGTACGCATGGTAAATTTTAAGATAGGTCGTTTCATACTTATTGTAGATAGGTTTTGATAATTAAATCCATGAAAATATTTGACCGTCCGGGAAATCTTCGGGCAGTAAGTCAGAAATCAGTAATGAAACCCAGTTTTAGTTCAACCGATATTGAGCCGGACAGATTTTGGGATAACCAAAGGATTGTTCATATAGCGTCGGTTAGGTGCACTTATGCCTTAATAATAGGATGGAGTTATTATTTGTAAAATTACTTGTCGCTAATTGTAAATTCTTCGTGGTAATTGCCGGATAGTTTACCAATATTATCTTTCTGTTTAACTAATTTTGGTAAATCTGGATTATGTAGTGATTTCTATGGAGTATTTTTCAAATAGACGAATTATAATGCCTCAAAAATATTTGATGCAGTTTAATAATTTGAAGAGCGGCTGTTGATATCTGTATTCTTGTGATTTGAGTTTGGGCGTTGTGTTATTGATTACAACTCTGTCTTATTGAAGTTGGTGGCTGGCGGCGTTTTGAAAATATACCAGCGTTGTGGTGCACTATATCATTTTATCCTTTAAATCCTTATACCTGGATCTCCCCACTGGCAGGATTTCTCCGGTTTTGAGCAAAAGGCCGTAACGTCCGCCGGGCTGTATCAGAATCCGCTCCGCCTGGGCAAGTGAAATAAGATACGATTTGTGAATGCGTTCAAAGGTATCCGGCAGTAATTGTTGCAGTTTTTCGAGCGATTTGTCATGCAGTTCCTGTTTTCCGTTTTGGAGGTGCAATTCACTGTAAATCCCAGCGCCTTTAATATAATGCAACTCGCTTATATCAATAAGCCGTACCGTGCCGGCTTTTTTTACAGCAAGAAATTTGATATTTCTTTCGACACCTTTTGTGGGGATGGAAATCCGCTTGAAAGCCATTTCTAATCGGGCCTGATCAAAAGGTTTAGGGACAAAATCAAGCACGCCATAAGTGAAAGCCGTGATCGCTTTATCTGTATAAGCTGAAACGATAATCGTATGAAAGGATCCGGCTACAACAGATTCGAGCAAGTTAAACCCATTTTGGCCATTTAGATTTAAATCGAGCAATAAAAGGTCAATCGGTTGATTTTCAATATAGTCAATGCCTTTTTGTAATGAATCACAAATAACAAGAACCGAAAGGTTTTCTTCAAAAAAACTCCGTGTTATCCGTTCCAGTCTGTTGGCTATTCTGGCTTCATCTTCAATAATCAATACCCTCATTTGTAATAAAGCTTAATAGTGGATAGCCATCCTGTGGGGGAGGCTTCTGAGGAAAATTCCCAGTTGTCTCCATAACTTTCGCTCAAACGTGCCTGAATATAGCGGAAACCCGTTCCGCCTTTGCCATGCCTGGACGGTATTCGGTTTTCAGCAATTGTTTCAAAGGTATATTGCCGGTAAATATTAGTTTTCACGAAACGTAAACTGAACCGGATTCCGCAGTCAGCGATTGGAATACTATGCGTTATACCATTTTCCAAAATTGTATGAATAAGCGCGGGAGGAATAAATTCAGCTTCATCAATCCCGAATTCTTCCCATTGGTAATTAATTTCTTTTCGGAACTGCATGACGGTAAGGTGGACTTTGCAGAGTTCTATTTCCTGTCTGACCGGAATAAGTACCGCTTCCGAAATGGTATTCATGATGTCAAATTCTGCGGCCAAAGCATGGATAAATTTAGCGCCTTCTTTGGGCGATTCTTCCACCCAGTCGATCAGTGACGTAAGTGTATTTTTAAGAAAATGCGGCTGAATATTCTTTTTAACCAGTTCGAGCTGCAATCTTGAAGAAAGAAGCATTGAGGAATGGTATTCATCCTCAATGACCCTGCTGCGAATGGTATGCAGGTAAAGCATACACAATACGATGATCGTAAAACCGATAAACAAACCAAAATCATAAACCAGATACTTATTGACCACAATGCTACACAGCAGCCCGGCCAGCACCAGAACCGCACCTTTTTCTTTTTGCCGGATCGCCGTAAGTACCACCATCGTCGAGGAAATCAACATACATATGCTATATAACTGAGCGCTGTAGTCGTAATGACGGTAATTAAAAACGTAGATGGCAATCAGAGAAATACTTAAAATTCCAAGCAACACTTTTTTTCTTTTGAAATTAAACTGAATGGTAAAATAAAAAGGTACCAGCACGGCAATGATCATTGTTAAAATACCAATGGCTTCCAGTCTGATAAAAAATTGGGTGTAAGGAATGTCTATATAAAACTTTATGAATTCAAGAATCAAGAGCGCGAAAAAAAGCAGACAAATCATGGCAAAGATCAGGGTCGTCCACTGCCGCTTGCTGCTGTTAAAATATAAAAAGAAATAATATAGGGAAGCGATCAGAAAAGCGCCGGACATCAGATTCATCAGCGAGGTTATGATCAGCGGCTGTGTTAATAAATCTTTGTACAGATCCATTTTTACATAGATCCCGCGCTGTTCTTTTGTCAGATAAGATTGTGACGCCCGGAAGGAAACAACGTGCATTCCCGCTCTGGATAAAGAATCTGGCAAACTGAAATATGTAATTTCTGTGCCCGGTATTTCGGGCGTGTTTTTGTCAGAAACTTTACCGTTAGTACCAATAAACACGCCGTCCCAATATATTTCGAAGGCTCCAAAAGCATTTACCTGCACACCCGGCATCGCCGCCGGATTTTCCAGGATTTTTATCCGTGTCCTGATCCAGAAAACAGAATCTGCACTTGATGTTTGGCGGGTCGCCCAAGCCGAGTCATCATAATTTTTATTAGCCCATAAGATACTGTCACCGTTTTGATACAAAACCGGATATTCCTCATAAACCACATCGGATTTACAGGAAATAAAAAAAGGCAGAATGGCTAAAAGAAAAAAGAGGCGTTGCATAAGGCAAAGGTAACAGGAAGATAAATCACAAAAGTGCATTTCAAAAGGATATAATGCTGTTGAAATGTTTTTTGATTTCGCACTGGCCTTCACATACTAAACTTGCTCCATGAAAAAACGATATACTCTTTGCTTATTTCTCTATTTGTGCTGTCTGGAAGGTATGGCGCAGCAGTCTGTTGTTACAAAAACTCCGGGCTCCATTTTTGGCTTTGCAGTGGATTCACTGGTAAAAACTCCCTTGCCCTTTGTGACAGTCAGTATAAAAGATCAGTCCTCAAAAATCCTTACCGCCTCGGTAACGGATGAAAAAGGTTATTTTGAACTGGTAAATACTGAGGAAGGTGATGTGGTAATCCAGCTGAGTTTTGTCGGATATAAAACGTTTACAAAATCTTTAAGAATAACAGCTTCTTCCAAATCCGTCGATGCGGGTACCATCAAGATGCAACAGGATCTGATTCAGTTGAAAGAAGTTGCTGTAACAGGACAAAAGGCATCGGTTAGTCTGGAACTTGACAAAAAGATTTTTGAAGTAGGAAAAGATATTTTGTCGCAGACCGGTTCGGCGACGGAACTTTTGAATGGCGTTCCTTCTGTGAGTGTTGGTCCATCGGGTGCCATAAGTTTACGTGGCAACAGCAATGTTTTGATTCTGATTAATGGCCGGCGCAGCGGACTTACTCAGGCGAATGCCCTGGAACAGATTCCGGCAGATCAGATTGAGCGGGTTGAAGTGATCACAAATCCGTCGTCCCGATACGATGCGGCGGGTTCAGCGGGAATTATCAATCTTATTTTAAAGAAAAACAGAAAAGCAGGTTTTAATGGACAATTGCGGCTGGTTGGTGGTATGCCTAATGATAACAGAATAAGCCCGAGTCTTAATTTTAAATCAGATAAAGTGAATCTGTTCGCAACGCTGGGCATCCGGTTTTCAGATTATGTCGGCCTTTATAAAACCAGACAATTTACAGAAGATAATGAAGTGAGTACTTTTTTAAATCAACGGCAGGACGAGAAACGGCATGACGATGGAAGGCTTGTGTACGTTGGGGCTGATTATCTTTTAAATAACAAGAATACGATTACAGCCGCTTTCTTTAAAAATGCCACAAATGATCATGATAAAACCGCGCTGCGATACGACTATTCCAACATAACGAAAACCGACAGTACGTTGCTTCGAAACGGAGAATCCTGGGAAAAGCGAGACTACAACCAGCTGGAATTTAACTATACAAAACTTTTCAGCAAGCCGGGAAAAAAGTATACGGTTGACATGCAGTATGATTTCTGGAATAGTGATAAGGATTGGAATCTGTCAACAAAAAAGTTATTCCCAGCTGAGCAAACGCTTGCTGCTATCCGTACAGGTTCAATCGGTTCAAGCAAGGATTTTTTGCTGCAAACAGATCTGGTTCAGCCACTGGATAGTAATGCGGTACTGGAATTTGGACTGAAAGCAGAGAAAAGAAATGTAACCTCATTGTTTAAAGCAGAGCAGCAAATTGATGACCATTGGGATATTATCGAAAATATTGATAACGAGCTGACCTATGATGAACTGATAGGAAGCGGATATATTCAATTGAAAAGTAAAGTGGGGAATTTAGCATACCAGCTGGGTATGCGGACGGAGTATACCAGGATTGAAATTCAGGATAGAGATCATATTTATGACCGGTCGCGAAATTATACCCGTTTTTTTCCAACGGTGAACCTGACATACCAGCTTGCCTCAGGTGCAACTTTTCAGGCAAATTACAGCAAAAGAATAAACCGGCCTTCGCTTAATCTTTTGTATCCGTTCAATGAGCTGACCGACTTTAATTCCCGCTATGTCGGCAATCCAGAGCTGAATCCTTCTTATGCGGATGTGTTTGAATTTGGATTTTTAAAAGCCGGTAATGGGCTGACTATAAATCCGTCCGTTTATTATCAAAACAATTCGGGTATCATTCAGGATTATACTTTCAGAAACCAGCAGGGAATATTCATCACTTCTCCTGTCAATATTGACCGTGAAATCCGCAGTGGATTTGAACTATCGGTTTTGTACAATCCGCTGAAAAGTTTACAGCTTAATGCAGAATTGAATGCGTACAGATTCAAACAAAAAGGGTGGTATCAGGAGCATAATTTTGATTATTCAGGTAATGCTTTAACCAGCCGCATCAGTGCACAGCTCAAACTTGACCATCAGCTCAGTTTTCAGTTCCGCTACAATTTTACAGGCGCCCAAAGCAATGCCCAAAGACATACTGCCGCAATACATTATATTGATTTTGGGATAAGTAAAAACTTGTTAAAAAACGCAGCAACGGTTGTTTTCGATGTTACAAACCTGTTCAATCTGCGCAACTATAAAACCACCACGACAGGAAACGACTACTTACAAACCCAAATAAACCGGCCGAACGCTGCGCGTTACAGATTAACGTTTTTATATAGGTTGAATGGTAAGGGAAACCAGGCGGTAAGGCAGGCAAAGAGAGGAAATCGGGAGTAGGTTAATGGTCGTTTTTAAATGTAAACAAATTTGTTTGCTTTTAATACAGGGAAAAGACGTTTGAAAAATATAAAGGAGTTCATCCGGGAATTGTTCTTGAACTGGAATTGAAAAAGCGATCGCTAAAACAGCGGCCCATTGCGCTGTCGATTGCAGAACATCCGCAAACTTTCAATGCCATCACCAAGGGAAAGCGAAATCGGAATACTCCGCTTGCTCTGAAAATTGAAAAGGAGTTGTAGTTGGAGGAAAGGGCGTTGGTCTTTTTGCAGGCTTATTACGATATAAAAGAAGAAAAGAACAAACAGGGCAATACTACTCCGGATCTATCTCTGTTAAGACAATCCCTTTTCCGGATATTGATATCAACCGGATTGATCGGTCACGCAATATATTACCGTAATTGAGAGCGTATTTGAGCGCGGAAATAGTGAGGAGAAAGATGAGATAACCCGTTTTTATGGTGAAGCGAAAGTGCAATCGGTACTTATGGCTCAGCAAAGAAAGCTTCCTTTAATCAATCGGAAAAAACTGTAAATGGTTACATTATACTACAATACCGTAAGTCATGACAAAGATCTGATCATTCATAATTTTATAGATTTCGATAAGGCGGACAACGACTTCGATCCAATTTGTTTGAGAGGGAAATACCGGGAGTTTATAAAAGAAGATATTGAAGAGGCAGTTGCGAAGTTTGTGAACAACATTTGAGCCTAAAAATTTCCTCAAACCTGTTAGCCTGGTAAATAATTGAGGAAATATTTGTTAATGGAATAGTATTTGCAGTCTCCCTTAAAAAACTAAAAACCGATGAAACAGGAAGACATAAAAACAACGGCAAGAATAATTCTGGGAGCAGGTTTAGTATTTGCAGGAATAAGCCATCTCACATTTGCAAGAAAGGAATTCCGGGCACAGGTGCCGGATCTGATTCCACTCAAAAAGGATGATACGGTTGTCTATTCTGGTATAGCAGAAATCGCCATGGGAAGTGCTTTGATTCTCGCGAATAAAAAACATAAGGAAACAGTCGGAAAAGTTGCTGCTGCTTTTTTTACTGCTGTCTTTCCTGGCAATATTGCGCAGCTGGTTAATAAAAGAAGCGCTTTCGGTTTGGATACGGATGGGAAGCGTTTCGCGCGATTATTTTTTCAGCCGGTTCTGGTTTATTGGGCACTTAAAAGTACAGGTAAGTGCAATAAGTAGTTGTTTGTATCAGGAATTTTTACTTTAAAAGGATTTTTGGCCGCAAAATTAAATATCATCTGCATCATATAGTGATTGGCGGAAATGGGTTTCAAGTCTTGTTTAATTTGATGAAAACCTTTTTTAATATCACTATTTTGTACATATCCAATGCCTGTCAGCCGTCCTTTTTCTACCCAGATACAGCTTTCCTCATTTTCATTTCTGCCGGTATCAAAAATCACAAAACCGGGAAGACTTTCTTTAAAACTGTTTAGGGCAGCAGTCACGGAATCATTATATTGTTTTGCAGACATTGATTGAAAATCGGTACCGATCTGCCCGGGTTCCGGTGAATCTGTACTGAATAAGGGATAATACCCATAAGAACATTTACCCGGATTGAGACTGAAATCCATGACCAGCTTACGTAACATCCTGATTCCGTCCGCTTCTCTGTCAAAGATGTGTATACCCTTCTGGTATTTGCTGTGTTTTCCGATCACGAGCCTTAGAAAACCTTCTCCGTCTTCGTAAGAATATAAGGCAAACCTGGATTCTGGCCGTTTTAAAGCGCGGTTGTAAAGCGGCCAAAGCCGCTGGATTTCGGCTGCCTCCAGGATCAGCGCCATCAGCTCATTGCCGCAGGCTTCAAAGCTGATAGAAAAGATATTTCTTAGAAATTGCTGGCGCTGCTGATTGGGGTTGTGGCCCGTAAAATGCTGGCTTACCCTTTTTTTAATGTCAAGGGCCTTGCCAACATAGATTTCCTTTCCTGACTGATCTTTGAAATAATAAATGCCAGGGCAGGAGGGTAACGCCATAAAATTATCCTTGGCAAGATTGGGAGGAAGCTGCTGTTCCCTGGACGTTTTTTTGAGCATCGCCTGAATATCGCCCCGGATATCCCAGTTTATGAGCTTTTCAAAAAGTATAGCGGTCGCATCTGCATCTCCGCCTGCACGATGACGGTTTTGTATAGGAATGCCCAGTGCATCACACAGTTTGCCAAGGCTGTATGAACGCAGTCCCGGTTTGATCTTTCTGCTAAGACGTACCGTGCAAAGTTTAGGTGTATTGAGTTCATAGCCAGCCAGATGAAGGTGGTGTTTTACAAAGGAATAATCAAAATTCACATTGTGGGCAACAAAAATACATCCGGAAAGAATCTGGTAAATTTGAGCGGCCTTCTGGCTGAATGCCGGACTGTCCTTAATCATTTCATGATTAATACCTGTCAGTGATTGTATCGATAAGGGGATGGGCAAGCCTGGATTCAACAGCGTTTCATAGCTGTCAATAACTGAGATACCGTCATGGATCCGGATGGCAATTTCGGTTATGCCGCTTGCGGAGGCAAATGATCCTGTCGTTTCAATATCTACGATAGCATAATTCATTTTTTGATTTTTTAGGACGCTGATCCTGTCTGGAATCAAGCCATTTTTACAAACCGCACTTGTTATATTTTGAATTATATGTGCTTCTGTTGACTTTTGGCTGATGTGTTTAAAACGTCTCTGCCAGCTGCGCAAAGCCGATGTAGTCTGAATAAATAAAATCTACAATGGCATCAATTTGTTTTGATTTCATCTTTTTTTGCTCGAATCTGTTTTCAAGGACCGCTTCTGTATCTTGTCTGCTGAGAATGATTTCTTTTTCAAAACAGACCTGATCTGCATCCAGGTCAAAGAGTTGCAGGTGAATAGGGAGTTTTTCCATATCGGGCCAAATGCCAATCTTTCTAAAATTAACCGGGACGGCAAGCACTTGCCCAGGCTGGCTTAGTTTAAAGATAAGAATGGGGATATCGCATAAAGAGCGCACTTCAAAACTGACATCGGCAGGAAAGTCACCATCCGGCTGATGCTGTTTGCGGAAGATTCTTATCACTACTTTTTTTTCGCCGGAATTATTTTGATCGTTTCCATCATTTAAAATGCACTTTGAAATTAATTTTTACTGATCTGCGGCTTAAATTTTTAAATGTAAAAGTCTGACAGACAGCTTTAATCACATAAATGATACTATTAATATCATTTATGTGATTTATTTAGTATCAATGATAAGGGAAATTCTTTTAAATGGCAAATAATCATTATCCGCATAAATCTTTTTTCAAGCCTTCAAGTCAAATTTTACTTTCAGGATTTAAGTGGCATCTACAAAGTGCTGTCACCTATTTTAATTTCAGGTCTTTTCGCACCTTATCAAAATAAATATTTTTGAAACCTAACTTTTCAAATTCTTTTAAATCCTGGGCCAGATTTTCTTTGAATCGGCGTTTATCAGGCAATTTTTCGTTTTTATGCGCGCGGTAAATTTCGATGGCCGGATCAAACTGGCCCGTTAAAAGATAATAGTTTCCAAGATTTGCAAGCAGATATAAGTCCTGTGAGTCCTTGCCCAGGCCCAGCGTGATATTTCTCTTTGCTTCTTCATTTTGCCGTTGGCATAACAGATTAAAAGCCAATCCATTGTAGACCTGCGGAGTTGTTACGCCGAGTGAAATCAGCTCATTGTACGAAACATTAAGTCCTGAAAAGTCTTTTGTAATCTTTTGTCCCTTAATTAATTGAAAGATTTCTTTTATACGGTCTTCTTTATCCGGGAAACCGAAGGAACCCATTTTTTTTGTACAGCTTTTGATGTTGTCTTTGATGATCTTATCCTTATCCGGACTTGAAAGGCTGACAAATGCGGAAGGAATATAATTGATTTTGATCTGATCTTTTGTGCAGTCGCATATCCTTTCGCTGGAAGCGTCCTGAATGCTGAATTTTGCCAGGCAATCATTATAAAGTGATTCCGTATTTTTTGAAGACCAAATCTCCCTGTATTCCTTGCTCGAAACAATCGCAACTACGTCCAGTGAAACGGCGACACCTTCAGTCACACTTGGGTTTCTCAGGCAAAGCGAAAGGTCTTTTCGCACAACAGGGATTTGGAAAACACCGTTTCGGCTGTTTTGCGCGGTGCCTTCCTTATAAAAAACAGGAGCATTAAAGCTATACATTCCTACAAGATCGGTTTTCTCAAATTGTTTTAAACCGTTATTATCTGTCAGATAAATATCGACCGATCCGCTTCCGGAGGGCTTAATAAGCTGTGCGACAACGTTGGTTACCAAACCGGCCCCGATCAGATTCAGCGCACCATCTGTAATAAGCCGGGCAATCTGCATTTCCAGACCGGAGCTTTGCACACGCTGACCAGCGTTACTTGTAGCAACGGTGGCAAAGGAATAATACCAGGCTACGGTATTAGCCGGAAGCTGTATCGGGATTACCAACCGGTTTTTTCCGCCAAGTCTGGCCTTACTGTTAAGATAAATCGTCTGTCCATTGATCAGGCTTTTTTCCTTTAAAACAGTGGTGGTGGATTGCGCCGGTAAAAGGCAGGAGTTGAAAAATAAAAGAAAAATAAGTAATGTTTTATTCATTTGGTAGTGCTGGATGATCTCACAAAGTGAATCAATATTTTTCATTTTAACAGAAAATATTGATTTTCGCGCTGAAATAAAGCTGATCCGGATTCGCTTCTAAGAATTATTTCTTCATTTTTGTTGAAGACGGAATATTCAGCTTTATGAGTTACACCAAGAAATTATTTTAATTGTCAGGTAAATAATTGTCCCATTGTTCCGTAGGTGCTACCGAGCGCATTACTTCACCGATAAAATCGGGATGATTGGAATTGGTCAACACAACAACGCCATATCCTTTTTCCTTGTGGGCGATTAGGTGACTTGAAAAACCTTCATCCCAGCCTCCGTGTTGAAAATAAATATCACCTCCGGTTTTCAGCATATCCAGCCCTAGTGCGTAAGTGCCTAAAACGGGTGCCAGCATTTGCTCAACAGCACTTTTGGATAAAACCTTATTACTTTTTCCTTGTATGGAAAGTTGTACATCAATCGCAAATTTGGCAAGATCTTCGGCTGTTGTCCACAGACCTGCCGCTGCCATTTCAGGATAGGTGTACCGTTTCCCTTTGCTCATCGATCCATCGGGCAAATATCCTGTTGCTGCCAATTTTAATTTTTCCGAAAGGGGGGGGGGGGCGGTCATAAGTACTGTTTGCCATATTTAACGGATGGATAACCTGCTCTTTCATAATTGACGGAAAAGGTTTTTTCAATATCAATTAGCATTGCTGTATAATGGTGTAACCTCCCCCTGAGTAACGCCAGTCTTTGCCCGGTGCAATATCCACACGGATAGCAGGACTATTGGCCCGAGGCTTACCATTGAGTGCAGCAGCGTTGGCACGGGCAAGTCGGTGTTATATCCTAAAAATCCATGTACTGTAATTTCTCTCGCCTGGCTGAGTAAATGTTTGATTGATACCTTTTTGTCTTTTGTGAATTCATTGTCAGGCAATTTTTTGAATTTTAATCGACCTGAGATAATCTTGATTTTCCTGCCAAGGTGATGAACATATCCTAAATAAATAGGCTGTCTCCAGCAGGAGGCAGCCTATTTATTTAAAGCGAGAGAGAAAGGAAAGTTGAACACAAAATTAAAAATTTAACAAATATAAAAATTGATTTTCGATGTGCTTTTGCTTGGCGGATAAATTTAGTTAACAGGTGGCGGACGTAAAATCTTATTTTCATCGTAATTTGGATTTAGGTGGATAGCCAGGTATTTCATTGTAACAATTAAAAGTTAGCGTGGAAGAGGATAATAATTGCCAAAGCAATGGCATGCTCAGTAACAACCCCAAGTACCAGACGAGTCCAAGTGATCAAATCTGCTACCATCATCCAAAATTCATCCACTAATTTTTCTACCGTTTTTTTTACTGGTCCTTTTCTTGATTTAATTCTATTTTTCTTTACTGGTTCTGTGCTCTTTTTGGAGCTTGTAGAAATACTTTGCATTTCATTTTTCGTTTTCATGATACAGTTATTTAAAGAGTTAATAATGAATAAATATAGTTTAAGTAATGGTATATTTAATTAAACTCCCAATAAAATTTTGTATAAACTTTGTTTTGTAGAATTTGCATAATTGTTATTGACAGATGTTGAGGCAATGAATAATATATTTTTAAAAAAAATCATTATTGCTTTTTTACAATTCTGTAAAGTATATTGGAAGAATGTGTATTGCATAAGACATTGAATTTAATTATTATGCAATGCACAACGTAACCAACTCACTCTCAATGGAAATAATGGACCCTTGGACAATTGCCTTGTATCGGATTATTCACTACATCACTAAAAATATTAAGGACACTGATGTAAAAAAACCTACGACAGTTAAAATAAACAAAATCGCAACCTGGATGAAAGAAGAGAATCTGAAGCAACCAGCGCCGCGAAATTTCAAGGAACTGCTTAGCTTAAGTAAAAAGGATTTGTATATCGAATACCTTTCGTTTCCCAACAATGTTAAAACCGAAAATCTGCCCAAGCTTGAATTGTTTTCAAAAGCGATCTTACAGCAAAACGAAAAGGTCAAAAAGCATGTAAAAGGTAGTAAGGGGGTACAACCTTTATCTTATGAGAAGTGGTCAGAAAATTGCGTTGAGGAAAATTTAAAGGTTTTCTTCGATTACACCATCAAATACAAAGCCTTAGAAAACGGGTCTAAAATTCCCGATCTGACAATAGACGGAAAAGTTCAGTTTATAAATTATCCTGTTAGGAAAGAAAAGTTTACAAAAGGGAAGGATGATAAATATTATCTGGCATATTATTTACGGGGGGAGTTAACTCCAAATGTTGCGATGGTTACGGTATCATGGAAAATGATAGATAAGCTATACAAACCACTTTCGGCCACATTGGAACAAGCTATTGCACCTTTTGGAAAAGACGACAATCTGATTACTTTTAAAGCAAAGGATCAAATTGACCCCCTTCCCAAAGAAAAGTCAGATTTGATTTATTTCAAGTTTGAAGTCGCAGCACCCAAAACCCACGCCGGTGTAGTCTTTCAATGTGCAATTGACTTTCTGAATTATCCAGTTCTAGCCGATGAGTTAGAGGGACAAAATGATCAATTGATTTTTGGGACCTATTCTGCTATCCGGAAAATGGATACCAAACGTCCGGTTGCCGGAGGTGTCATCCTTGTTGAGACTACAAAAGAAAGACTTAAGCGAGATTTTGACATTATAAGGAGATTTATCAGAGAAAAACCGATAGTAACGCAGCCCGATGTGCTAATCGAAAATTTTCTGAAATCTTATTATTATTTGAGCGAAAAAATCGTAATAACACCTGACCTTACCTATGATCACAAAGACGAGAGCGTTTTTGCCGGCTGGAAAGAAATAGCAACGAATCTCGCAGGAAATTATTTAGGGGTATTTTATGTCGAACAAAAGAACTCGGATTTGCGTAAAGAAGTTTTTAGACTAAGAATTAATTCTTTGGGACACGCGGGAATAACCCTTGCCAGCCGGGGGCTGCAATACCATGGTCTTGTTAAGGTTGATTCAGATTCCTTTAACTTACGATTTACGAATCCTGAGGGCCCCGATTTTAACTTTGTATTAAGGTATACCCAGGTACCTGAGCGCCATCTTGGAATTTACTTTGGCTATCTGCCTTTTAGAGGTATTAAAAATAAATTCAATTATGGTACCTTATTTCTTGACAAGGTGCCTGACAATCAAAATACCGAAGGTGATCCGGTTGAAACAGATGCTGACCAAGGAATTTTTAACGACAGATATAAAAGCGCAGTCATTTCAGGTGATAAAGATGTTTACCGAAAAGAACTGGATTCCTTTACAGAATTTATTAGCCAAAACTCTGAGCTATTGCCTGATGGCAAAATGCTTGGTATGATCCTGTCGGAGCAAAGTCCAATTTTTAACAATAAAAGTGTTAAAGATCTTAATTTACCTAAACATATGAAGTATATAACTTTTCGTGTTCCCGAGAAAAAGAAATATGAAGAGGAAATATACAATTCAATGTTTCGATTTGAAAAATGTGATTTAACCTTCCATAATGACTATAAGGATGTAAAATTATTATCTCCGAGTAATAATTTTAATGGAAAAGTCTATTTCAACGGTAACGTAATCCTGATGATTCTTAACCCTGTTGACGAAAATGAAAAAATACTTTATACCGACAACTTTTTTACCATTCAATTGGATGCACACAAAATTGCCGGTCATAAAATCAGTAATGTCAATACGTTATTTGGAACATCAACCTGGCGAAGCGATGAGTACATTGAATCCAAAATGATAGTTTTACGAAAAGCGGATGATAATGATAATTTGCCTGGTGTTTATCCGATGGGAGGCCATGGAGTTTCACCATCTGAAAATGAAATCGAGGCATTAAATATTCAGGACAAAAAATATCAGGGTGCCTTTTCATACTTGTGCGGCCGTTTGAACCGTCACATTCATGTGTCGTCCGGAAATGGTAAAAAGGACCTTTTTCGGCCTAGAGATACCTCAAGCCGGGAGCCTTATATCTATGCCGCGCTTTATTTAATTAAAGAAATCAATGAGGAAAATCAAGGACAACTGTTGCCTAAAATTAAGAGTTATCTAAATGAAGCGCTGATGCACCAATTTGCCAGTACTCATTTTGCAGGTGAAATACTTGATTACGGCCTGATTGAAAACAATGATACCGTACAAAACACGGAAGCAGTTGAAAGACTTCGTGAAATCTTAATTGAGCAGAGCGATTTAAAGAAAAAATTTAGTGACATCCCTGAGAAACTAAAAAACGTAAAAAATACTATGCAGGAGCTTTGGCCTTT
Organism: Dyadobacter frigoris; assembly: GCF_005280585.1. Classification (GTDB taxonomy): domain Bacteria; phylum Bacteroidota; class Bacteroidia; order Cytophagales; family Spirosomataceae; genus Dyadobacter; species Dyadobacter frigoris. The sequence goes on from NZ_SZVO01000009.1 coordinate 303,544, forward strand.
CTTGAAAAATTAAAAAAATCAGATCAAAATCTTGAAACGCAGTGCACTGAACATATCGGTTGAGTTTTTAAATGTAAAAGCACTGGAAGGATTTTTTTGTTATAAAATGGTCGAGGTGGGACGATTACGGCTCCGATTGACCAACATGGAAATTTTTGAGTAACGATTTTCCGAAATGCTGAATCGAAAGTTCATTAAGTATAGGTAATCTGGTCAATGGGATCTTTTCTATATTTTAACAAGATTTTAACAAATTTTAATTTTCTATTTAATAAAAACAATAGTATTTTTCTTCTGCATTTCTTATTGATGTCAAAATATTATTTTGACATCAATAAGAAATATCTATCTTCGTAGATCTGAGGATCTGTCTCTGTTTTAGCGTCGATCTGACAAAAAGGATAGTTACTACAATCATTATTTTAATTTAACCGCCACAAAAGCTTGAATCGTCGAGATTTTATGCAGGCAACAGGACTGGGTGCCGGTTCGTTGATGCTGTCGCAAATACCCGTTTTCGGACGGCAGGTTCCGGTTGAGGCGCTTTTAGTGCCAGGGCTGGACATCTCCATTAAAAAACGCCTGGCTGATGCGGCTCTGAATGCCGCCAAATCCAAGGGAGCATCCTATGCCGACGTTCGCATTGGCCGTTATCTGAATCAGTTCATTATCACCCGCGAGGACAAAGTCCAGAATATTTCCAACACAGAATCCTATGGCGTCGGTGTCCGGGTTATCGTGAACGGCTGCTGGGGATTTGCCGCTGTCGGTGAGGCCAAAACTGAAGCCGAACTGGCCAGTGTTGCCGAAGAAGCTGTGGCGATGGCCAAGGCGAATGCATTACTTTCGGATGAACCAGTTCAGCTGGCTCCGCAAAAAGGTTTTGGAGAAGTCAGCTGGAAAACGCCTATTGTAAAAAATGCTTTTGAAATACCTATTAAGGAAAAAGTGGATTTGCTGATGGCAGTCAATGGCGCTGCGCTGTCCAACGGTGCAAGTTTTGTGAACTCGCAATTTTTCCTGGTCAATGAGCAGAAATATTTCGCATCAACCGATGGCTCCTATATTGATCAGGATGTTCACCGGCTATGGCCAAGTTTTACGGTCACAGCCATTGATCCAAAAAGCGGAAAATTTGAAACCAGAGACGCATTAAGCGCCCCGATGGGTATGGGATATGAATATTTGCAGGTAAATCCGGCAGATAAAATAACCGGGATAACAACGCGCTACAATAAAGGCTACGATATGCTGGAAGACATCACACTGGCCGCCAAACAGGCAAAGCAAAAACTATCTGCCAAATCAGTAGAAGCCGGAAAGTATGATCTGGTTCTGGACCCGTCGCACACCTGGCTGACTATTCACGAATCGGTTGGGCATCCGCTGGAACTGGACCGTGTATTGGGATATGAAGCCAATTTTGCAGGAACTTCGTTTGCTACGCTTGATAAATGGAAATCTAAAAACTTTAATTACGGCAGCAAGGAGGTTAATTTTTTTGCTGATAAAACCCAGCCCGGATCGCTTGGCGCGGTGGGTTATGATGATGAAGGAGTAAAAACCAAGCGCTGGGATTTGGTTAAAGATGGTATTCTGACCAATTATATGGGCATCCGGGATCAGGTACATATCCTGGGTGAAAACGAATCGCAGGGATGTTGTTATGCAGATAGCTGGGGCTCGGTACAATTCCAGCGGATGGCTAATGTTTCGCTTGCGCCGGGAAAAGAAAAACTTTCGGTTGAGGAAATGATCAAGGATGTTAAAAGAGGGATTTACATCATTGGAGACAGCTCTTATTCGATTGATCAGCAGCGTTATAATTTCCAGTTCAGTGGCCAGCTGGCATACGAAATCAAGGATGGCCAAATCGCAGGAATGCTCAAAGATGTGGCTTATCAATCCAATACACAGGAATTCTGGAACTCGTGCGTGAAAATATGCGATGAAAGCGATTACCGTTTGGGCGGATCATTTTTCGATGGGAAAGGTCAGCCGATCCAGTCTAATGCGGTGACGCATGGCAGCTCAACCGCTCGTTTTAATGGTGTCAATGTGATTAATACCGGTCGTAAAATTTAAGCTATCCCCATGATGATTTTATCAGAAACAGAGGCAAAATCCTTACTGCAAAAGGTTTTGAAATACTCAAAAGCAGACGAATGCGAGGTTAATTTGCAGGGTGAGAAGTGGAGTAATATCCGGTACGCACTTAATAAAGTATCAACCTGCGGATCGAAAACCTATAAAGTATTAGCAGTTCAATCGGCATTTGGCAAAAAAGTCGGTGTGGCCACAATAGATGAATTTGACGATGCCTCTTTGGAAAAAGTAGTCAGGCGCTCAGAAGAGCTTGCTCAGCTGGCTCCTGAAAATCCTGAATATACGGGTCTGCTTGGCCCGCAGCAGTATTTGCCGCCAAGTGGTTTTATTAATTCAACAGCAAGCCTGACCTCAGTCGATCGTGCCAAAGCAGTAGGGCAAAGTATCCAGGTGGCCCGTTCTCAAAAGCAAACCGTAGCAGGTTATCTGGAAGACCGTGTCGGTTACTCGGCGATGATGAACAGCAAAGGATTATTTGCTTATTACCCAAGCGCGAAAGTCAATTTTAGTGCTACGATACGCACCGACAATGGAACGGGTTCGGGTTACGCCACACAGGGCGTTACAGATTTTGCCAAACTAAACACGGCATCGGCCACACAGATTGCACTTCAAAAAGCGGTCGGCTCGGTTGGTGCACAGGCTATTGAGCCGGGAAAGTACACCGTTATTCTCGAACCGCTCGCGGCTGCGGTATTGCTGGAACATTTATTCAGAAGCCTGGATGCCCGAAGTGCTGACGAAGGCCGGTCTTTTCTAAGTAAAGCGGGTGGGAAATCAAAACTGGGTGAACAGATCGTCGACGAAAGAGTAACGATTTATTCTGATCCAACAAACGAAGACCTGCCTTCTTCGCCATGGTCAGCCGATGGCAGAGCTCAGGAGAAAATAAGCTGGATTGAAAAAGGGGTTATTAAGAATCTTTTCTACTCACGTTACTGGGCGCAAAAAAAAGGGGTTAAGCCAGTGCCGGCGCCGACCAATTTCATGATGGCAGGCGGAACGGCTTCGTTGGAAGAATTAATCAAAAGTACCCAGCGTGGTATTCTGGTGACAAAATTCTGGTATATCCGCTCGGTTGATCCGCAATCACTTTTGGTTACGGGACTGACACGTGATGGTACTTTTTATATTGAAAACGGTAAAATAAAACATCCGGTCAAAAATTTCAGGTTTAACGAAAGTCCGGTTATTATGCTTAACAATCTGGAAACCCTGGGGAAAGTGGAGCGCGTTGTAAGCAGTGAAGGTTCGTTTAGTAATTATCTGGTACCTGCCATGAAAATCAGGGAATTTACATTTACATCGCTCTCTGATGCGATTTGAAAAAATAAAAAATATCGCATAAACCAAGTGGAAGCCGGACTTAATCTCTTAACTCCGTCTGGCTTTCATATGGTTTATCCTTTAAAGAAATGCTATTTCCTCTCATCAATCCAGACGAGTTTTTCATTCGAGCGCTTTTCGAAAAAATCAGGACATTTACCATCGCCACCTCCGCCTGGGCCACCATCCGGGCTGCAAAGCGGGTTACAGTTCTCATCCAGCAATTCACTTGGGATATCACAGCAGCGGGGCGGTATATAATATACAATTGTTCCATTGTAGGTATAACTAAAAACTTTCGCTGGCGGATTCCATACTGGATCTTTTCTTATTGAATTAATTTTTTCAACAATACAGTCCGGCCCCGCAGCCTTTTGTACATCTTCTTTTCCGCAGCCGGTAATGAAGAAAATTAATAGAAAAACAAGACTATCATATTTCATGAGCAAGGAATTAAAATGTAAATCTAATTTTATAGGATGACAAAGTTTAGATGGATTTGGTTGTGACATGGAAGAAAATACAAAAAGAGGCAGTTCATTTGAACTGCCTCTTTTTGTATTTTCCAGACAGGGCTCGGTATAACATTTTAGCCCCTTTGATTAATCAGAAATCTCAGTCTTTTTTTGCTGCGTTTACTAGGCGTTCATTCCACCATCAATAACCTGCGTAGTGCCTGTAATAAACTGGCTGTCATCACTGGCAAGAAATAATACTAACTGACTGATTTCCTCTGGCTTGGCATATCTGCCTAGCGGGATCGTTTTTTCCAGTTCTGCTTTGGCGGCCTGCGCATGTCCCGGCGCAAAGCCTTCTTCCAATGAGCGCATCATTCTGTTATCCACTGGTGAAGGGTTAATGGTATTGACCCTTATTTTTCTGGAACCCACTTCCAGCGCCAGGTTTCTCATCATGCCCACCACCGCATGTTTGCTTGCAATGTAGGCTGAGACATTAGCACTTCCTGCAATACCGGCAACCGAAGAGGTCATAATAATACTTCCGCCATCGTTCATGTGAGGCAGCACATATTTATTGCCCAGCCAGATGCCTTTTACATTGACAGCAATCACTTTGTCAAAAATATCCTCAGGATAATCAACCGTTGGTTTGACCACACCTTCAATGCCTGCGTTGTTAAAAAAGATATCAATCTTTCCAAAAGCACTGACAGCATCGTTTACGTAACGCTGCACATCTTCTGCTTTTGTAACATCGGCAGCACTGTATTTTACATTGGCCGTGCCGAGTTCTGTAACCGCATCACGAAGCGATTCTTCATTCAAATCTACCAGCAGGACTTTGGCGCCCTGTTCCAGGAAAAGTCCGGCAGTTATTTTTCCAATACTTCCGGCTCCGCCGGTTATGACCGCTACTTTATTTTCTAATTTTTTCACTTGTTCTATATTTATTTGGTGATAAATAGCAAGGATTAGTGTGCTTATATATTGCCGTAACTATTGGATTGGCCTCCATCAAAGGCGATGGTTTGGCCGTTAACATAAGAGCAGTCCTCGCTAATCTCTCAATGCGCCCAAAGGTTTTGAGCGTCATTTCAACATAGGCTTTTACTGCGGCTTCATCGGAAACATCGGCTATCATTGTAATGAGTTTTACCTGGGGAAACTGCTGCTTAATGGCTGTTTTTTGTCTTTTCCAAAGAGGCTTCATTAAAATCTATCAAGGCGAGATTTGCTTCTTTTGCTGCACACTCATACGCCGTTGCAAGTCCGGGTCCCATCGCAGCACCTGTAATAACAATTGTTTTATCTTTAAGATTACTCATATCCAAATTGGTTTTAGTTGAAAATGAATTCGGTTAAACGTTAAAATTTTACTGTGTAATCCCTCTCCAAAGCAAGTCAAAGCAATCGTCAAGGACTTGCTGCTTTAACGGAAATAATTTTTGAACAATCCCGGTGGAGCAGGAGCGTACTGCTCCATCAAAAAAACTGATGAGCATAATGGGTGCCAGTATTTTTATAATACCTTCCTGTTGTCCTTTTTTGAGCAGATCGTAAAGCGGTTTATTTTGATGCTCAAATTCATCCATCTGCCTGGAAAAATTGAGCTGTATATAGTTAGACTGTATATATTGATCTATAAATACGGTTTCATCATAGTGATTGAGTCTGTAATTGAGCATGTTGATGTAAATCTGTTTCAGCGATTGCTTCACGGGCAGGCTACTATCGAATTGTGCATACATTTTTTGTGTCATTTTATCTTCGACACTCGCGTATGCAGCCTGAACAATATCTTCTTTACTCTTGAAATAAGTGTACAAAGTGCCTGCACCTACGCCGGCTGTTTTGCTGATTCCGGCAATATTAACACCGGCAAGTCCGTGTTTGCCGGTAATTACAAATACCGACTGAATAATTTTTTCCTGTTTTACGGAGTCCAAAGGTCTCATGAAGTAAAGTTAACCGAAATTTTATTCGGTTAACGTGGAAATACGAATTATAACTTATTTTTAATTTTAAAGGATTTTTGTTCGAGGATGTGAACGGTTACGTAAAATCAGATCTAATTGAAAGAAACCGCGGCAAGGTAACTTTGCAGTCTTTTTCACAAGCAACTTTTCCGGCATCAAATCTTGTCCAGATATGCTGATAAATCAAGCTGGTCATGCATTAATTTTTGCTGCTCAATCATCTTTACTTTCAGATCTTTCAATATTTTCTTACTGGATGTTTTATCAAAAATATCGCGCATTTCGTTTGGGTCGCTTGCCATATCAAACAATAGAATTTTAGAAGCGGCCGGGTAAATGATCATTTTATATTTGTCTGTTCTTACCATACGCTGCGTGTCCATATAGCAGCCGTAAATATTCGGGTAAGGACTTGGCCTGGTTTTGTCACGGATCAGGGGCATCAAACTATTAAAAAATACATGGGAAGGTTTTTTGATGCCTGCCAGCTCATAGGAAGTTGCCATCAGATCCTGCATGTACACATGCTGATCTCTTTTCTCACCTTTCGGGATATTGGGGCCATTAATTACCAACGGTGGCCTGATGCTATGGTCAAACATACTTTGTTTGCCCATAAGGCCGTGATGACCAACCGACAAGCCATGATCAGCCGTAAAAATAATATACGTATTTTCAAGTTTACCACTCTTTTTTAAAGCATCCAGGATCCTTCCAACCTGCTCGTCCATATAGGAAATGCTTGCATAATATTCCTGAATATTCTTTTTAACAGCGTAATGTGTCCGGGGAAAAGGTGCAAGCTGTTCATCCCTCAGATCAGTTCCGCAGCCCATTTCAGTTTTATAAGGGTAGTCGTCCAGATAGCTGACAGGTAGTTTGATCTGATCGACGGCGTATTGGTCAACCCATCTTTTTGGAGCTTGCCGCGGATCGTGCGGAGCATTGAAAGCCAGGTACATAAAAAAAGGATTTTCTTTTTTTGAGGCCTCTTGGATATAACCCACCGCGTCATCTGCTACTACTTCACTCCAGTGTTTTCCGCCTTTCCAAAAACCTCCGTATTCTTCTTTCCATGGCTGCCAGGTTGTGTCTTCTCTCGAAAGTGGCCGGTTGTATCCCTGCGGCGTCTGGTTGGCCATGCCTGGTCTTATGTTGTTTGCATGATCAAAAAGTTTTTTAGCGTCTGTATCAACGTGCCATTTTCCTGTCATATACGTTTCATATCCTGCCAGCTTCATTTGCTGAGGCCAAAATCCCTTCGAATCTACAAGCTGCGCATAACTGGTTTCCTGCTTTTTGGCATCCCAAACAGATAATCCCGTTACCAGCATCGCCCTGCTCGCTACACATACGGCTCCGTGCCAGGCGCCCATGTTATAGGCGTACGTAAAAGTGGTGCCGTTTTTTACCAGGCCATCCAGATTTGGCGTTATGACCTGGTCATTTCCCAGGGCATGGACCGTGTTAAACCGCTGGTCATCTGTAAAGATCAGGATGATGTTTGGTTTGCTGTTTTCAGACTTTATCTTTTTGGGCTTGCTTGCTGTTGTCAGCACCAAAAGTAGCAGGCAGCCTAACACTTTAAAAACCGGAATTGATTTATTTACCATAGTCGTTGTTTGGGAAATTATGACTTCATTTCAATTATTTTTTGTCCTGCCGGGATTTTGAGTTAAGTTTTTATTGGGTACCGATTTGTCCGGAGACATGTGGGTTTGTTAAGATTTTCGCATTTGAAACTGAAAATTCAAATCAGCCAAATCACCAATAAAAAATTCAAACTACAAAACTTATAGATTAAGTCTGATTATTATTTTAAATCAAAAAAATTGACGGGCTTATTCTGGCATAGCGCCATGGATATAACGAGTACGAAACTGAAAATTACATTGTCTGCATTAGTTGAGAAACCATTCTTATTTTACAGTAAATCCTTCTTTAATGATAATTTTTAATGATTTCAAGATAAATAAGTTCCGGGTAATTTAGTCATTGATTGGTTTGGTGAAAAAAATTAATAATTTGATAATTTTACTTATTTGGTAATGTCAAACTCCGGGAAAAAATGACTAAATTAAACTCCTGATTTTGTTTTATCCGTATTTATGCTTTTGAACGCTTTTCCCACTGAACAATTTGCTGCAACGCATGTTTGGCAAGAATTTCTTGCTTATCAAAAAGATGAATTTCTTAAACCTGTTTACCGGGATACGGGTCAGAAACCCGATCGGATGAGGCGTCAGATCTTTCATTCTTCATTTAATCAAACTTATTACATTCACCAGCGTGATAGCCGATTGGATGGGAAATACCATGATACGTTCATGCAGGCAAAAAAGGAATATTTTTGCTACCTCCACGCGGCTACACTGGGATTGAATCTGCCGCAGCAGGTGGCGCTGGGTTTTCATCAGGAAGATCAGTCCGATATTGTGCATATGGTTTTGTCTAATCAGGAAGTGGCCGGAACGCGCCTGAAAGAGGTTTTGGAAGACATCTCCACGGATGAGCAGCAAAGAAAGGAGCTGGGCGTGCTGGCTGCTTACGATGCGACCAAGATTACGCTTTGTTATGCTGACAACGACCGCAAACCCAAGAACATGATCGTTTCCGATCCTTTTACTGAAAACTGCCGGTTTTATCATGTGGATTTCGAATATACCATGCAGGAAAATTATGTCCCGTTGATTGATACCTGGTTCAGCGAGGATGTAACAAGAGAGTTTGGAGAAGATATCAGACTGGACAGACTGGCTGTTTATGATATGGCTGCTGAGCTTTTGGAAAAGGCGCAAAACCTGCCCGATGACGATTTCAAAAGGCAGGTGATCAGCAATTTAAATCAATGTATTCCCGTAATCAAAACACATCACGCACTTTATGGATCAGCGATGATCTGAAAGGATTTTGGATCTGGTGCAACTGATGGCAATTTCATTGAAAACGTCTCCGATGTCTTCAATGTGATCTATTTGTACAACCGGGGATTTACATTCAAAGCCAAGATCCATTCTGCCGACTTTTAGTGCCAAACCAACTTCTTTTAGAAAAACATCCATCGGCGTATCACCTGCGCCGATGAAATGATGTATCTGGCGGTCAAGATGTTTAACCATATTTTTAGCGCCGGATGACTTATTTACATTTTTTGCCGTATAGAAATCCTTGTGATCCGAATGTCGTGCAGGAATACCTGAATCTTCCCGAAGGTCGAGCAGAAATATCATACTGATATCTTCATTTCCCAAATGTTGGTCCAGTGATTTAATATCTCCGGCATGTACATGGGATGCGCTTTTGTATTTCTGCTTTGTTTCTGCGACTTTGTCCGGATCGGCCGTCCAGATAATTTCGCCTTTTTTCCAGTCTCTGGGATAGTAAAAAGCAAGGGCGTTACCACCACCTTCGGTAATATTTTCAAGATCAGAAATAAATGAAGCGAGCTCTTTTTGACCCAATGGAAAGGATTCAACTTCTTCAAAAGTAAATCCGCCTTTTTTGTCTTTATGAATATAACCTGTCTGGCTTCCGTTCAGCGTTACCAAAGGGACGGAAACCTTTGAGATCGAAAACCACTGCTTTGCAAACGTATTAATGACCGATAATGGAAAGCGTATAGAATTGATAACAACAGGACAATTGGTGTTATAGATACCCTGCAATCCGGTGCTGACAGGATCAGGCATAAAATATCTGCCTCCGTCCTGGCGGATCAGGGTTCCGTCAAGATCGGTGATCAAACCTCCTTGTTCTATTAGATCAATACGGTCAGAGAAATCAGAAATTTGTTGTTTCTGCTGGTTTGTAAGAGGCATAACTGGGTTTGTTAATTGCATATAAAGATAACGCCTTGGCACGTAGGTTGGTAATCTTTTATATTTACAGGCCGTGGACATCTTAAAAGAACTGAGCCATGGGTTTGTTCTCAGGAAGAATACCTGTCTGGAAGGATTTGTCCGCTTACTTCAATTATACTGTGTACAATACAGTATGTGCCCACTTTCATACAATCGAATTAACGTCAGTAGCCAACAACGCATAATGGGAAAATGCTTTTGGATATGACAACTTTACCCCATGAAAATCTAATGTCAATGCTGATTTGCTAACGGTCTGGCGTAATGGTTTGATAATCAGCGGGCTGTTCTGAGACCACTCTGAAATAGGACTGCGTTTTAACGTATACTGGTGTAGGTTCACTTTTTTTGTATTTAAAAAATGATTTTATCTTCCTAAGGAAGTTATGCAGGTTTTTACCTATAAACAGATTATCACTGCACAGCTTAAAAGTTCGCTCAGCGAACTGGATTTTCGGTCCGTTTATTGAAAACCTATTTATATTGCCTGTCAAGCCGGTACTATTTGTGAACTGTGGCCGGACCGGGCAATCCGTTTATCAGGACTGGTTTTCCAGCCACTGTTTAAATTCCATCAGTCTTAAATACGCGCTGGTTTTTTGAAAATTTACCGGTTCTCTTGTAATGATGGCAAGCTGGGCTTCTACAAAAACTTCGGAATCTTCAATGGTGGCATAACCGTTAATTTTGACTGGATTTTCAGGCAATTTCGCTGTTGCAAAGTAATCTTCAAGTTCTTGAGCGCTCATTGGATTTAGTGGTAAGTAATAAATGCGGTATTCAGACAATCCGATCTGGCAACGCAGCCAGGCCACTTTAAAGTTTCATATCTCCTGATAAATTGAAATAACCAAAGTCCAATTCAGCCAAATCTCAGCACTGTTTTCAAAAAATTCATAACGGTTATATTGCTATGGATTAAGTCAGTTGGCGGATAAGTCATGATTTTATTTGAAGTCCGGTAAAATCAAAAATATCATTCAAAATGGAATGAAAGCACAACATCAGCCACCGTGATTCAATTACAACCATTTAATCTTATAACAATGCACCAAATAAACAGCAGCGGCGCAAAAGTTTTGGAATAGCAGTTGTGAATTTGAGCACTTATATATACCGGCGCAACTTTTTTTTACTGCAAGCTTTTAGATATATTTACGAAAGGTGTGACAGTCGTTTATTTTAATTAAACAAACATATTTTATTTATGAAAACAAAGTACTGTTTTGTAGCGATTCTAATTGCGTCGGTGTTTTTCGTGGCGGCTCACAGGGCTATGAAAGCTGATGAACTGGTGGGTAAGTGGAACTACACAATTGCCAATGTTCCTCCTGAGAATGAAAGTGGCCAGATGACCTTTGAATTAAAGGACGAAAAAATAATTGGCTACCTTGGAGAAATAGAAAAGCAACAAATGAAAGAACTGACAGTTGATCAGGGAAAGATTTCGTTTAAAATGGATTTTGAGGGAGGTCTGATAGATTTTAAAATGGTCCAGGATGGAGAAAAACTTAACGGGACAGTTCTTACAAATTATGGAGAATTTGCCATAACAGCTGTGCGTGCTGTCAAAAATTAAGCATTTTAAATCGTCGTTTTCCCATTATACCATTTGCCGCTTGCGGTGATTGTTAGCTTTTCAGATAACCGCACTTTTTGCAGTGGTTAATTTGATAAAAGCTTCGGCGCCTTTTACCGAGATCGAAATTCCACGAAAGTCTTCCATGATACCGTGAAATCTTTGATAAAATGCATCCGTGACAAATCCCTGACTGGCGTGACAAAAAACAGCCTTTCTTTTTTGCTGTTGGGTCTCGGTGATATCAACATAGTCTGTGGGATGGAAATTCTGGGTTTGGGAACCGGTATAAACTTCAAAAAAGTACAGAGGAAATTTTTGTCCCATCTGTATGCAGGCTTTTTGTGTCAGGATACTGGCGGCCATGTGGTCTTTGTGAGAATCCACGGGCCAGTGTGTAAAAACAATATCAGGATTTTCGTCTTCCAGTAGTTTTTGGATTTTGGCATACCACACATTATCAACAACCGAGCTCCCGTCTACCTGCCCGGCAAAAACCGGTTTGGCATTCAATATCTTACAAGCATTAATAGCTTCTGCGGTTCGGATCTGAGCCGTCTCCACAGGTTTCTTTCCTTTGATTCCTGCATCCCCGTTAGTCAGATAGATGATCGTTACCTGGTGACCGGCATTAGCAAATTTTGCCAGCGTCCCTCCACAACCGGTTTCAGGATCATCCGGGTGTCCGCCAACACAAACCACTTTAAGGGGCCTGGTAAAATGGTGGCTTTTGTCAAAAACAGAAGCGAGTGGAAGAGAACCGATTCCGGCCAGGGAATTATTGAAAAAACTGCGGCGGGAGATTTTTCCTTCTTTGATCATCGTCATAAAAGATATATGTGATGATACTCCATTATGGATTTATCAGGCTATCCGCCTACAAAGTATATCCAATTTTTAGTGTCATATAATCCCGGTTATAAAAGACTTTTTCATCAATAAGGTTCATTTCAATTGAAATTGAAAAAGATTGAAGATTGATCCCAATCCTGGGCGAAACACCGAAACGAGTTCCAAGGTTTTTTCTAACGACCGGTTGCTGCTCAGAAGTAGGAAGCTGACCGGCCGGGAACTGTCCGTAACCCAGGCGGTAAAATCCTGCGCCAATGCCAATGAAAGGTGCGTATTTATGGTTCCAAAGTTTTATAATGTCAGCAGTTGCAGATAATGAACCGATAGGATCTGCCTTCACTCTTCCAACTTCGCTGACGTACGGACGCATAAAAGTATACTCACCACGCAGCCCGACAGCGATGTAATTCGTTAGCCGGTAAGATGGTTCTGCGGAAATGGAGAGTGCACTGGTTTTAAGGAAATTTGCCTCGTTGCGGTAAGTCGCTCCAAGCCCGGCACTGATTTTGAGGTTCCAGCGGTCTCTGTATTGAAGAAAATCGAGCGAATTCTGATCGTTTGTCAACGGGCGTAGCGTTTCACTGCTGTTTTGCGCCTTCGCGGCCTGAAAAATAAAAAATGCAGATAGCGTAAACAGTAACTTTTTCATTAATAAGCTGAGTTAATTAGGCTTGATTCAGGAAGTTATTCAGAAAGGCGGAAGGGGAGTAATTATTCCTTATACCAAAACTCGTGCCAGATAAACTTAGGGTTACATTAAAACCAGTGTTGGCTTCGCAGTGGTGATTAGAAAAATCCAATCATTTTGTTAACTATCCGCGGTAGACGAAAACGGACAAAATGTACCCTGTTTTCAACTAAGGATACAGAAAGGTACAGGCTGGCTTAATTTAGGAAGACGGGTTATTTTCACAGAATCTTACCAACTTCATGGGTAATCTGTAAAGTTAGTAAGATGGCGTAAACGGATACTGATTTTTTGCGTTACCCTTTTTAATGTTGAAAAAAGCAACAGTTTAGGCCAAAAGTTGCCCTTGTTGTATGACAGCTTGTATTGAGAATGTACTAAGGCGCCGATGCGAATGTCTGTGGAAATATTTTTTAAGATGGTTTGAATTTAGTGTCTTGTAATAAGAATCAAGGCTTTACTGGTTGCATTGTTGGCAGAAAAAAAATCCCGGAGAACAGTGAAGTGTCTCCGGGAAAAACATGAAAGTGCATGATTTATAATGCGTATTATTTTAACACGGGTAAGTGAGGAACTTTCTTTCCGCCAAAACGGAACGAGTAACTAAGGCTAATGGAATAGTCAGCAAATGCAGCATCGCCTTGAACGTGTACTTTTTTTGTCTCATCAGTAATTTTAGAGTTTTGAAGATCCTGACTCGCGATATCTGCGGCACTCTGTATGCGGTTTTTGATGAAGTTGTAAGGGACAAAAAGGCTAAAAGTATGCTGACCGGTGCGAAAGGTAACCCCAGGTTCAATGGCAACCACATAGCCAGGGCGGCGGTAAGCACGCTGACCACCGAGTAGATCATAAGCTGGAATTCCTTCCATTCTGCCTGCCAGTGACACGGTAAGTTTCTGGGCTTTTCCCAAAGCCGCCATAAAGCCTGCCCTTGCGAAATACTGATCCGGGGACGCATATACATTATAACCTTCCAGCCCTTTCTCGGGGGCAGATTTAAATGTGCCGTTGGATTCTCTTGGATTTAACAAATAATAGGCGTTGGCAAAAGCGTAAATATTGCTGGCCAGTTGTCTGAAACCCTGAAATTCAAGTGAAACACCCAGGCCGCCATCACCTGGCTGAATGGCCTGATCCATCACAACGCTAAGTTTTGATCCGTTAGCCTGCAAAGCATCATCCATTACATTGTGTTTTCCTGTGGGCAGTTTTACACCAAGGCCGATCATTAAATTGCCATGATGAGCCTTGGCAGGATCAATTACCCAATAGTTAGCGCTCAGGCGAATATCGCCCAGTCCCTTTGCGTAAACACTATACCGGGTTGTGTCAATGATGGTCGATTTCAAAACCTGTGAACGTTCATTATGAACGTAAGGAATACTCGCATTTAGTTGTATGCGGCTTGTAAGTCCGTAAGAAACGTTGAAGTCCAGCGCATGGGAATAAATATTTACGGCATTTCCGCGATCTTTCCCGTCGGGTCCGTGGCCGCCCCCGGTGATTTGCCGCTGAGGCTGCTCTTCCTTACCCACAAAATGCCTCCAGGAGTGAAAATACCGGTAGCTGGCGCCCACCTGAAACTGATTTTTTTGAAGATTGTAGGAAGATGATCCAAGCATAGGATTGATTCCGCCCATTTGGCGCACCGCCACACAACCTTGCGCTGAGGCCTGAAAGGAAAGGGTAAGCAATAACAAAAAACTGTATAGGGAATAATAAAAATTTTTCATTTGAATGGGGGTGACAAAGGCTATTTTTCCTGAATACGAAGCGTCAGGGAATAAGCCGGATAAATGAATTGAATACTGCAAAATTTTCTGCCATGGAATCCATGCAGGTTTGGTCCGTCGCCGGAGACTTTCAGCTCAGAACGGCTGCTATTTTGACAAAAGGAAAATATTTTTCCAGCCATGAATAGTACAACGAAACCTTCACAGATCAGGATTGCGGAGGAGGGGAGAAAACAACAGGAGATGGAGATTTTAAGAAAATTTGCCGGTAATGGTAACATGCCATTTTATTTAGGAATGTCTGCTGCATCCCGAAAGTATAGGTGGAGTGATTTTGCCAGTAATTTTTTGAAAGATTAAGCATCGATCTGATGGTTTTGCCAAAAGGCGACTGACTCGCAGCATTGTCAGTTGTCCCACTTGTGATCTGATCTGCAAGTTCCAGAAATCTTTCCCTGGCGGAAATATTCGTCTTTAAAGTGATATAAGCCGTATCGTTTTCAACTTTCTGGTTTACAATGTTATAGAACTCGCTGTGCTGCCGGAAAATCCCTTCTATCTCCGCTTCGTTTTCCCAGGCAGAAGAATAGGGCAATGTCAGGACAGGAAATTTTATCAGTTTGTACGAATCACTTTTTTGAGTTGCGGAGGCCAGACGGAAATCGTTTTCAAATAGAAATATACTTACGGCCAGTCCAAACATGTTGTACAGGAGCAAAAACAAAAGGCCGAAAGCTAGAATTCTTTTCAAATGGTATAATTTTGTATAAAAATAGCACCAATGTTATGCCGATCCTAGAATTTGGAAAGATATTCTGATAAAATTTTAGTTAGAAATCCTGGTTTACAAGCAGATTTCCTTACAATAAATGACCAATGCACCCGTAGAAAAGCCGGGCTTAAAAAAAACTCTTCTGCTTTTATCATGGTCAAATGTGAAATAACAGTCGTGTGAATAACATAATCAACAGGGGTGAAAACATTATTATCCGCGGCCGGCGAACTTTTTAATATATTGATCCCTATATTATTCATTCATAAACAGGCAGTCCTTTGGACTTATTTCCAATAAAATTGGTTATAGATCGTAACAGGAATTGCATTCCGGAAATCAAGTTGGTTCATTTGGGGTTATGCCGGTATTTTAATGAAACACCTTTTCAAAAACATATTCAGATTTGCAGCAATCAGCATTGCTTTTTTTGCTATTGTATTGTTATGCATTCACTTTTGGTTCAAGTACAATTCTGAAAGAACAATTGAGCAGCTCATCAGCTGGGGCTCTGGTGGAAAGCTGAAATGTTCGATTGGAAAAATCGAGACCAATTATTTTCATAATGCAATCCATGTCGAGGGGATCAGCATTTTTACAGTCAATTCTTCCAATCAATCAACCAGTTATAAGTTCAACGTTAAAGATTTTCATTTCCGGACACGTTCAAGGTGGGATCTGTTTGTTCACAGGCAACTGCTCATTGATTCCATTGTTTTCAACAGTCCTGAAATTGTCATTGGGAAAAGGGTAATATCGCAAACCGACAGCACCAATAAAATTGCTTTGCTGGATGATCTTGAAAAATTATACAGCTCCATCTACAAATCCCTTAACGTGCTTAATCTTCAACTCTTTAAGATCAATGAAGGGAAGCTTATAGTCAGAAATGAAGACAACCCTTCCAAACCGCCGCTTGTGGTAAGCCACATTCATTTTTCGATTAATAAATTGAAAATTGGTTCATCACACAGGAAAGATTCCTCCCAATTCATTTTCTCCGAACGGGTCATGCTGCGTATTGCCGATCAGAAAATAATGCTTCCCGATAACAAGAGCAATGTCAGCTTTAAGGAGCTTTTGATCGATTCCAAAGATAAGCTCGTTCGACTTTCCGGCGCGGCAGTTCGTATTTATCCTTCCCTAAATCAACGAAACAGCACCGATATTAGGGCCAGAAAACTCAGTATCCTGGGTCTGGATTTTAATCTGTTATACCAAAAACAATTAGTGAAGGCCGATTCGGTTTTTCTTGAAAATCCATTTATTACTTCTGAGCTTTTTATTGGGGGTAAGGCCAGAAAAAGTGGAAATGACAAAAAGGCTTTGTTTGACAGCACCTTAAATCAGTTGCCGGTCGCTTTTAATATTGGCCATGTAATCATGCAGAAGGGCGGAGTAGCTACAAATTTGCATCAGGGAGGGAAAATAACACGGTTTTCTGCGGCGAATGACAATGTGAGTATTTCCGGTTTTCACCTGAATGATTCGGGGAAAAAAGAGCTTAAAATTGGCGGTTTCCACTACACGGTGCGCAACTATACCGGCTTTTTACCTGACAGCATACTTCAGTTGAAATTTGACAGTCTGCAATTTATAAACGATAAAATTGTCCTGCATAACCTGATCGCTTCCACGCCCCGCAACAGAAGAAATAAGGTACTACGGGATTATGTAATACCACGTTTTGAGGTCACAGGGATGGATTGGCTCGCTTTTATTTTTCACAATAATTTTAAAGCGCGTGATGCTGTTTTGTACCAACCAATTCTGCGCTCAGAGCAGAATGTTTTTTTGACTTCAATGCCGGCAGGTAAAGCCAAAAGGTCCATCTATCAAAATCTGTCGCTGATGGATAAGATTATTGATCTTGAAAAACTTCGGATCGTGGATGGTGATCTCAGTTTAAAACAGGGCAGCACCTTGGAGTTACGACTTCAAAACCTGAATCTGAGCGTTCACGTCGGTAAGCTGGGCAAAGCCAGATCGCCCGGCGAACTTGTCCGGTCCATAAAACAATTATCGTTCGGAACGGCGGCTGTCACTACTCCCTCTGTGATTGTTACCACGGGCCCTTCTGTCTTTAATGAAATCGGACAAAAACTTGTTTTTGACAGTATACGGGTTGATACAAAAAATGGCGATATCGGCGGGACTTTTAAAAAGGTAGAGGTTCAGGATTTTTCTTTTGAAAACAATCAGCTTGATATAAGCAGACTGCAGTGGGAGGAAGGCTCGGTTTCGGTGGATGCGGCCAGTTCCGGCGCGGCAATCCGGACGAAATCAAACCGGACGCTCTGGTTTTTTATAGAACAAATGAGCGGAAACAATACAAAGCTGCATTTTAAGGGCAATGGCGTCAAAGCTGAAGTCAATCTGGAAAATCTTTCTGCCAATAAAATTTCAAGAGAAAAAGGCAGTTCGCTTCAAACTGAAGGCCTTCGGCTCATGGGTACTGATGCCAGTATTAATACTCCGTCAGGCGTTTTGCAGCTGGGTGATTTTGATATAGGGGATAAGGAAAATTCGACGGTTCGCGATATCGTTTTTCGCCGCCAGAATCCGGGGGATACTATACTTGTCGATGTTCCGGTTCTGGGCTTTAAGCCTTATTTGGAAAAGACGCTTCTTACCAAAAGACTAACGTTGGACTCGGTGAGCGTAAATCAGCCGCGTATTCTGTTTTCCGCTCAAAGGCGTGAGCGGAAAGATACTATTTCCTTGAAATCAGCTGCTTTACCCAATTTTAATATACACGAATTTTTTGTCAGGGATGGTTATTTTCTGGCAGGCTTGGCAGGCGACAGTACTGTGGTTAAGCGTATTTCGATTTCTGCCAAAAGTATAGCAACACAGCTTGACAGTTCCCTGCTAGCCGAGCGGATCAGCGTTGATGCCCGTGCTATTTTGCTAAGCAAAAACAGCGGTGAACGTGCGGATGCAGATGGTGATTTATCAGCAGAACTGGATCATTTTAAATACCATCCTGGCCTTGGGACCTGGGCTGTGCAGCTGGACAAATTTAAAACGAACCGCATTGGTTTCAAAAGAAATAAAGCCGAAAAGCATACCCGATTGTCTTTGGAAAGGTTAAAGATTGAAGATCTTACTGCGAATCAAACCGACCTGGATCAGGGCCTTTCCTGGTTTATCAACCGTTCCGGCGCGCGTCTGCAACTGGATTCTTTATCTTTACAAACAGAAAAGAGTTTTCTCGGGTTAGGCCAGCTGCGTTTTGATGGAAAAGGGCGTCAGCTCACCATGCGTTCATTTTCATTGAATCCGGCAGTAAGCAGATCCGACTTTTATGAGGGCCGTGTTTACCGTAAAATTTATTTGACAACCCAAACCGGAGAAATACAGGTAAACGGGCTGGAGCTTAAAAAAGAAGGTCTTCAAATGTCCTATGTCGGGATCGATAATAGTGCACTTACAATCTATGCAGACAAGCTGAAAAAATTTGGCCCGCCCATCATTCAGCCTTTACCGGTAGCTGCTTTGGCCAAAATAGGCTTCCCATTCCAAATTGATGAAATATGGCTTCGCAATGCCCGTGTGCATTATACGGAACTGAATCCTGTTTCCAAGGATACCGGAAGTGTGAATTTTTCATCGATCAATGCCAGCATTAGAAATGTATCCTCAAACAGAACAGTGGGCGCTGATAGTCTGCATGTCAAGGTTTCGGCTTTGTTTTTGGATAAAATGCAGCTGCAAGTAGCGATGAGCCAGTCTTACCGGGACACCTTGGGGGGCCTGCGGCTGGATATTGAACTTGGCCCGGGAAAATTTACGGAACTCAATCCTTTTCTTGCTCCATTACTTTCTGCGCGGGCCAGGTCGGGTTATCTTGATTCCATGCGTATGACAGCGGTTGGCAACGACTATATATCCAAAGGCTTTATGAATCTGCATTATCATAACCTTAAGGCCGACTTACTGGATTCAGGTAAGGTGGACAAACAGAAATTTCGTACCAGACTGATCGGTTTTTTTGCAAATAAAATTGCGATACGAAACAGTAATACAAAAAAGGAAGCATCTTTTATTTTTGTACGAAACAGACAAAAACCAGTCATTGTTTATTTTTTGAGAATGGTTGTGGGCGGGTGTGCGGGCAGCATTGCTCCGATCTCAAATGTTTTTTTTCGAAAGCAGTATAAAAGGGCTATTAAAAATGTTCCCAAACATACTGAACTGGTTTTGTAACCTTAATTTAAAGCGTCTGATTCTTGACCCATAAAAGTTTTTTATGTACCCAGACAGGCTTATTTTGGTTTCAAGAAATAAATTAGAATAAATGTGATTTATGTGTATTTAATATAACTAAACATATAATCATATGCATTGTCTCATTTAGAATTGTAGAAAGTTTGGTAAAGTTTTCCTAATAACTTTACTTTGTCTATATAATTTATAGAATAAGATCTTTGTGTTACCACCAGCACAAAGGATTTTGTTAAAATCTAAAAACAATATGAATAGAATAAGAAGTTATTCTTCGCTTTGGTGTGTGTCTTTTCCCCGGTATCCGGGTCTATACCTTCACCTTCTGTGCTGTTGTTGACTTTTCATCTACTGCTATGAGCCCGTTTATTTTTTGACTTTCATTTGAGATTTTCAGGGATTGAAGTGGAATTTAAAAAAGAAACTGGTCGGCCCTTTTTCAGGCCCAGACTGCCAGACAAATGGCTTTATGCATAAGATACTTCACTAATAGCCGCACACCGCACCTTAAATCACTTTGTATCCGGAACGCGCGATTTTCATCTGGGAAAATAAATTACGTATATACTTTAAAGTTAGTATTTGTTCCTGGATTTCTCAGCATTTAAAACATAATTATCAACCCATTCCTAAGCAAAAACCAGTTGAATATGATGAAGAAATACCTTTACATTTTTATTTTTTTAATCTTAACCTTCCGGTATTCCCAGGCTCAGAATCTGGTGAAAGGGGTAGTCAAAGATGGTTCGGGACAAACCATTCCCGGAGCCACTGTTATTTTAAAAGGAACTTCCAGATATGCCAGTACAGATGTTGATGGAAAATTTAACATTGCCCGGCCAAAAATTTGCCTTTCACGCTGCAGGTCACACTTACGGGTTATGAGCAGCAGGAAGTCGATATTTATGAATTATCCTCTGAGCTGGTTGAAATCGCTTTAAAAACAGCCAATGTACTGGATGAGGTCGTTGTGATCGGTTATGGAACGCAGAAAAAGGGAGATTTGACCGGGTCAGTTTCTTCGGTTCCCCAGCTTGCACTAAAACAACCCATCAGCTCTTTTGACCGCGCCTTGCAGGGAGCCGCAGCCGGTGTTCAGGTAACACAGGTTTCGGGCCAGCCCGGGGCGGCTGTAAGTATCAGGATACGGGGTGGTAATTCGATCACCGGGGGTAATGAGCCTCTATATGTAATTGACGGATTTCCGGTATATAACAGCAATGCTGATGCAAGTGCCGGTGTTACGGCAGGTCCGAGCATCAATGCGCTGGCCAGTTTAAATCCCAGCGATATTGAATCGATTGAAGTACTTAAAGACGCCTCTGCCACAGCTATTTATGGTTCCAGGGGAGCTAACGGAGTTGTCATCATTACAACAAAAAAAGGGAAAGCAGGGCAGAATACTTTTACTTACGACGCTTACTATGGCAGTCAATCCATATTGAAAAGAGTAGATGTGCTACAAAAAGACGACAAATCTGCTGCTGAATGTACCTATTCCCTACACGACCGGACAGTCCACAGCTCTGCAAAATTACGGCTCGGTGGAAAGTAAAGGAATCGAGCTGGGGATCAATACCACGAACTTTTCGGGGCCTTTTTCCTGGAACACCAATTTTGTATTTTCAGTCAACAGAAATAAAACCCCGAACATTACCTGTCAGGAATTGTGCATGTAAATGCTTTAATTTCTTCTATAAATATCTGCTCTTTATTCTTTTAAAACTTTTCCGGTATGGATCAGGCCTTTATGATCTGTTATTTTCACAATATAAATACCAGGAGTAGTTGCTCTTAGATCAATATGACTGAATGGAACGCTGCGCTCATAGACCAGCTTGCCGCTCACATCATAAAACTTCACTGCCTTCACTGATCCGTTTATATATAAAAAATCTTTAACAGGATTGGGATAAAATACAAAGGATGACTCTACGCTGTCAGAATCTGAATTATCCTCACTATATGGTTTATCGGTTAAAGAAGCTCCCCCCTGAATCGACATACTCTTTCTCAATGAAGCATTGTCTTGAATCCGGATACTGGTACCAGCTTTACTAGTTTCTCTTTGACCCGAAAGTGCAGCACTGATAATGATTGGTACACGCTGTTCGGAAACAGATACCATGAGTGCCTTAACCTGGATCAAAGCAGTATAGGCACCTTCGGAAGGACCAGTCGCAGGAAACTCTCCGCTCTCGTTTGAAATGATGACAGTGGTTCCCGTGACGGGATCATAGGGGCCAATATTTACAGTCAGGAAACCTTCAGCCGAAGGGTCATCAAAATTCACAGTTAAGACTGGTAAACCTGCTGGAAGCTGAACAGTCCAAATCGCAGGAGTTTCGCTCTGGATTACACCAGATCCCAGATTGAGCAGATCAGCACGAATTATGACCGTTTCGCCAGAAAAGACAGGTGACCTATCAGGATTTATCCCGGCTATTGAAGGTATTTGCGCAAGTGCTATTCCAGTTAGAAACGACAATTGCATTACAAAAAGAAGTATATATTTCATCATTCTCAAAATTGACAGACCGTTAAATAATATCTCATAGTAAGTATGCCTAAGTTTATTTAAAGAGCATTAATTACCCTTGAATAAATATTATTGGCATCCACTGTATCATAAACCTGGTGCGTAGGATCATTTATAATAGTAACAGTCATGATTGCCGTACTTCCCGGTTGAGCAGAGCTGCGTTGTATTGTAAATCCGATAATAGAATTGCCTAGCGCGGGTATGATAATTCCTGTGTTGGCTTGAAGAGTGAGCTTTCTGCCACCCAGTGCGGTACCTATGACAGTCCATTCTGCGTTTTTAACTAGTACCGATGCTGCTGCTCCCGACGGTGTTATCGTCGTTTGCGTTTGGTCAAATCCAAGAGTATATCCCGTTGGGATGATAATACTGAACTGGATATTTGCGCTTGTTGCTGCCGAGTTCACCTCATACAATCCTACAGTAAAGTTTTTAGTTGTACCATTACTGGCAAAGTTAGCTGATGGTAAGTTGATCGTTGGAGTCAGGTCCGGACCTGAAAGTCTTTTTACCCGGTTCCCTGCGCTATCATATTCAAAAACAATATTTTGCGCTTGTGAAGTTATTCCAATCAGAATAGCGAAAAATAAGAATAAATATCTTATCATAGTAGTTTTACTTTTAAACACGAGAAGGTTTTGACTCCTTTATAAATACTCTTGGGGTTCATCCTATCACACTTTTAAAAAATCGACAATTGAGGTGTATTGCGATAAATATCTCCCCTAATGTGCCGATTCACTGTTTTACAATCTTCTTTATTGTTAATAAACCATTAGTAAGGGTGATTCTAACCAGGTACACACCCGAGGGGAGATCGCTAACATCAACTCCATTCGCAGGAATGTTACCCAAACTCAAAACCGATTTTCCTGAAACATTAAATAACTGTATCACCCCGGCTATAGCTCCCTTTATTTTTAGCAGATCTTTAACGGGATTTGGGTAGAATGATATTTGAGGATCAAAATTCAGGCTCTGTATTCGGCTATATGCAGATGAACCATCCTTATCAATCATTTTCAGCCGGTACAGGTTTTCACCATCCGCAGGGGATTTATCAATGAACGAATAATAACTGCTGGAACTTTTGTCACCGTTTGCCTTAACATCTCCGATATTCAACCATTTCTTTCCGTCCTGGCTACGCTCAATTTTGAAGTAGTCAGAATTGATTTCAGTAGATGTTTGCCAGCTTAGTACCCCGCTGACTTCTTCGGAACTACTGGTGGTTTTGATAGCTACAAAGCTAATCAGGGTTACAGGTAAGGGAGCATTTTGTTTTCGTAGAATGCGGTTGCCTGCATTGTCATATTGATATACGATAGTTTGGGCAATTAATGGAGTATTAAAAAGAGCAAAAAATATTAATAGATGTAGTCTCATGAGTTAGTCAGAATTTAAACGGGAGTTATAATTTGGGATCTATCCATGTACCTGCCTCGATAGCACGTAATCGAAAATATTATTTTAATTTTTCTTGGGTTTCTATTACTTTTCTTCTCAGCTCAGCTTCATTGTAATAGGCACCTGGATATTTTGCTATATCATCCTTAAACTGAGAAAAACGACTTGATATCATACTTAAATCTGAAAATGCTTTTTGCTCTTCAGTGGTTAATGAATCGGTATCAATTTCCAAATCATAAGAATAATAAAATTCATCGCAAAAAACGGGCGCTGTTATTTGCCTTAGAACATACATGTCAATTAATTGATATAGTCTTCTTTTATCATCTTTGCTATACATATTATTTGGGGATTGCTTGTAAAGGACCTCTCATGAGTTAGCCAGAATTTAAACGGGAGTTATAATTTTGGATCTATCCATGTACCTGCCTCGATAGCACGTACTAAGTCGCCTAGTGTAATATCGTATATTGGATTGCTTAAGCTTTTGGCACCAGTAAATTTTCTAATTATAGCACTCAAGAAAAAAATATCAAACCCTTCTGAATGAAAATACTTTCCTGTATCGAAGTCTTCGGAATGAATGTTGAATTTTTTAAAAAAAGCATCCATAAACTCATCTGTATCATCACCAGTAATACCTAAATCTTTCTCCAGTGTGGTTTTTATAGAAAACGGCTTTGCATATTTTCCTCTATCTTCAATAATAAACTCCTTGAGTATTTCCAATGTATCCATTTTTAATTTATATCAGTCATTTATGGAATTTCCCATTTTCTTTTAATAGCACAAGTGACTAGGTGAGCAACAGTTATAGGCTTCTTTTTTTTTGAAGAAAAAAGGCTTCTTAATACCATAATGGGATTAAAATTCTCTTCTCCAAAATAATCTAAAAAATGAAACTCCGATATATCTATATTGTACAATGAAAAATATTCATTGAGAATTTCTTCTGCATCGATTCCATCAATTCCAAGGTCTTTCTGCAAGCTAGTGGTTGGAGTTATTATATTATTTAATTCTCCTCTGTTTTTCCGAATGATGACAACTATATTTTTGAAAATTTGATTATCTTCCATTTGCTGTAATTTTATTATAAATGAGTTGAGTGTTATATAGAATCATGCCGGTGTCATACGCTAACATTGCGGTACTAATCCATGGAATCCATCTGGCAATGAACGCGGCCTTCGAAGCTGTTTTGGATAATACGTTATTTAAAGTAGGAGCCCATTTTGCTTTCTTAAATGAGCCTAAACCCACTTTTCTCAAATTTTCTGAAAGAATTGAAGTTTTTGAACTAGCGCCCTTTGCTACAAAACGTTTATCCACCAATTCCATTCCAGAAACAGTGCCACCAAGTGCTATAATGTCTTTTATTCCAAACTGTTCCATAGATTGATCAGCTAAGATGGCCGCATATAATTCTGCCTTAGAAGTATAGGTATTGCCATTAAAATCGTATTCAGGATTATCTAAGAGTCGATGCGCCGCATGATTAAACCCGGCAATAATTCCAGCCTGAGCAGCACCATTCCAGAAATTACCACCACTAAATTCAGCCACGATCCCTCCAAAAGCAGCGGAAGAAGCTACCTGTACAGCCGTCCTCCATCCGTTTGTTTGTATACCTGGGATTAACCCTGTAAGCGAACCCAACGCAGATCCTGCGGCTCCAGTAAGTGCATCTGTTTGTTTATTTTAATAATTCTTGTAATTTTTTAAGAATCTGTTCTTTTTCTTTTTCCTGATGTGGATCCAAAAAACCTTTTAGTAATTCTTCCCCTTTTTCGTAATCTACTAAATGAATTCCCAACCAACCGGTACTCCAAAAATCAATTTCTCCACCTTGACTTTCTGAATTGAATTCCACTTGATTAAGTGACCCAAAATCTCCTTTCTCAAAAAATTTATATTTAACTTCATAACCTTTTAAACCAGGCTCTACCTCCTTTTTAAACCAGTTGACATCTTTCATCATATTATTTTACTTTGAGAATTGGGGATAAATTTTTTATTTGTGGGAGTATTCCCCCCCCCTTGTTTTTGTAACATAAATAACTGAGACTTACTTGCATTGGGCCCAAGAATGCTAAACCAATTAGAATGTCCTCCTTGTACCAAACTACTGGTTGGTACTTGAAATTCTGCGTATACTGATCCCTGTGCAGCACCACTAAATGACTCAAAACCTCCTGTTGCTACTGAGGTTTTACCTCCAGCACCTTCAACCATGCGCCCTGTACTTTTCATTATATCATACTCTGCCTGAGACATCCAGCGCCCTACGGTGGTAACTCCTACCTCAGCTGCTCCGCCGACAATTCCTACTCCTGGAAAGAGTCCAAATTCAGCAAGTATCCGCTCGAACCTATTCAATTTACGTCCAGAACCCCATAACATCTTTTGTCCTTTACCAGGGCCTTCCAAAATTCTATGCGCCGCATGATTAAACCCGGCAATAACTCCAGCCTGAGCAGCACCATTCCAGAAATTACCGCCACTCAGTTCCGAAACAATTCCTCCAAAGGCGGCGGCAGATCCAACCTGTACAGCCGTCCCCCATCCGTTTGTTTGTATACCTGGAATTAACCCTGTAAGCGAGCCCATCGCAGACCCTGCGGCTCCAGTCAGGGCACCTGATACAAAACTTCCTCCTGTTAGCAAGGAAGTTGTACCATTAAACGCGCCGTACACTCCGACTTGTATTGCACCTGCTCCAAATGAAGATAAGGTTCCTGCCGTAATGCCTGCACCGACCGCATCACCGATTACAGAAGCAAAGCCCGAGGTCATAGCGCCTACAACGACCGAACTTGCAAACCCGAACCAGTTCCAGTTTTTAAAACCACCGTCACTGAATGCAACGCCCAAAGTGTAACTAACCGCTCCGATAATTGCCCCAATGATCGGATTATGTCCATCCGGATCAGTGTAAAGAAGCGGATTATTTTTGGCATACGAATACCGGTTATAATCCTGGGTAAAACCTGCATCCGAGATGTAATTATCAGGAGACAGCATTCTTCCTAGCACAGGATCATATAACCGGCCGTTCATGTTGATGAGCCCGAAGTTATCCAAATGCTCATGCCCAGTGTAGCCGCGGTACAACCAAACCTGGATATTAGGTACCGTTGCTGTAGGTGCAAGCAGTGCCCAAGTATCGAAAATTCTTCTCCTACCCCAGGCATCGAAACTTTGCTGGGCTTCTACGGCTGCGGAACTATTGGTTACCGTGACAATAGACCCTAAATGATCCGTGTAGGTATAATGAACTGTATGACTGCTTCCTTGGCTTTCCACAATGGCCACTAAACCCGCAGGGGAGGAAATATATTGAATATAGCGTGTTGTCCCTGCCGTAACGTCCTTTTCAAAACCTCCGGCAAAGTAATACCTTGTATTGATAACAGTGCTATTTTGCTTTGTAACACTCATTATCCTCTCATAATCAGCCCCGTATGTATATGTTAATTCGTTTCCATTCTCGGTAATAACATACGGCTGCAAAAATGCCGTGTAGGAAATATCCTGTTGCATCAGGGGTATTGGTGACGGGCTGGGGTTTGTTACCCCCGTAACGGCGTTGACCTTTGTAGCATCGTAGGAATAAGTACCAGCGTCTGTTTTTGTGGCAATATTTCCGTTGGAAGCATAACTGGTAGTGAAAGAACCTGCTACACCGCTGATGGTAGAGCCGGTCAGGCGGTTCAGGTTGTCATACGTGAATGACTCTGTTTTGTTTATCGCAGCCCGCGCATCATTCCGGCTGGTCAGGTTGCCCTTTTGATAATCCCAGGCCATGTTCAGGTCTTGAATACCCGAAGTTTCAAATTTGGTGGGAAATCCGTTAACATAGGTATTCGTAGATGATTTTCCATTACCCAGGGAATAAGTCATTACCTGCCCCTGACCGTTCATAGTACTTGTGGTATAGATATCGGTGCCGGCGCCCTGAATTTTGGACAGATAGCCGTTGGTATCATATACATTGGTGACGGCCAGGCCGGAGGGGTAAGTAGTGGTGATTACATCCCCGAAATTGTTAAAGGAATAGGAGGTGGTATGATCTGCTGCATCTATTTTCTCAATGACCGAAGTTGCCCGTCCCAGTGCGTCATAGCTGTAATTGGTCTGATTGCCAGAGGCAAAACCTGTTATTTGCTTGATCTGATTTTTGGATTCCCCGCCGGAGTTTGAGCTACCGTAAATATAGGAGGTCGTTCCTTCCGGGCCAGTGCGTGTTGTAAGCTGCCCTAGCAGGTTGTAAGCCATTGTGTGCGTATATGTGGGTCCCTTAGCATTAGTCTGGGATGCCAACTGGCCAAGCGCATCATAATCGTAGGTCGTTGTACCTGCATTGGCATCGATCAGTTTGGTTTGTCTACCATATATGTCATACTCATTAGAGATAATGGTGACATTATCTCTAATGACCTGATTCAGACCGCCATGATTGTAATAGGAATAAGTGAGCGTGCCCCCGTTATCGGTAGCAGAAGTTACTTTGTCACTGGCATCGGTGATCTTAGAAGATGTTCCGGTTGGTGCGGTAGTAGTGAGTGTAAGCGCCCCAGCTGAGTAGGCATATGCCATGCTGGTGGTACCCCGTGCACCCTGATCAACAGAAACCAGCCAGTTGTAATCCGGATGGTATCCATTTGTGGTAGTAATATAGGTCTCTCCCGATTTATAAGGCTGAGTGCTGGTCTTTATATTACCTTTTGCATCATAGGTCTGAGCCTGAATGATTGTGCCGCCGAAACCTTCGGTTTCTGTCCGGATCTGCCGGCCAAGCAGGTCATACCATGTTTTAGAATCAGGCTTTCCCTGAGCTGGATAGGTCAGATCACTTCGCCAGACTGCCCCGTTGGAGCTGTCCCAGACATAAGTTTGATTGGTCGTATAGGATCCTGGATAGGTCGTAGTGGTTGTTCTGCCAAATCCGTCATAAGTAGAACTTGTTGTGAGTCCATCAATGCCGGTTACAGTTAACGGTTTACCCCATTTGGCGTCATAAGTAGCGGAAGAACCCTGGCTTAAAGCATTGGAGGATGATTCCGGATAACGTCCTTTATTATCGAATACAGAAGATGAAGATCGGGCTGTCATCCCCGACGGTGTTACCGTGGTGCTTGTGAGGTTTCCAAAGGAATTATAGCCATAACTGGTAGCCACGGATTTTGCCGTACCTGAAAAATCCGTTTTGGAAGTGAGCTGTCCGATGCTGTTATAGCCAAAAGTTGTAACAGTACTGTAAGCAGGGCTTTGCCCGCCACGGGTTTTGGCAATGGTTACAGATGTTGGTTTGTTAAGAATGCTTCCCGGAAAGGCACCGTAAGCAGTGGTTGTTTCGGTAATTTCAACACCACTGTTGACGTCCATTTTACTGTAAGTAATATTGCCATTGGCATCGTCATAATTACTGGTTGTGTTTACCAAACGGCCTGTCAGGCTATTGCTCTCTAAAAGCCCGGTTGTTTTTATCCAAAAGCGTTTGGGTGCCGGTGAAACAAAAGTGTTGGTAAGGGTGGTCGTGTTAAGTATGACGGTACTGATACCCAGATAGGTTGTAGTCTTATAAGGAACAGCGGTATAATAGGTGGTATTGAGCTGGTTTTCTGTAATGGTTCTTGTCCCTGTAGTCAGATCGGCAGTATAAATATATTTAAAACCTAAAAATCCTTTACCGGCCCGGTGTAACCTGGCTTCTTCGTAACTGTATTGTACCGTTGAAGTTCCCCCAATCCCATTTGGGGCTTTAAAATCAGAAACAAGAATAGCTGTTGGTTGAATAATATTAAAAGGGTATACAGAAGTACCTGTTCCCCTGCTGTAAAAGGAGCCGTTACCCACCAGGCTTTTATAATTCCATTCGGTAACGTGGTTAAGTCCATTGGAGACCTTTTGTAAAAGGTTATTCTGCCCGTCTTTATTAAACAGCTTATAAGAAAAATTTGAACCACCCGAAGAGACCAGGTCAGTACGCCCATCCCCGTTTAAATCCATCGGAGAGTCTACGATATAGGTAACTGTGGAAGGGCGACCTAAACCTTCTTGTATTTGCTCGAGATAACTGAGTTGTTTATATTTAAAAGAATCTCCCTGGCTATAGTAGATGTCAGTACCTGTATAGTTATGAATGTCGTACCCGGTGGAGTTTGGATAGTTCATCGTCCGGTTCCATTTATAGTATAGATCCGACTTACCGTCTCCGTTATAATCTCCTATTATAATATTATCACTCTGTCCTGTTACGGGCTGGCTGGTTGGCCAGGGCTGGACCAAAGTTAACGTGCTTTGGTTGAATTCTGTCCCCGTTGCAATAGCTTTAGTAACGGATGAGAAATCAAGAGCGGCCTGGATTAAATCCGTTTTCCCATCTCCATTAAAATCACCAATGTAAAGGAATTTATTAGAAGCGGGGAAGGTACCGTTATAGAGCCTAACAGCTGTATTTCCCTGAAATGTAAAAATCTCACATATGTTGTTTTTGATCAGCATCAGGTCGGTCTTTCCATCACCGTTAAAATCAAGTGTACTGATATTATCTGAAGTGGTCCAGGTGTTCGAAGGGAAACTGGTTGTACCGGGAATACTTATGCTTCCGCAGGCACCACCGGTAATATAATTACTGCAAAGAAAGGGTTCGTAGGTTCCTGATACATTACCGAGAATTGTAATGTATTCTGAGATTCCATCTCCATCAAAATCTCCTGGATAGAAAAACCTGTTATTTAAAGGAATACGGTAATAATTGGGCTGTATCGACCGGACATGGGGTACAAACGAAGTTCCTCCGTTTGTACTTTCATAAATAATAACATTTTCCAGTTTAGATTCTGTACCATTATTGGAGATATTCAAGGTAAGTATGTCGTCTAAACCATCCCCTGTAAAATCGCTAGGGATAAAACTTTTGGAATTGGGGATATCGACCTTATTAACAACCGTATAATTTGTAGGCAATGTCTGATAAGCTATTTCAGAATAGCCAGTACCCGCAACATCAGCTTTAAATACCCTAAAACTATCGAAATAAGGAATATCAAGTGTGGTGACTGATACGTGCGCTGAAAGGACTTCGTCTTTCCCGTCCCCATCATAATCCCCGGACATAGCCTGGATGTTGGCTCCCGCGCCGATCGTAGTATTTAGATCCGTTATTTCCACAGGGGTATCCCCATATTTGAAAATTGTAGGATTAAGTTGTGAATTGTCACTGCCGTATTCTGTTACAGATTTTAGGTAGGAATTAATATTGTCATGGCCATACCCAAGCTGGTATTTCTTCACAATTGCACCTTCTGCCTTTACAGTAACCAAATCGAGCAGATATTTACTCAGGATGGAAGAGCCACCTTCATAGGTGGTCCGAATATCGGAAAATGTTACCGGAGAGCCTTCCTGACGTACTTTATATGCAAATTCAATCTTGTTATAAGGTGTTACACCTGCAGAAGCATTACCTGTATATCTTATTTCACTAATCCGGGAATCCCGTTCGGTCGAGGTGTCAGTAAATACATATTCAATGTAGTTTCCGTCGGGGTATATTAATTTATTGATCCGCCAAAACATTACGGTATTACCTGTCTGGCTCATAAAACGGGAATCGGCCGTGTTGCCAAACTCCATTTTCACCCCGTCCTTGGTAAGGACTTCAAATGACAAAGGTCCATTACCTTGGGTACCAATGGCGGTCACAGTGGAAAAGTCCTCTACCTCTGTTCCATATGTCGAGCTTGCTGCCCCATAAGTCCCTGTTTTCACTATAAGCCTTGACCCATCCATTGCGAAGCGGTCGTTAGCCGAAAGTTCGACCGGTCCAGAAGTCCCATCAAAATAAACATTGCGAGCTACCCGTGAAATCGCAGATAAACCGGATATATTCCAGCCCATGCCTGCAATCCCGCTTCCCCCCAACGAATTATATTCAATTGAAACAGATGGTACTACGTTGTTTGAACCTGGTGGTATAGCAATAGGGATTGAATAAGAGGCACTACCATTTGCTGATACGTTTCCTGCACCTGGTGTACTTCCTACTGCAAGAGATTGAACAATGGCCTTACTATTAAAAGTAGTATTGTCATATAAAGATGTGTAACTGACATTCTGTGAATAGGCAGTTACACCATTTGTAAGAACCAGTAAGATTAATAAGTAAATTTTTCTCATGAGTGCTATATTGTCGTTTTTAAAGCAATTTTTATTGTTAAAAAGCAGATATTGAAGTGCTTAGAGCGCAGATATTGTAAAGCGGCCTTTTACAGGTCGTCAAAATGAAGTTCCATAAATTGCATTCAGATGGGTTGGTAGCTGCATATCTCAGCTTACCGATTTTGTTACGTTATTATATGGCAACAAAATGGAGGTCTTTTAAGCAGTAGTAATATTTTTTTCATTTGATTGGAGGATAGTGGTGGTAAGTAATACTATGTAACTTGCTCTAAACCTATGACTTTTATTTTACATAGTTTGTAGAATAAAATAAATTTATTTTTTGGTCAAAAGCAAAAGCGCCGGTCGATTCCAATACTTGTTCCTGATGGAGCGGACGTCGCGGGGGCGAAGCCCTATTCACAAAGCAAAATGAACGTCCACGCTTGCATGTAGGCGCCTCACCCCTTACTTTTCTGTGTACTTCAATTCCCGAATTTTTAGGAACAGGAAAATTCCAGCGATTGTATCGTCCCGCATTTACTTTACAGTATTGCTATACTGTGAAGTAAAAACAGGAAAGTGTTCTTTATTGGCCTCATTAGAAAGAAGAAAAAAAACGGAAACAAGTCGCCTGGAAGGTGCTCATCCATTGCGGGAGCGGTTCGAATGCTGATTATTTCTTAATTCGATATAAAAATGGAGCTTTGTTAGCGGCGCCCGTAAATTTCTTTTCAAGGCGTTCTAAAACATTTAGGTCCAGAATTTTTTTCTGGAAATTATTACGGGCAAAAGGTTTGTCAAAAATGGATTCGTAGAGCTGCTGAGCTTCCTTCATGGTAAAGGTTTCAGAAAGCAGGTTGAAAGCTAACAGCTTTTCATCCAGATTAAGCCTGAGGCTGTCGAGCGCTTTTGAAACAATTGCATTGTGGTCGATTATCATGTGGGGCAAATCTTTAATGTTATACCACTTTATTGATTCATCAATATCTGTTTTTTGGGGAACCACCTTATTGATATCGACCAGCGCGTAATAGCCGATGGAAACAAATCTTTTTGTAAACCAGTCGTACTCTTCTTTATTTGGCTTACCCTCAATGGTCATTTGTGGGTTGAGCGCAATTAATGCATCAAGGAAATTGAGATTGTTTCGGGCTGCGTTGCCAAAAACATAAAACTGGTCCAGATAGATTTCGCTTATGCCTGTGCGTTCGTGAAGAATTCTGTTTGCGGCCTTGTCAATATCTTCATTCTGATAAACGAAGCCGCCGGGTAAGGCCCAAAAATCTCCATTGAAATTGAGCTTGTTGACTAATACCTGGAGTTGATTGTCGTCATACCCAAATATCACGCAATCAATAGAGAGCTGCTGAATGAAATTCTGTTCACTTGGATTATGCATTCGTAATTGCTTTTATTGATGTAACGAAATTACTGTTTTCTGATTAGTACCGGAAGTAAATTATCCGCATCAGCACAGCAGCTTCAAATTAGTGCTGCCAAATATCGGGATACTCATTTTATAACTTGTACAATGTAAATTTAAAACATAAAAATATTTATTGTCTAATTTATAGACAATATTAAAATAAATCATACTTTTAC
Source organism: Dyadobacter frigoris (assembly GCF_005280585.1). Classification (GTDB taxonomy): domain Bacteria; phylum Bacteroidota; class Bacteroidia; order Cytophagales; family Spirosomataceae; genus Dyadobacter; species Dyadobacter frigoris. The sequence goes on from NZ_SZVO01000009.1 coordinate 336,850, forward strand.
TCATCTATAACTTAAAATGTTTTCAAGATGCAGGTAAAACCGATTCTGTTCAGGCTAATTTGCCTGGGGCTATTTCTATCAGTTCATTTTTCTTTTGCCCAGACGCCTGCAATCAATATTCTTGTTTTTAGTAAAACTGCATCTTTCAGACATGCATCCATAGGAGCGGGCAAAACAGCACTGACCAAACTTTCGAAGGAGAAAGGCTTCACGGCCGGCTTCACCGAAGATGCAGCGCAGTTCACAGACAAAAATCTTAAAAAGTATAATGCGGTAGTATTTCTGAATACCACGGGCGATATTTTGAATGAGGAGCAGCAGACTGCTTTTGAAAGATATATTCAGGCAGGCGGAGGTTATGTGGGCATCCATGCGGCTACGGATACAGAATACGGCTGGCCATGGTATGGGAAACTGGCTGGAGCTTATTTTCTGGATCATCCGATGACACCCAGCAATGTGCAAAACGGGAAGTTCATCGTGACTCAAAAAAATCACTGGGCTACACAGGGTATGCCGGACGAATTCGAACGTAAGGACGAGTTTTATAGCTTCAAAGATATTTCTCCTAAAATAAATGTCGTCCTGAAAATTGATGAAAAAAGCTATACAGGGGGCAAAAATCCCGATTTTCATCCGATCAGCTGGTATCAGGACTTTGATGGAGGACGCTCGTTTTATACCGCCATGGGCCATACCGATGAAACATTCTCAGAACCTCTTTTTTTGAATCACCTTTGGTCAGGAATTAAGTACGCTGCCGGTGGCGACGCACCCAAACCGCTGGATTACACAAAATCAAGACCCGAAGAAAACCGTTTCACCAAAGTGATTCTCGAAGAAAAGCTGGATGAACCCATGGAACTGAGTGTGCTAAACGACGGCAGGGTTTTATTCATTCAGCGAAAAGGAGATGTGCGGCTTTACAATACAAAAACCAAGGAGCTGAAAACCATTGCTAAGATCCCTGTCAGTTTAAAATACAAAAACAAAGAAGGAAAAGAATCAACGGGTGAAGACGGGCTTTTGGGCCTTAACAAAGATCCGGACTTTGCTCAGAATCACTGGATTTATCTTTATTATTCAGCTGTGGAAGAACCTAAAAATGTACTCGCCAGATTTGAGCTGAAAGGTGACCAGCTTGTGATGGAATCAAAAAAGATACTATTAGATGTCCCCACGCAGCGCGAGGAGTGCTGCCATACGGGCGGCTCGATTGCCTGGGATAAAGCGGGTAACTTGTATTTATCCACGGGTGACAATACTAATCCGCACGGTTCGAACGGTTACAGCCCAAGCGATGAGCAGGAGGGAAGAAGCGCCTGGGATGCGCAGAAATCATCAGCAAATACCAATGACCTCCGTGGTAAAATAATCAGGATCAAACCACAGCCCGACGGAACATACACGATTCCAGAAGGAAACCTGTTTGGGAAAGGCACACCTTTGAGCCGTCCGGAAATCTATACGATGGGACACCGTAATCCTTTCCGTATTTCAGTTGATCAGAAAACAAATTACGTATACTGGGGAGAGGTGGGCCCTGACGCTGCCAAGCCGGATTCGACAAGAGGCCCTGCGGGTCATGACGAGGTGGGACAGGCCCGTAAGGCCGGTAACTTTGGATGGCCGCATTTTGTAGGTGATAATAAAGCTTACAACAAATACGATTTTGCCAATAAAAAATCTCTGGATAAATGGGATGTGAATGCTCCGTCGAATACATCACCTAACAACACCGGACTGAAAGTGCTTCCAGCCGCACAAAAAGCATTCATCTGGTATCCTTATGCGGTATCAAAAGAATTTCCACTGGTGGGCTCGGGCGGAAGAAATGCGATGGCGGGCCCTGTTTTTTACGCGGATCAGTTTAAGAAAGCTCCGGGTGTTTTTCCAGATTATTACGATGGTAAGCTGCTTGCTTACGAATGGATGCGGGGCTGGATTATGGCAATCTCGATGGATCAGGACGGGAACTTTGCTTCTATGGAGCGTTTGATGCCCAGCTATAAATTCTCGAATCCAATGGATATGGAATTTGCTGAAAATGGCGATTTATATATGCTTGAATACGGGACCGGCTGGTTTTCTGCCAATAATGATGCGCGGCTGATCCGGATTGAGTACAACGGAGGTAACCGCAAGCCGCAGCTGCAAATGACCGCTAACCAAATGGGTGGTGCGGCACCGATGGCCCTTAAACTTAGCGCAAAAGGTACGGTGGATGCCGATGATGATGTGCTTACTTATTCGTGGAAAATTTCCTCCAAAAACGGTTTTCAAAAAGTGGTAAAAACTGCTGATGCCAGCCTGATACTTGCAAAAACGGGTATTTACAAAGCCACGCTTACGGTGAACGATGGCAAAGGAGGTATCAGCTCGCAATCCATGGAGATAACCGTGGGAAACGAACCACCCGTGCTGAGTCTGGAAATGCCTGGCAGTAATAAATCGTTTTATACAGCCAATAAATCCTTTAATTACGATATTAAAGTAACCGATAAAGAAGATGGTGCGTTGGGCAAGGGTATCGATCCGGATCAGGTCGCTGTCAATATTGATTATCTGGCAGAGGGTTTTGACAAGATCGCTATTGCCCAGGGACACCGTTCTGCGGATGCAAGCGCCCTGTACGGAACCGGAAAAAAACTCATGGAAGCCAGTGATTGCAAGGCTTGTCATAGTGCAGACAAAAAATCAATTGGCCCTGCTTACCGGGAAGTGTCGGCAAAATATAGAGGCGATAATTCAGCGGTTGAAAAACTGACCAAAAAAGTGATTTCCGGTGGCGGCGGTGTTTGGGGTGAAACAGCAATGGCAGCGCATCCGCAGTTGTCAGCAGCTGATGCTTCGGAAATGGTTAAATATATTCTCAACATTGCCAATGAAAAATCAAAGGAAAAATCATTGCCGGTAAAAGGCACTTACGTTGCAAAAGTCCCATCGGGTGATAAAGGAAAAGGCATCTTTATTGTGCGGGCTGCCTATGAAGATGCAGGTGCCAGTGGGCTGCCGTCTGTAAAATCGGAACAATCCTTTGCGCTGAGAAATTCAAAAGTAGATGTGCACAGCTTTGATGACTATGATAATATCATGAAGATTTCTAATGGCGGGATGAATCTGGCCATTGCTTCCAAGCCAGGAGCCTATATGGTTTTGAAGCAAATAGATCTAAATGCTATTTCTGAGTTGCAGTTGCAGGCAATGGCTCCCAAACCACAGCTGAACGCAGCAGGCGGAAAAGTGGAATTGCACATGGATAGTCCAACAGGCAGCTTGCTTGGAGTATCTGACTTTCTAGAACCATCCGAAGCCCTTGATTTTAAGCCAGCAACGCTTAGTATACCTGTAAAAATTCCGGAGAAATCAGATGCGAAACTACATGATGTCTATGTGGTTTTTGTAAATCCCAAAGCAGAGGAGCATTCGTTGATGATTGTTATGGGAGCAGAATTCAAGTTTCACGAAAATGACCAGCGTTAAATTGCCGTCCACAGAATTCACCTTTAAACTAAATCCTGTTGATATGTTTTGGGGAAATTCGGGCAGATTACCTTTAGTGCATTTTAAGACACGGTTAAAACCGAAAAGAGAATTTAAATAAATAATGTCAATAACTGTTTAATATCAATTTTAACGACTGCAACGATGAGAAAATTAAGTTTAATCTGCTTGTTTTTAATGCTGGGTGTTGTTTTCAGCAGTAATTCTCAAAGCGCCGCACCGGCCGATTTTTTTGCCGGGAAATGGGAAGTTACCATATTTGGTACGCCAAATGGAGATTCCAAGATGATCGTGGACCTGGTCAGAACAGACGGAAAACTGACCGGACAGATGTCAAACCCTGCCGAACCAACCGCTGAAAAAGTTCCTGTTACTGTTGACGAAAGTGCAGATTTATTGGATCTGGCATTTAATGCACAGGGTTATGACGTAACGATCAACCTCAAAAAAGTGGACGATGATAATCTTAAAGGCAGTTTGCTGGGTATGTTTGATGCAACTGCAAAAAGGGTGAAATAAGTAATCAGGGTGCACAGCAGGGATGAAGTATAAGGAATGCGACGAACCATCATTGCAGTCCTTATACTTCTGATAACCCTGCTTGTAAATTGACTTGCCAAAAATAGCATTGTAGAAAACCATCAGGAAACTCTCCGTGTTTTCGAATTTTGACTCACGTATTACAAAACGCGGGTCAAAATTCGATTTCTACACACATATATGGAAAGAAACCCGCATTTTCAGGCTAGGCCAAGCGCACCAAAATAACTGGCCAGATAGAAGGACATAAGCACGCCGCCAGCAAATACGGCAATCCAGATCCATTTTGTACGCTTATTAATTTTGGCAAAATAATAAATAGAAAAACTGATCAGAAAATTAATCGTTGCCCACAAAACATTAAGCACAGGTGAGGATAACCCTTTGCCGGGAGGATCGGCAAAAGGGGTTGGAAAAGGTTTTCCGGTGATGCCGTGAATATAATGCGGCAGAATATTTACTAAAAAGATTCCTGCGAAAAATGCAAAAATATAGTGGTACCACCGGGTTTTTAGTGGGTTTTCATTCTGAGCATTTTCCATTTATAAGCTGATTATGATTTGCGAAGTATTGCTTCATACCAAAACGAATGGCAGGAATTATCCAAAAGCCTTCCTTTATTAATGTCGCCTTGGTAAAATTCAAAATTAGCGGATTAACCCGGGCTCATGCTGAGACAAAAGTCCCGAAATTATTTTTTTCCCCTGATACGGGTTAGCGTTCTGCGATCGATTCCCAGATAGGAGGCAAGGTTTGAAAGTGAAATACGTTGCAGAAGATCAGGATGATTTTTCTGCATATGCGTATAACGTTCTGCCGGGGAGTATATTTTCGAAAGGAGCTCGTTGTCGTTCAAATTAAGTGCTATATGGCTAACCAAACGTCTTGCAAAAACCATGATTTGTTCGTTGGCGTAGCAAAGCTCTTCGAGCTTTTTCCGGTTCAAAATCCATACCTCGCTTTTTTCTCCCGCTTTTATTGTGAATTTTGAAGCAATACCGGCCTTCGCATTTCTATGATCTGAGCTCATAGAACCATCCATGTGGAAGTATAGATTAATTTCTGTGCCACCTTTATCATAGCATGTGCGCAGATAACCACTTTCAACGAAATAAAACGCAGTACAGATTTCGCCTTCCTTTAAAAGAATATTCCCTTTTTGAAGGATTTTACTTTCAAAATTGCCAGCTAGCAGCGATACACTTTCCTCGGAGTTAAGAGTTAGTAATCTAAGGAATTCGAGAAGTTTTACATTGGTCATAGCCAAATATACAAACAGATGGAGTCGGATGGCAATTATATAATCATTCATCCACTAAGAGCGTAAGATATAATTGACCCGCCGGAGCAGCATCAGAAAATATAGAAAATACTTACCTGAGCGACCGTGTTTGTAAAATCCTTTTTCACAGCTGAAGTCTTAAATGCGCCAACCGGGGAAAACCCGTAGACATATCTGGCACCAATACCAAATCCGCTTTTTGACTGAAACCCAAGTCCCCCGGCTACGCCGAAATCAAGTTTTTCTGCGAAATCTTCGCCTGTGATCCCAACCACGTCCTCTTTAACTTTAAAACTGGCCTGTGGTCCCGCTTCGAAGTACACTCCCGATTTAGTTCGGTATTTCAACAGAATGGGTATGCTCATGTAATAAAGTTTAAGATCTTGTTTTTCCAGAAAATCTCCTTTAAGTTTAGCGCCCTGCTGCGAAAACAGGAATTCTTCCTGGATAGAAAGCTTGTCATTAATTTTGAATCCCAGAATCAGCCCTGCGTGAAATCCAGGTAAACCTTCGGTATCAAAATCAGCATTCATAAAGTCACTATAATTTCCTCCCGCAGTGACCCCTACCTGAATCCTTTTCATAATGTCCTTCATTGTTCCTTGTGCAAAACCGTTAACAGATGCAAGCATTAGACTGGCGAAAACTAATTTTTTCATGATCATATTTATTTTAAATGTAAAGTGTCAAGCCCCCGCTTGATTTTTGTTGGGTCAAAGATTGCACCTGGCCAGGAATGGTAAAAAGAAAAGGAAGGGGAAGCGGGCAAAGTCAGAACCGAGGCGGAATTAACAGGCAAAAAAATAAACAGGTAAGTCAGGTAGTTTCATATTCTTGTCAATCAGCACCAGTCACTCAAGGAAGTATTTTAAGTGAGCGCGGCCTTTTTTGCAAGTCCATTTTTATAGAGCCAAACGATCACATCTGCTCCTTTGGACTTAGTTTTAAATGATAAAGGTCATTCTCCTGTGTGTATTTCCCGGCTCATTTTGCCCGCTTCGGTCACGAATTATAACGTGGTTCAAAGGGTTTGACGCAATTTTGAAGGAATTAAACATGCACCTGATGTGCCCGATAATCCCTATAAAGAAGTCTTTTTATATACTGATTTTTGCTGCTTTGTCCTTTTCCGTCCGGGCACAGCAGCGACTCACTTTGAAGCAGTGCATTGATTATGGCCTGACCCACCACCGCAGCACAGCAGTTTACCGCAATGATGTGGATGCGGCCGGCTATAAGGCCAAAGAAGCCCAGGCCGCTTATCTGCCGTCGGTTAATATTACCAGCACAATAGATGATAATATAAAGGTGCAGCAGCAAGTGATCCCGGCTGGCGTATTCGGGCCGACCGATATCAAAGTGGCCTTTACCAAGCGTTTCAATAGTAATGCATTTGCCCAGGTGGATCAGACTATTTTTGATAAATCTTTACTTACCGGGCTGAAGGCTAACAAGATCGCTTTAAAAGAAGCTCAGCTCACCGGCGAGCAAAACGAAGAAACCCTTATCTATAACATCAGTAATGCCTATTACCAGATTTTTGTCTACCGCCAGCAGCTGGCCCTTCTGAAAACGAATCTGGGTACCTATCAACAGCAGCTTACCATTTCAAAACTGCAACTTGAAAAGGGCGTTGCAATGGAATCAGATGTGAATAAAATCCAGGTCAATTATAACAATACGAATTCCCAGGTCTTGTCCGCAGAAAGTGATCTTGAGCTGGCGCATAACCAGCTCAGGAATGCCATGGGTTATGCAATTAATGATTCGCTTCAAATTGAATATTTTGTCCTGGATGAACCTTCGGCAGACCAGGCTCGGACGGCTTTGGGTGACTTTTCTTCTTTTAACGCTGCCAACCGGATTGATTTTAAACTTTCCGAAGTTAAAATCGCGCTTTTGGATATTGACCAGGCCAGGATCCGGGCAACAGCAATCCCCAAACTGACTGCTTATGCTAAATACGGGGGTATAGGGTTTGGGGATAATCCGGGTGAATCCTTTTCATCGATCAGTGACTACGCTGCTGTGGGGATCAAACTTTCTATTCCTGTTTTTGATGGATTTAAACGGAATGCCCAGTACAATCAGGCCCGCATCAAGCAGGTTAATGCACGGGAAAACCTGAAAATTGATCAGGAGACTTTTCACCTGGAATACAACAATGCCCGCACGAAACTAATCAAAGCGCAAAGCACGCTGGATAATGATAAAGGAAATATAAGCCTTGCCGAATCGGTCTTTAAAAGTACGGATCTTCAATACCAGAAAGGTGTGGCCGGTTTGACCGACTGGCTTAATTCCCAGTACTCTTTGAAAGAGGCGCAAAGTAATTACCTGAATTCGCTCTATAATTTTCTGATCGCTAAAATCGATTTGGAGAAGGCTAATGGCACGCTAAAAACATTTCACCACTCGCTGTAAAAACTTTATGAAACGAAAATACATTATCTCAATCGGGCTTTTTGCCATAATCCTTCTGATCGCTTATAAACTGACTGCCAACAAAAAGACGATCAATGAAAATAACAAGCCGGAAAAGGAGGTAGCAGTTAAAATTCCTGTTAAATACGCAGCAGCCAAAGAGCAGCTTTTGGAGGTAAGTCTTATCAAAACCGGAAATCTGGCTCCTTTTAAAGAATCCAAAGTGATCACGACCACCAGCGCATTTTGCAAAACGTGCGCTTTGAGCTCGGTGACCAGGTGCGTCAGGGACAGGTTTTGGCTGTCATGGATAACAGGGCAGCTCAGCTCGATTTTCAAAAAGCAGAGAGTAATCTTGCCAAACTGAGAGCAGACCTTCAGACTTACACAGAACTTTATGAAGGGAAAGCTGCGACAAAGGAAAAAGTAAATCAGCTCCGTCAGGATTATAATGACGCCTTGGTGCAGGTAGACCAGATCAAAAAACAAATGAGTGATGCCTCGATCAAAGCACCAACCAGCGGGACGATCTTGGTCAAAAGCATGGAAGCAGGCATCTTTGCGAACGCAGGTTCAGAGATCGCCACAATTGTCAATCTTTCCCGCACCAAAGTGCAGGTCAATCTGACCGAAGCGGAAGTTTATCAGGTCAGAACCGGGCAATCTGTGAAAATCACGACGGACGTATATATGAACGCGGTATTTGCGGGTAAGGTCACTTTTATAAGCCCCCAGGCCGATGTAACCCATAATTATATGGTAGAAATTATCATTGCTAATCCTTCAAAAACCCCGCTGCGCTCAGGCACCTTTGTTTACGCAGATTTCTCTCAGAAATCCCGTCAGAACATCTTGACGATCCCCCGTGAAGCGCTGACCGAAAGTGTGAAGAATGCATCGGTTTATGTAATTGGACCCGGTAATAAGGTAGCGCTCACACCGGTACAATCCGGTAGGGAAATGGGCGGCTCCATTGAGGTTATCAGTGGACTGAAAACGGGCGACCGGGTCGTTACCTCCGGGCAGATCAACCTGAAAAATGGGACAGAGGTTAGTTTATCAAATTAATTAGAGCCGCATGTCAGTATCAGAAATCGCCGTCAAACGGCCCTTGTTAATCGTTGTGATCTTTACGGTACTCATTTTATTTGGGGTGCAGAGCTATTTTCTTCTCAATTACAATCTTTTGCCCAAAATCCAGGTCAATGTGGTGAGTGTGAGTACGATCTATCCGGGCGCATCCGCCGCTGAGGTAGAAAGTTCTGTTACCAAAAAACTCGAAGATGCTTTCGCTTCCATTGAAGGCCTTGACCAGATCAGCTCCACTTCCCAGGAAGGGGTTTCACAAATCACAGTCACCCTGAAAAGTGATGCGGATGTCGATAAAGCCGAGCGTGATATTCAGCGTAAGGCGGATCAGAAGCAAAACGAGTTACCCGATGCGATTGACAAGCCGCTTGTCAACAAAGTCAGCCTCGAAGAGACGCCCGTGATCAAGGCAGGGGTTACATCCAAACTCGCCCCCAGGGAACTTTATGATCTGATGGATCTTCAGGTGCGCCCGCTGCTTCAAAATATTCCGGGGGTAGGCCAGGTCAATATTATCGGCGGAGAGGAAAGGCAGATTCAGGTCAACATCGATCAGGCCAAATTGAAAGGATATAACCTAAGCATTGACCAGATTACCCTGGCTGTCGCCAAAGCTAACCAATCCTTTCCGGCAGGGCAGATCGAAACCCAAAACCAACAGTTTTCGATCCGCTATGATGCCAACGTGAGCTCCATGCAGCAAATTAGAAAACTGATCGTTGCCCGCAGTCCAAGAAGCGGTGGGGGTATTTACCTTGAAAATGTGGCGGAAGTAGTCGATGCAACAGCCAAGACAACGGCCATCAATCACCTTAACGGTGTTCCTTCCATTGGGATCCAGCTTATCAAGCAGTCGGATGCCAATGCGGTTGATGTAAGTCAGCGGGTCAAAGATAAGTTCGTTTCGTTGGAATCCCAATATAAATCACAGGGGATCAAATTTGAAGTTTCGAGCGATCAAAGCACCTACACGCTCTCATCGGCCCATGCGGTAATGGAAGATTTGGTGCTTGCTATTGTCATTGTGGGCTTTGTAATGCTGGTCTTTCTGCACAGCGTAAGGAGCTCAATGTTTGTTTTGATCGCACTTCCGTGCTCAATCATCCCGACTTTTATTGTTATGTATTTTCTGGGCTTCTCACTGAATCTGATGACGTTGATGGCCCTTTCGCTGGTTGTTGGTATTTTGGTGGACGATTCGATCGTAGTACTCGAAAATATCTACCGGCACCTGGAAATGGGAAAAGACCGGGCTACTGCTGCATTGGAAGGCCGGAGTGAAATCGGTTTTACAGCCCTTGCCATAACCCTGGTTGATGTGGTGGTATTTCTTCCGCTTGCGCTTTCTGGCGGGATTATCGGCTCTATTCTGCGCGAGTTCTCACTGGTCGTGGTTATATCCACATTGATGAGTCTTTTTGTGTCCTTTACTGTCACGCCGCTTTTGGCGAGTCGTTTTGGGAAAATTCAGGAAATGAATACTAAAACGCTTTGGGGGAGGATTAACCTTGGTTTTGAAGGATTTATCGATCAGCTTAAAGCGGACTACGGCTACCTGCTTGAAATTGCATTACGCAAAAAACGCTGGCTTCTTTCGGGTGTAATCCTTCTTATTTTCAGCTCTTTAATGCTGGTAGGTAAGGGCTTTATCGGAGCGACCTTTATTCCGGCAGCGGATCAGGGCGAGCTGATCATGAAAATTGAACTCGACCCGTCAGCCAGCATTTACCAGACGAATATGGTCACCCGGCAGGTTGAGAAAATGATTATGAAAAAGCCCGAGGTAATTAATGTGTTTTCAAGTATCGGCTTTGTCACGGGAAGCGTGTCGGGCGCTGCCAACAACGGCAACCTGGCTGAACTGACTGTGAGTCTGGTTGATAAAAAACAGAGAAATTTTACACCGGGTGAATTTGGGCTGAAAATGCAGCGGGAAATCAGCGCGGTTATTCCCGGAATCAAGGTATCTGTTACCCCGACAAGTATTTCAGGCAACAGCGCAGCCCCGATTCAGGTGGCAATCAGAGGGATTGATTTAAAGAATGTTCGCAGCGTGGCCAATCAGTTTAAAGACACCATTGCGAGCATTCCCGGAGCCCAGTTTGTGGAGCTGTCCGTAAAAGATCAAAAGCAGCAGGTCGATGTGAGCCTAGACCGTGAAAAAATGACGCTGCTGGGCCTTGATGCCAGCCAGGTAGGAGCTGCGCTTCAAAATGCGTTTAGCGGTGATGATAAAAGTAAATTCAAACAGTCTGGCAATGAGTACGATATAAAAATCAGTCTGGATGCTTATAACCGTTCACAGATCAGCAACGTAAAAAATCTTTCCTTTGCCAACAGCGACGGCCAGAGCTTTGTGCTGAGCCAGTTTGCAAAGGTTGGCGACGGTCTGGGCGAAAGTGTGTTGCAGCGAAACAACCGTCTGAACGCGATCACGGTCAATGCCAATGTCGTCGGCCGCCCGGTGGGTTCAGTATCCGATGAGATTGCCGCGAAAGCAAAAGCAATAAAACTTCCGGATGGTGTTACGATCGAATTTCTTGGCGATACTAAAAACCAGGGTGATGCCTTCGGAAGCCTGGGTCTGGCCCTGATTACGGCGGTACTTCTGGTCTATTTGATCATGGTGGCGCTTTATGAAAGCATGATCTACCCGTTTGTGGTACTTTTCTCAATACCGGTTGCTTTGATAGGGGCCTTTCTGGCGCTGGCACTTGCGATGGAGACCCTTAATATTTTCTCGATCATCGGGGTGATCATGCTGCTGGGTCTTGTATCAAAAAATGCGATTCTGATCGTGGACTTTACCAATGAGCTGAAAAGTCAGGGATATTCAGCGCACGATGCGCTGATTGAAGCAGGTAAAGAAAGACTTCGTCCGATTCTGATGACTACGCTTGCCATGATTCTGGGTATGCTGCCGATTGCCCTGGCCAGCGGAGCGGGTTCTGAAATTAAAAATGGTATGGCCTGGGTCATAATTGGCGGACTGACCAGCTCGATGCTTCTTACGTTGTTTGTGGTGCCATCAATGTATCTGATCATTGAAAAACTTATCGTAAGGTTTGACAAAAAAACGCAGTCGCAGACAGAAGCCCTGGTCGTTTATAAAGCGTAGCGATTTCTTCTGTGCTGATCGTTAGATGGATTTAGGATGTAAAGATTTTATATATTTTCTTTACTTGTTAACCGGTAGCCGTGAATCCATTGTTAAACCGTTGCCAATAGGAAATTTAGTTTCAGAGCTATTTCTTATGCTAACCGGGAAAAATGATTAAATTAATCGTTATGAAAATAACAATTCCAACAAAAAGTCTGATCCGTTTGAGCTGGATGATCGCACTGCTGATGAGCGGGATTGTCTTTTTGATTCAGGTACATGATAAAAGAGGAGAGGAGATTATCCTGTATACGGCTATGACTGCGCTTACTATTGCATCGATAGCGTATTTTAACATTTATATGCTGATTGTTTTGGTGAAAAGATTTGAACTGAATTCTTATCCTTTCAAGCTTTACAGATATCTTTTTACCTTTTCGGTAAGTGCCCTGATCTATCTGGTGATCTGGCCGGTTGTTATTTTCTTTTTTACAAACGGGTTCTGGGTCTATCATGACTGGCTGCTGCTGGGTACCTTCGTTTTAGGAAGCGTGATGGTGAATGCGCTCGTACTGATGCTTCACAATACCGTTCTTCTCTATACGGTCAAGGTACACGCCGATCTTGAATTGTCCAGATTGCAGGCAGCCCATGCAGAGGCGGCCAATCTGCTTTTGAAACAGCAAATTCATCCGCATTTTCTGTTTAATGCGCTCAATACGGTCAAGGCGCTCTACAACAAGGATCTGGACTTGGGTGATACCTACCTGGTTCATCTGGCAAGTTTTCTGCGTGCTTCGGTCTTTAATCATGCGGCCAAGGTGTCTAGGCTTGATCAGGAGCTGATGATATTGGAAGATTATCTGCAAATGCAGAAGATAAGATTTGGCACTGCGCTGCAATGCAATATTAATTTGTCTGAGCAAAGTTTACAAAATTTTTACCTGCCCTCTTTTTCGCTTCAGCCTCTGCTGGAAAATGCAATCAAACATAATGAGCTGACCGAGCAGGCGCCACTATATGTTTGGATTGAACAACGGGGAGACAGGATCGTCATCTCTAATAATCTGCAAAGCAAATCCATAAGAATTGATTCTACCAACAGCGGGCTTGCCAACCTTTCCGAGCGCTACCGGCTTTGGTCGGGGGATGAAGTAATTATTGAGATAAAAGAAAATAAATTTTCGGTGAGTATAAAATTATTGTCGGATGAATATAGTGATCATAGAAGATGAACGATTGGTCGCCGATGACCTTGAAAAAAACATAAGTAAGCTGATAGGACCCTCTGCCAATATTACCCAGATTCATAGTGTCGCCGGCGGAATTGCCCATTTTAATTCTTCTCTGCCACCTGATCTTATCATCAGTGATATTCAGCTGGGCGACGGGCTAAGCTTTGAGATCCTGGCCGCGCTGAGCAAACCGGTGCCTACTATTTTCTGCACGGCTTATGACGAATATGCGTTGGATGCTTTCAAAGTCAATGGCATTGATTATATTCTGAAACCCTTTACACGGCAGATGCTTCAACAGGCTTTAAATAAATACAGTCAGTTAAAACAGGTGTTTTTAACCGATCAAAGCCAGCAGTACCATGTGATGATGCAGATGCTGACTGACAGGCCAGTTGCCAAGGCGGCTTCGGTGATTGTCTACCACCAGGATAAAATTATCCCCATCAGCATGGAAGATATTGCCCTGTTTTTTTTGGAGGGAGAGGTTACCAAACTTGTCACACACGCTGGCAAAACCTATTATCCCAACAAACCACTCGATGAGCTCGAACGGATTTCGGGGGGATATTTTTTCAGGGCAAACCGGCAGTTTCTGATTTCGCGCAGTGCGATCATTGATGTGTCGAGTTTTTTCTCCCGAAAGCTGCTGTTAAATTTAACCCTGCCGCTAAAAGACAAGGTTATCGTCAGCAAAGCAAAGGCGCCGGTATTTCTTGAATGGTTATCGAAAACGGGATGACTTTAAGAGGGTAAAGCAAGCTGGGTGAACTTGATTAGATAGTTTATAATCAGCCATTTGACTGAAAACTTAAAATGATTTCCCAGTGCTCCGCTATTTGTGCGTTCTTGAATTTAAACATGCGTATAATTTCAAAAGTCTCCATTTTTTGCGCATTTTCTGCTTGATCGACAAGGCTTGTTTGCATGAAAATCTTAGCGATCACCAGATCATCGATTGACGAGATTTTTTTGATAACCGAGTAATGATTGATGTATTTTTCTAAATGAGTAAGGTAAAGCCTGACTCCTTCCCGGTTCTTTACGCATGTATGGGGCTGGGAGTGGTCAATGAAATTGTCTGCAACCAGGTTTGTCAGATTTTCAAAATTTCGTTGGTTCCAGATTTGGTTTACAAAGTCTACGACACGCGCTTTATTTAAATCAGATTGTTTTTCTTGTCCCATCTTTTTCTTGCTTTAAATTTTCTACGCATTTCTTATTGCGTGCAGGTTACATCGTGCCAAAGGTGAAACCCATGCACATATTTTAAAAGGTAAATGAATGGGAAGCGGGCAAAACAGGTGTCGAGACGGCATATGGTATCCTTACTGAAACGACTTTAATTTCTGATGATCTGCTAAGATGAATTTTCAGTTGGTAAACCTGGTACAATCTCTTCAAGTTACCGATGCCATTATTTTTTATTAAAGCACTTCCAGGGCGAAAAATTTCAAATGAGCTATAAGCGTTTCCGGTTTGAAAATGCCCGTTTGGGCCGGTTTTCAGGAAAATGCAAACACATGAGCCCATACCTTCGTTTCGTAAAATTTTTAATAGACATCCAAAATTGTATCGTATGAAAAAGAGAACTGTTTTTTTTATCAATCTATTTCTGGGCCTTTGTTATGTGCTGCTCAGCGCGGACGTTCAGGCGCAAAATACACAGGTAAACGTATCAGGCATCCGTTCAGAGAAGGGACAAATTGTGCTGAATGTGTTCAAAGATGAGCAAAGCTATCAAAAGGAGCAGCCCTGCAAACAAATCAAATTTGAGAAGAAAGGGCTTGAAAAGGGGATTTTGGAATTGAAGTGCACACTGGATCCGGGGACTTACGGCATTACACTTTTGGATGATGAAAACGGGAATGGTACGCTGGATAAAAATATAGTCCGCATGCCCAGGGAAGGTTTTGGGTTTTCCAATTTTTTCATGGAAAAACTCAAAAGACCTGCCTTTGATGACTTCAAACTAAATATAAAAAAGCAGGATAATCAGCTCGGGATCAAAGTGAAATATATGTAAGCCTGCGATACGCGGCTGACTGCATAAATTCTCAGCCTCACTTCTTATTATTTCAAAAATTTCATCAACCCAAAAACTTAGATTATGAAAAACAAATCAATTTTTAGTCGTTCGCTCTTAGCCGCCGGGATGCTGCTTTTCGCAATACTGGTCTGGTCTTGTGAAGAAAATGACGTTGACGCGTCTGGAATGGCCAGGGTCAAAATCGTGAACGCTTCACCGAATTCTGCCGCTCAGCGTTTTTTTCTGGTGGACAAGGCTTTGGTAAATGGCGGCCTTAAATTTACGGACGCTTCGGATTACCTTAGCACCAACTCGGGAAAAACGCTCGTGGCCGAATTTAAAAATGAGTCGTCTTCCTCAGTTACGGCTAGGGGCTGGGCGTATTTATTGGATGGAGACAGTTACACGATTTACCTGGCCGGAGAAGGCAGTGATGAGCGGGTTAAGCAATATGAAGACGATCTGTCTGCACCGGCCAGCGGTATGGCGCGGATCAAATTTATTCATTTTAGTAATGAGGCGCCATCGCTTTTGACGATTAAAAATGCATCGGAGGATAACCTGATCGGTACGCTGACCCGCGACATTGAAAGCAAGTACCTGAATGTAACACCGGGCACATTTACTTTTAAAGTTTATGACTTTGTCCGCAAAAACAAAATCGGCGACTATCAGATTTCGGATCTGCAAGCCGGTAAAATTTATACCGTTTATTTCACCGGCTCACAAGGCTCGGATATCAATGTCCATCAGATCGTCCATAATTAAAAAAGATCCATACCAAAAAGAAGCCGCATGCACTTAAGTAAGTGCGGTTTCTTTCTTTTTCTACCCAATCATCGTTTTTGAATTTGCTGTTAAGCATTAGACGCCGGGGTGATGGAAAAAAATGGTAGCGCGGACAAAAAATACTAAAAAGGAGAATTGGCAGGACTCTGAGAAAATGTTTCAATGATGAAAATAAAGATACCGATAAAAAGTCTGAACCGTCTGAGCTGGATGGTTGCTTTTTTAATGAGTGGAATTGCCGGCCTGATTTTGCTGCATGAAAAAAGAATAAAAGAGGCTCTGCTCTATACGGGCCTGACTGCCGTCACCATTACGCTGATCGGCTTTTTTCACGTTTATGTCCTGGCAGCTTTCTCAAAGCAGATGGATATAAATTCGGTCAAATTCAAACGCCACCGCTACTGGTCTACCTACATCGCAAGTGCTGCATTGTATTTGATTATCTGGCCGGTATCGATTGCTTTGTTTTCCACTAAACCCTGGATGTATGATGATTGGATATTGATGGCTGTATTTATCGTAGGCAGTGTCGTGATTAATTCAGTAATTCTGATGCTACATAATACGATCCTTTTGCATACTCAGAAAACACATGCGGATCTTGAACTGTCTGAATTAAAGGCTGCACACGCTGAAGCGGCCAATTTGCTGTTAAAGCAGCAAATCCATCCGCATTTTCTTTTTAATGCGCTCAATACGCTTAAGGCGCTTTATAATAAGGATCCGGAATCCGGCGATAGTTATCTTGTTCATTTGGCCAGCTTTTTGCGCGCTTCGATTTTCAACCATGCAGCCAAAGTTTCCAGGCTCGATCAGGAGCTGATGATTTTGGAAGATTATGTGCAAATGCAGAAAATACGGTTTGGCAGTGCGCTGCAATGCACCATTGTTTTGTCTGAGTATAGCTTGCAGAATTTTTATCTGCCGTCTTTTTCGCTTCAGCCTTTACTTGAAAATGCAATCAAACACAATGAGCTGACCGAGCAGACTCCGCTCTATGTTTCGGTGCAGCAATGTGAAGACAGGATCGTAATTTCAAATAATCTGCAAAAAAAAACGATCAAAACAGATTCTGCCAATAGCGGGCTGGCTAATCTTTCTGAACGTTACCGGCTGCACTCAGGGGACGAAGTGATCATTGAAGTAAAAGAAAATAAATTTTCGGTAAGCATAAAATTATTGACGGATGAATATAGTGATCATAGAAGATGAAAGGCTTCTGGCAGATGATCTTGAGAAAAATCTCAGGAAGCTGTTAGGGCTGTCTGTAGAAATTACTCAGATCCATAGTGTCAGTGATGGAATCGCTTATTTCAAATCCGCTTTGCTGCCGGAGCTGATCCTGAGCGATATCCAGTTGGGTGACGGGCAATGCTTCGAGATATTTGACGTTTTAACCAGACCGGTACCCATTATCTTTTGTACCGCTTATGATCCGGAAGCTTTTAAAGCGGATGGTATAGATTATATTCTTAAACCATTTACCTTGCAGACGCTTCAAAAGGCATTAGATAAGTACAACCTGGTTGACCGCCTTACCACCCAATAGTCAGACAACAAATGAAAGCAATCGTCCTAGATCTTACCAGAGCTTCCGGGCCACAAACCGATCTTTTGTCTACATCGGTATCTTTTAAGAGATTCATCGATTATGTAAAAGAGACTGCCCGAATGGAGACTTCGCTCAGGCGAACCTATTTGGAAAGTGCTTTGGCGCTTCTGACTGCTCAACCCGGTTTTGCCGAGATTAAGACAATTGAGCATTCCACAGAGTTTGTGGAGCTTTTAAATATTGTTTATCAGCTTTTAACCCCGAGCTTACAGCAGCAGGAAGATATCGTATGGGCTATCGGAATGCCTTTGAGCCCGGTTATGTTTTACGGGACGGACAGCTTTTACGAGATGGTGATGAATACGCAGACGGGCGAGCTTAGAAGTGAAGTGATTACCGACGAGTCTGTTACGATATCAGAACAAGACAAAGTGCTGCCGATGTACTCGCTTGTACTGCGGCGGCTGTACGGTATTACTGCGCCGGACTTCAAGCCTATGGTCATCAGCATCAAGGATCAGAAGACGGGAATGCCGCAATATTTTCGTATCAATATTGATCATCGTTTTACCGAGGTTTATCCATTAGGCCCACTTCCTGAAATCGATAAGAATGCAATCCAGGAATTATTAACCGGGAATGGAGATGTCAGACAGCTTCTTACGCTTCTTCCCGTGGATATGTTCCGTTTTGAAGGTATTTCGATCATCACGCTGACTGATGTAACGCCGGAATATGCATTGGAACAGATCAAGACGATCGTACTTGAAATGTATAAATTTGATCATGACACCTTTTACAGGCATATTACCGATTCTTTGCGAATACTTGGCTCAAATCCCGAAATCGATTTCGGGCTTATCCCGCAGCTTCGGGTAAATAACAAGCTGGTGGTAGATCGGAAGACTATTTTCCACAGCAAACTGGTATCGGTCGATTTACCCCAGGATTATCTGGCTGACATTTACGTTCTGTTTGCCGAGTATTTTACCCTGAACCCCCAAAAAATGTTTATCGCCAGCGAGGGGGCAGATGACCGGCTCAACCGCTTTGTATCGGCGCTCAAAAGTGCTGGTATTCAGTATTATGCCATTCAACCGGTTTATAATGGCCCGCATATGGTGGGACTGTTTGAAATATATTCTACTGAAAAGCTCGCGCTGGACGGACAGACTATGTCAAAAATAAGTCTGGCCAAATCGCTGATTTCCAGAATATTTCAAAATGCTATCGATGGTTTTAATAGCAATATAGAAACGGTTATCAAAGAGAAATTCACATCGATACAGAACGCAGTTCAGTGGAAATTTCAGCAGGCTGCCTGGCACTTTCTCAGAGACAGCGGCCTAAACGAGTTTGCGGGGGTGGAAAAGATCGTTTTTGAGAATGTGTATCCTTTGTATGGCGCAGTTGACATACGGAATTCCACATTGGTCAGAAATGCAGCCCTGCGTCAGGATCTGAAATTACAGTTTGATTTGATCATCAAAGTGTTAAAAGAATTGTCGCAGCAGCTGGGCTTATTACTGGGCGATGAAATGCTGTACAAATGTGATAAGGCTTTGACGGAGATTTTGGAAGAATCAAATAATCTGGATGAAATGAAGGTTATCGAGTTTCTTGAATCAGAAGTTCACCCATTTCTGCGCCACTTTTTGGACGATAATACTGCCGAAAAATACGGCCTTTCAATTTCTATGCCAAAAAAAGTGATTCTGGATCGCGGGCAGATATTGTTATTTATTCAGGATTATTTTAATAGTATTCACCCGGCAACGGGCGCCGCTTATGCTAACCGCAGAGAACTGGAAAAATCAATGCAAATGATCAATTCCACAGTCAATAATGCTTTGGACCACTTCAAAACCCAGGTTCAGCCGTTGTATCCGGCCTATTTTGAAAAATTCAGAACCGATGGTGTAGAGTATGACATCTACATCGGCCAATCCATTGATCCTGATAAAAAATTCAGCCCGATTTACCTTAAAAATGTAAAGCTATGGCAGCTCAGCTCGATGGCTTCTATTTCAAAATTGACTCACGCTTTACTGCCCACAATGAAAATACCGCTTCAAACCACGCAGCTTATTTTCGTCAATTCAGGCACGATTGACATCAGCTTTCGTGATGATGAAAGACGTTTTGATGTTGAAGGTGCTTATAATATCCGCTACCAGGTTATCAAAAAAAGAATTGATAAGGTTCACATAAAAGAAACCGGTGAGCGTTTGACGCAACCCGGAAAAATTGCCCTGGTTTATTTTCAAAATAAATCAGCCAGCGATTACCTGGATTATATCCGCTTCTTGCAGGCGCAAAATGTGCTGTCAGATGATTTGGAATTTTTGGAGCTGGAAGAACTTCAGGGCGTTTCAGGACTTAAGGCCTTACGGGTTGGCGTGAATTTAGATGCTCTCTAAAAGTTTAAATCCGCTGTTACAGATATTTTGGGCTTTCTTCCAGCTTTCTTTACGCTGGAATCAACATTTTGTGATTCGATTGTTAACAGAATTTTACGGTAAATTTTTACTAATTTTGGTGTATATTGTTAGTTAATATACTGAATTTCAGTACGTTAATATAAAATATGTGCGTTTTTTCTTCTTTATTCTATTTCACTCAACAGGTTAGTAGTACTTTATTTGAAGCATCAGCATTAATAAACAGGTCGGCGTTTCAAATAAATTAATTCCATTTCCAAACATAAAACATGAGCAAAAAAAGGGGGTTCACTTCAGCAATACTGCATTCAGACAGAAATCTAAACCCAGAGTTTGGAGCTTTACACCAGCCGATTCACACCTCGGTAACCTGGGGTTATGAAAATGTAAGCGGCCTTTTAGACGTCTTTCAAAACAAAGCCAGGGGATATGCTTATTCAAGGCAGGGAAATCCAACTGTCACCGCGCTGGAGTATAAGATAACCCAGATGGAGCAGGGAATTGCAACAGTTGCCTTTTCGACAGGTATGGCAGCAATTACGTCGGTCATGCTGGCGCTGGTCAAGGCGGGCGATCACATCATCGCCAGTAAGTACCTGTTTGGCAATACACGCAATATTCTGCATACATTCAGCGATATGGGGATTGAAATTTCCTATGTTGATGCCACAGCTATTGGCAATGTTACAACAGCCTATAAGGAAAATACCAGAATTGTTTTTGTTGAGACTATTGCAAATCCGGGAACCCAGATCGCGGACCTTGAAAGAATCGGCACGTTCTGCCGGGAGAAATCTGTTTTGTACATCGTTGATAATACGATGAGCTCGCCTTATCTTTTCAGGCCTGCGATTGTAGGAGCTGGTCTGGTAATTAACTCTTTAACCAAGTATATCGGCGGGCATGGAGATGCACTGGGCGGAAGTGTTACTGACACCGGACTTTTCTGCTGGTCTGAATATTCAAACATTACCGAAGTTATGCGTCAGCAGATCAAACCGGAACTACTTGGAATTACGCAGATAAGAAAGAAGGGATTGCGAGACGGAGGCGGAACGCTATCACCCGAAGCTGCGCACAGCATTTCGGTTGGTTCGGAGACCATTGCGTTAAGACTCGATCGAATTTGCGACAATGCAATGCACGTTGCTGAATTCTTGCAAAAACTACCAGGTGTCAAAAAAGTCAACTATCCTGGTTTGACTGATCATGCCCAGCATAAGTTAGCGTCTGCCCTTTTTAAAGGCTATGGAGGTCTGATGAGTTTTGTTTTGGATGACAAAATTGATATTCTTGGCTTCCTGGATAGATTAAACCTGATTATAAAATCCAGTAATCTGGGTGACAACAGGACATTGGCTATTCCGGTTGCCCAAACGATTTTTTATGAACTTGGCGTTGAGCGCAGGGCAGAAATGGGAATTGATGAATCTTTAATCAGACTGTCGGTTGGAATTGAGGATTGTCAGGACCTGCTCGATGATCTGCAGCAAGCAATGCAATTAAAGCTCTGATAAAATAAGCAAAGAATTTTCAGCATTGCGGGCTAAAATTTGCATTGAGGTGCCAGGAATTTAGCTGGCAAAGACAGCGCTACGGTGGTAAAGTTATCACGCAGAAAATTTTATTTGGTAACCGCAATGCTGAAAATTCGAAATAGCATTATTTATTTTTACTCTTATTATTTTAAGTTACGGGTATTCAGGTTTTTAATCTATGGCACTGCATTTTAGAAAAGAGTCATGAATCATAAACTACGAATAAATGAATATTTCAAAAAAAACAGTGCCCATTACCCGTGGGGGCGGAATTGGCCTTGAGATTGCAAAAATACTGAGCGCTAAGGCATATAAGGTCATTGGACATAACGGAGAGAAAGCAGAAAGCCGCTGAGCAGTTAATGAGATATTTTTCCTCAGTCATTTATCAATATGCTGACCGACGAAAAAGAGCCCCATTGGGCTCGACACAAATGACGAATTATCAAAACCCGGGGATATACCTATCATGCCAACTTTCGGCGAGATTGCTCACTCAAAAGTGAAATATACTACCGACGGAGTGAGCGTTTTTTCTTTTATTAAAGGCCGTAAATCAGCTAGTCCGCGCTTTTTATACTGGGAATTTTTTGAAAAAGGTTTTGAGCAGGCCGTCAGATATGGGAAATGGAAAGCGATCAAAGCCAATGGGAAAACAGAGTTATATGATCTGGAAAAAGATATCAGTGAAACCAATGATGTGGCAAAGTAAAACCCTGCCATCCTTAAAAAAATTAATGATTATCTTTCTGCAAACAGAACAGAATCGCCCTTTTGGCCTGTTGATTAACATATGAATTTATTTCAAAAACTGAACCTGGGAACAACAATGCTGGTCATTATTGTTTTTATGTGCTTTAAAGGTTACGCCCAGCAGAAGGCAGCACCGGTCGAAACGCTGCTTTTCTCAAATGATTTCGTGAAAAGTCTTAACAAAAAGCGCTGGCTTGCAGAGATTGAGCCGGTTGGGAAATCGTCGGTTTATACAAAAAACGGTAAGCTGATTATGGATACAGCTGGCGGTATAACTATACTTTTATTCACACCAATGAGGAATATTTCATAATACTTTTTTATCCTTTTAAGATACAAGCCAGTATCTGCTGAGGAGATAATTACTTCTGTTTTCTTTCAGTTCTAACAAGAATATTTTAATTTGAATAGAACTAATTGCAGAATAAATATAATATTTGGTTTTTTATTTTTATTTGAAGACAGCGAGATTGAATCCTGATCGCCAGCTTAATGATTTTATATTTCCATGCATGAAAATATTTTGACGGCTAATCAACCCATGACCGAACTGACAGAAGAGAGAGGGCTTTTGGAGCGCTGCGCAGGTGGCGACAGGGAGGCTTTTGCAAGTTTATACACCTGCCATCTTTCTTCTTTGATCAGATATATTTTTCTTTTTACAAGATCAAAAGATCTTAGTGAAGAAATCGTTCAGGACGTTTTTGTCAAAATTTGGGAAAAGAAGGAAGGTCTTTTATATGTACAATCATTTCAGCCTTACATTTTTAAGACCGCCAAAAACCTTTTGATGGATCATTTGCGGAAGGAGCAGACCGAAACCCGGTATCGGAATCTGATTGGGCCTTTTTCGGAGGAAAGTGAAGATCAGACAGATTCAGAACTTATTTACGGACAATATTTCCAGCTTGCACAAGATGCTATAAGTCAGCTTCCTGAAAAAAGAAAACAAATTTTTGAGCTTAAAACAAAGGAAGAATTATCGCTGGACGAGATTGCCGCACAGCTTTCGATTTCTAAATCTGTCGTAAAAAAACAGCTTTATGCAGCCACCAGCTTCGTAAAAGAATATCTTCGTAAACATGGTGAAATGACAACTGATATGGTAATTTTCATGTATTTCCTGTCTGGTATTTAATAAGTTCAAAAAAAAGTAAAAATAATTTCAATAGTGAGGGGTTCTTTCGGCAAGCCAATCCGTCTTCTCACTATATGGAAGAAAATTACTACACCTTTCTGGAAAAGTATGCGCAAGGCTGCCATACCCAAGAAGAGCACCAGGCTTTTCTGCGATGGTTCAATTCAATTTCTCCGACGGACGCTCGGAAAGTAATGGACCACTATGAGCTTCTTTTAAAGAACAATGCAGAACCGATCAGCTCTGATGGTCATTTTGATCTGATCACAAAAATTGAAGGCCGTATCGATCAAATTGAACAGGAAGAAGTTTTCAGTTCTGAAAATGATCAGCAAACCAGGGTCGTTAGTCTTTGGTGGAATTTCCGCAGATTTGCCGCCGCTGCGGTGCTTGTGCTTATTGGTATCGGAAGTTATTATATGTTCTCGCATAAATCGGCGTCAACAGTTGACGGGGCAAATCAGACGCTTTCAACCGACGCTGCTCCGGGCGGAAATAAAGCCATGCTGATGCTGGCAGATGGATCGGTTATCAATTTAAATGAAGCTGGCGACGGGCAGATCGCAAGTCAGTCCGGAATCCAAATTAATAAGGTGACAGACGGGCAGCTGGTTTACGGCAAGCAGATAAAAGATGCAGAAGTAGTCCAAAATAACTCCGGAATCTACAATCAGATCACCACACCCAAAGCGGGTCAGTACCAGATCAGCCTTTCAGACGGCACAAAGGTCTGGCTGAATTCGTTGTCTTCTATCCGCTTTCCCGCTGTTTTCGGTAATGATGAAAGAAAAGTTGAAATTACCGGGGAAGTTTATTTTGAAGTGGCCAAGGTCAGTCTGAATAAAAAGCGCGTTCCTTTCCGGGTGATTTCCAATAATCAGATCATCGAAGTAATCGGTACCCATTTTAATGTAAATTCCTACCGTGACGAATCTGTTGTTAAAACAACACTTCTGGAAGGAAGTGTAAAAGTTTCAACGGTTACAAACGGAAAAGTTTCTTTGGAAACAGTGAAATTAAAACCTGGTGAACAGGCGATTGTAAAACCCAAACAAGCAGACATATCAGTCGAAAAAGTAGATACAGAAAGTGCCGTGGCCTGGCAAAAGGGTTATTTCAAATTTAAGGATACTAATATCCAGGAGGTCATGCGCCAGCTTTCGAGGTGGTACGATCTGGAAGTTGTTTACAGCGGGCCGCTTCCACAGGATCAGTTTACAGGTTACGTTTCCAAAAAAGTGGCTATTTCCAGTGTGCTGCATATTCTTGAAGAAGGTGGGGGCGTGAAATTCAATGTCAAAAACAAAAAAGTGGAGGTGAGTGCTTTGGAATAAATCACTGACCATAACAGATTATAATGCAAACCTTTTAACCTAACATAAAAAATGGACGACAGCTGACGGAAGTTTGCCGGATGACCAAAAAAAACACTTCGGAGTGGAGTCCGAAGTGGAATCAGCCAAACTTGATTCCCTGGCAGGAAAAAAGTACGGCGGAAGGATTCAGGTTAAAATCCAGCCCGGTATTTATTGCGAAACACGAAACATGTATCCTTAACCTCAACAATGTAAAAGTATGAAATATGCTTTACTTTATCAATGCGGCTTTGCCCGCATAATTCCAGGTCGCGTCTGTTCAAAAAAGAGATTGTTTCCTGGTGGCTCAAAACTCAAAATAGTAAGAATTATGAAGCTCACCGCTTTGCTTTTTCTGGTAGCTTTTATGCAGGTCAGCGCAGGCGTATACTCACAAACCGTTAGACTGAACGAAAATAATAGCGGTCTGGAAAAAGTATTTAACGAAATAAGAAAGCAAACAGGATATAATTTCCTGTATAACAACAGATTGTTGAAAAATACATTGCCTGTAAATATTAGGGTCAATGGAGAAGAATTAAAAACGGTACTGGACCGGGTATTTGAAAACCAGCCGCTGAGCTACTCTATTATCGACAAAACCATTGTTGTAAAAAAGAGAAAACCAACCGCGGAAAATAATGCTCCTGTGAATCCGCAAAGCAGTTTGCCGGCCGCTGCGCTGGCAAAAAGTGACATTGGTCCTACGAGTCTTTTACCGGGTAAAGTGTCAGCATATCTTTTGACTGCGGCCGATGTTTCCGGAAAAGTGACCGACGAGAAAGGCGAGCCGCTTCCGGGTGTTAGTATTGTAATTAAAGGATTGCCACAAGGAACGACGACTTCTGCCGATGGCAGATTTTCTCTTTCTGTTCCAGGCACAAGCTCGGTTTTGATATTTTCCTTTGTAGGATATTTACCAAAAGAAGTGCCTGTTGGAAATAAAAGCGTATTAGAGGTAACGCTTTTGGTTGATACAAAAGCTTTGGAAGAAGTGGTTGTGGTAGGTTATGGCCAGATGAAAAGGGCGGATCTTACCACGGCGCAAACTTCGGTTTCGGCAAAAGATATTGGAAGAACAGTGAATACAACCATTGAACAGGCTATTCAGGGAAGAGCCGCGGGGGTATATGTCACACAGAATTCCGGGCAGCCAGGCGGTGGTATTTCTGTCAATATCCGTGGTGTCAATTCGATCAGCGGAAGCAATGAGCCGCTTTATGTGGTTGATGGTGTCCAAATTCCCGGCCAGTCGGTTTCTTACGGATCGCAAAGTTCTTCAAATCCGCTGGCAGGACTAAATCCTGCCGACATTGAATCGATTGAAGTACTGCAAGGACCTTCCGCAACCGCTATTTATGGTTCGAGGGCTACCAACGGGGTATTGATTGTAACGACCAAACGAGGAAAATCGGGTGATACTAAAATTTCCTACGGCTATCAGTATAGTTTGCAAACCGCTCCCGAGCCGCTTACGGTTATGAATTTGCAGCAGTATGCGCAAATGGTAGGCGAATATCATCAGCTTGCTGGAGGAAATACGCCAGCAGAATTTCTGGACCCTTCCTTGCTTGGAAATGGTACGGACTGGCAAAAAGAGCTTTTTAAAAGTGCTCCGATGAACAAACATCAGCTGAGTCTGAGCGGAGGTAACGATAAAACAACGTATTATCTGTCAGGAGAATATCTCAAACAGGATGGCGTAGCGCTGGGCTCAGGATTTAACCGGTACGGCTTCCGTCTTAATCTGGATAATAAACCAAGAAAATGGGCGTCTCTCGGAGCGAATTTAAGCTTTAACCAGACCAACGATAATCTGACAACCAGCCAGGAAAATGTCATTGCCAGTGCTTTACAGTTAACACCGCAGGTGCCGGTCAAAAATCTGGACGGATCCTGGGGCGGTGGTGATCTGAATAACGGAGCCAACCAGTTTGCACCGGTCAACCCGATTGCAATCGCAAATCTGACCACCAATAAACTACTCAGAAGACAGTTTTTGGGCGGATTAAACCTGGGTATCGAAATTGCAAAAGGACTGAATTTCAGATCTTCTTTTAATACCAATGTGGGCTATTCAAATTCAACCTATTACATCCCGACGTACTCGATCGGTTGGGCCAAGAATGTTGCCGCATCTCTTACCAACGGAACAGGCGTTAATACCTATTGGAACTGGAACCAGCTTTTGGAGTATGTAAAATCCTTTGGCAAACATAATATCAATGTGATGGTAAGCCATGAAGCGCAGGAATCTGCCTGGAAAAATGTGGGCGCCACAAGGACCGGATTTCTCACCAACGACATCCATGATTTGGCTGCGGGCGACGCGCTTACATCGAGCAACTCGGGCGGCTCTGGCAACTGGGCGATGGAATCGTATCTGGGAAGGCTTAATTACAACTACGCGGATAAGTATATCGTGATGGGAACCGTGCGACGCGATGGTTCTGCCAATTTTGGTAAGGATAACAAGTGGGGCTTTTTTCCTTCTGTTTCAGCCGCATGGAGAGTTTCCCAGGAAGCATTTTTCCACGTACCGGCCATCAGTGAGCTTAAATTAAGATTTGAAACGGGAATTACAGGAAATCAGGGAGGAAGCGGCGGAATCTATTCTCCCATGGGAACAGGAGCAACACCGACGTCAACCGGGTTTCTGCCAACAAAATACAGCAATCCAGGTCTTAAATGGGAAGAAACCAAAACCAATAATTTTGGTATAAATGTGGGGCTGCTTGATAACCGGATCCAGTTTGAGCTGGACTATTACATCAAAAATACAGACAACCTTTTGATGGAAAAACCGCTTCCCTGGTATATGGGAACAAACGGAACCGGCGCGGTAGCCTCGCCGACGGTCAATATCGGCGCGCTGCAAAACAAAGGTTTTGGCTTTACGATCAATACCACCAATATCAACAAAGGCGGTTTTAAATGGGAAACCAGTTTTAATGTTTCCAGTTTTAAAACAAAAATCAAATCGTTCTATTCTGAAAGCGCCTTCGTAGACCGCACTTCCTGGTGGATGCAGGATTGGACCCAGCGCTCGGAAGTGGGTAAAGCGCCCTGGCTTTTCAGAGGTTACAAGGAAGAAGGATTATTCCAGTCGGTTGCAGAGATTGATGCCAGTGCTGTACCTGTGGACAACAACGGAAACCGTTTGCCGACAAATGTGGATAATATCTGGGTCGGTGATGTCAAGTTTAAAGATTTGAATGGCGATGGGAAAATAGATGAAAATGACCAGACCGCAATCGGTAATCCCTGGCCAAAAATGTTTGCCGGTCTGACCAATACCTTCTCTTACAAAGGTTTTGACCTGAGTCTTTTGTTTACGAGTACGTATGGGAATGATATCTACAATTATCTGGGCAAGCTTAATACCAATGCGAGCAACATCAATTTAAGCCGTAACCTGCTGGTTCATGCCATGGATTATGCAAAGCCGGTCACCAATGAATCCGGCGAAGTAGTGCTGGCAAATCCGGGAACCGATGTAGCCAGGATTTCCAACGGTCCGAATGGCAATTTTACACGCCATACCGATAAATGGGTGGAAGACGGCTCTTTCATTCGGCTGAAAAACGTATCGCTGACCTACAATGTGCCAGCGTCGTTTTTGTCAAAACAAAAAATCGTAAGAGGAGCCAGGGTAAGTTTTGGTGCGCAAAATGTTTTGACATTCACCAAATATACCGGCTTTGATCCGGAGGTCGGGGCCTATGTGTCCCGGGATGCGAGTCCTGGTAACCAGGCTATTGGTCTTGATTACGGCCGCTATCCGCTGACTCCGGTTTATACTTTTAGTTTGGGTTTAGACTTCTAATTTTAAAAAAAACATGAAAGCTATTAAACATATATACTATTGGATTGCCGTTTTAATCCCGGTTTTGATTTTGTCGGCCTGCTCAGAAGATTTTCTGGAAAGACCGCCTCAGGATTCGATTGTCGATGCGAGCTTCTATCAAACCGATGACCAGGTACTGGCCGCCACGGCGCTTTTGTACAGCAAAGTCTGGTTTGACTACAATGACAAAGCCTCCTATAATTTGGGCGATTTTCGGGCCGGAACTGCATTTTCTGCCTACAATGACCGGGGAAATGTGCTTTTTAATACCACAGGGAACACACCTGAAAATGGTTCAGCCTGGCGATCTTTTTTCATTGTGGTAGGGCAGTCCAATCTTGCCATTAACAATATCAATCAGTTTGCCGGAACTGCCGTTTCGCCGACCGTTAAAAAAATGGCCATCGCCGAAGCGCGGTTCATCCGGGCGCTGGCCTACCGTTTTTTGGTGATGAACTGGGGCGCGGTACCAGTCATCGAAGACAATCTGAAACTTTTGTCGGATACCACCGTAAGCAGAAATACGCCGGAAAGTGTCTGGAAATTTATAACCAGCGAGATGCGTTTGGCTGCGAACGATCTTCCTGAAACACCGATCCGCACAGGACGGGTTACGAAATGGTCGGCAGAAGGGATGCTTGCAAGATTTTATCTGAGCCGCTCTGGCGTGGAATCAAACGGATCCGGACAAAGAAATCAGATGTTTCTTGACAGCGCCAGGTACTATGCCGAAAGAGTCATTACCAGGAGCGGTGCTTCTTTGGTGAAAAATTACTCTGACCTTTTTCTTTTCCCGTACGATAATAATACTGAATCGCTGTTTTCATTGCAGTGGGTGTATTCTCCTGGCGCTTACGGCACCCAGAATACATCGCCGGCTTACCTGGCTTACAGCTCTGACATAGCCAACGGAGACGGTTGGGGTGGTGATAAAAGTGCAACCTGGTGGATGATCAGTCAATATGATGGTATTAAAGCCACCGCTACCGGAATGCAGGGAAGAACGCTTGACCAAAGATTGAAAGCAACATTTATGCTTCCTGGCGCATCGTATCCTGAAATCACACAGTCCATAACGGGTGGCGAGCAGAAACTGATATTTCCTTTCACAGGCACTGACAACAATTTTCTTTCGATCAAAAAATACATTACCGGGAAGGCGAAGGATGTTGGCGGACTCTCCGCATCTCAAAACTATGGAAACGATACCTACATGATGCGTCTTGCGGAAATGTATCTGATTTATGCTGAGGCGGTTTTGGGTAACAATGCTTCGACAACTGATGCGGTCGCACTTGCCCATTTTAACAAAATCCATATGCGCGCGGGTCTTGCGGCTTTCGAAGGACCTTTGACTATGGACGCGATTTTCAAGGAAAGAACTCTGGAGTTTGCCATGGAAGGGATGTCCTGGTATGATCTGGTTAGTCTGCATTATTACAATCCGGCCAAAGCGTATGCCATTTTGAACGCACAGGACCGCGGACTTTTCTTTACCGTACCGGACCAGTTTCCTAATCCGACTTCGTGGACATTTACCAAAACATCCTGGGCGACCAACGAGCGGACGATTAATGCCAACAGCGGTAATTTTCTTCTGCCGATTCCTTCGGCGGAGCTGAGCCAGGCGCCTAATCTTCAAAAGCCGGCAGTTGATTATTACAAAAAATAAATCCTGTTTTTGTATCAAAAAAGCATTATTCAATGAAGACTATATATCAATCCCTAATGCTGTTTGCACTGTTATCGGCGATGGCATTTATTACTATTTCCTGCTCAGAGGATGAGCTGCCCGGCGGCGGCGTTCCGAGTATCAAGTATGTGCGTGTTACCAAACCTGAATCTTCCGACTCGCTTTTAGTGGGCGCTTTTCAGGGAACCTTGATCGCCATTGTGGGTGAAAATTTACAGGATGCAGAGCAGATCTGGTTTAACGACCAGCGCGCTACGCTGACACCTACTTATGTGACCAGCAAAACAATTTTGGTCAGTATTCCAAGTGTCATTCCAAAAGATATTACCAATAAAATGAAGATCGTTTTTTCTGGTGGATCGACTTTGGAGCATGATTTTAAAGTGCAGATCAGCGAGCCCGTTCTGTCCAGTATGGCCTGCGAATATGTGGCTGCGGGTGAGATCGCCACAATAAGCGGTGATTATTTTTATGAGCCTTTGACAGTGACATTTGCGGGCGGGGTAAAAGGAGAGCTGGTCTCTGTTGAAGACAAAACGATCAAAGTGCGCGTGCCGACTGGTGCAACGGCCGGGCAGCTAACGGTAACCACGAATTTCGGGGAGACAAAGTCAGATTTCTGGTTCCGTGATAACCGCAATATTTTCCTGAGCAGCGATCCTTTCACAGGCTGGTGGAATGAAAAATATGTCGTTACCAAGCCAGGAACGGCTGATCCTGTGGCTATTAATGGAAATTATATCCATGTGAAAGAAGTCATTGCCGGATGGGCATGGAAAGAAGTGGCCGGTGGTCCGCCGGATGCTATGGGCGCTATCAGTAAAAATGTTCCGGACGAAGCGATCCTTAAACCTGCCGATTATAATCTGAAATTTGAGGTGAATACAGTGAAGCCTTACAATAATAATATGCTGAAAATCAACGTAGGGTTGAGCAGCGATTTTGTAACGGATGCCTACCAATGGGCGCCGCCTTATGATACAAAAGGAGAATGGAAAACCGTCGTTATTCCTTTTGAGCAGATCGCGGCAAGCTACGAAGCGGCCGGTGTGAAACTGGCAGTAAATCCTAACGGCTACTATACCCGGTTGTTATTTCATGGCGGAGGAGAGCTTGATGCGGACATTTCGCTTGACAATTTCCGTGTGGTTCCAAAAACAATTAAAAAATAACCCTATCCCGAAATCAACATGAGAAAAATACATAATAAGAGGCTTTTTTCAATCCTGTGCATGATCCTGTTCGTGGGAATTTTGATAGCCTGCAAGGAAAACGAGGTTGCCACTACCGATGATGTACAGCTTTTAAGCTTTGGTCCGTCTGGTGTAAAACCCGGCGATCAGATCAGCTTTATCGGTACTAATCTTGATAAGGTAACGGCCATCGAACTAAAAAACGCAAGCGTGCCCAGTTCTGCTTTTGTCAAGCAATCTTCTGAATTAATAATTTTGGTCGTGCCTAATGAAACATCGGAAGGTATAGTTACTTTGAAAACGGCGAATGGAGATATTGTCTCCAAAACAATTTTGAGCTTTGAAGTTGCCGTTAAAATAGAATCCGTGCCGCAGTCAGCGCGCCCGGGTGAAAATATTACCATTAAAGGCCAGTATTTAAACTGGGTAAAACAGGTGCGTTTTGCCAAAGACACGGCCATCATCAAATTCGTCAGCCAGAGCCTGAACGAACTTGTGGTAACAGTTCCCTTTGGCGCCCAAACCGGGCCGCTGATTTTTTCAACAAGCGGCACCGAGCCTTTGAGCATTGAAACAGAAAAGGATCTGATTATTGCTTTACCTTCTCTTAAATCAATAGCGCCGAATCCGGCTGAAAGAGAAAAAGAACTGACCATAACGGGCAATGATCTGGATCTTGTGCAAGGTGTATTACTGAAAGGTTTGACATCGCCGGTTACTGAATTTGTATCGAAAACAGCCGCACAGCTTGTTTTGAAAATCCCGAAAACGGCGAACAAGGGAAAAATTACGCTGGTGGCTTATTCGGGTATTACGATTGAATCTGTTGATGCACTTAAATTCGTAGGTGATCTGCCTGATCTTGCACCCTTGAAATATGCAATTTATGAAGATGCCATACTGAACGGCTGGTCAAACTGGGGCTGGGGGAGCACAGCGGATTTTGCGAGTACGGCCAATGTTCGGGATGGTAATGACGCTGCAAAAATGACTTTCACCGGAGCATGGGGCGCATTAAAATTTGCAGGTGCAAGCGTGTCGACAGCCAGTTATTCTGAGATTACTTTTTCGATTTATGGTGTGGCTGGAACGGAAGGGAAGAAACTTAACGTAGTTGCTAATTCAGCAAGTCCCTATGTGATCGTCTTGAAAGAAGGGGTCTGGACGGAGTACAGGCTTACTAAATCCGATCTTGGTAATCCTGCAACAATTACAGAATTAATGTTTCAGGAAACGGGCTGGTCTGGCTCGGTTTACCTGGATCACATTGGCCTGAGATGATAAAGCTTACCCTCCCTATAATGTAAACAAAGGGTACAGAGGTACCCTTTGTTTACATTATTCCTACGCCCTTACCAAACTATAATGCTGGCTGATCGCTGGCTTAAACCAATTAGATGATGCCCTTTATAAAGAAATATTTTTCCAAAATCCTTCTCCCTTTATGGGTGATGATCATTATCTTTTCCTGCAAAAAAACAGAAGTAATTTCTTCCGGTCAGGGAACTACGGATCAGGAGATAAAGCCCGCTACGGATCCGGAAACTGCAAAAACCATGGGATTGTTTTTGGATACCTGGCTGCCCAAAACTTTCACGGTTCCGGGTTTTACAGAATCTGATATTCCTGCCTCCACGGCCGTTACTGTCACTGTGGATGCCTCAGAGGTCGTCACAAAAATTCCGCTGACAAGTTTTGGGCACAATGCCAATACGTGGATGACGCCGATGGTAACCGAGCCGGTCTTTATGAACCATATTACTAATCTGAAACCCAATATTATTCGCTTTCCAGCCGGCAGCGGTAGCGATGTTTATTTTTGGAATGCTAAACCCGGCGGACTACCCGCTGATGCGCCGACTATGCTTACCGATAAGGATAATGTGAAAAAGGAACCAGGTTATGGTTTTGGCAGAACCAATGACAACTGGCGCGCTTCCCTGGATAATTATTATGATATGCTCAGCCAAAGTGGCAGCAGAGGCGTTTTGACCATGAATTATGGTTACGCCCGATACGGCACAAGCGCTGATCCGGTAGCAACGGCTGCGCATCTTGCAGCGGATTGGGTGAGGTACGACAAGGGACGGACGCAGTACTGGGAAATCGGGAATGAAAATTATGGGGACTGGGAGTGGGGATACCGGATCGATGTATCGAAAAATAAAGACGGACAGCCTGAATATTTAACGGGTAAACTTTACGCTCAGCACTTTAAAGTGTTTGCCGATTCGATGCGAAAAGCTGCCGCAGAAGTGGGTGCCAAAATCAGTATCGGTGCGGTAATGTATGAATCACTGCCCGAATCCTGGCAGACCAATACGGTCAAAACCTGGAATGAAGGTATGCTTCCAGAGGCCAATAACAAGCCGGATTTTTACATTGTCCATAATTACTTTACGCCTTATGATGAGAATTCAACTGCTGCGGTTGTTTTGGGCGCGGCATTTTCCCAGCCTGCAAAAATGATGAATTATGTAACTCAGACCATCGCTGCAAATGGTGCTGTCATAAAACCAGTTGCGATGACCGAGTGGAATATGTGGGCAAAAAGCTCGAAACAGCAGGTTTCCAATGTCAGCGGTGTTTTTGCTGCGCTTGTTGTTGGAGAATCGCTCGTTAATAAATATGGTTTGGCGGCCCGTTGGGACTTATTGAATTTCTGGGCGGAAGGCGATGATCACGGACTCTTTAGTGACGGGACTGAGCCAAATGTGGCAAAATGGACGCCAAGACCCTCATTTTATTATCTGTATTTTCTTCAAAAAAACATGGGTGACCGGCTGGTGAAATCGACGGTTCAAACTGGAAATACAGCCATTAAATCCTACGCTTCCACGTTTTCGTCCGGTGAGGCTAACGTGGCGCTGGTCAATATTTCTGCTTCCGCCCAGACGGTGGAAGTGAAATTCGACAATCTTAAAAAAGGTGACCGGTTTTATTGGTACACTCTGGAGGGAAGCACTGACAACGGTGAATTTTCCAGAAAGGTACTCATCAATGGTGTTGCGCCCGTTGGCATTGCCGGCGGTCCGGCCGATTATGCTACCTTAAAAGCAAAATCGGCACTTTCAAAAAATGGAATAAAGGTGACCGTCCCGGCAAGAGGTATGGTCAGTGTTGTGGTTGGAAAGTAAGCGTTTGATTGGGCTGAACAGGGCATACATTTTTTTAGTCGGCTCAGCACTTAGAAGCCCGAGCGGCAGGGAGAAACGCCGGCTTTTCTCAAATTAAACTATCAGAACAGCAAAAAAACAATAAGCCAGACCTTTAAGATCCGCTTTAAAGACTTTATTTCTAAGATGCAAATGCAGCGGATCAAGGTATAGGTTTCAGCTTAACGAAGGGCGCCAAAAAAAGAAAAGGATCATACTGTTTAAGTCACTCTGTCAGAAATTCGGTGATCCCGATAAGTGATTTTTTGAAACTTTTCACCTGCCGGATTTCTTAAAAATCTCATCATTCAATGAAAGTGAGGTTATATTCGCTGATTATACTTTCCATCTTTCTGGCCTTCCACAGATGCCGATTTGGAAGCAAATAACCTCTCGATCCAAGCTTTTACTCCAAATGTCTGGTAAATAGCCAGAGCCTGCAATCAAAGGTAGCAGGCGAGCTTGAATTCACAGAAAAAATACAGGTTTGAAGTGTTAAGTTCTGCAATAATTATTTAATCCGTAAAAGGTAATGACAGTCCTGTACCTGAGCTTACTCTTCCTTTCACCGCTCACCAGTGAGCACTTTAATGTGTCTTTAAAGGCAGCGTGCTTGTCTTGCGATTGCTCCAAAAAGCAGTACACATTTTTGCACATCATAATGCCAAACAGGGAGTTCAGGAAGTGATTAAGATCTGAATCAGCCTAAGTTGATAATTGAGCCCTGTCCTATAGAAGTCTCATCAGGAACTTATACCCAGCTGGTCGACAAACTGCTGATAATCCATTCGGCTGAGGTCTTTGAGTTTGGCATTTATGTTTTTGCGGTGCGTTTCCACTGTGTAATAGCTTAGTGTCAATTTATCTGCGATTTCGCCGGTACTGAGACCCTTTTCAACCCATCTGAGTATTTCCACCTCTCTTTTGGTGAGTTGGATTTTAAGTTGAAAAGAATCGTTCTTCGGCAAATTTTTGCTTTGAATATGATCAGGAAATACGTTTTTACCCATCATCACCGCCTGTAGCGCTTCAATGAGCTGCTGATACGGAGTAGTTTTGGTAATGTAGCCGTTTACACCAGCGGCCATAAAACGCTGGATTTCCTTTTTGTCGGCATACATGCTGATGACAACTATTTTACAACTCGCGTTTAGCGCCTTTAACTGGCGGACTACTTCCAGTCCGTCTGTTTCAGGCATATTATAGTCGACCAGAATGAGATCCGGACGGTACATTTGATAAGAATAGAGCGCGTTTTTACTTTCATACACCTGTTTCACCACCTGAAAAGAAGTGCTTTGAGAAATAATATGCGCCAACCCGTCATTAAAGAGCGCGTGGTCGTCGATGATCATTATTTTAGTCTTCATATATTTGTTTCGATGATGATGCTGATACCATTTCCAGCAGATGAGTCAATCGTTAAACTGAAACTGCCGAGCTCGGCCCGTTTAAACATGTTTTTTACACCCAGGCCTTTTGTGTTTGTTTTTAGATCGAAGCCAACGCCATCGTCTTCGATACTGATCTGAACTATATTGTTCTGCAAAAAAGCCTGAATAGTAAGTTCCTGAGCATGAGAGTGTTTGATAGCATTGGTAAAAACCTCCTGAATGACCAAATAAATATTTTGCTGTTTTAAAATACTTAACCCGTTGACTTTCCCCTCGGAATAATCCAGAAATTGAAAGGAGATGTCAGAAAAATCGTTGAAGCGGTCCACAAGATTGTCAATTTTTTCTGTCAGAAGAAGGTCATCATCCTTCACCAGATTGTGACTCATAAACCTGATCTCTTTTATGGCTTCGTTTACCAGCATCTCTACCTTTCCTAAATCAACCTGACGTGCGTTTAGATAACCCAGCGAGGATGCCAGGGTATTACCAAGCTGGTCGTGCAGATTTCGGCCTATTTTCTGCACCTCTTCTTTTCGCATGTCATCCATGCTCAGCTTGATACCCGTGAGCCGCCGTTCCAGTTCAGCTTTGCTAGTAAGCTGGTACAAGAGCTGTTTCAGTGTAAAATACGCCATCATCGCCGTGGCCAGCGTAATGTATGGTCTGGTAAAGGTTGCGTAAAAGCGCTCAGAAAAATTAAATAGATTCAGCGGAAGATTAATCATCGTAGGACCAAAGGCCAATGCAACAATGCCCAATAACCATTTCTGACCGGTTTGCCTGTAAACCATGTAAGCCACATAAACAAAACATCCTATATTCAGTACGGCAAACGAAGTAAAGCTATAAATGTATAAAACGTTAAGAAATGGAGCAGATATCAGCATCAGCAGTGCCATCAGGGCGTTGAGCGCGAATAAAGCTGCTGCTATTTTTTTGTATACCGGTGCTTTAATACTATAATTTTTCAGGATTTCATATCCGTAAGGATGAAAAAGCGCGTTAAGCAGAAAAGACAGAAAACCTCCTGTGTTATAGTTTTGTATACCCGTAAATACCGGGAATGGCAGGCTGTCCCAATAGTTGTGCACATAAGCATAAAGCATAAAAACACAGACAGAAACTGTGCCGAAAAAGGTCATCAAACGGTTGCGATACAGTATCCCGATGAGTAGAGATAACAATGCGATGACCAGTACGGAGGAAACATTGAAAGCATTCCAAATGGTGAACAGATATTGATGTTGCAGGAAGCTTTTTTCCTCAAACAGACTGAAGTCGAGTTCTGTAGCTCCCATTAAACGTGTGCTGCGTATTAGCAGGTAGGTGGTATCGGATGGTGGAAGGTCGATAGCGAATGCAAAATCGTTGTAGGGATAAGCCCGCTCCGATATTGGTGTGGATCGATCGACCTCACCGGTCAATGTAACTTTTTTACCAGTGACGTGAAATAATTCGAGCTTGTCGCAGCGCAGATGCTCTGTAACAAGGGATGTTTTCAAGGGTTTTTTTTGCTGGTTTACCAAAGCTATATATACCCAGGAGAACCTATTTTTCAACGTTGAACCCAGCACCAAGGGGCCATTGCCTGCTGGTGTTTTAAATGAAGCAAGTTTCTTCAAAACCTGGAATGGACTTTCCTTTGCAAAATCGGTGCTGTACTGCATCGAAGCGTTAATTTTCTCTTCCGAAAATCCTTCGGCTACTATGAGCGGAGCACCCGGTACCACCGGTGGTTTTCTACCACTTTGTATACAGGATACCATCGCAAAAACGATCGCCAGCAATAGACCCTGGATGTATGAAATGCTCTGAAGCAAGGCTTGTCCTTTATGAATGAAGATGTAAAGTTGGAAATAAAAAAACCTCGAAAAAATACCTGAAACAGGTAATGCTGCAAAAAATGCAATCTGTATCCTGCTTTGAAAAGTGTCTCCACTAGCTATAATTGGCTTGGGGCGCTAATAGACTGAACATGGAAAAGGGCAAAAACGTAGGGCTGAATACGCAGGATAGCAGTCAGGCAACGGCAGGTGCATTGACACTCGCCTAATATAAATTCTACAAAATATTACCGATTCAGGTATAGAAATATTTCGAAAAACCGAAAAAAATACCTGACTCAGGTATTTTTTCTGACAGCAGACAGGTCGTGCTTTGCAGGTGAATCAACGTTATATGAAATTTCAACTTCACATGTATGATACCCTCTCCTTACAAAAGTGTTGCAGCAGACCTTGTTCAGAAAGTCCCGGACTTGCTCGACTTCAGAATGAACCATTTCCACTTCTTTTCAGCACTCCTTTTTTGCATTTGTGCCGTACAGGACAGAAGCGTAAACGCATTTAACTAGTGTCTCATCTGAAAAATATTCACTGCTGCTAAGGGCCCGGTTCATTTTCTATCGGTAAGAATTCTGCAAAAAAGTGACTTTATTGGAAGGATTAAGATATACCCAGGCTCATCCAAGTATGCCTTAACTCAAATTTAAAAAATGAATAAAATACTTATACTTACGGTACTATCGATGCTTGGCATTACACTGCATGGCCAGCAGCTCGGAGCGGCGGCCGGTGTACCCGCGGCGCTTTACTCCGCATACCGGGACCAGAAGCCACTAGCGACTGCCTCTGAAAAAGCCATCATCGCCGTGGACGCTGTAAATACGATAAACATTACCTCCTCTATCAATACCAATGTGTTTAAAGTGGCTCACAAAACCGTCTCGGGATGGATGAACGAGGGTTCATCCGCCGTGACGGGAGCACTTTTTGCCGGTACGGTGACTGGTAAAACCACTTTATCATGGAGTTCTTTTACGCTGGGTGCCGTGTCTCAGGCAGCGCTGCCGGTCATGCTCGTCAGTTTCATTCCAAAAGAAGCCGAAGGCAATGCTGTACTGAACTGGCAAACCACCATGGAGGCCGAGGCCTCGCATTTTCATCTCGAACGCAGTGTAGATATCCGTACTTTCGAAACGACAGGACGGGTGCAAGCCGCCGAAAACAGCACCGCTGTACACACGTATTATTTACCTACACCAGGCTAAGTTCACTTGCACGCTTGTTAGATCAGGATGGCTCCATTAAAAAAAGCGATGTAGCTATGACTACCCGCGTTTATCCTAATACGGTACAAAGAGCCAGTCGGTTTCCGGCAGTTTCAGTTTCCAAACGCCCATTCGATTAAGCCATAGCTTACACCTTAACATGCCGGGAAAGACTAGGCCTCTATGCCTTGCACCGGCAAATTGAGGTTGATGATTCTGGCTTGTACAATAGTACCTGTAATTTTATATGTACTATGGTAACAATACAGACCTAAAAAATACAAAGTATGTAAATTTCGTCATTCATGATACAGTATGCATTTTTATTTAAAATAGAATTAATTCCGGAAATGCTTTGGGGGTAGGTGTAACTCCGGATTGTACGGGCTTTTTGTTTTTGCGATGATAATAGGACTATTATGGACAAATTAGTTTGTACTCGTTTATGAATTAGATATATAATTTACTTAATGTTTGTTTAAATGACCTCCTCAATAAAAACTCCAACTCTCACGCGTTTAATTGACAAAAGAAAACTTATTGTCAATGACGTGCAAAATTCGATTCAAAAGCTATCTTCACTAAGCTATAATTTGTCTGCATTAGAAAACTCTTATACCACTACTACTTCGAGAGAAGAAGATTTTGATGAAGATCAAAAGTCTAATGCAGAAGGGATTCAAATGCTCGTTAGAGAAATTGAATTGGAACAAAAGCACCTATTTAAGTTAAAAGAACGCTTTTCAAAAAAAAATATAAGTATAGGTGTTTTGGGATTGGCAAGGCAGGGGAAAAGTACCCTTTTGCAAAGCCTGTCCGGTTTGAATTCTAAAATTATCCCAGGCGGAAGCGGACTACACTGTACAGGGGTGAAGAGTTTCATCACGAATAGTGAAAGCGAGGTGATTGATATAGGGGTGAAATTTTATACCCGGGAGCATTTTTTTCAACATAGAATCCTTCCCTATTTTAGAGATCTGGGGATTACACCCATTCCCAAGAATCTTGCGGAATTTGAAGTGTCGGAATCGCCGGGGCCAAAAGAGGGCGAAAATCCCGCAGCTATTTCGAAATATAAAAAACTGAGGGACATCCACGATAATTTATCCAAATTCAATTATTTACTTACAGGTCTGTCAAAGCGTATATCTATTGATGAAATTCAGGAGTACGTCATTCAGCATGATGAAAACAGGAACCCGATTTACAAATATTTGTCGGTAGAGCAGTTGGATATAATCTGTCCGTTTCCTTACAGTGACTTAGGAGACCTGACCCTAATCGATATGCCTGGAATTGGTGATACAAGCACAATCGATGAAGGTGCAATGGTCAAAGAGCTGGTAAATAAAGTTGATTTTTTGTTATTTATCAGGAAGCCTGATCCGTTAGGGGACGTTTGGGGTAGTGTTGATCTGGATCTATACGATGCCTGTAGCAAGACTATCGCCGAATTGGGAATACCTGCCGTAGGTATAAAGGACAACTCTTTCTTAATATTAAATCATGTTAATATTAATCCGGCGCTGAATAATTACCGTAATTGTCAGGATATGGCCGATGGTGCTGAAAGAAACGGGATGCAGTTTTCAGATGTGGCCATTATTGATTGCATGAATAAGGAGGAAGTGTCCCAAAAAATACTGGGTAGTATTTCATCCTCCTTTGTAAATAAAATAAGTCAGCTGGATGACAGTATTATCTCTCATTCAAAAAGTAATCTTTTGTCCATATTTAACCGTGCGATAGCGTTTATTGCTCATCTTGAAAAGCTGGAGGTTCCAGAAAATGACCTGGATTTATATATATTCAAAGAGCTTTTCAATAGTTTATGGAATTTTCAAACGAATGAATTTGAAAATCTCCTGGAACAAAAATATTCCTTAAAAAATGAAGCAAATGCATTAACATATAATCATTTCTTAGAGACCGAGCGGAATATTAAAGTACTCTTAAATAAATTAACAGAAACAGATATTAATTTAAGTAGAAATTCACTCGGTTCTTTTAATAAGGCCTATGAAGATTTTCTTAATGAATATAAAACGCATATTACAAACGAGTTTTCTCAACTCGACGATATTCTACTAAAAACACTGCGGGAAATTAAAGGAGAGGTATATTCCATACTAAGAAATCAGGGCAGACTCAGTTATATTGATCAAGTAAATGGGGCACCCTTTGACAGAATTCTTTTAGATGAAGTCGACAATATATCTGAGCTTAGGAATTCAATTTCATCTTTTAGGAATTTTCAGCTGTCTTATTTAGGTTTTCTACATTTTAAGATAAGGGAACACCTGGATATTTTAACGCCCGATTACCTGGAAATCCGGCTATCACGCAGTGATTCGGCGAGTGATATTTTGCGATATGTCAGGCACTCGGTAGAGGCGTGTTTGTATCAGATTCAAAAGGAGTTTAGAAAATGGTCGCAAGATATCAACATGATATTGTTTTCACTGCTTGAGGAGTTTTTAAATCAGATATTCAGATCAAAGCACGCGAAAGATAACTGGGAGATTTTTTATCAGCGGAACAGGGTGAAAATATGGCCTGAGCGGTTTGGCGTGGCCGAGGAAAAACAAAATCAATATGCAAAGTTTAAGCTTTACATCGAAAATACTAAAAAAGTGACAAACGAACATATTTTAAATATTCATGAATAACCTCATAAGTGTATCGGTTTTGGGAGTATCGAAAGCCGGAAAAACCTCCTGTCTGGTTTCTATGCTTGATCATTTCAAAAAGGATTTTTTTGAAAATATAGATCTTCATTTTACAATAGATGCTCTTTCCCAAAGAATATTGATGGAACAAAGAGGTAAATTGATTAGCTCACTGGATAAGGGGGCGATAGAATCTACAAATGGAATCAGGTCAACCCGAGAGGTGACTAAATATAACTTGAAGTTGGGGCAGAAAGGTAGTGATTCCGAATCTTTGATGGTTGAATTTATTGATTATCCCGGAAGCTGGCTAAATAACGGCAATAGTGCTGATTTTGCTAATGTGAAGCAATTTGCAGCTAATTCCCAGGTACTGATCATACCCATTGACTCGGCCTATTTAATGGAAATGAATGATGATACGCAGCCGGATATCATACTTGAAATATTGAAAGATGTATATGCTGATCTGAGTCAACCCCGTTTGGTAATCTTTACTCCCATTAAATGTGAAAAATACTATGGTACAAATGATTCAAATCGGAATAAAGCTTATCACGCACTTTTATTGAAAATTCAGGAGAAATATGAGAATGTTTTATCCTTTTTAACAGATAAGTCCAGAAAGAAAAATATTTCGATTGTGATCATACCGATGCAGACTCTGGGCAGTTGTAAGCTGATGTATTTTTCTGAGCCTGAATATGGTGTTAAAGATCCGGTATTTGTTGTAACCCAACGAGGAGTCTATTCACCCAAAAATACAGATCAGCCTTTTTTATATCTTCTGAGTTTTATTTTAAAAAATCAGTATGAAAGTAAAAATACCGGATTTCCCGGCTTCGTAAGACGGTTATTGAAAAATCACAAATATCTGAATGTTACGTCGGAACAATTGTTGCAATTATGTTCTAATACTAACGGGATAAAAGTATTACAAAACTCCCATATAACGACATTCTAAATAGTTAGTTCAGGTTATTATTCCAGCATATTACCAGACTTTAAATTGAGAGAAGGACAATAGAAAGCGACGTGTCTTCTTTCAAAAACGTTCTGATCGCTCTTAAGTCATATAAGCAACAGCCGAATAACCATCCTGGGTATCCGGGGCTCCGGCGGCCGGATACTTGCTATGGGCGGCAAAATTAAAGGTTTAGGTATAATCTATTCCCGCGGGTAACGGTAGAAAAATTCATTGTTATCCATAGTCATGTGGCTTTGAAAAAGTCTATGATCATAAAAGACCTGGTTGCAGCAGATCATTCAGCCATTACTAATTCCGGAGAAGCTTATCAGGATTCCCGTAGCCGACTTTGACGATACGAGAAGCGCTTTCCTATTTTTTGAATACCTGATGGCTAATGTTCCTCCTCCTCTGTCAATTATTCCTGCAAACATTTAT
Organism: Dyadobacter frigoris; assembly: GCF_005280585.1. Lineage (GTDB taxonomy): Bacteria > Bacteroidota > Bacteroidia > Cytophagales > Spirosomataceae > Dyadobacter > Dyadobacter frigoris. The sequence continues at coordinate 380,027 of NZ_SZVO01000009.1, forward strand.
ATGTCAATTTTCACCATATCAAATAACTCAACCCATGAAAAAAATCTTCACATTTTTGGCTGCCATTTGTAGCCTAAGCATTGTCCACGCACAGACGACTACCATCACCGGGCTGATGGGCGCGGGGTGGTGATGGCCATCAGTTGTCGTATTGACGAATGGAAATTATGTAGTTGCAGACATGTCATGGGATAATGGTGCCATTGCAGATGTAGGGGGCAGTATACCTGTACAATGGTAAAACACACGCATTGATAAGCACCCTTACAGGTAGTACAACTGGCGACAACATTGGTAGTGTTGGCATAACAGTTCTTCCCAATGGCAATTATTTGATTAGACGTTATCAATGGGATAATGGTGCAGCAGCAGATGTTGGCGCTGTAACGTGGTGTAGTGGTACTGAGGGATTAAATGGCGTTTAAGCAGCAGCAATAGTCTGGTGGGTACACAGCTAATGATTATGTAGGTATTGTTAAAGTTCTTGATAATGGCAATTATGTGGTGCGTAGCCCCAATTGGGATATGGGGCAGCTACTGATGCCGGGGCAGTGGTACGTCAGGGGTGTCTGGTTTTGTAAGCAGTTCTAATAGCCTGGTGTCTTTAAAAAATGCTACGCCGAATTAATAGCAGGATTCATAAACAACAAGGTGGTTTATACTTGGAATGATGGAGGGAAATCATGATCGTGATTTGTCCAGTCTGGATGGATAGCCATATGCTTATTTAAAATAAGGGAATATAATGTGTCTTTTAAAAGCCCGATATTTTGATTGTGTTCAGCTGAGATAAATACAGTATCACATGCATGGGCGTTTGGGTAACTTTTTTGAAATTGAATTACAGATAGTTCTGTGTTGCTCGTATCAGCGTTCTGCCTGGTAGCACCGTTCGGGTTATTATACAAATCAATTTTATTGAATACCAATAATGTTGGCGTATGCAGCACGCCGATCTGCTCCAGTGTTTTATGTACCACTTCAAGATGCTCAGCGTAGGAGGGGTTTGAAATATCCTCGATCAAAAGAAGGATGTCAGCCTCACGCATTTCGTCCAGCGTAGATTTAAATGATTCAATAAGCATCGGTGGCAGTTTGCGAATAAAGCCAACCGTATCGGTGAGAAGAAAGGGGACATTATGGATCTGAACCTGACGGACTGTGCTGTCTATCGTTGCAAACAGTTTGTTTTCGACGTGAACATCTGCTTTTGATAATAGCCGCATCAGTGTGGATTTACCTACATTGGTATAGCCCACCAGCGTGACGCGGACCAACGCGTCGCGCTCTTTGCTCCGTGTTTGACTTTGAATGTCGACCTTTTTGAGTTTATCTTTTAGAAAGGAAATTTTTTCCCTGACCAGACGACGGTTCGTTTCAAGTTCTGTTTCACCTGAACCCGCGGTAGCCGCTGCGCCTGCATTCTGTTGGCTAATAGGCGTCCAAAGTCGGCGGGGGTACAGGTATTGATACCGGGCTAATTCAACGGCAAGCTTTGACTGGGCCGACTGCGCGCGCATGGCAAAGATTTCAAGGATCAATATACCCCGGTCCATAATTTTTACGTCCTGCAGAACGCTTTGCAGGTTTCGCATCTGGGCAGGGGAAAGATCATCATCACAAATGAGCATGTCTACCGGACTTGTCACAAGATAAGCTGCGATTTTCTGCAGTTTTCCTTTCCCTACATAGGTGCGTTTGTCAGCATGTTCAAGTTTTTGAATAAACGAGTGCATGGTTTGTATTTCCAGGGTCTGAGCCAGGAAGGCTAGCTCCAGAAGATATTCCTGTGTTTTATAGGTATTTTGTTTCTTGGTACTTACCGCCACAAGAACTGCTTTTTGCTGCTGCGGTTGGTTATCGAATAATTGTTTTCTGCTACGCATGGTAAATCATTTATTGTGATCATGGCAAACTTCGTTTAGCTGCAAGCAAGGTCTTGGTCAAGCAGCTTATGGCGTGCAGACGCTTTGGATCGTGCTGATGATGGTAATGGAAAAAACAAGGCAGATGCACAGATTGACAATTGATCCCATCAGCGCGTGATGCTTGCCTGATCCGGGTTTAAAGGGCATTACCTGCAGGTAGACACAGATAAGCGAAATAATCAGGTAGCAGGTGACCATCAAACGGATATCACCCCATAACTTCCCTTTGCTGATCCACAAGGCTTTCGACTGGGTAAAGCCCTCGGTGATCATGAAACGTTCTGGCAGCGAACTGATCATTGCCCAGCTGTAGATTATGGTCGTAACAACCGCAATGAAGGACAAAACATTAAGGATCTGAAGATATTTAATGTATTTCTGGTAGGTTTTCATGACAGTGTCAGGCGTTACTTACAATGCTCAAGCTCTGATTCATTTTCCTGCTCCTGGGGTTCATCCGAAGCCGGCGTGTACAACATCGCCGTGCAAAAACAGTTTTTGCAGTCTTTGCCCAGCAGTGTCTGGTAATTCACGCAGCTCTTGCAGCCATTCCAGAATTTTTTCTCTGTTGTGATTTCACTGTATGTGACCGGCTCAAAACCAAGACGCGTGTTTAGTTTCATCACGGCTGAGCCGGTGGTAATACTGAATATTTTTGCCGAGGGATAAAGTTTCCTTGACAGATCGAAAACACTTTGTTTAATGGCTTTGGCGACACCGCACTGACGGAAAACAGGCGAGACAATCAGTCCGGAGTTGGAAACAAAGCTATTGTTCTCATAGGTTTCAATGTATGAAAATCCAGCCCAGTGGTTACCGCTCGTAACAGCGATTACCGCCTTTCCCTCGATCATTTTTCGGATGACTGAAATCGGGCTTCGCTTGGAAATGCCGCATCCGCGCAGCAAGGCCGACCCATGCATCTCCTCAGTGATCAGTTTGGCGAAGATCCAGTCCTGCCTTGTTGCCAGACGCAAGGTAATTTCTTCGGGCGCAGGGTTATGCTCTTCTTTTTTTGCCTGCGATCCCTTATCGATCTGTGTGATAAAGATTTTATAAAAATCTTCCGGAATAAAGAATTTTAAGCGCTTTTTTTCAGCCTCGTCTTTCTGCGTAAAGGGTAGAAAGGAATAGATGAAGCTTTTTTCAACAGCACTGCGGACTATTGAATCTCCCTGGTTGAGCAGTGTACCAGCCAGCGAAAAGCACTTGCGGGACAAATTCAGGTTGTAGTCCGCGACTGCTTCTTTGGAAAAATCAAGAAGGCGCTGTATCGATTTATAAATGTCGTTGCCAAGCGAGCTATTTTTGTATAAACGGGCTAATTGTGGGAACTGGGTTTCTATTAGGGTGATACCTTCGCACTGGGTAATCATGGTCTTTACTAGATTGGTTGATTCTAATACCTTACTTTAAATACCCGTACCCAGGGTGTGAAAATAACGATTATAATTTTTATGTACTGATAATCAGATATTTAAATGATTGAAAAGATTTCTTCCACTTCGCAGGTACTTATCAAAATGATAACTATTATCATTTTGAATGACCAGGCCTGGTTATGAGAATTCAGCCAGATCAAAGTAGAAGGTACTTCCCATTCCAATCTCACTGGTCACGCCGATGTGGCCACCCTGCGCTTCAATGAACTCTTTGCTGATTGCCAGCCCAAGCCCTGTACCTGTCTTTGCGCTTCCGGGCACCTGAAAATAGCGGTTGAAAATCTTGCTGCGGTAACGGCTGTCAATACCTTTGCCTTCATCTTTAACCGAAAACTGGATCAGGTTTCCGAGTCTTTTAATTTGGACATGAATTTGTCCGGAGGGGCTCGAATAGCGGATGGCATTGGTAAGGAAATTAATCATGACCCAGGCTGTTTTTTCCGTGTCTGCTTTTATGCTGGGAAGATTTTCTTCGGAATTGACAATAAGCTCGACTTGTTTTTGTTCAGCCTGCACCTTGACAGCATCAAGGGCATACTCGAGTATTTTTGCCGGGCTGGACTCCTGGATACTTAACTGGATGTTGCCGGTTTCTACCTGCGACATGTTAAGAAGTTCCCCCGTGATTTTCAGCAGCCGGTCACTGTCCTCTTTGATGCTATCAATTAACTGGTGCTGCTCAGCGTTAACAGGGCCGGTATTTTGGTTTTCGAGCAGCTGCAAGCTCATTTTAATAGAGGCAATCGGCGTCTTGAGCTCGTGTGAGACCGTTGCTATAAAATTGGTTTTGGCAAAATCCAGTTCTTTAAAAGGGGTAATGTTTTTCAGAACGATCACCTGGCCAATAAGTTTTTTCTCTTTCTCTCCTGTAGGAACAATGGTGATGTTGACGACCTCCTTTTCAAAATAGCTTTCTTTTTCGTCAGCATATATTTTTATAGAGTCCGCCGGATGCTTGTTTTCATCGACATTCTGGGAAAGATCACCGATCAACGACCGGACCAGATCGTTCGAGACGGCAACATCCTGCGCCGTTTTTCCGATCACATCTTCGATTCTAAGGCCTGAAATTTTTAAAGCCTCATTGTTGATGAACAAAATTCTTTTATTTTCATCCAGGCCAATCACAGGTTCGTGCATATTGTTGATCAGCGTTTCGATCCGCTTTTTTTCAATCAATAATTTTGAAAGGTTGCTGCTATTGTACTCTTCAAGCTTTTCAGCCATCGAGTTAAAGGAGTCGGCCAGCTCCCCAAATTCGTTCTTACTTTTGTAGTACACTCGTTGTGAGTAATTCTTTGCGGCAATTTCCCGGATGCTGTCGGTGAGCTCGCGGACGGGGTTGGCAATGTTGCTTGGCAAATTGATCAGTAGGGTAATGCCAAGCAGAAAACAGATGGTACTTGACATCACAATCCATATATTGGCTGTCCGGGCTGTCTCCTTGGCAATATCACTTTTGCGCTGAATGGCTATCATATTCAGGCGCATGATCTCCGAAATGTCTTTTCTGATCAACAGATGCAGCGTTTCATCCTTGGGATTTGCTTTCAACAGCTGTAAATGGTGACTAATCTGATCGGTTGCCTGGGCTTCGCCCTGTTCGGTGACGTTGTTTTTTTGTTTATCCAGGTTTTTTTCGAAATCATCAAATCCATCCGACTTAAGTTGTATTTCATCGAGTGCCATCAGCATATTCCTTGCATATTCCAGGGTATTGTAGTTGGCGATCAGGATGTTTTCTGAATCGTTTTTCAAGGCATTGATATTTCTGATCCCCACCGAGGACAGCAGTAAAATCATAAAAAACAATAGGCCAATACCTAATGTGAGTTTCGTTTTAATTTTCATGATAAAATAACAAGGTCAATTTCAGAGACAGACAACTTTTTCAATAACTGGTTAAAGATATTAGTAGCCAAAATTACTTTAAACAAACTCATATGCGGCTTTCCGATACAAATTGTTGTGATTTGTCTTTGCTCGGCAACTTCCATAATGGTTCTGGAAACATGTGCGCTTTCGACCCGGATTATTTCGCCTCCCAATTCAGTGGCCAGTTTGAAATTATTGATCAGATGGCGTTGTTTGTCCAGCGCAATTTTATCCATACTTTCCTTCGGCGTTTGCACATAAAGCAACACCCACGGACTGTTATAATAACTGGCAAGCCTCGCTGTTTTTCTAATGACATTTTTCGAAGTTTGTGCATT